>NZ_JAFVMH010000001.1 GCF_017377735.1 Acetobacter garciniae
GGAGGCGCCAAGATGCCCGCCCGTGGTCGAAACCGCGTCAATCGTTTCCGCCCGCAATTCATCCGCCACCTGCTTGAGCTGCTCGACCGACAGGTTCCGCAGATCCAGCGGGCAACTGACCCGGTCCAGCGCTGGAAAACGACCAAGGGTCGGAATCGGGGATGGGGCGTTCTTATCGAGGGACCTGTCCATGCGATCGTTTCCATCTTCTTGTTAGGCGGCAGGCGAAACACCGTCATACCCGGCTTGCCGCGTTCCGGGCTGGCGTATCGCGCGTGCCAACGTGTCTTACGTCGCGTCACCTTGCCGCTAGACACCGCGAACTCTTGGAGCTGTGGTTTAATGAATCCGACAAGAACGCAAGCTTTGAAACAAAACTGACTTACGAATGTGTCATTTTTGCAACGGTTGTGGGAAAAGACTTGAGCTTGACAAAACGGGCCACCTATATGCACGCCAAGGACTACATATGCGTGGCACTGGAACTGCCGGGTCTGTCTGGCCAGCCTGAACGGGCCGAGCCGAAAGGAGACTGATCACGGCAGTGGCATGGCCGCGCTGTTTTGGCATACTGAATAATCTTCTTCAGTCACGACAGGGCGTAAGCAAGGCGCCAAAGCGGGGGTTTATGGCTGTACCGATAATGCAGGCCGTCAGGGTTGGCAGTTACGTTGTCAAACAGCATATCACGGGACGCAAGCGTTATCCGCTGGTGCTTATGCTTGAACCACTTTTCCGGTGTAATCTGGCCTGCGCGGGCTGCGGCAAGATCGATTACCCGGCGGCAATTCTCAACCAGCGCATGACCGTGCAGGAATGCCTCGATGCCGATGCCGAAGCGGGCGCGCCCGTTATCGCCGTGGCCGGTGGCGAGCCGCTGCTGCACAAGGAAATGCCGCAGATCGTGCGCGGCCTGATCGCGCGCAAGAAATACGTGTATCTGTGCACCAATGCGCTGCTGCTCGAAAAGAAGATGGACGAGTACGAACCCTCGCCGTTCTTCTCGTGGGATGTGCATCTCGATGGTGACAAGACCATGCACGACGCCTCCGTCTGCCAGGACGGGGTGTACGACCGTGCCGTGGCTGCCATCAAGAAGGCCAAGGAACGCGGGTTCCGCCTGTCCATCAACTGCACCGTGTTCGACGGGGCTGACCCCAAGCGCGTGGCCGCCTTCTTCGATGAAGTGATGGCCATGGGCGTGGACGGGATCATGACCGCACCGGGCTATGCCTATGAACGGGCACCCGATCAGGAACACTTCCTGAATCGGCAGAAGACCAAGCAGCTTTTCCGCGACGTGTTCCGCCTGGGCAAGGGCAAGAAATGGCGCTTCACGCAGTCGCCGCTGTTCCTGAACTTCCTGGCCGGGAACGAGCAGTACCATTGCACCCCCTGGGGCAAGCCGCTGCGCAACGTGTTCGGCTGGCAGCGTCCTTGCTACCTGCTGGGTGAAGGCTATGCCAAAACCTTCCAGGAGCTGATGGACGACACCAAGTGGGACGACTACGGCACCGGCAATTACGAAAAATGCGCCGACTGCATGGTGCATTCGGGCTATGAATCCACCGCCGTGATGGATGCCGTGCGCAGGCCCTGGCATATCGCCAAGGTCGCCCTGTTCGGCCCCGAAACCGAAAAGCCCATGGCGCCGGAAATCTCGCTCGCCCACCAGCGTCCCGCCCAGTACGTGTTCTCCAAGCAGGTTGAAGAACAGATGGAAGCGATCGCGGCCAGCAAGCCTGCCAAGGCCCCGCGCGTGAAGATCATTCGCACCGAAAGTGCCAATGACGAAGCGCCTGCGGCCAGCACGCCGGCGGAATCGACGGCGGCTGACTGAACCCTGCGCCGCACACCCGCCCGGCGGGGATAGCGCGCGGCTTTCGGCCCTCCCGCTTCCCCATTCGGGTGCCCTGCGGGGTTGCTGAGCGGGTGTGAGGCGGGGTTATGAATCGGGCGAATCGCGCCGGGTTATGCAAGGCGGCTCCTTCGGGGGCCGCCTTTTTCATGTGCTGCGTGATAAAACATACCGTTTTGGTCCGCTTTCTGGGTGGGGCAGGCATACGGCTCCCGCATGAAGTGTCCCCGCCGAAACGGGAGGCTGACCGGTGCGCAGGCCAACCTTTCGCTTCTGGCTTCCGGCCGGTTCATCCCGTATTCTGCCCGGTATCGATCTTTGTCGGCTCCATCCGGGGCAGGGCAAAGCCCATCCCGTTGCAGGCCATATTGTTGCATTCATGATTTCCTCCATTTTTATCATCATCTTTCTCGCCCTCCTGAACGCGGTCTTCGCCATGGGGGAACTGGCACTCATCTCCGTTCGCAAGCCGCGCCTGGTCCGGTTGCACGAACAGGGCGTGCGCGGGGCGGACCGTGCCCTGCGCCTGGCCGAAGACCCGCAAAGCTTCCTGCCGACCGTGCAGGTGGGCATGACGCTGGTCTCCATCCTTGAAGGAACGTTTGGTGGGGTGCGGATCGAGGAACACCTGACCCCCCTGTTGCAGGAACTTCCCGTTATCGGCCCGGTGGCCCCGCAGCTTTCGATCGTGATCGTGGTTGTCGCCATCACGGCGCTGATGCTGGTGGTGGGGGAACTGGTGCCCAAGCAGCTTGCCCTGCGCGAGCCCGAGGTCCTGGCATCGCGCCTGGCCATGCTGCTTGAAGTCCTGGCCACCGTCGCACGACCGGTCGTCTGGGCGTTGCGCCAGTCCTCCAACCTCGTGCTGCGGCTGATGGGCGCGAGTGACGCCGTCAATGAATCGCTTACGGAAGAGGAACTGCGAGCCTATATCGCCGAAGGAGCGCGCTCGGGGGTGCTGGAGCAGGAGGAACGCACGATGATCGAGCGCCTGCTGCGCCTGGCCGACCGGCCCGTTCGCGCGATCATGACCCCGCGCAACGAACTGTACTGGATAGACCGCCATGCCGGGCGCGAAGCCCTGGTGCGTGCCCTCAAGCAGAGCACCTATGCCCGGATCGTGGTGTGCGAAGGCGGGGTGGACAATCCCGTGGGCGTCGTCCTGGCCAAGGACATGCTCGACCGTGTGCTGGACGGCATGCCCGCTTCCATAGAGGCCGGGCTGCGGCCCATGGTGGTGGTGCCCGACAGTATCTCGGCCCTGGACATGCTCGAGCGCATGCGCGGTATTTCGCTTGGCATGGCCTTCGTGTTTGACGAATACGGCGCATTCGAAGGCATTGTGACGGCCTCGGACCTGTTCGATGCCATCGTGGGCGAGACCCTGCACGAATTGCAGCATATCACGCACAAGACCACCACAACGCCGGTCCCCCCCGCGATCATGGTGCTCGACGGCGCTGAATCCGCCGATGAGGTAAAAGACCGCCTTGGCCTGCGGATGCTGCCCGAGGAAGGCAGCTACCATACGCTGGGTGGCCTGCTGCTGGCCCTGCTGCGCCGTGTGCCCGCAGTGGGGGACAAGGTGGCCTATGAAGGCTGGCTGTTCGAGGTGCTGGAGGTGGAAGGCCGCCGCGTATCGCGCGTGCGCGCCAGCAGGCAAGCCCTGGCGGAAAACTGAGGAAGACTGTTTGCAGGCACTGCAATGGGCCGCCACGCGCAGGCTGGTCCATTGTGCTCCGCTCTGGCGTCAGGAGCTCTTCAGGGCGTTTTCAAGGGGATTGCCGACGGAGTTCGCAGGCTCATGGCCTCCATGGGCGGCATGAAGTCACCCGGCCCGGATGCGCCGCGAGTTGGCTTCTTCGGGCGATAATATCGACCGGCGTCCCTCGCTACAGGCTCCGGTAGGGCTATTCCGTAAAAACTGGTGACGGTAGGGGGCTGAGTCCCCAGCCCAATGGCAGAGGCTACCTGTTTGTCAAAGCAGCTTTGCCCGGCGGGCTTAATGCACGGTCTGGGCCAGGGCCTTTTCATCCGCGAAATCGGGCCAGGTGCCGTGGGCCAGTGCGGTCAGGGACGGGGCAGGCAGCTTCATCTTGGCGGCATAGCGCCACAGATAGGTCAGGGTACGGTGGACGTAATCCCGCGTTTCCGTATTGGGCAGAAGCTCGATGAACAGCAGCGGGTCGGCGGCCGTGGGGCCCGCACTTTCCCAATGCGCAAGGGCGGAGGGACCGGCATTGTAGCTGGCCAGCAGGCGGATGATATCGCCGCCGCGCGCATCCGTGTGGCTTGCCTGGCGGGTCAGTTCCGCCAGGTACTGCACGTAGCGCTGCCCGATTTCAAGGTTCAGGCTCGGGTCGTGCAGGGCGGAGGCGGATTGTTCGAAGCGGTGCGTCATGGCCGAAGGTGACGGGCTGGTGACGAAATCCGCCGTAATGGGGCGGATCTGCATCAGCCCGTGCGCGCCGGCCCCCGAAACGGCATGGGCGTCGAAATTGGATTCCACCCGGGCCAGCGCATAGACAAGGGCCGGGTCCATCGTAAAGCCATGGCGCGGCTGGAGCTGCGGCAGGGGGGCGTCGTCCTGGCCCTGTGCGTTTGCGGCGTGCGTGCGCTGGGCCTCGGCCATTTCGCTGGCAAGATCGTGCAGGCCCCCGGCCTGGGCGACAAGCTGGAAGGCGCGGGCCAGGGTCACGTCATGCAGGGTGGGCCAGATGCGGCGCATGGCGTCTTCGGCCATGCCGCGTTCACCGATCTGCAACAGCGCGAAAATGCGGCGCCCGGCATCCGTGGCCCCCACGGCTTCGATATCGATTTCGGTCAGGACCGGGCTTGAGGGCGTATTGGTGGTGCTGTCCGTTGCAGCATTTTCCAGCGGGGCGAACCCGGCCAGGCGGCTGCCGCGCGGGGTGTGGCTGGCGCTGGCCCGGGCTTCGGCCGCCTTGCGGCTGGCCGCTTCCGTGCCCAGCGTGTTGGCGGCCAGCAGCCCGTAGAATGTCCGGGAAAATACGGCGGCATGCTGCAGCCAGATATGATGGCTGTGGGCGTTGCCGACCTTGTCATGCGCGCGGGCCGCCCAGTAGGCACAGGCCGCGCGCGTGTCCGCACTGGCATGCTGTGCGTGGGCTGCCGTTTCGAAGAAGGGAATGGCCGCGCCATATTCCTCTCTCTGCCACAGGGCGAGCCCGGCCAGGAACCCGGCCAGGGCGTTCTGCCCGTGCGAACTGTCCAGGGCGGTGCGGCTGATATCCAGCGCCAGTTCCGTCTCCCCCAAGGCCAGCATGGCCTGGGCGGTTTCGGCCTGCAACTGGGCGGCATAGGCCGGTGTCATGCCCGGGGTGGTGCTGATCAGGTGCAGCGCGCTCTTGGCCCCTTTCTGCCCCCAGGTGGCCCGTTCGCGCAGGGTGCGGTCCAGCAGGGGGTTGCGGGTGAAGTCATGGGCCTGCGGGTCCACCGCCAATGCGGCGTGCTGGGGGGCAAGCCGTTCGGGGGAGGGGGCAGGCGGCATCGGGCCACCCCGGTCTGCCAAGGCGGCCAGGCGGGCCCAGATGGCCGGGGCATCCGCATAGCCCACGTACTGCTTCAGCCAGTTGCGCAGTTCCGTCGCGTTGGGGTGGTAGGCCGGGTTCATGTAGCGATCCGCTTCCAGTTCGCCCAGCAGGGTGGAATCGGTCAGATGCGTGGTGCTGTTGATGGCCTGGGCGAAAGCGCCCTGGCGCTGCATCTGGAAAATGGCGCGGATCTGCGCTGCCACATCGGGTGGCAGGGGTTTGGGCAGGGCCAGATCATCCCCTTCGGGAAAAGCCGGACGTGGCAGAACCATGGCCAGCTCTTCGCTGTGCGGTTCGTGCCCGTTCTCCGGGGGCTTGGCATGGGCTCTCGTCACGCTGACGGAAGCGCTGGCCAACAGGGCGGCACCGGCCATAAAGGCCCTTGCCGCGATCTGGTGAGGAATTTGACCTATCGCTCGCATGGCTGGCGGGGTCTAGGCGCTTCACGCCGAAAAAGCAAGTTTCCTGTTATCAAGCATCCGGGACGGCGTTTCAAAAAATGTTACGCCGCATTGTGCAACAATTTTGCCATCTTTGTGGGAGTTCTTTGTTTTTCCTCGGTATTTCCTGGGCAAGAATGCAGTATTTGTTTGTTACAGTGCGCATCTTATTACAAATTGGAAAACCGCTGTTTTCAGCCACCCTGGCGCAGGCTCTGCATGATTATGAGCAGGCTTTGCCATATCTCGCGGCGGGCCGTGCTGCTGGCGCGTAATTGCAACGGGTGGCGCATGCACAGCACGGGCAAGGGGGGCAGGCCCGGCAGGTCCAGAGCCTGCCATTGCCGGCGTGCCGGGGTGTCGCGGTCCAGCAGCATGGTGGCGGGCATGCGCCCACACAGCACCAGGCGCTGGGGCGCGAACAGGGTTATGGCGCGTTCGAGAAACGGCAGGCACACGCGCTGTTCCAGATCCGAAGGGGGGCGCCCGCCCGGTGGCCGCCAGGGCAGGGCAGTGGCCAGCAGCAGGTCGGCGCGCGCCAGGGGCAGGGGGGCCAGCATTTCATCCAGCAGCGTGCCGCACAAACCTGCAAAAACCTGCCCGCTACGGTCCTCATCAGCATCCGGGGCTTCACCGATCAGCATCAGCGGGGCCTGCATCGGTCCCTGCGGAATCAGCGTATGCATGGCTGTTGCGCGCAGGGGGCATGTCTCGAACCGGTCCATGGCCGTGGCCAGGGCCTGCGGACTGTCGGCCCGGGCCGCGACCTGACGGGCCAGGGTAATGGCATCCGCAACACTGGCCCCGGCCTGGGGCGTGGCGGATGGCGCGTTCTCTCCGCGTAATGCGGTCGGCATCCCGAGGGGTAGACCATGCGGCATTCCCGCAGGGCGGGGGGCGTGGTCCGCGCTGTCGGGGGCATAGGCCGCCGCCCCGTCCGCCAGACGCGCGCGCTCGCCGGGTGGCGCCGAGGTAGCGCGCCCCCCCACGGGGGGAAGGGGGTGGCTCACGGCGCGGCGGTGGTCGGCCGAGGTGTCCGCCACGGCGGTATCCACCCCCCATTCCGTATAAAGGCGCAGCAGGGACAGTTCGGCTTCCATCAGTGCGACCCTATCACAGGACGGCCGGCGGGCCACAGTATTTGGCGGTTTGGCTCCAGCGCGGTAGAGAAAAGGGAGCCGTTCATCGCGTTCCCTCGCGCCGGGGCCGGATCGCGTTCGGGGGCGGCTGGCTTGTGGCCACACGGGGGCAGGGGCGGCCACAGGGCGGTCCGTTGCCGCTGTTCGAGCATTAAAGGGTTCTTATGCTGTCTTGTCGCCTTTTGCCTATGGTTTTCGCATTGTCCGCAGCATTCGGGGCCGCGTTGGCACCGGCCGGCCCGCGTGCCCTGGCGTCAGGCACGGCTATTCCGGCTATGGTGAGCAGGGCGGGCTTGAGAGTTGCGACAACGGCTCTGCCCCATGCCGAACCGGGGCTGAAATCAGCCAAGAAAAGCGCGAACACAGACGGCACGGTCGATTCGGGGGCGTTTTTACGCGCGATCGTGGCCGCCCGCCTGGGGGATGACCCCGAAGCCGCCCAGGCTTTCCGCGACGCGCTGCGCACAGATCCGGGAAATGACAACCTGCTCAAGCAGGCGTTTGTGCGCAGTGTCATGGCGGGGGATCCGCAGGCCGTGCAGCTTGCACGCAAATCGGGCGATGCCGCAGGCCGCGAAAGCGTTATCGCAGCCCTTGTGCTGGGAAATGATGCGCTCTCCCGCGGGGCGTGGGCGGATGCCGTGCGGTACTACAGGCAGGCGGAGATAGACCCGCTTGCCCATCTGATCATGCCCCTGCTCATGGCGTGGTGCGAACAGGCCCAGGGCCATGCGGATAAAGCCATTGCGCGGCTTGTCTCCATTCAGGGGTCCGTGCTGGTGCCGTTCTATACGACGCATGCGGGCCTTATAGCGCATGCAGGCGGCTTGCAGCCCCAGGCCGGCATCCTGTTCGAACAGGCCCATAAGATGATGCCTGCGGGTGACCTGCTGCTGGCGCGGTCTTACGCGGCGTGGCTGTGGTCGCAGGGCAAGCACAGCCAGGCGCGCGACCTGCTGCGCGCGCAGATCGGTTCGGATGCGGTGCTGGCCCTGGCCGGACCCGGGTTGCAGGCGGCCATTGCGCGTTTTCCCGTCTCCACCGCACGGGCGGGAATCGCGCGTGCCTATGTGCTGACGGCGTTCCTGCTGCGGGAACAGGCGCATGACCAGATACGGCGTGACGGCACGGACCCGATGAAAGGGGCCGCCAATCGCTACCAGATCGATGAAGCCACGCGGCTGATGCTGGGTTTTGCGCTCGGCATGGACCCCGCGCAGGCCGACGCCCGGCTGATGCTGGCCGAAATCCAGGATGAGGAAGGCTATACCGCCGCCGCCCGCCGCACCTTGCAGCATATCGCCCCGGACGATCCGCTGGCCCCGGTGGCGAATCTGCGCCTGGCGGTGATGGATACCTCATCCGACCAGGTGGACGAGGCCGTGACCCTGCTCTCCGCCCTTGCACGGCAGGCCCAGGGGCAGGTCGTGGTGCAGCGTGCCCTGGGCAACGCCCTTGCGCAGAAAAAGGACTGGAAGGGCGCGATCGCCGCCTATACCCGCGCCCTGGACATTGGCACCGCACAGAAAAACACGGACTGGACCCTGCTGTTCCTGCGTGCGAGCGCCTATTACGAGGCGGGCGACTGGCCCCATGCGCGTGATGACGGGCGTGCCGCGCTGGCTTACGCGCCGGACGAGCCCATGCTGTTGAATTTCCTGGGCTATTCCATGGCGGAGCGGCGTGAAAACCTGCCCGAGGCCAGCAGGCTGCTCAGCAAGGCGCACCAGCTTGCCCCGCAGGACGCCGCCATTACCGACAGCCTGGGCTGGGCGCTGCTGGAACAGGGCGACCTTGCGGGCGGCATGCCCCTGCTTGAAAAAGCCGCTGAACTGACGCCCGAGGATGCGGAGATCAATTACCATCTGGGTGAGGCCTACTGGCGGGTCGGCCGCCGGACCGAAGCCGTGGACCAGTGGAACATGGCTTTGGGCCTGCACCCGAATGCCGCGGATGAAGAGCGGATTCGCGCCGCGCTGCGCCGCGCCGGCGTTGCCCAGAACGATGACAAGACACAACCCGAGTCTGAAAAAGGAAATCACACGCTGTGACCGCCGCCCTGCTGACAGAGGCCGCTCCGGCCAAGATCAATCTGTACCTGCATGTGACAGGCCGCAGGCCGGACGGCTACCACCTGCTCGACAGCCTGGTGGTGTTTGCCCAGGCGGGGGACGTGCTGCGCTACGAACCCGGGCCCGAGCCGCTGCATCTGGAACTGAAGGGGCGCTTTGGCCAGGTGCTGGGGCATGCGGCGGCGGGGCCTGACAACCTGGTCATGAAAGCGGCGGCGGCCCTGCGCGGGCTGGCGGGGCCGGGGGCGGATGTGCGCGGCGGCCGTCTGGTGCTGGAGAAAAACCTGCCCGTGGCGTCGGGGATCGGGGGTGGCTCGGCCGATGCCGCCGCAGCCCTGCGCCTGCTCGACCGTGCATGGCGGATCGATGCCCCGCAGGCCGCGCTGCTGGCCGAAGCTGAAAAACTGGGGGCGGATGTGCCGGTCTGCCTGTTGAGCCAGACAATCCGCATGGAAGGCATTGGCGAAACACTGAGCCCGGCCCCCGCTTTGCCCGATTGCGGCATGGTGCTGGTCAATTGCGGGCAGGGGGTCTCCACCCCCGATGTGTTCCGCCGGCGCGAGGGCGGGTTTGTGCCGCGTGCCGACCTTCCCGAATCCTGGGCCAATGCACAGGCCATGGCCGAAACGCTGCAAGCCCTGGAAAACAGCCTGGAAGCACCGGCCCGCGCACTTTGCCCGCTGATCAGCACCGCCTTGGCGGATATTGCGGGGCAGCCCGATTGCCTGATCGCACGCATGAGCGGTTCGGGGGCGACCTGCTTCGGCCTGTTCCCCAGTGCGGAAGCCGCAAGCCAGGCGGCGGACCGCCTGGCCGATGCCCATAATGCATGGTGGGTATGGGGCGGGGGGTTGTTCCACCACCCCTGATACTGCCCCGCGTCAGAAGGCCCGGGGCAGAATGGCTCTTTTCGAAGGTAGCCCTGTGTCCCCAGGGTATCCGCAGCCCCGCACGTCGCCTTTGTAATCATCCTTGTTATGGCGGACTCCAAAGGGCGGAATGTGGGGCCGAATGGATCGTGGCCGTTCAGTCCTTGCGGGATTTTTTCATATGTCCTGCAAGGCTTGCCAGCGCCATGGCAGCCAGCGCCCCGAACAGGCCTGCCCGCAGGTTGGATGGCACGAAAATGCTCAGCGGGCTGTCCAGCCTGCGGGATTTTTCATCGAACGGGCCATGCGCCCCGAACGCCCCTGCAACAGGTTCGTACAGGCCGTCGGGCTGGGTGCCTTCCGTCCAGTCATAGCTCATCTGCGCCTTGTAGCCGTGATCGGCCAGGCGTGCCTCGCGGTAGAACGGGGCCACCAGGGCGCGCAGCGGGTCCAGCAGGGCGCCCAACCCGATGGAGATCGAATGGGACGACCCGAAGGCCGCGCGGCAGATGGCCTCGGCCGCCACTTCGGGCTCGTACACCGCGCCATAAGGCTTCAGCCGCTTGCCTGTCCTGTTGCGGGTCAGGCCGTAACGCGGGGTGTTGATGGCGGGCAGGTCGATCATGACCACGCGAATACGGTCTCCGTCATGGCGCAGTTCGGGGCGCAGGCTGGCACAGAACCCGCGCAGGGCGGCGCGCGCGCCACTTTCCGCCGCCTGGAGCGGCAGCCCACGCAGGGCGGGGGCTAGGTCGAGATTGATGATTGTGCCCTGCCCCCGGCGGCGCATGACGTTCAGGGCCGCCAGCGTGCCATACACGCTTCCCAGATAGGTGACTTCGGTGGCGCGGCGTATGTCCTGCGGGGCCAGTACGGCGGTCTGGCCGATAACGGTGGCCCCCGCACAGTTCGCCCATACGGCAATCGGGCCCAGCTCATGCTCGATCCGCTCGGCCGCGTCCTGCACGCCCTGGGGATCTGCCACGTCCTGCTCTATCGCCAGGGAGCGTATGCCGTGCCGGGTCAGATCGCGTGCGGTCTCGTCCAGCCGGGCCTTGTTGCGGCCCAGAAGGGCTATGTCAAACCCCGCGCGCCCCAGCGCCAGCGCCGCGGCCCGCCCGATGCCCGAACCAGCCCCGGTAATGACAGCAATCTGTGAAGCCATGTCCGTTTTTTCTCCCATATTCGCTCTGGAGACATGCAAAGTGTTTTCTAACTGCCCCGAGAACCTTCCCGCACGCAAGCGGTGACCGCTCGGCCCTGTCCCGCGCCGCATGCGCGCAGGTATCAGGACCGTGCATAGGGCCAACACGCAAAGTGGGCGGCCCAATGGCCCGGGGCAAAGGCTTTGGGCGTGGGCGGCCCGGGCGAACCGGGCAAAAGCCAACCCACGGGTTGCGACCTGCCCGGATTTTCGAACCGGCCCGGGGGGCTACAGGTAACGCAGGGCCAGGAATCCCCCGATGAGAAGGACCGCGAACGCGCCGGTAATCAGCGGCAGGCGGCGTTCGAGAAAGCGCTCGATCGGGGCCCCGAAGCGCCAGAGCAGTGTTGCCACCAGAAAGAACCGCACTCCGCGCGTGACCAGGCTGGCCAGCATGAACGGCGCAATGGCGAAATGTGCCATGCCGCTGGCGATGGTGACGAATTTGTAGGGGATGGGGGTCAGCCCTTTGACAAGGATGATCCACACCCCCCACTGGCGGAATTTTTCCTGCAATGTCGCAAGCGTGGCTTCTGCGTGGTACAGATGGACAATCGGGCGTGCCACCGTATCGAGCAGCACCGCGCCGATCAGCCAGCCCAGCAGCCCGCCTGCGACGCTGGCCAGGGTGCAAAGGGTGGCGTAGCGCCAGGCTTTTTCACGGTTCGCCAGCACCATGGGCACAAGCAGTGTTTCGGGGGGCAAGGGAAAGAAGCTCGCTTCCGAAAAAGCAAGTGCCGCCAGCCACCATGCAGCATGGGGGCTGGCGGCATGCCGCATGACGCGGGCGTAAAGCCGGTTCAGCATGGAGTGGGCGTTACATCCTCTCGCGGCGCAGCACGTCTTCGGCGCGGCGGTGGATCGTGTCGTATTCGTCCTGTGTCAGTTCGCCCCGGTGCAGCATTTCGCTCGCCCGGGCCAGTGCGTCGCGCGCATGCGCCGCATCGGGGATCGGGTAGCGCCGCCCGGGCAGGGCAAAGGCGTCATCGGGCAGGGCATTGCGTTCTTCAGTCGTCAGCCTGGACATAGTGGTTCTTCCTGTCGTCAGAGTAGAAGGTAGGGGTTCCCTCCACGTCGTCCAGTTCGGCCATGGCCGCTTCCGCACTGGTGGTGGGAATATCGGAAACAGGGACAGTATCAGGTGTCGTGGGCGTACCGGCCCGCACCACCTTCAGGTTCCGTGTTACGCGAAAAGCCGTCAAGACCGCCAGGGTGCCAAAAATGATCGCACCCAGCGCCTGACCCGCCTGCACGCCAAGGGGGCCGAAACGCGCACCCATCATCACGAAGGGCACGGTCCCCAACGTGGCGCGGCCCCAGTTGAAGGCGGTGGAATAAAGCGGAAAGCCCAGATTGTTGAAGGCGGAATTCGCCACGAACAGCATGCCTACGAACAAATAGCTGCCCATGGTCCATGAACAGAACAGGTGAATAAGGGCGGCGGCGTTGCCATGGGCCTGGAAAAGCTGCACCACGATACCCTGCGCGCAGGCCAGGACCAGCCAGGTGACGCCAACGCTCAGCACCACGAGCTTGAGGGCCGCCGTCAATGTCTGCGTGACCCGTTCATGCCGCCCCGCCCCAAGGTTCTGCCCCATGATGGGCCCGACCGAGCCCGTCAGGGAAAAGACCAGTGCGAACAGGACAGGGATCATGCGTTCGATGGAGGCCTGGCCCGCCACCGCTTCCAGCCCGAAGCCCGACATGGCGCGCGTGACATAAACGCCCCCTGCCGGTGTGGCCAGGTTGGTCAGGACCGCGGGCAGCGCCACCTTGGCCACGCGGCGCGTGTCGGGCCCGATACGGTGCAGGCGCGGCAGGGTCAGCATATTATGCGCCAATGCGCCGCGCAGCCCCGCCAGACCCACCACAAGGCGGGACAGGACGGTGCTGATGGCCGCCCCCATCAGCCCTTCATGCAGGCCGAAAATAAGCAGCGGGTCGAGTATGGCGGCAACCACAGCCCCCATCAGCGTAATGTTCATGGAACCCCTGGCATCGCCCACCACCCGCATCAGGGCGGAGGTGCCCATGCCCACGCAGATCAGGGGCAGGGCGGGGCTGACTACGCGCAGATAGGCGCTGGCGGCATCGAGCGCTTCACCCCGCGCCCCGAACAGGGCCAGGATGGGGTGGGCCCATACCATGGTGCCCACGCCCAGCAGGGCTGTCAGCACCAGCATGACCGCCATGGCGGATGACGCGATACGCCGGGCTTCCGCGCAGCGACCGGCCCCGATTTCGCGCGCGGTGGAAGCGCTCAGCCCGATGGTGATGCCGATCGAGACCGCGATCTGCAAGCCGATGATGGCACTTGCAAAGCCGATGGCCGCACTGAGCGCGGTATTTCCCAGATGGCTGATATAGACCATGTTCAGCATGTCGACCGCGAACACGGCCATCAGCCCTATGGCCCCCGTACCCGCCATGACAAGCACATGCCGCATGATGCTGCCGGTCGTGAAACAGGCCTTGTTACGGCTGCCGGGCGGGGTAGGCCGGGTCATGCGGGCTCCGTCTGACAATCCTTCACAAAAGGTGAAGGACGGGCTGTACTATGTCACGTCTGTCGCATAATGCGAATAACCCAAGCACTGAAAGACAGGCATGAGAGGCTTGTAGCAAACGGACCTGTCGGTGGGGTGGCGCGCTCTTTCCCGAATGTTGGTCAGGAGCGGTTTTCATAAGCGTGGAGCACGGCCTGTGTCGGACCATCCATGCGGATTTCCCCGCCGTCCAGCCAGATCAGCCGGTTGCACCATTCGGCCATGATGTCCGACATGTGGCTGGACAGGACCAGGATATCCGCACCCGAGACAAGGCTTTCAAGCCGGGCGCGCGCCCGGGCGCGGAAGGCGGCATCCCCGGCCATGAACCATTCGTCCATCAGCAGCACGTCGGGCATGATGGCGGTGGCCAGCGCAAAGGACAGGCGCACCGTCATGCCCGAACTGTAGGTCTGCATGGGCAAGTCCATGAAGGAGCCCAGGGCCGCGAACTCCTCCACATTGTCTTCTACATCGGCGATCTGCTGGCGCGTCAGCCCCGCGAACATCCCGCGCAGGCGAATGTTCTCGCGCCCGGTCAGTTCCATGTCCATGCCCAGTTGCGGGTCCAGCAGGCAGCCTATGGTGCCGCGTATGGTCACGCTGCCGCCCACGGGTTCGTAAATGCCGGCAAGCGCACGCAGCAGCGTGGTCTTGCCCGCACCGTTACCACCGATCAGGCCCAGCCTGTCCCCGGGTTTGAGGCTGAAGCTGACATCGCGCAAAGCCTGCACCACCACGCGGTTGCGCGCGTCATGGGCAAAACGCGTGCCCGCCCCCAGTTCGCCCATGGCGCGCAGGTGGCGTGCATCGCCATGGTAAAGCGGGAACGTGATCTCCAGGTCACGGACATCTATGCCTGCCATCGCCTTATACCCAGTAGGCCAGACGCGTACGCATGCGGGCGAACAGGCAGAAGGTGACAAGGCCAAGCAGGGCCGACCACCCCAGCGCCGCGGGCCAGACCGCCACCTGCACGATATCGCCCGTAAAGGGGGCGCGCAGGATTTCGATCAGGGGAAAGAACGGGTCAAGCAGCAGCCAGTTCTGCCCGGTGGCCATGAGTTGGGGTGCCCAGATGACAGGGGTTACGAAAAAGGCGATCTGCGTCAGGCTGGCGACGATCGGCGATGTATCGCGAAAGCGCGCGCCCAGTACGCCCAGCAGCATGATGGCGAAAAAGCAGTCCACCAGCCACAGGGCGGTCGCGGGCAGCAATGCGGCCAGGTGGTGGGGTCTTACGTGGAACCACAGGAACACGCCCAGCACGACCGGGACGCTATGTGCGAAAACCAGGATATTGCGCACCAGCACCCGGATGACATGCAGCGTATAGGGCATGCGCGCGGAATGGATAAGGCGGGTGGCCGATGTAAAGGCCGTGCAGCCTTCACGCAGCACGCCCGCTACCAGCGACCACAGCACGATGGAAAAGGTCAGGAAGGGCAGGTACTGGTGTACGTTCACTTCCAGCAGGTAGGAATACAGCACCCCCATGGCCGCGACCATGATGGTGGTGGTGCCCGTCAGCCAGAACGGCCCGAGAATGGAGCCCCGGTAACGCAGCCGGATATCCAGCCACGCCAGCGTCAGGGCAAGCATGCGGTAATGGAAGCCCTGGGCGATATCGTTCAGCGCGCGCCAGAAATAGGACAGCCCGCCTTGGGGCACCAGCCGCAGAACGGGTTGTATCGTGTCGGGGGCTGATGGCGTTTGCGGCAGGGCGGGCGTGTCGTTCATGTCAGGCTGGCCAGAGTAAAGAACTGCGTGCGGTGGCGCAAGGGCAGGGCGACAGCCGACGGATGTCCGGCCTGCCGGCGCGCGCGGCATTTGTGCCACGTTGGCGTGGCAGAAGACAGCCCTGTCCAGAAGCAAGGATGACAAGAGGTGGCTTGGTTGCTAAACCCGCCCGGTTTGCAGTGTCCTAAGTCTGTACCTTGTGTAACATCTGAGGCCGGGAACCCTCCTTGTCATGAAAATTGTCGCCTGTAACAGCAACCTGCCATTGGCCGAGGCCGTCGCTGCCGAGCTTGGCCTGCCTTTGTGCAATACGACCGTCCGGCGGTTTGCGGATATGGAGGTTTTCGTCGAAATCCACGAAAACGTGCGTGGCGAGGATGTCTTTGTCGTGCAGAGCACCTGCACCCCCACCAATGACAACCTGATGGAACTGCTGATCATGCTTGACGCGCTGCGGCGCGGCTCGGCCAAGCGGATTACCGCGGTCATGCCGTATTTCGGCTATGCCCGGCAGGACCGCAAGTCCGGCCCGCGCACGCCGATCAGCGCCAAGCTGGTGGCCAACCTGCTGGTGGAAGCCGGTGCCAGCCGCGTGCTGACGCTGGACCTGCACGCCATGCAGATCCAGGGTTTTTTCGATATCCCGGTCGACAATCTTTACGCGGCCCCGCTGTTCGTGCGCGATATCCGCGCCCAGTACGGCGATCGCGATCTCATGATCGTCTCGCCCGATGTGGGGGGCGTGGTGCGTGCCCGCCAGTTGGCCCAGCGGCTGAACACGGACCTGGCCATTATCGATAAGCGGCGCGAACGCGCTGGCGTGTCCGAGGTCATGAATGTCATTGGCGACGTGCGTGGCCGCCACTGCCTGCTGGTGGACGACATCATCGACAGCGGTGGGTCGCTGTGCAATGCGG
Source organism: Acetobacter garciniae (assembly GCF_017377735.1). Classification (GTDB taxonomy): domain Bacteria; phylum Pseudomonadota; class Alphaproteobacteria; order Acetobacterales; family Acetobacteraceae; genus Acetobacter; species Acetobacter garciniae. The sequence continues at coordinate 16,340 of NZ_JAFVMH010000001.1, forward strand.
CGCGCGCCATTGCCGCACAGGGCGCTGCCTCGGTCGGTGCTTACGTGACCCATGGCGTGCTGACGGGCCAGTCGGTCGAACGGGTGGCCGATTCCCCGATCGAAATGCTGACGCTGACAGACAGCATCAAGGCGACCGACGCCGTGCGCGCGGCGCGCAATATCCGCCAGGTCACCATTTCCGGCCTGCTGGCCCGCGCCATGCGCGCCGTGGCGGATGAGAGTTCCGTTTCCTCCCTGTTTGACTGAGGTGTCATGAGCCAGCTTTCCCCCCGCCCGTACTGGTACCTGCGTCACGGACAGACCGACTGGAACCGCGCGGGCCTGTCGCAGGGCCGCACGGATGTGCCGCTGAACGAAACCGGGCTGGAACAGGCGGCAACGGCGGGGCAACTGATCGAACAGGCCCTGCGCGCCAGCCGGGCCGATGGCGGGTTGGGGATTGCGCGCATCGTATCCTCCCCGCTGGAACGCGCATTGCGCACCGCCAACGTGGTGCGGGACGAACTGGCTGCCCGCGGTCTGCCGGTCATGCCCCTGACGATCGAAGACGATCTGGCGGAAGTCTGTTTTGGCGAACAGGAAGGCCAGCCCATAGGCACCTGGTACGATGACTGGATCGCGGGTCATTACACACCAGCGGGGGCAGAATCGTTCGACGTGCTGCGCGCACGCGCCGTGGGGGCGGTCAACCGCGCAACCCAGGAGCCCGGCCAGCCGCTGATCGTCGCCCATGGCGCGCTGTTCCGGGCCCTGCGCTCGGCCATGGCCTTGCCCGCCAATGTCCGCCTGCCCAACGCCATTCCGCTCAGTGCCGCCCCCGAACCCGACGGTGCGTGGTCCCTGCGCCAGTTGCCCTGACTATCCGCGGGATTATCCGCGGGCCGCGGCCTGCCCATATGCCAAGGTCGCAGGCGGGAAGTGTATTCCCCACCTGCGCCCGGCAGCCTGCCTCCAGCTTCGTCCATTTGCCTGCCGGAACAGCAGCCGTTCCAGCACCCCCCGACCCTTCGCATGGGCGCGTCATGCCGCAGGCAACTGCTCGTCCGGGTCGGCCGGGGGCTTGAGCGACGGGTCATGAATAGCCCGCAGCCGCACGCATAGCGGCAGAAGCTTGCGCACCATTCTTATCGTTGCGGTATCCGTCAGCCCCGTCTGGTCGGAAAACCGGTCCAGTTCCTCGGGCAGGAAGAATGTCCGCACTTCCCGTTCCGTGGCGGGCGGGCTTTTGGGGGAAGCCTGCCAGCGGCGTATGGTCCCGATCATGCCAGCGGCCTGCGCACGCTGTTCCAGCTTGCTGGGCCTGTCCGGCCGGGGAATGGGGCCAAGCACTTCGTTCAGGGCTGTCAGCAGACCTGACTTGTCGAAGGCGGCAGCCGTTACAAAATCCCCAACCTGGCTGATGGCGGTTGTAACCGTTTGCAGAAATGTCATGGAAGCCTCCCGTTGTTGAGAAGGGGTAAGCCTTCAACGACTGTCATGGGGAGGAAGTTTCCGCTCTGGCGCGAATAAAAGACTCGCGCAGGCACAGGCCGCAGACCGGCGGAAATCAGGAAAAATTCGGAAGGGGGCGTCAGCCCGGGCCCGTGCAGGTAAAGTGCCGGTAACCCTGTTGCCGTGCCCCATGGCGCGGTGCCCATTCGAAGGGCCGGGCCATGGGGGTAAAGAGCCTGTGCGGCCTGCTCTTACGGGACCAGGAAAGACCCGTCATCAAGCGTAATGCCGCGCTGGGCCGCATGCGCGCATGTGGCGGTGCGGATATCGCTATCGGCCTTGTTCAGGTCCACGGTCTGGTCCGTTCCCACGCTCAGCAGGCCAGCGCCACCCATGCCATAGGTCGGGTCGGACGTGACGTCGCTGCGCTTGGCGAGCGAGCGGCCCAGGGAGCGCACGGTCGTGTCGTCATCGATATCGTGGGCGTAACAGTAATACATCAGCCCTGCGATATTGCCGACGGACGCGTTATCCACCGTCGGGCCCGGGCCGACAGGAGCCTGCGCCACGGAACCCGGTGCGACATCGGCGGCCATGGCGGGGGCTGCTGCGACCAGGCCGAAACCCAGCGTTACGGCCAATGCGGCCTTGTAAATCGTGTTCATAGGTAAACCTCCTTGAACTCAAGTGATATTTTTAAAGTATTCGGCCCGGCAGGGCTCACGGCAAGGGCCCTGCGTGCCGGTCTGTTATGCGTGGCCCATATGGACCAATTCTGCCATATGAATGTGAGGACAAGGGTAAAGTCCGTTCTTTGTCCCGTTCATTCCCGATCTGTATATCTGAAAAATAAATATTCTATTTATAAAATAGTCTTGAAGCAGTGCCAGTTATACGGGCGTGACTTTGCGGGACATGGGTATGGACAAGCACCCATTGATCACCATATCGAAAAGAGCCATCAACCTGCGGGTGTTTTATCAAGGGGATGAAACCGGGGTTCAAGGAGGCAGCATGTCTGATCTGATAGTTCTGGGGTTCGACCATATCGATGACGCAGCAAAAGTGCTGAATGAATGTCGTGCGCTGGAAAAGGAATATCTGCTCGACCTGGAAGACGCGGTTGTCGTCACGCGTGACGGGGCGGGCAAGGTGCATCTGAACCAGAGCCTGAATCTCGAAAAGGCCGGGGCGTCCTGGGGGCTTGTCTCCGGTGGGTTCTGGGGTGTCCTGGTGGGGATGCTGTGCCTCAACCCGCTGGCGGGCTTCGTGATCGGCAGCGCGGTTGGCGCGGGTTCGGGCGCGCTGGCAGGCAAGATGTCCGATTACGGGATCGATGACGGGTTTATCAAATCGCTGAGCGAGACCATTCCGGCCAATAGTTCGGCCCTGTTCATTCTGGTCCGCAAGTCGCAGCCTGAAAAGGTGCTGGCCGATCTGTCGCAGTTCAAGGGCCATGCCCGGATCATCCGCACTTCGCTCTCGCCCGAGGCGGAAGCCAAGCTCAAGGCCGCGCTGGGCGACGTCGCTGCGGCCTGAAATCTGCCCGCGCTGGCCGTGCCGGATGGGTGGGACCATCCGGTATGGCCGGTGCTGCTGGACCTGCTCCGGTAAGGGTAATGTGGGTCGGCTTTAACGCTACGTTAAACCGCCCGGCGCGATGCCGGGCGGTGATGTTTAGAACCCCTGCGACACACCGCACAGAATGGTCCGGCGCAGGCCGTATTGCGGTGCGCCCACGCCAATGCCCGAGCCGTCACGCAGCAGGTAGGTGTGGTCTGCCAGGTTGGTGACATCCAGCCGCAACTGCGTATCACCCGGCCAGCGATGACCGAATGTGTCGTGAATGGTCTGCACGACGGAAAAATTGACCGTGGCGTAAGGTGTCAGTGCCACGCCATTGGGCACGGCACCATCTGCCCGCAGGCCGCTGCCATAGACCATGGTGGCGGACAGGCGTAGCGGAAAGCGCGTCTGGTGGAACAGCGTATACGCAGCACCGGCCGAGGCGGTCCAGCGCTGGTCGTGGTCGAGATGGATCCAGCGGTTCTGGATATAGGCCAGGTCGTCGGGGTCGAAATTGAACTGCGCGCTGGTAATATCCTTGCCGATGGCGCGCGACCACGCAAAATTTCCGTAAAGGGACAACGGTCCGCGTTCGTAAGACGTGCTGAATTCGTAGCCGTTCACCTGCCCGCGCCGGTAATTGAACCCGCTCAGGACAATTGGTGCGCCAAACTGCCCTTCATCGATCAGGTTGTGGGCGAGCTTGTAATACGCATCGAACGAGATCCGCCAGCCGGGCAGCAAGGTCTGTTCGAAGCCGGCATCAAAATAATGGTCGCGTTCGGCGCGCACCGTGTTGTTGCGATAATTGGCGGGTGCGGCGCTGGTTTGCGCGAATTTGTACAGTGACGAGCTTGAAACTATCTCGAACGGCGGGGGCGTGAAATAGCGCGAATAACCCGCGTGCAGAACGCCACCTTTCCACGGCTTCCAGACCAGGTTCACACGTGGGCTGAACTGCGTTTCGGACGTATATTCGCTGACCCCGTCAAAGCGCAGGCCATAATTCAGGGTCAGGTTGCGGGTAAGCTGCCATTCGTCCTGGCCGTACACGCCGTATACCATGCCGGTCTTGCCGCTGCTGTCACGAATGGTCTCGGGCTGCGTGCCGAATACGGGGTTGCCGTCACCATCCACCCCGTCCTGGGCGAAAACGGAGGAGATGGTCTTGGAAATGGTGCGTTCGACAAAAACCTGGAAGCCGAAACGCACCGTATGCTCCGGTGCCGCCCGCCATGTCACGTCATGCTGCGTGCCGGTGGAAAAAACCGAACGCGCGGCATTCTGGGCAATGCCGTTATAGACCAGATCCCCCAGCGGGTCGGGGGAATAGCGCAGGCTGCTGTAGCGGGTGAACACGGAGCTTTGCAGGCTGAACGGGCCTATTTCCTTCTGCAGGGCGAGAATGGCAAAATCCGTGATCTGTTTTTGATGTTCGCTGAGCGATGCACTGTCGCCGCTGCCGGCCAACTGCTGGGCCAGTGCGCTGCCGGAATAGGACGGCATTGAAAACTGCGTTTGCTGGCCCGGATTGTTGGGAAGCTGATATTCCGCGTTGGACACGCCCGCGATAAAGCTGATCCGCGTGTCGTCATCCGCCGTGTAGCGGGCATGGCCCAGGAAATGGTACTGGTTGCTCAAATCATGCAGGGCATTGAAGGTGGGCATGGTGTTTTCAATACCCACACGGTCATGCACGAAGTCGGCCGTGGCAAAGAAGTCCCACTTCCCTTTATGAAAACCGTATTGCAGGGACGGGAAGAAATAATCCCGCGCACCCCCGTAAATGGAAAGGTTGCCGCCTCCATTGGTGGTACCGGTCTTGGTGGTGATATCCACCACGGCTGCCTGCAAAAAGCCGAACTGGCTGGGCAGGGCCCCTGTGGTCAGGGACATGTTGTCGGCAAAGCGGGTCATCAGCGCCTGGCCGAACACGCTCAGCCCTTCGGGCAACTGCACGCCATCAAGGCGGAACTGCACCTCGTTATGGTCCCCGCGCACATGGATCTGGCCATAGCTGTCCTGGGCGACGCCGGGGGCCTGCAGCAGTACCTGGTTCAGCGGTGCGTTGTCCCCGCCCGGAATGGTCTCCAGCGCCTTGCGGCTGAAACTGTACACCGTTGCCCCCGTGGTGGGCGACAGGGTTGCACGCATATGATCGAGATGGGCCGTCACGATCACCTGTTGCGCATCATGCGCCTTGTCGGTCGTAACGGTCGTGGTCTGGGGGCGCCCCTTTGCCGCGGGGGTGGTGACGTGCGTAACCTGCGCCTGGCCCTGTATCTGGCCGGTTGTCCGGCGTCCCGCTTGGGCCGCCGTCTGGCTGCCTGTCTGGCCCTGCGTCTGCTTGGCGTGGCCGGGTTTGAGCAGGGTATCAGGTGTTTGCGCAACACCCGAGCCGCCTGCAAGGCACAGGCCGCCCAGGATGGACGAATAGAAAAAAAGACCGGGAGCGCGGCGTATCATGGGGCAGGCGGCCTTGTCAGAAGTGGAACTAGCCGTCCGTGTATATGTTATATTATATCATAACAATCCCTTTCCGATGAAAAATGCAGCCCCACCCCGCGGCTGTTGCCTCGACGCAACAGCGGCAGGGGGCGGAGCAGCAGGGCGGTGGGAATGCGGGTAACGGCCGCGCATTCCCCATTCCGGGGGAGCGGTTTCTCTCCCCCCTCCAGGGGGCGGAATACGCGGCATTGGGCTTATTTGGTGGTGTAGCCGCCATTGACCAGAATGGTCTGCCCGGTCATCCACCAGCCTTCGGATACGATAAAGCGCACGTAGGGGGCGATATCGGTGATATCCGTAAGACCTGTCTTGCTGAAAGGCGAAAGGGCAGCGGCGGTCTTGTGATAGGCCACGGCCTCGGGCGCTTCCTGGCCGTAGAAGAAGGGTGTGTCCATCGGGCCGGGGCCGATGGCGTTGACCGAAATTCCGCGTGCGCCAAATTCCTTGGATGCCGCACGGGTAAAATGCTCCACCGCCGCCTTGGACCCCGCATAGGTGGAATAGAACGGCGTATAGGCACCCAGCAGCGAAGTCACCAGCGTCAGCAGCTTGCCGTTATCGCGCAGGTGCTGGCCTGCCTCGCGTATGAACTGATAGGCGACCTTGGTGTTGACGGCGAACATTTCGTCGTATTCGTCATCCGTCGTTTCGGTGATCGGCTTTTTCAGCACCTTGCCCACGGTGTTGATGGCAATATCCAGCGGCCCGGCGGCGGCTGTTGCATCCGCGAACAGCTTTGCCACGGCCCCTTTTGCCGTCAGGTCCGCTTGCAGGGCGATGCCGCGCGCGCCTGCTGCCTCGATCGCGCGCAGGGTGGCCTGGGCGTCCTCCGCATTGTGGGTGCTGCGATAGTGGATGACAATCGTGCCGGCCCCATGGGTGGCCAGGTCCCGGGCGATAAGGCCACCAAGGTTCTTCGCACCCCCGGCGATCAGGACGGTTTTGCCTGCAAGGCTGTGATCGACCATGTTCGTATTCCTGTTCCTGGTGTTCCGTGCCTGACTGGCTGCGGGGCTTTGGTTTCGGGCACCCGTCCGATCAGTCTGCTAGGACTATATCAGTCGAAATTTCCAGATAAATCTCTTAATCATGATAAGATATGTCATAAAACACGAACAATGGCGGGGCCATAAGGCGGCAACAGGAGCCAGGGCATGGACCGGATCGACCTTTTACGCATTTTCGCCCGCGTGGTTGAGACCACAAGCTTCACCCGCGCGGCCGAAACGCTTGGCCTCCCGCGTTCGAGTGTCTCCACCGCCGTGCAGGAACTTGAATCCCGGCTGGGCGTGCGGTTGCTGACACGCACCACACGCAGCGTGGCCCCCACCCCCGATGGCACTGCCTTTTACGAGCACGCCCTGCGCCTGGTGGCTGATATGGAAGAAGCCGAAAGCCTGTTCCGCCGGGGGCATGAACGCATACGCGGCCGGTTGCGCGTCAGCCTGCCGGTCAGGATCGGGCGGCTGGTGGTCGCCCCCGCCCTTGGGGATTTTCTGACCACCTATCCCGGCATCGCGCTGGACCTGGGGGTGACGGACCGGCCCGTCAACCTGGTGGAAGATGGGGTGGACTGTGCCCTGCGCGTGGGGGAATTGCGCATATCGGGCATGGTGGCCCGGCCTTTGGGGCAACTGACGCTGGTGAACGTGGCCGCACCCGCCTATCTGGCGCGCCACGGCGTGCCGCACAGCCCGACCGACTTGCTGGCAGAAGGGCACCAGATCGTCCATTACGCATCGGCCAGCACGGGGCGGGTGGAAAAATGGGAATGGGAGGACGCAGGCCAGACCCGCACGCTGGACCTGCCGGGCCGTGTCACGGTGGACAGTGCCGAAGCCCAGATCGCCTGCTGCCTGGCGGGTCTGGGGCTGGTCCAGATCCCGTATTACGATGTACGGCCCTATCTGAAGACAGGGCAGATGGTCGAAGTGTTGCCTGCCTGGCGCGCGGCCCCGCTGCCCATGGCCCTGCTTTATCCGCACCGGCGGCATCTGTCCGCAAGGGTGCGGGTTTTCGCGGACTGGCTGCAACGGCTTGTCGCCCGCGAGGTGCTGCACCCGCCCGAGGTGACGCCGGTCCTCCATTCTGATAGCGGTGTGTAGCCGATAGAACACCCTTGCAGGAAACGGGCACGATGCTGACGGTTGAAGTCATTTTGCTCCTGCTCTGGCTGGCGGCTGTCAGCAGCCTGCTGGTCACGCTGTTCCGCCGCAAGGTGCCCCAGCCGCTGATCCTGATCGTGCTGGGGGTGGGGGCGGCCCTGTGCGGCGTGCATGTGGGGCTGCATTCCGAACTGTTCATGTTCGTGTTCCTGCCCCCCCTGCTGTTCGCCGATGCGTTTCGCATGCCCCTGCGCGAATTCAATGCCCTGCGCGGGCCTATCCTGTTCCTGGCCTTCGGGCTTGTGGTGCTGAACACGCTGGTCTGCGGCTATGTCATTCACTGGATCGTGCCGTTCCTGGCCCTGCCGGTCTGCTTCACGCTGGCGGCCGCCCTTTCGCCCACCGATACGGTCGCGGTCTCCAGCCTGATCCAGGGCAGGCATGTGCCGGTCAGGCTTTTGCAGCTTCTGTCGGGGGAGGCCCTGTTCAACGACGCATCGGGCCTTGTGTGCTTCCGCTTTGCGATGGCCGACGCGCTGACGGGGGAATTTTCATACCGCCAGGCGTTCGGTTCGTTCCTGCTTGTCTCGCTCGGGGGGCTTGTCATCGGCGGGGCAATGGCGTGGGCTGCGGCCCGCATCAACCGTGAACTGCTGCGCCGCGGGCTGGAAGACGGGCGTTCGCAAATTGTCTTCATCCTGCTCCTGCCGTTCCTGACCTATGCGGCGGCGGAGGCGGTGGAGTGCTCGGGCATTCTGGCGGCTGTCGCGGGCTGCATGGTGTTCAAGCTGTCCGGCGCGATCGAGGAAGCCGCGACCACCACCCGCCTGCAGGCCAATACGGTCTGGATCATGATCAGCTACGTGTTCAACGCGCTGATCTTTCTTTTCCTGGGCCTGCAACTGCCCGCACTCTTGTCCAGCGCCACCACCGTCATGCAGATGCGCCATGCCGCCCTGTGGCAGTACGGTGTGCTGGTGGCCGAAATCTACGGCATCATGCTGGCCATGCGCATGGTGGGCGTGTGGTTGTGCATGTCCGGCCGGTGGGTGGCGGCCCATGTCGGCCACAGGCCCTACCAGCAGACCGGCATTGCCGCCAGCCTGCTGCTGACCTTTGCCGGGGTGCGCGGTGCGGTGACGCTGGCGGCCGTGCTGTCCCTGCCATCGGGGCTGGACGGGACGGATGTCTTCCCCGCGCGTGAGGCGGTGGTGGTCATTGCCGCGGGGGTGATCGTGTTCTCGCTTTTGGGGGCAAGTATCGCCATTCCCCTGTGCCTGCGCTTCATCCCGCCCGAACTGGTGGATACCGCAGCGCAGGAGGAAAACATGGCCCGCCAGAAGCTGATCGGTACGGCCCTGGCGGTGCTGCGCAAGATCCACGACACCACGGCCGAGCCTGAAGCGGGCACGCAGGCGCAACCCCTTGCCGTAGACGACGCGGTGCGGCGCGACGTGGCGGAGCGGATGATCCAGCTTTACGAAAGCCGGCTGGATGAAGAAAGTGCCGATCTGCACATGAACGATGCCGATCGCGCCAACGCCGTGCGCCACGCGCGTGAGGAACTGGCCCTGCGCCTGCAGGTCCTGCGGGCCGAACGCCAGCTCATGCGCGCCATGGTGGCCCGGCGCGAGATCAACGACCAGACGGAATGGAAGCTTCAGCAGGAACTCGATTACGAGGAGCAGGTGATCCACTTCCAGTCCCTGCGCCTGCCGCATGAGCATGCGTCCTAGTTCCCCCACCCCTGCGCCGGTGGCAGGATTGGCAGGGGTCAGGGAAAGTCATACACACCACCCGGTTCGGCGGGCACGAAGCGGTCGGGGGCAATGTCTGCCGCCAGCAGGGCCGCATGCAGGTCTGCACAGGGGGCGGTGCGGGCTTCGTCGGTCAACTGGAATGTTCCCCAATGGATTCCCAGCGCCTGCCGGGCCCCGATATCGCGGAAAATACGCACGGCCTCCACGGGGTTTACGTGCTGGGTCGCCATGAACGAGCGGGGTTCGTAAGCCCCGATGGGAATAAGGGCGACATCCGGCGCGCCGTAGCGTGCGTGCAGGTCGCGGAAAATCGCGCCCTCGCCATACCCCGTATCACCCGCAAAGCCGATTTGGCCCTTGGGCGTTTGCAGCCAGAACCCGGACCATAGCGCCATGCGCCGGTCCCGCAGGCCCCGGGCGGACCAGTGGTTGGCGGGGGTCAGCGTTATGGTGGCATTGCCCACGTCCAGGCTTTCGCCCCAGTCGCGGGTCTGGACCCGCGCGCCCGGCACGGCCTTGCGGATAATCGTATCGTTGCCCAGCGGCGTGACGATCAGGGGCGCGTGCTCCGCATGCAGCCGCTTGAGCGTAGCGGTGTCGAGATGGTCGTAATGGTTATGGCTTACCAGTACCGCATCGATCGGCGGCAGGGTGTGAAAGGCAATGCCCGGTGGCGTGACCCGCCTGGGGCCGATGAAGGTGAACGGGCTCGCGCGCTTGGACCAGACAGGGTCGGTCAGGATATTCAGCCCTGCGACCTGAACCAGCAGGGAAGCATGGCCCACCATGGTGATCCGTATGCCCTCCACCCGCTTTTCGGGCACTGCGGGGGCCAGGGGGACGTGCTGCGGCCATTTCGCGGGTTTGGCGGTACGCTTCCACTGCCAGATATCGCGCAGGGAATGCCCCTTGCGGTCCTGGCCGGGGTTGAAAAAACGCTGGCCGTCGAAATGATCGCTCGGGGGCCCGGAATAATAGCGGTTGGAAGCCATGAAGGATGTCTCTCCTCGCCTGTGTCGGGCTGGTGTCGGGGTGTGTGGCAGGACCGGTCTTGCGGTGCGGGCAGCCTATCCAGCGTTAGCTTTGCCGTGGCGTTCCGGCAATGGCCGAAGGGGGCTGCATCCCGGCTTTGACCCTTGCACAGGCTGGCGCCAGCCTATAAAGCACCATCGCATGATGGTTTCCCGTCAGGGAATGAAAAGGGAACCGGGTGCGGGCGGCTTTCGCCCCATGCCCGGGCTGTCCCCGCAACTGTAAGCGGCATGTTCCACGTTTCTCCGCTGTTCAACGCAGCGGACCCACTGGAAGGCACTTTCCGGGAAGGGGTGGTGGAACGCCAAACCGCAAGCCAGGAGACCTGCCATCATATGGAGTTGCAAACGGGGCATGTCGGTCGGGGGGTGTCGGCAGGTCGGGTCAGGGATCGCGTAGCGCGTGCAGGTGCGATGGCGCGCGCAGGATCGCCCGCCAGGTCTCGTGGCGACGCTCTGTCTTGCGGCTGCCCTATCATGACGTTTCGTTTGTTTCTGTTGACCGGTTCCGTTCTCGCACTGGATTGCGGCGTGGCCCACGCTGCTTCCGCTACTTCATCCGCCGGACAGAATGCCCGCACCATCGCGGCCCCGAAAGCCGCGCCGGCGGGGCCAGCCACCCCCGCGCGGCCGGGTGTTGCCAACACCCGGCCCACAGCGCCCACGCCATCCACACTTGCAGCGCATGCCCCCGCCGTGCCGCCGTCCGGTGCCGCGGCGGCGCTGCCCGTGCTGTCGCGCAATACCGATGTGTCACCCGAGAGCATGACCGTAAGTGCCGCGCGCAGGCCGATCGGCGTGGATGAAATCGGCACGGCCATAACCGTCATCACCGAAGAACAGATCCAGACACAGCAGCGGCGCAGCTTTGCCGATATCCTGGCACGCCAGCCGGGGCTGAATGTCGTGCAGACCGGTGGTTTCGGGGGCACGACCTCCATTTTCATGCGCGGCAACAATTCGAACGAAATCAAGGTCCGCCTTGACGGCATGGACATCAATGACGGCAGCCAGCCCAACGGCATGTTCGACGCCGCCCAGTTCGTGACCGATGGCGTCGGGCGGATGGAAATCCTGCGCGGCCCCCAAAGCGGGCTGTACGGGGCGGATGCGATGGCGGGCGTGATCGACATCACCACAGCACGGGGGCAGGGGCGGTTCACGCCTTTCGTGCGGATCGAAGGGGGATCTTACGGCACGTTCAACCAGGTTATCGGGGCGCGCGGCAGTGCGGGGCGGTTCCACTACAATGTCGAACTCTCGCATTACCGGCTGGATGGTTTCCATGGCGTTCCGGCCTATATCGACCGCTATTTCGGCGCGACCCGCGCGCAGCGCCGCCAGGGCGATCGCAACGACAACCGCTCGGCCAATATCCGCCTGGGCTACGACGTGACCGATCATTTCGACCTTGGCCTGACAACCCGGCTGGTCCAGAGCAATTACCATACCTACAATGCCTATGACCTCATGGACGAGGTATACGGCATGGCCGGGACGGAAAGCGAAAAAACCACGCAGAACGAAGCCATTGTGCGCGGCACGGCGCATCTTTCCTCGTTCGGGGGCAGGTTCGACCAGGTTCTTGGCCTGGGCTACATGACCACGCGGCGTAGCTGGACCGAAGCCGGGACCGACGTGGATGGCGGTCCCCTGGCATGGGACCCCACCTATTACCGTTCAAGCCGGATCAAGGTGGACTGGCACGGCACGGTGGATCTCAAGACCTACGGAACGCTTCTTGTGGGGGCCGAGCATTTTCATGAATGGTTCAGTTCCAACCAGGGCGATACGTCGGGCACCGCAACCCCGTTCAGCACCAGTGTGGGCATGGATACAACGGCGGGGTACGGGCAGTACCAGGGCAACTGGAACCATATCCTGTATGGAGCTGCCAATATCCGCTACGACGCCAATTCCCGCTACGGCAATTACCTGACATGGCGCGTGGCTCCTTCCATCCATGTGCCGGGCACGGGCACGGTAATCAAGGCCAGTGGCGGCACGGGGTTCCATGGCCCGTCGCTGTACCAGTTGTTCGGCAACCAGATCGGCCCCAGCTATGCCGAACTGGGCAACAGGGCCCTGCGGGCCGAACGCCTGATCGGCTATGACGTCGGGATCGAGCAGAAACTGGCTGCGGACCGCCTGCATTTTGGCGCAACATGGTATGAAAGCCATGAACGCAACCTGATCCAGTCCACCACCGCCTATGACGTGTCCAGCAGCGGCTATTATTACTCCACCTATTCCTACGCCAACGTGGCCCGCGCGCGCATGTACGGGGTGGAGGCGTTCCTAGACTGGAAGGCGCTCAAGACGCTGGATTTCAACCTCAACTACACCTGGACCCATGCGCGCGACGCCAGCACGGGGCAGATGTTGCAGCGTATTCCCCAGCACAAGTTCAACTTCAACACCACGTGGTCCCCGGTTCAGGATTTCACGCTTTCGGGCAATATCCTGTATGTCAGTGGCTGGCGCGACACACCCGTCATTGCCGGGGCAAGCGGGTATTGCAGCACCTGCGCCAAGGGCCATGGCTACATGACGATCGACCTTGCCGCCAATTACAAGATCAACCGCTATGTGAGCGTGTACGCCCGGGCGGACAACCTGCTCAACCGCCAGTATGAAAACCCGGTGGGCTACCTGCAGCCAGGCCGCGCGGGCTATGGCGGCGTAACGCTCAGCTACTGATGGTGTGCGGCCTGTCACCTCGCGCCGCGATAAGGGCGACAGGCCGCAGCCTTTCCGGGCCAGACGCGTCCAGGCCAGACGCGGCAAGTGGGCAGGCCCGGCCCGGTTCTGCCCGAGCCCTCCTTTCGCCCCCATCCGTTTGTGCTCGCGCTGTTCGGGCACCGGTCGCGCCAGGGCTTGGGCCATCGGGGCGGGGCGTTCTGGGCGGGCTTTGTGCCGTGGGGGGCGGGTTGCTGCTGGCCCTGCCATTGGCCCTGGGCGTGGCAGGCCATGCGCGGGCCAATGCGCAAGGCCTGCCTGTTCCGGCCCCCATGGTCGGGGCGGTGTCCGGACCCGGTGTCGCGCCTGTTCAGCCCCCTTCGGTTCAGGTGGTGCCCGGTTCCGGCGGGGCGGGGCAGGGTGCGGGCCGCCGCCGTGTTGCCTCCCTTAACCTGTGTACCGATCAACTGGTCCTGATGCTGGCCGATCGGGCCGATATTGTCGGGCTGAGCGCGCTGGCGCGGGACTGCACATTGTCTGTCCTGTGCGAACGGGCCCGCGCGGTGCCGGTGTTACCCACCACCGCCGAGAGCGTTCTAGCCGCCCGGCCGGGCGTGGTACTTGCGGGCGATTTCACGGCCAGGCTTGCGGTCAGTGCGGCAAGGCAGGTCGGTGCGAACGTGACGACCTTGCCGCCCGCATCCTCCCTGGCGGATGTCGGGCGCCAGATCATGCTGGTGGCGCGGGCTGTGGGCCACCCCGAACGGGGCCAGGCCCTGGCTGCGGCCTTTGCCGCGCGTCTGGCGGAACTGGCGCGGGCGCCCACGCCATCGGACCCGGTTGCCGTCATTTACGAAGCCAATGGGCTTGTCGTGCATAGGGGCAGCCTGCTGGATGACGTGCTCATGCGCGCAGGGCTGCGCAATTTCGCAACAGTCATGGCCCTGCCATCCGCCAGCGGGCGTGTGCCGCTGGAAGTGCTGCTGAACCACCGGCCGGAGCTGCTGGTGCGCAACCCGTCGGGGCCGGGTTATTCGCTGGCGCAGGGCATGCTGGAAAACCCCGTTCTGCTGGCCGCCTTCCCCCCGCCGCATGTGGTGGACGTGCCGCAAAAGCTCTGGCTGTGCGCCCTGCCACAGACGCTGGACGCGCTGGCCATCCTGCGCCATGCCCGCGATGCACTGACCGCCAGCGCCCAGCCCCCCATTGCTTCCCTCACTGCGCCTCCCATCGCGCCTCCCATCGCGCCCCCCACCGCTCCGACCCGGGAGATCACCGCACCATGACGCGCGCATCTTTCAAACCCGTGCCACCCGCATTGCTCAATGGCGGCCTGGCCGTGGTGGTGGCGCTGCTGGCGGTGGCGTCGCTGCTATGGGGGGAAAGCACGCTCGATATTCCCGCGGCCCTGGCCGACTGGCTGGGTGGCAAGCCGAGTGTCGGGGCTATCGTGCTGGGCCAGCTTCGCCTGCCGCGCACGGTGCTGGCCCTTATGGTGGGCGGCACGCTGGGGCTTTGCGGCGCCGTGCTGCAAGGTTACCTGCGCAACCCCCTGGCCGATCCCGGCCTGCTGGGCGTATCCGGCGGTGCCGCCCTGGGTGCTGTCTGCGTGTTCTATACGGGACTGTTCCAGCTTGCGGCCCCGCTGCTGCCCCTTGGCGGGTTGGTGGGCGCGCTGGTGGCGGCCCTTGTCCTTGTCGTGCTGGTGGGGCGCGGCGGCCCGCTTGTGCTGCTGCTGGCCGGGGCGGCGTTAAGCAGTTTTGCCGCGGCGCTGACCGCACTGGTGCTCAACCTGGTGCCCAGCCCCTATGCGATTTTTGAAATTTCGCACTGGCTGATGGGCTCGCTGACCGATCGCACCATGACCGATGCCGCCCTGGCCCTGCCCGGCGTGGGGGTGGGCATGGCGCTCATGTTCGGCACCGGCCGCGCGCTGGACGCGCTGACCATGGGGGAAGACGTTGCAACCAGCCTCGGCTTCAGGCTGGGCGGGGCTTCGGGCGTGCAGATGCGCGTGGTCCTTGGCACCTCCATTGCCGTGGGGTCGTGTGTTGCGGTTTCCGGGGCGATCGGGTTTGTGGGGCTGGTGGTGCCCCATCTGCTGCGGCCGCTGGCTGGGCACCGGCCATCGCGCCTGTTGCTGCCCGCCTGCCTTGGGGGGGCTGCCTTGTTGCTGGCGGCCGATCTGGGCGTGCGGCTGCTGGCCAGCCAGGCGGAACTGCATCTGGGCGTTGTCACGGCGCTGGTGGGTGCCCCGGTATTTTTCCACCGGGTTATCCTGTTCAGAAAACGGAACATGCTCTGATGCTGATGGCGGACGATATTTCCTACGCGGTCGGTGGCACGCCCCTGCTCTCGCATGTAAGTGCGGCTTTTCCCGCAAGCCGGGTCACGGGCATTATCGGGCCCAATGGCGCAGGCAAAAGCACGTTGCTGCGTATTGCGGCAGGCCTGCTTGCACCGGGTGCCGGTCAGGTATCGTGCATGGGGGAAGGGCTTGCCGGCATGACGCTGGCGCGGCGCGCGCGGCACCTGGCCTATATGCCCCAGGACATGCCGACCCTGCCCCCTATGCCCGTGCGCGAGGTGGCGTCATTGGGCAGGCTGCCCTACGGCGAAAGCCCGGCCCAAGCCCTGCACCACCTGGCGGTGACCCAGGCGCTGGACAAGGTCGGCCTGACCGGGCTGGCCCACCGCCTGGCCAACCAGCTTTCAGGCGGGGAGCGCGCGCGGCTGATGCTGGCGCGTGCCCTGGCCATGCAAACCCCCATCCTGCTGGCAGACGAACCGGTGGCGGCACTGGACCCGGCCCATGCCCTGGCTGTCATGGGGGTGTTCGCGGGGCTTGCGGCCAGCGGGCGCTGCGTGGTGGTCGTGCTGCATGACCTGCTGCTGGCCACCCGCTTTTGCGACACGCTGATCATGATGAAGGACGGCCATATCCTGCACCAGCTTGCCCCCGCCCACCTGACGGATGCCATGGTGCGGCAAACCTACGGCGTGACCTCCCGCCGGGTGGACGGCGCCTTCGTCCCGTGGGATCTGTGTACGACCGATCCGTCAGACCAGACCCGGTAAAAGCCGCGGATTTTTCTATTTGGAAAATTGATTTATTTTTAAATGTCTTTCCATATTATATGGAATCCGCCCTGGAACGAGATATGCTCGTCCCGGTCCTCGATCCAGTGGCGGAAAGACAATGTGGAGAAAAAATCAGGAGCGGATAGGCCGAAATCTGTGTGAAGAGATCGTTCCTGTCGCTCCGTCTTTTCGATATAATTTTCAGTGTTTATATTTCTGTAAAGCAATTTTTGCCATGTGCAGTCCGAAAAGCAAATTCCAACTTCCGACCCCAGCATATTAGGATAAGTCATGAGGCTGTAAACGCGATTCAAGGAATTATATTTATGAAAAATTCTTGATATAGTCATCATTTTTGAAACCATGCGTTCCGCGCAAAAATACAGTGCTGC
This sequence comes from Acetobacter garciniae, assembly GCF_017377735.1. Classification (GTDB taxonomy): domain Bacteria; phylum Pseudomonadota; class Alphaproteobacteria; order Acetobacterales; family Acetobacteraceae; genus Acetobacter; species Acetobacter garciniae. The sequence goes on from NZ_JAFVMH010000001.1 coordinate 32,895, forward strand.
GCGATTGGCGTATGTGCAGTCAAGCCCGGGTAATCCGAGGGGAATTTTCCAGGCCACGTACTCCTTGAACGGTCTGGTACCGACGGTGTGTTGCAAATGATCATTTCGGGTGGACCAGTCCCAAATTCGGTTGGCCACATCGCAACTGAAACTTTCACGTCCCAAATCTGTCATGGCAACCTTTGCTCACCCGAAAGACCGGCCAGGGAGCCGGCGTGATAGGACCAGGAACCGGCTTCTAGCGTTCGGCCTGTTCGACAAGCTGGGCCACGCCGGGGACGATGCGCTGGATCAGGTCGCCGGGTGGTTGCGTCGCGTTGGTCACGACATGGATGCTGGCCGAGGCCGCGATTTCGGCCCGCGCATGGTCCAGCGTTTCGCGCGCATTTTCGCGCCAGCCGGGCGTGCGCTCCACACCCAGTGCGGCAAGCCCCGCGCGCGCCAGTGCCGCCAGTTCGGCGGAGGCGGGTATGGCTTCGGCCAGGGCGGGGTTATGGGCGGCATCGCGCATGAAGGCGGCATCGTTATTGGCCCACAGGGTCAGGGAGCGTTCCAGGTCGGGCTTGAGTTCCATCATGCCCTGGGTATAGGCGGCGGCCTCCGCATTGAACGCATCGGCGGTGAAGCTGTCGGGGCTGGCGATATCGGCCGGTGTTCCCAATGCCTGGAGCATCGCCTGCTGCTTGTGCCGGATCTGCAGGAACTCGTGGTTATGCGCATAGTTCCTGACGGGGGAAACCACATCGAACAGTACGGCGGCGGCCTCCGTCTGGCCGGGGGCCAGGCGGGCCAGCATGCGCGCCGGGCCCGATGCCGCGTGCAGGCCCAGCACGTCCAGTTCGTCGCGCAGGATGGCAAGCCGGGGGGCGAGTGTCGCACTCTCGCACCGCGCGGGGGCCGACCAGAACCGTTCGGCCAGGGCGGCGGCACGGGGCCACAGCCGCGCATCAAGCATGTCTTCGGACACCACTTCGGCCCACAGGGCGGTTTCGGCCCCCAGGACATGGCTTTTCTGCTCGTCCGACAGGGGGGACACGGGGGCATCGTCTGCCTTGTCCGGCGGCGGGGCGGCGATGGTGCCACCCGGCCCCGTGGTCTGGGCGGCGGCCTGGGCTTCGGATGCGTCCTTGCGGGTGTCGAACGGATCGGTGTCGTAATAGGCTTGCGCGGGCAGAAGCCGGTCCAGGTAATACGGGCCCGACACCACGGTGGGGTGGCCCTGCTGCGTGGCCTGGGCGGTATGGGCGGGGCCGCGCCAGCTTTCTATAATGGTGTCGGGCGGGGTGTCGGCCGCCAGTACTTCATCCCACCCCATCACGGTCTTGCCGTGGGCGTGCAGGAAGCGGGCCACCTGGCGGGTAAAGGCGGCTTGCAGGTCGGCGGGTGTCGCCAAGGCGTGGCTTTTCATATAGGCCACGATGGCAGGGGCCTGCAGCCACTGGCGGGCCACGACCTCATCCCCCCCGATATGAAAGACCGGGTCGGGGAACAGGGCGGCCATTTCCGTATAAAGCGCGTTCACGAAAGCCAGTGTCTCGGGCTTGGTGGGGTCCAGTGCCGCGCGGTTGATCTCCGCCCGGTCGGTCGTGTTCAGGGGCAGGATGGCGGCGTAGCGCGGATAGGCCTGCAAAAGCGCGAATGTATGGCCCGGCGTGTCGAATTCCGGCACGATGCGAATACCCCGTAAAGCGGCCTGCGCTACAAGGTCGCGGATCTGGTCCTGGGTATAGAATTGGCCGTGGCTGCCGATATCCTGCAACAGCGGGTAGCGCCTGCTTTGCACGCGAAAGGCCGCGCCATCTGAAAAATGAATGTGCAGAACATCAAGCTTGACCAGTTCCATGGCGTCGAGCTGGCGCAGGAGGGCGGGCATGCTCATGAAATGGCGGCTGACATCGAGCATCAGCCCGCGCCATGCAAAGCGGGGTGCGTCCTCGACGCTGGCCTGTGCCATGATCGGCCCGTCACTTCCCTGCCGGACAAGCTGCAAGACGGTTACAAGCCCCCGCAGAACGCCTACGGGTTCCTGCGCATTCAGCGTAATACCATCGGGTGCTACGCGCAGTTTGTAGCCTTCGCGCATGGCGGGGCTGGGGAAGGGCGCGTTTTTTTCGTAACCGATATGCAGCGTAAAGCCGGGTGTATCCCTGGCGGCCTGGGTGAATGTCAGCGGGCGGCCGGCCAGTGTCTCCAGCCTGTGTTCAAACCGCGCAACCGCCTGGGCCAGTGCAGGGGTCTGCGGGCTGAGCCAGTCGATGGCGATGTTGTCGGCCAAGGTGAAGGACGCGCCATCCGCATGCAGGACAGCGGGGGCGGGCAGGGGGGATGGTTGCGTAAAAGAATTGATAAGGAAAGCAGTTTTGGGCGCGTCCGTATTTTCGGGCGTAGGGGCCGTGCTCTGGGCGTGTGCCTGTGTGCCAGCCCCCGCCACAAGCAACGCCGTCATGAGCAGCGCCCGCCAGCAGCCCCGCAGCCCCGGTCGCGTGGGGCAGGGCAAATCCCGCCGGGCTTGCCCCGAACGGTGCTGCCCCCGCGCGCGGGATGCGGGCCCGGGGGGCGGCAAGGGCGTGCAGGCGGCATGCGGTGGGGCAGGGGATCGGGTCATGCGTTGGTTTGTCCATCTGCGGGGAAAATACGCGCCAGCGCGTTGCCAAGCCGGGCCCGGCAGGTTTCGTCCCATGCCCAGCCTGCCAGTTCGGCCGAACGCAGGGCGGCCCCTCCCAGCGGGGGCAGGGCGGGGGGAAGGGGGGCCGCACCCAAATGCTCGGCTACGGTGTGGCGCACGGTCAGGCTGTTCATCACGCTGCCCCCATAACTCCACACAACGGGTGTATGTTCCGGCATATGTCCGGTGGTGGGGGTGACACGGCTTGCCGCCAGCCGGGCCTGCCGGGCCAGGTGGGTGCCCGCGCGTTGCAGCAGGGCGGTGGCCTGCATGTCGCCCGCATGGGCCAGATCGTCCACCACATGGGCCAGTGCCGCCATGGCCGAACGGGGGTGCGCACGGGTCCGCACCCATTCGCGCAGCGCGTCAGCCGCGTTATCGCCCGTTGCAGGCAGGCCCAGCCGGTGCAAAAGGGCGGTGGCGAACGCAGCTTCGCGGCGTGCGGCCCCGTCGAGAAAACGCGTGACATGCCCAAGGGCCTTGCGGCCGATCCAGTATCCGCCCCCTTCATCGCCCAGCAGCCAGCCCCACCCGCCGACACGGGCAATCTGCCCCCCGGCCCCGCGCGCCATGGCCACAGACCCCGTGCCCGCCAGCACGAAAACCCCCGCCCCGCCACCGAACGCGGCGCGATGCGCGGTTTCCACATCGTTTTCCAGCCACAACCGGATAGCCCCGCCCACGGGTGCTGCAAGACCCGCGCGGGCGACCTGTTCCTGCTCGGCGGAGGATGGGCGTGCCGCGTCATAGCCAGCCATGCCCAGTGTCGCGGCTTGCAGGGCAGGGTGGCGCATGCGGTGCAGCAGGTCGTGCAGGTTCTGCGCCCATTCCGGTCGGTCGAACGGGTTGCAGCCCGGCCCGCTGGCATGGGCCAGCACGCCGGCATCGCGCGTCAGCAGCACGGCGCGCGTATGGGTGCCCCCGCCATCGATGGCCAGAATGGTGTCGGGAACGGTGCTATCGGGGGTGCCACTGGTGACGTCACTGGGGGCGCCATTCGGGGTGCTGGTCGCCGCACCCGTGCTGGAACTGGCTTTGGTGCCCATGTCCACGCCCGGGCCGGCGTTAATGGCGCTACCGGTGCCCGATGCGTGGCCCGGGCCAGTGGGGTCGGTGGGGCTGGCGGTCATGCTTCAGGCTTTGGGGCGGTGGGCACGGTATTCCGCGCTGCCAGCCTGTCCAGGGCCGCGCGCAGGTGGCCGCCGCACAGTTCCAGCAGCGCGCGGGCCTGTGGCGCATCCAGCCCGTGGCGCAGCAGGATCGCCAGCTTGATGCTGCCGCTCGCATCCCGCAATGCGGCCACGGCCTGGTCCTGGGTGCATCCGCTCAGGTGGCGCACCATGCGCTGGGCCCGCGCCACCAGCTTGGCGTTGACAATGCGCATGTCCACCATCTGGCCCCGCCACGTATGGCCAAGCCGGATCATCAACGTGGTGGAGAGCAGGTTGAGCGCAATTTTCTGGGCCGTGCCCGCCTTCATGCGGGTGGAGCCCGCCACGACCTCCGCCCCCGTCAGGGTCAGGACCGGGCAGTCGCTTTCAGCCAACAGGCGGGTGTCGGGGCTGCATGACAGGCCGATCACAAGGCTGCCCTGCGCGCGGGCGCAGGCAAGGGCCGCGCAGGTATAAGGCGTGCCCCCGCTGGCCGCCACGCCGATGACCACGTCGTTGGGCGTGGGGGTGTGGGCGGCCATGGCGCGCGTGGCTTCGGCCTCGTCATCCTCCGCCCCTTCCACGGGGCTGAACAGGGCGGCATCGCCACCGGCCAGCATCAGGACAAGGCGCGCGCGCGGCCAGCCATAGGTGGGGATAAGCTCCACCCCGTCCTGCAACCCGATCCGTCCGGACGTGCCCGCGCCCACATAGAACAGACGCCCGCCCCGTTCCAGGCGGGGCAGGGCTGCGGCAATGGCGGCTTCAAGCTGCGGCAGGGCTGCCTTGACGCTGGCTGCGGCATCTAACTGGCTTTCCAGCAGGGCGGACAGCACAGTGCCGGTCGGCCACAGGTCCAGGCTGTCGTAGCGGGGGTCCAGCGTTTCAGTTCGGGCGGGGGGCTGCGTCATCGATAAAGCGGGGGCTCCGTCAGCGGGGGGCATGGCGTGTCTGCCTTATGGCATAACCTGTCAGGGCCAGCGCGAACAGGGTTGCCATGCCCAGCACGATCAGCCAGGCGAAGGCCAGCGGTTTTCCGTACGGGTGCAACATCTGCATGGCCAGCAGCATCAGCGGCACGCTCAGGCAGAAGGCGGGCAGCAGATCGGCCTGATTCAGGCGGGGTATGAGCATGCCCGCGACAAAGCTGCCCAGTATGGGCCCATAGCCGCAGGCGGCAATGGAAAGCCCGAGCATGATCACGGACTGGCTGCCCTGCGCAAACAGCCCGGCACACACGCATAGTCCTGCGGCCCAGACAACAGTGACAAGCTGCGCAAAGCGCAGCGCGGAGATATTCAACCGCGCAGCAAAAGCCCGGCAGGGGGCCGCGAAATCACCCACCGTGGCGGCCGTCATGGCCGACAGGGTGGAGGAGAGCGAGCCCATGGTGGCGGCGAGAATACCCGCCACCAGCAACCCGCGCAGCCCGGCGGGCAGGTCCTGCGCGATATAGGCGGGGAAAATCGCATCCGGCGTGCTGAACCCCGCGGCCTGCGCGGATACCCCGCCATGATGCACCCAGAGCAGCACCCCAACGCCCGAGAGCAGCGTGAACAATAGGCCCGCCCCCACGGCGCTGCCCATCAGGGCCAGCCGGGCATCGCGCAGGCTGCGCGCGGCCAGAACGCGCTGGACCATAAGCTGGTCGGTCCCGTGTGACGCCAGGGACAGCACGGCCCCGCCCCCTATGGCCGCAAGGGGCGTGAAGGCGCTGGTAAAGGGCGGGGTGTGGTGGGTGAAAAGCTGGAATTTTCCCGCCGCCCCCAGCAGGGCCAGCGTGTTGGCGGGGGCGGCGTGCCACAGCAGGGCCGCGCAAATGCCCGCACCCAGCAGGTACAGCACGAACTGGATACTGTCCGACCAGACAACCGCGCGCAGCCCGCCACGCAATGTGTAAAGCAGCGTCACCCCCATGATGGTGCACAGCACTGCGGCTTTGGGCACATTCACGTGCATGGCGTCCAGAATGGCGGCCAGCGGCAGCATGCCCGCGAACAGCCGCACCGCTTCGGCCAGCAGCCGTGTGATCAGGAACGTGCCCGACGCCGCGCGTTGCAGCCCGGGGCCGAAACGCTGGCCAAGCCAGTCATAGGCGCTGAGCATCCGCCCCTGCTGGTACAGGGGCAGGAACCGCCATGCCACAATGGCGCGGCCCAGCAGGTAGCCCAGGGCCAGCCCGCTGAACACCATGCCGCTGCCATAGGCCACACCGGGCACGCTGATCAGGGTCAGGGTCGATGTCTCGGTCGCGACCAGGGAAAGGCATAGCGCCCACCATGGCAGGTCTTTGTGCCCTTCCAGGTAGGCATGGGCCGAAGGCGAACGACCGGCCAGAACAAGCGAGAGGGCGGGCATGCCAGCCAGGTAGGCGGCCATGACCACAAGGTCGACCAGCGTCATGCCCGCATTGCCCCAGCCGGACACGGGTCAGGGCACGGTTTCGGGCACAGGTCGGGGCAGGGGGCGGCGCATTGGGTGGGGACGACACGGGGCAGGGGCATGGCGGGCATGATAGGCCTGTTCAAACGGAACCGGAACGGGCTTAATGCTGTTTGTAGCAAAGCAAGGGTCGGCCCAGCCTGCTGTGCCATGGGCCGGTGGCGGGCCATGGCCACCAGCATGAGGCAGAAACCCATGAACACCAGTTGCTCCCCCGCCGGATGCGGGCCGCGCGCACCACTTACCCCCGAGCAGGAACGGATATTGCGTGAACACGGCACGGAATATCCTGGCTCCAGCCCGCTGAACCACGAAAAACGCGAAGGTGCGTATCATTGTGCGGGATGCGGCGCATTGCTGTTCCGCTCTGCCACCAAATATGACAGCGGCAGCGGCTGGCCGTCTTTCTGGGCGGCGGAACCGGGGGCGGTGGCCACAGCGCGTGACACACGCCACGGCATGGTGCGCACGGAAGCCCATTGCGCGGCCTGCGGCGGCCATCTGGGGCATGTCTTCCCCGACGGCCCGCCCCCCACGGGTGAGCGCTATTGTATCAACGGCCTGGCACTGGATTTCCGGCCGGCGGAGGGCGCTGCCTGAAAGCCCAAGCCCAAGCCCCTTGCTCGGGGGCCGAAAGGCCATATGCCCGGGCGTGGCAGGGTCAGCCTGGCGGCGTGTCCGCAGTGCGGGGCTTGCCGCCTACCGCGCGTAGGAAAAAACTCCAAGCGCGGTCGAAATAGGCCACCCGGTCAGCGCATGTTTCCAGCGTTTCTTCCCCGAACAGGCTGTTATCCTTCGGCCAGCCGGTGATCATGCCGGTCAGCAGGCGGGCGGTCGTGTCATCCGCATGGCCGGGTTCGATCTGTCCCTGTTCCTCGGCCGCGCGCAAAAGGCGGATAAACGCATTGTGAAACGGCTCGCCTATGGCTTCCACCACCTGGCGCAGCAGGGACGGATGGCGGTGCCCGTCCGAGATCAGGATGCGGTAGATGCCCAGCGCTTCGGGGCGCAGGCTGAATTCCAGCTTCAGGAAGCTGATCTGGCGCAGTTCCTCCAGCGGGTCCTTGAGCGATATATCCGCCATGGCCTGGAGCAGCGAACTGGTCAGGTCCATGATAACCGCGACGAACAGCGCTTCCTTGGAGGGGTAGCGGCGGTAGAGTGTCTGCTTGCTGGCCGAGGCCTTGCGCGCGATCTGGTCGATGGAGGTCCCGGCATAGCCGTGCTGTACGAACAGCCCGGCCGCGATTTCCAGCAGGTACTGGTCCAGTTCTTCCGTATCGTGGGATGTCGGTCGGCCACACCGGCGCTTGCGGCCATGCAGGCACGGATTGGCCATATCCAGCGGTCGGGCGGATTTGTCGGGACGCGTCATACGCAGCGCTGGGCGGCGACTGGAAAGCGGTTCAGACAACGATCTTCCATCTTGCTGTGTGTGCCGGGCGAACACATCCCCGCGAGCGGGGCCGCCGGGCCTGATCGGACCTATGCTATATCGTGGTGTTTTAGTCAGGTGCAAGAATGTGTTGCAAGACCAGGGTGCAGGTATGTGTTGCGTGAATAAGGGATGCCGGGCCCCGCGTTTTCCCCCACAACGGAATAGAACGGCATTGTACCACGGGCTTGTGCGCCGCGCATCGGCAAAAGTGCGGAACCGGCACGCGTAACGGGCAGAAAGAAGGACATTCCATGCGTGACGTTTCCCGGGGCTACGACGTAGGGGACGACCCCGCCCAAGCTGCCAGTGCGGAGGACGGCGACGCCCCGCCAAGTGCAGCGGGAGCCCCCTTTGGGGCCACCCCTGGGGGTGTGCCGGGGCCCGATACCGCACAGATCGGCGATCTGGCAGCCACCATGCGGGATATCGAGGCGCTGGCGAAGCGCTTTTACCGGCTCACGGTGCTGATCGTGACCGTGGTGGCCTCCGTGCTGTTCATCAGTTCGGGGGGCGGGGTGGTCATGGTGGTGTTCGCCTCCATCCTGGTGGCGGTCTGCCTGCACGGGGCGGCGCGTATCATCTCGCGCGTGACGCGGGGGCCGCAATGGGCGTCGGTGCTCATGCTCGTCATGGGGCTTGTGGTGGGGGCGGTGCTGGTGGTCCATGTGTCCGGCCCGGAACTGATGGGCCAGGTGGCGCACCTGCATGTCGCCCTCAAGACCGAGCGTGACGCCCTGCACGCAACCCTGAACACAGAACCGCTCGGCCATGCCATTCTCGACCACCTGCCCAAGGTGCTGGGTGGCAACCAGGGGCCGGACGGCGCGGCGGGCAGTGGCAATAGCGGGTCCAGCAGCATGGATTTTGCCGGGTCCATGACCAATGTGCTGACCTCTACCTTCGGGTCCGTCGGCACGGTGGTGGTGATTATCATCGCCGGGGTGTATTTCGCGCTGTCGCCCCATCTCTATGCCAATGGCGTCTTGCGGGTCACGCCGGTGGCCTATCGCTCCGTCATGCATACGGTGCTGCTGACCGCGGCCCATACGCTTTCTGCCTGGGTGGCGGGGCAGATGCTGGACATGACCCTGATCGGCCTGCTGACATGGGGCGGGCTGTCCCTTCTGGGCATGCCGCTGGCCATGCCGCTGGGTTTTCTGGCGGGCACCGCCAATTTCGTGCCGTATCTGGGCACGTTCATAGGGGCGACCCCGGCCTTGCTGGTGGCGTTGTCCATCAGCCCGCGTGAAGCCCTTATGGTGGGTGGGTTCTACGCCGCCGTCCAGGCGTTCGAAGGTTACGTGCTTTCCCCCTTCATCCAGAAACGCGCGGTCAGCATGCCGCCCGCACTCACCATTCTGTCCCAGACCATTTTTGGCGCGTTCCTGGGCATATGGGGGTTTGTGTTCGCATCCCCCCTGACAGCGGTGCTGCTGGCGGTGGCCAAGCATCTTTCAGCGCCACTCGGGCGGAACGAAAAGATCTGACGGGCTGCCCTGAGAGGCCATGGGGCGGGAGGCAGCCCGCACCGCCAGGGCCCATGTGCCGGGGCTTGTCCGGGCGGGTGCCTCTGCCCATGCCTGTTGTTATCACAAATAATTGCGGACGGCCGGGCGCGGGATTTAATTGATAAAACGGCTGGCTGCTGCGTAGTGTTTTTGGAATAAGCAACAATAAACAGGCGCTTGTTCCGGGGTGGCGAAGGTCCAGCACGGCGCAGGCAGCCTGAAGGATCGTGTCATGCCTGCACGTCGTCTCTTTCTTTCCTCCGGCCTGCGCGTGGCGGGCCTTGCCGGTCTGGCCATGGCGTCCACCCGGATCGGTGCGTCAGCCGCCCCCCGCTCCGCCGCATGTGCGCCCACGCCGGAGCTGGTCATTCCGCCCCTTCCTGTTCCCACCCTGCCGGTGGCGGGGGAACATGGTGTGTTCCCGGTGCGCAGGATCTATTGCGTGGGGCGTAATTACCTTGCCCATATCAAGGAACTGAACCACGACACGCGTGAGCCGCCGTTTTTCTTCCAGAAAGCGCGCGACATGCTGGTCCAGAACGGGGCCACCATTCCGTACCCCACCCTGACCCATGATTACGAGCACGAGATCGAACTTGTGCTGGCCATGAAATCGGGTGGCATGAACATTCCCGCGTCCCAGGCGCTCGATCATGTTTACGGCTATGCCGTGGGCCTGGACATGACGCGCCGCGATTTGCAGAATCAGGCGCAGGAAAAACGCCAGCCATGGGAGGCGGGAAAGTCGTTCGACCATGCCGCACCCTGCGGCACCATCGTGCCTGCAGCCACGCTCGGCCACCCGCCAACCGGGCGGATCCATCTGGAGGTCAACGGCGTTACCGCATCGGACGGGCAGTTGAACGACATGATCTGGAGCCCGGCCGAAATCATCGCCCATCTGTCCACAGCGTTCGAGGTCGCCGCCGGGGATCTGATCTATACCGGCACGCCCCGCGCGGTGGGCAAGGTCGGGCCGGGTGACAAGCTTGTCGCAGCCATTGACGGCCTGCCAAGCTTGCAGGTCAGCATCACGTCCTGAAAGTCCTGTGCGGCAGGCGGGGAATTGCCACGCGGTGCGTGCAGCCCGGCCTGCCTGCTGCCGCGTAGCCCGGACGGACTGCCATCGGGCGGGGCTGGTCAGCCTGCATTGGGGGCCATAATAAAAAACAGGCGGGCGCTGGAACGCCCGCCTGCTGAACAGGGCCCGTGCAGGGCCGGGGTAATGTTCAGTCGTTACGGCCGAAGACGGGTCTTGTGCTTTCGAACAGGAACCACGTGCGGCGTTCGCCTTCATCGATCCACACTTCGATCAGGCTTGCCGTGGCCACGTCGTTTGCGTCTTCACACAGGGCATGCACGGCGCGCAGGCGTTGCACCAGTGTCTGGTTGTCATCCCGCAATTCGGCCAGCATGTCCTCAGGTGTGACGTAAAGCGCGTCATTATCGAGGATTTTCGTCATGCGGGAGATTTCCCCCACCGAATGCAGCGTCGTGCCGCCAATTTTGCGGGCACGTTCGGCCATGGGGTCGGTCATGGCGAAAATCTGCTGGCTCTGCTCATCCAGCAGCAGGTGGTAGTCGCGGAAATGGCGTCCGCTCATATGCCAGTGGAAATTCTTGGTCTTGATATAAAGTGCGAAAACATCGGCCAGCACCTGCGTCAGCCCGGTGGCGACGGCCTTGACTTTGTCGGCGTTCAAATCCGTGGGCGTGCCCAGATATTCCTTGACATGAATTTCAGCGGCGTTTGCTTTGGTCATGGGTCCCGGCCTTCCTTGATTGGTTTTATGGTGGCGGGGTTCCCTATGCCCGCCTTCTTTTAAAAATGGTGGCTGGCCGAAAGCATGCAAGGGGGGCGGGAGCATTCCTGCGGCGATAAGGATGCCACCATCCCGCCCATGCGGGTGGCCCTGCCGGGATAGCGGGGGGCAAAAACAGCCGGGGTGAAAAAACGTCGGGCCGCGTGTCAGGGCACCTTGGCGGGGTCGATCTCGCTTTTCAGCGGGCGGGCGAGCAGGCGCGCCTGGGCCTGTGCCAGTGTCAGCCGCCCTTCCAGAAAAGCTGCGATACATTCGGTAATCGGGGCATCCACCCCGTGCTGGCGCGCCAGTGTCAGCAAGGCCTCGGCGGTGGTTACACCTTCCGCAACGCCGGGCAGGGCCGCCATGGCGTCCTGCGTGGCGGTGCCCCGGCCCAGGGCCAGCCCCATCTGATAATTGCGCGACGCATTGCCCGTGCAGGTCAGCAGCAGGTCGCCAAGCCCCGAAAGGCCGGCCAGTGTGGCGGCCTGCGCGCCCAGTGCCAGGGCCAGCCGTGTCATTTCCGCAAGGCCGCGGGTAATCAGGGCGGCGCGCGCGTTCTCGCCCAGCCCCGCGCCTATGGTAATGCCCGCAGCCACGGCCATGACGTTCTTGGCGGCACCCCCAAGCTGCACGCCCGCACAGTCATGGCTGGCATACAGCCTGAACGTGGGGGTGGCGAGCCTGTCCGCCAGCATGGCCGCGCGCGCGCGATCGCCAGCCGCGATAACAGCCGCCGCCGGCAGGCCGCGTGCCACTTCACTGGCGAAATTGGGCCCCGACAGGACCGCCCCCGCCAGATCGGGGCGTATGCGTGCCAGAATGTCGAGCGGAAAGGCCAGGGTGCCGCGCTCTATCCCCTTGCAGCACAGAATTGTCGGAACGCCCTGCGGCACAAGGGGGAGGACCGTGGCCAGATGCTGGGTGGGTATGGCCACCAGCGCGCAGTCAAAGGACCCGACAGGTGGGGTGGAACTGACATGGACCGAAGCGGGAAGGGGAAAGTCCGGCAGTTTCGGCATCGCGCCGGAGGGCAGGGGGCATGCCGTGCGCGCCCAGACCTGCACCCGCGCACCCGTGCGGGCCGCGTGCAATGCCAGGGCCGTGCCCCACGCTCCTGCGCCGAGTACAAGAATATGTCCGCTCATGCCCAAGCCGTGCCAGACCCGCATCTTTCGCGCAAGATGATCTTTTTTACGGGGTTTGTTCCCGCCTGTTCAGGCCTGTAGGGAACGCGCGCCCCGTGCAATTCCGGCGCTCGGAACCCTTTTGCCGATACAGGGAAGAAAAGCATCGGCCCTGTGGCGATATCCATACAGGCAGGGCGACTCCGACAGGCTCCAAGCCCAAAAGGCAGGCCGAATGGCCCGCGCTGTCAGGCGGTCAGCGCGACGGGCTGCGGTGCGGCAGTGACCTGCTGGGCGAGGATGCCAGCCGTCTGGAGGTGTTTCTTGCGGGCCTCACGCAGCAGGCACACGACACCTTGCACGCAGTTGCCGCACTGGGCCTTGCAGCCCCGTTTGGCGTAAATATCTTTCGGGCGGGTTGCCCCATCGGCTACGGCGTTTTCGATATCGGTATGCGTCAGGCGATTGCAGGAACATACAACCATGGACAAGGCCTCGATCGTCGTGGAGCTGTGGAGTCTTTAATCACAAATGATAATTATTCGCAATAGTGAGGTTTGGCAACCCCCGTCTCGCACTCACATCTGGTGGCGGCTGCGCCGTAATGCAAGTGATTAGCATTGCCGTGAATGCAGGGCCGCTCCGTGCCCTGTTCCTGACGGGGATGACAAGGTTGAAAAACTGAAACGAAAGTCAGGCGGCTCGTCACCCAAGGCAGCGCGCTGGCGGGACCGGGAAAAATGATCCCGCTCCATGACGAAACAGGCATCGGGCAAGGCTTACTGGGCCGTGTAGCCGCCATCGATCACCAGTTCGCTCCCGGTCATGAATTTCGATTCGTCGCTGGCCAGATAGAGAATTCCGTAGGCTGCATCATCGACCGAGCCCAGATGCCCCAGCGGGTGCTGGTCAATCACTTTCTGGCGGGCAGGGTCGTCGTCCCTGGTCAGGTCCTCGACCATCTGTGTCCAGATATAGCCCGGATGGAGCGAATTGACGCGGATTTTATAACCCGCCTGCGCACAGTGCAGGGCGCATGATTTCGTCAGCAGCCTGATCCCGCCCTTGCTGGCATTGTAGGCGGCGCGCGTGGCAATGCCGACCAGCCCCCCGATGGAGGAAAGGTTGATGATGGACCCGCCATCCCCATGCCTGCAAATGGCGGCGATGGCGTATTTCGTTCCAAGAAACACGCCATCGAGATTGATGGACTGCACACGCTGCCAGTCTTCCAGGCTCGTGCTCTCGACCGTGCCGTCATACACGATCCCCGCATTGTTCACCGCGATGTCGAGCCGACCGAAATGACGCAGCGTTGTCTCTATCGCGACCTGCCAGTCCTCTTCCTTCTGCACGTCCAGCGTGACGAAAAGGGCTTTCCCACCCCGTCCTTCGATTTCGGCAATAACCTCCTGCCCGTCCTTTTCGTCGACATCGCCAATGACGACGGCAGCCCCCTCCCGCGCCAGAAGACAGGCGGCCGCCTTGCCTATTCCCGAGGCAGCCCCGCTGACGAACGCAACCTTGTTGCTTACGCGCCCCATGTTCGTGGCCTTTGGATGATGTTTATGACCACGCCCATCACGTGCTCTTGAAGGCAGAACGCTCGCGCTGCGTTAAGGATGCCTCTTTTCCATACGGTCGGGCAGGGCGGCCGGACGGTGGGTGCGGTGCGGGCTTTTTGCAGTGTCGCAATTATTACCATGGCCGCGCCAATTTTTCGGAAATCTTAGGATTGTCGTCTCTATAACGGACAGACAGCGTTCCTGATCGCGTGCATGCGCGCACGCACTGCAAGGGCATGTCTTCCATGGCAGTCGTCAAATTCGACCCGAAAAATCACCTGTCCGATGCCGCATTGCTCGAACTGGGCGACAGGCTCGATTTCCTGCTTTTGCAGCAGGACCAGTGCCGGGCCATGCGCTCGCTCAAGGGGCTGGTCGATCGCGAACTGCCACAGGCACTCGACAAGTTTTACGAACAGGTCAGGAAAACGCCGCAGACGCTGCGTTTCTTTTCCTCGCCCGAGCATATGGGGCGGGCCAAAGGGGCCCAGGTCAATCACTGGAAAACCATTTCCAGCGCCAATTTCGGCGATAGTTACGCAAAGCAGGTGCGCGCCATAGGCACCGTGCATGCCCATATCGGCCTGGAACCGCGCTGGTATATCGGCGGCTACGCCATCGTGCTCGACCATCTTGTGCAATCGGCACTGCAAACCATGCCTGCGCGCACGTCGTTTTTCTCCGCTCGGGGCAGGGACGGCGCAGCCGAACTGCCGCAGGCGCTGGGCAGCCTGTGCAAGGCCGTGCTGCTCGATATCGATCTGGCTATTTCCGTTTATCTGGAGGAGGCGGAAAAAGCCCGTGAAAAAGCCCTGGCCGAAGCCCGTGCGCGCGAGCAGAGCCAGACAGCCCTTATCAAGAGCCTGCGCGCGGGGCTGAAAGCCCTGTCCGAAGGGGATCTGGGTTTCAGGTTCACCACGCCGTTCGACCCGGAATTCGAAATCCTGCGCACCAATTTCAACGACGCGGCCGAAGCGCTGTCCACGGCCTTCCGGCAGGTTTCGAACGCCGCATCAGGGATTGAAACCGGCGCGGATGAAATTGCCCATGCGGTGGATGACCTTGCCCAGCGGACGGAACGCCAGGCGGCCGATATCGGTCACACGGCCACCGCGCTCAGCACCGTTACAGCCGAGGTCGAGCAGACGGCCCGGATCACGCTGAACGCCCATGACACGGCCACCCAGGTCTGCCAGGCCACGCGTGAGTCCGATACGGCGGTGCAGGACGCGGTCTGCGCCATGCAGGCGATCGAGACATCATCGGCCCAGATGTCCGCCATTGTCGACCTGCTGGACGAAGTCGCGTTGCGCACGAACCTGCTTTCGCTCAATGCCGGGGTGGAAGCGGCCCGGGCGGGGGAGAGCGGGCGCGGCTTTGGCGTTGTCGCGACCGAGATCCGTAACCTCGCCCAACGATCGGCCGTATCCGCCAGGGAGATCAGAAAGCTGATTGCCGTATCGTGCCAGCAGGTGAGCGATGGCGTCCGCCTTGTGGGCCGGACACGGGTCACGCTGGACAAGATTTCCAGACAGGTCGATACGATCGCGGATTTCGTGACGGAAATCAAAACCCTGTCCCAAAGCCAGGCGAAAAGCCTGGGCGATGTCAACACGGCCATTGCCAGTATCGACCGCAGCACCCAGCAGAATGCCGCCATGGTCGAGGAATCAAGTGCCGCCACCCAGAACCTACGGCAGGAAGCGCGCGCCCTGGCCCGCAGTGTCAGGCAGTTCAGGCTCGCGCAGGCAGGTCTGCGGTAAACCCGGCGGCGGCAGCGAAAATCCACGGCGGTTCGAGAGCGCTCTGCCCGTTTGCGGGGCGTATCATCCGCCGGTTCCGGCACGGTGCATAAGGACGCGGGCATGGCCGATGATCCGGCCCGTATCCGCCGCCAGCATGGCCGCGCTGGTATGATCGTGGCCCTGCACGCCGGTTTGCACCAGTTCACCCCAGTATTGCAGGCCGCCCTGTATGCTCATGGCCAGAAAGCACGGGTTCTGGTGGTGGCTGGGCACCAGTTCGTAAACCAGGGCCCCGGCCTGGCACCACGCGATATTGGCAAGCCCCGCCCCCAGAAAGCCCGCGACCATTCTTGCCTGGGCAAACAGGTCTATCTGTTCGCGCAGGCTCAGCCGTTCGGGGTGCACCCGTTCAAACCCAAGCTGCATGAAGGCCGCCGTCAGTTCGGCCCCGTTGGGCACATGGCGGTTTGGCGCATCGCCCCGGTCTATGAAAAGAAAGCGCTTTGCAGGTGCAGGGGGACTTACGGCCGAACGCAAGCTGGCATAAGCGTGCCGCGCAATGCCCGAACTGGTAAAATCCGCCCTGCCCCGGATGAAATCCGTATAGATCACGCGTTCGAACTCATAGCGCGTGCCGGGGCGGGTCATCATGCGGCGATGGGGCTCCAGGCCCACAAGATCCAGGCTGTCCTCCTGCCAGCGTGTCAGGGGTGGAAGAAGAAAAACATCGTCCCGCCCTGCATGATCCAGAAAATAGCGTAATGCGGGCAGGGTATGGGCCACCCAATGATAGTAATTCCCGCTCCAGTGATCGAAACCAGCCCATGCCGTGCGACGACAATGCTCTACACGGTCCTTTCCCTGCGTCACGAACTGTTCAAGAACCGTCTGGGGCTGGGTATAGAGCGTGTCATGCAGCGGCAGGTTGTTCCACCCGAACAGGGTCAGGGCGGGGTCGAACGCGGCGGGTCCGAATGTGTAACGGTAAAGGGGCGTTGCTGCGGTGCGCCATGCGCGAAACAGGCTTTGCGCGCCATCGGGAAAAAGGCCATCGCAGGCGAAAGACCCAGGCTGGGGCTGCGATATTTCCATAAGAGCGCGCTTGCCCGCGGCAGTGAACAGCGATGCCGTTTTGATAGGTCGCGAAGCCATGCGCCGCTATGTCATCCCCATGGTTGCAGTGTCGGTCCACGCCGCGGGGAATGCTAGCAACCAGCACGGGCTGCTGGCTACAGCGGATAGGCATCCCGCTGATAAGACCGGGGGATGATACGCAAGGTTTTGCCCGGCACGCTGTTGTTATCCGGATAGCGCGCGCGAAATGCAGGGGTTTGACGAAAACATGACGCCAGACCGGTCCGGAACCGGGCCAAAATCGGTGTGAATGCTCACCCGCTCTGGGCCGATGGCGGAACCAAATGCCGATGACCGGTCGGTGTCGCGTATAGGTGGTGCGGAGATATCACAAAACGGCGTTTCCGCCGTTGGGGTAGCGTTATAAGTTGGAATTTAATATCCGCTTCGGGCATAATATGAAGTGATTGCAAGCCACGCGTTCGATCCATTTCATGAAATTCTAACTATGCTTGTCCAGAGGAACAGCACGCATGACCATCGGACCCCTGACAAAATTGGGCCTTATAGAAAGGTTGGCCATTCAGCTCATGAATAGCGACCCAGGCGCCCCCGATCCGCGAACCCGTGAATATACGGATACGACCTATCAGAAAGCGACCATCATGATTGATGCGCGCGATAGCCGCAGCACCAGCCTGATCCAGAAAGACGCGTAAGAGACTGTTTCTAAAGCTTCTATGCTGGATGAAAAAGAACGCCGGCCGCAATAGGCACGGCCACGGGTCCTAGGCATCGGATGGGGCCGCTTGGTGCCGGTCCATCAGCAGCGGAATTTTTGAAACAGCCTTCAAATATGTCTTACGCCCGCCACCGACAGAATGCCGGCCGGGTCGGGATCGGGCGCAACCGTTCCTGCTGTGCACAGGACAGCCATCGTTATCGTAGAAATCCGCATCATTCCCCGAATGCCTGCACCCGCGCGGATCCCGTCGGCTTTCAGGATTCCGGAGTCGCCCCTGCGCAATTCACGATCGGGCCTGTAACACCCGGCGATCATTGCTGCTTTGCCGCCCTTGGTGCCCCACCCCAACGCCTGTCATGCGGCGCGTGGGGCAAGGCATTGAAAACAGGTCAGAGAAGGTTCTGCGCGCGGCTCAGGACCATATTGCAGACTTTCTGCTTCAGCCCGCTTTTGAGTGTGGAAAGGGAGAACGGGTTGCTCTCACCCGTCAGCAGCTGTCCTTTCTGGCCGGATGTATAATCGCTCGACGAGGTAAGGCCCGCCTTGGAGGTCAGCCCACTTAATGCGGAAGTCGCGCCGCTGCCGCTCAGGTAATTGTTCTGCACGCAGTAGCTCAGAACGCCCGCTATGTTTCCACTGCTGGCGGATGAGACGTTGGGCAGCATTCCGCTCATCATGCCACTGC
The DNA here is from genome assembly GCF_017377735.1 of Acetobacter garciniae. GTDB lineage: Bacteria > Pseudomonadota > Alphaproteobacteria > Acetobacterales > Acetobacteraceae > Acetobacter > Acetobacter garciniae. The sequence continues at coordinate 50,842 of NZ_JAFVMH010000001.1, forward strand.
CCATCCCGCTGCCCATGCCACCACTGCTCATACCGCCCATCGCGTTTTCCGCGCTGCCCATGCCGGGCATGGATTGTGCATGCGCTGATGACGTCAGAACACCGATCGCTGTCAGACAGGCGAAAATGCCGTGTGAGTAACGCATCGTTTTTTCCTTCTCCAGAGGCTTCAGGGCGGCACCAGTGACACGGAACAGGTCAAGTGCAGCCACGATCTTCACCGCTCCTTCCCCCACCATATGGGGTTCGGTCCCGACCGGGACAGCGCGGAGTCACGGCAAGCTTACCCGCCCTGACACTGCCAGACCAGTCAGCAAGCGGTCATTTCAGCCACCAGACCAGATCCGGGCCGGGCGCTTCAAAGTTGCGGCGCGGCGCAGGGCCGGGGCAGGAATGGCCGCATAACCGACGATCGGTTGCTTATGGGGGAGCGATATATAGTGCCGCAGAGCGGACCAAGCGCCTCGGGCGGCCGCAGGAACATGAAATTTAAAGGGGATGTGTAAACTTTGCCATAAGTCGAATTTTGCATGAAAAAGCAAATACTTGGAGCAGGCGGCTGGTGGAGCTGAGGTCCACCGATCTGGCGTCTCCGGGCGGTTCTGTCTGACGCAAATTCGTGCTATGATATCAATACTTTGCAAGACAGTCCGTCTCCCTGTGTGTCTGTGCGACTCTGCGTGGCGCAGTCTTTAAGGGGGGTTTTAAGAGGGGGACTCCAGGTTATGAGTCGGGTTTCACCACACCAGCTTACAGCCCGGCAGGTCAGCGCCCTGAAAGACGGATCATTGGCGGATGGAGGCGGCCTGTGGCTGGTCGCCCAGGGGGAGGCCAAGTCCTGGTATTTCCGCTTCACTAGCCCCGTGACGGGCAAGCGCCGGGAAATGGGAATCGGCTCGGTGGCCAACATCACGCTGGCGGATGCCCGCAGGCGCGCGACCGAGGCCCGGCATCAGATGGCGGATGGGTTGGACCCCATAGACGAACGGCGCAGGCAGAAGGCGCAGGACCGCAAGGAAACCGGCATCACCTTTGCCGAGGTGGCCCAGCGCTACATCAAGGAGATGACACCCGGTTGGCGTGATCCACGGGCCGCTACCATATGGACAAGTTCCCTCAAGCGCCTGGCCTTCCCCATTATCGGTGCCAAGTCGGTCGCGGAGGTGGAAACGGAGGACGTGTTGTCCATCCTCCGCCCGATCTGGCAGACCACGACAGAGACGGCCGACCGGCTGCGGGGCCGTATCGAGCGGATCCTCGATTATGCACGCACGCATGGCTGGCGCGACGGGGAGAACCCGGCCCGCTGGCGGGGGCATCTGGCCAATATCCTACCCAAGCCGTCCGCTGTCACAAAGGTGCGACACCATGCCGCCGTGCCCCGGAAGGACATAGCCCGCGTCATGGCTCGCCTGGCCGAATCGGAAGGGATGGCGGCCAAGGCCGTACGCTTCACCTGCCTGACGGCCGTGCGCTCCGGCGAGGTCAGGCACGCGACCTGGCTGGAAATCGACATGGCAGCCCAGATATGGACGATCCCGGCCGAGCGGATGAAAACCGGCAAGGAACACCGCGTCCCGCTTTCGGAAGGTGCGATGACCGTTCTGCATGAAGTCCTGCCGCTGCGCGACCAGCGGGCTGGAGATCTGGTTTTTCCGGGTGCGAAGCGAGGTCGCCCGCTGTCAGACGTGGCGCTGTCCAAGGCCCTGCACCTGGCGGCCGGCACCAAGGACGTAACCGTGCACGGCCTGAGATCCACCTTCCGCGACTGGGCGGCCGAGGAAACGGATTACCCACGGGAAGTGGCCGAAATGGCCCTGGCCCATGCCATCAGTGACAAAGTGGAAGCGGCTTACCGCAGGGGCGATCTGTTCGATAAGCGGCGGGAGATGATGGAAGCATGGCATAAAAACACAAATATATAATTTCAGAATTTCTTTTTATTTCGCCATTCAAGTGCTAACTTTTCAAAATTTATATAAAGATTATAATTTTTACTCATCCTTCTAAGTTCTCCTATAAACGTACAAAGCTCTTCCCAATCACTTATTAATGTAGATCCAAGCCAGTCATAATAAATATCAGCACAAATCGAATCATTTTTGATTCCAATTGCAATCATTTCATATTTATTTATTACAGTTGCTATAGATGACGCCTCTGTATCTCCTGAGCGCTGTGGATCCGCCCACTTTACAAGGTCGCCCTCTTTTTTCAATTTAAGAAATTCAGTTCTTTTCTGCAAAATATAATCATTCGTCTGCTCAAGAAGAATAAGATCCATCGTTGCCTTCTTCTTGGCTATGACTCGATTTGCTTTGAACGTCCTATTTACATTCCACCAAGCTACAAGAGCTGCGGCGGCGGCCCCTATAAATGGAAGGTAGCTTAATAAAGAATATCCTGCGTGAAACCCGTGGCAAACGAGTTGTAATGTATCAGAATCAGAAATGTGAGCTCCAATTGAATGAAGCTCACATCTAAGGTCTCCGGATGATGAATTAGACATGCTAAAAACCTATTAACGGAATTAGCCTGTCTAATAACATTAAGCCGACAGTTAGCCAAACCAACCTTCACGATTTGGCTTACCAAACCAGCCTTCGTGATTGACCTTCTGCATAAGAAATCTCCTTAGATGCAAGATGTAGGCACGAGAGCATAACGCCTCCTGCCCCCGGAAAGATCCAGGGTTTAATATAAGAGTTATCTGGCGGTTGGGTTCAAGAGCTTTAAGAGATCACGGTCAAGACACTTTTTAAAAAAAACTTTCGCCGTCAACCTAACTATCTGAAAAAAAACATTAAAACGATTCTAAAAGGTTTTAAAATATTTTTCTCAAATATCTCTTAACGCTGCTTAACCTCGCTCTTCAGAGCGAAAAAATCGGCAAAAGTTATCTGACTCCTTGGTCTCGATATCGTGTCCAACAACTCAAAAATCTGCTCTTCCCACGTAATACACACCAGCAGCCACTCCCAAAAAGAGGGCGTTTCCAAATTCCGGAAATCGTTTCTTTTTTTGTCGGAAGTGATGGGCCGAATGTCTAACGCGCCGGCAAGCAGTCATGCACATGGTATAATCGGCGGGGTGATGCTTGGCGGCCTCACTGTCAGCATAGAAATCCGCCCCGCCATTGAGCCCTAGAAACTCGCACCAGAACATCCCCGCTTCTACGGTCGAACTGAATGACGGCACGATGGCCGCCAATTTCCATCACGTTGCTCATTGAGCGTCTCACTTTCGGGTATCTGCCACTCGCTCGTTGCCTGCCTTGCATAGTTAGATACGCGCGTTGCTCAATTTAGGGCAGAACGTTGCATTGTTAGGAGGTAACGGGGTTACGGCACCGTATCTGGTTTTCAGTCTGGATCGCCTGCATGCCTTGCAGCTTCGGTCGGGTAACAGCCTTCCAGATCGTATTCATCAAAGACAATTTCAGCGACGGCATAGGGCGGTCCACTATACCAGGACGGGTCTCGGTCTGGCTCGATGTGGATCGCGGTGATCGTGCGCCTGCCGATATCGGTGCAACGCCATTCATCTGAAGCGGTCCAGAAGGATTTGCCGATCTCGAAGTCTGAGGGGTACATCTGGTAATTACTCATGCTGATGGGGTGAGGTCAGGAAGGAGGGGCTGCTTCTGAATGGCTTGTAACTTGACGGGACTCTACTCTGGACCCATATCTTGCTGTGTCCGGTGAGGTGAGAACGGCTACCTCACGCACCAGTCTGTTTCGGCAGGCGGGTAATTAAGTCAGAAACAGCCTGTCGCGCGGGGCTAAATCTGACCCAAGAGATCGGGGATTGCGTCCCGCCCGGACAAGAAAAAAGATCGGTTCGCCGGTCTTTTTTTATGGGCGAACGGGAAGGTAAAGGCGCCCGGCAGCGCGTCTGCCGATATGGCTATCCGGTTCGAGAAGGCATTTGGCGTGAAGGCAGATACGCTGATGCGGATGCAGTCCGCCTATGAGATGGCACAGGCCCGCGCGCATGAGGACGAGATACGAGTGACGCGCCTAGTCGCGGCTTAACGCTGGGTAGCTGTTTTTGCGGTGTTCCAGGTGTTCCGGTGTTCCACTACGCTAGAAGCCTAGAGAAACTGCGGTTTTCCAGAGTGGCAGGGTGGAACACCTTGGAAAATGGCCGGTGTTCCGGGTGTTCCAGCATGGTTTTGGTGTGGGCGGAGGGGCGCCTGTTTTTCGGTCGGACATGCCCAACGCGCGCGTTTGCGGTTTATCTTGTAGAGAGAGAACCGTGTGATATACGCTGCGACCTGCCCGGCTTTAGAACGGGACGTGTCAGGGTGCGTTGTGGTGGCGTGTCTTTAGGCCGCTTTTGCCACAAGGAGGTGCGTATGCCGGATGGCAGTAATATCATAGGCCGGGGCGTTTACCCGGTGGCTACGGCGGCTAAGCTGCTGCGTATGCCCTCCGCACGTATTCGGTCATGGGTATATGGCAATGGCTCTTCTCCGGTGCTTATATCCGATCTTCCCCCTGAAGACGGGCAGGACGCCCTCAGCTTCATCAATCTTATCGAGGTGCTGTTCCTATCTGAGTTGCGGGGGTACGGCATAAGCCTGCAATCCATTCGCGCCATGATTGAAAAAGCCCGGAAACTGATGGGCACGGAGCATCCGTTTGCTATCCGGCAATTCCACACCGATGGGAAAGCAATCTGGATAGAAACGGCTGAGGACACTGGGGACCGCCGCCTTGTCGACCTTACGGACGGCAATGGGGCCATGCTTGAGGTGCTGGAGAGAAGCTTCCGCAAGTCTGTCTCTTTCGATCAGCTTACGGGCACGGCAAGCCAGTGGCGGCCTAGTGCCGATCAGCCGCGTGTTATTCTTGATCCTGCCCGACGATTTGGCAGGCCGATTGATGGCGGCACAGGGATACCCACCGAGGTCTTGGCTGACGCCTTGCGCGCGGAGGGCGGTGACGTTGCACGGGTAGCGAAACTGTGGGAGGTGCCCACAGATGCGGTTGAGCAGGCAGCAGAGTTTGAACTGTGGATTAACCGCCGGATGGCGGCTTGAGGTTCATCTTTGATGAAAACCATCCGCCCATCATGGCGCGGGTTCTAGCTCCCTTGGCGGATATGGATGGACATGTTGTCACCTCTGTCCGTCAACTTGGCCTGGAGAGCACCAAGGACGTGGACTTGTTCCAGATGCTCGCCGATCCTGACACCAAGACAATTCTGATTACCACAGATAAGGCCATGTCACGCCGCCAGCATGAGATAGCGGCAATCCGTGAGACTGGTGCTGTGGTCGTGCTGGGCACAAAGGCATGGAACCAGCAGAGTGATATAGTAGAGCGCGCACGGATGATGGTCTGGTGGTGGTCTACGATCCTGCATTGCTCAATGGAGGCGGATCGCGGGTCGTTTCTGGAGTTGCCCTGGGCAAACACAGTGAAGGCGCTGAGGCGGTGGCGGGCTTGACCCGCTCGCTTTGATTTCCCTCCGCTGGAACCACCAGAAAACAGCCATTGTTTGAAAAACTAATCAAAAGTTTGAATGTGACACGGTTTTCGGGGTTGGTCTGGTATCCCCATAGCCGGAATTTATTATGGGATTGGGAATATTTTTCCTTTTAACCAGACAGGAGGTTGTGCACTTAATAGATGATAATTCATGTCTGAATCTGGGCTCAATTCAATAAAACAATCCCCGTCCGAATTGCGTGCAGGAGAAGAAAATCTCCAACAAATTCTTTTTCCTTCATTTAGAGATGAAACGATTTTATCAAAATCTTTTATACTTCTGCATACTACCCTGTATTTAGACCACATTTTACTTTTTCCCTTTCCTCAACCTAACCCCAGCCCCACCACCATTCTCAGCGATGAACTCGACCCCTGCGGCCTCTAGGGCTGTGCGGATTGAGAGGTGAGTTCAATGCTGCGGGAGCCCAAACACGAGACGAAGTTCGTTGTCCTCATAAATGCTGTCTGCGTTGGGTAATTGAATGCGAGCGTATTTGACATCACCGACGTCTAGGTTCGTTTTCACCCATTCAAGTGCAGATTTTATGTCTGGAAATTCAAGTCGTTTAATATGTCCTATGCTTTTAGGTGTCTTTATAGGCTGAGTCAGCGGACGACTACTCACAATTACTTCTACTGGACCAAAGTCAGGCCTGCGTCGTTCTTCACTCATCTGCCTGTATTCCTTCCTTAGTCGCACACCAGCACCGCCGCCATTTTCAGCGATGAATTCAACGCCTGCGGCCTCCAGGGCGCTGCGGATGGCGGAGAGGGTGCGGGGGTGAGGTGATCGCTTTCCAGATTCAAAATCAGCCAGCGTAGCGACGGCTACTTGTGATGCCTCGGCCAATTCGTTGCGCGTCATACGGAGCATGGCCCGAGCCCCGAGGCATTGTTCAGATGTTATATCTGACATTAGTTCTCACGCTTGACTTCATTCAATATCAGTCTTTATAACTGACTTCGGCTGAAACGCCAAGCGGCCCGCTTTGGAAGGTGAGATTTCCAGAGCAGGCCTAACCACAGACTTGAGGACACAAGCCAATGGCTAAACACGCCCATAGCGTACGGGCTCGCACCTGTACATTCATTTATTCTCCCATCTGGGGCAATCTGCCCTCTCTCCTTGTTCCAATCCTCGTCGTCCTCGCCATTATCTGGCTGGCAACGCCTGACCCTGTTGCGTCCGGTCATGCTGCATTGGCGCTGGAGGTCGTGCGATGAGCCCGCTTGAACGCGCAGCCCACGCTTTTAAATGGCAGGTTGACCATCAGCGCCGCGTGGCTGTGGTCTGTGATGCCGTGACCGATTACCTGGCTAACAAGACCGGAGGGCCGGACGAACGGGACGCCGATATTTGCGGTGGGGTGGTGCTGTTTCTAGCTGCCTATATCCGGCACGGGGCAGATGTGGCCGCAGAAGACGCTGCACATGCTGACGGCACGACACTCCAGCGGGGAGGTGCGGCATGACCAGCCCCATTCAAGCTGCAACCATTGCTGCCCTCAGTTCTGACCGATGCTGCTGGAAGGAACCGACGCTCGACGCGGGCCTGCCGCATAGCCGCCGTTTTACCAGGGCTTTCCGCAAAATCGCCCGGACACGCGCACGCACGCTCAAGGACCTGCAATGCAAGGCCCGGCTAATCCTGCTGACCACAGATGTGCCGGACAGCATGGAGGCCAGCTTGGCCCGCGATGTGCTGGCGTTCACGGGAGGGCGACCATGAGCCAGAAGCAGACTTTTGCGCCACATCAGCGCAAAAGTCCCGTGGCGACACCTGACCGGCTGGCCGTTGTGCAGACCGCAAGCTGGGAATTGAGCGCCATTTCCACCTGCCTATCAGCCATGGGGCGTGAGCTTATTCACGCGCCGGAGGCTGGACGACGCTTGCCTGATTCGACCGGGAACGCAGTGGAATGGCTTGCTGCTGAGATCGAGCGCCGGTGCGCGCTGATTGATGAGGTGTTGTCGTGATTTTTTGGAACATAAAAAGAACGAAGTCGCACAACTCATTGAAAAACGGTGCATTTGACAGCCGGTACCCTTTTCGGGTAGGTTTTTGTCATCCTCGCGAGATGCGTGTCTGGGTGCCGCTAGGTTCTTTTGGGCTTGTCGCTTGGACCCCTTTCCGGTATAAAAAACACCATCATCGCAAGATGTGTGTTCAGCACAGCGCCGGTTATTCGGGCTGCGTTTTTTTGTTTCCCGAAATCTCAGGTTTTGCCGGCAACGGATGGTCGAAAGATCAGCCGGGCTCTGTGTGCATCTGGAAGCACCAAGGGCTTGCGCATCGGGCGCAGTTTCAGTATAAAAACCACTACAATCTCACGATTTGTGTTCAGCGCGGTTCTGCCCTAGGGCAGCCGCGCTTTTTTTGTATCCAGAAAACAAGAATGACGCCCTCGGAACCGTGTGACCCGCTCAGGATCACGCGCGCTTTCGCGCGTCTGCATGGAGACCTCAATGACGGATGTTTCTGAAAGCCCAGTTTTTTCTCAGGAGACACGTGCGGCTTTACCCCTGCTGGTTTGTATCAACCGTGCTCCGGGCGTTTTTGGCATATCGAAGTCGCACATCTACCGTATTGGAAAAAATGGAGATGTCACGCTGAAGAAAATGGGCAGCAGGACCATGGTCGTGACAGAGACCATGTTGGCTTATATCGAGAGCTTGCAGCCGATGACCCCGAGCAATCCCTAAAAAGAAACCGCCAGCCTGAGAACAGACTGACGGCTCCTGAAACCCCTCACCCAAGGGGGTTTTTGATACCACGGGTATTCGTCAGGTACAACTGTTATCTCAGGCAAGTAATGGAGAAGTTTTCATGAGCACGCAAAAGCGTGAACGCTCCCGGCTTGCCGTCTTGCTGCCAGAACCGGTGGTCACGTCCGGCAAGAACGCGCCGGAGGGCATTGTTTCGGACGGTATTATTGACTGGGACTTTGTTCTGCATATGTGGGTGCAGCCCATGAGCAGCGATACCGGCAGGGTCTATGCTCCCTGTGTCGTGTTTCTAGACGATACCTGGGTGATGATCGGCCCGGTCGGGACGCTCGATGCTGCCCGCCAGCTTTGCTACCGCTGGTCGGCCCTGCATGATAGGGCTGTTCGTGACCAGACGCGGTCGCCTGTTCCCCTGCCGATCGCGCATGAAGGAAGTGTGGTTGATATCATGCCTGCCGAGTTGCCAGGCACGTTGCCGGGCGATCCGTGGGTCTTTAACGAAACCGAGAGGCGCTTCCGGCTTGACCTTATCAAGCTTGGTGTCGATCTGGCCAATAGCGCTGGAGGGTGGTCTCTGGATGCGCGTATTGCGCAGATTGATGCCAGTTTACGGGAGGTCTCCGGCACTTTTCGGTCCAGTGGTGTCGTCCAACCCCATTTGGCAAGGGCTTATCTTGCAAAGGCACGGGAGGCCGCCGTGTTCTGGGCGACCGAACTTCAGGCCGTCGATGATGCCGAGGTCGAGACACCCGAGGATATGGCCCGCAGCTTTGTGGATGACATCCGCAAGGGCGGCATTACCTTCGCGGATGCGTATGAACATCTGACCCAGCACTTCACGTACCTGTACGGCGACATACTGAACACGGACGGTTCGGTTTTTGCTGGGCGGCAGGCTTATGCCAGGCGGGCAATCGAGGCCGGGCACGCGCGTCTTCTGTATTTCTTCAGCCAGGTTGCAGAGCTATGAGCGCGGCCCTCGATCAGACCCACGTTCCGTCACCTGGGAATCCGGTGGCGGCCTGTGCGCAGAAGCTGACCCGTCATGGGCTCAAGGTCTTTCCCTGCCAGCAGGACAAGCGCCCTACCTGCAAGTGGGGGGAACTGGCTACCAACTGCCCCCAAAGCGTTCCCATGCTCTGGCGCACCTACCCAGGCCCGCTCATTGGCGTGGTGACCGGGGCGGCATCGGGCTTCGATGTGCTGGATCTGGACTGGGGCAAGGGGGGCGATGACTTCTACCAGGAGCATTGCACCCGCCTGACCGGCACCCGCACGCATCGGACCCGCTCCGGCGGGCTGCACTTGCTGTTCAAGCACCGTGAAGGCATGCGCAACAGCGCCAGCCGGATCGCGCCCGGCGTGGATGTGCGCGCAGATGGTGGGTACGTCATCTGGTGGCCCGCCGAGGGGTTGGAGATTGTCGATCGCAGCCCCGCCCAGCAATGGCCTGCCTGGCTGGTGGAACTGTCCCAGCCCCCTTTGCCGCCCAAGGCGGATCTGGAGCGTGTGGAAGGCGGTCTGAGGGACGCTGATCGCTACGTGCAGGGCGCTGTGCGCGATGCCGTGCGTGCGATTGTCAGCGCCCCACAAGGCAGGCGCAACGACACCCTGAACGCCGAGACCTATGGCCTGGCCCGCTTCATCCCGGGTGGGCATCTGAGCACGGCACAGATTGCCGAGGCCATGGCCGCCGCCGGGCTGCAGGCTGGGCTCAACCAGCGCGAAATCGAGAAGACTATTGCGTCCGCCCTGCGGGCAAGGATGGGCGGATGACGGACAATGTCGATATTGAAACCGCCGTCCGCCAGGGGCTGAGGCAGGCCCAGAACGTGCCCGGCAGCAACAACTATGCCCTGCTGACCGAACACGGCATGGCTGCGGCCTTTACCGAACGGTACCGGGATGCCCTCCGCTACGATCACAAGGTGGGGCGCTGGTTCCTGTGGACTGGCACGCATTGGGAGGAAGACAGCAAAAGCCGCGCCTTCAGCTACGCCCGCGAACTGGTGGCCGAGGCCAACCGGAACAGCGAATTCAAGGAACAGGCCATTACCGGCAAGGCATCTTTCTGTGGCGGGGTGGAGCGGTTTGCCCGTGCGGATCCGGCGCATGCGGTCATGCCGGAGGACTGGGACAGGGACCCGTATCTGCTGGCAACGCCGGGTGGGACGGTCAACCTGCGTACGGGGGACCTGCTGCCCGCAGACCCGGCAGCCATGATGACACGCCTGACTGCCGTTGCACCGGAACGGGCGCCATGCCCGCGCTGGGAACAGTTCCTGCATGAGACCACGAACGGGGATGCCGAGCTGATCGGTTTTCTCAAGCGCTGGTGCGGTTATTGCCTGACAGGGGACACGCGCGAACACGCCCTGCTGTTCGGCTATGGCCCGGGTGGGAACGGCAAAAGCGTATTTCTCAACACCGTATCGCGCATCATGGGCAATTACGCCACGGTCGCGGCAATGGACACGTTCACAGCCAGCCAGGGTGATCGTCACCCAACGGACCTTGCCATGTTGCGTGGCGCGCGCCTGGTCACGGCGTCGGAAACGGAGGAGGGCAGGGCATGGGCCGAAAGCCGTATCAAGCAGATGACTGGGGGTGACGCCATCACGGCCCGTTTCATGCGCCAGGACTTCTTCACCTTCCAGCCCCAGTTCAAGCTGACCATCGTGGGCAACCACAAGCCCGTGCTCAAGAACGTGGACGATGCCGCCCGCCGCCGGTTCAACATCGTGCCCTTCATCCATAAGCCTCGCAACCCCGACAGGGAACTGGAAGACAGGCTCCAGGAGGAATGGCCCGGCATCCTGCACTGGATGATCCAGGGGTGCCTTGAATGGCAGCGCGAAGGAATGCCCCGCCCGACCGTGGTGCAGGAGGCAACGGCCGAGTATTTCGAGGCACAGGACACATTCGGCCAGTGGTTGACGGAGCGCTGCATTCTCGACCCCAGCCTTGAGACGAAACCCAACATGCTGCTCAAGGACTTTCAGGAATGGTGCCGCAGCAACGGGGAGCCCGAGAGCGACAACAAACGCATGCGGGGGATGCTGGAGCGGACGAACGGCGTTCGTTATATCAAGACACGCGGCGTTCGGGCTGTGCGCGGTATTGGCCTCAAGCCGCCTTCTTCAGAGCAAAAACGATGGATGGATTAAACGGGGGGCAGGGTGGGGCAGGGTCCGATCCTTGGTGCCCATGTGCGCGCGTATGAAAACTAGGACGGGACCCTGCCCCACCCTGCCCCCACCGGAGAGAAACCAAAATTTACAGTGATGAGTGGATCATGAGCGATATTGATAAAGCCCATTGTCTTGTCGTCGAGTTACGCGAGAGCGCACCGCGATTTGTCCGGTCGATCAAGAACTCGATATTGGCAACCGCCAATCAACTTGAGAGGGCTATTGAGGCAGGGGGCCAAACTCCAAGGCAACGCGCAAACTTGCGATTTGCTCTCGTCCGTGCGGAACAGCAGGTCGATCTTGTAAAAAAAATGGATGGTGTCAAAGGCGCAGCCACGCCTAAATGTCGAAACCGGGAAGCTCCAAAGACGTGATCGAGGGGTGTTTTAGGGGGTGTGAGGGTATGCCCGGAAAAATTTTCCTCGATGGTCAGCCTCCCTCCGCCGCTGCGCTGGTGCATCAGGTCCGTGTGTTTGTCTCAAAAAGCAAGCCTTTCGGGACAGGAAAAACGTGGGACAGAATGACGGAAAGTCCTAGTCCTAAAATTTTACATTTGACTTTCAGGACGGTCGCGGGATAACCTCTAAGGAGATTTAGGACATGAGGCCAGCCATGAAGATCGGATATGCCCGCGTCTCTACCGTCGATCAGGATGCGGGGCTGCAAGCTCAGTTGCGCGACCTGGAAGCGGCGGGGTGCGAGAAAATCTTTGCCGAGAAGATCAGCGGCACGACCACCAAGCGCCCGGAACTGCTGGAGGCGCTGGCCTATCTGCGCGCTGGGGACGTGTTGGTAGTGACCAAGCCTGACCGCCTGGCCCGCTCTACTGCTGACCTTCTAGGCTATGTGCAGAGCGTGCAGGACAGGGGCTGCGGTCTGATCGTCCTGTCCATGAATGGCACGACCCTGGACACGACCAGCCCTACCTCCAAGCTGATGCTGACCATGCTCGCGGCCGTGGCAGAGTTCGAGCGTGACCTGATGCTGGAACGCCAGAGGGAGGGGATTGCCAAGGCCAAGGCGGAAGGCCGCCCTATGGGCCGCCCTCGCACGGTCCTGTCCAAGGCCCAGACCATCCGCAAAATGAGACAAAAAGGCCTGTCAGCGACCGCCATTGCCAAGCAGTTGGGCATTGCCAGATCGGGTGTTTATCGCGCCCTTGGCGGGCAGGATGAGGGCTGAGCATTTCGCAAACTCGATTATAACAAATTTGTAATGTCTTTTTGGGACTGTCTCCCTGTGTCTCCCACTGTGTCTGTGTGACGCAAGCAAACGGGAATATCCCTTTCCTATCAAGGGGGTTTCCAATTTAGTCTTTGATGTCGTGAAAATACCCCTGTTATAAAAGGGGTATGAAAAAGATAGGCCCCTTTTCGCGGCCCGATACGCTCAGGAAACTCGACGGAAGAAGCAAGGAAGCGCGGCTGCTCAAAGCTGTGCGTTCTGCACTGGTTGACCATCTGGGTGGTGATCCTTCCATTACCCAGCTTGTCCTGATCGATCGGGCGGCCTGGCTCACTCTGCATATGGGGCTGATGGACGACCACATGCTGCAAGGTGGCGCCCCGGCTGAGCGGAACTCCCGCCAGTATCTGGCCTGGGCCAACACGCTGACGCGTACCATGCGCTCGCTCGGTCTCGACAAGTCCCCGACCGTTGCCCGTGGGCTTGACGCCCTTCTGGCGGAGCGGAGGGCGCGGGCATGAGCATGACCGTTCTGCAGGCCATGCACGATCCAGCCCTGTTCGGGGCCGAGTTCGACAATCCCACCTGGACCGCATGGGAAGCCTTCCTGGCAGCACTCCTTGGCGAGGGCATGACAGATGAGCAGAAGCTGATCTGCCAGACGCATACGGGCCGGGCCGACCTGCCAGCCCAGGCATTCCGCCGGGCAGCACTGGTCTGTGGACGGCGCGCGGGTAAGAGCCGCGTTCTGGCGCTACTGGGCACCTCCCTCGCGACCCTGAAGGATTACCGCCCCTACCTGTCCGCGGGCGAGGTCGCGACGGTGGGGATCATCGCCGCCGACCGCAAGCAGGCCCGCACCATCTTCCGTTACGTGCGCGGCCTTATTGCTCTGGTGCCAGAGATGGAAGCCGAGGTCACGCGCGAGACGGACGAGATCATAGAGATGGCGGGCCGCCGCGTGGTGATCGAGATCGGTACAGCCAGTTTCCGTGCGACCCGTGGTTACACCTATGCCGCCGTCCTGTGTGACGAGATCGCCTTCTGGCGTGACGACAGCAGTGCGAACCCGGATGAGGAAATCCTGCGCGCCCTGCGCCCGGGTCTTGCGACCATTCCCGGATCCATGTTGCTGCTCGCCTCCAGCCCATATGCCCGCCGGGGCGTGCTGTGGAAGACTTTCAAGCGCTATTACGGGCAGGAAGGGGCCAATACCCTCGTCTGGAGAGCCGCCACCCGGGACATGAACCCGGAATTTGACGTGCAGGAAGAGCGGGATGCCTACGAGGAAGACCCCGCCGCCGCGGCTGCGGAATACGGGGCCGAGTTCCGTAGCGACATTGCCTCTTTCGTGGCCCCCGAGGTGGTGGAGACCTGCACGGTGCCGGGGCGGCACGAACTGCCACGCAACAGCCGGCTTCGGTATGTGGCCTTTGTCGATCCCTCGGGCGGGTCGTCCGACAGCATGACTCTGGCCATCGCGCATTTCGAAGGGGACAGTGCCATCCTCGATCTGGTGCGCGAGCGCAAGGCCCCGTTCAGCCCGGAAGCCACCGTGATCGAATTTGCCGAAGTTCTGAAAACCTATGGCCTGGCCAGTGTCACGGGCGACCGTTACGGCGGCGAATGGCCCCGTGAGCAGTTCCGCAAGCACGGCATTGCCTACAACCTGTCCGACAAACCCCGCTCCGACCTGTACCGCGACCTGCTGCCGCTGCTGAACTCCGGCAAGGCGGAACTGCTCGACCTGCCTGTGCTGGCCCGCCAGCTCTGCGGGTTGGAACGTCGCACCGGCCGCGGCGGTCGGGACAGCATCGACCACGCACCGGGCGGCCATGATGACGTCGCCAATGCCGTGGCGGGCGCGCTGCTCATGCGTCCTGCGCGGCGGATGCTAAAATTCACACCCGAAGTCGTTCGGAAAATCGCCAATCAGGGCACGAAAGGATACGCAACATGGGCCGTGTAGAACAGGTCATTGACCGCGCCATAGGCCGGGAACGCAAAAGGCGGCAGGAGGCCGAGACTGCCCGGCGCATGGTCGCCCCGCTGGTGGGTGATGCGCTGGGCATGGACAGCGCTGCCGAAATCTACAGTCACGCACTCAGGCAGCACGGTATCGCACCGGGTGGAGCCGATACGGCCGCCCTGCAGACCATGGTTCGCATGCTGCTGAACGGTAATGGCAGCGTCGTAGTCAGTACGCCTTCGTCTGCGATTGCGACGGATGAGGCCAGCATTGCCGCAACCTATGGCGTGCCTGCGCCCCGCAAGCTTTAAGGAGGCCATATCTATGGATACACCCCCCAATGATCCACGCCAGGCCCTTGCTCTTGCCATCGAGAAGCGTGATGCGCTCCGGCGCGAGTTTGGTGGCATTCAGGACGCACTGGCCCGGACCCAGAGCACCATTTTTGAACTGCGGACCAAACTCCAGGCAGCGGAAGCCGCCTTTGAGCAGGCACGCCAGACGAGTGTGACCTGTCTGGTGGACGAGGCTCTGGGCCAGGTTACTGAGGCGCGGCCATCCCTGCGGCAGATGCGTTCTGACCTGGCTACCGCCGAAGATGAGCTTGCCGCTGCCAGAGACGCACAGGCAGTGCTGACCGAGCGGCAGAAGGCGGTTGAAAGCAAGCTGTCCTGGGCGAAAAGTGAGGTCCGGTCGGCTTTGCATGGAGTGGTGCAGGGTAGCCCGGAGGTCACGCGGCTTCTGGAGGAAGCCAAGGCTCTGGAAGCACAGCTCATCGAACGCATGGCCCAGATCGCCTATCTGGTTGGCGCGGGCGTGTTGTATTCGGCGGTTTATGATCCCTTTGCATTGCGCCCCCTTGGCAATGCTCTGATACCGAACCCCACCTCAAGTCAGGCCTGGGCGTTCTTGCTGGAAAAAGAAGGGCGTCGGGACAACCCTGAATGGCATGCAGCGCTGACGGCACTGGATGCCGATGCACAAACCTCTCTGCCCAGCGGTGCCACGGCCACTGCTTCGGGTAAGGGCGGCCTGCGAAAAATGTTGGGAGGGCGTTGATATGAACCAGTCTCAGGCCGACCGGCTGACCGGGTTTCTGCAGGAGCGTTTGCCACCCGAAGCTTACACCGACTTTCACGACATGCTGGAATATTTGCTGGAAGTCTCCGATGGTGCCGGACCCGACGACACCGAAGTGGCCATGCGTACGGTGGATCTGCTGAACTTTCTGGACGAACGCCTGCCCGAAGACGAGGTGAACCGTGTTCGCAAGATCATCTTCGGAACGGACGATCAGGGGAACGCCGTGGCCCAGGATGCAGCATTGCGTGTGAAATGCGTAATGCGTGCCGAGCAGTATGCCAAAGCCCGCGTCATGCGGGCGACCGGTGCCGATGTGATGGCCTGCGACAGTGCGGCGGACGCGTACCGTCTGGGCTTGGCCGCGTTGGGGCAGGATGCCGCGCAGGTCACGGATGATGCCGCCCGGTCCATTTTCGAGGGCTTTGTAAGCCAGCGCAGGCAGCGTGTAGCGGCATCGTCCGATCTGGCTTTGCGTCTGGGGATCAAAGCGCCCCGGAATTTCGGATAGCGGCGCTATGACGGGTGCCATCGTCTACACCGTCACAATCCCCGGGCTGCTGCGCGGCAAGGGGCGGCCGCGATTCGGCAACGGCCGGACATTCACGGACGCCCGGACCGTGCAGGCCGAGGCCTGTATCCAGCAGCACGCCATCGCGCAGATCGGTAGCCCCTGCCTAGAAGGCCCCCTGTCCGTCACGCTGACCATCACTATTCAGCCGCCCCGGTCATGGAGCCGGAAGAAGGCTGCCGATGCGGTGGCGGGGCGCATTCTGCCTACGGGGCGGCCTGATATCGACAACCAGATGAAGACGGCAGCCGACGCCCTGAACGGCATTGTCTGGAAAGATGATGCCCAGATCGTGGATGCCCGCCTGTCCCGCCGCTTTGGCCCGGTCAGCCAGATCGTCATTCAGGTGTGGCCGCTATGACGGACAGACAATGCAAAGCCACGGATGAGCGGCCGGATCGTCAGGAATCGTCACGCAAGCCTCAGCCCCGTTTCCAGAAACGGTACCCCCGCAAACCAACTCCAGCCCGTATTGCCCGCTTCGAAGCGATGAGGGCACGGCTGATGGGTGCGGGCCAAGTGTCAAAGGCGGGAGAAATGCCGTCTGACACATAAATATTAAGAGGGGTTTTAAGGGGGGCAAGAAAGCGCTTGAAGTCAAAAAATACAGGAATTTCAAGAGCTTAAGACAGGCGGCTGGTGGAGCTGAGGGGAATCGAACCCCTGACCTCCTCATTGCGAACGAGGCGCTCTCCCAACTGAGCTACAGCCCCGCCTGTCTTGGTGGGGTGTGTATAGGGCTTACCAATTTTCTGTCAAGCTGTATTGTAGTGGGGTGTTGTTAAAAACAGGCGTGCCGTGGCATGCCGGATAGATCAGGGTTTTTGTCGTGTTCTTGATTTTTGTGGTGTTGATGCGGCTGCTGGAGATCTACTGCTGGATTCTCCTGATATCCTGCATTTTTGTGAACCTGTACGCCTTTGGCATTCTGGATGGGCGTAACCAGCTTGTGTGGAAAATAGGGGTTTTCCTCGAACGCCTGACCGAACCGGTGCTGGCCCCGGTTCGCCAGATTCTGCCCTCCATGGGCGGGATGGATTTCAGCCCCATGGTGGTGCTGCTCGGCATTCGCTACGTGCTTGAACCCGTGCTGCGGTCCATGTTCATGGCAGCGATCGCCAACGGCGGGTAAGCGGGTTTTTATCCGGATCGGGCATAAAAAAACGCCGGGCGTTATCGAGCCCGGCGTTTTTGCATTTCCAACGCGTGCTGGCGTCAGTGATGTGCGACGCTGGGGCCGTGATCTTTTTCGATATGCACCAGAGTATACCCGGACATGACGATAACCGGCACCAGGAAGGACACAACCACCGGGCCCAGAGTCGTCAGCCCACCCAGGAAGAAAGCGATCAGGTCCAGACCCAGCAGCGCGATACACAGAAACATACCCATCCCTAAAACCCCTTTTGTATTCTCGCAGGTAGATACCCTGATCATGCGGTATCGTTCGGGACCGGTCCCGAATGCATGACCCGCAAGGTTCCACCGGATTTCATCACAAATCAGACAGAATCACACTACTCTTCTGGTCTTTGGGGTCAAGTTACCTGGTGCATGGCACATCGGCTTTTTTGGGCGATGCCCCCGGTTGGGCCAGGGCAGCCTGAAGCGCTGAACCCATGACGTCGCCCGTATGCTCCGCCTGGCCCGTGCCATTCTGGCAGGTGGTCGCAGCGCTGCCGGGCGTGACGGTCGTTGCGGGCTGCGTGGGCTGGGCCTGTGCCGCGGCGTTGTTTTGCGGGCCGGGCGTGGCCTGGGCCGGGTTGGCCGGTTGGGCAGAGGCCTGGCGCACAATGCCTGAAGGAACAGCGGTGGGGCTGTTTTCTGTCAGCACCGTGCCGGCATTGCCGTCATCCGGGGTGGTTCCGCCTGAGGCTGCGGGCGTGGACGGCGCGGCAGGCAGTTGCGGGGCAGGTGTTGTCGCCTGGGCGGGGGCAGCCGGCACGGCCGGGGTCTCGACCGCTGCGGGCTGTGTGGCGGGTGCGGCCTGCGAACTGGTACCCGATGTGTGATCCGCAAGGTTCGGGCCGGCATAGACCGCATTTTGGCTGGGGTTCTGCGCCCCGGCCACGCCTTGCGCGGTTGCACCCTGCGGGGCTGCGGGAGTGGCGGGACCGGACTGGCCGAACGGCGTGGGGGCGGGCAGGGTGGAGTCGGCCGTGTCCGGCATGGTGTTGGCGGGCACGATTACTGGCACGGGTGCCGCTGGCTGTTGCGTCGTGTTGGGGAGGGTCGGCGCGTAAAAGGCCGAAACCGGGCCGAACACGGCTATGGCGTTGCTGTCGATCCTGTGGGCCGATTTGACGGGGGTGTTCAGGCAGCCTTTCACCACCGTGGCGCAAACGCCGTCCGTTCCCACCATGCGGTCATCGTCGCCGCTGTAATGCATGTCGGTCACATGGTCGTCCACCAGCCGGATGGAGGCCACACATGTCTTGCCCGCCCCGCCCAGCGTCGTCTGGGACAGGTTCACCAGCGTTTGCAGCGGAAAGAGCGTGGAATCGTTCGAAGATGGCGTGTTGATGGTGCGCGTGTACTGGAAGATCTGCACCCGGTCGTTGATCTTCTCCCGCTTGTCGGGAATTCCGGCACAGGCCTGAAGATCTTCGCTGTTCATGCCGATCACGGCAAGCTGGCCCTTATGGGCGGTGCGGGATTCGTTATACCCGCAGCCGCCCAGGACCAGCAGCAGCAGGCTTGCGGCCATGGGCCCGCATCCCGGCCGGCGGGGTGGCTGGAACTGGCGCGTCCTGGCGATGCGGTATGTCATTCTCCCTCCGGTGGGCGACGGGGCTGGTGGTATGGCTGGGGCATTGCTGGCCCTGCTTTATAACTCTTTGGTGGCGCTGTCATGGTCTGGTCGCCCTGCCTTGCACCAGAGCGCCCTTGCTGGACAAGGAGGTTTGTCCGTATCCTGCTTTGTGAACTGAGCAGGGAAGAGAGTTTTATGCAGGGATTTCGTCCTGTCTTTGCGGCGCTTGGCTTGTGCGCCGTCGTGGTACTGGCTGTCGCACCCGCAGCCGTTGCGGCCCCGACCGCCGCACCCGCAGGCGCACCCATGGGCGGCCCTATGGGCGCACCCGCAGGCGCGTTGGGGCCAGCACCCGCAGCCGGGCATGCCGCGGGGCGGCACATTCTCAAGGTGCCGGCCGAGCCACCTTTCATGACGGTGGCCAACGCGCCCCCCGGCATTCTGGATTATGACGGCATTCCCACCGTGGACTATGCAACCCCGGCCAATGTGGCGGGGCTGATGTATTACTGCGACCATAACAAGCTGGTAACGGACACCACCGTGCGCACGCTGGGCCGCGAACTGGCGGAGCGCAGCGATATTCGCCGGGCTGCCGATTATGCCTGGGGCGGGCAGGGCATGCTGCGGATCAGCCGGAAACGGCTGTTCGACATGAAAACCCTCAACCGCGACCAGCGCGCGGCCGTTTGTGCCCGCACGGCGCTGACGGGGCCGGACCTTCTCAAGGCCGAGCGCGAAAAGGCGGCCAAGGCGCATGGCTGAGGCAGCCCATGCACTTGGCTGCAAACCCGCATCATGGACCCCGGCAGGGGTGAGTGATGGATTGCGGCCCCGCCCCGTGCTGACATAAATTAGCCATGACCCGCGGCGCAGGATCATTCCAGCCCCAAACGGGCATGACGGTATGAAACACCTTAATTTTAAAGAGATCACGATGATGATACGTCGTTTGGTAATCATGGGTGCGGCGGGCGTGCTGGCGGCCCAGCTTGGCGCCACCGCCCAGGCGGAACCCGGCGGGTGCCTGAAATACGGCGCCGCAGGGGCCGTGGGCGGCCATGTGGCCAACCACCACGCTGTTCTGGGTGCGGCCACAGGCTGCGTGGTGGGGATGTACAGGCGGCATGAATACCGCAAGGAAGCCCGTGCCAAGGCCAAGCTGTACGATCAGGAACATCCCGGCTCCAAGGGCTCCTACGAACAGAAGGCCACAGCCTATGACGTGGAACATTCCACGTCCCCGGGTGTCATGCAGCCATCGGGTGGCCCGGGTAATCAGGGGCAGGGTGCCCCCCACCCCGAAGCCCCATCGCCGGGTGCCCAGCAATCGGGCGAACGGTTGTAAGCTGCGGGCAACGCGCATGGACCGGGCCGCTGTTCGGCCCATGCGTATGCAGTCTCAGGGGTGTGAGGTTTTTCGGATACTTTCCAGCGCGTGACCGGTGGCGATCACCATGATCCGCTCGAATTCCTCCCACACGTCGGCCATGACCAGAAGCTGGTTGTGGAACAGGGTCCGCATGACGGTCGCCAAAGCGGGCAGGTTCACTTTCTTGCGTTGCCAGTCAGGCTGGTTCAGGCGCTTGGCGTTGACCTGGCACAGGCTCATCAGCACGATGTCCAGCGCCATATGCGCCCCCAGAACCCGGCCGAGCGGAGTGGTGGGGGCATAGATATCGGGAATGATGGAGGCCACCCGCCAGCTTTCGCCCCCGCGTGCGTAATGGATGGAATAGTGCAGGTATTCTGAAAACGTGATCCGGGTCGTAAACCCCAGGTCGTGTTCCGATGCTTCAAGAAAATCCTTGCACAGGCGTGACGCCGTATCGAACGGCAGGGCTGCATTGCCAAGATGGAACAGGCGTGAGGCAAAATGCAGCACGGCCGGCACGCGGAGCTGTGAGGTGGTAATGCACAGCACGGTTATGGTCATCAGTTCCTTGTCGGTCATGTTGCAGAGCAGGCGGCGGAAATTCTGCCTGTAGCTGCCCGTAAGGGACAGCAGGTCGTCGTAAAACGGCTCTGACAGGACCAGGCAGCAGTCTGATTTGTATCTGTCCGGCATGGGCGGACTAGACGTGCGGAGTGGCGGACAAGGGGGGCTGACGCAGGGAAAAATCTGGCTGCATGGTGGCCTCCTCTGTCCGGTCCGGGTCTTGTGACGATGCCATGTTTTCGGGTGTTACGCTCCCGCAGGCCTTAGAGAGTCATCATCGGCCTTCATAGCGTTCCGGAATACTGCCGATTATGCACCCATATCGTAAATAAATCATTGAATATTACTCTATTTTTATAGTTTTTTGAGGGTGTTGCGGTCCTGCCATTTTTGCGTAGCACGCGCTCAATCAGCCCTGCGGCCCATCCTCGCGCCCGCCCTGTTCCGCATGCCCGTCCGGTGCGTTCGTGTGGTGCTTGAGCGCGTGCTGGCGGCGGATTTCGTCCTCGCGCTGCCGGCGCTTGCGTGCCCGCGCCGCTGCCATGTCCGCGCCCAGATGGGGTTCGCCGCGTCGGGCGGCCAGTTGGGCCTGGCGTTCGCGTTCGGCATGGCGGGTGCGGCCTGTTCCGTCCCACTGGTCGTGGCAGGCGGGGCAGCTTATACCCGGTTCATAAAGGGGTGATGCCTTGTCCTGCGCGCTGACTGGCGCACGGCAGGCATGGCACAGTTCGAGCGTGCCGGGTTCCAGACCGTGGCGGACCGTCACGCGCTGGTCGAACACGAAACATTCACCACGCCACAGGCTTTGTTCGGGCGCGACGGTTTCAAGGTATTTCAGGATTCCGCCTTGCAGGTGGTAGACATCCTCCAGCCCTTCCGCCTTGACGAAAGCAGTCGCCTTTTCGCAGCGTATGCCGCCGGTGCAGAACATGGCTATGCGGGGCTTGCTCCCCCGGGCCAGCAGTTTTTCGCGGTTGTCGCGGAACCATTGCGGAAATTCGCGAAAGGTTTTTGTGCGCGGGTCCAGCGCCCCTTCGAACGTGCCGACCGCCACTTCATAATCGTTGCGGGTGTCGATCAGGATCGTATCGGGGTCGCGCAGCAGGGCGTTCCAGTCTTCCGGCGGCACATAGGTGCCCACGCTGCGGTTGGGGTCTATGCCGTCCACCCCCATGCTCACGATTTCCTTTTTCAGCCGCACCTTCATGCGCAGGAACGGGATCGTGGCGGCGCGGGAGAATTTGACCTCTGTCCGGGTGCAGCCGGGCAGGGTGCGAATATGGGCCAGCACGGCCTGAATACCCGCGTCATCGCCCGCTATGGTGCCGTTCAGCCCTTCATCGGCCAGCAGCAGGATGCCTTTCACCCCATGGGCCGTGCACAGGGCCAGCAGGGGGGCGCGTAACGCCTGCGGATTTTCAAAGGGCGTGAAACGGTACAGTGCGGCCACACAGACAGGCAGGCCAGCAGGATCCTGCTGTGCTACGGGTGTGGCGGCGGGGCTTGCGGTCACGGCGTGGTCCTTGCTGGTCTGTCGGGTCTGTCAGGAATGGTGGCGGAACATCCGCCCGGCCGCGGCGACGGACCGGACTTGGGCGGATGGGGGTGGGGCGTGTAACATATGGGTGAATGGTGCCCGCTGTGTTACATGCGGCCCAATGTTACGCGCGGAGCGGAGGAGGAAACAAGCGACCATGATCAAGCATCCCCCCAAGGCTGCCCTGCTGTCGATCATCAACAAGTGCAATGACAGCGTCGCTGTGAGAATGACAGTGATATTCGGCAGCATCTGGTGCGTATATGCCTTTTTACTGTTCTCGCTCACACCCCTTGTGGCCCCCCAGTGGCAGGATACGCTGCTTTATGTCAGCAACTGCATCCAGCTTGTGGCCCTGCCCGCGCTGATGGTGGGCAGTGCGGTGCTGAACAAGGGCGCGAACGAACGCGCGGAACAGGACCATCAGGCGCTGCTGGAAATCCTGGCCGACGTGAAGGAGGAACTGGCCGATATCAAGCTCAGGACCACCGGGCTTACGCGCTATACGACCGAGGCTTTGCAACGTCCCCTGGTGACGGATGTTTCCATCTCGGACCAGACCTTCGTGAACCTTGGCGGTTCGTCCCAGCACGACGCCGATCCTGCGTAGCCGTGCCGCTCCGGGTCATGTTCGGAGTTTTGACACTATAAGGACATGCCCATGAATTCCGCACGTTCCAGGCTGTCGGCCATCGCGCTGATCACCACATCGCTGACAACCCTGGGCCACGCGGCACTGGCGGCACAGGACGGGCCAGCCAGCCACACGCCCGGGGCCATGCCGGCACCCACCGCACGCCCTGCTACTGCCCGGGTTGCGACCGGGCAGGGGGCGGGGCCATCTGGCGCGGCATCGGTAACCGGGCATGCCGTGCCCCACGCCACGCCCATGCCGGGCCAGTCAAAGGGCCAGTTACAGGGCCAATCACGGAGCCATTCCGCAGGGGGCCCCGTGCGCGCCACGGGCGTGCAGACGCTGATCGTGCACGGTGATTCCGTGCAGGTCCGTCCCGGCGGGGGCATGATCCAGCCCGATTCCGAACCGCAGGCCAGCAGTATCGTCGGGCAGGATTTCATTGCCCGGCAGGCCCCCACCGCCACCGCGTACGAACTGGCGGCCCAGATGCCCGGCGCCAATGTCAGCGGGTCGGATCCGTTCGGGTTTTCGCCGCAGACCAATATTTCCATCCGTGGCATGAATGGGGATGCCATAGGCTACGTGCTAGAAGGCATGCCGCTGAACGACATTGCCTATTACACCGGCTATCCCAGCCAGTTCGCCGATAGCGAGAATTATGAAAGTGTAGCCGTGCAGCAGGGGGCACCGGACCTGGACAGCCCCGTGCTGAATGCTGCTGGCGGGTTGATGAAGCTGCGCTTTCGCACGCCGTCGGACAAGGCGGGTGGCTTCGTGAATGCCTCCTACGGGTCGTACAACACCAACAGGCAGTTCCTGCGGCTTGAAAGCGGGGAGATCGGGCGCACCGGCCTGCGGGGGTTTGTCTCCTATTCCCATGCGCAGACGGATAACTGGCGCGGCCCCGGGCGGGATGAACGCCAGCATGTGGACTTCAAGCTGGAAAAAACCTGGGGGCAGGGCAATAGCGCTGCCCTTCTGGGGTCATGGAACCAGGCCATAGACAGCTACTACCCCCAGGCCACGCTGGAAAGCTGGCAGCAGGACGGCATTCATGGCGCCAACAACCTGGCCGCCCGGTTCGACCCGACCAACGACGCGGCAGGCACGGATTACTGGCGGCTTGCCCGCCAGCCCGAGCGCACCCTGTATATGGGGGCCCCGGTCACGATTCACTTCGACCACGGGCTGACATTCCGGGCCACGCCATACGCGCAGGGCGCTTTCGGCAATGCGCCGGGCGGCACGCAACTGCCCGTAAGCGGGCTTTTCAACGGGGCCGTTCCCGCGCAGGATACGCTGAGCGCGCCAGTCGTTGTGGATGACTACGCCACCGTCCGGGCTGATTACACCCAGCGCAGCTATCGTTCGGGCTTTACCACGGCACTGGACTGGACGCGCGGCCACAATACGCTGAGCCTGGGCTACTGGTACGATTACGGCGACGATGCCGAGCGCGAAACATTCACCCCCGTCGGGGCGAACGGCCAGGCGGGCAGCATATGGGGGGGCACACCCATTCTCGCGGCCCCCGGCCAGCCGCTTGTGGGGGCGGATAACCACACCATAGCCCAGACCAATGCCCTGTTCGTGGGGGACCGGCTTTCGCTCCTGCATGACCGGCTGCTGCTGACTGCGGGCTTCAAGGAAGTCATGGCCTCGCGCACGGGCACCAATGGCGTGCCGGGGGCGGTATGGCGCACGAGCACGAATACCGCAGTGCCCCTGCCGCGCCTTGGCGCACGCTTTCAGATCACGTCGCACCATCAGGTGTTTTTCGACGCCACGACAAATTTCCGCACCCCCGCCGAAACCGCTATGTACGATGGCTACGACCCCACCAGCGGTGCCTTGATCCAGAAAGGCACCACCAGCCTGAAGAACGAATATTCCATTGCCGAGGAACTGGGCTATCGCTACGCGGATGACCGTGTGGTGGGCACTCTCACCCTGTTCAACTACAATTTCACCAACCGCCAGATCGCAACACTGGCCATGGTCAACGGTGCGCCGGTGCAGTCCACACTCAATGCCGGGGGGCAGACATCGCGCGGGGTGGATGTGGAGGTGGGGCTGCGGCCGTGGCACCATTTCAGCCCCTACCTGTCGGGCGAATACCTGCACGCCACCATCGACAATGACCTGTATTCGGGCGGGGACTGGCTGCCCACACGCGGCCGCAGGGCCGTGCGCAGCCCCACCTTGCAGGCGGCCGGCGGGCTGACCTACGATGACGGACACCTGTTCGGGGTGATTACCGCCCATTATACCGGCCACCAATACGCCACCTTCATGAACGACGAACGCATACCCGGCCACGTGACCGCCAACCTGGCGCTGGGCTACCGGCTGGGCGATGTCTCGGTCCTGCACCGGCCCGAATTCCGGCTGAATTTCATCAATATCAGCAACCAGCATTACCTGTCGGGCGTGGCGGACCCCACCCTGAATGCGCGCGACACGCAGGGCCGCAACGGCACGATCATCGCGGGGGAAAGCCCCGATTATTATATCGGCGGGGGCTTTGCCACCATGTTTACAGCCTCCACCGGGTTCTGAGCGGTGAGCGGGGCGGCTTCGGGCCACGCGAAGACCACGAACGGCACGGCGGCGGCGGACATGCCAGCCGGGCAGACGCCCCAGTTCGGCGTGCACGGCGTGCAGGACCGGCGTGACTGGCCCTGCCTGACACGGGATGAAGTCACCCGCGTGCTGGCCCGGTATGCGCCGGGCCAGGCCATGGGCAGCATTACCTGGCACAGCATGCGCCCGTTTTCCGCCGCCTGCATGGTGGTGCCCGAAGGACCGGAAGCAGCCGCAGGGCAGGGGGCTGGGCCCGGCAGTGTATCTGGCAGCGTATCAGGCAGCCTATCGGGCGGTGCGCGGGGTGGTGCATCGGGGCAGGGGCTTGTCATCAAGCGCCACCATGCCAGCCTGCGGAATGTTGAGGTGCTGGAGGCCGAACACGCCTTCATGCGGCATCTGGCGGAACGGGGTATTCCGGCCTGCCTGCCCCGGAGCCTGCCCGACGGCCATACGGCGCTCGCACTGGGCCCCTGGACGTATGAGGTCTTCAGCAAGGCCCCGGGGGCCGATCTGTACCGCGATGTCATGTCCTGGAAGCCCTATCTGTGCCCCCGGCAGGCCCGGGCTGCGGGGGACATGCTGGGCCGGCTGCACAAGGCAGCGCAGGATTATGCGGCACCCCCGCGCGGCGGCAATGCCGGCGCCCCGCTTGTATCGGGCATGCGGGTGATAGGGCAGGCGGATTTCGGGGCGGCCCTTGCGCAATGGGTGGGCCACCAGCCCGATCTGCTGCAGGCTCTGAACGGGTATGACTGGATGGCGGATGCACACGCCGTCCTGGCCCCTTTGCACGCTCGCCTGCGCCCCCTTCTGCCCCATGTCAGGCCCGCCTGGGGGCATGGGGACTGGCATGGTTCGAACCTGCTCTGGCACGCCCCGGCAGGTGCTCTGCCAGACGTATGCAGCGTGCTGGATTTCGGCATGGCGGACAGAAGCTGCGCGGCCTTCGACCTGGCGGTGGCGATCGAGCGCGCCATGGTGGACTGGCTGGCCCTGCCTGCCCCCGACGTTGTGGCATGGGAGCAGTTGGAGGCCTTTATGGCCGGCTACCAGGCCGTGCGGCCGCTCGATCCGGTGGAGCGCGCGCAGGTCGTGGCTTTCCTGCCGCTCGTGCATGTCGAATTCGCTTTTTCGGAAGTCAGTTATTTCCGCACCCTCGTGCAGGACGAGGGCTCGGCCGAGGTCGCCTATACAGACTACCTGCTGGGCCATGCGCGGTGGTTCGCAGGGCCAGATGGCGTGCAGCTTCTCGAACGCCTGGGCACCATTCTGGCCCGGCCCGCGGACATGGCGGCACAAGCTCCAGATCATGGGCCAGACGGGCTTCCCGACAAGCCCGGCACAGTTCCGCCGCAGGCCCGCACGGCTGATGCCCCCTTGAACGAAAACCACAATACGCCGCAGGAAAAGCCTGTGGAGGGCGGCTCAGACGGGGTGCAGGGCACGCCGCCATGTCGTTGACAGAATGGGTGGCGGCCATCGCCAGCGCCCTGGGGGTCTGGCTGGCGGGCCGGCGCATGCTCAGCGGCTGGGTCGTGACCGTGGTGGCTTCGGGCCTGTATGGCGTGGTGTTCGCCCGTGCGCGGCTTTATGCCGATACAGCACTTCAGGTGGTGTTCGCCCTGACAGCACTGTACGGCCTGTGGTGCTGGTGGCGCGGCGGACGGCATGCCTCTGCCCGGCGCCTGCCGGTGGTGCGGCCCGCCCCCTTCGTGCTGTGGCGCGACGGTGCCGTGGCCGGGGCTTGCGGGCTGCTGCTGGCCTGGGCCCTGCGCCAGTGGAGCGATGACGCCGTGCCCCTGGCCGATGCGATGCTGAGCGCCTACAGCATTCTGGGCCAGGTCTGGACCGCCCGGCGGTTTCGGGCCTGCTGGCTGCTCTGGATCGGGGTGGACGCGCTTTATACGGCCCTTTTTGTCGAACGCGCCCTATATGTCACCGCCACCCTTTATGCCGGTTTTGTGCTGCTGGCGGTGTGGGGCTGGCGGCAATGGGGTGACGACGCGCCCGAAGATGCGAAAAATCGCAACGAGTAAAACAGCGTCGCGACCGCTGCGAATACAGTCCGGCCAGCGTTTTCGAGTGCTCTTATAGTGAGCGTTATTATACCCCATAGCCGTTGTGGTGACCCGGTTTGGGGCAAATCACAACCGTGCACGAAGGCTGTGGATGAATTGCAGCACTTCCGACTCGTTGCTGGACAGCCAGGTCAAGAAGATTCTCGGCACGTCGCGGGCAAAAAAGGCAGAAACCCCGGAATACTGCGGGTTTTTACTATTTGTACACCCATTACTCAGGCAGGATTATCCACAGGGATCGGGGGCGGATTGCGGGAAAACCCTGTGGATAGTTTTGTGGAAGGTAGAAGCTCTCACAGTTTTTTGCGGCTTTCTGCATTTGTTCCATAAAGGGCAGTGTGCTGATGATCCATGTGCCAGATCCACCGCCCCGGTGGCGGGGCAATCGGGCTTGCCACCCACGTCATTATGGCTGGACAGCGCGCCAGGCCTGTGGTGTGCCTGACCCACCAAGTGCCACTGCAAGGCTGTCATCCATGTCGTTTTATACCTGTCTTATCGTCATGCTGGGGGGTGCCCTGGGCACGCTGGGCCGCTACGCCATGTCCGTGGCGACCGCACCTTTCAGCCGCTACATGCCCTGGGGCACGATCGTGGGCGTGAACATGCTGGGCTCGTTCGTGATCGGTTTTTTCGGGACATTGACGCTCGCCTCCGGCCGGTATCCGGTTTCGGAAGCCACGCGCCTGTTCGTCATGCTGGGGGTGTGCGGCGGCTACACCACGTTTTCGTCCTTCAGCCTGCAAACGCTCGACCTGCTGCGCATCGGGGCGTGGGGCCGCGCCCTGCTGACGGTGGTGCTCTCGGTCGTGCTGTCGGTCAGTGCCGTGGCGCTGGGCCATGTCGCCGCATCGCGCCTGAACCACCACACGATCCTGATTGCCCAGGCGGACGTGGAAGAGGAAGTCTGAAAACCCGCACCCAGGCGGCTTGCTGCCCCCCTGCCTGACAACGTCCGGGGGAACCGCCCAGCCCCCGCAACAGGCCGTTGCATGAGAGGGTGGTGGGAACAGGATGGGTGGGGACAGGGGTGGTGCATCCCCTGTCCGGTCGTCGTGCAAGAGTTATTTGGGTTCTTTATACATCACGCACAGCTTGTTGCCGTCCGGGTCGCGCAGATAGGCGAGATAGAGCGGGCCGTTCGCGGTCTCGCGCACGCCGGGCGGGTTTTCAATGCCGGTGCCGCCATTTGCCACGCCCGCCTTGTACCAGGCATCGGCCATGGCCGGGCTTTTTGCCTCGAAACCGATCGTGCCGCCATTGGCCCCTGTCGCGGGCTTGCCGTCGATGGGCTTGCCGACCATAAAGCGTGAGCCGTGCTGGGCATAGACCAGCCGACCATTGGCATGAACCTCCGAGGGGGCGATATCCAGCGCTTCGAAAATGGCGTTGTAGAATTTCTGGGAGCGCGCAATGTCGTTGCTGCCCACCATGATATGCGTGAACATGGCGTGTCGGTCCTTCTGCTTTTGCGACAGAAAAGCAGACTACCGGGTTGCCTGCGGCTGACAAGCCCTGTCCGCGCCGATACCCGCCATGCGCGCGAAACGGCGCTGGCGGCTGAAAAACAGCTTGCTGGACAGCCAGAATACCGCATCCTGCACCCTGGTATGCGGCTTGAGCCCCACGGTCTTGAACACCATGCCCGTAACCCGGCGCAGATGGTGCGGCTGGTAGTTGCGCATGGCGCGCGCCATGTAGGCGGCAATGCAGCGCTTGTGGTCGTAGGGCAGGTCGGGCGGTTCGTTGGTGGTATGGTAGGCGGAGGCCAGTTCGTCGTCCTCGCTTTCGGTCACGCGGCCCAGGGCAATGCGCAGGCGCTGGAACACGCCAATGTTTTCGCGCCCCAGATAGCGCTGCATATGGTCATAGAACAGCTTGAAATGCCGGAACTCATCGGCCGCGATCTGCTTGCACAGCGCCTTGAGCACGGGCTCTTCCGTGGCGTCGCCCAGGGCGGAGTAAAAGGATGACGTGCCGGTCTCGAC
This sequence comes from Acetobacter garciniae, assembly GCF_017377735.1. Lineage (GTDB taxonomy): Bacteria > Pseudomonadota > Alphaproteobacteria > Acetobacterales > Acetobacteraceae > Acetobacter > Acetobacter garciniae. The sequence goes on from NZ_JAFVMH010000001.1 coordinate 80,579, forward strand.
CATGCAGCGTGCGATCAGTTCCCCCGTGCGCGAGCCCCGCACGGATTGGCTGACCTCCAGCGGGATATGGTAGAAGTCCCGGTAGCGTTCGAAAGCAGCGTGATAATCCCATTTCGGGTCGGCCAGCATGGCCCAGCGGCCCAGCGCATCACCATGCTGGACTTCCTCCTCCGCCCACAGATCCGCCGCCTGGCGAAAATCCGGGTCGTCGCTGAACACGTTGTTCAGGTAGCGCGCGTAATCCACGGCGTTGCGTTCCACGACCGACGCCGCCTTGATGGCGGGCACCAGTTCGGGATCGACCTTGGAGGGGTCGAACTGGTCCCATGCAAGCTGATCGATCTGCCAGTGTTTCATAGACCGGACCTCCTGTTACGCGCGTATTGTCCAGCTTGTCCGTGTCATAATCCACCACCGTCCAACCCTGCGGGCGACACCCCCGCTGGCACGTTACGCCAGATCACGCTGGCGCGTTTTAGACCATCTGCTCCGCTGGCGGAATGATGGGCTGCAAAAAAACATGGGAGTCAAGCACGATGTTCCCCCGCCTGTTCTCAAAACCGCCCGTCCCAGGCGCAACAGGCGCGAACGGGCACCATGGCATGTCAGATATGTGGGAAGGCAGAGGGGGGCGGGGAAGGGTGTTGCCCCCCTTTCTGCCGCACCCCAAACCCATCCTGCAGGGTGCTGCCCCGGCGCGACGGATAGGGCGTATGGGCGCGGCCCATAGCCGTGGCTGGCACGGGGGCGGGGCAAGGCAGCACGTGGCCCCGCAGGTGCTTAAAGCCTGCCTCTGCCTCCATACTGCAGGGCTGACAGGCGATTGGGGCTGTCGCATCGTCCCCTGGGCAGGTGAGCCAGAACAGGGGGGCCGGGAGTATGCGCGAGCAGGGGCAGGGTACGGGCTGGTTACAGGGTCTTTTCGCTTACAGGCGCGGGCAGGCTGTCGCCGGGCTGCGGCGGCGGCAGTTCACGCGGGCGGCGTTCTTCATCCAGGGCGACAAAAATGAACTCGCCTTCCGTCACCTTGGAGGTGATATGCGTATGCCGCGCCCGCCGCCAGGTTTCGACATGGATGGTCAGCGACGTGCGGCCCGAACGCACGATATTGGTGTAGATGCTGACCTCGTCCCCCACCACCACGGGTTCGAGAAAGACCAGGCTGTTGATGGCAACGGTCACGCACCGGCCATTGGCGCGGAATGCGGCCGTGGTTCCGGCTGCAAGGTCCATCTGTGACATGATCCATCCGCCGAACACGTCTCCCGCCGGGTTGGTATCGGTGGGCATGGCCACGACGCGGATGGTGGGAACCCCCAGCGGTGGCGAGGAGTGCTTGGTATGCGACATTACGGCGGGCCCTCATGGCTTGGATCTGTTGCGTTCAGATCACTTAGAACTATCCCAGCGTACAATAGACCGCATTGCGCTTTTCCGTAGCCTCAGTTTTTTGTGAAGAGCAGGGGCGGCGGAATCGACAGACCGCGCGAAGGGGGTGCCCCAGGTGCCAGCGGGGCCGAGCGCCCAAGCCTTCGTTAACGCGCAGGGGCGCGATCAGTTGCGGACCAGGATGTAATTGATCGTGACATCGAAATTGATGAACTGGTCCTTCATGTCCGGCGGCACGGGGGGCAGCTGCGCGCCCTGGAACATGCCCATGGTCGATGCGTCGAGTTCGACCGAACCGGAAGAATTGGTTTCGAACACCTTGAACACATGCCCGTCGCGGTCGAGGATGACATGCACCGAAGACGCGCCTTCCTCACCCCGCTGGGCGGCGTCGGGCGGGTAGAACAGGTGGCGCTGGATCCAGGAATCGATATCGGCCGCGTAATCGCTGCTGACGCCATGCACCGTCGTGCGGGAAGAATAATGCGCGTTCAGCGCTCCGTTTTCCACCAGCGGGCCAATGGACAGGTCAAGCGGCGCGCGCGACCCGCCGGCCCGGCCCCGGCGCTGGCGGCGGGGGGCCGGCGCTTCATCGAAGGACAGGTCCATCGGGTTGTCGAAGGGCGAAGGCGCGTGATGGCTGGGGCTGGGTGTGGGCCTGGGGTGCGGTGCTGGCCGCGCGGGGTGTTCGGGCGTTGTCCTGTGGCCGGTCACCGGGCGGGAAGGGCTGATACGCTGCTCGTTCTGCTCGGGCTTGGGAATACCGTCGTCGGATTGCGGCAAGGGCGGGGCCGCGGGCGGTGTTTCGGTCGACTGGGTGGGGCCCTGCTGGGCCTCTGCCGGGGCGGGCGGGGTGTTGCTGGCCTCGGACGGTTGCTTGGCCTCGTTGCCGCCACCAGCATCGGGGGAGGGCTGGCCCACCATGCCGCTGGATGCGTCGGGCTGGGCGAAGACCATTTCCACCGGCGCGTTCTGGTTGGTGCTGGGTGTGCCCGCCTTGGCGTGGGTCGATGCCTTGTAGATCAGCGCCCCCAGCAGCAGCGCGTGGGCCAGCAGCGACGCGGTAATGACGGGGCCCAGCGTGGAATCGGCGTAAAGTTCCTTGCGGATAAGCGGGGTTGCGGTGCCGCGCACCGAACGCCCTGGCACCTTGGGCACGGGCAGGGACGGGAACAGCCGGTTCCGGCCGCCGTTTTCCGCACCCTCGGGTGCATCGCGCAGGGGGCCGCCCGCGCGCGACGGATCGGCCCCGAACGGGTCGGGGGTGGGTATCAGGCGGGGTTCCCGCCGGGACGCGGCGGGAAGGCGAATCGCGTTAACCATGAACCGCCGGTGTTCTCCCGTGATCGCGCAGGACAAGTCCATGCCGGGGTCCGGCCCGGCCATGGCACTCTGCCACCGCCCGCATGCCTTCGCCACAGCGAAGGGGGCAGGGTCCGGGCGTGGTCCTTGTGCGGCAGGCGCTCAGTGTTCCGTACTGCCAGATATCGTGCATAAATTCCCGCCTGATAAGCGCGCGCCCGGGGTCATGGGCTGGATTTACCAGATTTTGACACGTTGTTGGGGTGCCAGATACAGCGTATCGCCGGGTTTTACATCCCATGCATCGTACCAGGCATCGATATTGTGCATGGGTATGTTCACGCGCGCCTGCGGGGGGGAATGCGGGTCGGTCACCGCAAGGCGGCGCACCGTGTCGTCACGCAGCTTTTCACGCCAGACCTGTGCCCAGCCAAGAAAAACGCGCTGGTCCCCGCTCAGCCCGTCAATGACCGGGGCGGGCTTGCCACCCAGCGATGCGTGATACGCGTCCAGTGCCAGTGTCAGCCCACCCAGATCGGCAATGTTCTCACCCATCGTCAGCTTGCCGTTCACATGCACGCCGGGCAGCACCTCGAACGCGTCGTATTGCGCGCCAAGGCGGTCGGCCAGCTTCTGGAACCGTTCGGCGTCCTCTTTCGTCCACCAGTCCTTCAGGCGGCCATGCTCGTCGAACTGGCGGCCTTCATCGTCGAAGGAATGGGTCATTTCATGGCCGATCACCCCGCCAATGGCGCCGTAATTCACAGCCGCATCCGCCTTGGGGTTGAAGAAGGGCGGTTGCAGGATGGCGGCGGGGAACACGACCTCGACAAAAAGCGGGTTGTTATAGGCGTTCACGGTCTGGGGCGTCATGTCCCATTCGTTGCGATCGACCGGCCTGTCCAGCCGTTCCAGCCAGTAGCGCCATTCATACGCGACACCGTTGCGCGCGTTGCCGTAGACATCGCCCTGGCGCACCCCAAGGCTTTTGTAGTCGCGCCAGGTGTTGGGGTAGCCGACCTGGATTTCAAAGCTTTCCAGCTTGTGCAGGGCGGCGTCGCGGGTGGTGGGGCTCATCCATGTGTTGGTGCGCAGTCGCTCACGGAACGCGTTTTTCAGGTCCGCGGTCAGTTTCTGCATGGAAGCCCGGCTTTCAGGCGGGAAATAGCGCTGCACGTAAACCTTGCCCAGCGCCATGCCCATGGCCGCACTGGTGGCCTGCACGCCCCGCTTCCAGCGCGCGGCCAGGGTGGGCTGTCCGCTCAGCGCCTTGGTGAATTCGAACCGGGCCTGTTCGAAGCGATCGGGCAGGTAGGTGGCCGTGTTGTCCACAAGGTGGAAGGCCAGCCAGGCCCGCAGCGTGTCCATGTCGGTGGTGGAGACAATGCGGGCCTCCCCCGTCATGGCGTCGGGTTCACCCACGATCAGCGTGCGGGCTTCCAGCCCCTGCGCATTCAGGCCCGCCGCCCGCAGCCATGTGGCCCAGTCGAACCCCGGGGCCTTGGCCCCCAGTTCGGCCAGGGTCATGGGGTTGTAGGTCTTTTGCGGGTCGCGCAGGGCCGCACGTGTCCAGTGCACCTGCGCCAGCCGTGTCTCGAACGCGACGATCGCCTGCGCCGCACTGGCCGCACCCGGCCAGTCGGCCAGGGTCAGGGCTTTTTCGATATAGGCCTGGTAGGCCTTTTTCTTGGCAGCGAATTCGGGCTTGAGGTAGTAGTCCCGGTCAGGCAGGCCCAGCCCCGCCTGGTCGAGGTTGAGCGCATAGCGCGTGGGGTCCTTGGCGTCGGGATTGATGCTGAGAGAGAAGGGCGAGAACTGGAAGTTCCCCACACCCGAGCCCGTCAGTGCCGCAAAACCTGCCATGTCCTTGAGTGCGCGTATGGCGTCCAGGTCCGGGGCGAGCGGTTGCGCGCCAAGGCGTTCCACCTGCGCCGTATCCATGTAGGAGGCATAGAACGTGCCCAGCTTTTCCTCGATGGTGCGGGGGTTCGCCACCGGGTGGGTGGACAGGTCGTTCAGGATCGACTGCACCCGCGTGCGCGAAAGTTCGGCCAGCGCGTTGAAGGGGCCGTAGCTCGTCATGTCGGCGGGAATTTTCAGGTGGTCCAGATAGGTGCCGTTCGCGTAGCGGAAAAAATCGTTGCCGGGCTTGGCCCCCATGTCCCGCCCCGACAGGTTGACCCCCCAGGGGCCAAAGCTTGCCGGCTCTTCCTGCGTTGCAACGGCCTGGGGCTGGGTCGCTGCGGGCTCGGCCGCCTGGGCGCTGGTCAGGGCCAGGCCGAGGGCTGCGGATACAAGCAGGCACAGGCGGGTGGAAAGGCGGACGGCAACATCGGGCACTGGGCGGTCTCCGGTCTTGGGTGGCGGATGGTCTTTGCGCGCGTTCCGCCGGGCTGTCCATGCGGGCATGGTGTTCCTGCTCGTACATTAACGGGCTTGTCGGCGCGCGCCTACCCCGTGGGGGGCAGGGGCGATGCTAAAAGAAACTTCACGCGCGGTCACGATCCTTTGGGTGGCAGGGCAGGCGGGCGGCACCTGTCGGGCCGGCCCGATTGCTGGTAGGGTGGACGTGCTCGGTTTGAAGCCGGTACGATCGACCCCGAACGAACGAACGGGCGGGCCGCAACGACAGGCGCAACGGTCAGGCACGGCAGGGCCGGAATGATCGGAACGGGCAGGGCCAGAACCGGTATGGTCGGGCTGGGCCAGAGAGACGCGAAAGGACAGGGGGCGGGCCATGGTGTGTCTGGTTGTCAAGGCGGGGGGTGCCAAGGTGTTCGGGCGTTGGAAAGAGGCTTTTGCCCGCATCGCCCCCGATCTGGACGTGCGCGAATGGGACGACCCCACGCTGGACTCCGCGCGGATCGATTACGCCCTTGTCTGGCAGCCCGAACGCGGGCGGCTGGCGGCCATGCCCAATCTCAAGGCCATTCTCAGTGTCGCGGCGGGGGTCGACCATGTGACGTGCGACCCCACATGGTCGCGCGCCATTCCGCTGATCCGCATGGGGGATGATGAAATCCGTCTCCACATGGCCGATTACGTCATCTGGGCGGTCACGTCGCTCACGCGCGATGCCGCGCGCTGGCAGCAGGCCCAGGCCCAGGCGCAATGGGCCAGGCGCGCGGAATTTCCGCTCCTGTCAGCGCAGGTGCATGTGGGGGTCATGGGGCTGGGCAGCGTGGGCGCATATGTGGCGCAAAAGCTGGCGGGCTGGGGGTTCGTGGTTTCGGGCTGGACCCGCACGCCCCATACGCTTGATGGTGTTGCCTGCTATTGCGGGTCCGACCAGTTTTCCACCTTTGTGGCGCAGAACCATATTCTGGTCTGTCTGCTGCCCGAAACACCGCAGACGCGTGGCCTGCTGACCTACGACGTGTTCAGCAGGCTGCGCCAGCCTTCGGGGCTGGTGAATGTCGCGCGCGGCCCCCTGGTGGTGGAGGCCGACCTGCTGCGCGCGCTGGAGGATGGCACGCTGCGCGGTGCCGTGCTGGATGTGTTCGACCGCGAACCCCTGCCCGAAACATCGCCCCTGTGGCATGCGCCGCGCACGCTCATAACCCCGCATATCGCTTCCGAAGCGTCGCGCGCGGCCAGGGCGGCCAAGGTGGTGGCGACTATAGCCGCCCTCGAACGCGGGGAGGACGTGCCCCTGCGCTACGACCCCGAACGCGGGTACTGAACCTCCGCAATGGCGGTGCTGGAACAGCGCAACGTGCAGGTGGGGCCGCATAGTATCCATGTGCATGTCACGGGCCCGGCGGGTGATGACGGCCAGGACGCCGCACAGGCGCCGTTGATACTCGTGCATGGTTTTGGCGGCAGCCAGGCAGGCTGGCTGATGGTCCAGCCCGCATGGGCCCGCCACCGCCGCGTGATCGCCTTCGACCTGCCCGGGCACGGCGCGTCCTCCACCCATGTGGGGGCGGGCACGCTGTCCTGCTTCGCGGATGTCGTGGGCGGGCTGATGGATGTCCTGGGCGTGGCATCGGCCCATGTGCTGGGCCATTCGCTGGGCGGGGGCATCGCACTGGCCCTTTTGCGGGCCTGTCCGCAAAAACTGCGCAGCCTTTCGCTGATCGCACCGGCAGGCCTGGGCAGCAGCGTGAATATGGCGTTCGTGCAGGGTTACGTGAATGCCCATACGGTGGACGACATCCGCAACACCATGGATATTGCAGTGGCAACACCCGGGCTGATCGGGCGGCAGGCGGCAAGGCTGCTGCTGCACGGGCTGGAAGAACCGGGCCGCCGCGACGCCCTGCGGCAGATAGCACAAGCCTGTTTCCCGCATGGTCGGCAGGCCGAGGATTTTCGCGCCCTCATCCGCCGGGCCCCCATACCCGTCAGGCTGGTCTGGGGGCAGGACGATGCCGTGTTGCCACCCCCGCCACCGGGCGATCTTGCCGCCGAGGCCCCCTGTATTATCCTGCCCCGCACCGGGCACCTGCCCCAGCTTGAACGCGCGACAGAGGTCGCCCAGGCGGTGAACGAGTTCCTGCAACACCGCTGACCTGCGACGATATGCCCCGTCACAGCAGGGCAATCGCGCCGTGCCGGGCTTTCACCGCGCACCCCCAGCCCGTGCGGGCCAGGCGCGCGCGGGTGGCCTTACCCGGCGGAGGCCAGGTCCACCAGGCCGATCGTGCCGTCTTCGGTGCCAAAGCCCAGCATGCAGCCATCGGGGCTGTAGGCCAGGGCGGTAACGGCCCCGTTCTGGGCCAGGCAGATGGGCAGCACGCGCTGGCTGGCGGGTTCGAGCATCAGCACAGTGCCGTCGGCAAAGCCTGCGGCCAGCACGTCCTGCGTGGGGTGGGTGGCAACACGCGTGCACAGTGCGCCGCCCGCGCCGGGCAGTTCCGTGGGGGGCTTGCCCATGGGGCCGTTCCCCACGAAGGACCACAGCACCACGACATCGGCCCCACCGGTGGCCAGCCATTTGCCGTTATGCGAAAACGCCATGGAGCGGACCTTGGTGGGGTAGCCGCTCATGCGCATGTTGTGGCCGTCCGCCAGCCGCCAGCCATGCAGGTCATTGTCCTGCATGGCGGTCACGACCGCCTCGGCCCCCGGATGCATGACAATGCCCAGATGGCTGCCCTTCCATTCCAGCAGGCGGGGGCTGCCATCCTTGGACTGGGTAAACCACAGCGAGACACCATTATAGTGCGAAACCGCAATGCGCTTGCCCTTGGGGTCGAATACCATTCCGCCCACGGTGGAGGGATGTTCGAGCGTGCGGATAATGGTGCGGCCCGTGGCGTCGCGCAGTTCGACCTCCTTGCCAGACGATGCGGCGATCATCGCACTCTTGGCGTCCACATGGGTGCAGATATGCTCCACCCAGCGGCGGCTTTTGCCCAGTTCCTCGATCTCGCCCGTAGGGTCCAGGCGGCACAGGCGGCCGTCATCCCCGCCGGTCAGGAAACTGTCGGCCAGTGTATCCGCGCACAGGGCCAGGGCCGGGCCGTCATGCACGGCAACGCTGCTCCAGCTCTGGGGTGTGTGCAGGTCCTCGCGGTGGGCAACGATCACATCGCCCTCGGCGGTGGTGAAGGCGAAGCGGCTGGAATCGCGCGAGGCGGCGCAGGCCGTGATCTCGCCTTCCACGCGGCGATGCGCGCCGCGTTTCTCGATCAGTCCGCGCGGGGCGGTTACGGTGCTCATGCCGCAATACAGCTTTCAAGCCCACGGCGGAGCTGGGGCCGGTTGAGGTTGCGGCCAATGAACACAAGCCGGCTTTCGCGCGGCTCGCCTTCCTTCCAGGGGCCTATGGCGTCGCCATCGGCCATCATGTGAACGGCCTGGAAGGCAAAGCGGTCGTCCTGGCCTGCAAAGTCCAGAATACCCTTGGTGCGCAGCATGTCCGCGCCTTTTTCCTGCAACAGCGCGCTGATCCACATCTGGAAGCGCCCGGCATCCAGCGGCTGCTTGATGGCCAGGGACACGCTGGAAATATCTTCCTCATGGTGGTGTTCGGGGTTTTCGAGGAAGGCGGGGGACTGTTCGAGCACGCGGGCCAGATCGAACCCGCCACGGTCGAGCACATCCGTCAGCTTGACGTTGCCCTTGCGCGCGCGGTGAATGGGGGCGGCATTGTTCAGCTTGCGAATGGCCGCTTCCACCGCCTCCAGCCCGGCTTCATCCACAAGGTCGGTCTTGTTGAGGATAATGACATCGGCAAAGGCGATCTGTTCACGGGCTTCGGAACTTTCGGCCAAGGTCGCGATGACATTATACGCATCCACCACGGTCACGACGGCATCCAGCCGGGCTTTCTCGCGCACGTCCTCATCGGCGAAAAAGGTCTGCGCCACGGGGGCGGGATCGGCCAGGCCCGTGGTTTCCACGATCACGCCGTCGAACCTGGTGCGCCGCTTCATCAGCCCGTTCAGGATACGGATCAGGTCGCCGCGCACCGTGCAGCAGATGCAGCCATTGTTCATTTCGAACACTTCTTCATCCGCGTCCACCACCAGGTCGTTATCCACGCCCAGTTCGCCGAATTCGTTGATGACGACAGCATATTTGCGCCCGTGCTCGGCGGTCAGGATATGGTTGAGCAAGGTGGTCTTGCCAGCACCCAGAAAGCCGGTCAGGACCGTGACCGGCACGCGGTTGTCGGGCTCGGCCTGGGCGGGCGCGGGGGATGCATCAGACATGGGGGGATACTCTCCGTTTCACTCCACAATTCTATGTCATATAGGACGGCGGGGCGCGATAAACCAGACACGCCACGCAGCATGGGCGTGCGGGGGCCTGCAGGCGCGCGCAGGCACGGGAGCGGGCGGGCATGCGCACGCTTGCAAGAGAGTGTCGCTGCCACCGGCCCGCTGCCGATCATGGGCAGGGTTTCATGTCCCGCCCCTATGCCCGGTCCTGTTGGGGATACGCCCTGCCTAGCGGGCGGTGTCGGTCGCGGTGGTGATGGTGGTGGATTTCTGGCGCGGTTCGGTCGAGCGCAGGAACCGCACGGCCAGCGCGCCGTACAGGGCGTGGCTGCATAGCGCGCGTGAGACGCCAAAGGCCAGGAAGGCGCTGGCCAGCAAAGCCAGGGTGATCTGCTGGTTGTCGCACATTTCCATGACGATGACGGTCGCTGTCAGCGGGGCCTGCGTCACGGCCGCGAAATAGGCCACCGTTCCCAAAAGCACCACGGCCCCGGGTGTGGTGTGCGGCAGGAACTGCGCGATCCACCCGCCCATGCCCGCACCCACCGAAAGGGATGGCGCGAACAGCCCGCCCGGTATGCCCGAACAATACGATACGAACGTGGCCAGCAGCTTGAGCACGAAATACGACGCCGGATACTGCCCCGATCCCATGATGATATCGCGCGCCTGCGTGTAGCCGGTGCCATAGGTCATCCCGCCCGACAGCAGGCCGATAATGGCCAGGACCAGCCCGCACAACGCCGCGAACAGGATGGGGCGGCGGGTAATGAACGCCCCCAGTGCGCCCGGCACCCCGCGTGACATGCGCACCAGCAGGGATGAGAACATGCCCCCGCTCAGCCCGCCCATGACCCCGCAGACCAGCACCGCCAGCCAGCTCGTTCCCACCGGCACGGCCGAATAGGTATGGCCGAAATAGGTGTAGTTGCCCACCATGGCGATGGCCGTCACACCCGAAATGACAACGCAGGTCAGCATGGTGCCGCTGCTGCGCTGCTCGAACGAATGGGCCAGTTCCTCGATCCCGAACACGATCCCCGCCAGCGGGGTGTTGAACGCGGCGGCCACACCTGCGGCCCCCCCCGCCTTGATCAGCGCGCGCACGCTGGTGGTGTTGGTAATGCCCGCAAAACGGCCGACCGTATGCATGATGGCTGCCCCCACCTGCACGGTAGGACCTTCGCGTCCGATGGAGGCCCCGGCCAGCAGGCCGAAGCAGGTCAGGCAGATCTTGGCCAGCGCTATGCGCACCGACAGCACCCGGTCCACCACCCCCATGTCATGCAGGTGCATGCAGGCAATGGCCTGGGGAATGCCGCTGCCCTGCGTGCCACGGAACCATGTGCGTGTCAGCCAGCTCGACAGCGCCAGGCCGCAGGGGGTGACGACAAGCATCAGCCACGGGCTGACATGCATGATGTGGTTGCGGATATGGGCCGCCGTGTCGGCCATGGAAGCGAAGGTGATCGCAACCAGCCCCACCAGGACCGCACCCGTCCAGTAAATGAACTTGCGGCGCCAGTTCACGGTCCCCATCTTGGCGTGTTCGCGCAGGTGACGCAGGGACTCAGGCGTGGGCAGCACGCTGATGGACATGGGACGTATCCGTATCGGCAACAGAGAAGGATACGATTTATGTTAGCACCATATGGGGCAGATAAAAGGCGCTGTGCCGCCCGCATGATATATTTGCCACAGTTTTACGCCGAATGTTTCGAATTTGCCACGGCAGGTGGGGTCGGGCGGGGCCAGAACACAATGCCCTCATGCTTGGCCAGGTTGTCGGGTTCGACGTGAATATGCACCAGCGTGCTGCCCATATGCGCACGCAGGGCGGCTTCGATCCGGTCGCAGATATCATGGGCCTGGTTCACGCTCATGCTGCCGGGCACGACCAGATGAAAATCCAGAAAGGTCATCGCCCCCACGATCCGGGTGCGGATATCGTGTGCTTCGATGGCACCTTCGCCGTTGGCGGCGATGATATCCTGGATCTGTTCCAGCGTTTCACGCCCGGGGGCCTGGTCCATCAGCCCGGCTATGGACTCGCGCATGACCTCCCAGCCCACGCGCAGCACGTTCACGGCCACAAGCCCGGCCATGACCGAATCCAGCCGCGCCCAGCCGGTTACGGGAATAAGGGCCACACCCGCCACCAGGGCGACACCTGTCCATACATCGGAAAGCACATGCTGCCCGCCCGCGACCAGTGCGGGGGACCGGCGCGCCCGGCCTGCCCGCAGCATGACCATGCCCCAGCCAAGGTTCAGGACGGTGGCCGCGGCATTCAGCGCCAGCCCGCGCCACGGGGGCAGCAGCGGCATGGGGTGCAGCCAGCCTTCCACCGCCTCGCGCCCGATGATGAAGGCGGTCACCACCACCAGCGTGCCCTCTGCCACGGCGGAGAGATATTCCGCCTTGTAATGCCCGTATGTATGGTTGTGATCGGCCGGGCGTTCGGCAATGCTCAGCGCCCACAGCCCGCCTGCGGCCGCCACCACGTTGATGATGGTTTCCACCGCATCGGCATACAGGGCCACGCTGCCGCTTGCCGCATAGGCCGCGTATTTGAGCCCAAGGGCAAGAAAGCTGACAAGCAGGCCAAGAATGGCAATGCCCTTGTTGTTCTTGGGCAGGGGAAGATCGGGCATGGAACAGTCGGAGCTAGGGTGGACACGACCGAAGCTGGCCGCGCGTTCAGACCGTATGCGCGGAAGAGAGATGGCACAAAGGGGCGTAATCCGCGGCTTCGATCTGTACGGTGGGATGCACGATGCCAAAACGCTGACGCAAGGCGGTTACCACGTTTTGTAGCACCACGGTATCACTTTGTGCCCCATCCTGGCTTGCGGCGGTGCTGCGGACCAGATGCACGGTCAGCGCCACCTCCGTCGTGCTGAGCGGCCAGATATGCAGGTCATGAAGATCGCCAATGCCGGGCAGGCTACGCAGATAGGCCTCTACCGCGTCGGCGCTGACCTGGCGGGGCACGGCGTCCAGCGCCATGTCCAGTGAATCGCGCAGCAGCGACCACGTGCCCAGCACTACAAGAACGGCAATGCCCAGGCTTATGGCGGGATCTATCCAGCCCTGTCCTGTCAGCAGTACCAGTGCTCCGGCCACGACAACGGCCAGCGATGTCAGGGCGTCGGCCATCAGGTGCAGGAACGCCCCGCGAATGTTCAGGTCATCCTTGCGCCCGGCGGCGAACAGCAGGGCGGAACAGCCGTTTACCGCAATGCCGATGGCCGAGACGATCATCATCGTCTTTCCCGCCAGGGGCAGGTTCGTGGGGTGGACAAGGCGGCCCAGCGCTTCCCACGCCACACCGCCTGTCACCAGCATCAGCACCAGCGCGTTGGCCAGGGCCACCAGGATGGAAGACCGGCGCAGCCCGTAGGTAAACCGGCCCGAAGGGCTGCGGCGGGAAAGATGATCGGCCAGCCAGGCGGCCGCCAGCGCCATGACATCGGACAGGTTATGCCCGGCATCGGCCAGCAGGGCGAGGGAATGGGAGGTCACGCCCCAGAACGCCTCGGCCGCAAGGTAGAGCGTGTTCACCCCGATGCCGATGGCAAACGCGCTCCCGAAGGATGCGGGAACATGCGCGTGATGGTGCCCGAACCCGTGATGATGATCGCACCCGCCGTGATCGTGCCCATGGTCGTGCCCGTGATCAGGGTCGTGCGCATGATCGTGGAAATCGGGCTTGCCAGCGCCACCCGCGGCATGGCCCATCTGGTCGTGGTCGTGGTCGTGGTCGTGGTCGTGGTCGTGGTCGTGGTCGTGGTCGTGGTCGTGGTCGTGGTCGTGGTCGTGGTCGTGGTCGTGGTCGTGGTCGTGGTCGTGGTCGTGGTCGTGGTCGTGCGCCGCGGGGGGCATGGCGGTGTCGGGTGTCGCGCTGTCTGGCTGGGGCATGGGGGCGGCTGGCCTTGTGCTAAGTCCTGAACGTAATGTATGGCGCGCGCACCGCCCTGAAAAGAAGTACAAACTTCGCGGCACACGCGCTGTCCGGGCCCAGGGGCAGGTCGGGCGTTGCGCGCGGGCGGTTTTCCGGCCTAGGGAGAAACCGGGCTTTTGGGTATCCTTTGTGGAATGGGTGATAAGACCGTCTCATGCTTCGTCTGACCGAACTGCGCCTGCCACTCGATCATGCGCCCCAGGCGCTGGAACAGGCCATTTGCGCGCGCCTGGCCATAAGCCCGGCGGAGCTTGAGCATTTCAGCGTGTTCCGGCGCGGGCATGACGCGCGCCGCCGCAACGCCATCTGCCTGGTCTATGCCGTGGACTGCGCCGTAAAGGACGAAGCCGCCGTGCTGGCGCGCTACAGGGGCGAGCACCCGCGCGACAGCCATGTCCAGCCCACGCCCGACATGCGCTGGACACCGCCCGTAACCAATGGCGCGGCTTTGGCCGCACGGCCGGGTTACAGGCGGCCCGTGGTGGTGGGGGCGGGGCCGTGCGGGTTCATGGCAGCCCTTATCCTGGCCCGCATGGGGTTGCGGCCCATCCTGCTCGAACGCGGCAAGATCGTGCGCGAACGCACGGTGGATACCTTCGCCCTGTGGCGTCGTTCGGTGCTGAGCCCGGAAAGCAACGTGCAGTTCGGTGAAGGGGGTGCGGGCACGTTTTCTGACGGCAAGCTCTACAGCCAGGTGCGCGACCCCCGTTTTCTGGGTCGCAAGGTGCTGGAGGAATTCGTAAAGGCCGGAGCCCCCGAGGATATTCTCTATCTCGCCCACCCGCATATCGGCACGTTCCGCCTTGTCTCCATGGTCGAGCATATCCGCCACGAGATCGAACAGGCGGGCGGGGAATACCGTTTCGGCGCCCGGGTGGACGACTTGGTGCTGGACCCCGTCACCCGCCGCATGCAGGGCGTGCGGCTGGCCGGCGGTGATGTGGTGGAAGCCGATCACGTCATTCTGGCGGTAGGCCACAGCGCGCGCGATACGTTTGCCATGCTCCACGCCCAGGGGGTGGAAATGCAGGCCAAGCCGTTCTCCATGGGCGTGCGGATCGAACACCCGCAATCGGTGATCGATCTCGCGCAATTTGGCGCATGTGCGGGCAACAGCCTGCTGGGGGCTGCCGAATACCGGCTGGTCCATCATGCGGCCAATGGCCGGGGGGTGTATTCCTTCTGCATGTGCCCCGGCGGCACCGTGGTGGCCGCAACGTCGGAAGAAGGGCGCGTGGTCACCAATGGGATGAGCCAGTATTCCCGCGCCGAACGCAACGCCAATTCGGGCATTGTCGTGGAACTGCGCCCGGGCGAGGATTATCCGGCCGACCCGTTGGCCGGGATCGCCTTCCAGCGGCACTGGGAACGCCAGGCCTTTGTCGCCGGTGGGGGGGATTACCGCGCCCCCGCCCAGCGCGTGGGGGATTTCCTGGCCGGGCGGGCCTCTGTCAGCCTTGGGGCGGTGGTGCCGTCCTACAAGCCGGGTGTGACGCCCACCGATCTGGCCACCTGCCTGCCCGATTTCGTGGTGGAGGCCCTGCGTGAGGCCCTGCCGCGTTTTGACCGCAAGCTCAAGGGCTACGCCATGGAAGACGCGGTCATGACCGGGGTTGAAACCCGCACGTCATCGCCGCTGCGTATTCCGCGCGGGGCGGATGGGCAGTCCCTGAACACGCCGGGGCTATACCCGGCGGGCGAAGGGGCGGGTTATGCGGGGGGGATTCTCTCCGCCGGGATGGACGGGATCCGCATGGCCGAGGCCGTGGCCTGCGATATGGCCGGGCTGCCCCAACTGCCCGGCTAGGTTGCCGCGTTCGGCTGCGGGGCGGCGTTTTCGTGCGGGCCAGATGGGCGACCGGAAGGCTGGCTGGAAGATCGGCACGCGGCCCGTGCCATGGGGCGTGGTGTTTTCAGCCGCGTTGCTGAATAAAGCGTGCACGCATCGGGCGCAGCACCGCAAATGCCAGTATGGCGGTCAGCAGGTCCCCTGCAATGGCGCAGGCAAAGACCGGATACCACCCGCCGCTGGCCTGGTGCATCCATGCGGCAAGGGGCCCGCCGAAAACTGCCCCCACACCCTGGGCAATATACAGCAGGCCATAATTGCGCGACGCATCGCGCGTGCCGAACGTATCTGTCAGCGTGGCGGGAAAGAGAGAGAAAATTTCCCCCCATCCCAGAAAGATCACGCCTGACAGCAGCACGAACGCCACCGGATAATGCACCAGCGAGAGCCAGCATCCCAGAGCGATGGCTTCAAGCGTGAAGGCAAAGGCCATGGTGGTCTCGCGCCCGATCCGGTCTGAAATCCAGCCAAAGAGCGGGCGTGTCAGGCCGTTTGCAATCCGGTCCAGGGTCATGGCCAGGGGCAGGGCGGCCATACCGGCCACGGTCAGTTGCGCCACCCCGAAATCGGCCGCGATCTGGGCCAGTTGCGAGGTGACCATCAGGCCCGAGGTCGCCATTGTCGCCATCATGAAAAACATCAGCCAGAACAGGGGGGTTCTGACAACCTGCGATGTCGGCAGGCCGGTCTGCGCCGTATCGCCATGAACGGTGGCGGTGGGCAGCTTCAACTGGCTGGCCGCCAGCATGCCGACCGCCGCCATGGCAAGGCCGAACACCTCAAGCGTGTGCCGCCAGTCCGACGCCGCCAGAAGATGGGCGATGGGGAATGTGGTCAGCATCGCCCCCATGCCGTATCCCGCAGCCCCCGCACCGGCCGCCATGCCCCGGTTTTCGGGGAACCACTGCATCAGCAACACCACCACGCCAACATAGACGATGCCCGTGCCGATCCCCCCCAGCCCGCCATAGGTCAGGTACAGCATGGCAAGGCTGTGGACCTGGGCGGAAAGCACCCAGCTCAGCCCCGTCACCATTACCCCGGCCATGATCAGCAGGCGCGGGTGGACATACCGCGCGATCCAGCCCTGGATAGGCGAAAACAGCGTTTGCAGCACGATAAGGATTGAAAACGTGACCTGCAGCGCGGGGGCCGTGGTTCCAAAATCATGCCGGAGGGCAGGGGTGAAAAGCGTCCACACATATTGGGGTGAGGAAATGGAGGCCATACAGATCAGCCCCGCGGCCATCTGTCGCCATCTGGTGTTCGACATGTCCTGTCCTCCGGTCACGAAAAAGGCGATTGCCGCCCTGCCTCATTACGCATGCGGTACAAGGTGGGCAAGCGGCAAGCCGGGCTGAACTTCTGTTTGTCGTTCAGTCCGACAAACCTGCCGGCAGCGCAAGGGGCGGCACTGGCCCGACAGGGGAAATGGGGTGGCACGCCGCATCACGGGGCAAAATACGCGCGATCGGGCAGGGCCGCTGAAGCCGGGGCCGCCAGCGGGCGCGTCGAAAAGCACACAAGTTCCCGCCGGGGCAGCAGCGTGCCGGTTCCGGGGTGTTCCGTTCAGTTGGCCTGCGGCGTTGTGTCCAGGAAGTTTTCCACCAGTTCGGAAAAACGCTGCGGCGCGTCCACATGCACCCAGTGGCCTGCCCCGGCTATGGTTTCCAGCGTGTGGTTGGGGAACAGGCGGTGCATGGCCGCATAATTGTCGGGCTGGATGTAGCGCGATTTTTCGCCGCGTATGAACAGGGTGGGCCCGGTGTAGCAGGCCCCTTCGGGCAGGTCGGGCCAGCCCATGGCATTGGACAGGCCGGCCTCGATCTCGTGCATGCCAACGGCCCAGCCCGGGTTGTCGCCCAGGCGCATGTTCTGCACCATCAACTGGCGCACGGCTTCATCGGCAATCAGCGGGGCCAGCAGGTGGTTGGCCCCCCGCACGTCGAGATGAGGGGGGAATGCCAGGTCCGCCAGCCCGGGCGGCAGGCCCAGTTGCGAAAAGCCGCCCTGCCCGGGGGCGATATCGGCCACCACCAGGGCGCGCACGGTGTCGGGCTGTGTCAGCGCCAGCATCATCGCGGTCTTGCCGCCCATGGAGTGGCCCAGAATAACGGCGGGCACGGCGTGTTCGTGGCGCATGGTTTCCAGCACGTCGCCCGCCATGGCGGGGTAGGTCAGCGGGCCGTGCGGGCTTGCGCCATGGTTGCGCAGGTCCATGGCCAGGGTGCGCCGGGTGGTGGCCAGACGGCGCTGCACAAATCCCAGATTGCGCGCCCGTCCCAAAAGCCCGTGCAACAGCACGACGGGCGGCGTGTTGGGGGGTGTTTGCGGGCCTCGTTCAATCACGTTGAGCAGCACGTCCTATGGCCTTTCGAGCA
Organism: Acetobacter garciniae; assembly: GCF_017377735.1. Taxonomy (GTDB): domain Bacteria; phylum Pseudomonadota; class Alphaproteobacteria; order Acetobacterales; family Acetobacteraceae; genus Acetobacter; species Acetobacter garciniae. Next base: position 98,135 of record NZ_JAFVMH010000001.1, read on the forward strand.
TGAATGGCGGCATCCCGGTCGGGCCGGGGCCTGTCAGGCAGGCCCTCCAGGGTGCGTGGTTCCTGCACACGGGCCTGTGTGGGCGTTTGTGCCCTGCCTGACGCCCGAAGGCGAGGGGGTGGCACAGCGTTTTTCATCACCTTCCGGAGAGAGGGGGCGGCCGCACCCGCCGTTGCTCGCGCCCTGGGGCGGTTCTTCCCGCCTTGCGGTGGCAGCCATGCAGCACGGTGCCGGGTGCCGTGGGGCGGGGCTCTGGAACTCGGGCGGGATCCTGGCGTAGTGTTGGGGCTGCGCTCTATCAGGGAAAAGGCGGAAAAGCCATGCAGCGGTGTCTTGTCATACTCGGCCAGGTCGAACAGGCCCACGGACTTCTGGACATGGCGGCCCAGGTCATGGCCCGTGTGGGGGGCACGCGCATGGACGTGCTGGCCGCGCGCGAACCCGCAGGGGGCCAGCCCGACCAGGCCCCGCATGAGGACCAGCGCCAATGGGCCGACAACCTGCACGCGGTGTTCCGCCAATGGAAAGAGCGGGCCTACGGGGCGGGCACATGGCGGCCCGACCAGGTCGAGGTCAACTGGCTGGACCCCGAAATTACCGTGGACCGTATCATAGGCGGCTACGGCAAGGATGCGGACCTGCTGATCCTGGGCTTTCCCGACCCGCGCGATTCCGGGCAGAAACGGGCCGCCACCCGTGCAGCCATTTTCGAGACCGGCCGCCCCGTCCTGTTCGTGCCACCTTTCTGGGAACGCCCGAGCGGGGACCGTATCTTCCTGGCCTGGAAAGACACGCCCGGCTGCCGCCTTGCCTTTACCGCCGCGCGATCCTTCCTGCGCTTTGCCAAGAGCGTGACCGTTCTCGTGCCCGTGGGGGGCACGCTACCGCTCGACGTCCTGCCCGGGGTGAGCCCTGTCATTCGCGAACTGCCCCCCACGGACAGCGCCACCCAGGCAGGGCGGACCATTCTGGACATGGCCCATGCCGACCAGGCGGATATGCTGGTCATGGGCGGGTATGAACATGGCGCGCTCTATAACCGGCTGATGGGCAGTGTTACGGACGAAATCCTCTCCCAACCCGATCTGCCGGTGCTGCTCCAGCACTGAAAGCCGCCCTTCGCAGGCAGGCCCTAGGCGCCATCCGTGGCGGAGCGGATGGTCTGGCGGGCGAACCACCAGCAGATGGCGCAGAACGCCCCCGCCGCCAGAAGGGTCGGCAGGCCCGATGGCAGCCAGCCCGCGATGGACAGGGCGTTGTCGCGCCCCAATGCGCCGGACAGCACGGCCAGGGCAACCCCGGTCAGGCTTTCGCCCACGATAAAGCCCGAGGCCAGCATGGTGCCCAGCGTGTCGGCATGGCTCGGCGGTGGCGCGTCCTTGGGCCTGCGGTGCTTTATGGCGCGGTGGATCCCCCAGCCCAGAACGGCCCCCACCGCCAGCGTCATGCTGACGGAGGCCGGCAGGTAAAGCCCAACGGCCACTCCCAATGGCGGAAGCGACAGGCCACGGCGGCGCAGCACGATATCCAGCCCGATCAGCCCGCAGCCCAGGGCAAGGCCCATGCACAGCATGCTCGAATCCAGCGTATGGGTGAAAATGCCCTGCGTAATCATGGCAATCAGCGCGGGCTGGGGGGCGGCCAGCGCGTGGGTGGGGTCCATGCCGGGGCGCGGCATGGCGCCGACAAAGCCGTAGGCCTGGTAAAGCAGGTTCAGCACGGGCGGAATAATGGCCGCCCCCGCGACGCAGCCGACAATCAGCACGGCTTCCTGCTTCCAGGGAGAGGCACCGACCAGTTGCCCGGTCTTGAGGTCCTGAAGATTGTCGTTGGAAATGGCCACTGTCGCCGTCATGGCGGACAGGACCAGAATGGTGAAGGCGGTGGCCAGTTTCTGCCCGTCCATCAGCAGGGCGGGCGGGGTCAGGCCCAGCACTTCCATGGCCAGGATCATCAGCGTGCAGATGACCGCCCCCACAATGACAATGCCCGAAATGGGGGAGGAGGAAGACCCCACAATGCCCGCCATATAGCCGCAGGCCGCCGCCATCATGAAGCCGAACACCACGCAGAACAGCACGGCCGCCCCCACCAGCGGCCAGAACCCTTGGGTCAGCGGCGCCAGGAAGGCCGCGAACAGCCCCGCCAGCAGCACCACGCATAACAGCAGCAGCACGCCCATGCTGCGCGGCGAAAGGTCTTTTTGCGCGTCATCCACATGGCCCGCATGGCTCAGCACCATGGAGCGCAGGCCACGCAGCACGGGGGGCAGAAGCTCCACCAGCGTCCAGAGTGCGGCAATGGCAATGGCCCCCGCCCCGATGAAGCGGACCTTGTGCAGCCAGATATCATGCGCGAAGGCGGCGGCGGGCAGGTGCTCGGGGTTGGGCAGGTGCGCACTCAGCCACGGTACCGCAATCCCCCAGGCCAGTATGCCGCCAAGCAGCATGGCCAGCCCGCCCGCCAGCCCCACAAGGTAGCCAGCCCCGATCAGGGCAAGAGAAAAACCGGCCGAAAGCTGAAAAACCGTCGCTCCCGCCGTGGCCGTCAGGGAAAGCGTATCCGAAAACAGGCGCAGCGCCCCGCTACAGAACGAAAATGCGGCCGAAACCACGCCCCCGCCTATCAGGGCCCGCAGGCCCTTGCTGTGCCCCGCCCTGGCCCCCACGCGCAGGATTTCGGCGGCGGCAACGCCTTCGGGGTAGGGCAGGGGGCTGTGCGTGACCAGCGCATGGCGCAGCGGAATGGTGAACACAACGCCCAGAACGCCCCCCGCAAGCGAAATGCCCGCCGTCTGCCAGTAGGGAAAATCCTGCCACAGCCCGGTCATGATCAGGCCGGGAAATGTCGCGAACACGCAAGAGAGCGTGCCCGCCGCCGAAGCCTGGCTCTGCACCATGTTGTTTTCGAGAATGGTGCCCCCGCCCAGCATGCGCAGCACCGCCATGGAAATGACCGCAGCAGGAATGGAAGAAGCAAAGGTCAGCCCGATCCGCAGCCCCAGATACACGTTGGAGGCGGTGAAGATGACGGTGATGATCGCACCCAGGACAAGGCCGCGCAGGGTAATTTCCCGTCGGGGTGTCGATACGCTCATGCCTATGGCCCCTGTCGCTCAAAACAATCGGGGAGCGCGCAGGTGGCTCCCGTTCCATCTCATGTCGTCTTCCGCATTAGGATGGAACGGGGGTTTTGTCTGTACTGCAAAGGGTCAGAATGTCAGTTCCAGGTTGCTCTGCACGAACGCGCCGGAGGAACCGCCATCGCGGATCAGGGTTTTCGAGGCGAAAATATACTCTCCATCGATACTGAGCGTGATGTGGCGGGTGGCGCGCCAGGTAAAGCTGGCCTGGGGCATGGTGGCGACATAAGCCCCGTGCGGGCGGTATTTGTAGAAGGCCGTGCCCGACGCATAGATCGCGTCATCCACGCTGTTACGCCAGATGGCGGGCACTTTCATGAGCAGGGTCGTATTGGTCGTGGGGGATACGGTCGCGATCGGCCCGGCGGTGATGATGTTGGACTGGCCGATATAGGTGCTGATATCCAGATAGTAGGCGCTGGGCACGAAGGGCGACATGAAGTTGCCCCATGAACTGGTCTGGCTCTTGTTCATGTTCCCGCCCGACACGTCGTCCACCTGCACGCCCACGACGGGGTTGCCCGGCCAGTGCGAAAACCGCCACGACAGCGTGGCGTCGATCGCGTAGGCCGAAACGGAGCGGTTCAGGCCGGTTGTGGTGGCCTGGAAACCACCGCCCTGCCACATGCCACCCACCGAGAATTCGATCGGCCCGGCATTCCCCCAGATGCGCGAACCCGGCGTGTAGCGATGCGTCGCCCCGGCAATGGAACTGGTTGCGGTCGGTATGGACACATTGGCGATGTCGAAGCCCAGGAAGAACGTATCGACAAAAATCTGGCTGTTGCGGCTCATGAACCGGAACTTGGGCAGCGCATAGGATGTGTACGCACCGTAAAGCCGGGTCTTCCAGTTCACCTGGTCGTGGAAAATGCCGGGTGGCGCGTTGTTGGTCATCAGCAGGTCAAAGACGTCGAGACGAAAATTCTTCCAGAAGGCATAGCCGCGCAGGCCGTTCCACGAATAGGGAATGGAAGGGTACACGCTGCCTGCCGTAAAATAGGGTGGCGCGTCCAGGAAGGTCATGCGTCCGGCCATGCCGCCCACCGTCGCCCCCAGGATATTGCCGCGCACTTCGATAAAGGCCTGCTGAGCATCGAGATTGCTGCGCCACCGGCCCCCGGCATAGCCGTAGTAATTGATACCGGCTGCCTGCCCGCTCATCAGCTCGCCATACAGCCGTACATGTTCGCCCAGATGCAGGTCGGCCCCCAGGTTGGAGCGGTAGTTGTTACGATAGGCCGGGGTGGTTTTCGTCGCCCCGAAACCCGCGCGCTGGTCGTAGAAATTATGCTGGCGGAAGTTGCCGCTGAAGGTGAGGTAAATATCCCCCTCGTCATTCAGGGCGATGTATTTGAGCGGGTCCATGAAATCGATGCGGTTGCGCTTGTCGCGCAGGTTCGACCAGTCCTCCGCCCAGCGGGAGACGGCGTAATACCCCACCGTGCCGAACCCGGCCGCAGCCCCCGTATTGGCGTTGAACACCCCCCAGGGCCCCTGGTGCAGCAGGGATGAAGGCAGGGGGCGCAGTTCCAGCGCCTGGGGCTGGCCATAGGCTTCGGGGCGGCTGGTCAGGGGCGGCAGCAGGCTGGGGTTGTTCCACGACCCGCGCGGGGGCGTGGTCCCGTTCGTGCCCTGTGCCGGTGCGGTGCCATTGGGCGTGGCGGTGCCATTCGCGCCAGGGGTCTGCGGTGTGGTCTGCGTCGTGGTCGAGGTGGTGACCGTGGCCTGCGCGGGCTGGGACTTTGGCGCGGGCGTGGTGTGGGAATATTGCAGATGGCCCGCCTGGGGCGCCGTTTCCGCCCAGGCTGGCATGGCGTTCAGGCACAAAAGGGCCGAGCTGCCCGCCAGCAGGGCAACCAGGCTGCGCCGGTAAGGAGCCACCCCGTGGCGCGAAATCCCGCAGGGGCGGAATGTCCATGAAAAGGGGGCGACAGGACTGGACCGGACAGGGGGGCTGGGGGTGGTGGATGAATTCCCGTCAGGAGAGGAAAAGCCGCAATTTGTAGACATGGGCCTGAGTCTCTTCTTGTTATTTTTTTTGGTTTATATGCCATTCAAAATATGAATGACTTATATCCGTATAATGGTGTAAAATGGTCAAATGTCATATCGCATTTGCGTGTAGGACATCACTAAGTGTTTACACAAACGTGTATTGATTTTCAATAATTACAAAAAGATGAACGGGATCGGAGAAATATTGCGCTTAGCCGCGCATTAACTTTCTGCCAGGCTGTTCAGGCACGTTTTTACCCGCATGCGCAGCCCCCAGTCATGGACAGACGCCACGGCCTTGCGGGCGCTGATCCGCCATGCGGTATCCATGCCCCGGGTCGAACAGATGGCGCGCGTATCGCCGAGGGACGAAGCCGAATCGCGCAAGGTGCTCAGCACCGTCTGCGCCTGATAGGGCAGGGCCGCCTTCATGCTCAGGCGCAGCAGGGCTGCCGTTGGCGCGTCGGCCTTGGGCAGCAGGAGGGAGAGGGCCCGTTCCGCATCGCGCTGGCCGGTGGAAAGCCCCAGCACGATCTCCTTCCACTGGCGGCGGCGTGACAGGGTTTGCGCGGTCCGCGTCGCACCGTCATGGGCGATCATGCCCAGCACCTGCGTTGTGCCGGTCTTGTGGGGCGGCGCTACAGGATGGGGGCCCTGTGTCGCCAGCAGGCATGACCCGCCCGCCACGCTGAACAATCCGGCAATTAAAAAAATACGCGCGCTTGGCAAGGCCGGTCTCTCTTCCAATGTATGGGAGCACGCGAAACGTCGGACGCAGGGGGCAGGACGGATTTTCATCCAGGGCTTGCGGCGTGGGCGTTGCTCCAATGCCCAGACCCGGAAGGCCTTCAATCCGCCTGTTCGGTCCCTGCAATCCTTCCCGGCCCTCCAGCGTTGATTTCCAATGCACCCTCCAGGCCACTGGACAGGGGGAAAGTGGCGGCGAAAGGGCGGCGCTGCGGAAAGGTTGCGGCAGTTGCGGGAGTTGGCCTATAGCGTGCGGGACAGATTGGAAAATGGCCGACACACCCTGACTTGCCCGGCCCCTGCACGCGGGGGCCTGCCTGTGCGCAGGCCTGTGTCGGACACCGTTTTTGGCTCCGTAAGGAATGGATTTTATGAGCGCTACTCTTTCGACCTCGGAAATTGCCCGCCTGCAGACCGCATTGCGCCGCCTGCTGGGTGCCAAGGACCTGACCGTCAACCCCGCGCCGCGTTCGGGCATGTCGGTCGAACTGGCAGTCAATGGCGAGGTCATCGGCACGATCCACCGTGACGATGAGGACGGTGATGTTTCCTACGCCGTCAACATGGTCGTTCTGGAAGAAGATCTCCCCCCCGCCAAATAAGCGCTACGGCGTGCGGGGCTGCTGCCCTTGCCGCAGGCATGGGCACGCCTGCCACCCAAAGGGGCGTGGCCGCAATGACCTGCCGTGCAAAATGGGGAATGCACCAAAAGCCAGGTGCGCGACCCCTGCGCCTTATGCCCTTGAGCGTGGCCGCAATCGGCCTGTTTGATATGTGAAAATATTCAGCGCTCGCCTGATCTGGCCTGCCGTCCTGCAGGCACCCTGCGCCAGAATGCCGCACGCCGTGCAATGGGGCGTGGGCTCGGGCGGCAAGGTTATCGCTTTTCAGGCATTATGTGGCGCGGTTGCGGCCTGCACCACTGTCCCGCGTGAGACGGGGAATTCCACCGCGGTTATTTTCCAGTGCCATCCTTCGATCCGCATCTGGATGCGCAGCGGCGTGTCATGTTCATGGCCGGGCAAAGGAACTGCGGCCACGAATTCGTCCGGCCGGGTGAAACGCACGGTCGTGCGCGACGCCACGGCCGCGACCGACAGGAGCGAAGGGCGGGTGGGCCCGGCGGTTTCAAGCAGCGCCTGATCCACCAGCGTGCCAAGGTTGGCCTGGTTGACAGACGTATCCACCGCGTTGGAGACAGCCGCCCCCGCGAAGGAAGACCCGAATTCCGGCAGTTCGTCCGCTGGCGGTTCGGAGAGCATATGCAGCCCGTTCAACGCCTGTTTCTTGATCGAGGCGTCCAGGCTCCCCCAGTTGATGACATGGCCCAGGGAGACCATGTCATGGCTGCGCAGATCGGATGCGACCGAAAGCAGTGTCATGAAAGGGGATGCCAGATAAAGCCCGCACGCCAGGGTTGCTGAAAGAATGCACAGGCGGCGCGCGGTCTGGCCAGCCGTGGCCTGGCTGGTCCGGCGTGGTGTCAGATCGGCGGGGCTGTTCATGGCCCCGGATTCGGCAATGCTTGCCATGAGAGCATTCCTCCTATGCGAAGAGAGCGATACTTCCTATAGCAAACGCAGATGAGCTATGCATAGTAACATCCGATCTCGATTGTGTTATTACAAAATTATGACGTCGAGAGAGCCTGCCGGTTTCCTGCCAGGGGCGGGGCGCGTGGAATTTTATCTTCACCTTGCAGGCGTGCGGGGCTACCCCAAGGCGATCGGCCCTGGCCGCGCGGGTGCTGACCTGTTGCGGTGCCCATGGCAGGCTCCCCCAGGGCAAGAGCCCGGCAGCAAGGACACGGCGTATGGATATTGATCTGTCCGAAGACGAAATTCAGCGTTATTCGCGCCATATCCTGCTGGGTGAAGTCGGCGGGACAGGGCAGATGGCGCTCAAGGGCGCATCGGTGCTGGTTGTCGGGGCCGGGGGGCTGGGCTCTCCCGTCGCCCTGTACCTGGCCGCAGCCGGCGTGGGCCGAATCGGCCTTGTGGATGACGACGTGGTGGAACTGTCCAACCTGCAACGCCAGGTGGTGCATGCCACGGCCTCCGTCGGGCAGAAGAAGGTCGCGTCTGCCCAGGCGCGGCTGGCCGCCCTCAATCCCGAAATCGTGGTGGAGGCGTGGGATACGCGCCTAGACGACAGCACGGCCCCGGACCTTGTCGCCCGTTACGATCTGGTCTGCGACGGCAGCGATAATTTCACCACCCGCTATGTTGTGAATGCCGCCTGCGCGCGGGCGGCCAGGCCGCTGGTTTCAGCGGCGGTGCAGCGTTTCGGCGGACAGCTTTCCACCTTCCGTCCCTGGCTGGGCGGGCCGTGTTACCATTGCCTCTACCCCGATCAGGGCGAAATAGACGCCCAAAGCTGCGGCAATACGGGCGTGCTGGGGGCGGTGACGGGTGTCATGGGCACCTTGCAGGCTACCGAGGCGATCAAGGAAATCACGGGTATCGGCCGGTCCATGCAGGGCAGGCTGCTGATGTGGGACGCCCTGCAAATGCGTTTTTCCGAAATTGCCCTGGCGCGCGATCCGTCATGTCCCGTCTGCGGGTCCCTTGCGCGGGAATGCGACGATGCAGGCTGATCTGCCCCCCCGCGGCCTGGCCCTTGTGGTGGTCGAAAACGGGTACGAACGCCTGCATGCAGCCTTCATGCTGGCGGCAACCGCTGCCGCCCTGGGGCAGGATGTCATTGTGTTTGGCATGGGCGCGGGTGTGGCCGCCTTCAGCCGGGACTGGGGCGGCGTTGCGGGCTTTGGGGAAGGGGAGGCCCAGCGGGCCCGCGCTGGTGTGGCGGGGCTGGCCGAACTGCGTGACGCGGTGGTGGAAATGGGGGCCTGCCTGATGGTGTGCGACTCCGGCATGAAGGCAGCCCGTCTGCACCCCGCAAGCCTGCTGGACGGGGTCGCCTGCGTGGGCCTGCCCAGTTTTATGGACCGCGCCGCCCATGCCCGCCAGTTGGTGTTCTAGGGGCCTATTGCGCGCCCGAGCACGGATTTTGTGCGGGTTTTTGCGCGGTCCCGGCACGCACGATGCCAGGGGGCGTGCGTTTTCCTTTATACAGCGTGGCAGAGCCTCTTGCTCCGCGCGCGCTCTCTTGGCAGGGATGCAGGCATGACGATCATTCGCTTTTCCCTGCTCGGGCGCATTGCCTCATCGCCGCTTCGGGTACCTGCCTGTGCGGCAGGTGTGGGGGTGCTGTTGTCCGGGGCCCCGGCCCTGGCCGCAACCACGACGACGGCCACCACAACATCGGCTACCACCGCCAAGCACAAGCACCATCACCACGCGCATGCGGCGGCTACATCCGCGGGGGCCAAGCCGGCGGCCGGTACGTCGGCCCATGCCAAGGCGGCTGCGGCGCGCAAGGCCAAGACCCATCCCGCGACAGGCGCGGCCCACAAGGCGGGTGCCCATAACGGTGCGCATAAAAAACATGCCCATGGCGTGGCCACGGCCCACCACCATGCGCCGGTTGCGACAGGGGCTGCGGCGGCGGGGGTTGCCGCAGCAGGTGCGGCCGCTGCCGCTGCCGCCCCCGCACCCGATGCGGCCCAGCCGCCGGTAGCCCAGCCCGACCTGTCCAAGGGCACGGTCACGGGCCTGCCCTTGCCGCGCTATGCTTCCCTGCGGGCGGATGAGGTGAATATGCGCGCGGGCCCCGGGCGGCGTTTTCCCATATTGTGGGTCTATCATCGGCGTGGCCTGCCCGTGCAGGTCGAGCGTGAGTTCGATGTCTGGCGCCTGGTGGAAGACCAGAGCGGGCAGAAAGGCTGGGTGCAGCAGGCGACACTGGCGGGCGGGCGCGATTTCCTGGTGCCGGGCGAACCACCGGGAAGTGACGCGCCCATACCCGTCAAGTCCGACCAGAACGGGGACAGGATCGGCGGGGCGGGGCATATGGACAGCCGCGAGGAAGGAACCGTCGCAACACCTGAAGAAGCAGCCAGGGTCAGCGGGGCCGTCATGCTGCGGGCCAGCGCGAGCAATGACAGTGCAATTGTCGCCGTGCTCAAGCCCGGTACGGTCGGCTCCATCAAGGAATGCCCGGCCGGGGCGGGCTGGTGCCGCGTGTCGGTGCGACAATATGGCGGCTGGGTACCCCGCCAGGCAATCTGGGGTGTGGACGCGCAGGAGACGATCGGCCCGTCATAGCGGGTCGGCATTCCCGGCCTCCCTCCCGGCCCGCATGTGGAGAAAGGACAGGATCATGCCAACCATCCCGCCACCGGTCGCCCCCACGCCGCAGGCCCGGCCCCCTGCCGGGCCGCCACCGCAAGTTCAGGCCTCCACCGCCCCGGACCCCGCCATTGCGCAGGGGGCCAGTTGCCGCACCAAGATCGTCGCGACCCTGGGCCCCGCTTCGTCGGATTACGACACCATCCGTGACCTTGCCCTTGCCGGGGCGGATGTGTTTCGCTTCAATTTCTCGCACGGGACGCATCAGGACCATGCCGCCCGCCATGCGCTGGTGCGGCGCATAGAGGCCGAACTGGGCCGCCCGATCGGTATTCTGGCCGACATGCAGGGCCCCAAGCTGCGGGTGGGTAATTTTGCCGGTGGCCGGGTCGTGCTTGTGCCCGGTGCGTCCTTCCGTCTCGACCTGTCGGACAGCCCGGGGGATGCCACGCGCGTCTGCCTGCCGCACCCCGAGATCATTGCCGTTGCAGTGCCGGGCAGCCGCCTTTTGATGGATGACGGCAAGCTGGCTGTGGTGGTGGAGGAAACCGGCCCCGGCTGGCTGCGCACGCGGGTGGAGGTCGGCGGCCCGCTATCGGACCACAAGGGCGTGAACGTGCCCGATGTCACCCTGCCCATTCCCGCCCTGACGGCAAAGGACAAGGCGGACCTTGCCTTCGCGCTGGAACTGGGGGTGGACTATATCGCCCTGTCCTTCGTGCAGAGGCCGCAGGACCTGATCGAGGCGCGTGCATTGATTGGCGAACGCGCGTCGCTGCTGGCCAAGCTGGAAAAACCCCAGGCGGTCGAAAACCTGGCCCCCATCCTGGAACTGGCCGATGCGGTGATGGTCGCGCGCGGCGATCTGGGCGTGGAACTCCCGCCCGAGAGTGTGCCGCTGATCCAGAAACGCATCATCCGCGAAGCCCGGCGCCTGGGCAAGCCCGTGGTGGTGGCCACCCAGATGCTCGAGAGCATGATCAACGCTCCCACCCCCACAAGGGCGGAGGCATCGGACGTGGCGACGGCCGTGTTCGACGGGGCCGATGCGGTGATGCTGTCCGCCGAATCCGCTGTGGGGCAATACCCGCGTGAGGCGGTGCGGATCATGAACCGTATCCTGTGGCGGGTGGAACAGGACGGGGGCTGGCGCGCGCAGATGGCCGCCGCCCGCCTTGCGCCGGAGGATTACGTGGCCGACGCCATTGCCAGCGCTGTCCAGCAGGTGGCCGATACGCTGCATGCCTGCGCCATCGTCGCCTACACGCACCGGGGGGCCACGGCCCTGCGCATTGCACGCGAACGGCCGGGTTGCCCGGTTCTGGGCGTGACCCCCATGTTGCAGGCGGCCCGCCGCCTTGCCCTTGTCTGGGGCGTGCAGGCCTGTCTCAGCCCGCCGCACACGGCCCACACCACGGTCGAAAGCATTGTGGAGGCTGCGCGCGACGTGGTGGCCCGCGCGGGCATGGGGGCTGTGGGCGATTCGGTCGTGGTCGCGGCGGGCATGCCTTTTGGCGTCAGCGGCTCGACCAATCTGCTCAGGGTGGTCACACTCAACTGAGGAAGGGTAGCCAGGGGGCGCGCTTTTCAGGTTATGAGAGTAGAGAGACGCACGAACCGGCCGAAACGGCTTTGATACGCAAGATGCAGGACAGGAGGCACAATGGCACAGGCTCGGCACAAGGGGCTGGACAGACGGAGTGTGCTCAAGGTGTTGTCGGGAGCGTCCGCCGGTCTGGTTCTTGGCGGTGCCGCGCGCGCGCCCACCGACCCCCAAACCGCCCGCCCGCCCGATGTCACCACCCTGCCCCCCCGCCAGTGGGGGCCGGATGCCCCGCCATCCTACACGCCCGACCCGGATGTGATCGCGGTGGATCGTTCCTTCCGCGACCTGCTTTACGGCGGGGCGGTCATCCAGCGTGTGTGGGACAAGGGCCTGTGGCTGGAAGGCCCGGCCTGGTCGGCGCAGGGGCGCTACCTTCTGTTCAGCGATATCGTGGCAAGCCGCCAATACCGTTACCTGTGGGAAACGGGGGAGGTCACGCTCTTCCGGCCGGAATCCTACAACGCCAACGGCAACACGTTCGATTATCAGGGCCGCCAGATTTCATGCGAGCATTTTCTGCGCCGGGTCATTCGCTGGGAACATGACGGCTCGGCCCGGGTCGTGGCCGAACATTATGACGGCCACCCGCTGAATTCCCCCAACGACGTGATCGCCCATCCCGATGGCAGCATCTGGTTCACCGATCCGGGATACGGCACCGGCCTTGCCGAAGGCCATACCGACATCCCCGGGGGCGAGGCCAATCCACGCGGGCGGCTGCGCTGGCAGGTCGGGCAGGAACTGGTGGGGGCCGTGGGTGGGGTGCGCCGCCAGTCCGACCATACGTTCCGTATCGACCCCACGGGCCGGATCGACGTGGTGCTGACACAGGAACAACTGCCCAACCCCAACGGGCTTTGCTTTTCGCCCGATTTTTCGCGGCTTTATGTGGTCTCCACCGGGCGGCAGGAAGGGGCTTACGGTCACGATGGCGACCTGGCCGTGCATGTCTTCGACCTGCACAAGGAAGAACTGCCTTTGTCCAACCCCAGGCTGTTCACCAACATGCGCTTCGAAGGGGTGCAGATGGGCCCGGACGGGCTGCGGGCGGATGTCTACGGCAATATCTGGTGCGGTGTCAGCGGCCCGCTGGGGCTGTGCGGCGTGTTCGTCTTCAACCCCGAAGGCCAGTTGATCGGGCGTATCCGCCTGCCCCAGGGTGTCTCCAACGTGACCTTTGGCGGCCCCAAGCGCGACTGGCTGTTCATGTGCGCGGGGCAGTCGCTCTATCGCCTTCAGGTAAACACGCAGGGTGCCGCCCCGGCATAATGCGAGTGCCGCAAGGCTTCACGGAGGCGCCGTGGTAGACGCAATATCACGCGCATATCCTGTCGGATCAGTCGGGCCTGTAGAAGGGGATGCGATGCGTCCCCCACCCTGCAGCTACGGGCTCTCTTGCCTTATAATAGGCACATCCCCACAGGGTCAGTGGCAGCCGCCACCCGTGCGATCGCAGCCATTGCACTGCCCGCAGCCGCTCTTGACCGGCAGGCGCCCGCGCTGTTCGCACTGCTCACGCCATGCGCCGGCGGGCAGCAGGCGTGCGCCCCCGCGCCATAATGGTGCGGTCAGGGCAGGGGCCAGCCGCTGGAGCCAGTACAGCAGGCAGAAAGCCAGAACAAGACAGACGACACTTACCTGAACCATGACACGGTCCTTTCAGACCGGCTTTACTCAGCCAGCCAGCATTCTTGTTATATGGTAGGTGATGAACGCCGCTCCATAGGCCATGGCGAAAAGATACAGGGCCGTTACCCACACCATCCGCCACGACGCGGTTTCGCGCCGGATCACGGCCAGGGTGGAAAAGCATTGCGGCGCGTAGACATACCACACCAGCAGCGACAACGCGGTCGCCAGGCTCCATTGGGAGGACAGGAGCGGCATCAGGCTGGCGGCGGTATCCGTATCGGCCGCACCCACCGAATACACCGTGCCCAAGGCGCTGACTGCCACCTCACGCGCCGCAAGGCCGGGAATAAGCGCCACGCAGATCTGCCAGTTGAAGCCGATCGGCTGGAACAAAGGCAGCATGAAATGCCCGATACGCCCGGCCAGGCTCCAGTCTATGGCGGGGCCAGTGGCCCCCGGCGGTGGTGCCGGGTAGGAGGATAGCGCCCACATGATGACGCTGAGCGTGACGATGATCCCCCCCACGCGGGAGAGGAAAATCCGCGCGCGCTGCCACAGTTCCTGCGCCAGGTTGCGCAGGCTGGGCATGCGGTAGTCGGGCAGTTCCAGCAGCAGGGGGTGTTCTTCCCGTTCGCCCGTTTTCAGCACACGCGCCACCACCAGCGCGCTGAGAATACCCAGCGCGTAAAGGGCGAACAGGACCAGCCCCTGCAGGTTGAACACGCCCAGCACCTGCCGGTGGGGAATGAACGCGCCGATCAGCAGCGCATAGACAGGCAGCCGGGCCGAACACGTCATGAGCGGGGCGATCAGGATGGTCACCATCCTGTCACGCGGGTTCTGGATCGTGCGCGTGGACATGATGCCCGGCACCGCGCAGGCAAAGCTGGACAGCAGCGGAATGAACGAACGCCCGCTCAGCCCGGCCGAGGCCATAAGGCGGTCCAGCATGAAGGCGGCACGCGGCAGGTAGCCCGATTCCTCCAGCGCCAGGATCCACAGGAACAGGATAAGGATCTGCGGCAGGAACACGATCACCGTTCCCGCCCCGGCAATAATACCGTCCACCGCAAGGCCGCGCAGCACGCCCTCGGGCAGGATGGAACCCACGAACGCGCCAAACCCGTCCATCAGGCTTTGCAACCCGTCCATGAACGGTTGCGCCCAGGAAAACACGGCCTGGAACATGATGAACAGCAGCACGAACAGGATCGCCATGCCCCACACAGGGTGCAGGACCCAGCGGTCAAGCACGTCTTCCAGCTTCTTGCGACCGGTGCGTGTGCGGGTGACGCAGCTATTCAGCAGGCGGTGCACTTCGGCGTGCAGGTCTGTCGTCGGGGGCAGGGGGGCGGGCGGGGTGGGCAGCGGCTGGTCGAGGGCTGCCAGCAGTTCGGCGGCCCCCCCACGCCGGGTGCCCACGGCGGTCACGATCGGCAGGCCAAGTTCGGCCCCCAGGCGCGGCACATCCACCGACAGCCCCTGGCGTTCCAGCGTGTCCACCATGTTCAGGACCACCAGCATGGGGCGGCCCAGTTGCTTGAGTTCAAGCACGAAGCGCAGGTGCAGGCGCAGGTTTGTCGCCGCGATCACGCATATCAGCAGGTCGGGGGCGGGCTCGCCCTTGTAGCGGCCCATGCATACGTCACGGGTTACGGCTTCGTCCGGGCTTGTGGCAGTCAGGCTGTAGGTGCCCGGCAGGTCGAGCACCTGCACCTTGCGCCCAGCCGGGGTGACAAGGCGGCCCGCCTTGCGTTCGACCGTCACCCCTGCGTAGTTGGCCACTTTCTGGCGGCTGCCGGTCAACTGGTTGAAAAGTGCCGTCTTGCCGCAGTTCGGGTTGCCCACCAGGGCCACGCGTAAGGGTGCGCCCGCCTGCCCGGTCGCGTCATTGTGTACGCCGTGCAAGGTGGTAACGCCCGCGGGGGGAGTGGCGGGCATGACCGTCATGCCTAGGCAGCCACCTCTAGCGGCGGGGTGGAGGGGGCAGGTGTCGCGCCTGCCTGGCGCAGCACGATCCGTTCGGCTTCCGCCCGGCGCAGGGCGAAACGGGTGAAGCCGATTTCCACAGCCATGGGGTCGTGCCCTACGGGGCCAAGGGCCACCACACGCACGGGCTCACCCGGCACAAAGCCCAGTTCGCTGAGCCTGCGCGCCACCATGTCCTGCGCCGAACGGGCCTGGACATGGTCGATCACACCGCTGTGCAGAAGGGGAAGGTTGGTAAGGAGCATGCTTCCTGTATCCTGCGCTCGGGCAGCGGGCTGGCCGGACAGCACGACCCTGACTGCCTTACTTGAGAATGATCCTTAATTCCGATTTCAGGATTTGTCCATTGCGCGATGCTCGGGGGTGGTAGGCGTTTATGCGTCACGCGCGCCGTGCCGCAGGCTGCCACCCGGCGGGGCTGGAGCCTCCCATGCCGGGGGAGATGAGAATTTTACGTGCATTCTCCCGCCGGGGCGGCTATCTGTGCGCCACGCAAACACCACAGCGACCCCTTGCCGCTCCTTCCTGGCAGAAGACGGTGGCCCGGCGCGCACGAAAAATCAGGTCTATTCATGGATATCCGCAATATAGCCATCATCGCCCACGTTGACCACGGCAAGACGACACTGGTTGATGAACTGCTCAAGCAGTCCGGCTCCTTCCGAGAAAACCAGGCCGTTGCCGAACGTGCGATGGACAGCAACGATCTGGAACGCGAGCGTGGCATTACCATTCTCGCCAAATGTACCTCCGTTGTATGGCAGAATACGCGTATCAACATCATCGACACGCCCGGACACGCCGATTTCGGCGGTGAGGTCGAACGTATCCTGAGCATGGTGGACGGCGCGATCGTGCTGGTGGACTCGGCCGAAGGTGCTCTGCCGCAGACCAAGTTCGTGGTCGGCAAGGCCCTTGCACGCGGTCTCAAGCCGATTGTGGTGGTGAACAAGATCGATCGTGGCGATGCCCGCCCCGACGAAGTGCATAACGAAATCTTCGACCTGTTCGCAGCCCTTGGCGCCAATGACGAACAGCTCGACTTTCCCATGCTGTTCGCATCAGGCCGCCAGGGCTGGGCGGATGAAACGCTGGACGGGGCCCGCAAGGACCTGAGCCCGATGTTCGACCTGATCCTGCGCCATGTGCCCGCCCCGGTGCTGGACAAGGAAAAGCCGTTCGCCATGACGGCCACCATCCTGGAAAGCGACAACTTTCTGGGTCGCGTGCTGACCGGTCGTGTGGAACAGGGCCGCGCGCGCGTGAACATGCCGGTCAAGGTGCTGCGCGCCGATGGTTCCGTGGTGGAAACCGGGCGCCTGACCAAGCTTCTGTCCTTCCGCGGGCTTGACCGCGTGGCGGTCGAGGAAGTGGAAGCAGGCGATATCGTGGCCGTGGCCGGTCTGTCCCAGGCCACCATTCCCGACACCATTGCCGCCCCCGAGCAGGACGCGCCCCTGGTCGCCATTCCGGTTGACCCGCCGACCCTGTCCATGACCTTCCGCCTGAACGATGGCCCGCTGGGTGGCCGCGAAGGCAAGAAGGTGACATCGCGCCAGATCCGTGACCGCCTGTTCAAGGAAACGGAAAGCAACATCGCCATCCGCGTGACCGACAGCCCTGAAAGCGAGGCGTTCGAGGTGGCGGGGCGCGGCGAACTCCAGCTTGGCGTGCTGATCGAGACCATGCGGCGCGAAGGCTTCGAACTGACCATCGGCCGTCCGCGCGTCCTGTTCCGCAATAACGAGGAAACGGGCGAGCGCGAGGAACCGTACGAAGAAGTCACGATCGACGTGGATGAGCCCTATTCGGGCGTCGTGGTCGAGAAAATGTCCATGCGCAAGGGGCAGATGCAGGATATGCGTCCCTCCGGCGGGGACAAGGTGCGCCTGATGTTCACCATCCCCTCACGCGGGTTGATCGGCTATCACGGCGAATTCCTGACCGATACGCGCGGCACCGGTATCATGAACCGCCTGTTCTCCCATTACGGGCCTTATGCGGGTCCGGTGGAAGGGCGCCGCAACGGGTCGCTGATTTCGGCCGAAGACGGCACCACCACCCAGTATTCCCTGTTCTCGTTGCAGGATCGCGGCACGCTGTTCGTGGATGCGGGTGAAACGGTGTACCAGGGCATGATCATTGGCGAGCATTCGCGTGAGAACGACCTGGAAGTGAACCCGATTCGTGAAAAGAAGCTCACGAACATGCGCGCTTCCGGCAAGGACGAAGCCCTGCTGCTGACCCCGCCGCGCCGTATGTCGCTCGAACAGGCCATTGCCTATATCGAGGACGATGAACTGGTGGAAGTCACCCCCTCCGCCATTCGCCTGCGCAAGCGTTACCTGGACCCCCACGAACGCAAGAAGCGCTCCAAGACCGAAGGCTAAAGCCTTCCCGGCCCATCCCCGGTTTCATATCGGGGGTGGGTTGTGTCCGCATTGTGGCTGCGGCCCCTGTTTTTTTCAGGGCGCACGCAACGCGGATCGCCCCCTTGGCACAGCCCGATACCAGCAAAACCGCCCCTGCCACGGGGCGGTTTTGTTTTGCGCCCAGAGCTTTGTGGCCACAATAGGGCGAGTCTGGGCCGTAGGTGAGAAAGGGTGCTCTATAGATAAAATTTTAAGTCAAGACGGCATGTTAGGGCCATGGTAAAGACTATTCATAACCGGCGGAAACCATTTGCTGCCGCATGTAGCGGATAGAGACAGGTGTTCGGCACCGGTTTTATTGGAGATATGGATATGAATTCTCGTCACCTGCTTGCCGCTCTGTCCACTGTTGCCCTGCTGGGCGCTGCTGTCCCGTCCTTCGCGCAGGAAACGGCGGCGCCGGCCGCCCCCACCGCGCCGAGCGCACCTGCTGCCCCCACCGCACCGCAGGCGCCCAGCGCTTCAAGCGAAAAGGCAGCCGCCAAGCATCACACCAAGCATAGCAAGCACACCAAGAAAAGCACGGAAGAGGCAGCGCCTGCGACTGGCTCTGGCCAGTAATCGGCCAGCGGCTTCACCCCGCATCGGGGTGACGCATCATGTGTCGGATAAGTGTGTACTACAAAGGGGCCGGGCGATTTCGTCTGGCCCTTTTTTGTTGGAAGGGGCGCGGCCCTGACTGCTCGACTACGGGCAGGAAGGCCAGCCTTCGGGGCCGGTAGCAGGGGGGGCATAGCGGTGGGGCCCGGGTAGCGGGCAGGCGGGTTTTGTCAGGCGTAGCGGCTCAGCGGCAGGTCCAGGGCCGGGATATCGGGCTTCCTGCCTGCGATCAGGTCGGCAATCAGCTGGCCCGAGGCACAGGCCGTGCTCCAGCCGAAGCCCCCATGCCCGGTATTGAGCCACAGATTGCCAAATCCCCCCGCCGGGCCAATGACCGGTGCGCCATCGGGCGTGCAGGGGCGTAGCCCGCTCCAATAGGTGGCGGCAGCCAGGTCGCCCCCGCCGAACAGTTCCGAAAAAGACAATTCAAGCACTGTGCGCCGCCTGGGGTTCAGCCTGAGGTTATAGCCGGCCATCTCGACCCCACCCGCCACGCGAATGCGCCCGCCCAGCCGGGTGATGGAAACGCCATTGGCGCTATCGGTCACGGTGGCCAGCGGGGCGTGGCTTTCATCCGTCAAAGGCAGGGTGAGCGAATAGCCCTTGACCGGGTAGACCGGCAGGCGAAGGCCCAGGGGCCGCAGCAGAAGCGGGCTGTAGCTGCCCATGGCCACCACGTAGGCGTCTGCCCGCATATGCCCGGCATCGGTGCGCACGGACATGATCCGGTCTGTCGCGGCGTCCAGCCCTTCCACTGCGGTGTCGAACATGAAACGCACCCCACTGGCCTGGGCCATGCGCGCAAGCCGTGCGGTAAAGACGGACGCATCCCCCGACTGGTCATCGGGCAGGAAAACGCCCCCTTTCAGCAAGGCGGCGGCATGGGCCAGACCCGGCTCGTGTTCCAGAACTTCGTCCATGTCCAGCAGGCGTACGGCCGTGCCGTTATCGGCCAGCTTGCGCAGCATGGGCTGGACCCGCGCCATCTGCCGTTCGGTACGGAAAAGCTGGATATGCCCGCTTTGGCGGTCGTCATAGGTTATGCCCGTCTCGTCGCGCAGCGTATCGAGACAGTGGCGATTATACGCCCCCAGCCGCGCCAGCCGTGCCAGTGTCACCGCATGGGCGTGGGCGCTCCGGCCCTTCATCGCCATAAGCGACCAGCGCAGCAGGGCGGGGTCCATGCCCCTGCCCATGGCAAGGGCAGTACGAGCGGGGTGCAGCAGCCAGTCCAGCGGCTGGCGCGGCGGCCCGCCCACACCACCCCACGCGCCGATACTGGCGAAAATCTGCCCCCCCGGCGCGCGTGAGGTTTCCATGGCGGGGGCGGGCTGGCGGTCGATCACGGTGACCTCGTGCCCCAGCCTGGCCAGATACCACGCGGACGTCACCCCGATGACCCCGGCCCCAAGAACGATGACTTGCACGGTTTCATCCTTAAGAGAGGATGGACAAACTCTGTTGCGATCCTAGCGCGCTGTGCCCCTGCTCTCAAACCCTGTTGCCGCCTGGGTTGCACAGGCCGCATTGCCCAACCGCCCCGCGCGGGTTCCAAGGCGAGCCACCGAGCCACCGAGCCACCGAGCCACCGAGCCACCGAGCCACCGAGCCCAACAGGCCGCCAGGGGTGCGCGCAGACCCCACAGCCCATACCGGATCACGCCAGTCCAACACGCCCGGCAGCCACGCGAGATTCTAGGCTGGTGATGAACGGGGCTTTACAGGGGCAGCGGAGAAGGCATGACGGTTCAAGCAGGGAGCCGATCACAGCGGGGGCATGCGGGTAGGGGCTGTAACACGCTTGCGATAAGCCCATATCCATTGCGCCTGCCTGTCAGGCTGCGGGAACGCCCTTGCTGGTCGAGTATTCGAAATGCAGCGCCTGCTCGGGGTGTACGATCGGATACAGGGCGTGCGCTGCAACGGCCGCTTCGCTGAACCCTTGCAGGATGAGCTTGAGCTTGCCGGGGTAGCTGGCCACGTCACCAATGGCGAACACGCCGGGCAGGCTGGTCTCGCAGGTGGAAGGGGTTACGGGAATGGTCGCGCGCGCCGTATCCATGCCCCAGCGCGCCACCGGCCCCAGATCCGTTGCCAGCCCGAAGAACGGCAGCAGCACGTCGGCTTCCAGAACGCGGGTGTTGCCGTCCATGTCGATGACTTCTACCCCCTCAAGCGCACCGCCGGTCCCATGCAGGCCATGAAGCTGATAGGGGACGATCTTTTCGATCAGTCCCTGGCTTACCGCTTCTTCCAACTGGCGCAGGCTTTCCGGTGCGCCGCGGAAACGGTCGCGCCGATGCACCAGGTACAGCCTGGCCGCCATATCCTTGAGGGCAAGCGCCCAGTCGAGCGCGGAATCGCCCCCCCCGGCGATCACGATCCGGCGGTTTTCGAACTCCGCCTTGCGTCGCACGTAATACTGGACCGCACCGCTATCCTCATAAGCGCCCAGCCCGTCCAGCGGCGGGCGGTTGGGGCCGAACGCACCGGCCCCCGCGGCGATAATGACGGCCTTGGCCTGCAGGCTCACCTGGGCCGCGGCACCATGCGTCATGCCAAGGGTGAAGGCGCCGCGTTGGCCGCTCAGGCTGTCCACCCGGTGCTTGAGCAGGCGGGGCACATGAAAGGGGGCGATCTGCGCTTCCAGGTTGGCAATAAGCTGCGCGCCTTCCACCGCCGGGCAGGCAGGAATATCGTAGATCGGCTTTTCGGGATACAGCGCGGTGCATTGCCCCCCTGTTTCGGGCAGCACGTCGATCAGCACGCAGCGCAGGCGCAGCATCGCGCATTGGAACGCGGCGAACAGCCCTGTCGGGCCAGCGCCGATAATGGCCACATCGGTTTCGGTAGGCGTGGTGGTCATGCGCGGTATCCTGCTGTCTTGCTCTGCTGCGGGGATTAAAGCGAAGTCACGCCCCAACGCAAGGCCCCACGCAGGGGCGGCATGCTCCAGCCCATGGAAAGACCGCAAGGCAAGGGCGCGCAAAGCCGAGCGCGAGGAGCCCCACCCGGCCCTCCGCCGCCAGCTTTTGAAACAGCCACTTAAAAAAGTGGGCAGGCAGGCGCAACCGGGGTCGGGTGGTGGTGTTATTAAAGCAAAAACGCCTGCGGCCATGGTACTGGTAACAGTACCGGGCCGCAGGCGAATTTGTCGTTCAGCGCTGGATCAGGCGGGATGGGCCCCGGTTCAGCCCTGGGCGAGCGCCTTTTTCAGCCCCGCATCCAGCACGTCCAGGAACGGCTGGGTGTCGAGCCATTTGGCGTCCTTGCCCACCAGAATGGCCAGGTCCTTGGTCATCTGCCCGCCTTCGACGGTTTCGATGCAGACTTTTTCCAGTGTTTCCGCAAAATGCACGACATCGGGCGTGTCATCGAAGCGGCCACGATAGGCCAGGCCACGCGTCCATGCGAAAATGGAGGCGATGGGGTTGGTGCTGGTCGGCTTGCCCTTCTGGTGTTCGCGGTAATGGCGTGTCACCGTGCCGTGGGCGGCTTCCGCCTCCACCACGTCGCCCGTGGGGTTGAGCAGGACCGATGTCATCAGCCCCAGGCTGCCGAAGCCCTGGGCCACGATATCGCTCTGCACGTCGCCATCGTAGTTCTTGCAGGCCCAGACATAGCCGCCCTGCCACTTGAGCGCGCAGGCCACCATGTCATCGATCAGGCGGTGTTCGTAGGTCAGGCCCAGTTTTTCGAACTCGGCCTTGAATTCCTTGTCGTACACTTCCTGGAACACGTCCTTGAACATGCCGTCATAGGCCTTGAGGATCGTGTTCTTGGTGGACAGATAGACCGGCAGCTTGCGATCCCGCCCGTAGGAGAGGGACGCCCGGGCAAAGCCTTCGATCGAGGCGCGGGTATTGTGCATGCCAAGGGCCACGCCGGGGCCTTTGAAGTCATGCACGTCCAGCACCATGGGTTCGCCGCCGCCTTCGGGCACGAAGTTCAGCGTCACCTTGCCCGGACCGGGGATCTTGGTTTCCGCCGCGCGGTAGATGTCGCCGTACGCATGGCGGCCGATCACGATGGGCTTGGTCCAGTGCGGCACAAGGCGCGGCACGTTCGAGCAGATGATGGGCTCACGGAAAATGGTGCCATCGAGGATGTTGCGGATGGTGCCGTTGGGCGAACGCCACATCTTCTTCAGCCCGAATTCGCTCACGCGGGCTTCGTCCGGGGTGATGGTGGCGCATTTCACGCCCACGCCATAGCGCTTGGTGGCTTCCGCCGCGTCAATGGTAACCTGGTCGTTCGTGGCATCACGATGTTCGATGCCCAGGTCAAAATACTTCAGGTCAATATCCAGGTAGGGAAGGATAAGACGCTCACGGATAAAGTGCCAGATGATACGGGTCATTTCATCCCCGTCCATTTCCACAACCGGGTTTTTGACCTTGATTTTAGCCATGATACTGTATCCGTCTCCGACGAGTTTTATTATTCCTTCGGTGCAGGGACATGCCTGCGCCCATGCACCTGTGGGGTTGGGGACCATAGACCAGCATGGCCGACCAGGCTCCTCACAATCAGGACAGGGAGGGGTGTAAGGGCAGGAATGTGCGTGAGAAAATAAATTAAATCATTGATTTAAAATGTATTTTTCTTGTTATCACAAAGTGGTCAGCTTTGTTAGGGCACAGGGCACAGGGCACAGGGCACAGGGCACAGGGCACAGGGCACAGGGCAATGGCCCTGGGGCGCCGGCTGGCGCAAAGGGCTTTATAAAAATGGATTTTCAAAGGAAATATATGCTGGGGCGAACGACGGGGCTCGAACCCGCGACCACCGGTACCACAAACCGGCGCTCTACCAGCTGAGCTACGTCCGCCGCACAGCAAGCGGACGTTTAGAGAAAAGAGCCTGGGCCGTCAATCGGCAGATGGATTTTTCATGCAGAAAAATCATGTCCGCGCGTTTTTCCACGCCTTGATCCGCAGCACGGCCTCGATCAGGATTTCCTCGCGTTTGCAAAAGGCAAAACGGATCAGGTTGCGCGGTGGCTCGCCGCTTTGCGCGTCATAAAAGGCCGAGGCCGGAATGGTGGTCACGCGGGCCTGCTCGCTGAGCATGCGCGAGAACGCCACGTCATCCATCCCGCCGGCCACGGGGGTGATGTCCGCCATGACAAAGTAGCTGCCCTGGCTGGGCAGGACGCCAAAGCCTGCCTCCGCCAACCCGGCGGACAGGATCTGGCGCTTGCGGCCCATGTCGCGCGCCAGTTCGGTAAAGTAGTCCGTATCCTTGTTCAGCCCGAAGGCCACGGCGCGTTGCAGGTTGGGCGGGGTCGCGAACACCAGGTTCTGGTGTGCCTTGGCCACCACGCCGGCCAGTGGCGCGGCCGCCACGACGTAGCCCACCTTCCACCCCGTCAGCGAAAAGCTCTTGCCCGCGCTGCCAATGCGCAGGCAGCGCTCGCGCATGTCGGGCAGCGTCATCAGGGAAACATGGGCGGCGTTGTCGAACACCAGATGTTCGTACACCTCGTCGCAGATGGCGTAGCTGTCGTGGCGGCGCATGAGATCGGCGATAAACGCCAGTTCATCGGGGGTGAACACCTTGCCCGTGGGGTTCATGGGCGTGTTCAGCACAATGGCTTTGGTCCGATCCGAAAACGCCTGCTCCAGGGCCGCGCGGGGGAGGGCCCAGTCAGGCGCTTCCAGCCGGACAAGGCGGGGTATGCCACCAAGCTGGCGGATGACGGGCAGGTACGTATCATAAAGGGGTTCGATCAGGACAACCTCGTCCCCCGGTTCGATCAGGGCGCAGAAGGCTGCTGCCAGCGCTTCCGTCGCCCCCGATGTCACCACGACTTCCGAATCGGCGCACACCATCAGGCCCTGGAAGCGCTTGCTGGCATCGGCCACCGCCTGGCGCAGTTCGGGCAGGCCGGTCAGCGGCGCGTACTGGTTGCGCCCGTCCAGCAGCGCGTCTGCTGCAAGCTGGACCATGTCCTGCGGGCCCTGCGTATCGGGAAAGCCCTGGCCGAGATTGATGGCGTCATGCTGGCGCGCAAGGTCGGACATGGTGGTGAAAATGGTGACGGGCAGGTTTGCGAAAGTGGGGTTAAGGGGTTTCGTCACAATAAAATTTCCTTACTCGCCCTATGTGCTGACTGGTCGGGGGAAAGCACAATGCAGCGAAATCGCGGGGGCTGGAATGGCCATTTTGCAAGGGGTTGTCGCGGGCTGGGTTCCTGGGGGTATCCGTGCGCGGGTTCGATACAAATTCGTGTCTATCCGATTGCCCATAAAGGCAAGGCGTGCAAGTGTGCGGCTATTCCGGCCGCGCGCCCCTGACAGGGTGCCAGGCGGGGAAAAGGGACAGGCCCGCATGGCGGGCGCAGCAAT
The DNA here is from genome assembly GCF_017377735.1 of Acetobacter garciniae. Classification (GTDB taxonomy): domain Bacteria; phylum Pseudomonadota; class Alphaproteobacteria; order Acetobacterales; family Acetobacteraceae; genus Acetobacter; species Acetobacter garciniae. The sequence goes on from NZ_JAFVMH010000001.1 coordinate 122,821, forward strand.
GGTGTATTGACGACGCGAGATGAAGAAAATCGAGGCCATTATCAAGCCCTTCAAGCTCGATGAAGTGAAGGAAGCGCTGCATGAACTCGGGCTCCAGGGCATTACCGTCATCGAGGCCAAGGGTTTCGGTCGGCAGAAGGGCCATACGGAGCTTTATCGTGGCGCGGAATACATCGTTGATTTTTTGCCCAAAATGAAAATTGAGGTAGTCTGCCCGACACCCATGGTGGAACGTGCTGTCGAGGCGATTTCCGCCGCGGCGCGGACCGGGCGGATCGGGGATGGCAAGATTTTCGTGATTCCGGTGGATGACGTGATCCGAATCCGCACGGGAGAACGGGGGGAAGACGCGATCTGATCCCCTCCGGCCGCCCGGGGGGCCTAGGCGCGGACTTGTAAGTATGACGACACAGCGCGTTTCGCAGGGTGCGGCGCGTGGATTGGCTTGTAGGTGAAGAGATTATGGTAAAGAAAACAGCTTCGGCGGGGGACAGCAAGGCTGCCGCGATCGCCAAGGTTTTTGACCTGATTCAGGAACATTCGGTCGAACTGGTGGACCTGCGCTTTACGGACCCCCGCGGCAAGTGGCATCACACGTGCCAGCACGTGAGCACTGTTGAGGAAGACAGCTTCACCGATGGCTTCATGTTCGATGGGTCTTCCATCGGCGGCTGGAAGGCCATCAATGAAAGCGACATGGTGCTGCTGCCCGACCCGACATCGGCCGTGATGGACCCGTTCTCGGCCCGTCCGCAGCTGATCCTGTTCTGCGACATCATCGAACCGTCCACCGGGCAGCCCTATAACCGCGACCCGCGCTCCACCGCCAAGCTGGCCGAGCAGTACCTGAAGTCCTCCGGCCTGGGTGACACGGCCTTCTTCGGTCCTGAAGCCGAGTTCTTCATTTTCGACAATGTCCAGTTCGGTACCGGCCCCAACTACGGCAAGTTCCAGCTCGACAGCATCGAAGGCCCCGACGCCTCGCTCAAGGACTTCCCCGAAGGGAACATGGGCCATCGTCCGGGTGTGAAGGGTGGGTATTTCCCCGTCGCCCCCGTGGACAGCGAAAGCGACCTGCGCGCCGAAATGCTGGCCACCATGGGTGAAATGGGCCTGGCCATCGAAAAGCACCACCACGAAGTGGCGCAGTCCCAGCACGAACTGGGCACCAAGTTCGAAACGCTGGTGCGTTCGGCCGACTTCATGCAGATCTACAAATACTGCGTGCACAATGTCGCCCATTCCTACGGCAAGACGGCAACCTTCATGCCCAAGCCGATCTATGGCGACAACGGTTCGGGCATGCATGTCCACCAGTCCATCTGGAAGGACGGCAAGCCCACCTTCGCAGGCAACGGCTATGCCGACCTGTCCGATACGGCGCTGTATTACATTGGCGGTATCATCAAGCACGCCAAGGCGCTGAACGCGTTTACCAACCCGTCCACCAATTCCTACAAGCGGCTGATCCCGGGTTTTGAAGCGCCGGTGCTGCTGGCCTATTCCGCCCGCAACCGTTCCGCGTCGTGCCGTATTCCCTACGCCACCAGCCCCAAGGCCAAGCGCGTGGAAGTGCGTTTCCCCGACCCGACGGCCAACCCCTACCTGGCTTTTGCCGCCATGCTCATGGCCGGCCTGGACGGGATCAAGAACAAGATCCACCCGGGCGATGCCATGGACAAGGATCTGTACGACCTGCCGCCCGAAGAACTCAAGCAGATCCCGACCGTCTGCGGCTCCCTGCGTGAAGCGCTGGAAGCCCTGGCCGCCGATCATGAGTTCCTGCTGGCTGGCGGTGTGTTCACCAAGGACCAGATCGAAAGCTACATCACCCTGAAATGGGACGACGTGTATCGCTTCGAACACACGCCGCACCCCATCGAGTTCGAGATGTACTACTCCGTCTAAGGACGGACCGGGCCTGCGGGCTTTCCCTGGGGAAAGTCCGTGCCTGGGGCTTGGCCCCCGGGCAGTCCTGCCCCACCTTCGGGTGGCAGAAAACGCGGTGCCGCTTATGCGGGCCGCGTTTTTTGTTGGGCGGAATTTCAGCGCCCGAAGGCGCATCGTTATGCGTTTTCGGGCGTTGGACGGGGCTGCAACGATGTATTGACTGCACAATACATTCATTTGCTGTATAAGAAGAGAGTGATTCCTTTTTGTTATGACATAAATAAGTGGTTAAGGCGTAATGATATCTGAGCGGACCGGATTTCTACTCAAGGCAACGGCCATCATCCTGGCTATTCTCGGGCTCGTGCTGGGGGGCGGCGGCCTGTGGCTGGCCTGGCTCGGCGGGTCGGGATTTTATGTGGGATGCGGTCTGGTCCTGCTTGTGGTGGCCGGTCTGCTGTGGCGGCGTCGGCGCGAGGCGCTGTGGCTTTACGCCGCACTGGTTTTTGCGGTGCTGGCCTGGTCGGTTCATGAAGCCGGGTTCGATTTCTGGGCGCTGGCCCCGCGTGGCGATATTCTGCTGCCGCTGGGCGTGTGGCTGTTGCTGCCCTTTGTAACGCGTGGCCTTGTCCCGGCATCGGGCTGGAACCGTGCGCCCCTGGCGCTGGGCATTGTGGCGGCGCTGGCTGTGTATGGCTACGCCCTTACCCAGGACCCGCAGGATGTGGCGGGCGTTCTGCCCAGCGCCCCGGCCACGGCGGGCATTGCCCTGCCCGGAGATGCAACGCCCGTTGCTGCAGGTGACTGGCCCGCCTATGGCCGCACCCAGGCAGGGGATCGTTATTCGCCCCTGACCCAGATCACACCCGCCAATGTGCGGGGGCTGAAAGTGGCATGGACGTTCCGCACGCACGATCTCAAGCGTCCCGATGACCCGGGTGAGATCACGGATGAGGTCACGCCCATCAAGGCGGGTAATACGCTGTATCTGTGTTCCCCCCACCAGATCCTGTTCGCGCTGGATGCCGCGACCGGGCAGGAGCGGTGGCGTTTCGACCCGAAAATTACGTATAACCCGACCTTCCAGCACCTGACATGCCGTGGCGTGTCCTATGTGCAAACCCCGCTGGACCAGGCGGCGGCCCATGGGGTGACAACGCCCGATAGCTGCGCGCAGCGTATTCTGCTGCCCACCAATGACGGCCGCCTGTTCGCGCTGGATGCGCAGACCGGCGCCCGGTGTTCCGCCTTCGGCAAGCAGGGTGAACTGGACCTGACCGAGGGCATGCCCATGCGCACCCCCGGCTTTTACGAACCCACCTCACCCCCCGTCGTGACCGGCAAGATGGTGATTATCTCGGGTGCGGTGACGGATAATTTCTCCACCCACGAACCTTCCGGGGTTACGCGCGGGTACGACCTGTATAGCGGGCAGCTTGTCTGGGCGTTCGACCCCGGCAACCCCGACCCGAACGAACTGCCTTCGGCCACGCACCAGTACACGCCTAACTCTCCCAATTCGTGGATTACCTCGGCGTATGATGCGAAGCTGAACGTCATCTACATTCCCACCGGGGTGACAACGCCCGATATCTGGGGCGGCAAGCGCACCCCCGATCAGGAACGCTATGCGTCTGGCATTCTCGCCCTGGATGCGGATACGGGGCACAAGGTATGGTTCTACCAGACCGTCCATCATGATCTGTGGGACATGGACGTGCCCGCCCAGCCCAGCCTGGTGGACGTGACCCAGCCCGACGGCACGGTGGTGCCAGCCCTTTACGCCCCCGCCAAGACCGGCAATATCTTCGTGCTCGACCGCCGCGACGGCCACCTGCTGGTGCCCGCCCCCGAAACGCCGGTGCCCCAGGGCGCCGCACCGGGTGACCACCTGTCCCCCACCCAGCCTTATTCGGCCCTGTCGTTCCGCCCCAGGGAAAAGCTGAGCGATGCCGATATGTGGGGCGGCACCATGCTGGACCAGTTGGCCTGCCGCATCATGTTCAAGCAGATGCGCTACGAAGGGCCGTTCACCCCGCCGTCCGAACAGGGAACGCTGGTGTTCCCGGGTAATCTGGGCATGTTCGAATGGGGCGGGCTTGCGGTCGATCCCGTGCGGCAGGTGGCCTTTGCCAACCCCATCGCCATTCCCTTCGTGTCCAAGCTGGTGCCGCGCGGGCCGGGCAATCCGGTGCACCCGCCCGAAGGTGGCGCGCCGTCTGGCACGGAAACGGGCGTGCAGCCGCAATATGGCACGCCGTTCGGGGTGGACCTGCACCCGTTCCTGTCGCCTTTGGGTATTCCGTGCAAGAAGCCGGGCTGGGGCTATGTTGCGGGGATCGACCTGAAGACCAACCGGATCATCTGGATGCACCGCAACGGCACCACGCGTGACAGTTCTCCCCTGCCGTTCGGCTTCAAGCTGGGCATTCCCTCACTGGGCGGGCCGATCGTCACGGCGGGCGGTGTGGCGTTCCTGACCTCCACGGCGGATTATTACATCCGCGCCTACGATGTCACGACAGGGCGGCAGATCTGGCAGGACCGCCTGCCGGCGGGCGGGCAGTCCACCCCCATGACCTATGAGCAGAACGGCCGCCAGTATGTGGTGACGGCCGATGGCGGTCACGGCTCGTTCGGCACCAGGCTGGGCGACTACGTGGTGGCCTACGCCCTGCCCGAAGGTCAGGGAAGCAGCGCGGGCCAGTAAGGCTCGCGCCCGACCGCGCCCGGCCTGATGCCCTCGGGCGCTCCTTCCTTCAGGACCGCGAGCAAGGTGATGCTTGCCCGCGGGAGCGGGATGGACGATCCTGCGTGTCATGTGGAACGAACCCTATCTTGAAACCTGTTGCCGGGCCGCTTTGCACCGGCTTTGCCTGGCGGGGGCGCATGGTCGCCCCACCGGCCTGCAGGATGACCCGTGCCTTGAGCGCATGCGCCAGATGGGGTTTGTCGCGGCCTCCGGCTCCGGGCGGTTTGTCGTGACGGATGAAGGTATCGCCCGCCACGCTACAGAGGTGCTGAAACAAAAGCCCGCCATGGGGCACACGCCATGATCGCGCCCGAAGGCGTATGGGCCACGCTGGACCGGCTGGCGCTTGAGCGCGGGTTCACACCTTCCGCCCTGGCCCGTGCGGCGGGGCTGGACGCCACGACCTTCAACCCGTCGCGCCGTGTGGGGGCGGGCGGGGCCTTTCGCTGGCCGTCCGTCAATTCGCTTTTGCGGGCGCTGGAGGTGCTGAATGTTCCGCTGGCTGTTTTCGCCGCCTATCTGGAAGGGGGCGAGGGGGCCGGAGGGATAGCGCCGGGAGTGCTACCGGGGATGCCCAAGGGGATGCCCATGGGGGCGACCCTGAACACGCCATCCGGGATAGGGTCGGGTCATCCACAAGGCGCGGCGCAGATGGGGCGGCCAGTGCGTAGCCTGCCTTTTTCCCAGCTTGGGCAGTCCGGCCTGTTCGACCGGCAGGGCCACCCCACGGGCCCGGCATGGGACGAGCAGGACTGTCCTTTCAATATCGCCGCACCGGCCTATATGGTGCGTATCGACACAGCCCATATGGAGCCGGTCCTGCGCGAAGGGGCATCCGCCGTGGTGGTGCCGGGGCTGGCCCCCCGCGCGCAGGACCGTGCGGTGCTGTTGCGCGCGGGGGACGAGCCATGTGCCGGCTTCGTGCGCGGGGGCGAGTCCCTGTCGATCGAACCCTTTGCCGCCCCCTGGCGGGTCATCTCCCTCGCGCCCGGGCGGGATGTCTGGCTGCACCGGATCGTCATGGTCACGCTGTAGCCCGGCCTGCCTGTCGCACCGGGTTTTGGCGCTTGCCCGCCCTGAATGGGCCGCTGCTGGCCCTTTGCCCGTTCCCTGGCGGGGGCATGTCGGTTCCGTCCCGTCCCGCGCTGGGCGCATGGCGGAAAAAATAATGCGCCAAAGGGGGCTGGAGCCAAAGCAACCGGCTGACTTTTCCAATCATTTCCCGTAAAGGGTGCAGCATGACCGATACACCCCTTTCGCTCATCCGTAATTTTTCCATCATCGCGCATATCGATCATGGAAAATCCACTTTGGCGGATCGCCTCATCCAGGCGTGCGGCGCGCTGACCGCGCGTGAAATGACCAACCAGGTTCTCGACAACATGGACCTGGAGCGCGAGCGCGGGATCACCATCAAGGCGCAGACCGTCCGGCTGACCTATCCCGCCAAGGATGGCCAGACCTACGTGCTCAACCTGATGGACACGCCCGGCCATGTCGACTTCGCCTACGAAGTCAGCCGCTCGCTGGCCGCGTGCGAAGGCTCGCTTCTGGTGGTTGATGCCTCACAGGGCGTGGAAGCGCAGACCCTGGCCAATGTCTACCAGGCGATCGAGGCCAACCACGAAATCGTGCCCGTGCTCAACAAGGTGGACCTGCCCGCGGCGGAGCCCGAGCGCGTGAAGGCGCAGATCGAGGAAGTGATCGGCATTCCCGCCGATGACGCGGTGGAAATTTCCGCCAAGACCGGGCTGAATATCGAAGGCGTGCTCGAAGCCATCGTCACCCGCCTGCCCCCGCCCGTGGGGGATGCGGAAAAACCGCTGCGTGCCATGCTGGTGGATAGCTGGTACGACCCTTATCTGGGCGTGATCGTGCTGGTCCGCATCAAGGAAGGGCGGCTGAAGAAGGGCATGAAGATCCGCATGATGTCATCGGGTGCGGTGCATCAGGTCGATCAGGTGGGCGTGTTCGCCCCGCGCATGACCCCGGTCGAAAGCCTCGGCCCGGGCGAGATGGGGTATATCAACGCCGCCATCAAGACCGTGGCCGACTGCAACGTGGGCGACACCATTACCGATGACCGCCGGCCGGCACAAACGCCGCTGCCCGGCTTCAAGCCCTCCATTCCCGTGGTGTGGTGCGGGCTGTATCCGGTCGTGGCCGACGATTTCGAAAAACTGCGCGACAGTCTGGCCAAGCTGCGGCTGAACGATGCGTCCTTCCATTACGAGGCGGAAACCTCCGCAGCGCTTGGCTTCGGGTTCCGCTGCGGGTTCCTGGGGCTTCTGCACCTGGAGATCATCCAGGAACGCCTCTCGCGCGAATTCGACCTGGACCTGATCGCAACCGCCCCTTCGGTCGTGTACAAGATCCGCCGCACCAATGGCGAGATGGAAGACCTGCACAACCCCGCCGACATGCCCGACCCGTCCCTGATCGAGACGATCGAGGAACCATGGATCAAGGCCACCATCATGGTGCCCGACGAATATCTGGGTGCGGTGCTGACCCTGTGCACGGAACGGCGCGGCGTGCAGGTCGACCTGACCTATATCGGCAACCGGGCCATGGCGGTGTATCGCCTGCCGCTGAACGAGGTCGTGTTCGATTTCTACGACCGGCTGAAATCGCTGACACGCGGCTATGCCAGCTTCGATTACCAGATGGACGGCTACCAGGAGAGCGATCTGGTGCGTATTTCCATTCTGGTCAATCAGGAACCGGTGGATGCTCTGTCCTTCATCGCCCACCGTTCGGCGGCGGAAACACGGGGCCGCTCGATCTGCGCGCGGCTCAAGGAACTGATCCCGCGGCAGTTGTTCAAGATCGCCATCCAGGCCGCCATCGGCAGCCGCGTGATCGCGCGTGAGACCATCGGGGCGATGTCCAAGGACGTGACGGCCAAGTGCTACGGGGGGGATATTTCGCGCAAGCGCAAGCTGCTGGAAAAGCAGAAGGAAGGCAAGAAGCGAATGCGGCAGTTCGGCAAGGTCGAAATTCCGCAGAGCGCCTTTCTGGCTGCTCTCAAGATGGAACACTAAGTCCGGCCAGGCGTTTTCCTGCCCATGCGGAAAGGGCAGGGGGACGGGGCGCCCAGGGGCCCCTGGGTGCCAGCACGGTCTGGTTGGAGAAAGCAGCGCCCTTATGAACAGCACGACGCCTCTTGCCGTTGGGGACCACCCGCATATCCGCATCGATGAAGGACTTGATCTGGACTGCGGCGTCCACCTGGCGCCCATCGATGTGGCCTATTGCACCTACGGCACGCTTTCCGCCCGGCGCGACAACGCCATCCTGATCTGCCATGCCTTCACGGGCGACCAGTACGTGGCGGAGCAGCATCCGCTGACGGGCAAGCCCGGCTGGTGGAGTTCCATGGTCGGTCCGGGCAAGCCGATCGATACGGACCGGTTCTTCGTGATCTGCTCCAACGTGCTGGGCGGGTGCATGGGCACCACCGGCCCGCGCTCGGTCCGCACGGATTCGGACGGCGACGGGCAGGAACTTTGGGGCACGGCGTTCCCACCCATTACCATTCGCGACATGGTGCGCGCACAGTACAAGCTGGTGCGGGCCTTGGGCATAGACCGGCTTTTCGCGGTCATCGGCGGGTCCATGGGCGGCATGCAGGTGCTGGAATGGACCGTGACCTACCCGCATATGATGCTGGCGGCCATGCCCATAGCCACAGCCCCGTTCCATTCCGCCCAGAACATCGCCTTCAACGAGGTGGGGCGCCAGGCGATCATCGCCGATCCGGACTGGCTTGCGGGCCGGTACTGGCAGGCCGGCGTGGTGCCCGCGCGCGGGCTGGCCGTGGCGCGCATGATGGCGCATATCACCTATTTGTCCGAAGAAGCGCTGACCCGCAAATTCGGCCGCCGTGTCAGGCGCGGGCCCAACCAGGGTTCCGCACCGGAAGGGCCGGTATCGCTGTTTGGCGATATTTTCGAGGTCGAATCCTATCTGCGCTATCAGGGCTCAAGCTTCGTGCGGCGTTTCGACGCCAATTCCTACCTGACCATCACCCGCGCGATGGACTGGTTCGATATCGCGGCCGATCATGATGGGGAAATGCGCGCGGCCTTTATCGGCACGCCCGTGCGCTTCTGTGTCGTGTCCTTTTCCTCGGACTGGCTGTTCCCGACCTCCTCGGCGCGGGTTCTGCTGCGCGCGCTCAATCAGGCGGCGGCCAATGTCTCCTTCGTCGAGATCGAGACCGACAAGGGGCACGACGCCTTCCTGCTGGAGGAACCGGGCTTTGACCGGACAGTGCGCGGCTTTCTGTGCGGTGTTGCCGAACATGCGGGGCTGAACTGATGCGTCTTGACCAGCGTTTGATCGCCCAGATGATCGAACCCCGCACACGGGTCCTGGATATCGGCAGTGGGGACGGGTCGTTGATCGACCATCTGTTCCGCTCCCGCGGGTGCGACGCGCGGGGGATCGAGCTGAACATGCAGCTTGTCACGCGCTCGGTGGCCCACGGGCTGCCCGTCATGCATGGCGATGCCGATCACGACCTGGCCCATTACCCCGACCATGCGTTCGATTACGTGGTGTTGCAACGCACCTTGCAGGCGGTCGAAAACCCGCGCGAGGTGTTGCGGCAGATGCTGCGTATCGGGCGGCACGCCATTGTATCCTTCCCCAATTTCGGTCACTGGCAGCTCAGGCTCAAGCTGCTGTTCAGCGGGCGCATGCCCATGACGGCGGTGTGGCACACGCCCTGGTACGAAACGCCGAATATCCACCCCTGCACCATCCGCGACTTCCTCGAACTCTGTCGGCAGGACGGATATATTGTTGAACAATGGATGGCCGTGGATGAAGAAGGCGAAAGGGCGCCCTGGCGCCGGTCCATCCGCCTGGCGAACCTGTTTGGCGAACAGGCCCTGTTCCTGCTGCGCCGCCGGGGGGCGTAGCAGGTCGGATTTTCGAAGGTCGCTGCCCCATGGCGCGGCAGGCGGCGGGGCACAGAGAATCGCCTGACAATGACATTTGCGTGTGGCAGGGAACCGCCGGGCGCATGGATTACTTAAAAAATTGGTTAGATTCGGCCGCCATCGTTTGGGCTATGTCTCTTATTCAAAGATTTTTGTAATTATGGAAAATGCTTTTATATTTAAAAAAGAAGCAAATATTCAGGCATTTTACCACATGCGTTTTGCCCGATAATTCCCGTCCGCAAAATGCGTTATAACGTTCTTATTTGTGGACTAAATTGGTCCTGAAGGGTTGTCGGGCGTGCTCGCCTGTCCCTATATACAGATCAGCCGACAGAAACCGGGATGTCCCAGCGTCCGTTAAAGCGCGTTTTGTCGCAAATGTAATAAAATTCGTAACGCCTGCCTGTCCGGGACATGAAGGTTCGGAACCGGGTCGTTATGATCATCCAAGGTGCATTGCTGAAAAAAGTGGCCGTGGCTCGCTTTCAGACTGCACGAAGAGGTTGCCTTACATGACTACTTTTTCGGATCTGAAGCTTGCAGCACCTTTGCTACAGGCTCTTGCGGATCAGGGTTACGAGACTCCTACTCCCATTCAGGCCGGTTCCATTCCCTATCTTCTCGAAGGGCGTGACCTGCTTGGCCTGGCCCAGACGGGCACGGGCAAGACGGCATCCTTCGCGCTGCCGATCCTCGATCACCTGCTCAAGAACCCGGGTGCTGCGGGCCCCAAGCAGGCGCGTGTGCTGGTTCTGGCCCCCACGCGTGAACTGGTTGCCCAGATCAGCGACAGCTTCAAGGCCTATGCCCGCCACATGCGCTTTTCGCAGGCCGTGGTGTTCGGTGGCGTGGGCCAGGGGCGCCAGGTCGAAACCATGCGCCGCGGCGTGGATGTGCTGGTGGCAGCCCCCGGCCGCCTGCTTGACCTGATCGGGCAGGGCCATATCGACCTTTCCCGCTTGGAAGTGCTGGTGCTGGACGAAGCGGACCGCATGCTGGACATGGGCTTTGTGCGCGATATCCGCCGGATCATGTCCTTCGTGCCCGAAAAGCGCCAGACGCTGCTGTTCTCGGCCACCATGCCGCGCAGCATCGAAGACCTGGCTGCGTCCTTGTTGAACAATCCCGCCCGCGTGGAAGTGGCCCCGCCGTCCAGCACGGTGGACCGTATCCAGCAGGCCGTCATGTTCGTGAATGGCACGGACGCCAAGCGCGATGCGCTGCTGACCATGGTGGCCTCCCCCAAGGTGGTGCGTGCGGTGGTGTTCACGCTCATGAAGCATGAAGCCAACAAGGTGGCGGAATTCCTCAACCGCAACAACGTGGTGGCCGAGGCCATTCACGGCAACAAGTCCCAGGGTGCGCGTGAGCGGGCGATGCGCGGTTTCCGCGCGGGTGACGTCAAGGTGCTGGTCGCCACGGATATCGCCGCCCGCGGGATCGACGTTGACGATGTCAGCCACGTCTTCAACTACGACCTGCCCAACGTGCCCGAAAGCTACGTGCACCGTATCGGCCGCACGGCGCGTGCGGGGCGTGATGGCTGGGCCGTTTCCCTGTGCGATGCCGAACAGCGCGCCTGGCTCAAGGACATCGAGCGCACGATCAGCAAGTCCATTCCCGTGGTGCGCGACCATCCGTGGCATTCGGACGAGGCCGAGTTCTCGACCATGCGCCCGCCCGTTCTGGGTGGCGGCGGTGGCGGCCGGGGCCGTGGCGGTCAGCGCCAGGGTGGTGGACCGCGCCGTCAGGGTGGCGGTGGCCGCCAGGGGCACCGCGCGGCGGTAACCGCCTGATCCTTTCTGGGTCTGCTTTTTTCAGGCCTGCCAATGCGAAAGCCGTTGTGGAAACACAACGGCTTTTTGCTGTCAGGGTGCAGATCCTGTTGTCAGTGACCCGGAAGGCCAGTCAGGAATGGGCATCCGAATTGGCGGGCGGGTGCAGGGTTATGGAAACCGGGCAATGATCGCTTAACGTCAACCCGGGGCCTTGCGGAATAGTCAGCACCCGCAGGGAATGCGGGTCCGCCCAGCCAATGGCCGGGCCGCCGAGAATGATGTGATCGATAAAATACCCCCCGCCCTGGCAGGGGCTGGCCTTGTCCGCCGTCACCAGGTCAAGCGGTGTGGCGCGGGCAAGGGTGGCAAGAAGCGGGTCATGCGGGCCCAGTCGGCGGTTGAAATCGCCTATAATGGCGAAGGCGCTGCCGTCCCGCGCGCGATCGGCCACCCAGCCCGCCAGAACGGCAAACTGCCGGAACAGAACCGGGCAGGCATGATGGGTCTGGGTTATCGGATCGTCCCAGCAACCGGTCTTGAGATGCACGACCAGCACGCGCAGTTGCGCCGATCGCAGGCGCAGCGTCATGTCCAGCCCGCTGCGCAGGTGGTGGGCGGCAGCAGGGCCGGTCGTATCCAGCGCCGTCAGGTCCGGGTTGCGCTGCACGGACAGATCGGCCCGCACGACCAGGGCGGTTTTTTGCAAGATATCGTCGTCCGAAACCACGATCCGGTACGTATTGGCGGGAAACAGGCGGGCGATGCTGGCCGCGCTGTCCGTTTCCTGCAAGCCTGTCACGTCGCTGTTCAGGCGCCGGGCAATGGCCGCAAGCCGGGCATAGTCGGCTTTTGTGCGCCGCGGCCTGTCAGCGGGGGCCGTGCGGGTCTTGGGGGCCTGCTCGTCCAGCAGCCATTCCAGGTTCCACGTACTGAGCCTGATCGCCTGTGCTGAGGAAGATGTCGGTGGTGTCGCGGCCCGGCCTATCTGAGCGGGCAGGCCAAGGAGTGCGAACCCCAAAAAGACCATCCCCGCAAGCCTGTCCGCCCGGAAGGGGAGGCAGGTTGCCGGACCAGTTCGTGTTGTGATGGGGCGGGGAAGGTGTGTTGCCCTGGTATCCCCGGAGGGTGGGCCACTGCGGGCCATGGGCCCCGATGGTGGCAAAGCTGTTCCCGGCAGGGGCTCCGGGGTTGCCCCCGCTGGTGCGGGGGCGTTTGGCCTTAGGGTGCTGCCGTCAGGCCGCGGCGGCTTCGAACTGGCCAATGACATCGGCAATCGGCACGCTTTTGCGGGTCTGTTCGTCCAGAATGCTGATCTCGCCGGTGCCGATGTCATAGAACCAGCCTTGCAGGAACAGCGTGCCGCCCGCAAGACCGGCCGCCACCGCCGGATGCGTGCGCAGATGCGAAAGCTGGAGCAGCACATTCTGTTCGGCCAGGCTGCGCACGGTGGCGGGGCCCGCATCTTCGGCGCGCAGGTTCTGCATGACCGTCGCCCGCGCGGCTTCCGCGTTGCGCAGCCAGGTGCGCACGGTGGGCATTTTATCCAGCCCGTTCTTTTCGGGGTCCATCAGCGCTTTCATGGCCCCGCAATCGGAATGGCCACAGACGATGATGGTGGAAACCCCAAGCCCCATAATGGCGTATTCCACGGCGGAGGACACACCCCCCAGCATTTCGCCGTAGGCGGGCACCAGGTTGCCGATATTGCGCAGAATGAACAGGTCACCGGGTTCGGTCTGCGTAATCAGGTTGGGGTTGATACGACTATCCGCGCAGGCGATGAACAGCGCCTTGGGGGCCTGGCCTGTAGCCAGGCTTGCAAACAGGGCTTCCTTTGCGGGGAAGATTTCCGTGTTGAAATGTTCAGCGCCCTGCAAAAGGCTGAGCAGGTTGCTTCTTGCTTCGGAACACGTGGGCATGGTCACTCCCGAATTGGTGGATTGCCGCAGAGGGCACAAGGTTGGCGGGGCACGGAACTGGCGTGCGGGCGGTGTGGCCGGGGCATCGTGCCGGGAACGCAGGGCGCTCAGACACGTAACGCCCGGGTTGGGCCGAGGTTTCGGCGTGCGGGCGATTTCAGCTTAGCGGATCGTCCTCGGGTTCGCTAAGCTGGTCGGCCGGGTGGCGTACGGGGGCCTGGTGCGTGCGCGTGCGCGGCGGTTCCATCTGGCGGCGGGTAAAGTTGGCACCCAGTGCCGCCAGTTCCAGGAACTGGTCCGCCTGGCGGCGCAGGTCATCGCCGATCAGCGGCGGGGTGGACTTCATGGAAGAAACCACCGAAACCCGCGTGCCCTGGCGCTGCACGGCCTCGACAACCCGGCGGAAATCGGAATCGCCGCTGAACAGGATCGCGTGGTCGATATGCGGGGCCATTTCCATCATGTCCACCGCGATCTCGATATCCATGTTGCCCTTCACGCGGCGCTTGCCGGTGGAATCGGTAAATTCGCGCGCAGGCTTGGTCACGAGAAAATAGCCGTTATAGGACAGCCAGTCGGTCAATGGCTTGAGGGGAGAGTAGTCTTCCGTGTCCAGAATGGCGGCGTAATAATAGGCGCGGATCACATGGGTTCTGGCGGCGAAAAAATCCAGCAGCTTCTTGTAATCGACATCGAACCCCAGGCTGCGGGATGTGGAATAAAGGCTCGACCCGTCAATAAAAAGGCAGGTTTTTTCATCTTTTTTTACATTCATCTTTTTATGTCCTCGAATGACCGGGCGACGTTTTCAGACTAACGTTCATGAAATCGACAAAGTTTTGAGTGCAGCAAACTTAAAGATCATGGTCTTTTTGTGGTTATCCGACTGAGAAAAACGAAAAATGGTCCGCAAAACCAATTGCTTTCATAAAAACCATTTCATTATAACACGACATGTCCGCTGTGTTATCCAGGTGAGGAATGTCTGACGCGCCCATAAATACCCCATTGGCCCTGATCGCAATAGGCGCCAACCTCCCCCGCGATGGCCGAACTGCGCTGCAAACATGCCAGCATGCCGTGGACCTTCTGCGCGCCGTGCCGGGCGTGGCGCTCAAGGCGGTGTCCCACTGGTATGAAAGCGCGCCCCAGCCCCCTTCGGGCCAACCGCCTTACGTCAACGGGATGGTGCTGTGCGCGACCACTTTGGACCCTTTTGCGTTGCTTGATGTTCTCCAGCACATAGAAACGCATAACGGGCGCGAGCGTTCCGTGCCAAATGCCGCCCGCACGCTGGATCTCGATCTTGTCGCCTATGACGCGCAGTGCCTGGACACCGACAGGCTGGTCCTGCCCCACCCCCGCGCGCATGAGCGCGCCTTTGTGCTGCGCCCCTTGCACGATGTCATGCCGGACTGGGTGCATCCGCGCTCGGGCGCAGCTCTGGCGCAGATGCTCGCAGGCGTGCAGGGGCAGCAAATCCGCCGGATTGGGGAATAATCCTTTTCTGCGGGAGGTGGATGCGGTAATAAGGCAGTTCAATCTTTTTGTTGTATCCGTAAGTGTATTGTCTGGAGGCTCTTCGTAATGGCCCGCGTCACCGTCGAAGATTGCGTAGAAAAAGTTCCCAACCGCTTTGAACTGGTGGTGTATGCCGCGCAGCGCGCAAGAAATATCTCGCGCGGTGAAGAGCTGACCGTCGACCGCGACAACGACAAGAACCCCGTTGTCTCCCTCCGTGAAATCGCGGCCGAGACCGTGGTGCTTGGCGCGCTGCGCAGCGACCTTATCCGTTCGCAGGCGCGTGAGCCCGAGCCCGAGCCGGTCGAGGAAGACGTGCAGGATCTGGTGCCGACCGAGCAGAACATCTTTGGCCTGCAGGAAGTCTCGGCCGAGGAAGAGGCCGTGGATGAAGCCCGCGCCATCGAAGCCGCCCTGACCGGCCGCGCCAGACGGTAGGTGCCGGTGTGAGCCAGGCCGAAGGCGATATCCCTGCTGCCAGTCTCCCGCCCGGGCGGGGGAATGGCGGCGTGGTGGACGCATCGGCCAGCCCATCTGGTATCGGTGAAAGCGAACGCGGGCCGATTACCTGCGAAAAACTCGTCAACCGTGTTCTGAGCTACGCTCCGGGCGCGGACGGGGCGATGATCCGCCGCGCTTTCGACGTCGCCAGCAAGGCGCATGAAGGCCAGGAGCGCGATAACGGCGACCCCTACATAACCCACCCCCTGGCCGTGGCCATGATCATGGCGCGCTTCGGGCTGGATGTGCAGTCCGTCTGCACCGCACTGCTGCACGACACGATCGAGGATACGGGCGTTACCTACGACACGCTCAAGCTCGAATTCGGCCAGACCGTGGCCGATCTTGTCGATGGCGTGACCAAGCTCACACGGCTCGAACTCCAGTCCGACCGTACCAAGCAGGCGGAAAACTTCCGCAAGCTGGTGCTGGCCATGTCCAAGGACATTCGTGTCCTGCTGGTCAAGCTGGCCGACCGCCTGCACAACATGCGCACCCTCCATTTCGTGGAACGCCAGGACCGGCGGCAGCGCATTGCACGCGAAACGCTCGATATCTACGCCCCTCTGGCCGAGCGCATCGGTATGGACCGGGTCAAGACCGAGTTGCAGAACCTGTCCTTCGCGCAGCTCGAACCCGAAGCCGACGCCACCATCCGCACGCGCCTGAACTACCTGCGCGGCCAGGGTGCCGACGTGATCGAGGAAGTGCGGCGCGAATTGCTGCGCCTGTGCCACGACGCCGGGCTGAAGGATGTGCAGGTGACGGGGCGCGAAAAATCGCCCTATTCGATCTGGGAGAAAATGCAGCGCCGCAACGTGGCGTTCGAACAGCTTTCGGACATCATGGCCTTCCGTGTGACGGTCGGTACGCGGGAGGAATGCTACATGGCGCTGGGGGCGGTGCATGCCGCCTATCCCATGATCGCGGGGCGCTTCAAGGACTACATCTCCACCCCCAAGGCCAACGGGTACCAGAGCCTGCATACGGGTGTGACCCTGCGTTCGCCGCGCAACCAGAAGATCGAGGTACAGATCCGCACCCAGGCCATGCACGACGTGGCCGAGAACGGTGTTGCTGCCCACTGGGCCTACAAGGAAAGCACGGACACGCAGGAAGGCGGGTATGGTGGCCTGCGTCGCCCGCGCTGGGTGCAGGACCTGCTTGAAATTCTTGAGGATTCGGCGGCGCCGGATGAATTCCTCGAAAACACCAAGCTCGAACTCTATCAGGACCAGGTGTTCTGCTTCAGCCCCAAGGGGCAGCTTATTTCGCTGCCGCGTGGCGCGACCCCGGTCGATTTCGCCTATGCCGTGCACAGCCAGATCGGCGATACCTGTGTCGGGGCCAAGATCAACGGCCGGCTGATGCCCCTGCGGCACGAGCTTGAAAACGGCGACCAGGTCGAGATCATGACCGCGCGCGGGGGCGCGCCCTCACCCTCGTGGGAACGGTTTGTCGTTACCGGCAAGGCGCGCGCGCGTATTCGGCGCTATGTGGCCCAACAGCAGCGCCAGGCCTCGCTCGATAACGGGCGCGCGGCCCTTGCCAAGGCCTTCCGCCAGGAAGGCGTGGACGGGTCGGAAAAAATCATCGAACCCACGCTCAAGGCGCTCAAGCAAAGCAGCCTGACGGATCTGTATGTGGCCGTGGGCACCGGCAGCCTGGGTGCGCGCGACGTGGTGCATGCCGCCTACCCCGAACTGCGGCGCGGGCCGCGCGGGCCGCGCATGCTGGCTGGCCTGCCCGGCGTGCTGGGCACGGCGGGGCCAAGGCCGCGTGGCGCAGGGGCGGCCCCCGGTCGCAGGCCCTCGGGCGGGGCGATCCCGCTTGTAGGGCTGGGTTCGGGCATTGCCGTGCATTACGCCGCCTGCTGCCACCCCCTGCCGGGCGATCGGATCGTGGGCGTGGTGGCCACGGGCAAGGGCGTGACCATTCACACCCGCACCTGCCAGACGCTGGAAAGCTTTGCCGCCACCCCCGAGCGTTTCCTGGACGTGGACTGGGATTACGACGCCATGGCCCGTTCGGGCGATATGGGGCCGATGCGCGTGGGGCGGATCAGCATCGTAGCCGAGAACGATGCGTCGGTCCTGGCGTCCATCACCAATGCCATTTCGCGCAGCGACGCGGCTATCGTGAACCTCAAGATCGTCAACCGCCAGCTCGATTTCATGGAAATCCTGGTGGATGTCGAAGTGAGGGACCTGCGACACCTGTCCGCCGCCATTGCCGGGTTGCGCGCGGTCTCGGGCATTACCCAGGCTGACAGGGCCCGGTCATGAGCGTGCTTGCGGTAGGGATCGATCTGTGCGACATGCGCCGCATAGAGCGGGTGCTGGAACGCTTCGGCCCGCGCTTTGTCGACCGGGTGTTCACGCCCGAGGAACGCGCCCGGGCGCAGGCGCGTTCGGGGCAGGCGCGTATCGGCACCTTCGCCAAGCGCTGGGCCGCCAAGGAAGCCTGCGCCAAGGCCCTGGGCACAGGCTTTGCCCAGGGTGTGGCGCATAGCCAGATCGGGGTGGAAAACCTGCCTTCGGGCCAGCCGTCGCTGCGCCTGACGGGGGCTGCGGCCGCAAGGCTTGCGCAGATCACCCCCGCCGGCTGCGTGCCAGTGATGGTGCTGAGCATGACGGACGAGCCGCCCTATGCGTTCGCGCAGGTGTTCATATCGGCCGTGCCGGGTTGAGGTTGCAGGCCGGTGGTGACGAAAGCCGCCGGGACGAAGGCCGGGCAGACAGGGTCGGTCGACGGGGCAGCTATTGGCTTGGCTCGCGACGCTGGTCGGGATCGGGGCGCTGGGTCAAAGGGCGCTCGGGCGGGTGGCGCATGGGGTGCCCGCAAGGAATGGTCCAGACGGGCTGGTGGAAATGGGCCGATTGGAACAGTCAGTCGGGCAGGGATCTGCCTTCTGGGCGTTGAATGGGCATAGGGGCCTTGGGTTGACATTGCACAGCCCGCACGGCTTGATCCGCCATAACTTTTTTCAGAACAAGTAGCGGGCGAGGCAGTGCAGATGAGCAGACCGGATCACTCTCCAGTAACGGAAGACGCGCCCGCTTCCGCCACCCAGACGGTGCTGGAGTATCTGCGCACGCTGGTGTCCGTGGTGGTGGTCGTTCTGGTCGTGCGGACGTTCCTGTTCGAATCCTTTGTCATTCCCTCGGGCTCCATGATCCCCACCCTGCAGGTGGGCGACTATATCTGGGTTTCCAAATATACTTACGGCTATTCCAGATTTTCGCTGCCCTTCTCGCCCGACCTGTTCGCGGGGCGGATCTGGGGGGCTGAACCGCATCGGGGCGATGTGGTGGTGTTCCGCTTCACCAAGGATACCTCGGTCGACTACGTCAAGCGCATCATCGGGCTGCCGGGCGATCATGTGCAGGTGACCGACGGCCATCTGTACCTCAACGGGCAGATGGTGCCCTGCACGGAGCCACACCCCTATGTCGCGCGGGATGAAACGGGTACGGCCCTTGAGGGCGAGGCCTGCACCGAGCAGGTGCCGGGCAGTGCCGGGGCGGCCACGGTCAGCCACGGGATCCTGAAACTGACCGATGACGGCCCGCAGAACGGCACGCCCGATTATGTCGTGCCCCCGGGTTATTTTTTCGCCATGGGCGACAACCGTGACGACAGCGCCGATAGCCGTTTCATGGGCGACGGCCCCAAGGACCTGGGCTTCGTGCCCATGGAAAACCTTGTGGGCAAGGCGCAGCGGGTCTTTTTCTCGGTCACGGCGGAGCATCCGCTCTGGCAGGTCTGGTACTGGCCTGCCGAAATCCGCTGGAACAGGCTGATGCGGGGCATCCAGTGAGCACAGATGACCACTATGCCGGCGCGCAGGCGTTGCAGGACCGGCTGGGGTACCAGTTCACGCGCCAGGCCCTGCTGCGTGAGGCGCTGACCCATCGCTCCGCCGCCAATCTCAAGGCGGGCGGGCGCCGCCGCCAGCAGGTCAAGGGTGCCGGTTCGAACGAACGGCTGGAATTTATCGGGGACCGGGTGCTGGGCCTGCTGATGGCCGAATGGCTGCTCGAACGCTATCCCGGCGAACAGGAAGGGGCCCTGGGGTCGCGGCTGGCCCACCTGGTCTCACGCGTCGCCCTGGCTGACATTGCCGACAAGCTCGACCTGCCCGCAGCCCTCGCCGTGGCAGCGCATGAGGCCCGGGCCGGGGTGCAGACAGCGGCCAATGTGGTGGCCGACGCGCTGGAAGCCGTGCTGGGGGCCGTGTTCCTTGATGGCGGGCTGGAGCCTGCGCGCCGTATCGTGCGCCAGTGCTGGAAGCCCGTGCTCGAAGCGCAGGCCCGCCCGCCCAAGGACCCCAAGACAGCCTTGCAGGAATGGGTGCTGGGCCGGGGGCTGGGCTTGCCGACATACGAGACGATCGGGGCGGAAGGCCCTTCCCATGCCCCGCTTTTCGTGGTGCGGGTCAGTGCCGCGGGCCAATGGGGCGAAGGACATGCGGGCAGCAAGCGGGCGGCTGAAAGTGCCGCCGCCGCTGCCCTGCTGGAAAAACTGGAGGACGGCCCGCAAGGCTGAAACAACGTATGGCAGATACAACACGTTGCGGTTTCGCAGCCCTTGTGGGGGCCCCGAATGCGGGCAAGTCCACCCTGCTCAACCGTATGGCCGGGGCCAAGCTTTCCATCGTCTCGCCCAAGGCGCAGACCACGCGGTTTCGCGTGCTGGGCATTCTCATGCGCGGAGCGTCGCAGATCCTTCTGGTCGACACGCCCGGCATTTTCCGCCCGCGCCGCAAGCTGGACCGCGCGATGGTGGCGGCCGCCTGGACCGGGGCGGAGGATGCCGACATCACCCTGCTGCTGGTCGATGCCCGCTCGGGCCTGACCGAGGCGGTAGAGGAAATCATCACCCGCCTTGCCCAGACCCGTCGGCGCGTGTGGCTGGTGCTGAACAAGACGGACCTTGTCTCCCCCGGGGCACTGCTGCCGCTGACGGCGGCCATTACCGAGAAACTGCCCGTCGAACACGTGTTCATGCTCAGCGCGCGCACGGGCAACGGGGTGGATGACCTGCTCGACCGCCTGGCCGAAAGCCTGCCCGAAGGCCCCTACCTTTACCCGGAGGACGACCTGACCGACCTGCCCGACCGCCTGCTGGCGGCCGAGCTGGTGCGCGAGCAGATTTTCATGCAGACGCATGAGGAAGTGCCCTACGGCGCCACGGCCGAGACCGAAAGCTTTACCGAACGCCCCGATGGCTCGGTACGGATCGAGGTGACGATCTATGTCGCGCGTGCGGGGCACAAGGCGATCCTGATCGGTGAAGGCGGGCAGAGAATCCGCCAGATCGGTGAGCGCGCGCGCAAGCAGCTGGCTTCCCTGCTGGAACGGCCGTGCCATTTGTTCCTCAACGTCAAGGAACGTTCGGGCTGGGATGAAGAACGCGCGCGCCTGCGGGCGATCGGGCTGGATGACGTGCCATAAGGCCACTGGCGGCTTGTGGCCGTGCGCCATGAAGGATAAGAGAGGGCGATCTTGACGTACCGCGCCCCAGGGCGCGGACAGGATCCGTCCTGGACTGCTTGCATGATTGAGGGCCTATGACTGCTTCTGTCGGCGAAACGCCAAATCGGAAACGCGTGCTGCTCAAGGTATCGGGCGAGGCGCTCATGGGGGATGGCGCCTTCGGGGTCGACCAGCAGACAGTCGAGCGCATCGCCCATGATATCGGCGAAGTCGTGCGCGACGGGGTCGAAGTCTGCCTGGTGGTGGGGGGGGGCAACATCTTTCGCGGCCTTGCCGCCGCCGCCAAAGGCATGGACCGCGCGCAGGGCGACTATGCCGGCATGCTGGCCACCGTCATCAACGCGCTGCTGCTGCAAAATGCGCTGGAACGCGAACAGGTGGCCTCCCGCGTCATGTCGGCCATTCATATGTCTTCCGTGGCCGAACCGTATATCCGCCGTCGCGCCATCCGGCACATGGAAAAGGGCCGCGTCGTCATTTTCGCGGCGGGCACGGGCAATCCGTTCTTCACCACCGATACGGCTGCCGCCCTGCGGGCCGCGGAAATGGAATGTACCCTGCTGCTCAAGGGCACGCAGGTCGATGGCGTCTATTCCGCCGACCCCAAGCGCGACCCGGCCGCCACGCGTTACGACGAACTGACCTATATGGACGTGCTGGCCAACCAGTTGAACGTGATGGATGCCGCCGCCATCAGTCTGGCGCGCGAAAACAGACTGCCGATCATCGTTTTCAATATCGGTGAGGAAGGCTCCTTCGGTCGCGTCATGCGCGGGCAGGGGCCCTACACACGTATTATCGAAGCTGCCTGAACACCCCGCACCGTGGCGCAAGCGGTGCCGGAGCTACACTGACAGGCAGGGGTGTTCGCACCACCCCCGCCCCAGAAGGAACGGGAGAAAACCGCCGTGTCTGACTTGAATGCCCTGCTCGACGACCTGAAACGCCGCATGGAGGGCGCGCTGGAAAGCCTACGCCGCGATTTTTCCGGCCTGCGTTCGGGGCGCGCCAGCCCGGCCCTGCTCGAACCGGTCCGGGTGGAAGCCTATGGGGGCGAGGTGCCGCTGACGCAGGTTGGCTCCATTGCCGTGCCCGAAGCGCGCATGATTACCGTGCAGGTCTGGGACCGCGCGCTGGCGGGTGCCGTGGAACGCGCCATCCGCGATGCCGGGCTGGGGCTCAACCCCGCATCGGAAGGGCAGAGCATTCGCGTGCCCATTCCCCAGTTGACCGAGGAACGCCGCAACGAACTGGCCAAGGCCGCCGCCCGCTATGCGGAAGGGGCCAAGATTGCCGTGCGTGGCGTGCGACGCGATGGCATGGAAAAAGCCAAGGGGTTCGAGAAGAAAGGCGATATCAGCCAGGACGACGTCAAGACCTGGTCCGATGCGATCCAGAAGCTGACCGACCAGCACGTGAAAAAAATTGATGACATGCTTGCCGAAAAAGACAAGGAAATCAAACAGGTCTGATATGGCTGAGGCATGTCCGGTTTCGTGCTCTTGCGCCGGGTTGATGGATTCTTCTCCTGATGTCACCTGATCGTATGGAAAAAAACGCGGCTATTCCCACCCATGTCGCCATTATCATGGATGGAAATGGGCGCTGGGCGCGTGAGCGCGGTCTGCCGCGCCTGGCCGGGCACCGTGCCGGGGCCGAGGCGGTGGCGCGCTGCCTGCGTGCGGCCATGCAGCGTGGCGTGTCCTACCTGACCCTGTATGCGTTTTCGTCCGAGAACTGGTCGCGCGGGCCGCAGGAAGTGGCGGATCTGACCGGCCTGCTCTGCTATTACCTGCGCCACAAGGCGCGTGAGCTGCATGCCGAAGGCGTGCGCCTGCGTTTTATCGGCGATCTGAGCCGTTTCGATGACTCCCTGCGCGCCGAGCTTGCCCGGGCTGAGGAACTGACCCGCCATAACAGCCGCCTGGTCGTGCTGTTCGCCCTGTCCTACGGGGGGCGCGGCGATATCGTGCAGGCGGCACAGCAACTGGCCCGTGCCGCGGCCGAGGGGCGGATCGCCCCCGAACAGATTACCGAAAGCATGTTTGCCTCCCATCTGTGGACGGCAGGCGTGCCCGACCCGGATGTGATCGTGCGCACCAGCGGGGAATGCCGCCTGTCCAATTTTCTGCTGTGGCAGAGCGCCTATGCCGAACTGGTGTTCCAGGACGTGTACTGGCCCGATTATAGCGAAGGGCATTTCGCCATGGTGCTGGACCAGTACGCCCGGCGCGAACGGCGCTTTGGCGCGCGACCGGCAGCCTCGGCATGACGCCTGCCGATACGTCCGCCTGGCGCGACCTGCGCCCGCGCCTGCTTTCAGCACTTGTCATGGTTGCGGTCGCCGCCTTCTGCATCGGGACCGGTGGGGTTGCCTATGCTGTCATGGTGGTGGCGGCCATGGCGGGCATGGCGGCGGAAGCGGCGCGCCTGTTCTCGCTCGCGGTCAAAAGCTGGCGGGGCGCGCTGTACGTGCTGTGGGCCACCTGCGCGGGCCTGTCGGCCGCGACCGGGCATTGGCGCTATTTCGCGCTGTTCTGCGTGACCTCCCTTGTCTTTGGTGCCCCGCTTTGTGGCATCATGTGCGTCATTATCGCCGCGGGCACCGCCTTGCTGTGGCTGCGTGAGGCCTCGTTATGGCCAGTCGTGTTCGTGGTGGCCGTGGTGGTGGCCAGCGACAGTTCGGCCTATCTGGTCGGCAGGCTGGTGGGCGGGCCCAAGCTTGCCCCCCGTATTTCTCCGGGCAAGACGCGTTCTGGCGCTGTCGGCGGCCTGCTGGGGGCGATGGCGGCAGGGGCGGCGGTTGCCGCGCTGTCTGGCCTGGGTGGCGTGCCTGGTGCGGTGTTCTGGGGCGGGGTGCTCGGGCTTGCGGCCCAGTTGGGCGACCTGGCTGAAAGTGCCCTCAAGCGTGCCCTGGGCGTGAAGGATTCGGGCACCATGCTGCCAGGGCATGGGGGCCTGCTGGACCGGTTCGACGGGCTGGTGGTCGCAGCCCCCGTGGCCGCCAGTGTTTCGTTATGTGCCGTGGCACCCGCCCCTTTCTGGATGGTGGGTGCGGGGGATATCATGGGGGCTCTGGCGGGGTTGCCCGGCTGAGCGTGGTGGCGCGCGGCAGCGCGGGTAAGGTGCCGCACGCCTTTTGCAGTTTGGAAGTAGAGCATGAGAACCGTCACCGTTCTGGGTAGTACCGGCAGCATCGGCTGCTCCACAGTGGATCTGCTCGAGCAGGCGCGCGACCAGTTCAGCGTGCGTGCACTGGTCGGTGGCAAGAACGCCGCCCGGCTGGCCGAACAGGCCCTGAACCTGAAGGCGGAACTGGCCGTCCTGGCGGATGAAAGCGCTGTGGACGAGCTGAAGGCGCTTCTGGCGGGCAGCGGCATCAAGGTCGCGGGCGGTCGCCAGGCGGTGATCGAGGCGGCGGCGGTTCCGGTGGACTGGACCATGGCCGCCATTACCGGGGCGGCGGGGCTGGAGCCAACCCTGGCTGCGGTGCGCAATGGCGGCTCGATCGCCCTGGCGAACAAGGAGGCCCTGGTCTGCGCGGGCGATGTGATGCTGCGCGCGGTGAGCGAGGCTGGGGCGACGCTCCTGCCCGTCGATTCCGAACATAACGCGGTTTTCCAGGCCATGGCCGACCGGCAGACCGACGAGGTCGAGAAAATCATCCTTACCGCTTCGGGCGGGCCGTTCCGCAAGGCCACGCTGGAGGAAATGCGCGCGGCCACGCCGGCGCAGGCCCTCAAGCACCCGACCTGGAGCATGGGGGCCAAGATCAGCATTGATTCGGCCACCATGTTCAACAAGGGGCTGGAAGTCATCGAGGCCGCGCGCATTTTCGGCCTGACGGAAGATCGCATTGGCGTGCTGGTGCATCCGCAATCCGTCGTGCACGGCATGGTCCAGTATACGGATGGCAGCCTGATCGCCCAGATGGGCTCGGCCGATATGCGCATTCCCATCGCCCATACGCTGGCCTGGCCAAAGCGCATGGGCACCACGTCCTCCCGCCTCGATCTGGCGGCGTTCGGCACGCTGGAATTCACCACCCCGGACGAGGTGCGTTTTCCCGCCCTGCGCCTGGCGCGCCAGGCGCTGCGCGCTGGCCGCGCCGTGCCAGCCATCCTGTCCGCCGCCAATGAAGTCGCGGTCGAGGCGTTCCTGCGCGAGCAGATCGGCTTTCTCGACATCGCGCGGGTGGTGGAGGAGGTCATGGACGCGCTGGGCGCGCCCCCGGCCGATACGCTGGAGGCGGTGCTGCATTGGGATGCACAGGCCCGGCGGGCGGCTGCCAGCCGCATTCCGGCCTGCGTGGCTTGAGATCGGCTGCCCACAACCCGATATACACACCCAACCGGTCGCAACGGCAAAGCCGTGCCGGGGTGGCGCGGGCGGGTGCCGTGCGGCACCATGGGCCCGGCGTCGGCCACCTTGTGCTGCGCGCATGAGAACGCAGCGCCAGCCGGCGGATGACGATATCGGTGCAACGGCCCGGCTAGGGGCGGAGGGACGATGATACACGACTATCTGCGCACAGCGCTGGCCTTTGCATTCGTGCTGGGTGTTCTGGTGAGCTTTCACGAACTGGGGCATTACCTGGCCGCACGGTGGCGTGGCGTGCATGTGGAGGTGTTTTCGCTCGGCTTCGGGCCGGCCCTGTTCAAATGGCGCGACCGCACGGGCACGGAATGGCGGATCTGCCCCATTCCGCTGGGGGGCTATGTCCGCCCCCACGGGTTCGAAGACCCCGATGACGCGACCGAGGAACAGAAGGCCGCCTGGATTCCCGGCCGGACATTCCACGACAAGCCCGTGGGTTCACGCGCGCTGGTCATTCTGGCGGGGCCCGTCTTCAACTTCATTCTCGCCTTCGTGCTCTTTACGGTGCTGTTCGCCAGCACGGGCGAACCCCGTGTGCGTGACGAGGTCGCAGCCATCCTGCCGGGTAGTGCGGCAGCGGTTGCCGGAGTACAGCCCGGCGATGTCATTCACCATATTGGTACGCGTGACATAAAAAGTGTTGAGGACGTTCTGGCCACCGTAACCCCCCTGGCTGGGGCGCATACGACGCTGGGTGTGACACGTCACGGGCAGGAGATGGAACTGCCCATTACCATCGGCGCGGTGACGGAGTCGAAGGGGGGAGCCTCGCACGGGCAACTGGGGGTGACGTTCGCGGTGGAGCGCGGGCAGCCAATGCCCCTGGGTTCTGCGGTCGTGGCGGGGGCCAAGGCCACGTGGCACACCACCGTGCAGACGCTTGATGGCCTGTGGCAGATCATCAGCGGCCAGCATTCCGCGCGCGAGATGGGCGGGCCGCTCAAGATCGCGCAGCTTTCGGGACAGGTGGCGCAATATGGTTTTGCCAGCCTGCTTTCCTTCATGGCGTTGCTGTCGGTCAATCTGGGGCTTATCAATCTCTTTCCCGTTCCGCTTCTTGATGGTGGACGTCTGGTTTTTTATGCCATAGAGGCAGTAAGGGGACGCCCGGTTTCCAAGCGGGTGCAGGAGATCAGTTTCCAGGCTGGTTTTGCGGTTCTGGCCGGGCTGTTCCTGTTTTCGACATTCAACGACCTGTCGGGCTTTGGCCTGTTCAGGTGGGTTGCATCGCTTGCTGGTTGATGGGTTGCCGAAGGCAGAAAGGGAAGAGCTTGCGTGACAAGGGTAATTTCGGATACGTCCCTTGCGGGCGAGAAGGGGACGGGGGATTGGCTTCCGTGCTGAAAGCGACCCCGATGGAGGGAGGCAGACTTGACGGGTAAGCGTTCGGCCCTGTTCGTTTCTGTCTGCATGCTGCCTTTTTTCATGGTCAACGGACGGAAGGCGCACGCCGCCCCGGTTCGGTCCGTGGAGGCACAGAGACCAGTTTCTTCCGCCGAGCCGGGTGCTGAACCCGCACGGCAATATTCGACCGCCACGCAGGTGCCTTCGCACGCAGATGGCGTGATCGAAGATATCCGCGTGTCGGGGAACACACGCATCGAGACAAACACCGTGCTGTCCTACATGGTGGTGCGCCCGGGGGATCCGTTCAACCAGGACGATCTCGACCGTTCGCTCAAGACGCTGTACGCCACCGGCCTGTTCCGCGACATCACCTTGCGGCGCGAAGGCGGCACGCTGCTTGTGCACCTGCAGGAAAACCCGATCGTCAACCGTATCGTGTTCGAAGGCAACCACGCCGCCAAGGACGAGGACCTGCGCAAGGTTCTCTCGCTCCGCCCGCGCGCCGTCTTTTCGGCCGAAACCACGGGGGATGACCGGCAGCGTATCCTGGAAGTCTACGCCCAGAAGGCGCGTTTCGCCGCTGTGGTAACGCCACAGATCGTGCGCCTGGCCCATAACCGCGTGGATGTGGTGTTCCAGATCAACGAAGGGCCGCAGACGCTGATTCGCAAAATCTCGTTTGTCGGCAACAAGGCCTATAGCGAGGGCGCGCTGGCGGGGGTCGTCTCTTCCAAGGAGACGGCGTGGTACCGCTTCATGGGGTCGAGCGACGAATATAATCCCGACCGCCTGAAATATGACGGCGAATTGCTGCGCCGCTATTACCTGCGCAACGGTTATGTGGATTTCCAGATCAAGGACGTCAAAGGCGAACTCTCGCCCGACCGCAAGTCGCTTTACGTGACCTTCACGCTCAACGAAGGTATCCGCTACAGGCTTGCCAAGGTCGATATCCGTTCCAGCCTGCGGCATGTGCCCGCACAGTCGCTGCGCAAGGACATCGAGCTGTTCTCGCACCAGTGGTACGACGCCAAGGCCATCCAGACCAACGCGACCGACATGGAGGAAATCCTCCAGTCGCAGGGGCATCCCTTCGCGCAGGTGCGGCCGACGATCGCGCGCAACCCCGAAAAGGGCACGGTCAACCTGCTGTTCGATGTCAGCGAAGGGCCGCGCCGCTATATCGAGCGCATCGACATCAACGGCAACACCATTACCGAGGACAAGGTCATCCGGCGGCAACTGCCCTTTGCCGAGGGCGACCCCTATACGCCAAGCTACAAGAAATACGCCAAGGAAGGGATCAACGACCTTGGCTTCTTCAAGAGCGTGGACATAGCGGACTCGCCCGGTTCCGCGCCTGACCGCGCCAACGTGGCGGTGAACGTGGTGGAAAAGCCGACCGGTGAATTCTCGCTCGGTGGCGGGTATTCGACCGACGTGGGCGTGATCGGCAATGTCGGGCTCAAGCAGCACAATCTGCTGGGCACGGGTGTGGATGCGGGTATTTCGGGCACGCTGTCGCTGTGGCAGCAGCAGGCCGATATCTCCATCACCAACCCGTCCTTCATGGACCGCAACCTGGTTGCGGGTGCGGATATCTTCTTTGTCGAGAACAACTACCAGACGTACCAGAACTACTCGGAAGGCCGTTACGGTATCACCCTGCGCATGGGGTATTCCTACAACCGCTACCTGTCGCAGTCCTGGAACTACTCCCTGATCCGCCGCTGGCTGGACAATACCTGGAGCGAATCGTCGTGGTACGTGCTCGACCAGCAGGCCAAGTCGCTGCTGTCGCAGATCAGCACGACCATGATGTACGACCGTCGTGACAACCGTTCCTCCCCCCATAGCGGCTATTATGTCTCCATCGGGGGTGATTTCGCGGGTGTGGGCGGTGATGAAAAATACGTCCGCGGCAAGATGAGCGGGGGCTATTACATCCCGCTCGACGACCTGACCAACAGCCACGACTGGACGCTGAGCTTCCGTGGCGGGCTTGGCTACATGGCGGACTGGGGCAATGGCCGCCACGATATCATCGATAACTTCTACCTGGGTGGTAACAACCTGCGCGGCTTCCTTGATGGCGGCGTGGGGCCCAGGTCGGTGGGTAGTCGTACCGGCAAGGCGTCGGAAGATCTCCTGGGCGGGCGTTTCATGTACAACGCCTCCATCCAGCTTAACTTTCCGCTCCCCTTCCTGGCCGATATGGGGATCGCCGGGCGCGCCTTCGTCGATGCGGGTAGCGTCGCGGGCGTGCGCGTGAAAACACTTTACACCAACCCAGCCACGGCAGGTGACCGCTATACGGCCATCAGCGGTGACAGGGTGGAACCACGTGTGAGTGCTGGTCTGGGCGTGTCATGGAAAAGCCCGTTCGGCCTGGTCAATATCGATCTGGGCGTGCCGATCATGCGTAGCTACAATGACCGCACACAGCTTCTTCGCTTTGGTTTCGGGCAGCAATTCTGAGGTAATAATGCGTTTATGCACAAAAGCAGCCCTGCTTGGGGCGGTTTGTCTGTCTCTTTCCGTCAATGTCGTTTCTCCGGCCCACGCCCAGAGCGGGGGCGGCTGGTTCGTGCCCAAGGCCGCGCAGCCCGCAGCCCCGGCCCAGGCCGGCCGGCATGCGGCGCCGGCCCCCGTTGCCATGCCGTCGGCCCCGGCCGACAGCCAGGAAGCCGCCGACCAGACACCGCCCGTCCTGCCCCAGCCCAATATTCCCACGGCCCCTGACGTCGCCAAGGAGGCGCCGCCCCCGACCACGATTATCGGCGTGATCAGTGTGGGCGGCGTCATGCGCCAGTCCACCGCCGCCGCCCAGATCGAACGCGTGCTTGGTGGCCGCCGTGACGCCCTGGCCCAGGACTTGCAAAAGGAACAGGCCGCCTGGCGGGACGAGCAGCAGACCCTGCAATCGCAGGCCAAGTCCATGGGTTCTGACCAGATCCAGGCGCGTGAGCGTGCCCTGCAGGCCCGTGTCATGAAGGCGCAGCGCGATTTCCGTAACCGCAACCGTATCATCCAGGAAGCGGCCCAGGTCTCCCTGAACCAGATCGAACGCGAACTGGTGCAGGTGATCCAGAAGGTCTCGACCGCGCATGGCATGAACCTGGTGCTGCACAGCGAACAGGTCGCGCTGCATGTCGATGGTCAGGATATCACCAACGAAGTCGCCGTTCAGCTCAACAAGATCCTGCCTTCGGTCTTTATTCCCGACGCCAATGTAGACCCCGAGGAACTGGCCAAGTCGGGCAAGATGCCCACCACGGCCGATGCCCCGCAGCAGGGTCCGGCGACCGGCCCTGCGCCGGTTGTCAATCCGGCGGCGGGAAATCAGTAAGGATGACATCCAGGAAGGAGACTTCCGGCCCGGCGGACCCTCGTTTCTTCAAGCGTGCCGGACCGTTTGACGCGGCAGCATTGGCCGAAGCCGCAGGGGCCGAACTGGCGCCCCCGCGCGCGGGGGCAATGCCCGCTGGCGGTTATACGGGCATTGCCCCCTTGCAGGGGGCGGGGCCTGCGGATGTCAGCTTTCTGGATAATCGCCGTTACGCCCCCCTGCTTGAACAGACCGGGGCGGGGCTGGTGATCGTGGCCCCCGCCTTTGCGGGAAAGGTGCCCGCCCATAGTGCGGCACTGGTGACCTCTGCCCCGTATCTGGCGTGGTCGCGCGTGGCGCGGCTGTTCCATCCGGCAGTGCCTGCGGTGGCGGGCGTGCATGCCCTGGCCTGCATAGACCCCACAGCCCGGATCGACGCTTCGGCCGAGATCGGGCCCTTCGTGGTGGTGGGGCCAAGGGCCGAGATCGGGGCTGGCTGCATCGTGGGTTCCCACGCCGTTATCGGTGAGGGGGTGCAACTAGGGCGCGATTGCCGTATAGGCAGCCATGTGACCCTTTCGCATGCGGTGCTGGGCGAGCGGGTGAGCATTCTGCCCGGTGCCCGGATCGGGCAGGACGGGTTCGGCTTTGCCGTGGGGCCGCAGGGTTTCGAGACGGTTCCCCAGCTTGGCCGGGTCGTTATCGAACACGACGTGGAAATCGGGGCCAACAGCACCATTGATCGCGGGTCGGTGAACGATACGCTGATCGGTGCGGGTTCGCGGCTCGATAATCTGGTGCAGATCGGCCATAATGCGCAGCTTGGGCGGTGCTGTATCGTTGTATCACAGGCTGGTATTTCCGGCTCCACCGTGCTGGAAGACTATGTGACGATCGCAGCGCAGGCTGGTCTGATCGGGCATATCCGCATTGGGGCGAAGGCGCGGATCGGCGCGCAATGCGGCGTGATGTCCGATATCGAAGGCGGCGCCGACGTGATCGGCAGCCCGGCCATGCCGTTTCGGGAATTTTTCCGCAACGTCGCGGTGTTGCGCAAGCTGGCGAAAAAAGCGTCCGGATCACCCCAGGGTGGCGCGGACAAGGTATGAACACAGGCCGGATTTCTTCCGCCGCAGGGGGTGGTTTAGGGGACGTGGAGACGAAACAAGAATCGCAGCGCGACGTTCAGACGATCGACCGGATTGACGTAACCCGTATCATGCAGGCGATTCCGCACAGATACCCGTTTCTTCTGATCGACCGGATGGACGACATCACCCTTGGAAAAGAAGCCACGGGTGTCAAGAACGTCTCGGTCAACGAACCGTTTTTTCCCGGGCATTTCCCGGGGCGGCCGGTCATGCCGGGTGTGCTGATCGTGGAAGCCATGGCCCAGACGGCGGCGACCCTGGTCGTGCTGACGCTGGGCGAGGCGTTCGAGGGCAAGCTGGTCTATTTCATGACGATCGAAGGTGCGAAGTTCCGTCGTCCGGTAGAGCCGGGTGATCAGCTGCGTATTCATGTCGTCAAGGAACGGCACCGTTCGAACGTATGGAAGTTCCGGGGCGAAGCGAAGGTCGATGGCGTCGTGGTGGCCGAAGCCACGTTCAGCGCCATGATCATGGGCTGATCGGGCTTGGGGTTACGGCAGCATCTGCCTCTAAACCGCCAGCTTTCTATGACAGTTGGCACATGACGGATCGGGCCTGTTGTGCATGCGGCGCGAAATTGGTGGAGCAAGGAGCAGAGGTGGTGCACGCTGTAGAAGAAGCCCGGCCAACGGTTATTCATCCCACTGCTCTTGTTGCTTCTGGCGCGCGGCTTGGCGTGGGGGTGAAAATCGGCCCCTGGTGTTCGGTCGGCCCCAATGTCGTGATCGAGGACGGGGTTGAACTGATCTCCCATGTCGTGGTCGACGGGCAGACAAGGCTGGGGGCCGGTTCGCGTTATTTTCCGTTCTGCACCGTGGGCATGGCCCCGCAGGACCTGAAATATAAGGGCGAGCCCACACGCTGCGAAATCGGCGCGCGCACGGTGGTGCGCGAGCATGTGACCATCCATCGGGGTACGGCCACCGGGAGTGGTGTCACCCGTGTCGGCTCGGATGTGCTGATCATGGCCAACGCCCATGTCGCCCATGACTGCGTGCTGGGTGACCGGGTCATTATCGTCAATAATGTCGTCATGGGCGGGCATGTCAGCATCGGTGACGATGCGCGCATCATGGGTTCGGCGGCCATCCACCAGTTCGTGCGGATCGGCCATGCGGCCCTGGTTGGCGGTGTTGCCGGGGTGGAGGCGGATGTCATCCCCTATGGCAGCGTCCTGGGCAACCGCGCACGGCTGATCGGCCTGCACTGGATCTGGCTGCGCCGCAATGGTGTGCAGTCCCACGATATTCACGACATGCGCCGTGCCTTCCTGACCCTGTACCCCAAAAATGGCGGGGACGCGCCCTTCGCGGTTCGTCTTGATGCCGTGCGGCAGGGTTTTGCCCATAATGCCCGTATCCAGGAAATCCTGGCCTTTATCGATGCGCCCAGTCGGCGCGGGCTTGTCCGTCCGGCCCGGGGGGATGCTTCAGGGCTGGATACCGAAGGCGCGTGAGCGAAAACGCCGCAGGCGTTGGTATTCTGGCAGGTGGCGGCCCGCTGCCCGCCCAGGTTGCCCAGGCCGTAGCCGCGACAGGTCGGCCGGTTTTCATTATCGGGTTCGAAGGCTTTGCCCAGCCCGAACTCATTGCCCCGTGGCCGCATGAAATCGTGCGTCTTGGGGCGGCGGGGCGCATGCTGGCCCTCCTGCGTGCCCATGGCTGCACCGACCTTGTCCTGATCGGCCCGATCCGGCGGCCTTCCATGCGCAGCCTGTATCCGGATGCCGAAGGCGCGCGTATTCTGGCCCGGCTGGGCCGCGCGCTGTTCGCGGGGGATGACGGGCTGCTGGGCGCGGTTGTGCGTATCCTGGGGGATGAGGGGTTTCAGGTACGCGGCGCGCATGAATTCCTGGACCAGGCGGTGGCCCGGCCGGGCGTGCTGGGGCGCATGGCGCCAGACCCGCAGGCCATGCACGACATAAGCCGCGGGGTCGAAGTGGTGCAGGCCCTGGGGGCGCTGGATATCGGGCAGGGCTGCGTGGTCCAGAACGGCGTGGTGCTGGCGGTCGAAGCCATGGAGGGAACAGACCGCATGCTGGCCCGTGCCGGGGAATGCCGCCAGCCCGGCGCGGGGGGGGTTCTGGTCAAGCTGCTCAAGCCCGGGCAGGAAAGACGGGCCGACATGCCCACCATAGGCCCCGCCACCGTGGTGAACGCCCATGCAGCCGGGCTGCGGGGCATTGCGTTCGAGGCAGGCAATACGCTGCTGACGGATCGCAAGGCCTGCGTGGAGGCGGCAGACAGGCTGGGTGTGTTTCTGGCGGCCATCGTGCCCGACAGTCCGGGGGATCTCCTTGGGGGCGACAGGGCAGCGGGTGTTCGCTAGCCGCCTGGCGCGCAATCGTTAACCCGATCAGGAAGGAAAAAGACTATGCCAAGTTTTCTGCACACCATGCTGCGCGTGAAGAATCTGGAGCAGAGCCTGGCCTTTTACAGCCTGCTGGGCATGCATGAACTGCGCCGCCGCGATGTGCCGGCGGGGCGTTACACGCTGGTGTTCATCGGCTTTGCCGATAATGACGCGGGCCAGGCCGAAGTGGAACTGACCTATAACTGGGGCCAGGACGATGGTTACGATATCGGCACCGGCTTCGGGCATCTGGCCGTGGGCGTGCCGGATGTCGCCGCTGCCGTGGAACGGGTGCGCAAAGGGGGCGGCAAGGTCACGCGTGAGGCAGGGCCCGTACAGTTCGGCACGACGGTCATCGCCTTTGTCGAAGACCCCGATGGCTACAAGATCGAACTGATCGAACGCCCCGACTAAGCCCGCGTTACGCAACGGCGGCATCTGGCGCGGCCCTTGGCACCGACTGCAGGCTGCCCCCATCCCGCGCAGGATGCAGGCTTTCGTACGAAGGCAACGGGCCATGCTGGTATCACCCGCATGCGATCCGTCAGGCACAGGCAGCCGGCCGTCAGCTTACGGGTGGTTTCTGCCTGAGGCGGGCTGTCAGCCTGTCGAGCGAGGCATTGATGGTGTCGGCGGCTTTCTGGATCTGCGGATCGGGGTTGAGCGAAAGCTGCTCCGCCGCCAGCATGGCGGGTGACATCAGGCCGCGCAGGTCATGGCGCAGTTTCGGGTCCGGATCGGCGAAGGGTGGGGTAGGCACGGCAGGTGCCGCCTGGGTGGGGCGTGCAGGTGTCTCCCCCGGCTGGGACCGCATTGCCACCCAGGCGCTGATGGCGGTTCCCGCGATCACGGGCAGCACCATGGCCGGAAAGCCCAGCCCCATCGCGCCTGCCAGCAGCGCACCCAGGACAGGCGGGCAGAAAACGGTCAGGCCAGTGCGAAGCGGTGTGGGGGCAGGGGGCATGGCAGAAAGCATCCGGGTGAGAGTTGCGTCCGGACGGTGCTGCGACTCTGCGCCATCCATTGACGTTCCCTGTTCTGAACTCTATAAGCCGCCTCTTCAAGAGAGTGGCGCGTATGCAGCCACTGGCGAAGCATATTCAAACAGAAGGGAGTGCTGCCATGAAGCGCACTTATCAACCGTCTCGGCTGGTCCGCAAGCGTCGTCACGGCTTCCGCAGCCGTATGGCCACTGTCGGGGGGCGCCGCGTTATCGGCAACCGTCGTTCCAAGGGCCGCAAGCGTCTTTCCGCCTGAGGCGGTCAGGTCGTCCGGTTTTGGCTGAAACGCCTTGCGGCCCCGAACAGGTGGCCCCAGAGCGTGTGACCGAACGATCCCTGCGGCTGAAGAAGAGGAAGGATTTTCTCTTCATGGCCTCTAGGGGGCGCAAGGCACCGGTGCCCGGGCTTGTTCTGCAGCTTGTCCGCAGGCAGGATGCGAACGCGGCACGGGTCGGTTTCACGGTGACCAAGAAGGTCGGCAATTCCGTGGTGCGGAACCGGGTGCGGCGCAGGTTGCGCGAAGTGGTGCGGAGTGTGGAAGCCGATACGCCGTTGAACGGCCTGGATCTTGTGCTGATAGGCCGCGCGGGTACCAGAACACGCCCGTTCGACGCCCTGGTGGCCGATTTTCGCAAGGCGCTGAAGCTGTGCGGGAAAGACGGCCCGGCCAATACCGCTCCACCCGGCGCCGCCGTCTAGGGCAGGCCCGGACCACGTTCCAGCCCGTCGCGCGCCCGGAAAAAATGTTTACCCCAGGGGTGATCCGCCATCGCGCATCCTCTGGCCTGATCTGCGGCTGGTGCCGCAGTCGAGTGCTTTATTTTCCAAGATGCAGGGGGCCGACAGGTCAGGGCTTATGGATACAAGACGTCTGATACTGGCCACCATCCTTTCGGCACTGGTGCTGATCGGGTTCGATTATTTCTACCCCCAGGCCCAGCAGCCTGCGCAGCAGGCCGCCACCCAGGTGGCAGGCCCTGCGACCCCCGCTGCATCTCCCCAGACCGCTTCGTCGCCTGCCGCGCCCCCCGCGCAGCCGGCTGTGCCCGATAATACGCCCGTGCGGCTGAGCATCAACGCGCCTGCTGTACAGGGCACGCTGAACCTGCGTGGCGCCCGGCTGGACGATCTGGTGCTCAAGCAGTACCGCGAGACCGTCAAGCCCGACAGCCCCGATGTGCGCGTGCTCAGCCCCATGACCACGGCCCGGGCGGATTATGTCGATTTCGGTTGGCGCGCAGCCAGTGGGGATACATCTGTCAAGCTCCCCGACAGCCAGACATTGTGGACGGCCTCGGGCAATGTTCTGGATGCCGAACACCCCGTAACCCTGACCTGGGATAACGGGCAGGGCCTGACTTTTGAAGTGCGTCTGGCCGTGGACGCCAACTACATGTTCACCCTGACCCAGCAGGTGCACAACGCAACGGCGCAGGCGGTGACACTCTATCCGTTCTATCGTGTCAACCGTGGCTACACGCCAGAGGAGACGGGCGGCATGCTGGTGCATGAAGGCCCGATCTCGGTGGTGGACGGACGGCTGAACGAAGGGTCCTACAAATCCGTGCGCACCAGCGGTGTTCCGCCCGAAAACGTGTCCTGGAGCCATCAGGGCGTGGGCGGCTGGGCCGGCATTACGGACAAATACTGGCTGATGGCCGTGCTGCCCGACCAGGCGAGCAATGTCGTGGCCACCTATGACTGGCAGGCCGCCCAGGGCGTGTACCAGGTCGGCTTTACCAATGCCGCCCCCATGCAGGTCGCCCCCGGGCAGAGCGCGTCCACCCAAGCGCATGTTTTTGCCGGGGCCAAGGAAGTCCGCCTGCTCGATCAGTATGAACAGTCCCTGCATGTGCCGATGTTCTGGAAAGCGGTGGATTTCGGGTGGCTGTCCTTCCTGACGCGCCCGGTCTTTTTCGTGCTGGACCTGCTGAACGAAAAGCTGGGCAGCTTCGGCCTGGCCCTGCTGACGTTTACGGTTATCGTCAAGCTGGTGTTCCTGCCGCTGACCATCAAGCAGATGCGCATGACCTGGAAGATGACACGGCTGAAGCCCCAGGTGGACGTGATCCGCGCGCGCCACAAGGACGATCCCATGGTCATGCAGCAGCATATCATGGCGCTGTACCGGGCCGAGAATGTCAGCATGTTCGGCGGCTTCCTGCCCCTGCTGATCCAGGCCCCCGTGTTCTGGTGCCTGTACAAGGATCTGTACGTCACCATCGAGATGCGCCATGCCCCGTTCGTGGGCTGGGTGCGTGACCTTTCGGCCCCCGATCCGACCAACCTGTTCAACCTGTTCGGGCTGATCCCCTTCGACCCCGCGCAGATCATGCCCTATCTCGCACTGGGGGCCTGGCCGATCATTTACGGCGCGACCCTGTTCCTGATGCAGAAGGTCAGCGCGAGTTCGAGCAACATGGACCCCGCGCAGCAGAAGATGATGGCGTTCATCCCGCTTCTGTTCACCTTCTTCATGGCGCGCCAGCCGGTCGGGCTTGTGATCTATTACTGCTGGAGCAATATCCTGACCGCCATCCAGCAGGTACTGATCATCGGCCGGCTCAAGGCGGCGGATGCCAAGCCGCAACTGGTCAGCAAAAAATGAGCGGGCTTGCCCCTTCCTTCAGGGAACTGAAGGACGAAGCCGACATTGCCGCCGCCCTTGAGGAAGGGCGGCGGCTTTTCGCCGGCCCGTGCGACTTTATTTTCGGCGCGCAGAAGCTCGGCCAGCTTCCGCCGCAGACCCTGCCAGAAATCGCCTTTGCCGGGCGTTCGAATGTGGGCAAGTCCAGCCTGGTCAACGCGCTGACCGGGCGCAAGACACTGGCCCGGGCATCGTCCGAGCCGGGGCGCACCAAGCAGCTCAATTTCTTCGATCTCGCCCACCGGCTCATGCTGGTGGACATGCCGGGCTACGGCTATGCCCGTGCCGCCAAGTCGGTCAAGGAAGACTGGCAGGACATGATGTTCGATTACCTGCGCGGCCGCCCGGTGCTGCGCCGGGTGGTGGTGCTGTGCGATGCCCGGATCGAAATCAAGTCCCATGACCGCGAGGTGATGAGCCTGCTCGACCGTGCCGCAGTCAGCTTCCAGGTGGTGCTGACCAAGTGCGATACCGTCAAGCCCGCCCAACTGGCCGCCAAGCGGGCGGAAATGGAGGCGGAAATCCGCAGCCACCCCGCGGCGCTTCCTTTCCTGTCCGTGACCAGCAGCCAGACCGGGGAAGGGATCGAGGCCCTGCGTGCCGAACTTGCCGAATTTGCCCTGCCCAAGGCAGAGTGACCGACAGACGATAAACAGGATTTTCCGAGCATGACTGATCCAAGGCTGCCCCCTTCGGGCCTTCACCTCGACGCGGCGCAGGAAGCGGCGGTGCTGGCGGGGGCCCTGCCGTATCTGCGCCGTTACGCGGGTGACACCATTGTGGTGAAGTATGGCGGACACGCCATGGGCAATGCCGATCTGGCCAAGACCTTCGGGCGTGATATCGCCCTGCTCAAGCTGGTGGGGATCAACCCCGTGGTGGTGCATGGCGGCGGCCCGCAGATCAACCAGATGCTCAAGCGGCTCGATATTCCCTCCACCTTTGTCGACGGCCTGCGCGTGACCGACGCCAATATGGTGGACGTGATCGAGATGGTTCTGGCCGGTTCGGTCAACAAGGAAGTGGCGGAACTGATAAGCCAGGCCGGGGCCCTGGCTGTGGGTATTTCGGGCAAGGACGGCAAGATGATTACCGCCCGCAAGCTCAAGCGCACCGTGCGCGATACCGACAGCCAGATCGAACGGGTGCTGGACCTGGGCTTTGTGGGCGAACCCACCAAGGTCGACCCGCGCGTGATCTATGCGCTCTCCGGTTCGGGGCTGATCCCGGTGATCGCCCCCGTGGGCCTGGGGGAAGACGGCGCGACCTATAATATCAATGCCGATACCGCAGCCGGTGCCGTGGCAGGGGCGGTGCATGCCACGCGCCTGCTGATGCTGACCGATGTTGCAGGCGTGCTGGACGCCAAGGGCGAACTGATCCCCGAACTGAGTGCGACCCAGGCCCGCCAGGCCATTGCCGATGGCGTGATTACGGGGGGTATGATCCCCAAGGTGGAAACCTGCATCGAAGCGGTGCAGGGTGGGGCGCATGCGGCTGTCATTATCGACGGGCGCATTCCGCATGCCTGCCTGCTGGAACTGTTCACCACATCCGGCTCGGGCACGCTGATCCGCGCGGATTGATGCAGGACAGCCCCGCCCCCGGCGTGCGGCCATTCCCGGCGCAGGCGCTGACCGCTGTAAGGCGAAGGATCGGGCGACGCGGGTAAAACCGGGATCGGGGCGGTTTGTGGGGCAGGCATCGTCGTGCCCTCCCTCTCGGCCCGCCCATGCGGGCGGGGACCATACACGGGGGACAATGCGTTGACAGGGCAGGCTCCTGTCCGCATGGTCCCTTCATGATCGGCTGCCAGGCCATATGCCGGGCTCTGGCGTTATGTTTATTTTCTCTAACGGTGATCCATGACTGACCAAACTCTTCGCGCCCAGATCGAATCCCTGTGGGAGGGCCGCGACCGTATCTCTTCCGCGACCACCGGTGCGGACCGCCTTGCCATTGAAACGGCGCTGGAGGCGCTGGATTCCGGCCGCCTGCGCGTGGCAGCCCCGCAGGAAGACGGCTGGGTGGTGCATGAATGGCTCAAGAAGGCGGTGCTGCTGTCCTTCCGCCTCAACGACAGTGTTGTCATGCCCGCAGGTGCTGCGGGGGCCCCGGCCTATGACAAGGTGCCGCTGAAGTTCGCGGGCTGGGACCAGGCGCGGTTCGATGCGGCGGGTTTTCGCGTGGTGCCCGGTGCCGTCGTGCGCCGCTCCGCCTATATCGCCCCCGGCGCGGTGCTGATGCCCAGTTTCGTCAATGTCGGTGCGCATGTGGCCAGTGGCACCATGGTGGATACCTGGGCCACCATCGGCAGTT
Organism: Acetobacter garciniae; assembly: GCF_017377735.1. Classification (GTDB taxonomy): domain Bacteria; phylum Pseudomonadota; class Alphaproteobacteria; order Acetobacterales; family Acetobacteraceae; genus Acetobacter; species Acetobacter garciniae. The sequence goes on from NZ_JAFVMH010000001.1 coordinate 162,154, forward strand.
GCGCACAGATCGGCCGGAACTGCCATATCAGTGGCGGTGCGGGTATTGGCGGGGTGCTGGAGCCCTTGCAGGCCGCCCCCGTTATCATCGAGGATAACTGCTTTATCGGCGCGCGTTCCGAAGTGGCCGAAGGTGTTATTGTCGAACGTGGCTCCGTGCTGTCCATGGGTGTTTTCCTGGGTGCGTCCACCAAGATCGTCGACCGCGCGACGGGGGAGATCTATATGGGCCGCGTTCCCGCCTATTCCGTGGTGGTGCCCGGCACCATGCCCTCTTCCAACCCCGTCGGTGCGGATGGCCGCCCCAACCCCGCCCTGGCCTGTGCGGTGATCGTGAAGCGGGTGGATGAGCGCACGCGTTCAAAGACCTCCATCAACGAACTGCTGCGCGACTGAGCGCGGTGTAAAAGGCTGCGCCATGACGGAGACGGCCCTGAAAACTCCCGCCCTTCCCACGGGCGGCGGCCAGCCCTTCGGGGGAGACGCCCAGGCCAGCCCGGCTGATCTTCCGGCTGATCTGGGTGACCCGCTTGCCGTGGCGCAGGCGCTTATCCGTCAGCCTTCGGTAACACCCGACCCGGGCGGGGCGCAGCAGGTTCTGGCGGCCATGCTGGAACGACTCGGGTTTGCCGTGACTTCCCTGCCGTTCGGTGAGGGTGAGGGCCGCACACCCAACCTGTTCGCCCGGCTGGGTACTGCCGGACCCCATATCTGCTACGCGGGCCATACCGATGTGGTGCCGCCGGGGAACGAGGCCGACTGGCGCGTACCCCCTTACGCGGGTGAGGTCGTGGACGGCCTGCTTTACGGGCGTGGTGCGTGCGACATGAAAGGCGGCATCGCGGCCTTTGTGGCGGCGGTCGCCCGGCTTGTCGCAAAAGGCGCGCCCCGGGGCAGCATCAGTTTTCTGATAACGGGGGATGAGGAAGGACCAGCCACCTACGGCACCTGCAAGGTGCTGGAATGGATGGAACAGAACGGGCAGATTCCCACCTATTGCCTGGTGGGTGAGCCCACAAACCCCGCGACATTGGGCGAAATGCTCAAGATCGGGCGGCGGGGCAGCCTGAATGCCCATATCGTCGTGGAAGGTACGCAGGGCCACGCCGCCTATCCGCATCGGGCAGACAATCCCGTACACCGGCTGCTGGATGTGCTTGCCGCCCTGCGCGCGACACCGCTCGACCATGGCACGACGTATTTCGAACCTTCAAGCTTGCAGGTCACCAGTCTTGACGTGGGCAATATGGCGACCAATGTCATTCCCGCGCGTGCGCAGGCGCGACTGAACATCCGCTTCAACGACCTGCATACGGGCGCGGCCCTGAAGGGTTGGCTGGAAACGACATGCCGCAGCCTGGCGCCCCGTTCGAAGGTGGATGTGCGGATCAGTGGCGAATCCTTCCTGACCCAGCCCGGGCCCGAGACCGAGCAACTGGTCAACGCCATAACGCAGGTGACAGGGCTGGTCCCGGCACTGGATACAGGGGGCGGCACGTCGGATGCCCGCTTTATCGCGCGCTATTGCCCTGTGTCGGAATTCGGTCTGGTGGGGGCCAGCATTCACAAGGTGGATGAACATACCGCCGTCGCGGATCTGCTCAAGCTGGCAGAAATTTACGAAACCTTTTTAAAAGGGGTGGGGATGTGATTCCCGATACGGACAGGCCGGCGGCCATCAAGCGCATTCTTCAGGGCATGCTGCTGCTGGCCAGTGGCAGGCGCGAAGGCCTGGCCTGTTTTGAAGGCACGGTGGATGCGTTCGGCGCGTCCCTGGCACCCCAGCTTGCGTTCCTGCTGGTGGGCGCGATCCAGGTCTTTTTGCAACCCGACAAGATCATGGAACTGACCAAGCTGCTGCTGTCCCTGTGCGTGCTGTTCATACCCGCCGTGGTGTCGCATGCCTACGCGCAGCGCTGGGGGCGCGAGACACTCTGGCTGCGCTATATCACCGCGGCAACGTGGTGCAACTGGGTGGTGGTGCTGGTGTCCCTGGCCGGTACCATCCTGGCCTCGCTGCTGTTTCCGGTCCTGGTCAGCCAGCCAGGTTTCATGGCCGCCCTGGTTTTCGTGGCCGCGGCGTACGAAATGTGGCTGCAATGGTTCATAGCCCGCACGGGGCTTGGCATCAGCGGCCTGCGCGCGAGCCTGCTTTATGCCTCGGTCCTGGGGGCAAGCGTTGTGCTCTATGGACTGGCCGCCCTCCTGCCCCCGCATTACGTGGTGATCAAGGACCTTCTCCAACCCATGATCGCCCTGAAATCGAACTGAGGGGTTTGAGACGTAGGGGGAAATGTTAGTAGTATGTTTTGTAAAAGAGCTTGCTAGCTATCTTCTAATTGAGCCCCTTCTAAAAGCTTATTATTTGTAGGGAAGGCTGCGTTCGAGGTCGTAGGAGCGCGACATCCTTCTGGGCGAAGGATGTCACAGGATATTGCAAGAACGATAGAGAAGTATTGAAGGAAATTATGTTATTCCAGGTCACCAAAAAATAATTGGAAACTCTCCTGAATTTGTTCTGCCGAGCGGTTATTGTTGACCATTTAGTTGTGTTGGCTGAAGGCGCCAGAGATATTTTATTGTACAAGGTCTGGATTGTGTTCTCAGCGTTCCGGACCGCCACAATTGCGATCCGGAACTTGAATTCGTCCGAATATTAATTCCTTATGTTTTCCCATAACTTTCATTTTTGTATAAGCTTGAGATAACATATTCTTGGACTCAATCTGTGGAAGTCCATGAGTTAAATCAACGTCACGAAGGATTCAGAGGACATACGTGACCATTCTTTAATAATGCATATGCCTTGATTTGTTGTCCAAGAGTGGCGTGCACATAACCAGCCCATCCAGTATTGGTTCGGGCGTTGAAGTGAATGACCTCGGGAACGTCCGGCCGGAAGCGGTTGCCGGAAGCGTAGCCAATGACCTTATTGTCCGCGTCCGTCAGGAACAAGCGACGGGGAGAACGACGAGCGTCATTATCCCATGCCCAACCTTCTACGGCAAGGTTGTTATCTGGCAACGTTGTGGATGCTTTTTGGATACTGTCTATATGACCAGTGCAAGTCGAGGCAGGCGCGAGAGGGAGTGCGTCAGGAAGTGACTTGCCTAAAAGCCTGTTTGTTGCATCAGCGAATATGTTGAGGTGAGCCTGCCGGAGATGAAAAGCCCGTTCCGTAATCTGTTTTGGGAAGGGATAAATAAATTGGAGGGCTTCAGGGGTGTTCACATCACTCAGTAAAGCATCTTCGGCCAGATCATAGTCTCCGAACTTCGTGCGGCTTTCTTGCCATCCTCGCACATGTCCGATAAGCGCTGCTGCGAGCAGGATGGCTAGAAGGGGCAGTCCTATAATCAGTGCGATGCGATTGGCGAACCTAGCATGGCCATTCATCCGATATAATGTGCTCCAGTAGCATATTTGGCAGCACCAGAAGGCAGATGTTGGCGAGAGATAGCGTCCGGAGGCTGCCTGCTCTAATCCGAACAGCATTCGTCCCATGGTGGTTAGGGCTGCCGTTCCAACGATAAACCACACCGAAGCAAGCAAGGCGGTGCGCCATGGATTTCCGTAAAACCACCTGAGGCAGTGATAGGTCATGCCCACGCTCAGGCATATCCCAATCATGCCCACAGAGATGGGCAGGATATGTTTGTTTTGAATTTTAGAGGGGTGGATATTTATGGATTCTGTTATATTCCCGATGTATTCAGATAAATATTCAATATATTTTAAAGGATGTTTTAGTGAGTAGCTGTAGGGGGTATGATAACTAATTGGATGAAAATTGTGGAAATACAAAAAAGCTAGAACCGCAAAGCAGAATGTAGCGATCAGAGTTTCATACCAGCGCCGCCGTTGTATTATCGAAAGTGGAAGCAGCAATGCAGCCCCCAGAATGCCGTTAGCCATGCTGAAACACGCAATGACCGCCATACTAAAGGCAAGGATATTCAACATGACGGCCGGTGCGCTGCCAATCCGCCGCAGGGAGGCCATGCTATAAAACATAAATGCTGCCATCGCGGCGGCCGTAACCCCGAGGAACTGAACTTGAAAGCCCCACAGGAAATTCTCTCTTTGGTCTAGAGAAAATAATAAAATGGCTGATAAGCCCAGCATCGCTGTAAGCCAGAGGCGATTTTTCATGAGGTGTCGATAAAATATAAACAATATCCATATTATCCCCAGTTGGATTAATATGTTGAACGTAAAGTTAATGAGATTTTTTTCACTATCTAAAGCGGCATCAAGTAAAAAAACGAGACGCGGGAAAAATATTCGATGTTCATTGTGTTGATTGAACAGATCCAAGAATGGAACGTCTCCGTGCAGGAAGCCTATATAAAATAGATTATCCCATTGATCAGCAATCAAAAGAGGCGATCCAAAATAATATATACAAAATATGGTCGTGCATATTACGAAAAACCCAAGTATGGATAATGTAATTGCGGAAATTTTCTGAATTGCAGAGTATATAAAGGCAAAGTTTTGTCCGATATTTAATGGTCTGGAATGTGTCATTCTATTTTTCCTGGTTGGAGTACGTTTTTTGTTTTTCTGCTCTATATTTAAAATCGAGGGGGATTGATGTCTGTCGGCTTGAAGTGACGTCTCTCATGGTTATTAAACCTGTTACTATATTGAAGGATAGCCGTCATCTGTTTCCGGAGGAACCAGTTTTAGGGTGGGCAAGCAAACGCGGTCAGTTTGGGATATTTGAAAGCAGGTGTAAGCTGGAGCGGGAATAATGGCTTTCAGATGGATTTTCCCTATTTAGCAGGCAGTGCAATCGATTTTGTCATATTGAAGAAGGCCGAAAGTGCTGTTTGGGTTGGAGTTAGTCTTTCAACCCACAATACATTTCTCCCACTTTGACTATGTTATATCGGGCGGCGCGTTGTCATTGCGGCATTCGCAGCGAACTTGGTCATATATTTTCTTTCATTCTTGTTAAGTCGCTTATCTGGTTGCGTCAGGCAAACGGGTCGGGGTCGTAGCCCACGCCGTTGAGGTAAAGGCCTTCGGGCGGGGCGGTGGGGCCGGCGGCGGCGCGGGTGCGGGCTTGCAGGGCCTGGGCCACGCGTTGGGGTTCCCACTGGCCGATGCCTACCAGCTTCAGGGTGCCGACCATGTTACGCACCTGATGGTGCAGGAACGATCGCGCCTTGGCGAAGATGAGGACATGATCGCCCTCGCGCCGGATGCTCAGCTCATCCAGCGTGCGCAGGGGGCTGTTGGCCTGGCAGGCGGCCGCGCGGAAGGATGTGAAGTCATGCGCGCCCACAAGGTGGTTCGCTCCTTCCTGCATGCGGGCGATATCCAGCGGCGATTTGACGTGCCAGACATGCCCTGCGGCCAGTGCGGGCCGGGCGCGACGGTTGAAAATCCGGTATTCATAGGACCGCCATGTGGCTGAAAACCGCGCACTCCATTCGGGGCCGACGGGGGCCGCATCCAGCACCACCACCGCGTGGGGCCGCAGGTGAAAGCTCAGGCCTTCGCGCACGGCATGGCGGTTCAGGCGGGCATGGGCCGGAAAATCCAGATGTGCGACCTGCGCCAGGGCGTGCACCCCGGCATCGGTTCGCCCGGCGGTAATGCTTGGCACTGCCGCGCCCCCAGCCAGATGGCTTGCCGCAGTCTCCAGCAGGGCCTGCACCGACAGGCCGGAAGCCTGGCGTTGCCAGCCCACCAGCCCGGTACCGTCATATTCGATGCGGACAGCCCAGCGCTGGAAGGCAGGGTCAGTCATGGTCTGGGGCAGGGTGGCTGGCCCCCAGCCGGGTGCCGGGTGGCAAGGGCTGGCCGCGCAGGAAATCGCTGGCATCCATCATGCCGCGGCCAGGGCGTTGCAGCCGTGTCAGGCGGATAACCCCATGCCCGCAGGCAATGTTCAGCCGGGAGTCCAGAACCGTGCCGGGTGGGGCTGTGGCCTGGTCGTTCACCAGTTCGGCAGCACCGATTTTCAGCACTGTGCCGTCTTCCAGCGTGGTGAAGGTGCCGGGCCAGGGTGTCAGGGCGCGCACGCGCCGGTCGATGGCACTGGCGTCTTCAGCCCAGTCTATGCGGCCGTCATCGCGCGTCAGGCGGGGGGCGTAGGTCACCCCGGCTTCGGGCTGCGGCTGGGGGGGCGGGTTTTCCGCCAGGACGCGCAGGATCAGATCCGCCCCCAGTTCGGCCAGCGCGTCATGCAGGGTGCTGGCGGTAGTGTGGGGGGTAATGGGCACGGCATGCGAGAGCAGCATGGGCCCCGTATCCAGCCCGGCTTCCATCTGCATGATGGTGACCCCGCTTTGCGTATCCCCCGCCAGAATGGCGCTTTGGATGGGGGAGGCACCGCGCCAGCGCGGCAACAGGCTGGCATGGATGTTTAGGCAGCCCCGGCGCGGAGCGTCCAGCATGGGCTGGGGCAGGATCAGCCCGTAGGCGGCAACGACCGCGGCATCGGCCCCAAGGGCTGCGAAGGCATCCCATTTTTCCTGGTTGCGGCGGAGGGAGAGCGGGTGCCTGACCGGCAGGCCAAGTGTCTCGGCCGCCTGCTGCACGGGGGAGGCGCGCAGGGCCTTGCCCCGGCCAGCGGGGCGTGGGGGCTGGGAATAGACAGCCACGATCTCGTGCCCGGCCCGGTGGAGTGCGCGCAGGGCCGGCACGGCAAAATCGGGCGTGCCCATGAAGACAAGACGCATGATGGAAGGTTCCTGATCTCGGGCAGTCCACAGGTCGCGCGGCGCTGGAAAAGGCAGGCCCCGACGGGTGGGCCCGACTGCGCGGTACCCCGTGGGGCCTGCATGCCGCCCTTGGGCAGCGGGGCGGCCTGGTTCAGTTGCGTTTGAGGTCCTTGGCCAGGCGGCGCAGGATCATGTTGCGGCGCAGGGTGGACAGGTGGTCCACGAACAGGATGCCTTCCAGGTGGTCGATTTCATGCTGGATGCAGGTGGCCAGCAGGCCATCGGCCTCGCGCTCCATCTTTTCGCCCGTGATGCTGGTCCAGCGGACGCGGATGGCCTCGGGCCGCACCACGTCGGCATACTGGTTGGGCAGGGAAAGGCAGCCTTCCTCCCGCACGGCCATTTCATCTGCTTCATGCACGATTTCGGGGTTGATCATGATCATGGGCGCGCGCGCGTCGTTCTCGCCCAGGTCCACCAGCACGAAACGCTGGCTCAGCCCGACCTGCGGGGCGGCAAGCCCGATGCCCGGGGCCTTGTACATGGCCGCGAACATGCCCGGCAGGACCTTGCGGATAGCGGGCATGTCCTCCGGCGTGACCAGGCGCGCTTTCTTGCGCAGCACGGGGTGCGGCGGGGTCAGGATCTCGACCGGCATTGCCCCGGCCGACGCTGCGGCAAAGTCGGTGTCTGTCATGGCTGCATGTGTCATACCGCCCGATTTAGCGCTCCGTTTTGTTCGATGCCAGAGGAAAAGCAGCCCTTCGGCACTTGTGTGACCGAAATCTGTTACCATATCGCCACAGGGCCCGGCGGAATGACCCAGCCTGCCCGGCCCATGCCCCGCCACCACGCCCGGCGGGCTTGCGTGCGATCCGGCCTATCCCATATCGTGAGCAGACCAGACGCCACAACGGGTCTGGTGTGTGTCTCGCTCAAGACTGAGGAGGAGGCTTTAACCGAATGTCAGGCAGGCTTTTTGGCTCGCCCATGTTTTTGGGATTTGACCATCTGGAGCAGATGCTCGAACGCGCCAGCAAAGGTGCGGGCGACGGGTATCCGCCCTATAATATCGAACAGATCGCGCCAAACGGGCTGCGCATTACCCTGGCGGTGGCCGGGTTCAGGATGGACGACCTGCAGATCACGCAGGAGGACAACCAGTTGGTCATTCGCGGCCGGCAGATGGAAGAGGCGGAGGAACGGGTCTATCTGCACCGCGGGATCGCTTCACGCCAGTTCCAGAAAGCCTTTGTCCTGGCGGAAGGGATCGAAATCGGCGGGGCCTGGCTCGATAACGGGTTGCTGCACATAGACCTGTTCCGCCCCCAGCCGGAGGTTCGCGTCAAGCAGATAGAGATCGTGCAGGGCGGGCAGAAGCGGCCCACGGGGGGTGCTGCGACATTCAAGCCCCGTCCGGCCCCGCGCGTGTTGCGTCCGGTCACGGATGTGAGCGATAGCTGAAACGAAGGAGGACGCCATGAAAAGTACTCTCGAAAACGATCTCAGCCCGCTTGCGCCATTGCGGGCCGAAACCCCGGTCGATGTGCGTCAGCTTTCGGATATGCAGTTCCGCTCCCTCGGCCTGCGCAAGGTCGCCTACATGCGTCCGACCGAAATGGATGACGGAGAGGAAGGCTGCGCCATTTACGCCGCCGACGGTGCGCTGCTGGCCGTGGTGGAAGATATGGAAACCGCTTGGGGGGCCATCATGCAGAACGACATGGTGCCTGCCTCGCTCCAGTAAGGAGCGCTTTGACCGTGCAGCGGCCCGCATTGCGCGGCTAAAGAAAAAGGACCGGCTGGACCGGTCCTTTTTCATGCCCGCGAGCAGGTCATACGGGGGAAGTATCCACCCAGCCTATGTGGTTGTCATCGCGCCGGTAGACCAGGCTGATCTGCCGGTTGGCGGCATTGCGAAAAAGCAGGAAATGGTGGCCCGAAAGGTCCAGCCGCATCACGGCTTCCCCCACGGCCAGCAGGGGAATATCGGTTGCCTGCTCGGCAATGATGGTGGCGAACGCGGCGTCGGGGGCTATGTCCTCCCCATCGGCGGGGGGTGTGTCGCCGTCTTCTTCCACATGTTGCAGCACGTAGGAGCGCGCACGCTGGGGCTCCTGCCGGGGGGAGGCACGGGTGTGGGTGGTGACGCGCTTGTGGTAGCGGCGCAGGCGCTTGGCGATATGTTCCGCCGCGTCGTCGAAGGCGGCGTTGGCATCGGCGGCTTCGCCTTCCCCGCGCAGGACAAGGCCGCCACCCGCGCGTACGTTGATATCGCAGGTAAAGAACGAGCGCGCCCGACTGAAGGTGACCTGGGCTGCCAGCCCCTTGTCGAAGTATCGCTCCGCAAGCGTGCCGAGATGCGCGTTCACCCGATGTTTCAGGGCGTCGGAAAGATCAACCTGTTTACCGGAAACCTGAATATGCATAGGACATCGTTCCTTGCTGCTTGAGCAGGTCCGTCGCGCCTGAAAACCGGTGCCACTCCGCAAGCGGAATTCAGGCCCTGGCGGCTTGCCTCCTGCGATGCGCTTCAAGCGTGCATCGCTTCATGCGTATTTGGACATGGGCTGCAAAATCTGTCCACGTCTTTATGACAGTTATAAGACCCGTAGGCCGCCACGGGTTGCGTTGGGGCCAGAACACCCGCCAAGGATTTGCCCCGTCCTGCCTGCTATGCGTATAGAATGGCGGACCAATCCAACCCGCCCCATCAGAGTGGATACCCGTTGCCCATGCTTTTGCGCTCAGCCCCACCCAAGAACATGCCGAAAATGCCCGGAGGGTGGTCGCTGTGGCGTATCAAGATCGGCTGCGTGCTGGTGCTGGCGGCGGTCTATGGCGGGTTCGTGTGGTACACGGCGCACCAGAAAATTCCGCCGCAGTTGATCCATATTCCCGTAATGGTCATCCGCCCGGCGCCACCCAAGGCGCCACCCGCCCCGCCGATCCAGATGCAGCAGCCCGCAGCGCCCCCGGCTTTTCCCGTCCCCAACCTGCGGGCCGGCCGGGGCTGAACACGGGAACCTGCGCTGCTGCGGGCCTGGGGCAGGCAGGTCTTCGGGCAAGTATGGCCTTCGGGCCGTTGTGGCCTGAAGCGGTGGCCTAGAGCGAAAAGCTTTCGCCCAGATAGACGCGGCGCACGTCTTCATGGGCGACAATTTCCTCGGGCACGCCCTGCATCAGCACCTGACCGCTATGCATGATATAGGCGCGGTCGATGACCTCCAGCGTTTCGCGTACGTTGTGGTCGGTAATCAGCACCCCGATCCCACGATCCTTGAGGTGCGAGACAAGGTCACGGATTTCGCCCACGGCAATGGGGTCGATCCCGGCCAGCGGTTCGTCCAGCAGGATGTAATGGGGCTGGCTGGCCAGGGCGCGGGCAATTTCAAGACGTCGCCTTTCCCCACCCGACAGCGCGAGCGAGGGTGAGCGGCGCAGGTGGGAAATGCCGAATTCGTTCAGCAGGCTGTCCAGCATGACCTGGCGCTGATCGGGGTCGGGTTCGACCACCTCAAGTGCCGCCAGGATATTCTGTTCCACATTGAGCCCGCGGAAAATACTGGCTTCCTGCGGCAGGTAGCCAATGCCCAGCCGGGCGCGGCGGTACATGGGCAGGTGGGTGATATCCGTGCCGTCGAGCGTTATGGCGCCGGTATCGGGCTGGACCAGCCCCACGATCATGTAAAAACTGGTGGTCTTGCCCGCACCGTTGGGGCCCAGCAGGCCCACGGCCTCGCCCCGGTGCACCTCGATGGATACATCCTTGACGACTTCGCGCTTCTTGTAGGACTTGCCGATGCCGCGCGCGAACAGGCCGTGCCCCGGCTGGTGGGGGGCGGTGGGGTCGGCGGGTTCGGGCGGAAGGCCCACGACCTCCTCGGTCACGCTTTCCTCGGACGTCCATTGTACTTCGCGGGTCATGCTTATTTCCTGTCCGACGTATCGCCATTATTGGGAACAACCACGCCGCTGACACGGCCGCCGGGCTGTTCCGTCATGGTCGCGAGCCCCGTATGCATGTTGATAATGGCGGCATTCCCCTGGATCTGGTTCGGCCCGCGCGTGATATGCACGTTCCCCACCACACGGGCGATACCGGTGTCAGGCACGTATACGCCGCGCTCGCCCGTCACCACTTCGGTCTGCGTGCGTACCCAGACATGGCCAAAGGCGTTCACTTTTTCCAGCTTTCCCGAACCGTTTGTCAACGGATCGGACGATGCATCCTGCTTTTGCTCAGGCTTTGCGGTCTGCTCGGCCTGTCCGTTCTGCCCGGCGGGCGCGGGTGGGGCGCTGTAGCCCACCAGCACATCCGCGCGGATCTGGCGGTGGTCGTTGGTGGTGACCGTCGCGTTGCCCCGGCCAATGGAAATACGGGTCTGCGAGTAATATTCCATGGAATCGCGCGCGGTCAGCACATCCTGCGGCGTCGTCAGTTTCAGGGCGTTGCCGGTCATGACCAGGACAGCCTGGTCCATGTCGTAAATGGCCTTGTCGCCCCAGGCCTGGTCGGTCTGGGTGAAGATATGCACATGCCCGATCGCTTCGAGCCGGAAAATCTCGTTCGCGCCGCTATCCTGATCATCTCCCCCGGGGGCGGGTGCCGGTGCGCCGTTCTGCGCGGCAGGGGGCGCAGGGGGTGCCGCACCGACCGGGGCCGGGCCGGGCGGAGCGGCTGGGGCCGTGCCCGGTGCGGATGGGCCTGACTGCGCGGCGGCGGGTTGTGCGGCCCCCGGCGTGCCTGTTGCGGCCCCTCCGGTAGCGTTTGCCGCGTCGCCTGCCGCATTGCCGCCCGTGCTGCCCCCGGCGGCATCGGGGGCCAGGGGGGCCTTCTTGCGGTAATAGGCGATCAGCTTGTCGGCGGTTACGGTCACGTCGCCCCGGACCGCCTGCGCCTGGTCATAGGCCGTGACCTTCTTCTGGTTCTGGTCCCAGTCGAACCCGCCTTTGGCGGTCACGGTAATCTGCCCGCCATGGGAGAGGTCTATGGCCTGCGCATGGGCTGCATGGGGGGCAAGGCAGAGCGGGGCAAGGGCCACGGAAAGCACCAGTGCGACGGCCCGTGGAACGGCCATGCGGATTGTCGCAGGAACTGCCAGCGGGATTACCGATGGGCCAGCCATGGGGCCGGCAAGCACGCCCATAAGCCCGCCAAGCCTGCCGTACACACGCCTGCCGGTGGTGCTGCGCCCCTGTGGACGGGCCCCTGTCAACTGCGGCAAAAGGGACAACGCGCACATGTCAGGACGCCTTCGAGCTAGGGGTGGGCTGGCTGTGGCGGTCATCGTTGAGCAGCATGCGCCCCGGCCCCCGGAACTGGGCAATGCCGTCATGCTGCGACAGCACATAGCCGCGCGCGTCCAGCACGCCGAACGGGCCTTCGGCATGGACCCATTTGTCGGAGGCGATAATACCGCGCTTGACATCAATATCGGCCACGGGGCTGTGCATCATCAATCCATCGTCGCGGTACAGCGTTACGTCTCCGGTCAGGTCCAGAATCTGCCCGTGCTGCATGTACACGCCTTTTTCCGATCGGACCAGAAGCCAGCTCCCCCCCTGGGACAGAATATCCGCCGCCGGCTGGGTCAGGTCCATGCGGTTGTCGTTGACCTGGTGCACGCTGTCCGCCGTGATCATGAACGGGCGGTTATGTTCGTCCATGCCGCGATAGGTCGCCCCGATCAGGTTGCCGCTCTCGATCTTGACGCGGGCCAGTTCCTTGAGCGTGGTCTTGTTGGCGTGGACCAGGCGGTCGATCTCCGGCCAGACGGCAATGGTGGCCAGCAGGCCAAGGGCGGCTGCGGGCAGGAACCATTTGGCCCAGCGCATCAGGGTGCGGCGGCGGGCCAGCTTGGCGGCGTCGGGCAGCTTGCGCCGCACGGGGGACGGGGCCAGGCGTTCGCGCTGGGTCCGCACAAGGCTGGCCGGGCGGGCAAAATCGTCGCGCCGGGGGCGTGTGTCGGGGCGTTTTTCGTTGGTGTCGTCGGGGGTGGTGTTCATCCCACCCCGGCTCTGATCAGGTCATGGATATGGACAACGCCCACGGGCCTGCGCTGCGCATCCAGCACGAAAAGCGACGTGACGGGCCGGGCCCGTTCGTTCATGGCCCGCAGCGCTTCGGATGCGACGACATCGGGCTCTATGGTCAGCGGCCTTGGGTTCATCACGGTTTCCGCCAGGGTGGTTGTCAGGTCGTGGTCCAGCGCGCGGCGTAGGTCGCCATCCGTGATCAGCCCCGCCAGCGTGCCATTCTGCCCCACAATACCCACGCACCCTAGCGCCTTGCGGGTCATTTCCACAATGATATCGCGCATGGGCGTGTCGGGCCGTGCCAGGGGTATGGCAGCCCCCGTATGCATCAGCTCGCGCACCGTGCGCAGGCGTGCACCCAGCCGCCCGCCAGGGTGGAAGGTGCCGAAATCGGTCGCGGTAAAGCCGCGCAGGCGCAGCAGGGCCACGGCCAGCGCATCGCCAAAGGCAAGCTGGACCGCCGTGCTGGTGGTGGGGGCCAGGCCCATGGGGCAGGCTTCGGGCGTGCTGGGCAGGGTCAGGGCTACGGTCGCACTCACGGCCAGGGTGGAGTCCGCCCGGCTGGTCACCGCCAGCAAAGGCAGGCCGGTCTGGCGCGCATGGGCCGCGATATCGCCCAGTTCGGTGGTTTCGCCCGAATTGGAAAACGCCAGGATCGCATCCCCCCGCTGGATCATGCCCAGATCCCCGTGCGATGCCTCGGCCGGGTGGACATAAAGCGAAGGCGTGCCGGTCGAAGCCAGCGTGGCCTGGATCTTGCGTGCGATATGGCCGGACTTGCCGATACCCGTCACCACCACCCGGCCGGGCAGCGCCAGCAGGATATCCAGCGCCTGGGCAAAGGCGTTCCCCAGCGTGTGGGGCGTTTCGAACGCGCGGGCCAGGGCGTCCAGCCCCGCCTGCTCGGTGCGTACGACATGTGCTGCGTCCGCCCCCGGGCCTTGCGGGCAGGGGGCAGGCGGACCGATACCGGTGTCACGCGGGCTGGCACTTGAAAAAGCGGGCGTGTTCATGCGTGGGGCTGTCCGGGATTGCCAGATAGGGTGCGCGGTGCCGGGCCCGCAAAGGGCAGGCCGATGATCGCTGGCGCGGCGGGCATCGGCCGGTGTTCAGCCCCGGTGGGAGAAAATGTCAGGGTCTTCATATCCCAAAAGGTCCAGGCGGGCGCGGGCGGGCAGGAAGTCGAAACAGGCCTGCGCAAGCTCGCGCCGTCCCTCACGCGCCAGCAGGTCGTCCATTTTTGCCCATAACGCGTGCAGATACAAAACGTCCGAGGCGGCGTAGGTCAGTTGCTCGGGCTTGAGCGCCAGCGCCCCCCAGTCGGATGTCTGCTGGTGCTTGCTCAGTTCCACCCCCAGCATGTCACGGCACAGGGCCGCCAGCCCGTGCCGGTCCGTAAAGGTGCGCACAAGCCGGGCCGCGATCTTGGTGCAGACCACAGGGCTGACCGTAATCCCCAGCGCATGTTGCAGGATCGCGACATCGAAGCGGGCGAAATGCATGATCTTGGTCACGTCGGGGTCGGCCAGCACGCGCTTGAGATTGGGGCAGTCATACCCCGTCCCACCCATGGAGTGGGGAATGATCTGGACCAGATGGGCCGTGCCGTCGCCTGCGGAAAGCTGGACAAGGCACAACCGGTCGCGATGGGGGTTCAGGCCCATGGTTTCCGTGTCCACCGCAACCGAACCGGTAAAGGCAAGGCCATCGGGCAGGTCGTTGCGGTGAAGGGAAATAGCCCCTTCGCAAGGGGCCGGGGCTGTGCTCATGACCCGCTCCTGGTCTGCTGCTGGCCGGGCTGTCGTGCTGTGGGCCTTCTGCCATGACGGATACAGCCGTGGGGCATGAATGTCCATTCCCGTGCGGATGCGGGATAGGCGGAGCCCCCGCTCATGCGCTAGGGGAGTAAGCACGATCGACCCTTTCAAGCCGGAACAGCCCTGCCCATGCGACCACCCCGTAATGCCCGCCCCGCGCGCCGCCCGCGTTCCCCCGCACAAGCCGGTGCCGGGCGTGAAGGCGGGGCTGCCCCCGCTGGCCGGTGCTGGCTGTTCGGCACGCATGCGGTGGCGGCGGCATTGGCCAATCCGCGCCGTGTTTTCGAACGCCTTCTGGTGACGGAGGCCGAGCACCCCGCACTTGAAGAGGCCATGAAAGCCCAGGCCGGGCTGCGGATTGCCCCCGAAGTGGTGCCCCGGGCGCGGCTCGATGACCTGCTGGGGGCGGAGGCCGTGCATCAGGGCGTGGCCCTGCTGGCCCGCCAGCTTGCCCCCCTGGCACTGGACGAGGCCTTGGCCCGCCCAGGCCCGGTGCTGGTGCTCGACCAGGTGACCGATCCGCGCAATGTGGGGGCTATCCTGCGGTCGGCTGCGGCCTTCGGTGCCGCCTGCCTTGTGGTGCAGGACCGCAACGCGCCGGAGGAGACAGCCGTGCTGGCCAAGGCGGCCTCGGGCGCTTTGGAGAGCGTTCCCATCGTGCGGGAGGTCAATCTTTCGCGCGCGATCGAAATGCTGCAAAAGGCCGGGTGCTGGACCGTGGGGCTGGATGCGGGGGGCACCATGCTGGATGGCGGGTCTTTTACGAACCGCCGCGTGGCCCTGGTGCTAGGGGCGGAAGGCCGTGGCCTGCGCCGCCTGACGCGCGAAAGCTGCGATGAGATAGCCGGGCTCTACATGCCGGGTGAGATGGAAAGCCTGAACGTATCGGTAGCCGCGGCCGTGGGGCTTTACGAACTGGTGCGGCGCGGCATGCCCCGGGGCATGCCCAGCGCGTAGCAGCCCCCGGCTACGAAAAAGCCCACGTAATAACCGATATCCGCGCCACCCAGCCAGCGCGCCACCGGGCCGGTATACAGCCCGCTGGTGGAAAACAGCGCAATGGTGGCGACGGATGTCAGGACGAAAATGGTCGCACCCCGTGTCCAGCCGGGTGGTACGGGGTGGAGCGTTCGGTCCCCGAAATACCAGTCGGCCAGCACGATGCCGATCCATGGCGCGATCCAGTACATCGTCACCAGCAGGTAGTCCGTATACAGGGCGGCGTAACGCCCGGCCCCCGCCACGGCCAGGCCGTAGCCCAGGCTTGCCGTCAGCACGGCGGCCGCCACGCGGGGCACGTGCAGCCCGGCCGAAATCAGGCTGTAGCTGGCGGTGTTGTCATTGAACGCATTGCCGGTGATGGAAGACAGCGCGATGGCCCCAAGGGCGACGGCCCCCAGCGGCCCCATGGCCTGCTGGAGCGATGCGATGACAGCGGTGGGCGATGCATCGGCGACACTCCCGGCCGAGAGCAGCCCCAGGATCTGGAACGGTATGGCCGAGCTTAAAAGCCCGAACAGGGCCAGCAGCACGACCCGCCTGGGGTTGGACCCCGCAGGCAGGTAGCGCGTGTAATCCGATGAATAGGACGCCCAGGACAGGTTGAAGCTGACCAGTATCCCCACTGCCAGCACAAAGGTGCTCAGGCTGAGCGAATGCTGGGCGGCAAGGGGGGCCTGGCCCCTGAGCGCGAACACGATCCCGATGATCCAGAACACCACCAGCAGCAGCGCGCCAAGGTATTTCTGCAAGGCCTGCACCACATGGTGGCCGTAGATGGAAGCCACCATCTGCGCCCCGGCCAGCACGGCAAGGGCAAGCCAGAACGGGGCGTGCAGCCCGACCGTGACCAGCAGCGCCACCAGGGCCGTGGCGGCGGGCACGTTGTTTACCGCATCCCACCCCACGCAGTAGATCCAGTTCAGAAAAGCGGGCGGGCGCACGCCAAGCCGCCCCAGTGCCCGGCGCGATGCCTCCATCTGCGTCAGCCCCGTGGCCGGGCCGATGGCGGCCGCACAGGCCACGGGCAGCGCGCCGATCACGTTGCCCAGCACGATGGCGGCAACGCCTGCGCGGAAATCCAGCCCCATATGGCTCAGCAACGCGCCGGTCACCCATCCGCCCGGGCCCAGATTGGGCGAAAAATGGCTCCAGAACACGCGGTCCATCTTCATGGTCTTGCGCGACGGGGGCACGGGTTCGCGCACGGATGCGGCGGAAAGGTCTTCCATCAGCCCGTCGGGCATCGGCCTGTCAGGCAATCCGTCAGGCAACCCGCCAGCCAACCCTGAAGGCAGCCCCTCTGTCATCGGCCCGTCGGGTGTAGCGGTCTGCCGGACGATCTCGGTCATGCGGTGCTCTCCTGCCTGCGGGTTCAATATCATCCAAAGGGGCCCAAGGGGTTACGACAGATCGGTTTGAGGCATCGTGCCGGGGGCACCCGAAGGCTGGCGCAGGTAATAGGCCTCTGCCACGCGAATGGGCAGCAGGTCCATCATGCGCGAGCCCAGGGCCAGCCAGCGCGGGAAGACAATGCGGCGCTCGTTGCGCGCCAGCCCGCGCAGAATACGGCGGCAGGCCGTGTCCACATCGGTCAGCCCGGGCATGGGAAAGGCGTTGCGCGCCACCATGGGCGTGTCCACGAAGCCGCAGACCACCGAGCTGAGCAATATGCCCGCCTTGCGCGTATTGGCACCGCTTGCCACCATGAAGCGGTCCACCGCCGCCTTGGCCGCCGAATAGGACGGCGTGCCGGGGAAGGAGACCAGCCCCGCGACCGAGGAAATGGCGCAGATCCGCCCGCGCACACCATCATCCCCCCTGGGCTGGCCGCGCATGACCTCCAGTGCGGGCAGCACGGTGTTGAGCACGCCGGTCAGGTCCGTCTCGAAAATGCGGCGTACCTGGGCTTCGGGCTCGTACGGGCCCAGATCGGGGCTGGGGGCGACATGCGTGCCGCCGGTAACACCCGCACAGGCCAGCACAAGGTCCAGCCCGTTCGTGCCGCGCACCCAGGTATTCATGGCATGGCTGTCGGTTACGTCACCCAGGGTTGCGTGCACCTCGGCCCCCTGGCCCGCGCAGTACCGGGCCGTGGCGTCCAGCCGTGCCGGGTCGCGCCCGCCCAGCCACAGCCTGCGCCCCGGCCGGGCCAGCGCGCAGGCCAAAGCCCGCCCCATGCCCGAGGATGCGCCGGTAATCAGAACGGAATTGAGTGTCATCATAAAGTTCGGTCTTTACCTTCGTAGCGCCACCCGGTGGCGTAGCATGGCCGCTTCTGGCATGAAGGGGCAAGATTGGAACGTGAAATGTGCGGGATATGGGAAACGGCATGGCGCAGAATGCAGACACGCATCCGAACACGGCAGCGCGCAGGGGGGTGTGTCTTGTCATATCAGCCCCTTCGGGTGCGGGGAAATCGACCATAGCCAATGCCCTGCGCGCGTCCGACACCAAGCTGCGCCATTCGGTTTCCGTCACCACCCGCCAGCCCCGCCCGGGCGAGAAAGAGGGCGTTCACTACCATTTCCGCAGCATGGAAGAGTTCGAGGCCATGGCTGAGGCGGGTGAACTGCTGGAATGGGCCATTGTGTTCGGGCGCGGCTACGGCACCCCCCGCGCCCCGGTCGAGGCCGCACTGGCAGCCGGGCACGACATGGTGTTCGACATCGACTGGCAGGGCCATGCGCAGATCCGCCGCGCGCTGCCCGCCGATGTGGTCAGCCTGTTCGTGCTGCCCCCCTCGCTCGAGGAGCTACAACGCCGCCTGCACGGCCGTGCTTCCGACCACCCGGACGAGATCGCCCGGCGCATGGCCGCTGCCCGGGACGAAATTTCCCACTGGCGGGAATTCGACTACGTGATCGTCAACACCGAACTGGACCGCGCCATAGCCGAGGCGCGCGCCGTTCTGGTCAGCGCGCGCCACGCCGTGCGCCGTCAGACGGGGCTGGCGGATTTCGCAGATTCGTTCGCAGACTCGTTCGGAGGCTGAAGCCTGTGGATTTTTCAGCCATTACAGTGCTGTGCGTGGGCGATGTCATGCTGGACCGGTTCTTGTACGGCCGGATGGAACGGATCTCGCCCGAAGCACCCGTGCCGGTCCTTTTGCTGGATTCCCGGCGCGAAATGCCCGGTGGCGCGGGGAACGTGGCCAGCAATATCCTCTCGCTCGGGGGGCGTGCGGTGCTGGTCGGCCTGGTGGGAGAGGACGAAGCCGGCGCAACCCTGCGTGCCGTCCTGGCCGAACAGGGCGGCCTTGTGGATGCGACCGTGCCCGATGCCAGCCGCCCCACGATCTGCAAGACCCGCTTTATCGCTGCCCACCAGCAGGTGGTGCGCGTGGATGAGGAAAGCAGCAGCCCGCTGAACGAAGCACAGGCCCATGCCTTGTGCCAGGCCGTTACGGCCCATATCGGCGGTGCGCAGGCCGTCGTGGTGTCCGATTACGGCAAGGGCGTGTGCGCGCCCGCCGTGCTGGACTGCATATTCGCCCAGGCCCGCGCCCACGGTATTCCTGTTTTTGTGGACCCCAAGCATACCGACTACACGCTGTATCGCGGGGCGGCCTGTATCACGCCCAATGCGCGCGAACTGGCTGCGGCGTCGCACATGCCGGTGGACAGCCAGGCCCAGGTCGAGGCCGCGGCCCGTGCTGTCATGGCGCATGCGCAGGCCGACGCCATTCTGGCCACCCGGTCCGAAAAAGGGATGATGCTGGTGCGCCGCAACGGGGCTGCGGTGTCTGTGCCCGCGCGCGCGCGGGAGGTGTTCGATGTCTCCGGGGCGGGGGATACGGTCATTGCCACCATGGCGCTTGCCGTGGGGTCGGGGCTGGCGCTGGAACAGGCCATGCGCGTGGCCAATGCGGCGGCGGGGGTCGTGGTGGGCAAGTTGGGCACGGCCACGGCGGATATCCATGAAGTGCTGCGCGAACTGGCCGGGCAGGACGGCGCGCAGGATGCCCCGCATCTGCTTTCCCTGCCAGCTGCCTGCGCGCAGGTGGCGCGCTGGCAGGAAGAGGGGTTCAAGGTCGGGTTCACCAACGGGTGTTTCGATATCATCCATCCCGGCCATGTCAGCCTGCTGGCCCAGGCCCGTGCGAACTGCGACCGGCTGGTGGTTGCCCTCAATACCGATGCCTCGGTCCGTCGTCTCAAGGGGGAAAGCCGCCCCGTCAATTCCCTGCAGGCCCGGGCGGCCGTCATGGCGGCCATCCGCTATGTCGACGCCGTCGTGGCTTTTGATGAAGATACCCCGCTCGCGCTCATTCGCGCCCTCATGCCCGATGTGCTGGTCAAGGGGGCCGATTACACGCCTGAAAACGTGGTGGGGGCGGATGTGGTGCTGGCGGCGGGCGGGCGGCTGCTTCTGGCGGATTTGCAGGAAGGCCAGTCCACCACAGCCATTATCGGACGAGCCCGCGGCACATGACGCGCCCGGCCCGCCCCCCTGGTGCGCCACACCCCCCCCGTGACGGAGGCAGCCGCCGGGCCATGCGCAGGCCCCGATACCGTGCATGAGAGTGGGCCACAGACCGGCCCCGATACCGCGCCCGATACGCGTGCCGACATGGGCGATGTTTCGGGCAGGGATGCGGCCGCCCTTGTCGCTGTCCGCGATCGCTTTGCGGAGTGGATGTTCGAGCGTGCCCTGCCGTTCTGGGCCGATGTGGGGTGCGACGGCACGGCGGATTCACCGGCCTGCCTGGGGGCGCAGGAATACCTCACACTTGCGGGCGTGCCCGCCTTGCCCGCTTTCAAGCGCGTGCGCGTGCAGGCGCGGCAGTTGTTCGTTTTCTCATGGGCCGCCTTGCGGGGCTGGCCACTGGCTGCGGCCCGGGCCGACAGCCTGTACCGTTTCCTGCTGCGCGCATACCGGCCCGATGGCGGCTGGGCCCGCCTGCTCACGCGCGAAGGGGCGGTTCTGGACGCAACGGCCGAGCTGTACGACCTGGCCTTTGTGGTGTTCGCACTTGCCTGGTACGCCCGCCTGCCGGGCCCGTTCTCGGGCGAGGCGGCCAGCCTTGCGCGCGCCACGCTGGGCTGGGTGTGCCGCACCATGGCCCTGCCCGATGGCGGATTCCGGAACTGCCTGCCCGATGACGGCCAGCCCCGGCAGCAGAACCCGCATATGCACCTGTTCGAAGCCGTGCTGGCCCTGCACGGGACCACGGGGGATGAGGGCGACCTGGCGATGGCCCACGGGCTGTATGCGCTCTTTCTCACCCGTTTCCAGGACCCTGCCACGGGAGCTTTGGGCGAATATTTCGGCCCCGACTGGCACCCCGCACCGGGGGAGCAGGGGGAATGGACGGAGCCGGGCCATCATTTCGAATGGGTGTGGCTGTTGCAGGCCTACAGCGCGCAGTCCGGCGTGCAGACGCATGAGCAGGCAGCGCGGCTGTATCGTTTCGCCAGCGCCCATGGGGTGGAACCCCGGACCGGGCTTGTGCGCGACGGGGTCAGCCGCAAGGGCGTGGTGCTCAGACATTCGGCCCGGCTGTGGGCGCAGGGCGAAGGGCTGCGCGGCGTGCTGGCCCATGCGGCGGCGGACAGCCTGCCTTTGGCCACCAGCATGGCCACCAATCTGCTGGACCGCTACCTAAGCGGCTGCCCCCAAGGCACGTGGATCGACCAGCTTGACGTCAATGCCCGGCCCGCGGCCCAGCGTATTCCCACCAGTTCGCTCTACCATATCGTAACGGCGTACGATGCGCTGGACCAAGCGGCAAGGGGCATCGGGGGCTGATTTTTCCCCTGCGGCGTCGGTGCGGAACGGGTGTTGCGTAATCTTGGGCTGTGCTTGCGTGTTGAGCGTTGTGCAGACCTTTTGGGGCATACGTTCTCTTTCGAGAACGGGGCAAAACCTGCTAGAGGCAGGAGCATGAGCACAGCAGAAACAGACCAGCGGACGCAGGAGGGGCTTCTGGCCCTTGGCCTGCGCCAGCCGCCCGCCAATATCGAGGCCGAGCAAGCCCTTTTAGGCGCATTGCTGACCAATAACCGTGCCTATGACCGTGTTTCCGACTTTCTGGCGGGGGAGCATTTTGCCAACAAGGTCAACGGCCAGATTTTCGATGCCATCGCCCGGCGCATAGAAGCCGGGCAACTGGCGGACCCCGTGACCATGCGCGCCGAATTCGAACATTCGGGCATTCTGCAAAGCATGGGGGGGCTGGCCTACCTGGCCAAGCTTCTGACCTCCATGGTCGGGATCATCAACGCCGGGGATTACGGCCGCGCCATCCACGATGCGTGGATCCGCCGCCAGTTGATCGACATTGGCGAGACGGTGGTGAACAACGCCTTCGGGGTGGAAGGCGGGCTGTCGGGCCCCAACCAGATCGAGGCGGGGGAAGAAGCCCTGTTCAGGCTGGCGACCGAAAAAGGCAAGGAAGGGGATTTTGTGCCCTTCCACCGCGCGCTGGCCGGCGCGATCGATGTCGCGGCCCTGGCCTTCAAGAGCGAAGGTCATGTCACGGGCCTGACCTCGGGCCTGCGTGACCTGGACAAGAAAACCGGCGGGCTGCACCCTTCCGACCTGCTGATCCTGGCGGGGCGTCCGGCCATGGGCAAGACCGCCCTGGCCACCAAGATCGCCTTTTCCGCCGCCCGCGCCCTGTTGACCGAGGCGGAGGAAAACGGCGGCAAGCCCAAGGGATCGGTTGCGATCTTCTCGCTCGAAATGTCGGCCGAACAGTTGGCCACCCGTATCCTGTCCGAACAGGCGGAAGTATCGGGCGAGCGGATCAGGCGCGGTGATATCGGGCAAAAGGAGTTCGACCGTTTCGTGCGCGTCAGCCACGAGCTGGCCCGCCTGCCTTTGGTGATAGACGACACGCCCGCCATTTCCCTGTCGGCCATGCGTACGCGCTGCCGCAGGCTCAAGCGCACGCAGGGGCTTAGCCTTGTGGTGGTGGATTATCTCCAGCTCATGCGGCCATCGGTCGGCACCCGCCCCGAAAGCCGCGTGCTGGAAATTTCCATGATCACGCAGGGGCTCAAGGCCATCGCCAAGGAACTGGAAGTGCCGGTCATGGCGCTGTCCCAGCTTTCGCGCCAGGTGGAAAGCCGCGAGGACAAGCGCCCCATGCTGTCGGACCTGCGTGAATCCGGCTCCATCGAGCAGGACGCCGATGCCGTGATGTTCGTCTTCCGCGACGAATATTACCTGCAACAGCGCATGCCCAAGGAAACCGCGTTCGATTCCACCGACAAATATTCCGCCGCCATGGATGACTGGCAGCGCAAGATGAGCCTGGTGCATAACAAGGCGGAACTGATCCTGGAAAAACAGCGTCACGGTCCTACGGGAACGATCAACCTGTTCTTCGAAGGCGAATACACGCGCTTTGCCGATTTGGATACGATGCACGACCACTGATCTGCGGCCTGTTGCACGATGGTTGTTAAAAACACTGCCTCTGCCATGTCTTTTTAAAAGAAAGCCTATGATGGGGGCAGATCGTGCACGACGCCTTGCCCGGCCGGTGTGTGTCTTGGCGTTGCCAGAACCTGTTTCAAAAGTTTTGGGTGGTGCTTTTTCGTCGCCTTTTTGAAAAAAGGCGACACCCGAAAACTTTTATTTTTTATCAGGGTTTTTTGAAATCCTTTCAGGGTCGGGGCATCTGCCGCACCATGACGGGAATGTCATGGTCCTGGAACGCCTGCCAGATGGCGAACAGGGCCGTGCTGCGCGCCACCTTGAGATCGAGCCCATCCCGCGCCTTCGCACTGCCGGTAACACTGGCCGAGCCATCGGCCACGGCGGTCATGCTGACGGTGGGGGCCGTATTGGCATCCACCGCATCGCATTCGCCCAGTGTCGCGGTCATGACCTCCATGGCCTTTTGCAGGTCGGAGGCAAAGGGCAGGTCCAGCACGATTGTGAAAACGCCTGGTTTCTGCGCCCGTGTCGCGTTTTTGACAGCCGAGGTAATGAACTGCGAATTCGGCACGATCATGATGGATTTGTCGTCGAGCTGGATATCGGTCGAGCGCACGCTGATCCGCTCCACCGTGCCGGTGACCCCGGCAATGGTCACCACATCGCCGACGGAAACCGGCCGTTCGGCCATGAGAATAATGCCCGAGACAAAATTCTGCACGATGGATTGCAGGCCAAAGCCGATCCCCACCGACAGCGCGCTGACCACCCAGGTCAGGCTTTGCACGGTCACACCCAGAATGGACAGGGCCGCCAGTCCGATCAGGATCCACGCGGCGTAGCTGAGAATACTCAGGATGGAGGCCTGAGCCCCGATATCAAGCCGCGTGGTGGGAAAAAGCCTGTGGCTGAACCAGGATTTGAGAATTTTCATGCCGTAGTGCCCGGCAATGAACAGGCCCGCGCAAAGCAGTATGGCATCGAGCGAGACATGGCTGCTGGCCGCGCTGTCCGTGCCATGGAACAGCAGGTAAAGCTGGTTCCAGATCTGGTCGGGGTCGAAATTGGCGCCGCTTGTGGCAATGGCATAGGCCACGACCAGTGCCAGCACATTGGCCATGCCGGGAATGACGACACAGGCCTGGTTGACCAGCCGCGCGGGCAGGCCCAGTTCCACAAGGCGTCGGCCCAGGGGCGCATTGGCCGTAAACAGTGTGCCGGCCACCGTGCCGATCAAAACCGAGAGCAAGAACAGCCCGCACAGGCTTATGCTCATGATGCCCAGCCACGAAACAAGCATGTAGCCCAGCGGCACATACCCCACCAGCACGGCCCCGCAGCAGAGAAAGGCCACCGCCATGGCGGCACTTTTGGCGAACTCGGTCAGGGGGGCGGCGGTTCCCTCGTCAGGGATGGCGGCGGCCTTGCGCAAGGTGTGGGGTACTGCAAACAGCAGCGGGCTGACGCACAGCGTGTAAAGCCCGTCCAGCAACTGCACCGCCAGCAGGGAAAGCCCGCTATGGGTGTCCATGTAACGCAGCGCACCCCGGGCCAGCATGGCAATGGCCAGCCAGAGCGGGAACAGGCGCAGCCCCCGTGCCAGTTCGTCCGGTATGCTGACAGGCCGCCATTGCTCCTGGCGGGCCAGCAGGCAGCGGCCCATTTCCAGCACAAAGGCGCATAAGGGCACCTGCATGCCGATCATGCCTGCCAGCAGGGCCAGATCACCCTCGGCCGCGGGGTTGTCGAAGGCCAGAATATTCCACGTAATCTGGAAAAACAGGCTCCAGGCTGCAATGGCGGCACTGACGCACAGCGCCGTCGCGGCAATGGCGCGAATGGGCCCGTCGGGTAAAAAATGGCTGACCAGGCGGCGGATCGGCCGGTGGCAGGCCAGCCACGCGCCCAGCAGCAGAAGGGCCCCGGCACCGCTCCCCAGTGTCATCAACGCGCGCTTGCCGGTGAACGCCACCTTCAGCACCGTGCCTGCCTGCTGGCCCAGATTACGCAGGCGCGTGCTGTCAGGCCCGTAGGTGCCCGCAAGCCCGGACCAGAAATTGACCCCAAGGGGAGATGGAAAACGCTGCCACAGCGTGGCCTGCTGGATGGCGCTGCCATGCAGGCGTAATTCGCCCAGCAGTTGCCGCGCTTCGACCTGGTAAAGCCTGAGCCGTGTCAGCCGGGCGGTCAGGTCGCGCTGGCGTGCCAGCAGGCTTGTCCGCTGTTCAGCCAGGGAGGGGGCTTCGGGCGGGTCGTCCTTGCCGGGGGGCTTGCCCAGAATATCGAGAAAATTCTGGTACATGGCCTGGTACGGCTTGATCCGGGCGATCAGCGTATCGGCCTGGGTGGTCAGGGCGGTCGCCCGTCGCAACAGGCTGGCCAGTTCGGCCGAGCCCGCACCCGTTTCGTGGTCCTTGAGGCTGGTGGTGTAGATGGCGTGAATTTCCGCCTCCATATCGTCCAGCGTCTTGTCCGAAACACTATCCGCGACATGGGTGATAAAGGGCGCGGGTGTGGTCACCGGTGCCGCCATCGGGGCCGCCGCCTGCTGGGGCGGCACAGGTGGCGTCGTGTCTGCCGCATGGCCGGGCAGGGGGTGGGTGGCCAGGGTCAGTCCGGCCAGCACACTGATGCAGGCCGCTACAAGGACACGGGTCGGGGAAGGACGTTTCAAGCCTTTTTACACCTCAAGTCAAAATGGATATGCCGGGCCGTTGTGCACCACGCCATTGCCTTGCGTGCTGCACAACCGCAGGGGGCTGGCGCCAGCACTAGCACGGAGCCCGCCAGCCCGGAACGGTTTTGGGCGGCCTGTCCCGGGCAGGCAGTATAGCAGCGGGGTTTTAAAAGAGCGTTTCCAGAACACGGCAGCAGCCGGGTGGCTCGGGTGTGCTGTCACGGGGGCGTGGCCCTGGGACGTATTGTTTGGCGCACGGTGTGTGTGGGGGCGTGTAACTCCCTACACGCGCCGGGCCCTTCGCCACGGGGCGCGGGCAAGTCTTAGCAGCAGGAGTACGCCCCCCAACCCCACATAGACCAGTGCGTCCATATGCCAGGTCTTGAACGCCATCAGGAAATGGAGGGAGGCCGCGATCAGGGCCACGTAAACCAGGCGGTGCAGGCGCTGCCAGTTCCGCCCCAATGCACGGATGGAACGGGTGTTGGATGTAGCGGCAAGGGGTAGCAGGGCTATAAACGCCAGCATGCCGAAAATCAGGAACGGTCGTTTTGTCAGGTCACCATACAGGATGGCAAAATCGAAACGCAGGTCCAGTGCGACATAGGTCGCCACATGCATGGCGGCATAAGCGAAGGCCAGCAGGCCCAGCATGCGCCTGTAGCGCACAAGATTGACCCCCAGCACGGTCCGTATCGGGGTTATGGCAAGGGAGGCCAGCAGAAAGCGAAAGGCCCACAAGCCCAGCACATGCTCGAAACTGCGGACCGGATCGGCCCCCAACTGGTTGTGCGCCCCCAGCCAGAAGGACCAGACGGCCGGCGCCAGCCCCGCCAGATAGAGTACGGGGCTGAGCAGCTTGCGATATTTCGCGCGCGGGTTGGCCTGCGTTTTGCGGGGGGTGGCGGCCATAGGCGGTCAGTAAAAGCGGTGCAGGTCCATGCCCGCGTAAAGGGGGGCCACCTGTTCCGCGTAGCCGTTGAACAGCCTGGTGGGTTGCCGCCGTTCCCCGAAAAAGCCGCCGCTGCCGATCACGCGTTCGCTGGTCTGGCTCCAGCGCGGGTGGTCCACTTCCGGGTTCACATTGGCGTAAAAACCATATTCATCCGCCGCCAGCCGGTTCCACGACGTGGGCGGCATGGTGTCGACCAGGGTAATGGTGGTGATGGACTTGATACCCTTGAACCCGTATTTCCACGGCACCACAAGGCGGATGGGGGCTCCGTTCTGGTTGGGCAGTATGTCGCCGTACAGCCCCACGGCCAGCAGGGTGAGCGGGTGCATGGCTTCATCCAGCCGCAGCCCTTCCACATAAGGCCAGTCGATAGTGCCCGCCCCCATGGACTGGCCGGGCATTTCATCAGGCCGCAGGACGGAGCGGAACGCCACATACTTGGCCGAGGACAGGATTTCCGCCTCGCGCAGGATCTGGGCCAGGGGAATACCATCCCACGGAATGACCATGGACCAGGCCTCCACACACCGCATGCGGTAGACCCGGCTTTCCACGGTGTGTCTGGCGATCAGCGTGTCGATATCGAGTGTCAGCGGCTTTGCCACGGCCCCGTCTATGCGCAGGGTCCAGGGCCGGGCATGGAACTGGCCCGCAAGGCGCGCGGGGTCTTCCTTCTCCAGTCCGAATTCGTAGAAATTATTGTAATGCGTGACCGCATCGCGCGGGGTCTGCGGCTCGGGCGCATTGAACGGCCCGGGCTGGGTGCGCAGCCCCGCGGCCTGCGCGCTGCCCGCCGCAATCAGGCCGCCGGCACCTGCCAGCAGGCTCCGGCGGCCCAGATAGGCGGCCTTGGGCGTAATCTCGCTGGCGGCGGGTTGCGGGAAGGAATATCTGGCCATAACACCCCTCTGCCGTGGGTTCGGGTATACGGGCGGCCATGGCCATACAGCCCGTATTGTCCGGCATCATACAGGATAATCCGCCCATGCGGGGAAAAATGACGCAGGTCTTGGGGGGCGCCGATTATGGAGGCAGCCGGGGGCATGGGAGCACCCGGTTCTATCCCACCCGGTTTTGGCTCAACCCGGCAGGGTCAGGTGCCGTTGGATTGCAGGTGGTCGTGGTAGCCCAGCGGTTCCCATTGCGCGGGCTTGCCCAGGTGGGACGGGGTCTTGTGGAACAAGCCGCAACCGCCAAGGCCAAGCGCGCATGCCAGCAGAAGAACCGCACGTGTCATTGTTTATGTCATCCCCACTTCAAGTCGATTGCTTCTATCTCATCCACCGCCATTGCGGGCAAGCAAAGAGTATCGGGCCCGCATCGGCCGTATTCTAGCGCCGCAGTTCCATGGCGATTGGCCCTTCGCGGCGGCCATGGGTGAACTGGTCCACATAGGGGTTGCCGCTATGCATGAGCGAACCTGCCGCCCCCTGCCAGATCAGCTTGCCCTGGTAGAGCATGGCTGCCTCATCCCCGATCCGCTGGGCGGATGCCATGTCGTGGGTAATGGCGATGGCGGTCGAGCCCAGTTTTTTCACGCAATCGACAATCAGCCCATCAATGACAGCGCCCATGATCGGGTCCAGCCCGGTCGTGGGTTCATCGAAAAACAGGATATCGGGCTGGGCGGCGATCGCGCGCGCCAGGCCCACGCGCTTTTGCATGCCGCCCGAAAGCTCGGACGGGTAGAGATCGCCTACAGACGGGTCCAGCCCCACCTGGGCCAGGATGGAGCCCGCATGGGTGTGGGCGTTCTTGCGGCTGAGCTTGTTGCGCGCCAGCAGCCCGAAGGTCACGTTCTCCCATACCGGCAGGCTGTCGAACAGGGCGGCGTTCTGGAACAGCATGCCCACTTCGCTGCGCAGGGCGTCGCGCCGGTGGGCGGGCGCACTCAGCACGTCCTCGCCATCGATCTCGATACTGCCTGCATCCGGTGTCATCAGCCCCAGGATACAGCGCAGCAGCACCGACTTGCCGCTGCCCGAACCCCCGATAATGACAAAGGACGTGCCCTGCGCCACGTCGAGCGACACACCATCAAGCACTTTCTTGTCACCGAAGGCCTTGTGCAGGTCGCGGATGCGGATCTTGGGCGGGGCAGGGGGTGTTGTGCCAGGAAGCGTGCCGGGGAGCGTGCCAGAAGTCATGTCGCGTGGGCCATCCGTATGCGGGCGTATCAGTGGGAGAAAAACAGGTCCGTAATCAGGTAGTCGAACGCCAGCAGCAGGATGGAGGCCGCAACCACGGCCGCTGTCGTGGCCGAACCCACGCCCTGCGCCCCACCCTTGCTGTTATAGCCATGGTAACAGCCCATAAGGGCGATCAGAAAGCCGAACAGGGCGGCCTTGACCAGGCCCACGCTGACATCTTCGAACTTCACCGCATTCAGGGTGGCGGTAATATAGGCCGGGGCCGAAAAGCCCAGCTTGACCACCGCGACCATAAAGCCCCCCGCAACGCCCAGCACGTCCGCTACCAGCACCAGCAAAGGCAGGGCGACAATGCCCGCCAGCAGGCGGGGGGCCACCAGGTATTTCATCGGGTTGGTGGACAGGGTGGACAGGGCGTCGATCTGGTCGGTCACGCGCATGGTGCCGATCTGCGCGGCCATGGCCGCCCCCACGCGCCCGGCCACCATAAGACCGGCCAGCACCGGCCCCAGTTCACGCGTGACCGCCAGCACCACGATACCGGCAATGGCACTCTGGGCATGGTACTGCGCAAACCCGGTATAGGATTGCAGGGCAATGACCCCGCCCGAGAAAATGGCCGTAAGGGCCACCACGGGCAGGGAGAAAAACCCTGTTTCCACAAAGCAGGTCAGGAAGACGCGGGCGTGAAAAGGCGGGCGCAGGATATGCGAAAGCCCTTCCAGCGCGAACAGCGCCAGAGCCCCCGCCCCACGGATGAAGGAAAGTGTGGCGCGGCCTATGCCGGCTATGAGGTCAAGCACCATGTCCATAGGGCTGAACTGTCTGCTCCTGCTGCTGGGGGTGGCCGCACCTCCGAACGCGTTACCGAGCCGTAACCGCTCATGTCGGGTTCGTCAAAGCATGTCGTCGCGAAGAGTGTCGCCCCTGTCGCGCCAGGCGCACGGGCAGGGTTGAGTTTGTTCCCGTTTTATTCCACATCATGGAAGACCGTGCCAGAGAACGCGCCAGAAAATAAGGCAGTCGCGGCAGCGGGCGCAAAAGGGGAAGCAGTCTTGGCCAAAAAACCGACCCGCCAATATGTCTGCAGGGCCTGTGGGGCTGTTCACGCCAAATGGGCTGGCCAGTGCGACGGCTGCGGGGAATGGAACACGCTGGAGGAAATGCCGCTTGAACCGCTGGCGGCGTCCTCCGTCACCTCCCGCGTGGGGGGCGGGCGGCGTGTCCGGCTGGAGGAATTGCAAGGCCAGGTGCAGCCGCCGCCACGCGTGCGCTCGGGCATTGCCGAGCTTGACCGCGTATTGGGTGGGGGCTTCGTGCCTGCCTCCGTCGTGCTGGTGGGGGGCGATCCGGGTATCGGCAAGTCCACCTTGCTGTTGCAGGCGGCCAGCCAGCTGGCGGGGCAGGGCGAGCGCGTACTCTATATTTCGGGGGAAGAGGCGGTGGACCAGATTCGCCTGCGCGCCCAAAGGCTGGGTGTGGCCCAGGCCAGGCTGGAACTGGCGGCCTCGATCAATGTGGCCGATATCATCGCGACCCTGGACGCGGAACCGGATGTGCGCGCGGTGGTGATCGATTCCATCCAGACCATGTGGCTCGAAACTGTGGAAAGTGCGCCGGGCACGGTCTCGCAGGTGCGGGCCTGCGCGTTCGAACTGATCCGGGCAGCCAAGCGGCGGGGTTTCAGCCTGGTGCTGGTCGGGCACGTAACCAAGGAAGGCGCACTTGCCGGCCCGCGCGTGCTCGAACACATGGTGGATGCTGTCATGTATTTCGAAGGTGATCGCGGGCACCAGTTCCGTATCCTGCGCGCGGCCAAGAATCGCTACGGGGCCACGGATGAGATCGGCGTTTTTGCCATGACCGATCGCGGGTTGGAGGAAGTCAGCAACCCCTCTGCCCTGTTCCTGGCCGAACGGCGCGGCAATATCGCGGGGTCCGCCGTGTTCGCGGGGCTGGAGGGCACGCGCCCCGTGCTGCTGGAAGTGCAGGCCCTGCTGGCCCCCAAGGGCGGTGACGGCGCGCCCCGCCGGGCCGTGGTGGGGTGGGATACCGGGCGGCTGGCCATGCTGCTGGCCGTACTGGAAACGCGCTGCGGGCTCAAGCTTTCGGGCATGGATGTCTATCTCAACGTGGCGGGGGGGCTGAAGGTGGCCGAACCGGCGGCGGACCTGGCGGTGGCGGCGGCCCTGGTATCCGCCGCCACCGGCGTGCCCACCAATTCGGGCGAGGTCTATTTTGGCGAGGTCGGCCTGTCTGGCGAAATCCGTCAGGTGGCCCAGGCCGACGCCAGACTGAAGGAAGCTGCCAAGCTGGGCTTTACCCAGGCGGTCCTGCCCCGCCGCATAGCGCGCGGCAACGCCCGCACCCGCCCGCCAGAAGGGCTGGGCCTACGCGAACTGGGCCATATTTCAGACCTCATCAGCCCGGAAGCAGAAGCGGACTGAACGGGTCTTTCCCCGGTTTGCCGGGGCGTGACCAGAAACCTCCAGGGCTTTACCGGGTATTTTACAGGCTGGCGTTCGTTTCAGCCTCAAGCCGGGGAATGATACGAAAAGCGCATCAGGTGCATTGCAACTGCGCCGTCATGGCGTTATAGTCCGCCGCGTTCGGCTACGCGGATGTAGTTCAATGGTAGAACGGCAGCTTCCCAAGCTGCATACGGGGGTTCGATTCCCCTCATCCGCTCCAACGCTTTCCCATTTTTTGTAACCTGCTGCCCTGTCCCGCCTGCTTACGCCGGCAATGGGCCGATTTTTTTTCGTGCTGCCGTATAGACGGCTGGAAAATAACGGCAATCGTCGGGCTGGGGCCGTGGCGTGGCAGCCCGTTATGGCCGGTTGGGCATGGGTGGGGCCTGCATTTTATTTTTGGCAGGCCGGGAGCGATTTCCCTGTTCGTTTCGTTTGAGGTATGTTCCGGGTACGGACAACACGAACGATAGGAAATCCCATGGCTGAACCAGGTAGCGCTACCGTGGACAAGCAGGTGGCGGGACTCCGGAACCGGCATATCGCCATGATCTCCCTGGGGGGGACCATCGGGGCCGGGCTGTTCGTGGGCAGCGGCGCGGCCATTGCGGCGACTGGGCCGGCCGTTGTGCTGGCCTATCTGCTGGTGGGCGGGCTGGTGGTGCTGGTCATGCGCATGCTGGGCGAAATGGTGGTGGCCGATCCGGGCCGGGGTTCCTTTGTGGAATATATCCGCGCAGCCCATGGCGACCGCATGGGTTTTACCGCCGGCTGGCTGTATTGTTTCTTCTGGATCGTGGCACTGGGGAGCGAGGCGATCGCTGGCGCCATCCTGTTGCGCGACTGGATAAACCTGCCGGTCTGGCTGCTTGCCATCCTGATTATCGGCGTGCTCAAGGCCGTCAATTTCGCGGCCCCGCGTATTTTTGGCGAATGCGAATTCTGGCTGTCCACCATCAAGGTGGTCAGTATCGTGGCCTTTGTCCTGCTGTCGGCCCTTTATGTCAGCCATGTCTTCGGGCCCGGCGTTGCGGTCACGCATAACGTCATGGGCCATGGCGGCGTCTTTCCCTTCGGTGCGGCCGCCGTTATTTCCATTATCCCCACCGTCATGTTCAGCATGATCGGGGCCGAAATCGCCACCGTGGCGGCGGCGGAATCGCCCGAGCCGCATAAAAGCATCGCCCGTGTCACCCGCAGCCTGGGCCTGCGTGTCACACTGTTCTACGTCCTGGCTATCAGCATGATCCTGATCGTGGTGCCCTGGACCAGCATCGTGGGTGGGCAGTCCCCCTTTGTTGCGGCCATGGATGTCATGGGCGTGCCGGGGGCCGGGCTGATGATGCGCATTGTCGTGCTCAGCGCCATTCTGTCGTGCCTGAATTCGTGCCTCTACATTACCTCACGCGTGCTGACGGAACTGGCGACCCGGGGCGACGCGCCGGCTATTCTCGCGCGTCGCGCGGCATCGGGTGCGCCGCGGGCGGCCATTGCCTTCAGCGCTCTTGCGGGCACGCTGGTGGCGTTTTCCTCCATCCTGGCACCCAATACCATTTTCGTTTTTCTGCTGAGCTGTAGCGGTGGCGTGATCCTGGTGATCTACACCCTGATCGTGACCGCCTATATCGTCTCGCGCAACAAGGCCCGCCGCACCGGGCGCGAGGCCGGGCTTTACACGCTGCCGCTCTTCCCGCTGTGCAATTACGCGACCCTGGCCGCGGCCGGGCTGGTGTTCGGGACCATGTTCCTCAACCCCGACCAGCGCATGACCGCCCTGGCATCCCTCGCCACATCGCTGGCGTGCTACGGGCTGGGCTCGTTCTTTATCGGCCGGCGCGAAGCCCGCCTTGCCCGGCCCGATGGCTGGACGAAGCCGAAAGCCCCCGCCCGTCCGGCACGCCCGACCCCCGGCCTGGGGTCAGGTAATGCTCATGCGGTCGAGCCGCGTTAGCACGGAGACCGGGCGGGCATGCAGCAGCCCGCCTGCCGCCAGAACAATGAGACTGGCCCCGGCAATGCCTTCGGCCACACTCTGGCGGGAAATCAGCGTGCCCATCAGCGCGCCTGAAAAAAGGGCCGCGATCGCTGCTTTCCTGCGCCAGTGGCCGGTATTGTCGCCCCCTGCGGCGGCGCTGTTATGGGCAAGCCCGTGCAGCACGACGGTTGCCGCAGGCAGGGTCATGTCCGGCAGGCGCGCGTGCCGTGTGGCCGATGTCTGCAAACCCATGGTAAGCGAAAGCAGGCCAAGCGTAATATAGGTGTTGCCCGGCAGGTCGCATGACCAGATCCAGGCTGTCAGCCCCATCAGGCAGCCCACGCCCAGCAGGATGTCACCAATGACAAGGCGTGTCGCCCGTTCGCGCCGCACGATCCGGCCGCCGATCAACGCCCCCAGATAGAAGCAGCCGATCGCTTCGAACCCCGACAGCACAATGGCCTGCGACGTTGCGATATTGGCGGCGATGAGAATGATGCTCGCCGTCAGGTAACCTGCGAACATTTTAAGATGGAGGAGCGATATGGCGTCCAGCATCCCCATGGCCATGGTGACCAGTAGGATGGCGACAACCAGTCGCGCGTCATGTCCCTTTCGGGTTGTCATGTTTTCTCCGGAAGACATCAAAAATAAAGCCGACTGCAAAGGACAGGGTTGAAAACCTGCCACGGTTTGTCATAACAAGATATAGGTG
This sequence comes from Acetobacter garciniae, assembly GCF_017377735.1. GTDB lineage: Bacteria > Pseudomonadota > Alphaproteobacteria > Acetobacterales > Acetobacteraceae > Acetobacter > Acetobacter garciniae. Next base: position 196,017 of record NZ_JAFVMH010000001.1, read on the forward strand.
CCGCTTGGGCGCAATGCCAGCAGGGCGGTCATGCCCGGCAAGGGACACCCGACACAGGAACAATCCGGCGACATAAACGACGGGTTTTGCCTTGGCGTGCCATTATCACCATATCGTGATAGCGAACAAGGCAACGTCTGCGCATAGCTGCCTTGGCTTGCTATAACATCGCCCCTAGGCCCTTGATGGCAAAGGCATTAACGCGCTGCCCCACCCACCTGCACGGCAGAAGCACGGCCCATCTGGATCCAGAAAGCCGAGATGGAATCACGATATTTTGGGCAGCCATGCTTGTCGCCCCTGTCGGTGCCGGCTCGGCACCGACAGGGCATGCGGTGCGCGGGCACCCCTGCGCCGCGGCGGGCGTTACGGACATGGCGGGGCGTGCGGGGCGGAATTGCAGTGCTGCAATGGTCAGCCATGTGCGTGGCACGCAAGGGAGCCGCTTGATCTTTGGGCGGGTTACAGGTCAGTTTGGCGCATATTCCGCGAGGGAGATTCTGAATGAAACTGATTGCTGTGCGTGCCCTGTCGGCGCTTGCTCTGACCACTACCCTGCTGGCTGGCGCCCCGGTGCTTGCCCACGCGCAGGAAGACGCCACCATCACGGGCGCACGGGCGGGCGACACGTCTGGCTTGTCCACGGTGGACCCGTCTGACCTGGTAGCCACCATCGACCCGGCGGAAAATGCCGGGCTGCTGAACTACTGCGTGCAGAACGAATATGTTGACTACGATGACGCGTTCCACACCTTGCAGGAATACGTCAAGAAGACCAACGCCGTTCCCGATGGCGCTGAAGGCAACATGTTCTACGCGGTGGGTTCGGCGGGTCAGATCCGCGCCAAGGACAAGATCTACACCGTTGCCATGGCAACGCTGCCCATCCGCCAGAAGACCTGCAAGGCCGTTCTGGCGCGGGCCAAGTCGTCCCTCTAACAGCCAGGGCATGATCGCGCCAACGGGGCAGGTGCCCTTGGGTGGCGCGGTTGCGCACTGCACGAAAGGGCCAGTCATCTCACGATGGCTGGCCCTTTTTGTATGCCGCGCCGTGTTCCTCTCCCGCACCGTTCCTGGGCCTTGGGCGGGGCGGGCTGTGCCAGAGTCCGCGATCGGGCGCGCGGGGAGGGCACCCGGCTTGGTCCTGGGCCTTTCAGGGTTCGGGCGTGGCCTCGATCAGCGTAAAGCGTGGGGTGCCGTTCACCTGCTCGGCCCACATGGCCAGGGGCCTTGCCCAGTAGTCCTGCCGGGCTTCTGAGCGATAAATCACCAGCCATTCTTCCGTCTCGCTATGGCGCGCGGTGTGCAGCACGGTATAGAATCCCCCCTTGTAGTGGCGATAAAGCCCCGGGCGCGGGTGATCGGGCTGGGGGATGGGATTGTGCGCGGCGTCAGCTCTGGTCATGATCGGTCCTTGCTGGTGGGTCAGGCAGCATCGTGGGGATAAGGAGCCTTTTGTGATGTATTGTCGTGTTATGCGCCAGAGCATGGGGCAGGAATGGGGGCAGGCGGCACTGGCCGCGGCATTGCAGGGTTCGGGCCGGGGGAAAGGGATTTTCCGTGCGGGAGCGGGCCTGGCTATTCTAGGCTTGGCTGCTTCTGGGTTGGCTGTTCCCGGGCTGGCGGTTCTGCTGGGCGTGGCGGTCGCCCCCGTGGCCCAGGCGCGTGTCCGCGCGGCAGCCCCTGCGGCCCATGGTTCGGTGGAGGTGGCCTTGTCCAGCCAGCCGGGCAGCGCGCTGGACCGCCAGGCCCGCGACCTGAACGCGGATGATCTGGCCACAGCCCGCAGGCACCACGAAAAACCGCTGGTCATGATCGGTTCGGCCCCCCTGTCCACCAACGCCAGGACCATGGGGCTGTTCGTGCAGGTCCAGTCCGCCAGCCTGTGCGGCTCCGCCGGGTGTTCGACGGATGTGTATGTCCAGCAGGGGGGCGGGTGGAAAAAGGTTCTGGATTCCGTCAGCGGGCCGATCCGCCTGCTGGGCACGTCCCATGGAGGCATGCGCGATATCCTGGTCGATGGATCGGACCGCTGGATATGGCGGCATAATACGTATGTGGATACATTGGCCGCACCCGACGTACCGGGGCTGAAGGCGTCGGTCGAGAAGCATCAGGCCGCCATGCGGGGCAAGACGCCTTAGCTTCGGCACGTGCAGGCTCGTCCGTTCAGGATTGCGCTTGGGCCTGTCCGGTCTGGAACAGGCCCGGCAGGGGGGAGACCCCATGGCGGGCGGCATCGTGCGACCAGAAAAAGGTCAGCTCATGCTTGTTATGGGCCAGATGGGCGAGCGCTCCACCGGCAATGGCTTCGAACGCCGCGACGGTTTCATGGTCCGTCTGGCCCTGGAACTTGACGGTCAGGACAAGGTTCCTGGCCTGCCCGGTATCGATCCAGTGCCGCGCAAGGCGCAAAAGCCGCTGCGGATAAGCGATGATATCGGAAAAAACCCAGTCCGCGCGGGGCAGTTGCATCGGGTCCAGGCCGAACGCGCTGGCCTGCTCGAAGGAGACGCCGGGCATGGCCGCGACGGACGGGGCCAGTGGCGCGCGGTCGAACGCCTTGACCCGTGCACCCAGGCTGGCCAGCGCCCAGGTCCAGCCGCCAGGTGTGGCGCCCAGGTCATAGCAGACGGCCCCGGCTTCGGGCCAGCGGCCCAGGCGGGTGCAGGCTTCCCACAGTTTCAGATAGGCGCGCGAGGGTGGGTCGGTGCGGTTTTCCACGAAGCGTGGCGCGCCGTTCATGAACGGGCTGCTCTTGCTGGCCGAAAACAGCAGGGTCGCACTATCCAGCAGGGTCCAGGCCCCCAGCGGGCTGGTGGGAACAGGGGCGGGAAAGACGATGGGGGCGGCCTTGACCGGGGGCAGGCGCTCCTCGATCAGTCCGGCACGGCGGAAACATTCGGCCGCGTACAGGCTCCAGTTCCGCTGGCGGCCGCGCAGGGTGTCGGCCGCATGGCGGATGGAGGTAATTTCCACCTGTTCGGGCTGTGCCCAGATATCCAGCGCCCAGGGCGAATAAAGTGGTGCATGGGCGGACAGCGCCAGTCGCCCGTGCCAGCGATCGATGACCACGCCCCGGCGCGCCAGGTCTTCGGCCAGGACATCTTCCAGCCCTTCGGCCGCCAGCCACGCACCGCCAATACTCACGCCCGGCGTATCCAGCCCGCCGCAAGCGCCAGCCAGGACAGGATGATCAGGCTGCCGCCTGTGGGCGCCAGATGGTTGATGCGCAGGCCCGTGAACGCCGTATAGTACACCCCGCCGCAAAACAGCAGCATACCCACCAGCAGGCCGGTGCCGCCCGCCAGCACCAGGCGGTTGCGGCGTGTGGCCGTGCCCTGGCCCAGGGCGACAAGGGCTATGCCGTGCCACATCTGCATGTCCATCGCACTATGGGCCATGGCGCGCCCGCCCGCGCCAAAGGCGGTGTCGGGCAGATGGGCCGCCAGCGCACCCATGATGGTGCCCGTGCCCGCCGCCAGCGCGCCACAGATAAGCCAGATACGGGGAAGAGAATGCGATGTCAGCATGGCTTTGGTGTATAGGCCGATTGGTCCCGCGCGGCAAAGAAGGTTTTGGCCCCTGCGGCAGGCGGAGGCATCCTGCCCACCGGGCATGGCCGGTCGCGCCGCAGGAAAGTGGTGTAGAGGGAAGCAGGCCCGCCAGGGATACGGGCCGGACAGGGAAAGGTGGAGCATGAGTATTCGGATCGACAAGGTCGTGACCCGTGGGGGTGACAAGGGGGAAACATCCCTGGGCGATGGCGCACGCGTGGGCAAGGACAGTGCCCGGATCGAGGCGCTGGGGGCCTTGGATGAAGTCAACGCCACGATAGGCCTCGTTCGGGCGCATGCTCAACATGCCGAACATGGATCGTCCGCCCGCTCGGTCGTTGCGGAACTGGCGGCGTTGCAGAATCTCCTGTTCGATATCGGGGCCGATCTGTGCCAGCCTGAAGGCCCCCGCACCCAACGGGCCAGGCGTGTTGACGAAAGCCTGATTGACGAGATGGAAGACTGGATAGAGCAGATGCGCGCCCACCAGCAGCCTTTGCGCGGTTTTGTGCTGCCCGGCGGCAGCATGGCGGCCTGCTGGGCGCATATGGCCCGCACCCAGGTGCGCCGCGCCGAACGGCAGGTCGTGGCCCTGGCCCGGCAGGAACAGGTCAATCCTGCGATACTGAAAATACTGAACAGATTATCTGATTACTTTTTTGTTCTTGCGCGTTATTTCAACCACGATGGCCAGACCGATCTGTTATGGGCCCCGGTTGCCCCGCGGTAAGCAAGCCTGCCATTCAAGCCTGCCCTTCAGGGATGCAGGAGCAATTTGGTACGATTTTAACGGTTCGGTCTTGGAGAATGGAAAAGAGCGTGGTATCGGGTAGGCGAGATGAATGCTTCTCGCATTCGCTACGCCCAGAGAATGGCGTTATGGCCGGGCTGCGGTGCCGCATCTGTTTCCCATTTCCATGTGGAAAATGCGCGCCGGGGTATTCGCCAAATAGTCGGTCAGATAACTCATCAAATAACAACGGGCCGGGCCGGCAGGCCCTGGTCCAGGTACGAAATATTCAAACGTGACATCTGAAAATATGAATACATCGTCTTTTCTGTCTTCTTCCCTGTCCGACAGGCAGGATGAGGAAGGACTTGAAGAAGCCAGCATGCGCAATGCGCTCGAACGGATCGGGCCTTCGTCGGGCGGGCGGTCTTCCGCCCGCACCACGCCGGATACGACCAAGCGCCGCCGTTTCGTGCGCGATGGGGAAGTGCCGGTTGAAAAGCATCTTCTGGGCCGCGCCACGGCCCCGCGTACGGCGGCAAGCCCCCGCCTTGGCGGTTCTGCCCGGGCCGTGCATTTTTCGGAAGACGACAATTCCGAACTCAGCCGCGTGCGCCGCAACCTGGCGGAAGAAAAGCTCCGCGCGGAAGAAGCCGAACGCCAGTTGAACGAGCTTCAGGCAACCCAGCGTGGCCTGGTGACCCGCCTGGGCGTTGCCGAAACCGTGGTGCGTGACGCGCAGGCGAAACTGGCCGAGCGTGAGGCAGCCCTTGCCCAGGTGGGGCGGGACCTGCGCGTTTTGCAGCAGACCCTGGCCGAGCGCGAGGCGGAGATTGCAACGCTCAGCCAGCAGGTGGAGAAGGCGCGCGCCGCCACCCGGAAGGCCGCACAGACGGTGCCGGACGCCGCGCAGGATGCCGCCCCGAACGCCCCACAGGCCGAAGCCGCGCCCGCACGGCCCAAAGCCCGCCGCCGCCGGACCTATGTCCTGGCCCAGGATGAAGCCGAAAGCGAAGGCCCCAGCCCGGTCAAGTGGTGGAAAGACTGAAACACGCATCCACGCATGCTTTTACCCGCCAGACTGGCGCAGGGCCTGCGTGCCCGCCAGCCGATCGGGCGGGCGAAGACGGGTTGCGGATATGAGCGACGGATTTTGGCGCAGGCCGGTCCATGGGAATGAGGGCGAAAGACATATGAACCCAGGCAGGAAACGGCACGCATGAAGGCAGGTAAAGTCGCACCCGCCCTTGTGCTGCTGGTGGTCGATCTGGCCTTGGGTGTGGCCTGCGTGCTGCTGCCGCCGATCGTCATGGGGTTTTTAGCCATATTGCGCGATGTGTTCGGCGTATTGCTGCTGCCGTTCACCTTCCTGCTGGGGCTGGCGGGCTGGTCGGCGGACCTGACATCGCTTGAAAGCATGCATGCGGGGTTTCTGCCCGACAGCATCAACCATCCGTTCCGCGCCCTGGCGGCGGCGGGCCTGCTGGCCATGGCGGCGATGTGTTCGGTCCTGGCCAGCAATGTGCCCGATGGTGCGCGCATGGAACGCACCCTGGCCCCGGTATTTACCGTTCTGGCCATGCTGCTGGTCGGCTGGGACCCGGGGCTTGTCGTGCTGCCGGCACTGGTTTTGCAGGTTTTTGCCCTGCGCCATCCTAGCATGGAAATGCCCCGCCGCGACGGCTGAGTGTGTTCCCAGCCCGTATCGGGGCCTGCCATCGGGCCACCCGTCAGGGCCGGGCGCGCATGTGGCTTACAGTGTGGCCAGCGTTGCGATGGTTGTTTTGATAATGGCTTCGACCCGGCTGCGTTCTTCGCCCACCAGCGGCAGGCGCGGCGCGCGGACCCATTCGGGCGCACCGTAGACCAGATGTTCGGCCAGCTTGATATACTGCACAAGCTTGACATGGGTATCGAGATGGAAGGCCGGGGTCAGCACCCGGTAGAGCGTTCTTGCAGCCGCGAAATCGCCCCCCGCCGCAAGGTTGAACAGCCGCACGCATTCGGCGGGCCAGGCGTTCGTCATGCCCGAGACCCAGCCCGTGACACCAAGGGCCAGGCTTTCGACGATCAGGTCGTCCACCCCGCAGAACACCGAAAACCGGTCACCGCAGCTATTGTAGATATCCGTCACCCGGCGAATATCGCCGCATTCTTCCTTGATGCAGACAATGGAGGGCGTATCCGCAAGCTGTTCGAGAATGGCGGGGGTGACATCCACCCCGTAGGCGATAGGGTTGTTGTAGATCATGATCGGCAGGCCCGAACTTGCAGCCAGCGACTTGTACCACGCCACCGTCTCACGCATGTCGGTCTTGTAGGCGAGGGAGGGGAAGGCCATCAGCCCCTGCGCGCCCAGCTTTTCATACCGGCGGGCAGCTTCCGCCGCATCGGCGCTGGAGATCTGCGCAAGGCCTGACAGAAGCGGCACGCGCCCCGCCACGGCTTCAACCGCAGCAGCAATGACCCGGTCACGTTCCTCGACCTTGAGGGAGGCGTTTTCGCCCAGCATGGGCAGCACGATCACGCCCGAGACACCATTGCCGATCAGCCTGTCGATCGAGGCTGCCGTGGCGTCCAGGTCAAGGCTGCCATCTGCGGCAAGCTTGGTCGTAACGGCGGGGAATACACCTGTCCAACGGGTCATGATATGGCCATCTCCTGGGGTTTTTCGACAAGCTTTTCAATAAAGCGGGTCATTGTTTCAGGGTCTGTGCAGGGCAGCACGCCAAGGGCTGCGATCTCGGCCTGCACATCGACCGGCAGGCCGGAATTGGAATCCTCGGGGATCTGGTTCAGCCTGCCGCCGATCAGCACCGGCATGCTCACCCCCACGCGCTCAAGGGCTGCCAGCACCTCGCGCGCGTAGCGCAGGGCAATGCCGTTATAGGTGCTGATGGCGATAAAATCGGCCCCATCCGCGACAGCGCGTGCCACGACCGTTTCCGGGTCGGCGGAAGCCCCGGCATCCACCGCTTCGACACCGCTCAGCGCCAGGATACGCTCGATCAGGTTCTTGCCATGTTCATGCACGTCGGAGGACGCCACGCAGGCGCGCAGCCCCGCACCCGCCACGGCCGGGCGCAGGGCCGGGGTGATGCGTTCTGCCCAGTCGCGGGCGTTTTCTTCCAGTTCCTCCACCCATTCCGCCTGCATGACCGCGCGGCGGCCACCCCAGGCGGCGGTATCTGTCGCACCCGCGCCGTACAGCGCTTCAAGCCGCTTGGGGCCGATGCGCCGCAGGGCCAGCATAAGGGCCGCGGGGTCGCGAATATCCAGCCCCGTCCGTTCCAGCCCCGCCAGCACGCTGGCACTGAACCGCCGCCCGGCCTCGATCAGGCTGTCGGCGGCGGCATCCACCTTCGCGCAGTCGATCATATCCAGGCTGGCGCTGGCATGTTCGACCATGCGGGCAGCGAAAACCTGGGCGTCTATGATCTCGTCGGTGTCGGGAATGCGCTGGTTTTCGGTCACCGGCACGGGGTTGATGGCATGGCCCGTATGGTGGCGGCGCAGCGCCCAGATATCGGCCTGCAAATAGCTGGCAAGGCTCGCGTAATTGCCCGCGGGGGTGGATTTATAGGCCACCGTATTGCCGAACAGCATGGTGCCGGGTGCGTCGGTCAGCGTCCACAACGCCTTGTGGAAGGCCATGCGCACCAGGGGGGACGTGTAATGGTGGCCAAAGCAGTGCGACATGCGCCCGCCGATAAGATCTTCGACGATATAGCGTTCGATCAGCACCATGCCCAGGGCCGAACTCATATCCGCGAACAGGCCGGCAAACCCGTCATCGAGGTTGGAATGCACCAGCACATCCACCGGCTGGGCGGCGATCAGCCCCAGCGAGATCACGGCGGCTTCGGTCGTGGCTACATCATCGTCCCAATAGGGCAGGCGGAAGGTGAAATACTGCCCCAGATTGCCAATGGCCGTGGCCCCGGCGGCAATCGCCCCCTTGGTGTTTTCGACAGCACCGGGCAGGCCCAGCATGAAGTCCCCGAAATGGGCGGCGGCGGGGGCGGCGTTGGTAATGCGGGCGAAATCCTCCGGCCCGTTCAGCACGATGCCGGTGCCGCGCGGGCGCTTGTCGCGCAGGGCCAGCGGGTAGCCCATGGACCAGTCCAGCGTAATGCCGAACCGATCGACCGTAACACCCTGGCGCGCGCAGGTGGCATGGACCTCGGCAATGGATTCGATCGTGCGTTCGACGCTGCGAAAGCCGATATGCGCATGCTGCATCATACGGCCCTGGGCCGCGCGCAGGCTCTTGTATTCGGCTTCGCACCCTATGCCGTTATGGCGCAGGAAGGCGTTGTCCCCCACCTTCCAGTCCCGGGCCAGGGCGCGCCCTTCCTCCAGCAGGTCGGCGCCGGGGCGCATGCGTTCGGCGACAAGTTCGGCAAGGGGGGGAGAAAACTGCGTCATGGCGGGCGGGCATATCCGTACAGGCTGCTGCTGCGGTCCCGAACGGGGGTCTGGTGTCCTGCCTCGCCCTTTTGGGGGCCATGCGACAGGCCACCGTTCAGGATTGCATACAATATTCAAAAATCGTGGAGTATCATCGGGCATTGCCGCAGGCTTGGCAAGATCAATCCTGACCCGAAACGGTTTGTCGCAGCATGACCAGGTTCAGTGCGGGGTGCGACTGATGCCGGTAACACGGCAAGGGGCGGTCATTGGCGACCCATTCTGGCCGCCTTCTCCCGCTTCTTCATCCTGCCGCCGCGTGCCCGGCCCGTTGCCCGGGGGCCCTGGTGTTCCCGTATTGCTTCCTGCCCCACCACCTGCGGGTTGCCCTCAGGCAATCCGCAGGTGGTGGTTCATATCGCTCAGGGGTGGGTCGGGGGCAGCTTTCTGGGGCTGGTCCCGCGATCGGGCGGGAAAATCTTGCCCGGGTTCATCAGGTTGGCGGGGTCGATGGCGTTCTTGATCCGGTGCATGGTCGTCAGCTCCGCACCACCCCGCCAGGACGGCATCAGGTAGGTCTTGAGCTGGCCCACCCCGTGCTCGGCCGAAAAGGAGCCATCCAGCTTGCGCACGATGGCGGCCACCGTATCCATGATGGCGTGGTCCTGGGCCAGGAAGGCTTCCGGGTCCGCCCCTTCGGGCTGGACGAGGTTGAAGTGGATGTTGCCATCCCCGATATGGCCGAACGGGGCCACCCTTATGCCCGGAATAAGGGCCTCGCACGCGGCGGTGGCCTGCGCGATCAGGGTGGGTATGGCGGGCAGCGGCACCGACACGTCGTTCTTGACCGAGGCCCCGGCCCGTTTCTGGGCTTCGGCATGTTCTTCGCGCAGTTTCCACAGATCCAGGCGTTGTGCCTCGCTTTCGGCCAGCACGGCATCCGACACCAGGCCGGTTTCCAGCGCGTGGCCCAGCACGTCTTCCATCAACTCGCGCAGGCTGTTGCCCGCGCGCGGGCTTGCCAGTTCGACCAGCGCATAGGCCGGCGCTGGCTGGGCCAAAGGCAGGCTGGCGCCTTCGATCAGGGTGTTCACCAGGCCCATGCTCACGCCCGACATGAATTCGAACGCCTGGATGGCCGAAGGGTCTTCCCTGCGGAAAGCGGCGAACAGGTCCAGTGCCGCTTTGGCGTCGGCCACCGCGCATAATGCCGTCTCCCGCGAACGTGGGGCGGGCTGGAGCTGGATGATCGCGCGGGTGATGATGCCCAGCGTGCCCTCCGCCCCGATCAGCAACTGGCGCAGGGCGTAGCCCGTATTGTCCTTGCGCAGCCGGCGCATCAGGTCCAGCACGGTGCCGTCGGGCAGGACGGCCTGCAACCCCAGGGCCAGTTCGCGCGCATTGCCGTAGCGCACGGTGTTGTTGCCACCCGCATTGGTGGACAGGATACCGCCGATATCGGCCGACCCTTCCGATGAAATGGAAAGCGGGAACAAGAGCCCTTCGGCGGCGGCGGCGTCCTGTGCGGCTTTCAGGGTCACGCCCGCTTCCACCGTCATGGTCAGGTCCGCATGCTCGATCGCGATCACCTGGCGCATGCGGGTGGTGGACACGACCACGGCCCGGCCGGACCCATCGGGTGTTGCGCCGCCCACCATGCTGGTATTGCCCCCCTGGGGCACCATGGGCACGCCGTGCGCATGGCACAGGGCCACGGCTTTCGCGCATTCCTCGGTCGTGGCCGGGCGCAGGACTGCGGCACAGCGGCCATGGTAAAGGGCCCGCCAGTCCGTGCAGTAGGGCGATGTGTCGGTGGCCTGCGTCAGGAACCCCGCCGGGCCGAGCAGGGCCAGCAGCGCATCATGTAGCGGGGCGGGAAGGGCGGTTTCATACATGGCGTTTCCTGCAAGAGAACTGATCCGAAGGACCACGACGAAGGCACGGGCCGCGCATAGGTCAGCCTATGCTGCGCGTATCGCTTATCGCGGGGCGCGCGGTGGCGGAATACAGGACGTGGAAGAATTCGGTCCCGGCAATGCCGGTCAGCAGCCCCGCCATGACGGTGGCCACAATAGTGACCTTGCGTGAATAGCGCGAGGAAAGCTGGATGGCCGCAAGATGGGTCTGCAATTCCGCGCGGGACTGCTGCGTCAGGTAAAGCTGGGCCTTGAGCGATTCGTTCTGCGACCTGATCGTGCGCAGGTCCCGGTCCAGGCGGTTGATGCTGTCCGCCATTTCGCGCAGCTGGGTGCGGTAGGTGTCGGGCATGTCGGGCTTGGCGCGGGTATTGGCGGCGCGTGCGCGGGTGCCTGCCGCAGCACCCTGGGCGCGGCTGGGGTCAACAGCCAAGGTCTGGAACAGGTTTTTCAGCGCCCCGCCCGTGGTGGCGTTGCGTTGCGCGCGCCTGCGCAGCGTTTCCAGTGCGGCGGCTGACTGCCCCGCCTGTTCTTCCAGCACCAGCGCCAGGATATCGGACAGGAGCTTGACTTCCTTGGGGTCGAACTCGCTCATAAAGGACTGTCGCCTTCCTGCGTCGCGGGGATGGAATATGCGTGGCCCGAAGAAGCGCCCGGGCGGGGTGCGGCGGCACGGGTCAGCCGATCGCGAATGGCCAGCCCCAGCCCCTGTTCGGGAATGGGCTGCACGGCAATACCGCGCAGGTGTCGCCTTGCACCTTCCCCATCGAGCGTGCGCAGGCCGGTGAACAGCCGGGCGGCGGCTTCTTCCAGGCTGGCGTGCTCGCTCAGGTTCCATACCAGTGCCGCAGGGCTGCCGTGTTGCGGGCCAAAGGCCAGCAGGGCTTCATCCGCCCGGGGGGTGGTAACATCCAGCCTTACGGGCAGGTGCGGGGCGTAATGCGAAAGCATCCGCCCGGGTGAAAGCGGGGCCGCATCGCTTTGCGTATCGGGCAGGGCTATGGGGCCGCACACGGCTTGCAGGGCCTCCAACGTCACGCCGCCGGGGCGCAGCAGGCAGGGCCGCGCGGGGTCGGAAATATCCAGCACCGTGCTTTCCAGCCCCACGGCGCAGGGTCCGCTATCCAGCACCGCGTCTATGCGGCCATCAAGCTCTTCCAGCACATGCGCCGCATCAGACGGGCTGATCCGCCCCGACCGGTTGGCTGATGGTGCGGCAACCGGCCGGTCGGTCAGGCGCAGCAGGGTCTGCGCGGCGTCGCCCCGTGGCACGCGCACGGCAAGGGTCGCCAGCCCGTCCGCCGCCAGGTCGCTGACCGTGCTGCCAGCCGCACGGGGCAGCACCAATGTCAGTGGGCCGGGCCAGAAGGCTTTGGCCAGGCGTTGGGCCAGCGCATTGGGCACAACCTGTTCGAACGCCGCTGCGGCTGTGGGAAAATGGCTGATAAGCGGGTTGAAGCGCGGCCGGTTCTTGGCTTCGAAAATACGCGCCACCGCCTGGGGTTGTGTCGCATCCCCGCCCAGCCCGTAAACGGTTTCCGTGCCGAACGCCACCAGCCCGCCCGCGCGCAGGATACTGGCGGCGGTGGCAAGGCCGGATGCTGTGTTCTCCAGGCGTCTGGTCATGGGTCTTCCATATCGCGCGCTACCGGGGGCGCGGCATGCACCGTCACACCGGGCAGGGCCATGAAAGCCCGGCCCGGTGTGACGGCGTGCAACGATACCCCAATGGCTGGCGCGCGGGGTTACAGCGTTCCGGTACAGACAAATGAGGGATTTTTCCAGTCCGTTTTGCCGTACAGCAGTTCCGAACCGTCCAGCAGCGTCACATGCCCGCCTGCGGCTTCCACAATGGCCTGCGGGGCTGCGGTGTCCCATTCCATAGTGGGGCCAAGGCGGGGGTAGAGGTCCACCAGCCCTTCGGCCACCCGGGCGAATTTCACGGCCGAGCCGATATTGCCCAATGTCGCGATCTTGCGGCCGTTGAGGTATTCGGCCAGGCGCGTGTCATCCGCATGGTGGCGCGATGCCAGGACGCTCAGCCCCTCGGCCGGGGCGCGGCGCACGCGAATGGGTGTGACCCCCGTCTTGTCCTTGCGGTGCGCGCCAAGGCCTACGCCGCCGCTGTAAATCTGGTAATAGGCGGGCAGGGCCATGGCCCCCAGCACCGCCCGGCCGTTGCGCACCAGCCCGATATTGACGGTAAAGTCATCGCGCCCGGCGGCGAATTCACGCGTGCCGTCCAGCGGGTCCACCAGCCAGTAGGCGGGGGCCACGGCGGTGCGTGCGCCCGCTGCCACTTCTTCTTCCGCGATTACGGGAATATCCGGTGTGGCCGCGCGCAGGCCGCGCAGGATATGTGCCTCCGCCGCGTGGTCGGCCTCCGTCACGGGGGAGGAGTCGGTCTTGGTCAGGGTCTTGAAGCCCCGGGCGCGAATGACGCGGATAATTTCGGCGGCCTCTTCGCTCAGCCGGGTGGCCAGGGCCAGCAGGTCGGTATCTGTATGGGTTGTCATGCGCGTATCATACGCCAGCTTGCGCCATCCGTCATGCCTGCAATGGAATGGCCCGCCTGCCGTTGCGCGCACCTGCCCCCACTCATACCTCAGTCATGTCCCCGCCCCGTCCCAGACTGCTGCTGGAGACTGACCGGTCTGGGCCCAGCCCTTGCCCATGGCCTATTGCCAAGCCAGCGGGGGAGACGTACCCAAGGTGTATCAGTTTTCAGGATGATCGGTAGAACTCATGCTTCAGGTTTCATTTTCTTCTGAAACACAGCCCGCTGGCGGCTCGCTGGCCGTTCTGGTGCCCCAGGACAAGACCTTCGGGCCCGCCTTTTCGGCGCTGGACACGTTGGTTGGCGGCGCGCTGGGCCGTGCCGCGGCGGCAGAGGACTTCACCGGCAAGGACGGCACAAGCTGTGTCGTTCTGGCCCCCAGCCCCGCTTTCGAGCGGATCGTGCTGGTGGGGCTGGGCAAGACGGATGAGATCGATGCCTGCGCCGCCGAAAAGGCGGGGGGGCTTGCCGCATCCCTGCTGGCCCGGGTCGAGCAGGCCAGCCTAATCACGGGCGAAGTTTCGGCCCCGCTGGCGGCCCATGTCGCATTGGGTGCGGTGCTGGGCGCCTATCACTTCAGCCTGTATCACGGCGCGCCCGAAGCGCTGAAAAACCACAAGTTGACGGCCCTGAGCGTGCTGACCCCCCATGCGACGGAGGCCGAAGGGCTGTGGCCGTCCCTGCGGGCGGTTGCGCGCGGCGTGGTGCTGACGCGCGATCTGGTGAGCGAGCCCGCCAATGTCCTGCACCCGGTGGAATTCGCCGAACGCGCCACCACCCTGCGGGGCTTGGGGTTGGAGGTCGAGGTGCTGGACCGCCCGGCCATGGAAAAGCTGGGTTTTGGCGCGCTGCTGGGCGTGGCCCAGGGCAGTGCGAACGAACCGCGCCTTGTGATCATGCGCTGGAATGGCGGGGCGGAGGGCGAAGCCCCCGTGGCCTTTATCGGCAAGGGGGTCACGTTCGATTCGGGCGGTATTTCCATCAAGCCCGCCGCCGGTATGGAAGACATGAAGTGGGACATGGCCGGCGCCGGTGTGGTGACCGGGCTCATGGCGGCGCTGGCCGGGCGCAAGGCGCGGGTGAATGCCGTGGGCGTGGTCGGGCTGGTGGAAAACATGGTCTCCGGCACAGCCCAGCGGCCTGGTGACGTGGTGCGCAGCGCGTCGGGCAAGACGATCGAGGTGCTCAATACCGATGCCGAAGGCCGCCTGGTCCTGGCCGATGTGCTGTGGTACGCGCGTGAACGCTTTGCCCCGAAGCTGATGGTCGACCTTGCCACCCTGACGGGCGCTATCATCATCGGGCTGGGGCATGAATATGCGGGCCTGTTCTCCAATGACGATGCGCTGGCCTCGGGCCTTGCGGATGCCGGTGCCTTCACGGGTGAGAAACTGTGGCGCATGCCCCTGAACAAGGATTATGACGCGCTGCTGAAATCCGACATCGCGGATATGAAGAACATCAGCGGCGGCCGCGCGGCCGGTTCGATCACCGCCGCCCAGTTCCTGCAACGCTTCGTGGACAAGACCCCCTGGGCGCATCTGGACATTGCGGGCATGGCCTGGGCGGACAAGGCCCGCAACGGCCAGCCAAAAGGGGCCACCGGCTTTGGCGTGCGCCTGCTCGACCGGTTTGTGCGCACCGCTTTCGAAGCGGACTGAAACCCCCGGCACGGCGGTCACCATCCCTGCTCCTGCACGGTGGCCGCCGCCTGAGAAAAATATATCGAAAGGTGAGCGGGCGCGTTGTGCGGGGGCTTTGCGGGCCACCATGCAAGGCCCCTTTCTGTAGCACCTTACGGTGTGGTGCTTTAGCCCGCCCGGTAGCGCGCCTTGCCTAGCGGGCGCGTTTCCAGCCCTGTTCTTCCTGCCGCCAATAGGCCAGGTCGTGCCCATCTGCCTTGGCCGCGCTCCAGCGTTCACGCGCCTGGGCGACCGCCGCATCGTCCAGCCCGTCGAACAGGTCGAACACCCGTTCGAAGCGGGAGAGGTCGGCACTGCTCCTGTTTTCGAGCAGGAATAGGAAGCGCGCGTCGTTCGGGCAGTCTTCCCCCGTTGTCAGCCATATGGGTTGCAGGTTGGGGCACGGCGTGCCCTCGCTCCCATGCGGCAGCCATGTGGGGGTGGAAACCTGCCACAACGCCTTGTCCAGTTCCTGCAGAAGCGGCTTGCCCGCGCACCACACCACGGCTTTCTGCCCGCTTGCCACGGTGCGTGCCAGCAGGCGGGGCAGGGCGTCCGCCACACCCGAGCGGGTAAGGTGATAGAAACCGATCTGTGTCATACTCGCTATTCTAGCAGCATTCACGCCCCGCCCAAGTGCACGATGGCATTCTTGTGCCGCACCCTGCCCGACGGGCAGCAGCAGGCGGGGAAGACGGGAGAAAGACCATGGCTGAAACCGTAACATTTTCGGGTGGCGAAAGCCTGCCCGCCCTGGGCGTGGGCACCTGGAACATGGGGGATTCGCCCGCCCGCCGCGCGCATGAGATCGAAAGCCTGCGCTATGCCATCGAACATGGGGTGAAGGTGGTGGACACGGCGGAAATGTATGGCAATGGCCGGTCCGAAAGCCTGGTGGGGGAAGCCATCGGCCCGCTGCGCGACCAGGTGTTCCTGGTCAGCAAGGTCCTGCCGTCCAATGCGTCGGCCAAAGGGGTGGCGCAAAGCTGCCGCCAGTCCCTGCGCAGGCTGGGCACCGACCGGCTGGACCTGTACCTGCTGCACTGGCGCGGCAGCGTGCCGCTGGCGGAAACGGTCGAAGCCTTTCGCACCCTCCAGCGCGAAGGGCTGATCCGCCATTGGGGTGTCTCCAATTTCGACACCCGCGACATGCGTGACCTGGATAGCTGCACGAAGGCGGGAGAATGCGCCGCCAACCAGATCCTGTACAGCCTGGAACATCGCGGCGTGGAATACGACCTGCTCAAGGCGGATAGCACGCGCAGGGCCGTGACCATGGCGTATTCGCCCATCGGGCAGGGGGGTGCGCTACTGGCCGAGCCCGCTCTCGCACGGGTGGCGGCGCGGCATGCCACATCCACCGGCCCCGCCACACCTGCGCAGGTCGCGCTGGCCTGGGTGCTGCGCCAGCCCAACATGCTGGCCATACCCAAGGCAGGCAGCCCCGAGCATATGCGCCTGAACCTTGCGGCACCCGAAATAGCGCTGGATGCAATGGATCTCGCGGAACTGGACAGCGCGTTCCCGCCCCCGCGCGCAAAAGAACCGCTGGAGATGATCTGACCCCCGTGCCCCCCATGACCCCCGTGCCCTCCGTGGGGGCGGAGGTTAATGGGAATCCCCATCCTCCGAATCCGGGCGGGTGCCGATATGCACGCCCAGCACCACGGGCTGCCTGGCGCGCAGGATGGTGATCTGTGCATCGCTGTCGGGCTGGATGGCGGCTACCGCACGGATCAGGAAGCGGGCTGTCTCGACCCGTTCGGCGTTCAGCTTGGTAATGATATCGCCCCGGCGCAGCCCGCCGCGAAAGGCTGGGCCGTTGCGGTCCACTTCCGCGACCTGCACGCCGGTATGGGTGGCGCTGTCTTCCAGCGTCGCACCCAGCCAGCCCCGGTCGATATGCCCGGTCTTGCGCAGCGTCTCCACAATGGGAATGACCAGTTCGGAGGGAATTGAAAAACCAAGCCCGACAGACCCGCCGGTGGGGGAGACAATGGCCGTGTTCAGGGCCACCACCTGGCCGGCAAGGTTGAAGGTGGGCCCGCCCGAATTGCCGGGGTTGATGGGCGCATCCAGTTGCAGGAAATCGTCGAACGGGCTTGCTCCGATATCGCGCCCCCGGGCCGAGACAATGCCCGCCGTCACGGACGAACCCAGGCCGAACGGGTTGCCTGCGGCCAGAATCCAGTCCCCCACCTGCACAAGGCGGCTGTCGCCCCAGCTTACATAGGGCAGGGGCTGGGGGCTTTCGATCTTGATGACGGCAATATCCGTCAGCGGGTCGAGCCCGGTCAGGGTCGCGGTATATTCCTGCCCGCCCATGAGCGAGACCGTGATCTTGTCGGCATCTTCCACCACATGGCCGTTGGTGACGATAACCCCGCTGGGGTCGATCAGGAAGCCAGAGCCCGCTTCCAGCAGGTCGTCATGGTGGCGGCGCATGCGTTCGCGGTAGCGGTGTTCAAGCGGCGTATCCCGCACAGATGATGGCAGCTTGCGCCGCGCCTGCGCATCCGTATCGCGCGTTACGGCAATATTGACCACGGCGGGCACCACCTTGCGCACCAGCGGGGCAAAGCTTAACGGCCCGGTGCTGACAAGGGGCGTAGGGGCCGCAGTGCCATCCGCCCGCGCTGGCGTGGCCTCCCCCGCCAGCAGAAAGGCAAGCCCCGTTCCCGCCAGGGCAGCCCAGGCGCGGGCGTGGAAAATGACGGACAGCCCAGCGCAAAGCCCCCCGCTGAGCGGGCGCGAAAAGCCGCGGGCATTGCGGGTCTTTCTTGCCGCAAAGACCATGCGTTGCCCGCGCGCGGGGGCTTTGCCTGTCAGGGTCTGTCCGGCCTGTAGCGGTGCAGGTGGTCTGCGCAAGGGTGCGGTCACGGCAGGGATATCACGTCATAAGCCATATCGATTTCTGGCCCTGTTTACGTGGTTTGCGCAACCGTTATGCCAAGGGGCAGGCGCGATTTTCTCGGCTTTGTCTTAATTCCGTCTTGCGGCAGGGGCGGGTGCCGTTCGGATATGCTCGATGCTCGATGCTCGATGCTCGATGCTCGATGCTCGATGCTCGATGCTCGATGCTCGATGCTCGATGCTCGATGCTCGATGCTCGGGGGCGGGGTAGCGCCGCCGTGTTCCGGGGCGAATGCTTTGCGCTTGGCCCGCGCGGCCGCACTGCGGGCCCGGGCGTTGGGCGTCGTTATTGCGGGCGCGTGCGGGGGCGGGCCGGGGCCAAAGCAGGGTTTTCGGGCCAGTCATGCCTTGGGTAGCGCCCGCGCATGTCGCGGCGCATATCGGCCCAGCCACCCTGCCAGAACCCGGCCAGATCCGCCGTAATGGCCTGGGGCCGCCCGGCGGGGGAAAGCAGGGCCAGCCGCAGGGGCACCCGCCCGCCTGCCAGCCGGGGTGTTTCGCTGGTGCCGTAGAAAGCCTGCGCACGGGCCGCAGCCACGGGCACGGGCTGGGTGTAATCGACCTCCGCCCGGCCGCCGGGAAAAGCCAGGGCAGTGGGCAGTTCACGGTCCAGCCAGGTGGCATGCGCATAGCCCAGATGGTTGCGCAGCACGGTGGCGATGTCGATCTCGCGCAGCGCGGCCAATGTGGCGCGCCCTTCCATGAAAGGGGCGAACCAGTCCGGTGCGTCCTGCGCCAGGGTGGGGGATGAAAAATCCGGCCAGTCCTGTGGCATGTCCGTATTCTGCGGGGCCAGGCTGCGCGCGATCTCAACCCGTGCCTGAAGCTGGCGCACGGTATCGGTCCAGTTCAGGGCGGTTTCGATATTGGCCTGCACATGGGCCAGCAGCAGGGGGCCGGCATCTTGGGGGCGGACCTTTTCGGTGCGGTCGCGCAGCACAAGGCAGCCGATGCGCATGCGCCTGCGGGCCATGATATTGCCGCTGACCGGGTCCAGCGTGGTTTCCACCTGTTCGCGCGTGCGCGCCAGCACGGCGGGGGGCAGGTTGTCGGCGTCCAGTGCCGCCG
This sequence comes from Acetobacter garciniae, assembly GCF_017377735.1. Taxonomy (GTDB): domain Bacteria; phylum Pseudomonadota; class Alphaproteobacteria; order Acetobacterales; family Acetobacteraceae; genus Acetobacter; species Acetobacter garciniae. The sequence goes on from NZ_JAFVMH010000001.1 coordinate 214,850, forward strand.
CAAGCCTGATTTCGGCAGCGGCGCGCAGGTGCAGCCCCGCTACGGCCAGCAGGCGCGCCGTACCCAGCCCGTCATCGCGCCGCAGGCGGGCATTGCTGCCATTGGCCAGCCGGAAACTGCCGATTTCCCCCCGGCTTAACGCGATCCGGTCGGGAAAGCCCGCGGCCAGCAGGGGGGCGGCCTCACCCTGGGCCGCAAGCCGGGCGGGCAGGCCCAGCCGCGTGCGGAAACGGCCTGCCGCCTGACGGATGCGGGCCAGCGCCGCGCGATCCGCCTGCGGGTGGTCGCCGCCTGCGATCAGGTCCAGCCGCAGGCCGATATCGGCGGGTGGCACGGGGGGCGGGCCGCCGCCACCGCTCTGGCGCGGGCGCAGCGGGTCGCGTTCTTCCAGCAAAGCGGCCAGATCGGCGGCCAGTGCGGCCTCGGCCGGGGTTCGGGCGGCCAGCAGCATGGCGGCCAGGCGCGGATGGGTGCCAAGCCCCGCCATGCGCCGCCCCAGCGGGGTTATGGCCCCGTTGTCGTCCAGCGCCCCAAGCAGCACCAGCAAGTCGCGCGCCACGGCCACGGCGGCACCGGGTGGGGTGTCCAGCAAAGGCAGGCCAGCGTGGGACAGGCCAGTATCGGGCACACCAGTATCGGGCTGGCCAGTCGTGCCGTCTTCCTGCGTGTCGGTCCCTACCGTGTCGGCCCATAAGGTGGTGGCCAGAACGAAGTCGGACAGGTCGGCTTCCAGAATTTCGGGCTTGTCGTGCTGGGGCAGGGCGCGTTCGGTATGGGGGGTCCACAGGCAGTAGGCCACACCCGGGGCCTCGCGCCCCGCGCGGCCCGCGCGCTGGCGGGCGGCGGCCTTTGAAATGCGCACCGTATCCAGCCGCGAAAGCCCGGCCCCGGCATCGAACCGGGGTGTGCGGCGGAAACCGCAATCCACCACCGCGCGTACCCCCGGTACGGTCAGCGATGTCTCGGCAATGGAGGTGGCCAGGATAACCCGTCTTTCCCCTTCATTGCCGGGGCGCAGCACGCGAGCCTGTTCGGCCGGGTGCAGTTCCCCATGCAAGGGCAGGACCGTCGCGCCCGTATCGGCCAGCAGTTGGGTCGTGCGCCGAATCTCGCCCGTGCCGGGCAGAAAGACCAGGATATCGCCCTGCGTTTCCGCCAGAGCCTGCCGCACTCCGCTGGCCGTGGCGGCAGGGATGTCGCGCAGGGTGGGAATATCCTTTTTGGCGTGGTGTATGCTCAACTCGAACATGCGCCCCGCACTGGTGAAGACGGGCGCGTTCATATAGGCGGCCAGTTTTTCGGTTTCCGCCGTGGCGGACATGGCCACCAGCCGCAGGTCCGGGCGCAGGCTGCGTTGCAGGTCCAGGCAGAAGGCCAGGGCCAGGTCGGCATCGAGCGAGCGTTCATGCACTTCGTCGATAATGACGCAGGCCACGCCTTCCAGCATGGGGTCGTCCAGCAGGCGGCGCAGGAACAGGCCTTCGGTCAGCACCTCGATACGCGTGCGGCCCGACATGGCGGAATCCACACGGGTGCGATAGCCCACAAACCCGCCTGCCTCCTCCCCCATAAGCGAGGCAATGCGCTGCGCTGCCGCCCGTGCGGCCAGCCGCCGGGGTTCGAGCATGATGATCCGCTCATCCGGCGCGCGCCAGGGGGCGGCGGCCAATACGGGTGGAATGGATGTGGTCTTGCCCGCCCCGGGGGGGGCCACCACAATCGCGTTGATGGGCGCATGCGCATTCCCCGCGCCTTCCGTCTGTCCGGCGGCCCCTGCCAGATGTGCGCACAAGGCAGGCAGGATTTCGCGCACGGGCAGGCCGTCGGCAATGCGGATCATGTCGGGCAGGGAAGGGGCTGGTTCAGGCATGCGCAGAAAATGGTCCATGTCTGGGACGGCCGAGCCCGGTCAGGGGCAGGGCCGGGAAGGGGCGGAATTTTCGTCCGGCATAGGGCGCGCTATCCCCGCGATGGACGCAAGCACGTTCAAGCAGGTGCGGGCAGGCAGGACCGGGGGCGGGAATGTCCGGGCCTGCGGCGGTAGCGCGGGGGTGAACTGTCCTGGCCTGTGGGAAAAACGGGTCTGGTTCACTCTCTGCTTGTCTGGCACGCCGCGGGAACCGTGCTTTCATGCCCATGGCCACACCGGCAATAACAGGCCCGCTGGCCCCTCTCCGCCCCCGGTGGATGGAACGGACAGGACGGCCTTTGCCCCGGGGCCTGCTGCTTTACTGTCCGGTCGTGGTCTGCCCCGGCAGTTTGAGGAACCCTGCCTTGGGGGATACGCCCTTGGTCACGGGTTTGGATGACGTTGCCGGGGTTGAGCTATCCTCCCCCGCGGGGAAAACGGGGTTGGGTTCACTGTCCTGCGCGCTGGGTGCGGGCGTGCTGGCCGGGGCCGGTGCCACTGCCGGAGCCGGGCTGTTCACCGTCGTGTCCGGTGCGTTGGCGGGCACGGTGGGGGAATTGTCCAGCGGGGGGGCGAGTGCGGGTGCCTGGCCATTGACCGGGGGAACATTGCCTGCCCCGCCCGTCACGTTGCCGGGCTGGTCCGTGGTCTCACCGGGGCCTGCCAGCGGCTGGGCCTGTATGGCGTCGCCCACCGGGGCACCGCCTGCATCGACCAGCCACTTGCTCAGCGAATGGCGCATTTCATATTCGAACTCGACATTGAGCGTTTGCATCATGTCCTTGGTGAGTTCGTACAGGTTGGCGGCACTTTCGACATTGCCCGAAGGGTCAGGGTGCAGTGTCTGCGTGGCCTGCGCGCCCGCAAAGGCGATGCGCTGCCCGCCGGGATTGATGATGTCGAGATGCACCGCAACCTTGCCCGCCAGCGTGCCGCCCGGTTCATGCAGGATGGAGGCCTGCTCGATCACGAAGCGCGCCTTGGTCGCAACCCCTACCGTGCCCTTGGCGGCCAGCCTGTCTTCGGCCATCTGCCGCACGGCCACGACCGGCGGCGTGGGGGCCTTGTAGCCGATATCGCCTTCCACCGGCTGGGCAACGGTCTTGTCGCTGATGCTCAGCGAACTGACGTTGAGGTTGATCTGGTTGAGATAATCGTAGCGCAGCGGGGCGAACTGCTTGGGCTGGTCGTCATCCGCGCATCCGCAGAGCAGGGTGGGCAGCATGAGAACCGCCGCCAGGCAGAAATGGCGCGGACGGGAAAACAGCATCATGGCGTGTACCTGAAATAGCGGGTTGAATGGCGGAAAATGCAGTTTCTAGCAGGTCTTTACAGGTCGGCGGCAATATCCTTGCGCGGAAAGTGAAAATCCTTGTTGCAGAATTCGCACGTCATCACGATCGTACCGCTTTCCTCGCTCATATGGTCCAGATCGTCGTCAGGGAAGGTCTGGAGCACCTCCGCCAGGCGCGCGCGTGAACACCGGCAGCCGAATGCCAAGGCGCGCGGGTGGCTGACATGCAGGTTTTCTTCATGGAACAGGCGGTGCAGCAGTTGCGCGGGCGGCAGGCTGTCATCCAGCAGTTCGGCGGTGGAAAGGGTCGAAGCCAGGATGGTCGCGGTTTCCCAGTTGGCTTCGGCCTCGGCATTGTCCACCACATGGGCCCCGCCTTCCCCCGCGATCCGTTCGAGCACAAGCCCGCCCGCCCGCCATCCCGCATCGGTCATGGTGCAGGACAGCATCAGCCAGCAGGCGTGCTGTTCGCTGGTGGTGAAGTAATGCGTGGCCATGGCCGCAAGCGTGTCGCCCGCGATATCCACAATACCCTGGTGGCGATCCGTATCCGGCCCCTGGTCCACCGTCAGCGCCAGATAACCGTCCCCCAGCAGTTCGCGGTCCAGCGGGCGGGGTGTCTGGGCCAGCAGGGCTTCAAGCGCGTCTTCATCCGTGCGGACGTAAAACCGCAGGGCCCCGGTATCGGTGCAGTCGGCCACCAGCATGGAGACCGGGCCGTTGCCCTTGATCTGGAGCGAAAACGAGCCCTGGAATTTCAGGGCCGAGGCAAGGCTTGCCACCAAGGCCAGCGCCTTGCCCGCCAGGCTGGTTACGGGGGCGGGGTTGTCGTGGCGGGTCAGCAGCGCATCGGCCAGCACGCCAAGGCGCACAAGGCGGCCACGCACGGGGCGGCCTGCCAGATAGAAAGGCGTTACACCGCCCGGAACCACCAGATCAGGCACATCGGGGCGGTCGCGGTCGAGAAAAGCCGGTTTTTCCATGAAAAAAGTCTATCCTGCGCGGGTCAATGACAAAACACGGCGGCCCAGCCGAGTGTTTCAGATATCGGCGGAAATATCGAGTTCGAGTTTTTCCAGCTTCTGTTCCAGGGCGCGCTGGCCCGTCGTATCCAGCCCCAGCCCATCCTGCAATGCCCGCAAGAGCCCCTTGCGGCAGGCATCGTGTTCACGGTCCAGATCGCCCGCGCGCCCGCACCGGGCCAGGCAGTCCAGGTAGGAGGCGCGGAAAGGGGCCAGCTTCGTGCCGCCATAGGGCAGGGTGGCCAGGATCGCATCCAGGCTGCTTTCCACCCACCCCGGGGTGCTGGGCGTTTCTTCCGTCGTGGACAGGTTGGGGGATACGCCGTCGTTCATCGGTTATTCCTTGCCGAAAGATGTCCAGTTCGAACCGCCGAGCGTCCAGGCCAGGATACCCTTTTGGGCATGCAGGCGATTTTCCGCCTCGTCGAACACGACGGAATGGCGGCCTTCGAACACGTCCTTGGTCATTTCCTCCCCTATATGGGCAGGCAGGCAGTGCATGAACAGGGCATTGGGGGCCGCGCGGGCCATCAGTTCGGCGTTCACACGGTAGGGTTCGAGCCTTGCGATGCGTGAGGCCGCTTCTTCCTGCGAGTCGGACATGCTGACCCAGGTATCGGTCACGATACAGTCCGCCCCGGCAACGGCGGCATGCGGGTCGGATGTCCACTGCACGTCGCCCCCTTCGCGGCGGGCCCAGTCAAGGGCGGCCTGCGGGGGCTTCATGTCCATCGGTGTCGCCGCGCGCAGCGAAAAGCCGAAACGCACCGCCCCTTCGATCAGCGAGACAAGGACATTGTTGCCATCGCCCGTCCAGGCGAAGGTGCGCCCGCGTACGGGGCCGCGATGTTCCTCGAACGTCATGATATCGGCCAGGATCTGCACGGGGTGCGAAGTGGGGGTCAGGCCGTTGATCACGGGCACGTCGGCCCAGCGCGCGAGTTCGTGCAGCGTGTCGGTATTGCCCGTGCGCAGCACGATGGCATCCACAAAGCGCGAGAGCACGCGCGCCGTATCGGCAATGCTTTCCCCCCGCCCGATCTGCATTTCCTGCGGGGAAAGCACGACGGCATCGCCCCCGAGCTGGCGAATGCCCACCTCGAAGGAAACGCGCGTGCGGGTGGACGGCTTGGACAGGATCAGCCCCAGTTGCCGCCCGGCCAGCGGCTGGCGCGGATGCAGGGGAAAACGCCGCCCCTGCTGCATGCGCTTCATGCTGCTGGCAACGTCCAGGATCTGGCGCAGTGTCGCCGCGTCCAGGTCCTTGAGGTCCAGGAAATGGCGCGGTGCCGTGGCCGTGTAGGAAGAGGCTGTGGCGACTGCGCTCACTGTGCGGGCTCCAGAATTGTCGAGGTGCTGTTCTTGATGGTGGTGACGGCGCGCGCCAGACGGGCGACGGCTTCGCGGCAGTCGTCTTCGCTCAGGGTCAGGGGCGGGACAAGGCGCAGCACGTTATCGCCCGCCGTCACGCATAAAAGCCCGGCTTCCAGTGCTGCTTCCTGCACCTCGCCCACCGGGGGGGCGCAACGCAGGCCGATCAGCAGACCAAGGCCCCGGCGCTGGGTGAAGACATCGGGCGCATCCGCCACAAGCGCGTCCAGCAGTTCGTCCAGAAGGGCCGCGCGGGTGCAGACCTGGTCCAGGAAACCGGGGGCCAGCAGCACGTCCAGCACCGCATTGGCTGCGGCACAGGCCAGCGGGTTACCCCCGAAGGTGGTGCCATGCGTGCCCGGCGTCATGCCGCGCGCCACGGTCTGGGTGGCCAGGATGGCCCCGATGGGGAACCCCCCGCCCAGACCCTTGGCCGTGCTCATGATATCGGGCGTGATCCCGGCCCATTGATGCGCGAACAGCCGCCCCGTGCGGCCGACGCCGGTCTGCACTTCATCCAGGGCCAGCAGCACGCCGGTTTCATTGCACAGGGCACGCAGGGCGCGCAGGAATTCGGGCGAGGCCGCCTTGATCCCGCTTTCTCCCTGGATGGGTTCGAGCATGATGGCGGCGGTGCGCGGGGTTATGGCCGCGCGCACGGCTTCGATATCATTGAACGGCACGTGCACGAACCCGGCAACCGGTTCCCCATAGCCTTCAAGGTATTTGGGGTTGCCTGTGGCGGCCAGCATGGCCAGCGTGCGGCCATGGAACGCGCCGTCCATGCAGATGATCTCCACACGTTCGGGGTGGCCTGCCAGCATCTGCGCCCGGCGGGCCATTTTTACCATGCCTTCATTGGCTTCCGCACCGGAATTGCAGAAGAACACGCTGTCGGCAAAGGTATTGGCCACCAGCCGTTCGGCCAGTTTTTCACCCTGCGGAATGCGGAACAGGTTGGAGACATGCATGACCCGGCCGGCCTGTTCGGTAATGGCGGCCACAAGATGCGGATGCGCATGCCCGAGCGAGCAGGTGGCGATCCCCGCCGCAAAGTCCAGGAATCGTCGTCCGTCCGATGCCAGAAGCCATGCGCCTTCGCCCTGCTCGAAAGCGAGATCGGCGCGCTTGTAGGTCGGCATTATCGGAGAAATCATGGATTCTGGTCTTTGCTTTGGCGGTTGTGAACCTGGTTGGGTGTGACGCAAAAACGAAAAGCGCCCGCTGCCTGAAAATGGAGCGGGCGATCCGTTACTGTTCTGTATCATGGCGCTTTGTGCGTGTGGGAGTCAAACTTCTGTCACGAAAAACTTGCATATGTGTCATGTTGCACCCGCTTATATTTGCGCGCGGCGCGCTATCGTGTGCCGTATCAAGTATTTTCGACCCCGACCTTGCAGGCTAAGGTAGCGTGCATGAACAGTGCGGCTCATCCCCCCTCGGTGCCCGCGGCCCCCGACCGCTCATCCCTGCGGCAGGCGGCTCTGGCGCATCTGGCCCGGTTCGGCACGACGCGGCACGGGCTGGGGCAGGTGTTGCTGCGCCGGGTGGCCCGCTGGCAGCGCCAGGCCGTGGCTGCCGGGGCCGAACCCGACCAGGCCGACGCCACGGCCCGCCAGCTTGGCGGCACGGTAGCCCAGGTCGTGGCCGAAATGGTGGCCGCCGGTGCGGTGGACGACTCCGCCTTTGCCCGCTCGCGCGTGCGCAGGCTGACCCGTTCGGGCCGTTCGGGCCGGGCCATTGCCGCCCATCTGGCCGCCCGGGGGGTGGAAGCACAGGTCAGTGCCCAAGCCCTTTCAGGCGATGCGGACAGCACGCCCGAAAGCGCCCTCTCGATCCCTGGTCATACCCCGCTGAATGCCACCGAACGGGATCTGTGCGCCGCCGTGGTGCTGGCCCGCAAGCGCAGGCTCGGCCCTTTCAACCCGGCAGCGGGGGAAGATACGCAAGACCCCTTCGATGACGATACCGATGGCGGCGGCAATGCCCCACGGGCCAACGCCCGCGCCAAGGCGCTGGGTGTGCTGGCGCGGGCCGGCTTCGCGCGCGATACGGCCGAGCGCGTGCTGGATATGGACCCAGAGGAAGCACAGGACTGGCTTGAACGCCTGAAAGGAGAGCCATGAGGTGCCGGGCATGACCGTGTGGCGCGTGGGCCGGAACAGGGGGGCTTGTGGCAGCAGCCGCAGCATTGCGGGCAAGGCCCGGGCCGCCGGGCGCCACACGGACGGGGGTACGGGCGACCGCCATGGTCCCTGTTCCGCTTTATATTGGGGCCAGCCCCTGGGCGGGGGAGCGTGGTCCCGCATCACCCATGGCGGCCTCAATGGCGGCATGGTGCGTGGGCTTGTGCTGGCCCTGTTATTGCTGCTGCCCGCCTGTGCTGGCGGGGGCTGGAACGGGGCGGTGCAGTGCGCGCCCTATGCGCGTGAGCATTCGCAGATCAACCTGCGCGGCAGTGCGGCAAGCTGGTGGACGCAGGCGCGGGGGCAATATGCGCGCTCATCCGTGCCGCGGGCGGGGGATGTGCTGGTCTTCTGCCCCACGCGGCGCCTGCCTTCGGGGCATGTATCGGTGGTGCGGCAGGTGCGTAACACCCGTCTGGTGCTGGTCGATCACGCCAACTGGGAACCCGGGCGTGTCACCCGCCGCGCCCCGGTGGAGGATGTCTCCCCCGCCAATGACTGGACACGCGTGCGGGTGTGGTGGACCCCGGTGGAGGGTATGGGCAAGACGGTATATCCCGCCTTCGGGTTCATCGAACCCGCCCCGCCTGAAGGGAGTTGAAGGAAAACCCCCTTGTACGACAGCCGGGAGTGGCCGGTGGACGGCATATATGGGGGGGCAGGAGAGCCTGCCGGACGGGCCAGGCATCTTGCATTCCGCCTCTCCCCGGCAGGCTGTCTGGCGGGCTGGCACGCGGGGCCGTTCACTGCGGCTGGTCAATCAGGTCCCCCGGTAATCCGGGGGGAGGGTATTCGGGGCCGGGTGACCCATGCGGGCGGCGGGGCAGGGCGGTTTTGCAGCGCCTGTCGGCCCGGTGGCGGGGTGTCGGGCGGGGGCGGGTTTGCTCGCGCAGGCGTGCATGAAGGAAAAACTTGCATGAACGGGCATTCGCCCTCATGTACTGCTGGCTGCTTCAAGGTTGGAAGACGGGTCGCGGTTTCGCGGCACAGGTAAGGAAGTATGAAATGGGTAGCTTGAGCATCTGGCACTGGCTGATCGTGCTTGTGGTCGTGCTGGTGGTGTTTGGCGGCGGCGGCAAGATCAGCACGCTGATGGGGGACGTGGCCAAGGGCATCAAGTCCTTCAAGAAACACATGGCCGATGACGAGACGATGGAAGATACCGCCGGCCGTAACGGCGGCGGGCATATCGCCCCGCCCGTGACCCCGGTTGCCGAACAGCGCGCGACCGCGCCTGCCGACCAGGCGGGCAGGCAGTAAGTCAGCGGATTTCGGATAAACGCACGGCATGACAATGGATAATCCGGTGCTGGACCGGCGGTCTGGCCCGCTGGAACAGGCTGCCCACGATATCGTGCGGGCAGGCCAGAGAATGGATGCGCGCGCCTGGGTGCCCGCGACGGCTGGCAATATCAGCTGCCGGCTGCCCGACGGGCGTATCGCCATCACACGTTCGGGCTGCCACAAGGGCTTTCTGCGCGAGCAGGACGTGATAACGGTCGATGGGGCAGGCCGCCCGCATGACCCGGGTCATCGCCCCAGTGCGGAAACCCTGCTGCATTGCCAGGTCTATCGCCGCATGCCCGACGTGGGGGCGGTGCTGCACGGGCATTCCGTCGCCTCCACCGTGCTGTCCATGATCGAGAAGACCAACGCCCTGACCCTGCGCGATTACGAGGTGCAGAAGGTCTTTGACGGGCAGACCACGCATGACGCCGCCATTACGGTGCCGCTTTTTGCCAACGACCAGGATATCGCGCGGCTGGCCGGCGAGGTGGAGCCCTATTTCGGCGCCATGCCCGCGGGCTATATCATTCGCGGGCACGGCGTGTATGTCTGGGGGCGTGATATGGACCAGGCCCTGGCCCGGCTCGAAGGGCTGGAATTCCTGCTGGCCTGCCTGCTGCAAAGAAGGACACTCGAAGGAAGGACACTGGGGGCATGAGCACCTTGGTCGTTTACAATGATGGCCAGCCCGACAGCCCCACCCTGCGCACGCAGGACGTGGCGGAAATCGCACATGTGCTGGCGGCCCATGGCGTGCGTTTCGAACGGTGGGAAGGCCCGGCCATTCCCGAACGTGACGCGCCCGAAGATGTGGTGCTGCAAACCTACCGCCCCTGGCTGGACCGCCTGATGGGCGAGACGGGAGCTGGCTCGGCCGATGTGCTGCGCGTAAGCGCGCAGACCCCGAACTACCCCGCCCTGCGCGAGAAATTCCTGTCCGAACACACGCATAGCGAGGACGAGGTACGCTTTTTCGTCCATGGCGGCGGGCATTTCATCCTGCATCTGGACGGGCAGGTGTATGACGTGCACTGCACCCAGGGCGACCTGATTTCCGTGCCCGAAGGGGTGAGGCACTGGTTCGATGCGGGCCCCGCGCCCGACGTGGTGGCCCTGCGGATCTTCACCCACAAGGAAGGCTGGGTGGCGCAGTATACCGGCAGCGACATTGCCGGGCAGTTCCCCGCCTACGCCGCGTGAACGAGGGATCGATGCGCGAAATTCCAAGCCACACGCCGCGAGTCGTCCTGCTCGATATCGAAGGCACGACCCTGCCTGTGGCCTTTGTCCACAAGGTTCTGTTCCCCTACGCGCGGCAATGCCTGCCCACGCTGCTGCAACAGCGCGCCACCGACCCGGCGGTAAAGGAAGCCCTGGCCCAGACGCGGCAGATGGCCCCGGGTGTAGACCCGCTTGAACAGCTTGAACGCTGGATGGCGGAAGACGCCAAGGTGGCCCCGCTCAAATCCCTTCAGGGCCTGTGCTGGGAACAGGGCTACAGGCAGGGCGATCTGGTGGCGGAACTCTACCCCGATGTCGTGCCCTGCCTGCGCGCGCTCAAGGCGGCGGGGCTGGTGCTGGCGGTCTATTCCTCCGGTTCCGAACCTGCCCAGAAGCTGATTTACGGCTATACGCGCCAGGGCGACGTGACCGATCTGTTCAGCGCGTTTTTCGACCTGCGTGTGGGCGGCAAGAAAGAGGCGGCCAGCTACCGCACTATTCTTGATGAAACCGGCTGGCAGGCCGCCGACGTCGTGTTCCTGTCCGATGTCGTGGCCGAGCTTGATGCCGCGGCCCAGGCGGGGTTGCAGGTCTGCCAGATCGCCCGGCCAGAAGACGGCACGGTGGCGGGCACGCACCACCCTGTCGCGGTATCGCTGCCGGATGCCGCACGCCTGTTCGGGCTGCCAACGGGCCTGCCGGCAGGGCAGCCGGGCGGGTTGGAGAGGGGCGCATAAGGTGCTGACGCATGCCCGGCTCTACAAGGACTGGCATTCCATACCCCCTTCTGCGCGGGGATGTGCCGCAGCCCTTGGCAATTTCGATGGCGTGCATCTGGGTCATGCCCATCTGATCCGTTCCGTCCATGCCGCCCGGCCCGACCTGCCCCGCGCGGTGGTGACGTTCGAGCCGCATCCGCGCGAATTGTTCCGCCCGCAGGACCCGCCGTTCCGGCTGACCCTGTCCGAGGAACGGCTTGCGGCACTGGAGGCGCTGGGGGTCGAGCATGTGTTCGAAATCCCGTTCGACCGGGCTTTTTCCAACCTGAGTGCGGAGCAGTTCGTCCAGGACGTGCTGCATGACGCGCTGGGCCTGCTGCATGTGGGCTGCGGGCCGGATTTCGCCTTCGGCCACCGGCGCGGGGGCGATATCAATTTCCTGGCCGAACGGACGCAGGCGCTCGATATCGGGCTGACACAGGTGCCGGCTCTGGCCGATGCGGGCGGGCCGTTTTCCTCCACCCGCATCAGGCGGCTGTTGCAGGATGGCTACCCCGAACGCGCGGCCGAGGAACTGGGCCGCCCGTGGTTTATCCGGGGCGAGGTCCAGCACGGCGACAAGCGTGGTCGCCTGCTGGGCTTTCCCACCGCCAATATTGCCCTGGGGCGGCATCTTGAGCCCGCGCGCGGCGTTTATGCCGTGACCATCCGCCTGCCGGGCGGGCATACGCGCATGGGTGTGGCCAATGTCGGGCGCCGTCCCACAATCGATGACGGGCAGGAAAGCCGGCTGGAAGTGCATCTGTTCGATTTCGAGGGCGATCTGTACGGCCAGCAGCTTTCCGTGGCGCTGCACCGCCTGCTGCGGCCCGAAATGCGCTTTGCCAGCCTGGATGAACTCAAGGCCCAGATCGCGCTCGATGCGCTTCAGGCCCGCCAGCTTCTGGCACCTGCCCCTTGACCCTGCGCCGTTCCTTTTTGATAAGGGACGGGTCGGCCGCAACCCGCGCGGGCCATGACCCCGCCTGCCATGCCATATGGCGCGGCGCGCTGGCCACCCGCCCGCTTTCTGCCGTGTCTGTTTTCCGCCGTGCCTGTTCGTTGGACCACGCACCCGAACCGAAGTGATTTCCGCCGCTCATGACCTCATCCAGTGAACCGGACAAGACATCTCCCGCCGATCAGTACCGCGATACGGTGTTTCTGCCGCGCACGTCTTTTCCCATGCGCGGCGGGCTGCCCAAACAGGAGCCCGAATGGCTGAAGCACTGGCAGGAAACCGGGCTGGATGCGCGCCTGGCCGCCCAGGCAGAGGGGCGGCCCGCCTTCACGCTGCATGACGGCCCGCCTTATGCGAACGGCAACCTGCATATCGGGCACGCGCTGAACAAGATCAACAAGGACGTGATCAACCGCGCTCACCGCATGGCGGGGTATGGCGTGCGCTACGTGCCGGGGTGGGACTGCCACGGCCTGCCGATCGAATGGCGGGTGGAAGAGGAATACCGCAAGGCCAAGCGCGACAAGGACGGCGTGCCGGTGCTGGAATTCCGTGCTGAATGCCGGGCCTATGCCGCGCACTGGCTGGGCGTGCAGATGGAGGAATTCAAGCGCCTTGGCGTGCAGGCCGAATGGCACAACCGCTACGCCACCATGGATTTCCCGTCCGAAGCGGCCATTGCCGAGGAAATCGGTCGGTTCCTGCTCAATGGCAAGCTGTATCGCGGCCTGCGCCCGGTCATGTGGAGCCCGGTTGAAAAAACCGCCCTGGCCGAGGCCGAGATCGAATACCACGATCATACCTCCACCACCATTTTCGTGGCGTTCCCCGTAATCAAGGATCCCACGGCGGCCCATGCCCTGGCCGATGTCTCGGTCGTGATCTGGACCACGACACCGTGGACCATTCCCGCCAACCGCGCGCTGGCCTACGGGCCCGATATTACGTACGTGGTGCTGCGGGTGGATGAAACATCCGAAGGGGCGCTGCTCGAACCCGGTGCCAGGGTGCTGGTGGCCGAAGCCTTGGTGGACGATTTCTGCCAGCAGGCCCATGTGGCCGCCCACCGGGTGCTGTACACCCTGCCGGGCAGTGCGCTGAAGGGCGTTGTCTGTGCGCATCCGCTGCGCGGGGCGGGGTACGATTTCGACGTGCCCATGCTGCCGGGCGAGTTCGTGACGACCGAGGCCGGAACGGGCCTGGTGCATCAGGCCCCCGCCCATGGGGAGGATGACTTCCTGCTGTGCAGCGCCAATGGCATCGAGATACCCGAAGCCGTGCAGGCCGATGGCACCTACGCGCCCTGGGTGCCGGGCTTTGCCGGTGTGCATGTGTTCAAGGCGGCCGATGTCATCTGCGCGACCCTGGTCGATGCGATGGAGCGCGCCAACGCGGCGGGCACGGCCCCTGCCGGGCTGATCGCACGCGGGCAGATCGTGCATTCCTATCCGCATTCCTGGCGGTCGCGCGCGCCGGTCATCTACCGGGCCACGCCGCAATGGTTCATCCGCATGGATGGCGAGGACTCCTTGCGCGAAAACGCGCTCAAGGCGCTTGAAAACGTCACCTTCGTGCCCGCCCAGGCCCGCAACCGACTGACCTCCATGGTGCGCACCCGGCCTGACTGGTGCATCAGCCGCCAGCGCGCATGGGGCGTGCCCATTGCCGTGTTCGTGGAAAAACGCACGGGCGAGGTCCTGCGCGACGCCGCGGTCATGGCCCGCATTGTCGATGCGTTCCGCACCGAAGGGGCGGATGCGTGGTACAGTTCACCGCCCGAACGCTTTTTGGGTGCAGAGCGCAAGGCCGAGGATTACGATCAGGTTTTCGATATTGTCGATGTCTGGTTCGAAAGCGGGTCCACCCATTCCTTCGTGCTGGGGCGGCCGGGGCTGAGCTTTCCCGCCGACCTGTATCTGGAAGGGTCGGACCAGCATCGCGGGTGGTTCCAGTCCTCCCTGCTCGAAAGCGTGGGCACGCGCGGTGTGGCGCCGTTCAAGGCGGTGGTGACCAACGGCTTCGTGCTGGACGAACAGGGCCGCAAGATGTCCAAGTCCCTGGGCAATGTCGTGGCCCCGCAGGACGTGAACGACAGCCTGGGTGCGGACGTGCTGCGCCTGTGGGTGATGAATTCCGACACCAATGATGATCTGAGAATCGGCAAGGAAATTCTCAAGCAGCAGGGCGAGCTTTATCGCCGCCTGCGCAACACGCTGCGCTGGCTGCTGGGCGGGCTGGACGGATTTACTGAAGCCGAAACCGTGCCCTACGCCGAACTGCCCGAGCTTGAACGCTGGGTGCTGCACCGTGTGTCCGAACTGTCGGGGCTGATGGCCCGTGCGGTGGAAACCCATGAATGGGTTGGCGTGTATCCGGCCCTGCACGGCTTCTGCACGACCGATCTTTCGGCCTTCTACTTCGATATCCGCAAGGACGTGCTGTATTGCGACGCGCCTTCCAGCCCCACGCGCCGCGCGGTGCGCACGGTGCTGGATATCCTGCATCGCTGCCTGAGCACATGGCTGGCCCCGGTTCTGGTGTTCACGGCGGAGGAAGCCTGGGCCGCGCGCTTCGGGACCGAAACCAGCGTGCATGAACAGGCCTTCATGGACATGCCGGTGGAATGGATGAACCCCGAACTGGAAGAACGCTGGGCCAGCATTCGCGGTGTGCGCCGTGTCATCACCACCGAGATCGAGGGCGCGCGCCGGAACGGCTTGATCGGTTCATCGCTCCAGGCACAGGTGGAACTGACCCTCTCGCAGGAGGAAGCCGCGCTGTTCGCGGGTGTGGACTGGAGCGAACTGGCCATTGTCTCGCATGTGGATGTGGTGATCGATCCGACGTCGTCCTCTGTCTATGTGCAGGGCGAGGAAGGGGGCGAACTGCATGGCGCGCCCGTCGTGCGCGTGGCCGAGGGCGAAAAATGCGCGCGGTGCTGGAAGGTGCTGCCCGAAACCGGCACCCGTGCCGACTATCCCGGCCTGTGCCTGCGCTGCGCGGATGTGGTGGAGCAGGCCGCCAACACCCCGATGACTGAACCTGCAACGGGCGAACCCCCGGTGGGCGCGTGAGCGTTCAGGTCATGCGCAGGCCCTTCATGCTGCGGCCCTTCGGTCTGGGCCTTCTGGCCCTGGCCCTTGTCCTTTCGGCCGACCAGTTGAGCAAATACTGGATTCTCTACGGGCTGGACCTGCCCGACAAGGGTTCCGTGCGGCTGCTGCCGTTCCTGAACTTCACCATGGTGTGGAACCACGCCGTGACATTCGGGATGTTCGGCGGGCTGGGCGGGGCCGGGCGTGTCGTGTTCTCGGTGATCTCTCTGGTGGTCGCGGCCGCTCTGCTGGTGTGGATGTTCCGCACCCCCAGCAGGCTGACCGCGATATGCGTGGGGGCGGTGGCCGGCGGGGCCGTGGGCAACGCCATCGACCGCGTGCGCTACGGCGCGGTGGTGGATTTTGTGCACGCACATGCATTCGGCTGGTCTTGGTATGTGTTCAACGTCGCTGATTCGGCTATAGTGTGTTCGGTATGCGTGCTGCTGCTTCAGAATTCCCTGTCGGGCGGGAGCAAGGCATCTCAATGATCGTCCTCTTCAAGGACAGCCAGCCCGCAGACGGTCCCTGCGGCTTTTTTCAGGATGAGTAGAAAGCAGATGATGGCGCGCCGTGTTTCAACCCTGGTTTCTCCGTTGCTGCTGCTTGGTAGCTGCGTCATGCTCAGCGGCTGTTCGGGCACCGACGCCGCGCGGGCGTTCGGGCTGGAACGCAGCATGCCCGACGAATACACCGTCACGACCCGTGCCCCGCTTTCCATGCCCACATCCGATGAACTGGCCAAGCCCACCCGCAACGGGGACGAACGCCGCCAGGACGAAAGCGAACGCCTGCAAGCGCTTGAAACGCTCTCCCCCGATGTGGCGCTGCGCGGCACCAACGGCGATACGAGCGAAGGCCAGACCATTCTGGTGAACGAAGCCGCCGCCGCGTCCGATACGGTGGATACGGGGGAACTGGCGTCTTCCGGTTCCGGCTTTGTCGAGCAGTTGATGTTCTGGAAAGGTGGGCATTCGGGCACCGTGGTGGATGCCAAGGCCGAGAACCAGCGGCTGAAAACCAACGCAGCACTGGGCAAGCCGCCCACGAAGGGTGCTACCCCCACCACGAATGCCCGCCAATAAATCCGGTCCTGAACACCCTCTCCTGACGGGATCGGCCCGGCGCGGCCCGGATCTGGCCGCCCCCGCCGGGGCCGATGCCCCCACAGCCACGCGGTCCCAGCCGGTCAGGCGCCTGCCCGAGGTGATCGTCAACCGCATTGCCGCGGGCGAGGTCATAGAACGCCCGGCCGCCGCCGTGAAGGAACTGGCTGAAAACGCCATAGATGCCGGGGCGAAGCGGCTGGAAATCATCCTTGCAGGCGGCGGGGTGGAACGCATTATCGTCACCGACGATGGCGTGGGCATGACGCCTGACGATCTGGTCCTGGCAGTGGAGCGGCACTGCACCTCCAAACTGCGTGACGAAACGCTGGTCCATATCGCGACCCTCGGCTTCCGGGGGGAGGCCCTGCCCTCCATCGGGGCAGCCGCGCGGTTGAGCATTACCTCGCGCCGCCGCAGCCTCACGCAGCCCGCCCGGCAAGGGACGGAACAGGCGGGGGCGTGGCGGATCAGGGTGGATGGCGGGGCGACAAGCCCGCCCGAACCCGCAGCCGGTGCGCCAGGCACCACCGTGGTGGTGGAGGACCTGTTTTTCGCAACCCCCGCCCGACGCAAATTCCTTAAAAGTGCCCGTGTCGAAGGCCGCCATGTCGAAAACGTGGTGCGGCGGCTGGCGCTGGCCGTGCCGCAGACAGCCCTGCGCTTCGTGCTTGATGGCCGGGTGGTGCTGGACCTGCCCGCCCAGGACATGGCCGCGCGGGCGGCGGCCCTGCTCGACGCCAGCCAGACGGACGAGCTTATCAGCATAGAAGGTGCGCGCGATGGCATGACCCTGACAGGGTTCATCTGCCCGCCATCCCTGCACCGGGCCACGGCCAGCGGGCAGTTCATGCTGGTGAACGGCCGGCCGGTGGTGGACCCCGTGCTACGCACGGCGGTACGCGTGGCCTATCGCCGGGTTATCGAGGCGGGTCGCCATCCGGTCGTGGCCATCATGCTGAACGTGCCGCCCACCATGGTGGATGTGAACGTCCACCCCGCCAAGACCGAACTGCGCTTTGCGGATGAAGCGGCGGTCCGCTCGCTCGTGATCGGCACCATCCAGCGCGCGCTCGAACACGGGGCGGGTGTCGCAGGGGTGCGGCCGGTATTCTCCGCTGCCTCCCGCGGGGCGCGAATCTGGTACCCGCCCGAAAACCGGCCCCTGACCACGCCCGACATGGCGCGCTTTTCACCTGGCCCTGGCGGGGCGATGACCGGGGGGCCGGGCGGGTCGTCCCATGGGGAACCCCCGGCGGCATCTTCCGGTCTGTCCCTTGGCTCGTCCGTGGGCGAGATGCATTCCCTTCAGGCCGGGCAGGGGGGCGATGCGACCTCGGGCTTTGCCGAATCCCGCCTGCAATTCGGGGATACGCCACAGGCCCGCACGATCGCCCCTGCTTACCCGGCAGTTCTGCCCGGCGCGTCAGATGCCCACTTCACGCTGCCGCCAGGGGGGGAGGGCTCGCCTGCGGGGGATGGAGACGCTGGCAGCGCGTTTGTCGCCGATCCCGGTGGCGCGCATCCGCTCGGGGCGGCGGTCGCACAGGTGCTGGACACCTATATCCTGGCCGTAGCGGCGGATGGCAGCCTGGTTCTGGTGGACCAGCATGCCGCTCATGAACGGCTGACACATGAACGCCTGCGCGCGCAGTTTCTGGGCGGGCGGGTGCAGGCCCAGCGCCTTCTGGTGCCCGATGTGGTGGACCTGCCCCGCGCGCAGGTGGAAAGCCTGCTGGCCTGCCAGCCCGTGCTGGAGAGACTCGGGGTGGAACTGGAAGCCTTTGGCGGGGATTGCGTGCTGGTGCGCGCCTTGCCCGCCATGCTGGGGGGCACCGATGCATCGGGCCTTTTGCGCGATCTGGCCGATGAACTGGAGCGGGACGAACACGGCGCCCCCGACGAAATGGCAGCCCTTGACGGCCGCCTGGATGCCGTGATCGCCCGCATGGCCTGCCATGGCAGCATTCGCGCCGGGCGCAGGCTGACGGCGGAGGAAATGAACGCCCTGCTGCGGCAGATGGAGGCCACGCCACGCGCCGGCACGTGTTCGCACGGCCGGCCGACCTGGCTCAAGCTGAGCCGCACCGATCTGGAAAAACTGTTCGGCCGCCGCTGAAAAAGGCCGCATGGAAAGGCTGCAAAAAAGGGGGATCCCGGACACTCCCGTGCCCGCCATCCCCCACCGGGTCTGGGGCCCGCCTGCAAGCACAAAAGCCGTGGTCGGCAGAACGTGAACTGCCACATGCTGGCCTATGGCCCTAAAATGGCGCAAGTATTCTAGCACTCTGTCATCCAACCTACGGTAGGTGAAGTCGTGCAGCCGATCCTCCTTTCGCTGATAACCTATCTCCCCCTCGCCGGTGCGCTGGTGGCGTTCCTGTGTCCCGGCAGAACCGAGGACCGGGATCGCACCGCACGCTGGCTTGGCCTGTGGACAACCCTCCTGACCCTGGGGCTGAGCGTTCTGCTCTGGCTCTGGTTCGACCCGACCGTGCCCGGCGTGCAGTTTGAAACGCGCCTGCGCTGGATGGGCGATTACGGCATTACCTACCATACGGGGATAGACGGCATCAGCCTGGTGTTCATCCTGCTGACGGCGTTCCTGACCCCGCTTGCCCTGGGTGCGGGCTGGCGCAGCGTGCAGACGCAGGGGCGCGACTTCGTCGCCGCCATGCTGCTGCTCGAAACCGCCCTGTTCGGCCTGTTTTCCGCCCAGGACCTGGTGCTGTTCTACGTCTTTTACGAAGCGACCCTTATTCCGGGCAGTCTCATGATCGGGATCTGGGGCGGGCCCAAGCGGGTCTGGGCGTCGCTCCAGTTCTTCCTGTTCACCTTCGGTGGCTCGCTGTTCATGCTGGTCGGGCTGATCACCATGTGGCTGCATGCGGGCACGACCGATATTCCCGCCCTGATGCAGGCGGGTTTTTCGCAGCCCCTGCAAGGCTGGCTGCTTCTGGCCTTCGTTCTTGCCTTCGGGGTCAAGCTGCCGCTCTTTCCCCTGCATGGCTGGCTGCCCGATGCGTATTCCGAAGCGCCGACGCCGGCCTCGGCCATGCTTTCGGGCGTTCTGTCCAAGACCGGGGCTTACGGCCTGCTGCGCTTTGGCGTGCTGATGTTCCCCGATGCGGCGCGCCTGTTCGCCCCTTACGTTCTGGCTTTGGGCGTGGTGGCCATTCTGTACGCGGCCTTTGTCGCCTTCGCCCAGACCGACATGAAACGCATGATCGCGTATTCGTCCTTCTCGCATATGGGCATGATCGCGGTCGGGCTGTTCACGTTGACGGCCGAAGGGATCGACGGCG
Organism: Acetobacter garciniae; assembly: GCF_017377735.1. Classification (GTDB taxonomy): domain Bacteria; phylum Pseudomonadota; class Alphaproteobacteria; order Acetobacterales; family Acetobacteraceae; genus Acetobacter; species Acetobacter garciniae. The sequence goes on from NZ_JAFVMH010000001.1 coordinate 234,365, forward strand.
CCATTTTCCAGATGCTGTCCCATGGCGTGGTGATCGCGGCCTTGTTCTTCTGCGTGGCCGCTGTCGCATGGCGGGCGGAAACCGGGCAGATTTCGGCCCTGGGTGGTGTGGCGCGGCAGATGCCCGTCCTGTCCCTGCTGGCCATGCTGTTCACCATGGCCAATGTGGGCCTGCCGGGCACGGGCTCCTTCGTGGGTGAGTTGCTGGTGCTGATGGGGGCGGTGCATGTCTCCATCTGGGTCGCCCTGCTGGCGGGTGGCACCATGATCATGGGCGCGGTCTACATGCTCTCGCTCTATCGGCGGGTGCTGTTCGGCAGCGTAAAGGGCACTGTCGGGCTGCTGCGTGACCTGACGGCGGCCGAAATGGCCGTGCTGGTGCCCCTGGCGGTGGTCACATTATGGATGGGCGTGCACCCCGGCAGCTTCACCCGCCTGTTCGACCCGGTGGTGATGCAGGCCGTGCATGGTTCAGCCATGGGGGACGGACTTGCGGCATCGGCCGCCACACATGGCGGGGTGCTCCACCCGGTTCACGCGCCGGATGTCGTCAAGCTGGCCAGCCGGTAAGGGCCACCAACCGCGATCCTTGGGGGAGTTTCCCCCAGGGGCAAGCCAGTTGGGGCAGGATGGGGGCAGACCCGGTCCTGCCCTTTTCTTTGACATGCTGCAAACAGAAGATCGGGGTGCCCGGGTTCCGGCTGGCTGGATGACAGGCCGGATCGGCTCTGCCAGTCGGCTCTGTCAGGGGGGCAGACGCGCAGGGCATGTTCGTCGCCGTGCGGCTGCCCATGCTCGCCTCTCTGCTCTAGCGTGAAGGGGCTTTTGCCCGTCTGCCCGGCGCAGACGTTGGTCGCCTCTTAATCCAGCAATTCGGGCAGTTCGGACGGTAGGGCCTCTTTACGGTTCTGGCTTGGACCCAGCACGATTCCGGCGGAGGCGGTGACGATACATAAAATACCGCATAACTGGCGCAGCGAAGGGATTTCGTGCAGCAGCAGGGTGCCCGACAACGTGGCGCAAACAGGCTCAAGGCTGCAGAGCAGGCCGAATTCGCGTGTGGTCAGGCGGTGCATGGCCCGCATTTCCAGCGCGTAGGGCAGGGCGGAGGAACTGAGAGCGACCACGATACTCAGCGCAAGCATGGTGGGCTGGTGCAGGCCAATGGCCAGTGCGGGCAGGGTGCAGGGCACCAGCAGGATGACCCCCCCTATGCCCATGCCCACCGCGCAGGCATGGCCGGGCGGCACCTTATGCGCAAGCTTGCGGCAGATGACGATATAGCTGGTCCAGAACCCCGCCCCGACAAGCGCGTAGCCCACCCCTAGCAGGTCGAGCGTTACGGCCGATTGCGGCTTGAGCAGAAGCGCCAGCCCCACCACAGTCACGGCAATCCACAGCACGTCCGTCACGCGGCGCGAACTCAGGAAGGCCAGGGTCAGCGGGCCAATGAACTCGATGGCGACTGCAATGCCCAGCGGCAGGCGGTTGAGTGCCAGATAGAACATGGCGTTCATGCCCGTCAGCGCAATGCCGTAGGGCAGCAGCAGGCGCAGAACCCGCACAGAAAGCCCGTGCCAGCGCCAGCTTCCAAAAAACAGCACCAGTGCTACGGAGCCAAAAAAGGTCCGCAGCCCCAGCATGTTGCCCGCCCCGAAAACGGGGAACAGCAGCTTGGCCAGCGATGTGCCAAGCTGAACGCTGATCATGCCGCCCGTAACCTGTAGAAGTGCCAGCATGCGATCCCGCGCGGATACGGCAGGAGAAGGAAACGACATGGCTCGTAAGCTCAATTCTTGCTGGAATGTCCTGGTTTCAAATATCGAGAAGTTCGTCCACGCTGCGGGCATGTTCCTGAATGAACGCAAAGCGCAGTTCCGGCTTGCGGCCCATCAGGCTTTCCACCCGTTCGCGGGTATTAAGCCGTTCTTCCACCGGTGTCACGACGCGTAGCAGAGTACGCCGTGACGGGTCCATGGTTGTTTCCTTCAGATCCGCGGGAGGCATCTCCCCCAGGCCCTTGAAGCGCGACACATCTATCTTGCCCCGGCCCTTGGACAGGGTTTTCAGCTTGCGGTCGCGGTCGGCGTCATCCATCGCGTACACGCTGCGCGCCCCCTGTGTCAGGCGGTACAGCGGCGGCTGGGCCAGGTACAGATGGCCGCTGCGTACCAATTCGGGCAGTTCACGATAGAAAAACGTCATGAGGAGGGAGGCAATATGCGCCCCGTCCACATCGGCGTCCGTCATGATGATGACGCGGCCGTAGCGCAGTTTGGCCAGGTCGAATCCGTCGCCCGAACCACAGCCCAGGGCCTCGATCAGGTCACGCAGTTCCTGGTTGGCGCGCAGCTTCTCGGTCGTAGCACTGGCCACGTTCAGGATCTTGCCGCGCAGCGGCAGCACGGCCTGGTTTTCACGGTTGCGGGCCTGCTTGGCCGACCCACCGGCGGAGTCGCCCTCGACAAGGAAAATCTCGGTCTCGGGCGCGTATTCCTTGGTGCAGTCGGTCAGCTTGCCGGGCAGGCGCAGGCGGCGCGTCGCACTTTTGCGCGGCGTGTCCTTCTGTTCGCGGCGGCGCAGCCGTTCTTCGGCCCGTTCGATGGTAAAGGCCAGCAATGCGTCCGCCTGGGGCGGGTTTTGCGCCAGCCAGTGGTCGAACCGGTCGCGCAGGGCGGTCTCCACCAGCTTGCTGGCTTCGGCGGTGGTCAGTTTTTCCTTGGTCTGGCCCTGGAACTGCGGGTCACGGATAAAAACCGACAGCCTGGCCGCGATCATGCCCAGCACGTCTTCGGCGGTAATGCTGGCCGCTTTCTTGATCGAGCGTTGCTCCCCCCAGGCGCGAAAGCCCTTGACCAGCGCATTGCGCAGGCCGGTCTCATGCGTGCCGCCCAGCGGTGTGGGAATGGTGTTGCAGTACGACACAAGGGAGGCAGCGCCGCTTTCAAGAAAGCCTATGGCCCATTCCACCTTGCCGGTTTCGCTACCATCGGCGGCTGGGGGCAATTGGGCGTCACTCGCCCAGATGGGGGCCAGCAGGGGGGCGTTGGGGCCCAGCTCGTCCGCCAGGCTGTCCGCCAGCCCGCCGGGGAAATGCAGCACCGCCTCGGCCGGCGTGTCATCCCCGGCCTTGATAAGCTCGGGATCGCATGACCAGCGGATGGTCACACCACGGAACAGGAACGCCTTTGACCGGCACAGCTTGTACAGCCGGGCAGGCGCAAAAACATGGGCGCCGAAAATTTCCGGATCGGGCTGGAACGTGATCTGCGTGCCGCGCCGGTTGGGGGCGTTGCCGACCTGTTCAAGGGCCGTGACCGGTTTGCCGCGCTCATAGGACTGGCGCCACACGATACGGTCGCGCGCGATTTCGACATCCATGCGGGCCGAAAGCGCATTCACAACAGAGGAGCCAACCCCGTGCAGGCCGCCCGATGTGGCGTAGGCCTTGCCGGAAAATTTACCGCCCGCATGCAGCGTGGTCAGGATGACCTCCAGCGCCGAGCGGTCGGGAAAGCGCGGATGCGGGTCCACGGGAATGCCGCGCCCGTTGTCACGCACGCTCAGCCGGTTGCCGGGATCGAGCCGCACGTCGATGGTGGTGGCGTGGCCCGCCACGGCCTCGTCCATCGAGTTGTCGAGAATTTCCGCCGCCAGATGGTGCAGGGCCCCTTCATCCGTGCCGCCGATATACATGCCCGGCCTGCGGCGCACGGGCTCAAGGCCTTCGAGCACCTCGATCGCGCTGGCGTCATAGGCCTGGGGTTCGGCCTCCGCCTTGCGGGTCGGGGAGGCTGCGGGCTTGCGGGCTGGCGGGGGGGCGGAAAACAGGTCGCTCATGCGCAAAGTCTGTCCTGCTTTGGCGTTGATTCGTCAAGCGCGGTAATACCGCCCGGGCAAACTGTTTTTTGGTAAAGTCTTTTTGCGGGCAAACCGCGCGGAGGGATTGGTCCCCACAAGGGCGCGCCGGACAGACGGACCAGAGCGGCAGGTCGCGCTTGACGGCCAAGGTGGGGTGCACCAGCCCGGGCCAGCGTCGCTCCGGCCACCCGGCTTCGGGCTGGGTGCAAGACAGGGCATTCAGTGGCGCGGTTCGGCCTCTCTCAGGCCATGGCCGGGCCTGATGGCATGCCCCAAGCGTTGTATTCAGGCCCCGGCCGGTATTTCGCGCGCAAGGGCCGGAACAGGTCAGGCCTTGCGCGCACTCCGGCGTGCAGGGCGGAAGGTTGCCGCGGGGGCTGCACAGCTTTCGAAGGAGGCAGGCTGGACCACATCCTTGCCTTCGGAATAGTTGGACAGGTCTTCCGCCGTTTCCAGTGCGCTGACCTCGTCATACATGGCCATGCGCTGCATGCAGAAGATCGTGCCCGATTGCAGGCCTTTCTCGGACTGTACATTGGCCAGCTGGGTAATGTAGTCGTCGTATTCGTGCTGCGCGCTACGGCCGTAGGTGGAGCGGAAATAGGCGTTGAGCTTGTCTTCTTCCTTCAGCAGGATCGGACGGAACTTCGCGACGATGTCGTTGTAGCGGTCCTGCGTCTTGCACGACAGCGCCGTCACCATCAGCTCGCTTTTCAGGCCCAGCACATTGAAGGCCTCATGCACGGGGGAATGGCCACAGGGGCTTGCGGCAAGCGCTATCGTGCCATGGACCATGCCCGCGGCCAGGACACCCGCGGCGAGAAGACGGGAAAAGGACATACGGTACCTCCGACAAATGCAGCACAACGCAATAGCGTATCCACGCAAGAAAGAAACCGGTATTTTTTGTTATACCGCCTTCCCGCCCACCGCCGGGCTTGCCCAAGGACGTTCCCCGGGGCGTTCCCGGGTGTACCCCGGGGCGTTCCCGGGTGTACCCCAGGGCGTTCGGAGGGCCGGAACGCGGTACAATCCCGCCAGCTTGGCGCCATGGCCCGGCCGGTGCCAGCCCGTTATGGTGGGCTGCAGACAAGGCTCGTGCCCGCGCAAAAAGGCGGTAGCTGTTAAGAGCCATGTTTGCGGCGAAATCATGGCTGCCCGCTATGTTTCATGCAGCAGGGCCAAAGCTCTCGCCAAAGCGATGCAGCCGTGCTCAAAGGATGGGGATATGCCCCTTTCTTCCCGGTGCGGGATGATTTAAAGGCAAAGCACGGCTTACGCTGCGCGACGGTTCGCCACCACGGACAGATCTGGTTCCGGTGGCGTGGCTGGCAGGCGCATGAAGCTGGTGCATGTTCAACAAGAATGAAGCGGAGCTGCGGAGTGCGCTTACGAGGAATTGCCGGACTGGCATTAACTGGCAGTATGCTTGCCGGCTGTGCGACAACAGGTGGCCCTGTTCATCTCGGATCTCCCAATCCGTTCGGTTACATGAAGAAATCGGCTGTCTGCAAGACAACGCCGGTGCAAAAAGGGGCCGACGGCCAGCTTTCCACGACCATGACGGTCCGTTCGGATGACGGGTTGTGCGAACTGCTGATCTCCCAGCCCAATGGCAAGGCTTATGCCAGCTTCGGCGTGACACCGCCGCCCGATCACGGCAAGGCGTTCCTGTATTCGCTCGATGACAATACCCATGTCACCTATACGCCCACGCTGGGCTATGCGGGGCAGGATACGTTCACGGTCGTCCTTATCCCCGGTCGCGGCCTGCCGCGCACACGCCTGACGGTCACAGCACAGGTGGACGCCACGGGCGTGTATATTCCGCATCCAGCAGTCAGCGCACCCACGCCTGCCAGTGCGAAAGAGAAAAAGACGACCAGCCGCGGCAAGGCTGCGACACACCAGAAATAACCGCTATCCACCCGCCCGGCCGGCCCGTCATGCGGGCCCGGTTGGCGCGGAGTGTGGAACGGGTCTGCGCACCATCCCGACCGGCTCATACGGGTTCGATCGGCGCACGGGGTAGCGGGTTGGGCCGGGCAAAACCTGTCGCCCGACGGTAGCGCGGCCGTACCCTGGCCTTACCCCGCCTGGCAGATTAGCAGGCCCGACTCGCACATGCCGGGCTGGACAGGCTTGTGGCGTGAAAACCACCCCCATTCCGGCCTGAAAGATTCGGCTTGGCCGATCCCGCGGGTTTGGGGCCCTTCAGATCGAAAAAGTGATCGGTTCGCTCAGCGGGCGTTTGAGACCCGCTTTTTCCGCCTGGCGTACCAGGTCTTCCAGCGTGGTCTGGCGCATCTGCTCGGTCAGCTTGCGGTCGAACTTTGCCCAACATGGCTCTATGATCTTGGTCAGCAGCGGGCCGGGGGCGTTTTCGCCGTCGCCCTGGCTGTCATCGCCCACGACGGCTTCGATAATATCCACCAGCGAAATATCGCGCCGGGGGCGACCCAGCTTGTAGCCGCCACGCGGGCCGCGAATGCTCTCCAGCAGTTTCGAGCGCGACAGGGCCTGAAGCAGCGGTTCGATTCCACGGCGCACCAGGCCCGAGCGTTCCGCGATATCCGCAGCACTGACAGTGCCGGACCGCCCGGCATAAAAGGCGACATCCAGCATGATGAGAACGGCTGTCATTGCCCTGTCACGACGCAGAATCATGGGTTGTATCCTTCCTTTGGCCCGGTATGGCCTGCCATGCGCTGTGGTGCGGCAATGCCTGCCCGCCAGATTGCTGTTTTCCTGTCCAGAATACGCTATAGCAGGAGAATGCCGGTTTATCTACGTTGTAATTTCGTATTATAAACGCATATCTCGTAAACAGTTCTTTCGGGGCTTTGAATGACAGCGACAACGCAGAAAAACGAGCAATACGGCTTTGCCGCACCGCGTGGGCGCGTTTACGATTCGGTCGTGAATGTCGTTGGCGGCACCCCGCTTGTCGCCCTGCCACGCCTGATGCACGAAGACGAGCTGAAAAGCCGGTTGCTGCTGAAACTGGAATTTTTCAACCCGCTGGGCTCCGTCAAGGACAGAATCGGCGCCGCCATGGTGCTGGATGCCGAACGCCGGGGGCTGATCACGCCCGGGCGTACGCTGCTGGTGGAACCCACATCGGGCAATACGGGCATTTCCCTGGCCTTTGTGGCTGCCGCTCGTGGCTACAGGCTGGTCGTGACCATGCCCGAAGGGGCATCGATCGAGCGGCGTCGCATGCTGCGGCTGATGGATGCGCAGGTGGAGCTGACGCCCGCGCGCCTGGGCATGGCCGGGGCGATTGCCCGGGCTAACGAAATCTTGAACGAAACGCCCGATGCCTGGATGCCCGATCAGTTCGACAACCAGGCCAATCCGGCGGTGCATGCCGCAACCACGGCCGAGGAAATCTGGGCCGATACGGCGGGCGAGGTCGATGTGGTGGTGGCCGGCGTGGGCACCGGCGGCACGGCCACGGGTATTGCCATGGCGCTCAAGCCGCGCCGCCCGGGGCTTGAGGTGTTCGGGGTCGAACCGTCCGAAAGCGCCATCCTGAACGGGGACGAACCCGGTCCGCACGGCATCCAGGGCATTGGGCCCGGCTTTTGTCCGGGCACCCTCAATACTGCCCTGCTCGATGGGGTGCTGACCGTGACGGAGCGCGAAGCCATTGCCGCTGCCCGCCGCTGCGCGAGGCTGGACGGCATTCCCATCGGTATTTCATCGGGGGCGGCGCTGCATGCGGCTCTGCAACTGGCGGCCAAGGATCAGTACAAGGGCAAGACCATTGTAGTCATCACCCCGTCCTTTGCGGAACGGTACCTGTCTACCTCGCTGTTTAACGGGCTGTAACCCGCCCGGCCGGGTCATTGGGCATAAAAAAAACCGCCTCCTGCAAAGGGGCGGTTTTTTATGTCAGTGCAGGCCGGTTTTCAGCGGAAGACGATTTCCACCCGGCGGTTCTGGGGCTCTTTGGTGTTGGGGCCGGTGGCAACCAGCTGGTTGGCTTCCCCATAGGCATGGACATCGATGGTGGAGCCCGCAACGCCGTCGCGCATGAGTTCGGCCTTCACCACTTCCGCCCGGCGCAGGGACAGTTTCATGTTGTAGCTCGCCCCCGCAGCCTCACCCGGATGGGCGGATGAATTATCCGTATAGCCGGATACGACGATACGGGTCAGCGCCACGCGGGTTGCGGCCTGTGCCGCCGTGTTGACGATGGCGCGCGCCCGATCGGTCAGTTCCGACTTGTCCCAGTCGAAAAAGACCAGGTAGCTGCGCGTGGCCTGGGGTGCGGGCACGGCGGGTGCCGTGGCGGGCGGGGGCGGCGGGGGTGCCGGGTTGAATTCATACCGCAGGCCCAGCATGAGCGAATGGTTGAAGTCGGTCTTGGTGTCGTGGTTGCTGCTGGCGAAGGAATAGGCGTGTGTCTGGCTCATCCCGCCCAGGGAACCGCCAACCGTGCCCCAGCCAGAAGCCGTATGCGACTGCGGGCCCAGCATGGTCCAGAACCGGTATTCCGCCGTGGCCGACAGGCCGACAGCGCCGGGCAGGGGAAAGGACATGCCGAAAATGCCCTGATAGGCGAAATTGCCGAACGTGCCGCCCACATGCTCGTTCAACTGGTTGTTCGGCATGGTCAGCGACGTGCGCAGGGCCGTCCACCCATAGCCTATGCCCGCACCGAAATAGGGGAAGATGTAGGGGCTGCCCACATCCATGTCGAACAGCGCGTTGGCCATGACGCCATAGGTCTGGCGGCGACCGCCCGCCTGGGTCTGCACCGCGTCGTTCCCAAGCCCCCTGTAGGCCATGCTGCGGTAATCGCCCTCGACCTCGACCCGAAAGCCGTTGCCCAGGCCCCAGCCGAGCGCGCCAATGCCCACCCCACCCGTTCTCCACTTGTCGCGCCCGCTGGGGAAGGCTGTGTTCGCGCGGACACGCTGGTCCTGGTTGAACGTCGCCCCCCCTTCGCCCGATACGTACAGACCCTGCACCGGCTGCGCGTGCGCAGCGGCGGCAAAAAACAGAAGCCCAGCGGCCAGGGGCGCAGAAAGCAGCGTTTGCGCGAGCAGAGTCTGGCGCGGCTTCATGGTTTTCTCCCCGCTGTGGCAGTGCGATACGTCGGGTCCGACGTCAGGTGAAAGGACGGCACACATGCTTGCCTTCTTTGCTGTAAAGTTGGCCGCGGCGCAACAGGCAGAAGGGCGAGTTTGCCCAAACGGGCCGTTTTTGTCGGCAATAAATCGTGCATCCGTGTGACATAGGTCACAATGTATCTGCCTGTATCAAAGCAGTATTGCTTGAAACGGAGGGCTGAAATCGGCCGCGTCGATCTCCAGCACCCATAGATCGGGATCGTAACGAAGCTGGCGCGCGACATAGTCCTGCACTTCGCTTTCCCCTACCGGGTCCGGCCCCGTGGCCCGCAGCCAGGCATTCTCACCATCTTGTGTTCGTGTCTGGCTGAGTACGACGCCCTGACCCCCCCTGCCATTGAGCACCACCAGAATACTGCCCGCATCCGCGTCGCCCTTGCGGGCGATCACGGCCATGCGCCCGTCCATGGCGGACTGGCGTATGATGGCGCGGGCGATCAGGTCGCTGCGCAGGCGCGGGGGCGGGGCCATGTCCACCGTCAGTTATTGGTGGACAGGATGGGGGCTGACGCCGCCTCATCGGGGATGGCGGCAATCGCGGTTTTGTACCAGGCCGGGTTTTCCAGCAAAGCGCGGGCCACGTTCAGGTCCCGATCGCTCCCCAAGGCTGCCGGGCAGGCCTTGCGAATGGCCAGGATGCGCGACACCGGCAGCGGATAGCGCGCCGCGCGGGACGCCGCGACCGCGGCCTGGCTGTCCAGGCGGCCTGTGGGCAGGTCGGCCAGCGTGCGGGCCAGGTCGGCCTCGCCCAGGCTGGTGCAGATCTGGGGCATGACGCCAAGCCCCTGCAAGGGCCAGTGCAGCGGGGCGATGACACGGCTCCAGGTCACGAACAGTTCCCCTTCATCGGGCAACTGGGCCACGGTCTGCACCAGCCCCTTGCCCAGTGTTGCGCTGCCGATCACCACCGCGCGCCGGTGGTCGGCCAGGGCCGCGGCCAGGATTTCGGCCGCACTGGCCGTGCGGCCATCGACCAGGATGGTAATGGGCAGCCCGCCGGTCATGTCTCCGCCCTGCACGGCCCAGATATGGTTGGCCTGCGGGTCGCGCCCGCTGGTAACGGCGGCAACGCCGTGGTCGAGCAGGAGGGCTGCCGCCGTCACGGCCTGCTGGAGCACGCCGCCGCGGTTGCCGCGCAGGTCGATGATAAGCCCTTTCAGGTGCGGGGCCTGGGTCGCCTGATCCAGATACTGGCTGAGTTCCTCGGCCGTGTCGGATGAAAACGCGGTAATGCGCAGCACGATGATGGAGCCGCTGGCAAAGGCGAAAACCGTCTCGGGCGGGACCTTGGCGCGCCGCAGCACCACCGTGCGGGCCCGGGCCTGCCCCGGGGTAAGCAGGCGCAGCACCAGCCGGGAATCCTCTGGCCCGCACAGCCACTGGCTGACCGTGGCGGCGGATTGGCCGGCGGTGGAGCGGTTGTTGACCGCTAAAATCCGGTCCCCCGTCTCGATCGCGGCGGGCCAGGCCGGTCCGTTGGCGTTGATCGCGGCAATGACCACATGCTTGCCCGATTGCGCCAAGGTGACCCCGGCATCGGCTTCTCCACCGATACGGGCTTCGCGGTCCGTGGCGGCGGAGGACGGGCCGATATAGCGCGAATAGGGGTCGAGATGATTGAACAGCTCGTCAAAAAACGCCTGGAGCAGGTCGTCACGGCTGGCGGTGCGCACCGCATCGGAATGCGCGCGCGCCGTATCGAGGAAATCGGTGGCAAGCTGCGCCCAGCCGTCGATATTGTCCTGTGCGGGGGCAGGGCGTGACAGCAGATGGCTCTGCCCGGATAAAAGCTGGATATCCGCCCCGCGTGTATCGAAGGCCAGTGAGGGGTCGAGTGCCGTCAGGCACCCCAGCCCCCATAGGGTGAAGTCCCGGCTGCTATGCGGTTCAAGCGTGCGCGGCCCCAGGAACTGGAGTGCCGTGCCGATAACCGAGCGGATCAGCGGCAGGTCGCTCGCGGGCGGCTGGTCCGGAGCACTGGCCTCAGCAACCGTAGCAGGGCCAGTTGCGGCGGAACCGGGGGGCGCGCCGGCTGTGGAAGAACCATCCGCCGAAGTCGCATTCCCCGAAGAACTACCCCCCGCTGCACCATTTCCCGCCGTAGCATTCGCAGATGTGTTCCCGGCGGCGGCATTTCCCGAAGTTGCGCTACCAGCGGCGGCGCCATTTTCCCCAGCACCATTGGCAGCGGAATTTGCACCGGGCGTGGTGGCAGCGGTGGAAGAATGAACAGCCGGTGCGCCCCCTCCCGCCGCATCGGGCAGGCTGGCTCCGGGGGTGGCCGACGCGCCCGCAGCCGCCTTTGCGTCCATTGCCCCGACGGGGGCGGAAACGACCGAGGGGACCACGGTGGCGGCCGCGTTCCCGTCCGGCTGGCTGGCGGGTGCCTGCGTGGCGGTGGAGGCAGCTCCGGCCACCTTGCCGGCCCGCCCTGTGGGGGAAGGTGCGGGAGCCGCTCCTGAGCCCGCTGGCGGTGTGCTGGGCGGGGTGAAGGGGCTCTGCCCCGGGCTTTCATCCTGCGCGTGCAGGGTGGCGGGCTGGCAGAGCAGCAGGACCGCGACAATCATGACCGGCAGGCCATAGAGCGGCAGGGCCCGTGCGCGCGGCCCCCGTACACGCCCATGCCGTGCGGATACTCCCCTTGCAGGCACGCCCCGAAGGGACGGGCCGCGTACGGGCGTACTGCGTGCGGGCAAGCCGCGAAGGGCGCAGGCGCTACGAAAAGGCAGGTCAGCACGCATGAGTGGGAGAAGCCAGAACTACAGTGCCCCGCGCCGGGCAGGTTGCCAGCAGAACTGCTGAAAATACGCTCCCGCCCCCATCAGGGGTGAAACGGCGTGGCGCGGCGCCGCCGTGCAGCGAGTCGTCAGGCCCGTCCCTGCGGGAAGGAAAAGCTGACCAGGAAAGAAAAGACGGAGTTCCGGTTTTCGTCAATCGCACGCGAAGGCCGTTCCGCGTTGCTGTCATGGCATGGACACTCACGCACTTGCCCACCTGCGGGGCCAGGAAAAGTGCGGCCAGGCGGTTCTGGCAGTCCTGCCCGATCTGGTCCGCGCGGCGTTGGGTAAAGTTCAGGTGCACTGCAAGTGTGGCCACACCCTGTTGCCGTTGTGCAACGTTGCGCGGGGGGGAAAGCGGGCCCCCGGCGATGGGGGCGGACTCGCATAACGCGCTGAGCAGGCGGTGGTTCAACAGATCGGCGTAGCGGCGGATGGGGCTTGTGAAATGCGCGTAAAGCGGCAGGCTGAGCCCCGCATGCCGCGCAGGTGTGGCACTGTAGCAGGCCATGGGCCGGGGTGTTGAAGCCGTAGCGGCGGCGTGGATTCTGAACAGCCCGCCAAGCTGGTGGTCATGCAGCATGGTGGCGGCACGGGCATTGGCTGCGATCATGCACGCCGCCACCAGGTCATGGGCCGGCAGGCGCTGGCGCTGGGTGAACGCCACGGGCAGGCCCGCATCGTCCAGCGTTACGGTCCAGGCGGTTTCGTCCTGCCGGGTGGCCCCGCGGCGGGTGTCGGCCTGGGCCAGGGCGTGGCTTGCCGCCCACAGGGTGGGTAGCAGGGCTGTGGGCAGGGCATGGATGGCATGGCCAGCGGGCAGGCCGGCGCCGTCCAGGGCGTGTTGTGTGTCCTCATAGGTCAAGCGGGCGGCACTGCGCATGACCCCCCGCCCCAGACGGCACTGGCCAAGCGTGCCATCCGCGCCGACATGCATGTCAACGAACAGGCAGAGCCGGTCCTGGCCGGGCAGGAGGGAGCATGCATCCTCCGACAGGCTGGGCGGGAGCATGGGCACCACCTGGCCGGGCAGGTAAATGGATGTGCCCCGGGCGCGGGCCTGTTCGTCCAGTGCCGAGCCTTCGGCCACGTAATGGCTGACATCGGCAATGGCCACGACCAGCCGCCATCCGTCCCCCGCCGGTTCGGCCCACAGGGCATCGTCAAAATCATGTGCGGTGGCGTCGTCTATGGTCACAAAGGGCAGGTGGCGCAGGTCCTGGCGGCCCTGTGCCTGCCAGTCCTGCGCCGAACGCCCCTGCATGGCCGTGGCGGCCCGCTGCACCCGTTTTCCTTCCTCCTGCGCGGCGGCGGAGAACGCGACTGGCGCGTCATGGGTCAGCAGGCTCAGCCGTGCGGCCATGCCGGGGGCATCGGCATGGCCCAGACGTGTGTGCAGGCATATGCGATACGGCTGCCCCGCCCCGGGCCGGAGGTCGGCCAGTGCGATTTCCCCCGGGGCCAGAGGAGGAACGGGAGGGGCAATGCCATTGGCCGCAACGCTGCTGCCTGCCGGCGGGGGCGTGGCGTCGTGCAAGGGCGCCGCCAGGCGTGCATCGCACGCCATCAGCGTTGCGGGGGCGTCATCTGCCGCGGCTACGGCCGTGACGGCCAGTTGGCGCGGTGCCCCTTCCAGCAGGCGCAGGCCGCGTGCCTCACGCAGGCGCGGCCCATCGGCGGGCCGCAGGCGGACAAGGACCAGATCCGCAGGCAGCAGGGCCGGGCAGTCGGGCGGGGGGGCCAGCAGGGTGGCGCGCGGGGTGCGGGGGTAGTCGGGCAGAAAACCCTGTGCCGTGCCGTTGGCCGCGATCGCAGTGACCCGCAGGCGCGCGACCTCCGGCAGGCCGATGGCGGCTTTCAGGCGGTTGGGCGGCAGGTCGATGAGCGCGCCAGACACCGCCAGGTCATGCAGCAGCGTTTTCAGCGCAGCCTTGCGGCCCACGGGCAGGCCAAGGGCGCGCAGGATATCCGACAGCCCCAGGGGTGTGCCCACGGAACCACCCGCCTGGCCACCCATGGGCTTACTGGGGGGATTCCCCGCCCGCATGCCTGCGGATGTCGAGGGCGGCACCCCGGGCGCGTTTTCCCCGCGCAGTACGGCCAGCACGGCCGCCGCGCAGGGCGGGGCCGTTCGTTCAGCCCCGTAAGCCATGATGCTCAGTCGGCTTTCTTTGTCCGCGTGGCGGCAGGCTTGGTGGCGGCGGTCTTGCGCGCCCTGGGCTTGGCCTCGCCTTCGCCCGCAGAGGTTGCGGTCGTGGCTTTGGCGGCTGTCCGGCTCGCCGTCTTGGTTCCTGCCCTGGTTGTGCCTGTCTTGGCGGTACTGGTCTTGGCAGCACCCGTCTTGGCAGCACTGGTCTTGCCTGTGCTGGCCTTGCCCGTGGTGGCCTTGTCGGTGGTGGTTTTGCTGGCGGCGGTCTTGGTCGTCTTGGCGGCGGCTTTTTTCTTGGGTGCCGCCTTTTTCGCCCCGGCCTTGCCTTTCAGCGGCTTGCCTTTTTCCACCAGCAGGGCCACGGCCTGATCCAGCGTGACATCGTCCATATCCGTGCCACGCGGCAGGGTGGCGATCATCTGGCCGTGCTGCACATAGGGGCCGAAGCGGCCCTTGCGCACCATGACCGGCTCGCTGTCCTTGGGGTGGTTGCCCAATGTGCGGATGGAGGCCAGTTTCTTGGCCAGTGCGTCCACCGCGCGGTTCAGCCCCACGGTCAGGACATCGTCATCCTTGTCCAGCGATCCGTAGACCGCGCCCATTTTCACGTAGGGGCCAAAGCGGCCCAGCCCGGCTTCGATCGGTTCGCCCGTTTCGGGGTGAATGCCCACAAGCCGGGGCAGGGACAGCAGCCCCACCGCCTGGTCGAGCGTAATACTCTGCCCGTCCATGCCCTTGGGCAGGGATGCGCGGCGTGGCTTGGCCTTCTTGTCGGCGGGGTCGGGTTCGCCCTGCTGCACGTAAAGCCCCCACGGCCCCTGGCGGACGGTAATGTCCTCCCCCGTTTCGGGGTGCTGGCCCAAAAGCCGCATGCCGTCCTTGAGCGTGCCGCCGTTTTCGCCATCTTCCGCGCTGTCGACCGTCAGGCGGCGGGTGTACTGGCATTCGGGGTAGTTGGAACAGCCGATGAACGCGCCATACCGCCCGAGCTTGAGCCCCAGCCGCCCCGTCCCGCAGGAGGTGCAGTGCCGCGGGTCAGACCCATCCGCGCGGGGCGGGAAGAAGAACGGCCCCAGATCCTTGTCCAACGCGTTGAGCACGTCGGTAATCGTCAGGTCCTTGGTGTCGGCCACGGCCTTGGAAAAATCCTGCCAGAAGGAGGACAGGACATCTTTCCACTGCGCCTGGCCGGCCGAAATATCGTCCAGCAGTTCTTCAAGATTGGCGGTAAAGCCGGTATCCACGTAGCGTTCGAAAAACGACACCAGGAACGCCGTGACCAGCCGCCCGCGCGCCTCGGGCACGAAGCGCCGGTTTTCAAGCTGCACGTAGCTGCGGTCCTGCAACACGGTCAGGATGGAGGCGTAGGTGGACGGGCGGCCAATGCCCAGCTCTTCCATTTTCTTGACCAGCGACGCTTCGGAATAGCGCGGCGGCGGCTGCGTGAAGTGCTGGTCCGCCTCGACCTTTTCACGCTTCAGCGGGTCTTTCTCGGCCATGGGGGGCAGCATGCGGCTGTCATCGTCGGCGGGCTTGTCCGTATCGTCACGCCCTTCGCGGTAGAGCTTGAGAAAGCCGTCGAACGTGATGATGGAGCCATTGGCGCGCAGCACGGTCTGGCCGGAAGGCCCGGAAATATCCACCGCCACCTGGTCCAGGGCCGCGGATTCCATCTGGCTGGCCATGGCGCGCTTCCAGATCAGTTCATACAGGCGGCGCTGGTCGTGGTTGAGATGCCGGGCCACGGAATCGGGCGTGCGGGTAATGTCCGTCGGGCGGATGGCCTCATGCGCTTCCTGCGCGTTCTTGGCCTTGGACGTATACACACGCGGCTTTTCGGGCACGTACTGCATGCCGATCTGGCGGCCGATATGCTGGCGGATGGACTGTATGGCTTCCTGCGCCATGGTCACGCCATCGGTTCGCATATAGGTGATCAGCCCCACCGTCTCCCCCCCCAGGTCGATCCCTTCGTAAAGCTGCTGGGCGGTGCGCATGGTGCCCTGCGCACTCATCCCCAGCTTGCGGGAGGCTTCCTGCTGCAAGGTGGAGGTGGTGAAGGGCGGCTGCGGGTTGCGCCGCACCTTGCGCCGCTCGATCGAGCGTACGCTGAGCGCTTCCGCCTCCACCGCTTTTTTCGCAGCTTCCGCCAGTTCCGCGTTGCCCAGGTCGAACTGGTCCAGCTTCCTGCCCGCCAGATGGGTCAGCCGGGCGGTGAAGGGCGCGTTGGTGGGGGTCAGCAGGGAAGCGGTGATGCTCCAGTATTCGCGCGGCTTGAACACCTCGATCTCGGCTTCGCGCTCGCAGATCAGCCGCAGCGCGACGGACTGCACGCGCCCGGCACTGCGCGATCCGGGCAGCTTGCGCCACAGTACGGGGGAAAGCGTGAACCCCACCAGGTAATCCAGCGCGCGGCGGGCCAGATATGCCTCGATCAGCGGAAAATCCAGTTCGCGCGGGTGGTCCATCGCGTAGCGGATCGCGCTTTTGGTAATTTCGTTGAACGTCACGCGCTGGACATCCACGCCTTTAAGGGCGTTGCGTTCCTCCAGCATGGCGCGGACATGCCACGAAATGGCTTCGCCCTCACGGTCCGGGTCGGTGGCGAGATAGAGATGACGCGCGCCCTTGAGCGCCTTGATGATCGCGCTCACCTGCCGGGTGCCGCGTTCGTCCGACTGCCAGGACATGGCAAAGCCTTCGTCCGGCCGCACCGATCCGTCCTTGGGCGGCAGGTCGCGCACATGGCCGAACGACGCCAGCACCGTATATCCATCGCCCAGATATTTGTTGATCGTTTTCGCCTTGGCTGGCGACTCGACCACAACAACGTCAGTCATACTCACTCCGACCTGCCCGGAGGCAGCGCACTTATCTACTCGTTTACGCCCGCTCGTCCGCCTGTGTGCCGGCAAGGCCTACCCGGCCGTCCGGATAGGTAATGACGCGGCCCGAAAGCTCAAGTTCGGTGAGCGCGATCAGAACGGCAGAAACCGAGAACTGGCAGCGCCTTACCAGATCGTCAACAGCTATGGGCGTAATGGAGAGAAGATCGAGCACGCAACTCTGCCGCCCGGAAGGCGAAATCGGGCCCGAAACAGGGGTGGCGGAGGGGACCTGCGCCGCACGTGCTGCCTTCTTGCCGTGTTCGGGCGTGGCCCCTGCGGCGGGTTCGGCATCGGCGGGCACGAACAGGTCTGGCATGCCTGGTGTGTGTCCCGCGCGGACAGGCCGGGCGGTGTCGGGGGCGGATGCAGCGGCGATGGCAGTCGGCGGGACGGCGATTGCGCTGGAGGGCGCAACGGAAGACGGGGGAGGGGACAAGGTGGTTGTGCCTGTGGGCGAGGCGCCCGCCGTGCCGGTGCGGATGTCGAGCGGGGGCAGGTGCTGCACGATATCGGCTGCGATTTCGGTCAGCACCGCGCCCTTGCGCAGCAGGTCGTTACTGCCCCGGCAGCGCGGGTCCAGGGGCGAGCCGGGCACGGCAAAAACTTCGCGCCCGTAATCGGCGGCCATGCGGGCGGTGATCAGCGTGCCCGAATGCAGGGCGGCTTCCACCACCACGCAGCCGAGCGTCAGCCCTGCGATAAGGCGGTTGCGGCGCGGGAAATGGCGGCCCAGCGGGGTGGTGCCCAAGGGGGCCTCGGTCACGACAGCGCCCTGTTCGGCAATGCGGGCCTGCAAGCCCGTATTTTCAGGCGGGTAGGGGCAGTCCAGCCCACCGGCTATGGCGGCGATTGTCAGCCCCTGGCGAAACAGCGCACCCCGATGGGCCGCCGAATCAATACCCCGCGCAAGGCCGGATACCACCACCAGCCCCGCAGCCGCCAGTTCGGCGGCCAGGCTTTCGGCCAGCCGCAAGCCGGGGGCGGAGGCATTGCGCGCCCCCACAAGGGCTATGGCGGGCTGGCCCAGGCAGGCGATGTCACCCAGCACGCTCAGCACCGGGGGTGCGTCCGGCACCTGGGATAAAAGCGCGGGATAGGCGGGGTCCAGCAGGGTGAGAATATGCCCGCCCAGCTTGAACGTGGCCTCTATTTCACGCGCGATGGCATCGGGTGGGGGAATGATGACAGGGCGCCGGCCCCGTGCGGCAAGCCCGGGCAGGGCGTCGAGCGCTGCCTGGGCCGAGCCATGCTGGGCTACCAGCCGCCGCCAGCTTCGCGGGCCGATCTGTTCGGTTCGGGCCAGACGCAGGCAGGCGGCAAGGCTGTTCATGTCGATGCTCGGGAAACCAGCCTTACGCCCGGCCCCCGTTGCCGGGCTGGATTGCAGCCCGGGGTCCACCCCAAATTGCGCCCGGGATTCCGCAAGGGCCCTGCTTCAGGCCCGTAACCAGGTCCTGGCCTTGATGAGGGGCCAGGCCGTGTCCTAGCGTTTTTTCTCACCGACCCTGGGTTCCGTGCCGCTGAGGATACGGCCGATGTTTTCATGGTGGCGGGCCAGCACCAGCAGGCTGATCAGCACTGTGGCCAGCGGCTTGGGCGATGTCTGGAAGGAAAAGCCATACAGCGCCAGGATGACGACAGGCATTGCGATAAAGGCCGACAGCGCTCCGGCGGATGAAATACGCGTCAGCCGCGCAACCCCAAGCCAGACGGCGCAGCCCGCAAGCCCGGTCAGGGGCGAGAGGGCAAGCATGACCCCAAGCCCGGTGGCAACGCCCTTCCCACCCCGAAAGCCCAGGAAGATCGGGTAGCAATGGCCGATCACGGCGGCAATGGCGGCAACCGTGCTCGTATAGTCAGAAAAATCGGGCGGGGTCATGATCCAGGCCGTGACCACGGCCAGCATGCCCTTGGCGGCATCCAGGGCCAGGGTGGCGGCTGCCAGATCCTTGCGGCCGGTGCGCAGCACGTTGGTCGCACCGATATTGCCCGAACCGATCTTGCGCAGATCACCTGCCCCCGCAAGGTTGGTCAGCAGCAGGCCGAAGGGCACGCTGCCCAGCACGTAACCCAGGAAGGCCATGGCCGCGATCAGCCACAGGGCGTAGGTGGGCAGTGCGTCGGTCATGCGTTCCCCGCTTCGTAAACGCGGCGGCCCGCTTTCCAGGTGCCCAGCACGCGCCCTTCCAGCGGGCGGCGGTCGAAGGGTGTGTTCTGGGCCCGGCCGGGCAGTTCCCCGGCACGGACAAGCCAGCTTTGTTCGGGTGCGAACAGGCACAGATCGGCCGCCGCCCCCTGTGCGAGCGTGCCCGCCGCAGCCCCCAGCAGGGCCGCCGGGCGGTGCGTAAGCAGCCCGATGGCGCGCGACAGGTCCAGTGTTGCGTCATGCACGCGTGCCAGGGTCACGCCCAGCAGGGTGACCATGCCCGTGCCACCCGTTGCGGCCTGGGCGAAGGGCAGGCGCTTGTCATCCGCATCGCGCGGGAGATGGTCCGATGCAATGGCGTCTATCGTGCCGTCGGCCAGGGCGGCGCAGACGGCCAGGCGGTCGTCCTCGCTGCGCAGGGGGGGCGAGAACTTGGCATAGGTCCTGAAATCGCCAATGGCGTTTTCGTTCAGGTCGAAATAGGGCGGCGCCGTATCGCAGGTCACACGCAGGCCCCGCGCCTTGGCCTGGCGGATCAGTTCGATCCCTTCGGCAGTGGAAACATGGGCGAAATGCAGCCGCCCGCCCGTCAGCTCCGCCAGGCGGATATCCCGCGCGATCATGATGGCTTCAGCCGCGGTGGGTATGCCAGCAAGCCCCAGCCGCGTGGCCATCGCCCCGGATGTGGCGCAACCAGACCCTGCGAGCGAGGGTTCTTCGGGATGCTGGATGACCATGGCCCCAAAACCGCTGGCGTAGGACAGGGCGAGCCGCATCAGGCGCGCGGGGTCCACCGCGCGGTTGCCATCGGTAAAGGCCACGGCACCCGCTTCGTGCAGCATCCCGATCTCGGCCAGTTCCTTGCCTTCGCAGCCCTTGGTCAGCGCGCCATAGGGCAGGATGGTGACGGCACCTGTTTCTTCCCCGCGCACGCGCATCATGCGCACCAGGGCAGGGTTGTCTATGGCAGGCTTGCAGGTGGGCAGGGCGGCGAGCGTCGTAATTCCGCCGGCGGAAGCGGCACGCGCGGCCGACGCTATGGTTTCGCGGTATTCAAAGCCGGGTTCGCCAATTTCGACCCGCATGTCCACAAGGCCGGGGCACAGGACCGCGCCCCTGCCGTCCAGAACCTGTGCGCCTTCGGGAACGCCCTCTCCCCCCGGCTTGCCAATTCCTGCGATCACCCCGTCCTGGACCAGCAGGCTGCCGGGCTGGTCCAGCCCTGCCGACGGATCGAGCAGGCGGACATTGTCAAAAACCATGCTGTTCATGCGCTGTGCCTGCCGCGGGTCAGGCGGTCGAGCACGGCCATGCGAACGGCCACACCCATTTCCACCTGTTCCTGAATGACGCTTTGCGTGGAATCCGCAACGCTGCTTTCTATTTCCACACCCCGGTTCATGGGGCCGGGATGCATGACCAGCGCGTTCGGCCGGGCCAGTTCCAGCCGCCTGCGGTCCAGGCCGAAAAAGCGGAAATATTCGCGCGCGCTGGGTACCAGGCCCGATGACATGCGCTCACGCTGCAGGCGCAGCATCATCACCACGTCCACCCCGCGCAGCCCTTCTTCCATGCTGTGGAAAATCTCGGCCCCCAGCCTGCCCAGCGCACCGGGCACAAGCGTTGGCGGTCCTACCAGGCGCACGTTGCTGCCCATGGTGGTCAGCAGGTGGATATTGGACCGTGCGACGCGCGAATGCGCGACATCGCCACAAATGGCGACACTCAGCCCCCCCAGCGTGCCAAGGTGGCGGCGGATGGTCAGCGCGTCCAGCAAAGCCTGGGTGGGGTGTTCGTGCATGCCGTCACCCGCATTGACCACGCAGGCTTCCACCTTGCGGGCCAGCAGGGCCGGGGCCCCCGACTGCGAATGCCGCACCACCAGAAGGTCCGTGCGCATGGCGTTCAGCGTGGCCGCCGTGTCCAGCAGGGTTTCGCCCTTGTTCACCGATGACTGGGCGACGGACATGTTGATGACATCCGCCCCCAGCCGCTTGCCCGCCAGTTCGAAGGAGGTGCGCGTGCGCGTACTGTCTTCGAAGAACAGGTTGATCAGGGTGCGCCCGCGCAGCACGTCACGCGGGACCTTGCGCGAACGGTTGAGCAGGGCATAGCTCTCGGCCAGGTCCAGCAGGGGCTCGATCTGGTCCGGCGTCATGCCTTCCAGCCCGAGCAGGTGCCGGTTATGGCGTAAGAGGGCGCTAGCCATGCAGCACGGCTCCTATGCGGGCCAGTGTTTCATCCCGCCCCAGCGCGTGCAGGGTCGCATCGATCCCCGGCGATGAGTTGGAGCCGGTCACAGCCGCGCGCAGAGGCTGTGCGACCTGGCCCAGCTTGTGGCCACCGTTTTCGGCAAAGCGGCGCAGGGCGGCGTCGATCTGTTCGGGCGTGAAGGGGCTGACCACCGCCAGATCCCGTGCAAGCTCGCCCAGCAGCGCGCGGCCTTCGGGGGTGAGCAGCTTTTCCGCCTTGGGGGTCATGGGCAGGGGCACGTGCCGACCAAGGAAAGCGGCGTTTTCCGTCAGTTCGACCAGCGTGCGCGCGCGCTCCTTCAACCCGGGCATGAGGGCGAGCACGCGGGCACGGGTGGTTTCATCCACACTGACACCGTCCACGCTTTTCAGCCGTTCCATCACGTCATCGGTCAGGCGGGTATCGTCTGTCTGGCGCAGCCACACGGCGTTGACGTGTTCGAGCTTGGCATAGTCCATGCGCGATGCCGCGCGGCCCACGCCGTCGATGTCGAACAGTCTGATCTGCTCCTCGCGCGAGAGGATTTCGGCATCGCCATGCCCCCAGCCCAGGCGCAGCAGATAGTTGCACAGGGCTTCGGGCAGGTAGCCCTGGTCGCGGAATTCCACCACCGACTGCGCGCCGTGCCGCTTGGACAGTTTGGCGCCATCGGGGCCGTGGATCAGCGGCAGGTGGCCAAAGCGCGGCAGGTCCCAGCCCATGGCGCGATAGATCATGGCCTGGCGGAAGGTGTTGGTCAGGTGGTCGTCACCGCGGATGACGTGGGTAATGGCCATGTCATGGTCGTCCACCACCACGGCGTGCTGGTAGGTGGGTGTGCCGTCCGACCGCAGCAGGATCATGTCATCCAGTTCGGCATTGGCGACTCGTACCTCGCCCTGCACCAGGTCGTCGATCACGGTCTCGCCCTCACGCGGGGCCTTGATACGGATGGCATAGGGGGCACCTGCGGGGGCCTGCTGCGGGTCGCGGTCACGCCACATGCCGTTATAGCGGGGCGGCTTGCCGTTCTTTACGGCGTCCTCCCGCATCTGCTTGAGTTCCTCGGGCGTACAATAGCATTTGTACGCCAGCCCCTTTTCCAGCAGTTCAAGCGCGACCTCGCGGTGGCGGCCCTCCCGCGTGGACTGGAAGACAGGTTCCTCGTCCGGGGTAATGCCCATCCAGTCCAGGCCCTGAAAAATAACATCGACGGCCTGTTGGGTGGAACGTTCGCGATCGGTATCCTCGATACGCAGGAGGAACTTGCCGCCATGGTGACGGGCAAAGAGGAAATTGAACAGGGCTGCGCGGGCATTGCCAATATGCAGCAGGCCTGTCGGACTCGGGGCGAAACGCGTGCGGATGGTCATGGGGCGCATCCTTATCACGCGCGGCCGCGCGGAGCCATATGCGAGGGCTGATCCCAGCCACCGTAAAGGCTGCCGCCCGCATGCTGCCGGGTGCCCGAACGCGCACGGCCGGGCGCGCGGGAACGCGGCGGGGGACGCCTGGCGGAATGCTCCGGGCGGGCGGCAGGCCGGCGCGTATCGTGGCGGGCTGGCTCGTCCTTTTGCCGATCCTGCTGTCCTCCCTTCTGGCTGCCGAGCAGCGCCGCCTTGTACTATGGGTGCCGGTGGGCGTTGCCGCGGGGGCGTGGGGGTATTTCGCCCTGCCTGTCGAACCCGGGCTGGCGGGTGGGGTGCTGGGGCCGCTGGGCATGTCCTGTGGGGCGGTCATGGCCGCATTGTGGTTTCGCCATAGGCTGGGCGTGCGCGTTATCGCGGGTGGGTGCGTAAGCCTTGCGGCAGGCTTCCTGCTGGCGGCACAAACCACGCACCGCCAGCCGCCCATGCCCGAACTGCCCCGCCGGGCGGTGGAGATATCGGGCGTGGCAAGGGCCATTACCCATGCGGCTCCAGTTGTCGCGGGCAGCCCCGATATCCGCTGGCTGGAACTGGGTGCGCCGGTTTTTCATACCTACCTGACCGAAGACATGCAGCCTTTGCCCCGTACCCTGCGCCTGAGGCTGCGCGAGGGCGATACCACGCCCATCACGCCCGGTGCACGCTTGCGCGTGCGGGCCGTGCTGCGCCCCCCGCCTGACCCCGCCTTGCCCGGCGGGCGCGACCCGCAGTTCGAAGCCTGGTTTTCCGGCCTGGCGGGCAGTGGCATGCTGCTTGCTCCCGTAAAGATCGAGGCCACCCAGGAAACCGGTTCCGAGGCGGAGGCCGCCGGTGGCATCCCGTCGCCCGGGCTCGCCCCCTGGACCTTCGCCGCCCGCTGGAGCACATGGCTGGAAGGGCTGCGTACCCGCATGGATACCCGCATCCGTGCCGTGCTGCCCGGTGATAGCGGGGCTGTGGCCTCGACCCTTCTGGACGGCAAAAGCGAGAGCATCGCCCCCGCCGTGCGGGAGGATTTTGCGGCCTCGGGGCTTGCCCATCTGCTGGCGGTGGCGGGGCTGCATCTGGGGCTCGTCATGGCTGTGGTCATGGGGGTGTGCCGTTTTTTGCTGGCGGCGTGGGAATTCGCGGCCCTGCGCTGGCCCACCAAGGCGCTTTCGGCCCTGGTGGCATGGCTTGCGGGAGGGGTTTACGTGCTGCTGACCGGCGCGCACCTGCCCGCCCAGCGCGGATGGCTGATGGCGGGCGTGGTGGTGCTGGGCCTGGCCACGCAGCGGCGGCCCGTTTCCATGCGCGGCCTGGCGCTGGCGGGGTTTGCGCTGGAAGCCGTCCAGCCGCAGGTGGTGACGGGCGTTGTCTTTCAGATGTCCATGGCCGCCGTCATGGCGCTTATCGCGGGGTACGAATCCCTCCAGCCCCGGCTTGCCCCATGGCTGGGCAGGGTTACGGGTGTGTGGGGCTGGCTGCTCGGCCATGTCAGCGGGTTGGCGTTGGTCAGCCTGCTGGCGGGGTGTGCGACCTTGCCGGTCGTCATGGCGCATTTCGGGGTGGTTGAGCCGTATTTCGTGCTGGCCAATCTGGTGGCGGTCCCCCTCATGGCGGTGTGGATCATGCCGCTGGGCCTGCTGGCGGTCTGCTGCATGCCTGTGCATGCCGATGCATGGTGCCTGCGCCTGATGGGGCTTGGCCTACGCTGCGTGTTGTGGATGGCCCATACGGTGGCCCACTGGCCGGGCGCGAAGCTGGCGGTTCCGCTTATGCCGGGCTGGGGGCTTGCGATCGCATTGCTGGGGTTATGCTGGCTCTGCCTGTGGCGGCGGGGCTGGCGGTGGCTGGGTTGCGTGGGGCTGGTTCTGGGCATGTTGTCCCCCTGGCTGGCACCCCGCCCGGACCTGCTTGTCAGCCCCGACGGCGACATGCTGGGCATACGCGGGCCGGATGCCGTTCTTGTCATGGGCCAGTCGCGTGACGGAGGCGCGGTGGAAAAGGCATGGGCCCAGGCCCTCGGCCTGCCCGTCCGCACGGTATCCCCACAGACCGCCTTCCAGACCCCCGACGGCGCGCTCACCTGCGGGGAAGACGGGGTGCCCGGTATCTGCCTGCTGATCCGTCATGGGCATGAGATCGTGCTGGTGCTGCATCCACCCCCGCCCAGCGAAGGGACAGGGGCGCAGGCGGATGAAATGGCACCCGGCAATACCGAGGGCGGAAATGCGGGGAACACAGGCGCGGATGGCGGCCCGCTGGCCGCTCTCTGCGCGGGGGCGGACGGGGTTGTCAGCACCGCGCGGTTCGGCCTGATCTGCCCCACCGCGCCCCTGCGGCTGGACCGCACGGCCACATGGTGGCAGGGCGCGCAGGCGGTGTTCCTGTCCGGCCAGGTGCGCGTGCTGGCGGCTCGGCCCTATGGCGCAAGCCGCCCGTGGATGCTTCGGCCCGGCGGACACGCTACCCCCCTGCTGCCACTCGCCCAGGCGGAATAGCCTCTTCACACCCGGCTTATGTCACGCGCCGGGTAAGCCCGTGGCGGGGGCTTTCAGTCGGCCACGCTTTCGAATGCGGCCATCACCCGGCTGGAATAGACAAGGGCGGCCCCCGCGTTCAGGGCCACGGCAACGCCCAGCGCTTCGGCAATTTCTTCCTTGCTGGCGCCGACCTTCTTGGCGGCTGCGGAATGCACGGCAATGCAGCCGTCGCAGCGGGTGGTGACGGCAACCGCCAGGGCGATCAGTTCGCGCGTCTTGGCGTCCAGGTGCTTGGTTTCGGGCAACGGGGTTTCCAGAGTCTGGAGTCCGCTCAGCGTGTTGGGGGTCAGCTTTGCCAGCGTCTTCACGTTCTTTTGCATATCGGCGCGGTAGGCGTTCCAATCGGTCATGATCTGAGCTTTCAAAGCGGTTTGCGGGTAGAATAAGTGCAGCAGAGGCGCTTCTTCCTGTCACGACACGGTTAGGAGAGGTCAGGACGCTTGCGAAAGGCGCTCTCCTGCCGGTATCGGGCAAGTTATGATACAGACAGACATGAGCGCGCCTGCCGCCAGCACACGGCAGGGGCCATTGGCGGTTTACCGGCAGCGTGTGGCGGCGGGTGAACTCAATAGCGATCCGGACCAGGCCCGTGTGATCGAACGGCTCGACCAGTTGTGGCGCGAACTTGCCACCATGCCGGACCAGCCCCCCCCACCCCCGGCGGAAACCGGGGCACGCGGCCTGTTCTCGGGGCTGGTCAACCGGCTGCGCCCGCAGGCGGCAACGTCCCAGCCCGCCCGCCCACGCGGGCTGTATATCGTCGGCCGGGTGGGGCGCGGCAAGACCATGGTCATGGACCTGTTCTATGCCTGCGCGCCGGTGCGCCAGAAGGAACGCCTGCATTTCCTGCGCTTCATGCAGGACGTGCACCAGAGGCTGTTCGAACTCAAGCGCGACAACCCCAACATGGCCGACCCCATCCCGCCGCTGGCCAAAAGCATTGCCTCCCGCGCGCGGCTCCTGTGCTTTGACGAATTCCAGGTGAACGACATTGCCGACGCGATGATCCTGGGCCGCCTGTTCGAAGCCCTGTTCGCCTGCGGGGTGGTCATTGTCGCCACATCCAACACCGAGCCGTCACAACTGTTCCAGAACCGCCCCGGGGCGGATGCGTTCAAGCCGTTCATCGCCATCATCCGGCGCGAGCTTGATACGATCGAACTGGATTCGCCGCGCGATTACCGCCGTGGGCGCGAGCAGGACCAGGAAACCTGGGTGGTCCCGGCGGATTCCCGTGCGCACCAGCAACTCCAGCGCGTGTTCCAGCGTTATGCGGCCGGGCAGAAGATCGCGCCGGTCACGCTGCAATACAGCGGGCGCAGCTTCGAGATCGAACAGGCGGCGGGGCCCGTGTGCCAGTTCGATTTCAACTCTTTGTGTGGCAAGCCACTTGGACCGAACGATTATCTCGCCCTCGCCAGGCGCTTTCCGGTTGTCGTGATCGAGAACATTCCCTGCATGGGCCAGGACGATGCCAATCTGGCCCGGCGCTTCATTACCCTGATCGATGCCTTGTACGACAACGGAAATCTGCTGTTTGCGTCAGCGGAAGCCCCGCCCGACAAGCTGTTTACGCAGGGCGAAGGTTCCGATGCATTCGCCCGTACCGCATCACGTCTGGCGGAAATGGGAAGCGAAAGCTGGCTCGAACATGGCGCCCAGGCAGCCCAGGCAGCCCATAGCCTCTCTAGAGCGTGACAGAAGCCGATCTTGTTCCCGCGACAGGGCGGGTCTAGCTCTTTGGAACACAGCGGCCGGGCCAGCAGGGTCCGGCGCAGGATTTCAAGGGCGCTCGGGGTTCCGGCCCGGAGCGGGAGTAAAGATGGTCTGCCTTACCTTGGCGTGTGACAAACTATCTGGTCAGCAGCGCGGACAGGATCCGCAGCAAAGAGGAATGTAAGATGGCGGTCACGGACATGCTGGCAACCGCATTGAACGGTGCCAATATCGCTTACCTTGCGGATCTGTACGCCCAGTGGGTCAAGGACCCCGCCAGCGTTGATCCGTCGTTCGATATTCTCTTCAGTTCGCTGGGGGATGACGAAGCCGCCGTGCTGCAGGACGCGATCGGTGCATCCTGGGCGCCCCGGGCGTCCATCATCACGGGGGACGAACCCGCACCCGCACCCAAGGGTGCTGCCGTGGGCGGGCTTTCCGCGCAGGACAGCCTGGCCGTCGCGCGCCTGATCCGCGCCTATCGCGAATACGGCAGCTTTGAAGCGAGCCTGGACCCGCTGGGCCTGAAAGTTCCCGCCAAGCACGAGGAACTGGACCCCGCCAGCTACGGTTTTGGCGAAAAGGACCTGGACCGCGAAGTGTTCATGGGCTCGCTGATGGAGCCTTTGCTGTCGGGCAAGACGACGGCGAAGGTCAAGGACATCATCGCGGCGCTGCGCGGCGTGTATTGCGGCACGATCGGTGCGGAATACATGCAGGCCCCTACGCATGAACAGCGCGAATGGTTCCGCCAGCGGCTCGAGGGCGATAACTGGCAGGCCAATGTCTCGGTCGCGGAACGCAAGAGCATTCTCAAGAACCTGACGGAAGCCGAAGGGTTCGAAGCCTTCTGCCAGAAGCGCTATGTGGGCGCGAAGCGCTTTGGTCTTGAAGGCGGCGAAATTTCCATTCCCTCGCTGCATGCCATCATCGACCAGGCCGCCAGCCAGGGCGTGACCTCGGTTGCCATCGGCATGGCCCATCGCGGCCGCCTGAACACGCTCGTCAACGTCGTGCGCAAGCCCTATGTGGCGATTTTCAACGAATTCGCGGGCGGCTCCTTCAAGCCTGACAATGTCGATGGTTCGGGCGACGTCAAATACCATCTGGGTTCCTCGACCGATGTGGAAGTGGGCGGCAAGCCGGTCCATATCTCGCTCCAGCCCAACCCCTCGCATCTCGAGGCGGTGGATACGGTCGTGTGCGGCAAGGTGCGCGCCATCCAGGATGATTCGGGCGATACCGAAGGCCGTCACAATTCCATGGCCATCGTCATTCATGGTGACGCCGCCTTCGCAGGCCAGGGAATCGTGTATGAAACCTTCGCCATGTCGCAACTGCCCGGTTACCGGACGGGTGGCAGCATCCATATCGTGGTGAACAACCAGGTCGGCTTCACCACCAACCCGGAATGCGGGCATTCGGGCCTGCGTGGCACCGATATTGCCAAGTCCATCAACGCGCCCGTCCTGCACGTGAATGGCGACGACGCCGAAGCCGTGATCTACGCATCGCGCCTGGTGGCGGATTATCGCCAGAAATTCGCTTCGGACATCGTGCTCGATATCGTCTGCTATCGTCGCCACGGCCATAACGAGACGGATGAGCCGGTCTTCACCCAGCCGGTGATGTACAAGGCCATTGCCAGCCACGAAACGCCGCATGCCCTGTATGCCAAGCGCATTGTCCAGGTCGGGGCCGCGACCGAAGCCGAAGTGCAGGCCCAGTGGGATGCGTTCCAGGAAAAGCTGGACGAAGACTACAAGGCCGCCCAGTCCTACAAGGTCAACAAGGCAGACTGGCTGGAAGGTGGCTGGAAGGGCATGACCGCCCCGGGCCACAAGTCCGAGAAGGCTTTCCCCGAAACCGGCGTGTCCGAGGACGTGCTGCGCAAGATCGGTGTCGCCATCACCACGGTTCCGGCGGACTTCAACCTGAACTCCAAGATCGCGCGTCAGCTCAAGGCCAAGGCCGCCATGTTCAGCTCGGGCGAAGGCTTCGACTGGGCCACGGGCGAGGCACTGGGCTTTGGCTCGCTGCTGGTCGAAGGCCACCGCGTGCGCCTGTCGGGTGAGGACTGCCAGCGCGGCACGTTCAGCCAGCGTCATGCGACCTGGACCGACCAGGTCAACCAGACGCAGTTCACGCCGCTGAATTCCATCGAAGGCAGCAAGGCGAAGATCGAGATCTGGAACTCGCTCCTGTCCGAATATGGCGTGCTGGGTTTCGAATACGGCTATTCGCTGCGCAACCCGCAGAACCTCGTCCTGTGGGAAGCCCAGTTCGGTGACTTCGCGAACTGCGCGCAGGTGATCATCGACCAGTTCGTCGCCTCGGGCGAAACCAAGTGGCTGCGCATGTCCGGCCTGGTCATGCTGCTGCCCCATGGCTACGAAGGGCAGGGGCCTGAACACTCCTCCGCCCGGCTTGAGCGGTATCTGCAACTCTGTGCTGAAGACAACATGTTTGTCTGCAACATCACCACGCCGGCCAACTACTTCCACGCCCTGCGCCGGCAGTTGAAGCTGGATTACCGCAAGCCGCTGATCCTGATGGAGCCGAAATCCCTGCTCCGTCACAAGCTTGCCGTTTCCGCCCTGGCGGATTTCGGTCCGGGCACGCGCTTTACGCCGGTCCTGCCCGAAATCGACACGCTGGACCCCGATGCCAAGATCCGTCGCGTCGTGCTGTGCTCGGGCAAGGTCTATTACGACCTACTGGCCGAACGCCGCGAAAAAGGGATCAAGGATGTCGCCATCCTGCGTCTGGAACAACTCTACCCCTTCCCCGAAGAGGCTCTCGCAGCGGAGCTGAAGCGCTATCCTGAAGCAGATATCATCTGGTGTCAGGAAGAAACGGAGAACGGGGGTGCCTGGTATTTTGTCGATCGGCGGATCGAGGGCGCTCTGCTCAAGGCCGGGCACAAGGCGGGGCGGCCCAGCTATATCGGGCGTGCGGCTGCCGCCAGCCCCGCGACCGGCCTTGCCAGCATTCATGCGGCCGAGCAGGCCGATCTGGTTGCACGGGCACTCGGGCTGAAAACCACGGCCTGAGACCGGGTCTGAAACACCGGCCCGTGCAAGGCTAAAGCGCGGGTCGGAGAATACGTCAATTCATGGGCCACCCGTGCCCAGCACGGGTGACAGGACTGGTGCGGCGCGAAAAAATGGCGCGCCGTGTCAGGGATTTCTGAAAAGAAATGGGGAACAGGATGTCAGTCGAGATCAAGGTGCCGACACTGGGTGAGAGCGTGACAACCGCGACAGTCGCCAAATGGCTGAAGCAGCCTGGTGAAGCGGTGAAGGAAGACGAACCGATTGTCGAACTTGAAACCGATAAGGTCAGTGTGGAAGTGTCCGCGCCGCAGGCCGGAGCACTCGGCCCGCAGGCCGCCAAGGAAGGTGACGAAGTGGAAGTGGGTGCGCTGCTGACCACGCTCGAACCCGGTGCCGCGGGCACCACAGCCCCCAAGGCTGCTGCTCCCGAGAAAAAGGCGGCTCCGGCACCCGCGCCAGCCCCCGCCCCCAAGGCGGCCCCCGCGGTCGATGCCGCGGCTGCTTTGCCTGCCGCCCGCAAGCTGATGGCCGAAAACGGCCTGAATGCCCAGCAGCTTGGCCAGGGCACGGGCCTTGGCGGCCGCGTGACCAAGGGCGACGTGCTGGGCTTTCTGGCGCAGCCGCAGGCCACGGCCCCCGCAGCAGCACCCAAGCCGCCGCGCAATGACGACCCGCGCGAAGAACGCGTGAAAATGACGCGCCTGCGCCGCACCATCGCCCGCCGCCTGAAGGAAGCGCAGAACACGGCGGCCATGCTGACGACGTTCAACGAGATCGACATGTCGGGCGCGATGGCGCTGCGTGCCGAATATCAGGAAAGCTTCGTGAAGAAGCATGGCGTGAAGCTGGGCTTCATGTCCATTTTCTCGCGCGCTGTCATTGCGGCCCTCAAGGAATTCCCCGCCATCAATGCCGAAATCGATGGGGAAGACGTGATCTATCGCGACTTCGTCAATCTTGGCATTGCGGTCGGTGGCCCCAACGGGCTGGTTGTTCCCGTCATCCGTGACGCGGACAAGATGGGTTACGCCCAGATCGAGAAAACCATTGCGGGGTTCGGCAAGGCCGCGCGTGAAGGCACGCTCAAGCTTGATGAACTTTCGGGTGGCACCTTCTCCATCACCAATGGCGGGATCTACGGCTCCCTGCTGTCCACCCCGATCCTGAATGCGCCGCAGTCCGGTATCCTGGGCATGCACTCCATCCAGGAACGCCCGGTGGCGGTGAACGGGCAGGTTGTCATCCGCCCGATGATGTATGTGGCCCTTTCCTATGACCATCGTATTGTGGATGGCAAGGAAGCTGTCAGCTTCCTGGTAAGGCTGAAGCAGAATGTGGAAGACCCGCGCCGCCTGCTGATTGTGGTCTGAGGCCGGCCCGGCCGGGTGGCGCACCAGACG
This sequence comes from Acetobacter garciniae, assembly GCF_017377735.1. Taxonomy (GTDB): domain Bacteria; phylum Pseudomonadota; class Alphaproteobacteria; order Acetobacterales; family Acetobacteraceae; genus Acetobacter; species Acetobacter garciniae. Next base: position 265,661 of record NZ_JAFVMH010000001.1, read on the forward strand.
CGCGCCCGGCCTGTTCCTTTCTGCCCCCAAACGTGAGCGAGACAAGATCCATGCCGACTGAAATCAAAGTACCCACCCTTGGCGAAAGTGTTACCACTGCCACGGTGGGGAAGTGGCTCAAGCAGCCGGGTGACGCCGTCAAGGAAGACGAACCGATTGTAGAACTCGAGACCGACAAGGTCAGTGTCGAGGTTCCCGCCCCTGCCTCCGGTCGGCTGGTCAGCCACGCCGTGAAGGAAGGCGACGAGGTTGAAGTGGGTGCCGTGCTGGCAACGCTCGAAGCGGGTGCCGCAGGTGCTGCGCCGGCAGCCCCCGCCCCCAAGGCCGAAGCGCCCAAGGCCGCTGCCCCCGCACCGGCTGCCGCAACACCGGCCCCTGCCGAAACCGATTACGACGTGGTCGTGATCGGGGCCGGGCCGGGCGGGTATGTGTGCGCCATTCGCGCAGCGCAGCTTGGTTTCAAGGTGGCCTGCGTCGAACAGCGCGCGACGCTGGGCGGCACGTGCCTGAATGTCGGGTGCATTCCGTCCAAGGCGCTGTTGCAGTCTTCCGAAAACTATCACGCGGCGGGGCATGATTTCGCGACCCATGGCGTGGTGATCGACAGCGTGAAGCTCGACCTGGCCCGCATGCAGGCCCGCAAGGCGGAAATTGTCGGCGCCAACGTGAAGGGTGTCGAATTCCTGTTCAAGAAAAACGGCATTACCTGGCTGAAAGGCCACGGCAAGGTCGAAGGCACGGGCCGCCTGAGCGTGGACGGCAAGCCGGTGACCGCCAAGCACATCATCATCGCCAGCGGCAGCGACAGTGCGAACCTGCCGGGGATCGAGGTGGATGAGAAGGTTATCGTCACCTCCACGGGTGCGCTGGAACTGTCCGAAGTGCCCAAGCGCATGGTGGTGATCGGCGGCGGCGTGATCGGGCTTGAGCTTGGCAGTGTCTGGAGCCGCCTGGGTGCGGATGTGACGGTTGTGGAATTCCTCGACCGTCTGGTGCCCGGCACGGATAACGAGATCGCCACCCAGTTCCAGAAGCTGCTGGTCAAGCAGGGCTTCAAGATGAAGCTGGGCCACAAGGTGACAAAGGCCGAAAAAACCAAGAAAGGTGTGGTGCTGAGCATCGAACCTTCCGCCGGTGGCACGGTTGAAACGCTTGAAGCCGATGTGGTTCTGGTGGCCGTGGGCCGGACCGCGGCCAGCAAGAACATGGGGCTGGAAGAAGCCGGCATTGCGCTGGACAAGCGTGGCCGTGTGGAAGTGGATGCCCATTTCGCCACCAGTGTTCCGGGCATTTACGCCATTGGCGACGTGATCGCGGGCCCCATGCTCGCCCACAAAGCCGAGGAAGAAGGCGTGGCCCTGGCCGAAATTCTGGCCGGGCAGGCGGGGCATGTGAATTACGACGCCATTCCCGGCGTGATCTACACCTGGCCTGAAGTGGCGTCCGTCGGCTTTACGGAAGAGCAGCTCAAGGAAAAATCCGTGGCCTACAAGGTCGGGAAGTTTCCGTTCCTGGCCAATGGCCGCGCCCGCGCCCTGGGCATGACGGACGGCTTTGTCAAAGTGCTGGCTGACAAGCAGACCGATCGCGTTCTGGGTGTGCACATCATCGGCCCGGCGGCGGGTGAGCTGATTGCCGAGGCAACCATGGCGATCGAATTCGGCGCGTCCGCCGAAGATATCGGCCGTGTCTGCCACGCGCATCCGACACTGAGCGAAGCCGTGAAGGAAGCTGCCCTGGCTGCCGATAATCGTGCATTGAATATGTGATTGTTTTTCTCCTGTTAGAAGAAATGGCGTAGTCTCTGCTGACTGGATTGCGGGAGAGACTACGGCATGAATACGCTGAAATGTCTGGCGGTTGGCGGCCTGCTGGCCGTGCAGGCCATGCCGGCGGTAGCACAGACCGCGACCGCGCCCGCCCTTTCAAGCCCCGCCCCGGCAAACGGGGTGGCCAGCCGCCCCAAAACCGATTCCGGGCAGCCCCCGCCTGCGTTTTTCCCCGATGGGGATGTGGGGGCAGGCTGGTCGGCGCCGGTGGGCGGGGCGGCATCTGCTCCGGCGGCTTTGTCACATCCGACCTCGCCAGCCAGCCCTTCCACGTTACCGCTGACACCCCGGCCGGTTCCGCCTTCGGTGCCCTTGCCACCGCTGCCGTCCCCTTCTCGCCCGGTCATACCGGCTTCGGGTTCGGAGGTCGCGCATGCCGCATTGCCTTCCCCTACGCTGACAGCCACGCCACAGCCGGGGCTGGCCACTCCGCCCGCAGCGTCATTGGCGCAGGCATCCGCACAGGCATCCACGTCGGCGCAGGCTCAGCCGGAGTCCCGGTTTGGGCTGCCGTCTCCGTCCGCCTATGCGGCTCAGTCCCCGGCTCCGGTGTCGCAGCCCGTATATGGCGCGGTTCAGGCTCCCTCAGCGTCCCGTTCGGTTCAGGCTCAGCCTTTGCCGCCGCTGCCGCCGGTTCAGGCCCAGTCGGGTCAGACCCCACCAGCCCAGACCCCATCAGCCCAGACCCCGCCGCCCCAAGCCGCGCCGGGTCTGGATCAGTCGGCCCCGCTCCTGCCACCGCCGGCATCCGCGTTGCCACCTTCGGATGTGGCCGCCGGTTCTCCCGCGCCAGGGGCGGAGGTTCCTCTTCCCCCCATTCCCATGCTGGATGAGGGCCAGGCGTTCGAAGAAGCCATGCGGCTGCGTGCGGATTTTCACAGGGAAGTTCCCGTGGCGCTGCATCTGACGGCGGAGCAGCAGGCACAGTGGATCGCACTGGCGCGCCAGCAGGTCGAGCAGGCCGGTTACGTGATAGACCGGCCCCAGGTCATGATCGTGGTTGACCGCAACCCGGCCGTGCAGCGCCTGTGCCTGTTGCTGGTCATGCCCGGCCAGGCGGACTGGCAGGTCATTGGCGGCACGCGTGTTTCAACCGGCACGACGGGACGCAAATATTACTACATCACCCCGACCGGGATTTTCACCAACACGGCGGATCGGCTGGGCTATCGCGCTTTGGGTACCAAGAACGAGAACGGGATCAGGGGCATTGGTGCGAAGGGCATGCGCGTGTGGGATTTCGGGTGGCAATGGGCGGAAAAAGGCTGGCTGCCCAGCCGCGAAAAAGGGCAGATCCGGCTTGAAATGCACGCGACCGACCCCGATTTTCTGGAACGCCGTTTAGGCCGCACCGCATCCGAAGGGTGTATTCGCATTCCCGCAACGCTGAATGTCTTTCTGGACCGGCACGGCCTGCTGGATGTCGCCTACGAACAGAAGGCGGCGGTGGACCGGCGTTTTCGCGCCCTGCTGCGGCCTGACAGAACGCCCTCGCCCTTGGCGGGGCTGGCCGTGCTGGTGCTGGATACCGCCCCACCCCCTGCGGACGCCAGAAAAACGGCGGGCCTGCGGGATGAGGCAGCGCACAGGGCACCGGCCAACGGGTAAGGGAACGGTATCGGAAACCGCCCCTGCCCGGTGTGGCGGCCCGGGTCAGGCGTGAAAAATCACTTGCCGGTTCCGCGCTGCTGATTTTTGCACCAGCCACCAGCCACCAGCCACCAGCCACCAGCCACCAGCCACCAGCCACCAGCCACCAGCCACCAGCCACCAGCCACCAGCCACCAGCCACCAGCCACCAGCCACCAGCCCGCCGGATCGGCTCATGCATCGGGGTGGCAGGTGGTTCGAACCGTGCTGGCACGGCCCTGCCGGGCGGCTGGCGGTTTCCACAGCACCGATCCGCGAAAGTGGTGGGCCTCCAATATGAATCCCTCACAGCCGTGGCCTCCCTGCTGCCCCGTGGTCGTAACACCGCCTGGGGGCGGCATGACCTCGTGACGGAGCGTCCAGCGAATGGCGTAGAAAGATTTGCGGGTTTTGAAATTCAGCGTGGGTGCCGCGTTCTTGCGGGTTTGCGCTTGCGCCACCAGATCATGACGCCCGTAACCGTAAGCACGCAGACCGCAAGGCCTGATGTGCAGATGACGATTCGCCCGAAAAGCCCGGCAATTTCCCCGCTATGCCAGGGGAACTGCATCTGAAGAACCAGATTGCCGAGCCTGCCCTGGCCGGGAATCTCCGCTTCGGTGACTCGGCCTGTTTTCAGGTCCACGCTCAGCCGCGCACTGCCCAGGCCGGGTGGCGGGGCGCCGTTATGGCTGAAAAGATAGAACGTAGCGCTCGATCCGTCGGGGGCCAGCAGCACTGCGGCGGGTGGTTCCCGATCGCCATGGGTGCGGGTAAACGCCGCGGCTATGGCTTCGGCCTCATCAAGCGTGACGGCGCGTGGCGGTGGTGTGTCGGCCTGTACTGCCGCGATCGGTGGGGTTGTGGGCAGGACGGCCCGCACGACGGGATTGAAAATTTCATCACCCAAAGCCAGCGCCACACCGCTGATAGCCACACCCAGCAGGACGATCAGCAGCCACAGGGAGATGGCCCGATGCAGGTCGAAGGCGAGCCTGATCGATGACCGCCCCATGGCAATCTTCCAGCTTTTGCCCCACCGGCGCCAGAACCCTGCCGGGCGCAGAGGCGCAGGGCGGGGGGGCAGTGTCAGGATCAGCCCGACAACGCAGTCGACCGACCACAGGATCGCACTCAGCCCCATGATCCATGTGCCGGTCCTGCCCAGGTCGAGCGAATAATGAACCCGGTATAAAAACGGCATCAGGGCCCGGCGGTTGAGGCAGCAGCCTTCCGTCGCGCGCATTCCCTGGATTGTGCCATCGGACGGATCTAGGAAAATTTCGGTCTCGAGCGGGGCTGGCTGGCCGGGCCTGTCTTCGGTGGCGAAGGCCTCGATCGCGTGGCCGGGTGCGGGCCGGTAGAGCAGGGCGGTAATTTGTGCGGCCGGGCGTTGCGCGTTCAGGCGCGACACCACGTGGGAGAGTGCCAGATGCCCGTCAGGGTGGGCGGCCCTGAACAGATCGGGATTGAGTGCGGCGTCGATCTCGCCCTGGAAAGCGCACAGGCTTCCCGTCAGGCCAGCCGTGAACAGGATGGCGGCCAGGAGCAGGCCCGTATAGCGGTGCATCCGCACAAGGGTGGGGCGAATGGTTTTCAGGGTCAGGACAGCCATTCCCCACGGCTTGCCATGTCGGGCAAAAAGGGGCAATAGAAGCAACTAAGAATAAATCGCATATAAAAGACGTGCCTGCTCCCGCTTCGGGCACCCCGCACAGGCGGAGCCCAGGGGCGGCACAGCGCTGCTGGAGTACTCTGTCAGGGAAACTTCAGGCCGTGGTGTCCACCGATCGCCTTCTGGAAGCCTATCTTGCCAACCGCCCGCGTTTTGTCTCGCTTGCGGCCTCGATGGTCGGGTGCACCGCCCATGCGGAGGACATCGTCCAGGACGCCTTTATCCAGCTTGCCTCGGCCAGAAAGCAGGGCGTGGTCGTTTTCAGCCCGCTTGCCTACCTGACAACCATCGTTCGTCGCCTGGCATTCGATCATATGCGGGCGGCCCGCAGGCAGGTTCCCACCCCGATCGACCACGCCATGCTGGCGGTCAGCGGTGCAAGCACCCCCTGCCCGGAAACGCAACTGGCACACAGGCAGGAGCTGGACACTGTCGCACAGGCGCTGGCGGCATTGCCCCCCCGCACGCGCCGTGCTTTCGAGATGTACCGTATCGGCGGCTACACCTTGCACGAAATCGCCTGCGTTCTGGACGTATCCACCCCGCGTGTTCACAAGATGATCCAGATCGCGCTGGTCGCCTGTGCCGCTGCCCTGCCGGATGCGGAACCATGATGCATCAGCCCCCCTTGCGGGGAAACAGTCTGCGCCTGAACGTGCGGGTTAGCGGGAGTGCCCGTGCATGAGCACACAGAACCGCAAGGCCGATAGTGCGATGCTGGAGGCGGCCACCTGGAAAATCCGCCTGCACGAGAACCCGCATGACGCGGGCCTGGCAGCGGAATTCGAAGCCTGGCGCGGGCTGGATGCGCGTCATGATCGGGCCTGGCGCAAGATGGAGCAGGTCTGGGGCGCCACGGCCATGCTGGCGGATAATACGGCACCCCCCGATTACCCAGTCGGGCCGTTACCCGCGCCACCGCCCCACACGGTCGGGGGGCGGGCCCTGCGGCTTGCGGCCTGTGCGATCGTGCCCGTCCTGGCCTGTCTCCTGGCTTTTGCCCCGCCGGATTTTCTGCTGCGTTGGCAAGCCGATTACTACACGACAACGGGCGAGACCCGCACCATCGTCCTGGCCGACGGCTCATCCGTCGTTCTGGCGGCGCGATCGGCCATCGCGTTACGGTATTCCGCCAAAGAGCGTGGCGTGGCCCTTCTGGCGGGGGAAGCCTTTTTCAGGGTCGCGCATGACGGGGCACGCGGTTTTGCCGTCACGGCGGGGGGTGTCACCACCCGCGATATCGGCACGGCTTTCGATGTGCGCATGGCGGGGCCGCACGTGGCCGTTGCTGTTCGCGAAGGGGTTGTCAGTGTCTCCCGCACGGCTGCGGACATCCCCCGCCGCCTGAATGCCGGCCAGCAATGGACGCTGGACCGGCAGACAGGCCGGGTCGGCAGCAGCCAGGTCGATCCCGACAGCGTGGGGTCATGGCAGTCGGGCCATCTGGTGCTGGACGGGCTTACATTGTCCGAAGCGGTGGATGTGCTGGGGCGCTATTACCCTGGAACGGTCCTGACACACGGGCTGGGCCGGGACAGGACGCCGATCGGCGGTGTTTATGACCTTCACCGCCCGCTGGAGGCGCTGCAAGCGCTTTGCGCAGTGCATGGGGGGCGGCTTGTCTCGCTGCCCGCGGGCTTTGTCTTGGCTTTGCCGGGGCCTGCAAAACCCTGATCCATCTGCCCGGCCATGCGGCCGCGTGAAAAAAAATCACCCACCCCCGTTAAAAAACAGACGCCCCAACGGACATGGATATACGCGAATGCAATTCGTTTGCATCTTTTGATAACCGTTCGTCCGTGGGACCAAACCATGCTGTGTGTTTTTCCGCCCTCCCACCGCAAGGCTGTGCGGCATTCCCCGCGCGTTCTGCTTTGCGGATCTTCCCTGCTGCTGGCCGTTGCCTGCCCCCTTGCCACGCGTCAGGCAGTGGCGGCCAGCGGGATATCAGGTGGGGTATCGGGTGGGGCGGGGGCGTCGTCACAATCGGTGTATTTCAACATTCCGGCCCAGTCGCTGCCGCGCGCGCTTGCGGCATTTGGTGAACAGAGCGGCATGCAGATCGCCTTCGACAGTGCGACCGTGTCGGGCGTGACATCGGGGGCCGTTGCCGGGCGCATGACCGGTGAACAGGCCTTGTCCCAGCTATTGGGTGGAACGGGCATTGCCTACCAGAAAACCGGGGCCCGTTCGGTGGTGCTGACCCGGCCGAGTTCGGCCATCGCCCTGGCACCCGTGCGGGTGGAAGGCCAGGCGCGTTCGAAGAAGGATCTGGCGGATGAACAATGGGCGGAGCGGATTTCGGTTTTCGGCCTGTCGCGCCGCGCCGGGCTGGTGCCCAAGAATTCCAGCGCCGCCACCAAGACCGACACGCCGCTGATCGAGACGCCGGAATCCGTCTCGGTCGTGACCCGCGCGCAGCTTGATCAGCAGAATGCCCGCACCATAGCCGAGGCGCTGCGCTACAATGCCGGTGTTTCGGGCGATGTCGCGTCAGGCTATACGACCCGTTTCGATATGGTCGAAATTCGCGGTTTCCAGGGTGCCGCGGGGGCTGACGAATTTGTCGACAACCTGCGCCTGTTCAACGGCGCGTATTACGCAACCCAGCAGATCGATCCGTATCTGCTCGACCGGATCGATATTCTCAAGGGTCCGCCTTCCGTCCTGTATGGCCAGTCCAATCCGGGAGGTGCCATTGTGCTGACCACAAAGCAGCCGGTGGCAACGCCTGTTCATTCCGTCTCGGTCGAAGGGGGAACGTACGGCTATGTGCGCGGTACTGCCGATTTTGGCGGCCCCATCGACAGGGAGGGCAAGTGGCTCTACCGAATCGCGGCAACAGCCACGACGTCGGGCACGCAGGACCTGCATACCCGGAACGAGCGGGTGGGTGTTCTGCCCTCGCTGACATGGACGCCCAATGAGCGGCTGAGCATGACGCTTTCCGCCTTCTGGCAACGCGACCCGCGTGGTGGCAATTTCGATACCGCGCCGTTGCAGGGCACCATCCTGCCCAACCCGAACGGCCGGATTTCAACGCATTTCTACCCGGGCGATCCGAATTTCGAGACCTATAGCCGCACCCAGACGGCCGTCAATTACCATCTGGACTACCGGTTCGCCCCCAACTGGACGTTCCGTTCGCTGGCCCGCTACGCGAATGTGGGCGCATTTTTCCGGCAGGTGTCCTCGGGCGGCATGCTCGATGACGATAACCGCACGCTTGAGCGCGAGGCCTATGCATCGGAAGAGCATTTCGACACGGTGACGGTCGAGGAGCAGATCCTGGGCCATTTCCACACTGGGGCGGTGAAGCATGACGTCATCATCGGTGGCAACTGGCAGAACATCCGCGATTCGGCCAATCTTTACGCAGGCGATGCCCCGGCACTGGATGTGTTCTCACCCAGTTACGGGGTGGCGGTGGACGGGCTGTCCGAAATCACGGCCCAGGGCATTACCACGAACCAGGAAGGCATTTACGCCGAAGACCAGATGAGCTGGGGCAGGCTGCATGTTCAGGGCGGCGTGCGGCATGACTGGTCGCGCATCGACACGCGGGATGTGATGGATGATGGCAGCTTCAACCAGACGGACCAGGCCACGACGTGGCGCGGCGGCATACTTTATGCGTTCGACATGGGGCTTTCTCCCTATTTCCATTATGCCGAATCCTTCCAGCCAACCAATTCCCTGTCGTTCGACGGCACGCCCTTCCGGCCCACGCGGGGGCGGCAGTTCGAAGTCGGGCTGAAATACCAGCCGCATGGTTTCAACGGCTTTTTCACCCTGGCCCTGTACGATCTCAAGCAGACCCATGTGCTGACCACCGACCCCGAGCATCTGGACTTCAATATCCAGACCGGGGGCATTCGCTCACGCGGGGTGGAGGTGGAAGCCCATGTCGACCTGACCCGCAACCTCAATGTCATTGCGGCCTATACGTACCAGGACGTGGCCTACACAAGGGGAAGCGGCGACCTGACAGGGGAGCGCCCGACATCCGTTCCCAAGCAGACATTCTCCATCTGGGGGCATTATGACCTGCATAACGGCCCGTTGCGCGGGCTCGGCTTTGGCGCGGGTGTGCGCTACAACGGCAATACGCTGGTGGACAACACGCTGGAATATGTCACCCCCAGCTATACGCTGGTGGATGCACAGGCTCAGTACGCGCTCGATTCCATAGCACCACGGCTGAAGGGCATGCTCTTTCAGGTCACGGCCCAGAACCTGCTGAACAAGCGCTATTATCCCGGTTGCGCATCGGCGGATACGGGTTGCTATATCGGTGCCAACCGCAATGTCATCGGCAAGGTGACCTACACCTGGTAGGCTTCTGATCTTTTCGGAACGGGCACAAAAAAACCGCTCCATAAGGAGCGGTTTTTTTTTATCGTCTATCGGACCCGCGCGGGGGCAAAGGTGTGTGCCCTTAAAGCCCCTGCCGAACTATGCGTGCCGGTTAGGCCCGGGCACGCACAGCCAGGGCGATCAGTAGCGGTATTCTTCGTGCTTGAACGGGCCGTTGACCGGCACGTCGATATAGTCGGCCTGTTTTTCGCTCAGCTTGCTCAGATGCGCACCCACCTTGGCCAGGTGCAGGGAGGCCACTTTTTCGTCCAGCTTCTTGGGCAGGGTATAGACCTTGACCTCGTATTTGCCTTCCGGTGCGGTCCACAGTTCGATCTGGGCCAGCGTCTGGTTTGTGAACGACGCGGACATGACGAAGGACGGATGGCCCGTGGCGTTGCCCAGATTGACCAGCCGGCCTTCGGACAGGACGATCAGGCGCTTGCCATCGGGGAACACGACCTCATCCACCTGCGGCTTGATGTTGTCCCACGTGAAGTTGCGCAGCGCGTCGATCTGGATTTCGGAGTCGAAATGCCCGATGTTGCACACGATGGCGCGGTTCTTCATGGCGCGCATGTGATCAAGGGTGATCACATCCACGTTGCCGGTCGCGGTCACGAAAATATCGCCACGCGGTGCGGCGTCTTCCATGGTGACGACTTCATAGCCTTCCATGGCGGCCTGCAGGGCGCAGATCGGGTCGACCTCGGTCACCAGCACGCGGCAGCCCGCGTTGCGCAGGGACGCGGCGGAACCCTTGCCCACATCGCCATACCCGGCCACGACGGCGACCTTGCCGGCCATCATCACGTCCGTGCCACGGCGGATGGCGTCCACCAGGCTTTCGCGGCAGCCATACAGGTTGTCGAACTTGGACTTGGTCACGCTGTCGTTCACGTTGATGGCGGGAACCTTGAGCGTGCCTTTTTTCTGCATTTCCCACAGGCGGTGCACACCCGTGGTGGTTTCTTCCGACAGGCCGCGCACGTGGTCGAGCAGTTCGGGGTATTTGTCGTGCATCAGCACGGTCAGGTCACCGCCGTCGTCCAGGATCATGTTGGGCGTCCAGCCGTCGGGGCCTTTCACGGTCGCTTCGATACACCACCAGAAATCTTCTTCCGACAGGCCTTTCCAGGCAAAGACCGGAATGCCCGCGGCAGCGATGGCGGCTGCGGCATGGTCCTGGGTGGAGAAGATATTGCAAGACGACCAGCGCACCGTGGCCCCCAGCGCGATCAGTGTTTCGATCAGCACCGCGGTCTGGATGGTCATGTGCAGGCAACCGGCGATCCGCGCACCCTTGAGCGGCTGGCTCTTGCCGAATTCCTCACGCAGCGCCATCAGGCCGGGCATTTCGCCTTCGGCGATGGAAATTTCCTTGCGGCCCCATTCGGCGAGCGAGAGGTCCTTTACCTTGTAGTCGGTCATCTTGTCCTGTCTTCCTGTGCAGATCGTCGGTTTCTATACAGGCTGCGGCGTTTGCTGGCCAGATGAAACCGATGCGCCCGGGGTATGTCCGGGCGGGCCATGGGGCCATGGCCAGAGGGAAGGCTAAGGGCAGGCCAGGGGCAGGCGGAGGGGGCAGGCCGCAGGGCAATACGGGCCAAGCCTTGCCAGAATGGTTTTTTTCTGGTGTCCAAGCCGGACCTGCTTGGGTTGAATTCTGGCAATACCGGGTTGCATGTCATGGTTGTGCTTCGTTCCATCCTGTTCAATGTTGTCGCGTTCGTGCTGACCGGGGTCATGGGGGTGGGGGCTTTTCCCATCCGCTGGTTCATGCGCGCGAAGGCTTTGGCCTATGCCAAGCTGTGGTCGCGCGCGGTGCTGTGGCTGTTTCGCACCCTGTGCGGGGTGCAGGTGCGCGTGACCGGGCTTGAGAACCTGCCCGCATCCGGCCCGGCCCTGATCGCATCGCAACACCAGTCCGCCTTCGACACATTGGTCTGGATGCTGCTTCTGCCCCGGCCGTGCTATGTCATGAAAGGGGAGTTGCGGCGCATTCCGCTGCTGGGCCCCATGCTGGTGCTGGCGGGCATGATGCCGATCGAGCGCGCGGCGGGGGCCAAGGCCCTGCGCCTTTTGCTGCATGGCACGGACAGGGCCATCAAGGCCGGGCGCCAGATCGTGATCTTTCCCGAAGGCACGCGCACCCTCCCGGGCGAGCATGTGGCGCTCAAGCCCGGCATTGCCGCCATGTCCAGCCATGTGGGGCTGCCGGTTATTCCCGTGGCCACCAATTCGGGCCTGTTCTGGGGGCGCAACGCCTTTTTCAAACGCCCCGGCGTGTTGCAGGTGGCCATCGGCCCGGCCGTGGGACCAGCCCGCCGGGCGGACCTTCTGGGCCAGATCGAACAAAGCTGGCGCGGCCTGGAACAGCGTTTTGGCGTTGCGGGATAGGGCGCGGATTGTCGTATGCGCGGGCCCCACAGGGCCGTGCGGATGTCATGTGGACTCTGTGGATGACTTTGTGGATGAATGGTGCTCTGCCCTGATCCGCGCAGGCAGGACAGGCCCTGTGCATAAAAACCGGGACAGGACCATTTATCCTTATAACGCATGGCGAATATGGAATTATTCGCTTTCTGCACGGCAGGAGCGGCAATTTTTTCAATATTTTCGCAAGCCTTCCGCCACGGGACGGCACCGCGCCTACCTTCACGACCCAGGGCGAGAGGTTTGCTGGCGCAATGTGGATATCTTGCCCGGGCTGGGGAAAAACGCTGACCCGCCACAGCTTTCCGGCCGTGTGGCCCGCCCGATGAGACAGCGCGCATGAAGGCGGCCAGCAGCCTGTTCGCCGGGCTTATGGCATCAAGGACCGCCCGGTGGGTAGTGGTGCTGGGTGTTGTAGCCATGACAGGCCTTGTCGGTGCGAATGCCCTGTTCGACAGGCTGGCCACCACGCGGCTTGAACGGCTGGCAACCCGCCCCCCCGCCGGCTGCCGCCTGACCCATGACGGCAGCACCATACTCCGTGGCATGGGGCGGGTCAGGCTCGTTCTGGACCATCCGGCACTGTCCTGCGCCCTGCTCGCGGGGCAGGACAGGGCGGGCAAGCTGATCTACGCGGCCAGCCGGGCGGAACTGACGCTCAGCCCCTGGGCGCCGTCGGGGGTGGCCCTGCGTGTGTACGGAATGCAGATCCTTCAGTCTGGTCCGCCCCAGCCCAACGCGTTCCAGTCGGGGCCGCCGCCCGCCCTGCGCAGCCTGTTGCGCCTTGAGGGCGAGCCGATCGACGTGGTCCTGCCGCATCTGACAACAGGGGCGGGGCAGGGTGTCGTGCAAGCCGCTTTTGTGCATGTGCTGCCCTTTGGCGTTATCCTGCGCGGGCTGGACGGACATGTCCTGTGGAATACCGACGCCACGCCACAGGCCAGCGCCGTGGGGCTCGCCCTTTCAGCGCGGCAGGTCATTATTCCTGCCGGGCAGATGCCATCGGGGCAGGTCGCATTCGAACATGTGCAGGCAGCGTTTTCCATGCCCGGGCCTTTTGTTGTGCCACAGGCCCCCAACGCGGGGGAGGAAAGGCCGCCAATCGCCCAATCCGGTCGGCCACTGGTTTGGCCGCCGCTGCTGGTGCAGCACCTGTCCGGGCAATGGCGGGGCGTTCCCCTTGCGCTGACGGGCCATTTCCTTGGTGGTGACGTTGCAGCCCCCACGGGCGATTTCTGGCTGACCCTGCGTGACTGGAAGCCTTTGGCCCACCTGCTGCGACAGCAGAGCGTGGTGCCGGAACCGCAGATGGACCGGTTTGAGGGCGCACTGGACAGGCTCGCCAGCCAGAGCGGCATGAAGGCGGGGGCGGTCACCGTGCCGCTTATGCTGCGCGCGGGCGAAGTGCGGCTGGGCACGCTGCCGCTTGACGCCGTGCTGCCAGCCCTGCGGGCCGCGAGTAATGCCGCGGTGGGCAATAACTCAACGGGACACTGATCCAGCAGGATAATGATCCGGTGGCGGATAACCTGGGGCATAATCCGCCGACACAATCATGCAGCGGGGGGCGTCAGCCGGCGGGTTGGGGCCGGTCGTGTCAGAATCCGGCGCGTCAAAATCAGGCGCGTCAGAATCCCGCTTCTCAGAAATTGTCCTTTTCCGCCCGCAGCCGGGCGAAGGTCTGGATATCGGGGGCGCGCAGGAAGGGGTTGGTGGCGCGTTCGATCTCCAATGTGCTGGGCACGGTGGGCTGGCCGTCATGGCGCAGGCGGCGCACGGTTTCGATCCGGCTGCGCAGGGCTGCGTTATCGGGGTCCACATGCCGGGCGAAGGCGCTGTTGCTCAGCGTATATTCATGCCCGCAGCACACCAGTGTTTCGGGCGGCAGGGTGTCCAGCCTGTGCAGGCTGTCGAACATCTGGGCGGCCGTGCCTTCGAACAGGCGGCCACAGCCCAGGCTGAACAGCGTATCGCCGCAGAAAAGGACCGGCGGGTCCGAAAAATAATAGCACACATGACCCAGCGTGTGCCCCGGGGTTGCGATAACGCGGCCCATGCTTGCCCCCACGGCCACGCTGTCCCCATCCCTTACGGCTTCATCCAGCCGGGGCATGCGGTCCTGTTCGCTGGCCGGGCCTATCACCCGCGCCCCGTAGCGTTCGCGCAGGGCCTGGGTGCCGCCCGTATGGTCGTGGTGGTGGTGGGTCAGCAGGATCAGGTCCAGCCTGCCACCCCGCAGTTCGATCGCCCGTTCCACAGGCCCTGCCTCTCCGGGGTCGACAATGGCGGTGGTGCCTTCCGTGCTGTCGTGCAGCAACCATGCGTAATTGTCGGACAGAACGGGAATGGCGTGGATTTGCAGGGTCACGGCGGTTCTCCCGGAAATGCGGCGTGCGAAGTGGAGGGGGCCAGGTGGAGCGTGCCATCCGGTGCGCACCATCTGGAGCGGCAGGGTCATGGCTTTGGGCACGGGCCTTATGGTAGGCAGGCACCATGCCCGATGTCACGCAGTCGCCACAGAGTTTTTACACAACCCCGCAAGGGCTTGCCAGCGTCAGCCAGGTGGCGGACGCGATGGTGCGGATCTGGCCGGGTCTGGGCGGGCTGTCCGTCCTGGGGGTGGGGAATGCGGCACCCTACCTGTTCCGTCTGGGTGATTCCGGCACGCGCCGCATTGCCGCATGGACCGCCTGGGATGCGAACACGGACATGCCGCCGGCTTGCCCCGTTCCGGCCTGCATTGCCGATGAATGCGGCCTGCCCTTCCAGGATGGGGAATTCGACCGGCTTGTGCTGGTGCATGCGTTGGGCGCCAGGGCCAATCCGCTGCCCGTCCTGCGGGAGGCCAGCCGGGTCATGAAGGATGACGGGCGGCTGCTTCTTGTCATCCCCAGTCGCCTTGCGGGGCGGGCCAGGCTGCGCAAAACCCCTTTCGGGGCGGATGCGGCATTTACGCGCGGCGGGGTCAGGCAGGTGCTGGCCGCCGCCATGCTGCGCCCCGAACGCTGGGATGAAGCCCTGTTCCTGCCCGTCAGGCCGGGTGCCGGCGCTGGGCGGGGTGGCGTTCTGCCATCCCTGATGGCGCGGCTGGGGGGTGGGTCGTCCACGCATCGTCGCCTGTCGGTCGATCGGATCGGCAGGATCGTGTGTCCCGGGGCGGGAAGCCTGATTCTGGTCGAAGCCGTGCGCGATGTCTATTTCGCACAGCCCGTAACATCGGGCAGGCGCGGGCGGCGCTGGTTCTCCCGCGTTGTGCTGCCCGCAGCGGGTACCGCGCGGCAGGGAGCGCAGGATGATCTGGCACACGGGCCCAGACGGCTTGGGCCCACACGGCTTGGCCTTGAACGGCATGGGCTCGCGCAGCATGGGGCTGAACAGATTGCCATGAACCCCCACGCATGATGTTATCGAAGGGCATGTGGCGGTTTTTTGTGTTGGCAGGGTAGGGCGGTTTCATTCTGGTTTCTTTTGTCACATGTGGTCTGCTGCTTGTGCTGGGCGCGCTGGGTATCCTGTGCGTGCTGCCGCCATCCCTTGCAGGCACGACGCGCCCCTGGCTTGCCGTCTTGCTGCGGCCCGGACTGGCGGGCGGCCTGTGGGGGCTTGCGGGCATAGGCGCCCTGGCGGGTGCCGTGTTCGGGCTTGCGGGCGCGCCGGACTGGTTCCCCGTCTTCGGGCTGGATGGTCCGGCACTTCCCATGCTGGTGCTGCTGGCCTTTATTGGTATCTGCGCCGGGGGCCTGCAAGGCGGAATGCGACCCCGGCAGCATGGAATAATTCAGCCGGCGGGGCAGTTTTCGGGCCAATCCCTGGCGCAGCCCCTGGAACAAGCAACGCATCACGCGCCGGGCGACGGGCCGGTTCAGCAGGGGGACCAGCCATGGAGCGACTCTGTGGCCCAGGCCCGGCCCATGGTGCAGCCATATGGCCAGCCACAGGAAGGCGTGCCATCCACGGGACCGGGGCAAGGCGGGGCGCATGGCCTGGCCTGCGTGCTGGCCGGGTTCGCCTTTCTTGCTTTATCGCCACTTGTGTTCGGTCTTTTCGCCGCCATGGCGCTGGCCCTGCTGGACGGGCGGGGCAGGCGCGCGCTGTGGCTGCCTTTTGCCGTGCTGCCGGTCTGCATTTCGGCCGATAATATCCTTTCCGTCCCGCTGCTGTGCCTCAGCCTTGTGCAGACCGGCTGGGCGGTGTCGGTCCAGAAGGGGCCCGTGGCCCTGCTGCCCGCCTGTATCGGGCTGTTCCTGCTGGGGCGTATCCTGGCGGAAATGGGGATGTTGCCGGTGGGGGAGACGGCGGTGCTCCTGGCGTGCGGGGCGTGGGTGGCCCTGCGCGGCTGCCTGCGGGCGCTGGGTGAACGTTCGGTGCAGGCCATGCTCGGCGGCTTTGCCGCGGCCTGGTATGGCGGGCTGGTGATCGACCTTGTGCTGGCCCTGACATCCGCCCTGGACGGCGCGGATGCCTTTCGCATGGCGGTGGAACTGGGTATGGGCGCACCCCTTCTGGCGTTGCTGGCTGTGCAGTTTCTGGCCGCCCGGCTGGCAGGCGGGTCTTTCGCGGCAGGCGGGGCGGGCGCGGTCGGTATGGCGGGGCGCGGTGGGCGTGTCTTGGCCGGGCTGTGCCTTTGCCAGCTTTCGGCGGCCCCGCCCTTTGGCATTTTTGCAGTTTTGTGGAGCCTGCTGCTGGCGGGGGATTATTCCGTGCAGGGGGCCAGGCCCGTGGTGGCGGTGGGCGTGGTTGTGCTCCTTGCCTTCCAGGCCGGGGTGATCGTGCTGGCAAGCCTCGGCCTGCTGCGGGCCGGGCTGCAACTGGTCCTGCCCCCCGCCGACACATCGGCCGCGCGCGAAACACTGTCTTTTACCCCTGTCCGGGCTGGCCCGGCCGGGGCGTTCGCATGGCCTGGCTGGATCTGTGCCGGGGCGGCGGGCCTTGTCTCGGCCTTTCCGGGTGTGTGGCTGTTCGTCGCGGGCCCCATGGTCGCCCCCACCGCCATGGGGGATGAGCCACTTCCCCTGACAGTGGGGAGCAGTTTTGTCGTGCGTCTGGCCCAGGGGGAAAGCCAGCTTACGCCGCTGCTGGTGCTGGCCGCCATGCTGGGCGCGGTCGCCGTGGCGGCTGTGCTGGTGCGGGCGTTGGGGTTTGTTCCGTTCGGGCAGGGTGTCGTACGCGTGCCGTTCTGGCGGCAGGGGGCCCCCCTTTCTTCCGACGGGCCCGGCGAAGGCCAGGGCGCATCCGTCATGCCGCTATGGCCCGCGGTCATGGGGTTGAGCGGCATGGATACGGGCCGTGGCACGATTGCAGTTACTATGCCGGGCATGATTGCGGGTACGGTTTCAGGCAGGGGCGGGCGGCATGCGCGCAGGGCCCCCGCGCGCGATGTCGCCCGGCGGGGCAGGGTGATGGCGCGCTCCCTGCGGCGCCTGGTTTTTCGTTATACGCAATGGTGCGAAAGCCAGGGCATGGTGCTGGTCGTGCTGCTGCTGGGGCTGGGTTTGCTGGTGGGGCTGTTTGTGGGAACATGAGAGAGGAACCGCAAGGGCGCCACCAGGGTGCCGACAGGATAAAGACATGGCGCTGAAGGCAGGCTGGATCGTGGCCTGGCTGTTCGCATTGGCCGTGCAGGCGGGGCTTATGGTGGTGCTGGCCCCCTGGTTCGCCGGGCTGTGCGAACGCCTGGCAGGGCGTGTCAGCGGGCGGCAGCGCTTCCATGCAGGGGCAGGCTGGCCCGAAATCCACCATCAGGCCCGCAGGCCGGTCCTGCGCGGCCCGGCCGATGCGCTGAATGGCGTGTTCTGTTTTTCCGCACTGGTCCTGGCGGTCCTGGCCTGCGGGCTGGTGCCGGTGTTTGCCCTGACACCCCCGGGTTTTCCCGCCCCCGGCCTGCTGCTGGTGTGCTGCGTGCTGGTTGTGGCCATGCTGCTGCTTGACCTGCCGCTGGCCGTGCAGGGCGGGTTGGGGGCCTATCCCGGCAGTGCCGCCCTGCTGGGCAATGCGCTGCTGCTGCCCGTTCTTTGCCCGGTCATGCTGCTGGCGGGCACGCAGGACCTGTCCACCTTTCTGGCGGGTCTTGCCCCGCTTTCCCCCCTGCGGGACGGCGCACCCTACGTGCTGGCGGGTGTCGCCCTGTTCGTGGTGACAGCCCTGTCCGCCCAGGGGGCGGAGCGCGAAGCCGTGGCAGCACCCCTGGCGGGGCCGGACAGGGCCATGTGGCTGCTGGCGGCGGATTGCGTTCAGCTTTGCTGGGTCAGCCTGGCAGCGGATGTGGCGTGGTCGGCAAGCCTGGCCGGTGTGCCGGGGCAGAATGGGGGGGGCGCCGGCGGGCAGGGCGTGGGGCCGTGGCTGCTGCAATGTGCCGAAGGGGCCGGTCTGTGGCTGGGCAAGCTGGTGGTGGCCGCAGTCATTCTCGCACTCGGGCGGCTGGTTGTGCTGCCGGCCCTGCGCCGCATACGAATCAGGCTTGGGGTGGTTTTTCTCCTGGGTGCGTTGGCCTGGCAGGTGACATGGGCGCTGGCCCCCCAGCCCGTCATGCAGGAAAGCGAGGGCGCCGCACCCGTTCCCGCAGCATCGGACCGCGTGCCCGACGGCCAGGGGGGCCTGTCATGACGCTTGCTGCCATGATCGCGCAGTTGCTTGCCCTGGGCATGGTGGTGTGGGGCATGGGTTTCCTGCCCGCCCTGGGTGTCGCCAGTGCCGCAGCAATGCTTCTGGGCAACCCCGATCCCGTGTGTGAGGCAGCATCCGGCCTGGCCGTGCTGATCGGCGTTCTGCCGCTGGTGTTTCTGAGCCGCTACCAGCCCGATCTCTCGCGCGAAAGCCCGCGGCCCGCGGTGCCGTTCGTGGCCCTTGGGCTGATGGTGCTGTTGCAGTTCACCACCATGCGCGCGGGCGTTGCGGGTTTTCCGGCCGGGCTGTGCATGGCCCTGGCCGGTCTTGTGGCAGTCGCCTGCCGCCAGACACTGGTATGGCAATGGGCGGGGGTGCTGACCTGTGGTGAAGGGGTGCTGCTGTTCGCAACCCAGACCCGGCAGGCCGAGGTTATGGGCGTGGCGGCCCTGGCCTGCGTGATCGTGCTGGTATTTGGCGGGTTCTGCGCGCACCGTACGTTACTGCGCAAGGTCGCAAGCCCGGACACCCGTCCCCCGCCCATGCCCCCGCCGCGCACCGGCACGCCCCACCCGGATGCCGCGCCCTACCATGCGCCCGACCTATCTGCGCGCGCCGAACAGGGCAGCAACCAGCCCATGAACCCGTCCGCGCCCGGCTGGAGGAACTCACAGCCCCCCGAAGGACGGGTCGAGGACGAGCAGGCCTCCGTCCCACTCGCCAGCCAGGACAGGGCGAGTGGTGAGGAAGACTTTTCGCCGCCGGAAGAGTGGACGAAGGGCGAGTCCAACCCGGTCTCATCCGCCAGCCCGGATATGGCAGGTGGTGACGATGAGTTTTCCGGACTGAGAGGATGGACGCGGGGCGAACATGACCCCATCCCACCCGTCAGCCCGGATAGGGCGAGTAGTGACGAAGAATTTTCCCGGCCGGAAGGATGGGCGCAAGGTGAATACGACCCTGCCTCGCCCTCCCGCCTGGATAGGGCGGATGGTAACGAAAGCCGGCCGGGGCCGAAAGAACAGGCGCAGGGCGATGCTGCCACGGCCCAGCCCTGGCATGGTGCGCAAAGCCCGGCCCCGAACCCGGCCCCGGCAGAGGCTGCGCGCGCTGAACCGGCACAGGGCAACCCATGGGGCCATCCCCATGACATATCCGGCGATACGGCTCGTGAGACATCTCCGGGGGCATCCCCAGCAGCACCCCCGCAAGCACCCCCACAGGCATCCCATCACGCAGCGCGCAATCAAGCATGGGATTCCACGCGGGATGAACCATCGGCCGGGGCGGGGGAGCACGCATGATCGCGGGTTTGCAGATAACCGTTTTCCTGGCCGCGCTGGCGTTTGTCTGGCCCTTTGTCGGGGCGGTTATCGTATGCGTGGTTACGGCCCCGCGCGCGCGGGATGTCGCCTTGTGGATGGCGGGCATAGGCTGTGCGCTGGCCATGGCGGTTTTCGTCTTTCCCGCCAGCGGGGGGGCATCCGCCGGGTGGGACGATGATCCGGTGCAGCGGGCGGGGCGGGTAATGCTGGCCTTCGGGCTGTTGCTGAATGTGCTGGACTACGCCCCGGCACTGGCACAGGACCGGCTTTTGCGCACCTTGCCCCATATCTCCACCGCCTTGGCGGGGCTGGCCTGCGTTGCCGCCAACCCCGCGATCGGGCTTGGAATCGTCCAGGTGGCGCTGGCCTGGGGGGTGTTCGTGCTGGCCCGCAGGCCGGGGCAGGCCATGGCGGGCTGGGCGCTTGTTCGCGCGGGTTCGGTGGGCACGTTCCTTGCCCTGTCGGGGCTGATGCTGCCGGCAGGCACGCTGGGGGGCGGGCTGATGATGGCCTGCGGCCTGTCGGTCCTGGCTGGGCTTGCGTTTTTCGGTCCTTCCTGGCGGGATGCGAACAGTCCGCTGCTGTTCGTGCCGCTGGCCGGGGCGGCCCTGTTGCTGGCCATGCGCATGCGCACCCATGGCGGCATGGCGTTCGAAGCCGCATTGGTTGCGGCGGGCCTGCTGTGTCTGTGGCTTACGGCCTGCTCGTCCCGCCTGGCGCAGCGGTGGCACCTGCTGCGCAGTTTCCCGCTGGCGCTGGGGGTCATGGCCGTGGGTGTCGGGGCCGATGTCGCGGCCCTGCTCTTTCTGTGCGGCTGGTGCCTGGCGGGCGGCGGCCGGGCGGGGCAGGGCTGGGCGGTTCGCGCCGTGACGTGTTTTCCACCCGGCGCACCCTTTGTGGGCTGCCTGCTTCTGCTTTCGGTCATGGCGGACTGGTCCTGGCTGGTGGCGGTGCTGAGCGTGGCGGGTGTCCTGATTTGTCTCGCACGGGCCATGCCGGCCCATGTGGGAAAGGAACGGAGGACCGGGCCGATGGATGGTTCATCCTTCCGTGGTGATTCCAATGCCCCCGTCAATGCATCGGGCAACGGGCTGGGCTATCGGTTCTGGCCCGATGATCCGGCGGGGCGGCTGGCCTGCGCGGTGCTGACCGCCATGGGGCTTGTCGCCCCGCTGGCCATGATGCTGGGGGCGTTCTGATGACTGCGGCCTCCCTGATCCGCGCGGGCGCGCAAACGGCCACGCCCTGGCGCTTCGAACTGGACGAACTGGGCTGGCGCGACATGGTGGCAGCCCTTGCCCATGATCACGACAGCCTGCCCTTTGCCGGGCTGTGGTGCGACGGTGTATGTGTCCATGCCCTGTTCCTGCCCCATGGCCAGCCTCTGGCCGCGACCCTGGCGCTGGACGACGGGCGCTATCCCGCCCTGTCGCCCGCCCGGCCGGTCTCCGCCTTTTACGAACGGGCGATTTACGACCTGTACGGCGCCGAGGCCATGTGGGCGGTCGATGTCCGCCCCCTGCTGGACCATGACGTGTGGCTGAACACCGCCCCACTTTCCCCCACACCCGGCATGGCGGGCACGCATAAGGGGCTGGTGCGCTTCCAGCCTGCCGAGGGCCTGCATGCGGATGGGGCGCAAAGGGATGGTTGGGGGCCTGCCACGGGTGGCATGGGCTCGCCCTTTCATGTGGGGCTGGCGGTATCCGGAGGGCGCGTGCTGGGTGCGCAAAGCCAGACCGGCTATGCGCATCGGGGCCTGGCCCTGCGCTGGCGCGGCAGCACGGTGGAGCAGGCCGCCCGCCTGAGCAGCCGCGTGGCCGCGCGGTGTTCCCTGGCGCACCAGGTGGCGTTTTCCTGGGCGGTGGAAGCAGCCTGCGGGCACGCGGCCGGAGTGCCGGCCGAGCATGCACGCGTGGCGTTGCTGGAGATCGAACGGATCGGCCACCATCTTTACACATTGGCCGATGTCGCGGGGCTGGCGGGGGCGGATTTGCCCGCATCGCGCTGCATGATGCTGCGTGAGCGCATTCTGGCCGACGTGGCCCCCATTGTCGGCTCGCGCCTGCTGATGGACACCTGCGTGCCCGGCGGGGTCAGGGTGAAACAGATGGCGCAGATGGCGGAATTATGCAGCCTTGTGCCCGATATCGCCCGGCCCGGCCTTGCCGAACTGAACCAGCTCTGGCGGGACTACCCCGGTCTTGCCACGCGCCTGGCGGGGCTTGGTACCCCTGCGGCCGAGGTCCTGGACCGCACGGGGCTGGATGGTCCCGTCGCCCGGGCGGCAGGGCGGGATTGCGACGTACGGCGCGGCCTTCCCGCTTATGAGGGGCTGTGGCGCTATACGGCGGGCCCGCAGCACGGCACGGCGCAGGACCGGGCCCTGCTGCTGCTCGATGAGATCGCGGAAAGTCTTGGCATGCTGGACAGGCTGGCGGGGCGGATGGGGCCCATAAGCGGGCCCGGTACGCTGAGCCTGCGCGACGGGGAAGGCACGGCCCGGGTAGAAGGACCATGGGGCAGTATTGCGTATTGGGTGCGCCTGCATGAAGGCCGCGTGGCGCAGGTTTTTTACCACACCCCCGAACCGGCCACGCTGATGCTGTTCGAAGATACGCTGCGCGGATGTGCGGCGGACGATATTGCCCTGCTGGCAAGCTCGCTCGGGGTGGAGGTTGCGGCACAGGATGGCTAGGCAGGAAAAAATGGTGGCCGGCAGGATGACAGGGCAACTGGCGGGGGCGCCACCCGATCGGGCGTGTTCCTGCGGGGGAGGTTGGGCATGGGGTTGATGCGCGCGGTCTTCGACATGGCCTTTCGCCCCGGTATGCAGCGCATGAAACCGCAGGGGCCGGGCTGGCCGGTCAGGCTGTTCCATATCGATACGGGCGGGTGCGGCGGCTGCGGGATGGAGCTTCAGGCCCTGTCCTGCGCACCGTTTGACATGCAGGGGGCGGGTTTCGGCTTTGTACACAGCCCCCGCAATGCCGACATGCTGGTCGTGACCGGCCCGCTGACCCGCGCCATGGCCCCGGTCGTGCAAGCCGCGTGGGAGGCCATGCCAGCCCCCAGGGGCCTTGTCTGCGTGGGGGCCTGCGCGCTCGATGGCGGGATGTTCGGTGAAAACTATGCCGTCATGGGCGGGCTTGAGCGCCGCGTGTCCATCGACCTGGCAATTCCGGGCTGCCCGCCCACACCGATGGATGTGCTGGACGGCCTGCGCAGCCTGTTCCGCCCGCCCGTTCCAGCCCCGGATACACAGGGCGGTGTGGCCGCAGGCGGTGCGGATGGCGCAGGGGGCTAGGCCCGCGCGTGACCATTCAGGCGTGGGTGGGTGTTTCGGGCTCTTCGTCGTCCTGCAGGGCTTCTGCCGCCCTTTTCAGCTTCAGGAAGCTGCGGCGGCTGACAGGCAGCATCAGCGTATAGATCACGCCTGCCGCCGCCAGTGCGCCCCAGGGGTCGGCAATCAGGATCACGGCGTAAATGCCCGTACCCAGCATCAGCGGCAGTACGAACTGCACCGGCACCTTGAAGTTCTTGAACGACCAGACCGGCAGGGTCGAAACCAGCAGGAAGGCCGTGCCCGTCAGTGTCAGCCACGGGAGCAGGGGCTGGCGTGTGAATTCGTACAGCCAGTCCAGATTGAGCTTCTGCGCTTCCAGCCCCAGAAAAAGCGGGAACAGGGCAAGCCCCGCCCCGGCAGGCGCGGGCACGCCGGTAAAGAAGTTGGAAGCGTATTTGGGCTTGTGCTCCTCACCATCCAGGCTGGCGTTGAAGCGGGCAAGCCGCAGCGCCATGCAGACCGTAAACAGCATGCACGGCAGGAAGGCGTAGCGGTTGCTGTCCCGCAGCGCCCAGAAATACAGCAGGAAGGATGGCGCCACCCCAAAGCACACGAAGTCCGACAGGCTGTCGAACTCCGCCCCGAACCGGGTGGACCCGCGCAGCAGCCGGGCAATGCGCCCGTCCAGCCCGTCGATAAAGGCTGAAAGCAGCAGGGCGGCGGCCGCGGCCTGGAAACGGCCGTCAACGGCAAAGCGCATGCCGTTCAGCCCGGCGCACAGCCCCAGCATGGTCAGGATATTGGGGATAAGGCGGTTAAAGGACGGCCCCCGGCTTTTCGTGCGGATGCGCCGCTTCAACTTGCGGCGGCGGGGCGCGGTTTTCCCGTCGGGGGAAAGGGGGGCGGGCTGCGGAGCGGGGGCGGGAAGAGACACGGCGGTTTTCAGAGACGGGCCATAACGGTTTCGCCGCCGACCATGGTCTGGCCTACGCTGACCAGCGGTTCAACCCCCGGCGGCAGGTACAGGTCGGTGCGCGAGCCAAAGCGGATCAGCCCGAAGCGTTCGCCCGCTTCCACCTTCATGCCCTCGGTCACGGAACAGACAATGCGCCGCGCGACCAGGCCCGCGATCTGGACAACCGCCATCATGCGGCCATCGGGCAGGGTCAGGCTGAGCGCATTACGTTCGTTCTGCTCGGACGCCTTGTCCAGGCTTGCGTTCAGGAACAGGCCGGGGTGGTAGGCAATGGCCGTGACGGTGCCCGCGGCCGGCATGCGGTTGACATGCACGTCCAGCACCGAAAGGAAGGTGGCAATGCGCCAGACAGGCGTCGTGCCCATGTTCAGTTCCCTGGGCGGGGCTATTTTTTCAACCGAGACGATATGCCCGTCGGCTGGGGCCACGGCAATATCGGCCCGCGCGGGTGTCACGCGTTCGGGGTCACGGAAGAAATACAGGCAGAAGCCGAAAAATCCCATGCTGGCATGTCCGGCGCGGCGCAGCATGGGGCAGGACAGCTTGCGGCCCGCCCAATAGGTGACAAGGGCGGATGCCGCGGATGCCAGCAGAAAAGGCCGGGCTTCCGGGTGGGGACGCGCGACGACAAGCTTGAGAGATTGGAGCAGAGACATGGTTCAATCCTTACCCGAAGGCCCTGAATGGCAAAAAGCCCGAATGAAGCGAAAAGGTGGAAAGGAACGCGCGGTTCCCCTCCGACCCGGGCCGACCGGTCAGGCCAGTTCCTTCAGTGTTTCGCGCACGGCGGCAAAAGCGGCATCCGCGGCCTGGCCGTCCGGCCCGCCCGCCTGGGCCATGTCGCGCCGACCGCCACCGCCCTTGCCGCCCATGGCCACACTGGCCGCGCGCACCAGGGCCACGGCATCGGCCTTGTCGGCAAAAGCGGGGGCCACGGCCGCGACAACGCTGCCCTTGCCCTCGGCGGTGGAAATCAGCACCACCACATCCGCGTTGCCCTGCTTGAGAATGGTCTCGGCCAAGCCCTTGAGTTCACGCGGCGGGGTTTCACCCACATTGCGGGTGGCAAGCCGTATGGCGCCGATCTGCTCCACCCCGGCAGCCGCCACCGTGCCGGTGGCCAACTGGCGTTGCAGGTTGGCGATCTGGCGTTCCATGGCGCGGCGTTCATCCAGCAGGCTGGCAAGCCGTTCGGGGGCTTCGGCCAGGCCCACCTTCATCATGGCGGCCATCTGGGCCAGGCGCTGTTCGTTGGCAGCGGTCAGGGCTTCGGCCGCCTTGCCCGCCACGGCTTCGATCCGGCGCACCCCGGCCGAAACCCCGCTTTCGGAGACGATACGGAACTGCCCGATATCCCCCGTGCGGCCGACATGCGTGCCGCCGCACAGTTCCATGGACCACGCGCTGCGTGTGTCATCGCCCGGGCCCATGGCGACCACGCGCACCTCGTCCCCGTATTTTTCACCGAACAGGGCTGTCGCCCCTTCGGCCACCGCTTCCTCCGGCGTCATGGAGCGGGTGGAAACCTGCGCGTTCTCGCGAATGCGGTGGTTCACCTCGGC
Source organism: Acetobacter garciniae (assembly GCF_017377735.1). Taxonomy (GTDB): domain Bacteria; phylum Pseudomonadota; class Alphaproteobacteria; order Acetobacterales; family Acetobacteraceae; genus Acetobacter; species Acetobacter garciniae. The sequence goes on from NZ_JAFVMH010000001.1 coordinate 291,338, forward strand.
TTCGATATCGGCCAGTTCGGCAGCATCGATCGGGCGCGGCTGGCTGACATCGAACCGCAGGCGATCGGGCGTGTTCAGGCTGCCTTTCTGGGCCACATGCTGGCCTAAGCGGCGGCGCAGGGCTTCATGCAGCAGGTGGGTGGCCGAATGGTGGGCGCGAATGGCCGCGCGCCGGTCATGGTCGATCGTGGCGGTTACCGCAACACCCGGGCGCAGCGTGCCTTCCACCACCGTGCCGATATGCACGATCAGGTCGCCCGCTTTCTTCTGGGTGTCGGTCACGGCCATTTTCAGCCCGGGGGCCGTCAGAAAACCGGTATCGCCCGCCTGGCCGCCGCTTTCGCCGTAAAAGGGTGTCTGGTTGAGCAGAACCGCGACCTGCGACCCCACCGGGGCTTCGGGCAGGAAGGCATTGCCCGCGATCACGGCCAGGACCTCACCATCCGCCTGTTCGGTGGAATAGCCCAGGAATTCGGACGCGCCGAACTTGTCACGCGCTTCGAACCAGACAGTCTCGACCGCCGCATCGCCCGAGCCGGCCCAGGCGGCGCGCGCACGCTGGCGCTGGACGGCCATGGCGTCTTCAAAGCCCTGAACGTCCACCTCATGCCCGCTTCCACGCAGGGCGTCCTGCGTCAGGTCGAGCGGGAAGCCGAACGTGTCGTACAGGCGGAAGGCGACCTCACCGGGCAAGGCCGCGCCGGGCACAAGCCGGGTCTTTTCCTCGTCCAGCAGGTGCAGGCCGCGTTCGAGCATGGCCTTGAAGCGTTCTTCCTCCCCGCGCATGGTCTCGCGGATCAGGGCTTCGCCATGCACCAGTTCAGGGTAGGCGCCACCCATCTGCTGCACCAGGGAGGGCAGCAGGCGGTAGAAAACAGGCTCCTTCGTGCCCATCATGTGCAGGTGGCGCATGGCCCGGCGCATGATGCGGCGCAGCACATAGCCGCGCCCGTCCTTGGCGGGCAGCACACCATCGGCAATCAGGAACGCGCTGGAGCGCAGGTGGTCGGCCACCACGCGGTGGCTGGCCTTGAACGGGCCGTCCACCGCCTGATGCGTCACATCGGCGGAAGCCTGCGTAAGGGCCACGAACGTGTCCGTGTCGTAGTTGTCGCGCTTGCCCTGCATGATGGCGGCAAAGCGTTCCAGCCCCATGCCCGTGTCGATGGACGGGCGGGGCAGGGGGGAGCGCACGCCCGGCGGGTCCTCGAAATACTGCATGAACACGAGGTTCCAGATTTCGACGAACCGGTCGCCATCCTCATCGGGGGAGCCGGGGGGGCCGCCGGGCACGTCCGGGCCGTGGTCGTAGAAGATTTCCGAACAGGGGCCGCAGGGGCCGGTATCGCCCATGCGCCAGAAATTGTCCGATGTGGCGATGCGGATGATACGGCTGTCGTCCAGCCCGGCGATGGAACGCCACAGGCCGGCGGCTTCCTCGTCATCCGCGAAGACCGTGACCAGCAGTTTTTCAGGCGGCAGGCCGAAATTTTGGGTGACCAGCTTCCAGGCGAATTCGATCGCTTCGGCCTTGAAATAGTCGCCGAAGGAGAAGTTGCCCATCATTTCGAAAAACGTGTGGTGCCGCGCGGTGTAGCCCACGTTATCGAGGTCGTTGTGCTTGCCGCCTGCGCGCACCACCTTCTGGGCCGTGGTGGCGCGGGAATAGGGGCGGGTTTCCTGCCCGGTAAAGACGTTCTTGAACTGTACCATGCCCGCATTGGTGAAAAGCAGGGTCGGGTCGTTCCTGGGGACGAGGGACGACGAAGGTACGATCTGGTGCCCGTTGCTGGCAAAATACTCCAGGAAAGCGGTGCGGATTTCATTTGTTGTCAGCATGGCGTGGGGCGGAAAGTCCTGCAACGGGGTTGGGCATGTGATGGCTGAAAGACGGAAATCCGCTCTCACGGCCATTGAAAGTGACGGGCACGTTCTAATTCGGCCCGAAATGTAGCGCAGCCAGCGCTTCTCCGAAAGAGGGCAGCGTTACGGAGCCACGCGGCGCACGGGTTCGGGGGCGGGGGGCTGGGGGTTTGCGGTGGGTTGTTCAGGGCAGTTGGCGGCTGGATGTTCACGAAAAACCATTTTCTGGCAGATGTGAAAATTGCTGAACAGGCCAGCCAGTGCACCGGCTGCCAGGGCCACGACCGGATAGTGCCGGCAAAGCGGAAAAAGAAGGAACAGCGTATAGACAGTGCCGCGATTGAGCAGGAATCCCAGGCTGTTGGTGGTCAGAAAACGCAGCCACTGGACCAGGATATGCTGGTGCAGACCGACCCCCCTGAAGGTCCATAGCCGGTTTAAAAACCAGTTCGCGGTCGCGGCAATGAAATAGGCCGCAAGTGTGGCAAGCGTCAGACCCAGCAGCGGGCGCAACGCATAAACCGATCCCGTATCCCAAACGAGGCCCAGGGTGCCCACCACCCCGAACTTGAACAGGCGCAGGGCTTTTTGCTTGTCGGGGATTTGGCGCAGGAGTGAGGTCATGATCCATCGAAAACGCTGGGGGGCGCGGAAAGGCTACAGGATGACGAAGCGTTTTCCATAAAAAAAGAGGTGCGCGAACGCACCTCTTTTCTCTGTAACAAACCGGAGACAGACCGATTAGTGGAGGATGATTTCCACGCGACGGTTCTGGGGCTCACGGGTGTTCGGGCCGGTCGGCACCAGCGGGTGGGCTTCACCGTAGCCGTGGATGTCGATGGCGGAAGCCGGGACACCGTCACGGATCAGTTCGGCCTTCACGCTGTTGGCGCGACGCACGGACAGATCAAGGTTATACTTCTCACCACGCGGGCCGGGATGGGCCGAGGAGTTGTCGGTATAGCCGTTGACTTCGATGCGGGTCGTCTGGACGTGGGTGGAAGCCTGGGCGGCTTCTGCCACGATCTGACGGGCGCGAGCGGTCAGGTCAGACTTGTCCCAATCGAAGAACACCAGGTACGAACGGGCCGGCAGGGGAGCCGGAGCCGCAACGACCGGAGCCGGCGGGGGCGGCGGGGGAGCCGTGTCGAACGCATAGCGCAGACCCAGGATGAACTGGTGGTTGAAGCGCTGGTCGAAGTTCACGTGCCCGGAAGAACGCGCACCCGTCGCGGAAACGGCGGAATACTGATAGGCGCCGTCCATGAAGGAGCCCGGCTGGCCGATCATGCGGTATTCCGTGGTGATCTGGAAGCCCGGGATGCCTGTGTCATACGCAGCACCGACAATACCCTGGTAGGCGAAGCCACCGTTCGTGCCGCCGATATGCGTGTAACCGCCGCCCTGGAAGTTCGTCTGGACGGGGTTGTAGTGCTGCCACAGGTAGCCCGCGCCGACACCGACAAACGGCGTGACAGGTGCGTCGATACCGAACTGCTTCAGGTCGATGTCATACAGCACGTTCACGAAACCGCCATACGCCTGGTCGGAGCTGCGGGTATGACCCGGAATGCTCGTGCCGGGGCGATGGTCGATGTTGGAGTAGTTGTAGGCCCCTTCGATTTCAGCGCGCAGACCGTTGCCGAAGCCCCAGCCGAAAGCACCGAAACCGGTGAAACCGGTGTTGTGGCGGAACTGGGAAGACCCGCCGCCGGGCGGATCGCCGGCGAGGTGAGCGTGCTGGTTCTGAACAAGGTTGTAACCACCGCCCACGTTGACATACGGGCCTGTAATCGTGGTGGCGAATGCGGCCGCAGGAGCCGCTGCCATCAATGTCGTTGCAAGTAACGCCGTGCGGAGACGCATTTTTTCGTCCTCAATATTTTCATCTGTTTGACCTGCCCCCAACCATTTGGTTGGCAAATCCAGCAAGATGCTTAAAGCCGTTATAAAACGATCAGTTCCCTGATAGGAACCCGAAGTTTCACGCTATGCCGCATAACAAGTCATAAGCGTGCTTTATCTGCAACAGTTCATTCCGAGGTTCGAATATGTTGTCACTGCATGCAGCTTACCACAGGTCTAGCGGAAACAGCCTAACATATTGCAAACGCAACTGTTGAAGTCTCTCTCGTGCGAGATTGAGGCGGAATTGAGGCGGGGTGACACTTTTACAACGACCGCCCCGCCCAATGGCGGTTTTCCGCCATGATTCAGGCAGTTGCGCCATCTGCCAGAAGAACCTCGCGCACCTGCTCGGCCGGTACGTCGCGCGTGGTGAAGGCACGTGCGATTCCACGCACCAGCACGAAGGACAGTTTTCCGTCCTGCATTTTCTTGTCTCTCTGCATATGGGCCATCAGGTCCGTTATGCGAAAACTGTATGGTAGGTCACGAATATGCGCGGGCATGCCCAGCGATTCCAGATGCGTGACCACGCGGTCCAGATCGGCCTTGGGGCACAGCCCCAGCCGGACGGACAGGCTGAAGGCCAGGGTCAGCCCGATGGACACGGCCTCCCCATGCAGAAGGCGTCCGTCATACCCAAGCTCCGCCTCCAGAGCGTGACCGAAGGTATGGCCCAGATTCAGCAGGGCGCGACCGTCGGATTTCTGTTCTTCCCGTTCGTCGGCGGCGACCACGCGGGCCTTGAAGGCGCAGGCCTGCCTTACGGCCTCGGCCAGGCATTCGGGGTCCTGGGCCAGAACGGCGGCACCGTTCTTTTCGCACCATTCGAACAGGGATTCGTCACCGATCAGGCCTGATTTCACAATTTCGGCATAACCTGCGACCAGCTCCCGGCGGGGCAGGGTGGCCAGGGCCGAAACATCGGCCAGCACGCAAAGCGGCTGGTGAAACGCCCCGATCAGATTCTTGCCCCAGCGCGAGTTGATTCCGGTCTTCCCGCCCACGGACGAATCGACCTGTGAAAGCAGCGTGGTGGGAATTTGCACAAAGGGCAGGCCGCGCAGCGTGGTGGCCGCAACAAAGCCCGCAAGATCCCCCACGACCCCGCCACCCAGGGCGATGACGGTGGTCCGGCGTTCCACCCCGTGTTCGAGAATCGCATCGGTCAGGCGCTGGTATGTCGCAAGGCTTTTGCTGTGTTCGCCCGGGGCGATCGTCAGGGCGCGCGAGGCAATGCCCGTCTCGCCCAGGGCTGACTGCAGCTTGTCCAGGTAAAGGGCGCCGACGGTCTCGTCGGTGATGATGATCGTATCCTTGCGCGGCAGCACGGGGGCCAGCAGGGCACCCGCCCGGCTGATGAGATCGCTGCCGATCACCACGTCATAGGTGTTGCGCGCCAGGGCCACGGGCAGGCGCAGCGGGCGGCGTGACAGGGCAAGCGCTTCCATCACGCGGGTGGTGGTGTAGTCCACGTTGTTATCTCCGCAATCAACGGTAATGTCGGCTTCGGCATAGACAGGGTGGCGGATGGTCATGAGCCGGTCCAGCACATCGCGCGGGGAAGCGGTATTGAGCAGCGGACGGTGCGTACGCCCGGCCACCCGGCGCAGCAGCACCGGCAGGGGGCAGCGCAGCCAGACGGAAACGGCCTTCTCCCGCACCAAAGCCCGCGTGCTTTCGGTCATGAACGCACCACCGCCCGTGGCCAGCACCATGGGCGGGCCTTCGAGCAGGCGACGGATGACGCGCCTTTCGCCGTCGCGGAACGCGGCTTCGCCATACAGGCGGAACACGTCGGCAATGGAACAGCCCGCAGCGCGCTCGATTTCGATATCCGCATCGACAAAAGGCAGGCCAAGGCGGGTGGCCAGGTGGCGGCCGATCGTGGTCTTGCCCGCACCCATCAGGCCGACCAGCACGATACTGCGCCCTGACGGCAGGACGCTGTGGGCGTGGTCACGGACGATGCGTTCCAGGTCGAGCGGGACGGGCGGCGGGTCCACGGTTTCGGGGGGAGGGAGAGAGATACGTGATGACATGATACGCAGCTTAACATAGAGCAGGAGGAACACACCTATATCTGTTATCAGGGGAGCCTGCCTTTATGAACCGCGCGGTTCTGATCGTTTTTACCGTTGTGATCGTCGGCCTGCTTGGTGGTTTCGTGGCATTGGGCCTGACAGGTCGCCCCCCGGTGCCCCAGCCTGTGCACCACGCCGTGGCCCTGCCCCCCGCCCCGGCCGAGAGCCTGCCCGCGGCAAGCCTGCCGGTGGTGCCCGCAGCCCCTGCGACAGTTCCCGTCATGGCCCCCGTGGTGCCGACGGCCCCTGCCCAGCCGGCTCTGACCCAGCCGAATCTGACCCAGTCGCCTGCCCAGATTCCCGCAGGTCAGATTCCGTCTGGCCCGGCAGCCCAGCCCGTCCAGTCGGCCCCTGCGCAATCGTCTCTTCCCGCTGCGGCCCCGGCCCCCGCCCATCCGTGATGGGGAAGGGGCAGGTGCCTGACCGGTGGGGCCCGCCCGTGCCGAGGCTGCCGAGTCCATGACCGCCAAGCCCCTGACGACCGGCCCCGGGAGCGCCAGCGCCCGTGCCAAAAGTGCTCGTCCCCGTCCCACCCATGGCCACCCCGCCCGGGCCGGTTCCGGGGACGACGGTTCCAGGCGGGCTGACGCGGCGGCGGAGTCTGCGGGTCCTGCTCAGGCACCGGCTGCCACGCGGGCTTCTGCCGAGTCCGTGCGGGGGGTGGATCTTTTTCTGGAAATGCTGGCAGCCGAACGGGCTGCCGCCCCCAACACGCTGGCCGCCTATGGGCGGGATATGACGTCCTGCGCGCAAAGCCTGGCCGCACAGGGGCAAAGCCTGCTTGGTGCGACGGCGGATGGGCTGCGCGCCTGGCTGGCCGATCTGGCGGGGGCGGGCCAGTCCAGCCGTACGGTGGCGCGCAGGCTTTCGTGCATCAAGCAGTTCTACCTGTTCGCGCTGCGTGAAGGCCTGCGGGCGGATAACCCCGCCGCCAATCTCGACAGCCCCCGGGCGGGCACGACCCTGCCGCGCTTTCTCTCCGAATCGGAGGTGCTGGCCCTGCTGGATGCGTGCGATGCAGCCCCCGATGCCTCACCCGCCAAGCACCGGCGCGGGCTGGTGGCCCGGGCGGCACTGGAACTGCTGTACGCGTCGGGCCTGCGAATCTCCGAACTGCTGGGCCTGCCACGCCAGGCAGTGGCGGGGGACGGGCGCATGATGATGGTGCGGGGCAAGGGCGGGCGGGAACGCCTTGTCCCGCTTTCGGAAACTGCGCGGGATGCGGCAAAGGCCCTTCTTGCGGCGGACGCCCCCCTGCACAGCCCCTACCTGTTCCCCGGCCGGGTTCCCACGCAGCCGCTGACCCGCCAGGCCTTCGACCGGATCCTGCACGATGTGGCCCTGCGCGCCGGCTTGGACCCTTCACGCCTGTCGCCCCATGTGCTGCGGCATTCCTTTGCCACGCATATGCTCAACCATGGGGCCGACCTGCGGGCGTTGCAGGTGCTGCTGGGCCATGCGGATATCGCCACGACCCAGATCTATACCCATGTGCAGGCCGAACGGCTGAAACAGGCTGTGGCGGCACACCACCCCCTCGCCCGGCAGGGGCCGGAAGCGGGGGCGGGGGTAAAAAACCGCCCTGATCGCTAGTTTTCGCTAAAAAAGCGCATGAACGACATGTTTGGACGCATGAAGTGACTTGGTTTTCAACCGCGTTGTGCTAATCGGCATTGCATGCGTCAGTTCCTTGATTTTGAAAAGCCCGTCGCCGAACTTGAGAACAAGATCGACGAACTCCGGCAGATGACCGACCCCGAAGGGGTCAATATCGAAGAAGAAACAGCCCGCCTTTCCGACAAGGCGGAAAAGCATCTGCGTACCATCTATGCCAAGCTTACGCCGTGGCAGAAGGTGCAGGTGGCCCGCCACGCGCAACGCCCGCACACGCAGGATTACATCGATGCGCTGGTAAGCGACTTCACGCCCCTGGCGGGGGACCGGCTGTTTGGTGACGACAAGGCCATTATCGGCGGCATGGGTCGGTTCGACGGCATGCCGGTAATGGTGATCGGCACCGAACGCGGTTCGGACCTGGAAACCAGGCTGCGCCATAATTTCGGCATGGCCCGGCCCGAAGGGTACCGCAAGGCCCAACGCCTGATGGCGCTGGCCGGGCGGTTCGGCCTGCCGATTCTGACCTTTATCGACACAGCCGGTGCATGGCCGGGAATCGATGCCGAACAGCGCGGCCAGGCAGAGGCCATTGCCCGCTCCATCGCCGCATGTTTCGATGCCCCCGTGCCGCTGGTGGCGACCGTGATCGGTGAAGGCGGGTCGGGCGGTGCGGTGGCCCTGGGTGCGGGGGACAGGGTGTTCATGCTCGAACACGCCATCTATTCCGTGATCTCGCCCGAAGCCTGTGCCTCCATCCTGTGGCGCGACCCCAAGCAGGCCAGCACGGCGGCGGAAACGCTGCGCCTGACTGCACAGGACCTTCAGCGGCTGGGGCTGATTGATCAGATCATTCCCGAACCCGTTGGCGGTGCCCAGCGCGACCCCCAGGTGACCATGGCTGCCGTGGGCCAGGCGGTGGCGGGTGCGCTCAAGGAACTGGTGCCGCTTGCCCCCCAGCGCCTGAAGGAATTGCGGCGCGAAAAATTCCTGGCCATGGGGCGCGAAGCCCTGCACTGAACGGCCTTGCGATCGCGTTCATGATCGACCCCGCCTGGTGCTGACCGGGCGGGGTTTTTTTTATAAGCGGTAATCGATAAAACCGGCGGGGCGGGGCCGCTGGGGCCCTGCGCATTTTTTTCAGGGCGGCGGCTCTCCCTGCTGGGGGGTGCCGCCCTTTTTTTCGATCAGGTCGTGGATATGGGCCGCCGCCTGGGTCACGGCGTCCCTGTCCTGTCCCTTGGCCACCAGGGCCACGCCGTACCGTCCATCGCCCCGGTGGAACGGGTAGGAGCCGATATCCAGGTCCGGGTATTGGGCCTGGATGGCCTCCAGCCCTTCGGCCAGGGCCCCTTCATACAGCGAGGTTACATGCCAGGTGAGGGAGAACACCGGCTCACCCGGGCGCAGGGTGGGGGCCAGTTCCTCGAACATGGCGCGCATGATGCGGGGCACGCCCGCCAGCACATGCACATTGCCGATGGTAAATCCCGGTGCAAGGGAGACCGGGTTGCGGATGGGGGTCGCGCCGCGGGGCAGCTTGGCCATGCGCTGGCGGGCGGCGTTGAACTCGGTCTTGCGGAAATAGTCTTCCAGCAGCGCGAAGGTGGGGGGGTGGATTTCCCACGGCACGCCAAAGGCTTCGGCCACGCAGGGGGCGGTGATGTCGTCATGCGTGGGGCCGATCCCCCCGGTCGTGAACACCTCGTCATAGGCGGCGCGGATTTCGGTGACCGTTTTGATGATGGTCTCCCGCACGTCGGGAATGACCCTTACCTCGCGCAGGGGAATGCCCAGTTCCCCCAGGTTCTTGGCCAGGAACTGGATATTTTCATCGCGCGTGCGGCCGGACAGGATTTCATTGCCTATCAGGATAAGGGCGGAGGTGCGGCGCATGATCGGGGAAAATCCTTTCCTGGACGCTGGGGGAGTGAGAGACAAGGCAGAGCCGGGCATAATTTCGCCCAGAGGATGAAACGGCAGGCGGGCGCGGTCAATGGTGGTAAAAAATGGGAGCCATCCGCCCGTGATCGCGTTTTTGGATTGACCCGGGGCAGAGCAGTTCATAGCTTCCGCCCATGTCTGAAAGCCAAACAGCTCCCGTGTCCGACCTTCCACGCGCCTGGCCTTTCGAGGAAGCGCGCAAACTGGCTGACCATGTCGCGCAGCGCGACACGGCAAGTGCCGGGGGCGATGCCCGCCCCGCATTGCTCGAAACCGGTTACGGCCCGTCGGGCCTGCCCCATATCGGCACGTTTGGCGAGGTCGCCCGCACGTCCTGGGTGCGGCAGGCCTATACGGCGCTGACAGGCCGGCCTTCGCGCCTGCTGGCTTTTTCCGATGACATGGACGCATTGCGCAAGGTGCCCGACAACGTGCCCCAGCGCGAGATGCTGGAAAAATTCATAGGCCAGCCCCTGTCCCGCGTGCCCGACCCGTTCGGCACGCACGACTCGTTCGCGGCCCATAACAACGCCCGGCTGCGCGCCTTTCTGGACGGCTTCGGCTTCGAATACGAATTCGCCTCCTCCACCGATTATTACACATCCGGCCGGTTCGACGCGGCACTCAAGCGCGTGCTGGAAGTGCATGACGAGATTCTGGCCGTCATCCTGCCCACATTGGGGCCGGACCGCCGGGCCACCTATTCGCCCGTCCTGCCGCTGCATCCGCGCACGGGTGAGGTCATGCAGGTGAAGATGGACGCCATCGACCCGGTGGCGGGAACAGTGCGCTGGACCGATCCCGCCAGTGGTGAGGTGTTCGAAACACCCGTGACCGGCGGCCATGCCAAGATGCAGTGGAAGGCCGACTGGGCCATGCGCTGGTACGCGCTGGGCGTGGATTATGAAATGTCGGGCAAGGATCTGATCGACAGCGTGCGCCTGTCGGGCCGGATCTGCAAGATTCTGGGTGGCACCGCACCTGCGGGCCTGACGTACGAACTGTTCCTGGACGACAAGGGCCAGAAGATTTCCAAGTCCAAGGGCAACGGCCTGTCGGTGGAGGAATGGCTGCGCTACGCCCCGCCCGAAAGCCTGGGCCAGTTCATGTTCAACCAGCCCCAGCGCGCCAAGCGGCTGTATTTCGACGTTATTCCCAAAACGGCCGATGACTATCTGGCCCATGCCGAGAAAGCCTGCACCCAGCAGGCGCAAAACCCTACGGGGGCCGAACTGCGCGCCAACCCGGCCTGGTTCATCCTTAAAGGGCAGGTGGGGCCCCAGGCATGCAGCCCGGTGCCGTTCGGCATGCTGCTGAACCTGGCCAGTGTCGCCAATGCGGACACGCCCGAGGTGCTGTGGGGCTTCATTCGCCGGTACGATGCTGCGGTCTCGCCCGAGACACACCCCATGCTGGCCTGCCTGGTCAAACACGCGGTGGCCTATTACGCGGATTTCGTGCGCCCGGCCAAGACCTTCCGCGCGCCCACGGACATGGAACGTGCGGCCCTGGCAGACCTGGCGGAATGCCTGCGCGGTTACGAGGGAGATGCGCCCGATGCCGCCGCCTTGCAGAACCTTGTATTCGAGGTGGGCAAGCGGCACGGTTTCGAGCCCCTGCGGGCCTGGTTCGGCTGTCTTTACGAAGTGTTGCTGGGGCAGAAGGAAGGCCCGCGTTTTGGCGGCTTCGTGGCCCTGTACGGCGTGGGTGAGACAATCGCCCTGATCGATGCCGCGTTGCTGCGCGACAGGCAGGACTAAGGGCGGGGTTTTCGCCACCATGGCCCAGCCCCAAACGCCGTCGGACCCCACACCCGATCTGCATGGCGGGGAAACCGGGTGGAAAAAATGGCGCAAGCACCTGCCGCATGTGCTGGGGCTGGTGCTGATGGTGGCGGCGATCGGCGTGGTGCAGCACGAGGTGCGGCACCTGCGCCTGTCCGATATCCGCCAGGCCACGGCGGCCATACCCGCACCGCGCATCATGCTGGCGGTGGGCTGCACGCTGCTGTCCTATTTCGTGCTGTCCTTTTACGACCGGCTGGCCGTCATCCAGGTCGGCTATCGCAACGTGCCGTTCCGCCGGGCGGCATTTGCGGCGTTCTGTTCCTATGTCCTGTCCCATAATCTGGGGTTTTCGGCCATTTCGGGGGCCGCTGTGCGGTATCGGCTCTACCGGAACTGGGGGGTGGATTCCTTTGCCATAACCCAGATCATCGCCTTTTGTTCGGCCACCTACCTGCTGGGTGCGGCCGTGCTGATCGGCGGCGTGCTGATCTGGGAACCTGCGGTGCTGCCTGGGGTGGGTGCGCATGTGCCCGCAGCCGTGCTGGCGGTGATCGGCGCGCTGCTGTGGCTGGCGGTGGCCGCCTATATCGGGGTTGCGTTCAGGGTGCGGGAAGTGCGCTGGCGTACATGGGTGGTGGCGCTGCCATCCCCCGCCATGGCGGTCATGCAGACGGTCGTGGCCACGGCGGAGGTCGCGGCCACCGCCAGCATCGCCTTCGTGCTGCTGCCTGAAAATTCGGGCGTGGATTTCGGGTCGTTCCTAGCCATCTATATCGCGTCCTACACGGCGGGGCTGGTGGCCAGCGTGCCCGGCGGGCTGGGCGTGTTCGATGGCGCCATGCTGCTGGCCCTGGCCCCTTACATGAAGGCGCCGGCCATCCTGGGCATGGTGCTGACCTTCCGCCTGCTTTACTACATTATTCCGCTGTTCCTGGCGGGGCTGATGTTCGCGGGGCACGAACTGTTCCTGCGTGGCGATGCAGCGCTGGCGAAAAAGAAGGCGGCTGGCCTGTCCGGCCCCGCTTCCACGGTCCAGCGCAGGCCCAGCCAGGTCGTGCGCGAAAGCGAAGCGGCGTTTTCGGTCGCCGTGGCCACGGGCACGGTCTCGCTGTGCGGCTTGCTGCTGGTCTGCCTCGTGCTCATGGACCCGGTGCCCAAATTCGCCATCCTGCCCGACAGCCTGGCCTGGTTCGCCCAGGTCAGCGGCAACTACCTGCTCTCTCTCATGGGGGTGGCGCTGATCGGCATGGCGATCGGCCTGTCGCAGCGGGTGACATTGGCATGGCGCGGAGCCCTGGTGCTGCTGCTGGTGGCAACGGTGCTGACCTTCCTGCGCGGCAATACGGTGTTCGTGCCGATCATGCTCGGGCTTTCCACCCTGTTCATCGCGCCCTATCGCACCAGCTACTATCGCCATGCGCGATTGCTGAGCGAACCTCTGGCGGCATCCACATTGCTCAGCCTGCTGCTGCTGTTCGGCTGTGTCGTCACGCTGGCCACGCGCAACGGCGTGGGGGGAAGCTGGTGGCAACTGGTGCTGGCCGCGCAGCAGCACGGGGCGGCGCGCTGGACGGTGGCCCTGTCGGTGCTGCTGGCGCTGGTGGTGGTGGTGCGGCTGATGTGGCCGGGCAGGATCGCGGTCCGCCTCTGGACCGATGAAGCATATGAACAGTACCGTGCGCTGGCCCATGCCATGCCGGATGTGCTGGCCCTGCAACCCGAAGGGTTTGTCATGGGCGAGGCGGGGGAGGCGATGATCCCCTTTTTCGTGCGCGACGGCTTTCTGATCGGGCTGGGCGACCCCGCGGGGGGGGAAGATGACAGCATCTCCGCCATCTGGCGCCTGCGCGATCTGGCCTTGCAGGAGGGGCTGAAGATCGGCTTCTGGCGCGTGGGCGAGACATTTTTGCGCATTTACGATGACATTGGGTTGAGTGTATGGCCGCTGGAGGATGGAAGCGGGCAGAATTTCTGCTATCCCTCAAGCGATATTGCGCTGGCATCGCGCCTGGCGAAACTTTATGAGCAGCGGCCGGGGCCGGCAGGCGTGCCACCCGCCCACCTGTAATCAGGCGGCGGTCGGGTAAGGCCCGCTTTCAGGAATAGGGTTCGTGGCAGGTCCATGACGATGCATTTTCTCGATTTTTCCCTGAACGGCCTTGCGTTCCGCTCGGCGGCATCGTCTTTCCTGCTTGCCTTTCCCGCCCTGTTTTCCATCGTCAATCCGCTTGGCGCATCGCTGATCTTCGCCCAGGCCACGGCCGGCCGATCCCCGCGTGAAATTTTGGCGCTGGCACGGCTGGTGTCGTTCTATTCCTTCGTGCTGGTCATGGCCTCGGTCTGGCTGGGCAGCATCGTGCTTGCGTTTTTCGGCATTACGGTCAACGCGCTGCGCGTGGCGGGCGGGCTGGTCGTGGCGGTGCGGGCCTGGGCCCTGCTGCACAGCCCCGAAAGTGTGGAGGCGCAGAAGGAAAAACAGGCCCTGCAAGGGGGGCGCACGGTCATGGCACCCAACTGGGCGGATTCGGCGTTCTTTCCATTGGCCATGCCGTTTACCGTGGGGCCGGGCACCATAGCCGTGGCCATTGCCCTGGGGTCGGGCTGCCCGGCGGAAGACCCGTTCCTCGCATACGGCCTGGGGGTAAGCCTTGCTGCCATTGCCGTGGTGCTGATTGTCTGGGCTGCCTATTCCAGTTCCGAAAAACTGGTGTCCATGCTGGGGATCACCGGCACACGCATTGTCAGCCGGCTGGCGGCACTGGTGCTGCTGTGCATCGGCGTGCAGATCATGGCCGGCGGCGTGCAGGGCTTCGTGACCGATATCTGGTTGCATTTGTCCAAGGCGGGGACGGCGCGGAGCTAGAACAGCCCGGCCCGGGCGCGCGGTTTTATTCGCCCCGATGTCAGCCGTCCGCGTTAGGCAGGTACGCCGCACAATCCGGATACGCGCTATTCCGGCACAAGGGTCTCGACCAGATAGTCCTGCGCGCCCAGCACGGTTTGCAGCCTTGCCAGTATGGCCCGGGCCTGTTCGGCAAAACCGAAAGGCGGGTTGATGACCAGCAGCCCCGCGCCATTCAGCCGGTCCGGGTCATGCGGGGGGCGCATGAGCAGTTCGGCCACGATAATATTGCGCTGCCCCGTCCCCACCACGGCTGCATGAAAGGCGCGCACGGGGGTTCTGTGCTTGATGGGGTACCACATGGCCACGACCGCATTGGCAAAACGGGCCTGAATGGTCTGTAGCCCCTGGGCAAGGCGGGTGAATTCGTCGGGTTCCTCAAAGGGCGGGTCCAGCAGGATCAGCCCGCGCCGGGCGACCTTGGGGGGCAGCAGGGCGCGTAGCGCCTCATACGCGTCGCGCTCATGCACCGACACGTTGGGTGTCTGGGCAAACAGGCGGTACAGGGCGCGTTTGTCCTCGGGGTGTTTTTCGCAGCAGATCAACTGGTCCTGCGGGCGCAGCATGAACGACGCCAGAAGGGGCGAGCCCGGGTAGAAACGTGGCCCGCCCGCCTTTTTCACCAGCGCCAGCCACGGGGCCAGCGGGCTGGAAGGCCCTTCTTCGCCCAGCCTGCCGATTCCATCGTGCCATTCGCCCGTTTTTTCGGCTTCCTCGCGGTCAAGGTCGTAACGGCCGATCCCCGCATGCGTGTCCAGCACCATGAAGGGGGAGGGCTTGCGCCCGAAGGACTGCAACAGGCTGACAAGCAGGGCATGCTTCATGCAGTCGGCAAAATTCCCGGCGTGGTAGATATGTCTGTAATTCATGGGGTGGGGGCTACTGTTTCAAATCGGGTGGCCATGTCTTCAAGCGGCCAGCGGGGGCGGGGGCGCATGGCGCGGTCATCGGGCACAGGCAGGTGGCGTCGTGCGGCCTCCCGCCAGGTTTCAAGTGCGGCCCAGCCGACCATGACGGCGTTGTCCGTGCACAGGCGCAGGGGTGGGGCTGCAAAACGCACGCCTGCGCGGGCGGCACAGTCTTCCAGCCTTGCGCGCAGCACCGTATTGGCGGCCACCCCCCCGGCCGCGACCAGCAGGCGGGCCTGGGGCATCATGTCCAGCGCGTGTTCGATCCGGTCCGCCACCACATCGGCCACCGCCTGCTGGAAGGATGCCGCAAGGTCGGCTGCAAAACGGCGGGGAAGGGCGTCCTGCCCGTAGGGGGCCAGTTTCTGGGCGATGGCGGTCTTGAGCCCCGAGAACGAGAAATCGCATCCCGGCCTGCGCCACAGCGGGCGGGGCAGGGGAATGGCGGTGGGGTCGCCCTCGCGCGCCAGCTTTTCCAGTGCGGGGCCGCCGGGCCAGCCCAGGCCGAGCATTTTGGCCACCTTGTCAAAGGCTTCCCCCGCCGCGTCGTCTATCGTGCCGCCCAGCTTGCGGTACTGGCCCACGCCTTCCACCGCCACGCACTGGCAATGCCCGCCCGAAACCAGCAGCAACAGATAGGGAAAGGGAGCCCCGCCTTCCACCAGGCCCGGCAGGCGGGCCGTCAGGGCATGGGCCTCCACATGGTTGACCGCGACAAAGGGCACGTCCAGCGCCAGTGCTAGCCCCTTGGCAAAGCCGCTGCCCACGATCAGCCCGCCGATCAGCCCCGGGCCCGTGCTGGCCGCGACAAGGCCGATATCGGCGGGGTGCAGCCCGGCCTCGTCCAACGTCGCGCGCACCACGCCGGGCAGGAGGGCAAGATGCGCGCGCGCGGCGATTTCAGGCACCACGCCGCCAAAATGGGCATGCCCGTCCTGGGACACCACATGCTGGGCCAGGCAGGCGCCGTCGGGGGCCAGAATGGCGCAGGCCGTCTCGTCGCAGGAGGATTCGATGGCCAGAACAGGGCCGGGTGGTGCAACAGTCATGTCCGAGTGGCTCATGGACGCACCGGGCAAAAGCCTGTATCGTCAAGCCTGCAAAACAGGGGGAGAAGGTCGGAATGTCTTTCCGGTCGTGTAAGTTTGTCAGACCAGCCGGGCATGATCGCGTCTTGTCCTTTCGTGCTTGCCGGTAAATAGACACATCTTATGGAGCAAGCCCACCCCTCTGCCATGCCCGTGTCTTCCGCCTTGCAGGAAATCGCGGCCGAAGCCCTTACCCGCCAGAAAAAGCCGGGGGGCCATTCCGGCCGTCATTCCCTGCCGTTACGCGTGGGCACGCGCGGTTCCCCCCTCGCACTGGTGCAGACCCGCGCGTTCCTGACCACGCTGACCCGGTTCTGCCCGGTCCTGCGCGATATGGGTGCGTTCCAGGAACACCAGATCAACACCACCGGCGACCAGGTGCAGAATCGCCGTCTGGCGGAAATTGGCGGCAAGGGCCTGTTCGCCAAGGAAATTCATGAAGCGCTGGCCGATGGCCGCATCGATTTCGCGGTCCATAGCCTCAAGGATCTCGAAACCACGCTCCCGCCCGGCCTGGTGCTGGCCTGCACCCTCAAGCGCGAGGATGCGCGTGACGCGTTGATCCTGGGCCCGGGCCTGACCCCGACCGACCCGGACGATCCCTATTCCGCCCTGCCGCAGGGTGCGCTTGTGGGCTGTGCGTCGGTCCGGCGGCAGGCGCAGATGCTGCATGTGCGCCCGGACCTGCAATTCGGCCTTCTGCGCGGCAACGTGCAGACGCGACTCGACAAGCTGGCGGCCCGCCAGTGTGATGCCACCCTGCTGGCGCTGGCCGGGCTCAAGCGCCTGGGCATGGCCGAACGGGCCAGCGTGGTGCTTGCCCCCACCCTTATGGTGCCCGCCGCAGGCCAGGGTATTGTCGGCGTTACGGTGCGTGAGGACGATATCGAACTGCGCGAACTGCTGGCCGCCATCGAGGATTACGAAGCCCGCGCCGTGGCCACGGCCGAGCGCGCCCTGCTGGCGGAACTCGATGGCTCCTGCCGCACGCCCATCGGCGGTTACGCGCAGCTTATTCCCGTCGTGGCGGGGGATGCGCCTGAACTGCACCTGACAGGACTTGTCGCGCGTGAGGACGGGTCTTTCCTGCTCAAGCGCACCATCAGCGGCGCGCCGGAAGATGCGCAGCGGCTGGGGCGTGCACTGGGTGAAAGCCTGCGCAAGGACAGCCCGGCCGATATTTTCGAGGATTCCGGGCAAGCCTGACGCATGCCCCGGCCAACCAAGCCCGGTCGCCCTTCGGGTGGCCAAACTGGCCGCCAGCCCCAGGCTTCACCGCGCCCACGCCAACCCGGCCCGAACGCTCCTTCCCCCCGCACGCCTTCGCCCGATCGAACCCCGGTCTTGCACGGGGGGCAGGCCGCTCAGAACCCCGTGCTGGGCGTTCTTGTCACGCGGCCGGAGCCGGGGTTGAGCGAAACCATTGCCGCCGTTGCCGCTGCGGGGTGGCAGCCTTATGCCTCACCCGCGCTGGTCGTGCGGCCTCGCCTGCTGCCGCCTTTGCCATGCCCGCCTTGTGCCGTGGTGCTGACAAGCGGGCAGGCCGTGCCATGTGCTGCTGCCTGCCTGCCACTGGAAACCCCGCTCTTTGCCGTGGGGGCAAGGACCGCCGCGCGCGCCAGGCAGGCTGGCTTTTCGCAGGTCCATAGCGCCGATGGGGACGCCACGGCGCTGGCAACGCTGGTGATGCGCCAGCGAACACCGGCGGATGGCGCGTTGCTGCTGCTCTGCGGGGCGGCGCAGGGGCAGGATCTTGCCAGCCAGTTGCGCAAGGCGGGGTTTCGTGTCCTGCGGCGTATCGCTTACGAGGCACGGCCTGCGCAAAGCGTTGGGCCGCAGGCCGAGCAGGCGCTGGAACAGGCAGACGTTGCGGCTGTGCTGTTTTTTTCCGCACTCAGCGCGAAAAGCTGGCTGGCCGCCCTGCCGCCCGGGCAGGTCAGAAGCACGGCCCTGGCGGCGCGGGCCGTGGTGATATCCGCCAATGTTGCCACGGTCCTGCACGCGGCGGGCTGGGCCGGGCCTGTGGCGGTGGCAAGCCACCCCGACGCCCCGTCAATGATCGCGGCCCTGGGCCGGGTGGCGCCCTGCGCATAGGCCGCGCCTGTCAGAGGTTGTTTCGAAAGTCGGCGGCTGAGGGCTGGCGAGGGATTTTTTGGCCTGAATAAGGCGAATTCGAAGCCACGATGCGGGGCATCGGGGCAGGAAGCCAACGCATTCAGGCCGGAAAAGACCCGCTCAGACCGACCCGACTGACTTTTGAAACAGTCTCTAAGGATGGTGGGGTGCCAATGATAGTCGCCGTGGCAACCTGGCCCGCGGGATGGCTACCGTAATGGCCACAAGCCGCAGGGCATAAAAAAAACCTCCGCACCGCGATGGCCGGAGGTTTTTTTTAAGGCGATAAAGCCTGGGGTCAGGCGTTGCCGGCAGCCTGCGGGAAGTCGGCGCGGCGGGCCTGCCACAGGGCCACAAAATCGATCGGCTGCAGCACGATGGGGGGGAAACCGCCGTCACGCGTGACATCGCTGATAATGTTGCGGGCATAGGGGAAAATAAGCCGGGGCACTTCAACCAGCAGGATCGGCTCGACCAGTTCCTGGGGCGGATTGGTCAGCGTGACGACTGCGGCATAGACCAGTTCGGCAATGAACACCGTGCGGCCAGCCGGGCCATCTTCATTTTCCGGCGCTTCCTTCGCTTCGGTCTTGATGCTCAGGATGACCTCGTAAATCATCTGGTCGTCCTGCAGGCGGTTGGCCTGGACATCGATATTCACGCCGATCTGGGGCTGGCTGCGCAGCGTGGCGAAAATCTCGGCGCCTCCGGGCACCTCGAAGGAGAGATCGCGCGTATACTGCAGATTGATGGTCAAGGGCAGCGCGGGCGGGGTGGACTGGGCAGTTTCAGACATGGATGACGGTTTTCCTGCTGTCGGCTTTCATAACCCTTTCGCGGTAGCATGCCCGGGGAACTTCGCCAATAACCCATCCGCGCGGCAGGGGCGTCTGGGGCGGACAATGCGGCACGCAGCGGGGCGGTGGAAGAGCCTGTTGGCATGCCCTGACCGCCTGCAGGCGTATCATGTGCGGCCGGGGCTGGTGGCTTGACCGGCAGCGCCGCATAATCGGGGTGGTACTGCCGGGCCGCAGAGCACGACGCGCACAGCGGGTTTATGCAAGGGTGCGGCCAGGATGGGCTGGAACATGCGGAATGCCCTGCGAGAGCGCGCGTTCAAGAGCGTGTTCACGGAGCGTTCAGATGCGCGATCACGGGCGGTGGTGCATCCAGTCGCCATTTTCCATGCTGCGCCCGCTCAGTGCGAGCAGGAACCACCAGTGCGAGATCACCAGAATCCGATCGTGCTCGCGTTCGCGGGTCATGCGCTGGTTGAAGGTCTGGGCCCGCTCATGCAGGATACGATCCGGCTCGGGCGGGGGGGACCACCAGTCCTCGCTCAGGGTGCTGAAATCCAGCTTCGGCCAGGTTCGGGCAAGGACCGATGCCGGCGTGCCCTTGTCGCATGAATACATGCCGCGTTCGCGGATGATGGGCGTAATCTCGGGCGTGATCCCCAGCGTTGCCGCAATGGGGGCTGCCGTCTGGAGCGTGCGCGTATAGGGTGAAACCAGGATGCGCGTAATGCCCAGACCGTGCATCTGCCGGGCAAGCTGGGTGGCGTGGGCCTGCCCCTGGGGCGAAAGGGCGGGGTCGGGCGTACCCGGGTCGCGGCCTTGAAGATCGTAGAGCCGGTTGAATTCGCTTTCGCAATGTCGCAGGATAATCATGGATAGAGTCTGTTCATGGTATTATGACCGTATCGTGACACGATCGGATACTCTGCCTCTGGTGCGCAGCGAACGCGCACCATTGTATCGGGTTTGCCGCATGACTATGTGGTAAGGACACAAAAAGGGAAAGCGGTTTCCCGCAGGGTGGGCCAGAACGGCCCGCGCGCAGATAGGGTAGGCGTAAGACAGATGGATTTTTCTCTCGGCCATTTTCCGGTCGACCTGGTTTTGCTGGCTCTGGTGGCGGCGTTCCTGGCGCTCCGCCTGCGCGGCGTGCTGGGCAAGCGGGTGGGCATGCAGCCCCAGCCCATGCCGGTGCCCCCCCGCGCGGATGCGGCGGTGCGCGCGGTGGAAAGCATGACCGCCCAGCCCGAAGCCAGCGCCACCACCTTCGATATTCCGGCCCCGGGCACGCGGGTGGGGCAGTTGCTGGTTGAAATCCGCCAGTTCGACCCGGCCTTTGCCGCCCAGCCGTTCCTGATGAATGTGCAGACCGTCTTTGCGCAGGTGGTCAAGGCCTATGCCGATGGCAACCGCGATACGCTGAAAACCTATCTTATTCCTGCCGTTTACGCCTCGTTCGATTCCGCCATGACGGCGCGTGAGCAGGCGGGCGAAAAACAGCGCACCGAAATCAAGGCCGTGCGTTCGCTCAGCATCGAGGATGTGCGGCTGACCCCCCTGGCCACGGCGGGCGTGGGCAGCATGGCGGCGATTGATGTGCGCATTGTCTCCGATCAGGTCAGCCTGGTGGTGGATGCCCAGGGCCAGCCCGTGACCGGCACCGATGCGGTGACGGAATTTTCCGACCTGTGGACGTTCGAACGCCTGGTGGGCGTCAACGGCACCGGGTGGCGTCTTGCGGCGGCGCGCAGTGCGTGAGTGCGGGCAAGGCGAAGGGCGGCGGCGCGGCGTCTGACGCGCCGGTTTCCGCACATCATGGCGCGCGGACAAGACGGTACCGGGTTGGCGGCCAGCAGATCGTGCAGGGGGATTGCCTGCGGGTGCTGCGCCGCATGGCGGCAGGCTCGGTCGATGTCGTCGTAACCTCGCCACCCTATAATATCGGCCTGTCCTACCGGTCCTACCCCGACCGCCGGGGGGAAGACGATTACCTGGACTGGATGGTGGAGGTCGCAACCCAGTTGCGGCGCGTGCTCCGCCCCGATGGTTCTTTTTTTCTCAATATTTCAGGCTCGTCGGCGCAGCCCTGGCTGCCGTTCGAACTGGTGGTGCGCCTGCGCGCGCTGTTCGTGCTGCAAAACCATATTGCCTGGGTGAAGTCCATTTCGGTGGGGGAAGACAGCTTCGGCCATTTCAAGCCCATGAACAGCCGGCGCTACCTGCACCGCGGGCATGAGCATGTCTTTCATTTCACGCTCGACGGTGCCGTCGCGCTGGACCGTCTGGCCGCGGGCGTGCCCTACAAGGACAAGTCCAACATCGCCCGGCGCGGCCACAGCCAGGACCGGCGCTGCCGGGGGGATACCTGGTTCATCCCCTACGAGACGGTGCGGGGAAGGGCCGAAAAATTCGACCATCCGGGCACCTTTCCCGTTGCGTTGCCGGAACGATGTATTCTACTGCATGGTAAGGCGGGGGCGGATGTGCTCGACCCGTTCATGGGAACGGGCACGACATTGCTCGCGGCCCAGCGCATGGGCTGCAAGGGGGTCGGGATCGAGCTTGACGGGCAATATGTGGCGGTCGCCCGCGCCCGGCTGAAGGAGGACGAGGCCGCCGCCTAGCCGGTGCCGGGGGGCCTTGAGCACAGTTTGATCGATTTTATTCATAATTATTTCAAGAATAATCGTTTTGACTTTTTGATGTGTATCAAACACAAGCTCTGACCAGAAAGAATATGAGATAGACGATAAAGCAATGCTGAGGGAGAATTGGATTTGAAACGCATCGTAGCAGCCCTGATAGGTGCAGGTATTGTGGCCTATGGCGGGACGGTCGCCTTTTTACAGCATTTCGACCATGGCTTGGCCCCCGCACTGCCTGCCTCATCCCCCACGCGCAAGGACCCCGTCGCCCTGGCGGCTTTCAATGTCATGAGCGAGGCGCGCTGCGACTACTGCCATGCCACGGGGCGTGAACTGCCATTTTATTTCAACCTCCCCATCGCCCATACGCTGATGAGCAGCGACCTGGAGCAGGGCCGCCGCCATTTCCGCATCGAGCCCGTTCTGGCCGCCTTGCAGGAAGGCAAGGCCCCGTCCGAGGAACAGCTTTCCCGGATCGAGGAGGTCATTGTCCAGAACCGTATGCCGCCAACGCTTTACCTGTTGCTGCACTGGCACGCCCATCTGTCCAACGCCGACCGCCAGGCCGTGCTGGCCTGGGTGCGTGACGCCCGGCTGCGCTATTACCCCGACACGGCAGCCGCCGCACAATTCGCGGGTGAGCCCGTGCGCACGGTGCCGGCCGTCGCGGTGGATGCCGCCAAGGTCGAACTGGGTCGCAAGCTGTTTTTCGACAAGACGCTTTCGGGCGATGGTACCGTAAGCTGCGCAAGCTGCCACGACCTGGAACGCGGCGGTGTCGACCACCTGAAAACGGCCACGGGTATCAGCGGGCAGAAGGGCCCGATCAACGTGCCCACGGTCTATGACGCCTATTTCAAGATCGCGCAGTTCTGGAACGGTCGCGCGGCCGACCTGGCCGCACAGGCGGCGGGCCCGGTCATGAACCCGCTTGAAATGGGTTCGCATGACTGGACGATTGTTGCCAGCAAGCTGGGGCCTGACTACGGGCCGATGTTCCAGACCGCCTTCGGGCCGGATGCGAAGCCTGACGAGCAGACGATCACGACCGCCATTGCCGAGTTCGAAAAGACACTGGTCACGCCAGACAGTGCGTTCGACCTGTATCTCAAGGGCAAGACCGACGCGATCAGCGACCAGGCCAAGCGGGGGTATGAACGCTTCAAGGCCATTGGCTGCTCCGGCTGCCATAGCGGTATCGGCCTGGGTGGCGGCGGCTACGAAGCCATGGGGCTGGAGGCTGACTACTTCAAGGATCGTGGCGGCCCTGTGACCGACGCCGATGAAGGCCGCTACACGGTCACGCATCAGGATCAGGACCGTTATCGCTTTGTCGTGCCCAACCTGCGTAACATCGCGCTGACGGCCCCTTATTTCCACGATGGCAGTGTCGCCACGCTGGAAGACGCCGTGCGCAAGATGGCGCATTACCAGACGCCCGACAGCACACCTTCTGACCAGGACGTGGCGGATATTGTCGCCTTCCTCAAAACCCTGACAGGCACGTATGACGGGCATGTCCTGACGAATGCGGCGAACTGAGATCGCGGGTCACAAAGCCAGGGGCTGATGCCCCGACCCGTTTTCGGCCTTGAAATGCGGCCCGGTAGCGAGTGATAAACTGGCTGCCGGGCCGTTGCCGTTCGTGACGGGCCCGTAATGGCACTGTTCGTGATCGTCATGGGGCAGGCAGCAGGCAGGTGAACGGAGCGGCGGTGACCAGGAGGCGGCATTTCAGGGATGAAGAAAAAGCGCTCTGGGCATTGGTCGTGCGCGATGTCTCGCCCCTGCGCGTGGCCCCAAGCGTGCCCCCCAATGGTGAAACGCCGCTTCCCTCCACCGATCCGACGCCCCAACCTGTTACCCCTGCGGGAAAGAAACGCGCGCGTCTGTCCGCGGCGCCGATGGGGGATGGTGCGGGGGCACAGGCCGGCCTTCAGGCGGGGGATGCCGGTGCGCAGACCATGGCTGACTACATGGGTATTGACGGGGGCATTCAAGGAACTGTTCAGGGGGGCGAGCCATCACCTGCGCCGGACCCCGCATTTCCGGGCCGGGCAAAGGCTGCCGCACCCGTCAGCATTATCCGTGCGCCCAATGCCGCCCAGGCCATAGGCCGACGCCAGCCCGGTGTGGATGACTATAGCTGGCGGCGCTTTTCAGATGGTGGCATGCGGGTGGAACTGCGGCTGGACCTGCACGGCATGGTCGCCCAGGACGCTTTTCGCCGGCTGATGGAATTCATGGATGTGGCGACCCGGCGCGACGTGCGCTGTGTGGAGATCATTACCGGGCTGGGCACCGGGCAGGAGGGCGGCATTCTGCGCCGCGAACTGCCGCACTGGCTCGACCGCCCCGAAATACGCCGCCGGATTCTGGGCCTGTCCTATCCCCATGCGGGCAACAGGGGATCGGTCAGGGTGCTGCTGCGCCGCAGGAAAAGCTGAAGCCCGTTATTTCCCAGGACATTGATAAAAATGATAAAAGTTTTTGGGCGTCGCCTTTTTTCAAAAAGATGACGGTCCTGAAGCTTGTGGGAAAAAGCTTCACCAAAAAATTTTCAGGAATTTTCGGTCCGTTCTCAGGGTTTGCCGGGATTGGCACCGTCGCGCCAGCGGGGCAGGTTGAGCGCCAGCCAGCGCCGCAGGCCCAGAATGACATTCACATCGGGCATGAGCGCCATATAAAAGGACATGCATTCCGCACCGCTTATCAGCATGTCACGGTTATCGGCTGCTTCCTGGCGGACCGTGGGGCTTGCGGCACATGTTTCCGCCGCGTGGCGCCAGCGCGCGACAGAGGCGGGTGTGGTCAGCAGGGGCAGCAGCAGGGCCGTTTTCACGCTGGCGGCGGCGGCCACCGCATGCCAGGTGGCGGCCAGCGGGGCCAGGGCCGCCTTGGGGCGTTCCTGGCGCAGCACGCTCATGAAATCGGGCAGGTCCTGCACGGCTTCGCCGCGCAGCGGGGTGGTGGTGTTCACGAACAGGGGCACGAAACCGTCATTGCGCAGGCCCGCGATCCTGCCGGCGAAGGCTGCGTCGAGTGGTAACTGGATGGCGTTGACATTGCCCGCGCGCAGGGCGGCCATGGCGGCCTCGGGCGTTCCATAGCCGCTGATGGGGAGCGGGCGCAGGCCCAGCAGGTCGAAGGCCAGCAGGGTGGGCAGTTCGGGGCCCGCGGGGCCGAGAACGGCTACCTTGGTCTGCTGGTTGCCCAGAATGGACCCCAGGGACCGGTGCAGGGCCACGCGCCCCACCGTAACCGTGGGCTGGCAGGCGATAAAGACCGGCATCCAGCGCTGGTAATCGTAATGAACGCGCATGTCGCCGGTCATGGATGTCAGCATGGTGGTGCCCGGCGCCATCAGGGCTGCCGGGGCGTTGGTGCCCTGCTGCTGGGCGTCGAACAGGTTGGCGCCGGTCACGCCGTCCCACCCGGTGGTGGTTTCAAGGCTGAAGGCGGGGCGGATCAGCGTACGCGCCAGCAGCGGGGCCAGCAGGGTGGCCCATTTGCCGCTTGGCGTGTCCGCGGTTCCTGCAACGACCAGCCGCCCCCCGCCCGCGCCCGGAAGGAGGGCCCCGGCTGAAGGATCTGCGGGTACGGTATCGGCGGCCAGAACGTCTGTGGCGTCGGCTGCTGCCGTATCCTGCGACCGCGCCACCCCTGCCGCGACAATGCCTGCTGCCGAGCCGGCTACAAACACGCGGCGTGTGAAGGCGCGTGGGCGTGCAGTACGGTGGCGTGAAAGACGGCGGGTCTCGTCAGGGTCGGGCAAGCGTTGTGGTTCCTCTGCTGATCGGCTGGCGGATGCTACGACAGATTGGTGGCAGAATCACGACCGTTTTATCACGGCCATTTCACCTCGGGCGGCATGCTCATCAAAATGGCTTCGGTATGCCCGCCGGTCTTCAGGCCGAACAGCGTGCCCCGGTCGTGCAGGAGGTTGAATTCCACGTAGCGCCCGCGCCGGACAAGCTGGGCTTCGCGCTGTTCTGGGGTCCAGCCCTGCATCATGCGCCTGCGCACAATCTGCGGATAGCTTTCCAGAAAGGCCAGCCCCACATCCTTGGTGAAAGCGAAGTCGGCATCCGTGTCGCCCGTATCGAGCCGGTCATAGAAAATGCCGCCCAGGCCGCGGGGTTCGTTGCGGTGGGGCAGGTGGAAATACCGGTCGCACCAGTCCTTGAAGCGCGGATAATATTCCGGGTCGTGCCGTGCGCAGGCCTGTTCGAAGGCGGCATGGAATACGGCTGCGTCCTCGCGCGCCTGCTCGCTTGCGGGGAACATGGGGGTAATATCGCCGCCGCCGCCGAACCAGCCCTGCGTTGTCACGATCATGCGGGTGTTGAAATGGGCTGCCGGCACCAGCGGGCTGCACAGATGCGCCACCAGGCTGATACCGGTTGCGAAAAAATGCGGGTTTTCGGCGGCACCGGGAATGGTGGCTGCAAAATCCGCCCCGAACGTGCCTTCCACCGTGGAGACATTCACCCCCACTTTTTCAAAGACCCGCCCCCGCATGACGCTCATCACCCCGCCACCGCCGGGGCTGCCGTCTTCATTGGCGCGCTGCCATGCCTTGCGTTCGAACCGGCCGGGGGCTTCGTGGCCGGGCAGGGTGGGGCTGTCGAGGTTCTGCGCGTCTGTCTCGATCTGTTCGAAGGCGGCGCAGATCCGGTCGCGCAGTTCCTCGAACCACTGGCGGGCGGCCTCTTTCAGCCGGTCATGGGCGGGAACGGAGGCAGGCTTGGTCGATGTCATGGGCGGCGGCTCTTCTGTTCGGACAGTCCATCAATAGGGCGTGCGGCACCTTGGCCGGGGCCTTGGCTGGGCAGGGCGCGGACGGGACCAGGGGCCGCAATGCGGGCCACAGGACGGGCCCGGGCAGTGGGGCTTGCGAAAATGCTTTGCCTGCGGGTCATTGCAAGACCATCCCGTTCGCCGTTAAACCGTAGCCATGCCCGGCATGGTGTGGCAGACGCGGGGGGAGAAGGCAACATGGCTGGTGGCGTACCATCCTGCCAGGATATGGAAAAGGGCGACCGCTCGGCCAGTGCGGGCGCCAGTAACGGTGCCAGCGTCGGGGCCGGAACGGGGGTCAAAGCCCGGGCCGGGGTGCACGGTGCCGTGGATTTCGTACGCGATTATGCGCGCCTGCCGCTCCCTGCCGATCTGAACTGGTTCTGGACCATCGGGGCCATGCTGGTTGCGGTGCTGGGGCTGATGGTGCTGACCGGGCTGACCCTTTCGCTGGCCTATACGCCCGATGCGGGGCTTGCCTTTACTTCTGTCGAGGCATTGGAACGCCGCCTGCCTTCGGGCTGGCTGCTGCGGGCCATGCATATGACCGGGGCGTCCTTCTGCATGGCGGCCTTGTACGGGCATATTCTGCGCGGGTTGTATTACCGCTCCTACCTCGAACCTCGGCGGGCGGTGTGGCTGAGCGGGTGCACCCTGCTGGCCCTGCTGATGATCACCGCCTTCGCGGGGTATGTGCTGCCATGGGGGCAGATGTCCTATTGGGGGGCAGATGTCGCGGGCAAGGCGGTGGGGAGCATCCCGGTCGTGGGCCCCCTGGCCGAGCGGATCTTCCTGGGGGGAGAAATGCCGGGCACGCCCACGCTGCACCGCATGTTCACGCTGCATTTCAGCCTGGCTTTCCTTATCGTGGGTGTTGTGGGGCTGCATGTGGCCCTTGTGCATGCACGTGGCAGTTCAAGCCCGTCGGGCAGGGTCGTTCCCCCGCGCGGGTTTCTGCCCTTTTACCCGTATTTCACGGTGCGTGACATACTGGCCGTTCTGGTGTTCGCGCTGGCCTTCGTGCTGGTCATGTGTTTCTGGCCCGGGCTGATTACCGAGCCCGCCAATTATCGCCCTGCCAACCCGCTGCACACTCCTACCGATATCGAGCCTGAATGGTACTTCCTGCCCTTTTACGGCATGATGCAGGTCGTGCCCTTCAAGCTTGGCGGCGTGCTGCTGTCCGGCGGGGCTGTCGCGGTCCTGTTCGCGGTGCCGTGGCTCGACAAGGGATTGGACAGGGGGCGCGCCAGCGGACACGAGAAGGGGCGCAATACCGCGGCCGAGCAGGGGCAGGCCCATGGGCCTGCCGGTGCTTCGAACACGGAACTGGCTGTCCGACATGGCAGCGGGGCTGGTGGTGGCGGGCTGGTGGTCCGTTCCGTCCTGCCCCTGCTGGCGCTGGTCATACTGGTGGGGGCTGCCGTGGTTGCGGCCTCTGCCGGGCGGCAC
This sequence comes from Acetobacter garciniae, assembly GCF_017377735.1. Classification (GTDB taxonomy): domain Bacteria; phylum Pseudomonadota; class Alphaproteobacteria; order Acetobacterales; family Acetobacteraceae; genus Acetobacter; species Acetobacter garciniae. Next base: position 319,242 of record NZ_JAFVMH010000001.1, read on the forward strand.
CATGCGCAAGGCGGGTGGCTGCTGGCAGGGCGGGGGGCCATTGTGGCGTATTATGCGTATTTCCTGGTGTTCCTGCCCTTGCGCGGCCGGGCGGGAAAGGCCCGTCCATGAAGAATATGGCCCCTTCCATCACCCGGCAGAAAAACCATGCGCGGTCTGGGCGCAGGCCCGTTCGCGCGGCATGGATCGCCTGCGCCCTTGCGGTGGCCACGGCCCCCACGGCACGCGCGGCGGATGATACGCTCAAGCCCCGCCACGCGCCCGCGCAGGCCTGGTCCTTCAATGGTGCGCTGGGCCAGTTCGATCTGGCGTCGGTGCAGCGGGGCTATGCCGTGTTCGCGGGTGTCTGCGCTTCCTGCCACGGGCTCGCACAGGTGCATTTTTCCGATCTGACGGGCATGGGCCTGAAGGCGGAAGACGTGCTGGCCCTGGCCGCCGCCTGGCAGGTGCCCGACGGGCCCAACGCGCAAGGCCAGCTTCAGCGCCGCAACGGCAGGCCGGACGATGCGCTGGCATCCCCCTATTGGGGCCCCGCCGCCGCCAAGGCCGCCAATGGCGGGGTTGTGCCGCCCGACCTGTCGAGAATCGTGACCGTCTACCCTGGTGGGGCCGACCGTATCTATGCCTTGCTGACAGGATATGCGCCAGGCACGCCGCAAACCGGGCACGACTTCGCCAACCCCTATGCCATCGGGCACAGCACGGCCATGCCGCCCCCCCTGCATGACGGCGCTGTCCATTATGCCGATGGCACCCAGCCCACCGTGCAGCAGCAGGCGCGCGACGTGACGACGTTCCTGGCATGGGTTTCCGCCCCCCACCAGGACATGCGGCGCAGGGTGGGGGTGGGTGCGGCGCTGTATTTGTGCTTTCTTGCCCTGCTGTTTGTGATCTTAAAGCGGAGAATCTGGTCAGATGTCAGAAAATGAAGCCGTGGAACCCGTCATAGGCCTTATCGGCGGTTCGGGCCTGTACGACATAGACGGTCTGGAAGACAAGGAATGGCGCACGGTCGAGACCCCCTGGGGCAGCCCGTCCGACCAGCTTCTGTTCGGGCGGCTTGACGGCGTGCGCTGCGTGTTCCTGCCGCGCCATGGACGGGGGCACCCCATCCCGCCTTCACGGCTGAACTATCGCGCCAATATCGCGGCGCTGAAAATATCGGGTGTGACCGATATCGTCTCGCTGTCCGCCGTGGGGTCGCTCAAGGAAGAACTGCCCCCCGGGCGTTTCGTCATTATCGACCAGTTCATCGACCGCACCATCGCGCGGGACAAGAGCTTTTTCGACACCGGCTGTGTGGCCCATATCTCCATGGCCGATCCGCTGTGTTCGCGCGTGGGCGACGTGCTGGAGGCACAGGCCGCCCGTCTGGGCATAGACGCGGCCCGGCGCGGCACCTACCTGGTCATGGAAGGCCCGCAGTTTTCCACCCGCGCGGAAAGCGAGCTGTACCGCACCTGGGGCTGTTCGGTCATCGGCATGACCAACATGCCCGAAGCCAGCCTGGCCCGTGAGGCGGAGATCTGCTACGCGACCGTGGCCATGGTGACCGATTACGACTGCTGGCATACCGAGCATGACAATGTGACGGTGGACAGCGTCATCAAGACCATGCAGGCCAATTCCGCCAGGGCGAAGGCGCTGGTCAAGGCTGTCATTCCCGCATTGGGCGCAAAAAACCGGCCTGTCTGCCATGCCGGATGCGACCGCGCGCTGGAACACGCGATCATCACCGCACCCGACGCCCGTGACCCGGCGTTGATCAGCAAGCTGAAAACCATCGCCGGTCGCATTCTGTAATAAGGCCGGTTCAGACCGGCCGATTAGTAAAAAGCTGAAAGTTTCGGGGCGTCGCCTTTTTTCAAAAAGGCGGCGTTCCCTGTGTGTCAGCGGTCTGGGCGCGCGGGCCGCATGCGTTCAAGCACATTGTCCCGCAGGATGACGGCGTGAAAAATCGCGGCGGCGGCGTGTGTCAGGGCCAGCCCGATGATCAGCCACGCAGTCCAGTAGTGCAACTGTTTGAACAGCAGCACCGTATCATGGGATGCAGGGGCAAAGGGCGAGCCAAGCTGGAGCGTGAAAAAGCTCAACGTGCGGCCAGCCCCCCAACGCCACGCAAAGCCCAGGCAGGCCTCGGCCACCAGCAGCGCGTAGAGCGTGTAATCCATGCAGTGGCCCAGGCGCGTGGCCATGGCCGAACCGGAGGATGCGAATTTGCGCCCTTTCGTCAGCCGCCAGCCTATGCGCACCGCAAGGACCGCCACCAGCGCCAGCCCCGCCGTCATATGCGCCACCACCATGATGTGGTGGGTCGGGTGCTGCACCAGGTCCCATGTCTCCCCCAGCCCGAACAGTGCGAACACAAGCCCCGCCGTCAGCCAGTGCAGCAGGATGGTCAGGCTGTCATAGCGTTCGGCCGGCGGGGCAGAGGGGGCCGTGGGCGATAAGGTAGCGTCGGCGGTCGGGGAAAGAGGCACCGGTCAGGCTCCGTTGCGCGATGGGACAGAAGTTTCACGTTAGCAATATTTTTTTCGCGGCGTTAGTCCCTGCCAGGGATATGGCGTCGGAATGGCGTTGAGCATGTCGCTTGTCGCACGACCTGCGCCGGAGCATGTCAGCACCATAAGACCTGCGGGCGGCAGAGCGTAGAGGGTGGCGAAATTCTGTATTATGGCCGTATAACGCGTCTGGTGCCAAAAAGGGCCCCGCCAGACCGTCTAGACCGCATTGCCCGAAAGTTGAGACATGCATGACCAGAGGCCCGCATCCGCACCGGAAGACGTCAGCCATGCCGTCGTGCGTCTGTATATGTGCCATCACGGTGCCGGGTATTTCTTTTCCGACGAAGTGTTCGTTCCCCTCCATGTCGGCAGGGCGCTGACCGATCGGCTCCTGCCCTTCGCGGGGGATGATACGGGTGATAATATTTCGGCAAAAAACCGCGAATATTGTGAACTGAGCGCCATATACTGGATGTGGAAAAACGCTCCTCCGTCCGACTGGCTGGGGGTCATGCATTATCGCCGGTTGTTTGATTTTCGGCAGACCGGCCGGAAACTGGATCGATATGGGTGTATCCCCGTTGCGGAACTGAACGATGCCACGCGCGCCAGTTTCGGGTTGAATGCGGCGCAGGTTCTGGCTTGCCTGGAAAGCAACCCAGGGGTGGATGCCATCCTGCCACGCAAGTGGTCGGTGCGTTCTGCGGGATATGCGACAATTCGTGCCCATTATGGCGAGGCTCCTTATCACCACGCGGCTGATCTGGAACTGACGCGGCAGGTCATCGCGGAACGCCATCCGGATTACCTGGGGGCGTTCGATCGGTATATGGCGGACCAGAGCGGCTATTTTACCAATATGTTCATCTTCCGCCGGGAAATATTTGATCGATACTGCGCCTGGCTGTTTTCGATATTGTTCGCGGTGGAACGGCGCCACGATCGCAGCAATTATGGCCCCCAGGCCAGGCGCGTCTTCGGTTATCTGGCAGAACGGCTCCTGAGCGTTTTCCTGATCGGGGAAATTGACAGAGGTCTGAAAATACTGGAACTGGACCGTGTATTTTTTCAGTCAACCCCGGTCTCGGGCGTTGCCGCCACGCAAGGAAGTGACGCCATGTCCGGGAATGTTCCGCAGCTCATGCCCCTGGATGGGCAGGATATCATAACCGTCGTTATCGCCGCCGATGATAATTTCGTTCCCCATCTGGCGGCCCTTATTCAATCCATAACGCATTCCCTTGCCCCGGATCGGGGCGTTGAAATTCTCATCCTCGACGGCGGGATAACCAAAACCAACAGGAACGCCCTTTTTGTGCAAACGCGGGGTGTGTCATCCGTCGCGCGGCTGCGTTTTCTTGACTGTAGTGCGATGTATCGCGAGATCGCCGTACACATGCATTTTTCGGTCGCGACATTCTTCAGGATAGCGCTGGGCGATATCCTGCCCCGGCACAGCCGTGTGCTTTATCTTGACTGCGATACCATTGTTCTGGCCGATATTTCCCGCTTGTGGGACCTTGATCTCGGCGGGGCCTGTGTTGCGGCCGCTCCAGACCTGATCATGAAGAGTTTTATCAAGAGAAACGTTCTGGCCTTCAATGAAGCGCTGCCCGCCGGCCGTTATGTTCGCGAAAGACTGGGCCTGCGCGAGGACGGCAGGGATTATTTCCAGGCTGGTGTTCTGGTTTTCGATCTCGACCGTTTTCGGGATCTTGGTATTGCGCCGCGCGCGCTAGCGGATTTGCGGTCCAATCAATACTGGTTTCTGGACCAGGATGTGCTGAATAAATACCTCCAGGGGCATGTCAAGCTCCTGGATACCGCGTGGAACTGCATCAGCACTGTCGCAGCCATTCTGCCCGGGCTTGACCAGAACTGGCGTGAAAAGGCGCTTGAAGATATTCAGGTGCCGAAAATTGTTCATTACGCCGGGCAGGATGCAAAGCCGTGGAATAATGCCGCCGCCCCCCTGGCCCAGTTTTACTGGTATTTCCTGCGCCAGACAGTCTGGTACGAACAAGTCTGCTGGGGGGGGCAGGCGCATGGGCGTGCCGTAATGCCCGCTCCGTCAGGCGGACGGATGCTGCGGGCAGCCAGAATGGTGTGGCGCAGATTGCCGCTAGGGCTGCGTACCCGTCTGTGGCCGCTTGCCCAGGCCCTGAAAAAAAAGATCTAGGGGGTTCTTGCCATGGCACAGCAAATTGCCGCGCTGCTTGTAACCTATAACAGACTGGAAAAACTCAAAGTCAGCCTGGCCGCCACACTCGCGCAGGATTTCTGTCGTGTCATCGTGGTGGATAATGCCAGCCAAGACGGAACGGCAAGCTGGCTCGATCAGCTGGAGGACAGGCGGCTTACGGTCCTGAAGGCCGGCGTCAACCTGGGGGGGGCCGGTGGCTTCGCGCATGGCCTGGCTTACGCCCGCGACCTTGAGGGCGTGGACTGGATTGCCTGCTTCGATGATGACGCATGGCCCGAAGCCGACGCCCTAGCGCAATTTCGTCAGATCGAGGCTGGTGGCACCGTAGGCCTTATTGCGGCTGCCGTGTATCTTCCGGGGGGGCAAATTCCACAAATGAACCGGCCGGGCCTGAGCCCATTTGACGACTGGAAATCTTTTTGGAGTTTCTTGAAGAATAAAAAACGCAGTTTCGGTCTAGATGATGCGGCGTACCGAGGAACAGAAATAAAGGAAATTTCCTACAGTTCTTTTGTGGGAGCTTTTTTGAAAAGATCCATGCTGAAAGAAACAGGTCTTCTTCCAGATTGCAGAATGTTTATTTATTGTGACGATACATTGTTCACATTTTTATGTCACCAGGCCGGATATGGCAGTTTTTTTGCGCCGCTGGTGAAATTTCAGCACGATGTCGCGGCACGTCCGTTCACAACGCAGGTTCATTGGCGGCTGTATTATCTGATCAGGAACCAGATGATTTTTTACAGGTATTTCAGCGGCCGGTTTTTTTGCCTTTTCCAGATTGTCCTCGTCCTCAAGATTCTGCTCGCTCATGCTCGGTTCCTGAGGCAGAAAAATGGTGCGCGGCTTGTCATGTCCGCCCTGTGCGATGGCTATCGTCTGGATCTTTCCAAAAGCCATGCGGACATCCTGCTTTTATGCGGGAACTGAAAGACCTGCCCGGTAGGGGGCGGTTTTCGCGCAGTTGCCAGACCCGTTAGGGCCGGAGCGCGGAAAGAACACTCAAAGGCGCAAAATCTTGTATTGGCCGAGATAATTTTTCTTCATCACGTTATGGATGGCGACTTTGACAGACAACATGGCCTGGTAACTGGTGGGATCGGTCTTGCCAAGGACTTCATCCATGTTGAAGAGAATAATCAGGTCCCCATCTTCGATCACCAGGTTTCTTTTGCACTGGAGCAGGGTGGCGTTATAGAAATATTTTACGCAATAATCTTCAAGGGCCTTGGGTTCTACTGAAAAAATACAATAACTGTAGCGAAGCTGCTGGTTGGGCTCTTCCCGGATCAGTTCGCTCACGACTAATGAGATACTGGAGCGTGGCGGCTTGATAACAAACGGGCTCGTCGCAACGCCAAACATAAGATATTCAATTCTTGATACAACAGTATCGAAGAGCACCGCAAAAAATCTAATTATTTTAGATAATAATTTCATTATCGTGTGCTTGTTATGTTTCTTAGCCAAATAGCCATTGTTCCGGGCCTATCCTTGCCCTTGCCTATGGGCCTGTTCTGCAATTCTGACACTTTTGATAACACGCGCTGTAATCCACCTCAGGCGGAAATTACGGCAGTTAAATGATTTTAGCTACCTTTTAAAATACCGGTTTTGTTCGTTTTCTTGTAGCGGACGCGTGAGTAATACGCAATTTACCATCTATGCAATTTTACGCTGCGCCCCGGCGCCCCTCCTGCAGCCCGGTTCGCTGCCGGAACGTGTTGCCGGCCCGTTGCGTATCGGGCAGGCCAGACGGTACCGGCGCGACAGGCGCAGGACATCCGGGGCTGCGAATACCAAGCGGACAGGACGGCGGATTGTCGCCCAGATGATTGAATTGTCGGATTTTTCCAGGATTGGTGGAGGGGGTTGGATTCGAACCAACGTAGGCGTACGCCAGCGGATTTACAGTCCGCCCCCTTTAGCCACTCGGGCACCCCTCCATCGTGGTGGGGCAAGACCTATAACCTGCTGAATACGTTGTCAATGGCCTTCGCGACATTCTTTGCAACGCCCTTTGCAGCGCCCGTGGCGGGTATCGAATGCACGGGCACGGGCGTTCGGGGTGCGGGTTTTTGGACCCCGGGGGTGGACAGCCCGGACCGTTCGGGAGAATGCTGCGGCAGTTTGCGGTTTCATGTCAAAAAACAGGAAAAACGATCTTGAGCAAACATCAGACAACCCGGCGCCACACGCCCCGTTCCCTGGTCACACTCCAGACCCCCATTGTGGCGCTGACGGCCTATACCACTCCCATGGCCCGTCTGCTGGACCCGCATTGCGACCTGCTTCTGGTGGGGGATTCGCTGGGCATGGTTGTCTATGGCATGGACTCAACCCTGGCCGTCACGCCGGAAATGATGGCAGCCCACGGCCAGGCGGTGGTGCGGGGCAGCCAGAAGGCCTGTGTCGCGGTGGACCTGCCCTTTGGCAGTTACCAGGAAAGCCCGCAGCAGGCCTTTCGGGTGGCCGCCGATATCATGGCCAGGACCGGGGCGGGGTGCGTCAAGCTTGAAGGCGGGCGTGAAATGGCAGACACCATTGCCTTCCTGGTCCAGCGCGGTATTCCCGTTATCGGGCATATCGGCCTCAAGCCGCAGGCGGTGCATGCGCATGGGGGTTTTCGCACCGTGGGCAGGGGGGCGGAGGCCACCCAGATCATGGAGGACGCCGTGGCTGTGGAACAGGCGGGGGCCTTCGCGGTGGTGATCGAGAGCACGATGGAGCCTGTAGCCCGCGCCATTTCCGAAAAACTGTCCATCCCGACCATCGGCATTGGTGCATCCCCCGCCTGCGGGGGGCAGGTTCTGGTGACGGAGGATATGCTGGGGCTGTTTCCCGATTTCACGCCCCGTTTCGTGCGGCGCTTCGCCAATCTCGGGCAGGAGGTGGACCGGGCCGTTGCCGCCTATGCGCAGGCCGTACGCTCGCACAGCTTTCCCGGGCCCGAGGAATGCGTGGGCCTGACCGAGACACCCTGAATTGCAAGCTTGCCTGTTATGGCCTGTTGCGGCCCGTGCGGATGACACGGGCCGCAGGGCAGTGTGCCCGGCATAGGTCGCCTGAGCCCCCTGTGGTGCGGGCAGCGGGCCGGGGCAGTGGCAGTGGGCACAGGTAGAGGGCAGGGGCCGCTTACTGGTAACGGGCCAGCCACCAGCCATAAGGTGGGGGCAGCAGCGTTTCCGTATTCTTGGCCCGTAGCGCGCGGGATGCTTCAAGCGGCCAGTGCGGATTGGCCAGGAACGGGCGCGCAAGGGTTGCGATGTCCAGGATATTATTGCGGATCAGGGCATCGGCCTGCCGCCCTTCGCTGATATACCATGACGTGCTGACCGGAATGTCCGCCTCCTGCCGCACACGGTGCGCATAGGGCGCCATGAAGGCAGGCCCCCAGGGGATGGTGGCCGCAGGGGTCGAAAACCCGATGCTGACATCGATGAAATCCAGCCCGCCCGCTTTCATTTTACGAACGAGGTCGATGGACTCCACCAGGGTTTCCTCATCCCGGCCGTCAAACTCGATCACGCCGAAACGCACGCTCAGCGGGCGGTTTTCGGGCCAGACAGCGCGCACGGCGGCCAGCGTTTCCAGCAGGAAGCGGCCCCTGTTCTCGGTCGAGCCGCCATAGCTGTCCGTGCGCTGGTTCGAATGCGTGGACCAGAAGCTTTGCGCCAGATACCCATGGGCGAAATGCAGCATCAGCCAGCCAAAGCCCAGGTCGCGTGCCCGTTCGGCGGCCCGCACGTAATCCGCCTTCACGCGGGCGATGTCATCAAGCGTCATGGCCTGGGGTTCACGCGGCAAATTCTCGCCAAAGGCGATGGCGGAGGGGGCTATGGTCTGCCAGCCACGCGGGTCCGTGGCGGGGATATGGTCGTCGCCTTCCCACGGCACGTTGGCGCTGGCCTTGCGCCCGGCATGGGCGATCTGGATACCCGGCACGGCGCCGGCCTTGCGCATGGCGGCAACTATGGGCGCGAAGGCTGCGGCCTGCGTGTCGTTCCACAGGCCCAGGCAGCCGGGCGTTATGCGTCCTTCGGGGGAAACGGCGGTGGCTTCCATCGTGACCAGTCCGGCTCCACCCCGCGCGAGGGAGGCATAATGCACATCATGCCAGTCATTGGGCACGCCATCCTGGGCCATGTACTGGCACATGGGCCCCACGGCAATGCGGTTGCGCAGGGTGACATCCTTGAGCGTGTAAGAATCGAATAAAGCTGGCATGGTCATGTCCTGTTCACGGCGGGCCGTTCCCACCCAATAGTTCGATATTAATCGAACTATTGGGTGGGGCAAGGGGAAAGTTGTAAGGTGTAGGACATGAAGCAATACGATCACCCCGTGGCGGCTGACTTTCAGGTGCTGCATATCCTGCATGCGCTGTCGGACCCGTTCAGGCTTTCCATCGTGCGCAAGCTCGCCCAGGCCCAGCCGCAGCCCTGCGGGCCCTTGCAGGCGGGGCGACCGAAATCCTCGGTTTCGCACCATTTTTCGGTGTTGCGCAAAGCGGGGCTGGTCCGCACGGATGTGGTGGGGGTGACCCATATGAACAGCCTGCGCACCCAGGAACTGGATGCGCGCTTCCCCGGCCTGCTGGCCACGATCCTGGCCGCCCTGGCGCAGGAGGAGGGGAGCGCAGCCCGCCAACCCGGCACGGTGGATGCGTAAAGGGTGCGCCGACAACTGATTGATAAGTAATAAAAGTTTTTGGATGTCGCCTTTTTTCAAAAAGGCGACGTTCTCTGAAGCTTTTTGAAAAAAACTTCACCAAAAACTTTTATAGGTTCACAGGATCTGCTGCCCGCGGGGGTTAACCCAGTGTTTCAGCCGCCATAGCCCTCGGGGTGTGTCTTGCGCCAGGCGAAGGCGGTCTGCACGATCCGGTCGATATCCGTAAATTCCGGTGCCCAGCCGGTGGCCTGCATCAACCGGGTGGGGCTGGCCACCAGGCTTGCGGGGTCGCCCGCCCGGCGCGCGCCACCCTGCCAGGGCACTTCCAGCCCGCTGACACGGCCGACCGCGTCGATAATTTCGCGGTTGGAATTGCCCCGCCCCGTGCCGACATTGAACACCACGCTGCGCTCGTTCAAAAGCGGCAGCACGGCCAGATGCGCGCGCGCCAGATCGCTGACATGGACATAATCGCGAATGCAGGTGCCGTCCGGCGTGGGGTAGTCCTGGCCGAACAGGGTCAGGGCAGGGCGCCTGCCCAGGGCGGCATCGATCACCAGCGGGATCAGGTGGGTTTCGGGCCGGTGGTCTTCTCCCGCGCGCCCGGCGGGGTCGGCCCCGGCGGCGTTGAAATAGCGCAGGCACGCGCTGCGCAGGCCATAAATCCGATCGGCCCAGTGCAGGGCGCGCTCGACCATGTATTTGCTCTCGCCGTAGGGGGAGCCGGGGTCTATGGGCGTGTCTTCGTCAATCGGGCCTTCCCCGGCCGCGCCGAACAGGTTGGCGGTGGAGGAAAACACAAAGCGCTTGATCCCGTGGCGCACGCAGGCATCGATCAGTCCGTAGCCGTACCCGGCATTGGCGCTCATATACAGCATGGGGTGCTGCATGCTTTCGCCCACAAGGGACAGGGCCGCAAAATGCAGGACACCATCCCACGGGCCATGGGCCAGCAGGCTGTCCAGCTTGGGGATATCGGCAATATCACCCAGCACAAAACTGGCGGCTTCGGGCACGGCGGCGCGGTGGCCGGTGCGCAGGTTATCGAATACGACCACCTCATGCCCGTCATCCAGCAGGGCCAGAACAACATGGCTGCCGACATAGCCGGCACCTCCGGTCACGAGAAAACGAGCCATGGTCTTGCCTATCCTTCAGGGTTGGGGTGGTTGGGCCGGGTTGGCGCGATCGGGGCGCTGGCCCGGCATGGGCTTTTCGCTGCGGGTTCAGGGTGTTTTACAAACACCGCCACGGTGGGGCCGGTTCCTCAGAACGGTTTGAGAAGCCGGTCCAGATAGTCCAGTTCCTGTTGCGGGCGGGTGCGGTCGGAATCGCGGCGGCGCAGTTCCTGCTCGATCTCCCGCGCGCGTTGGCGGGTGACGGTATCGGGAATATGGGTGCTGTCATCGGGGGACTGGTCGCTGCCTTCGCCCAGCTTGCGGCCCAGCGGGTCACGCTTGGCCGATGTGGGGTCGTGATCGTCCGCGCCGTCGGACTCGTCGGTCGGCTGGCCGCTGCCGTTTTCACCCTGTTCGCTCCCCCCCGACCCGGATGAGGAATCCTCGGACGGGCTGCCGAAGGACGGCAGGAAGCTGGGCGTGCTGTTCTGGCCGTTCCCCTTCATGGCTTCACGCATCTGCTGCTGGCCCTTGCGCAGGTCTTCAAGCGCTTTTTCTTCCGCCGTGGCGGCAGCGGCGTCATCCCCGTCGGCCAGGGCCTTGCGGGCGTCGCGCATATGGGTGCGGGCGTCGTCATAGGCGGTGGGGGTCTTGCCTGTCAGTGCCTTGAATTCGTTTTGCAGTTCTTCCGTCGCGCGTTCAAGCGCGTGCTGGGTCGCGCGTTCGCCGCGGCGCGCATTGGCCTGTGCCTCGGCCTTGGCGGGGTCGGGCATGGGGGGGGGAGGAGCCGGCGGCGTGTTGGCCTGTTCATTCTCCTGCGGCACCGGCAGGCCAAGCTGGCGCAACAGTTCCGATGTCGGCATGGAGGTGTAGTTCGAGGCCTCGCCATCGCCATCGTCGGCCAGGTCGTTCTGGCGGTGGGCCTGGGCGCGCAGGCGTTCGTCCAGGCGGGACTGGGCGTGGTCGAGCAGGCCGGTCTGGCGCGCGGCAAGGTCGGTGGCCGCAGCCATCTGCTCCTGCGCTTTCTGCTGGGCCAGCATCTGGCGGGCCAGGGCGGCAAGGTCCTGCGGTGTGGCGTTGCGCATGCGCTCGGTGGCGTTTTCCATATCCTGCAGGCGTTTGAGCGCATCTTCCGAATGGCCATTGGCGGCGTCGGACTGCAACTGCTTCATCAGGTTGGAAAACGCCTTGTTCCCGGCGGCGGAAAAGCCCGGCAGGTCGGGAATGGCGGTGTGGTTGCGCAGGGCGGCATCCGCCAGAGCCTGCATCTTGCGGCTGATGGCCTCACGCAGGGCCTGGAGCCTGTTATCCAGCTCCGTTTTGGCGTTCTGGTCCTGTGCGCCGCTGGCCCGCAGCCGGGCCAGTTGCTGCGCCACGGCCGCCTGCGCCGCCCGCACGTCGAGCGATGCCTGGGCGCTGGCTTCATCCCCGTCGCGGCGGTCTTCTATATCCAGCGCCAGGTCCCACAGCATGTTCGTGGCCCCGACCAGGGCCGTGTGCGGGTCGGTCAGGCTGTTGTCCAGCATGGCGATCACGGCGGCCAGGTTGAGGAACATGCCGCTATGGTCGTGGATCGGGCCCGGCGCGTCACCCAGCGCTTCCAGGTCGCTGGCGGTATCGGCGCGGTTTTCCTGCCCCAGGGCAAAGCGCCTGCGCACGTCCAGAATGGCGCGGGCCAGCGGGGAATGAAAGACCCGCGCGCCAAGGCTGAACGTGGCGGGGGTGCTTTCGGCCCGGCGGCCGCTGAGCGATTGCGCGACGATCCTGCCCGTGACCTCCATGCCCGCCCAGGGGTCTTCGGACAGGTCGGGGGTGAGCATGCCCTTGATGGAATGCGGGTGCCCGGCCAGTGTTACGGGCAGGCTGAGCACGCGGGTGTCGGTCATGCCGCGCGCGGGGTGGGCCAGGCGCATCTCGATCGTAAGCGCGGACAGGCCATAGGCATGGCTGGCCTCATACGGCAGGCGCGTGCGCCATTCGCCCTTGGGGGCGCCGGGGTTGGGGCCCCATTTTACACTGGGCTGTGCGTCGGGCAGCACCGTGACCGGCCACAAGGCCAGCGTGCGCCCACGCCCGGCCAGCCGCACCGTGCCGCCATGGGCCAGGGTGGCGTTCAGCCGCCAGCTATGCGCATCGAGCTGCTGCATGCTGCGCTGATCCAGAACCAGCCCGCCGCGTTCGCGCAGCACGGGCGGGGTGGCAATGCCCGAGACAATGGCCGTCAGGCGCGAACCCTGGGGCACCTGCGGCAGGGGCACGGTGCCCGCCGGGGCGGAGGCGCCATCGCCCCCCGTATTCAGGAAAACAGGGGCATCGGGCGTGTAGGCGGGTGTGGTGATCCACGCTTCCACACGGGGCAGGGGCACGTCGGGGTCATCCCGGCCGGGGATGAAGGCTGCCAGAATTCGCCCCGGGGCGGACGATCCGGCCAGCCCGCCGGTTACGAGCAGGGCCGCCAGCAGAGCCGCCCCTGTGGCGCGGGCCAGCCTGCCCCGGGGCAGCAGATGCGGCCAGCCGGTGCGCAGCCTGCCAAGGGATGCCAGAACACGTTGCTGGTGTGCTTGCCATAAAAATGCGGTGCGTGCGTCGGGCGATGGCGCGGGCCGGTCGGCAAGCGTGCTCAGCGGGGCATTGGCCAGGCCCGAGGCCTGCTCGATCCGGCGATCGATGGCGGTGGGGGTGGGGTGGGCAACCTGGCGCAAGCCTGCGCGCAGGCGCCAGCCGCACAGGCCCAGCCAGCCGACAAGCAGGACAAGGCGGGCACTGTCGGGCAGGTGCTGGGGCAGGCGCAGCAGGCCGGCCAGGCAGTAAAGCCCCAGCAGGGCAGCAGGGGGCAGCAGGGCGGGCCACAGATATTCCACGCGCAGGACCAGCCCTGCGCGCTGGCGCATGGCGGCCAGGTGCCGGGCCAGGGCCATGGGGGGGGATGTGGCCTCGCCATCCGGAACGTGGGGCGCTCCGTTCGGTGCGGTCGGGGCGGTCAGGCTATGCTCCGGCCCGCCCATGGTCACGCCTGTTCGGTAGCATGGGTCGGTATGATTTCATCCTGCCATAGCTCCTTCACCGCCTGTCTTGGGCGTATGACTTGCCATGTTCCATCTTCAACGAGAACTTCCGCCGCCAGGGGGCGGCTGTTGTAGGTGGAACTCATGACTGAACCATACGCCCCGGTGTCGAGAATGGCTATACGTTCGCCGCGCGCCAGCGGGGGCAGCAGGCGGTCGCGCGCGAAGGTATCACCACTTTCGCAGACCGGCCCCACCACATGGGTGGCTGCAACGGCCTGGCCCGGCGCATGCGGGGCCAGCGGCACAATGCCGTGCCAGGCATCGTACATGCTGGGCCGCGCCAGGTCGTTCATGGCGGCGTCGGTTATGACGAACGGCACATCCATCCCGGCTTCCTTGCGCAGGATGACAGAACTGAGCAGTACCCCCGCAGGCCCTATGGGCCAGCGCCCGGGCTCAATGGCAAGGCGCACGCCCAGATCCCCCAGTTCGGCCTTGATGGCCCCCGCCAGTGCTTCGGGCTGGCCCTCGGGCTCCGTGCGGTAGGAAATGCCAAGCCCTCCGCCGCAATCCACCGTGCTGACGTCCAGCCCCGCCTGCCGCGCGGCGCGTACCAGTTCGGCCACCCTTGCATAGGCCGCGCGGTAGGGGCCGGTTGTCAGGATCTGGCTGCCGATATGGGTGGAAAAACCCAATGCCTGCACGCCGGGCAGGCTGGAGGCGCGGGCGTACAGACCCAGCGCATTGTCAAAGGGAATGCCGAACTTGTTGGCGGCCAGCCCGGTCGTGATCTTGGCGTGGGTTTTCGCGTCTACATCCGGGTTGACGCGCAGGGTCACGCGTGCGGTCCGACCCATGCGGGTGGCGATGGCGGAAATGATCGCCAGTTCTTCGGCGCTTTCCACGTTGATCTGGCCGATGCCAAGGCCTATGGCCTGCTCAAGCTCCGCATCGGTCTTGCCCACGCCCGAAAACACGATGCGCGCGGGCGCGATCGCTGCCTTTTGCGTGCGCGCCAGTTCCCCACCGCTGACAATATCCGCCCCGTAGCCTTCGCGCCCGATGAGGTCGAGCACGGCCAGGTGGTCATTGGCCTTGACGGCGTAGTGAATGCCAACGTCCAGCCCGGCATCGCGCATGGCGGCCCGCATGCGTGCGAGCCGACGCTTGAGCGTGCCCCCGCCCAGCACCCAGCAGGGCGTGCCCACCGCATCGGCTATGGCGTTCAGCGCCACGCCTTCGAGCATCAGCCCGCAGGTGGCATCCATGCGCAGATGCGGGTGGGTGGCCAGCAGTTCCGCCCCGGTGGGGTCGGGGTCCGTGTAAACAGGTAAATCAGCCATGAGGCGAACGAAGCCTTGGAACAGACACGATGTCGGTGGATTTATCCGGCAGGACCGAAAGCACGGCCGCCAGCACGATTATGGGGCCCCGGCACCGCCACGGCTGACCCTGCCAGGGCCGGGGGATGGGGGCAGCCGGTGCCAAAATGGGCAGGGTGCTGCTTATTCATCCGGCGGGTAGACCCGCCCGTAGGTGATCTTGCTGGCCGGCCCCGGTTCGTGGGGGGAGCCCACCTTGCCGCACGCGGCCAGGGGCAGGAATAAAAACGTGGCCAGCGCCAGGCCGAACATCAGCCGCGCGGTCATGGCCGGGATTCCGCGACGGGTTCGGGGGCTGCCGGAGCCTCGGCCGAAAGGGCATGCAGCCAGCGGCGGGCCTGCGCGCGGACATTATCCGGCGCGGTGCCGCCTTCGCTGGTGCGCGAGGCGATGGAGGCATCGACACTGAGCACGGAATAGATATCCTCGGTAATGCCCGGCTCTTCCGCGCGCATGTCCTCGATGCTCAGTTCCGCCAGGCCGATGTTCTTTTCTTCTGCCCGCGCGACGAGCTTGCCGGTAACATGGTGGGCAGTGCGGAACGGCAGCTTGAGCACGCGCACCAGCCAGTCCGCAATGTCGGTGGCGGTGGAATAGCCCGACCCCGCCAAGGCGCGCATCTGCTGGGTGTTGGCCGTCATGTCGCGCACCATGCCGTCACAGGCTGCAAGGCACAGGGCGGCGGCATCGGTTGCCGCGAACACGGGTTCCTTGTCTTCCTGCATGTCCTTGGCATAGGCCAGCGGCAGGCCCTTCATGACCGTCAGCAGCCCGACCAGGCTGCCGGTCATGCGCCCGGTCTTGGCGCGCACCAGTTCGGCCGCATCCGGGTTGCGCTTTTGCGGCATGATGGACGAACCGGTCGTGAACGCGTCGGACAGGCGGATGAAGGAAAAGGGGGAGGAACACCAGATCACGATTTCCTCTGCCATGCGCGACAGATGCATGGCCATGATCGACAGGGCGGACAGGAATTCCAGCGCGAAATCCCGGTCCGACACGGCGTCGAGCGAATTGGCCGTGGGGCGGTCGAAATGCAGCAGCCCCGCCGTCATGCGCCGGTCGATGGGGAAGGACGTGCCGGCCAGGGCGGCCGAACCCAGCGGGCATTCGTTCAGCCTGCGGCGGGTATCGGCCAGGCGGCCGCGGTCGCGGGCCAGCATTTCCACATAGGCCATCAGGTGGTGGCCGAAGGTCACGGGCTGGGCGGTCTGCAGGTGGGTGAAGCCGGGCATGGGGTCGGCTGCGTGTTCTTCCGCCCGGCGGGCCAGTGCCCGCATGAGGGAGGCCACCTGCCGGTCCAGCCCGTCTATGGCGTCACGCACCCACAGGCGGAAGTCGGTCGCCACCTGGTCGTTGCGCGAACGTGCGGTATGCAGCCGCTTGCCCGCTTCGCCCACCCGTTCGGAAAGCCGGGCTTCGATATTCATGTGGATGTCTTCCAGGGCTTCGGAAAACACGAAGGATCCGCTTTCGATCTCCTGGCCGATATCTGCCAGGCCCTGGCGGATGGCTGCTTCGTCCCCGGCGGAAATAATGCCGACATGGGCCAGCATGGCCGCATGCGCCAGCGAGCCTTCGATATCCTGCTTCCACATGACCTTGTCGAAGCTGATGGATGCGTTGATGGCCTGCATGATTTGTGAAGGACCACCCGCGAAGCGCCCGCCCCACTGCACATTGGCATGGCCCTGCGTGGCCGGTTCCGCGTTGCTCTGGCTGGTCAAAGACATATGTTGGGCTTACCTGTTCGACTGCGTACACATGATGTGCCGGGAATGTGCCGGTTGATACCGCCACGATTTATACCGCTCCGGCGCGAATGCAAAGCACCTAACCCTACCGGGGCCGCGTCTTTGGTGCAAACGGCGCAGCAGTCACGCAATGCCCCGGGCCATTATGTGCAGACCGTGCTGTTCCGCTCCTGATCGGGCGGGACCATGGGGCGGGATCATCAGGCGGGATTATTGGGCAGCATTACGGGGAAAGGAATCACCGGGCAGTATCACCGTATCGCTGCGCGGGGTCCACCACGCGCGGCAGCCCTGCATGCGCGCCCGGGAGCGGGGATGGGCCCGAGCGTATTTTTCTGCTTAATAAGGCAACAGACATTTACGGAGTTTACGAACCATGACGACAGACAAGCTTGCAACCTATGGCGTGATCGATCCGGGCATGAACGTGCTGCTTGAAGTCATCCGGGCCGAAAGCCCGGTTGCCGCCGTACGTCGCCTGGAAGAAAAAATGCGCGGCCCGGAATATGTCGCCGCCCACAGCTATGACGAAGCCAGCGAGGAAGCGCTGGATGGTGCGGACCCCGCCTATCTTGTCTATGCGCTGGATGGCAGCGGACTGGATGCGGAAGCCCTTGGCGGGGAAGACGCGGGCACCGTGCGTGCGCAGGCCGACCTTGCGGCCGTGGTCGTATCCTCGGCCCGCTGAAAGGCCGGGCAGGTGGTGCCGGAGGGGGGCAGGGCAGGGACGAATGACAGCATGCGAAACAGCGCGATCATGACAGGTCGCGAACCGGTCGGCTTGGCCACGGAATCAAGGACCGCAAAAGCCGTAGAAAGCTTTGCCGTATACGGGCGCGATACGGGTGGTCCGTTCGTGCTGGTCAGCGACCATGCGGGGCAGGCAATCCCCGCCGAACTGGGCGATCTGGGTGTGTGTGCGACCGAGCGCGCACGCCATATCGGCTGGGATATCGGGATCGATGGCGTGGGCCGCCGCCTTGCGGATGCCCTGCCGGCGGTGCTGATCGAACAGGTCTATTCCCGGCTGGTGATCGACTGTAACCGTGCCCCCGGCCACCCGACCTCCATCGTGCGTGAAAGCGATGGCACGCCGGTTCCCGGTAACCAGGGCCTGTGCGCGCAGGATATCGCCTGGCGCGAACAGGTTATTCTGCACCCCTATCACGATCGTATCCGCCGCGAACTGAGCGCGCGCGCAAGCCGGAACCGGCCCACGGTCGTGGTCGCCCTGCACAGCTTCACCCCGGTCATGCGGGGCAAGGCGCGGCCCTGGCATGCGGGTGTGCTGCATAACAAGGATTCGCGGCTGGCCCATATCATGCTCGACCTGCTGCGGCATGAAGGGCTGACAGTAGGCGATAACGAACCCTACGCCCTGACCGATACGTCGGATTACACAATTCCCGTACATGGCGAACAGCGCGCCTTGCCTTATATCGAACTGGAAATCCGCCAGGATCTGATCGCCCAGCCCGAAGGGCAGGCTGCCTGGGCCGAACGCCTGGCCCGCCTGCTGCCCCAGGCATGGCGCGCATTCTGCGACCGGTATGGAGAAGACACGCCATGACAGCGCGCACCCCATCCGCCCGGGACGGCGGGCAGATGCCCCGCACAGGCGCGGGCGAGGCAACGCACCAGCCCGCTACCGCTGCCTCCGGCAACACCGTGGACAACGCCGCTGCGGGCCAGATCATTACCGGCAAGGCCCGGCTTGCAGGCGTACTGGGCTGGCCGGTCAGCCATTCCCGCTCTCCCGTGCTGCATAATTACTGGCTGCGCCGTTACGGGGTGGACGGGGTCTATGTGCCCCTACCCGTGCAGCCGGGTGCGTTCGAAGTTGCGGTGCGGGGCTTGCAGGCGGCGGGTTTCAGGGGGGCGAATGTCACCATCCCGCACAAGGAAGCAGCCTTCAGGCTGGCCGATATACTGGACGACTCCGCTACGCAGGCGGGGGCCGTGAATACGCTGATCTTTCAGGACGACGGAAAAATTCGTGGTCTTTCAACCGACGGCGCCGGTTTTGTCGCGAGCCTTCAGGCCGAAGGGCACACCATAAGACCCGGCGCGCAGGTGCTGGTGCTGGGGGCAGGCGGGGCTGCGCGTTCGGTGGCGGCGGCATTGCTCGGCCAGGGCATGGGGGTTCATGTCAGCAACCGCACCGCCGCCCGGGCAAAGGAACTGGCCAGCGCCCTGCCGGGCCTTGGCGTGGTAGCCTGGGATGAATGGGAAAACCGACTTGGCGCTTACAGCCTGCTGGTGAATACGACCTCGCTGGGTATGGCAGGCGGGCCGGACCCGCAGTTCCGCCCCCGTCTCGACTGTGCAAATGCGGGGCTGGTGGTGGCCGATATCGTCTATGTGCCGATGGTGACACCCCTCCTGGCCGAAGCGCGGCAATGCGGGCTGCAAACGGTTGGCGGGCTTGGCATGCTGCTGCACCAGGCCCGGCTGGGCTTTACGGAATGGTTCGGTGTGGAACCGCAGGTGGACGACGCCACCCAGGCCTATGTGCTGGCCAGCCTGCGGGGCTGAACGTCTGGCCTAGCCGGGCAGTATGCCCGGTTCCAGAATGTTGAGAATATCCTGCACCGTGCGCAGCAGCGCGCGGTCCCTGTGGCGGGGGGCTGAAAGCATCATGCCCATCGGCAAGGCGTGTTGCCCGGCCTCTACCGGAAAGGACAGCGATGGCAGGCCCGCCATGCTGTCGGGGCGTGTGAAACGGCTATAGGCAGGAAATATCGGCAGCGTTTCTCCTTGTGGGGTGAGCACGTCGGTCTGTTCCACAAGGGGTGGCAGAAACGGCGTGGTTGGTGTCAGCAGGAAGGAAACATCCGCGAATATTGCGCGAAAACCCGCCCGCAGCGCGGGCAGGCCGATCCCCATGGCCTGTGCGTAATCCCCCGGTGCGTCCAGCGCGTATTGCGCGCAGCCTTTCAGCACCTCGGCCACATCGGGGCTGGCCGTAGCTTCGACCAGGGCGTCGAATGTGCTGTCCCGCAGGGTCGCGCTGGCGGCGCAAAGGGCGTGGTATGTCTCATGCGCGGCAATTGTCATGCCGCATTGCGCGTCAAGCCGGGCGATGGGGTCCAGGCTGACGGGTTTCAGGTAATGGCCTGAGCGCGTCAGCACATCGCATAGCCGGCGATAGGCGGCCGCAATGTGCGGGTCCAGCGTATCGAGTGCTGCTGCTTCCATAACACCGATAACAGCGCCCGATTGCTGCGGGGGGCGGCTGGTCTCCCCGCTCAGCAATGTGTCGGCCCAGATGATCCAGCGTAAATCACGCGCCATCAGCCCGATCGTGTCGCGGCTGGGGGAAAGATGCACCACGCCGTCGGCCGGGTATCTGCCGGTCGTTGGGCGGAAGCCGATCACGCCGCAATGGGCCGCGGGGATACGCGCGGAACCACCGGTACCCGTCACCACAGAAAGATCGCCCAGCCCCACGGCCAGTGCGGCGGCGGACCCGCCACTGGACCCACCGGCCACGCGGGTCGCGCAGAACGGGTTGAGGATGGGACCGCTCCAGGCATTGACGCCGGTAATGCCCAGGGCCAGTTCGTGCAATGTGGTTCGAATGGCCGGATTGGCGCCCGCCGCCCGCAGCAGCCTGATGGCGGTTGCATCCGCGCCTGCCACGACATCGGCAAAAAACGGCGAACCGGCGGTCAGCGGCATGCCGGCCGTGGCGATATTGTCCTTGACCAGAACAAGGGGGCCAGCTTGTTCCGCAAGGTCCGGCGTGTTCACGCTGGCAATGGCGTTCAGGGCCTTCGCCCGTTCGAGAGTGGAGCTATGGCACTGGTTCACGCGATCACTTTTCTATTTCTGGTCTTGGCGAGGGTTCCGGATCATTGGTGCGAAAACGCAATGATCGTCAATCCTTTTTCAGGACCGCAAGAATACCGGCTTTCGGAATGGCGGATTTGTGAGGGGTGTCAAGTTTTGATGGCGGCCTGTGCCGGCGCACGGTATCCCCCACGGATCGTTGGCACGGATCGTTGGCACGGATCGGGCGGGCGGGGTTTGGGCAGGCGGTCGAGGCATGCGAACCAGACAGGCGTGGCCCGGGCGGGTATGATAAAGATCGGTCGTGATAAGACTGGCTTGAAGAAACCGGTTCGTCAAAAGCGCCGGATTGACGTGAACCGCCTGGAGGGGGGCTGGCATGAAGATACTGGGCCTGACAGGCGGCATGGGCATGGGCAAGAGCACTGTGGCGGCCATGCTCGAACGCGCGGGCATGCCGGTTTTCGATGCCGATGCCCAGGTGCGCCGCCTCCAGTCCGAACCGGGGCCGGTGCTTTCGGCCATGGCCAGGCTGGTGCCCGACGCCATGATCGGGGGCAAGCTGGACCGCGCGGCCCTGCGCCGGGCCGTCATGGCGCGCCCGCAGTTGCTGGCGCGGCTGGAAGCCATTATCCACCCTCAGGTACGTGCGGCCCGCGCGCGGTTTCTGGCCCGCCACCGCAGGCGGGGCACGCGGTGGGTGGTGCTGGATATTCCCCTTCTGTTTGAAACGGGGGGGGACCGGCTGTGCGACCATGTTCTGGTGGTCTCTGCCCCGCGCTGGGTGCAGGCCCGCAGGGTTGCGGCCCGCCGGGGCATGACCCCGGCTGAAGCCCGCAAGCTGATGGCCAGGCAGATGCCCGATGCCCGCAGGCGCCTGCGGGCCGATACAATCCTGCGCACGGGCCGCGCGCTGGGGGATACAAAACGGCAGGTGCGCCAGTTTGTCCGTAAACGCTTTGCCAGGAGACAGGCATGAAACGCTCGATTCTGTTCGATACGGAAACAACCGGCCTGGACCCCGCGACCGGCGATCGGGTAATTGAAATCGCGGCCCTGGAACTGGTGGGCGACCTGCCCACGGGGCGGCATTTCCATGTGCTGATCGACCCCGAACGCGACGTGCCGGAAGAGGCAAGCCGCGTGCATGGCTTTACGCTGGCCGACCTGCAGGGCAAGCCGAAATTTGCCGAGGTGGCGGCCGATTTCCTGGAATTTGTCGGCACCGATCCGCTGATAGCCCATAACGCGCGCTTCGATTTCGGCTTCATGAACGCGGAACTGGCCCGCGCGGGCTATCCCACGCTGGATATGAGCCGCATGGTCGATACGCTGGACATGGCGCGCGAACGCTTTGCGGGCATGCCCAACAGCCTGGACGCGCTATGTCGGCGCTTTGGCATCGACCTTTCGGCCCGCACGACCCACAACGCCCTGCTGGACTGCAAGCTGCTGGCCGAGGTGTATATCGAACTCATGGGCGGGCGGCAGCACGGGCTGGGGCTGGTGGCCGAGGGCGGCCAGGCGCCCACCGTCATATACGACGCCCCGCTTGAACGCCGGATGATCCGTATCAGGCCCACGGAACACGAACTGGCCCAGCACACGGCCTTTGTTGAAAAATTGAAAGATCCGCTCTGGAATGCGTGACTTTTCCAACGCAGCCGGGTGTCGCACAACCGGTGCCTGAAAGGGCTTTGCAGAGTGTGACGCCTGTGCCATGGTCGAAGGGCCAGAAGAAAAAAGCGCCTGTGCTGCCGGGCCGTTCGCCTCGATATTCATTGTAGATGCCCAGGGTGCTGCCATGCCGCCGGGACCGGGGATGAAAAAGGGGCCGCCCCGCATGTTCCGCCGCTGATACAGGGAGCTTACCCGATGCGTCCAGCATCCTGCCGTTTCGCAATTACGCTCGCCCTGTGCGGAGTCTGGTCCATGCCTGCGCAGGCGGCTACGGCGCTGGGGCCGGTCACGGCTGAAGTCACCTTTATTTCCCGCTCCGCCAGCCTGGGCCTTGGCTATACATGGGGCCATGGCGTGCTGACCTATGGCGGGCGCCAGTACCCGTTCGAAGTGCGGGGGGCATCGGCTGCCTCCATCGGGTTTTCATCGGGCACCAGCGTGGGCAAGGTTTACAACCTGCAACGGGTCGAGGATTTCGAGGGCACGTACTGGGCCCTTTCGGGCGAGGCAACGATCGGTGCGGGTGTTTCGGGCTCCCTGATGGAAAATAACGACGGTGTTCGCATCCGCTTGCAGGAAAACCGTTCGGGCGGACGCCTTGCGGCCTCGCCGTCGCGCCTGACCGTGCGTTTTGTTACCGCCGCGAACCCGCCGGCCCCGGCACCCGGCGAAAGCCCGGGGGACAAGGCTGGCGCGGCTGCGCCTGCGACCCCGAATGCCGCCAGTGACAATGCTGCCGGTGTGCATGCGGCTGGCGCGAACACGGCCAGTGCGAACGTATCTGCCGGCAAGAGCGTGCATTAGGCAAAAGCCTGCTTCAGGGTGCGGCGCGCGCATCCGCCCGGGGGGCCACGCCCGGTTTTTTCGGCGCGTGCAAGCTCTGTTCGCCTGCGTAATTTCTGCCAGATAATCCGCAAAAGCGGCGGGCCTTCACGCTGTGCCAGCGGCCCGGGTCAGGATTTCGACCGTCCTGCCAATAATATCGCTTTCCTCGAAGAGGGACAGGGCGCGTTCGCGGCCCATTTCACCCATTGCGGCGGCCTGTTGCGGGTCTGAGACCAGTTGGTTCAGCGCCGCGGCCAGGGGTTCGATCGTGCCCGGCTGTACCAGCAGGCCGGTGCGCCCGGGTACCACCTGTTCGCGCGGGCCGCGTATGTCGGTGGCGACAACGGGCAGGCCCGTCAGCATGGCTTCGATAATGGACATGGGCAGTCCTTCGAAATGACTGGGCAGGGTGAAGATATCGGCCGCGGCCAGCAGGGCGGGAATATCCGTCCGGTAGCCCAGTATTTTCAGCCTGTCCCCCAACTGCCTGCTGGCGTCTTCCAGGCAGCCCGCCATATCCGCCCCATGGTCGGAGGCTAGGCGTTCCCCCACGATCCATAATTCGGCACCATGCACATCGCCCATGGCCGCCAGCAGTTCCGGATAGCCCTTGTGCCGCACCAGGCGAGAGACCGCGATAATGACCGGCGTGCCCTCCGGCGTGCCCAGTTCCCGCCGGATGCGGGCGCGGGCCGTGGGGTCGGGGTGGAAAACGGCGCTGTTGCGGCCATTGCCGATGGCGATGGGGTGGGGGTGAATATGCAGCCGCCGCACATCGCGCGCTTCCTCGCGCGAGACGGTGAGGTAGAGATCCGTCACGCGGCCGCAGAGCATTTCCAGCACCAGAGCCAGTGCCCGCCGTGGGGCCGAACCCGGCTGGTTGAACAGGAAACCGTGGCACGTATAGGCAATGCAGGGCACGCCGCATAATCTGGCCGCCAGCCGTGCCAGAATGCCGCTGATCGGCATATGCGCATGCACCAGATCGGGTTTTTCGCGGCGGATGAGCCGGACCAGTGCGATAAAGGCGCGCGCCTGCGCCAGCGGTGAAAAAGACCGGGCCAGGGCCGGTGTCTCGATCCGGAAACCCTCGGCCCGGGCGGTGCGCAGCAGGTCCCCTTCCGCGCAGACACCGACCACATCATGTCCCTGCGCGCGCAGCGCCCGCATGAGGGGGAGCAGAAAATGCGTGAGCGAGAAATCGACGTTGGTAATTTCCAGTATTTTCACGCGCGGGGTCTACGTGCTGACAAGGGTCAGGGCCCAGTGAATGGCCCGCGGCAAAGGCGGCTCCGCATTGGCGGGTGCGCCAGCGGGTGTGCCGTTGTGCGTTCCGGTGGGTGTCGCGGCGGTCGTGTCCGGCTTGCCGGTCGCACCCGATTCGGCGTGGAGCTGCGCTTTCGCACTGTCATGCTCGCCCGTCGCCTGTGCGCTCTGCTCACCAGCGGGTGCCGGGGCAGGGGGCTGTTCGCCGGGCGGCGTTGCCAGTAACTGGTCGGGCTGTTCCGGTGCCACGGCAGGAACGGTATCGCCCTGCACGGCATGGGCAGCGCGCGATAGATCGGCCTGTCCTTCTCTGGTCCCGGCTTTGTCCTCTGCCTTGCCGCCAGCCTGTGCAGTTGTGGTCTCGCCCGCGGGTTTGTCTTCCCGCCCCGGCGTGGCTCCGTCCTCCCCTGCGGGCCCCTTTCCAGCGGGGGGCTTGCCTGCATCCCCGGCGGGCTGGTCGGGTGCGCCCGAAGCTTCGGCCTGCGCTGCGGGCCCGGGTTCCGCCGCTGCGGGGGGCGGGGTCAGTGTCAGCACGATCTGGCGTGTGCGCTCCACCTTGCCCCGGCCCAGATACACGCTTTCTTCCACGCTGATGATTGCGTCGGACAGGAACTGCCAGCTTTCTTCTTCCGTATGCAGAAGGTAGCCCTCTGGCGTGGCTTCCACCATGATATCGGGGTGCAGGTGAAAGCGCAGGCAGAACGGTGCGCCCTGCCTGGCGTCGCGCAGTTTCTCCTCGCCCCGCAGGCTTTGCCCGTCCTTGCTCAGGTAAAGCTGGCGGTAATAAAGACCCTTGCCCTGGCGCTTGTAGCCGTCATGCGTCATTTCCAGCCAGTGCGCGCCATCATGCGTGACATGCGAACGGGTGACGCGCGGCGGGTTCGCGACCGTGCCATCCGCCTCGATCCGCATGGGGGATGCACCGATCATGTCCAGCACGGAATGGGCCGGGGGGTAGCGCAGAACCTCTGTCCAGCCCGGCAACTGGCTGGACCCGCAATTGACGATAATCCTCTGCCGGCCCGATGAAAATTCAAAGGACAGCATGCCCGCATGCGCCGCGTGGCTGAAAGCCGCGGGGGCGGGGGCCCCGGCATCGGCCAGCAGCAGGGCGCGCCCGCCGGTCATTCTGACAAAGCCGCTTTCGGGCAGGCTGGCGGCGACCACCCGCGTGCGGGATGCGCGGCTCAGCACATGGTCTAGCAGGGTCGGGTCGCGTTCGGTGCTGCCGTTGAACAGGGCCAGCCCGCCATCGCCATGGCGCAGGGCGCGCAGGGCGGGGGTGGCGCGGTTTGCCGCGTCCAGCAGGGCCGTGGGCACCGGCAGCTTGGCCATTTGCAGGATATAGAGCATTTCAGCCAGTTCGCGCACGACCTGGAACTGCTCTTCAGGGCTGCGGCTGAAATGGCTGCCATCGGCATGGATCTGGCTGGCCAGTGTTTCATCGATCAGGCGCAGGTAGCGGGCCAGGAATTCGGGGTAATCCGGCAGGCACACGCCCACGGCCAGCAGGCCCTTGAGCGCGCTCAACGCCCGCCAGCCCGATACGGCTTCGGGCATCAGGGCGGCGATGGACCGGGCCTCCATGATGAAGGACGCCATCAGGTTGTGGTGGAACCGGTCATCGGCGGAGGCTGCGAAAAATTCGTAGCATCCCAGCCAGGCGGCCAGGCGCGTGCCCGTAATGGCGGGGTCGGCCAGGGCGCGTTCCATGGGGGGCTGGCGCAGCCAGTGCCCGACCAGCGTGCGTGCGCGCACCCGCGCGGAATCCGCCCCCAGTTCGCGCAGGTCCTGCAACCAGGTAAAGCCCTGCAACCATCGCCGATAGGATACGGGCCAGGACGGGTCATCCCACTGTCCGGGCTTGAGCGCACGGGGCACGCCATCGAACTCGGTCCGGTTGCGGACCAGCCGTTCCCCCACGGCGGCATTCCCCGGCCAGAGATCGCGCAGCACAACGGCCGGGGCGTCGGGAATGCGGGCAAACCCGCCAACGGGGTTGCGCAACGCGTAGCTGAGCCGGGCTCCACGGGTCCAGTGGCGTAAAGACATCAGCGGGTCAGAACTCCATGGTTCGGGTGGCGGGACAGCCTTGCTAGGTTACAGCCTGTCCCTCATGTTTGGCCAGAGCGTGGCATCAGCGTGGCAGGGGTAAATATTCCGCCTGCGCGTTGCCTGCGCCGTCGGGGCGCAGGGCCGCCATGGCGGCAGCGTAATCCGGCTTGCCGTAAACCGCGCTGCCCGCGATCAGCACGTCCGCGCCCGCTTGGGTGGCCAGGGGGGCGGTGGCGGCGTCGATCCCGCCATCGACCGCAAGGCGGATATCGCGCCCGCTGCGCGCGATCATTTCGCGCAGGCGGGTGATCTTGGGCAACTGGCTGTGCAGGAATTTCTGCCCGCCAAAACCCGGGTTCACGGTCATGACCAGAATGATGTCCACCAGGTCCATGACCTCGGCAATGGCCTCTGGCGGGGTGGCGGGGCACAGTACGATGCCGGGCCTGGCCCCCAAAGCGCGGATAAGCTGGAGCGAACGGTGGGTATGGGGCCCCGCTTCGATATGAATGAGAATCTGGTCGGCACCCGCCTTGGCGAAGGCTTCCAGATACGGGTCGACCGGGGCGATCATCAGGTGCACGTCGAACGGCAGGGTCGTGCGCGGGCGCAGGGCTTTGACCACGGCCGGGCCGAAGGAGATATTGGGCACGAAATGCCCGTCCATGATGTCGAGATGGATCCAGTCCGCCCCGGCCATGGCCACGGCCTCGATCTCTTCGCCCAGCCGGGTGAAATCAGCCGCGAGAAGGCTGGGGGCGATCAGGGGGCAGGAAACAGGGCGCATGGTCTGTGTATCCGAAAGGCGAAAAGGAAAAGTCGGTGGGCGGGATGGGCCTGGGGGTGCCCAAGGTGTGCCCGGGGAGTGACTGTCCGGGCTGGCGTGTTTTTTTTCAAACGGTTTTTCGTGCTCCCCGGCGGCCCCTGTATGGGGCCGGGGTGAACATCATGTGACTATCCGCTTTATGGTGCCCCCGTCAGGCCGGGCGGGTGAAGCGGGCTGCGAAAAATCCGTCCATCCCCCCCTGTTCCGCCCACAGGCCGGGATGCGTGCGTAACCAGCCTTCCGGCGTTATGGCCTGTGGCAGGCAGGGCAGTTCCTCGGGCGTGAAGGGGCTGGGCACCAGGCCCATGGCCTGGGCGGCGCGGGCACGGGCCGGGCCTTCTTCCTCCTGCAGCGAACACACGGCATAGACCAGCCTGCCGCCGGGCTTGAGCATGTCACGTGCCGCGGCCAGCATCTTGTCCTGCATGTCGGTCAGGGCGGCAAGGTCACGCGGGCGCTTGACCCACAGCACATCGGGGTGGCGGCGCGCGGTGCCGGTGGCCGAACACGGGGCGTCGAGCAGAATGGCGTCCTGCGGGGCGTCGGGCGTGTAGGTGGTGGCATCGGCCTGCACGGTTTTGACGTCCAGCCGCAGGCGGGCCAGGTTTTCGATCAGCCGTTCCATGCGGGCCGGGTTGTTCTCGACGGCCGTGACATGGGCCCCGGTCACGGCCAGTTGCGCGGTCTTGCCACCGGGGGCGGCGCACAGATCCAGCACCTGCTCGCCGTTTTGCACGTTCAGCAGGCGGGCGGGCAGGGTGGCTGCGGCGTCCTGCACCCAGAAAGCCCCTTCCTCATACCCGGCCAGTTCAGTAACGCGCGTCCCGCTTTCGAACCGCCATGACCCGTTGGGCAGCAGCACGCCCCCTTCGGGCGGCACAGCGCCCGGGCGCAGCGTGATGTCGAGCGGGGCTTCATGGCTCAGTGTCCGGGCAATGGCGCGCGGAACGCCCGCCCCCAGCACGGACCATGAACTCCACAGCCAGGGGGGAATATCCAGCCGGGGCTGGTCCAGCCCGTCCAGCACCGCATCGCCCTGGGCTGCAACGCGGCGCAGCACAGCATTGGCAAGACCTGCGAACGGGGCCAGCTTGCGCCTGCGCAGGAGTGAGACCGTCGTGCCCACGGCGGCATGGGGCGGGGTTTGCAGGAACAGAAGCTGCGCGCAGCCCATCATCAGGGCGACACGCACCGGCTCGGGCGGTTCCTTGCGCAGGAAAGGTTCAAGGGCGGTGCGCAGCGTGCCCAGATGGCGCAGCGTTGCAGCCGCGATCCGGTGGGCGGCCGCCCGGTCGCGCGGTTCGGCATGGTGGGCGGTGGCCGAGCGGGTCAGGCTGTTTTCCAGCATGCGGCGGTGTTCGACCACCCCGCATAAAATATCGAAGGCGACATCGCGCGTGGGGTCGGGCGGGGTCGGCGGGTGCCCTTTCTGGCGGGGTTTACCGCCAGGTGCCCCCCCGCGTTCGGGCCCGCCCGAAGGCTGGCCCGGTGCCGGGTTGCCGGGGGCCGCGCCGCGCGGTGCATGGCTGCGGGAAGATTGGCCGCGCGTCTTGGGGCGGCTCGGGCGATCGGATGATGTCATGACAGGGCTCAGGCCACCAGCAGGGCGTCGGCACTGCTGGCGCAAGGGGGATGGTTGGTCAGGAAATGCAGCAATGCCTGCGGGTAAAGCTGGTGTTCCTGCCGCAGCACGCGGGCAGCCAGGGTTTCGGCCGTGTCACCGGCCAGGACGGGTACGGCTGCCTGGCCCAGGATGGGGCCTTCGTCCATGCCCTCGGTCACCAGGTGGACCGTGCAGCCATGCACGCGCACGCCCGCTTCCAACGCGCGTTCATGCGTATGCAGCCCGGGGAAGGAGGGTAGCAGGCTGGGATGGATGTTGAGCATGCGCCCCGCCCAGGCCTGTGTCAGGAACGGGGTCAGCAGGCGCATGTAACCCGCAAGGCAGACAGCCTGCGCGCCTGCCTCTTCCAGGGCGGCATGCATGGCGCGTTCATGGGCCGCGCGATCCTTGCCGTAGGGGCGGTGGTCTATGGCCAGGGTAGGCAGGCCTGCCGCGCGGGCCACATCAAGGCCGGGGGCCTGGGGGCGGTTGCTCAGAACCAGGCAGATCCTGGCGGGAAAGGCGGGGTCTTGGGCTGCGCGTATCAGGGCGGTGGCGTTGCTGCCCCGCCCGCTGAGCAGAATGGCGACAGGCGTGCGGTCCGTGCTGCGCTGGAAGGTCATGCGGCGCGGAAATCCGGTGTCGCCAGCATTTGCAGCCCGGGCTTGCTGAGCGCGGTCGCGGCATTGGCGACACGGCCGATGACGGTTGGCGTCTCGCCCATTTCGCGCAGCAGGTCCAGCGCCTGATCGGGCTCGGGGGTCACCAGCACCATGCCGATCCCGCAGTTGAACACGCGCAGCATTTCCTCGTCATCCACATTGCCCGTGCGGGCCAGCCATTTGAAAACCGGGGCCACGGGCCAGGGCTGGTCGATCACGGCATCCAGCCCTTCGGGCAGCACGCGCGGCAGGTTGCCCGGCAGCCCCCCGCCCGTGATGTGGGCCGCGCCATGGAGCAGCCCGGCCCGATGCAGCGCCAGCACAGACTGTACGTAAAGGCGCGTGGGGGTCAGGAAGGCCTCGCCCAGCGTCTGGCCGGGGGCGAAGGCGGCGGGGTCCGTCCAGGCCAGGTGGGCATCGGCCACGATACGCCGTACCAGCGAAAACCCGTTGGAATGCACACCGGATGAGGGCAGGGAGATCAGCGTATCCCCCGCCACGATCCCGGCGGGCAGCAGGGCATGGCGTTCGGCGGCCCCCACGGAAAAGCCGGCGAGATCGTAATGCCCGTCGGCATACATGCCCGGCATTTCCGCCGTTTCGCCACCGACCAGCGCGCAGCCCGACTGTTCGCACCCCTGGGCGATCCCGCGCACGACCTTGGCCGCACTGGCGACGGACAGGCGGCCCGTTGCGAAATAGTCCAGGAAGAACAGCGGTTCTGCCCCCTGCACGATCAGGTCGTTCACGCACATGGCCACAAGGTCCACGCCCACGGTCTCATGCAGGTCGGTTTCGATGGCCAGGGTCAGCTTGGTGCCCACCCCATCGGTGCAGGAAACCAGGACCGGGTCCTTGAAGCCTGCGGCCTTCAGGTCGAACAGCGCGCCAAATCCACCCAGCCCCCCCATG
This sequence comes from Acetobacter garciniae, assembly GCF_017377735.1. Taxonomy (GTDB): domain Bacteria; phylum Pseudomonadota; class Alphaproteobacteria; order Acetobacterales; family Acetobacteraceae; genus Acetobacter; species Acetobacter garciniae. The sequence goes on from NZ_JAFVMH010000001.1 coordinate 349,506, forward strand.
GTGCCGGGCCGGTCCGTGGCCTTGGCGGCCGGGCGGATCGCGTCAACCAGGGCTTCGCCCGCTTCGATATCCACGCCGGAGTCACGATAGGTGAGACCGGATGAGGGAGGGCGAGGGGAAGACGTCATGCGTGCGCTCTTGGTCAGAATGAGAATAAGGTCGATGCCGGGAACGTGGTGAGATAGCATTCCCGCGAACAGTCTTTAAGGCAGGAGACGCGGCGCGCAAAGCGGCATGACACGGATTGATGAAACAAACAGCCCCCATAATGCCCCTGCCATGCCTTCAAGTGGCGGCCTGCGGGGGCAGGAGGTAAGCCGCGCCGACCCCGCAGGGGCGGAACAGATCGGGCTGCCCTTTGCCTACCGCCCCCGATTCGGACGGTCGGACTTCGTGGCTGCCCCCTCCAACGCGGCGGCGCGCGCATGGGTGCTGGACGCCGAAGCAGCCAGCCGCTGGCCCGAAGGGCGCATGGCCCTGTGGGGGGAAAGTGGCACAGGCAAGACGCACCTGCTCTCGGTCTGGGCGGGGCGGTACGGCGCACCCATCATGCAGGGCAGCCGCCTGAACGAGCGCGATGTGGCCACCCTGCTGACAGAGGGCGGGTTCGCGGCCATGGCGCTGGACAATGCCGAAAGCGTGCCCCGTGCCCAGGACCTGTTGCACCTGATCAACCTTGCGCGCGAGCGGCGCATGGCGTTGCTGATGGCCGCCCGCCTGCCGCCTTCGCGCTGGAATTTTGCCCTGCCGGACCTGCTCAGCCGCCTGCGGGCAACGGCGGCAGTACCTGTAGGCCAGGCTTCTGGCGACCTGCTGCGCCGCCTGCTGCTGCGCCTGCTGGCCGAACGCCAGTTGGTGGTGGCGCCCCAGGTGACGGAATGGCTGCTGCGCCGCCTGCCGCGCAGTGCGGGTGCGGTGCGCGACTGCGTGGCCATGCTGGATGCGGCGGCCCTGGCCACGGGCGGAGGGGTCACGCGCGGCCTTGCCGCCAGCGTTCTGGAAAACCTGCAAAAGCGCGAGGACGAGAGCGCCTGAAAGAGGAGAGCGCCTGAAAACTGCCCGAGAGAACGCCCGAGAGGGAACACCCGGGAAAACGCCCGAAAGAACGCCCTGAAAAATGCCTGAAATATGATGGTTTTAAGACTCAGCCCCCTGAAGGCGCGGGTGCGCTTTACGTGAACGGCATGATTTGCATTATGCTTTTTTCACGGGCGGCGGTGTGCCGGGGGCTGTTTTTTACAGCTTTTGCGGCGCACCATGCTGCAAGGCATACGGGGGGCAAGGCAACATGACGGCGCAGGATAACAAGACGGAAAACGAAACCGGAGCACGCCTGCCCGCCAGGAAAGCCAGAAGCAAAGCGGCAGCCGCCAAAGGGACGACTGTTAAAGCAAGTGCGACCAAGGGGGGTACGACCAGGGGGAAACCCGCCAAGGCGGCAAAGGGCGTCGCCAAAGGGGAAGTGCCCGAAGCACGGGCACCGGAAAAGGCAACCGCCGACAAGACGGTGATCGACAAGGGCGTGCCTGAAAAAGCAGCGACCGAAAAAGTAATGAACGACAAGCCGACGCCCGAAAAGGCAGCCCCCGAAAAAACGACGGCCGAAAAAGCGGGTGCGGGCAAGGTGGCCACGTCAAAAGCCGAGGCAGAGAAGGCGGTGGCGGACAAGGCAGCAGGCCGGGCCCTGGCGGGCGGGCGCAGCCGCAGGACAGCCGAGCGCCAGATTACCCTGACATCGCCCGAGCGCTTCATCAACCGCGAACTGTCCTGGCTGGATTTCAACCAGCGCGTGGTGGAGGAAGCCGATAACGCCCGCAATCCCCTGCTTGAACGGCTGCGGTTCCTGTCCATCAGTGCCAGCAACCTGGACGAATTCTATTCCGTGCGCGTGGCGGGTCTGGTCGGGCAGTTGCGCGAAGGGCTGACCAAGCTCTCCCCCGATGGTCGCACCCCCGCCCAGCAGCTTGAAGCCGTGCGCGAACGCTGCGCGCGCCTGCTGCGGGCCCAGCAGCGGATCTGGACCGAACTGCGCCCCAGCCTGGCGCAGTCGGGCGTGGAACTGTGCGAAACCGCGGATCTGAACGACGCCGATCTCGACTGGCTGCAAAAATGCTTCATGGACCGTATTTTCCCCGTCCTGACGCCCCTGGCGGTGGACCCGGCCCATCCCCTGCCGTTCATTCCCAATATGGGGCTGGCTCTGGGCCTGCGCCTGCTCTACGCCGATACGGGCCTGTTCGCGATGAACGCGCTGATCCTCCTGCCCGCGCAGATCGAACGCTTCATCCGCCTGCCGGCCCCCATGCCGCCTGCCGGCCAGTCGCTGGCCGTGCAGGTGGCGGACCCCACGGCCCAGGTCATACCCCCGCCACCCGTGCGCTTCATCCGGCTGGAGGATCTGATAACCCTGTTCATGGACCGGCTGTTCTCGGGCCTGACGGTGGGGGAAAGTGGTGTCCTGCGCGTGATCCGCGATACGGATGTGGAATTCGAGGACGAGGCGGAAGACCTCGTGCGTTCGTATGAAACAGCGCTCAAGCGCCGCCGCCGCGGTGTGGTGATCCATCTGGACATGGAAAAGCGCGTGCCCGCCGAACTGGCCGAAGCCATAGCCTCGGACCTTGATCTCCCGCCCGAGGAAATAGCCGTGCATTCGGGCATGATCGGTGTGGCCGACCTGCGGCAGATGATCGTCGATGACCGGCCCGAACTGCTGTTTCCCGCCTATACGCCGCGCTTTCCCGAACGGATACTGGATTTCAACGGCGACTGCTTTGCCGCCATCCGCGCCAAGGACCTGCTGGTCCACCATCCGTTCGAAAGTTTTGACGTGGTGGTGCAGTTCCTGCGCCAGGCGGCACTCGACCCCAACGTGATCGCCATCAAGCAGACGCTGTATCGCACGTCGCGCGACTCTCCCATCGTCAAGGCGCTGATCGAGGCGGCGGAAGCGGGCAAGTCCGTGACCGCCATGGTGGAACTGCGCGCGCGCTTTGACGAGGAAGCCAATATCCGCCTGTCCCGCGCGCTGGAGGCGGCGGGCGTGCAGGTCGTGTTCGGCTTTGCCGACCTGAAGACCCACGCCAAGCTCAGCCTTGTGGTGCGGCGCGAAGGGGCGGTGGTGCGGTCCTACGCCCATTTCGGCACTGGCAACTATCACCCCATTACCGCGCGCATTTACACCGATCTGTCCTTTTTCACCTGCAATCCCTCCCTTGCCCGCGATTCCGCGCGGCTGTTCAATTATGTGACGGGCTACGCCATGCCCGCGCAGATGGAGGAAATCGCCTTCTCGCCCATGACCATCCGCAAGACGCTGCTGCGCCTGATCGAGGATGAGATAGACCAGGTCAAGGCAGGCAGGTCCGGGCTGATCTGGCTGAAAATGAACGCCCTGGTCGATCCCGAACTGATCGATGCGCTGTATCGCGCTTCCTGTGCGGGGGTGAAGATCGTGGGCGTCATACGCGGGATATGCTGCCTGCGGCCCGGTGTTGCGGGGCTTTCCGAGAATATCCGCATCAAGTCCGTGGTCGGGCGTTTTCTGGAACATTCGCGCATTTTCGTGTTCGGCAACGGCCACCGCCTGCCCTCGCGCCATGCCAAGGTCTATATTTCCTCCGCCGACTGGATGACCCGCAACATGGACTGGCGGGTCGAAAGCATGGTGCCCATCACCAACCCCACCGTGCATGCCCAGGTGCTGGACCAGATCATGGTCTCGAACATGCGCGACAACCTCCAGTCCTGGATTCTCGAACAGAACGGCGTGTGGCGCAGGCTTACGGCGGGCAACAAGCCGTTTTCCGCGCATGAATGGTTCATGACCCATCCCTCCCTCTCCGGGCGGGGGTCCGCTGCGCATGAAACACCCATCCGTGCCCCGGCATCCCTGTCATCGGCCCAGGATCTGATGATTGATGTCTGATCCGCGCCGGGGGCCCGTTTCCGTCAGCCGGTGCGGGATTTGCCGGTTGGCGGTGCGCGCGCACCTTGCCGGGCAGAGGGGTTTTCTGCCATGGCAGTGACGGTAAAGGGAGCGGATATGCAGCGTCGGTCAGCAGTGGTGGACCTTGGGTCCAATTCGGTACGGCTTGTGGTGTTCGAAGGCGTGTCGCGCAATCCGATGCCCATTTTCAATGAAAAGGCCGTGCTGCGCCTGGGGCGGGGGCTGACCGCGACGGGTCGCCTGAACGAGGAAGGTGTTGGCATGGCCGTGGAAGTGCTCAGCCGCTTTCATGCCATTGCCACGGCGATGCAGGCCGAGCCGTTCGAAATCCTGGCCACCGCCGCCGTGCGGGACGCGGCTAACGGCCCCGCCTTTGTCGAAATGCTACGGCGCACCATGCCGGGCGTGAGCGTGCGCATTCTTTCGGGCAAGGAAGAGGCCGATCATTCCGCCATCGGCGTCATGTGCGGCATTCCCGGGGCCGAGGGCGTGGTGGCGGATGTGGGTGGGGGCTCGCTCGAACTCATCCACCTCAGCGCCAAGGGGCGGCACGACGTCACGACCCTGCCGTTGGGCATGATCCGGCTGTCCGACCGGGCAGAAGGCGATCTGGCTCGCGCCCGCCAACTGGCGGACGAGGATATCGGCAAGGTGAAGTGGCTGACCTGCATGCAGGGCAGCACGCTGTACCTGGTGGGGGGCGCGTTCCGGGCCCTGGCCAGGCTGGATATCGCGCGCAAGCAGTATCCGCTCAATATCGTACATTACTATACGCTTGAGGCCAGGGACGCGCAGGAGATGACATCGTGGCTGCTGGATACGCCGCGCCGCGCCCTTGAACGCCTGCCCGGCGCACCGCGCAAAAGGCTGGACGACGTTCCTTTTGCCGCCACCGTCCTGCGGCGGCTTGTCCGCAAGGTCCAGCCCGACAGGGTCGTGTTCTGCGTCGATGGCCTGCGCGAAGGGTGGTACATGCTCAACGTCGCCCCCGACCGCCTGGCCGAAGACCCGATGGAAACTGTCGCGCGCGAGATGTGCGACCGGCTGGGTCGCAGCAGCACGCTGCCCGCCGTCCTGCGCGACTGGACGGACTGCCTCAACCCCGCCGAGAGCAGTCGCGAACGCTACCTGCGCGGCATTGCCTGCTACCTGTCCGACATCGGCAGCCATGACCACCCCGAATACAGGGCCGAGCAGACCTACTGGCGCGTGCTGCGCGTGCAGGGGGCGGGGTTCGACCATCAGGCCCGGGCCTGGCTGTCGCTCGCCCTGGCGGTGCGGTATTCGGCGGAACTTTCAGCCCCGTTCCTTGGCACGTCCCGCCTGTTGCTGGGCGAGGCCCAATGGCGCAGTGCGGTGGCCGTGGGGCTGGCGCTGCGGCTGGCCTATTCCCTTTCCGGCGGGGCAGGCATCCTGCTCGACGGCACGTCCCTTGCGTGGCAGGGGACCGAACTGGTGCTGACGCTGACATCCGCCCGGGTGGCGGTCAAGGGCGAGGGCGTGCGGCGCGGCCTGGAACGGCTGGGCCAGGCGCTGGACGTGCCCACACGCTTTGCCGTGGACCTGCCGGACCGCTAAAACCACGCCCACCCGGCTGCGCGAACAGCGCCCCCATGGCGCGTGCCGGCGGGCAGGGAGCTTATGGCCGGCGTCCCTTTTCAATGAGCGGGCACCACGCGCACCCGTAATCGGGTGCGAAACCTTTGGCGCATGCATGGTGTTTTCTGGTGGTGCCCCCATGTCACAGGCCCGCGTGAAGGGCAGCCTCCCGGTGCGCAAGGCTGGACATTGCGGGCGGTTGTGGGCAGGTTAGGGGCAAGAGACATCTCCTGTTCGGCAGGTGGGGTCCATGTTCGGGTCTGTCCGCAGGTGCGTGGGCCCGGCGGGATATGACCAGCAACCACTGGGACTCATTGCGTGGCTTCTGAAGAGATCGTTGACCCCACAATCCGGAACGAGACATCCATGCGGCGGGTGCTGTTGCACCTGATGCTGCCTTTCTTTCTGACCGTCCTGGCCGTGGTGGCCATTGCGTGGGTGGGCTACACCTCCTACCGGACAACCCAGGCAGGCGTTTCGCGGCTGACGCATGAACTGCTCGAAGCCGTGCAGCTTAATATCGGCCAGGAAGTGGCGGATTACATCATGCCCGCCGTCACCGGCAACCAGGTTGCCAGCGGCATGATCGCCCATGCCCCCGTCCAGGTGCAGGACAGGGTTTTCTATGCCTACGCCAGCACGGTGCTGCGCGAGGCACCGCAGCTCCAGTCCTTTTACCTGGCGGACGAGCAGGGCAGCTTCATGCTGGTGACGCGCGGCACCCAGAAAGGGCTGCTGGATCGCGTGCGCCTGGTCAGCAAGGGGACAAGCCGCGTCTTTCACCACGAACTGTATGACGAACACGACACCAAGGTGAAGGAGTGGGATGCCGACGCCAAGGATTACGACCCCCGCACCCGGCCCTGGTATGCCGATACCAATGGTGTCAACGGCATAAAATGGACCCAGCCGTTCCTCTTCCCCGATGATGGCCAGTTCGTCATGACCAGTTCCGTCCGCTTCAAGGGTGGGGACGGCCATACACTGGTGTTCGCGGCGAATATTTCGCTCAACCAGCTCAGCGCGTATCTGGAAAAAATCAAGATCGGCAATTCCGGCAGCGCCATGATCGTGGACAGCAAGGGCCGTATCATGGCGGGGCGGAACCTGACGCAGCAGGCCAGGGCCGCGGGGTGGAACCCCGACAAGATGGTGATCAATCCCAAGGACGAACCGGTTTTCTCCCTTGGTTACGATCATTACCGCGTGCGGGGCTTTGGCCCGCACAATGTCACGACCAATGGCCAGCACTACATTACCATGGCCTCGGCCCTGCCGCGCTATTCGGAAGGCTGGGTGCTGCTGATTGCTGTGCCCGCGCAGGATTTCGCAAGCTTTGGCCGCCAGAGCAGTCGGCAGAGCCTTCAGTTCGCGGGCATTATCGTCGTGTTCTCGATATTCGTGGGCGGGCTGTTCATAAGGCAGGTGCGCCGGACGGAACGCGGCACGCGCCAACTGGCCACGCAGCAGGCCCAGATCACGCTGGAAAGTGCCGCCGTGCGGCAGGTGGCCATGGCCCCGCAACTGTTCGACCCGTCGGTGGAACCGCTGGTGCTGACAACCCAGCTTGCCCGCGTAACCCAGGCCCGGCGCGCCAGCCTGTGGCGTTTCCTGCATGACGGGGCGGCCATGGTCTGCGAAGAATCCTATGATCTCACGCAGGATATCCATACCGGCGGCTTTGAAATGGGTGGCCCGGAACTGGCCAAGTTTTTCGCAGCCATCAACGAGGGCGCGCCCTTCACGGTCGGCACCGCCGCCGCCGATGAACGGACGGCCGCCTTCGAACGGCTGGTCATGCGCGAGATCGGCACGCGCACCCTGGCGGTCTATCCCGTATCCGGGCCCAAGGGCGTGCTGGGCATGATCGCCCTGGAAGACCCCACCCTGCTGCCGCACCTGCAATATTTCCTGGACCTGACGACCAACATCGCGGGCACGCGCTTTGCGGCCCAGCAGGTTCTGGAACAGCATGCCGCACAGGCGCCGGCCGGTCAGGCGCCCGATCGCCCACCCCCGGCAGCCCTTGCCCCGGTGCTGACCGACAACATGCTGATGCACGTGCCCGAGCTTGAGACATTGCAGGGCGCAAGCATCTATTCCTCCGTGGCCGTGCTGGTCATCACCTTCTCCGACCCGGTGGTGGAGGGCGAGCAGGAGGTGACGGCCCTTATCACCCTGATCAACCAGCTGGCGATGGATGTGCAGGCCATCGCGGCGGAAGAGCAGCTTTTCGCGGTCGAGGTGGCGGGCCACCGCATGATCTGCATGGCGGGCTGCACCGCCGCCCCCGACCCTGGTGCCCTGAGCCGCGTTGCAGATGCGGCATTGAGAATGCGCGAGACCTTCATGGCAGCCCTGGCTGCCGCCGACCTCGAACCCGTATTCACCATGGGGATCGACTACGGCACGGCTTTCGGCGGTGCGGTGGGGCAGAGCCCCAAGGTCTTCAACCTGTGGGGGCAGACTGTCTCCCTGGCCGAACTCATGGCCGAAGGGGCATCCGACCCGGGGGTTATCCAGGTGACGGAGCGCGTCTATGCCGCCCTGCGTGACCGCTACCTGTTCCGCAGCCGGGGTGCGTTCTTCGCGCCGCATCTGGGGCTTGGGCGGGCCTACACGCTGGCGGCACGCCGATGAGCGAGCACCTGCCCCCCGAACCCGAAGCGGACAACGAAAGCCAGGAACACCGGCTCATGCCCGATGCGCATGACCCCCTTGTGGCAGGCCGGCGCGCACGCAGGGTGTCGGTGCTGGAATGGGGGCAGCGCAAGCTGGCCTGGATCGGGCGGCTGACACGCCGGCAGGCCCGTTTCATGCTGATCATGCTGGGTGCGTCATGGGGCGTGATCTACGAAAGCTTTCGCGCCCATTCCTGGCGGCGGACGGTGCGGTACGAATTTGTCAGCACCATGAACAGCATTATCCGTGGCGGCCTGGTGGCTACCCTGTTCGCCGGGGTGCTGACCGGGCTGGCCGCCGTGTCGCAGGTCATTTACTGGCTGGGTCTGACGGGTCTTGCCAAAATGACCGGATCGATCCTGATCAACGTGGTGGTGCGCGAAATCGCCCCCATTCTGGTGGGGGTGCTGCTGCTGGGGCGCAACGGCATGCTGTCCACGACCGAGCTGGGGCTTCTGACCATCGGCGGGGAAATCCGCTCCATGCAGGCGGTGGGGGTGGACCCGTTTCTGCTGCTGGTCATGCCGCGCACGCTGGCCTTTACGGTGGCGGGCTTTACGCTGGGCATCCTGTTTTCGTTCGCATCCCTTGTCACCGGCTATGTCATGAGCCGTATCAGCGGCGTGATCACCAACCCCGTCTGGACCTTTTTCGATGACGTGGTGACAGCCATGTCCGGGGCCGATTACGTGGTCATTCCGCTCAAGTTCATTACGGTGGGCTTTGTCGTGGGGCTGGGCGGCTGCCTGACCGGGCTGACCGCCACCAATACGGATACGCTGCGCTCCCTGTTGCCGCGCGGGTTTTCCCGCGGGATGCTGATCGTCATGGTGGTCAGCGTTCTGTTCAGTCTGGAACTGTAATGGAAACCTATTCTTCCGGCCCTCTTCTGGAACTGAACAAGGCCATTCCCTCCTTCGAGGAAAGCGGGCTCCCGCCCTTGCCCTTCAGCATGAAGCTGATGCCCGGCGACTGCGTGGTGGTGGAGGTGCGCGATGCGGCGCGCGCGACCATGTTCGCCGATATCTGCAGCGGCCTTGTCCCGCTCGACGGCGGCAATGTCTCGTTCATGGGGCTGGACTGGACCCAGATGAAGGACCGCGCGCTGAACGCGCTGCGCGGGCGGATCGGGCGGATCACGCGCCGGGCAAGCTGGCCGGAATTCGTGCCCACCCATATCGCCATCATGCTCCAGCAGCTTCACCACACCACCCGCCCGCAGGACGACCTGTTGCAGGAAGCCGCGCGCCTGGCGGAATGGTTCGGCCTGCCCGGCCTGCCCACGCTCAGCCCAGCACTCCTGTCCGATACGGATCTGTGCCGTGCGGCCTGCGTGCGGGCGTTTCTGGGGCGGCCCCACCTGCTCCTGCTCGAGGACCCGCTCGAGGGTGGCCCGCAGGAACTGGCCAACCCCTTCCTGGGTGCGATTACCGAGGCGCGGGACCGGGGTGCGGGTGTGATCTGGCTGGTACGTGGCAATGCCGTCTGGCAGCGTTACCGCCAGGGTATTACGGCAAGCTGGCGGCTTGCCGATGACGGTCTAGCAGCAGTACGGATGGCGTAATGTTTCAGCTCCGCTTAAGACAGAAGGTCAAGCCACTTATCTTCCTGCGCTATGCGGATGAATGGGTGGGGTTTCTCGTTCTCCTCAGCGTCGCCATTTTTGTGGGATCTGTGGTGGAGGCGGGTGTGCTGCGCGACTGGCTGACACCGCCCGCCCGGCTGCAGGTGGTGCTGCCGGCATCAGGCGTGGGCGGGCTGACCGTGGGGGGGGATGTCCAGCTCATGGGGGCGCATGCGGGCACCATTCGCGCCATCAAGCTCAACCCGTCGGGCAACATGTACGCCAATGTCGACCTGGACCCGCAGGCCAAGCCCTTCATCCGGCGCGACAGCACGGCCCTTATCCGCAAGCAGCTGATCGTCACCGGCGCGTCCTACCTCGACCTCAGCCGTGGCTCGGGTGAGCCCATGGACTGGACCTATGCGGTTATTTCCGCCTCCCCTGCACCCAACCCGGCGGACCAGATCACCGCCACGCTGAACAGCATCCAGGCCGAGATCATGCCTGCACTGGCCAGCGCGCGACACATGATGGCCCAGCTCGATTCCACCATTACCGACATGCATGCGGGCAAGGGCACGGTGGGCCAGCTCATGACCAATGACCAGCTTATCAGACGGTCCGAGGCGGTCATTGCCTCGCTCGATGACGTGATAAACCGTCTCAAACCCATCGAGCAGCAGATTTCCGGCGTCATGAAGAAAACGGATGCGACAATGGGCAACCTGAAATCCGCCTCCAACGACCTCAAGGGGGCGACGCCGCATCTGGGCGGGATCGCGGCCAATGTGGAAGCGGGCACCGCCGATCTTCCGGCCCTGCTGGCCCAGGCCCAGACCACGCTGTACGGGCTGGAAAAACTGACGGACCAGTTGCGGGGCATGTGGCTTTTGGGCGGTCAGAAGGTCACGCGCCACAAGCGTCTCGCACCCGAGCAGGTGCGGCCATGACGCGGCGCATGGGCAAGCAGGCCACACGCCCCGCCCATGGTCTGGCATGTGGGGGACTGTTCGACAGTGGTGCGGCACAGGGCGATCGGGCCCGCCGGCTGCTGAGCGGCAAAGGCGGGGCGGAAAGGGGTGTTGCGGATCGGGGTGCGGGCGGGCGGAGCCTGCGCGGCCTGCTGCGCGGGGCCGTGCTTGGCCTGCCCTTGCTGCTGGCGGGCTGCGGGGGTGGCGCGCAAAACCCCACCGTCCGCGATGACGAGACCTGGGACCAGTTCATGACCGCGGGGGAGGATTCCTTCGCACTGGGGCGTTACAGTGTTGCGGCAACGCAGTACCGCAAGGCGGCCGATCTGGCGCTGGTGCGTGACAGTGCCCCCAACATTGCCGAAGCAGGGTACGATCTGGCCGTGTCGCAACTGGCGGCCAACCAGCCCGCCCAAGCCCTGGCCAGCATAACCGCGACCCGGCAGGCCGTAGCCCTGCGCCAGGCAACCTCCATGCCGTTCCTGGACCTTGTGGAAGCCGCAGCCCGTTACCGGCTGGGGCAGTACGCGCAGGCGCAGGAACTGGCGGCCCATGTCATGGCGGCGGGCGATGGGGCTGCGGGCATGCGCGCGGCCCTGGTGGCGGGCCTTGCCGCGGACAAGCGGGGGGATGCCACCGGGTTGAGCGAGGCCCAAGCCTATCTGGCCGGACAGGGGGCGCGGTCAAAAACGCTCTCCGCCCCGCAGCAGGCGATGCAGCAGGCCGCCCTGAGTGAAATCCAGGCCCGTGCCCTGCGTGCATCCGACCCCGCGCGGGGTCGGGCGCTGGCTGAACACGCAGCCGCGTTGCTGCGTGACAATGGGGCTTATCGGGATATGTCGCGTGTGCTGGCGCTGGCGGCCGAACTGGCCAATGCCAGCGGGGACCAGCCGGGGGCCAAGGCGCTATGGGCGCGTGCTGCGCAAAGTGCCGCCGCCCAGAATGGCTCGTCCACCACGACGCTGCCCGCTGCCGCGTCCGAGGCGGCAATTGCCGGGTCGGCGGCTGTGGGCCAGTCCCTGGCGGCCTCCGCCGGGGCAGCGAACGCAGGCACAGGGGGCGATGCCGCCAGTTGGGGGCGTAACGCGGGTGATGTTCCCCTGCGCCCCTTCGATATGGATAACGCCACCCCGTAACGGCAATGCGCCACCATGGGCGCTGTTCTTGCCCCATAACCCCGTTTTCGCGCACCGGCTTGCGGGCGCGCGGGGTTGTGATGCCGCGCATGTTCCTGCCCACCCGGGGGCGTGCAGCCAGCGTAACCGGGTGTCCTGGCCGTACGGACCGGGCTGCGGCGAACGGGCGCAGGGGTTCCATGCAGAATTAGGCGAGCACAGGGTCCGGGCAATATGCAACAGGCTGGCTAACAGCATTGGCCTTTTGCGAGCCGATGCACGGAGCATTGGCCATGAAGCGGATTTTGCATCGCTACAGGAAAAAACAGCACCACGTCGCGGACCGTCCCGACGCCGACCCCACAGCAGAACAGACCGGTCCCGCAGCCCAGGATGCGGGGCATAGGCACCGCCCGCCCCACGGGGCTGATCACGGGCACGCCGATACAAAGAAATTTCATCTGTCGTCGCACGATGTCATGCGGCGTTTTCGCGACCACGTGCTGGCGAATGAGAAGAACCATAGCGAGATTGTCCGCGTCGGCCTGAAGGACAGTGTGTGGACGGATCTCTACCACCACGCGCTGACGGCAAGCTGGCCCGCCTTCATGGCGATTGCCGTCGTATCCTACCTGCTGGTCAACCTGTTTTTCGCGCTGCTGTATGCCCAGGCTCCGGACCAGATTTCCAACCTGGGGCCGCATACGCTGCTGTCGCTGTTTTTCTTCAGCGTGCAGACGCTCTCCACCGTGGGCTATGGCGGCATGACCCCCGTGGGGCCGTACGCCAATATCGTTGTCTCGGTCGAGGTCTTTCTGGGCATGATGGTCACCGCCCTGATGACGGGGGTGATCTTTGCACGCTTTGCCCGGCCGCGGGCGCGTGTGATGTTCAGCGACAAGGCGGTCATCAGCAACGAAGGCGGTATTCCCGCCCTGTGCGTGCGTATCGCCAACCAGCGGATCAGCGTTATTCTGTCAGTCGATATCGAGGTCGCCCTGTCGCGCCTGGTCATGAGCGACAGCGGGCATCTGGTGCGCAAGTTCGACCAGCTTCTGCTGGTCCAGTCTCATGTGCCCGTCCTGCGCTTTGCCTTCGTGCTGGCCCATGTCATAGGGCCGGACAGTCCGCTGCACGGAAAGACCCTGGCAGAGCTTGAAGCCCAGTCGGCTGAAATCATCATTACGGTCACAGGAACGGACGAAGCGCTGGGCCAGACGGTGTTCGCCAGAACGGCGTACCGCTTCGACCGGGTGCATCACAACCATCGCTTTGTCGATATCGTCCTCAGCCGCCCCGATGGCCGGATTGCCGTCGATTACAGCCGCTTCCACGATGTGGAAGAGCATTAGGCTCGGCAACCCAAGGCCCGCAGCAGGGGGCTTTGGCCCCGTTTAGGCCCGACAGGTTTCGGGCTTTTTCCAACGGCTTGGGGCAGTAGAGCGCCGCGGCCTTTCACTCTCTGGTATCCTGTTAAACCCTGTCGGCTTTGTGTGCCGTGTCTGCGGTGCATCATGCCCGCGGGTCTGGTCCATTAACCTGTGAAACGCCCAGCAAGGTCCTAAAAATTTTTGGTGAAGCTTTTTTCGAAAACGGCGACATCCGGGAACTTTTATTTTTAATGATCGGCCAGGCGTTATGGAACAGGCTCTTAACTGGCGCGGTAGGGTTTGGAGGCATCCAGGAACACCGCGTTCGCATCGAGTTCGTGCGAGACCACGATCAGATAGGCGATGGCGCGGGTCAGTTCGATACGGGTGGTAATATTGGGCTCCACCCGTTCCATGCGGCGCAGGGCGGCGGTGGCCACGCGCGCGGCATGGGCGGTATGGCCGTATTTGCCGGTAAAATTGCTCATCCGCAGCATGACGATTTCAATCGCGCGGCGGGCGGCGGGCGGAATATGGTCACGCTTGAGCAGTGTGCGCAGCCGAATGATGTTCAGCCCGATCGTCATGGCTGCCAGGGTGCCTTGCAGGCAGCCTTCGATCGTGGGTGAAGGCGTTGGCCCGGCATGGCGGATCAGGCGCGAGAAACGGTCGGTATTGCGGCCGATCCAGTCGCGCGTCATGGGAATGGGCTCGGCCGAGGCCAGGGTGCGCAGGTCGCGCAGCATGGTCCGGCGCATGCGCCACCGCTCGGCCGCACTGTTGAACGGCAGCACGGCGCGGAAGATCAGCACCGCGAAAAACACACCGGCCAGAATGGCGAAGGTGGAATTGAACCAGGCAACCTCACTGACCCGCCCCTGGTTGAGCGGATGCACGAAATTGGGCAAAAGCAGCGTATAGGCGGCCGAATGCAGGGCCGTGCCTGCATTACGCGCGGCAAGCCCGCCTGCGAACATGGGCAGGGCCAGGGTTGCCACCAGCATTTCGTAGTTTTCCTGGGTGGGGAGTACTACAAACACCAGGAAGAACGCGACCACGGCCGCCCAGAGGCTGCCCACCATGAACTGGCTTGTCGCCACCACCGGGTTTTCACGCGTGGCGAACAGCCCGCAGACAACCGCGACAAAGGTTATGAACCCAAGCCCTGCCGACCAGGCCGTGCATTCCCACACCAACCCGGCGGAGGCAATGGCAACCGTCGCGCGTACGCCGTTATACAGGGCCTCGCGCTTGTCCACATGCGATTGCAGGCGGAAATGAAAATGGTCGCCGCGCACGAAATGCTGGCTGGCATCGTATTCGCGAATACCCTGTTCAAGCTCGCCCAGAAGCTCATCAAGCGCATTATGCAGGATGCGGCCGTCCAGCAGGGCGGAAATGCCGGTATTATGCTCGTGCGGGCCAAAGGCGGTGCCGATTTCACGCGTCAGCGCATCCACGATCTGCTGGTGGCATTCCGCGCGCAGCAGTTGCAGGTCGCGCAAAAGGGCCTGCACTTCCTCATCCGTGTCCAGACGCTGGGGGACCGATGTCAGGAATTCGCTGACCCGCGCCGCCGTTTCGCGGAAGGCGGGCTGGTCGGTCTGGACGTATTGCAGGCGCACGGCCATGCCCAGCCCGCGGGACAGCAGCACCGAAACCGCGGCAAGTGCTGCGCGGGCGTGGTCGCCTTCATGTCCGTGCGGACCCATTTCGATTTCGGAAAATTCGATCTGGTCATTGATCGAGAGAATGGGGCCGAACATGGCGCGCGAGCGGATCATGGCCTCCCGATCGCCCGAGAGCAGGCTGGCGACCGAGCTTGAAACATTCCCCAATGCCGTGCGCAGCTTGTCGCGGATGTTCCGGCGCGCAGTCTGGGCCAGGTTATGGGCGAACAGCCCCGCCACCGTGCTTTCGCAGACAATGCCCAGCACGATATACGTGGCGCGCGACATGGCGGTCATGAACACGTTTTCGGGGTGGGGAATGGCCGCAATGGCGATAATGGCCGTGGTATAGCCCGCCAGCACCAGCGCGTAGGAACGGAAGTTGCGCACGAGCGTGGCAAGCCCGCAGCACCCGCCCAGCCAAAGGGCGAGGGCTGGGAAAAAGAGCCACGCATTCTGGTTGAAGGCCGAGATCAGCGTAATGGACATGACAACGCCAATACCCGTGCCGACCAGACGCCAGCGCGCCTTTGAAAGACTTTCCCCGCGTGATCCCTGGGCTACGATCCATACGGTCATTGCGGCCCACTGGGGGTCATCCAGTTCCATCCATAGCGCGATGACAAGTGCGATCAGCGCTGCTGTGGTGGTGCACAGGGCAAAGCCCACGGCCGCGGGCGTGGGTGCCAGAAGCCATGCCAGACGCCGCCGCCCCGGCCCCGAAGGCCGCCGCAATGGATGAAAATCACGTAGGGAGCCGATCCGGGAGAGCAGGGAAAATGAAAGACTGGACACGGGGTCTACTTTGTTTGCGGCTGAGGGGAGAAAGGCATGGCCTAAGGCTTGGAAGCGTAGCGTGTTTTCCCAGTTTTTCCTTGTAGGTTCATTTGCATATCAGCTATCGCCGGTAAGGAGAACGCGTGGCGGCCCGCACGGGCGGCAGCCGCGCCAACCGAAGCGATAGTATTTAAGCCATGCCAGCGAAGGAAGGCCGAAATGTCCGAATTTTTTCAGAATATCCTGGGTAAGGTCGGGAGCGTACTGGGGGTGGATGCGCAAAACGCCATCCAGCAGCAGGTCCAGACCTGGCTCCAGCCCCAGAACGTCCAGGCCCTGCTGGACAAGGCCGATCAGGCGGGCCTGGGCGACAAGGTGCGTTCGTGGGTCAGCCAGAGCGGGAACCTGCCCGTAACCCCAGATGAAATTCACGACATTCTGGGCAGCGGCGCCGTGCATGACCTGGTGGAACGCACTGGCCTGCCCGCCGATAGCGTGCTGAGCGCACTGGCCCATTTCCTGCCTGCTGCCGTCAACGCCAAGACGCCCGATGGCGTGCTGCCCGCCACCCCGGAAAAGAGCGCCTGAAAAAGCGCCAGAAAGCCCGTCCTGCAAAGCACGCCGCCAGAATGCCTGGCGGTCGTGCATAACGCGCGTGATTGCGTTACAGTATCGCCATGACTCTGGGTGAACGTATTACACGCGTGGACGCATGGCTGCTGGATGAGCTGTGTCAGCCACTGGCTGACCGGCTGCCGGAGCGCTTTCCCGCGTTTGAACTGGGGATGAGCTGCCAGCTCGGTTCGGTGCTGCTGTCGGCGGTCTCCATCATTGCCGTTTTTGTCGTGACCGGCATGAACGACTTTGGCAACATGATCTTCAACGTGCTGATCTGGGCCCTGTGCGTCAGCTTCTTTTTCGGCCTGGGGCGGCTGCGGATGCTGGTCAAGGTCGGCATGGCCAACCCGCTGCGGCAGATGCTGCTGGGCGTGCGGATCCTGTCCATCCCGTTCACGCTTTATGTGGTCTATCAGGCCATGACCGCCCCTGCCGCCTTCAGCCTGGCGGTGTGGTTCAATGCATTTTCCAACATCGTGTTCGTGGTCGGGCTGTATTTCATTTCCTGCCAGCCGCGCCCGCCGCAGCGTCGGCCTGTCTCGCAGCTATGGGCCCGGCCCGCAACCGTGCGCGAGGGCGGCGGGTTCTGATACCCGCGTTCTTTTCGATTACCCGTAACAGTTACCCGTAAGCCCGGTCCCACGCCCTGCAATCACCCGCCCGCTACCGGGTCGGTGAGGGCAGGGCGGTTCGGAACGGTCCTGCCATGCCGGCCTGGTGGCGCCGTCCGTGCTGGTGAGCAGGACTATGGACGGGGCTTGCGCGCCCCTGTCACGGATTGGCCAGTTCGTGTTCACCCTGGGCTATGCGGGCCTGGGCGGCGTCACGCCAGGGGGCATCCTTGGGTGCGGCGTCCAGCGCCTTGCGGAACAGGTCCAGCGCCTGCGGGGTCACGTGCTGGTCCACCCGGGTCAGGGCTTCTGCCGTGCGGGCGGCCAGTTCGGGTTCGAACCCCAGGGCCAGGGCGTGGCCCCAGGCATCGGCGGCTGCGGCGTAATGTTCGCGCCCCGCTTCCGCCTGGCCCAGCAGCAGGTAGCCCTGTCGCAGGTTGGGGTCGGTCTCGGGCAGGGTGGCCAGGGCCTGGCGAAGTTGCGCCACGACCGCGTCATCCTTCTGGTCCTGCATGTGGCGCGCGACCAGGCGCGGCCCCAGCGGCTGGGCCGGCAGAAAGGGCATGCCATTGGTCAGGTAAAGGGCCACGGCCAGGAAAGGGGCCAGCACCAGCATGACCCAGCCCCAACGCGCGGTGGTGACGGCCGGCCCGCCGGGGGCGGGTATATCGGCCGCCAGAATGCGGCGCTGGATTTCCAGCTTGGCCACACCGTGTTCCTCGGGCGCGATCAGGCCTATGGCCAGGTCGCGGTCCACCTCGGCCAGTTGCGCGCCGTGCAGCACCAGGGCGGCGCTGCGTTCATCCCGGATCTCCCGGTCCCGTCGCCACAGACCCCATGCCGCAGGCGCAAGGGCGATCAGGCTGAGCAATGCGATGGAAAGCCAGATCATACGTTCTCTCCCTTGCCCGTCGGGTCCCTGTCTGCCGGGCCCGTGTCTGCCGGGTGCTCATCTGCCGAACCTTTGTCCTGCGGGGCGCGTGCGGTCAGGCTGGCCAGCCGGGCTTCTTCTTCCGGTGTCAGCGGCGCGGGTGGGGGCTGGCTTGCGCGGCGGCGGTAGAACAGCACGGCCGCACCAGTTCCTAACAGCACGGCCAGCACCGGCATGCCCCACAGCAGGACCGTGCCGAAGGAAAAGGCAGGGCGCAGGCGGATGAAGTTGCCATAGCGGCTGACCATCCAGTCCATGATCTGCTGGCTGTTCTCGCCCTTGGCTACATGCTCGCGCACCACGCGGCGCAGGTCGCGCGCAAGTCCGGCACTGCTGTCCTCAATGGACTCGTTCTGGCAGACCAGGCAGCGCAACTGCGCCCCTATGGCTTCTGCCCGGGCTTCGGCCTTCGGGTCGGGCAGCATTTCGGAAGGGTCGTCCACCGCGAAGCTCAGCCCAGGGGCCACGGCCAGATAGAACCCGAGCGCTGTCGCGCAGGCAAGGCGAAGCCAGTTCATGGTGTCTTCAACGTCCGGGCGAGGGGAATAAGCGTGTCGCGGATCGTGTCTTCGCCAAGGGGTGCGGCGCTATGCCAGCGGATCACCCCGCCCGGCCCGATCAGGAATGTTTCGGGCACGCCCGAAATACCCCATTCGATCCCCACCCGGCCATCCTGGTCAAGGCCCAGCCGGCTGAACGGGTTGCCCGAATGGCGCAGGAAACCGGCTGCATCCTCGGGCTTGTCCTTGTAGGCAATGCCCCAGAGCGGGATCTGCTCCTTCAGGGTCATGAGGATGGGCATTTCCGCAAGGCAGGGGATGCACCACGACGCAAAGAAATTCAGCACGATGGGCTGGGTAAGGCCGCGCAGATCCGCCGTGCCGAAACCCTTGCCGGGGGCAAGATCGGGTGTGGTGAAGTCCGGCACCGGGCGGTTGAGCGCTGGTGCGTGGATATCGTGCGGGTTGAACGAGCCCTGTTCCATGCCCGAGAGCATTTTCCAGAAGGCGACCCCGACAGCCCCGGCCCCGGCCAGCGGCAGGGCCATGAGCAGGCGGCGGCGTGTGGTGGTGTCTGGTGTGGTCATGATACGCTTACCGTGGCGGTGGAAGAACGCGCGCGCTGTGGAGCCCCCACCCGCACGCGCCGGTCGGACAGGGATAGCGCACCGCCAAAGGCCATGACCAGCGCGCCAAGCCACATCCACGGTGCCAGCGGGTTGTAATGCAGGCGCAGCACATAGGTGGGATTGCTGTCCGGCCCGTGCCGGTCGCCCAATACGCCGTACAGGTCGGCCATCAGGTTGGTGTGGATGGCCACATCCGTCGTGGTCTGGTTCTGGCTGTTGAAGCTGCGCTTGGACGGGTGCATGACCGTGACAAGCTGCCCGTGGCGGCGCACTTCCAGCGTGGCGGCCATGGCGGTGTAGTTGGGCCCGGGCTCCTGCGTGACGTTGGTCAGCGTCCAGTCATAGCCAGCCAGATGCTCGGTCGTGCCGATGGGAACCTCGACAATGCGGTGCTGCGCCTGCGACATGGCGGCCAGCCCCAGCACCGTAATGCCTACCCCCGCATGCGCGATGGCGGTGCCGATAATGGCGCGCGGCAGCATGCGCGCACGGTGCACGCTGTTGGCAAAAGATGTGCGGAACAGCTTGGTGCGGGTTGCGATATCCGTGATACTGGAGCCGATGATCCACACCGCCGCCGCCGCACACAGAACGGGCAGCACGCCCGAGAGCCGGATTGTTGCGACCACGACGGCAATCCCGCTTACGCAGGCGGCCAGCCAGAGCTTTTGCAACACGGGCCAGAGCTGCGCGCGTTTCCACGGCAGCATGGGGCCAAAGCCCATGAAGATGAACAGGGGCAGGGCCAGCGGGATGGTCGTCGCATCGAAAAACGGCTTGCCGACCGAAATCGTGCGATCGAACAGCAAGGACATGAACGGCGGGTACATGGTCCCTGTCAGCACCACCGCACAGATCGAACACAGCAGGATGTTGTTGAGCACCAGAGCCCCTTCGCGCGAGAGCGGGGCAAACAGTCCGCCCGCCGTCAGCGAGGGTGCGCGATAGGCGAACAGGGCCAGAGACCCGCCGATCACAACGCCCAGCAGGCCCAGAATGAACACCCCGCGCGCCGGATCGTTGGCGAATGCGTGCACGGAATTGAGAATGCCCGACCGCACAAGGAACGTGCCCGAAAGCGAGAAGGAAAACGTGCCGATCGCCAGCAGCACGGTCCAGATTTTCAGGGCCTCGCGCTTTTCCACCACAATGGCGGAATGGATCAGCGCCGTGCCGGTCAGCCAGGGGATGAGGGATGCGTTCTCGACCGGGTCCCAGAACCAGTAGCCGCCCCAGCCCAGCACGTAATAGGACCACCATGACCCCATGGCGATGCCACAGGTCAGGAAGCACCAGGCCGCCACGGCCCATGGGCGCACCCAGCGGCCCCAGGCGGCATCCACCCGGCCTTCGATCAGGGCTGCGATGGCAAAGGCGAAAGGAACGGCAAAGCCCACATAGCCCGTGTAGAGAACGGGCGGGTGAAAGGCCAGGCCCGGGTCCTGAAGCAGGGGGTTCATGCCGCGCCCGTCCATGGGGGCGGGCCAGACGCGGGCGAACGGGTCCGATGTGGTCAGGCAGAACAGTTCGAAGCCGGTCGCTACAAGGCCCAGCACGGCAATGACGCGTGCGCGCAGGGCGGTGGGCAGGCTGCGCCCGAAAGCGGCAACAGCCGCCCCGCACAGGCTGAGAATAAGCGCCCACAGCAGGATGGAGCCTTCATGGTTCCCCCATACGCCCGTGATCTTGTAAAGCAGCGGCTTGGAGACGGCACTGTTGGCCGCCACGTTCTGGACGGAAAAATCATCCGTGACGGCGGCGTTGATCAGGCAGGCAAAGGCGCAGACAAGGGCGATCAACTGCCCCACCGCCAGGCCCGGGGCCAGCGCCATCAGCCGCGCATTGCGCCTTTGCGCGCCAATAAGGGGCAGAATACCTTGCACCCCGGCCAGCACGCAGGCGAGGGCAAGGGCGTAGTGTCCGAGTTCGGGGCTCAGCATATCAGGGGTCGGGCTCCCGCCTGTTGGTCTAGTTGGTGGCGGGGGCCGCGGAAATATCCTTGCGGGCGTCCTGCACGGTCATCTGGTTCCAGCTTGTCGCACTGGGGGGCGGGCCAAAGCGCGGGTCCCATTTTCCGGCTTTTTTCAGGGCTTCGGCCACTTCCTTGGGCATATAGGTTTCGTCATGCTTGGCCAGCACTTCGGCGGCGGCAAAGTCATGCGGCGGGGTTGCCGTGCCAATGGCGACAACGCTCTGCCCCTCGCGGAACAGGTCGGGCAGAATGCCCTCGTAATGCACGGTGACGGAGGCCTGGCCATCCGTTACGTCGAAGGTGGAAATCGGGGTCTCGCCCCGTTTCTCCCGCTTGACGGAACCCGCCACCACCATGCCGCCCAGCTTGACCGTACGGTCCTTGGGGGGCGGGGCGGCCACGACCTGCGATGGCGTGACGAAAAACACGATATCGGATGAAAACGCCCGCAGGATCAGCCCCGCCGCAGTGCCCAGGCAGGCCACGCAGGCAATGACAAGCCACAGCCGTCGGGTCTTGCGCGTCATGGCGTGGCACCCGCCTGTGCTGACGGGGCGGTTCTTTTCGCACTTGTGCGTTCCAGCGCATCCAGCCGGGCGCGGTCACGCCGCAGGCGCAGGGCCGCCCCGATCGAAAGCGTAAGGGCCATGGCGGTGGCCAGCCCGTAGCTTGCCAGAATATAGGGCAGATGCGTCATGCGGCACCTCCTTTGCGGCGGGGGGAGGACAGCAGCGCGCGAATACGGCTTTCCATCACGGCCGCACGCGTGCGGGCCACCACGATGGCCGCAAAGCCCAGCGATATGCCCAGTGTGGACAGCCCGAGCGGCCACAGCATGGAACTGGACATGGTGGGCGCACCTGTCAGCGTAATGCTGTCGGGCTGGTGCAGGGTGTTCCACCACTGCACGCTGAACTTGATGATGGGCAGGTCGACCGCACCGGCTAGGGCCAGAATGGCGGCGGCGCGATAGCCGCGCTGCGGGTCGTCGAAAGCGCGGATCAGGGCGATATGGCCCAGATACAGGAAAAACAGCACCAGAACGGATGTCAGCCGCGCATCCCACACCCACCATGTGCCCCACATCGGCTTGCCCCACAGCGAACCCGTGGCAAGGCACAGGGCGGTAATACACGCACCCACCGGTCCGATTTCGACCGCCGCAAGGTCAGCCAGCGGATGGCGCCAGACGAGGGAGAGCACGCCGCACAAGGCAAGCCCCGCATACCCGCCCGATGCCAGCATGGCGGCGGGGACGTGGATATACATGATCCGCACGGAATCTCCCTGCTGCCAGTCTGCGGGGGAGAAGAACAGCCCCCAGCCCAGCCCCACCAGGGTCAGCACGACGGCGGGCCAGGTCAGCCAGGGTTGCAGGCGGGCACCCAGTTTAAGAAAGCGTCCGGGATTGGCGTAGCGGTGGAAAAAACCGCCAGCCCGCGCGGTAAAGGTTGGTGTGGCGTTCAAATGATGACCCGCTCCGTTTCCAGTTTGACCCGTTCGGCTGTTCTCCATTCCACATTCACGCGCCTGTGGGAAGGGGACTATGCTTGTCTTCTTTGATATAACGCGCAACGTATCTTGACATAACGCGGTTCTTCGTGGGCGTTCTGCCTGCGCGATACAACCACCAGAGCGAGAGTACCAAACGCAATGCTGTTTGCCATTATCTGTACTGACCGACCCGGCGCGCTGGAACTGCGCGTGGCCACGCGTGCGCAGCACCTGGCCTTTCTTGAAAGCCACAAGGCGGCCGTGCAGTTCGCGGGCCCGCAGCTTGACGCACAGGGCAAGCCCTGCGGCAGCCTGATCCTGCTCGATGTGCCCGACCGCGAAAGTGCCGAAGGCTTTGCCGCAGCCGACCCTTATGCCGGGGTCAACCTGTTCGAAAGCGTGATCGTCAGGCCCTTGCGGACCGTCTTCCGCGACGGGCAACTGGTGGCATAGGCATGGCGTACTGGCTGGTCAAAAGCGAACCGGACGCCTTTAGCTGGGCGGAACAGGTTGCCCATGATGTGGAACCCTGGACGGGTGTGCGCAACCATCAGGCCAAAAAAAACCTCATGGCCATGAAGGCGGGGGACCGCGCGTTTTTCTACCATTCCAACGTGCAGCGCGCGATCGTGGGCGTGGTGGAAGTGGTGCGCGAAGCCTATCCCGACCCCACGGTGGCCGATGGTTCGGGGCCCAAGGGGGCGTGGGTCTGCGTGGACGTGAAAACCGTCGGCTCCATGCCCCGCCCGGTGGCGCTGAGCGAAATCAAGGACACGCCCGCCCTGGCCGAGATGGCGCTTGTGCGCCAGTCCCGCCTGTCGGTCTGCCCTGTCACGCAAGCCGAATGGGCGCTGCTGTGCGAAATGGGCGCATGGGCCGAACCGGGCTGAAGGCTGCCGGGCCCCTCAGGTCGGGGTTTTGAACACGCTATCGTGATAATGTGCAGGCGGCTTGGGCGGACCCGCCATGGGTATCCCCCGGGGCGCCTGTGCAGGGGCCTCCCTGACGGGCGTTTCCCGTAAGCGACCCTATGAGCATTTCCCGTGGGCGAGCCTCCGGCGGGCCTGCTCCACGGGGTGCTTCAGCCTTGTGTGGGCTCAGACCTGTGTGGCTTGCGTCCAGAGCTGGGCGGAACGGTTGCCCGAACGGCAATAGGCAAAAATCGGGCCGGGCAGGGTGTTGATCGTCTCCTGCGTTTCGATAATGGCATCCGATGACGGGCCATGGCCTGCCATGACCGGTATGGCGATAAAGGACAGGCCTGCCGCCTTCGCCGCGTCGCCAATGCTCTGGGCTGTCGGCTGGCCCGGTTCCTCGCCATCGGGGCGGTTGCAGATGATGGTCTTGAAACCGGCCTTGGCAATGGCGGGAATGTCATCCACCGTAATCTGGGCGGAAACGGCGAAATCGGGGCTGAGCGTGTGGAATGTCATGGTCTGGACGGTCCTTTGTCGGTCATGGCCCACGCATGGCGGGCCGTAGGGCGGGTGGTATCGGGCACGGGCAGGAACCGGCGGCCAGGGGCTGCCCGTGGGGAAAAGCCGGTGCCTGAGATTTACCGGTGGATGAAATACATGTCCGAATACAGGTTCTGCAACGCGGCGTGGTCGGCCAGGCAATGGCGGATCAGCAAGGCGCGCAGGCTGACGGCGGCCTGCTGCACGGCGGGGTCGGTGCTGTCGGGGTGCAGGGCGGGAAAATGCTTCATGCAGGCTTGCAGCGTGGGGTTGCTCATATCTACCCCGGCGCGGACCTTCTCCTTCAGCGCATCGTAATAGCGCGAGACGGCGCCATCGGAATCCCACCGGGCGAGTGACGTATCCACCCTGTCGTTATGAATGAAATAGGCCACGGTCAGGAACCCGGTTTCCGGCGGGTTTGTCCCGCTCTGGACCGTCATGCGGCAGGCACGCTGCGAATAGGGCGGAAAGCTGACATCGGGCATGGCCGACACGCCCGATACCGTGACCGGCGGCGGGTCGGCGCGGGGTGGCGGGGCTGCGTCCTGCGCGTCGGCATTGCCGGGCTGGTGCGCCTTCAGCCAGGATTCCGCGACAAGGGTCGTATACTTGCCTGCCGGCGCGTAGCTGTCGGCACTGCACAGGGCAGGATCGGTCCGGGCATCGGCCAGGGCGTTCTGGTATGTTTCCTGCCCCGGTGTGGCGCATGCCCCTAAGCCCAGGGCTGCCATGAGCGAAAGACTGCCCAGCGTGCCACGCAGCGCTGCGGCCGCCCGCGTCCTGGAAAAGGATGGGTGAGAAAGACCAGTCATGGAGCCAACTCCTTGAAAGCGGGGGCACGCGCGCCAGATTCCTGACCATGGTGCATCAGACTACGTGGTGTAAGGGCTTCACGCGGGAGAGACAATGTTGTTCCCGCGCATGCGGGGCTGCGTGGAGAGGGCAGGGGTGCGGGGCGCTGTCTTTCGGGGTCGGTGCCTGTTATGTTCATGACAATTCCGATCGGGGTGGCGGCGCTGTCGCGCACCCCGATGACAGCAGGCAGGAAAAACAGAAATGAGCACGAACCAAGCAGGCGGCGCGCTGACGCCACTGGTACTGAGCGGGCAGGATCTGGGGGAACTGGAACACGCCCTGGCCGAGGTGGAATCGGGGCGCGGTGTGCTTATTCGCCTGGCTGACCTGATGGGGGGCGCTGTCGGGCATGCGGCCCGTCTTGGCCTGCGCGGCCTGGGCATGGCCCCCGGTTTCGAGGATAAATTGCGCGGCCTGGCGGAAGCCGCCGTGGCCCGCGCGTTCGATGTGGCCGTTCTGGGCATGGGCGGTGTTGCCGATACGGTCATGGAGGAACCGCGCTGGCGGGCGCCTGCCCTGCAGGCGGCGGTTGCGGTTTCGGGGGCTGTCGGGGGCTTTACGGGGCTTGCGGGCCTGGCCCCTGACATCAGCTTCACCACCCTGACCATCATGCGCGAAATTGCTCGTATCGCGCGTGAGGAGGGCGAGGACATGAACGATCCGGACGCCCGCCGCGCCTGCCTTGAAGTGTTCGCGCTCAAGGCTTTCCCCAATCGCCGCAATGGCGAGGAAAGTGAGCTGGGCTATTTCTCGGCCCGCGCGGTGCTGCGTGGCCGCCCGGTGGTGATGCTGATTGCCGAGGTCGCATCCCATTACGGGCTTGCGCTGGGGCAGAAGCTCTCGCTCCAGCTTATGCCGGTGGCCGGCGCGCTGTGCGGTGCGTCGCTGAATACGGCGTTCTTCAACCATTACCGGGCTCTGGCGCGCGCGCATTTCACTATCCGCAGGCTCGAACGCGAACACGGCCCCGTGGTGCGCGACACGGCCCTGGCCATGCGCGATAACCTCTCCCCGCGCGACAGGGACCCGCTGCTGTAAGGCACGCACGCCCATCGGGCGCGAACCGGGCTGCGGGTGAACGACCCCACGCGGCCCGGCTTTATGTGGTTCGGTCCTGTATGGCCCGGCCTTGATTTAGCGTAGCGGGGCCTTCGCGCGCGTGTCGGCCCTGAGCCCAAGAACCGTGGCCGCCACCGCGAAACCCAGGAATGCCAGCCCGCCGATTTCGGCCGTGCCGTGGTAATGGGGGGCAATGAAATCCAGGCCCAGGCACGCGAAAACAGCCAGTACGCAGAACAGGCGGAAGGTCATGGTTCCTGCTCCCTTACGCGGTTACGGGGGAAGGCATGGGCCTGCCTGCCGCCAGAGCCGCCACGTTATCGAGGGCGAGCATGCACATGGCGGTGCGTGTCTCCACCGTCGCACTGCCCATATGGGGGGTGGTGAACAGGTTGGGCAGGGCCACCAGGCGGGGATTGGGGTTGGGTTCGTGGCGATAGACATCAAGCCCGGCCCCGCTGAGCTGGCCCGATTGCAGGGCGTCTATCAGCGCGTCTTCATCCACCAGCGACCCGCGCGCCGCATTGACCAGCACGCTGCCACGCGGCAGCAGGGCCAGCGTTTGGGCGTTGATGATAGGGGGGGCGGACGCATTGCCCGGCATGTGCAATGACACGATATCGCAATGGGGCAGCATGTCTTCCAGCGTGGCGTAATAGGTGGCGCCCGCTTCTTCCGCCGCATCGAGACGGCGGCGGTTGTGGTAGAGAATATCCATGTCGAACCCGCGTGCGCGCCTGGCCAGCGCCTGGCCGATCCGGCCCATGCCCACAATGCCAAGCCGCTTTCCGCTTACGCGGTGGCCCAGCATGTCCGCCATGCCCAGCGGCTTTGTCCAGCCGGTTGTCTTGACCAGGGTGAAATATTCCGCAGCCCGGCGGCTGGCGGCCAGAACCAGCATCATCGCCAAATCGGCGTTGCAGTCGGTCAGCACGTCGGGCGTGTTGGACACGGCAATGCCGCGTTCCAGCAAAGCGGGCACGTCCAGATGGTCCAGCCCCACGCTGACTGTCGCCACCAGTTTGACGCTGTCGGGCAGCTTGGCAATATCGGGTTTGCGCAGGGGGGCCGTATGCGTCACCACCATGGCGAAGGGTTTGAATTCGTTGGCCAGTGCTATGGCCGTGGGTGTGTCCATGGCGGTGTCGGGGGGCGGGGGGGCCGTGAATTCCGAACGGATGCGCGCTTCCGCCGCGTCAAGCAGGCGAACCGAGCGAATCAGGCGTGGGGGCGTGGCTGTCACGGCGGTCTCCATAATTTTTATTGGTGCGATAGTTGGGCCGTTGCCTCCGGCCCTGTCAATCTGGCATGGCAGGGATGGCCCCGTGGCGCATGCCCTACCATCCCGGGCATGACCTGATGCCCCGCCGGTGGCACGGTTCGGGTAACAGGCGCGTCGCAATGATTCGGTCCGGCGATCGGGATTACGGGGCAGCCCCATGCGGCCGCGCCAAGGGGCCAGAACAGCAGACTGCGTGCGCCATGCAGCCAGGCCACGCAGCCAGCCATACAGCCAGGGAGGAAAGATCCGCATGCCAGAAGGGCTCAGCCCCGAATTCATGCTCGCGGCCTATGCCGCGGGGCTGTTCCCCATGGCGTCGGAAGACGGCGGGCTGGACTGGTACGATCCCGACCCGCGGGGCATTCTGCCGCTCGATGGCTTTCATCTGCCCCGGCGCCTGCGCCGCACGGCGTTGTCAGGTCGTTTCGAAGTCAGCGTGGATCGGGATTTCCCTGCCGTCATGCGCGGTTGCGCGAGCCCCGCCCCGGGGCGGGAGACAACCTGGATCAACGGTCAGATTTACCGGATTTTCTGCGCCCTGCACGATATGGGGTTCGGTCATAGCGTGGAATGCCGACTGGATGGAGATTTGGTGGGCGGCCTGTATGGCGTGGCCCTGGGCGGCGTGTTTTTTGGCGAAAGCATGTTCAGTCGCGTGAGCGACGCTTCCAAGGTTGCCCTTGTTCACCTGGTGGCACGGTTGCGGCTGGGCGGCTTCATCCTGCTGGACACGCAGTTCGGGACCGACCATCTGGCCACATTCGGCGGGACGGAAATTCCCGCGGCCCGCTACAAGGCCCTGCTGGAACGTGCCATAGCCATGCCGCCACGCTGGCAGGCAGACATTCCGCCCGATATGCTGGAAAGCGAAATCCGCAATTTATGACACCACAGCCGGCCGATTGCGGATAAAAGACCTATGAAAGATCCACGAAAGACCCATGAAAGGCGTGCAGACTTGCCGATAACCCTGCGTGAAGATTGGAGACAGCCACGGTGATTGATATTTCCCCCGTCTTGAGCAAGGGCGCGGGCCATGCGCGGCGTCTGGCGTTGCTGTCCCTGTGCGCGGTGGGGAGCCTGAGCCTTGGCGTGGGTCACGCCCATGCCCAGCAGGCGATGGATCACCCGCCGCTTACCCCCGCGCGTGATGCCGTGATTGTCTATAGTTTTCAGCCCCGCCCGACCGAGCAGGATCTGAAGGCAGGCCCGGCCCCCACCACGCCACTGCCCACGCGGCAGGTGCAGGTCCTGTATTCGGGCGATGGCGGCTTGCTGCGCCTGAACTACCTGACGGGGGCTGCCGATGGCGCCAGCCGTGGCGCCGTCATTATCAACCGCGCGGCACAGGAAGTGCTGGTGATCCTGAATACACGCCATATTTATACGCGGCTTGTGCAGCAGGAAAGCGTGCGCAACCCGTTCCTGCTCGACCTGTCCATGCAGTTCACCCGCAAGGGAACGGACACGGTGGCGGGTCAGCCCTGTACGGTCTGGCAGGCTTATTCCGCCCAAGGGTCGACCTCTGCCTGCGTGACCGATGACGGCTTTATCCTGCGCCAGGACGGGGCGGATGTGGATGGGCTGAACGGCCAGTTGGTGGCGACCAGCGTGTCCTACGAAACGGTGCCCAGCAGCGCCTTCCAGCCGCCGGTGGGGTACCAGGAAGTCAAGCCGCATGCCCCGGTTCCCGCAGGTGGCGCCGGGGAGGAAGGGCAGGGCCCGGCCGCCCAGCCCCCCGCCAGTGGCGAGCCCGGCAGCAATCCGTCCGACACCAGCCAGCCCGATACCAGCCAGCAGGGGAACCCGTAATGGTCATGTGTCGTCATGGCGCGCGTCTGGCTTGCGCGGGCACGATCATGTCCTTTCTGGTCGCACTCGCCTGGCCTGGTGTGGGCGGGGGGCGCGCTTTGGCCCAGGGCACGGCCGATGCCCCTTATGTCACGCCATCGGTGGATGCGGATGTGATGTATGAGGTGGCCTCCGCCCAGGGGGAGACCTCGGCCCGGCAACGCATGCGCTGGCAGGTTTCCACCCTGCGGCAGCGCCTGGACCCCCAGGGGGCGGGCGTGTTCATGATCACGTCGTGGAAGGATCGCACCCTGCATGTGGTGGATGAAAGCCGTGGGCGGGAGAGTTCCATGCCCGTCCCCGGCCAGCAGGAACTGACCCTGCCAGGCCAGCACCCAGCTACGGGCACCTATGCGCGATTGGGGAGTTCCACTGTCGCGGGTGAAGGCTGCACACTATGGCGCACGACCGATACGGACGGGCGACAGACCGATGCCTGTTATACGGCTGATGGCCTGCTGCTTCAGGTTGTCCAGAACGGGCAGGTGCGTGTGCGCGCGCTCAGCGTCAGTCGCGCAGCCCAGCCGGACAGCGTTTTTGCCATTCCGGCAGGCCTGAAGTCCGAAGGCCCGGCCCATCCCTGATCGCGGGTGGCGGGGCGGTGCGAAAAGGCTGACAGGAAAGGTGCCTTGCCCATGAAACCGCAAGCTGGCGGGGTTTCCCTGCGTGTGCTGGGCGCACTGGCCCTGGTTTTCACCTTTTGTGCTTTTGGCTCATGCCTGCCGGGGCGGGAGGGCGTGGGTTTGGGTGGGGTTGCACACGCAGCCGATGGCGGGGCGGCGAATGTGTGCCTTGCTCCGCAGGCGGCTGCGCCCACGCAGGTTCTGGTTGTCGTGCCGTCCGGCACCGTTTTTACCGCGCAGCAATGGCAGCGCAGGGTGGTGCCCCAGCGCGGCAATACCCATCACCATAACCATACGCGCATCGTGCTGGACAGCCGCACCGAAGGGTTTGTTACGACCGAGACCGTGACGCTCACCCACATGCAGCCCTGCGCGCAGGCCGATGCCGCCAGTGTGGTGTCGCACACGCGCCACTGGCTGGTGGCGCCCGTGAACCCCGTGGCCGATCCGGCGTTTCATGCGGTGGGGGAGATCAGCGGCAACGGGCTGGACACCAAAATGGTGGATGAGGAAACATCCTTCCGCACCCTTGCACGCTCGGGCCAGCTCCAGGCTTCCGTGACCAGTGCCTTGAACGACACCGTTTATTTGCAGGAAGGTCCCGCGGACATGCTCTCCGACGATAGCGGTGACGCGGCCCAGGCTTTACCCGACAATGCGACCCCGCAAGGGCGCGAAACCGGCCAATGGCTGGATAAGCTGCCCGACATACATGACGGGGACGAGGCCGCGGACGATCTGCCGGGTTACGCTGCGGCGGGTGCTTCGGATAAGAAAAGACAGTAAGGTGGCGTATCCATCGGATCGGGTCGCGCTGTACGGGCTGAGGTTCGTCACGTAAGGCTGTTGGATGACTGCCCCGAAGGTGAGGGGAGAAGACCTGTTTGGAGCGCGGCGTGGCGAGAGGTATTATTGAGAGAGTGAGCAGAGTATTATCGCTGTCAAGCAATTTTGTGGAATCACCATTTTTTGCGCAGGACTCGAGAGAGTAGAATGCAGGAGATCAAAAGAGTGAGCGGCGTTCCTGTTTCTGTGGTCATAACGACATATAATTCTGCGGATATTATAGAAGAAACCCTTTGTAATATTAAAAACCAAACACTTGAGTATTATCAGGTTATTGTGGTTGACGATAAATCGACGGATGGTACGGCAGAGATACTGGAAAAATTTGACAAGGAGGACAATTTCAAGATCGTTTTCAACGATAAAAACCGTGGTGCTGCCTATTCGAGGAATCTGGCCTTATCCCTTGCTCAGGGTGAGTATCTTATCTTCCTGGACGATGATGATATATATCATCCCGATATGCTGGAAAAAGCCTATCATGCTGCTAAATCACGTGATGCGGATATAGTGGTTTTCCGGTCATACGGTAAAAATCTGCAGACGCATGATACATCTCCCATGACATGGTCCATCAGAGATGAT
Organism: Acetobacter garciniae; assembly: GCF_017377735.1. Taxonomy (GTDB): domain Bacteria; phylum Pseudomonadota; class Alphaproteobacteria; order Acetobacterales; family Acetobacteraceae; genus Acetobacter; species Acetobacter garciniae. The sequence continues at coordinate 380,519 of NZ_JAFVMH010000001.1, forward strand.
TTATTGCCGGATACGGAGGTTTTTTCTGCCAGGGATATAAAAAACAATATTTTCCACTGCTTTGTATGGTGGGCATGGGATAAGATTATCAAAAGAAAAATCATTCTGGAATCCGGGTTGCGATTTCAGGAAATAAGAACGACCAATGATTTGTATTTTGTTTTTTCTATTGTTCTCTGCGCGCAGAGACTGTCAAAAATAGACGATTATCTTATTACGCATGTCTTCGATAGAAAGAACTCGCTCTCCAATACCAGGGAGCAATCGTTCCTCTGTGCGCTCATCGCGCTCAGAGGGGTACGGGATGAGTTGATAAAAAAGGGTGTATATGAGCATTATAAAGCATATTATTTTGAATATTGTGTCAGTTTCCTTAATTGGCATCTGATTACATTAAAAGACACGGCTTTTTTTGAAATGTATGAATGTATAAAGGATTTCTTTCAGGAAATTCAGTTAGACCCCAGTCTTCTTGCGGGAGGCTATGAAAAAGAAAAATATAAGGAATTTTCAACGCTTTCTTCCAACGAATATTTAATACGGGAATTTCATAAGCTGAGCCTCGACCGTACGCGGGGCGAGGTTGAACTGAAAAAGACGCAGGCTGATTTTAAAAACACCGTCACGTCCCTTGAACACAAAGTGGCGTCGCTCGAAGCATCTTTGAATGAAAAAGAGAATATTATTATAAAATTAAAGAATTATATTTCTCATATGGAAAGTTCAAAATCGTGGAAAATAACAAAACCCCTGCGCGCGGTTAATTTTTTTGTAAGCAATAGTGTCGGGAGAGGGGGTAGGAGATAGTTTTGTAATTTTTATTGATTTTATGGGCGCGGTCGCTCATGAGACAACGAAAATATAAAATCTTTTAAAGAGGTGCTGATTGCGTATCTTATTGACAGGCGGTTGCGGTTTTATCGGGTCTGCGGTCATCAGGCACCTTGTCCGGACGACCGATCATTCTGTTCTGAACGTGGACTGCATGACCTATGCAGCGTCCGAAGAAACAGTGGAAGATGCGTCGTCCAGCGGTCGGTATGCGTTCGCGCGTACCAATATCGTCGATAGCAGCGAGATGAGCTGCCTGTTCGAGGCGTTTCGTCCCCACGCGGTCATGCATCTGGCGGCCGAAAGCCATGTCGATCGCTCGATCGACGGTCCGGGCGTGTTTATCCAGACGAATGTGGTGGGCACGTACTCCCTGCTCGAAGCCGCCCGCAAATACTGGCTGTCGCTCGACAAAGCCGATCGGGCGGCTTTTCGCTTCCATCATATCTCGACGGATGAGGTGTTCGGTGCGCTGGGGCCCCATGATCCGCCGTTTACGGAAACGACACCTTACGATCCGCGCAGTCCTTATTCCGCCAGCAAGGCATCGTCCGATCATCTGGTGCGGGCATGGTACCATACCTATGGGCTGCCCACTTTCGTGACCAATACCACCAACAATTACGGCATCTGGCATTTCCCCGAAAAGCTTATTCCGCTCATCACCATCAACGCCATCGAGGGCAAGGACCTGCCTGTCTATGGTGATGGCGCCAATGTGCGGGACTGGCTGTTCGTGGAAGACCATGCCGAGGCCCTGGTCAAGGCGGTCGAAAAAGGCGTTCCGGGCGAAACCTACGCCATAGGTGCCCGCCAGCCGCGCAGCAACCTGGAGGTTGTCCGTACCATCTGCAAAGTGCTGGACGAACTCGCGCCGGATGCACACGGGCCGCGTGAGCGTCTGATCCGGTTCGTCACAGACCGCCCGGGCCATGATTTCCGCTACGAAATCGATCCCTCCCACGCCGAACAGGCGCTGGGCTGGAAAGCCCGGCATGATTTCGAAACCGGAATCCGCCGCACCGTGCAGTGGTATCTGGACAACCGCTCCTGGTGGGAGGGCATTCGCGCCCGCCGTTATACTGGCAACCGTATGGGAACTGCCGCCGAATGACACAGAAAACTGCAATTTCCACACCCATGAAGGGTATTCTGCTGGCAGGCGGCTCCGGAACCCGGCTCTACCCGATGACCATAGCCACCAGCAAGCAGCTTCTGCCGGTTTACGACAAGCCGATGATCTACTATCCGCTGTCCACGCTGATGCTGGCCGGTATTCGCGATATCATGATCATCAGCACACCGGCCGACCTGCCGCAGTTCAAGCGCCTGCTGGGGGATGGCTCCCAGTTTGGCGTGACGTTCGAATACCGTGTTCAGCCCACGCCAGACGGTATTCCACAGGCTTTCCTGATCGCGGAGGACTGGCTGGGTCATGCGCCCAGTGCTCTCGTCCTTGGCGACAATCTGATTTTTGCGGACCATTTAAGTGTTGCCCTGCAAACCGCTGCCTTGCGGCCTTCGGGGGCGACGGTTTTCGCCTATCAGGTCCGTGACCCCGAGCGTTATGGCGTGGTGACTTTCGATTCCACGGGGCGCGCATTGAGTATTGTTGAAAAACCCAGCAATCCCCCTTCCAACTGGGCGGTCACCGGGCTTTATTTCTATGATGCTCGGGTGCTGGACTTTGCCAAACGGCTCAAACCCTCAGACCGCGGCGAACTGGAAATAACCGATCTCAATCGCTTCTATCTGGAAGAGGGATCCTTGCAGGTCGACCGTCTTGGGCGGGGCTGTGCCTGGCTGGACGCGGGCATTCCAGACAGCCTGATGGAAGCAAGCCAGTTTGTGAATACGATTCAGGCCAGGCAGGGCATGCTCGTCGGCTCCCCGGCCGAGGTCGCCTACCGTATGGGCTTCATTACAGCGGATCAGTTGCGTGATCATGCCCGATGCATGATCAAGACGGAACTGGGGCGTCTGTTGATGCAGGTTGCCGATTCAGAAGCTGGGCATCGCTGATCGCAAGGCTTTTCTTCCAGAATATTTATACATGCTAGAGTTCAGAGTATGAAAACAGAGCGCTTGGCCATTCCTGACGTCATTGTCCTGACACCGCCTCGTTTCGGGGATAATCGCGGTTTCTTCTCGGAAACCTATAATATCGACCGTATGCGTGAGGCAGGCATCACTCAGCCTTTCGTGCAGGACAACCAGAGTCTTTCCCGCCAGAAAGGCGTTGTGCGTGGCTTGCACTGCCAGGTTGCGCCCCACGCCCAAGGCAAGCTGGTCCGCTGCACGAAAGGTGCTATCTGGGATGTGGCAGTGGATGCCCGTACCGGTTCCCCGACCTACGGCCAATGGGTGGCGGCCGAACTGTCGGAAGACAACTGGTCGCAGCTCTGGATTCCGCCTGGGTTCCTGCATGGCTTCTGCACCCTGACGGAGAATGCGGAGGTCCAATACAAATGCACGGCCCTTTACGACAAGGCATCTGAACGCGCGGTGATCTGGAACAGTGCAGAGCTTGCCATTGACTGGCCGATCAAGCCGGAGGACGCCGTGTTGTCCGAAAAAGACCTGCTGTCCCCCGAATTTTCGGCGGCCCAGGGCTGGTTTCAGCTATAGCTGCGGGGCATTGTCCGATGAATAGTCTCGCACCTCAAGGCGGCCCCATTCTGGTTACGGGGGGGCAGGGCCAGTTGGCGACATCCCTGGTCAAATTGGGGGGGGCGCGTATTCACCGTGTAGGACGCCCCGATTTCGATTTCGACCGGCCTGAAACGCTGGCACGCATTTTGGATGCCATTGAGCCGGTGGCGGTGGTCAATGCCGCTGCGTGGACCGCTGTCGATCTGGCGGAAAGTGAGCCCGAAGCTGCGGCTCGCGCCAATACCTCCGGTCCCGCCGAGTTGGCCCGGCTCTGTGCGCTACGAGACATCCCGCTTATTCATATTTCGACAGATTATGTCTTTGCGGGGAACAAGGGCGCGCCCTATGTGGAAACAGATAGCATTTCCCCCCAGACAGTCTACGGCGAAACAAAAGCCGAAGGCGAGAAACTGGCATTGGCGGCCAACCCTAAAACCCTGGTTTTGCGCACATCATGGGTTTATTCGGCCCACGGGAAAAATTTTGTGCGGACGATACTGAACGCGGGCGCTAAAAACCCCACCCTGAAAGTTGTTGGCGATCAGCGTGGTAACCCAACCAGTTCCGATGATCTGGCGCGGGCCATCCTTTCAGTCCTGGCTGTTATGGAAAAGGATAGCTGGAGAGACGAGTTCGCAGGCATTTACCACGCTTGCGGCACGGGTGAGACAACATGGCATGGCCTGGCCGTCGCAGCGCTGAAAGAGGCCACAGCCTACGGGCAGGCAATGCCGGACGTGACAGCCATCCGGACAGAAGACTGGCCAACGCCCGCCAAGCGTCCGGCGGTTTCCAGCATGGATAGTGCTAAACTGAAGCGCGTATTTGGGGTGGCTATGCCGGCATGGGAAGACAGCTTACGTCAGGTTGTCAAAACGCTTTATAGTTCATAGACAGCAGTGAAAGAAAACAGGTTTTTATGGTCAAAATTGCGCTGATCTATTTTGGTATTTCCAGGAGTCCATCGCAAACGAGAGATGGAATTTACAGGAATATTATAAAGCCAAATGAAGATATCGGCGTGGAATTTACACAAATATCGTTTCTAAACATGATCGACAGGATCCATAATGCCAGGTCGGGCGAATATGAAGTCGATATCGATAGAAGCGATTTCCTGAAAATCTATTCTGATTACTATTTTCTTTTTGATCAAAAGAAAAATAAAATCGACGCTGAATTAGAAATTGCAAAAAAAAGACAAGACCCTTTCTGCGACGATTGGGCTTCTATAAGAAATTTATTAAATCAGTTGTATGTTTTAAAAAATGGGTGGAACGCTTTTGAAGCGATCAATAACGATAAGTTTGATGCGTATTTTTTCGTCAGGCCAGACATTTTATATATAGATAAAGTTCTTATACCTGATTTACTGAAAAATATGAGCCACGCTAAATCTATATTGATTCCATCATGGCATAGTTGGGGTGGGTTGAATGATCGATGCGCTTTGGCAAGGCCTGAAGCCGCAAAGTTTTATGCATCACGCTTTAATCAAATCAAGAAATTTTGCAAGTATAACGACTTGCATTCAGAGTCTTTGTTGGCATGGATTGTGAGTTTGCAAGGATGTTACGTTGGTAACTTACCACTGCGCGGGAAAAGAGTACGCTCCCAAGGCTATGTGAAAGAAGAGGATTTTCAAGCAGCATCTATGCACATACCTAGCAAGACAAGGAGATTTCACTACAATTCAAGTAAAAGAGAAGTGCGTTGGGGGTATAAATTAAGAGATTTTCTTTCCTGACACGCGATATGCTTATATGCGATCTGCGGATTACGGATGGGTCACCATCATGTTGCCGATGCCAAGAGTGCACCAATGCAAAAAAGAAAGTATTTCAGAGCGCAAAACTAAATGCTAAAAAGGGTAAAATCAAGGTCAATCATAATTGAGTGGATGTCCAATTTTTATGTCGATCGCTTCTGACACTGATATCATGCACCTTCTGCGTTCAAAAGTAATTTTGGCGGAGCCGCAGTTTTTGGCGTGGCCTCCCCCATGGGTTGGACATATTCCATTCGCATTTTGGCTCATGGAGAGTTCACGTCCGACGTGCATGGTGGAACTGGGAACTCATACTGGTAATTCTTATTGTGCGTTTTTGCAGGCGGCGATTGCTTGCGATTTGCCTATTAAATCCTATGCTGTCGATACTTGGGAGGGTGATCCCCACGCGGGTTATTATGGTAATGAGGTTTATGATGAGCTTAGTGCTTATCATAATCCCTTATATGGTGCGATTTCTTGCTTGATGCGGATGACTTTTGACCAGGCGCTTGATTATTTTTCCGATGGCTCGATCGATTTATTGCATATTGATGGTTTGCATACATATGATGCTGTAAAAAATGATTTTACAAAATGGCTTCCCAAAATGAGTCGGAGAGGCATAATTCTATTGCACGATATTAATGTGCGTGAACGGGGATTTGGTGTATGGAAATTGTGGGAAGAAATATCCGTGCAATATCCGGCTTTTTCTTTCGATCATTCTAATGGCTTGGGCATGGTCTATGTGGGTTCTGAACCTATGCCCGAAAATATTCGCTGGTTAATAATGGACGTGGCGGTAAATTCAGAGCGACTAGCCGTTGTCCGTCGCTTTTTTTCACGTCTGGGTGCTGGTTTGTTTGATAGAGCATGGTCGCAGGAGCGCGCCAATCTTTTGTCGCGGGCCATGGACGAGAACCAGCGTTTTAGTGACATGGTTGTGGAACGCGACAATCGATTGAAGCCCTTATATGAAGAAGTAGAACGTCTTAATACTTTGCTCAACGATGCTACGGCGGCCGTGCATCATGCCAATGATATGGTTGTGGAGCGCGATAATCGATTGGAGCCTCTCTATAAAGAAGTGGAGCGCCTCACTACTTTATATAAAAAAGCTGAAGCTACGTATCCCATTAGACTCAAAATATTACAGAATGATGTAAAAAAATATACCAGCGAGATTTCCGAGCGCGACGACCGGTTGAGTATTCTTTATCCGGAAATTGAGCGCCTTAATGCGGCGGTTAAAGATTTAGAGATTCAGTTGCATGCAGTTTATGCCTCATCATCATGGCGCATTACAGCTTGGATGCGGTGGTGTAAGACTTCTATCCGGACGGGGTTGCTTAAGTTTCGCTTTATAAAAAGAATTATGAGGCCTCTGTTGAATGAGGTTATTCGTAGGCCAAATAGGTTGCCGAAGCGTATTATCTTTATGCTTGCTTGTTTCTATAAGCTTGGGGTGCGCGGCACGTGGCGGCATTTAATTCAAATTGTGGATTTGCCTAGGCATAATGAAAGTGCGGCAACGGTAGTTTTGAAAGAAGAAAACTCGGAAAAAAAAGGCAGAAATATATGGTCAAGTAAGGAGCCGCTGCCAGTTTATGAATCATGGTTGGCTGTTAATAGACTAAGCCGTGGCGCTATTGACAATATTTGCGCTTCTCTTGGAGAGCGAAAGGGTCGCACTCCGAAAATTTCATTGATTACGCCTGTTTATAATACAGATCCCGTTTTTTTCGAGGAATTGCTTGAATCTGTTCTTGCGCAGGTATATGATGATTGGGAATTGTGTCTTGTCGATGATTGTAGCAGTGCACCGTATGTAACAGCTATGCTGGAAAGAGCGATAGCTCGTGATTCACGTATCAAAACCACCCGTTTGGAGAAAAACGGGGGAATAAGTGTGGCTACGAATGCTGGCGTTGAAATGGCTAGTGGAGAGATTGTTGCCTTTCTTGATCATGATGATTTGATTACTCCTGATTGTTTGGCGGAATTGGCTATTTATTATGCGGATCATCCTGATGCGGATATTGTTTATAGTGATGATGATAAAATAGATACAAAGGGTCATCGTTATGCGCCTCAGTTTAAGCCGGACTGGGCGCCAATATTGCTTTTGTCATTTATGTATATTTCACATGTATTTAGCGTTCGTCGATCTCTCTTCGTCGAATTAGGTGGTTTTCGTAAATCATTTGACGGTTCTCAGGATTATGATTTTGCTTTGCGCGCTGCAGAGAAAGCCCGTCATGTAGGTCACATTCCAAAAATTCTCTATCATTGGCGTGCGGCTCCTGGTTCTACGGCCGTCTCTGCGGATAATAAGCCTGCAAGCATCGAGGCAGGTCGTCGCGCCGTGCTGGAGGCCATGAAACGCCGGGGTTATTCTGATGTGCGTGTGATACATCCTGACTGGGCCGCCAAGGCACGATGCGGCATATTCGAACTTATTTTCCCTGATGATGGTCCATCAGTAACGATTGTTATTCCTACCAAAAATCAGGTTGATTTCCTTAGAACTTGTATAAACTCTCTGGTAAAAACGACATATCGTAATTACAATATTCTAATCGTTGATAATGAGAGTGATGATCCCGAAGCAATTGCTTATCTGGAATCTCTAACGTTAGCTCCTCACATTCGGGTGGTTTGCATACCCAGCCCCGAAGGAGGATTTAATTTTGCTAATCTTAACAACAGGGCGGTTCAAGAATACTGCACTACAGAGTATATATTGTTTCTTAACAACGATACCAAAGTCATATCGCCTGGATGGTTAAGCCAGATGATGGGTTATGGTCAGATGCCGGGAGTTGGCGCTGTAGGAGCAAGACTTTACTTTGAGGATAATACGGTCCAGCACGCAGGTGTTGTTCATGGCTATCATGAGGGACTGGTCGGGCATGCGTTTCGCAATATTCCTCGACATGATTGGGGATATATGGGTTTTGTTCGAACATCACGTGAATATTCTGCCGTAACAGCAGCCTGTATGTTGACTTCGCGGACATTGTTCGAAGAGTTGGGTGGCTTTGATGAGTTGAATTTTCCGGTTTCTTATAATGATGTTGATTATTGCTATAGAGTTGTAATTTCAAACCGGAGTTGTGTTTATTGCGCGACCGCTGAGTTGTTTCATTTTGAGAGTAAAACACGAGGTTATAAATATAATCCACACGAGCGAATAAATTTTCGTCGTATTTATGGCAATTGGTACGACCGTTGGTATAATCCCAATTTGTCGCTGGAGAATGAGCGCTTTGAACCAGCAGCGGTCTGTTTGCAGAGTCGTCGGAATAATCCTGTCAATGTGGTAATGGTTACGCATAACCTGAATTATGAAGGCGCGCCCTCCGTTTTAATGGATCTGACCGTCGGTCTAATAAAGCGAGGGAATATTCATGCCAAAATATTGTCGCTACGGGACGGTCCACTTCGCGAAGTTTATGAGGCAGAGGGTATTCCAGTACATATTATGTCTCGCTCACCGCTGCATGACGTGCATGATGCGGCAACATTAGCTCGTAGTTGTGAGGATTACGGGGCTTTGTTGAAGCAATTGGGAGCCGAGGTCGTAGTCGCCAATACTCTTCAGAATTTTTGGGCAGTTATTGCTGCAACCTACGTTGGTCTGCCTTCGATCTTGTGTCAGCACGAGAGTGAGGCATGGGAGAGCTATTTCGACTACCTGCCCGAGGCAATCCGTTTTTATGCATACAATGCATTTGCTGAAGCTTACAGGGTCATCTATGTGGCTGATGCAACGCGTCGTGCGTGGCATAAACTTGATAGCCAAGGTACATTCAAGCTTGTTCGTCACGGGATTCCTCCCGCGCGTTTGGCGGAGATGGTCTCTCGATGGGATCGTGCGCAGGCCCGCAATTTGTTGAACCTTGGGAATAGGGAAGTGGCAATTGTGGTGGTGGGCACTCTTTGTGCACGTAAGTCTCAGTTGGATATAATAGAAGCTTTTTCTTGGTTGGAGGAAAAAACTCAGGATAAGATACGCATATTCTTAGTGGGTGCAAATGGAGAACCAGCTTATACGGACGTGATTACGTCTCGTATCAACAGTTTGCCTTCGTCAGCGGCCAATAGGATAGTGTTAACAGGACCAACAAGTGATCCATTTATATATTACGCGGCGGCTGACATTGCTGTATGTACTTCACGTATAGAAAGTGCACCACGAGTAATTGTGGAAGCAATGGCTTTCGGGTTGCCTATCATCACGACGCCAGTATTCGGTATACCAGAGCAGGTGTATGAAAATGTGAATGCTTTGTTCTATCCACCTGGTGATGTGGAGGAATTGGCAATTCTCATGGCCAATCTAGTAGAAGATGACGCATTACGCCAAAAACTGGCAACAAAAAGCCGGGCTGTATTGGATAGTCAGCCTAGTTTTGCAGACATGGTAGAGGAATATGATAAAATCATTCAACAGGCGGCTGACCTTGAGGTTGTCTCAAGTAAGATAAGGCAGGACATGCTCCTCTGAGATGTGATCGTCGTGAAATGGGCTGCCTGCGATGACTGGTCCGGTTTCATAGTTAGTTGATATGCGCTTCTGATGCCAGCCTGGCTGGGAGGTGAAGCGTCGCGGAACCGAGCGGCCACGCTGGCATTCTGATTGTTTCTGGCGCTGGCGGGCGGTATTGCAGGCTGCTGTGTGGGCGCATCCGGTTGTAATGGTCGCGCCACCAGCCGGTGACGGCCTTTACTTCCTCAAGGCTGTAGAAGATCTCGCCATTGAGCAGTTCGTCCCGCAGATGGGCATTGAAGCTCTCGATGTAGCCGTTTTCCCAAGGGCTACGGGGTTCGATGTAGAAGGTGATGGCACCCACTCGGCCCAACCATTCGCGCACCGCGTTGGCGACGAATTCGGGGCCGTTATCCGATCGGATATGCCCAGGCGGCTCATGTTCGATGAATAGATCGATCAGCAGATCGACCATATCGTTCGACCGGGACCGCCGCAGCGGCACCGTTGCCAGACATTCCCGGCTGCACTCGTCGATGATGTTGAGTATCCGGTATCTGCGGCCGTTGTGCGTCCGATCTTCGACGAAGTCATAGGACCACACGTGCCCACGATGCTGTGGGCGCAGCCGGATGCACGATCCGTCGTCCAACCATGGCCGACGCCGTTTCGGTTGCCTCTTCGGAACTTTGAGACCCTCCCGCCGCCAGATCCGCTCTACCACCGACAGGCTGACCTGCTAGCCAGCACGCCCCAGAAGGGCATGGATGCGGCGATAGCCATAGCGGCCGTAATCCTTGGCCAGCGCGCGATGATATCGGCTGTCAGTCGATGCTCGTCGGCATCATCCTTTGGCAGATGACGCTGTGTCGAGCGGTGCTGGCCAAGCACCCGGCAGGTCAGCCGTTCCGATACCGCCAATGCACAACGGACCTGTACGATCGCCTCACGGCGACGGGAGGGGCTCAAAAAGTCAGTTTCGACGCCTCTTGCAGGATCGCCTTGTCCAGTGCGAGATCCGCCACCAGCTTCTTCAATCGAGCATTTTCCCGCTCCAGATCCTTCATGCGACGCGCCAGATCCACTTTCAGGCCGCCATATTCCTTGCGCGACCGATACAGCGTCTATTCAGCGATGCCGATCTGTCGACACGCTTCCACCGCCGTCGCACCTCGGCCAACGAGCACATCCACCTCATGCAGCTTCGCAATGATCTGCTCAGGCGTAAAACTATGCCCCAGAGGGCTTTCTTCAGAATTGGACCAGTTTTCTCACGACAGACCAGTGTCTGAGAGATCGCTTGGATAAGGCTATCTCTTCCTGTTATTCAGATTCTATGAGTAGGTCATGATTACAACATATTCCGCAGAACCCCGGGCAGGAGGATGGAAAACGGGTTGAAGTGCAGGCCCGGATTGTCCAGCTTGCCGCTTATGCCGAAGGTCATGGCCACCACGCCGCCGTCTTTTTCGGGGCTGAAGACGCGGCCTATGCCCGGTAGTTTGCCCGGCAGCTTGTTGACGGCAAAGACCGGGGCCACCGTGCCGTGCAGGTCTATGTTGTTGCGGCTGAGGTTGATCGCACCTTCCAGCGTTGCGCCCAAGGCGGTGTTGCCTATGCTGCCGTCGTGAATGCTCAGCACATCGCCTTCGAAGGTCACCGGCAGGCTCATATGGGTGATTTCGAATGCGTCGGTGTTCTGCGCCCATAGCCAGCCATAGACCGAGATATTACGTGCCACGCGCAGCGCCGTGGGGGCTTTTTTCAGGGTGAAGGGGCTGACGTTGATCTTGCCCTTGAACGGGGCCGTGGCCTGGCTGTCGTCGAACGTGCCGGTCAGCACCGCGTGGCCGCCTTCCACGTCGGGCAGGATGTTGAAGGCCGACAGGAACGTGCCCAGGTCGGGAATGGTCACGTCCAGGGATCGGCTGTTGCCCTGTGGCGTCAGCGACATGCTGACGGGTGTGGGGCCGCGCATGGTAAAGCGCATGGTCCGCAACCGGCGGCCATTATGCTCGAAATAGGCCTTGACCCCCCGTAGCGATGGCTTGGTCGCGTTGTACCACAAGGTATCGGCGGTCAGGTCGATCGCCCATGCCGTGCCCGCGGGGCCATGCAGGCGACCGGTCGCGGCTTCGGGAATGTGATAGCCCGCCGGGGCCTGGGTCGTGGGTTGCTGCGTTGCGGGGTCGCCCGTCACAAGGGGGGACAGGTCAAGCGTGTCAGCATAGACGCCGACATGGATCATGCTGTCCGAACCCGTCGGCAAGGCCAGGCGCGCATGCCCGCTGGAACGCGCGATACGGAAGGACGACACGATCAGTTCGGGCGGCATATGCGGGCGGATCGCCGCCTGGCCCTTGACCTCCAGGTCCGGGCCGGAGGCCACGATGCGGTCCACGCCGACAATATGGCCATCCACCAAAGCCAGCCGGGCGGAAACCCGGGCCTGCTGGTCGGGCGCCTTGTGCCATAGCGGAATGAGAATCCGCGCATGCCCAAGGTCCAGCCCCACATCCACCGTTGCGTGGTGGTCCTCCGTTTCGCGGTAGGCGACATCAAGATCGGCGGTGCCGTTGAAATGTTCGCCCGGGTCATACCCGGCGGCAGCCAGGCTTTGCGGCGTCAGGCGCGATGTCATATGCGCCTGTTCCAGCACAGCCTGCGGGCCGACACGGCTGAAATCGGCCAGGTAGGTGACATTGGCGGGCAACCCGCCGATCACGCCCCCGCCGGAAAGGGTAAGCCCCTGCGTTGTGGCGTCGAGCTCGAAATGCCCGTTGGTGACACTCCGCCCCGCCACGACATTGCCCATCATGGCATGGGATACGTCCGCATGGGCGTTGATGGTCATGTCATCGATGCGCACATGGCTGACCAGGGGCAGGGAAAGGGACAGGTTCACCTCCGCCTTGCCGCGCGGATTGGTGATGCTGATCGGATGGCGCGAAAGCAGGTGCAGCCGGTCCTCGGCCAGCAAAGCAAGGATATCTTCCAGCCTGCCGGTCAGTTTCGAGGTAATGATCCCGGTCTGGTCCCGCTGGCTCAGCCCGGTAATGGTCATGCGGCCGGGACCGGCCTCGATCCGTCCCGTGCCCGACAGGCCGACATTCTTGCCCGCCCGGTCCACAAGCTGGTAGCCGTTGTCGAAATCGATGATCAGCGTGTTCAGGTCATGGATCGCAAGCCGGGCCGTGATGTCATGCAGGGGGGAGACAGGGCGCAGCCAGTGAATGGTCAGCCCCTTGGCCGCCAGCCCGCCATCCAGCCCCACGACCTTGAGCGTATCCCACCCTTTAGTGCCGGCAAGGGAAAGGGTGGTTTGCAGGCCGGACGCATCGCCACTGGTAATGTTGTCTGCAACCCATTTCTTCCCGCCCTTGGCGGCATGTTCGGGCCAGTAGCTGTGCATGTCCTCGAACGCCACATGCGCGATATTCGCCGTGACCTGCCCGCTTATACCTTGCGGGTGCAGCAGGTCCGATGCCGTGAGCTGCCCGGCCAGTTCCAGTTCCAGCGTATGGTCGGGCCCCTGCGGCACATCGGCATTATGCACGGACAGGCTTGTATCGTGCAGGACCAGGTGCGCGGGCAGGCTGCCCTGGGCCGTACGGTCCAGCGTCAGGCCCAGGGCGACCGCGCCGTGGTCCAGGGTGTATGTCGATCCCGCAAGGACCATGCGGCCAGCCCCAAGGCCGAGGTTGAGGTTCACCCCATCGGGCAGCAGCCAGTTCGTGCCTGCCGCGGGCACCAGCCTTGTGTCCGCTGTCAGGGCGGTGGGGATATCCACGGTTTTCAACTGCGGGGCCAGGGCTGAAAGGGCCGCGGGGCTGACCGGGGTGCTCAGCAGCCGCCAGGTAATGGCACCGTCATGCCCCACGGGCGCGCCATTGGCAGAAAGGGTTACCAGCCGGGTCAGGCTGGTGCCGTCCTGGCGTGACAGGCCGATGGACGCCGTGCCCACAAGCCCCTGATGGCGGTTCCTGTGCCGGACCGAAAGATCCGCACTCAGGGGGGAGACCACCCAGCGCGTATGGGCCATCTGGTCGTTGACGGTAATGACGGCGTCGTCCAGGCGTATATGTTCCAGCTTGCCGATATCGACACTGTTGCCGCCACCGGGGCTTTGCATATTGGCTGGCAGGTCGAAATCCGGGCCGGTGGAGCCATCGGCCTTGCGGCGCAGGGTAATGCGCACGCCGCGCAGGCTGGCCGAACGCAGGCCGATCGTCCCGCGCAGCAGGGATAGCGGGTCCAGCATGACCCGCGCCTCCCGTATCGTGTCATCCGTCCTGCGGGCGGGGCCTTGCAGGGTGATGTTATACAGGACAATGGCAAGCGGGGATGTCAGCCCGTCATGCAGGCCGTTCCAGCGCAGTTCCGCGCGGTCCAGGCTCAGGCTGGCCAAAGGCGGGCGGTTGGTGCCGCTGTTGATCAGGGCCACGGGCAGAAAAGGCCGCACAACCGGGGTAATGTCGATGGGCCGGATTGTCATGTAGACCAGCAGGGCGGCAACACCGCTTACGCCAAGGCCCAGCAGCGTGCACACGCCCCCCAGCAGCGCGCGCCGTAATGTCACCGTTTTCCGCACGGCTGTGTCTTGACCATTGGCGGTCAACGCAGCAAGCCTTCGTGGTTCACGATACGGACCCCTTCATGACGCAGCAGGCAGAGCATTTTCTTTTTCATGACGTCAGGCTGCCGCGCGGGCGCGGCCTGCGCGCCTGGCCGGATGCGGACTGGCCCAGGCCGGCCGATACGCAGGCGGCAGCACGCTTTGCAGCCGACATGCAGGCCCTGGCGGATGCGGCGGGTATTTTCCCCATGGTCATGGCGCAGGCCGGGGCGCGGGGGTTGCAGGCCTGCCTGGGCGGGAACAGCCCCTATCTGGCCGACCTGGCGCGTGACGATATTGGCGCGTTCGCGGCGTTGCTGGAAAATGGACCGGACAGATGCGTGCAGGATGTTTTTGCGGCATGTGCTGATTTTGACCCCACATCGGGGCGAGAGTATGTCGCAGCCTTTCTCAGGCGCCTTAAAAAACGCATAGCATTTATTTGCGCCGTGGCGGATCTGGGCGGGTTCTGGTCGCTCGATGATGTGACGGCTACACTCAGCCGCCTGGCCGAGACCGCGCTGGAACTCGCACTCAGGCATTTGCTGTGGCGCGCGCACGAGATCGGGCAGATCGAACTGCCGCACCCCGACCGCCCCACGCAAGGCTGTGGCCTGGTTGTGCTGGCCATGGGCAAGCTGGGCGCGCGGGAGCTGAATTTCTCATCCGATATCGACCTGGTGGTTCTCTATGATCCCCTGACGCACAAGCACCCCGAAGCGGTGCGGCGCGTCTTTGTGCGCATGACTAGCGATCTTGTCAGCCTGATGGAAGCGCGCGATGCGAATGGCTATGTTTTCCGTACTGATTTGCGCCTGCGCCCCGACCCGGCCTCCACCCCGCCGGCGGTAACGGTGCAGTCGGCCATTCTGTATTACGAAAGCCTGGGCCAGACCTGGGAACGCGCGGCCATGATCAAGGCGCGCCCCGTGGCGGGGGACCTGGGCGTGGGCCGGCGTTTCCTGGCGGCCATTCGTCCGTTCGTGTGGCGGCGTACCCTCGATTTCGCGCTGATTGACGACATTCACGACATGAAAGCCCGGATCGACCGCCACCGCAAGGCCGGTCGCACCGATCTGGCGGACCTGCCCGACGCCGTGCTGGCGGACCCGCTGGCCAGCCGCGACTGGCTTTTGGGCCATAACCTCAAGCTGGGGCAGGGCGGCATTCGCGAAATCGAGTTCATCGTCCAGGCGATCCAGCTTGTCTGGGGCGGGCGCGAACCGGCCCTGCGCGACAAGACCACGTTTGGCGGGCTGAAAAAACTGGTGGGCTCGGGCCATCTCCCCCGCCAGGAAGCCGAGGTACTGGCCCGCACATACCGTGTCCTGCGCGATGCGGAACACCGGTTGCAAATGCGTGCCGACCACCAGACCCACGCCCTGCCCGACACGGTGGAAGGGTTCGAAGCCTTCGCCATTTTCATGAATTATGCCGACGGCCAGGCCTTCGCGCTGGATATGCTGCCGCGCATGCGTGAGGCCAGGCGCATTTTCGAACGGCATTTCGTGACCCAGGCCAGCGCTGGCAGTGCTGCGCAGGGGCGCGTGCTGGTGCGCGGCCCGGATGAAGGCCAGCTTGCGGACCTGCTGGCCGAACAGGGCTTTCCCCCCGAACAGATTGCCGAGGCCCTGCAGGTTCTGGACCGGTGGAGCGGGAATGGCCTGCGCGCCCTGCGCTCCGACCATGCGCATGCGCTGCTCTGGTCGTTCCTGCCCAAGCTGCTGGCCAGTTTCGGGGCGCGCACCAATCCGCTTGCGTGTCTGCGACGGTTCGACGCGTTGCTGGCCCGCCAGCATGCGGGTGTGCAGCTTCTCTCGCTGTTCGACCATAATCCGGGGCTGATCGAACGCATTGCCAGTATTTTCGATGCCTCCGCCTTTCTGGCGAATTACCTGGCCGACACGCCGTCCGCCCTGGAGGGGCTGCTTGAATCCGCCCCGCAGGACGGGCGCGATGTCGTGGCCCGGCTGCACCATCTGGCCGAGGTTGCGGAAAATATCGAAGGGCTCGTGGCCGCCCTGCACCCGCTGCTGCGGGGGGAGGAATTCCGCCTTTCGGTCGCCCTGCTCGAAGGCCGCATGAACGAGAACAGGGCCGAGCAGGAACGCACCATGCTGGCCGATACGATTGTCACCATCCTTAAGAAAGCGGTGGAGGACGAGCATATGCGCCGCTACGGGCGGGTGCCCGGCGGCGGCATGGCAGTGATCGCACTGGGCAAGGTCGGCTCGCGCGAGATGATGCCGGGCTCGGACCTGGATCTGCTGATGGTGTTCGACCACCCCGAACACGTGCAGGCCAGCGTGGTGGCGGCCCAGGGTGCGGGCACACGCCGCCGGTCGGCCGGGCAGTCGGGCGGCGGGGCAGGGGATGTCGCGCAGGGGGCTGCGGCAGCCGCCGGGCTTGCGCGTTCGGTTGCTGTTGGCGCGTATTATACCCGGCTTGCCCATGCCTTTGTCGCGGCACTGACCGCGCCCGGGCCGGAAGGTCCCCTTTACGCGGTGGACATGCGGCTGCGCCCGTCCGGTGCGGCAGGGCCGGTTGCGGTCTCACGCACCGCGTTCGTGCGCTACCACGCCCAATCCGCCTGGACGTGGGAGCGCATGGCCCTGACGCGCGCGCGCATTATCGCTGCACCCCGCACCTTGCGGGGCAGGTTGCGCCAGGACCTGTCCCATATTCTGGACGGGACGTTGCGCCAGCCCCCGCCGTCACGCGCCACGTTGCTGGACGATGCGCGAAACATGCGCGAACGGCTGGCGCGCGATATGCCCCCGCTTTCCATCTGGGATGTCAAGCGCCGGGCCGGTGGGTTGATGGAGGTGGAATTCATTGCGCAGAGTCTCCAGCTTTGCGCGGCCGACCCGGCGGCACGCAGCACCGTCACCCGCCATGCCCTGGCGCGCCTGGCAAAAGCGGGCCTGCTCAGCGCGCCCGATGCCCGCACCCTGATCGAGGCGGATATGGTCTGGCGGCGCTTGCAGGCCCTGCTGCGCCTGCTCTGCGGCCCGGTGCCGCCCAAGGAGCTGGAAGAAGACCTGGCCCCCCCAGCGCTGAAAATCCTGCTGCGTGGCATGGACGCGCCAGACCTTGCTGCATTGATGGAACGGGTGAACGCACTGGCCAGAACGGTGCGGACTTGCTTTGATCGGGTGATTGGCCCCATTGCCGCGGAACAGCATGCGTCGGCCGGGGTTAAGGCAATGCGGCCCGACGATTTTTAACAGGGAGAACAGTCTCATGGATACCACACCGCTTAAGGTGGGCGATCAGGCTCCGGCTTTCAGCATGCAGGCCAGCGGGGGCCAAACGGTCGATCTGGCGGCGTTGAAGGGCAAGCCCTTCGTGCTGTATTTCTACCCCAAGGCGGATACGCCGGGCTGCACCAAGGAAGCCTGCGGTTTCAATGAAACGCTGCATGCGTTTGAAAAGGCAGGCATTGCCGTGATCGGTGTCTCGCGCGATCCGGTCAAGAAGCTGGATGCCTTTGCAGCCAAATACGGCCTGACCTTTCCCCTGGCTTCCGACGCGGATGGCAGCGTGACCGAAGCTTACGGTGTGTGGGTGGAGAAAACCCTTTACGGCAAGACCAGCATGGGCATAGAGCGCGCGACCTTCCTGATCGGGGCCGATGGCAGGATCGCCCAGATCTGGCGCAAGGTGAAGGTGGATGGTCATGTCGAAGCCGTCATGCACGAAGCCCAGGCCCTGGCGGGCGCGGCCTGACGTGACCGGCTCGCTCCGGCGGACCGTCATCGCTGGCTGTCCGCCAGGCCATTGCTGAATAATAAAAGTTTTTGGGTGTCGCCTTTTTTCAAAAAGGTGACGTTCTTCGAAGCTTTTTGAAAAAAAGCTTCACCAGGAACTTTCATATGTTGACCGATATGGGGTCAGGCTTCGTAAAGCCGCTCGGCCGATCGGGACTTTCGGGCCGCAAAGCCCATGGTCCGTACCACGCCTTGCGTCTTTAAAGAGGCTTCAACCATTGGCTCAAGCCGGCATTACCCTACCGGGCTGGCCGTTACCACGTCGGGTAATAGCCGCCCGGATAATAGCCCGGAACGGGTGCCACGGGTACTGGGTAGGCAGCGGGTGGGGGGGCGGCGTAGTAGCCCGGGCCGCCACCGCTCATGGCTGCACCGGCCAGCGCGCCCACGGCAAGGCCGCCGATCACGGCACCTGCGATCGGGCCTGCGCCGGGGCCGTAATAGCCACGGCCATAATAGCGCGGACCGTAATAACGTGGGCCGTAAGCCCGGGGGCCACCACCCCATCCATGCCTGTATCCTCCGCCCCAATGCTCACCGGGTCGGGCCTGTGCCGCGGGCAGTGTCGCCAGGCCAAGGCCGGCAACGAGGGGAAGAGCCATAAGAATTTGTGTCATGCGGCGCATTGGATCATTACTCCTGGGTGCGGGTTTCATGGGCCGCCCCCTTTCTTTTCCAACAGGCTTCAGTATCGACTCTCTTATGGCAAATTAAAGGCGCTCGCCGGGCTATTTATCGGAAGCCATTTCTTGAAGATGCGTGGGCGGTGGGGCCGTTCAGCCCTGTTCTTCCGAAATCCTGTCCGTGGGTTTGAGGGTGAGGACCGTGAACAGCGTGACCGCCGCCGTGGCGGAAACGTACCAGGCAAACCAGTTCTCATGCCCGGCCTGCTTGCACCACAGGGCGATATATTCTGCCGTGCCACCAAAAAGCGAGACAGTCAGCGCGTAAGGGAAGGCAACCCCCAAAGCGCGTATGCGGGTGGGGAACAGTTCCGCCTTCACCACCGCGTTGATGGACGTATAGCCCGAGGCCACGAAAAGGGCTGCGATGATAAGGCCCAGTGCGGCCCAGGCCGACTGCGCGTTGCCCAGTGCGCCCAGCAGCGGGACGGTGCCGAATGTCGCCCCGAAACCAAAGAACAGCAGCAGCGGCCTGCGACCGATCTTGTCCGACACGGCACCGAAGGCAGGCTGCATGGCGGCGAATACCAGCAGGCTGACGGCCGAGATCAGGGTCGCACTTTCCTTGGAAAAACCAAGGCTGTTGGCAAGGTATTTCTGCATGTAGATGGTATAGGTGTAAAAGGCGACGGTCCCGCCCATGGTCAGGCCGCACACCCGCAGTACCGACCGCCAGTATTGCGCCAGAACCTTGATCCCACCCTTGTCCTGGCGTTCCTGCGCTTTTTCGAAACTGTTGCTCTCCACCATCTGCCGACGCAGCCAGAAGACCAGGATAGCCCCGCCCGACCCCACCAGAAACGGCACACGCCAGCCCCAGTCCGCAATCTGCTGCGGGGTCAGCACCACATATTGCATGAACAGGAGCAGCAGCAGGGCCAGCAACTGCCCCATGACCAGTGTTACGTACAGGAAACCCGACCAGAACCCCCTGTGCCGGGGCGATGAAACCTCGGCCAGATAGGTGGCCGAAGCCCCGTATTCGCCCCCCAGGCTCAGCCCCTGGAACAGGCGTGCCACCACCAGCACGATGGGGGACAGCAGGCCGATCTGGGTGTAGGTGGGGCAGACCGCTATGGCCAGCGACCCCAGGCACATGGCCAGCACGGAAAATGTCAGCGCGGTCCGCCTGCCGTATTTATCCGCGGCCACCCCCAGCAGCCACCCGCCCACAGGCCGCATGAAAAACCCGACCGCGAACACGGCGGCGGCATTCAGCAACTCGGCGGTGGCGTTCCCCCGCGGGAAGAACGCATGCGCGAAGTAAATGGTGAAGGACGAGTAGACATACCAGTCGAAATATTCGAGCAGGTTCCCCGCCGAGCCCGCGAGTATCCCGCGAATGCGTTGTGCCGTATTCAAGTTTTCCCCCACGTGTTCAGTTTATCGTTCTGGTTCTGAACATGGCTCCGTTGATCGGCTTGCATATCACCATTGCACAGCCATGGCCATTCCGCCCATCCAGGGAACGCGCAATGGTGATGAAGGGCCGCAACCCACCTTTCATTCTTCCTGCGGCCCATGGGCTGGCAGGCGTTGAAGGAGGCTTGCGGCAGCTTTCGTCACGGGGCACAACAGGCGCATGAGTTCCATAATTGTTCTTGTAAGCTGTGTGGTGGCGGCCTTCGGCCTGGGCGTGGGGCTGGGCCTGCTTTTGGGCCGCCGGAATGGGGCCGATGGCGACCTGCTGGCCCGTCTTTATGTCAGGACCGAGCGCGAGGCCGCGATCATCCAGTCCGACTTTGCGGCCCAGCGCGCAACGCTTGCGGATATGGAGCGCGCCGTGGCGGGGCGGATCGAGCGCATGCACGCGACGCTGGCCGAACAGCTTGGCGCGCTAAGGGGGGCGATGGGGCGCGAACAGGCCGAAGCCCGCGCCGCCCAGGCGGAGGCCCTGCAAAGCATGGCCGAGGCGTCGGCCCAGCAACTGGGTGCGATCCGCCATGCGGTGGGGGAGCAGTTGCACGCAGCGGTCGAGCAGCAGATGCAGACATCGTTCCAGCGCGTGCTGGAACAGTTTTCGGCCATGCAGACCGCCATGGGCGAAGTGCGCGCCATGACCGCGCAGATCAGCGACCTCAAGCGCCTGTTCGGCAATGTCAAGACACGCGGCGGCTGGGGGGAGGCCCAGCTCAAGGCCATTCTGGACGACGTGCTGCCGCCCGGTGCCTATGAAAGCAACGCGCGTGTGGGCGAGGGGGGCGAGGTGGTGGAATTCGCCATCCGCATGCCGGTCAGGGCAGCAGTTGCCCCGCTTTTGCCGGTGGACAGCAAATTCCCGACCGAAGCGTATGAAAAACTGCTCAACGCCGCCGAAGAAGGCGATGGCAGCGCGGAAAAAGCCGCCCGCAAGGCGCTGGAAAGCACCGTGCGGTTCGAAGCGCGCAAGATCGCGACAAAATACATCCGGCCCCCCGCGACGGTGGAATTCGCGGTGCTCTATCTGCCGACCGACGGACTTTATACGGAAGTCGCACGCATTCCCGGCCTGATCGATGAGGTGGGGCGGCAGTTCCGGGTCATGGTCATGGGGCCCGCCCTCATGCCCGCCATGCTGCGGACCATTCATCTTGGCTACGTGACCCTGGCCCTGGAACAACGCACGGAAAGCATTGCCCGGCTGCTGGGCGCCACACGCCAGGAAATGCTGCGCATGGACGGCGTGCTGGAGAAACTGGCCAAAAATGCGCAGTCCATGTCATTCTCGATCGAGGAGGCCCGCAGGCGCACGCGCGCGGTCAGCGGCAGGCTGAAAGCACTGGACGGGCTGGATGCCGACCCCGAGCCCGAGCCGGACTCTGAAACCTAATTTACTGGTATAATGTGTGTGTGGCCTGCATGACGGGGGCAAGAACACAGGAACATGGATATGATGACAGAGGACGCCGCGGTCCGCCCTCAGGAGGATAGAACGGTTCTGCTGGTGGAAGATGACAGCACGATTGCCGAAGAAATTGTCGCTGACCTGACAGCCCGTGGTTTTCATGTCCGGCATGAGGCAAACGGCAAGGCGGGGCTGGACAGGGCCCTGACGGGTGAGGCCGATGTCATGATCGTGGACCGGCTTCTGCCGGGCATGGACGGGCTTAGCGTTATCGAGAGCATGCGCCAGCAGGGCGTGCGCACACCCGTGCTGGTGCTTTCCGCCCTTTCCGCCGTGGATGACCGGGTGACCGGGCTGAAGGCGGGGGGCGATGACTACCTGACCAAACCCTTCGCGATCGAGGAACTGGTGGCGCGGATCGAAGCCCTGCTGCGCCGCCCGGACGATACGCGCGCCACCCGCCTGCGTGCGGGCGCGCTTGAGATGGATCTGATCGAACGCCGTGTCTGGCGTGACGGGCGCGAGATCGAACTGCTGCCGCGCGAATTCCGGCTTCTGGAATATCTCATGCGCAGGCCGGGCCAGGTCCTGACCCGTTCGATGCTGCTGGAGGATGTCTGGCAGTATCGTTTTATTCCCAGAACAAACCTTGTCGACGTGCATATCGGCAAGCTGCGCCGCAAGGTCGACGCCCCATCGGAGGAGCCGCTTATCCAGAGCATACGCGGGACAGGGTTTTTGCTGCGTGTTCCTGACTGAGCTTTTTCGTACTGCCACCTTCCGTATAACCCTGATGGCCCTGGCTGCGATGGCCGGGGTCATGTTGATGCAGTTCGGGCTTGTCTACGCGCAGATGGAGGCGGTCGAATCCCGCCGTTCGACCGAACTGCTCGAAGGGGAGGCATCGTTGCTGGCGCAGATGTCCCCCGAACATCTCGAATATGTGATCAGGCGCAGGGCTACGGGCGACCTGCGGCTGATCATCAGCAGTGCGGGGCTGTTCGATGCGGGGCACGCGCTGATCGCAGGCGACCTGCATACATGGCCCCGCGGGCTTGTGGCCGATGCCAAGCCGCAGAACATAGAAATTTATCCCGAGGAAGGTGCTCCCTATCCTTTACGGCTGCTGGCCGTTACGCTACCGGATAGAACCATTCTCGTTCTGGGGCGCAGTTTCCACCTGCTGGCCGAACAGAAGCTCATGCTCCGGCATACCATGCTGGTGGCGGCCATGCCGACCTTCCTGTTCGCGCTGTTCCTGGGGATCGCCCTGAGCCACCGGGCCCTGTCGCGCGTGAAGGACATGCACGAGGCGATAGACCGTATCATGGCGGGCGATATCCACGAACGCCTGCCCGCCGCGCGGGAGCGGGACGACGTGGAACGGCTGGCGGGCAGCGTGAACCGCATGCTCGACCGGCTGGAACGGCTGATGGACGGCATGCGCGAGGTCGGCAACGATATCGCGCATGATCTGCGCACACCGCTGTCACGCGTGCGGGCCAGGCTGGAACGCGCGGGTGCGGCAGGGCTGGATGCGGATGCGCTGAACGCCACGATCGGCCGCGCGGTGGACGATCTGGACCAGTGCCTGGGGATTATCACCGCGCTGCTGCGCATTGCGGAGTTGGAGAATAGTCGCAGAAAGGCCGGGTTCGGCCATGTTGTCCTGAGCGATCTGATTGCCGATGTGTTCGACCTGTACGAACCCATTGCCGAAACGGAGGGCAAGCGCCTGCTTGCCCAGCCCGGTCCGCCCGGCCTGCAGGTCTGGGGCGATCGGCACCTGCTGATAGAATTGCTGGCCAACCTGGTTGACAACGCCATCAAGTTCACCCCCGAAGGAGGCAGCATAACCTTGGGAATGCGGGAGCGGGCGGGCGAGGCCGTCCTTATGGTGACCGATAACGGCGTGGGTATCGCGCCGGACGAGCGCCAGGCGGTCCTGTCGCGCTTTTACCGTTCGGACAAGAGCCGACATGTCTCGGGCAGCGGCTTGGGGCTTAGCCTTGTCTGCGCCATAGCCCACCTGCACGAGGCGGATGTAAGCATAGAAAGCGGGCCTGACGGCACGGGCACCTGTTTTTACATCACCTTTCCCGTCCAGCAATGAGCGTCATGTCACCATGCCATCGGGGGCGGCTTATTCCAATTTCAGGTCAGGTCAAAATGTCACGAGATGACGCTGAATTTAACTGCAACGTCATTGGCGGGGCTCGGAGTGGATATGTATTTCGTAACAACATGGTTACCGTCGTCGCATACAGTGTTGCGCCTGCCATGATGCGGGAGGTCGCAGCATGAACGAAATTGTCGTTACGGCGCTCAAGAAGCCGTATACCTTTGTGGTGCTCTCGGTCCTGATCGTGGTCTTCGGGGTCCGGGGCATTTTCACCACGCCCACGGACGTGTTCCCCAGTATCCGCATTCCGGTCGTGGCGGTGGTCTGGCAGTATGCGGGCCTGATGCCCGAGGACATGTCGGGCCGCGTGGTGTATTATTACGAACGCGCCCTGACTGCGACGGTCAACAATATCGAACATATCGAAAGCCAGTCCTATTACGGGCGCGGCATCGTCAAGATCTTCTTCCAGCCCGGCACCGATACCTCGGTCGCGCAGAGCCAGATCACCTCGGTGTCGCAGACGGTCATCAAGCAGATGCCCACCGGCTCCACCCCGCCGCTGGTGCTGGCCTATAACGCATCCTCCGTGCCGGTTGTAACCTTGCAGGTGTCGTCCAGTTCCATGACGGCATCCGAAATTTACGACATGTCGTCCAACCTTATCCGCCCGGCGCTGGTATCCGTGGCGGGGGCGGCCATTCCCAACCCGTATGGCGGGCAGCCCGGCAACGTCATGGTCGATCTCGACCCGATCAAGCTGCTCGCGCACAAGCTCTCACCCGCGGACGTATCGCGTGCGCTGGCCAGCCAGAATATTGTCGTGCCCGCAGGCGACCAGCGGATCGGCCCGTTCGACTGGATGGTGCAGACCAACGCCGCCGCCCGCACGATGGATGACCTGAACAACCTGCCGGTCAAGCAGATCGGCACGGCCGTGGTGCGCCTGCGCGACGTGGCGTGGGTGCATCCGGGGGGACCGCCGCAGACCAACCTCGTGCTCGTCAAGGGGCAGCAGGGCGTTCTGATCGTGGTCATGAAAGGGGGGGATGCCTCGACACTGGACGTGGTGGCCGGGGTCAAGGCGCTGCTGCCCGGCATTGTCCAGACCCTGCCGCCGGGGGTCGAGATCAAGGTCCTGAACGATGCTTCGACCTTCGTGAAGGATTCCGTCTACGACGTGCTGCGCGAAATGCTGACAGCCGCGTGCCTGACGGGCCTTGTGGTCCTGCTGTTCCTGGGGTCGTGGCGGTCTACGGTCATTATCGCCACATCCATTCCCCTGGCCATGCTGTGCTCGGTCATCGGGCTGGGCTGGGCTGGGCAGACCATCAATGTCATGACGCTGGGCGGGTTGGCGCTGGCGGTGGGTATCTTGGTCGATGACGCCACGGTCATGATCGAGAATATCGACGCGCATCTGGAAATGGAAAAAGACCTGGAGACGGCCATTATCGATGCGGCCAACCAGATCGTCATCCCCACCTTCGTCTCCACCCTGTGCATCTGCATTGTCTGGATGCCGCTTTTCCAGCTTACGGGTGTCGCGGGCTGGCTGTTCATGCCCATGGCCGAAGCCATCATCTTCGCCATGCTGGCCTCGTTCATCCTGTCGCGCACGCTGGTGCCGACCATGGCCAAATACATGCTGGCGGCCCAGGTGGCGGCCCATGCGCACGGGCCTGTCGAGCCGAAGAATATCTTTGGCCGCTTCCAGCGCGGGTTCGAGCATCAGTTCGAGAAATTCCGCCACCTTTACCGGGAGTTCCTGAGCTTTCTCCTGTCGCTGGGCGGCAAGTTCGTGGCCGTGTTCATCCTGTGTTCGGTCAGTTCGCTGGGCCTGCTGGTCTTTGTCGGCCAGGATTTCTTCCCCGAAGTGGATTCCGATGTCATCGCCCTGCATATGCGCGCCCCCATCGGCACCCGGCTGGAAGAAGCAGGCAAGATTTCCCAGCTTGTGAACGCGCAGGTGGACCGCACGCTGCCCGGGCAGGTTGAATCCATCGTCGATAATTGCGGCCTGCCGTTCAGCCCGCTCAACCAGGCCTATATTCCTACTCCTACGGTGGGCACGCAGGATTGCGACATTACCATTTCGCTGAAAAACCCGGCCTCTCCCGTGGCGGAATATCGCAGCCTCCTGCGCCATGATCTGGGTGAGGCATTTCCGGGCACGCAGTTTTCCTTCCTGCCAGGCGATCTGACAGCCAAGATACTGAACTTCGGCCTGCCCTCGCCAGTCGATGTGCAGGTGGTGGGGCGTGATCTGGAAGGCAATTTCCGCTTCGCCAACCGGCTGGCCGAAAGGCTGCGCCACCTGCCGGGTCTGACCGATATTTCCGTGCAGGAGCCCATGACCGCGCCCACCCTGCGGGTGAACGCCCGGCGTATCTACGCCCTGGGCACGGGTATTTCAGAAGCCGATGTGGCCGATAACGCCCTGGTCTCCCTCTCGGGCAGTTCGCAGGTCGGGCAGGTCTACTGGCTGGATACGGCAACCGGGGTTTCGCATCTGATCGATATCCAGACCCCGGCCCCCTTCCTGCAGACCATGAACGACCTGGAACTGACCCCCATCGACAAGGGGGACGGCAATCCGACCGGCCAGCAGCCGCAGATCCTGGGCGGGCTGAGCGAGATCGCGCAGGTCGGCACGCCGGCGGAGGTCGCGCATTACAACATCATGCCGGTGTTCGACATCTATGCCACCAATGTCGGGCTGGACCTTGGGGCAGTTTCGCGCCAGGTCAACCGGATCGTGGATGAGGCCCGGGCCGACCTGCCGCGCGGTTCGTCCCTGAGCGTGCGCGGCCAGGCCGTGACCATGAACAATGCCTATGTCCAGCTTATAGGCGGGCTGGCCATGTCCATCCTGCTCGTGTACCTGCTGATCGTGGTGAACTTCCAGTCCTGGCTGGACCCGTTCATCATCATCACCGCCCTGCCCGGAGCGCTGGCCGGTATCGCCTGGAGCCTGTTCCTGACCCATACCACCCTGTCCGTGCCAGCGCTGACGGGGGCCATCATGTGCATGGGCACGGCCACGGCCAACGCCATTCTGGTGGTGTCGTTCGCGCGTGAACGGCTGGAGGAACACGGAGACGCCCTGCAAGCCGCATTGGAAGCCGGGTTCGAGCGTATCCGCCCCGTGCTGATGACCGCGTCCGCCATGGTGATCGGCATGCTGCCCATGTCGCTGAGCAATTCGCAGAACGCGCCGCTGGGCAAGGCGGTCATGGGGGGGCTGATTGTCGCCACGGTCGCGACCCTGCTGTTTGTGCCATGCGTCTTTACCCTGCTGCACGGTAGGGGAAAGCCGGACAAGACTGAAAAAGAGGAGACTGTGGCATGAGCCCAGAGCATGAAAAAACTGCCGGGACCGATGCCACGGCCCAGTCCGCCCGCAAAAGAAAGATGTGGCTTGCCATTGCTGCGGGTGTCGCGGGGTTTCTGGCGGTGTCCGGCATTGTGCAGCGCCATTCCTCCTACGTGAAGCTGGCGAACGAGACCCGCCAGAGCGCTGTGCCCGCCGTGCAGATCACCTACCCCCTGCCGGGGCCGGACGAGCGCACCCTGTCCCTGCCGGCCAATATCGCGGCCTGGTATCAGGCGCCGATCTATGCTCAGGTCTCGGGCTACGTGAAAATGTGGTACAAGGACTTCGGCGCGCGGGTCAAAACGGGCGACGTTTTGGCCATTATCGACACGCCGGGACTGGATGCCCAGTACGCGACCGCCCAGGCCAACCTGAACGTGGCCGCCGCGCGCTACAAGCTCGCACAGATTACGGCCAAGCGCTGGAAAGCCCTGCAAGGCACGCAGGCGGTCTCGCAACAGGAAGTGGATGTGCAGGCCGCCAATGCCGAGGCCCAGCAGGCGCAGGTGGAAGCAGCCCAGCACGAGGTCGAACGGTTTGCAGCCCTTGAAGGGTTCAAGAAGATCGTCGCCCCCTTCGATGGCGTCGTGACCACGCGTCTGGCCGATGTGGGTGATTACGTCAATGCGGGCCGGGGCGACGTGACAAGCCAGGGCAATGCCACCGAACTGTTCAGTGTTGCGGATGTGCACGCCATGCGTGTGTTTGTCGCGGTCCCGCAGGATTATGCCGATATCATCTCCCCCCGGCTGGAGGCGGAACTGAGCGTTCCGCAGTATCCCGACCGGCGGTTCAAGGCGCGTTTCCTGGCCACGGCCACAGCCTTCAACCCCAACACCCGCACGGTGACGACAGAACTGGTGCTGGATAACAAGACCGGCGAACTCTGGCCCAATTCCTACGCCACGGCCACGTTCCACGCGCCGGGCGACCCGAATGAACTGGCGCTGCCCCTGGGCAGTATCCTGTTCCGCGCCGAGGGCACGCAGGTTGCCGTGGTGGATGACACCAACCATGTGCATCTTATCAGCGTGCAGGTGGGCACCAATTACGGCCAGACCATCCAGATCCGCAATGGTGTGAAAAAGACAGACCGTATCGTCGCCAGCCCGTCTGCGGGGCTGCTTGACGGGCAGGAAGTCCGTATCGTCAAGGATACGCCGGGCTACACCCCGACCCAGAAGGCCGCTGCCCCCCCCGCCAAGCCCGTCAACCCCAATGACGACACCCGGGCCATGCCCGAGGACAACCGGCCCATGCCTGAATCCGGGGGGCGCTGATGACCGGTGCAAGCCAGCGCCCCGGCGGGTTGCGTGCGCGTCTGGCGCTGAGTGCCGCCCTTTGCGTTCTGGTGAGCGGGTGCGACCTGGCCCCCCGCTACAAGCCCGCGAAATTCGTCCTGCCCGATAACTGGGGGGGCAGCGGGGTCATGAAGCCCGCAAACCCGGCGGATGACGCCGTGCGGGCCGACTGGTGGACCATGCTGGGTGATCCCGAGCTTGACCGTCTGGAAGAGCAGGCCATGCGCCTGAACCCCGACCTGCAGGCACAGGCGGAGCAATTCCTGCAATCGCGCGACCTGGCGATGGAAACCCGCTCGCAGTTGTATCCGCAGTTGAATGGCGGGGCAGGGGGCGAAAAATACAAGGGGTCGGCCCATCGGCTGTGGCGCGGTGCGGGCTCGACCGGGCCCATGTACATGTCGTCCGAACAGTATTGGGCCAGCGCGACATGGGAGCCGGATTTCTGGTCCGCCATTCGCAACCGCACCCGCATGGCCAAGCAGGGCGTGCAGGAACGCGCGGCCCAGTTCGCCTCGGCCCGGCTCAGCCTCCAGGCGGAACTGGCCAGTGACTATGTGATGCTGCGCGGCCTGGATGCGCAGGACGCCGTGTACAAGGATTCCATCAAATCCTACCAGGCGGCGGTCGAAATCACGCAGTTGCGGCTGTCGGGCGCCATTGCCCCGGGCATGGATGTCTCGCGCGCGCAGGCGCAGCTTTACGCGACCCAGGCGCAGGAGACGGATATCCGCACCCAGCGCGATATCATGGAACATGCCATAGCCGTGCTGGTCAATCAGGCCCCGGCCACCTTCCATATCGCCCCGGTCAATACCCTGTCCTTCACGACCGTCTACCCGCCGGTTGCCCTGCCTTCCACACTGCTGGAACGCAGGCCCGACATTGCCGCGGCCGAACGGCGCATGGCGCAGGCCAACCGCGCCATAGGCGTGTCGCGCGCGGCCTTCTATCCGCATGTGACCTTCAACGCCATGACCGGCTTCATGGATAACGGCTTCGACCTGGCTTCGCTCTATAACGCCATGTACCAGTTCGGCGCGCAGGCGGTCCTGCCCTTGTTCCAAGGCGGGCTGCGCCGGGCGGACCTGCAACGGACCTGGTCGCATTACCGCGAGACCGAGGATTCCTACCGCTCCACGGTCCTGGATGCGTTCCAGGAGGTCGAGGACTCGCTGACCCGCGTCAACCGGTTGAAAACCCAGGTTGGGCAGGACCACTCGGCGGTGGATGCCGCCTTGCGCACGCAGGGCATGACCATGGCCCTGTATACGGGCGGGCTGACCAATTACCTCGACGTGGTGGTGGCCCAGGTTGCGGCCCTGAATGCGCGTATCGCGCTGGTGCAGGCCCAAACGCGCGAGGTCGATGCCAGGGTGCAGCTTATTCGCGCCTTCGGTGGCGGCTGGTCGCGCGCCCAGCTTCCCGCGGGGGAGGGTACGATCATGCCCTTCAAGGCATTGCAGTATGAAAACCTGCATCAGGCACCCGCGGCAGGGGGCATCAGCACGCAGACCGATCCGGCCTCGCTCGACCTTGCAAGCGGCGCGCCCGATGCGCCAAAGCCGTCCATCCCCCTTGACACGGGCGCCACACACCGGTAAGCGCCCCTTTCCTGATCGGAACGCGGGAGGTTCCGCCCGGCGCGCATGTGCCGGTGCGGAATCGCATGAACCGCGGTCCGGGTTCAATTATGAGGAGTCCCGGATATGGCCAAAAAAGTTGTTGGCTACATCAAGCTTCAGATTCCCGCCGGCAAGGCCAACCCTTCTCCGCCGGTTGGTCCGGCGCTGGGTCAGCGCGGTCTGAATATCATGGAATTCTGCAAGGCGTTCAACGCCAAGACCCAGGGCCTGGAACCTGGCATGCCGATTCCCGTGGTGATCACTGCCTTTGCTGACCGTACGTTCAGCTTCATCACCAAGACCCCGCCGAACACGTATTTCCTGCTCAAGGCCGCCAAGATTTCCAAGGGCAGCCAGACCGTGGGCAAGGGTGCGGCTGTTGGCAAGGTGACCATGGCGCAGCTTCGTGAAATTGCTGAACAGAAGCAGCAGGACATGAACGCCAATGACCTGGACGGCGCCGTGCGCATGCTGGTCGGCTCCGCCCGGTCCATGGGTCTTGATGTGGTGGAGGGCTGATATCATGGCGAAGAACAAGCGTCTGGCCGCAGCGGCCGCCAAGGTTGTCGCGGGCAAGGCCTACGGGCTGGATGAAGCCGTCACGCTGGTGAAGAGCAATGCGACCGCCAAGTTTGACGAAACCATCGAACTGGCCCTGAACCTGGGTATCGACCCGCGTCACGCCGACCAGATGGTGCGTGGCTTCGTGTCCCTGCCCAACGGCACGGGCAAGACCCTGCGCGTGGGTGTGTTCGCACGCGGCCCCAAGGCTGAGGAAGCCACGGCCGCCGGTGCCGACGTTGTCGGTGCGGAAGACCTGATGGAAAAGGTGCAGGCTGGCGAAATCGCTTTCGACCGCTGCATCGCCACCCCCGACATGATGGGTCTCGTCGGTCGCCTGGGCAAGATCCTCGGCCCGCGCGGGCTGATGCCGAACCCCAAGCTCGGCACAGTGACCATGGACGTGAAGGGTGCCGTCGAGGCCGCGAAGTCCGGCCAGGTGGAATACCGCGCTGAAAAGACCGGTATCGTGCATGCCGGCGTGGGCAAGGCGTCCTTCGGCGGGGACAAGCTGGCGGAAAACATCCGCGCGTTTGTCGATGCCGTCCAGAAGGCCCGTCCCACGGGTGCCAAGGGCACATACCTGAAGAAAGCCGCCCTGTCCTCGACCATGGGGCCCGGCGTTCAGGTTGACGTCTCGGTCTTCGCGGGCTGAGCAAGAATGCCGCCACCCCGCCGCAATGCGGGGTGGCGCATATGAAGATACCGCCTAGGTGTCTTCTTTTTACCTGTCCGAAACCATGCGCGGCCTTTCAGGCCTTAATCGGCATTACGCTGGCGAGTGGTATGACGGGGATGCTGGATGCAGGCTGACAGTGCGCGGCAGGCCCAGATATTCCGTTTCAAGGACAGGCGAGCGGGTTTCATCCTTGTGGTGGAGCCCAAAGGGCAACCCGTTCTGTCTGGCCTTGTGTCGGGCGGAACAAGATGGAGACGGGATTTGGACCGTACGGAAAAGAAGGCTTTTGTCGCCTCTCTGGCCGCCGTTTTCGCCCAGACGTCCATGGTTGTGGTCACCCAGAATGCCGGGTTGACCGTGGCCAGCGTGACCGATCTGCGGCGCAAGGTGCGTGCAGCGGGTGCGAACTACAAAGTCGCTAAAAACCGGCTGGCAACTCTCGCCCTGGATGGGACCCAGTTCAGCGGCATCGCGCCTATGCTGAAGGGACCGACCGCGCTTGCGTGGGCGGATGACCCGGTGGCCGTGGCGAAGGTGATCGTTGAGTTCGCCAAAACCAATGACAAGCTTGTGGTGCTTGGTGGTTCTCTTGGTTCCCAGGTGTTGAACGCCGACGGAATCAAGGCTCTGGCCGAGCTGCCGTCGCTTGATACCCTGCGTGCGCAGCTGGTGGGGCTTATCTCCACGCCGGCGACCCGTATCGCAGCGGTTACTCAGGCGCCCGCGGCCCAGCTTGCTCGTGTTTTTGGGGCCTATGCCAAAACGGGTGAAGCTGCCTGAACGCCTCCCTTCGCTTGAAGGACTGTTCACGATATCCACGCATCCTCCATGCAGGGGGTTGTGTTCTGCAAACCAGTATTTATATTAGGAAGACTAACCATGGCTGATCTTGCTAAGCTTGTTGAAGACCTGTCCGCTCTGACCGTTCTCGAAGCGGCCGAACTGTCCAAGCTCCTCGAAGAAAAGTGGGGCGTGTCCGCTGCTGCTCCGGTTGCCGTTGCTGCGGCGCCCGCCGGTGCGGCTGCTCCGGCTGCCGAAGAAAAGACCGAGTTCAACGTGATCCTGGCCGCCGCTGGCGAAAAGAAGATCAACGTGATCAAGGAAATCCGCGGCATCACCGGCCTGGGCCTGAAGGAAGCGAAGGACCTGGTTGAAGGTGCTCCGAAGGTGGTCAAGGAAGGCGTCAACAAGGAAGAAGCGGACAAGATCAAGAAGCTTCTTGAAGACAACGGCGCGACCGTCGAAATTAAGTAAGGCTGCCATATTCCCGGTCGCATGGTCCGGGGTTATGACATCAGGGTTTTCGGGTAGGGGTGCAAACCTCTGCCCGTTTGCCTGTTTCGGGTACGGACCCGGGGCAGGGCCGGCCAGGTAATCTGGCAGGCGATCAAGGCCGAAACAGGTCGGACCATCAGGCTCGCGGTGTGCTGCGAGCCTGATGGTCCGAGACAAGGGCGGGGGCAGGAGCGACGATGAACGCAATCACCAAATCGTTCACAGGACGGAAACGGATTCGCAAAAGTTTCGGGCGGATTCCCGAAATCGCCCCGATGCCAAACCTGATCGACGTGCAGCGCGCGTCTTACGAGACATTTCTTCAGGCCAATGTGTCGCCTGATGCGCGTGTACCGACAGGTTTGCAGGAGGTTTTTCGCTCCGTTTTCCCCATTAACGACTTTGCGGGTCGGGGGCGGCTGGAGTTTGTCAGCTACGAATTTGAAGAACCCAAATACGATGTGGAAGAGTGCATTCAGCGCGGCCTGACTTATGCAGCGCCCCTGAAGGTCTTTCTGCGCCTGATCGTATGGGATGTGGACGAGGATACGGGCTCACGCTCCATCCGCGATATCAAGGAACAGCCGGTCTATATGGGCGACATGCCGCTCATGACCGACAACGGCACCTTTATCGTCAACGGCACCGAGCGTGTGATCGTCAGCCAGATGCACCGCTCGCCCGGCGTGTTCTTCGATCACGACAAGGGCAAGACGCATTCCTCGGGCAAATACCTGTTCGCGGCCCGCGTCATCCCCTATCGCGGTTCCTGGCTCGATTTCGAATTCGACGCCAAGGACCTGCTCTATGTCCGCATCGACCGCAAGCGCAAGCTACCGGTCACGACCCTGCTCTACGCCATGGAAAGCGCTGCCTCGCAGGCGGCGCGCCAGGCCAAGCAGGCCGAAGGCGGGGATGTGGATGCCATGGAAATCCGTGGCATGGATCCCAACGAAATCCTGTCCTATTTCTACGATGCGGTGACCTTCACCAAGACGGCCAAGGGGTGGGCGCGTCCGTTTGACGCGGAATCCTTCCGTGGGCTCAAGCTGCTCGCCCCTCTGGTCGATGCGGAAACGGGCGAAGTCGTCGCGGATGCGGAAACCAAGCTGACTACCCGTCTGGTGCGCAAGATCGCGGAAAAGACCCGCGAAGTGCTGGTGGGCGACGTTGACCTGATCGGGCGTTTCATCGCCCAGGATATCGTCAACCTGACCACGGGTGAAATCTACGGCGAAGCGGGTGAGGAAATTACCGAAGCGCGCCTGACCGCGCTGGAAGAAGCCGGGATCACCGAACTGCCGGTTCTGGCGATCGACGCCGCAAAAGGCCCGTGGATCCGCAACACGCTGACGGTGGACAAGAATACCAGCCGCGACGAAGCGCTGATCGATATCTACCGTGTCATGCGCCCGGGTGAACCGCCCACGGCCGAGACGGCGGAAGCCATGTTGCAGGGGCTGTTCTTCGACCCCGACCGTTATGACCTGTCCGCTGTCGGCCGCGTCAAGATGAACATGCGCCTCGATATCGACGTGCCCGACACCGTGCGGGTGCTGCGCAAGGACGATATCCTGCGCACCATCAAGGTGCTGTGCGACCTCAAGGACGGTCGTGGCCAGATCGACGATATCGATAACCTGGGCAACCGTCGCGTCCGCTCCGTGGGCGAACTGATGGAAAACCAGTATCGCATCGGCCTGCTGCGCATGGAACGCGCCATTCGCGAACGCATGGGCTCGGTCGATATCGATACGGTCATGCCCCATGACCTGATCAACGCCAAGCCGGCGGCTGCCGCGGTGCGTGAATTCTTCGGCTCCTCGCAGCTCAGCCAGTTCATGGACCAGACCAACCCGCTGTCCGAGGTCACGCACAAGCGTCGTCTCTCGGCCCTTGGCCCGGGTGGTTTGACGCGTGAGCGCGCAGGCTTTGAAGTGCGTGACGTGCATCCCACGCATTATGGCCGTATCTGCCCGATTGAAACGCCTGAAGGCCCGAATATCGGTCTGATCAACTCGCTCGCGACCTATGCCAAGGTGAACAAGTACGGGTTTATCGAAACCCCCTATCGCCTGGTGAAGGACGGTTCGCTGCAGGATGGCTGGAAATATCTTTCCGCCATGGAGGAAGAGAAGCTCGTCGTCGCCCAGGCCGATGCCAAGGTGGATGACAAGGGCGCGCTTACGAGCGATCTCGTCTCTGTCCGTCGTAACGGTGACTTCCGTCTCGTGCCCCCCACGGAAGTGACGGCGTGCGACGTGTCTCCCAAGCAGCTTGTCTCCGTGGCCGCGGCCCTGATCCCGTTCCTTGAGAACGATGACGCGAACCGCGCGCTCATGGGCTCGAACATGCAGCGTCAGGCCGTGCCGCTGGTGCGTTCGGACGCGCCCCTGGTCGGCACCGGCATGGAAGCGGCCGTGGCCCGGGATTCGGGTGCGACAATCGTTGCCAAGCGCGACGGTATCATCGATCAGATCGATGGTGCGCGTATCGTGGTGCGGGCGACCGACAGCAACGGTGCCACGCAGGGGGTGGATATCTACCGCCTGCGCAAATACTCCCGCTCCAACCAGTCCACCTGCATCAACCAGCGTCCGCTGGTTTTCGTGGGCGACAACGTCAAGGCGGGCGACATCATTGCCGATGGTCCGTCCACCGAACTGGGCGAACTGGCTCTGGGCCGCAACGTGCTGGTCGCGTTCATGCCCTGGAACGGCTACAACTTCGAAGATTCGATCCTGATTTCCGAACGGATCGCCAAGGACGACGTCTTCACCTCGATCCATATCGAGGAATTCGAAGTCATGGCCCGTGACACCAAGCTGGGTCAGGAAGAAATCACCCGCGACATCCCCAATGTCGGTGAGGAAGCCCTGCGCAATCTTGACGAGGCGGGCATTGTCTATGTCGGCGCCGAGGTCAATCCGGGCGATATCCTGATCGGCAAGGTCACCCCCAAGGGCGAAAGCCCGATGACGCCGGAAGAAAAGCTCCTGCGCGCCATCTTCGGGGAAAAGGCATCGGATGTGCGCGACACGTCGCTGCGTCTGCCGCCTGGCACGACCGGTACGATCGTGGATGTGCGCGTGTTCTCCCGTCGTGGCGTGGACAAGGACGAGCGCGCCATGGCCATCGAGCGTTCGGAAATCGAGCATCTCGCCAAGGACCGTGACGACGAGCGCGCCATTCAGGAACGCTCCTTCTACAGCCGCCTGCGTGAAAAGCTGCTCGACCAGACGGCCGGTGCGGGTTTCAAGGGGATCAAGGCTGGCACGCTCATTACCGATGCCGTGCTGGACGAACATCCGCGTGCCGTGTGGCGTCAAATCGTCGTGGCGTCCGACAGCGTCATGGCGGAACTGGAAACCCTGCGCCGTGAATTCGATGCCGCGATCGCCCGGATCCAGGCCCGTTTCGAAAGCAAGGTGGAAAAGCTCCAGCGTGGCGATGAACTGCCGCCTGGCGTGATGAAGATGGTCAAGGTATTCGTGGCGGTGAAGCGCAAGCTGCAGCCGGGCGACAAGATGGCCGGTCGTCACGGCAACAAGGGTGTCGTTTCACGCGTGGTGCCGGTCGAAGACATGCCGTTCCTTGAGGACGGCACGCCGGTCGATCTGGTTCTCAACCCGCTGGGCGTGCCCTCGCGCATGAATGTCGGGCAGATTCTCGAAACCCATCTGGGCTGGGCCTGTGCCAATATCGGCCGTGGCATCGGCGATCTGGTCGATGAATACCAGAGAACCGGCGAAAAGCGTCAGGAACTGCTGGATCGTCTGAAGGATGTCTATGGTGACAAGGTCTATGCCGACGCCATTGCCGACATGACGAATGAAGAACTGATCGAACTATCGGGCAATCTGCGCAAGGGCGTGCCGATTGCAACCCCGGTGTTCGACGGTGCCTCCATTCCCGATATCGAAGCCATGCTGGAAAAGGCGGGTGTTGCCAAGAGCGGGCAGTCGCAGTTGATCGACGGGCGCACGGGCGAGATGTTCGAGCGCAAGACGACGGTCGGCTACATCTACATGCTCAAGCTGCATCACCTTGTCGACGACAAGATCCATGCCCGTTCCATTGGGCCATACTCGCTGGTGACCCAGCAGCCGCTGGGTGGCAAGGCCCAGTTCGGTGGCCAGCGCTTTGGTGAAATGGAAGTGTGGGCGCTTGAAGCGTATGGCGCTGCCTACACATTGCAGGAAATGCTGACCGTGAAGTCGGACGACGTCTCGGGTCGTACAAAGGTCTACGAAGCCATTGTGCGCGAGCAGGACGATTTCGAGGCCGGTATCCCCGAAAGCTTCAACGTGCTGATCAAGGAACTCAAGTCCCTGGGTCTGAACGTGGAGCTGGAGCAGGGGGCCGAGTGACGGTGGATTTCCCCGCTTTGATCCATTCTTATTTCAAGGGAGAGGCCAAGGCCACGGCTTTGGCTCTCCGTTTCCCTTTGGGGGCTTCTGCACATGAATGAACTCATGAAAATTCTTGGCCAGACCGGCCAGGCGATGACCTTCGACCAGATCAAGATCCAGCTTGCCTCACCCGAGCAGATCCGGTCCTGGTCCTTCGGTGAAATCAAGAAGCCCGAGACCATAAACTACCGTACGTTCAAGCCCGAGCGCGACGGCCTGTTCTGCGCGCGCATCTTCGGTCCGATCAAGGACTACGAATGCCTGTGCGGCAAGTACAAGCGCATGAAGTTTCGCGGCATCATCTGCGAAAAATGCGGTGTGGAAGTCACGTTGGCCAAGGTGCGCCGCGAGCGCATGGGTCATATCCAGCTTGCCAGCCCGGTCGCCCATATCTGGTTCCTGAAGTCGCTGCCCAGCCGCATCGGGCTGATGGTGGACCTGACGCTGAAGGATCTTGAAAAGGTCCTGTATTTCGAGAGCTATCTGGTTCTCGAACCCGGTACCTCGCCGCTCAAGCAGTATTCCCTGCTGACCGAGGAACAGTATCTCGACGCCATGGACGAATATGGTGACGAGGGCGTTGAAGTCGGGATCGGTGCGGAAGCGATCAAGAAGGTTCTCGAACGCATCGACTGCGACGCTGAAAAGGTCGAACTGCGCCAGGAACTCAAGGAAACCACGTCCGAAGCCAAGCGCAAGAAGCTGGTCAAGCGCCTCAAGCTGATCGAAGCCTTTGCCGAAAGCGGCTCGCGTCCGGAATGGATGATCCTGGACATGGTGCCGGTCATTCCGCCGGAACTGCGTCCGCTGGTGCCGCTGGATGGCGGTCGCTTCGCGACCTCCGACCTGAACGACCTGTATCGTCGCGTCATCAATCGTAACAACCGTCTCAAGCGGCTGATGGAACTGCGCGCGCCCGATATCATCGTGCGTAACGAAAAGCGCATGTTGCAGGAAGCGGTGGATGCGCTGTTCGATAACGGTCGTCGTGGCCGCGCCATTACGGGTGCGAACAAGCGCCCGCTGAAGTCGCTGTCCGACATGCTCAAGGGCAAGCAGGGCCGCTTCCGTCAGAACCTTCTGGGCAAGCGCGTCGACTATTCCGGCCGTTCGGTCATCGTGGTCGGCCCCGAGCTGAAACTGCACCAGTGTGGCCTGCCCAAGAAGATGGCGCTGGAACTGTTCAAGCCGTTCATTTACGCCAAGCTGGAAAAATACGGCCACGCCACCACCATCAAGGCCGCCAAGCGGATGGTGGAAAAAGAACGTCCCGAAGTGTGGGATATTCTTGAAGAAGTCATTCGCGAACACCCCGTGCTGCTGAACCGTGCGCCTACGCTGCACCGTCTTGGCATCCAGGCGTTCGAGCCGGTTCTGGTCGAAGGCAAGGCCATCCAGCTTCACCCGCTGGTCTGCACCGCCTTCAATGCTGACTTCGACGGCGACCAGATGGCCGTCCATGTACCGCTCAGCCTTGAAGCACAGCTTGAAGCCCGCGTGCTGATGATGTCGACCAACAACATCCTCAGCCCCGCGAACGGCAAGCCGATCATCGTGCCGTCGCAGGATATTGTTCTGGGGCTGTATTACCTCAGCCTTGAAACGCCTGAATTCAAGGCAACGCCCGATCGCAGCGAATATGACGACAAGACCGGCGCGCTGATCAAGGCGGGTGCGACCACGTTCGCTTCCGTCAAGGAAGTGGAATACGCGCTTAGTGCCGGCGCGCTGAAACTGCATGACAAGATCCGCGCGCGGATCGAGCGTGTGGATGCCGACGGCAAGCTGTCCTATGAAATGGCCATCACCACGCCCGGACGCGTGCTGATCGCGCAGATCCTGCCCAAGAACGAGGCGGTTCCCTTCGGGCTGATCAACCGTCAGTTGACGAAAAAAGCCGTCTCTGACGTGATCGACACCGTCTATCGTCATTGCG
Organism: Acetobacter garciniae; assembly: GCF_017377735.1. GTDB lineage: Bacteria > Pseudomonadota > Alphaproteobacteria > Acetobacterales > Acetobacteraceae > Acetobacter > Acetobacter garciniae. The sequence goes on from NZ_JAFVMH010000001.1 coordinate 419,444, forward strand.
GGCAGAAAGAGGCGGTCATTTTCTGCGACCGGCTCATGGCGCTCGGCTTCCGTCATGCCGCCAAGGCGGGCATTTCCTTCGGCAAGGATGACATGATCATCCCGGCTGAAAAGAAGGAACTGGTCGATCGCACGGCAGCCGAGGTCAAGGAGTTCGAACAGCAGTATCAGGACGGTCTAATCACGGCTGGCGAACGCTACAACAAGGTGGTGGATGCCTGGTCGCGCTGCACGGATGAAGTGCAGGCCGCCATGACCAAGGAAATCTCGCGGCAGGAAATCGGCAAGCCCATCAACTCCGTGTGGATGATGAGCCATTCCGGGGCCCGTGGGTCGCCGGCGCAGATGAAGCAGCTTGCCGGTATGCGCGGCCTGATGGCCAAGCCGTCCGGTGAAATTATCGAACAGCCGATTATCGCCAACTTCAAGGAAGGCCTGTCGGTTCTCGATTACTTCACCTCCACCCACGGTGCGCGTAAGGGGCTGGCCGATACCGCGCTGAAAACCGCGAACTCGGGCTACCTGACACGCCGTCTGGTCGACGTGGCGCAGGACAGCATCATCATCGAGGAAGACTGCGAGAGCGAACGCGGTCTGACCGTGCGCGCCGTCATGGACGGTGGCGAGGTCGTGGCCTCCCTGTCCGAGCGGATCCTGGGCCGGACGGTGGCGAGCGATATCATCGACCCGGCAACGGGCGATGTGCTGATCGCGCGCAACCACCTGATCGACGAAGCGGATGCAGAGCGGATCGAGAACGCCGGGGTGGAAGTGGTGCATATCCGCTCCGTCCTGACCTGCGACAGCCGCGTGGGCGTCTGCGGTGCGTGTTACGGCCGCGACCTGGCCCGCGGCACGCCGGTGAACATCGGCGAGGCAGTGGGTGTTATCGCCGCACAGTCCATCGGTGAGCCCGGCACGCAGCTGACCATGCGTACCTTCCATATCGGTGGTGCGGCGCAGCGTGGTGCCGAGCAGTCCATGATCGAGGCATCGCGCGAAGGGCGGGTGGTTATCCGCAACCGCAACGTCGTGCATAACAGTCAGAACGTGCCAATCGTCATGGCCCGTAACTGCGAAGTGCTGCTGACGGATGACAACGGTGCCGAAAAGGCCCGTTACCGTGTGCCTTACGGTGCGCGACTGCTCATCACCGATGGCGCGCAGGTGGCCCGCGGCCAGAAGCTGGCCGAGTGGGATCCCTACACCCTGCCGATCATTACCGAGAAGGCTGGTAAGGTCGAATATCTCGACCTGATCGACTCCATCACGCTTGTCGAGCGTATGGACGAAGTCACGGGCCTGACCTCCAAGGTGGTGGTGGACTACAAGCAGGCAGGCAAGGGCGTCGATCTGCGTCCGCGCCTCCAGCTCAAGGACGCCAACGGCGAAGTGGTGAAGCTCGATAACGGCTCTGATGCCCGTTACTTCCTCTCCCCCGAAACCCTGCTGTCGGTGGAGAACGGTGCTTCGGTCGCCGCAGGTGACGTGCTGGCCCGCCTGCCGCGTGAAGGCTCCAAGACCCGTGACATTACGGGTGGTCTGCCGCGTGTGGCCGAGCTGTTCGAAGCCCGGCGCCCGAAGGATCACGCCATCATCGCGGAAATGGAAGGCCGGGTCGAATTCGGCAAGGACTACAAGTCCAAGCGCCGCATCGTCGTCAAAAACGACGAGACCAGCGAGGAGCAGGAATACCTCATCCCCAAGGGCAAGCATATTTCCGTGCAGGAAGGTGACTTTGTCGAAAAGGGTGACCCGCTGGTCGACGGTCCGCGCGTGCCGCATGATATCCTGAAGGTGATGGGGGTCGAGGCGCTGTCCGACTACCTCATCAACGAAATTCAGGATGTCTATCGTCTGCAGGGCGTGAAGATCAACGACAAGCATATCGAGGTGATTGTGCGCCAGATGCTCCAGAAGGTTGAAATCCTGGAGCCCGGTGACACGACCTACCTGATCGGCGAAACCGTTGACCGGATCGAGTTCGAGATGGAGAACACCAAGTGCCTGAACGCCGGTGAGCGTCCGGCACAGGCCATGCCGGTGCTGCAGGGTATCACCAAGGCGTCTCTGCAGACCCAGTCCTTCATCTCTGCCGCATCCTTCCAGGAAACCACGCGCGTGCTGACCGAAGCGGCGACAGCCGGCAAGGTCGACAAGCTCATGGGCCTGAAGGAAAACGTGATTGTCGGGCGTCTTATCCCGGCCGGCACGGGCAGTGTGATGAAGCGCCTGCGCGCGATTGCCGCCGAGCAGGATCGCCAGCGCGTCAGCCGTTCCGCGGCCGAATAAGCGCTGGCCTGTCAGGCCAGGGAAAAGGGTCGGACGTGGTCCGGCCCTTTTTTTGTCCGAACGACGATTGGACAAGAGAATCGTCGGGCAACGCTTGACTTCCATGGGGGGGAAGGGTAGTTAGCAGCCCTCAGCTACGGCCATCCCCCGGGGTGGTTCGAGCAAGCAGGTTTTCTGTACGAGTTTCAAGCATGCGGTCGGCTTCCGGCGGAAGCGGAGCCGGATGTCAATATAGCCTCATTCCGGCGAATGCCGAATGGGATCTTTTTAATGAAAGTCGGCAGTCGGAACAGGACTGGCCGGCCGAATTGTGTAAGGATCGGGAAAGGCGCATGCCGACCATCAACCAGCTCATTGCCAAGGGGCGCAAGCCTGCGGTGAAGCGCAATAAAGTGCCCGCGCTGCAAGGGTGCCCCCAAAAGCGCGGCGTTTGCACCCGCGTCTACACGACGACACCTAAGAAGCCGAACTCCGCACTGCGTAAAGTCGCCAAGGTGCGTCTGACGAACGGCTATGAGGTGGTTAGCTATATTCCTGGTGAAGGTCACAACCTTCAGGAACATAGCGTTGTGCTGATCCGCGGCGGTCGTGTGAAGGACTTGCCGGGTGTTCGTTATCACATCCTTCGTGGTGTTCTCGATACGCAGGGTATCGCCAAGCGGCGCCAGCGGCGGTCGCTCTATGGCGCCAAGCGTCCGAAGTAAGAGGAAGTCCAGGTATGAGTCGCCGTCATCGCGCCGTAAAGCGCGAGATCCTTCCCGATCCGAAGTTCGGAGATGTCGTCATCACGCGTTTCATGAACGCCCTGATGTACGATGGTAAAAAGTCCACCGCAGAAAAGATCGTCTATGACGCGCTTGATGCCATGGCACGCCGTAGCGGCAATGCGTCTGATCCGATCGCGCTGTTCCACAGTGCGCTGGACAACGTGAAGCCGGCCGTAGAGGTGCGTTCGCGCCGTGTTGGTGGCGCCACCTACCAGGTGCCGGTCGAAGTTCGCACGGACCGCCGTCAGGCGCTGGCTATCCGCTGGTTGATCGACGCTGCGCGCAAGCGCGGTGAGAACACCATGCAGGACCGCCTGTCCAACGAGCTGCTTGACGCCGTGAACAATCGCGGCGCGGCCGTGAAGAAGCGCGAAGACACGCATCGTATGGCTGAAGCCAACAAGGCGTTCAGTCACTACCGCTGGTAATCCATGAGAGTTCTGCTTTCCCCTGGGCGGGGAAGGCGTGCTTGTAACAACTGCAGCCCGAATATTTTTTGGGGTATGGAGTAGACAATGGCTAAGGCTAAATTTGAGCGGAACAAACCGCACTGCAACATCGGCACCATCGGTCACGTTGACCATGGCAAGACGTCCCTGACGGCAGCGATCACCAAGACGCTGGCAAAGAAGGGCGGCGCCGAGTTCAAGGCGTATGACCAGATCGACGCGGCTCCCGAAGAACGCGCTCGTGGCATCACCATCTCCACCGCTCACGTGGAATACGAAACCGACAAGCGTCACTATGCGCATGTCGACTGCCCCGGACACGCCGACTACGTGAAGAACATGATCACGGGTGCGGCGCAGATGGACGGCGCGATCCTGGTTGTGTCCGCGGCTGACGGCCCGATGCCCCAGACCCGCGAGCACATCCTGCTTGCCCGTCAGGTCGGTGTGCCGGCTCTGGTCGTGTTCCTGAACAAGGTTGACCAGGTTGACGATCCCGAACTGCTCGAGCTGGTGGAAATGGAAGTTCGTGAACTTCTGTCTTCCTATCAGTTCCCCGGCGACGATGTGCCGATCGTCAAGGGCTCCGCTCTGGTGACCCTCGAAGACGGTGACCCGGAAATCGGTGAAAACCGCGTTCTCGACCTGATGGATGCGGTTGACTCCTACATCCCGCAGCCCGAGCGTCCGGTTGACCGTCCGTTCCTGATGCCGATCGAAGACGTGTTCTCCATCTCCGGTCGTGGCACCGTGGTGACGGGCCGTGTCGAACGTGGCGTGGTGAACGTCGGTGACGAAATCGAAATCGTTGGCCTGAAGCCGACGGTCAAGACGACCGTGACTGGTGTGGAAATGTTCCGCAAGCTGCTTGACCGCGGTGAAGCCGGCGACAACATCGGTGCCCTGCTGCGCGGCACGAAGCGTGAAGACGTCGAGCGTGGCCAGGTTCTGGCGAAGCCCGGCTCCATCACCCCGCACAAGAAGTTCAAGGCTGAAGCCTACATCCTGACGAAGGAAGAAGGCGGTCGTCATACGCCGTTCTTCACCAACTATCGTCCCCAGTTCTACTTCCGTACGACGGACGTGACGGGTGTTGTGCATCTGCCCGAAGGCACCGAAATGGTGATGCCGGGCGACAACTGCGCCATGGATGTGGAGCTGATCGCTCCGATCGCCATGGATGAAGGCCTGCGCTTCGCTATCCGCGAAGGTGGCCGCACGGTTGGTGCTGGCGTTGTTGCTACCATTGTCGAGTAATCGATAACGGATACGAGACTGAGTGGCCCCGGCTGAGTTGTTCGGCCGGGGTCTTACTTGGCGGCCGGGTTTCCCGGACAAGTTAAGTGTTGGACTAAGAAACAAATGGACAACCAGAACATCCGCATTCGCCTGAAAGCGTACGATCACCGCGTGCTCGACAACAGCACGAAGGAGATTGTAAATACGGCGAAGCGTACGGGTGCGCGGGTTCGGGGTCCTATCCCGCTGCCGACGCATATCGAACGGTTTACGGTTAACCGTTCTCCCCACGTTGACAAGAAGAGCCGCGAGCAGTTCGAAATTCGGACTCATCGCCGCCTGCTCGATATTGTTGAGCCTACTCCGCAGACCGTGGACGCTCTCATGAAGCTCGACCTCGCCGCTGGCGTGGATGTCGAGATCAAACTCTAAGGTCCAGACGATGCGCACCGGATTGATCGCAAAGAAGTTGGGCATGTCCCGACTGTTCAAGGAAGATGGCACGCATGTGCCTGTCACCGTCTTGCATGTTGATGACGTGCAGGTGGTCGACGCCCGTACAGAAGAGCGTGACGGCTATGTTGCCGTGCAGCTTGGTATGGGCAAGGCCAAGGTGAAGAACGTAACGAAGCCCAATCGTGGCCATTTTGCCCGCGTGAAGGTTGAGCCCAAGAAAGTGGTTCGTGAATTCCGGGTGGCGGCGGATGCCGCTCTGGAAATCGGCGCTACTTTGTCTGCGTCCCATTTCGTGGTCGGCCAGAAGGTCGACGTGACGGGGACCAGCAAGGGCAAGGGATTTGCTGGCGCCATGAAGCGCTGGAATTTTGCCGGTCTGGAAGCCTCGCACGGTGTGTCCATTTCGCATCGTTCGCATGGTTCGACCGGTAACCGCCAGGATCCCGGCAAGACCTTCAAGAACAAGAAAATGGCCGGTCACCTGGGCGATGAACGCGTGACCACCTTGAATCTGGAAATCGCTGCGGTCGATCCGGAAAAGAATCTCATCATGGTTCGTGGCTCCATTCCCGGTGCCAAGAACAGTGTCGTTCTCATCCGTGACGCGATCAAGAAAGCCCGCCATGGTGACGCGCCTTATCCGGCCGGCCTTGTGACGGCGGAGGGCTGAGATCATGGAAATCGAAATCAAGACACTTGATAACGGCACCGCTGGCTCCGCCACGCTGCCTGACGAGATTTTTGCCGTCGCACCCCGCGCGGACATCATGGCACGCGTCGTGCACTGGCAGCTTTCCAAGCGCCGTGCGGGCACGCACAAGGTCAAGGGCATGGGCGAAGTGTCCGGCACGACCAAGAAGCCCTACCGCCAGAAAGGCACGGGTAGCGCACGTCAGGGTTCGCTGCGCGCGCCGCAGTACCGGACAGGTGGTGCGGTGCATGGTCCCGTTTCGCGCGATCATGGCTACGACCTGCCCAAGAAGGTCCGTCGCCTGGGTCTGATCTCCGCCCTGTCGCAGAAGGCACGCGACGGCAAGCTGATCGTCCTGCAGTCCGCGACCGGCGTGAGCAAGACCAGCGAACTGGCTGTCAAGCTCAAGGGACTTGGCCTGGTGTCGGCGCTCATTGTCGACGGTGCGGTTGACGAGAACTTCGTGCGCGCCGCGCGGAACCTGCCGCGCATCGACGTTCTGCCCACGATCGGCGCGAACGTGTACGATATTTTGAACCACGAGGTGCTTGCGATCACGCAGGCCGGCCTTGAAGGACTGAAGGAGCGCCTGGCATGACCAACATTCTTGCGCTGCGCAAGAAAGCCGCGCGTCTCTCGCGGGAGGCGTTGTACGATATCGTGCGCACTCCCGTGATTACCGAGAAGGCGACCGCGCTTTCCGAAAAGAACCAGGTTGTGTTCAAGGTCGCGATGTCGGCCAGCAAGCCTGAAATCAAGGTCGCCGTCGAAACGCTGTTCGGGGTGAAGGTTGTTGGCGTCAACACCCTGATCCAGAAGGGCAAGGCCAAGCGCTTCAAGGGGCGTCTGGGTCAGCGTTCCGACGTGAAGAAGGCGTTTGTTCAGCTTGCCGAAGGTCAGTCGATCGATCTGACGGCAAAGCTGGCGTGACCAGGGGTAGAAACTAATGGCACTGAAGCACTTTAATCCTGTCACGCCCAGCCTGCGTGGTACGGTTCTGATCGACCGGTCCGACCTTTGGAAGGGCAAGCCGGTCAAGCAGTTGACTGAAGGCAAGAACAAGACGGGCGGCCGTAACAACAATGGCCGTATCACGTCGCGGTTCCGTGGCGGCGGGCACAAGCAGTCCTACCGTTATGTCGACTTCAAGCGTCGCAAGTTCGACGTTGTCGGCACGGTGGAGCGTCTTGAATACGATCCGAACCGCACGGCGTTCATTGCGCTGATCAAGTACGAAGACGGCGAACTGGCTTATATCCTGGCTCCGCAGCGCCTGAAGGTGGGCGACTCCATCATCGCGGGTGCGCGCGTTGACATCAAGCCGGGCAACGCCATGCCGCTGGCCGCCATTCCGGTGGGGACCATCGTGCACAACATCGAGCTGAAGCAGGGCGCTGGCGGCAAGATGGCACGTTCGGCCGGCACGTATGCGCAGCTGGTGGGCAAGGACGCGGGCTATGCCCAGCTCAAGCTCCAGTCCGGTGAACTGCGTGTCGTGCGCGGTGAATGCATGGCGACGGTTGGCGCGGTCTCGAACCCCGACAACATGAACCAGCACATGGGCAAGGCCGGTCGCGGTCGCTGGCTGGGTCGTCGTCCGCATAACCGCGGCGTCGTCATGAACCCGGTCGATCACCCGCATGGTGGTGGTGAAGGACGTACGTCCGGTGGCCGTCATCCGGTTACGCCGTGGGGCAAGCCCACCAAAGGTTACAAAACTCGGGTCAACAAGCGGACGGACGGTCTGATTATCCGTCGCCGGAAGACCGGCAAGTAAGGGGCAATAGAAGATGGCACGTTCCGTCTGGAAAGGTCCGTTCGTCGACGGGTATCTGCTGAGCAAGGCTGAGGCATCCCGCGCATCGGGCCGCAATGAAGTGATCAAGATCTGGTCACGTCGTTCCACGATTCTTCCTCAGTTCGTGGGACTGACATTCGGTGTTTACAACGGTCAGAAGTTCCTGCCTGTGCAGGTGACGGAGAACATGGTTGGCCATAAGTTTGGCGAATTTTCTCCCACCCGCACCTTTCACGGGCATGGCGCTGACAAGAAGTCGAAGCGGGGCTGAGACCACAGATGAGCAAGCCGAAGCATCCGCGCACGCTCGCGGAAACAGAAGCGCAAGCTATCACGCGTAATATCCGGGTCAGCCCCCGCAAGCTTAATCTTGTGGCCGGCCTGATCCGCAACAAACCTGCCTCCCAGGCAATTGCGACGCTGACATTCTCCAAGCGTCGCATTGCCCAGCAGGTCAAGAAAACGCTGGAAAGCGCGATCGCCAACGCGGAAAACAACCATCAGCTCGATGTCGATCAGCTGGTGGTCAAGACGGCCGAAGTGGGCAAGTCCATTGTCATGCGGCGTTTCCACGCCCGTGGGCGTGGCCGTTCCGCACGCGTTGAGAAGTTTTTCAGTCACCTGAAGATTGTTGTAGCTGAGCGGGCGGTCGAGCCTGAAGCGGCTTCCACCGAGCAGAAGGCGGCCTGAGGTATGGGACATAAAGTCAATCCGATCGGGCTGCGGCTCGGTATCAACCGCACGTGGGACAGCCGCTGGTACGCAGACAGCGACTATTCCCGCCTGCTGCACGAAGACCTGAAGCTGCGCGCCTTCCTGCGCCGTCGGCTGGCGGGTGCGGGTGTGTCCCGCGTGGTGATCGAACGCCCGGCCAAGAAGCCGCGCGTGACCATCTACGCGGCACGTCCTGGCGTGGTGATCGGCAAGAAGGGTCAGGACATCGACGCGCTGCGCAAGGAGCTGACCCGTATGGCTGGCACCGATGTTGCGCTGAACATCGTCGAGATCCGCAAGCCGGAAATCGACGCGACCCTGGTGGCCGAGAACATCGCCCAGCAGCTCGAACGTCGTGTGGCTTTCCGTCGCGCCATGAAGCGCGCCGTGCAGTCCGCCATGCGCCTTGGCGCGCAGGGCATTCGTATCAACTGCTCCGGCCGTCTGGGCGGGGCGGAAATCGCCCGCATCGAGTGGTATCGCGAAGGTCGCGTGCCGCTGCACACGCTGCGCGCCGATATTGATTACGGCACGGCAACCGCCATGACCACCTATGGTGCATGCGGTGTGAAGGTCTGGATCTTCAAGGGCGAAATTCTGGCCCATGATCCGTTGGCTCAGGATCGCAGGGCGGCCGAACAGGCTCCTCAGCGCTGAGGAGAGGGATAAAATACAATGCTTTCCCCGAAGCGGACAAAATTCCGTAAAGCTCATAAAGGCCGCATTCACGGTCTTGCCAAAAGCGGCACCACGCTGAACTTCGGCACGTTTGGTCTCAAGGCGCTTCAGCCCGAACGGATCACCGCGCGCCAGATCGAAGCTTCCCGCCGGGCCATCACCCGCGCGATGAAGCGTGCCGGTCGTGTCTGGATTCGTATCTTTCCGGACATTCCGGTCTCGACAAAGCCCGCGGAAGTGCGTATGGGCTCCGGTAAAGGTTCCCCGGAATACTGGGTGGCCCGTGTGAAGCCTGGTCGCATCCTGTTCGAGATCGAAGGTGTGCCGCCGGAACTGGCGCGTGAAGCGCTGGCTCTTGGTGCGGCAAAGCTGCCGATCAAGACCAAGTTCGTGACCCGAATTGGAGATGCGTGAGATGGCAAAGGCAACGAAGCCGGCTGATTTGCGTGCGAAGACCGCTGACGAGCTGCAGAGCCTTCTTGTCGAGCTGAAGCGTGAACAGCTCAACCTGCGTTTCCAGCAGGCCACGGGCCAGAACGAGTCCCTGAGCCGTATCCGTACGGTTCGTCGTGAAATTGCGCGCATCAAGACGATTGTCGCGCAAAATACTAAGCCAGTGGCGGGTGCAAAAACATCCGCCGCCAATGCCTGAGGAGTTAGCCGATGCCCAAGCGCGTCCTGACCGGGCGTGTGACCAGCGACAAGATGGACAAGACCGTTACGGTTCTTGTCGATCGGCGCGTCATGCATCCGCTGTATAAGAAGTTCATTCGCCGTTCCAAGAAGTACGCGGCGCATGACGAAGACAATATCTGCAAGGTCGGGGATACCGTGCGGATTGAGGAATGTCCTCCCATTTCGCGGCGCAAGACGTGGACCGTGGTTTCCCGCAACGGCGACGCCGTGGGCGCGGAAGCGGTCGCTTCGGCCTAACGTAAGGATATTAGGTTATGATCCATCCCGAGACCAACCTTGAGGTCGCCGACAATTCCGGCGCGCGTCAGGTGCAGTGCATCAAGGTGCTGGGCGGTTCCAAGAGGAAGTCCGCCTCGGTCGGCGACGTGATCGTCGTTTCCGTCAAGGAAGCCATCCCCCGTGGGAAGGTGAAGAAGGGCGACGTTCACCAGGCGGTTATCGTGCGGACATCTTATCCCGTCCGCCGTCCCGATGGGAGCGCCATCCGCTTCGACCGGAACGCGGCCGTGCTGATCAACAAGCAGCAGGAGCCGATCGGCACGCGTATTTTTGGACCGGTTGTGCGTGAACTGCGCGCAAAGAAGTTCATGAAGATCATCTCTCTGGCGCCGGAGGTGCTGTAATGGCTGCCCGTATTAAAAAAGGCGATACGGTTCTCGTCATCAGCGGTTCCTCCAAGGGGACGCAGGGAGAGGTTCTGGAAGTTCGTCCTTCCGAGGATCGCGCCGTGGTTCGTGGCGTGGCGATTGCCAAGCGCCACCAGCGTGCGACCCGCATGGGTGAAGAAGGCGGCATTATTGCTCGTGAAGCGCCCGTTCATCTCTCCAATCTGAAGCTGGTTGATCCGGCCTCCAAGAAGCCGACCCGCGTTGGTTTCAGGGTGCTGGAAAACGGCAAGAAAGTTCGTGTTGCGAAAGCAACTGGCGAAGTGATTGAAAGCTGAGAGACCTGGAATGAGTGCGCATAACGAAAGTCGTTCCCTTCCGCGCCTTCAACAGCGCTACAAGGACGAAATGCGGGCCAAGCTGAAAGAGCAGTTTGGCTACAGCAATGAAATGCAGGTGCCCCGGCTCGAGAAGATCGTCCTGAACATGGGCGTTGGCGAAGCCGCGGGTGACCAGAAGAAGCTTGATGCCGCTGTTGCGGAAATGACGCTGATCGCGGGCCAGAAGCCCGTGAAGACGCTGGCCAAGAAGGCGATCGCGGGTTTCAAGATCCGTGAAGGTCTGCCGATTGGCTGCAAGGTGACCCTGCGCCGGGTGAGAATGTACGAATTTCTCGACCGCCTGGTGACGATCGCCATGCCGCGTATCCGCGATTTCCGCGGCCTGCCCGCGACAAAAGGCTTTGACGGACGCGGCAACTTCGCGCTGGGCCTGAAAGAGCAGATCATCTTCCCCGAAATCGATTACGACAAGGTGGATGATGTGCGCGGCATGGACGTCGTGTTTGTAACCAGCGCTAAAACCGATGCGGAAGCCAAGGCTCTGCTGAAGGCATTTGATCTTCCCTTCGTGGGGTGATACAGGCTGGCGTAATTGTGTGATCTTGGAAAACCATCGAAGGTTTTCGAAGGGTTCCGGAGGTAAAGTTGTATGGCTAAAACATCTGCCATCCTGCGTAATGCGAAGCGCGCGCGCATGGCGGCACGGGATAAAGAGAAGCGTACCGCTCTCAAGAATATCGTAATGGACCGGTCTCTGCCCGTGGAAGACCGGTTTGACGCGTCCCTGAAACTGGCTGAATTGCCGCGTAACGGCTCTCGCGTGCGCGTTCGGCTGCGTTGCAAGCTGACCGGCCGTTCTCGCGGTAACTACCGCAAGTTCGAGCTGTGTCGTATCGCTTTCCGTGATCTGGCGTCTACCGGCCAGATTCCGGGAGTGGTGAAAGCAAGCTGGTAAGGGCGGGACATGTCACTTTCTGATCCGTTGGGTGATATGCTCACCCGTATTCGTAACGCTCAGCGTGCGCGTCACAACTCCTGCGTGGCTCCGGCGTCCAGCCTGCGTGCCAATGTGCTTGAGGCGCTGCAGCGCGAGGGTTACATCCGTGGCTACAAGCGTGAGGAAATCCGCAAGGGTATCGCTCAGCTTCACATCGAGCTGAAATACGCCGAGGGTGAGCCGGTCATTCGTGAAATCCAGCGCGTTTCCCGCCCTGGCCGCCGCGTTTATTCCAAAATCAAGGAACTGCCGCGCGTGCGCGCCGGGCTGGGTGTTTCCATCCTGTCCACGCCGCGTGGTGTTCTGTCCGATGTAGAGGCACGGGCCGCCAATGTTGGCGGCGAAGTCCTCTGCCGCGTATTCTAAGGGGGATACATACATGTCACGTGTAGGCAAGTATCCCGTGGATGTGCCGGCAGGGGTCAGCGTTTCCATCGTGGATGGCCTGTTCAAGGCCAAAGGTAAGCTGGGCGAGTTGTCCCTGCCGATTTCCTCGCACGTTACCGCGGAAGTGCAGGACAGCAAGGTCGTCGTGCAGCCGGTTGGCACCGCCAGCCAGGCGCGCATGATGTGGGGCACCACGCGTGCGCTGATCGCGTCTGCCGTCAAGGGTGTTTCCGAAGGGTTCTCCAAGACCCTGGAAATCAACGGCACCGGTTATCGTGCAGCCGTGCAGGGCTCCAACCTGGTGCTCAATCTCGGTTTTTCCCACGACGTGGTCTATCCGATCCCGGCTGGTATCAAGATTTCCACCCCGCGGCCGACGGCTGTCGTGGTAGAGGGGATTGATAAGCAGCGTGTGGGTCAGGTGGCACTGGACATTCGTAGCTACCGCAAGCCGGAACCCTACAAGGGCAAGGGCGTGCGTTATGATACGGAGACCATTCGTCGCAAGGAAGGCAAGAAGAAATAATGAGCACTCAGCAGGAATTGCGGAACCGGCGGCGTGCGCGCCTTCGTTTCCAGCTTCGCCGCAAGGCTGGTGGCCGTCCTCGTCTGTCGGTCTTCCGGTCTGGCAAGAATATTTACGCTCAGGTGATCGACGACGCGCAGGGTATCACCCTCGCTTCGGCGTCCACGCTGGATAAGGAACTGCGGGCTGGCCTCAAGACCGGCGCAACGCAGGACAGCGCTGGTGCTGTTGGCAAGCTGGTTGCACAGCGTGCCGTTGCGGCTGGCGTCTCCCAGGTTGTTTTCGACCGGGGATCTTATCTTTATCACGGGCGTGTGAAGGCCCTGGCGGAGGCGGCCCGAGAGGGCGGTCTCTCCTTCTGAGGAAAGGATCACGCAATGGCTCGTGAACCAAGAGAAGGCGGTCGTGGCGGCCGTGAGCGTGAGCGCGAAGCTGATGAGCTGGTAGACAAGCTGGTTACCATCAATCGCGTCGCGAAAGTTGTGAAGGGTGGTCGGCGCTTTGCCTTTGCTGCTCTGGTCGTCGTTGGTGACCAGAAGGGGCGTGTGGGCTTCGGCGCGGGCAAGGCCCGTGAAGTGCCTGAGGCGATCCGCAAGGCGACGGAACGTGCCAAGCGCGCCATGATCCGTGTGCCCATGAAGGAAGGGCGCACGCTGCATCATGACGTGGCGGGCCATTTCGGTGCCGGCAAGGTGATCCTGCGTTCGGCGGAAGCCGGGACGGGTATCATCGCGGGTGGGCCGATGCGCGCCGTGTTTGAAAGCCTCGGGATCAATGACGTGGTGGCCAAGTCCCTGGGGACCCGGAACCCCCACAACATGGTCAAGGCGACGTTCGACGCCCTGACGCGCTGCGCCAGCCCCCGTGCTGTCGCCAACCGTCGTGGCAAGAAAGTGGCTGAGATTTTCGGCAAGCGTGACCAGGCTGCCGGTGCGGAGGCCGCCGATGTCTGAGAAAAAAACCTTCAAGGTCGTGCAGGTTGCCTCCGGAAACGGTCGCAAGCCCGGCCAGAAAGAAACCCTGATCGGGCTGGGTCTGAACAAGATCGGCCGTGAGAAGGTTCTGGAAGATACCCCGTCCACACGGGGTATGGTCCGCAAGGTAGCCCACCTGGTGAAGGTGGAGGATTGACATGAAACTGAATGAACTTCGCGATAACGAAGGCTCGCGCTACCGCAAGAAGCGCCTTGGGCGCGGTATCGGTTCCGGCAAGGGCAAGACGTCCGGTAAGGGTGTGAAGGGCCAGAAGGCACGTGAGGGTGTGTCCCTGAACGGGTTTGAAGGTGGTCAGCTCCCCATCTATCGTCGTCTGCCCAAGCGCGGTTTCAAGAACATCTTTCGCAAGGTCTATGCCCCCGTTAATCTGGGTGCGATCGAACAGGCCCTGGCGGATGGCAAGCTTGAAAACGGTGCTCCGGTGACGGAAGAAGCGCTCAAGAAGGCTGGCCTAGTCGGCACCGGCAAGTACGCCGGGGTGCGTATCCTGGGCGAGGGTGAGCTGACAAAGGGCGTCACGTTCGAAGTGTCGGGCGTTTCGGCCTCGGCCCGGGCGGCTATCGAGAAGGTCGGCGGCAGCATCACGCTGCTGGCGGCTCCGGTGGTGGAAGCCAGCGCCTCCTGATCATGGGCAGGGGAGAACGGTGCTTGCAACTGTTCTCCCTTTTTCCTGTTCGTATCGGAAATGCGGCCTGGATTTTCCGGGCCGACATGCCAGCGTCGCCACACCCCGTGGTGGCGCTGTTTGTGTGAAAGGACGGATGCATGGCTTCCGCGGCCGAACAACTGGCTGCCAACTTTAACGTCGGCTCGTTCGCCAAGGCGACAGAACTCAAGAAGCGGATCTGGTTTACGCTGGGTGCCCTGATTGTTTATCGCCTGGGCACCTACATTCCGGTTCCCGGAGTGGACGCCACGGTTATGGGGCAGCTGCTTGCGCAGCATCAGGGCGGTATTCTGGGCATGTTCAACATGTTCACCGGCGGTGCGCTGGGGCGCATGACGGTGTTCGCCCTGAATATCATGCCCTACATTTCAGCGTCGATTATCGTGCAGTTGATGTCGACCGCCATCCCCTCGCTTGAATCGCTCAAGAAGGAAGGGGAGTCTGGGCGCAAGAAGCTCAACGCCTACACGCGCTACCTGACGGTGCTGATCGCCGTCTTCCAGGCTTATGGCATCGCCCTGGGGCTGGAGAACGTGCAGAGCGGGGCTGCGGTGGTCAATCCTGGCCCGTTGTTCCTGGTCACCTGTGTGACCGCCCTGGTGGGGGGTACCATGTTCCTCATGTGGCTGGGCGAGCAGATTACGTCGCGCGGCGTGGGCAACGGCATATCGCTGATCATTTTCGCCGGTATTGTCGCCAACCTGCCGCACGCCTTGGCCAGCCTCTTCGAACTGGGGTACACCGGGGCACTTTCACCTATTTTCGTGCTGCTGTTCCTTGTCCTGGCGGCGGTGACGATCATGTTCATCGTCTTCATGGAACAGGCGCAGCGTCGCGTGGTGATCCAGTATCCCAAACGGCAGATGGGCCAGCGCATGTTCGGCGGCGATACGACGCATATGCCGCTCAAGGTGAATACGGCCGGGGTCATCCCGCCCATTTTCGCCTCATCCGTGCTGCTTATTCCCGTCACGCTGGCGGGGTTGATGAACGGGAAGTCCCTGCCGGGCTGGGTGTCCTTCCTGGGTGAGGAACTGGGGCAGGGGCAGCCGCTCTATATGCTGTTCTATGCGCTGATGATCATCTTCTTTTCGTATTTCTATGCGGCGGTCACTTTCAACCCGACGGAAACGGCCGATAACCTGCGCAAGCAGGGTGGCTTTATTCCCGGCGTGCGCCCCGGCGCTGCGACGGCATCCTATTTCGACCGGATACTGACGCGGCTGACGACAATCGGCGCCGCCTACATGGTTGCCGTGTGTCTTCTGCCACAGATACTGATCAGCCACTATAATGTGCCGTTCTACTTTGGCGGGACGAGCCTGATCATTATCGTCTCGGTCACGATTGATACGGTCACGCAGATTCAATCGCACCTGGTGGCGCACCAGTACCAGGGTCTGATGCGCAAGGGACGGGGTGCGAGGAAGCAGAGGATTATCCGGCGATGAACATCATTTTCCTGGGCCCCCCGGGTGCCGGCAAGGGAACACAGTCCAAACTGCTGGAAGAGCGTTATGGGCTGGTACAGATCTCGACCGGGGACATGCTGCGTGCCGAAGTGGCCAGCGGCTCCGCCATCGGGGCGGAGGCGAAGGCCCTGATGCATGCCGGCAAGCTCGTGCCCGACGCCCTGATCATTGCCATGCTCAAGGATCGTATCGCCCAGAAGGATTGCCAGAACGGGTTTATCCTAGACGGCTTTCCGCGCACGCTCGCGCAGGCCGAGGAACTGGACCAGATGCTCAAGGCGGACGGGAAGCGCATCGACGTGGTGCTGTTCCTGAACGTGGATGAGGAAATCCTGGCCGACCGGATTTCCGGTCGTTTCACCTGCGCGAATTGCGGGCGGACCTATAACGAGGTCTCCAACCCGCCCAAGCAGGCCGGCGTGTGCGATGCCTGTGGCAGCCATGAATTCAAGCGCCGTGCCGACGACAAGCGTGAGACAGTCGTGGAGCGGTTGAAGGAGTATCGGAAGCTGACGGCGCCGATTCTACCGTTTTATGAAAAACTGGGTCTTCTCCACACCATAAACGGGATGCTTCCCGCTGAAGGCGTGACCGCGGAAATCGAAGCAGCGCTTGGGGAAAACCCTGCGCTCACGAAGAAGTGAACAGTTTTCGTTGACTTGTGCCGGTGGTCGGTATATTTCGCGGCCACCAAGTGAAATCCGCCCATAGAAGGGCTATGAGCCGTTCGCCGACAAGGCGGGCGAACAGGAGTATAAGGCGTGGCACGTATTGCCGGCGTGAATGTCCCGACCACCAAGCGGGTTGTGATCGGGCTTCAGTATATTTACGGGATTGGCGCGACAAGGGCTGCGGACATCTGCAAGGCGACGGGTATTTCCGAAGCCAAGCGCGTGAACGAGCTGAGCGACGATGAAATCCAGAAGCTGCGCGAAGTGATCGATGGCGATTACCGCGTGGAGGGCGACCTTCGCCGCGAAGTGGCGATGAACATCAAGCGCCTGATGGACCTGGGCTGCTACCGTGGCCTGCGCCACCGTCGTGGCCTGCCGGTGCGTGGTCAGCGGACCCACACCAACGCCCGCACCCGCAAGGGCAAGGCCGTGGCGATCGCCGGCAAGAAGAAAGTCACGCGTTAATCCAATTTTTGCTAAAAGCCCGGCCTGCACATGCAGGATCCGGGCAGGGGCTGGGGTAGAAAAGACATGGCGAAAGCCGCAACACCGCGTGTTCGCAAAAAAGAACGTAAGAACATTATTTCTGGCGTGGCGCACGTGCTCTCCACATTCAACAACACCATGATCACCATTTCGGACGCGCAGGGGAATGCGATCTCCTGGTCTTCCGCTGGTGCGCAGGGCTTCAAGGGGTCACGCAAGTCCACGCCGTATGCGGCGCAGGTGGCTGCCGAGGATGCCGGCCGCAAGGCCCGCGAACACGGCATGGAAACGCTCGAGATCGAAGTTTCCGGTCCCGGTTCGGGGCGTGAGAGCGCTCTTCGGGCACTGCAGGCTGTTGGTTTTGTCATTACCTCCATTCGTGATATGACGCCGGTTCCGCACAATGGCTGCCGGCCGCGCAAGCGCCGTCGCGTCTAACGCCTGAGCGGGAAGCGGCCCCCTGCGCAGGGGCCGCTTTTCAGTTGTTGTGTCCACTTCAGAGAAATCGCTGCCCGGCAGTGATTTTTCCTATTGAAAGGCCGGTACCTTGGTCCTTCAGAAAAACTGGCAATCTCTGATCAAGCCAGAGAAGCTTGAAGTCGAATCCGGTGTCGAGCCCGCCCGCATCGCAACCGTCGTGGCGGAGCCTCTGGAGCGCGGTTTCGGCATGACGCTGGGCAATGCGCTGCGTCGCGTGCTGCTGTCTTCCCTTCAGGGGGCGGCTGTCACCGCAGTGCAGATCGACGGCGTGCTGCATGAGTTCTCGTCTGTTGCGGGTGTGCGCGAAGATGTCACCGACATCGTCCTCAACATCAAGCAGCTGGCGTTGCGCATGCACGGCGAAGGGCCCAAGCGCATGGTGCTGACGGCGACCGGCCCGGGCGAAATTCGCGCCAGCCAGATCCAGACCGGGCATGATATCGAAATCATGAATCCCGATCTCGTGATCTGCACGCTGGATGACGGCGTGAAGCTTGGCATGGAATTCATCGTCAATACGGGCAAGGGCTATGTTGCGGCGGCGTCCAACCGCCCGGAAGATGCGCCGATCGGCCTTATTCCGGTGGATGCCATTTATTCGCCCGTCAAGCGCGTGTCCTACAAGGTGGAGCCCACGCGTGTGGGGCAGGTCACCGATTATGACAAGCTGCTGCTGACGGTTGAGACGAATGGCGCGGTAACGCCGGAAGACGCCGTGGCCCTGGCCGCGCGCATCCTGCAGGACCAGCTCCAGCTCTTCATCAACTTCGATGAGCCGCGCCCGGTCCAGGCGGATGAGCCGGAAGATGACCTGCCGTTCAACCGCAACCTGCTGCGCAAGGTCGATGAGCTTGAGCTGTCGGTGCGCAGTGCCAACTGCCTGAAGAACGACAACATCATCTATATCGGGGACCTGGTTCAGAAGAGCGAGCAGGAAATGCTGCGCACGCCGAACTTCGGCCGCAAGTCCCTGAACGAAATCAAGGAAGTTCTGACCTCCATGGGGCTGTCCTTGGGTATGAATGTGCCGGCCTGGCCGCCGGAAAATATCGAAGAGCTGGCCAAGCGGCTTGATGAGCCGTTTTAAGTCACCTTTTCAGACATCTAGGAACTGAACCATGCGTCACCGTATTGCCGGCAGGAAGCTCGGCGTTACTTCTTCCCATCGTGCAGCCATGTTCCGCAACATGGCTGTGGCCCTGATCAAGCACGAGCAGATCACCACGACCCTGCCCAAGGCGAAGGAACTTCGCCCCGTGGTGGAAAAGCTGATTACGCTCGGCAAGCGCGGCGACCTGCACGCCCGTCGTCAGGCCCATGCCGTGCTGCGTGACGATGTGATCGTTCGCAAGCTGTTTGCGGCAATTGCCGAGCGCTACAAGGCCCGTGCGGGTGGTTACACGCGCGTCCTGCGCGCTGGCGTGCGCTATGGCGATGCGGCCCCGATGGCGGTGATCGAACTGGTGGATCGCGATGTCAGCGCGAAGGGCCAGGATAGCGGCCCCCGCCCTGAGGTTGAAGATAAGCAGGATCTGGCTGCCTGATCGGCACTAACCCGTTGCTTTTAAAAAAGCTGGCTCGAATTTCGGGCCGGCTTTTTTTATGTTCAGTCGATTTTGAAGCGTGGAAGTGATCTAAATTCTGTAAAAACAAGGAAATTTTATATTTTCACTTATATAAAGTGTGAGATAATGTGGCGCTCCACGATGTGTGGTGAGTATATAGCCTGCCAGGGCGGGGTGGTAATGATATGAGACGTTTATTTCTGAAGCTGCTTGTGGGTGTCAGCCTGTTCGCGGCAGGGGTGTCGGGCCGGGCCGAAGCGAATGAGACCGTGCGTGTCGGTTACATTCCGGTTCTGGGTTCGTCTGCCCTGTTCGTTCTGGACGGAATGGGCTGGGCCAAACAGGCCGGGCTGGACGTGCAGCTTGTACGCTTTACCTCTGGCCCGCAGGCCATTCAGGCCCTGGTGTCAGGCCGGATCGATGCCTATGTGGCGGGCGTTCTGCCGCTGTTGCAGGCACGCGCGCACGGCGTGGATGTCAAGGTGGTGGCCGTGGGCTCGGTCGAGGAACTCTCGGTCGTCGCACGCGGGGCACTTGCCGCAGCCGCCCAGCAGGTTGGCCAGCAGGCTGGATCGGCGGGCGGGCTGTCCGCGCAGGGCATGAAGGACGCGCTGGGCCAGTTCAGCAAGACGCAGGGACATGTAGCGAAGCTGGCTGCCCAGCCCCCCGGTTCCGTGCCGGACACGCTGGCGCGCTACTGGCTGAAGAAGCAGCTTGGCGTTGCGGATATCAACTCTGTGGCGTCCATTGTCGGGTTGGATATCGACGCGGCGCAGCAGGCGTTCCTGGCGGGTGCGGTGGATGCCGCCGTCCTGCGTGAACCTGCGGTGACGGTGGTGACGGCGCGCGTTCCCGGTGCGCGGATTTTTGCCACCGGGCATGACATGATGCCCGATCAGCCGGGGTCCGTGCTGGCGATTGTCCGCCCCAATACGCCCGATCACCAGGCCTGGGCCAAGACGCTGACCGCCCTGTTCGTGCGGGCCACCACCCTGCTGGCGCAAAAGCCCGACGATGCGGCACCTTACGTGCAGAAGGCATTGGGCGG
This sequence comes from Acetobacter garciniae, assembly GCF_017377735.1. Lineage (GTDB taxonomy): Bacteria > Pseudomonadota > Alphaproteobacteria > Acetobacterales > Acetobacteraceae > Acetobacter > Acetobacter garciniae. Next base: position 439,467 of record NZ_JAFVMH010000001.1, read on the forward strand.
CGGCCTGCTGAGCGATGATATCATGAAAAAGGCGCTGGAGCGTTCGGCCCCGGATTTTGTCAGCGATCCCGCGCGGATCGAAGGCTCGGTGAAGGAGCTTCAGGCTTTCGAGGTAGCCCAGGGGCTGCTGCGCCAGGAACAGCCGGTGGAAGACCTGTTTGACCTCACATTATGGCGGCAGGCCCAGCAGTGAAGGAAGGATTGGGTCGTTCAACGCGTATCGGGCTGAGTCTTCTCGGGCTGGTTCTTTTCTTCGGCGGGTGGGAAATTGCCGTGCGTCTGGGTGCCTTGCCGGCTGGCATGGTACCCGCGCCAAGCGATCTGGGACCGGCCTGGCTGGCCGAAATTCGCGGCGGTTTCTGGCAGCAGGCCATTCTGGACAGCCTGCACCATTATTGCCTCGGGCTGCTGATCGGCTCCGTCCTAGGGGCTGGCATGGGTATTCTGTGCGGCATGGGTGCCGTGCTGGACAATCTGCTCGAAGGGGTGGTGCGCCTGTTGCGGCCGGTGCCCGGCCTGGCCTGGGTGCCGTTTGCCATTCTGTGGTTCGGGCTGAACACCGCCGGGGCGACCTTCGTGATCGCGATCTCGGTTTTCTGGATCAATTTCTACGCCGCCCATAGTGCTGTGCGCGGGGTTGACCCGGAACTGTTCGAATTGTCGGCAGCCTTCGGGCATGGCGGTTTCTGGGGCCGGTTGCTCAAGGTCGTGCTGCCCGCATCGGCGCCCGGCATCATGGCAGGGCTGCGCACCGGGCTAGGGCAGGGGTGGATGTCCGTGGTGGCGGCGGAGCTTTTCGGCGTGCCGGGCATTGGCGCACGCATGATGCAGGCATCCAGCCTCTTGGCGACGGACGTGGTCGTCGTTTACATGCTGACCATGGCTTTGTTGTACGCAATTACCGATTTCCTGTTCGGTCTCGTTCGCAACTGGGTTCTCCGGTGGCAACCATGACCGAGGCAGACATGGTGGCCCGCCTGGACAAGGTGGGCTTTTCGCATGATGGCGGGAAAAGCTTTGTTTTCCGCGATGTCAGCCTCAGCCTGCGGCATGGGGAATTCGTGGCCGTTCTGGGTCCGTCGGGCGTTGGCAAGTCCACCCTGCTGCGGGTGCTGATGGGGCTGGTCCGCCCGACCGAAGGGCTGGTGGGCGGGCGGGCCTGTGCCGTGGGGTCCGGTCAGGTGGAGGGCGGACGACGCAGCCGGGCCATGGTGTTCCAGGACGCCAGGCTGATGCCGTGGCGTTCGGTCATGCGCAATGTGGAATTCGGGCTTGAAGGGCTTGGCCTTGCGGCTACGGCCCGGCGTGAGCGGGCGTTGAAGGCGCTGCAACTGGTCGGACTGGAAGGTGAGGCCACGCGCTGGCCCCGGCGCCTGTCAGGTGGGCAGAGGCAGCGCGTGGGGGTTGCCCGGGCACTGACCGTGGACCCCGACCTGCTGCTGATGGACGAACCATTCGGCGCCCTGGACCCCATAACGCGCAGCGGCTTGCAGGAAGAACTGGGCCGGATCTGGGCGCAGACACGCAAGACCGTTCTGTTCGTGACCCACGACATAGAGGAAGCCCTGCGTCTGGCGACCCGTGTGGTGGTGCTGGCCGGCGGCCCGCCCGCCCATATAACGGGCGAGATCGTGCTGAATCTGCCTGACCGTAGCCCCGACAGCCCCGCTTTCAGAACCTATGCGGCGCGGCTGCGGGCCATGATCGGGGGTGAGCCCGATCCGGGTGGTGCGCCATATTGGCGTTCGGCCGAAATCTAGGGAAGGCCGGGCCGGCAGGACAGGCGTTACAGGACTGGCGTTAGCCCCGGCACGTGCCCTGGCCTAGCATGACGTTGTGGCGCTGCTGGGGTAGCCTGGCCGGGCATGGGCGGAACGCAAGGGTGCCGTTATGTTAACGCTCCCTAAACCCTTTGTGTGGAAGGACGTTTTTCAATGAGCGCTGATCGTAAAGTTCATTATGTGCTGGAAGAGGGCGTTGGAAGTGTGCAGGATGGCGTGGAGGGTCTTTTCAGCCGGCTGAAAAGTTACGATGCCTTGCAGCCCCACTCACGCTGTGCGGCAAGCGAGGCGTGCAGGGATATCGTGATCGACCAGCCGGGCCTTGCTCTTGCCACCAGCGCTTTCGCGGGCTTCCTTGCCGGGGCCTTGCTCAAACGCCGTCAATAATTGGTCCTGCCCTTCCCTTGGGGGATGGCAGGGGAAAAACAGGAGGCTGTCTCGTATGTTGAAACTGGCTTTATTTTTTCTTGTCGTCTCGCTTGTCGCGGGTGTGTTCGGCTTTGGCGGCATTTCTTCCGCGGCGGCAGGAGTGGCGAAAATCCTGTTTTTCCTGGCCATCATTCTGTTCGTGGCCTTTCTCGTGGTCGCCCTTCTCTTCGGCCGTTCGGTCATGAAATAGGGCGCGCGGGAAAAAACGCAGCAAAAAGCCCACCGCACGAGAAGACCGCGCGGTGGGCTTTTCAGGCTTTCAGCAACAGGAATGACAAAACCCGGGTGCCGGTAATCGGTGCCCGGGTTAATTTTTGTCTTTCTGGATAAAGGACGGCAGGAACGGATTGTCCGTCTGCATGGAATCCTTGCTGGGCAGTTCCGATGCCTCCCACCCGCCGCCAAGCGCGCTGACCAGGCTGACGGAGTCCAGCATGCGGCTCTGCTGGATCGACAGCGCGGTCTGTGCATTGGACAGGGCCGTGACTTCGGCCGTGATGACGGTGGTATAGATCTGTGTGCCCGCCATATACTGGTTGAACGCAATGCTGGCCGCGCGGGTGGCGGCGTCCAGGGCCACGGCCTGCTGGGTGGCCTGGTCCGACAGCACCCGCAGATTGGCCAACTGGTCTTCCACTTCCTGCAGGGCGGTCAGGACCGTCTGGCGATAGGCGGCGGTATAGTAATCGTAATTCGTATCCGCCTCACGCACCGCGGCGGTTCTTGAACCGCCCGAGAACAGGGTCTCCGTGGCCGAAGCGCCCAGCGACCAGATCCGGTTGGCCACCTGCACCAGCGCGCCCACCGGGTCGCCGCTGTAGGAATAGGAGGCCGTCAGCTTCACATCCGGGTAGAAGGCGGCAATGGCTGCACCGATCTGGGCGTTATATTCCTCCATCCGGCGTTCGGCCGCCGCAATATCGGGCCTGCGTTCCAGCAACTGGGCGGGCACAGTCACCGGAATGGGCGGAATGGTGCGAGAGAGCGCGCCGCGCGGGATGGAAAGTTCTGCCGGGGGCTTGCCGATCAGGATGGCGATGGCGTGTTCGTACTGCGCGCGCGCGGCATCTGTGGCGGTGGCCTGGGCCCGTGTCTGTTCAAGCTGGGTCTTGGCCTGCATGAGCGTCGTGGGGTCGGCCGTGCCCGCGTTATACTGGTTCTGGGTGATCTGGTAGGAGCGTTCGTAAAACGCCACGTTGCGGTCCAGCAGGTCGCGCAGGCTGTCCTCGTAGCGCATGTTGAAATAGGCCGTGGCCAACTGGGCCTGGTAGGACAGCCTGGCATTGGCCAGGTCGGCCGCACTGGCCTGGGCCTCGGTCACCTGGGCCTGGATCTGGCGGCGGATCTTGCCCCACAGATCCAGATCCCACGATGCGGTGGGCCCCATGGCATAGGTGTTCTCGGTCGAATTGGAGGCCGCACTGGTTTCCGTGCCGCCATAATTGATGATGGTGCCAGAAGAGCGCGAACCACGCCCGGAGCTTTGGCGGTTGAAGGACAAAGCCCCGCTCAGGGTGGGGAAAAGCTGCGCGCGCACGGCGTTGATGGTCGCACGTGCATTGCGGTAGCGGGCTTCGTACTGCGCCACGTTCTGGTTGTTGATTTCGACCTGGGCTTCCAGCCCGCTCAGCACCGGGTCGTTATAGATCGTCCACCACGCCCCCTTGGGCAGGCTGGCCATCTGCGGCTTGGCGTAGTCCCAGCCGGGGGCAGGGCGCAGTTCCTTGAACTGGGGGGAAACAATGGCTGCGGGCCGCTTGTAATTCGGCCCGACCATGCACCCGGTCAGGACCAGCGGGGTCAGCAGCGTGCCAATGCGCCAGAAGCCGCTACGGGACGAAAAGAAAGATGACGGAGGCATCAGCTATCCTGCTTGGTGGTGCGGAAAAAGAACGGGCGAAGGCGCAGGTTCAGGGCTCGCAGTCGTAATCTGTCGAGTGTCAGGTAAATGACAGGCGTGGTGTAAAGGGTCAGCGCCTGGCTGACAATCAACCCGCCTACAATGGCAATACCCAGCGGGCGGCGCAATTCGGACCCGTATCCATGGGCGACGATAAGGGGGGCCGCCCCCAGCGCTGCGGCGGCCGAGGTCATGATAATGGGACGAAAGCGCAGCAGGCAGGCCGAGCGTATGGCGTCCAGCGGCGTGTGCCCGCCCTCGCGCTCGGCCGTAATGGCGAAATCGACCAGCATGATGGCGTTTTTCTTGACGATACCGATCAGCAGGATAACCCCGATCAGCGCGATAAGGGAGAATTCCTCCCCCGCCATCTGCAACGCCAGCAGCGCACCCACCCCGGCCGAAGGCAGGGTGGACAGGATCGTCAGCGGATGCACGTAGCTTTCGTACAGGATGCCCAGCGTGACATAGACCGCAACAAGCGCTGCCAGGATCAGCACCGGTTCGTTATTGACCGATTTCTGGAACTGCGCCGCATTGCCTGCGAAACTGCCCTGCACCGTATTGGGCATATGCAGGGCGACCCGTGTTTCGTTGATGATCTGGGTTGCCTGCCCCAGCGAGACACCCTTGGCCAGGTTGAAGGAGATGGTCGCCGCCACGGCCTGGCCGTCATGGTTGACCGACAGGGCCGTATGCGTGGGCACCAGGGTCGAGACCAGTGTCAGCGGCACCATGGCTTCGGACGAGGTGCTGACGGCCGAGCCGCTGGAAGCCCCGGCCCCGCCCGCCAGGGAGTTGGCGATCTGGTTCTTGAAGGACAGCGCACTCTGGCTGGTCGATGTGCTGGTGACGCTGGTGTCGGTGGCGTTTCTGACACGGATGGTGTTCGACGCCGTGCCGCCGGACGCCGAACCGCCCGACACGCTGATCCATACCTGCTTGAGGCTTTCCGGGCTGGACCATTTGGCGGGATCGGCTTCCATGATGACACGGTACTGGTTCAGCCGGTTGTAGATGACCGATGCCGAACGCTGGCCAAATGCATCGTAGAGCGTGTTGGACAGAAGCTGGGGCGTGATATTGACGCGTGATGACGTATCGCGATCGATCTGGGTGTTGATCGCGCTGCCCGCCTCCTGCACGTCCGACGACAGGTCCGTCAGTTCGGGGTGGGTGCGCAGGGCCGCCAGCAGCTTGTCCGTCCAGCTATAAAGGCTTGTGGCGTCATTGCCCGAGAGCGAATACTGGTAGGCCGCGTTGCTCTGGCGCGCCCCGGTGCGGATACTGCCCGGCTCCATCAGGAAGAACTGCGCGCCCACCAGCTTGCGCAGCTTGCGGTTGACGCGGGCGATCAGGTCCGTTGGGGTGTCGGTGCGTTCGCTCTTGTCCTTGAGCTGAAGGAACAGGTTGGCCTGGTTGGAAGAACCACGGCCGCCGATAAAGGACGAAACGCTCTGCACGTCCTTGTCGTGGATCAGCACATCCTGCACGCCGGTCAGCTTTTCGCTCAGCGCCGCGAAGGATACCGACTGGTCACCCATCAGGTGGCCCATCATGATGCCCGTATCCTCGACGGGGAAAAACCCCTTGGGCATTTGCAGGAACAGCGCCACGATCAGCACCAGTGTCGCGGGTATGCTGCACAGCACCAGCCGGTTGTGGCGCAGGGCCACGTCCAGCGAACGCGCATAGCCTGCCTGCAACATGTCCAGAAAACGCAGGATGCCGCCGGTGATGGCGCGGTAGAGCCTCGATCCCCCCGTCGTCCCACCCGCCGGCTTGCCAGACGGCCGCAGCAGATACGCCGCCATCATGGGGGTGAGGGTCAGCGACAGCACCAGCGAGATCATGATGGTGATGGTGATGGTGATGGCGAATTCATGGAACAGCCGCCCCGCCAGCCCACCCATGAGCATGATGGGCAGGAACACCGCCACCAGCGAGATGGAAATGGAGGTAACCGTAAAGGCGACCTCGCTACTGCCCTTGATGGCGGCCTCACGCGGGGGGAAGCCCTGCTCTATGTAGCGGGCGATGTTTTCCGTCACCACGATGGCGTCATCCACCACGAAGCCGGTGGAGACCGTCAGCGCCATGAGCGACATGTTGTCCAGCGAAAAGCCGCACAGCGCCATGAAGCCGAAGGTCGCGATGATGGATGTGGGCACCACCACGGCGGGGATCAGTGTCATGCGGGCCGAATGCAGGAAAAACAGCACCACCAGCACCACCAGCACCACCGAAATGATCAGCGTGAGCTGCGTATCCGCCAAGGCCGCGCGAATGGTCAGCGACCGGTCAAGGGCCACATGCAGGTCCACCCCGCCGGGCAGGGCCGATTCCAGCATGGGCAGTTGCGCGTTGATCTGGTCGACCGTGCGGATCACGTTGGCCCCGGCCTGGGCGAAGGCCACGGCAATAATGGAAGGCTGGCCGTTGTAATAGCCGGCGTTGCGCAGGTCTTCCACGCTGTCGCGCACCTCGGCCACGTCGGCCAGGCGGACGGGGCGGCTGTTGCGCCAGGCAATGATCAGGTCGCGATAGCCCTGGGCCTGGCTGACCTGGTCGTTCGTGTCCAGGGTAAAGCGCATGCCGTTCTGGTCTATGATCCCCTTGGGCGTATGCGCATTGGCCGAGGCAAGGGCTGCGCGGATATCCTCGAAGCTGACACCGTAGCGGAACAGGGGCAGGGGGTTGATTTCGGCCCGGATGGCGGGCAGGGCGCTGCCGCTGATATCGACCTGGCCCACGCCGTCAATGGCGGAAAGGTGCTGGAGCAGCACATTGGTGGCGTAGTCGTAAAGCTGCGCGCGGGTATGGGTGGCCGATGTCAGCGTGAAGATCAGGATCGGCGCGCCGTTGGGGTTTGCTTTGCGGTAGCTGGGGTTCTGCCGCAGGGTGGAGGGCATGTCCGCCCGCGCGGCCTGGAGTGCGGCCTCCACATCGCGCGCGGCGCCGTTGATATCGCGGTTGAGCGAGAATTGCAGCGTAATCCGCGTCTGGCTGTCCGAGGACTGGGATGTCATTTCCGTGACATCGGCAATCTGGCCCAGATGGCGCTCCAGCGGGGCTGCCACCGCACTCGCCACTTCCTCGGGCGAGCCACCGGGCTGGCGCGCCTGGATCTGGATCACCGGCAGGTCCACATTGGGCAGGTCCGAGACCGGCAGGCTGCGATAGCCCAGCAGCCCCGCCAGGACCAGCGCCATGGCCAGCAGGGTGGTGGCGACCGGCCGGGCAATGAAAAACCGGCTGATGCTCACGGGTGAGCGGGCCCGGTCGTGGGTTGGGCCGGTGGGGTCGGGTGGCGCGTCTTCCATTTATGCGCCCAGGTGTCGAGTGTCAGGTAAATGACCGGTGTCGTGAACAGCGTCAGCAGTTGCGACAGCGCCAGCCCGCCGATAATGGCCAGCCCGAGCGGGAAGCGCAGTTCCGAACCCGTCCCGTGCGAGATGACCATGGGCACCGCCCCCAGCATGGCGGCCAGTGTCGTCATAAGGATAGGGCGAAAACGCAGGGTTGCGGCGGTTCGGATGGATTGCAGGGAATCCATGCCGTGTTCGCGTTCGGCATCCAGGGCGAAGTCGATCATCATGATGGCGTTTTTCTTGACGATGCCGATCAGCAGCACGATGCCGATAATGCCCATGACATCCAGCCCCGCCCCCGCGACCATGAGCGTGAGCAGCGCGCCGATAGCCGCCGATGGCAACGTGGACAGGATGGTGATCGGGTGGATGAAGCTTTCGTACAGAACGCCCAGCACGATATAGACCGCGACAAGGGCGGCCACCACCAGGAACATTTCATTGCCCAGCGAGCCTTCGAAGGCCGCCGCCGTTCCCTGGAACGATGTCTGGAAGGCCGACGGCAGGCCGATCTCCTTTTCCACCCGGCGGATGGCCGCCGTCGCATCCCCCAGCGCGTAGCCGGGGCGGATGTTGAAGGAAATGGTCGTGGCCGGGAACTGCCCGAAATGGGTCAGCAGCAGGGGGGCCGTCTCCCGCGTGACGGTGGTGACGGCGGCCAGCGGCACCAGCCCGGAGGTGGGCGAACGCGTGGGGCCGGACGAGCTTTCCCCCGCATTGCCGCTGATGCCGGGCAGGTAAAGCTGGTCGAGCGATGTCAGCGAACGCTGGAAGCGCGGATCGGCCTCCAGGATCACGCGGTACTGGTTGGCCTGGGTATAGATGGTGGAAATCTGCCGCTGGCCGAAACTGTCATACAGCACGTTATCGACCGTCTGCGGGGTAATGGAGTAGCGTGCCCCCGTCGCCCGGTCCAGCGTGACGCGCGCGACCAGCCCCGCCGCCTGCAGGTCCGATGTCACGTCCATGAGCGAGGGCTCGGCCTGCAGGCGCTCGATCAGCTTGGGCACCCAGGTCTTGAACGCGTTGTAATCGGGGTTTTCGAGCAGGAACTGGTATTGTGTCGCTGTTACGGTCGTATCGAGCGAAAGATCCTGCACGGGTTGCAGATACAGCCTGATGCCGGGCACCTGTGCGGTTTCCTGTTCCAAGCGCTGGGCGATCTGCGTTGCCGATCCGCTGCGGTCGTCATGGGCCTTGAGGTTGATCAGGAAACGGCCCTGGTTGAGGGTCGCGTTCTGCCCGTCCACCCCCACGAAGGAGGAGAGCGAGACCACATCGGGGTCCTTGAGCAGGACGCGGGCCAGTTCCTGCTGGTGTTCCTTCATGCTGTCGAAGGAAATGGTCTGTTCCGCAACGGAAATGCCCTGGATGATCCCCGTATCCTGCACGGGAAAGAACCCCTTGGGAATGAACCAGCCCAGAATGCCCGTCAGCACCAGCGTGCCCACGGCCACCCCGAGTGTAAGCCGCCGGTGGAGCAGGACCACGTCGAGCATGCGGTCATATCCCGCGATCAGCTTTTCGGTCGCGATCTCCATCCGCGCGGACAGGCGCTGGAAGAATGTCGCGGCCTGCGTCGTGTCATGGGGGCGTTCGGACAGGATGCGCGCGCACATCATGGGCACCAGTGTCAGGGACACCACGGCGGAAATGATGATGGTCGCAGACAGGGTCAGCGCGAATTCATGGAACAGGCGGCCCACCACGTCGCTCATGAACAAAAGCGGGATCAGCACCGCGATCAGCGAGATCGTCAGCGAGATGATGGTGAACCCGATCTCCCCCGAACCCTTGAGGGCCGCGGTCATTCGGTCCTCACCCGCTTCCACGTAGCGCGAGATGTTCTCGATCATCACGATGGCGTCGTCCACCACGAAGCCGGTGGCGATGGTCAGCGCCATGAGCGAGAGGTTATCGAGCGAAAAGCCCAGCAGGTACATGATCGCCAGCGTGCCGATAATGGAAAGCGGCACGGACAGGCTGGGGATGATGGTGGCCGGGATATTGCGCAGGAACACGAAAATGACGGCCACGACCAGCACAAGGGCTAGAAACAGTTCGACCTGTACATCGGCCACCGATGCGCGGATGGTGGTGGTGCGGTCCGTCAGCGGCGTGACATCGATGCCCGGCGGCAGGGTTTCGCGCAGGGCGGGCAGAGCGGCCTTGATGTTGTCCACCACCTCGATCACGTTCGCACCGGGCTGGCGCTGCACGTTCATGACCAGGGCCGGGGTCAGGTTCGACCACGCGGCAAGCTGCGTGTTTTCCGCCCCGATCACCACCGTGGCGATATCGCGCACGCGCACCGGCCCGCTATCCTGATACGCGATCACCTGGTTGAGCAGCATGTCCGTGTTGGTGATCTGGCCATCGACCCGCAAGGTCGCCGCCCGCTTGGGCCCGTCGAACGTGCCTGTGGGGGAATTGATGTTCACGTTGCCGATGGTCGTGCGCAGCGTGTCCATGTCGATGCCGTAGGATGTCAGCTTGGGCACGTTCACCCGCACCCGTATGGCCTTGCGGTTGCCGCCCGACAGGGTCACCAGCCCCACGCCCGAAATCTGGCTGATCTTCTGCGCCAGGCGGGTGTCCACGTAGTCTTCCACCTCCGGCAGGGGGATGGTGGAGGATGAAATGCCCAGTGTCAGCACCGGCGCGTCAGCCGGGTTGATCTTGGCGTAGATCGGGGGGGCGGGCAGGTCGGTGGGCAGCAGGGAATTGGCCTGGTTGATGGCGGCCTGCACCTCCTGCTCCGCCACGTCCATGGACATGGACAGCCCGAAGCGCAGCGTGATGATGGATGCCCCGCCCGATGAACGCGATGTCATCTGGTCCAGCCCGGGCATCTGCCCGAACTGGGTTTCCAGCGGCGCGGTGACGGAGGTTTCCATCACGTCGGGGCCGGCGCCGGGGTAGAAGGTCTGCACCGTAATGGTGGGGTAATCCACCTGCGGCAGGGCTGATACGGGCAGGAAATGGTAGCCCAGCAGGCCGACCAGGAAAATGGCCAGCATCAGCAGGGTGGTGGCGACCGGCCTGCGGATGAAAAGGGCTGAAGGGTTCACGGTGTCGAACCACCCTGCGCGCTACCGGGGGCGCCGCCCTGGGCGGGCGACGTTCCGGGGGGCGTGCCCGGCGGTGAGCCAGCCGGAACACCCGGAGCCGAACCGGAAGACGTGCCAGAAGGAGCGCCAGAAGGCGTGCCGGAGGGAATGGCGGAGGTGCCGGCAGGCGCCGCGTCAGGGGCCGCAGGGGTCTGCGGTTGCGTCGCCGTGCTGCCCTGCGCGCTGGCAGGGGTGGCGTCGGGTATGGTGACCTTCGAGCCGTCGCGCAGGTGGTCGGTGCCGTCCGTTACCACGCGATCGCCATCCTTCAGCCCCGTGGTCACGACCGTGTTGGTTCCGTCCGACACGGTGGTGGCGACGGGCTGCACACCTACCGTGCTGTCGGGCTTGACCACATAGACAAACTGGCCGGACGGGCCCGTCTGCAACGCCGTGACCGGCAGCAGCAGCACGTTGTCCAGCGTCTTGACCAGCAGGCGCGCATTGACGAACTGGTTGGGGAACAGATGTTCATCCGCATTGGGGAAAATGGCGCGCAGGCGCACGGTGCCCGTTGCGGTGTCGATGGCGCTATCGAGCGCGCTGACCGTGCCATCAGCAATTTTCTGGGTGTTGGCACTGTTCCAGGCTTCGACCGCAAGCGGCCTGTTGGCCTGCAATTCGTCAAGCACCTGGGGAAGCTGGTCCTGGGGCAGGGTGAAGATGACCGAGATCGGTTGCATTTGCGTCAAAATCGCAAGTCCGCCCGATTGCGCGGCCGTCACGTAATTGCCGCGGTCCACCGCGCGAATGCCAATGCGCCCATCGACCGGGGCGGTGATATGGCAGTAGATCAGTTGCAGTTTTTCATTATCCACCAGCGCCTGGTCGGCCTTGACCGTCCCTTCAAGCTGCTCGACCGTGAATTCCTGGTCCCGCGCGGTCTTGGCGTCGATACTGTCCTGCTTGATCAGCCGCTGGTAGCGCGCATTGTCCACCCGCGCCTGCTCCAACTGCGCCTTCGCGCTGTCAAGCTGGCCCTGGTACTGGTCTAGCAGAACCTGGTAGGGGCGGGGGTCGATGATCGCCAGCAGGTCGCCTTTATGGACATGCTGGCCTTCGGTGAACAGCACATCGGTCAGGTAGCCGTCCACGCGGGTCTGCACGGTCACGTTGGTGACGGGCACCACCGTGCCCAGTTCCGTCAGCACCACGGGCATGGCCCCGGCATGGACGGTCTGCACCGCCACGGGCTGGGCCGTGCTGCCGGCACCGCCGCTACGGCTGTGCCGGCCGCCATGCGAACCGGTGGTGCTGCTGTGGGGGCGCAGGAAGGCAAAGCCGAGCACACCAGCCCCGACTAGGACCACGCCCGCAAGCATAAGCCATTTTCTGCGTGGAGCGGGCGGGATGGCAGTAGGGGAAGGCGAAGGGGTGGCCTGACTGTGTTCGTCCATGCAGCGCGTTTCTCGTTTACCTGAATTCTATGGGGCAGACAGGAGTGGCCTGGGCACAAGGGGAAATATTGTCTGATTATGTCTATCGTACGTCATATCTTCTGTGCGGGGCCGGGAGGAGAAGATCAAGTCTGTTGCCGAAATTTACAACATAAAATCCAAATTATAATTACGTAATATCGTTAAAAATTGCGGGGGTATGTGCCAGCGCGCGAATGCGCCGTGCAAGTGCCGCCCGTACGCGGGCCGGGTACGGGCCGGAATGCGGCCAGAAGGCAAGGTCAAAGGCCAAAGCCAAAGGGCACGGCCTGGGATCAAGGGCAGGCCCAGCGGCAGGGTGCGCAGTCTATCCGGGCGTCGGGCAGTCGCGGGTCAGCCGCGGTTGCCGCTCATATCCGCCCCGGCCGAGGGCGAAAGCCGCGCGCTAAGCGGGGCCGCCAGCAGGGAGACAAGGCCGGTTACCAGGAACGCGGTCGAAAAATCGCCCAAGGTCGGTTCGGCATGGCCTTGCAGGCTGCCCATGACGGTCAGCGTGCCCGCCGCCACGCAGATCCCGCCCGAGAGCATGATCTGCTGCATGGTGGAATACAGGCTGGTGGCCGCACTCATATGGGCTGCGGGAATATCCGCATACGCCACGGTGTTGTACGCCGTAAACTGCACCGCCTGCGCACCCCCCGCGATCACCAGGATCAGGGAGAGGGTCCAGAGCGGTTGGGAAGGCTGGAATGCCGCGATCATGATGAAAATGACCGCCGCCGAAACGCCGTTGACCATCAGCACGCGCCGAAACCCCCAGCGTTTGAGCACGGCGGGCACCAGCGGGCGTGTGACAATGGCGCCCACAGGGGCGACAAAGGTGACAATCCCGCTTTGCGCGGCGTTCAGCCCCGTCCCGATTTGCAGGAAGGTGGGCAGCAGGAACGGCAGCGACCCCACCGCAATGCGCGATGCCGCCCCCGCCAGGACCGATATGCGGAAGGTGGCAAAGCGCATGAGGCCGAAATCCAGCAGCGGGGCGGTCGTGTGGCTTGCATGCCGGGCATAGAGCCCGAGCAGCAGCCCCCCCGTGCCCAGCAGGCCCAGCCACAGCGCCCAGCTTCCCTGCGCATGGCTGAACAGTTCGGCGAAAATGGACAGGACAGCCAGCCCGCCCCCGGCCAGCCACAGGCCTTTCAGGTCGAAGGGCGGGGTATCGGTGTCCCGGATTTCGGGAATGAAACGCCATGTCATGGCCAGGCCCAGCAGCCCTACCGGCACGTTGAGGTAGAAATTCCACCGCCAAGACAGCCAGGTGGTAATGAAGCCGCCTACCACCGGACCCAGCAGGGGGCCCAGGGTCGCGGGCAGCATCATCCATGTCATGACGCGCACGAGCTGGTCGCGCGGGGTGCCGCGAATAATGGCCAGCCGCCCGACCGGCACCATCAGGGCCCCGCCCACGCCCTGGAGCATGCGCATGACCGCCAGAAAGGGCAGGGACTGCGCACGCGCGCACAGCAGCGAACTGCACACGAACATGCCGATGGCCGCCATCAGCACCGTGCGGCTGCCCAGCCTGTCGGCCAGCGCGCCGGACGCGGGAATGAAAATGGCGAGCCCGATAATGTAGGAGGTCAGTGCGACCGACGTTGCGACCGTGCCCACATGCAGCGACTGCGCGATGGAGGGCAGGGCCGTGGCCAGCACGGTGCCGTCCATCTGCTCCATGAACAGCATGGATGAGACAGTCAGCGCGGTGAGCTGCGAATGTGTTACACTAGCCATGCCTAGCCAGAGGCGTGTTTTTGCGGTCTGATGCAACACACAATCGTGCTGCCCGGGGCTGCACCCAAGGCGCCATGGCCCGAAGGCCGCACGGTTCAACGATGGAAGGACTACGTCATGGCTGACGATAAAATCAAGAAAACCGAAGACAAGATCGAAGGTGTGGCTACCGATATCAAGGGGCATGTCAAGGATGCCGCCGGTGGCCTTACAGGGGATATCGGTCTGCAGGTCAGTGGCAAGTTCGACCAGTTCACGGGCCATATGCAGCAGGATTTCGCCGATCTTTACGACGAAGGCGAAGGTGTGGTGGAAAAAGCCGTGACCTTCGTGCGCGACAAGCCCCTGCTCTCCATCGGGCTTGTTTCGGCTGTCAGCCTGCTTCTGGGCTGGCTGCTGATCCCCCGCCGCAAGTGATCTTTAAAAAATCATTTTGCCCGGACTCTTGCGCTCCCGGGTAAAAAAATGCTTCTCCTTGTCCGCGGAGTCGCGGTTGAAGCGACTCGGCAATTTTAGCCGAGTCGCTTCAAATGGATGGATGGAGAAGCAATGCCGGGCCTTTTGCTCGAACAAAAGCATGGTGGTCGAGTCGCCGGAGTGGACGAAGTGGGCCGTGGCCCGCTGGCCGGTCCCGTCGTCGCCGCTGCCGTGGTGTTCGGGGCCGGTGTGCCGCATGACCTTGCCGCCATCATCGATGATTCCAAAAAACTCAAGCCCGCCCTGCGCGAAGCCATAGCCGCCCGCCTGCCCAAGGTGGCGGGGGTGGAAATTGGCGTGGGTGCCGCGTCCTGCAACGAAATCGACCGGCTGAACATCTACCATGCGGCGCATCTGGCCATGTTGCGCGCGGTGGCCCGCCTGCCGCGCGTGCCCGACCATGTGCTGGTGGATGGCAACAAGATGCCCGATTTCGGATGCAGCGCGCAGGCCGTGGTTGGTGGGGACGGCATCAGCCTGTCCATTGCCGCGGCCTCGATCGTCGCCAAGGTGCTGCGTGATCGCATCATGACGCGGCTTGATGCCCGCTGGCCGCATTACGGCTGGGCCCGCAACGCGGGTTACGGCACGGACGCGCACCAGCAGGGGCTGGAGCGGGCGGGTATTTCCCCCCACCACAGAAAAACATTCGGCTCGGTGCGGTTGCGGATGAGCATGATCTTGACGGAGGAGCAGGTATGAGCGGGGCAAAATCGGTTTCCATGGAGCTTCCGCTCGATCAGATCCTGCGTGGCGAATGTGTGGATGTCATGCGCACGCTGCCGACCGGTTCGGTGGACTGCATTTTTGCCGACCCGCCCTATAACCTGCAACTGCGTGGCGAACTGCGCCGCCCCGATGACTCGCTGGTCGACGGGGTGGATGACGACTGGGACAAGTTCTCCGACCTTGCGGAATATGATCGTTTTACCCGCGCCTGGCTGGGCGAGGCGCGCCGCCTTCTGCACAAGGACGGCACGATCTGGGTGATCGGCTCCTATCACAATATTTTCCGCCTTGGCGCCATTCTCCAGGATCTGGGGTTCTGGATCCTGAACGATATCGTCTGGCGCAAATCCAACCCCATGCCCAATTTCCGGGGGCGGCGGTTTACCAATGCCCATGAAACGCTGATCTGGGCGGCACGCGGGCAGGATAGCCGTTATCGCTTCAACTACCAGGCCATGAAGGCCCTGAACGATGACGTGCAGATGCGTTCGGACTGGTACCTGCCCTTGTGCACGGGCAATGAACGGCTGCGCAACGAACACGGGCTGAAACTGCATCCGACCCAGAAGCCCGAAAGCCTGCTGCATCGCGTGCTGCTGGCGTCCACCACGGTCAAGGACGTGGTGCTCGACCCGTTTTCGGGTTCGGGCACGACTGCGGCCATGGCCCGCCGCCTGCGCCGCCATTTTGTCGGCATCGAACGCCACCCCGACTATGTCGAGGCCGCCATGGCCCGTGTCGCGCGTGAAGTGCCGCTGGCGGACGATACGGTCCAGACCACGCAGGACAAGCGCGAGGCCCCACGCGTGCCATTCGGCAGCCTGGTGGAACAGGGGCTGATCGTGGCGGGCACGGTGGTGTACGACAAGCGCCAGCGTATCAATGCGACCGTGGCCCCTGACGGAACACTGGTCAGCGGTGCGCAGCGCGGCTCCATCCACAAGATCGGTGCGTTGTTGACCAATGCCCCGTCCTGCAATGGCTGGACCTTCTGGCATTTCGAGCGTGGGGGCGTGCTATGCCCGCTCGACGATCTGCGCCAGCAAAGCCTGCGCGCCATGGCCGCGGGCTGAACCGCGGCAGGGGCAAGGAAAACTCAGCCCCGCGGCCTGAACTTGTCCGGTAGAGGCGGCATCTGCACGCCCTGCTGCGATATATACGCTGTTATGGGGTGCATGCCGCAGCAGGCGGTTCACCAGGGCTTACGCTGTTCGCGGGGCAAGCGGATCGGGCAGGGGCGGTCTTTTGTGCCTGAACGGGCACGTAATCGCTCTTTCTACCCCGAATGGCGGCTTTGAACGGTCCTGTTCAGCTTCCGCCAAAGCCCAGAAAGCCGATGCTGGGCTGCGGAATGCCGCTCGTATTTTCCGCCCGGCCGCCATGCCTGCCACCATACGATCCGTTATCGCCAGTCGCCCCGTCCATGTCGTTACCGATCATGGTGGTGCCTGCACCGCCGACCGTGCTATCCGAACCGCGCAGGGAAAGCAGGAAAAAGGTGATGGGATTGCGGTTCAGGTCGATGGACATATCCAGCGGCGTCTGTCCCAGAATATTATGGCCGTGCAGATCGGCACCGCGATTGATGGCTTCGCGCGCCGCGGTTACGCTGCCCCGGTTGATGGCGTCGAACAGGGCGACTGTCGGCTCCACATCCCGGCTGGCATGGTCGCCGCTATCCTCATCCATGCCCGCTGCACCCGGAATGGCAGCCGGGGGAGCAGCACGCTTGGCGGCTTTCGCGCTCTCGGCTTTCTGCTGGGCTTCCTCGGCAGCGGCCTGATCTTCCTCGTCAGAAGCCCAGGCCGGTGCGGTGGCGAGCATCGACAGGCTACAGGCAAGCAGGGCGGATGAAACAAGGCGCGGAAAACGGGTCATGGTCAGTCCAATATTGTACTCCGCCCAGTCTATCACATGCTCTGCCGGGCGAAAAGGCGGCCCGGGGGAAGAACAGCCCCACCCGCCGCACATATGGCAGGGGCGGGTGTGGCGGTACGGGTCTTTGGCACGCATCCCTTACGCCCGGACGGCGCGCGGGGGCAGGGCCGGTCCGCCCCGGCGGGCCTGGAGAGGGGTTCAAAAGTCAGTCAGGTGGACCTCGGCGCGTCTTTTGTGGCGAAAAAATCCCTCGCCAGCACTCCACCCCCAACTGTCGAAACAGGCTCTTATCGGGCAGTCGGGCGGCGGCGGCTTTCAAGCCACCAGCCCGCCAGGACCAGTGCCAGGGTCACGACCATGGCCAGCCACGCGGGCAGCAGAGGGGCCGCTGTCTTGCCGGTGACCGTATGCGCCCCTCCTTGCCCGAAGCCCAGCCAGTTGGCCCCGTGCAGGGGGGCTTTGGGGGCCAGCCGGATATCGGGCACATGGACCGCCCCGCTTTCGCCCAGCCAGAAGACGCCACCGCCCGTCTGCCCGGCAATGTCGCCCAGGTTGCTTGCCGTTGCGCGCAGTTGCGAAAATTCCGCAGCATTAGTCTGGGTCGGTGCGCAATAGGCGGTGCGCACCCCGTCCGTGACCTGCCATATCCCGTCTTCGGTCGCGCGCATGCTGGCCTGGGGTGTCGCGTCCGGCCCGGTGGGGCGCAGGGTCAGGACCTGGCTTTTGCCGGAAGGGGAGATCACGGTCACGGTGTTTTCGGCCGATGTCGTCAGGCTGTGGCGGGTTACCTTCAGCGTGCCTTCGGTCAGGCTTGCAACCAGTTGTTCCTCTTCCAGTTCGGGTTCCTTCATCAGCCAGTGCGACACACGGCGCAGAAGTTCCGCCTGCGGGCCACCCCCGCCTTCACCCCGCGACCACAGCCAGATCTGGTCGGATAACAGCAGGGCCACGCGGCCCAGATCGACATGGTCCAGCACCAGCAGGGGCGCGCCGTCGGGCCCGTTCATCAGTACCTCGCCATGTGTGCTGTCGGGGCGCAGGGCGCGGTACCACGGGCCCCACACGCCGGGCACTGTCAGGGCCGTATCGGGCGCATGGCCTGCCGCCGGCGCACCGGGGAGCGAGCCCGTAACCGGGTGCCGCCGGCCGGCATCCGTCAGCGTGGGGCGGAAGCGCTGCTCCATCATGCTGCCTTCGGGGGCGACATGGGCAGGCAGGATATCGCCCACCGGCGTGTTCTGCAAAGAACCGGGACCGATGAATTCCGGCCCCGCCGTCAGCAGCAGGCCCCCGCCCTTGCGCACGAAACCGGCAATGTTTTCCAGATAGGTGCGCGGCAGGATATGACGGTTCTCGAACCCGTCGAGAATGATCAGGTCGAACTGGTCGATCTTGTCCTGGAAAAGTTCCCGCACGGGAAAGGCGATCAGGGCCAGGTCCGATAGCGGCGTGCCGTCATCCTTCTCGGGCGGGCGCAGGATGGTGAAGTGGATCAGATCCACCGCCGGGTCGGCCTTGAGCAGCCGCCGCCACACGCGTTCGCCCTGGTTGGGCGTGCCCGAAATCAGCAGCACGCGCAGCCGGTCGCGTATGCCGGTCATGCTCAGCACGCTCTGGTTGTTCAGCCCCGAAACCTCGTTTTCCAGGGGCGAGACCGCAAGGCTGACCAGAAGCTGCCCCGGGTGGCTGACCGGCACGGTAACGGATTGCGCAACCCCGGTGCGCACGGGCACGGTACGCAGCGTGCCATCGCTGGTCCTGATGGTCAGTTCCGCGGCGGTGCCGGGCTGGGTGCCGGGCCCTGCATCGTCCACCTGCACGCGTAACGTGGCGTCCTGCCCGGCAAGGGCATACGGGGGGGCTTGCAGGATACGCAGCCGGCGGTCCCTTTCCTCACCCTTGGCGGCAAGCAGCACATGCAGCGGCAGGGTGGTGTGGCCGTTCGCGCCGTCCGAAGGGGTCAGCCGTTCGGGAATGGCAGCGGGCGTGTCGGCGTTCTGGCCGTCGGTGATCATCATCGCACCGGCGAAGGATGCGGGCGGAATATCCGCTGCCGCCTGGTCCAGTGCTTCGAACAGCCTTGTGCCGTCATGGCCATTATCCTGCACGCCGACGGTGCGGATCGTAAGGCCGGGTACCTGAGTATGGGCCAGGATATCCGCCGCCTGCCGCGCAATGGCCGAACGCTGGCCCAGCGTCATGGACGGGGACTGATCGACCAGCAGCAGCGCGGTCTGGGGCAGCAACTGCCATGTTTCGCGCAAACGCTGCGGTCCGGCCAGCCAGAACAGGATAACGGCTGCAGCTCCCAGCCTGCACAGGGCCGCAATGCGGCTGCCGCGCAAAAGGCCCAGCCCGCACAACGCCAGCGCCGCAAGCCCCAGCCCCGCCAGCAGCCAGCGCGGGATCAGCGGTTCAAAGCCGACATGGTGGATCAGCCGCTCGATCATGGCGTGTCTTCCAGGCGTTTGAGCAGCATGGGCACATGCACCTGATCGGCCTTGTAACTGCCGGTCAGCGCGTAAATGACGGCGTTCAGCCCGAAACGATAGGCCTGCACGCGCTGGTCGGCCCCGCCGGGCAGCACGGCGAACAGCGTATTGCCGCTATTATCCACAGCCCAGGCATGGGCCCAGTCGGCCGAACCGATGATAACGGGGCTGACCTCGTCATTTTCGGCATCGCCCTCGCGCGCGACCCAGACCGGCTGCCCCGCGTAACGGCCGGGAAAGTCGTGCAGCAGGTAGAAGGTATGGGCCAGCAGGTGGTGGTCGGTCATGGCGGTCAGGGGGGGAATGACAAGCCCGGCCGTTGCGTGGCGCAGGGCGGTGCGGGCGGTCTGCATATCTCCGGCCACGGGGGCGTCGGCCTGTGTGTCGGTCGCGCCCTGGCCCTGCGTGTCGATCAGCAGAATACCGCCGCGCGCCATGAAGGTGCTGAGTGCCGCCGTCATGGCGGGGGATGTCGTGGCATCCGCCGTGATCGGCCAGTACAGCAGGGGGTAGTAGTTCAGGTCATCCACGCCGGGGCGCACCGCATCAGGCGGGCCCAGCACGGCTGAAGTCCGGGCGTTTACGAAATCCGAAAGCCCTTTCAGCCCCAGGCGCGATGCAGTGTCCACGTCCTCATGCCCGGTCACGACATAGGCCAGGCGGGTTTGCAGTGCGGCCCCCGGCACGGTGGGGGCGGCCATGGCCGCTGGGGCCGGGGCGGGCGTATTATCCGCAGGTGGGGGCAGGGCCGAACCCTCCCCAACGTCTGGCGGGGTGTCCTGCGCATGGGCGAGGGGGGCCGTAGCCAGCCCGAGGGCAAGTGCCAGGGGGATAGCCAGGGGAATGATCAGGGGCATTGCCACCATGGCAGCGGGCGGCTGCCGCCACGGGTTCGACCAGGTCTTGGGCAGGCCCGTGCGCAGGAGCAGGATAATCAGCCCGTCCAATAGCAGCAGCAGCAGGGCTATGCTCAGGCTGTAGCGGTCCAGCGGCATATCCGGTCTCTGGCCCGCGGCATTGGTCAGGACACCGGCCGGGGCTTCGGGCTGCAGGCTGCCCAGATGGGCTGCGGCGTTAAGCGCGCGCCGTCCGCTGCGCGGTCCGTACAGGCCCGGCGGATGTTCGGGCGAGACCGGTGTCGTGGCGAAGGCGTTGGCCTTCAGCCCCCGTGCGGTAGAGGGCGGTGTGCCGGGAATACCGAACCCGTCCAGTGTCACGACGGGGGAAAGCACCGTGTCGTCGGCGGGTACGCTCAGCCCGTTGGCGTGTTCGGTAAGCCGTTGCAGCATGGAGACGAACAGCCCCGACAAGGGCAGGTTCGACCAGCCAGCCGTGCTGCCGACGTGAAAGAGCACGATGTCGCCCTTGCCCAGTG
Organism: Acetobacter garciniae; assembly: GCF_017377735.1. Taxonomy (GTDB): domain Bacteria; phylum Pseudomonadota; class Alphaproteobacteria; order Acetobacterales; family Acetobacteraceae; genus Acetobacter; species Acetobacter garciniae. The sequence goes on from NZ_JAFVMH010000001.1 coordinate 460,173, forward strand.
CCGCGTGGGTGACAAGCGGGGTGCCATCGGCCAGGCGGGCCCAGCTATGTTCGCCCAGATCGGCCGAAGGACTGGCCAGAACCTGGCGCGTTACCGTGACATCGGCCGGCACGCTCAAACCCCGGAAAGGGGATGTTGCCTCGAACGGAGCAAGCTTTTGCGGCTCTCCCCATGTCATGGAACCGCCAAGCTGGCGGGTGCCGTCCAGCAGTGGCACGGGCAGCAGGTCGTCGGGCGGGTTGGCGATGTCGTGCGGCGTGCCCGCCAGCACCGGCCCCGCGAAACGGATCAGCGTGCCGCCGTTTTCCACCCATTGACGTATTTCGCGGCGGGCCTGGGCGTCGCCCAATGTGCCATCGGGCGCGATCAGGACCGAAAGCGGGCGGGACAGAAGGGTGGCAAGCGTGCCTTCATGCAGGTCCGATGTGGGGGCAAGGGCGCGGCGCACATAGAACAATGTGCCGATCAGGGGCGTGTCCGCACTGGCGGTTGCGGCCCCCGTCACGGCCCCGGCCGCCAGCAGCCCCACCGGGCGCAGGCGATCACGCTCGTCCATCAGCACGATGGTGGCCGCCCCCGTGCTGCCTTGCAGGGCGATCGTATCGATCCGGTTGCGGATTTCCACCGGCAGGGCCACGCGGATATCGGCCTGGGTTGCCCCTGCGGGCAAGGTTACGGGAACAACCGCAAGTGTCGCACCGTCCGACGCGCGAACGAGTGCCGTAAGCGCGCGTGGCTGCGGGGCGGGCATGGCCAGAACGCGGGCCATGACATCGCCTTCGGTCGGGACCACGGGGGCCAGCACCAGCCCCTGCTGGTGGGCAAAGCGGATATCCTGCACCGGCCCCAGGGCCTGCAACGCCTTGGCGAACTGGCTGTCCTGCGGCTGGGCGATGCCATCCGCCAGGTAGAGAATGCGGGCATAATGGGCAGGCGGCAGGCCCGCGATCACGTGTGCTGCTGCCCCCCGGCTGGACGGCCAGGGTTCGGGCCTGAGAGAGGCAAGAACCTGCCGGGCCTGCTCCGGGGCCAGGGCTTGGGGTGCGGGCGCAGGGTTTTCCGCCAGGGTGGGGGATGCGGTGGCGATCAGGGTCACGGGGCTATGGGTGCGCACGGCGTCGTCCACCACGGCCTGGGCGGCATTCAGCCGGTCGTTCCAGTCGGTCGCACTCAGCATGCCGTTATCGACAACCAGCAGAACCGGGCCAACGTCACGGGACTGCTCGACCTGCCCGGGCAGGAAGGGGCCTGCAAAGCCTGCGACCAGCAGGGCAAAGGCTGCAATACGCAAGGCCAGCAGCCAGGGGGGGGAGCGGACGGGTTCGGCCTGGCGGGCCCGCAACGCACCCAGCAGGGTAACGGGGGGAAAAGCCTGCCTGCGGGCCTGCGGCGGTGTCGCGCGCAGAAGCCACCAGATAATCGGCAGGCCCAGAAGGGCCAGCAGCAAGGCGGGGGAATGAAATCTCATGCCGGGCGACTTGTCCCATAACCGCCAGCCCCATAACTGCTCGCACCATGGCCCATCAATGCGTGCAGGGCCAGCAGTGCGGGCAAGGCGGGGGCATCGGTCTGGTGGCGCACGAGATCATGGCCATGGCGGGCCGCTGTCCGGCTCAGCCATGTATGGCGGGCCGCGATAAGGGAATGGTAGTCGCCCCGCACATCCTGCACTTCGGAGAATTCCACCGCTGGTTCATCCTCCAGCCCGGTAAACAGGACGCGCCCGGTATAAGGCAGGCTGGCTTCCGCCGGGTCGTAGACATGCAATAGATGTACCTTGACGGGTAGCGAGGCCAGATGGCCCAGTGCCGCGTCCAGATCGGGCTGGGGGCATAAGAAGTCGCTGGCGAGCAGGATATGCGCCCGGCGCGGCAGGCTTGCAATGCGCATCAGGGCGGTGGGGGAGCCCGGTCTGTCGGCCTGGGGGGCTGCATTCTGCGCCAGCAGGCCGGTGGCCAGGCGTTCAAGCGGCGTGCCCCCATGCGGTAGCGGCACAACCCCCGCCGGCCCCAGAAGCCGCACCCGTTCCCCGCCGCGCAGCAGCAATGCCGCCATGGCCAGCAGCAGCACAAGCGCACTGTCGCCCTTGGTGGGGAGCGAGGGGAGAGAGCGCCAGTTCAGCGAGGGCGAGAGATCGCACCAGAGCAGGATGGTCTGCGCCGTCTCGGCTTCCATTTCGCGCACCTGCGCATGGGTGCTGCGGGCGGATTGCCGCCAGTCGATCCGGGTTGCGGGCTCACCCGGCTGGGCCGGGCGATACTGCCAGAACGCATCGCCCCAGCCGGCGCGGCGCTGCGGGTGCAGGCCTGCCGCCAGGGCCGCGGCCGTGCGGCTGGCGCGCAGCAGCAGGTCGGGCATGCGCGCTGCCAGGGCCGATGCCTCGGCCTCCGCCGCGTGGGGCTGGGGGGCGGCCGCGTTCGCAAAGGGTGCGGTGGGGCGATGCGATCCCGAACGCGCGGCCCCGGCCTGCGGCAAGAAAAGACGGCGGGCAAAGTCGGGGAGAAAAGAAGCAGCTCCGCGCAAGAGATCAGCTCAGCCGTTTGACAAGCCGGGCAATGATATCTTCGGGTCGCAGCCCATCCGCCCGGGCGGAAAAGCTCACGGCCATGCGATGGGCCAGAACGGGCTGTGCCAGGGCCACCACATCGTCCAGGCTGGGCGAAAGCCTGCCATCAAGCAAAGCGCGCGCCCGCGTCGTGAGCATGAGCGTCTGGGCCGCGCGCGGGCCGGGGCCCCAGGCAATGGCGCTTTTCAGATCGTCAGGTGCGTGCTGCGGGCGGGCGGAGCGCACGAGGGTGAGAATGGCGTCCACAATCTTTTCGCCCACCGGCATGCGGCGCACCAGGGCCTGGGCCTCGATCAGGCTTGCGGCATTCATGATGGGGCTGGCCACCTGGGTGGTCACGCCGGTCGTGGCCAGCAGCATCTGGCGTTCGGCATCTTCCGCGGGGAAATCGAGCGGGATCTGGAGCATGAACCGGTCAAGCTGGGCTTCGGGCAGGGGGTAGGTGCCTTCCTGCTCGAACGGATTCTGCGTGGCCAGCACATGGAACGGGCGCGGCAGGGCATGTTCCACGCCCGCCACGGTAACGTGATGTTCCTGCATGGCCTGCAACAGGGCCGATTGCGTGCGCGGGCTGGCACGGTTGATTTCGTCGGCCATCAGCAACTGGCAGAAGACCGGCCCCTTCACGAAGCGGAAGCTGCGGTGCCCGGCGGCATCCTCATCCAGGATTTCACCGCCCGTAATGTCGGAAGGCATCAGGTCGGGGGTGAACTGCACGCGCCGCGCGTCCAGCCCCAGCACGGTGCCCAGCGTGTTCACCAGCAGGGTCTTGCCCAGCCCGGGCGGGCCGACAAGCAGGGCATGCCCGCCCGAAAGCACTGTGGTCAGGGCCTGGCGGATGACGGCGTCCTGGCCGAAAATAACGCCTGAGAGCTCCTCCTGCACGGCCTTGAGCCGGTCACAAATGCGGTCTGCCTCCCGCGCATCAGCGATGGCGGAAGAAAATTGGCCTGAAAGGGGTGCGTCTGATGCGGTCATGAGTCCAGTTTGGAGGTAATGCAGGGCTTACATCAAGCGGGGTATCCTTCCTATATCATTGGAAGGATCAAATGGACACGTATTAGGGGATGATCGGGCAGTGAAAGGTGAACTGGCGGATAACGCACAGACCCCTTTGTGCGAAGGGGCGATGGAAGATGTTTCCCCCCCTTCGCCCGGGGGCAGGCATCTGCCGTTTCTGATCCGGCGCGACGGTGTGTGGCTGTATCGGGGCACGCCGGTCAAGCGCAAGGCGATGGTCTGCCTGTTCGCTTCCCTGCTTACGCGGGATGAGCAGGGCGCATATCTGCTGCGCTCCCCGTTTGAGAGCGGGTTCATCACGGTGGAGGACGTGCCGTTCCTGGCGGTGGAGCTTCAGTGGCATGGTGCGGGGCGTAACCAGCGGCTGTGTTTTCGCACCAACATGGACGAAACGGTGACCGCCGATGCCGATCATCCGATTCGCGCAGTGTGGGATGTCCCGCCCGAAGCCTGCATAGAAGGCTGCCCGCCTTACCTGCTGATCCGCCCGGGCGATGGTGCCTTCGGGCTGGAGGCGCGGCTGGCCCGTAGCGTATGGTACGAACTCGCGGCCCTGGCCGAGCCCGGCACCTGCCGGGGCGTGCCGTGTCTTGGCGTATGGAGTTGCGGCAGTTTTTTCCCGCTCGCCCGCCTGCCCAGTGAAAACGGGGATGCCAGCATGCCGGAAAGCAGTGCCCCCCAGAGCCCCGATGCCCATGGCGCCCCCGGCGGAACCCCCTGCGTATGAGCCTGGTCTTGCTGGCGGGGCTGACACCCGGGCAACGGCAGGGGCTGGAACGCCTGTGGGCCGTGCTGCCCGAAGCCCGGCTGGTAGGGGGGGCGGTGCGGGATATGCTGGTTCCGGCCCCGGTAACGGATATGGATATTGCCACCCCCCAGCCCCCGGATCAGGTCATGGCGCTTTTGCGCGCGGCGGGGATGCGGGTGGAAGCCACCGGTCTAGCCCACGGAACCGTTACCGCCGTGCTGGAGGGGGCCCCTTACGAAATTACGACATTGCGGCGCGATGTCATGACCGATGGCCGCCATGCGGTGGTCGACTGGACCCGGGACTGGCGAGAGGACGCAGCCCGGCGCGACTTTACCATCAACGCCATGACGCTCGATCGGCATGGCAGGCTGCACGACTATTTCGACGGCCAGGCGGATCTGCGGTGCGGGCGGGTGCGTTTTGTGGGGAACGCGGCCCGGCGAATACAGGAAGATGCGCTGCGGATCCTGCGTTTTTTCCGCTTCCTGGGGCGTTACGGCCATGCTGCGCCCGACGATGACGCGGTGCAGGCGATTGCGCATAATGCGGCGCTGCTGCGCGGGCTTTCGGTCGAGCGCGTATGGTCGGAACTGCGGCGTATTCTCGCAGGGCCCAATGTGGTGGATGTGGTCGGGCTTATGGCGCGTACGGGTGTGGTGGCCGAATTGCTGCCCGAAGGCTTCGATCTGGCCCGGTTCGAACGCCTTGTGGAGCTTGATGCGCCGGCCAGCGCCCTGCTGCGCCTTGCGGTACTGGCCCGTCAGCCGCTGGCCGTGGCACGTCGCCTCAAGCTTTCACGCGCGGAAACGGCGTATCTGCGTGGAACAGGCCTTTCTTTTCCCGCCGTGGCTTCGGGCACGCTGCTCCCGGTGACAGATGACGCCTTGCGGGTTCTGCTGGCCGAAGAGCCGGCGGATCATCTGCTGGGCAGGTTGTGGCTGGCCCAGGCCGATCTGCCACGGGATGGCGCGCAGGAGGCGGATTTTGCGGCCCTGCGCCAGCGGCTGGCGCTTATGCCGGTGCCGGTCTTTCCGCTGGCGGGGCGCGATGCGCTGGCCCTGGGGGCGGCACCGGGGCCAGCCGTGGGCCGGGCCCTGGCGCGTGTGCAAGACTGGTGGAAGGCCCAGGGCTGCCGTGCCACGGCGGCGGAATGCCGCGCGCAACTGGCCATTGTACTGAACGATTGCGCGCCGCCGGAATAGAGCGGGCGGAATGCACCCCGTGTAAAGAAGCCGTGGAATGAACCTTGCGGAATAAACCTCGCGCAGCCTCTTACGCGCGGGGGGTGGAGGCTGTTACAAACGGGGCATGACCCTCCTGACGTCGGCCGGCGTGCCGTCCACCGTAAATAAGCTCCTGCCCGATGACACGCGCGTTCTGCTGGGGCGCCTGTGGCGTGGCCAGGTTCGACACCATCCCACGCGCCTGGCCGCCGTTCTTGGCCTGACCGTGCTGACAGCGGCGCTGACGGCGCTGTACCCGTTGGTGATCCAGCGCGCGCTGGACATGTTCGGTGCGCATGATCCGCGTATCCTGTACCAGGTGCCGCTGCTGGTGGTGGTGATCACCGTGGCCAAGGCCCTGTCGCAATACGCTCAGACGCTGGCCGCCCAGGGGCTGGTGCTGAGCGTGATTCGCGGTTTGCAGGGCGAGATGTTCGATCATCTGGTGCGCGCGGACATTACCCAGCTCGAGCGCGAGGCCCCGGCCAAGATGGCGGCCCGCTTCACGACCGATGCCGTCTCCATCCGCGAGGCGATGATCCGGGCCGTGAACTCTCTGGGCGATGTGGTGACGGTGGTGGGGCTGATCGGCTCGATGGTCTATATGGATTGGGAACTGAGCCTGATCGCCGCATTGCTGTACCCCATCGCCGCCGTGCCCATTCAAAAACTGGGGCGGCGTGTGCGCCGTGCATCGGGCGGCATGCAGGAACGGATCGGGGAGACCGCGGCCTTCCTGACCGAAAGCTTCGCCCAGGCCCGCACGGTGCGCGTCTACCGGCTTGAAGAAAGCGAACGCACACGCGCTGACCAGTCCTTCGACCATCTGTACCAGGCCATGCTGCACATCACGCGGGGGCGTGCGCGGGTGGACCCTCTGCTTGAAGCCCTTGGCGGCACGGCTGTTGCCGCTGTCCTTGGCTTTGCGGGGTGGCGGGCCTCTGTCGGGGGGGCCACGCTGGGCGATTTCTCGGGCTTTGTCGCGGCCCTGCTGCTTGCCGCCCGCCCGTTGCGCGCCCTTGGGGCCCTGAACGCCGCCTTGCAGGAAGGGCTGGCCGGGCTGGTGCGGGTGTTCGACATTATCGATGAAAAACCTGCCGTGACCGAACGCAGCAACGCCGTGCCGCTGCCACCCGGGCGCGGGCACCTGGTGTTCGACAATGTCGGGTTCGTCTACACGGATGGGCGTACGGGGCTGGCGGGGCTGAGCTTCGATGCCCAGCCCGGCTTTACCGTGGCCCTTGTCGGGCCGTCGGGGGCGGGCAAATCCACCGCCCTGTCGCTGGTGCCCCGCCTGCACGACGTCAGCACCGGGCGCATCCTGCTTGACGGGGAAGACCTGCGCGACCTGAAACTGTCCGCCCTGCGCGACGCCATGGCCTATGTCAGCCAGGACCCTCTGCTGTTCGACCTGTCCATTCGCGACAATATCCTGATCGGCCGGCCCGATGCCTCGCAGGTCGAGATGCAGGCGGCGGCACGGGCGGCAGCAGCTGAAAACTTCATTCTCGGCCTGCCCGAGGGCTACAATACCCTGGTCGGGCCCGGTGGGCAGCGGCTTTCAGGCGGGCAGCGCCAGCGTGTTGCCCTGGCGCGCGCGCTCCTGCGCAACCCCCGCCTGCTTTTGCTGGATGAAGCCACCAGCGCGCTGGATACCGAGAACGAAGCCGCCGTGCAGGAAGCACTCGCCACCCTGCGGCACGGGCGCACGACGTTGATCGTGGCGCACCGGCTTTCCACCATCCGCTCGGCCGATCTCGTCGTGGTTCTGGCCGATGGCCGGGCGGCGGAATGCGGCACGCATGATGCGCTGATGGCGCGCGACGGGCTGTATGCCCGTCTGGTCCGCACGCAGGGGCTGGCGCGCTGACAGGCCACGGGGGCTGAGATCGTCCGAAGGCGCGGGCCTTTGCCCGGCTGCCCCGCCCCGGTGCCCTCCGGTGCCCCGTTCTGCCAGCGCGCGTGTGTGCGGGCACGCCAGGGGCGATGGGCAAGGCAGGGCAGGATGTAATGCAACTCACGCTTGATGAGCGCGCGTGAACGTGTCACATACTGACCGAACCGGTCGGTCAGCGCTGTGCTGGCGGGCCACGCATGATGACTGATGACGTGTTTTGAGCAGGGCAGGGAACAGAATGGCCGACGACCACAGCGAACAGTCTTCCGCAACGCCTGATACCCAGGCAGCGCCGCAGAAAAAGAACAACGGGCGCAGGAAGGCGATTCTGACAGGCGTTATTGTCATTCTGGCGGTCGGTGCAGGGGCCTACTGGTTCCTGACCCGTAACGAAATCGAGACGGATGACGCCTTTACGGCAGGTCGCGCGGTGGGCATTGCCCCGCATGTGGACGGTTACGTGACCGAATTGCTGGTGAACGACAACCAGTTCGTCCGCAAGGGGCAGGTCCTTGCCCGTATCGACCCGCGTGACTGGCAGGCTGCGCGCGACCGCGCGGCCGCAGCCGTCGCCGCGGCGCAGTCTGCCTTGCAGGCCAGCCAGATGCTGCATGCCGTGGCTGCCCTGGAATATCCGGGCAGGCTGTTGCAGGCCCAGGGCCAGTTGGCCGATGCCAAGGCGCGCGAATTCAAGGCCCAGACCGATTACCGCCGCCAGCATTCGGTGGAACGGGCGGCAACGTCGCAGCAGGATATCGATTACGCGCAGGCCGCCCTGGATGCGGCGCGCGCGCAGGTCATGGCCGCCCAGGGTGCGGTGCAGATGGCCATGCCCGTGCAGCCCAATATCGAGAACACCACCGTGCGCGTCTCGCAGGAGGAAGCGCAGGTCAAATCGGCTCAGGCCGACCTGGCCACGGCCGATCTCAACCTGGAATGGACCACGATCCGCGCCCCGCGTGACGGCTGGATAAGCCAGCGCAATGTCGAACAGGGCAACTACGTCCACAAGGGGCAGAATGTCTTTTCCATTGTCGAGCCTGAAGTCTGGGTGACCGCCAATTACAAGGAAACCCAGATTACCCGGATGAGGCCGGGCCAGAAGGTGGATATCGCGGTCGACGCGTATCCGTCCCTGGCGCTGCATGGCCATATCGATTCCATCCAGAAGGGGACCGGGGCGACGTTCAGCACCTTCCCGCCGGAAAACGCCACGGGCAACTACGTCAAGATCGTCCAGCGCGTGCCGGTCAAGATCGTCATCGACGATGGCATGAACCCCGACCAGCCCTTGGCCCTTGGCCTTTCGGTCATCCCCACCGTGCATGTGGACACGCAGGGCCATTCGGACGCGCCCCCCAAGGATGCGTCCCGCCCGGCTCCGCCCGCGCAGGTCCCTGCCGGGGATAGTGCCGCAACCCCCGGCCAGGCCACACAGTAATGAGCGGCTCTGCCGAGCAGGCGGCGGCTGCGTGGAAGCCCAAGCATAACCCGTGGACCGTGGCCCTTGTCGTGACCATGGCGGCGTTCATGGAAATCCTGGACACCACCATCGTCAACGTCTCCCTGCCGCATATCGCGGGCAGCCTGTCCAGCACGTACGAGGACGCCACCTGGACCCTGACCGCCTATCTGGTGGCCAACGGCATTGTGCTGACCATTTCGGGCTGGCTGGGCAAGGTGTTCGGCCGCAAGCTGTATTTCATGATCTGTATCGTCATGTTCACCGTGTCGTCCTTCCTGTGCGGCATGGCGACCAGCCTGGGCGAACTTGTCATATTCCGGCTGATGCAGGGGTTTTTCGGCGGTGGGCTGCAACCCAACCAGCAATCCATCATTCTCGACAGTTTCCCGCCCGAAAAGCGCGCGGCGGCCTTCGGGCTGACTGCCATCGCCACCGTGGTGGGGCCGGTGATCGGCCCGACCCTGGGCGGGTGGATTACCGATAATTTCTCCTGGCGGTGGATTTTCTTCATCAACGTGCCGTTCGGTATCCTCACCACGCTGGGGGTCATGGCCGTGGTCGAGAACCCGCCCTGGGCCAACAAGAGAAAAGCCCCGGTGGATGTGATCGGCATCAGCCTGATCACGGTGGGGTTCAGTTGCCTGGAAGTCATGGTGGACCGGGGTGAGGACGCTAACTGGTTCGGGTCAAATTTCATCCGCATCATGGCGGTTCTGGCGGTGCTGGGGCTGGGGGGGGCCGTGTGGTGGCTTTTGCATACCAAACAGCCCGCGGTTGACCTGCGCGTGTTCAAGGACCGGAATTTCGCGGTGGGTACGGCGCTCATGGGGGCCATGGGGGCGCTGCTTTATGCCTCGGCCATTATCGTTCCGCAATTTGCCCAGCAGGTCATGGGCTATACGGCAACCCTGTCCGGGCTGCTGCTCTCGCCCGGTGGTATTGCGGTTATCATCCTCATCCCCATTGTCGGCAAGCTGATGACGGTCATGACCGTACGCAGCCTGATTGCCGTGGGGTTCAGCCTGATGGGGCTGGCGCTGTTTTTCTCGGCCCAGTTGCTGCCCGCGCTTGATTTCAGGCATCTGGTGATTTTCCGCATGAGCCAGACGGCGTGCCTTGCCTTCCTGTTCGTGCCCCTTTCCACCATTGCGTATTCGACCATTCCCGAACGGCTGAATGCGGATGCCTCGGCCATGTTCAGCATGGCGCGCAACGTGCTGGGTTCTTTGGCGATTTCGGGTGCCGCGGCTTTGCTGACCGAACGGCGGCAGGCCCGTCAGGCGCATATGGTGCAGTGGATGACACCCTACCACCAGCCCTACAACACCTATACGGATCAGGTGCAGGCGGCAGTCCAGGCCCGCGGGCTGACCGAAGCAGCGGCCAGCCAGGTGGCGCAGCACCAGATCTTCTCGGCGTTTTCCCACCAGGTGGCGATCCTCGCCTATAACGAGGTATTCATGATCCTGGGTATTGGCGCGTTCCTGTGCGTGCCGTTCTGCTTCCTGTTTTCTTCCATCAAGGGAGATGGCAAGGCCCGGGGTGCCCACTGACGCTGGCCGGGCCCGCCGGGGCCCGGTTCAAGCGGCAAGTCGGTGCGATTACACGTACGGGAGCCCGGGCAGATCGGTCAGCGGGCTATGCCAAAAGCCGCGAAATCCTTGACCAGGCGTTCGTAGACCGGTTTTTTGAAGCCGACATTACGCTCGGGCAGGCTGTTCAGCTCGGCCCACATCCAGGCGTCGAATTCCTGCGGCGTGTGCAGGTCCAGCTTTATATCCTCGTCCTGGCCGGTGAACGCCAGCGCAAACCATTTCTGTGTCTGGCCCCGGTATTGGCCGCCCAGGGCGTGGCCGATCAGGTGGGCAGGCAGGTCGTAGGTGATCCAGTCGGGATGTTCGGCCAGGATGGTGACCCGGTTGGTGCCGATCTCCTCCTGCACTTCGCGCAGCACGGCCTCCGTGGGGCTTTCGCCCGCATCGATCCCGCCTTGCGGGCATTGCCACACACCATCGCACAATGGCCCGCCGGCTCCGGGCATGTCCGCCCGGCGTGCAATGAAAACCTGGCCGTTGGGGTGAAAGATCATGGCCCCGACATTGGGCCGGTACGGCAGGTCCGACGCGGTGGGGCTTGGCGTGCCGGGCAATGGGCCGGCTGACGGGGCAGGAACGGGGCCGGGGGCTTTGGGTGTGCTGGACAAGGGCAATACTCGGGCTTGGGGGTGCTGCTTACGGCAGGGTGCCCAGCGCATCCTGCGGTTTTTGCTGCGGCTGTTTCTGGCCGTTCACGCTGCTCAGATTGACATGCATCCCGCCATTGGGGGCGGATGGCAGCGTGTTGCGCGCAAGCTCGGCCGACTGCGTAATCTGGCTGACCGGCACCAGGGCGATCCCCACATCCTTGAGATGCGGTATCCACGCGCGCAGGCAGGCAAGGGCGACCGGCCGCAGCGGGCCGAGCACGCCAATGGCCCGCCCGTTCTGGCGGGCAAGCTGTTGCAGCTTGAGAAGCTGGATATCGATATTCACGATATCCGTATCCGTGTTGACGCGGATATCGGCCCGATCGGGTGCGCTTGGCGTATTGCCCGCAGCATCGGGCAGGGGCGGGGTGCCGTCCAGATACAGCAGGCCGCGCTGGTCCAGCGTGGCCAGGACGGGCTTGAACGCATCCGAATGGGAAAAACCCGCACCGTCCTGGTTGCCGAAGGCATTGGTGACCCCGACATAGCCCGCCAGCCGCGAAAGCGTCCAGTTCAGGTTGGCCGCATTCTGCTGCGGCGAAAGCAGGAGCCCCAGCGCCTTGGGGCCGGCATTGTCGGCGGGTGCCGCGCCATTCTGGTTGGCCGCCGGTTCGGCCGTGCTCTGGATCGGCAGCGAAAGCAGTGTTTCATGCTCATGCTCCCGTGCTGCGGCCATCAGGCTCTGCGCATCGGTCAGGTAGGGCGACAGCGCCAGGGAGACCGCTCCGGGCAGGGAGGTGATGGCATCCTTCGTGATGTCGTCGGACTGGTCTATGCCGTCGATCAGCAGGGCTACAACCGGTGTGCCGGCGGGAACATCGACCGCGGGTGCGGCATAAGCCTGTCGGGCCTGCTGGCCCTGCGGGCCACGCTTGGGCAGGGGCAGGCCGCCGGGGCCGTTCTCGCTTTCCAGCAAGGCGGTCTGGGGCGGCAGGATGCCCATATGCCGGGGCAGGGCAGCACCCTTGCCCTGCGTGTCCGCCACGTCGATATCCTGGCCTTCCACCGCCAGATGGGGTGGGCCCATGACCTGCAAAGCCACGCCGCCAAGCAGCGTTGCGGCCAGGCATGTTCCCCAGAAACGGACGAACACCCGGCCATTTGCGGGAATCCGGTCCCACCACGAAGAGCTACGCATAAGCGCCGCCTTTCACGTTAGAGCCTCCGCCCCGGCCTAATGATGGGCCGGCGCGTCGGTTTTGGCGGCGGGTTTCGCGGGCGGAAGGGCTGCGGCCGGGTCGGGGGCCGGCAGGCCCGCCATGGAGCGGACAACCCGCAGCCCCTGCTGAAGCTGGTAGTCCGTGGCGGGCTTGGTGTAATCGAAGCTGGGCCAGTTGGCCGGGGGTTCACCCGCGATATCCTTGGCGATGGCGGGCAGGTCCGTCCTGGGTTGGGCCTTTGTCTGGTTGCCGCCCTGGTTCTTGAGAATATGATCCAGGTCGGCTTCACGCAGGCTCAGGCCCGGGTCTTCGCGCACTTCCTTGACGGCGATGTCAGGCGTGATGCCCAGGGCCTGGATGGAGCGGCCCGATGGCGTGTAGTAGCGCGCCGTGGTCAGCCGCACCGCCCCGTTGCCGGGGATGGGGATAATGGACTGCACGGACCCCTTGCCGAAGGAGCGCGTGCCCAGCAGCACCGCACGGTGGTGGTCCTGCAATGCGCCGGAGACGATTTCGGAGGCCGAGGCCGATCCACCATTGATCAGCACCACCATGGGCACGTTATCGGTAATATCGGTGCCGTGGGCATCCCAGCGCTGGCTGTCCTTGGGGTGGCGCGCCCGGGTCGAGACGATTTCGCCCGAGCGGATGAAACTGGCCGAGACCTCTACCGCCTGGTCCAGCAGGCCGCCCGGATCGTTGCGCAGGTCAAGGACCAGGCCGGCCAGCTTGCCGCCCGCCTGCTGCTTGAGCGCGTTATACCCCTTGAGCAGTTCCTTTTCCGTCGTTTCATTGAACTGGGCGATGCGCAGATAGCCGATCCGGTCGTACAGGGCGGATTTCACCACATCGATATGGATGATTTCGCGCGTCAGCGTCACGACAATGGGCTTGGGGGTTTTTTCGCGCACCAAAGTAAGGGTGATCTTGGTATCCGGCTTGCCGCGCATTTTCTTGACGGCTTCATCAAGGGGTACGCCGTCCACCGTATGGCCATCCACGGCGATGATGAAGTCACCCGGCTTGATCCCGGCGCGAAAGCCCGGCGTGCCATCGATGGGCGATACCACGCGGATATGCCCGTCCTGCTGCTGAAGCTCCAGGCCCAGCCCGCCGAATTCGCCCTTCATCTGGACCATCATGTCTTCGTACTGCTTCTGGGTCATGTACGAACTATGGGGGTCAAGCCCGCTCAGCATCCCGTTCAGCGCGTTGGTGATCAGGTCGCGATCCGATACGGGTTCGACATAATCCGAGCGCACGAGGTCGAGCACCGTGCCGAACAGCGTAAGCAGCCGGTACGTTTCGGCATGGTTGGTGGTGGGGGCCGCATCCGGCGTATCGGTCGCCGGGGTCTGGGCGGGGGCTTCGGGCTGGGCTTGCGCCCGTGCTGCGGGAATAAGCAGGCCTGCGGGGGAAAACTGGCCCAAAGAAAACTGGCCCGGAGAAAAAGCCAGGGCAAGGCCGGTCATGGCTGTGGCGCCGAGCATCAGACCTGTGCGGAACTTCATGCGATCGTGTCTCCTGTCGCCGGGTGTTCAAGCCCCCTGGCGCGTGTTCTTCCTGTCTTCATCCACGGCGCGGCCCGTGTCACCGTGGCACCTGCATGCGAGCGGGCTTGCCGGTCACGGGGCAAGACTAGCTGTTCCGTCACGGATAGGAAACCGTCGCCGCATGGTGCCTGGTGTCCGGCCTAGAGAAAAGGCGCGGGGTTGACGGTTTTCTGCCCGTGACGGAGCTGAATGAACAGCGTGGCCGAACTGCCGGAATTCCCCATCTGTCCCACTGGCGCACCCTTTGTCAAACTTTGCCCCGTCTCGACCGAAAGCACCGACAAGCCCGCCAGAACGAAGCGGTAATGCTGTCCGCAGTTCAGGATAACCATCTGGCCGTAGGTGCGGAACGCGCCGGCAAAATCCACCCCGCCCGTGCAGGGTGCGCGCACGCCCGCCCCGGCCGGCGTGCGATAGGTTCGCCCCGTGGCGGGGCCGGATTCGGTCGGGCTGCCCCAGTCCGAAACCAGCGTGCCCGCAACCGGCTTGAGCCCGGATGAAGGATGGTCGGGCAGGCCCGGGCCGTTATCCTGCGCGGGTGCTGCTACAGGCGGGGGCGGGGCTGCAAGGTTGCCAACTGCCGTGTGGGAGGATTCTGCAGCCCTGCGCCGGCTTGCCGCCTCGCGCGCCAGGGCGGCGGCACGGTCCTTTTCCTTCTGCACGGTTGCTTCCGCTTCGGCCTCAAGCGTGTCCAGCCGTGCAATGGCGTCCTGCAGGCTGGTCGCGCGTTCCGTGGCGGCCTGAAGCTGGCGTGCGGCGGCCGACACGGCGGTGTCGGCCCGTCTCTGCGCCTGGCGCGCCTGCAATGCCTGGCGCTGCACGACCTGGCGCTGCTGGTTCTGGGTCTGTTCAAGGGCGTGCAGCCGCTCCATTTCGCCCGACAGGTCGCGGTCCACCGCGTCCAGCCGGGCCTGCTCGGCCCGCATGGCCTGGGCCTGCTGTTCCATCTGGCGTGACAGCCCGCGCAGGATCAGAAAGCCGGTCACTGCATCGCCCTGCGGCAGGGGGGCGGCCAGCAAGGTATCGGACGGGTAGAGAGAAAGCCGCTCCGCCAGGGGCAGGATGGGGGCCAGGGCGCGGGCACCGTCGCGCAGCCTGGTCTGGAGTGCTACCTGTTCGCTGCGGGCGGCATCGATCCGGTCGCTGATATCGGCAATCTGCTGTTCGGTGTTCTGAAGCTGTGCCGTGGCCTCGACCGTGGCGGCTGACAGGGCTGTGGAGCGGGCCTTGGCCTGTGCGGCGGCGGCCTGTGCGGCCGCACTCAACGCGCGCGAGGTCGCCACGGCTTTTGCCTGCCGTGCGTTCTCACGCGCCAGGGCTTCCTGCCTGGCATGCGTGGCGCGAAGGGCCGCCTGCGCCTGCCTGACGGATGCCGCCCCGCTGCCCCCCCCACTGCCAGTGCTGCTCCCGCTCGCTGAATGGCCGGCGGGCAGGTGGAGCGTATGGGCGGTCGGGCCCGTGTGGGACGTTCCCACATGGCCGCTGGCATGCCCCGATGCGTGGCCCGTATGGGCTACGGATGTGTGTGCGCCATTCGCCGCATTAGCAGGGTGGAGACAGCCCAGGGCAAGCAGCCATACCGCCCCGTGGAAGGGGTGAGCCATGGCGGCGCGCGTTTTGCGTCTGGCCAGTCTGTCACGCAGGACCGGGGCAAAAAAAGGCCAGAGCCTGTCCATTCAGTGCACGAGCAGGGACATGCCCGTCATTTCCGTGGGCTTGGGCAGGTCCATGATATCCAGCAATGTGGGTGCCAGGTCCGCCAGCTTGCCGCCGTCGCGCAGGGCAGGGGCGTTTGTGCCGTAGGCGATCAGCGGCACCAGGTTGAGCGTATGGGCGGTGTGCGGGCCGCCGGTCTGCGGGTCTTTCATCATCTCGCAATTCCCGTGGTCGGCCGTGACCAGCAATGCGCCATGCTGGCGGGCAATGGCCTGGGCAATACGGCCAAGCCCTGCATCCACCGCCTCCACCGCCTTGATGGCGGCGGACAGGATACCGGTATGGCCGACCATATCGGCATTGGCGAAGTTCAGCACGATCAGGTCGTATTCACCCGCGTCGATCGCGGCTACGGCCTTGTCGGTCAGTTCGGCGGCCGACATTTCGGGTTGCAGGTCGTAGGTCGCGACCTTGGGGGAAGGGACCAGGATACGGTCTTCGCCTTCGAACAGGGTTTCGCGCCCGCCATTCATGAAATACGTCACGTGCGGGTATTTTTCGGTCTCCGCCATGCGCAACTGCCGCAGCCCGGCCTTGGCGATGACCTCACCCAGCAGGTTGGTCAGTTCCTCCTGCCCGAACAGGGTCGTCATGCGCGCGGCCAGCGTGTCGCTGTAATGGGTCATGGCCACGGCGGCTGCGAAATGGATGGTCTTTGCCCGCGCGAAGCCGGAAAAATCGGGTTCGAGCAGGGCGTCCATAAGCTGGCGGATGCGATCGGCCCGGAAGTTGAACGACAGCATGGCATCCCCGTCCTTCATGCCCGTATAGCCGTCCAGCACCGTGGGCAGGATGAATTCGTCCGACACGTCGGCTTCGTAGGCGCTGGCAATGACATCCGCCGGCGTTGCGGCGTGCGGGCCCTGGCCGCAGACAATGGCGTCATACGCTTTTTCGACACGGTCCCAGCGCTTGTCGCGGTCCATGGCGTAGTAGCGCCCGCTCAGCGTTGCAAGCCTGACCTGCGGGGGAAGGGCCGCCTGCACCTGTGCCACATAATCGGCAGCCGAACGGGGGGCCGTATCGCGGCCGTCCGTGAACATGTGAAAGGCCACGGGCACGCCCGCTTCGGCTACGATGCGCGCCAGGGCCACGGCGTGGTCCTGGTGGGAATGCACGCCCCCGGGCGAGACAAGGCCCATCAGGTGGCAGGTGCCCCCACTGGCCTTGAGGGCCGCGATCAGCCCCGTCAGGACCGGGTTGCGGGCCAGGCTGCCATCTTCAATGGCGGTGAAAATGCGCGGCAGTTCCTGCATGACCACGCGGCCCGCGCCTATGTTGAGGTGCCCCACCTCCGAATTGCCCATCTGCCCGTTGGGCAGGCCGACATCGATGCCGCTGGTGCGCAGGAAGTTATGGGGGTTTTCCGCCCATAGCCGTTCGAAATTGGGGATATGGGCCAGGCGCACGGCGTTATCGGCCGTATCCTCCCGCCAGCCGAAACCATCGAGAATAACCAGCATGACCGGGCGTTTGGGGCGGGGGGCGGAGACTGACATGACATGGACCTTTATTTTCGGTTCTTGATTATCGGCAAATCATGCCACCAAAATGGCGCCAACACAAAGCGGGTGTTGCAAGAAGGGCGCCAACACTCCCCGTGCATGGCGCAGCCCTTCCATGCGCCAGGCAAGGGGTGCGGCGGGCAGGCGGGCCCGTGTGCCCTTGCGCGGTGGGCAGGTGCTGTGGGGGCTTGCGATCCGGTGGGGCAGGGGTGTGCCAGGTTGGCGAAAAATATCTTAACGATTTGAAAAGAAAAGATAATTTACAGATGTACAAAACCCTATTCCGTTTTGACGCCAGCAATGCCAGAAGGGTTTTTGAAGAATCGGCACCGGTCCGCTTCGCTGTATCCGAAACAGGTCATCATGCTTTTTAAAACCCTCCCGACCGGGGCCGTTATCGGGCTCTGGGCCTTGTTCGCCTGCACCTTCACGGCGCTGACCAGCGAAGTAGCCCCCGTGGGTATCCTGATTGAAATGGCCGACAGTTTTCATATTCAGGAAGGGCAGGCGGGGCTGGCGGTCAGCGCCTTCGCCCTGATGGTGGCCCTTGGCGCCGTGCCGCTGACGATCATGACCGCGCATATCGATCGCAAGCGGCTGATGCTTGTCTCGTTATCGGGGTATGTGCTGTCCAACCTGGTCATGGCCATGGCCCCCAGCTTTGTCCTGCTTTGCGTCGGCCGTCTGATCGGCGGGGTGGCGCATGCGCTGCTGATGTCCATCGTCTCGGCCTATGCGGCGCGGCTCGTGCCCCCCAGCATGACGGGGCGGGCCATTTCCTTCGTGTATGGCGGTACCTCGCTGGGGGCGATCCTGGGTGTTCCGGGCACTGCCGCCGTCGGGCATCTGGCAGGCTGGCGCACCGCCATGTACATCATGATCGGGCTTGCGGTGGTTCTTACGGCGTGTATCGCGTTTTTCCTGCCGCCCGTATCGGCCCCCGTTCAGGGCAAGGCGAACCTGCCCAGTGTCACCTCGCCCCGGATCATGCGGATATTCCTGGTTGTCGTGGCGGTGGATGCGGTGTTCTTTTTCGCCCATAACCTGCTTTACACCTATGTCACCCCGCTTCTGCTCGATCACGGCCTGGCCAGCGGCGCGCTGAGCATTGCCCTGCTGATGACCGGGGCACTCAGTATTGTCGGCCTGTGGGGGGCGGGCCAGGTGGTCGATCGGCGTCCCGCCCTGGGCATGCTGGTCGCGGGCCTGGCCCTGCTGGTGGGCATGGGGCTGATGTACGGGCATATCCTGTCGGGCTGGCTGTCCGTGGGTGCTGTCGGGCTGTGGTGTATCGGCTATTCGGCCATTATTCCCTTTGTCATGTCCGGCGCCATCCGCACACGCGCCACGCGGCCGGATGTGGCGGGGGCCGCGATCAACGCCGCCAGCAATGCGGGCATTCTGCTCGGCTCGGCGGCGGGCGGGCAGGTGCTGACCCATTACGGCTTCGGCGTGCTGACACCCCTGGCCGCGACCGTTGCCCTGTGCGGTATCCTGCTGGCCCTGTTCAACCCGGCCGCTTTTCCCCACACGCTGCCACCTTCCGACCACGAAGGCTGAAGCCAGGCAGGCGTTCTGCCCGATCCGGCAGCGGCCATGACGCATGACCGGGCATTATCCGGGCGGTCGCTGTTCCATCCCGTTTATGCCGTGGTGTTCGCGGCATCCTGTTTATCCGCGAGGGCAGGGCGCTTCATCCTGTGACACAGGAGGATACCCAGCCCCTATAATGCCGGCAGGAGTTGTACGACCATATCGAGCGCGTTCCGCCCTTTAGTAAGATCACTGTCCAAGGCTGCGTCCGGCTTTTTCAGGTGGCGCTCGCTTTCTCGAAGAAGCCCCATCATCTGGCTGGCCAGACTGCTTGCAGCCTGCCGGAACTGCTGGTTTTCGTCTGTGGTGGCCGCAGGTTGCGCTGCCGGGGCGGGCTCGCCGGGCGGGGGCTGTTCAGCCTGTGTTCCGTCCGTACTGGGATGCAAATCCTGACCGGTCCCGTCAACTGTTGCAGCCGTATCGGTGCTTGATGCGTCTTGTGGTGCCGCGGGCATGTCCGTGGCCAGTGCTGTGCTGACCGTCGCGGTTCCGCCATTCTGCGCATACTGCGCCACGGCGGCTGCGAGTTGGTGGGCCAGTCGCGCGACTTCCGCCGCCATCGCCCTGGGCGAGAGGATGCCCCCCATTTCCATCAAGGCGAACATCTGCGCCTTGAGGCTGTCGAGCCGTTGCTCGGCTTGCTGCCTGGCGGTTGCGTGGCTGGACTGAATGATCTGGTCCAGCCGCGCCAGGGCCTGCTGGGCGGAAGACTGGCTTTGGCTGCCGGCGGACGAACCTGCCAGAAAATCGAGAGCCGTCTGCGACAACGTGACGACAACGGAGGACGCTTCCGCCTGATCCGGCTGCCCGCCCGAAAGGGAGGCCGAAGCATCGTTCACCCCGGCATCCATCGCGGAGGGAGACGGGCCAGCTTGTGTAAACGGTACGGAGATGAGCATGTCCATGGTCCCGACCGGTGGTCTGTTTCAGCCTGTCAACAGGCCCAGTGCCTTGCGGGTTCTGGCCAGCGCGGCATGGATTGCAGCTTCATGGCCCTTTGCCGATGTCTGGTTGTGCAGATCGCTCCCACCAAGAACGGCGGCAGTCAGGAAGAGGTCATCATACCCGGACGGCACGGTAGAAACTGTCATTGTCTCGCCTTCAACCAGACCGCGAAACCGTTACAGTCCGCTACAATCATTAACAAATCGTTAAGAAGGCGTTGGCTGGAGGTCACATTGCTTCGGGTAAGCCAAGGTATTTCAGACCGTCATTCGCGTTTTATTTGGACGATTGGGAGCGCAATCTGCAAGATGACCGCGCGATAAGGCGAGGGGTGGAAGACGCTGCATTGCCGACAGGAAGCCGTTTTAAAAATCTGCCCCCGAAGTGCCGGTCTATTTTATAAAAGTTTCTGGTGAAGCTTTTTTCAAAAAAGCTTCGAAGACTGTCACTTTTTTTAAAAAAGGCGACACCCGAATATTTTTTTTCGTTTTGAAATAATCTCCGCGTGACGTTTTCGCCCATGGGTGAGGCAAAGGCCCCACCCGCGGGGCGTCAGGCGCGGCGGACCGTGTAGGATTTTTCCAACTCGGTGGTAATGGTTGCCGCATGTTCGGGGTCGCGCGCCTCGATCATGATTTCCAGCACGGCGGCCTGGACGGACGGGGCCGAGAAAAGCCGCTGGTGCGAGACTTCGATCACATTGCCGCCCGCATCCCCGATGGTCTTGGCAATATCGGCCAGCACGCCGGGCCGATCGGGAATTTCCATGATCAGGCGCAGGATGCGACCGTCGCGCAGCATGGCGCGCATGAGCGTATTGGCCAGAATGCGGCTGTCGATATTCCCGCCCGAGATGGGCATGGCCACCTTGCGGCCCTTGAACTGCTCGGGATAGGTCAGCACGGCGGCAAGGGCCGCAGCGCCAGCCCCTTCGCTGACCTGCTTCGCCCCTTCGGCCAGCAGGGTGATGGCGTTTTCGATAGCGCATTCGGACACGACCAGCACTTCGTCCACCAGCTTGCGAATGACCTCGTTCGTCTGCTGGCCGATCTGCAGGACCGCAATGCCTTCGGCAATGGTCGCCCCGCCATTGGGCTGGATGGCCGGGCCCGGAAAGGCGCAGAGCGAGTCGTAATTTTCGACCTCCACGCCAACCAGCCTGATCCCGGGCCTGAGTGCCCGGGCCGCGACCGCGCAGCCCGACAGCAGGCCGCCCCCGCCAATGGGCACGACCAGCGTGTCGATATCCCCCGCATCTTCGAGCAGTTCCAGTGCACAGGTGCCCTGGCCCGCCATGATCGCGGGGTCATCATACGGGTGGATGAAGGTCCGCCCCTCACGCGCCTGCAAATCCTTGGCGAAGGCCAGCGCCTCGGCAAAGTTCTCGCCCTCCAGCACCACGCGCGCACCCCAGTTGCGGGTGCGCACCACCTTGCCGCCGGGCGTGAACCTGGGCATGACAATGACCGCGTCAATGCCCAGCAGGCTGGCGTGGCGGGCAACGCCCTGGGCGTGATTGCCGGCTGAAACCGCAATAACGCCTCGTGCGCGTTCCTCGGGCGAAAGCAGGGCCAGCTTGTTGGCGGCCCCACGTTCCTTGAAGGAACCGACGGCCTGAAGGTTTTCAAGCTTCAGCGTGATATCCGCCCCCGTGGCCAGGGACAGGGCATGGGACTGGACGGTGGGTGTACGGATCACCTTGCCGCGGATCCGTTCAGCCGCGGCGGTGATATCCTGCATGGAGATCATGTCAGATAAATTTTACGGACAGGATTTCATACGTGCGATCGCCACCGGGGGCGGGAACGGACACGGTGTCTCCTTCCTGCTTGCCGATCAGCGACTTGGCCAGCGGGGAAGAAATGGAAATCTTGCTCTGCTTGATATCGGCTTCATGCAGGCCCACGATCTGGTAGGTGATTTCCTTGTCCGTGTCTTCGTCCACCAGGCTGACCGTGGCGCCGAACTTCACCTGTTTGCCCGAAAGGGTGGCGGGGTCGATCACCTCGGCGGTGGAGATGATCTCTTCCAATTCCAGGATACGGCCCTCGATAAAGGACTGGCGTTCGCGCGCGGCATGGTATTCAGCATTTTCTGAAAGGTCACCATGGCTGCGTGCTTCGGCAATGGCGCGGATGACCGCCGGGCGTTCTTCTGATTTAAGCTTGCGCAGCTCATCTTCGAGTTGCCGCAGGCCTTGGCCCGTCATCGGAGTTTTCTGCAAGGCGTATCCCCGGAATAAAGCTGTCGGCCTGGGCCGGCGTGAACGTTACACACTCTTCATGGCCCGGCCCCTCCCTTACGGGTAAGGGGGAGGCCGAACCACAAACGGCAGGGGCAGGCTGGTATGGCCTGCCCCTGTCGCTTAGAACGATCCACTAAAATATGACTGAAGCGGCGCAACTTCAAGCGGTCCTTCGCGCATTGCCGCAATGGCATGCACCGCCGCCCGCGCTCCGGCCATGGTTGTGTAGTGCGGAATGCCCAGAACAAGGGCTGAACGGCGGATATCGAAGCTGTCGGCCACCGACTGCGCGCCGCGTGCGGTGTTGATGACCATCTGCACCTCGCCCGAGCGGATGGCGTCCACGCAGTGCGGGCGGCCTTCAAGCACCTTGTTCACCACTTCCACCTCGATCCCGGACTCGCGCAGCCGGCGGGCCGTGCCGCGCGTGGCCAGGATCTTGAAGCCCATGGATGCCAGCAGGCGGCCAAGGGCCGCAAGCTGGGGCTTGTCGCTTTCACGCACGGACAGGAAGATCGTGCCCGACATGGGCAGCTTGACCCCCGCCCCAAGCTGCGACTTGGCGAAGGCGCGCTCGAAGGAGGTGTCCAGCCCCATGACTTCACCCGTGGAACGCATTTCCGGGCCCAGGATGGTGTCCACTTCGGCAAAGCGGTTGAAGGGGAAGACCGCTTCCTTCACCGCGACATGCGGCACCACCGCCCGGTCGTCCAGGTTGAAGGTGGACAGTTTGTCACCCGCCATGACGCGCGCGCCGATCTTGGCGACCGGAACGCCCGTGGCCTTGGCCACGAACGGCACCGTGCGCGACGCGCGTGGGTTGACCTCCAGCACGAACACTTCCTGGTCCTTGATGGCGTATTGCACGTTCATCAGCCCGACAATGCCAAGCTCGCGCGCCATGGCTTCGGTCTGGGCCTTCAGTTCGGTCACGATGGCGGGGGAAAGCGTGTAGGGCGGCAGGGCGCAGGCACTGTCGCCCGAATGAATGCCCGCCTCCTCGATATGTTCCATGACGCCGGCCACATACACTTCCGTCCCGTCGGAAATGCAGTCCACATCGGCCTCGATCGCTTCGTTCAGGTAGCGGTCGAGCAGGATCGGCCCCGATGAGATATCGTGCCCCGCATGGCGCAGCACGTCGCGCATGTAGCGCTGGAGCGACGCGCGGTCATAGACGATTTCCATTGCCCGCCCGCCCAGCACGTAGGACGGCCGCACCACGACCGGATAGCCCACGCGCTCGGCCACGGCCTCGGCTTCCTCCGGGTTGCGGGCAATGCCGTTTTCGGGCTGGCGCAGGCCGAGCTTGTGCAGCATGGCTTGGAACCGTTCGCGATCCTCGGCCCGGTCGATCGCATCGGCCGGGGTGCCCAGCAGCGGAATGCCGGCCGCTTCAAGTGCACGCGAGAGTTTGAGCGGGGTCTGCCCACCGTACTGGACAATGCAGCCCTTGACCGTGCCGTTCTGCTGTTCGCGGCGGATCAGGGCGATCACGTCCTCGGCCGTCAGCGGTTCGAAATACAGCCGGTCGGACGTGTCGTAATCGGTGGACACGGTCTCGGGGTTGCAGTTGACCATAATGGTCTCGTAACCGGCTTCGCGCAGGGCGTAGGCGGCATGCACGCAGCAGTAATCGAATTCGATCCCCTGGCCGATGCGGTTGGGCCCGCCACCCAGGATGACGATCTTTTCACGGTCCGTGGGATCGGCCTCGCAGGTCGGAGGGGTGAACAGCCCCTCGTAGCTGGAATACATATACGGCGTGGCGGATGTGAATTCACCCGCACAGGTGTCGATACGCCGATAGGCGGGCACCACGCCGGCCTGAAGACGCAGCTTCTCGACCTCGCTCGCCTGCGTGCCCGAAAGGCGGGCAAGCTGCACGTCTGAAAAGCCCAGCGCTTTCAGGCGGCGCAGGCCCTGTGCATCCTTGGGCAGGCCGTGGTTTTCCACCATGCGTTCGGCCTGGACCAGCGTTTCGAGCTGGCGCAGGAACCACGGTTCGAACTTGCAGGCTTCGTTGATATCCTCGACCGAAAGCCCCGCGCGCAGGGCTTGTGCCGCCATGAGAATACGCTCGGGCCGCGGCTGGGACAGGGCTGCGCGGAATGCGTCTTCCCCGCCATCACCGGGCACTTCGACCGGGTCCAGCCCGTGCAGGCCGGTTTCCATCGAACGCAGGCCCTTTTGCAGCGCCTCGGGGAAGGAGCGGCCAATGGCCATGGCCTCGCCCACCGACTTCATGGAGGTGGAGAGCAGGGCAGGGGCACCGGGGAATTTCTCGAACGTGAAGCGCGGGATCTTCACCACCACGTAGTCGATCGTCGGCTCGAACGAGGCGGGCGTGGTGCGGGTGATGTCGTTTTTCAGCTCGTCAAGCGTGTAGCCGACCGCAAGCTTGGCCGCCACCTTGGCAATGGGAAAGCCCGTGGCCTTGGATGCCAGTGCGGAAGAGCGTGAAACACGGGGGTTCATCTCGATCACCACCATGCGGCCGTCGGCAGGGTTGATGCCGAACTGCACGTTCGATCCACCCGTTTCCACCCCGATGGCCCGCAGGCACGCGATGGAGGCATCGCGCATGCGCTGGTATTCCTTGTCGGTCAGCGTCAGTGCCGGCGCCACGGTAATGGAATCGCCCGTATGCACGCCCATGGGGTCGATGTTTTCGATGGAACAGATGATGATGCAGTTGTCCGCCGTGTCGCGCACGACTTCCATTTCATACTCTTTCCACCCCAGCACGGATTCCTCGACCAGCACTTCGGTGGTGGGGGAGGCATCCAGCCCCGAGAGCACGATCTGGTCGAACTCCTCGCGGTTATAGGCAATGCCGCCACCAGACCCACCCATGGTGAAGGACGGGCGGATAATGGAGGGAAAGCCGATCTGCTTGAGCGCGTCATGCGCTTCGGCCAGCGTATGGGCGATCAGGCTGCGCGGGCTTTCGATGCCGATGGCGTCCATCGCCTCGCGGAATTTCTGACGGTCTTCGGCGCGGTCGATCACATCGGCCTTGGCCCCGATCAGTTCCACATTATGCTTTTCCAGAAAGCCCGAGGCATGCAGCGCCATGGCGGTGTTCAGCGCTGTCTGCCCACCCATGGTCGGCAGCACGGCGTCGGGCTTTTCTTTCAGGATAATGCGTTCGACCACTTCGGGCGTGATCGGTTCCACATACGTGGCATCGGCCAAGCCTGGGTCGGTCATGATGGTGGCCGGGTTGGAATTGACCAGAATGACCCGGTAGCCTTCCTCGCGCAGGGCCTTGCAGGCCTGTGCGCCCGAATAATCGAATTCGCACGCCTGGCCGATGACAATGGGACCGGCGCCGATGATGAGGATGGAGCGAATGTCTGTCCGTTTGGGCATGATACGTGCGGTCCTGTCAGTTCTTGGCGCCGTGGGTGTCGATCAGGGTGGCAAACCGTTCAAACAGGTAAAAACTGTCGGACGGGCCGGGGCTGGCCTCGGGGTGGTACTGCACCGAAAATGCGGCATACCGGCTTGTCGCCAGCCCTTCGTTCGAACCGTCGAACAGGCTGACATGCGTGACATGCGCATCATCCGGCAGGGTGTCGGCGTCCACTGCAAAACCGTGGTTCTGGCTGGTGATCTCCACCCGCCCGGTCTGCAGGTCCTTGACCGGCTGGTTCGCACCCCGGTGGCCGCGCTCCATCTTGTAGGTCTTGGCCCCCAGTGTCAGGGCCAGAAGCTGGTGCCCCAGGCAGATGCCGAACAGCGGCACGCCGGCTTCCAGCACAGTGCGGATGGCGGGCACGGCGTAGCTTGCCGTGGCCGCCGGATCGCCCGGCCCGTTGGAGAGGAAAACCCCTTCGGGCTTGAGGGCCAGGATTTCCTCACCCGTCGTGGTGGCGGGCACGACTGTCACGTCGCAGCCGGCGGCTACCAGGCAGCGCAGGATATTGCGCTTGGCCCCGTAATCCACCGCCACCACGCGCCTGCGCCGGGCGGGGACGGCGCGCGCGCCATGCGGCCATTCCCATACGCTGTCCTGCCAGGTGTAAGGTGCGGCGCAGGTCACCTCGCGCGCGAGATCCATGCCTTCAAGCCCCGGCCAGGCGCGCGTTTCGGCCAAAATGCCTTCAAGGTCGAAACGGCCATCGGCGGGGAACACGAGGGCTGCCGTCTGCGGTCCCTTGTCGCGAATGATCAGGGTCAGCGCGCGGGTGTCCACCCCGGCAATACCGGCCACGTTGCGTTCCTTCAGCCAGGCGTCCAGGCTTTCGGTCGCGCGCCAGTTGGCGGGGGCGGTGGGGTCTTCCTTCACCACCAGGCCGCGGGCGAACACGCGGGCGGCTTCGTCATCCTCCGCATTCGCGCCGACATTGCCGATATGCGGGAAGGTGAAGGTGATGATCTGCCCCGCAAAGGACGGGTCCGTCAGGGTTTCCTGGTAGCCGGTCATGCCTGTGGAAAAGCAGATTTCGCCAATGGCCGGGCTGGGTGTGAAGGCGCCGAAGCCCTTTCCCCACAATACGCTGCCATCTGCGAGAACAAGAGCGGCGGTGGCGCCATCGGGGCGGGCGTCGGGCATGGATGTTCCTGTCTTGCTGCCTTCCGCATGCGGGAAGGATCGGTCTGTCACGGTGGGTGCGGGCTGGAGGTCATCCAGCGAAAGGCCGGTCGCCTGCGCGATCGCGGGCCAGTGCCTGGCCGGAATGGCCTGGGCCTGGCGCCATTTGCGAATGGCCTCGGTGCCGACACCGGTCAGTCTGGCGGTGGCGTCTGGCCCGCCAATGCGGGCAATGATGGAATCGATTGACATGGACATGGCCTGGGCTGTGCCTCCCCGTCTGGCCATCTAGCATTTCGGAATCCCTTTGGGAAGAAATTTCCCACCTGTTCGGCGCATGAGAAAAACCCATGGGAAATTTTTTCCCTCCGGGGTGGATGCCTTTTGCCGGCGCCGGGTGGTATGGTGGGTCAGGACCTTTATTCAGGCGTTCTCGCACCGGGGGCGCCAGCATTTGCCGGAGCAGACAAGTCCATGACCCTTCGTGAAAACCTTATGGCCGACTTAAAGACAGCCATGAAGGCGGGTGAAAGCGCGCGTGTCGCGACCATCCGCATGATAACGGCCCGGCTGAAGGACGTGGAAATTGCCGGCCGCGCCAAGGGAGCGACAGAACTGGGTGAGGAAGAAGCCCTGTCCGCCCTGCGCGGCATGATCAAGTCTCGCACGGAATCGGCGACGATGTACCGCGATGGCGGCCGCCCCGAACTGGCGGACAAGGAAGAAGCCGAAATAGCCGTGATCCGGAGCTACCTGCCGCCGGAACTGGACGAAGCGGCGTTGCACGCAGCAGTGGACGAGGCCATCGGCACCGCGGGTGCGACCACGCTCAAGGACATGGGCAAGGTGATGGCGGCACTCAAGACCCGCTTTGGGGCGGCACTGGACATGGCGCGCGCCAGTGCGGCCGTCAAAGCCCGGCTGGGCTGAACCAGGCGGAGCAGCTTCGGGCCCGGGCAATTCGGGACGGGCCAAGTGGGGCCGGCCCTATGGCGGTGCCAATCCCCGGTGCCGGGTGCGGCGGGGCGTGATGGAGTGCGAACGCGGGCCGAGCGGTCTATTCCGCCTGGTGGCGCGGGTGCGTGGTGCAACGGGGGCAGGGTAGGGTATCATGGCGATTGATCCCGGTTTTCTGGAAGAACTGCGTGCCCGCACCCCCCTGACATCCGTCATCGGGCGCAGGGTCAAGCTTGCGCGTTCGGGCCGGAACTGGAAGGGGTGCTGCCCCTTCCATGGCGAAAAAACGCCCTCCTTTTATGTCTATGACGATCATTTCCACTGCTTCGGCTGCGGCGCGCATGGAGATGTCATTTCCTTTGTCATGCAGATGGAAGGCAAGGCCTTTCCCGAAGCGGTGGAGGAACTGGCCTCTGCTGCCGGCATGGAGGTGCCTGTCCAGACCCAGGCGGCGCGGCAGGTCATGGACCATGCCCGCACGTTGGAAGACGTGCTGGCGGCTGCGCAGAAAATCTGGTCCGCCGCCCTCTGGCGGCCCGAAGGCCGTGCCGGGCTGGACTACCTTCTGGGCCGTGGCCTGACGCGCCAGACCATTACCGCTTTCGGCCTGGGCTGGGCCAGCGAGGGACGCGGCGACCTGGTGAAGGCCCTGGCGCCTGAGGGCATCACGCCCGAGAAAATGGCCGAAGCGGGCCTGATGCGCGTCGATGAGGACGGAAAACCCAAGGGCGAACTGTTCTGGGGGCGCGTGACCTTTCCCATTCGCGACCGCAGGGGGCGGCTGGTCTCCTTTGGCGGGCGTATTCTGGGCGATGGCCAGCCCAAATACCTCAACGGGCCGGAAACGCCGCTGTTTTCGAAACGGCGCCTGCTGTTCGGGCTGGACCGCGCCCGTGCCGCCGTGCGCGCACCCCGCCCGAGGGGCGTGGAGGCACCGGCCCTGGTGGTGGTGGAAGGGTATATGGATGTCATTGCCCTGCATCAGGCGGGCTTTGCCGGGGCCGTGGCGCCACTGGGCACGGCCCTGACCGCCGAGCAGCTTGAAGTGCTGTGGCAGGTCAGCCCCCTGCCTATTCTGTGCTTCGATGGCGATGGGGCTGGCAGGCGCGCGGCCATCAAGGCGGCGGAAACCGCCTTGCCCTTGCTCAAGGCCGGTCATTCCCTGCGCCTGTGCCTGCTGCCCGAGGGTGAGGACCCGGACAGCATGGTGCGCGGGCGGGGGGAGCAGGCGGTGGCCGAACTGTTCGCCAATGCCCAGCCTTTGACCGATGTCCTGTTCGACCTGCTGACAAGTGGCATGTCCGCCCCCGGGCCGGAGGAACGCGCCGCCCTGCGCACCCGCCTGACCGAAACTGCGGCCCTGATCCCTGATCGCGCCTTGGCTGCCGAATACCGCTCGACCCTGCTCGATCGCTTTTTCAGCAAGTTCCGGGGGGGTAAAGGGGGCAAGGGGCAGTTTGGCGGCCGGTCCGGTGGTGCGGGGGCTGGCGGGTGGTCTTCGGGTATGTCTGCGGGCCAGGGCTTTGCGGGCACGGCGCCGGTCATGGTCGATCAGGCGCGGGAGCGGCAGCGGCTGATGTTGCGTTTGCTCCTGCACGTCCCCACCTTGATGCAGGAGGTGGAGGAAGCGCTCTGCCGCCTGGACCTGCCGGCCGATCTTGCGCCCTTGCGTGAGATGCTGCTCGATCTTTCGGCCGAAGGCAGGCTGCCGCAGACAGGGGGGGCGTTACGCGCGCGGCTCGAAACGATGGGGGGCGAGGACGCGCTGCGTCTTGTGCAACTGGTCGAGGGAACGCTGCCGCGCCCCGATGAGTTTACAGAGTCGGACGACCCTGCGCAGACTGTGGCGGCAAGAACACAGTGGTGGCATTTTTATGGCCTGCTGCACCGGGAGCAGTTCATACGCGAAGTGGCGCGCGATATTGCGGGCTTTGCCGAAAACGGCGGGGATTCCAGCCAGTGGCAAAGGTTGCAGGCACGCATGGATATTATGGACCAGTTGCGTCGCGGCGGGGTGGACGACGCGGATATCTAGGGTTTGGCGGAATGTTCCAAGGCGTGTTCCCCTTGACTTAAGGCGCAGGATATCCCACGTCCTGCCCGCCCTGGAAATTGAACAGTACATGATAAACTGGTCGTTCTGCATCCTGGCCGGATGCGGGCGGGGAGGAGCAGGTCTGGCATGGCGACAAAAACGGCATCTACGAACGCGACGCAGGAGCAGGATGGTGACACCAGCCTGCTGGATACGCAGTCTTCCTCAGTCAAGAAACTGATAGCGAAGGGGCGCGAGCGCGGTTGCATCACGTTCGACGAGCTGAATGCCGTTCTGCCCCAGGACAAGATGTCTTCCGAGCAGATCGAGGACATCATGGCCCTTCTGTCGGAAATGGGCATTCAGGTCGTCGAGAGCGAAGACACGGATGACACCGAAGCGTCCAAGCCCGCCGAGGGCGAGGAGGACGCCGAGGAAGAGGAAGCCGACACCGAGGCGGAGGCCGAAGGCCCGTCCGGCAATGTCAATGCCGAGAATGTCGGCCGGACCGATGACCCGGTGCGCATGTACCTGCGCGAAATGGGCACGGTGGAACTGCTCTCGCGCGAAGGCGAAATCGCCATTGCCAAGCGGATCGAAGCCGGTCGGGACGAAATGATCGGCGGGCTGTGCGAAAGCCCGCTGACCTTCCGCGCCATCATTTCGTGGCATGAAAAGATCCGCAACAGCGAGATGCTGCTGCGCGACATTGTCGATCTTGAAGCCATGCAGGGGGGCGGAAGCCCCATGGAAGAGGGTGCATCCGAAACCGAAGGCGAGGGCATTGCGGAGTCCGAGACCGAGGATTCCGAGGACCAGGAAGCCGAAGGCGATATGGAAGGGGAAGGCAGCGGCCTGTCCCTTTCGGCGCTGGAAGAAAAGCTGAAGCCCGAAATCCTTGCCCATTTCGATGAAATCGAACCGCTTTACGAAGAGCTGCGCAAATTGCAGGTCACCCGGATCGAGGCGCTGACATCCGGTTCGGAAGTCGATGGTTCGTTCGAGGAAGCCTATGCGGCGCTGCGGGACCGCCTGGTCGGCAAGGTTGAGCAGATTCACCTGCACAACAACCGGATCGAGGAACTGGTCGCCCATCTCAAGCAGATGTTCCAGCAGCTCAACATGCTTGAAGGCCGCATGCTGCGTCTGGCGGAAAGCTGTCGCGTCTCGCGCGATGACTTCCTGATGAAATATCGCGGTCGCGAACTGGACCCGGGCTGGATGGAAGTTGTCGCCACCCTGCCGGGCCGGTCATGGAAGAATTTTGTCGCCAAGCATGCGGACATGGTCCTGGAACTGCGTAACCAGGTTGCGCTGCTGGCCCAGGAAACCGGGCTGCCGATCGGTGAATTCCGCCGTGTCTATGCGACCGTCGCCCGTGGCGAGCGTGATTCCGCCCGCGCCAAGAAGGAAATGATCGAGGCCAACCTGCGCCTGGTGATTTCCATTGCCAAGAAATACACCAACCGTGGCCTGCAATTCCTCGACCTGATCCAGGAAGGCAATATCGGGCTGATGAAGGCGGTGGACAAGTTCGAGTACCGCCGGGGCTACAAGTTCTCGACCTATGCCACGTGGTGGATCCGCCAGGCCATTACCCGCTCCATCGCCGATCAGGCGCGCACCATCCGAATTCCCGTGCATATGATCGAGACCATCAACAAGCTGGTCCGTACCTCGCGCCAGATGCTGCATGAAATCGGTCGCGAACCCGCACCGGAGGAACTGGCCGAAAAGCTGGGCATGCCGCTTGAAAAAGTGCGCAAGGTTCTCAAGATCGCCAAGGAGCCGATCTCCCTCGAAACACCCATCGGGGATGAGGAAGACAGCCATCTGGGTGACTTCATCGAGGATAAGTCCGCGGTTATTCCGCTCGATGCCGCGATCCAGACCAACCTGCGTGAAGCGACGACCCGGGTTCTGGCCTCTCTTACCCCGCGTGAGGAACGTGTGCTGCGCATGCGCTTTGGCATTGGCATGAACACCGACCACACGCTTGAGGAAGTTGGCCAGCAGTTCAACGTCACGCGTGAGCGTATCCGCCAGATCGAAGCCAAGGCCCTGCGCAAGCTCAAGCATCCCAGCCGCAGCCGCAAGCTGCGGTCCTTCCTGGATGACAACTGAGTCCGCGCTGCACGAAGCCGTAACGCGCATGAAGGTGACAATCACCTTCATGCGCATGACCGCCCCGCCGCCAGCCCCCCGCCTGCTGCTGCCACCGGGCTGGATGCTTGAGCACGACGTGCGGCCCAGTGTTGCGCAATATCGCGCCCTGCATGAAGGGGTGGGCCGGTCGTGCTGCTGGTGGATGCGCCAGGCCCAGCCTGACCGCGTTCTGGCAGCACTTCTGGCCACCGCCCCCATTGGCATTGGCCTGCTGCGCGAAAACGGCGCACTGCGCGGCTTCTACGAACTGGATTATACCGACCCGCAGGCCATCAACCTGTCCTATTTCGGTCTTTTGTCTCAAGCCATAGGCCGTGGGGTGGGGCGCGCCTTCCTGGACAGCGTGTTGCGCTGGGCGTGGCGACGCCACCCGCGCACGGTGCGGGTGAACACCTGCACGGCCGATCATCCGCGCGCCTTGCCCCTTTACCGCGCGGCCGGGTTCACGCCCCTGCGTGAAGTGGACGAGATCTGGGATGTGCCGGACAGGCTGGGGCTGGATATTCCACGGCACCTGCGCGTCTGAACGCTTGCGTTGTACCCCGAAATGTGGTTGAGACTGCGCTTTCCCTGCCGGGTTCATGGCATTGGCCCGGCTATACCTGCGCATTCCGGCATGTCCCCCTGGGGCTGGCCGGGGTTACCGCAAGCCGGAAGGGTCCGGTCCGGGCGGGTTGATTGTATCCGAAGGGAGTGAACATGCCGTTGTACGAAACCGTGCTGATCGCGCGGAATGATATTTCCCAGCAGCAGGTCGATGCCATCATTGATGGCGTGGCCGCCCAGATCGAAGCCGATGGCGGCGCTGTCCGCAAGCGGGAATACTGGGGCCTGCGCAGCCTTGCCTATCGCATCAAGAAGAACCGCAAGGGCCATTACGTCCTGCTGGGTCTGGACGTGCGCTCGGAACTGCTCAAGGAAATCGAGCGCCAGCTCTCCTTGAACGAAGACGTGCTGCGCCTGCTGACGCTGCGGGTGGAAACCATTGATGAAGCGCCTTCTCCGGTTCTGTCCCGCAAGGGTGACGACCGTGGCGAACGCGGTGGCTTCCGTGGTCCCAAGCCGACCGGCGGTCGTTTTGAAAGCGGCCGTGGCGGTCGTCGTGATGAACGCCCGGCCGAAGTGGCCGACAACGGAGCGGAGTGAAGCAGATGTCCGAAACAACTGAAATCAATCCCGCCGCCCGTCGCCCCGCCGTGGGTGCGCGCCGCCCGTTCTATCGTCGTCGCAAGTCCTGCCCGTTCTCGGGCCCGAACGCGCCGAAGATCGACTACAAGGATGTGCGCCTTCTCAGCCGCTTCCTGTCCGAGCGTGGCAAGATCGTGCCCAGCCGCATCACGGCGGTGTCCGCAAAGAAGCAGCGTGAGCTGGCACAGGCTATCAAGCGTGCCCGTTTCCTGGCTCTGCTTCCCTACGTCGTAAGCTGAGGGGAACAACCATGGCTGCTACAGAAGTAATCCTGCTCCAGCGTGTTGAACACCTGGGCCAGATGGGTGAAGTGGTAAAGGTGCGTCCGGGTTATGCCCGTAACTACCTGCTGCCTCAGGGTAAGGCGATTCGCGCCAACGAAGCCAACCGTGCACGGTTCGACCGTGAACGCGTGCAGCTTGAAGCCGCGAACATCAAGCGCCGTGAAGAAGCCGAGCGTCTGTCCGAACGGATGGAAGGCCTGGCTGTGGTCCTGATCCGTCAGGCCGGTGACAGCGGCAGCCTTTACGGCTCCGTCAGCCCGCGCGACGTGGCCCAGGCCGTGACCGAAGCCGGCTTCACCATCGACCGCCAGCAGGTCTCCCTTGCTCATCCGATCAAGTCCCTTGGTCTGTATGACGTCAAGGTGGCACTGCATCCCGAAGTGGTGGTGCCGGTTGTCGTCAACGTCGCCCGTTCGGAAGAAGAAGCCGAACGCCAGGCCCGTGGCGAAGCCGCGACGCCGGAAGAAGAAGCGACCCTGGCCGGGGATGAAGCCTTCATTGAAGGCGAGATCGTGCCCGAGGACAGCGTTGAAGAACCGACGCAGGAAGCAACCGCGTAAGCGGGCTGTTTTTTGTAAGGACTTGGAAAAGAGGGCAGATTTTCATCTGCCCTCTTTTTTTTTGTCATGCGCTGGGCGAGAGTGTCCGGCAGGAAGGGGAGAGAGACGGATGAAACGCCTTCTTGATCGGATCTTGCAGCATTTCATTGGCGCGGGCGCTCTGGCCGTTCGCTGGCCCGATGGGACCATCAGCCACTACACAGGGCAAAAACCGGGCCCGACTGCTGGCGTGTGGCTGCAAAACCAGCGCGCGATCCAGGCATTGATCGTCAATCCCGGGCTGGGTTTTGGCGAAGCCTATATGGAGGGTGACCTCCAGCCGCATGACAGCACGCTTTACGACCTGCTGCATGTGCTCATGCTCAATGCCATGACGCCGGGCGGGCATGTGGCCGAACGCCTTGCAGCGGCCTTGCGCTACGTGCGACGGGGGTGGACGCAGTTCAACCCGACATCGCGCGCGCGCCGTAATGTCGCGCATCATTACGATCTGGGGAACAGTCTTTACGCCCTTTTCCTGGACAAGGACTGGCAATATTCCTGCGCCTATTTCCGCCACGGCGATGAAACGCTGGATGAGGCGCAGGAGGCCAAGAAACGCCATATCGCCTCCAAGCTGCTCCTGGACCGGCCGGGGCTTGAGGTCCTGGATATTGGCTGTGGCTGGGGTGGCATGGCCCTGACGCTGGCGCGCGATTACGGGGCGATCGTGACCGGTATCACCCTCTCCGAGGAGCAACTGGCCTTTGCCCGCGACCGTGCGCGCACGGAAGGCCTGGAAGATCGCGTGCGTTTCGAACTTCTGGACTACCGTACACTGCGCCGCCGCTTCGATCGGATTGTCTCTGTCGGCATGTTCGAGCATGTGGGGGTGGGGCATTACCCCATCTTTTTCGAAACCATCCATCGCAGCCTGCGGGATGATGGCGTGGCCCTGTTGCATTCCATCGGGCGCAGCGACGGGCCGGGCACCACCAATCCGTGGATCAACAAATACATCTTCCCCGGCGGCTATTCCCCGGCATTGAGCGAGGTGCTGGACGCAGTCGAACGCTCAGGTCTGTGGATGACGGATTGCGAAATCCTGCGCCTGCATTACGCTAAAACCATAGCCATCTGGAGCCAGCGCTTCGCCGCCCGTCGGGCGGAAGCCGTCGCGCTTTACGACGAACGCTTCGCCAGGATGTTCGAGTTCTACCTGGCCGCTTCGGAACTGGCCTTTCGCGTCCAGGGCCATATGAACTTCCAGCTACAGCTTTCACGCTCCATGACCGCAGTACCCCTGACACGGGATTATATGGCGAAGGCGGAAGGGCTGAATTGATGGATGTTCCGCAAGGTGGCGCAAACGCAGCAGCGTTCGGGCAGGCGACGCGACGGGCGCGAACGGCTTCACGCAAGACGGGCGCATGGCGCGCAGGTGGGTGGTCACTGACGTGACCCTGCATGCAGCACTCCGCAGGGGCGTGCCTTCCCCCCGCCGGATAGCCGGGGTCTGATTGTTCACGAATATCCATCGCGTAGGCCGCGGCAGGCAAGGGGCAGGATACAGTTGGGAATATTTTGCTCCCCGTCTCGCAATGCAGGGTCGCGCGCTCCAGGGAATGCAGCGCTGGCGCGAGGGAAGAATTCGTTTGACGGGGCCCCGAAATTTCGGTCACTTCCACCGGAAATTACACTGGCTCTCGATGTAATTGATAACGGCGCTGCGCTAAGGAAAGTTCATGTCTGAAAGCGAAAAACATCTCCAGGAACTCAACGAGAGAACGGTAACGATGTTGTCTTCCCTTGCCGAAAGGCAGGGGAACATGGAAACGCTGCTAAGATCCCTGTCGCAACTTGTCGTTGATCTTCATATGCAGGCCAAGCAGGCGCGAAGTGCCATACAGGCCCTGGCAGCGTCACGCTCACAACCCATTGGCAAGAAAATACGGTGTGTTTTTCTCGTCAATTCCATCGAGATCTGGGATGCTTTGTATGACGTCTACAAAGCCATGCTGGAGGACGACCATTTCGACCCGATTGTCGCAACAATCAACCGTCGATTGGGCGGGGATGCGCATTTCAGCGGAGAACAGCGCGCAAGCGATGGATTGACCAGTCTCGATATTCCCCATTTGCGCCTGGAGATGGAAGATTCCTTCGCGGGCCTCAATATTCTTCGGGGCCTGGCGCCTGATGTAATTTTCCGCCAGTCGCAATGGGATAACCTTTATCCTCCCGCCTTTTCATCGGACTGCCTGAGCTTTGCCAAGCTCTGTGTCGTTCCGTACGGTATTATAGTCCTTGAAAAATATACCAGTAATACGGGATCAGGAGAAAGCTCGAACGAACTGTCCTGTGATACCCCTTATCACAGGGCGGCGTGGCGGATTTTCTGTGAAAACCAGTATGCTCTAGAATATTTCAGGTCTTTTCACCATTCAGCCCCGGAAAAGCTTGTTCTTTCAGGATACCCGAAGCTTCAGCGCCTTCTGGATGAACCGCCGGCCTGGCCCGAATTCAAGGCAGACACAGCGGGCGATCGTCCGTTCCGTGTCATATGGGCACCCCATCATACGGCGGGCGATCCCTGGCTGAATTTCGGCGTCTTCCATAGAATTTGCAGGGATTTTCTGGAATGGGCGAGCAAGGAGCCGGGGATAGAATTCGTCCTGAAACCCCACCCGGAACTTTTCAAAAGTGTCGTCAATCGCAACATCCTTTCGCAGCAGACGGTGGATGCTTTTTTGCAGCTTTGGAACGGCCTTCCAAATTGCACCTGTGAAAACGGACGCTATGGCAGTCTTTTTGCCGCTTCCGATCTTATGATTACGGATGGCATCTCGTTTTTTGTGGAATACCCGATATTTGGCAAGCCGCTGGTCTTCTTTGACTCCGGCTTGCATGCGCCGCTGAATGAGATTGGCAAGATGGGCGTCGCCTGTGCGGACGTAGTGTCTGATTTCGACAAAATGAAGGAAGTCGTCCTCGGCTATAAAAATAAAACCATGGTCGATACGCATCAGGATGACCGGAAGCGGTTTATGAAGGCTCTGTTCCCCGGTGACAGGCTTCCGTCAGACATCATTCTTGATGACATAGCGGCGGGTCTGGGTGTCGATCGGGGCGCTTGAAGGCGGGGCGGGGATTGTTGCGCAAGTCAGGCCCAGATATGCTGGCGCGCATTATCTTGCCCCGCAAACTGCGTGGGTTGGAAAGGTGCGACTTTCCCTGTCAGAACGGGGCGATAGCGTTCGCCACGGAATATATGGATTGATTTTGTGACGAAGCATAAGACAAAAACCATTGGGGTTATTCTGGCGGCAGGCGATGGCACCCGCTTTGGCGCGAGCGTGCCCAAGCAGTTTACGAAGCTGGCAGGCCGCGCCGTCCTGGACTATACGATAGATGTTTTTGAAAAATCGTCCCTTATCGATGAGATAGTCGTTGTCACGAAAGACGACTATATTGGTGTTGTAGAAAACATAGCCCGTTCATCGGGGTGGAAAAAACTGAAAAGCATTGTCGTCGGCGGGAAAAACCGGACGGAATCCACGCTTGCCGCGCTGGAGGCACTGTCGGCCTGTCCGCCTGATACCAAGGTGCTCATTCATGACGCTGTTCGTCCTTTCGTGACAAACACAATACTGAATGATTGCATACAGGCTCTGGAACAATTCCCCGCCGTCGATACGGTCGTGCCATCTTCGGATACCATCGTGACTGTGCAGGACGACGATCTCGTTGCCGCAATTCCCGACCGCAGCAAGATACGCCGCGGGCAGACGCCGCAAGGGTTTCGTCTTGATATCATAAGACAAGCTTACACAAAGATTATCGAGAACAATTACAGCGACAAGACATTCACATGCGACTGCGGTGTTGTCATGGCAATGCTGCCTGGCATACAGGTTGCTACTGTGCCGGGATCTGCCAGTAACATTAAAATAACAGAGCCGATAGATTTGTTCCTGGCTGAAAAACTTATTCAGTCCAGAATGGTTGATCTTGAAGATACGACAGATTTTGCCAAATTGCAGGGAAAACGGCTTGTCATATTTGGCGGTCGAAGTGGAATAGGGAAGTCCATAAGGGATCTGGCTCTCCACTGCGGGGCGGAGGTATTCTCCGCCAGCCGTTCCGAAAATTCTGTCGATGTTTCTGACGCCCGCTCCGTTTCGCACTTTCTGGACAGGATTGCCGCGGACGGAAAACAGATCGATGCGGTTATTAATACATCCGGGGTCATGTTCCGTGAACCACTTGCCCAGGCGGCATCCGAACGTATTCGGGAAATGGTCGAGACCAATTACCTGGGTGCCATCAATGTCGCAACGGCGTCCAGGCAGCATCTTCTGAAATCAAAAGGGTGTCTCGTTAATTTTTCGTCCAGTTCCTATACGCGGGGGCGCGCGCTTTACGCCGTTTATTCATCGACCAAGGCCGCGATCGTCAATCTGTCGCAAGCCCTTGCGGAAGAATGGATAGCGGACGGCATAAGGGTCCACTGCATCAGCCCCGAGCGCACCAGCACCCCCATGCGGCGACAGAATTTTGGGCCAGAGGATAGTTCAACCCTTCTCGCTCCGGAATTCGTGGCGCAAAAAACGCTCCAGGCGGTTCTGCTGCCAAACACCGGGCTTGTCATCGATGTCAGGATCGCCCGGCCTGCTCCTGAAAAAACGACGGCCGGTACGCCATCGGCTGCTTTGGCTTCTTCGGGTCTTGAGGGCCTATGATCTGAATGAAGGGTGCTTTCGTAGATTTTTGGCAACCGGCCATTCAAAGCCCAGGCTGAGGTAATGACAAGTCATTGGAAGCCAAAGGTGGTATCACGGGCCGGGATGAAAATCGGTATCACGATTTTGACCCAGATTTGTAAAGGCAAAAGGGTAGATTACTGTAAGTGATGAAGTAGACCGTCTGGAATAATATTTTTTAGCTCCATCCCTGGGATGGTCTGCGGTGGAGGCAGTTCTTCCCGCCATGTTGGTGACCACACACTGCGGATGCAATAAAGACCTGGCTGACTGTAGCTATACGCGTGCAGCTTGCAGATATTGGATCTGTTCAGATTAAAAAAATGCTATAAACACGTTGTCTGGACAGGGTTATAATTAAATGATAGCTTGAGAGTATCTGTTATACGAAACTATGATTTTATCTATATTGATAGGGGGAAGCAATGAGGTCAGTTTTTATAAATAAGGAAGGCGCTGAGAATCAATCCACGATATTTAGACAGTCCAATGCGCATTTTCCGGATATTGAACGATTTCAGGCGATTATAGATGACGGAAACAGTCAAGCTGACTTGATAAATAAAGGCTTCCTCCGGAGCGATTTTTCTGGTGACTCTGCTGCTTTAAGTCAGGCATTGACCCATACACTTTTATGGTCTTCTGTGTTGTCAGAGCAAAAGCCGCTTATGATTATGGAAGATAATGCTCTTTTATGTCAGAATTTTGTTGAACAGCGTCAGAAAATTCTTGGTCAACTTAATGATGACTGGGATATTATACTTTTTGGGTATGATTTTGATGCGTCCTGCGTCATAAACGCGATACCGGGCGTATCACCCTGTGGCTTTTATTTTGATTTTAATCAAATGCGCAAGGCCGCCTATACTTGGCATAGTCGTTCCGTTGAAGCAAATGCTTACCCCCTGCTGCAGGCGAGTGGACTCTATTGCTACGCAGTATCTCCTCGCGGCGCGAGGCTTCTCCTGGAAGCTTGCATACCGCTTCGGTCTCTATCCAATCAGCCGTTTAGCCTTGATAAGCAGATGTCGGCAGTATATCCCAAAATAAAAGCATTTGCTGCTTTTCCGCCCCTGGCTATTTCCGGGAATGACAATAGTACGATGTCTTTCTTTAAAGAAAAGAACAATTCCAGACCTGCAGTGTCGATATAGGAGAGGCAGATGCGATTTATCTACCTTGATTGCAGCTTGAAAGAGTTGTCTGGACATCATTATAACTTTTGCAAGCGCATTATAGGAATGGCTGAAGAGGCCGGTCTTCCGGTAACGGTCCTTGCGAACAACTCTCTTCCCGCTGATCTTGCGGATGAGATGAAGGTCAATATTGTACCATATTTTCGTTTTAGCGCTTATTCAGTCTTGCGGGAGACCGTGCGGGATAGTTTGCGCGCAACGGAAACCGTTAGAAGAAGAATGCTTGAGGAATTAAGGGGAATTTCCGGAATAGGGCAGGATGACATAGTTTATGTTAATTCTGTTCTTCCATCGCAACTTCTTGCCGTGACGGAGTGGGTGTCCGAGATGGGCGAAAAAGCACCCACGATAGTTGCGGAAGTATTTTATAAAACATATATAGATTTCAATGAAAGTACTTATGAAGAAAATGGACGAGATTTTAGTGATCAGGTGTGGCTTTATGTCGGAGATATATTACCATCTCCCGAGAATATGAATTTTCGACTTATATCGTTCAATTCTCGTGTGAGTAATATTTATAGCCGAATTTTGCATCAACCTGTTTTTACCCTGACTGATCCTTTGCGGGTTTTAGCAGCGCCAAAAAATCGGGCAGGGAAAAAAAAGATTACTATCGGATTGGGTGGGCACCAGCGGCATGCCAAAGGCTATCATCATTTAGAAGGCATTATTCATAGTTTTCTCAGGGAAAGGGATTGGGATCATGTGTGTTTCCGGATCCATAATTCCCGACCTGATCAAGCGCAGGATATCCAGCGTAGTTTGCATCAGTTGGCAGCAGCAGATAATCGCATTGAAATACTCGAAGGATCCTGTTCGGGGGAAGAATGGAATGCCTTTATTGACTCGCTGGATATCGTTCTTTGTCCGTATGAGCCGGGTGCATATAAAGGATCATGGTCCGGCTTGGCATGCGAAGGTTTTTCGAGCGGTGCACCCGTGGTCGTGCCTAATAGTTCGGCCAGCGCGGAATTTCTTTTAAATTACAATGCAAGCTTTGAAGGGTTTGATGATTGGACAGTTCCTTCTATATTTGAGGCCCTCAAAAAGGTTGTCGATCATTATGATGAGTATGCATCCCGTAACTATGAGGCGGCGAGCGCTTTTTATGAGAACGAGAAGGGCGCGAATATTGTTAAAGAAATTATCGAAAAATTCAAGTAACCGAAGATAGCAGAGAGTCGATTGCCCAAGGTTGAAGAAGGCAGCAGTTGCTCATTTTTTAGGTGTGGAGATTTTTGTTTTTATAGCGGATGAGAGGGGCTGGGATGGCATCTTGGGTAATGGAGAGCAAGGTAAAGAGATGCCGATGCTTTTATCGCCTCTATCATAAAATGTTAAAATCGTTTAAAGTTTCCATATCTGTCGATGTGAGATTTTATATGCTCTTTTGTCAGAACGGTCATGATTGAAGATGCCGTAATGGGCAAAGAATGCAGGCGCTAAATCTGTCATTGAGGACTGGATATAGATTTGATTTCTGTAGTCTTGATATGTGGTCGATATAGACGTGTTTCCATTTTCGGATGCGATAAATGCGTGTGATGGTGACGGGAGCTCGCGGGATTCTTGGCAGGCATGTTTGCCGCCATCTTGGTAATCTTTCCCCGGCTTCCGAAATTATCATTAGCCGGGCAGATTTGACGAGCCTTGAAGATATACGGCAGGAAATTGCTGAAATAAAATCTGTCGATTGTGTCATTCATTTAGCGGCGTTGACGCCGGTTGAACGAGTGAATGCCGATCCCCAGCATGCTTATAGTGTCAATGTTGCGGGGACAATTAATCTTCTCAGTGCCCTTTCTGGTATTGATGCGTCTTTTCTGTTTTGTTCATCCAGTCATGTTTATTCCGGTTCTTCGATGCCCATCAATGAATATGCGGAAAAGGTCCCGGTTTCTTTATATGGTCGCACGAAATGGGCCGCTGAAAGTGCTGCCACTGATATCTGTCATGCGACTGGCCGCCCTTTCTGTGCCGCGCGTGTTTTTTCGATTCATGATCCGGACCAGGTGGGGTCTTTCTTGCGTCCCTCTATCGAGCGGCGACTGTCGTCGGAAGATTTGTCGAAGCCCTTTCTTCTTCAGGGGGGGGAGAGCGTACGAGATTTTCTGCCGGCTGAACGCGCGGCCGAATTGATAGTGCGTCTTGTGCTGGCTTCGGCAACCGGGCCGGTTAATATTGGATCGGGTTATGGTACAAGAATTCGAGATTTTGTCCAGAAACTTAGTCCTCAACCACTTGAAATACATTCTGTTGGGAATGCCAATACATTAGTGGCCGATATCTCAAGGCTGCGCGAAATTCTGGGAGCCTTGGATGTCTGAACTTGTTTCAATCGTTATTCCTACATTTAATCGCGCTGCCATGTTGCCGCGAGCCATTGAAAGCGCGCTGGCCCAGACCGTTTCGTGCGAGGTGATTGTTATTGATCACGGCTCTACTGACGAGACGCAGCATGTCGCTGCCGCCTATAAGGATAGAATTACTTATATTCGTAGAGAAAAGGATCTGGGGCCACATTTTTGCTGGCTGGAGGGGGTCTTGCATAGCAAAGGCGACCTCGTCCATCTGCAATACGATGATGACTGGATCGCTCCCCAATTCGTGGAGGCGTGTCTAGGAGTTATGAGAGAAGACGTAGGATTTGCCTTTACGGTCGCCCATGTCGTTGAGGCTGTCGGCGCGGCTCCCAAGTTGGAACTTTTTGGAAACTGGCTTCCAAAAACGGGCATTTATCCAGCGGTTGATTTGGAAAACAGGATTCTTAACGGGCTCATATCGCCGGCTGCCGCGCTCTTTCGTCGCCAGATCCTGATCGATGCCCTGTACCAGGGGCGTCTGCCTCTGGCAAACCATGACTATCACGGCGTGGGGCCTGACTGCTTTGTCACACTGCTTTCCATGCTGCGTTATCCCAATGTCGGGTTTGTTCACGAAGCGCTGGCATTTTTCTATTCCCACCCGGGAAGTATCACAATTGACGCGCAGGGTTCGCCGGAAAAGCAGGCGGCGCTGACAGCGGCCTATGCGGAAGTAAAAAGATATTATATCGAACTGAAGATCCTGCAGGCAATTCGGGCACAGAAGACCGCGTAATGACAACAGA
Source organism: Acetobacter garciniae (assembly GCF_017377735.1). Lineage (GTDB taxonomy): Bacteria > Pseudomonadota > Alphaproteobacteria > Acetobacterales > Acetobacteraceae > Acetobacter > Acetobacter garciniae. The sequence goes on from NZ_JAFVMH010000001.1 coordinate 502,837, forward strand.
ACGTTCCATTTGTCTCGCTGAAGAGACAATTTCTCATGATGAGCTTGAGAGCCTCACAGAATGGATTTTGGCAGGCAACCGACTGACCAAGTCAGAGCAGACATTGGCTTTCGAAAAGGAGTTTGCCGAATGGCAGGGATGTCGGCATGCCGTATATGTCAATTCGGGTTCCTCCGCCAATCTTCTGATGATTGCAGCTTTGAAAGAATCTGGTCGCCTGCGCAATAACAAGGCCATTGCGGCAGGGGTGAGCTGGGTTACGACCGTTGCACCCCTTCTACAGCTCGGCTTTGACGTGCGGCTTTGTGATTGTGATCCACATTCACTGAGCCTTGACGTGGATCATCTGGAATCTCTGTGTCGAGTTTCGCCGCCGGCCGTGCTGATCCTGGTCCATGTTCTCGGGCATGCTGGCGACATGGATGCAATACGCGACATATGTAATCGATATGGGGTCATGCTTCTGGAAGATTCATGCGAAGCGTTGGGATCGACGTATGGGGACCGGAAGCTTGGCACATTGGGGGTGGCGGGCAGTTTTTCCTTTTATTACGGACATCATATTTCGACCATCGAAGGGGGCATGGTCGTTACAGATGATGACGATATGCATCAGCTTATGCTCTCTTTGAGATCACATGGCTGGAGCCGCGATCTTGCTCCTGCGACACGCGACGCATTAAAAAAAGAATATAATATCGATGATTTTCAGAATCTCTATACTTTTTACCATGCGGGATTCAATTTCAGGTCGACAGACCTGCAGGCCTATCTTGGTCGGTCGCAGCTTAAAAAATTGGACGTCATTGTAAAAAAGCGGAGCGAAAATTATAAATTATATAAAAACTTTTTAGGCGATTATTTTTTTCAAACGAGTAATACGCCTGTTTTGTCTTCGTTTGCCTATGGAACATTGATTGAAAATCGCCTGGAGACCTACAAGCATCTCGCGGCACACGGGATTGAGTGTCGCCCGCTGATTTGCGGCAATATTGCGCGTCATCCTTTTTGGCTCAAAGACCACCCGAAGCAGAGCCTGCCGCATGCGGATGTCATTCATGATTATGGGATTTATTTGCCCAATCATTACAATTTAAGCGAGGCAGATATCGCACGCGTAGCGGAGGTTTTTTCCTCTGTTGCCCAGCCGTATCAAGGATAAGAAATCATGACAGGTATCAAGCGCGCACTCATTACGGGAATAACAGGTCAGGACGGGTCGTATCTGGCCGAATTGCTTCTTGGGAAAGGGTATGAAGTACATGGTATTAAACGCCGCTCTTCAAGTTTCAATACCCAAAGAATAGACGGTTTGTATGAAGATCCCCACAAGTTTGAGCGCAAGCTCGTGCTTCATTATGGGGACATGACAGACGCCACCAATCTTATTCGTATCGTGCAGACAGTGCAGCCGCACGAGATCTATAATCTGGCAGCCCAGTCACATGTGCAGGTCAGTTTCGAGACACCGGAATATACGGCCAATTCCGACGCTTTGGGAACATTGCGACTACTTGAAGCGATCCGCACGGTTGGCCTGGAAAAGGAAACCCGCTTTTACCAGGCTTCAACATCCGAACTGTTCGGAAAAGTGGCTGAAACGCCGCAACGCGAGACGACCCCTTTTCATCCGCGCTCTCCCTATGGTGTCGCTAAGCTTTACGCGTACTGGATTGCCGTCAATTATAGAGAAGCATACGGTATGTATGCTGCAAACGGAATTTTATTTAATCATGAAAGCCCTGTACGAGGGGAAACGTTCGTAACCCGCAAGATTACCATGGCTGTGGCCGCTATCGTGCATAAGAAGCAGGATCGTTTATATCTTGGTAATCTCAATGCAAAGCGGGATTGGGGGCATGCGCGGGACTTTGTCGAAGGGATGTGGCGCATCCTTCAGCAGGATAGTCCTGACGATTATGTGCTGGCGACAGGCCGCACAACAAGTGTACGTGATTTTGTTACGCTTGCTTTCAAGGCGGCTAATATTGATATCGAATGGACAGGCGAGGGGCTTTCGGAGCGTGGTCTTGATCGGGTCTCTGGCCAATGCCTGGTCGAAGTGGACCCTCGCTACTTTCGTCCCGCTGAAGTCGATATTCTTCTGGGTGATGCTTCCAAGGCGGCTCGGGAACTGAATTGGAAAGCGACCACCTCTTTGGAAGATATGATTACGGAAATGGTTTTATCGGATATCGGGAAGTATTCCGGCAATGCACAATTTCACTAATCAGGCCATTCAGCGGGAAGCGCTCTTTCGTCTGGAAGGAAAGCGGATCTGGGTCGCCGGTCACAGGGGCATGGTGGGGGCGGCGCTCGTTCGACAATTAAACAAGACTAATTGTGATATTCTCACGGTCTCGCATAAGGATCTCGATCTTCGAGACCAGGCGGCAACGCGACTATGGATGAAAAACCATAAGCCAGAGGTTGTTATCGTTGCGGCAGCGCGTGTTGGTGGGATAGCGGCTAACAGCAATCGGCCGACAGCCTTTCTTTACGATAACCTTATGATAGAGGCGAATATTATCGAGTGTGCTGCACAGATCGACGTCCAGAAGCTTGTTTTCTTAGGATCGACCTGTGTTTATCCGCGGGATGCGAAGCAACCGATACGTGAGGAAGACCTGCTGTCGGGGCCGCTGGAAAAGACCAATGAATGGTATGCCATCGCAAAAATTGCCGGTATCAAACTTTGTCAGGCCTATCGGCAAGAGTTCGGGCGCGACTTTATTTCCCTCCAGCCGACCAATCTCTATGGGCCTGGAGATAATTATGACCTTGAGACAAGCCATGTTCTACCAGCGCTTTTGAGAAAGGCCCACGAAGCGAAGATAAATGATGCCTCGGTGCTGACGGTATGGGGAACAGGCAAGCCGTTGCGTGAGTTTCTTCACGTGGATGATCTGGCGGAAGCTGTATTGTTCGTCACGCAGCATTACTCTGACATGATGCCTGTCAATATCGGTTCCGGTGAGGAGATATCGATCGCCGACTTGGCAAAAACTGTTTGCGATGTCGTTGGTTTTAAGGGGAGTTTGGTTTTTAACCCAGATCGTCCGGATGGTACGCCTCGCAAGCTTGCGGATATTTCAAGGTTACGGTCTATAGGATGGAATAACGCCAGGTCCCTTCGAACCGGTCTTCAGCAGACTTATGAGGATTTTCAAAGGAACCATAGGGATAAGTGATTGGTCGAGTGTTCCTCTGATGGAATGACGGCCGGTGACGAGCCTTGCCGGAACTGATTATGCGCTTTGCAGTCGAAGCGCTTGACCGTTATGCCTTTGATTGTAAGGTTCATTCCTTCATTCGACCTGATCATCTGTCCGAGATGACGCGATCTGGTGCTGTTTCATAGTGAGATCAGCATGGGCCAGATCTAAGGGATGACAGCGGAACGGCATCTTTTTAGCCACCATCTTCTTGAGGTCTTTCAGCGCGCATCAATCGCCGAAGGATCGAAGTGTGAAATCTGATGTCAATGTTCTTCGGTTTCGTGATCCAGGGTTGGGTTATGATGTTATGCAAATGAGGTTTCCGAACCGGGAAAGAGAGATACCTGCTCTTGGGGAAGAGGGCATTGTTTCTTTTCGACGGCCTTGGCGCGAGATGAATTTCGTTATTCGTAGATAATTGAATCCCAGTGCGCAGCACAGAGAGGAAAAAATGGAATCGGGAAAAAGCAGCATAGCTAAAGTCGCTATAATCGTAAGAACAAAAAACAGGCCTCTGTTTTTAAAAAGAGCTATTGAATCGATAATAAGCCAGACGTTTCCTGACTGGCATGTCTATATTATCAACGATGGTGGTGAGCCTGCAAATCTGAAAGAAATTATTGGGTATTATGGGAAAAGTTTTCTAGATAAGGTGAGTTTGATAGATGTTCCCGTTTCATCCGGCCGTGGCGGCGCCCTGTCTTTTGGAATAGGGCTGGCACGTGAGGACTATATTGCCATCCATGACGACGATGACACATGGGAGCCCGCATTCCTGGAAAAAACTGTTTCGTACCTTGATCATGACACGGCCGAAGTTTTTTCCGGAGTGACGACAAGTAATCATGACATATATGAATATGTAGACAACAATCGAATTGTTATTAAAGAAAAAAGTTCGGCTGCAGGTAAAAAGAGTGGTACTATAGTTGATTTTGCGGTATATCTTTCCGGTGTTGGGGTAATATTACCAATTACGTTCCTTTTCAGGCGCGGATTGATTGAGACGACCGGGAACGTAAACACCACCATGAATCATTACGAGGATTATGACCTCTTCGTAAGGCTTATGATGTGTGGCGAAATTGGTATCATAGAAGACTTTTTGTGTTCGTATCATCATAGAGAGCCCACAGGCATGGCGTCTGATACAAGTCGACATGAAAAGAATTTCGATTATCACCTGGCATATAGAAATAATGTTATCCGCGAGGCTATAAATAACAAAAGCGGCCTTAAGGTCATGCAGGCGTCGTTTATTCATGGAAAAACAATCAATGATTTCCATACCAACCATTTGGTGGCCCAAATCAATGGGCTGGCCCAGGGGGTGATAGCGATGTCCAATGCGTTAGCGCGAATTGTGGCTAAACTCGATAAAGATCGTCTTTGACCAGAATTGCTCACGCTTCTGATTGATGGTGGGTTGAAGCGGGTTTGAAGTCGCGATGCAGAGATCGAAAAGCCAACGTATTCAGGTGCGATAAAGACCCGCCACAGCGTGCCGATCGATTTTGAAGCAGCCTGTCAGTTGGATGTTCAGCGTGATTTCGTGTCTTCAGGCAGGCCGGCGATTGAATGTTGCAAGACCAGTGGGATGCAAGCGATGCATCAACATTGTCCCGCTTGTCTGGAGGATGCGTTTCGGCCTTTTGCTTCTTGCCTGTTGCCCGGTCTAACCGGCTATCAGGAGCCGCAGCGAAATGTGGCGGAAATCCGCGTCAAGTCGATGGCAGTCTTTTGGTAAGGCGGCCTGATTACGGCGACGGAATCGGCGTGGTTTCCCAAGGCCTCAGATCTGCGGTTCGCCCAGATGTGCGCGGGCCAGCCGGTCGAATTCCGTCACACTGAGCGTTTCGGCCCGGCGGGTGCCGTCGATCTCCGCTTTTGCCAGCAGCTTGTCGCCTTGCAGGCCTTTCAGGGCGCCGCGCAGCATCTTGCGGCGTTGGCCGAAGGCGGCGGCTGTGACCTGCTCCATGGCCCGGAACAGGGCAGGGCCGGGTTGTTCGGCATGGGGAGTGATGCTGGCCACCGCCGACCAGACAGCCGGTGGCGGGGAAAATGCGCCGGGGGGCAGTTTCATGACAATGTGGCAGTCCGCGCACCACTGGCTGATAACCGCAAGGCGCCCGTAATGCGTCGTATCGGGCCGCGCACAGATACGTTCGGCCACTTCCAGCTGGAACATCAGCGTCAGCCGTTGCCAGGCCGCGGCCTGACGCAGCCATCCGATCAGCAGGGGGGTTGCCACGTTATAGGGCAGGTTGGCGACGATCTGGCGGGGGGCGGGGCAGAGTGTCGTCAGATCGGTTTTAAGGGCGTCTGCTTCCGTCACGCGCAGTTGCTGGGGGTAGGAACGGACCAGTTCCTCGATAACCGCCACTGCGCGGCTGTCCAGTTCCACCGCGTGCACGCTTGCTGCGCCGGCTGCCAGCAGCGCGCGGGTCAGCCCGCCCGGGCCGGGGCCAACCTCGACCACATGCTGGCCTTCAAGCTTGCCAGCCAAAGCCGCGATATGTTCGGTAATGCCGGGGTCCAGAAGAAAGTGCTGCCCCAGGGCCTTGCGCGCATCAAGCCCGTGGCGGCGGATAACCTCGGCCAGGCTCTCCAGTTCGGGCGGCAGCGGCCTAGACTCCCTTGAGCTTGATACGCAGATCGATCATCGCGCGGCGGTGCAGGTCGCTGTCGAGCTGGCGGGCCGTCTGTTCGACGCGTTCGTTCATGAGCTGATCCGCGATTTCGCTGGGTGAACGGTTGGCGAAATTCTTTTCCTTTTTCGTGCACACCATCAGCAGGACAATGCCGTCGCGCGAGATCATGGGGCGGGATGCCTTGCCGATCGGCAGGTTGGTCAGCACGGACTGCATCTGCTCGTTCAGGCGTTCCAGGGCAAGCTCACCCGGGTCGCTGGGGCGTTTTTCACCCGCCTGCTTGTTGAGTGCCGTCATTTCGTCGCAGCTATGAACGGTCTGCTCGATCTGGACGGCCCTGTTCAGCGTGGCCTGTTGCTGCTGCGTGACGTGTTCGGGGTCCAGCATGCTGTCAAAGGGCAGGAAAAGCTGGCGGATGGTGATGACATGCCCCATCTCCGTGCCGATCACGCGTTTCGCGTTCGATGTCACGATCAGGAAGCCGCCGGGCACCGTAATGGGGTTGGACACGGCACCCACGCCGGTGGGCATCTGCCGGACGATGCTGACGACCGCAGGGTCAAGCTCGTCCTCCTGCACCCAGCCCATGGACCCGCCGTCCAGTGCCGTCTGGCTTTGGGAAAACTGCGCGGCCACGATCGCGAAGGGGGCGCCCTTGCGCAGTTCCTGAATGATGGTGTTGGTAAAAGCCAGTTCTTCTTCCGCGTGGCGCGGGTCATCCACTTTTACGAAAATTTCGCTGATTTCGTATTCCGTGCGCCCGGCTTCACGCTTCAGGGCCGCCTGGCGCTGCGCGATGTCCTGCGGGGAAATGCGCGAACGGGCCCCCAGTTCCTGGCGCAGGACCTGGATCCAGCCGATCTGCACGCGCAACTGGTCGATCAGCGTGGTCAGGGACACACCATCCTGGGCCAGGTGCGAGCGCAGCGTGCCCTCTGGCATGCCATTGCGGCGTTCGATGTTGACGATGGCTTCGGCCAACTGGTCCGGCGGCACGTTGATATGGCGGCTCAGGATTTCCTGCGTGCGCAGGCGTTCGTCGATCATCTGGCGGATAATCTGGGGGCGCAGCCGTTCCATCAGGTCGGGTGTCAAAGGCAGGCCGGTTGACAGGGCGAACAGGCGGCCCCGGTTGTCCACGTCGCGCTTGGTCAGCGGAATGCCGTTCACCACCGCCAGGATCATGTCATCGGGTTCGGGCTGTGTCTGGGCAGTGGCCTGGCTGTGGGCAGCAGGGGTGCTGGCACGGGCCAGTGCCGCACGGGGTGTGCTCAGGGTAGCCGGAACAGCCAGTGCGGTCAGGGTGCAGCAGGCCAGAGTAAGGGAGCGCAGACGCATACGGAACGGTCTTTCAGCTTTCTGCCAGATCAGGAACGATTACCCCTGATAACGGAGACAGCGCCTTTTTTGAAGCGGTTCTTATTTGAGCCCGAACGAGCCCAGCGTTTTCAGGCTGACTGTCACCAGATAGGTGGAGTTGCGCTGTTCACCGCCAATGGAGGTATACTGCTTGAAATACATGAAATCGATGCCAAAACAGTCGTTGTTGAAGCCCGCATCGCCGCCCAGGGTCACGAATTCCTTGCGGGAGAGGCTGCGGCGGGTAAAGCCCGACAGATGCCAGCCCGAATAGTCGGCCGAAAAACCGCCGCTCAGTTCGTTCACGCGCTCGAAATACAGCGACGGCGGAGAATACGAACGGTAATTGGTGGCGTAGTAGTAATAGGGCGTGACAGGTTCCCACACATAGCCGCCCCGGACATGGAAGTGCGGAAGACCGGCACTGAACAGCGCATCCCCGAAATCGAACTGATGGGTATAGGGGTTCAGGCGCATGCGGGCCGTGAAGTCGAAATACTGGTTGGGGGCGACACGCCCGCCCGCCACGATATCGGAGGCATGGTGGTCCAGCCCGGAATAGGGCAGGCGGTCATGCTCGATATGTTCCTGGAAGCTCTCGCCCGCCAGCAGGTCGATTTCATGGCCGTCCCACGTCCAGTTGCCATGGATGCCCACATTGGCGCGCAGCCCGCCGTCAAGCCTGTCGGTGCCCTGGTAGCGGTTGAGAGAGAACAGCGTGGAATCCGTGAACTCGTAGGCCAGGCTGTCTTCGTTGGGGATAAGGTCGTCCATGCCCGAGCCGGTATTGGGGGCGTAGATCCCCTGCACGATCGGTTCGACAAGCTGGGTGCCGCGGCCGTTTTCAAAGGTGCGCACGAAAGGCCAGTTGGTCTTGAGCGCGATGGTCGGCAGCACCTGGCCGCTGACGAGCGTGCCGGTGTTCGTGTAATAATTGGGCTGCTGATAAAGCTTCTTGGCCCGGTAGACCATGGAATCAAGCCGCAGGGTCAAAAGGAACTGCTCACCCGCCTTGCTGAGAAAGGCCCGATCCCAGTTCACGGCAAGCTGGCCGCGCATGTCGGACGTACCGTTGGCGCGGTAGACATTGAAATCCGTGGTGTCGAAGCTGATGCGCCCGCCCCAGGCATCCGGCTGGCCGACAAAGCTGTACGTATAGCGCGGCAGGGCGAAGGGCAGGTCCGAGTTGTGGATCACGCCCTGGTTCAGCCCCTGGTAGAACTGGGTATCCAGCCGGGAATAGGCGCCCGTGCCAAAGCCTTCGATATAGGCGTTGGAATTGAGCGTATCGCTCCCGTAGCCCTGCACACGATAGTCGCGCATGTAGTTCGCGGATGTTGCGAGCCTGACATTCGCCCCCGCCCGCCAGTGCTCGTCAATGGAGAACTGCCCGTTCGCGAACAGGTAGCCCTGCATGCCATGGCTGTTGCCGCCGCTGACATTCTCGCCAAATCCGTTGGTGTAGTTGGAACTGTGGTTCGTATCGTCCGCCACGCCGAGCTGGACGTTGAGCGAGCCGAAGTTCAGGCGGTTGCGGTACACACCACTGATCTGCGGGCCGGTCCGGGTCGAGAACAGGCCCTGTGCCGTCAGGTCAGACTGGTCGTCGATCACCCAGTAATAGGGAATGGTGACATACGACCCCAGGTAACGGTCATGGGGCGTGATACCGGGCATGAGAAAGCCACTATGCCGCTTGGCCGACGGGTCGGTCATGGAAAAGAACGGCAGGTACAGGATGGGAATGCCCAGAATGTCCATATACGCGTCGCGGAAGTCGATTTTCTTGTGTTCGAGATCCTGCGTCGCATCGAAGGCCCTGAACTGCCAGAACGGTGCGCGTGTCTTGTCTTTTTCGCAGATTTCGCAGGCGGTATAGACCGTACGGCTCAGGTCGTTCACCTTGCCGCCGGTACGCCGCAGGCCGTTTGCTGCCAGCTTGGCGTTTTCGGCCAGGGTGGCGTTGACGTGCAGCATGATGCCGTCCTTCATGCCGCCTGTCAGTTCGGCATAATGGGCATACAGGACGGACCCGTCGGACTGGACGGATGCCACATTGCCGCGCGCGGCCACAACACCGGTATCGCGGTCATAGACGATCTTGTCCGCCCGCATGACGTGATCGCCCTGCCAGACCTGCACGTTGCCGGTCCAGGTTATGGTGTGCTCGACATCGTTATAATCGACCCGGTCGGCCTGGAAGGTCGCGGGTTCGTCGGGGGCGGTATGGCCGCTGCCCGTGCTGATATGCATGGGAGTGGGCGCAAACTGCGCCTGCGCCTGTGGTGCTGCCATGAAGCACGCGGCAACGCCGCCGAGTGCCGTGGCTGCACTCAGTGCCGTGCGGCGGCGCGGCAGGGAGCCGCGTAAAGGCCGAAGCACCACAGTCAATCAGCCATCCTCCAGATGCAGCAGCAACGTGATCGCCAGGCACAGGCCGGCAAGGGTAGGCGCCCATGCGGCCAGCAACGGCGGGAGCGCTCCCGACTTGCCGAACTGCTCCGCCACCTTCGATACGGTGAAAAGCAGAAAACCGGCCGCAACACCAGACCCGATCATTTTCGCCACACCCCCGTGGCGCGAAGGACGCATGGAAAAACCCGCAGCCACCAGGGCCATGGTGCCCGCCAGGATGGGCAGCGCCAGGAGCGACTGGAAATGCAGCCTGTGCCGGATGGAGGAAAATCCCGAGCGTTCCAGCAGGGAGATAAAACTGGGCAGCGCCCAGACGGACAGCGTATCGGGGGAGGCAAAGCTTTCCTGCACCCTGTCCACCGTCAGGTCGGTCGGCAGCAGCATGTGCCCCACGGGGGATTGCACTTCATCGGGGCGGACGGTGGAGGCACCTTCCAGGCTCCACGCACCCTTGGCCAGGTAGCCACTCGGCGCGTCGATTCGCGATATCAGCGTGTCCTGCGGGCTCAGGCGCAGGACGGTAATGCCCTCGATCCGCAGCACCCCGTCCTTGAGCTGCACGCCCTGCGCATGCAGGATCGCAACGCCATGCGTGTCTTCCTGCGTGTCCGACTGGCGCAGCCACAGCGATCCGCTGGAAAAATTGAGCGGGCCGCCGCCGGTGCGCAGGTAAAGCTGGTCCAGTTCCTCCGCCTGGCGGTACATCATGGACGACAGGGGAGAAATCAGCATGGTGCCGATCGCCCCCGTGACAATGGCACAGGCCACCGGCGCGGTCAGGAACTGCCAGGCCGAAACCCCCGATGCCCGCGCCACGATCAGTTCGGACGAACGCGTCAGGCGCCAGAAACAGACAATGCCGCCCAGAAGAATGGCGAAGGGCAGGATTTCCATGGAAAAATAGGGAATATGCAGGGCGGCGATTTTCGTCACCACGTTGGTGGAGACATCGGGCTTGGTCGCGACCCGCCGCAGCAGGTCGATAAAGTCGAACAGGCAGACGATACCCGTCAGCGACGCAAGCATCGACAATACCGACAGCACGAACTGCCGGGCAATGTAACGGGAGAGGGTAACGGCCACCATCATCCGCCAGACCCTTTCCTCACGCTTGTCGTGGCCTTGCCTTGGCTGCCTGCATCTCCGGCACGAACAGGATGGCCGAGCAGACAAGCCCGGGCAGCAGCGCGAGCACAGGTATCAGGGGAATAAGGGCAATATTGCGGCCGGCCAGGTTTTGCAGCAGCAGGCTTACCGCCAGTAGTGCCACCACGCTCAGCACCGCCGCCAGCGGGCGCTTGATGTTTCCATGGCGCGAAAACGCCCCGCGCAGCACCGCGAACAGCCCCACCATGGCAAAGGAAAAGCATGTCAGCGGTGACGCCAGGCGCCGCCACCCCTCTACCTTGACCTTGCCGATATCCTTGGGTGCCACTTCCTTGGGGTTGGGGTAGAGCAGTTCCCCAAGCGACATTTCGCCCACATCGCGCGACCCGTTATCCGTCTGCTTGGCGGAGGCAAGGTCTATGGTGTCCTCCTTGAAGGCCAGCACGTTCAGCCGACCGGTCTTGTGGTCGATGCTCTGGCGCGTGCCATCGTAAAGAATAACCCTCGGTGCGTTGTTCACAATGATAATGGTGCCATGGTTGGCCAGGATCGTGGCCCGGTTATCGGGCTGGCGGTCATCTTCGACCATGATCCCGCGCAGCAGGCCGTTCTGCGCCCGCGCGCGGATATAGACGACCATCGTGTCCGAAACCTTGGTGAAGACTCCTTCCTGTAACAGGAAGGCGGCCATTTTGTTCCGTATCTCGTATTCATATTGCTTGAACGCATGGTACGAGGTGGGAACAATCCACAAATTGAGGATGAAGGCGGCGATCGTGGCCAGCCCCGCGCAGACCAGCCCGGGCCGGGCCAGTGCGATGGGGGAAAGCCCGACGGCCTGCATGACGGTCAGTTCCCGGTCCCCCGCCAGCCGCTGGTAAACGAACAGGCTGACGACAAAGGTGGTGATCGGCAGGATAACCGCCACGAAGGAGGGAATGAGCAGGCTTGTCAGTTCCAGGAACACCCGGAACGACAGGCCCCGGTCCACGACAAGGGAGACAAACCGCAAGGACTGCATAAGCCAGATCAGCGCCGCCAGCCCGCCAGTCGTGGCCAGCAGTGCGATCAGCAACTGGTGAAATATGTAACGGTCCAACGTGCGGACACGCCGTTGCAGCCAGGTCATGGGCAAATGAACAGTCATCTCGCTGTTATCTACCTTACCCCTGCGCGAAACAATAGTCCCCCTTGCGCGGTGTCTTCGGGCAAGGGGGAAGGCGGGTGCTCAGAACAGCAGGATCACCCCGCACGACGCGGTATTGTCGCTTTGCGTGTTGGGGCCATGTGCGGCGGATGACGTATTGGCGTATTCGCCCACCAGGTTCAGCCAGTCCGTCAACTGGTAGTAGGCAGCCCCGATAATGGACTGGTTGCGCCTGACCAGCATGGTGCTGGCTTCTCCCGGGGCCTGGTAGAGATTGCTGACACCATAGCTGCCCACCAGTTTCAGGCGCTTGGTGGCATGGTAGGCGGCCTGCACGTAATACCCTTCGGATGCGCGCTTGCGGCCGTTGGCGGCCACCCCGTCAAAGAACAGGGCGGTGGTGCCCAGCCCGCTGCCACGGTAGTAATAGGCAACGCCTTCGAACGGACCGTAGGTAAGCTTGGCGCCGATATCGCCCGCTTCCACCATCGCCCCGCGGCGCATGGCGGCGTTGATCTCCGCCCCCTGCAATGCCTGCTGGTGCTGGATCAGGAAGCTGGCCCAGATCCGGGCCTGCACCTTGCCGAAGGTCGCATCATACGTGACCTTGCCCTGCACCATGGGGGAGGAATGCTGCGTGGATGTCGCGGAATAGTGGCTGACCACGCTGTTGGTTGCATCGGCGTAGTTGAATTCGTCCAGCGGCTGGAAAATGCCGACCGCGCCCTGAACCCCGGCGATCTTGGGCGAGGTATAGGAAATCTGCGGAATCCAGTCCGCATAGACATAGCCCACGCCAATACGGCCCAGCGAGGTATTGCCCGGGGCGGAGTTGCTGCCCGTGGCACCGACGCTGAGCAGTGTCGCATCGTTCAGGATCGCATCGCCGCCGAAAAATGCCAGGTCGCGTCCGACCTTGAACGTGCCGATATCGGAATTGCCGAATGTCACGTAAACCTGTCGAAAATCGATACCCGCGGTGCCCAGGCCCACCGGGCTGCCGCCGGTATTGGCGTTGAACGCGCCGTTCTTGGCATTGTTGATGCCCGGATACATGCCCATGACGGCCGAAATATCGATCCCCTGCTGGCGGGTGCTCATCTTGAGAATGAACCCGGCGGGCAGAAGGCCGTTGCGCACGGCGGAGGAATCGAACCCGCTGGACCCGCTCGACACACCACCGGCCACCGGCCTGCCGCCGGCAGGGCTGTTATAGGTGTAAAAGCCGTTGATGAAGCCCGAGAGATTGATGTTGATCGGCCCGGCCTTGAAGGTAATCCCCTTGCCGGCCACGTATTTGTCCACCCGCACGATATCGGACGTGTTCAGGGAGGCCAGGGCGGCCTGGGCCTGCTGGGCGCTAAGCTGCGCGCGGGATGCGGCATTTTCCGCCCGGCTGGTGGCATCGATTTCGGAACTGCCCGGATCGAACCGGATCCCCGGCTCGTAACCGCTGCTTACGCCGTGCCCGTCCGCCACGGTGCCGTACTGCGCGCCGTGGCTTGCCGAGGCAACATGCACGGGGCGGCCCGCATGGCGCGTGGCGCCGCTGTCGGGGGTTGCCGCTGCCCCGTGGTGCAGATGCTTGGCCAGCAGGGTGTCGTATTCGTGCTGGGTCAGGCTGCCCTTGGCGCGCAATACGTCCAGCAGATCGGAATAGTCATCGGCCCATGCTGTGGGGGAGACCATCGGCAGGCCGCTCACGGATGCTGTGATGAAGGTGACAAGCAGCGCCGCTTTTTTCGATGCCATTGAATCCGATGCTCCCGACGGGTTGAAATTGCTCTTTGAAAGACAAGGCGTTGCGTCGTCAATGTGTTGCTTTGCGCACCATGATGCCCGTGGGCTGATGCTCCCGCTAGTAATAACAAGACGTTATCGGGTTCGGGGTGGAAAAAACCGGCCGTTCCATACGGGAAAATGCGCCCGAGGGGAAGAATAGGAGAAAAAAATGGATTTGAAATAATATTTTAGATTCAATGAATTATTATATTATTTTAATTCGTTACGCGGAACCGACGGCACGAATGATTGTTATAGCAAGCACTCATCGGCTGGTTTTTAAGACAGCGCTATGCAACATCTTGCGCGGCGGTGCGTTATGCAATACTGGCCCGCCGGAAAGAGATATATCACAAAGTATTTATTGTGATGTGGTAAAATGCACTTGCGGGGAGCGATGCCCGCGCTGTGTTTTCAGGCGGCGCGGCACTGGGTGACCGGAGTCACTGACTGGCGCCATGCACCATGTGCCAAACCCCGCGCAAAGTGATAGAATGACTGGATCCCGCGTCGGTATATCCGGCGCGATATAGATATATGGAATGGGGAAGGCGGGTGGCAGGAAACGGAACGGACGATCCCAAAAGCGTGCCCCGCCCGATTACGGGCCTGGCCCCGGGGGCGACCCTGCCCGCAGGGGATGGCGTTGCGCTGGATGCTTCCATCACGCCCGCCTCCGTTACGGTGCCGGATTCCGAATTGCCCCGTTATGCGGGCCGACCCATCCTGTTCCTGCTGCGGTATATGCGCCACCGCCTGCTGGGCCATGTCATGGTCTTTGGCGCGGTGTGCATGGCTATCGGCAGTATCGTTCTGTCGTCCTACGGTATCCGGCATCTGGTTGACCTGCTGACGGCGCAGTCGCCCGGCATGCGCAACCCCGCCATATGGGAAGCCGTGGGCGGGCTGATCGGCCTGATCGCGCTGGACAATATCAGCTGGCGGATCGCGGGCTGGTTCGCGGCCCGGACCTTCGTGGCCGTCACGGGCGATATCCGCCAGGACCTGTTCCGCTTCCTGACCGGGCATTCCCCCGCCTATTTTGCCGAGCGCATGCCCACCTCGCTCGCCACCCGGATCGCGACGGCGGGCAGTGTCAGCTTCACCATGGAGAACATGCTTGCCTGGAACGTGCTGCCACCCGCGCTGAATGTGCTGTTTTCGGTGTGCCTCATGCTTTCGGTCAGCACCCTGATGGGCGGGGTGACGGTCGCCATCGCCGCCGTGCTGTGCTTCGTGCTGTTCCGCCTGGCCGTACGCGGGCGCGGCCTGCATGGGCATTATGCCGCCGCCGCCGCCGGGCTGGAGGGCGAAACGCTCGATGTCATGGGCAATATCGGGCTTGTGCGGGCTTTTGGCATGCGCAACCGTGAGCGCGCCCGCTTTAACGCCCTGACCCGCAAGGAAATGCACGAGCGCCTGAAATCCCTGCGCTATATGGAAAAGCTGCGGATGATCCACGCCGCCCTGACAGCGGTGATGACGGCGGGGCTGCTGATCTGGGCGGTGCTTCTGTGGCAGTGGCAGCAAGCGACGGTAGGGCAGGTGGTCATGATCATCACCCTGGGTTTCGCGGTGCTGCACGGCACGCGCGACCTTGCCCTTTCCCTGGTGGAAACCATCCAGCACAACGCGCGCTTGTCAGAGGTACTGTCCTCCCTGCTGGTGCCCTATGACATGCCCGATACCGACAATGCCGTAACACTCAAGGGGCCGGTGCTGGGCGACATCAGGTTCAACGATGTCAGCTTCTCCTACCCCGGCAGTGCGCCGGTTCTTTCGCATTTCGACCTGCATATCGCCCCGGGCACGCGGGTGGGGCTTGTCGGGCGTTCGGGGTCGGGCAAAAGCACGGTGCTGGCTCTGCTCCAGCGCATGCGGTTCGTGCAGTCCGGCGCGATCCTGCTCGACGGGCAGGATATCCGCGACCTGTCGGACGATGCGCTGCGTGCCTGCCTGTCCGTCGTGCCGCAGGATGTCTCCCTGCTGCATCGCACCGTGATGGAGAACATCCGCTACGGCCGGCCGGAAGCCACCGATGACGAGGTGTACGCGGCTGCGGCCGCCGCCGGGTGCAGCGGGTTTATCGAGGCCCTGTCCGAAGGGTTTTCCACCCTGGTGGGGGATCGCGGGGTCAAGCTTTCGGGCGGGCAAAGGCAGCGTATAGCCATCGCGCGGGCCTTCTTGCGCAACGCCCCCATCCTGATCCTGGACGAGGCGACAAGTGCGCTGGACACCGAGAGCGAGGAACACGTTCAGCGCGCACTCGACAGGCTGATGGTCGGGCGCACGGTCATTGCGGTCGCCCACCGGCTCTCCACCTTGCGGAATTTCGATCGAATCCTCGTCATGCAGGACGGCAGGATTGTTGAAGACGGTCCGCCGACCCTCCTTGAGCGTCGCAACGGACTTTACAGTCAATTTCTGAACAGACAGATGGCGCACACATAATGACATTCACCACGATTACGGACATTCAGGAGCAAGCCAGGCCAGAAGGACGCGGCGCGTTGGCGGCCTATGCCTACCAGCAGATCAGGGACCATTTGATATACTGCCATTATCAGGGGGGGGAGCGACTGGTGCTGCGCCCCGTGGCCGCCATCCTGGGGTTGAGCCCGACCCCCGTGCGTGAAGCCCTGCTGCGTCTCGTGTCCGAACAGGCGCTTGAACTGGACGAGCGCAACACAGCCTGCGTGCCGCTGACCACGCGCGAGACGTTTCTGGAAATTCATGCCGTGCGCGGGGATCTGGAAGAACGTGTGACGCGCGAACTCGTCACCCATATCACGCCCGAACAGGTCGAAATCCTTGCTGACCGGCACAAGGCCTTCATTGCGGCGTTCGATGCGCGCGACCCGCATGCGGCGGCGGTGGCGAATGTGGTCTTTCACAGCACGGCCGCCAGTTTTTCAAAACGTCCCCTGACAGTGGGGCTGATCAAGGGGCTGTGGGTGCGCATGGGGCCTGTCTATGCCGCAACCAGCAGCCTGCCCACCGTCAGTCCGGCCGATCCCAACCATCCGCACCTCAAGATCCTTGAAGCCTTCCTGAACCGGGATGAGGAGGCCGCTGTGACCGCCCTGCGGCAGGACTTCGTGCAGGCGCGCGAATGGCTGGAGCCCTTGCTCCGGCGCTGAAACGGCGCGGGCGGGCCGCTATCGCCCGCCACACTATCTGTTCATGATGTTCAGGAAGGGCGGGGCCAGACCGCCCGGTGGCCGCCCGGCGTTCGCGCCCGCCCCGGGGTGCGTGGCCCGCCCGATTTTTCAGGCCATTTTCATGTTCGGGGTGCTCCGGGCGAACAGGCGTCGCGCTGTCCGTCATGCGCGCATAGGGTTCCGGCAGCCCATCGCGTTCGTGCCTTGTCGGCACGAACGGTCACAGGCGTCGTGCCTGCTGCCCGCGATCTAGGCCGATGGTCCCGCTTATGCGCGAACGCGCCGTTTCAGCCGTTGTTGCCGGGGGCGGGCTTGCGGTCCGTAAGGCCGGGAACTTCCACGTCGATTTCCAGCACCGAGCATTGCGCGCCGCGATCCATCTTGATCTGGACCTTGTCCTGATCGACGGAGACATGGCGCTTGATCACTTCCATGATCTCGCGGTGCAGTTTGGCCAGCAGGTCGTCCTGGCCTTCACCCCCCATGCGTTCATGGGCGAGCAGAATTTGCAGCCGATCGCGCGCAACGGGGGCGGTGGAGCGTTTTTTCAGGAAGCTGGAGAGAAAGCTCATGCGACTCTCCGTCTGAACAGCCAGTCGAGCAGGCCCTTGCGTTCCACGGGAACAGTCACTTTCACATCCTCGCCCATCAGGCGGCGCGCCGCTTCGGCATAGGCGCGCGCGGCAGAGCTTTCTGGCTCGGCAATGGTGACCGGGGCGCCCAGGTTGGATGCCTTGAGCACGTCCTGGCTTTCGGGCACGATCCCCAGCAGCGGGATGGACAGAATTTCCAGCACGTCATCGGTCGCCAGCATGTCGCCGCGTGCGGCGCGCTGCGGGTCATAGCGGGTGAGCAGGAGAAATTTCTCCATTTTCTCGCCCTTCTTGGCCTTGTCGGTCGTGCTGTCCAGCATGCCGATAATGCGGTCGCTATCGCGCACGGATGACACTTCGGGGTTGGTGACGATCACCGCCATGTCGGCATGGTGCATGGCCATCTGCGCGCCGCGCTCGATCCCGGCGGGGCTGTCGCAGATCACCCAGTCGAACTTGGTGCTAAGCTCGGCTATGACCTTGGCGACCCCTTCGGCCGTCAGCGCGTCCTTGTCGCGGGTCTGCGATGCGGGCAGGAGCGAGAGTGTCTCGATCCGCTTGTCCTTGATCAGGGCCTGGGCAAGATTCGCATCGCCCTGGATGACATTGATCAGGTCGAACACCACGCGGCGCTCAGCGCCCATGATCAGGTCGAGATTGCGAAGGCCTACGTCAAAATCCACCAGAACCACATTTTGGCCCGCCTTGGCCAAGGCGGCCCCAAGGGCTGCGGTGGTCGTGGTCTTGCCGACGCCCCCTTTACCTGACGTGACGACCAGAACCTTTGCCATCAGTCTTCCTTTTCTTGTTGTCTGAGCCCGTACTGTCGTGGCCGATCCGTGGTCTCGGGCACTGTCACGACATTACCTGCTGCATTGCAAAATGTAACTTCGAATCTTTGTCCTGTCCGTTTGTTTTCGCAACACGGTACCTTTTATGGCAGGGTTTTGAAAACAAGGGTTTCCCCCGACAGGAATACCTGGGTCGGCTTTTCGGCGCAGGCGGGGTCCATTTCTTCGGCCGTGGCGTAAAACCCGTCTATGGCGACCAGTTCCGCCGCCAGTTTCTGGGTATAGATCCGCGCCTGGGCGTGCCCGCCAATGCCCGCGATCGCCCGGCCCCGCAGGGCCCCGTAAACATGCACGGACCCGCCGGCAGAAACTTCCGCACCCGATGCGACCGAGCCCATGATGACGATATCGCCTTCCGGCCAGACGATATGCTGGCCTGAACGCACGCTTTCTTCCAGCACCAGCGGCGTGGACACGGGCGGGGCGGGTTGCGTGTCCGGGGTGGCGGGTTCGGCGGTGGGGGCGGGGGTTCGCCCGCTTACCGGGCTTTCGGGCCAGTCCCACTTGGCTGCGGCGGCCCAGGTGCGATCGCCCCCTTCAAGCCCCAGCACGCGTATGCCGCGTTCCTTCAGCGCGGGCATGAGCCCGGCCAGGTCCGGTGTTTCTGCCTGCATCAGGGCCAGGTCGATAATGACCGGCTTGCCCGCGAAAAACCCGACCGAACGGGCGATCTGCTGGTCCAGGGCGGCCAGCCAGTCGGCCAGCGGGGCTTCAGGGGTCAGGGTCAGTGCGAGAAAGGAACGCCCCGACATGCGGATACGCGGAAGGTGGTTGGGTGTGGCGGACACGGAACGCTCGCTCTGGGATCAACGGACGGCTGCGGCGCGCGGCGGGTGGCCGGGGCGCTGCGCGATAGTCTTGTGTCTGTTACGCATCGGGTGGCCGAAGGCAAGGGTTTTTAGGCAATGTGATACCCCCATTGCCGGTTTTCCCTCTGGCGTGGCCTTCGGCATTGTCATAAATGAAGGTTATGCGTACCCTTCTTCATTTTCCGCTTTCTCCGGCCAGCCGCACCGTGCGCCTGGTGCTGGGGGAAAAACGCCTCCCGTTCGAACCGATTATCGAACGCCCATGGGAACGGCGCCCCGAACTGCTGTCCCTGAACCCGGCGGGGGATGTTCCCGTACTGGTGGAAGACAACGGGCTTGTGGTGCCTTCCGTACACGTCATCTGCGAATATCTGGAAGAAGCGTATTCCGACACGCCACTGCTGGGCCGCACGCTGGCCGAACGGGTGGAGGTGCGCCGCGTGGCCGAATGGTTCGACACGCTGTTCGCGCGCGAAGTGTCGGGCCGCTTTATCGACGAACGCGCGCTCAAGCGCCTGAGCGGGCGCGGCAATCCCGATGGCGGCGCCCTGCGTGAAGCCTATGCCTCCATGCGCCCGCTGATGAAATACATCAACGA
Source organism: Acetobacter garciniae (assembly GCF_017377735.1). Lineage (GTDB taxonomy): Bacteria > Pseudomonadota > Alphaproteobacteria > Acetobacterales > Acetobacteraceae > Acetobacter > Acetobacter garciniae. Next base: position 522,528 of record NZ_JAFVMH010000001.1, read on the forward strand.
ACTGGCCGAAAACCGGAACTGGCTGGGCGGGGGCTTTCTTTCCCTGGCCGATTTCACGGCGGCGGCCCATCTGTCCTGCCTCGACTTCATTGGCGATATCGACTGGGCCCGCGTTCCCGCCCTGCGGGACTGGTACGCGCGAATGAAATCCCGCCCCAGCTTCCGCCCCCTGCTGGCCGATCGTGTTTCCGGCATTACCCCGCCCGACTTTTATACCAACCTGGATTTCTGACCCCTTGACCATGCAAGCCGGGCGGGCCACGCCAGATGTCATCATCGTGGGCGGCGGGGCTGCCGGCCTTATGGCCGCCCTGACTGCCGGGCGCAGGGGGCTGGATGTGCTCGTGCTCGAACACGGGCCGGAGGTCGGGCGCAAGATCCTGATTTCGGGCGGTGGGCGCTGCAACTTTACCAACACGGACATGCGGGCGGAATGTTTTTATTCCGCCAACCGCCATTTCGTGAAATCCGCACTCAGCCGCTACCGGCCCGAGCATTTCATACAGATGATGGCCCGCCACCAGATCCCCTGGCATGAAAAGAAACTGGGCCAGCTTTTCTGCGACCATTCCGCGCGCGACATCGTGCATATGCTCCTGGCCGAATGCCGGGCGGCGGGTGTGCGGATCATGACGGATGTGCGGGTGGGGGCCGTTACCCGCTCGGATGTTTTTAATGTCCAGACTTCCGCCGGGGTGTTTGTGGCACGTGCCCTGGTGCTGGCCACGGGTGGGCTGTCCATTCCCAAGCTGGGGGCGAGCGGGTTCAGCTACGATGTGGCGCGACAGTTCGGCCTGCCGGTCATCACCCCCGAACCGGCCCTTGTGCCCCTGGTGTTCGGCCAGGCGGATGAGGCATGGGTGAAAACGCTTGCGGGGCTTTCCGTGCCGGCACGGGTGTCGTGCGGCAAGGTGGCGTTCGAAGAAAGCGTGCTGTTTACCCATCGGGGTCTTTCCGGGCCGGCCTTGTTGCAGATTTCGTCTTCCTGGCGGGCGGGACTTGCGGTCATGCTGGACCTACTGCCCGGTCAGGACCTGGCAGAACACCTGGGCAGGCTGAAAAAAAGCGGCTCCAAGGCGCGCGGGGCAGGGGCTTTGGCGCGCTGGCTGCCCCAACGCCTTGCCCAGAGCCTGGCCGAACTTTACGCGCCCCAACGCGTGCTGGCCGAATGGGCGGACAGGGATATCCGGGCCATGGCGGCACAGGTCCACCACATGGCGCTGCACCCCACCGGCACCGAAGGCTTTGCCAAGGCCGAGGTCACGCGCGGCGGTGTGGACACACGCGCGCTGTCATCGCGCACGATGGAGGCGCGCGACGTGCCGGGCCTGTATGTGGTGGGGGAGGCGGCGGATGTCACCGGCTGGCTGGGTGGCTACAATTTCCATTGGGCCTGGGCCAGCGGTTTCGCCGCGGGCGAAAGCATAGGGGCCGCTGTATAGGCCGCGTGCATCCGGCGTCGTTCAGGGCCGGGCGTTAACGCCTGATGCCGTGGCACGGCGCGTATCTTGGCCCGGCTTCCGCCCCCACGCCGTGCCCGACCGTTACGGAGTGGCGCTGTTTTCTCCTTCCGCCGCCAGTTCCAGCGCGCGGGCGTAGACCGTGCGTTTGGGCAGGCCGATGGCCGCCGCCGCCAGGGCTGCCGCATCCTTGACCGAATGCGTGCGCAGCAGACTGCGCAAGGTCGTATCCAGGTCGTCGGCGGCATTCTCGTCCTGCGGGGCGGGGCCGAGCAGAAGTGTAATTTCACCGCGCGGCGGGCTTTCGCTGTAGAATGCGGCCAGTTCACCCGCCGTGCCCCGGCGGACTTCCTCGAAACGCTTGGTCAGTTCGCGGGCAACCACGGCCGGGCGGTCCGCGCCGAATACGGTGGCCATGTCCGCCAGCGTTTCGGCCAGGCGGTGGGGGGCTTCATGCCAGATCAGCGTGGCGTTCAGCCCCGCGCGTTCGGCGGCGTGCAGTTGGGCAAAGGCTTCCTTGCGGGCCGCCGAACGGGGGGGCGGAAAGCCCACGAACAGATAGGGGTGGGGCGGCAGGCCCGACAGGACAAGGGCGGCCAGTGCCGCATTGGGCCCGGGTACCACCGTTATGGGCAGGTCGGCATCGATGGCGGCGCGCACCAGCCTATAGCCGGGGTCCGACATCAGGGGCATGCCCGCATCCGATACCAGCGCAATGCGCGCCCCGGCTTTCAGGCGTTCTATCAGGGCGGGTACGCGCTGGCGTTCGTTGTGTTCGTGCAAGGCTTCGGTTCGCACGGAAATGCCACGCTCGCTCAGCAGGCGTGCCGTGGTCCGGGTGTCTTCGCACAGGACAAGGTCGGCCTGGGCCAGTGCCAGGGCGCCGCGCGGGCTGAAGTCCCCCAGATTGCCGATGGGTGTCGCCACCAGTGTCAGCCCGGGGGAAGAAGGCACATGACTTCGCCCCTCTCCTTCGCTATTGAGGGGAGCGGTCTGGTCGTGCTGCGCATCAGGCCGAGTGCTGCTAGAGGACGATCTGGATGATGACGCGTGCATACTCGCTCCTGTCAGGGCTTTTCCCCCAAGCTCTGGCGGTAAACGCCACACTGCGCAAGCCCGGTGTGGCCGGCACGGCCCCAAAGGGCGCGGTGGGCCGGTGCGAACCCATCTTCCGGACCTTGCCGGGGGGCACGGCTGTGGGAAAATTCGCAAGCCTTGGCCTGGCCTGCGGCCTCCTTGCCGCCTGTGCCGAACAGTCCACAACCCCGGGTGCGCCCGGTGCTGCGGCCCCGCCCGTAACGGCGGTAACGGCCAGCCACAAGGTCGGGGTGCTGTTGCCGATGAGCGGGCCCAACGCCGCTCTGGGCCGCGAATTGCTGGCGGGCGCGCAGCTTGCCCTGGCCGATAATACCGCCATCCAGGTCGACCTGCACGATACGGCGGCTGCGGGCGGGGCTGCGGCTGCGGCCACCGCCGCCGTGCAGGCAGGGGATGGCGTGCTGCTGGGGCCACTGACCAGTGGCGATACGGTTCTGGCCGCCCCCGCTGGGGTAGGGGCTGGCGTGCCGGTTCTGGCCTTTACCAGCGACGTGGCGCAGGCCCGCCCGGGTGTATGGGTCATGGGTATCACGCCCGAGGACCAGGTGCAGCGGCTTGTGGAACAGGCCCGCCATGACGGGCGGCAGCATTTTGCGGCCCTGCTGCCCAATACCCCGCTGGGCAAGGCCTTGGGCAATGGCTTGCAGGCCGCCTGCCGTGACCAGGGGCTGGGTGAGCCCGCCATTGTCTACCACGGGGGCACACCGGCCAGCATAGCCGATGCCATGCGCCAGCTTTCCGCCTATGATGCGCGCCTGGCCGCCGCCCGCCAGACCACGCAGGCCCCGGCGGCTCCCACCCCTGTCGCGCCCGCCGTGCCCCTGACGGGCAGCGCCAATCGGGCGGCTACCCTGCCGCCTGACCTTGCCGTCGCCCTGAACGCCAACGGCCCGCAACAGCCGCCCACCCCGTCGTCCGCCGCCCCGGCGGAGACCAACGTGACGCTGGGCAACCCGCCGTTCGATGCGCTGCTGCTGGGCGATACGGGGCTGAACCTCAAGACCGTGATTACGGAACTGAACACCGCGCAGGTCAGCCTGCCTGCCGTGCGGATCATGGGGCCGGGGCTGTGGTCCGCCTTCGCCACCAAGCTGGGCTCTATCCGCGGGGCATGGTACGCCGCCCCCGATCCGGCGTGGCGCCAGGGCTTTGTGTCGCGTTTCATGGCGCAGCACCAGCACGCCCCGCGCCCGCTGGCCGATCTGTCCTTCGATGCGGCAAGTGCCGTGCGCGCTGCGGCCCAGGGCAGTTCGGGCGTGTTCGCGCGTGATGTGCTGACACGGCCCACCGGCTTTCCCGGTGTCGATGGCACCTTTACCCTGCTGCCCGACGGGCGCGTGCGCCGCGCCTTGGGGGTGTTCGAAGTACTGGGCAACGGGGCTGAAGCCCGCATGCTGAGCATGCCCGCGCCGGGCAGTGCGACCTCGGGCTGAAAGGCGACGCCCATAAGCGCGACCGGGCGCGGTTGAGCAGGTCTTCCTGGGCCCGATACGGCGGGGCTCACCCACCGGTGGCGGACGGGCCGCGTCAGGCCCGCCCGCTCAGGGCTGAGACGGTCCGCCCGCCTTCGGGCTGCGTTTTTCAGCCATGACTCCCAGCGTATGGGCGACGCGTTCGATCACGTCGGTCCAGCGGCGGGGGGTGGACTGGCGGATGATATGCAGGGTCGGATACCACGGTGTGTCGGTTCGGCCCTGGAGCCAGCGCCAGCAGTTATCGTAACGGTCCATCATCAGCACGGGCTTGCCCAAGGCGCCGGCCAGATGCACGACGGATGTATCCACGCTGACCACGACATCGAGCGACATGATCAGGGCTGCCGTGTCATCCATGGTGTGGAGTTCGTCCGTCGGGTCATACAGGACCATGTCTTCGGGCGGGTCCATCATCTGCTGCGCGTAATGCCCCTTTTGCAGGCTGATGAGGTTGATGCCCGCCACATGGCTGAGCGGGGCGAGTTCACGCAGGTTGAGCGAGCGCCTGCGATCCACCACATTGGGCGCGATCATGGTCGGGCGCGGATCGCCCCCCCAGACAAGCCCCACGTTAAGCCGCCCGTTATCGGGCAGGAAGCGGGCCAGTTCGCGTATTTTCAGGCTGTCGGCGCGCAGGTAAGGGGGCGGCGTGCCCCAGGCATCCGGCGTTGCGGCAAAGACGCGCGGCAGGCTGATAAAGGGGCAATGCCAGTCATAATCGGGCACGGCACCGCCTACCTGCACCGTATGAACGCCCACCACCCGGCGGCACAGATCGGCCAGGGTTTGGGGCACCCATAAATGCGTTATGGCCCCCCTGTCCGACAGGGGCTTGATATAGCGCAAGTACATGAGCGTATCGCCCAGCCCTTCCTCCTGCGTGATCAGCACGCGGCGGCCGCGAATATCGGTATTGGCCCCCAGCGTGGGCATGAGCCTTGCAGGCGGCAGGGTGGTATGGCCGGGCAGGTTGAAGCGCCATTCATGTTCCTGCCAGCCATGGGCGTACAGCCCGGCCTTGAGCAGGGCTACGGAATGGTTCAGCCTGATCTGCGCATCTTCAGGGCGCAGGGTGATGGCGCGGCGGAAATGATCGAGCGCGTCTTCCAGCTGGCCCATGCCGGTCAGGATCGTGCCGATATTGGATAATGTTCCGGCATGGCGCGGATGGTCGCGGGCGGTTTCATGCAAGTGGGCAAGGGCGTCATCCATGTTGCCGCGTTCGGTCAGCGCCATGGCCAGCAGGTTGCGCGCCAGCGTGCTGTTCGGGCGCAGGGCGCTGGCCTGGCCCAGTATTTCGACCGCGTCGTCCAGTTGGCCCTGCTGCACCAGAAGGCTGCCCAGGGTTTCATGAATGCGCGCATCGTGCGGGGTGCGTTCAAGGGCCGCACGGCAGGTGGCCGTAGCTTCCACCCTGCGGTCCAGCGCGGCCATGACTTCGCTCAGGTCCTGCACGGGGTGCAGGCTGGTGGGGTTGCGGGTTGCGACTTCGCACAGCAGGGTGGCCGCCTGCGCGTGCCGCCCCGTGCCCGCCAGGCAGAACGCGTACAGGATTTTCGCCTGATCGTTACGCCCCGCCGCATAAGGTTCGAGAACAGGCAGCACCTGCGTGAAATGCCCCGCCTTGATCTGGGCCAGGGCGTGCTGAAGGGTCGAGGGATCGGGCGAGGGGGGCAAGGACACTGCGGCTTTCATGGCTGGATCACATGCTGTTCACGATAGGCGGCAACCACCCTACGACATAGAGATTAAGAAAAACCCGGCAATGCCCTGGGGGCACGCCGGGTTCATATGCGGGAAAAACCCTGGGGAAACCCCTTGGGCCCCTGGGAAACCACTGGCGAAATCCGTTGGCCGCAACCGCCGGATAACGCCACCGGGCCGAAAAGCCGAAGCATGGGGCCTGTTAGGCGGCTTTCATCGCTGCTGTCAGGGATTCCAGCACTTCGGTCGGCTCTTTCTTTTCCAGCACCGCGACCTCGGCCACAAAGCGTTCCTGTGCCGCTTCGAACAGCTTGCGTTCGCTGAAACTGCCGTCAAGACTGTCGACATTGCGGCGCAGGTCACGCAGCACTTCGGCAATCTGCACCAGATCCCCGGAATTGATCTTTTCCTGGTAGGCCACGGCACGGCGTGCCCACATGCCCTTGCTGACATGCGGCTTGCCCTTGATGATGGCCATGGCCTTGTCCACGATCTCGCGCGAGACGATCTTGCGCAGCCCGGCCTTGCGGGCCTTGTTCAGGGGAATGCGCAGGGTCATCTGGTTGCCGGGGAACGAGATCTGGATGACCTCGAGCTTGGTCCCCGCGATCTCGTCGATCCCGATCCGGTCCACACGGCCGACCCCGTGTGCGGCATACACGATGGCGTCCCCTTCCTGGAAAGGGTCTTCATCCTTGACCTTGGTTTTTGCCTGGGCTGCGGTGGCGGCGGCGGCAGTACGTGCCATGGCGTCGGTTACGCCACCTTTTGGAGGTGTTCTGAACGTGTTCATGGGTATGACCATACCATAAAATCGGCGGTTTGTCTTGGGGTCGTTTATCGTGGGCCCGGACATCTCTCTGTCATGCGCGCCCGGGCCCTGCCGGTCATATTTCAATGCCCCTGATGGGGCCAAGGGCCGGGCGTGTCCTGTCGCCCGTGGGCTGGATCACGTCAATTTCGATACCGCGCGCCATGGTGGCCATGGGCAGGGCATGCGGCGTGCCCGCAAACGGTTCCTGCAGGTCTTTGGCACTTTTATCCAGCACCAGGAACAGGCAGCCCACAAGGGATGAACCCAGCGGGGTGATCCATTCCAGCGTCTGGACCATGGAGAGCGGCAGGACGATACAGAAGATATTGACCAGAACCCGGGGCAAGACCGAAAACTGTATGGGCAGGGGCGTGTTGCGGATACGTTCAAGCCCGCCCTGCGCATTGGCGATATCGGACAGGATGCGGTCGATCTGCCCGTGCACGGCCCCGTCTATGTTCTTCTTGCTGACCTCCGCCGCCACCCCCAGCCCGATCTGGTAGAGAATGGCGTTGGGCTTGTTGCGGTAGCCTGCGATGGCCTCCAGCATGGGCGGGGGCAGCAGGCGGGCTATGTCGGCGGTGGCGTCGTCCTTGCCCAGGGCCATGCGCAGCGCATGCGGGTAGGCGGCAATGGCGTACATCAGGTCATGCCTGTCCCCCAGCAGGGTGCCTGCCTGCCGCCCGAAGGACCGGCAGTTGTTGGTAATGGCCCCCCAAAGGGTCCGGGCTTCCCACCAGCGGGCATAGGCGCTGTTGGAACGAAAGCCCATGAACAGGGCCAGGGCGGAACCGATCAGCGACACCGGCAGGCTGGGCTGCTCCATCCATTCCTGATGAAAAACCTGGTAGAGAATGACGACGACCAGATCCCAGGTCGCCATAAGCAGGATAATGCCACGTACTTCATAGGCGATCGTGCGTAGACCCACACGCTGGTCAACAATCATATTAGAAATTCTCCAGTTCTGTCAGACCCGTATTGCCCCTGTACGTTCTAACATGACACAAGGGATATGGTTTTGTGTCGTGACAAGTTTTGTGGCCCACGCTGCACTGTAGGGCCCTTTCATGGCGAAAGGTTGAAGGATCGCGTGAGTATGGACGAACAATCTGAATTGAAGCTGAGAGAAGAACATCTCTGCCACGGCGGCGCTGTCCGGTTTTATGAACATCCTTCCACGACACTGGGGCTTGCGGCCCGGTTCGGCCTGTTCCTGCCGCCCGCCGCCCTGGCGGGGGAGAAGGTGCCGGTCGTGTACGTGCTGGCCGGGCTGACCTGCACGGATGAGACATTCCTGATCAAGTCCGCCGTGCTGGCCGAGGCCGCGCGGCTGGGGCTTGCCCTTGTCGCGCCCGATACGTCGCCCCGCGGTGCCGGCGTGCCGGGCGAGGACACCGATTGGGACATGGGCACGGGTGCGGGCTTCTACCTGGATGCGACACAGGAACCGTGGCGCAAGCACTACCGGATGGAAAGCTACATAACCCGCGAACTGCCCGCTCTGGTCGAGGCGGCGTTCCCGCTGGACGGGGAAAAGCGCGGGATTACGGGGCATTCCATGGGGGGGCACGGCGCGCTCGTTCACGCCCTGCGTGCGCCCGCCTTCTGGAAATCCGTTTCCGCCTTCGCGCCGATCGTCCATCCGTCCGCCGTACCCTGGGGCGAAAAGGCGTTTTCGGCCTATCTGGGGCTGGACCGCGCCACCTGGCGCAAATACGACACGGTCTGCCTGCTTGAAGACGGTTTTCGCCATCCCTCGACCATTCTGGTGGACCAGGGGGATGCCGATCAGTTCCTCGAACGCGAACTCCAGCCCTGGCATCTGGAAAAAGCGGCGGCAGCGGCCGGGCAGCCCCTTACCCTGCGGCGCCATGCCCAATACGATCATTCCTACTGGTTCGTGCAGAGCTTCGCGGTCGACCACCTGCGCCACCATGCGGCCATCCTGGGGAAGGTGGGGTAAGAACCCATATCTAGCTGGCGGGGCGTGCAGCCCCCGCCAGCGCCCCCAGCCATTTGACATATTCCATTGCCAGAATGCGCAGCGGCGTGGGCCGGAACGGGTGCTGCATGGCGGGTGGGGTGACCGGGCAGGGGTAAAGGGCCACATCCGGCAGGGTGCGGCCCAATTCCAGCATGGCCCGGCGCATGTGATAGCCCGCCGTGACCACGATCAGGCTGCCGATATGGTTGTCGACCACCCAGGTCGCGGTTTCCGCAGCGTTTTCTATGGTGGAGCGCGCCTGGTAGCCCAGTGTTACCCGTGCCGCCAGATCCTGCGGGGCAGAGGCAGGCAGCAGCGCGTGCAGTGATGTCTGCACATCCACGCCTGAAATCAGCAGCAGCCTTGCCCGGTTCTGTTCCAGCAGGCGCAGCGATGTCTCGATCCGGCCCGTGCCCCCGGTCAGTGCCACAATGCCATCGGCCTGGGGCAGTGGCCCCGCGGGTTTGAGCGCATCCCACGCGAACCAGCCCAGCCCCGCCAGCAACCCGCAGGCCAGCAGGGCGGCCGCCCGCGCCATGCGCCCAAGGACGGTCCTTTTGCGGCGCGCGCCGCGCTTTATGGCAGGCGACGCAGCCATAGCCGGACCATGACCTGCGTTGTCAGCCAGCAGATCAGCGCTGCAGCCACGGGCAATGCCGCAAGCCCCCCCAGCAACCCCTGCGGCACCAGATCGAAGCTGGCCATGATCGCCTGGGCCGGGGCTGTCGTCAGATCCGGGCTGTCCACGGTGGGGGTCATGCTGCCGAAGGGGGCGGCCATGCGAAGCAGAAAAAGCAAAGGCGGGCAGGCCAGCAACGCCCCCACAAGCCCGCCGCCGAATGCGAGCGAGGCCGTCCTGCGGGCAAAGCGCCCGGCAATATATCCGTCAGGTGCCCCAAGGCTGTGCAAAGTGGCGATAATGTCGCGCCGGGTGGCAAGGCCGGTATGGGCCGCCTGACCGGTTATGAGGGCTGCAATACCGCCCACGGTCAGCAGGGCCAGTCCCGCACAGGTCAGCAGGCTGTTGGCCAGGCTGTGCAGGCGTTCGCTCCACAGGGCGTTCTGTTCCACGATCACGCCCGGCACCTTGGCGGCCAGGTTCTGTTCCAGCGTGGGCGGCAGGTAAGCCCCCTGGGGCAGGGTCACGCGGATAACGGCGGGCAGGGGCAGGGCAGACCGGTCGGACGCGCCAAGCCAGGGGGCGAGAAGGCGGCTGATTTCCTCAGCACTCAGCCGATGGACTTCCGTGCCCGGCGGCAGGCCGGCCAGTTGGGCGAGAACGGCCTGTGCCCGGCTTGGCGCACCCGGCCCGGTGGACGCTTCGGGCGGTAGGGTCGCGGGCAGGCCACCGGCATTGGGTGCTGCGACGGTGGGCGGCGGGGCGGCCTGATCTGTCCCCTGGTCTGCCGCAGGGCCATTCCCCTGGGCTTGCGGCCCGGGCGCGGGCAGGCTTGCGCCGCCGGGCGGCGATGCAGGCTGGTCGGGATCGGGCACCTGGATTGTCACCAGTTGTGCGGCCCCCGCCGCCCAGCGCGCGGCCAGGGCCTGCGCCCCGCTGGCCCCGGCCAGGGTCAGCGCCGCCAGAAAGCCCATCATGGCGACAAGCACGAACAGGCTGCGATCGGGCAGCGCCTCGGAAAGGGAAAGGCCGTCGCGCCGCTTTGAGAACAGGGCTGTCACGCGGGGGGGTGTCCTTCATCGGCCACCAGCTTGCCCGCTTCCAGCACCAAAGCGGGCCGCGCCAGCCGGCGGATCAGCGTTTCGTTGTGGGTGGCGACAATGACGGTGGTGCCCATGGCGCTCAACTGCGCGAACATGTCCAAAAGCCGGTGGGCCTGGCTTTCTTCCAGCGCGTTCGTGGGTTCGTCGGCCAGGATCAGCCCGGGCCGATGGATGATGGCGCGTGCAATGGCCGTGCGTTGCTGCTCCCCGCCCGACAGATGGGCGGCCGACACACCCATGCGCGCGCCCAGCCCCACCCATTTTAAAATGGCCTCCACCTCGGTCTGGATTTCGTCTTCCCCGCGTTTTTGCAGCCTGAGCGGCAGGGCGACGTTATCGGCCAACGACAGGTCGGGCATGAGCCGGTAGTCCTGATGGACCATGCCGATTCTTTGCCGCAGCCTGACAAGGGCGGCGCGTTTCGTCTGCTCGCCTACAGCCTGGCCCAGAATCTCCATCCGCCCGGCCGAGGGCAGGGTTTCGACATGCAGCAGGCGCAGCAGGCTGCTCTTGCCCGCGCCAGACGGCCCCAGAAGCCAGCGGAACCCCCCTTGCGGCACATTGAAGGAAAGGTGCGAAAGAACCGGGGCGTGGTCCTTCCTGCCCCGCCGCCATGAGACATGGTCCAGGCGGATCATCGGCCTGGGCCTGAATGCAGCAGGGTATCGGGAACAGGCGTGTGGCGCATGGCCCAAGCTTAGCGGAGAGTGCGCAGCCCTGTCGATTGCCTGTAGCACCCTGACCCGGCAGCGAGGTTACGACAGCGCACAGTGGGGCCCGCTGGCGCGGTGTGGAACCGGCCCCATGGCCCCGCCATGGAACCCCAGGGTGGGTCGCTGTGCTAAAAGGCATGAAAGCAGGTTTCTATACGCAGGGCTTCGCCGTATTGTGGCACCGCCATGTCGTGGCCTTGTGCGGCCCGGGCCCTGGCCATGTCGACGCGGGCGAAAAGCCGTGCCAAGAGAGTAGCTATGAAGATTGTCTGTCCTTCCTGCGGTGCGGTCTATCAGGTGCCCCAGGCTCTTCTTGCCAAGCGGCATGTGCTCAAATGCTCGGCCTGCGGGGTCAAATGGCGGATCGGCGCGCCCGATGGCGATGTCGCGCCTTCGCCCGAGCCCGCATCCGCAGCGACCCCGGTGGCCCCTGCGGCCGAAACGCCGCCCGCCCCGCCAGCGCCTGACGCAGACCCCGCGCCAGAGGAAAAGCCCACGGAGTCTCCCGCACGGATGGCGACGGCGCAGGATACAGCTCCGCCACTGCCAGCGACCGAGCCCGAGCCGCCCGCAGAGCCCGCCACACCCGAACCGGCGGTTACCGAGCCACTCACGCCTGAACCACCCGCCCCGGAAGCCGCCGCCGCTGAGTCGCCTGTTGCAGAACCACCTGCGCCCGAGCCAGCGGTTTCTGATGAGACGGCTGCCCTTGAGCAACCTGCATCCGAACCGGCTGCCATTGAGCCGCCCGCAACCGAGCCGGCCGCGCCCGAACCGGCCCCGTCGGTTCCCGCCGCCGAGATAACGCCCCCCGCACCGGCAGTGCCGGAAAGCGCTGCCGCCGATGCCGTGCCGCCGTTGCCCGATTCCACCCGGCCAGGCGTTTCCGCGCTTGACAATGGCGCGCAGGAACAGCCTGCCTCGCCCCCCGAGGCACCCCCCGAGGCACCCCCCGAGGCACCCCCCGAGGCACCCCCCGAAGGCACCCCGGAGGTTCCCCAGCCTGTTGCGCCGGTCCAGCCCGTGGTCCGGCAGGCACCGGTTGCCGAGCCGGTGGCTCCCACCGTAGCGGAAATGCCGGTACCATCTGTGCGCCCCGGCCTTGGCCCGGTCGGGCCGTCTACGCCACCTGCCTCCACCCCGGCCCGGCCCGAGTCTGAAGGGCTCCGGGCAGAGGACGGGCGTGAGGAGATACGTTCAACGCCTGAACCGGTCGAGGTCGCAAAGCCCGACCCGGCTGTGGGGGGCAGGGCGGAACGGTTCGTGCCCTCTGCGCGGGAGGTCGCCTATCAGCCGGTCGTCACCCCCGCTAAGGCGCATTTTGAGGATCACGACGCCACGGACGGGGTGTTCTTGTCCGGCGGCCATGCGGATGCTCATGGCGGGGAGGAAAGCCTGGGTGAGGTTGCGGATGAAGGGCCGTGGCCGTTCGACGAACCTGCGGCCGGCAAGGCGGGTTATGCCGCCCGCATGGACATACGCCAGCTTGTCACGAGCAGCCGCTTCTGGTGGGGCGCATGGGCGGCCAGTTTCGTGCTCAGTGCGGTAACGCTGTTCATGGTCTGCCATTGGTGGGCCGGGGTGGTGCATATGTGGCCGGCGGCCGCGCGCCTGCACCTGCCGGGTTGATCGGCACCACCACCAGTGGCCTCTGCCCGCGCGTGAGGGCGCGGGGCGTGTCGGTTGGGGTCAGAGGTTACGGGCGGCAAGGGCTGCCAATGTGGCCCCGGCGGCGGCCAGCGCCATCAGTTCTACGCCGTACCAGATCAGCCCGCCGGGTGTGAGCACATGACCCGCCAGAACGAGTTGTTGCGGAATAACCGCCGCCGCATTGGCGATCACGTCGCGCGCCTGGGGGTCGGCGGAGGCGGCGGAGCGCGACAGCGTTGCGATCAGGGCGGGCAGGGCCGACCACGCCACCCCGCCGATCAGCAGCAGGGGGGCGAACAGTTCCGCCACCTGCTGGATGAAATAGAACGCGAAATGGCACACCATCCATATGGCCGTGCGCACAAGCCTCAGGCCCGTCAGGTGCCATGCCCCCGATGACATGGCCGTGGGCCTTGGGGCGGAAAGGGGGGAGCGCTGGTCCATAGGCCTGTATTTCCTTCGGGTGGTGTCGCATGCGACCATGCCGGGGGCGGGGCAGGCACTCTGCCCGTCAGGCCCGGCTGGTCCTGTCGTCGTCGCAGTCGTTATACAGCGCTTGGCGCGCCCGTGCCACACCCGGCACTTCGTGTGTGTTCCGCGCATAGGGGGTATCGGGGTGCGATCACGCAGTCGAGAGCAGACGGCTGATGGTGCGCGTGGCTATGGTGGAAGGTGAGACTCTTTTTTGCGAAAGGCAGCCAGCCCGTTGTGGCGGTATTCGGGATGTCATGGATTTTCACTCCTGTAATGTAATGTTCGCCGGCGTGGACGCAGCGCTGGAAAAGCGGCTGGGCGAGGTGCTGGCCCAGACGGGGCTCAAGCTGCGTTCCAGTGCCGACGGTCGCTCGGTGTTCGCTGGCTTCGACGAAGAACTGCCCGATCTGCTGCTGGTCCCCGAACGGCTGCCGGACATGACCGCCGTGCAGCTTTGCCAGCACCTGCGGCTGAATGCCGCGACACGGGGCATTCCCGTGGTGGTGCTGGTGCAGAGCGGTCAGAAGGGTCTAGAACGCGAACTGCTCGAACGCGGGGCGGATGTCTGTTTCTGCGTCAATGACGACCCCGCCTTCCTGCTGTTTCGTATCCGCACCCTGCTGCGCGAATACGGGGCCGATTCAGCAGAACGCGAAGGGGTGGTTTTCCGCCAGCCCATGGTCTCCGTCGTGACGGCGGTGGGGGGGGCATTATGGACCTGGCCCGGTGAAACCCCGGAGCTTGGTGGCCCCGGAACACCTGCGGGCGCAACGGGGGGAGCATTGGCTACCGCAGCGCCTGCCCTGGTGGAAATGCTGCGCCGCAACGGCCAGGAATCCACCCTGGTGGACGACCCCGAACGGCTGGAACTGACCGGCGGCAATACCGGCTGCGCGCCGGCGGACTGCATTGTGGTCGACCTGGCCTGCCCGGCGTTCGATGGCCTGGCTTTGGTGCGCACCATTGCGGCCTTCCGGCGGCGCACCCGCCAGTGCACACGCATATTGGGCATGGTGGAGCGCGGGCAGTTGTCCACCGCGAAAGTGCGGCTGGTGTTCGAGGCGGGGATAGACGATCTGGTCGATACCGATATCAGCCCCGATCTTCTGGTGGCGCGTATTGCAACCCTTGTCCGGCGCAAAAGCCTGCAGGACGAGGTCCGGCGCGAGGAAGCGCATATAGAAAGTGCGCGTGCCCGCATGGCGCTGGCGGATGCACTGCGCCGCGTGAACGAGGATCTGGCCGCCGCCAACCGCAAGCTGATCGATGCGCAGGCCAAGCTTGTCCAGTCCGCCAAGATGGCATCGCTGGGGGAACTGGCGGCGGGCATCGCGCATGAATTCAACAACCCGCTGGCTTTCGTGCTTGCGCATGAAAATACGGTCAAGCGTAGCATGGAACAGGCCCTTCAGGCCGTGCGCGAGGCCGATACGGCAGCCGCTGAAATGGCGCTTTCCAAAGGTTCGGAACGGCTCGCCTCCTCGCTGGTGGGACTTTCGCGCCTGCGTGAACTTGTAGCCAGCCTGCGGCGTTTTTCCCGACTGGAGGAAGGAGAGTTCCGCAGGCTGGACGTGCCCGAAACCATGGCCATGGTGCTGACCCTGCTGGCCCCCAAGCTCGGTCAGGAAATAGACGTGACATGCGATCTGGCCGCCCCGCCCGAACTGGTATGCCAGGCGGCTCTTGTCAATCAGGTCGTCATGAACATTGTCAGCAACGCGGCGGATGCGATCGAGGAAAAACGCGAACGTGCCGCCGCCGCGGGCAAAAAGGGCGCGCCGGGGCGGAACCGGATTCTTATCCAGTCCATGCTCGCCCGGCGCGAGGGCGAGGACGGGATGGATTACGTGGTACGGGTCAGCGATTCCGGTCCGGGCGTGCCGCCGGACTTGCAGGAACGTGTTTTTGAACCATTTTTTACCACCAAACCCGTGGGTTCAGGCACTGGTCTGGGGCTTGCGACCGCTTATGGAGTTGTGCAGGCGCACGGGGGGAGTATTGTTATAACACGGTCGGAGGCCCTCGGTGGGGCCTGCTTTACTATTCGAGTGCCGTATCGAGCAGCAGAGGAGAGGCGCGGTGAGCACGTTGCCTGAAGCCGTGGAGCGTCCCGTCGTGCTTGTCGTGGATGACGAGCCGGAAATTCTGGTCGCCCTGGCTGACCTGCTGGAGGACAGCTACAACGTTCTGACCGCATCCTCGGGGGAGGAAGGGCTGGCCCTGCTGCGCGCCAACCCCGATGTGGCGGTCATGATTTCGGACCAGCGCATGCCGGGCATGACGGGGGACGTCTTTTTCGCCCATGCGCGTGAGCTGAGCGGGGCAGGGGCTATCCTGCTGACGGGGTATGCCGATATTTCCGCGATCGAGGCCGCCCTCAATCGCGGGCAGATTTCCTTTTTCGCCTACAAGCCGTGGGATGACGAAACCCTGCTGTCCATGGTCGGGCAGGCGGCCGAGCGCTACCGGCTTGAAAACGAACTGGCCCGGGAACGGCTGCTGCTGCGCGGCCTGCTTGAAAACCTGCCCTTCGGTCTGGCTTTCAAGGACCAGGACGGCTGCTTTATCCGGCTGAACCAGCAGATGGCCCGGCAGTTCGGCCTGTCTGTGGCCGACTGCCTGGGCCGACGGGAGGAAGACCTGGTCGATGGCGCAAGGCTGGAAAGCCTCACCCAGGCGCAGGCCGATCTGGCTGCTTCCGGGCGGGACCAGCAGGTGCTCCAGCTTCCGGGTGAAGACGGGCAGACACGCTGGCATGACCTGACCCGCGTACGGCTTTACAGCCTGCGCAACGAACCCGTGCACCTGCCTGCCTTGTCCGATTATTCGATCCTGATCGACCGTGACGTGACGGAACTGCTCAGCCTGGAACAGCGCTTGCGCCAGGCGCAGAAAATGCAGGCCATCGGCACGCTGGCGGGCGGGATCGCGCATGATTTCAATAACCTGCTCACCGCTATCCAGGGTTCGCTCGAACTGGTGCAGGATCTCGAACCCCCGCGTGAACCCACGGTGGCGCGCCTGTACCACAACGCCATGGAAGCGGCCCGCCGGGGCGCTGTACTGACAGGCAAGCTGCTGGATTTCAGCCGCCCGCGGCATCTGGCCTGCCAGCGTGTGGACGTGGTCGAAGCAATGGACAACCTGCAAAGCTTCATGCGCCAGGGCAAGGTGCCCACCGAAGTGCGCGGGGCACTGGACACGGCCATACCCGAAGGCAACAGCCGCTTGAGCAGCGTGCATTTCGTCCTGCCCAAGGAGCCTTTGCCCCCGGTCTGGACCGATGCCGTGCAACTGCAACTGGCGGTGTTCAGCCAGTGCATCAACGCGCTGGACGCCCAGCCCGAAGGGGGCAGCACAAGCGTTATCGTGCGCCTGGCCCCGCGCCTGCTGGGCCGCCATGTGGGCAAGGCCCATGCGGAAGCCTGGGTGGTGGTGCAGGTGCTGGATCGGGGCGTGGGCATGACCGAGGAAATGCAGGCCCGTATTTTCGACCCGTTCTTTACCACCAAGGATGTCGGGCAGGGATCCGGGCTGGGCCTGTCCATGATCTATGGTTTCATCAGCCATTGCGGGGGCGAGGTGCGCGTGGAAAGCGTGCCCGGGGGCGGCACCTCGGTGGAGATGTGGCTGCCCGCCATGGACCAGGCGCTGGCCGATGCCATTCCGCCCAAACCGGTCCACAAGGTGCGCCAGGTGGCCCGTGTCCTGCCTGAAAACGGCGCAGGTGAGGCCATTCTGGTGGTGGATGACGAGCCGGGCGTGCGCGCTGTCACGGCAGGATTCCTCAAGCGCGCGGGGTATGAGGTGGTGGAATCCGCCAGCGGGGCAGAGGCGCTGGATGTGGTCAGGGCCCGGGCCGATATCGCCCTTGTGGTGATGGATGTGATGATGCCCGGCATGAACGGGGGCGAAGCCGCGCGGCATATCCACGGCCTGCGCCCCGAACTGCCGGTGCTGTTCGTGACCGGCTACGCGGATTACGGCCTGCTGCCCGACGGCGTTTCCATCCTGCACAAACCCTACACGCGTGACGCCCTGCTGGGCGATGTGAGGGCGATGCTGGCCGCATAGGTGTTCCCCTCTTGTGCTGGCGGCAGGAACGCCTATCTTTTTGTCATCATGCAAAACACACATACTTCTCCTCATGACCCTGTTGGCTGGCACGGAACCACCATTCTGTGCGTTCGGCGGGGGGCTCAGGTCGCCATGGCTGGTGATGGCCAGGTCACGCTGGGTGCGACCGTTATCAAGGGCAATGCCCGCAAGGTCAGGCGCATTGGCCCGTCGGGCAGCATTCTGGCCGGGTTCGCAGGGGCCACGGCCGATGCGTTCACCCTGCTTGAACGGCTTGAAGCCAAGCTGGAACGCTACCCCAACCAGCTTGAACGGGCCTGCGTGGAACTGGCCAAAGACTGGCGGACAGATCGCTACCTGCGGCGTCTGGAAGCCATGATGGCGGTGGCCGATGCCGAGCATTCCTATACGCTGACAGGCAATGGCGACGTGCTCGAACCCGAGGACGGCGTGATCGCCATCGGTTCGGGCGGGAACTACGCCCTGTCCGCCGCCCGCGCGCTGCTGACGGTCGAAGGGCTGGATGCGGAAGACATTGTCCGCCGTTCCATGAAGATCGCGGGTGATATCTGCGTCTACACCAACCATTCCGTCAGGGTGGAAAAGCTGGAAACCTCAAGCAGTGCGGGAGATGCCTGATGGACGCCGCCAATTTTTCCCCGCGTGAGATCACGGCGGAACTGGACCGCTTTATCGTCGGTCAGGCGGATGCCAAGCGTGCGGTGGCCATTGCCCTGCGCAACCGGTGGCGCCGTGCGCAACTGCCCGAAGGCCTGCGTGAGGAGGTCGTGCCCAAGAACATTCTCATGATCGGGCCGACGGGCTGCGGCAAGACCGAGATCGCGCGCAGGCTGGCCAAACTGGCCCAGGCCCCGTTCCTGAAGGTGGAGGCCACCAAGTTCACGGAAGTGGGCTATGTCGGCCGCGACGTGGACAGCATCGTGCGCGACCTGGTGGATGCCGCGATTGTCATGCTCAAGAACGCCCGCCGCAAGGGGGTGGAAGAACAGGCCGCCACCGCCGCGGAAGAGCGGATCATTACCGCCCTGGTGGGGGAAGCATCCTCCGCGGATACGAAAAGCCGTTTCCGCACCATGCTGCGCAGCGGGCAGCTTGAGGACAAGGAAATAGACATTGCGGTGGCCGAGGCCCCTGCGCCGGGTGGCGGTGAAATGCCCGGTGTGGTGCCCGGGCAGGTCATCAATTTCGGGGAGATGATGAAGTCGTTCATGAGCCGCAGCCCCCGGCAGCGCAAGCTGACAGTGGCCGCGGCCCGCGAACTGCTCCAGCGCGAGGAAACGGAAAGACTGCTCGATAACGAGGCCCTGACGCGTGACGCGGTGGCGATCGCGCAGGATAACGGCATTGTCTTCCTTGATGAGATCGACAAGGTCTGCGCGCGTTCGTCCGAAGGCGGGGTGAAGGGGGGCGATGTCTCGCGCGAAGGCGTGCAGCGTGACCTGTTGCCCCTGATCGAGGGCACGACGGTTTCCACCAAATACGGGCCGGTCAAGACCGATCATATCCTCTTCATCGCCTCGGGCGCGTTCCATCTGGCCAAACCGTCAGACCTTTTGCCCGAATTGCAGGGGCGCCTGCCCATTCGCGTGGAGCTTCAGCCGCTGACAAGGGAGGATCTGCGCCGGATCCTGACCGATCCCGAACATTCGCTGCTCAAGCAGTATGTGGCCCTGCTGGGGACCGAGGATGTGACGCTGGAATTCACCGATGGTGCCGTGGACGCGCTGGCGGAACTGGCGGCTGACGTGAACGAACGCGTGGAAAATATCGGCGCGCGCAGGCTGGCCACGGTTCTTGAAAAACTGCTGGAGGATGTGTCCTTCACGGCAAGCGATCGCAAGGGCGAGCGGGTGGAGATTACCGCCGCCATGGTCCATGATAAGGTCGCCCCCTTGGCCCACAAGGGAGATTTGAGCAGGTTTATTCTCTGATGGAAGCACCGTTTGTTACCCCCTCCGAAGCCACTGCCGAGGAGGCGATCGAGGCCATTCGCGACGAACTGGACGTTTTTGACGACTGGATGGAGCGGTATCAGTACATCATAGAAATGGGCCGCAAGCTGCCGCCTTTTCCGCCGCAATGGTGTAACGACGCCCACCGCGTGCCCGGCTGCCAGAGCCAGGTGTGGCTGGAGGAAAAGGAGGAAGGCGACCGGCTTTATTTCGCGGGTCTGTCCGATGCGGCCATTGTCAGCGGGTTGGTGGCGTTGCTGCTGCGGGTCTATTCCGGCCGGACCCGGGCGGAAATCGAGGCGACGGACCCCAGCTTCCTGCGTGAACTGGGGTTGGTGCAGGCGCTGTCCACCAATCGCGGCAACGGGGTGGAGGCCATGGCGCGGGCCATTCGATCCGCCGCCATGGCGGCCTGAAACCAGAAAAACCCCATAAAAAGATAAAAGTTTTTGGTGAAGCTTTTTTCAAAGAGCTTCAGGGAACGTGGCCTTTTTGAAAAAAGGCGACACCCGAAAACTTTTAGGAATTTTATGCAACGCATAGGGCCCAGGCCCTCATAATGCAGCACAAAGAAAGGGCGGCCCGATCAAACCGGGCCGCCCTTTGCTGTTCATGGTCCATGTCGGGCCGGGTTTAGCTGGTCGCGCCACCCTTGGCCTGCAACGCCTTGAGCACATCCGCCGGGCGAATGGGCAGGTGGCGCAGGCGCACGCCCACGGCATTGAAAATGGCGTTGCCAATGGCCGGGGCAATGGTTGTCACACCCGGTTCACCCAGCCCCATGGGTTTTTCCGTGCTGGGCAGGAATTCGATCTCCATTTCCGGCACGTCGGCAATGCGCAGTGGGGTGTAGGTGTTCAGGTTCCGGTCACGCACATTGCCGTTCTCGATTTCGGTCCCTTCGAACAGCGCCATGCTCAACCCCCACAGCGCGCCCCCTTCGGTCTGGGCGGTGGCGCCATCGGGGTCGATGATCGTGCCCGCATCCAGCACCAGCCAGATTTTTTCGCAGGTGACCACACCGGTCCTGCGGTCCACCCGCACGCGGGCGGCACCTGCTGTCCAGGTCGGCATGCCGCGTTCCTGGCCGAAGGTGGTGGCAATGCCAATGGCCGTATCCTTGGGCAGGTCCGTCTTGCCGTAGCCGCATTTTTCCACCAGGCGCTTGAGCACGGTGGCCTGGCGGCTTGCGCCGCCAACGGAATCCGGTGCGCTGCCGGCATTGCGGCCCTTGCTGTCCAGCAGGGACAGTCGCAGGGCGACCGGGTCCTTGCCGGTGGCGTGGGCGACTTCATCCATGAAGCTTTCATGCGCCCAGGGCGTCCAGCCGGAACTGACCGAACGCAGCCAGCCGGGGCGGAAGGTATCGTCCGCCAGGTCGTTGTCCAGTGCGCGCACCAGCATGGGGCCGACCGAATACCAGTGATCCGCCCCGGCAATGGCGAACTGGTCGTACGCCTTGCCGTCATCACCCTTGGACATGAACGGCTCGGCCATGACCCGTGTGGGCCACCCGGCGGAGGCATGGTGTTCCCAGCCATCGATGCTCCCGTCCTTGGTCAGGCCCGCGCGTACGGTCTGGATGGAGGGCGAGCGGATGGAATCGAACTGCGCGTCATCCGAACGGGTAAAGACCAGCTTGACCGGCTTGCCGCCAATGGCCTTGGAAATCAGGGCTGCGGGCACGGCGTAATCGCCGTTCAGCCGCCGGCCGAAGCCCCCGCCCAGCAGGTAGCTGCGCATGACCACCTTTGATTCGGGCACTTCGAGCGCCTTGGCGATAACCGGCAGGAACAAAGACTGCCACTGGTTGCCACAATGCACTTCCCACAGGCCGTCATGCAGGCGGGCCAGCGCGTTCATGGGTTCAAGCTGGTAATGCAGCACGGACGAGCAGGTATAGGTCTGCTCGAACACCTTGGCCGCCCCCGCAAGCGCCTTGTCCACGCCCGCGTCGTTGAACACGCGTGAACCGCCATTCTTGTCGGCAATCTGCTTGCGACCGTGTTCGATGATATCCTGCTCGGTCACGTTGGCGGTCTTGCCCGCGGTCCAGGTGACCTTCAGCGCATCGGTCGCGCGGATGGCGGCAGGGTAGGACGACGCCAGCACCGCCACCCAGCCCGGCACCGTGCCCGAAGGGTCGTGCAGCACGACATAGCGGATATAGCCCTTGATCTTTTTGGCCTCGGTCTCATCGACCGAGACGACCTTGGAGCCATAGCGCGTGGGCGGCAGCTTGGGGCGGGCATAGACCATGCCTTCAAGCTTGGCGTCGATCCCGTAAATGGCGGTGCCATCGGTCTTGGCCGGAATATCCAGCGCCTTGACCTCCCGCCCGATCAGCCGATGTTCGGCAGCGGGCTTAAGCGGCAGCTTGGCCATTTCCTCGGGCGTGAAGCGCCGGTCGGGATGCGCGCGGCTGACGATATCGCCGTACGTGATGGACCGGCTGCCCGCGATCACGCTGCCATTGCGCGCGATACAGGCAGTGGGGGCCACACCCAGCAGTTTCGCCCCTTCTTCCACCATGACGGTGCGCGCGGCAGCACCCGCCTGGCGGAACTGGTCCCATGTCATCCAGACGGACCACGACCCGCCGGTAACCATCAGGCCCCATTTGGGGTCCGTGTCCACATAGGTGATGCGGACCTTGTCCCAGTCGGCTTCCATTTCATCGGCGATGATCCGGGCCAGCGCCGTGCCGACATGCTGGCCCATTTCCGCGCGGATGACATTGACGTTCACCCACCCGTCCGGGGCGATGGAGCACCAGATCGTGGGCTCGAACACGCCCCCGGCGGGCTGGTCGTCCGCCATCCTGGGGAAAACCTGAGCCGCCTGGCCCGGGCGGGCGAAGCCGAACAGGAAGGACGTGCCTGCGGCAGTCAGCAGAAAACCACGGCGTGTGGGGCCAAGCCCCGCCGCGCGATCCATGCGTGCGGCCATGCGTTCGAGCTTACCCATGAGATGTCTCCTCCCGCAGGGCGGCTGCTGCTTTCTTGATGGCCTTGCGAATGCGCACATAGGTCATGCAACGGCACAGGCTGCCGCCCATGACACCGTCGATCTGTTCATCCGTGGGGTCCGGATAATCCTTGAGCAGGCTGACGGCCTGCATGATCTGGCCAGACTGGCAGTACCCGCATTGCGGAACCTGGATTTCCTTCCAGGCTTCCTGCACGGGGTGCCTGCCCTGCGGGTCCAGCCCTTCGATCGTGGTGACTTCCGCCCCTTCGATGGAGCTGAGCGGCGTGATGCACGACCGCGTGGCCCGCCCGCCCACCAGCACCGTGCACGCACCGCACTGGCCGACACCGCAGCCGAACTTGGTGCCCGTCTGGTCCAGGTCATCCCGCAGGGCCCACAGCAGGGGGGTATCTTCTGGCACATCGACGACAACGTCACGGCCGTTGAGTTTGAACTTGGTCATCTCTTGCTCCGCGGTCCGTCTTAGTGGGAGGAATTGACAGGAACGTGCTGGACGGTCTTGCGCACGGCCGCCGCCTTTTTCTCCAGGTCGGTCCATGGCGGCAGCGTCGTGCGCGTGCGGCGCAGGTAAGCGGCGATACGGGCCATATCCTGATCGGAAAGGGCATTGTAGAAACTTGGCATGGCTATACCGGACTGGCCTTCCTCGGCGGTGAGCCCGTGCAGGATCACCTGGTAAAGGTTCGTGGGCTCGTCCAGCCACAGCGCGTTGTTCAGCGCGAGGTCGGGGCGGCCCAGAACGGGCGTGGGGGCGGCGTTGTAGTGGCAGGCCGCACAGGCCCCTTGGTACAGCTTGGCGTCCGGATCGGTGTTGGGGCCGATCAGCCCGGCTTTTGACTGTTCCATGGCCAGGGCCAGCGCGGCCTTGTCATGGCCCTGGCGTTCGCTGGCATGGTCCAGGTCCGCGAAGTAATGGGCAATGGCATGCACGTCTTCCTCGGGCACCGTGCTTAAGAAGCGGTGCGGCACGGGCGACATGGGGCCACCGGCCGGGCCGTGCAGCGGGGCTACGCCAAAGCGCAGGTACTGGAACAGTTCGTCTTCCGTCCAGGTGGTGGGGGTGGGGTTGTGCTCGTTCAGGGGCGGGGCGATCCAGTTGTCCACCACCGCACCTTCATAGTCGGAGCTTCTCTTTTCCGCGCCCATGAAGTCGCGCGGCGTATGGCACGCGCCGCAATGGGCGTTGCCTTCGGCCAGATAGGCGCCACGGTTCCACAGCGCGTCATGCCTGGGGTCGGGCTTGTACACGCCGGGCCAGAAATACAGCAGCTTCCACCCCGCCTGAAGAATGCGCAGGCTGAGCGGGAAGGGCAGTTCGTTGGGGCGCTGGGCCATGGACACGGCGGGCCGGGTCATGATGTAGGCGTACAGATCGGAAATATCCTGATCCGTCATCTTGGTGAAATGATCGAACGGGAAGGCGGGAATAAGGTGTTCGCCCTCGCGCGAGACGCCCAGATGCATGGCGCGGTGGAATGCGGCTTCCGACCAGTTGCCGATACCCGTTTTTTCGTCCGGCGTGATGTTGGAGGAATAAATGGCCCCGAACGGGGTATCCATTTTATAGTCACCCGCCAGTTCCGGGCCCCCGCCCATATCCGTGCGGGTATGGCATTCCGCGCAGTACCCTTCGGCCGCGACAATGCGGCCGCGCTCGATCTGCGCGGCGGAAAAACTGCTGGCCGCCGGGCGGGGCACGGGGGCTATGGATGGATACCAGGCATAGTACAGGAAGCCCAGACCGCCCAGGGCCCCGACTGCCGCTACTCCTGCTAGAATACGTTTGATCACTCGACCCCCAATCCCGTTCCCGTGCAGCCTGTCTTTCATGGCGGGCAGCCATGCAATTAAAGGCCTGCGTCACGAAAAACAGTGTTTGATCAGACTTTTCGAAGCCTGCATCGCAGATGGATCCACGCGGTCGGCTGGTGTTTCAGGGCAAATGGCACGGGTCTGGCCCCGTGCCGCATGGCGGTGTCGCTACCGCCTGTTCAGATCCCGAAATACCCTGCCAGGCCCCCGCTACCGACGTTTGATGCAGCCTCTCAGAATTGATCCCGTTTTATCCGGCTTTGCGTTATAAATAAACGCATAGATTATAGCTTATTGCCACGAAAACACGAATAAGATTTATTAGCCCGACAATGTTGTATCAAAGAATTGAAGGGTTGAGGTCTAACTATATACGACCGGATATAGACGAATTTGCAGTATTATACTCTCAAGGTTACTTGGCACAGGGTGCCATATGCGCGTGGGGGGCAGGTGGCCTGGCGCGTCCGGGGGGCGGCTTGCATGCGCGAAGGGCTTGCATGTGCCCGTGGTTTCTTTTAAGGGAGCGCATTCGCGCACGCGTCCAGGCCTGTGGGGCATGCCTGGCCGTGCACAAGCGTGTCTGTTGCCAACGCAGCAGGCGCGCTCATTGTAAAGCGTTATGCAGGAGTTATGAAATGCCCAAGATGAAGACCAAGTCGTCGGTCAAGAAGCGGTTCAAGATCACCGCGACCGGCAAGGTGCTCTCCGGCCCGTGCGGCAAGCGTCACGGCCTGATCAAGCGTACGCAGAAGATGAAGCGCACCGCACGCGGTACGCAGGCTCTGACGCCGCAGGACGGCCGTACGGTAAAACAGTGGGCCCCCTACGGGCTGGCGTAAGGAGCATCTGAAATATGGCACGTGTCAAACGCGGCGTAACCACCCACGCCCGCCACAAAAAAGTTCTGGATCTGGCCAAGGGCTATCGCGGCCGGTCGTCCACCAACTACCGTATCGCCCTTGAGCGCGTCGAAAAGGCACTTCGCTACGCCTATCGCGACCGTCGCAACAAGAAGCGCGATTTCCGCGCCCTGTGGATCCAGCGTATCAACGCCGCAGTCCGCGAACATGGCCTGACCTACAGCCGTTTCATCAACGGTCTGGACAAGGCCGGGATCGAGATCGACCGCAAGGTTCTGGCAGCCATCGCTTATGATGACGCAGCAACCTTCGCCGAAATCGTCAAGCAGGCCCAGGCTGCCCTGGCTGCCTGAACTGCGGTCTGACTGACCCGGTTTGAAAAAAAGGCCGTCCGGTTCCGGGCGGCCTTTTTGCATGATGGCCCCCATCTTTGCGGGGCATGTCCCGCCCGCCAGGCCCCCGCTGGCCGCCCGCATGTTGTCACGGGCATTTGTCCGCGGTGCGGCTTTGGGTGTATGGCGTGCTGAGCGTCATATGCCGCACGAAGCCCTGTCCGGTCGTTTTCGTGCAGCAAGGGCTTTTCTCCGCTGGCGGGAAATTGTATCCGCCTTTTAGCATTTTCTCCCGCGTGAGGTGTCATGAGCGACGATCTTGAAGTTCTTAGGCAGGACGTTGTGTCCGAACTGGCTGGCGCCACGGACCTGCGGGCCTGGGACGCCGTGCGTGTCGCAACGCTGGGCAAGTCCGGCCGGCTGACGGGGCTGCTCAAGGCGCTGGGCAAGATGCCCCCCGATGAACGCAAGGCGCGCGGCGTGGCCCTGAACCGCCTGCGCGACACCCTGACCCAGGCGGTGGAAACCCGTGGGCGCGAGCTTGAAGCCGCCGCCCTGCAGGCCCGCCTTGTGGCCGAACGGGTCGATGTCAGCCTGCCGCCGCCCGCCACGGTGCAGGGCTACCTGCACCCCATCAGCCGCACGATCGAGGAAATGACCGCCATTTTCGGGGCCATGGGCTTCGGGGTGGCGCAAGGCCCGGATATCGAGACCGACTGGCATAACTTCTCTGCCCTGAACACGCCCGCCCACCACCCCGCGCGCACGGACCACGACACGTTCTACCTGCCGCCCCAGCCGGGGCTGGACGTGACCCGCGTGCTGCGCACCCAGACATCGGGCGTGCAGATTCGCACCATGCTGGGCCAGAAGCCGCCTTTGCGCATTATTGCACCGGGGCGCACCTACCGGGCGGATCACGACGCCACCCATTCCCCCATGTTCCACCAATGCGAAGGGCTGGTCGTGGGGCATGACATCACGCTGGGCCATCTCAAGGGCTGCCTGATCGAATTCCTGCGCGCCTTTTTCGGCAAGCCCGACCTGCCTGTGCGTTTCCGTTCGTCCTACTTCCCGTTCACCGAACCCTCGCTGGAGGTGGATATCGGCTGGTCGCGCAAGACCGGGGATATCGGTGGCGGCGAAGACTGGCTGGAAGTGCTGGGGGCGGGCATGGTGCATGCGCGCGTGCTGGCCAATTGCGGGCTGGACCCGCGCGTGTGGCAGGGCTTTGCCTTCGGCATGGGGATCGAACGCCTGGCCATGCTCAAGAACGGCATTCCGGACCTGCGTTCCTTTTACGAAAGCGATATCCGCTGGCTGCGGCATTACGGGGCCGACCCGCTTGCGCCCGCGCTGCTGCACGAGGGGGTGTAAGCAATGAAATTCACGCTATCCTGGCTGTATGACCACCTGGATACCCAGGCGACGCTGGCCGAAATCTGTGCCGCCCTCAACCAGATCGGGCTTGAGGTCGAAAGTGTCGAAAACCGGGGTGCGGCCCTTCAGCCATTCCTGACCGCGCGTATTACGCAGGCCGTGCAGCACCCCAATGCCGACCGGTTGCGGGTGTGCACGGTCGATGCCGGGCCGGGTTTCGAGAACGTGCAGGTGGTCTGCGGCGCACCCAATGCGCGCGCGGGAATTGCCGTTATTTTCGCACCCCCCGGTACCTATGTGCCCGGGCTGGATATCACCATCAAGGCGGGTGCGATCCGGGGCGAGAAGAGCGGGGGCATGCTGTGCTCCCTGCGTGAACTGGGCATTGGCGAGGAAAGCAACGGCATTGCCGAATTGCCCGACGACACGCTGCCCGGCGAATCCTATGCCGATTTCGCGGGGCTGGACGATGTGGTGATCGATATCGCCATTACCCCCAACCGGGGCGATGCGCTGGGCGTGCGCGGGATCGCGCGGGACCTGGCCGCTGCCGGTCTGGGCACGTTGCGCCCGTGGCTGGCCGAAACGGTGGAAGGCACGTTCGCCTCCCCCATCGAATGGGCCATTACCTACCCCGAAGCGTGCCCGTGGATTCTGGGGCGGACAATCCGGGGCGTGCGTAACGGCCCCAGCCCGGAATGGCTGCGGCGCAAGCTGGAAAGCATCGGGCTGCGTCCGATCTCGGCCCTGGTGGATATCACCAACTATTTCTGCTTCGATCTTGGCCGCCCCCTGCATGTGTTCGATGCGAACAAGATTGCGGGGTCGCGTCTGACCGTCTGCCACGGCGGCAAGGAAAGCTTTCTCGCCCTGGACGGCAAGAACTACACGGTTACGTCCGAGGATTGCGTGATTGCCGACCAGGCGGGCGTGCAGTCCGTGGCGGGTATCATGGGTGGGGAAGCCACGGGGGCCGATGATGCCACGACGGATGTGTTCGTCGAATGCGCGCTGTTTGATCCCGTCAAGGTTGCGCTGAGCGGGCGCAGGCTGGGCCTGTTTTCCGATTCCAGCTACCGGTTCGAACGCGGCGTGGACCCGGCCCTGCCGGTTGCTGCATTGGAAGCGGCCACCCGCATGATCGTCGATCTGTGCGGTGGGGAGGCGAGCGAGGTCGTCTCGGCTGGTGAGCAACCGGCATGGCAGCGCACGGCATCCCTGCGGTTTTCGCGGCTTCAAAGCCTGGGCGGGCTGGCTGTGCCGGCTGATGAAAGTGTCGCCCTGCTCGAAAAACTGGGGTTCGAGGTGCGTTCGCGCGACGATCTGAGCGTGGTGGTGGACGTGCCGTCCTGGCGCAACGATGTTGCGCAATCCCCCATCCTGTCGCAGGGGACGGATGTCCCGCCCGACATTGCCCGTGTGGCGGCCGAAGGGGTCGCGGCCATAGAGGCCGAAAGCGATCTGGTGGAGGAAGTCCTGCGGCTGAAAGGGCTGGACGCCGTGCCCGCCGCTACCCTGCCGCCGTTCAGCGCGGTGCCGGGGGCGGCGTTGACCCCGCGCCTGGCCCGTACGGAACTGGCCCGGCGCATGCTGGCCACGCGCGGACTGACGGAGACCGTGGGCTTTTCCTTCGTCTCGAACGAGGCAGCGCGGGTTTTTGGCGGTGCGCCCGAAAGCCTGCGCCTGCTCAACCCCATTGCCTCGGACCTGGACCAGATGCGGCCCACGCCGCTGGTCAACCTGACGGAAGCGGTCAAGACCAACAGCGCGCGCGGCTGGGCGGATATCGGGCTGTTCGAAATCGGCCCGGCCTTTGCCGAAGACGGCCAGCAGGCCATTGCCGCAGGCGTGCGCGCGGGCCATACGCAGCGTTACCCTGGGCTTGCCAGCGAACCGGTCTCTCTCTGGGCGGCCAAGGCCGATGCGCTGGAACTGCTGCGCGCTTTGGGTGTGAACCTCGATGCCATCACCACCACGGCCGATGCCCCTGGCTGGTACCACCCGGGCCGTTCGGGCGTGCTGCGGCAGGGGCCCAAGCTTGTGGTGGCGCGCTTTGGCGAACTACATCCCTCCCTGTTGCAGGCCCAGGGTATCGATACGCCCGTGGTGGCGTTCGAGGTGCTGCTCGATGCGGTGCCCGAACCCAAGCGCCGCAAGAAGGCAGCACCGCAGCTTTCGGCCTTCCAGCCGGTGCGGCGCGATTTCGCGTTTGTGGTGGGTGACGACGTTCCGGGTGAAAACGTGCTGCGCGCCGTGCGCGGGGCGGACAGGCAACTGGTCAGTGCTGTAAGCCTGTTCGATGTCTACAAGGGGCCGCATGTCCCGCAGGGGCAGCGTTCCATCGGGGTGGAAGTAACGCTCCAGCCCATGGAGCGAAGCCTGACCGATGCGGAGCTTGAAGCCGTATCCGAACGGATCGTGGCGGCTGTCAGCAAGGCGACGGGTGCGGTTCTGCGCTAGGAACGGGCATTCCCGGTCGGGAATGGCCGGTCGGGAATGCCCGGTCGCGGCCGTTCGCAAGATAGCCGGGCGTGGCATCCGCCCGGGGTGCCCCGGTTCAGGCACCCCAAATCGGGTGGCGCGTCCGGGCGCGCCACCCCGCAAGGCCACGCCATGAAAGGGAGCACGATGATGGAGCACACGCATCGCACCACCGGGGGAGGACGGGCAAAAGCCTGGCTTGCGACGGTGTTATGCACTCTGGCCGTGGCGTTGCCGGGTTTGGGCCGGGCCGATGACGATACATCCGGGGTGGACGTGACCGGGGCGGGCTCCAGCTTTGCCGCCCCGCTTTACGAGGGCTGGTCGGCCCAGGCGGCGGGCAAGATCGGCGTGCATGTCAATTACCAGAGCATTGGCTCGGGGGCGGGGCAGAACCAGGTTCTGGCCGGCACGGTGGATTTTGGCGCATCCGACGCCCCCATGGCGCATGACCGGCTGGTGGCGGGCAGGCTTGTCCAGTTTCCCACCGCAATCGGCGGGGTGGTGATTACGGCCAACGTGCCCGGCGTTTCGGGCAGTGCGCTCAGGCTGACGGGGCCCATCCTGGCCGATATTTTCGCAGGCACCATCACCCAGTGGAACGACCCGCGCATAGCCCAGGTCAATCCCGGCTTGGCCCTGCCTGACATGCCCATTGCCCCGCTGCACCGGGCCGATGGGTCGGGCACCACCTATGTTTTTACCGATTATCTCAGCCGGGTTTCCCCCCAATGGCACGATGCGGTGGGGCAGGGCACATCGGTTGCCTGGCCGGGCGGTGCGGGTGCGCGCGGTAATGACGGCATTGCCGCTTATGTCGCCAATACCGCGGGCAGCATCGGCTATGTGGAATATGCCTATGCCGTTCGGAACCATCTGGCCATGGTCCAGTTGCGCAACCGGGCGGGCATGTTTGTCGCACCCACCGTCACCAGCTTCGTGCGGGCGGCCGAAGCCGCGCACTGGGACCCCACGGACATGACCGCATCCCTGTGCGACACGGATGGGGCGGAAAGCTGGCCTATTGTCACCACCACCTATGTGCTGCTGCCGGCCCAGGCGAGTGCCGCCAACAAGGGGCAGGCTGCACGCCAGTTCTTCCGTTGGGGAATGACGCAGGGTGATGGCGTGTCCCGCGCACTCGATTACGTGCCGCTGCCGGCCACCGTGCGCGATAGCGTGCTCCAGAAGCTGGGCGGGGAGTAGGCATTCCTCCCGCTTTGTCCCGCGTTCGTCCTTGAGTTGTCCTGCATTTCATCCACAGATTCTGTGGATAACCCTCAGTGCAGCCAGACCTGCGAGAACAGTAGCCGGTTGACCGGGGTGTAGAAGAAATTTCCCACGCGCGGAGATGTCAGGATCACCGCATCGGTTTCAAAAGCCGGTGCGATGGGCGAAAGCGCCATGACCTGCATGTTGGCCTGCTGCCACAGGGCATCGCGTTGGGCGGGGGTGAGCGACGTATCGGTCTTGGCGCGGTCCATCAGGGCCTGGACCTGGGCGTTGCAAAAACCCGGCATGTTGATGGAACTGTCGGAATGCGGGTGGAAATTCTCGCACCCCAGCAGCGCATCCAGAAAATTCGAAGGGGACAGATAATCGGCCGCCCAGCTTGTCAGGGCGATCTGCATATGGTTGTCGGTATTCTGGATATAGGAAAAAGCCAGCCCGGTGTTCAGCGGTCGCAGCACGGCGCGGTAGCCGATGGCGTCCAGCATGTCACGCACCCAGTTGCCCATGGCCATTTCGGTGCTGGTATTGCCCGTGATTAGCGTGACTTTCTGGCCCAGCGTGCCACTTTCGCGCACAAGGCGGCGTGCGGTCTCCAGGTCGGGGGCGCGCCACTGATCGGCTGGCTGGGTGGGGGACGCGCCCTTTGTGTAGAAACACTGGGCCCCGGCCAGCGCCAGAGACGATGGCACCATGTCGCATAACGGACGGGCAATGCCCGGCCCCCCGAACAGGATAACCAGCGCCTTGCGGTTGAGCGCGTAATTGACCGCCTGGCGTGCCGCCAGCGACGTGAAGGGTGCTTCATGCATGTTCATCGCCAGGTAGTAGAAGGCGGGGTGGCGCATGACATGCGTCTGGGCGGTGTAGCGGCTGCCAAGCTCCCCCAGCCGGTCCAGCGG
Source organism: Acetobacter garciniae (assembly GCF_017377735.1). Lineage (GTDB taxonomy): Bacteria > Pseudomonadota > Alphaproteobacteria > Acetobacterales > Acetobacteraceae > Acetobacter > Acetobacter garciniae. The sequence goes on from NZ_JAFVMH010000001.1 coordinate 553,666, forward strand.
CACGGGGTCGGCCATCCAGTCGTACTGGCCGTTTTCCACTGCCGTCACAGCCGCTTCATCGGGAATGCCGAAGGTGTAATGGATTTGGTCCGGCAGGGCTTCGGGCTGCGCGTCGGGGTTCCAGACACGGAAATACGGATTGCGGCTCAGTTCCAGATGGGTGTTGGGGTCGTAGCTGTCGATCCTGTAGGGGCCGGTGCCGGGCAGGGGGGTATTGCCCGTATCGTGGTCGGGGCTGCTGGCGGGCAGGATCACGGCGTGGGTAAAGGCCAGCTTGTGCATGAATTCGGTATCGGGCCGCACCAGATGGAAGGTGATGGTGCGGTTGGCGGGGTCGGCGGCAAGACCCTTGTCCAGCGTGCAGGTGGCGGGTGCGCGCAGGCATTCATCCGCCCCGGCGATCGCCCCGTAGAACGCCCCCGCCGTGGGGGAGCCCACGCGGAAAATCCGCCTGAAGGACGCCACGACATCTTCCACGCCCACTGGCTGCCCGTTGGAAAAACGCAGCCCCGGGCGCAGGGTGAACGTGTATGTCAGCCCCCCATCGGGCGAGGTGGGAATGCTTTGCGCCAGGTCTGGCACAATTTCGGTGCCTGCCTGGCCCATGGCCTTGCGAAAGGTCAGGAGCCCGTCATACACGCTGACGAACAGGTTGATATATTCGCCGGTGTAGTTGATCTGCGGATCAAGCGTGCCCCCGGATGTGGAGGCCACCAGCCTGAGCGTGCCGCCCCGATGCGGGTTGACCGGGCCGGGGGGGCCTGGTTGGGGGCTGGCGGTCCGGGTCTGGGCGGGTGGCGCTGGCTGTGCACAGAGCGGGCGCGTGGTCAGGCCGGCAAGCAGGAGCACGCAGGCAGCAAGCGGGCGGTACCATGCCCGCCGGGCAGCCCGCGCGGATGGCGTCATGCAGATAGCCGCGGCCTTGTCGTGGGGTGTAGGCCGTTCAGTTCGGGGCATGACGGTCAGGGGCCGTCGCGGGGGGCTGGTTGACGTTCTGGTCCGTAGCCGGAGCAGGAGATGTCGACTGAAGCTGCGGCGGCACCTGGCCGAGCATGAGCGCGCTGAAACTCTGATACATCGTGCACAGCATGATAATGCCCACCATGGCGGCACCCACCATGATAGCGATGCGGATCAGCTTGTCAGTATCCGGCATTGGGGTCCGATCCGCCAGTATTGATGCCGTTCACCGTGCTGGTGGTCGGGCGCGCATAGGGGTGCTTGCCCTGTTCCGGCGTGGTGGGCGGATGGTACCAGGTTGGCGCGATCTTACCATGGTGGTTATGCGCATGGTAATAACGCTGGTGCTCATCATCCGCGCAGGCCGCAAGACCGGCGGCCAGCGCAAGAAGGACCAGTGCCCTGGGCTGAAAACGGAACATGTTTTTCATGGCTGACATCATAACCGCAATACGCCCCGCCGAGAAGAGCGTTCCTTACGCTCCCCCAACACCGTGGCCGACCATGTCGAGCGGGTTGATGAGCCTGTCGAATGTCTGCGCATCCACATAGCCCGACTTCAGGGCCGCCTCCTTCAGGCTGAGGTCATGTTCCATGGCGATATGGGCGATACTGGCGGCCTTGTCATAGCCTATGACAGGGCTCAGCGCCGTGACCAGCATGACCGAACCGTTCACGTAGCGCTGGATACGCGCCTCGTTCAACTGCGTGCCTTCGACCGAGAAGATCCGGAAATTATGGCACCCGTCTGCCAGGATGCGGATACTGTGCAGGCAGTTGGCCAGAATGACCGGGCGCATCACGTTCAGGTCCAGCTGGCCCTGGCTTGCCGCGAAGGCAACGGTGTTGTCATGGCCCAGGACCTGGGTCGCGATCATGACCATGGCTTCGCACTGGGTGGGGTTGACCTTGCCGGGCATGATGGAGGAACCGGGCTCGTTCTCGGGCAGGAGCAGTTCCCCCAGCCCGCAGCGGGGGCCGGATGCCAGCCAGCGCGTGTCATTGGCGATTTTCAGCAGCACGACGGCCAGCGCCCGCAACCCTGATGATGCGCGGGCCATGGCGTCAAGCCCCGCCAGGGCCGCGAACTTGTTGGGCGCCGTCACGAAGGGGCGGCCGGTCAGTTCGGCGATCTTGTCCGCTATGGCCTTGCTGAAGCCCGGCGGCGCGTTCAGCCCCGTACCCACGGCGGTGCCGCCCGCCGCCAGTTCGAACAGGCCTTCACGCGCGACTTCGAGCACATGCAGCGCGTCCTGGAGCATATGCACCCAGCCCGACCATTCCTGACCCACTGTCAGGGGAACGGCGTCCTGCAAATGCGTGCGGCCGATCTTGACCACGCTTTTCCATGCCTCCGCCTTGGTGTTCAGGGCCGCGATCAGTTCCTTGACGCGGGGGATCAGCCGGTCCTCGATTTCAAGCAGGGTGACGACATGCATGGCGGTGGGGAAGGAGTCATTGCTCGACTGGCCCATGTTCACGTCATCATTGGGGTGAACGGGGGTTTGCGACCCGATAACGCCCCCGGCAAGCTGGATGGCGCGGTTGGCGATCACCTCGTTGACATTCATGTTGGTCTGCGTGCCCGAGCCCGTCTGCCAGACCGAAAGGGGAAAGTGCTCGTCCAGCTTGCCCGCGGTGACATCGTCCGCCACCTGCGCGATCAGGTCGGCTTTCCATTGCGGCATGCGGCCTTCGCGCGCATTGACCAGCGCCGCCGCTTTCTTGACGATCCCGTAGGCGTGGTAAAGTGGAAGCGGCATGCGGTCGGTGCCGATGGAAAAATGCACCAGGCTGCGCTGTGTCTGTGCTCCCCAGTAGCGATCGGCGGGCACGTCGATCACCCCCATCGAATCCCGTTCGGGCCGCGTGCCCGTGGCTGCAATGCCGATGGGGCAGGGGTGGATATGCGGGGCTGTGGTCTCGGTCATCCTTGAATCCTCCTCAGTGCCAGCGGGCGGTATGGGGCGGGCTGACAGATGGTGTGCTGCCAACATGGGCACGCGGGAGGGAATTTGGCAGTCACGTCCGCCGGATAACGCAGTCACGTTCGGGCGATCCGCACAGGGGTGCGCCACCGGGTGCCGTGCGCTGCACGCATGGCACGGCAGGTGTCGTGCAAAAGTGGTAGTGTTGGCGACGCTCTGCTAAAGAGAGAAGAAAGGCGTTCGCTTGCCATGCCTTTGCCGCACCCGGGCGTTAATACCGCACGGTCCGGGTCGTGGCCAGGCTGCAAAAACAAGAAGACGCACGTAGGGGAGTGATTGGCATGGCGGTAACGGGTTTGGCTGCGATACTGCTTGTCATTGCGCTGCTCCTTGTGGTTGTGAGCGCCGTGCAGCCTCTTGCCCGCAAGATCGAACTGTCCGAAACCGTGCTGCTGGCCGTTGTGGGCATTATCATCGGCTCGCTGGCCGATTTCGCGCTGCGCAGTTCCTATGCCTCCGCCCTGAGCGGCATTGCCGAAACGCTGCTCGATTTCCCCATCAACAGCGAAGCCTTTCTGCTGATCTTCCTGCCCGCCCTGGTCTTTCAGGGGGCGCTGGCCATCGATGTGCGCCGCCTGGCACATGAAACGGCCACCGTGCTGCTGCTGGCCGTGGTGGCGGTGGCGCTCTCCACCGCGCTGATCGGCTTTGCGCTGATGCCCTTTGCACATATGCCGCTTGTGGTCTGCCTGCTGCTGGGCTCCATTGTCGCAACCACCGACCCATCGGCCGTGGCGGGCATTTTCCGCGATATCGGGGCGGCCACGCGCCTGACCCGCCTGGTGGAAGGGGAGGCACTGCTGAACGATGCGGCGGCCATTTCCATTTTCTCCATCCTGCTGCCCTCGGTCACGCTGCACCGCGCCATCCATCCGGGTGATGCGCTGATCTCCTTTGTCGTCTCCTTTGCCGGTGCGCTGGTGGTGGGGGTGATCTGTGGGCGGCTGACCCTGGCCATGATGTCCGCCATCGGCAGTTCGGCGGCCGAAATCACGCTGACGGTGGCACTGCCGTACGTCGTGTATATTATTTCAGACGAATTCCTGGGTGTGTCGGGCGTGGTGGCCACGGCGGCGGCGGGGCTGACGGTATCCGTCTACGGCCCGTCGACCGTGCGACCGCAGACATGGCTGTTCCTCAACCAGCTCTGGCAGCAGCTTGTGTTCTGGGCGGGATCCCTGGTGTTCGTGCTTGCCTCCATGCTGGTGCCGCACCTGCTGGTGGGCATGACCCGGTGGGACTGGGTGCTGATCCTGATCGCCAGTGCGGCGGGGCTTGTGGCGCGTGCCGCGGTCGTGTTCGGCCTGCTGCCTTTGCTTGCCCTGACAAGGCTTTCGCCCCCCGTGCCCACACCCTTCAAGATCACCATGGTCTGGGGCGGGTTGCGCGGGGCCATAACGCTTGCCCTGGCGCTGGCGGTGACGGAGAACGAGCATGTCGCCACCCCCATTGCCCATTTCATCGGTATTATCGCCACCGGCTTCGTGCTGATCACCCTGCTGGTCAACGGAACGACACTGCGTTCGCTGGTGCTGTTCCTCAAGCTCGACCAGCTTTCCCCCATCGACGAGGCCATGCGCCACCAGGTGCTGGGGATCGGCCTTGGCAACGTGCGCGACCGGGCCCGCACGCTGGGGCACGATCTCGGCTTCGATGCCGAGGCCACGCGCCCCGTGCTGGACCAGTTAGAGCGCCGGGCGGAGGAGGAGCAGGACGCCAACGAGTTCGATCGCGCGCTGTCGGACACGCAACGCGTCAACCTCGCGCTGATCACCATCGCCAGCCAGGAACGCTCCCTGCTGCTGGACCTGTTCTACATGCAGGGCCTGTCGCGCCGGGTCATGGAAACGCTGCTGCGTTCGGCGGAGGCCGCAATCGACGGGGCCCGGCTTGAAGGGCGCCTGGGCTATGTGCGCGCATTGCGCCGCAGGCTCAGCCCGTCCCTGCGGTTCAGGGCGGCGCAATGGGTGCACAACCACCTGCGCATAGACAAGCCGCTGATGCTGTGCATGGCCGAACGCTTCGAGATGCTCATGGTGGCGCATTTCGTCTCGATCTCGCTGACCCGCTTCATGCGCGAGCGGCTGGAGCCCACATTGGGCAGCCGTATCGGCGATATCGTGGCTGAGGTGCTTTCACGCCAGCGCAAGCTGCTGGACGAAGCCCTGGCCACCCTGCGCCTGCATTACCATGGCTATGCCGAGGCCCTGGAAAACCGCATTTTCCGCCAGATCACCCTGCGTGTGGAAGGGGAGGAATATGATACGCTGCTGGCGGAATCCCTGATCAGCGACGAGTTGAACCGTGAACTGCTCAAGGACCTGGAACGCCGCCGCCACCGGCTGAACAAGCGGCTGAGCTTCGACCTGCGCAGCGGGATCGAGGAACGGATCAAGACGGCAACGGTGTTCAAGGGCCTGTCCGGGGCGGAACTGCATGACTTGGCCACCACCACGTCGCTGCGTTTTGTGGCCCCGCAGGAAGTCATCTGCCGCAAGGGCAGAAGAATGCGCTATGTCTATTTTATCAGCGCGGGGCTGGCGGAGGCCCATATAGCCGGAGCCGACGTGCAGTTTGGCGCGGGCGACCTGATCGGCGCGCAGGAGGCCATGGAAAAATGGCACTGCTCTGGCACGGTCAGGGCCGTGCAGTTCGGCCATCTGATGGTGATCAAGGCCTCACGCTTCCGCCGGCTGGTGGAAGATTATCCCGTGGTGCTGCGCAATATCCAGGCCAATCTGCGCCAGCGTGAAAACGGTGAGCGGCCGATATCCCTGCTGCCCCGCCAGAAAATGCCGGCGGAGGAACAGTCGGGCGTTGCCGCCCGGGCCCTGCTGAGCACTGACCCCAAGCGCCTTGCCTTTACGCCATCCGATAACGAGACGGAAACGGAGTAAGGCCGGCACGCCCGGGTGCGGGGCGGCCCGTAACCAGCGGCGCTTGCGCTGCTATTCGGGCCAGCGACCTGCCGCCCGCCAAAGGCTTGCCGCAAACAGGGCTGGTATATTCCAACCCTGATGCGTCCTGTTCCGTTATGTCTCAGGCCTGGGGCAGGGATGGGGGAGGCAGCATGCGGCGCAGTGCCAGCCCGAACTGTACCCAGCCAATGCCGCTGGCCATCAGTTCAATGGCCACGAACGTGCCGATCAGCCACAGGGCCGACCAGGGTAGGGTGAAATACAGGCACAGGCCCACAAGCAGGCTGATCAACCCGCTGCCCAGCACAATGCCCCAGCCTGCCAGTTCGCGGTGCTGGAGCGCCATGACCGAACGGATCACCCCGATCACCACAAAACAGACTGCCGCGAACAGGGTCAGGGCGACCGAACCGGATACGGGTTCCTCGATCAGCACCCCACCGGCGATCACGTACAAGACACCGCCCAGCAGGGAGAACAGGAAGCCGCTCCAGTCCCGTACGGCAAAGGCATGCACCCCCTGCATGATCCCGGCCATGATCAACAGCACGCCGATGAAAATGGTGCTGGCCAGGGTGACGAACACGGCGTCGATCGCAGCGACAAAGCCCAGGATGATGAGCAATATCCCAATGGTGGTGAACAGGGCCCATTTATTGGCGGATGGCATGGGGGTACTCCTTGTGTGGTGTTTATCTGGCGTTCAAAATCTGGCAAGCAGTGGCAAAGTCCGGGCACGGGGCCATGGATGACTCTATAGTCGCTATGGCCCCGCAAGGGAGAAAGAAAAAATTGCGCCGCCTGTGCTGCGCTGCATGACGGTCCCTGCCGTAACGGCTTTCTTGACAGCCCGGCTGCATTTGCCGTAAACGCTGCCACCATTGCCGGGAATGAGGACAGAACGGCTGGCGGCAGTGCTGCTGGTAATACGTTGTGCGCCCGCTTCGATCCACGGTGGACGGAGACTACCGGTGTAACGACGGAAGGCCCAGGGCTTTCCGCCTGTTGAGAGAAAAGAGCGCCTTATGAGCAAGCGCCTTGAGAGCAAGTACAAGATCAACCGCCGCCTCGGCGTGAACCTGTGGGGCCGTGCGAAGTCCCCGGTCAACCGTCGTGAATACGGCCCCGGCCAGCATGGCCAGCGCCGCAAGGGCAAGCCCTCCGACTTCTCCGTGCAGCTGATGGCCAAGCAGAAGCTCAAGGGCTATTACGGCAACATCACGGAAAAGCAGTTCCGTCGCTATTATCAGGAAGCCGTGCGTCGCAAGGGCGATACGTCCGAAAACCTGATCAACCTGCTCGAACGCCGGCTGGATGCGGTCATCTACCGCATGAAGTTCGCCATCACCCCGTTTGCAGCGCGCCAGTTCATCAGCCACGGCCATATCCTGGTCAATGGCCGCAAGCTGAACGTGCCGTCCTACCTGGTGAAGGATGGCGACGTGATCGAAGTGCGTGAAAAGTCCAAGCAGCTCGCCATCGTGCTGGACGCAACGCAGTCTGCCGAACGTGACGTGCCGGAATACATGGAAGTCGATCATCGCCAGATGAAGGGCACGTTCATGCGTGGCCCGCAGCTTTCCGATGTGCCGTATCCGGTGCAGATGGAACCGAACCTGGTGGTCGAATTCTACTCCCGTTAATCGGGAACTCTGGTTCGATTTGTGCTGCGCCGGGTGGAGGGGCTGCTCTCCACCCGGCGTTTGCCGTTTTATTCCTGCCAATTCGCTCCGCCAGTTCTGCCCGCCAGTTTCTTTTTTGCCAGTAGTCTCCGAACAGGTCTTTCATGTCTGATACCGCCGCTTCCGAACTGGGTAAGGAAATTGCCCGTCGCCGTACCTTTGCGATCATCTCCCACCCGGATGCCGGTAAGACGACCCTGACGGAGCGCATCCTGCGGGCAGGCGGGGCCATTCAGCTTGCCGGCAATGTGCGCGCCAAGGGCGAACGCCGCCGCACCCGTTCGGACTGGATGGCGATCGAGCGTGACCGTGGTATTTCCGTGGTCAGTTCGGTCATGACGTTCGATTACGGTGGCTGTGTCTTCAACCTGCTTGATACGCCCGGCCATGAAGACTTCTCCGAAGATACCTATCGCACGCTGACCGCCGTCGATTCCGCGGTGATGGTGATCGACGCCGCCAAGGGGATCGAGGACCGCACGCGCAAGCTGTTCGAAATCTGCCGCCTGCGCGATATTCCCATTGTCACCTTCATCAACAAGATGGACCGCGAGGCGCAGGACCCGTTCGCCCTGCTGGATGAAATTGCTTCATCCCTGGCTTTGGATACCGCCCCCGCCACATGGCCTGTGGGCCGGGCCGCCACGTTTATCGGCACCTACGATCTGCTGAACGGCAAGCTGAACACGCTTGCCCCCCTGGCGGAGGACGACCCGCGCCTGGTGCAGATGCGCGAGGAACTGGAACTGGCCCAGGCCGCCCTGCCGGAATTCGACCGTGAGGCGTTTGACGCGGGCCATCTGACCCCTGTGTTCTTCGGGAGTGCGATCAAGGAAATAGGGGTGACCGACCTGCTGGACGCGCTGGTGGCGTTCGGGCCGTCGCCCCGCGCGCAGGCGGCCGAAAGCCGCACCGTCACCGCGGATGAACCGGGCATGACGGCACTGGTCTTCAAGATCCAGGCGAACATGGACCCCAACCACCGCGACCGCATCGCCTTTGCCCGTGTGTGTTCGGGGAGGCTGACCCGCGGCATGAAGCTCAAGCACACACGCACGGGCAAGAACTTTGCGGTGCATACGCCCCAATTCTTTTTCGCCCAGGACCGCCACCTGGCGGAGGAAGCCTTCGCGGGGGATGTGGTGGGTATTCCCAACCATGGCACGCTGCGCATTGGCGATACGCTGACCGAGGGGGAGGATATCCAGTTCACCGGGGTGCCGCATTTCGCCCCCGAAATTCTGCGCCGTGTCCGGCTTGATGATGCCATGAAGGCCAAGAAGCTGAAGCAGGCGCTGGTGCAACTGGCCGAGGAAGGGGTGGTGCAGCTCTTCCGCCCGCAGGATGGCGCGCCACCTATTGTGGGCGTGGTGGGCACGCTCCAGCTTGATGTGCTGCAAGCGCGCCTTCAGGCCGAATACGGCGTGGGGATCGGCTTTGATTCCACACCCTATTCACTGGCCCGCTGGATTACCGGCCCGCGCGCGAAGATCGAAGCCTTTGCCGCCGCCAACCGTACCGCCATGGCGGACGACCTGGACGATGACCCCGTGTTCCTGGCCACATCCGGCTTCATGATGCGCCGCACGGAAGAGCAGAACCCCGATATCAAGTTCCATGACATCAAGCAGATCGGGATCGGGGTAGGGGACGCCAAATAAGGGTGATGGCGCTTGAGATGACGGTAAAATGAGGCGGGAAAGCAGGTGCAGGCGTTGTAATGCAATGCGATGTTCGAAGATATCCGGCGTCTGACACAGTATAGCATGGAAAGCCGGAAATAAGGCGCGGCAGCCGGCAGGATATTCTGCGCTTTCTTGGGGTGTCATATGGGGAAAGATAATATTGGTTAGGAATTAGGGATTATTCTGTAATTTTTCGTTTATTCAATTAAAGCGTTTAGTAATATTAAAATAAATATCTTTAAAAATATTATTTGTTTTTCACCCCTTTTTCGACGGTGGGGGCGCGGTGCTTGTCGCCGTCCTGGGGGCTTCTTCTGTTCGGCCGGCAGATTTCGTATTTTTCTGGCCTTCCCCGAGGTTTCTTACGATTGTTCAAGAAGATTTTGAATTATTGAATAAACACTGGAGGTAACTCCCGTGAGTGGAAGGATTTTGATTTGACTGATACTGAAACTGAACGTAGAAAAACCTCTCCTTGATTTTATGGGGGGACGATGGCAGCGCCTAGGGTAGATCAGCATCAGATCGATTTTACCAGATCTCCACTGGCGGTCGATCTGGATCGGACGCTGCTTTTAACGGATACGTTGGTCGAACAGTTCCTGATCATTGCCTTCCGTCATCCCTGGCAGGCCTTGAAAGCCCTGGCGGTTCTTCGTCAGGGGCGCGCTGCCTTCAAGCAGGCCGTGCTGCGTATTGCCGCGATTGATCCGGGTATATTTCTGTTCAACCAGCATTTTGTCGCCTATCTGCAGGCGCAGAAGCGCGCCGGGCGAGAACTCCATCTGGTAACGGCGGCAGACCAGGAAACCGCAGATCTTGTGGCGCGGGATATCGGCATTTTCGATTCCGCCACGGGATCTTCACCTCCCATCAATCTGAAGGGCAGGCACAAGCTGGGCTATCTGGAGCAGCGATTTCCGGGTGGTTTTTCCTATGCTGGCGATAGCCCGGCTGATCTTGTCATATGGAAGAAAGCGGAAAGTGCTGTCCTGGTTGGGGTCAGCCGTTCGACACGCGATGCTTTTTCCCGACTGGACTGCCCGCTCGAATGTGAAATCAAGCGCCAGCCGGTCGGATTGCGGGACTGGCTGAAGCTGCTGCGGGTTCATCAGTGGAGCAAAAACATCCTGCTGGTGGTGCCGCTTATCCTGGGGCAGGCCTTCATGCAACTGCACGCCCTGCTGACCGTGGGGATCGGTTTTATCGCCATGGGGCTGGCGGCGTCGGGCACCTATGTCATCAATGACATAAGTGACATTCTGGCCGACCGTGGCCACCAGACCAAGAGATTCCGCCCCATCGCCCGGGGCGTCATAGATGCGGGCCAAGCGTTCTGCGTGGCGGTCGGGCTCATTGTTCTTGGCGTTGCCATCATGGCCATGCTGTCTCTGCCAGCGGCAGGCTGGCTGCTGGTCTATCTCGCAGGCACGTTATCCTATTCCTTTGTTTTCAAACGCCTGCCCATGATCGATATTTTTGTCCTGGGCGGCCTGTATACCCTGCGTATCGTCATCGGGGTGTATCTGGCGGGGGAGCCGTTATCTCATTGGCTGCTCATGTTTTCGTTCTTCTTCTTCTTCGCCCTGTCGATGGCCAAGAGACATGTCGAGATCACGAAGGCAGCGGCGCAGCCAGGGGCGGGGACAGAGATCAAGGGGCGGGGTTACCGGACCACGGATGCGCCCCTTACGCTCACCATGGGGGTCGGTACAAACCTGATCGCGATCCTGGTGCTCAGCCTGTATGTGTCGTCTGACATTTATGTCCGTCCGCTCTACAGCGATCCGCAATGGTTGTGGGGGGCGGTTATTCTTGTCATGATGTGGTCGTCACGCATATGGCTGCTCAGCCACCGGGGCGAATTGGATGACGATCCGGTTTCCTTCGCCATTCGTGACCGGCTGAGTATCCTGATGGGGCTTGCCACCGGCCTTTTCTTTGCACTGTCCCTGATATGACACGCGCCAGAACCCGACTGGACTACACATCCTGGGGGCGTGTCGTGCGTGTGCCGCACGAGGTCGTCATCCCCGGCTTTTTAGATGAACTGCCCGCCTGTGTGCATGCGGGACAAAAGACGCCTCTGCTGGCTGTTGGCATGCGGCGTTCTTACGGGGATTCCGTCATCAATAATGGCAACCTGCTGATCGACATGACCGGGCTCGACCGCCTGATGGCGTTCGATGACACGACAGGGGTGCTGCGTTGCGAGGCAGGGGCGACGATCGATGAAATCCTGCAGGTCACGGTGCCGCGTGGCTGGTTCCTGCCCACCACGCCGGGAACGCGTTTTGTCACCCTTGGTGGGGCAGTTGCCAATGACGTGCATGGCAAGAACCATCATCGTGTCGGCAGCATGGGCTGCTCGGTCCGCAGCCTGACCCTGCTTCGGACCGATACCGGCCCCCAGCGCCTGTATCCGGGCGACCCGCTGTTCCATGCCACGATTGGCGGACTGGGGCTGACCGGCGTCATTGCAGATGTCGAACTCGCCCTGACACCCATCGGCAGCGCTTTCCTTGATGTCGAGCGGATTCCATACGGCAATATCGGGGAATTCTTCTCCATCGCGCGGGAAAGCACCGATGGGTTCGAGCACACGGTCTCCTGGATCGACTGCGCCAATGGCGGGCATGCGCTGGGGCGGGGCATTTTCCAGCGTGCCAACTGGTGTCATGACGGAGTACTGGAGCCGCATCGGGGCAAAGGCGGACTGGCCATGCCTTTCGACCTGCCAGCCCGTACGCTGAACAGTACCACCATTCGGCTGTTCAACACGCTGTACAACCGCCTTCAGCAATGCGGCCCCCATATCCAGCGAACGCATTACGCGCCGTTCTTCTATCCGCTTGATTCCATTCGCAACTGGAACCGGATGTATGGTGCCACCGGGCTTTACCAGTACCAGTGCGTCATACCCATGGCCTCGGCCCGGCATGTCGTCGAAGATCTGGTGCGGGTCATTGCCGCATCGGGGGCGGGGTCGTTCCTGGCGGTGCTTAAAACCTTCGGTTCGCTGAGTGCGGGGGGCTATCTCTCCTTTCCCATGGAAGGGGCGACGCTCGCCCTTGACTTTGCCAATCGCGGGGCTGAGACATTGCACCTCATGGCCCGGCTCGACCAGATCGTGGCGGAGGCTGGCGGGCGGTTATATGCCGCCAAGGACGGGCGCATGCCTGCCCCCATGTTCCAGTCCGGCTACCCCGACTGGACGCGCATGCAGGAGTTGAAGGATCCGGCAACCAGTTCGGATTTCTGGAGAAGGGTATCGTATTGATGGGCAAGAAGATCATCATTCTGGGCGCGCTGTCAGCCATTGCTGAAGCCACGGCCCGGCTCTACGCCGCCGACGGTGCCCAGTTCGTGCTGGTTGCCCGCAATGCCGAACGGCTTGAACAGCTCGCCGGGGACCTGAAGGCACGGGGGGCTGCGCGCTGCAAGACCTATGCCATGGATCTGGCGGAGGTGACCGACGCCACCGCCAGTTTTGATGACATGGCAGCGGCCATCGACGGGCCTGTCGATGCCGTGTTCCTCTTTTACGGCCTGTTGGGGAACCAGCGGCATGAAGAACGGGATATTGCGGCGGCGGCCCTTAACATTCATGTCAATTTCTCCAGCGCCGCCCAATGGTGCCTGGCCGCCGCCAACCTGCTTGAGCGCCAGAAGGCGGGCGTGCTCGTGGCGATCAGTTCGGTCGCGGGCGATCGCGGACGGCAGTCGAACTATATCTATGGGGCGGCCAAGGCTGGCCTCTCCGTGCTGGTGGAAGGGATCGCCCATCGCCTGGCCCCTACGGGTGCGCATGCGGTGGTGGCCAAGCTTGGCTTTGTCGACACACCCATGACCGCGCATATCCACAGGAAGGGCCTGCTCTGGGCCAAGCCTGCCACAGTCGCACAAAAACTTGTGGCCATCGCGCAAAAGCCTGCCATGCCGGTTGTCTATATTCCCGGTTTCTGGCGCTTTATCATGACGATCGTGTGCAATGTGCCGGCCCGGATTTTTCACAAGACCAAGCTGTAAGACAAGTAGCGGATTATGACGAAGACACCAAAACGCATCATCATTACGGGCGCTGCCGGTCTGGTTGGCCAGAATCTTGTCACCCGGCTGAAAAAACGGCCGGATCTGGAAATTGTCGGCATCGACAAGCATCCTGCCAATGTTCGCATTCTCAGGCAGCTTCACCCCGAAATCGAGGTAATCGAAGCGGATCTGGCCAAGCCCGGTGGGTGGGAACACGCCTTTGACGCGGGTGGCACGCTTATTCTCAACCATGCCCAGATTGGCGCGCTGACCGAGCAGCCTTTCATAGATAACAATATTACCGCCACGAAGAACGTGCTGGCGGCCGCCCAGCGCGCCGGTTTGCCCTATCTGGTGCATATCTCGTCATCGGTCGTGGAATCCATGGCGCATGACTTTTATACCGAGAGCAAGAAGGTGCAGGAAAAGCTGGTGCTGGACAGCGGTATTCCGGCCTGCGTACTGCGGCCGACGCTGATGTATGGCTGGTTCGACCGCAAGCATCTGGGCTGGCTTGCGCGCTTCATGCACAAATCTCCGATTTTCCCCATTCCGGGGAGCGGCAAGTATATCCGCCAGCCCCTGTATGCGGGGGATTTGTGCAATATCATCATATCGGCAGCCGATACCCCGCGCCCGAACACGATTTACAATATTTCAGGGCGGGAAAAGGTCTATTACATCGACCTGATCCGTGCGGTGAAGAAAGCATCCCGTGCGAAGGCAATGATCGTGCGCATACCGTACGGGGTTTTCTATGCGCTGATGGCCGCTTATGCGCTGGTAGACAAAAACCCGCCTTTCACAACCCAGCAGCTAAAAGCGCTGGTGACACCGGATGAATTCGACATCATCGACTGGCCGGGCATATTCGGGGTCCAGCCCCATACGCTTGTCGATGCGCTGGAAGAGACATTCCAGGATCCCGTCTATTCGCACGTCAAGCTGGAGTTCTAGGAAATGGCCAAAGTTGCGGTGATCGGTGCGGGCGCCATGGGGCTTGCAGCCGCCTATCATGCCCTTAAGGCAGGGCATGACGTGACCCTGTATGAAAGCGATACGGTAGCAGGGGGCATGGCCGCGCATTTCGATTTCGACGGCCTGTCGATCGAACGTTTTTACCATTTTGTCTGCAAGGCGGACCAACCGCTCTTCGACCTGATGGCGGAACTGGGCATTGGCCACAAGCTCTGCTGGCGCAATACATCCATGGGGTATTACATTGCCGGGCGACATTATCGGTGGGGTACCCCGTGGGCGCTGCTGACATTTCCGCTCCTTTCCCTGCGGGGCAAACTTGGCTACGGGTTTCAGGCATTCTTGCAGACAAAGCGGAAGCATTTCGATGATCTGGACCGGGTCAATGCGGGGGACTGGTTCATCAAATGGGGTGGGCGCCGGACCTATGACGTTCTGTGGAAACGCCTGCTGGAACTGAAGTTCTTTGAATATGCCAATGATATTTCAGCGGCATGGATGGCGACGCGCATCAAGCGTATCGGAACGTCGCGGGCGTCGCTCTTCCAGGAACAGCTTGGTGTTATCGAAGGCGGATCGCAGACCCTGGTCGATGCGCTTGTGGCAGCGATCAGGAGGCTGGGGGGCACCATCCGGCTGGGCGAGCCTGTGCGCGAAATCGTGGCGGCAGGGGGCCGTGTTACGGGCGTGCGCACGGACAAGAACACCAGTGATTATGAGCGTGTCATCTCCACTGTGCCAACACCTCTTGTTTCGGCCATGGTGCCGGCCCTGCCCGATGCGTCCAAAAAAGCTTATGACGCCATACGCAATATTGGCGTCGTGTGTGTGCTCCTGAAACTGAAAAAGCCGGTTACGGACCATTTCTGGTTGAATATCAACGACCAGCGTATTGATATTCCGGGCATTGTCGAATTTTCAAACCTCCGGTATTTATCCGATACAGTCGTCTATGTGCCCTATTACATGCCGCAGACGCATCCAAAGTTTACCCAGTCGGATGATTTCTTTGTCAAGGAAGCCATGGGCTACCTGACGGAAGTCAATCCCGCCTTGACGCGGGAGGATCTGCTTGCGTCGCATGTTGGCAGGCTGTCCTATGCCCAGCCGGTTTGCGAACCTGGCTTTTCCGCCAAAATTCCGCCTGTCCAGACCCCGATCGCGGGATTGCAGGTGGCTGACACCTGTTATTATTACCCAGAAGATCGCGGTATTTCCGAAAGCGTACGCTTCGCGAAAATCATGGTCGATGCTTTGTAAAAAAGCCGTTGGGGGAGGAGCATATTGGAAGCCGTTTTAAAAGCCTGCATCTGAAATACCCCGTCAGACTATAAAAGTTTTTTGTGAAGCTTTTTTAAAAAAGCTTCACAAAACGTCGCTTTTTTAAAAAAGGCGACGCCTTAAAATGTTTACTTTTTTTTATCAACGGTTTCTTGGAACAGTCTCTTAAATAATTCTGTTTCATCCAGACTGGGACAAGACTGGCGGTGAAGCATCCCTATCGATGCCGGACCTGCACTTCCACTCCCAGTCTGTCGAATGCGCGATAAGAGATGTTTGAATAAGCGGGAAGAAGTACTACCATGATGTTTCTTCGGTTTCTGGTAACAGGGGGGATCGCGGCTGGCGTTAACATCGGCAGCCGCTATTTCTTCAACTGCTTTGTCCCGTTCGGCTGGTCTGTCGTGCTCGCCTATCTGGTGGGGATGCTGACGGCTTATAGTCTTGCGCGTCTTTTTGTGTTTTCGCCGTCCGATCGCGGGGTCGCATCGGAACTGGGGCGCTTCGTGCTTGTGAATCTTGTCGCCCTGGTCATTGTATGGGGAACAACCATGGGGCTGGCATTCGTCGTGTTTCCGGCCCTCAATTTTACATGGCATGCCGAAGATATTGCTCATTTTATAGGCGTATTGTCACCGGCGGTGCCGAGTTTCATTGGGCACAAATATTTTTCTTTCAAAAGTAAAGTCTCTTTTGCTGAAAAATAAGAGTAGAAATTGTCATTCTGTCTCTCGTATCGTTCATGGGCCAAGCCGTGGTTCAGCCGGAATGGGATTGGATCTCACAATAAGGAAGTCGCAATGGAGCGCGTGATTGGAAAAAAAAATGAATATAGAGGCTTTCTGTCGATTATATTTACAGTCATTTCTATAATAATCGTTATTTTTCCTAATTTCATTGCCTTGTCGACTGATGAACTGGCCATACAATCCCATTCCGATCCTCTTGCTGTTCTCATGCTGGATCAGGCATCCAATGGCCGCTATACGTTTGCGGCGATCTTGAAATTCCTGAGTGTCTTTCATGTTCACTATGAAGAATATATCGTTATATCGTCGGCTTTTCTTGTTTTCTCGTTAGTCCTGCTGCTGCAGTTTCTTGCGGATTATGTAAAATTCGACGAAACGGAAAGAGTCTGCTTTTCGGTATTGTTTGTGTTTTTTCCTTTGAACTTGGACGTCTATCAATTCAAAGAAGCGTATTTATCTTATGCGGTGTCATTTTTGTTTTTGGCCTTATATTTTAAGGTATTTTCGGTCGAGATCCAATCGAAATGGAAATTTCTTCTGGGCAGTGTCTGCCTTTTAGTCTCTTTTGGGTCCTATCAAATTAGCATTATTCTGGCATTGATGGCTTTCTTGATAAAGGTAACCAATTCTGGAAATGAAGAAATTACTTATAAAGATGTATATCCTATTTTAGTCGCATCGATTTTATATAGTGTCGTGAATGCTCTTTTGAAAAAATGTCATGTTCCGGGTTTCGAGATGTATCCGGCCCGAGAGCAGGGGCTTCGGTTCGTGTCCGGGAATTTGTGGAATTATGCCAATGCGAGCGCAGATATTTTTATTGCGGGGCATGGCTGTTATTATCCGTTGATATTGAACAGTGCAAAGCTGATTTTTCTGTTTTCCTTTGTGGTCTTTATATTGAATTTCCGGACTATGGGAGCAGCTTTATTTGTTGTGGCCGCCGTTGTCCTGGCCGCCAATCCTTTGAATCTGATGATCAAGGGCTGGTGGCCCTCGGCCCGCAGTATTTCTGCGATCGCCTTTTCCTTGCCGTATATTATGGTGAAGAATTTGAACGTTCTCTTCAGGAACATGACGAACGCATCCAGATTTTTATTTTGTGCCTTCTTTTCGATTTTTTTCTTTACAGATATGTGGGCCGAATCAAACCGGGTTATCCAAAGCTATTTTGATATAAGTCGCGTTAATTCCATTATCTCAAGCATTTATGCGGAAGATGAAAATTATTCCGATAAAATAATACTATATATTCAGCCGGACTATGCAAAAAACAATTACATCGCGCATTCTACTTACGATTATGGCACCGGCCTTTTGCAAACGCCCTGGTCCGCGACAGCAGTATTCAATTTTCTCTCCCAGGGGAAAATAGAAGCGCATATCGATGAAAGTCATTTTTGTGAGATGAATTCAAAAAAGAAATTCATAAACAAAGGAAGGGATAATGCATTTTACTTATGTTTTTGATGTCTGTGCAGGAATATGGTTTTCGGGGCTCGGTCGGAATTATATGGGACAACACTGTCGCGCGATAGAACGCCCGTGACGACGCCGATCAGGACCGGGTGACACGTAACTGTGCCATTCAGAGTTACGGACGCCCGAGGCGGGTTGGCATCTTCGGTCTATGGTCCCCGTCTCGCGTGGGTGACCTTGCCGTACCTCCCATTTTCCCCGGTTTCGGCCAAGGACTTTAAAGGCGCGGCATCAGCAGCAAAGTTGTGGTCCTGCGCTTCTTGGTCCGCTCAGGTGGGTGTGGTTCATCTCGCAGCGATCTCAGCCATTCTGTTTTTCGGTTTGATTGGCAGGATAGAATGCGGGGAAGCGGTGTAAAATTATAAAGCGCCGAATTTTCGTGCCGTATAAACGTCAAAGGGGGCCACATGGGGCCCCCTTTGGTTCTGTCCGGCTTGTTTGAACCGGGCAGGGATCAGACCAGAGCCTGTTTCAGCGCGGCTGTCAGGTCCTTGGTTCCGGCGTTGCCGCCCAGATCCTTGGTGCGGACCGAACCCTTGGTAATGACCTTGTCGATCGCAGAATCGATGCGGTCGGCCAGGTCGCCACGGCCGACATGGCGCAGCATCATCACCGCTGCCAGCAGCAGGGCCAGCGGGTTGGCAATGCCCTTGCCCGCAATGTCAGGGGCCGAGCCATGGACGGCTTCGAACACGGCGGCTTTTTCACCGATATTCGCACCCGGGGCCATGCCCAGACCGCCAACCAGACCGGCCGTCAGGTCGGACAGGATGTCACCGAACAGGTTGGTGGTGACAATCACGTCGAACTGCCAGGGGTTGATGACCAACTGCATGGCGCAGGCATCCACGATCCGTTCGTTGAACGCGATGCGGCCCTTGTATTCCTCGGCAACCTTGCGGCCTTCTTCAAGGAACAGGCCCGTCAGCAGCTTGAGGATATTCGCCTTGTGAACGATGGTCACCGTCTTGCGGTTGTTCTTGAGCGCATATTCAAAAGCGTATTTGACAATGCGGCGGCATTCGGCGCGCGAGGTAAAACCGGAGCTCAGCGCAATTCCCTTGGGGTCTTCACCCACGGGAATGTAATGCTCCATCGCCGCGTAGTACCCTTCCAGGTTTTCGCGGAAAAGAACCAGGTCGATATCGTCGAACTTGCCGCCGGGCACGATGGTCTTGGTGGGGCGCAGGTTCGCGAACAGGCCAAATTCCTGGCGCAGCGTCACGTTAATGGATTTGAAGCCGCCACCAACAGGCGTGGTCAAAGGACCTTTGAGGGCGAGACCAGTACGGCGAATGCTTTCAATGGTTTGCTTGGGCAGCGGGTCGTTTACCGCGTCTACGCCTGCCATGCCGGCCAGCTGCGGGTCCCATGCGAACGGGGCGGAAACGGTATCCAGAATTTCGGTGACCGATTCAACAATCTCGGGACCGATGCCATCGCCGGCGATAAGCGTGGCGGGAATGGTCTTGCTATCTGCTGTCATACTGAGAAGCTCCCTTTCACTTCGCTGCCTGTTCTGCGCCTGTTTGCCCCGTGTTGCGATTCCCAATTACGTGACTGGGGGGCGTGGGCGCGTGTCTCACGCCATGTTGAGGGGCAGGCACGCCCCTGCAAGCCATTTTTGGGCCCCAGGCGGCAGATGCGGGCCAATAAGCTGCAATATCCGCGCATGGTAGCTATCCAGCAGGGTGGTATCTTCGGGGCCCAGAACCGCCAGATCGATCAGCCGCCGGTCGAAAGGGGCCAGGGTCAGGGTCTCGAATTCAAGGAACTGACGGCCGGAGTCTGCGTTATGGTCCGCCTGTGCCGCAGGGGGGTGGACGGGGCGCACCAGCAGGAGCGTTTCCAGCCGGATGCCATAAGCCCCCGGTTTGTAGAAACCCGGCTCGTTGGACAGGACCATCCCGCTTTGCAGGGCAACGGTATTCGGGCTTTTGGCGATCCGGGCCGGACCTTCATGCACGGACAGGAAACTGCCCACCCCGTGGCCTGTGCCATGATCGTAGTCCAGCCCGGCCTGCCACAGGGCGTAACGGGCCAGCGCGTCCAGCGCGAAACCGGCCGTGCCGATGGGGAACCGCGCCTGCCCGAGCCGGATATTGCCCTTGAGCACGCGGGTGAAAACCTTTTTCAGGTCATCGGGCGGCACGCCCGGCCCGGTCCAGACCGTGCGGGTGACATCGGTCGTGCCTTCGGGGTATTGGCCGCCGCTGTCGATCAGATAGACCTCGTTATCCTCCAGCCTGCGATCGCTTTGCCCGGTCACACGGTAATGAATGATCGCGCCATTGGGGCCGGCCCCGGAAATGGCGGGAAAGGACTGCTCGACATAGCCCGCACCTTCGGCCCGGAACGCATCCAGCCGGCTGGCGGCCTCAAGCTCGGTCGCGTTGTGGCCGTCCGTATCCAGCCAGTGCAGGAAGCGGCAGAGCGCTATCCCGTCGCGCAGATGGGCAGTGCGCATGCCAGCCTGTTCCGTGTCGTTCTTGCAGGCCTTGGGCAGCAGGCAGGGATCTGGCGTTTCACGCACCATCGCGCCGTGGCGTTCCAGGCACTGGCCAAACCACACGGCGTTGCTCGCCGGGTCCACCCCGACGGTCCTGCCGCTCAGGCTGGCCAGAACCTGTTCCATTTCCGCCGGGTCATGGGTGCGGATATCCGGCCCCAGCCAGTCGCGCACGGCAGGGGGTATCTTGCCCGGGGCAATGAACAGGTCGGTCGTGGCATCGGCATGGATTATGGCAAAGGCCAGTACCACCGGTGTGCAGGGAATATCCGATCCCCGGATATTCAGCAGCCACGCGATGGAAGCACTATCGCTCAGCACGGCGGCGTCCTGCCCGGCTTCGCGCAAGGTCAGGGCGATCCGCGTGCGCTTGCTGGCCGAGCTTTCGCCTGCATGGTTCAGCGGGTGGATGAAGGCGGGACCATCGGGCAGGGCGGGGCGGTCGGTCCATAGGCTGTCGATCAGGTTGCAAGGGGTTGCGACCAGCGTCACCCCGTCCAGCGCGGCAAAGGGGCGAAGGTCCGCCTGGCTCATGATCCGTGGATCATACCCGATGCGGCTGCCCGGTTCGGCTGTTTCTGCCAGCCATGTCGCGGGTGGCGTGCGCAGGCTGTGCAGGCGTTGCCAGCACGCGCCATCCACCTGCTGGTCCAACTGGGTGGTGTAGCGGCCGTCTGAAAATACGGCTGCCTCGTTTGCCAGCACGACCGCACTGCCCGCGCTGCCGGTAAAGCCGGTCAGCCAGGCCAGGCGTTCGGCACAGGCTGGTGTGTATTCCCCCAGGAATTCATCGCTATGGGGAATAATCAACCCGTCCAGCCTCTCCTTCGCCACAAGGGCACGCAGGGCCTGAAGCCGGGCACAGGACGCTGATGGCATGGGAAAATCTCCTGCGTGGGAAAAGCGCGGGGCGTAGGTGCGGGCGAATGGTGTTGCCCGTTACGGGCGGGGGCGGTCGGGCCGACGCAGGACCAGCGTTGCCCAGTCTCCTTCGGTCAGTAGATGTTCGAGCACCAGCCCCTGGCGCCTGTGGGCGGAAAGGACCATGCGCACCTGGCTGCGCAGCAGGCCGGCCAGAATGACCGTGCCCCCGGGTACCAGATTACGGGCGAGATCCTTGGCCATCAGGCACAAAGGCCGGGCGAGGATATTGGCGAACACCAGGTCGAACGGGGCCTTGCGGCGGATGGCGGGCGTGTTCCAGCCATTGCCCAGCCGACAGGTCAGCAGGGGGGCAAGCCCGTTGCGCTGGGCGTTGCGCGCGGCAACCCGCACGGACCAGGGTTCGATATCCACCGCCAGAACCGGCTGGTGCAGCAGGGCCGCCCCGGCCATGGCCAGAATGCCGGTGCCGCACCCCAGGTCGAGAATACGGCGCGGCCTGCGATGGGCGATCAGTTCCAGGGCGCGCAGGCAGCCCCGGGTGGATCCATGTTCGCCCGACCCGAAGGCCACCCCGGCATCGAGCGTCAGCACAATGCGGGTGGCATCGTGCTGGTCGGGCAGATGGGTGCCGCGCACCACAAAGCGACGGCCCACCTGTTGTTCGGGGAAAGCTTCATACGTGCGGGCCAGCCAGCCTTCGGCCTCGGTCGGTGCGCGCTCAAGCGTCGCACTTTCCCCACTGGCCAGTTCGGCTAAAAGCAGGGCGGCGGCCAGTTCATCTTCCCGGTGGCCGGTATCCTTCACGCCTTCGACGCGCCAGAGCGTGCCTTCGGGGTTGGCTTCGAAAAGACCGATTGTGGTGCAGACACTGCCAATGGCGTTTTCGTAAAATTCGACAGCCGCTTCGGGAATGGTGACGGAAATGGTTTCCAGGCTGGTGGCGTGTCGGCGGGCGGGTGGGGCCATTACAGTTTCTCGATAAAGGAGGACAGAAGTCGTTTGGTGCCTGCGTTCTCGAACGCGATTTCCACATGGTGCCGGTCGGCCGCGATCACGATGCCCACGCCGAACCGGGCATGGCGCACATGATCGCCCAGTTGCAGGCTGGTGGCGTCATCGGCCAGCGGGTCACGCCTGCGGCGGGCGATGACAGGCCCGTTGGCAAAGACGGAGTCCGTGCTGTGCAGGCCGCGGTGGCGCATGCCGCCTTCGTCATTGCGGGTAATGTGTTCGTCGGGCAGTTCGTCAAGGAAGCGGCTGGGCATGGAAGGCTGCCAGTTCGCATAGATACGGCGGCTGCCGGCATGGAAGATCAGGGCCTGCTTGCGCGCGCGGGTAATGCCCACATAGGCCAGGCGGCGTTCTTCCTCCAGCCCCTTCTGCCCGCCTTCATCCAGCGTGCGCTGGGATGGAAACACGCCTTCCTCCCACCCGGGCAGGAACACGATATCGAATTCCAGCCCCTTGGCCCCATGCAGGGTCATGATGGACAGGCGGGCTTCCTGCGCGTTTTCGTCATGTTCCATGACCAGGGCCACATGTTCCAAAAACTCGCCCAGCGTGCCGAAATCGGCCAGGGCGCGCACCAGTTCCTTCAGGTTCTCCAGCCGGCCCGGGGCTTCGGGCGAGCGGTCCTGGCGCCACATATCCAGATAGCCGCTTTCCTCCAGCAGGTGCTCGATGGCCACCACATGCCCGTCCCGCGCCATGATATCGCGCGTGGTGGCAAGGGCCGTCATCAGCTTGCCCAACTGTTCGCCCAGCTTGCCCTTGAGCGTTGCATTCTCCACAAGCTGCGCCGTGGCCACGGATAGCGACACGCCTGCGGCCCGGGCTGCGGCGTGCAGTTTTTGCAGGGCTGCCGGTCCCACACCGCGCTTGGGCACGTTGACGATGCGCTCGAACGCCAGGTCGTCGGCCGGCTGGGTCAGGGCGCGCATATAGGCAATGGCGTCGCGCACCTCGGCCCGTTCGTAAAAGCGGATACCGCCCACGATCCGGTACGGCAGGCCGGTCTGCACCAGCCGTTCCTCGAATGCGCGGGTCTGGAAACCGGCGCGAACCAGAATGGCCATTTCCGCCAGGGAATGCCCCTGCGCGCGAAGGCTCTCGGCGGTTTCGCACACGATGCGGGCCTCGGCATCCGAATCCCATACGCCGGTGACCGATACCTTATCGCCCTCCGCATCATCCCGGCCTGAACGCAGGGTCTTGCCCAGCCGGTCGGCGTTGTGGGCGATCAGCCCGGCTGCTGCCCCCAGAATATGCCGGGTGGAGCGGTAGTTGCGCTCAAGTCGCACGATCTGCGCGCCGGGAAAGTCTTTTTCGAAGCGCAGGATATTTTCCACCTCCGCTCCGCGCCAGGAATAGATGGACTGGTCGTCATCCCCCACGCAGCAGATATTGGCGGCCCCATCCGGGCGTTTGGCCAAAAGCCGCAGCCACAGATACTGGACGGTGTTGGTGTCCTGGTATTCGTCCACCAGAATATAGCGGAACAGGCGGTGATACTGCGCCAGCACATCAGGCTGGGTGCGCAGGATTTCCGTGACATGCAGCATCAGGTCGCCAAAGTCACAGGCGTTCAACTGGAGCAGGCGCGCCTGATAGGCCTCGTAAATGGCGCGGGCATGGCCGTTGGCGAAATCCGTGTCTTCCGCCGGGGTTACGCGCGCAGGTGTCAGGCCCCGGTCCTTCCAGCGCTGGATAACGCCCAAAAGCCCCGGTGGCGGCCAGCGTTTGGTGTCGATCCGCCACGGCTCCATCACCTGCTTGAGCAGGCGAAGCTGGTCATCCGTATCCAGAATGGTGAAGCCCTGCGTCAGCCCAGCATATTCCGCATGGCGGCGCAGCATGCGCGCGCACAGGGCATGGAACGTGCCCAGCCACAGTCCGTCGGCCGGGGCTCCCAGCAACAGGCCCACACGTTCGCGCATTTCGCGCGCGGCCTTGTTGGTAAAGGTCACGGCCAGGATCTGCCACGGCTTGGCCCGGCCCGTCAGCAGGATATGGGCGAAACGCGTGGTCAGCACCCGTGTCTTGCCCGTACCGGCCCCGGCCAGCACCAGCAACGGGCCGTCGGTCGTTTCTATGGCCGCGCGCTGCTCGGGGTTCAGCCGCGCGAGATAGGAGCCCGAGCCTTCGGGCATGGGCGAAAAAAGCGATGGGGAAGGGGGTTCGGATGTCGTCACCTCTCCTTTATAGAATAAGCAGGCACGATAGGCCAAGCGGAGCAGACAAATGCGAAACAGGCGGCCACACAGCCCGGACGGCGCGCAGGAGCGCAGCATCCCCCAAGCTGGCGCACCTGTCTTCAAGACCACGGGGCCCACGGGGCACAGGCAGCGCATGCGCGAACGCGTGCTGCACACGGGGGCCGGCGGGCTTGCGGATTACGAGGTGCTGGAAATGCTGCTGTTCGCGGGCATACCCCGGCGCGATACCAAGCCCCTTGCCAAAAGCCTGATCAACCGCTTCGGCAGCCTTGCCGCCGTGGTAGAGGCCGGGCCCGACGCACTGGAGCAGGCCCGTGTGCCGCAGGGCTGCGTACGCCTTTTCGCCACACTGGGCCCTATTGCCCAGCGCGTGGCGCAGGGGGCACGCCCCGAACGCCTGGTGCTGGAAAACTGGGACAGCGTGCTGGCCTATTGCGATGTGCACCTGGCCGGGTGCACGGGAATGCACGTGCTTTTCCTGGACAGCCACAACCACCTGATCGCGGATGAGGACATGGCCATGCCGCCCGCCCTGGCACAGCCCCGCCCGGACCTGCCAGCCGTCAAGCAGGCCGTGTCGCGGCTTTTGCAACGGGCCCTGGCCCTGCATGCGACAAGTCTCATGACCCTGTATCTGGCGCGCGATGATGAACCGGTGGACCCCATCATGGCGGGCGACAGAGCCTTTGCCACGGCCCTTGGTCGGGCGGGGGCCCTGCTGGGTGTGGACGTGCATGGCCACATGGTGGTGGGGCAGGGCCAGTGGCGCAATTTCAGCCTTGGTGAGCAGCCACGGTGAGCCCCTCCCGCCCCGCGACCGGCCCTGATGACGGGGATGAGCCCCCGGCTTGTGGCACGAGCCCGTATGCCGGGCCGCACGAATCCACGCCGAGGGACCAGGGTGGGAATGCCCCCACGCCCAAACGGCGTGCGCGCCGGCCAGGCGATCAGGCGGGTGCGGGGGCCGGGGGCGACCAGCTTGCCGATGCATCGTTCTTTCGCTTCGGGGCGGAAGGGGCGTTGCTGGTCACGCCAGCGCTGGCCGATGCCCGGCTTGCTCCCGCCATGGAAGATGACCTGGGCCTGCTGGTCCGCCTGTTGCGCAGCGCCCTGCCGCGCCTGGCCGAGCCCGATCGTGTGGCCCGCCAGTTGCTGGACACCTGCGGCAGCCTGCCCGCCGTGCTGTTCGGCGCCGAACGTGCGGGAGCGGTCGCAGCCCCCCAGCCCGAGGCCGTGCGGGTGGCCCTTCTGCTGGTGCGCGAGGTCGTGCTGCGCCTGCACCGCGCCCGGTTGCGGGACCGCCCGCTTATTGCCAGCCGCCAGCAACTGCACGCCTATCTGGGTACTGTAATGGGGCACAAGAAGGTGGAGCAGATCCGGGTGCTGTTTCTCGATGCCGAGCAGCGTCTGCTCAAGGACGAGGTAACGGGACAGGGCACAGTGGACCACGCGCCGGTCTATCCAAGGGAATTGGTGCGGCGCGCGCTGGAACTGGGGGCAGCGGGCCTTGTGCTCGTGCATAACCACCCCAGCGGAAACCCCACCCCGTCCGATGCCGATATCGCCATGACACGGCGTATCGTGGCGGCAGCCGCCGTGCTGGAACTGACAGTATGGGACCATGTGATTGTGGGAGACGGGCGGATTCTGAGCATGAAGGAGGCGGGGCTTCTCTAACGGCCTCGCAGGCTTGGCCCGACCACAAGGGGCCGGGCCTGTGCTGTCCGGATATCCTGCCCTTCATGCTCAGTGGCGGAAGGCGTCAGTCACCCCACGGAATGCCCCGACCGATCTGGCATTTCATGCCCATGGGCGGGCGAAAGCACCCACCCATGCGGGTTTTGCCGCAGCCCCTATACGGCCGCGGCGCTAGAACGCGGTTTCGTCCATGACGTAGGGGGCTGCGGTCTTGGTGGCCAAGGGCCCCAGGGCGGCCTGCACGCCATGTTCGCCCGGCAGCCCACCGTGGGGGAACAGAACGTTGACATGGCCCATCTTGCGGCCTTCGCGCGCTTCCGCCTTGCCATACAGATGCGGAATCTGCCCGGGGGTTGCCAGAATCTGCGGCCACAGCGCCATGTCTTCCGGCCCGACCAGGTTTTTCATCACCGCATCGGAATGGCGGGTGGCCTGGGGCAAAGGCAGGCCCGCCACGGCGCGGATATGCATGTCGAACTGGTCCTGCGGGCAGGCATCCATGGTCCAGTGGCCCGAATTATGCGGGCGGGGGGCAATTTCATTGACCATGATCTGCCCGTCACGGCCCAGGAACATTTCCACCCCCATGATGCCTTTAAGGCCAAGCTGGCGGGCCACCTTGGCGGCCAGGGCGCTGGCTGTGGCGGCAATATCGTCCATGATCGGGGCAGGGGCCAGGGTCAGGTCCAGAATGCCGTGCCAGTGGCGGTTCTGCACCGTGTCGAAACAGCGGATGGTGCCATCCACCCCACGCGCGACCATGACGCTGAGTTCGCAGGCGAAATCCACCATGGCTTCGGCCACCAGCGGGTGCGGGGCCAGTTCCGCGAAGGCCTGTTCCAGTTCGCCCAGTTCATACACGCGTCTCTGGCCCTTGCCGTCATAGCCGTTGCGCGTGGTTTTCAGGATAAGGGGCAGCCCCAGCTTTTCAGCCGCCGCGTAAAGGGAAACTTTGTCCGTGACCGCATGCCACGGGGCGACCGGCACGCCTGCGTCGGTCAGGAAGGTTTTTTCCGCAAGGCGGTCCTGGCTTATGCGCAGGATGCGCCCCGACGGCCGGACGGGGCAATAGCTGGCGAGCTGGTCCAGCGCGTTGGCGCTGATATTCTCGAACTCGAACGTGACGACATCCACCGCGCAGGCAAATGCCTCCAGCGCGCGGATATCGTCATAGGCGCCAAGGGTTACGGCATGGGCCACCTGCGCTGCCGGGTCCTGGGCCCCCTGGGTGAGAATATGGGCCCGAAAGCCCAGCTTTGCCGCCGCCATCGCGGACATGCGGCCCAACTGCCCGCCCCCGACGATGCCGATCACACTATTGGGGGGAAGAACCTTATGCGTCTGTGTCATGGGTTTTCGATCGTGGGGGCGTTGGCGACGGAGGCTGTCTGCAAGGCCCGCCATGCGTCAAGCCGGTTCGCCAGGTCCGGGTTCTGGAGGGAAAGAATGGAGGCCGCCAGCAGGGCCGCGTTTTTCGCACCGGCCGAACCGATGGCCAGCGTGCCCACCGGCACGCCGCCGGGCATCTGCACGATGGACAGAAGGCTGTCCATGCCCTTGAGCGCGCGGGATTCCACAGGCACGCCCAATACAGGCAGGCGGGTCCATGCCGCACACATGCCGGGCAGATGGGCAGCCCCGCCAGCCCCCGCGATAATGACGCAAAGCCCCCGCTTTGCCGCCGTGCGCGCATATTCGGCCAGCCTGTCGGGCGTGCGGTGGGCCGAGACGATGCGCACTTCATGGGCGATATCAAGCTCGGTCAGGATCGCATTCGCATGGCGCATGGTTTCCCAGTCGGACTGGCTGCCCATGATCACGCCCACCAGCGGGGCAGGGTGGGTGGCCATGTCTTCCGTAAAGGTGGCGGGCGAATGTTGGGGGGCTGCGGTGTTCACGGCGGTGGTATATCCGGTCGGTCTGGCCCGCGCGGGGGCGGGCATCAAAATTCAGGGAGATCCGAAGGTCAGGCAATATTGTCGGGTATCAGCATGCTTTCAAGCTTTGTTATGCGGTCCTTGAGCAGCAGCTTTCTTTTTTTCAGCCGCTGGAGGTAGAGCTGGTCCATGAAACTGGCTTCGGATGCCATGCGGCTTATCACCGTGTCCAGGTCGCGGTGTTCACTGCGGAGTTCATGAAGCTGGCCCAACAGTGAATCGCGGTCTGTCAGCATGGTGTGGCTCTCCCAATGGCGTTGTGTCCGGCAGGAGCGGATTCGGGGCCGCCCGGCGGGTGTTGTCCTGCCATTTTGCCAGTTTTCACCAAGCCGACGCGGGTGGCCAGTCCCGGCGACATAAAAAGTTCCATGTGCCCAGCGCATACGGGGTTGCGCTGAATTATGAAATTAGCATGAATTTCTGGGGGACCAGTACGCTACCGTTGGGTGTCACACACCGAATGGAGGCACCCATGACACGTCTTGCACGGATCGAAAGTCTCAAGAACCGCCATTTCCGGATTGACCAGCAGATCGTCTCCGAAGGGGGTAGGCCCAGACCGGATGAACGTGTGCTGATGTGCCTCAAGCTGCAAAAGCTGCGCCTCAAGGAAGAAATCGAAAAAATGACGGCCTGACACCGCCCCGGGGCAAGCCCCCTGCCTTGCGGGGCAGGGGTTCCTGTCGGGTCGGTTTTTCAGTCCTCGGACGCGCCGAAGCCCATCACCTCGGGCGAGGGGGTGGGAATATCCGCACCTTCACGTTCAAGCTTTGTATTGGCTTCCGCCACTGCGGCGTTCAGGTCCGTCTGGCTGCACAGGCCGATGGTAACCGGGTCACGCGGCTTGATGTTGGGCGTGTTCCAGTGCTGCTTGTCGCGCACCTTGGCAATGGTGTCCTTGGTCGTGCCCAGAAGCTTGACCACCTGCTGGTCGCTCAACTGCGGGTAGTTGCGCAGAAGGAACGCAATGCCGTCGGGCCGGTCGTGGCGCTTGGCGACAGGCGTATAGCGCGCACCCTTGGAGCGGCGGCGCACCGGGTTGCCCGATGCCAGGATTTTAAGCCGCGCGGTGGGCGTTGCCTCGCACCGGCGGATTTCCTCAAGCGTGAGCTGATGGTTGGCGACGGGGTCGTAGCCTACGATCCCCTGCGCGACCTCGCCATCGGCAATGGCCTGGACCTCAAGCGGGTGCATGCCACAGAAGGCCGCGATCTGCTCGAAGCTGAGGGCCGTTTTTTCAATCAGCCACACAGCAGTCGCTTTGGGCATGAGGGGTAGGGTTGTCATGGCGTCCATCCTGTCATCGGGCCGCGTTCACGCAGGCACCCGAAAGTCGATGGCCTGAGGAAGCTCGCCCCCGAAGCCTGCGTGCCTGCAGACGCGCATCTGTGCCACGATATGGGGGGTGCAGGCTGTGCAGGTCAAGCGCCAAATGCACAATAGGGAAGGGGAAAACCGCAGTTTTCCCCTTCCCCGTTTTTTCAGGCCGCTGTTGCGACAGGTGTGGCCGTATCCTGTGCGACGGAAGCGGTGCTTTCCGCCGCCGGCTGGGGTTCGATCCGGCTGGCTTCGGGCCGGGCCGTATTGATGCTGATATGCCGTGGCTTGAGAGCCTCGGGCATGATCTGGCGCACGGTTATGCGCAGCAGGCCATTGTTCATGTCCGCCCCCGTGACTTCCACATGGTCGGCCAGGGCGAAACGGCGTTCAAACGCGCGCCGGGCAATGCCACGGTGCAGGATTTCGCCTTCGTTCTGCGGCGTGTTGACCCGCCCCTGCACGACCAGCGTGTTGTCCTGCACCACAAGTTCGATATCTTCGGGACCGAAGCCCGCCACGGCCATGGTCAGCGCATAGCTGTCATTGCCGGTCTTGGCGATATCGTAGGGCGGGTAGCTGGGGGTGGCCGTATTGCGCGCGGCGGTATCCATCACCTGGGCCAGACGGTCGAAACCGATGGCGGTGCGAAACAGGGGTGCAAAATCATATGTCATCGTCAGGGAACCTTCTCTTCTAGCAAGGTCCTGCCCTCGCGACGGGCCCCGCAAGGCAACCCGTCTGGGCAGTCTGGTTGTGCGAACCCCCATAACCGGGGCATCCGCATACCCTGAACGTGGAAAGCCCCACCGCCTTTTTCAAGGGGGTGGGGCCTGCAACACAACCAACGGCGAAAAGGTTCAGCCCTTGGTGCGGCTGCCGATTCCTGCAAAGCGCTTGTTGAACTTGGCAACCTGGCCCCCGGTATCGAGGATACGCTGCACACCGGTCCACGCCGGGTGGGACTTGGTGTCAACGTCAAGACGGAGCGTATCGCCGGGTTTGCCGTAGCAGGAATGCGTCTTGTATTCCGTGCCGTCCGTCATGATAACGGTGATTTCGTGATAATCGGGGTGAATGCCGGGCTTCATCAAACTGGTCTTTCATCGCAATAAGCTGGCCCGATACCGACCGGGCGTTGGTGCGGTGCATATAACGGCACGGGCGGGCGGGATCAATAGTTCATTTCAGCCATACCTGACGGGGCTCGGCCATGGCCCGCACACCGGCGGCGAAATCGCCACCGAGCCGGCGCAGGGTGCCGTGTCGCGGCCGCGGGCTGTGGTGCCGACAGCGCATTGCGCAATAAAAAGGAGCGCCACCGTCTTTCATGGCTTGAGACGGCTTTGCATTATGGGGGATAGAAAGAGCATGCTCAACGTCTCATTCCTTATATAGCAACAGACAGGAACTCCAGATGGCGAAACCTGCCTCTCGTCTCCATGCCCCGGGCTGGGTGACGGAATTTCGTAAATTCATCATGCGCGGCAATGTCGTTGACCTTGCCGTCGGTGTCATTATCGGTGCGGCCTTCACGGCGATCGTCAACAGCCTGGTGAAGGATCTTTTCAACCCGCTGCTTGGCCTGCTCATTGGCGGCATCGATTTTTCAAACCTGTTCATCACCCTCAAGGGCCCGCATCTGGCGACCCTGGCCGACGCCCAGAAGGCCGGCGCCGTCACCCTGAATGTGGGGCTGTTTCTCAACGCCGTGCTGCAGTTCCTGATCGTGGCATTCGCCATTTTCTGGATGGTGAAGGTGCTCAGCAGCTTCCATAGCCGCCAGGAAGCCCAGGACGCGGCCGAGGCCCCGCCGCCCGCACCCACCAAGACCGAGGTTCTGCTTGAGCAGATCCGCGACGAACTGGCGACAGCCAACAAGGGTGCGACCACCGACAAGGCCTGAGCACGCCTTGAGGTGACCTTTGATCAAAGCCGTGTTCCCGGCGGGTTTTTCACCCAGGGGGAACACGGCCGGGCCCGGCGATGGCCCACCATGTTTGCGCAGGGCGGAATATGGGATAGGATTCTCGAAATGAAGTCTCCCATCCTTCGCCGCCCGGCACGCCTGAAATCCCTGCTGGCCCTTATGGCGGCGTGCGGTCTTGTGGCCGGGTGTCAGTCCGGCCCATCGGGCCTTGTGCTGCGGCAGACACCCCGTACCGTCCTGTATTCCTACCTTGTGGCGAACGGCATGGCGCGTGGCCGGCTGATGAGCGAGACGGTAACCCCTGCCGAATACCTGCATATCGTGCAGGCCGATCGGAGCGCGCTGATCGCGATCCTGCTTTTTCGCGACAAGCCCAACCCGCAGAACCTGGGCAAGGCCGGGCAGCGGGTCGAGGATTTTCTCGGCGTGATCGAAGCCCCGTCTTCTCCGCTTGCCAAGGGGCTGCAACTCCAGGCCCCCGATCCCAAGGCTGGCGCCATGCGCTGACTGGCCCTGCCTTGGGCAGCGGCCATGGGCGCACAAAGCCCGGCGCGGACAGGGCCACAGCCCGCGCGATGTTTCAGGCAGCAACTATCGGAAGTTTGAGCAGGGCGGGGCCGTCCCCCGGCTGGCGATGACAGGCCACGTCCGGGCGGGGCAGGCGGTCTGGATGACCGCTGCCCGGCCCGGCTGCGTTCAGCCCTGCGAGGCGGGAGCGGAACCGGTCTTGGCGGGCTTGGCGCCGCGTTTGAGGCGGCCTTCCCCCATGAACAGCAGCAGGGGGGCCGCAATGAAAATGGAGGAGGACGTGCCCACGACAATGCCGAACAGCATGGTCCACGCAAAGCCGGACAGCGTGGCCCCCCCCCAAAGTGCCAGGGGCAGGGCGGCCAGGAAAACGGTGGAGGATGTGCCCAGCGTGCGGTTCAGCGTCTCGTTGATGGAAAGGTTGAGCAGGTCGATCAGGGGCATGGTGCGGTATTTGCGCAGGTTTTCGCGCACGCGGTCATACACCACCACCTTGTCGTTGGTGGAATAGCCCAGAATGGTCAGGATGGCGGCCACCATGACCAGATCGAACTCGAACCCTGTCAGCACCAGAAAACCCATGGTCTTGGTCAGGTCCAGCACGAGGGTAATGACCGCGCTGAGCGCGAATTCCCATTCGAAGCGGATCCAGATATAGGCCAGGATCATCGCAAGGCTGAGCCCAAGGGCCAGCATGCCGTTGCGAAACAGTTCGGCCGAAACCGATGCCCCGACCGCGTCGGCCCGCAGGATGGTCGTGCCCGGCAGGGCGTCGGCCACCGTATGGCGCACCTGGTCCACCACGGCCTGGGTATCCTGGCCTTCGCCCGTGTCCAGGCGGATCAGCACATCATCGGGCGAGCCGAAGGCCTGGAACGACGCATGGCGGATGCCGTGCGCCGCCAGCGCTGTGCGCAGCTTCGCGAAATCCGCGGGGCCGGGGGTCTTGGCTTCCACCACGATCCCGCCGCGAAAATCCAGCCCCAGCGTCAGCCCGGGATGGAAAAACAGGATCAGCGAACCCACGGATAGCACGGCCGAGGTGATCAGCCCCATGAAACGGCCGCGCATGAAGTTGATATGGGTGTCCTTGCGAACAAAGCGCAGGAGAGGACGTCCGAGCATATGCGCCTCGTTTCAGACAGGCAGGCTGGCAGGGCGCGTGAGCGCGTACCAGCGGGCCATGAGCATGCGGGAAAGCAGCAGGGTCGTGAACAGGGTCGTCACGATCCCGATGGTGATGGTCAGCGCGAAGCCGCGCACCGGGCCGGTGCCGAAGACAAACAGCATCACATGGGCGAGCAGGGCTGTGGCGTTACTGTCCACGATGGTGGAGGTGGCGCGTTCGAACCCGGCCTGCATGGCTGCAAGCGGGGTGCGGCCACGGGCCACTTCCTCACGGATGCGTTCGTTGATCAGGATATTGGCATCCACCGCCATGCCCAGGGTCAGCAGCATCCCGGCCATGCCCGGCAGGGTCAGCGTCGCCTCGAACAGGGACAGGATGGCCACCATCAGCACAAGGTTGGCCAGCAGGGCGGCATCGGCATACCAGCCGAAGCGGCCGTAGAACAGCACCATGAACACCACGACCAGCACAAAGCCTGCGGCCAGGCTTATGATCCCCGCACGAATGGAATCGGCCCCCAGGGACGGCCCGATGGTGCGCTGTTCAACCACGCTGAGGGGGGCTGGCAGCGCGCCTGCGCGCAGCATCAGGGCAAGGTCGGTCGCGCGCTGGGCGTCGAACCCGCCGGTAATCTGCCCGTTCCCGCCCGTAATGGGGGTGCGGATGACCGGGGCCTCGATCACCTTGTTGTCCAGCACGATGGCGAAACGCTTGCCCACATTGGCCTGCGTCACACCCGCGAAGGCATGCGTGCCGATCGAATCAAAGGAGAAGCTGACAGCCCATTCGCCCGTCTGCTGGTCGATCGCAGCCCCCGCGTTCGTCAGGTCCGAACCATCCACATCCACATGATCGAACACGGCAAGCGGTGCGCCATCGGCCGGGTTGGCCATGGGCAGCAGGCTGACGCCGGGCGGGGGGTAGGTGGTGTGCAGCGGGTTGGAATCGACAAGCTGGAACGTCATTTTCGCTGTGGTGCCCAGCAGCGCCTTGATCCGGTCGGGATCGCTGATACCGGGCAGTTCCA
This sequence comes from Acetobacter garciniae, assembly GCF_017377735.1. Classification (GTDB taxonomy): domain Bacteria; phylum Pseudomonadota; class Alphaproteobacteria; order Acetobacterales; family Acetobacteraceae; genus Acetobacter; species Acetobacter garciniae. The sequence continues at coordinate 587,593 of NZ_JAFVMH010000001.1, forward strand.
CCACGATCCGGTCATCGCCCTGGCGGGTGATCTCGGGGTCCACCGCACCGGTGCCGTCTATGCGGCGGCGCACGATTTCAATGGACTGGGTCACCGCCTCACGCGCGCGAACGCGAATGGACTCGGGCGCCAGGGTCAGGGCGATGGCCCCGCCGTCACGCGGGCTGATGCTGAATTCGTTGGGGACCGCGCGCGGCAGGTCGGCCAGGGCTGCGATATCGGCCTGGGTTTCGGACGGTGTGCGCGGCAGGAAGGTAATTTCCGCCCGTTCGGCATCCACCGTAATGTTCTGGTAGCCCAGATTGTTCTTCAGTAGCGCGTCGCGCATGGTTTCGGACAGGGTCTGCAACCTGTCATGGGTCAGGCTTTTCAGGTCGACCTGCATCAGCAGGTAGGAGCCGCCGCGCAGGTCCAGCCCCAGATGGATCTGTCTCCACGGCACGGAAGGGAACGGCTTGCGCATGCCATTGGGCAGGCATAGCAGCAGGCCCAGCAGGCACACGCCCATTACCGAGGCCAGTTTAAGGCGGCTGTAATACATTCTTACCTGATCACTTGCAGTTCTGTTGCCCGGGAACATGCCGTCCCCGCTGGTGGGATGCAACCATTCAACTGATCGCGCGCGCATGAAGGTCTGTTCTTGCCACCCCCGCGTGGCATGGCTGCATCACCTTTCTGGTGCGCCACCGGGCGGATTACAGCCGTTTTTCGCCTGCCTGTCGCAGGTGCCAGGCGGCAGGTGGCGGAATATCAGCACTGGGGGCGGCCTGCCTTGCATTCGCCGGCCAGCCTGCTACGGCTTGGCAACGGTAATGCCCGTGCCTGCGGCCGGGTCGGCCAGGACGGTAAGGGCGAGGCAAGCATGAGCACAGTTTTACGCGTGGGTGTGATCGGGGCAGGGCATTTCGGGCGCTACCATGCGTTGAAAATCCGTGACGTACCGCATGAGGTCCTGTCCGGCCTGTTCGACCCCGACCCGGCCCGCGCAGCACTGGTCGCGCGGGAGGCTGGTTGCCCCCCCATGCCCGATATCGACGCGCTGCTTGCGGTGTCGGATGCCGTGGTGGTGGCGGCCCCGGCCGAATTCCATTTCGACCTCGCGGTCCAGGCCCTGCGCGCGGGCAAGCATGTACTGGTGGAAAAGCCGGTGGCCGAAACACTGGAACAGGCGGATTTTCTCATCACCCTGGCGCAGGAAAGCGGGCTTGTCTGTCAGGTGGGGCATCTTCTGCGCTATTCGGCCGAACACGCGGCCATTACGCAGCGCATGACCCGCCCGCTCTATATCGAGGCCACGCGCATCGCCCCCTACAAGCAGCGTGGCACGGATGTGTCCGTGATCCTGGACCTGATGATCCACGACCTGGATCTGGTGCTGGCGGTGGTGGACAGCCCCATAGCCCAGGTGGACGCCCTGGGGGCGGCAGTCAGTTCCGCGCATGAGGATATCGCCAATGCGCGTGTGCGGTTCGAAAACGGCTGTGTGGCGACAATTACGGCCAGCCGCATTTCCCTCAAGACCGAGCGGCGCATGCGCCTGTTTTCGGAGGAAGGGTATCTGTCCGCCGATTTCGTCAAGCGCGAGCTGACCATGATCGGGCGCGAGCGGGGCCTGCCCCTGCCCGGCACGGACGGATTCCGCCGCGAACACATGACCTGGAAGGAACAGGATTCGCTGTTCGCCGAACATGCGGCCTTCGTGGCGTCCTGCCTGCATGGGGCACCGGTCGTGGTGGATGCGCAGGCGGGCAGGCGGGCCCTTGCCGCGGCCCTTGCGGTCACCAGCGGCATTGCCGCGTCCCGCGCGCGCATGGAACTGTCAGGCCTTATCCGCCCAGCCTGACAGGGTGGCCTGACGGGTTGGGCCGAACGCCAGTCGTGGCCTCCCAAATGCGGGAGAAATGAGCCAGTTTTGCGAATGCAAGCCTTTTTTGCGGTCGATCTGCGAAAAATTCTCTAGATATGGTGGGAAAGATGGAGCAGAAACACGATATATGGTGTTCTGGCCCAGCCGGACAAACGCCCCCAAATATCTGAGAAAACAGCGGAGAGCCTGGTCATGAGTCTGATCGACGTGCATGAGAATGACACCCTTCGCCCCCAGGCGACGGCACCAGGTGAACCCGATCTTTTCGGCAACGGCGCTTTGCCTGACATGGTGCAGCTTCCCGGCCACCATCAGGTGCGGGTGGACCGCACGCGCGATGCGTTGCTGACACCCTTCGGCAAGGCCACGCTCGATAACCGCTACCTGCTGCCCGACGAAAGCTACCAGGACCTTTTCGGCCGCGTTGCCTCCTATTACGGGGCTGACGCCGCCCATGCCCAGCGGCTGTACGACTATATCAGCCGGCACTGGTTCATGCCTGCAACGCCGGTGCTGTCCAATGGCGGCACCACGCGCGGCCTGCCGATCTCGTGCTTCCTGAACGAAGCCAATGACAGCCTGCAGGGCATTGTCGATCTGTGGAACGAGAATGTGTGGCTGGCCAGCAAGGGCGGGGGCATCGGTTCGTACTGGGGCAACCTGCGCTCCATCGGTGAGAACGTGGGTCGCAACGGCAAGACATCGGGGGTGATTCCGTTCATCCGCGTGATGGACAGCCTGACCCTGGCCATTTCCCAGGGCTCGCTCCGGCGTGGCTCGGCTGCGGTCTACCTGCCGGTATGGCACCCCGAGATCGAGGAATTCATCGAAATCCGCCGCCCCACGGGTGGGGACCCCAACCGCAAGGCGCTGAACCTGCATCACGGCATTCTTGTCTCCGACGCGTTCATGCGCGCGGTGGAGGCGGATGACGAATGGGCGCTGCTTTCCCCCAAGGACAATGCGGTCATCCGCAAGATTTCGGCGCGCGGGCTGTGGATTCGTATCCTTACCGCGCGGATGGAGCAGGGCGAGCCCTATATCGTCTATTCCGACCATGTGAACAACGCGCGGCCCGAACACCACAAGCTGGCGGGGCTGGAGGTCAAGACCTCCAACCTGTGTTCGGAAATTACCCTGCCCACAGGGGTCGACCATCACGGCAAGGCGCGTACGGCGGTGTGCTGCCTGTCATCCCTGAACCTGGAAACCTGGGACGAATGGTCGGATAACCCGCAGTTCATCGAAGATGTCATGCTGTTCCTCGATAACGTTTTGCAGGACTTTATCGATCGCGCGCCTCATGACATGGACCGCGCCAAATACGCCGCCATGCGCGAACGCTCGGTGGGGCTGGGGGTTATGGGCTTTCATTCCTTCCTGCAAAGCAAGGATGTGCCGTTTGAGAGCGTGATCGCCAAGGTCTGGAACCGCAAGATTTTCAAGCATATCCGCGAACAGGCCGATGCCGCGTCGCGCAAGCTGGCCGAACAGCGCGGGCCCTGCCCGGATGCGGCGGAATATGGCATTATGGAGCGGTTTTCCAACAAGATGGCGATCGCGCCCACCGCCTCCATTTCCATTATCGCGGGCAATGCCAGCCCGGGGATCGAGCCGATCGCGGCCAATGTGTTCTTGCAGAAAACCCTCTCCGGTTCCTTTACGGTGCGCAACCGCCACCTGCAGAAACTGCTGGAGAAAAAGGGCTACGACACGCCCGATGTGTGGTCATCCATCACTACCAGCAAGGGCAGTGTCCAGCATCTGGATTTCCTGACCCAGCAGGAAAAGGACGTGTATAAGACCGCCTTCGAACTGGACCAGCGCTGGGTTGTCGAACATGCTGCGGACCGGCAGCCATTCGTCTGCCAGGCGCAGTCGGTCAATCTGTTCCTGCCTGCCGATGTGCATAAGCGTGACCTGCACCAGATCCATTTCCAGGCCTGGAAAAAAGGGCTGAAGTCCCTGTACTACTGCCGCAGCCTGTCCATCCAGCGGGCCGATACGGTCAGCAACGTGCTGGCCAAGTCCGATGTCATGCAGGTGGACCAGGCGGCCCCGGCCCCTGTGGCAGCACAAAGCAGCAATTATGAGGAATGCCTGGCCTGCCAGTAAAGCCGGGTAGGGTTGCGCCAAGTTAAGTCAAGAATGCAGGATTGGTGCGCAATATATTGTTTATAAAAGAAAGTTGGTGGCCCTGCGGGTGCTGCCCAAAGGGGGCGACATGAACGAGAACACCACCGGACAGGAACCGCAGGAACAGCGCTTCGACCTGCTGACGGCCAACCCGGTTTACAAGCCCTTCCGCTATCCGTGGGCTTATGATGCGTGGCTGACGCAGCAGCGCCTGCACTGGCTGCCCGAGGAAGTGCCCCTGGCCGATGATGTCAAGGACTGGCACAAGGTTCTCAATGACGGCGAACGCCATCTGGTGACGCAGATTTTCCGCTTCTTCACCCAGTCGGATGTGGAAGTGAACAACTGCTACATGAAGCACTACAGCCGTGTGTTCAAACCCACGGAAGTGCTGATGATGCTTTCGGCGTTTTCCAACATCGAGACCATTCACATCGCCGCCTACAGCTACCTTCTGGACACGCTGGGTATTCCCGAGGCCGAGTATTCCGCATTCCTTAAATACAAGGAAATGAAGGATAAATACGATTACATGCAGACCTTCTCGGTCGACAGCAAGCATGAAATCGCCAAGACCCTGGCAGCCTTTGGCGCCTTTACCGAAGGGCTCCAGCTTTTCGCGTCCTTCGCCATCCTGCTGAACTTTCCGCGCTTCAACAAGCTCAAGGGCATGGGGCAGATCGTGTCCTGGTCGGTGCGTGACGAAACACTGCACTGCCTGTCCATCATCCGCCTGTTCCGCGTGTTCATTCAGGAAAACCCGCATATCTGGACGGCGGAACTGCGCGAAGAACTGACCGAGATCTGCCGCACCATTGTCGAGCATGAAGAAGCCTTCATCGACCTGGCCTTTGAAATGGGCGCGGTGGAAGGGCTGGATGCGGCACAGGTCAAGACCTACATCCATTTCATTGCCGATCGCCGGCTGACCCAGCTTGGGCTCGACCCGATCTACAACACCACGACCAACCCGCTGCCGTGGCTCGATGACATGCTCAATGCCGTCGAGCATACGAATTTCTTTGAAAATCGCGCCACCGAATACAGTCGCGCCTCGACCCTGGGCACATGGGAAGAAGCGTTTGAAGAGTCTGTCTTCCAGTAATCCGGCAAGCTGGATTCCGGCCGGGCCCGAGCCTGGGTGATGCAGGCGGCTAGAGCCCGGGCAGGGCCGCGCCATCTTCCAGAACGGCGCGGGCCAGGGGGGTGAAGGCCCCGTCCGCTTCATGCAGGACAAGCCCCGGCAGGATACGGGCCGGGCTTTTCACCCCGAACCGGGCCTGAAGCAGCATGATACGCGCCTCCCGCCCGGTTTTGGGCCAGAAGGGGTACAGCGTTACCCCACCGAACCCGCCCGTGGTCAGTTCCGTTACGGCCTGGTCCAGCAGGGCGCAGGGCAGGGCAAGGGTCAGTGTACCCTTGTGCTGGAGAACGGCCGCGCATCCCTGCACCCATAGCCTTAGCGCATCCCGCCCCAGACGGCGCGCCAGGTCCCGTCGCGGCACGGGAGAGGCCGAGCTTTTGTCGGCATGCCAGGGTGGATTGGCCATGCAGTGGTCAAATTTCTGCGCGGGCGTGATGTCTTCGGGGAAAGACGCCGTGATCACGTCCATGTCGCCCTGGGCGTTCGCACGTAGGTTCAACTGGGCCAGTGCCGCGGTTTCGGGGTCCTTTTCCACGCCTTGGCCTTTTATCCCTGCGACCCTGTGCCCCAAGCATAGCAGGCCCGCTCCCGCACCACAGCCGATTTCCAGCACGGACTGGCCCGCCCGCGCGGGCACGGCGGCGGCCATGAGTATGGGCTCCAGCCCTGTGCGATAGCCTTGCTGGAACTGGCTGTATGACAGGCGGCCGCGTTGCAGCGTGCCACGTGTGATCTGGTGGGGAGGGGGTACGGGCACAGGATGCATCTTCGTATCTGGCAGGCTTGAATTGGTTGGCGCTTGACCGTTTTTCTGGTGCCTCGCATATAAGGGAACGTCAACTCATCCCATGGCTGGGGGAATAGCGTTTGAGTGTTGCAGTCGGCCTGTCAGAATCAGGCAGAACCACAAGCCAGGATGGATCTGGAGTTTCCGTGAGCAAACCAGGAGAGGCAGGCCTGAAGGGCCTGGCCGATTATCTCGCAGCAGACATGCACGCCTGTAACAAGGTGATTGTCGAGCGCATGCAGAGTTCTGTAGCCCTTATTCCGCAACTGGCGGCCCATCTTGTGGCCGCAGGGGGCAAGCGGCTACGCCCGTTGCTGACCCTGGCCGCCGCCCGGCTGTGTGGCTACGACAACCAGGACGGCCGCCTGCGGCATGTCGAAATTGCCGCCTGTGTGGAGTTCATTCACACGGCAACCCTTTTGCATGACGACGTGGTGGATGAAAGCCACCTGCGCCGTGGGCTTGCAAGCGCGAATACCATTTTCGGCAACAAGGCCTCGGTTCTGGTGGGGGACTTCCTGTTCGCCCGGTCCTTCCAGATCCTGACGGCCGATGCTTCGCTCGATGTCATGGCGATTCTCTCCGCCGCATCCGCGACCCTGGCCGAAGGCGAAGTCATGCAGATGACGACGCAGAACGATCTTTCCACCTCGGTCGAGCAGTATCTCGAAGTCATCTACGGCAAGACAGCGGCGCTGTTCGCCGCAGCGTGCGAGTCCGGCGCGGTTATCGGCAATGCCTCCCCCCAGCAGCGTGAGGCGCTGCGGGTCTATGGCGCCAATCTGGGCATGGCCTTCCAGCTTGTCGATGATGCGCTTGATTACGCGGCGGATCAGGCCGTGCTGGGCAAGGAAGTGGGTGATGATTTCCGCGAAGGCAAGGTGACCCTGCCGGTGCTGGCCGCCTACGAGGCCGGGAATGAGGAAGACCGGATTTTCTGGCGCCGCGTGATCGAGGACAGCCAGCAGGATGAGAGCGATCTCGACGCTGCTCTGGCCCGTATTGCCGCAACTGATGCCATCAGGACAACACTGGCCCGTGCGGAAGATTACGCCGCCAAGGCACGCCAGGCCCTGTCCCTGTTCGAGCCCAGCACCCTCAAGACGCTCATGCTCGATACAGCCAGCTATTCCGCCAGCCGCGAAAACTGATCATCCGGCCAGAGATGGATCTGTTCGAAGCCGAAAGGTGGCAGATGCGCGATCAGGGCCCCGGCATTCTCCGGCAGGGCGGTGAACCAGGCGCGCCCCGGCCTGAGCCCGTGGGCGCCCCCGGGGCTGGCGGGGGCCTGTAAGGCCGGAACAGCCCGCAGCACGGTGCATGCGTGTCGGGCCACGGCCTGTGCGGGGTCGAGCCAGTCTATGCCCGGCGGGGCCAGGGCTTTCAGGCGGTCCAGCACAAATGTGTAATGCGTGCAGCCCAGCCCGACCGTGTCCAGCCGGCTGGATTGCGGGTGGTCCCACAGGCCGCGGATTTCATCCTCAAGAAGCGGGTTGGCAACATCCTCCCCCCTGAACAGGCGTTCCGCGTAGCCCGCAAGCTTTGGGGCCGCGTGCGTAATAAGCGTGCAGTCCGGGGCATGCAGGGCAAGCAGGCGCGCAAGATACGGGCGGCGCGTGGTGGCCCGTGTGGCCAGCAGGCCGATCACCCCCGTCTGGCTGACCCGTGCGGCCCAGCGAATGGGGGGCACGCAGCCGATAAACGGCGTAGCGGGGCAGGCGCTGCGCAGGGCGTCCAGGGCCAGGGTGCTGGCCGTGTTGCACGCGATAATCACCGCCTGGGGTTTCAGCCGGTCCACCGCATTCCGTAGCAGGGTGACAATGTGGCTGATCAGGAAAGCATCGTCCTGCTCACCGTAAGGGAAAACGGCGGTATCGGCCAGGTAGTCCACGACCAGGCCGGGGGCCAGGGCGCGTATGGCCCTGACAATGCCCAGCCCCCCGATTCCGGAATCGAACGCCAGAATACGGTAGGTGCCGGACAGGGCAGGGCCGACAAGCACCGTGCCGCCTTACTTGTCTTTACCGGCCTTGAAGGCTGCGGCTTCTTCCAGGCTTGCGACACCGCCATGGCGGGCCGACCAGCCACACGGATCTTCCAGGAAGCGCCGGACCTCGGCCGCGGCTTCCTCGGAGAAATAGGGCCGGGTCGAGCAGGCTTCCAGCACGTCCCACCAGGTGCACAGGGAATGCAGCGAGACATTCATTTCCGACAGCGTGTTCTGCGCACCGGGGAACACCCCGTAGTAAAAGACCACAAAGGCGTGGTTGATCAGCGCCCCGGCCTTGCGCAGCGCATTGGCGAACTGGATCTTGGACCCGCCATCGGTGGTCAGGTCTTCCACCAGCAGGGTGCGCATGCCTTCGGGCACATCGCCTTCGATCTGGGCGTTGCGGCCGAACCCCTTGGGCTTCTTGCGGACATAGGCCATGGGCAGCAGCATGCGATCGGCCATCCAGGCGGCAAAGGGAATGCCCGCCGTTTCGCCGCCAACCACGGCATCAAGGCTTTCATAGCCGACATGGCGGCCGATTTTTTCAACGCCCAGTTCCACGATCTTGGCGCGCGCACGCGGGAAGAAGATAATGCGGCGGCAGTCGATATAGACGGGGGACTTCCAGCCCGATGTCAGCGTGTAGGGGTCTTCGGGGCGGAAATTGACGGCCTTGATTTCAAGCAGCAGGCGGGCGGTTGTCAAAGCCGCGTCGCGGTCCCATTCACTGTTTTCCCCAGTGGGAGAAGAGAGACCTGCGGGTCCGGTCATGGTGCGTTCCTTAGAAGATGACGACAGTTGATGTTTGCCCGCCAAGCGACGTGCGATGGTGCGAGGAATACTCGCACAGGCGCTGAAAATCCATGCTTCATCTGCTTTTGCGCTTGTGTGTGAAAAATACCTGATCAGGGCACGGAATCGGTCCATACACGGCTTGGTCATTTTTTCTGACTTGCGCAGGCAGGCAATGTGGCGTCTAATCAGTCCGAGTTGAGATTAATTATCAGTTGAGGATAAACGCCGTGGCTACAGAACCAAGTCGGATCTCGCGCAAATGCGAGCGGGCCGTCATCACGGCCTACAAGGAGCTGCGTGAGGTCGGCACGGAGGACGTGACGGCATTCAACAGTTGCACGACCCTGTACCGCATTCATCACCCCGAAGCGTCCCTGAGCGAAGCGCGCCGCCTGGTCTCCGAATGGATCGACCATCATGTGGTGCGTGAAGCCTCCGGCCCCACCCGCGGATGCGACTGCTGACGCATCAGGCGTTGCAGGGCTGAACGGGCCAGTTGCGCCTGAAAGGTCTTTCCAGACCCGAAGGCGCGCGGTCCTCGAAAACAGCCTTATCCTCATTGCCTCTATTGATAGTCGAAACGCGCGCTCCATCCCGGGGCGCGCGTTTTTGCGTCAACATGGCGCGCAAGGGGGCTCCTTGCCTTTGGGCAGGCTTTGGGTGTTCCCCATACGCGAAGGGCCGGTTCGCATGAACGAACCGGCCCCCGACATTGTGGTTGATGCAGAGCTTAGCGCTTGCTGAACGGCACGAAGTCTCTTTCCGTCGCACCCATGTAAAGCTGGCGCGGGCGGGAAATGCGCTGACCGGGTTCTTCGATCATTTCCTTCCACTGGCTGACCCAGCCGGTGGTGCGGGCAAGGGCGAACAGCACGGTGAACATGCTGGTGGGAATGCCCATGGCCTTGAGGATGATGCCCGAATAGAAATCGACATTCGGGTAGAGCTTGCGCTGCACGAAGTAATCGTCGCTTAGGGCGATTTTTTCGAGTTCCACAGCCAGGTCGAGCAGCGGATCGTCCTTGATGCCCAGTTCGGACAGAACTTCGTGGCAGGTCTTCTGCATGATCTTCGCACGCGGGTCGAAGTTCTTGTAGACACGATGCCCGAAGCCCATCAGCTTGACGCCGCTGTTCTTGTCCTTCACCTGCGCGATGAAGTTCGGAATGTTCTCTTTCTTGCCGATATGGGCCAGCATTTTCAGCACGGCTTCGTTGGCGCCGCCATGGGCAGGCCCCCACAGGGCGGCAATGCCCGCGGCGATACAGGCAAACGGATTGGCACCGGTGGAACCGGCCATGCGCACGGTGGAGGTCGAAGCGTTCTGCTCGTGATCGGCGTGCAGGATCAGGATCCGGTTCATGGCGCGGGCCAGAACGGGGTTGACCTTGTACGGCTCCGACGGGCGGGCGAACAGCATGGACAGGAAGTTTTCCGCGTAATTCAGGTCATTGCGCGGATACACGAAGGCTTCGCCCTGCGTGTATTTATAGGCCCAGGCGGCAATGGTCGGAATTTTGGCGATCAGGCGCATGGCCGCCAGTTCACGGTTTGCCGGAACGGCAATATCGCTGGCATCGGGGTAGAAGGCCGACAGGGCCCCCACGGTGCCGCACAGGATGGCCATGGGGTGGGCATCACGCCGGAAGCCGTTGAAGAAGTTGCGGATCTGTTCGTGCAGCAGCGTATGGTTGGTCAGCGTGCTGGTGAACTTCGCATACTGCTCGGAAGTCGGCAGTTCGCCGTTCAGCAGCAGGTAGATGACTTCTTCATAGGTGGCGTTTTCCGCCAGCTGCGAAATGGGATAACCACGATGCAGCAGCACGCCCTTGTCACCGTCGATGAAGGTGATCTTGCTGGTGCAGGATGCGGTTTCCCCGTAGCCCGGATCGAATGTGAAGACATCAAGTTGCGCCGGAAGCTTACGGATATCAATGACATCCTGACCCAGAGTGCCAGAAAGAACCGGCATCTCGGCGGTTTTGCCACCGATCGAAATGGTAGCGGTGGCCTGCTTACCTTCGTTCTGCGACACGCTCATAGTGTTTCCTTTTACGATATAGGACCCGGTCGCTGCGGCGAGGGGCGGCTGCGGCCTTCTGGTTTCCCCTTGTCTCTCATTCGCATCCAAACCGGAAGGTTCATCCTGATAAAGCGCACGTTATCGACCGCCATAGCGGCGGAAAACTGCGGTTTTATGGTCTAGGGTCGCGTGAATGTGTGCAAAACGGCCCCATCGGGCAGGCTGTTGTGCCAGTCCGGCGCGTGGGGGGCGGCTGTATTCTCCCATACCAGAAAAACCGCGATCGAGGCCGGGTCGAATCCCTGGTCCAGTTCGGGGGCGGTGCTGTCAAGCCGGTGGGCCAGCAGGGAGATACCCGGATTGTGCCCGACCAGAAGCAGCGTCTGCACCGCAGAAGAGGTCTGGCGAATACGCGCAAGCAGGGTGTCGGGTTCCGCTTCGTAAAGATCGGCGCTGAACCGGGTGTGCGCGGGCCTGCCTTCGAAGGCGGCCATCACCCCGTCCAGGGTCTGGCGGGTCCGCAGGGCGGTGCTGCACAGGACCGCATCGGGCGCAAGGTCCTGGGCGCGCAGCCATAGCCCGCACCGCCCGGCCGCGGCCTGGCCCGACGGGGTCAGGGGCCGGGCCAGGTCTGCCTCGATACTGAAATCCCCCGGCGGGGCGGATTCCGCCTGGGCGTGACGCAGCAGAATCAGGCGGCGGGGCACGACGGCTATGCGCCGCTGGGGGAGGCCGCGTTCTGGCGGGCTATGGCCTCATGATGGCGGATGACTTCATGGATGATGAAATTGAGGAACTTCTCGGCAAAATCGGGGTCGAGATGGGCGTCCTGGGCCAGCGTGCGCAGGCGGGCGATCTGCTGGGCTTCGCGCGTGGGGTCGGCGGGGGGCATCTTGTAGCGGGCCTTGAGCGCCCCCACAGCCTTGGTGCAACGGAATCGTTCAGCCAGCATGGCAACAAGGGCTGCGTCGATATTGTCGATGCTGCGGCGCAGGTCGTGAAGTGTATCCAGGGGGGATGGCTGCTCTGTCACGGTATCGGATTCTCTGGGTTGGGGGTGGCAAGAACGGTAGGAACGCGCGTCTCTTATAGCGTTTTCTACGCCGGTGTCGGCGTTTCTTCCATAAAGGGTGAGGGCAGGTCCATCCACGCCAGGTGCCCGCCCTTGCCCGCACCCGTATCCATGAAGACCGCGCGCCCGCCCGCGCGTCCGGCCACGCTGAGCGGGCAGCCATTGGTGGAACGCTGGTCGTGGCCGCAATAGACCGTATAGCCGGCGGGAATGTGGTTGACCCAGTTCTGTGTCCGTTCGGGAAAGCCGTCAGGCTGCACGCGGCTTGTCGTTTCCCCGAACAGGGCGCGCGATAGCAGGAACGTGACCCGCTCCAGCGGCGGGGGCGGGGGTTCCATGAGCATGCGCGCATCGAACGCGCCATGCACGAAAATGCTGCGCCCCATCACCAGCCAGGCCGGGGCGGCTTCCAGGGCGTGCAGCGTGTCTTCGAGCATATCCGCGTTTTCGGGCAGGGCAAGCTGGGTCAATGTATCGTCCAGATGGGGGGACGAGCGGAGCTTCTTGCCCAGAAGGGCCCGGCCCAGCTTGCGGTCGTGGTTGCCGATCAGGAACAGGCCGCGCCGTTCCTCCATCACCTTGAGCATCAACCGCATCGCACCTGCGCTGTCGGGTCCGTAATCGACCAGGTCGCCAAGCTGGATGATAAAACGATCCGTGGCCACGGCATGGCGGAATGCGTCCAGATCGCCATGCACGTCCCCAACAATGCGGAGTCCGCGCCGCATTGCCTCCTTCACGTTTTCGTCATGCCCGCGGTGTGTAGACATTCCACCTCTACCTGTTGCGTCCTTGCCTTTATGTAGGCTTTCCGCGCCCAAACCGGAACGCCATCGCCAGCTTTTTTTTGGAGGCGGCCCAGGACATGCACAAGTATGTGACGCGCCAGAACCCGATGTTTCCGCATAGGTTAAGCAGAAGTTCAGGAACGGGAACGGACCTGGAAAAGACGGGCAGGCACAACGGCCTGGAAATATTCGAGCGCCCACGGGATGGCGCGGATATCACCAAGCGGATAAGGCCTGTGCGGTATTTGGAACAGTCTGGCAAAAAGAAATAGGAAGCCTCTCATGACAGAGCGCATTCGGAACGTCGCGCTGCGTAGCAAAGTCTGTCCGGCCGAAGCCGCGGCAGAACTGATCCGGAACGGCGACGTTGTCGGGACCAGTGGTTTTACAGGTGCAGGATATCCCAAGGCCGTGCCCAAGGCATTGGCCGAACGCATGGCAAGTGCCCATGAAAAAGGGCAGGACTACCGCATCAGCCTGATTACGGGCGCATCCACCGGCCCGCAGCTTGATGGCGAACTGGCCAAGGTCAACGGTGTTTCGTTCCGTTCCCCCTTCAATACCGATGCGGGCATGCGCAACCGCATCAACGCGAACGAGACGGATTATTTCGATAACCATCTCGGCCAGGTGGCCAGCCGCGCGGCCCAGGGCAATTACGGCCACTTCAATGTCGCCGTGGTGGAAGCCACCGCCATTACCGAAGACGGCGGCATTGTCCCGACGTCCTCGGTCGGCAATTCCCAGACCTTTCTCGACCTGGCCGACAAGGTCATTATCGAGGTCAATGAATGGCAGCATCCGGGGCTGGAAGGCACCCACGATATCTGGCACGGCAATATCAGCGGCGTGCCCACGCGTGACATCATTCCCCTCAGCCGTGCTGACCAGCGTATCGGTGATGGCGCGCTGAAGGTCGATTCCTCCAAGATCGCAGCCATTGTCCGCAGCAACGACAGCGACCGTAACGCTCCCTTCGCCGCCCCCGATGCGACGGCCAAGGCCATTGCGGGCTACCTGCTCGATTTCTTCGAACAGGAAGTCAAGCACAACCGGCTTCCGCCCTCGTTGCTGCCGTTGCAGTCCGGTGTGGGCAACGTGGCCAATGCGGTGCTGGACGGGCTGAACGAAGGGCCATTTGAAAACCTGGTCGGCTTCAGCGAGGTCATCCAGGACGGCATGCTGGCCATGCTCGATAACGGCCGCATGCGTGTGGCATCCGCCACGTCCTTCTCGCTCAGCCCCGAAGCGGCCGAAGAAATCAACAACCGCATGGATTTCTTCCGCAGCAAGCTCATTCTGCGCCAGCAGGATATCAGCAACGCGCCGGGTATCATCCGCCAGCTTGGCTGTATCGCTATGAACGGCATGATCGAGGCCGATATTTACGGCAACGTGAACTCCACCCGCGTCATGGGCTCGAAGATGATGAACGGTATCGGCGGTTCGGGCGATTTTGCCCGTAGCTCCTACCTGTCCATCTTCCTCTCGCCCTCCACGGCGAAAGGCGGGAAGATTTCCGCCATTGTGCCGATGGCGGCCCATGTCGACCACATCATGCAGGACACGCAGATTTTCGTGACCGAGCAGGGGCTGGCCGATCTGCGTGGTCTCTCTCCCGTCAACCGGGCCCGGACCATTATCTCCAAATGTGCGCATCCTGACTACAAGCCCATGCTGCAGGATTATTTCGAGCGGGCGCTGAAGAACTCCTTTGGCAAGCACACCCCGCACCTGCTGGCCGAAGCGCTGTCCTGGCACCAGCGTTTTGTTGAAACAGGCACCATGCTGCCTGGCTGATCCGCCGCTTCAGCCAACAGCTAAAAGCCACGGCCCTGCTCCTGTTCCTTCGGGTTCAGGGGCAGGGCTTTTTTGTGACCGGGCCAATGCACGAATAGCCCCGCGCCAGAGCCGGTGCCCGGTGAAATACAGGTTATGAAAATAGCAAACCTGCCCGGGAAGAAGCAGGAAAATTCATTACTGACAATTTGGGGTATTCGTGCCGCCATTCACCAGACCATCCATTGGGGGTGGAATTAGCGCGTGCCCTGACCGTGCCGGCGCATTGCGCGACACAACGGGTAAAGGGCGAGAAGGCAGGCGGGTTGGACTGATTTTCCCCGCACGGGTCTGCCCATTTCAGGCGCGCTCGCTCGAGGTAGGGGGCAGAACCGGTATAAAACCCCGAACACGACCGCAAAGAAACGCCATGCGTTCTCCCGCATGCCGTGGCTGGCCGGGATTCGGCTGATTTTTTTAACTGTTGCTGTTACGGTGCGGCACGTTGGCCATATGGGCCGGGTCCTGTGTCACCACGATATCCACCGGCCGTTCGGCCAGGAAGTCGGTTTCCGGCCCCTGCGATGTCACGGGGTTTTCGGTAATGATGGCTTCGGCATCGCGGTGGGCAAGGGCAAACAGGCTGGGGGCCGCGGTGGGGGAAAGATACGCGGCATAAGGGTGCCGCCCGGCCATCTTGTGCGCGGCATAGGCCTCGCGCTCGGAATGGATGGGGAAGGCGATCATCACCTTTCTATCGGCCCGCAGCGCGTCTTCCTGGCTTTTGCGGTCGGAGGCGATCAGGATCACACGGTCACGCATATGCGCGGTGCGGATCAGTTCTGTCACACTCTTGGGGTCGGTCTGGTTCAGATCGAGCATCAGCAACGTATGGGCGCGGTAGGCGGAATTGAGAACCGATGCCAGGGTGCTGGCACCCAGTGCACCCACATCGGAACCTACGATAATCTGCCCGTCCGGCTTGGCCGAGACTTCCAGCCGCAGCATGCTGGGCTGGCCATCACCGGCAGGCGGCGCGAAGGCGTCCGGCCCGGTATTGGTCGTACACACGATCAGCCCGTGGTGAATGCGCGCCATAATGCCGTAGGCCTTGGCGTGCTGTATCACCAGCACAGTTCCCGCCACGACACACAGGGTCACGGCCAGAGCGATTTTTTTAAGGCAGCGCCTGCCAAGGGCAGGATGGGTACGGTTTGATATGTCAGCTCCTTCATCAGGATGCGACATTGGGTGCTTCCTTGTCCTTTTGCCCCACCATGGAGGCCGCGCGCGCAAGATCCACCGACAGGACGCGGCTTACACCGCGTTCTTGCATGGTTACGCCAAACAACTGGTCCATATGGGCCATGGTAAGCTGATGATGGGTGACCACCAGAAAACGGGTGCCTGCTTCTGTAACCATATCACCGAGCAGCGCGCTGAACCGGCCGACATTGGCGTCGTCCAGTGGCGCGTCCACTTCGTCAAGTACACATATAGGCGCAGGATTACAGCGAAAGACAGCAAAAATCAAGGACAACGCGGTCAGCGCCTGTTCGCCGCCCGACAGCAGCGACAATGTCGCCAGTTTCTTGCCCGGTGGCTGGGCATAGATTTCCAGCCCGGCTTCCAGCGGGTCGTCGCTGCCCACCAGCCCCAGATGCGCCCGGCCGCCGCCGAACATGCGCGTAAACAGCGACTGGAAATGCTGGTCCACCTGGGTGAACACGGCCATCAGCCGTTCACGCCCTTCCTTGTTCAGCCCGCCGATGGAGCCGCGCAGCCTTGCGATTCCCGCTTCAAGATCGGCCATTTCGCTGGCCAGTGTCTGCGCCTGGGTGGAGGCTTCCTGCGCTTCCAGTTCCGCGCGCAGGTTGACGGGGCCCATATCGTCGCGCTCACGCGTCAGGCGCCCGATCTT
The DNA here is from genome assembly GCF_017377735.1 of Acetobacter garciniae. GTDB lineage: Bacteria > Pseudomonadota > Alphaproteobacteria > Acetobacterales > Acetobacteraceae > Acetobacter > Acetobacter garciniae. Next base: position 603,898 of record NZ_JAFVMH010000001.1, read on the forward strand.
GCGGCGCAGGCTACTTTCGGCGGCTTCCGTCAGGTCTGAGGATGGCGGGCGGGCAGGGGCGGGGCTTTCGGCCAGAAGCTGGTCCAGAATGGCGCGGGCCTGTTCGCTCTTGCTTTCTGCCTTCAGCACGGCCTCACGCGCGGTGGCCAGTTCGCCATCCGCCTTGCGCCGCTGCTCGTTGGCGGCGGCCAATGCGCTTTCTCCCGCATTGCGGGCCGCATCGGCCTGCGCATGCTGCTGTTCGGCCTCGGCCAGGGCTTGCAGCATTTCGCGCTTTTCGCGCTCGGCCGTGGCGGGCATATGGGCGAGGGAGTCGTGTTCGGCGCGCGCGGTTTCCAGCCGCAGGCCTGCATCCTGCATTTCCGTTGCTGCCGTATCCGCCCGGGTGGCCCATTCCCCCATGGCGGTGGCCACCGTGTCCTGGCGGCTGGCCAGGGTGGTGGACTGGGCCTGCAAGCCCATCTTGTGTTCGCGCGCGGTGTCGAGTGCAGCACTGCATTGCGTGCGTTTGTGGCGCAGGGCGTCGAGTTGTTCCTGCGCATCGGCGGGCAGCGCGCTGGCGGCATTGTCCCACGCGGCCGTTGCTTCGGCCAGCAGGGTCTCGCTTTCCGCCAGTTGGGCCTGCAGGTCATGCAGGCGGGGGGTCAGGCCTTCCAGGCGGCTGCGCACGCCCAGCGCTTCGTCCTGCACCTGCTGGTTATGGCGGGTTGCGGCTTCGGCATCCTGGCGGGTGCGCCGCACGGCTTCCTCCGCCGCCTGAAGTGCGGTCTGGGCTGCCGATAATGCGGCCTGGGCATCCTGCAAGGCCAGTTCGGCCTGTTGGGCGGCCTGGGCACTGGCCAGGCGCTGTTCAAGCTCGGCCGCCATAGTCTTTTCAGCGTCCAGGATCTGGCGCAGGCGTTCGCGTTCGGGGGTCAGCGTATCCAGTCGTGTGGTGGCGGAAGCGTGTTGCTGCTCCGCCTGCGTGACCCGTTCGCGCACCCCGCTCATGGCCACCTGGGCCTGCTTGAGCTGGTTATGGGCGTCGCGCTGCGTGGTTTCGGCGCTGGTATTGCGCGCGCGCGCCGCCTCCAGCGCGGCCTGCGCCGCATCGACCGAGGGCAGCGCCGCAAGGGCTTCTGTCGCGCGGTCCAGCGCCGCCTGGGCTTCGGCCTTGGCCGCCACGGCTCTTTCATGCTGGGGCAGCGTGGTGTCCAGCCGTGCGCGGGATGCGGCAAAGCGGCGCTCAAGCCCGGTTTCATGCGCCCGGGCCTGTTGCAGCAGCACTTCTACTGCATCACGTCGGCTCCGCAGGGTTTCGATATGCTGTTCGGCATTCCCCACGGCCTGCGTTGCCTGGGCAAGTGCGTGCTCGTAGGTCGGGGCTTCGTCCTGCAGGGACTGGATACGCGCGCGGGTTTCGCGCAGCACGCGGCGCTGGGCCAGCTTGCGGGCGGCCGGGCTTGCCCCACCCGCATGGGCGTAAAAACCGTCCCACCGCCAGATATCGCCGCTGCGCGAGACAAGAATCTGCCCGGGGGCAAGCGCCTTCTGCAAGCCTGTGCCATCGGCTTGCGCGGGCAGCAGGCCGGTAAACGCCAGAACCCGGTCCAGCGCCGGAGGGGCGCTGACCACCGCTGACAGGGGCAGCACGCCTTCGGGCCAGGTTGGGATAGTGCCTGTAGCCAGTTGGCGCCAGCCGCGTGCCGCGTTCTCGCTTGCCGGGGCATCCAGCCCGTCCGCCAAGGCGCTGGCCAGGGCGGTTTCGTACTCTTCCGCCACCGTGATGTGGACCGAGACCGGATCGTCAGCCGCGGTGTCTTCCGCCCCCAGTGCGTGGTCCAGCCCTTCGGCTTGGGCTTGCAGGCGGGTCAGTTCCGTCTGGACGGCGTTTTGCCGGGCGGTGGCCTCCTGTAAGCTGACCCGGCTGGCCGACAGGGTTCCCTGCGTCTGTTCCAGTGCCTGCCCGATTTCGGCCAGGGCATTTTCCTGCGCCACGCGATCGGCGCGGGCCTGCTCCAGCACCGCGCCATCCATGGCTTCCGCCCTGGCCTGGGCCAGTTCCTCCGCCAGGGTGGTTTCTTCCTGCTCGGCGCGGTGCAGGGCGGCCTGGGCTACGCGCAGGGCTTCGGCCGTGCTGCGCTGGCGGGCCTGTGCTTCCTGCGCCGTGCGGCTGGCTTCGGCAAAGGCCGTGCTGGCCAGCAGGCGTTCGTGTTCCGCCTGGTCCAGCGCTTGGGTCAGGCGTTGCAGGTTTTGGGCGGCGTTTGCCTCTTCCTCCCGCAGGGCCAGCATGGCGGTCTGGTCCACCAGGGCACCCTGGGCTTGCGCGTGGCGTTTGTCGGCCTGTTCGAGTTCTTGGGTCAGCGTCGCCACGCGCTGGCGGGCCTGGTTCAGGGCCTGGCGCTGCTCGTTCTGGGCGGTGCGTGCGGCCTCGGCGGTATTCTGGGCAATCGTAAGTTCGGCCTGGCACTGGGCACGCAGGCGCTCGGCACTTTCCAGCGTGGCGCGGGCGGTTTCGGCTTCCAGCGTCCGGGCCTCGGCCGCCTGCCGCGCGGTCTCGATCGCCTCGGGCGTTGGCAGGCGCGCGCTAAGTGTAGCCAGTTCCTCCTCAGCCGCCGCCAGGGCGCTGGTTGCGCGTTCATGCCGCAGGCGGGCGGCTTGCAGGCTTTCGGCCGCGCGGTCCTTGCGTTCCCGCGCGGTGGCGATGGTCTGGGTCTGGTCGGCCAGCGCGCGTTCGATCTGCTCCAGCTCGGTGCTCAGCGCATCCTGCTGCGCGCCGGCATCGCGCAGGCGCTGGGGCAGATTGGCGAGGGAGTCCTCGATCTCGGCCTGCTCGGCCTTCAGCCGTTCAAGGGCTGTCTGTGCATCCGCAAGGCGGGTTTGTGCGGCCTGGGCGTCGGCTTCGTGCTGGGCCAGGCGTTTTGCCGCGTCCTGGGCCTGGGTGGTGGCGCGTTCTTCTTCCCGCGCCAGGCTTTCGGCCAGAATACGGCAGCGCTCCAGTGCCGTGCGGGCGGCATCGGCCTTTTCGCGCAGGGCGGGCAGGGCCTTGGTCGCCTCGAATTCAGCGACCACAGCATCTTCCGCCGCCGCTTCATGGGCGCTCAGCCCGCTGCGGGCCTGCGCGGCCTGTGCATGTGCGCGTTCCACCGCCAGGCGCGCACGCGCGTGCAGCAGGGCCAGCAGTTCGACTTCCGCTTCACGCAAGGCGGCCGACAGTTCGCGGTAGCGCGTGGCCTCGCGCGACTGTTCGGCCAACGCCCCCAGCCGGTCGGTCAGTTGCAGGCGCCGGTCTTCGGCGCGGGTCAGGTTGGTTTCAGTCGCGCGCAGTTTCAGTTCGGCTTCATGCCGGCGGGCATGCAGGCCGGTAATGCCAGCGGCCTCTTCCAGAATGGTGCGGCGTTCTTCAGGCCGTGCGCCCACCAGCATGGCCACACGCCCCTGGCTGACCATGGCCGAGGACCGCGCGCCGGAGGCCAGGTCGGCAAACAGGGTCTGCACATCGCGCGCGCGGGCCGGCCGGCCGTTGATGCGGTAGTCGCTACCCGCACCCCGTTCGGCCCTGCGGCTGATCTGGAGTTCGTCGAGATCGGCGACGTTGGCCGGGCCAAAGCCTTTGGTGCCTTCAAGCGTAATGGTGACTTCGGCCAGCGATCGGGCAGGGCGCCCGGTCGTTCCCGCAAAGATCAGGTCGTCCATTTCGCCGCCGCGCAGGGACCGGGCGGAGGATTCGCCCATGACCCAGCGCAGGGCTTCGACAACATTGGATTTGCCGCACCCGTTCGGACCGACAATGCCTGTCAGGCCCGGGAGAATTTCTACCGTTACGGGGTCCGCGAAGCTTTTGAAGCCCGCAATACGAAGGCGGGCGAAACGGACGGTCATGCAGGGGACACAGTTCGGGCGTTACAGGATACGTGCCGAAACCTAAGCGGCCTTGGCCAGATTCTTGACGAATTCGTCATAGGAAATGGCACTGGACACCTGGACCTTGTCGTTGAAGCGGAAAGTAGGCGTGGAATCGAATCCGTACTGGGTCTGGGCCTGGTTCTGCTCGTTCAGGATAAACTGCATGAGCTGCTGGTCCGCTATGGCTTTTTCAAAGACATCGCCCGGCATGCCCGCAAAGGCCGCCATGTTCTTGAGTTCGTCATGCGGGTTGCCTTCGCGGTTGAAGGCCCAGCGGTCCTGGCTGGCCAGCAGGGACGAACAGAATGCCTCGTACCGGTCTATGGGCAGCGTGCGGGCCACCATGGCTGCGACCGTGGCCAACTGGTCGGTCGGGAAGTCGTGGAACACGTAGCGGATCTTGCCGGTATCGATCAGGTCCTTCTTGACCTGCGGATAGGTGTTTTCAGCAAAATGCGCGCAGTGGACACAGGTAAGGGAGAACCATTCCTCCACCACGATCTTGGCAGTCGGGCTGCCGACTTCGCGCGGGGTAAAACGCGCATCGGCCGTCGGGGCCGCCGTCGCGCTACGCTGAACAGCCTGGGCGGTCAGGACCGCACCCGCGGTAACAAGGAACGAACGGCGTGAAAAAGACATGGAAACCAAGCCTTCCTGACAAGTTGACACGATGCACGGCCATTCCCCCAGCCCGGCGAGCATGCTCCCGTGGGGGGAGCCCTGGGGGCGGCCTGCAAAGAAGACAGCCATGACGGCAGAAAAGCCGGGCGTCAACCCATACTTGGCCGCCGGATTGGCCGCCCGGGACTTTTCAGGCCGTGGGGGTCAGGCGGTGGGGCTCGGTGCGGGCCCGTTCGGTGTGCCGTCTTCGGCCTGGGGGTTCAGGCGGCGCACCCGCACGCGGCGGATATGCCGTGCATCCGCATCCAGCACGCGGAACAGGAAGCCGTTTTCATGGGTCAGCACTTCCCCCCGGGTGGGGACATGCCCTGCCATGCGGAACACCAGCCCGCCTATGGTCTCGATCTCGGCTTCCTTTTCGCTGTCGGTCAGAATCGGGCCGATCTGGCTTTCGAATTCCTCGACCGGGCAGCGGGCATCGACATCGAACGACCCGTCCTGACGCGGAGTGATCAGGATTGCCGCGGGTTCGTCATGTTCGTCGGAAATATCGCCCACAATGGTTTCGATCAGGTCCTCGATGGTGACCAGCCCGTCTATGCCGCCATATTCGTCAATGACCAGGGCAAGGTGCATCTGGCGCTGGCGCATTTGCAGCAGAAGGTCGAGCACGGGAACCTGCGGGGCGATCAGCAAGGGCTGGCGCAGCAGGGGTTCGAGATTGAACGCCTCGCTGGTGCCCACATAGGCGATCAGATCCTTGACGTGGATCATGCCCACAATATCGTCAAGCTGGTCGCGGTAGACCGGCATGCGCGAATGGTTTTCGCGCCGCATCATGGCCAGGGCTTCATCCAGGCTGATGGAAACCGGCATGGCCACGATATCGGCCCGTGGCACCATGACATCGTCGGCGGAGATGTTGCGCAGGCGCAGCACGTTGGCGATCAGCACGCGTTCCTGGCGGTCCAGTTCGGGCTGCTCGCCGTTCGGTGCGACATTGGCCTCGTCCGCCGCCTGCTGCACCAGGGCTGCGATGGAACTGCGCAGATCGGCAGGCTGCTTGCGGCGGTGGAAGAAGGAAAACAGCCCGCGGCTGGCCTGTTCCGGCCGGTCGGCGGGGGATGTGGTGTCTGATCCGCTCATGCGTGGGGCTTCCACGGGTTGGGCACGCCCAGCCGGCTGAGCAGGCGGGCTTCCAGCATTTCCATCTCGCAGGCTTCACCCGGATGATGGTGGTCGTATCCCGCCAGATGCAGGCTGCCATGAACGACCAGATGGGCCAGGTGATTTGCCACGGGCCTGCCGGCGCGGCGCGCTTCGCGCAGCACGGTTTCGAGTGCGAGAATGATATCGCCCCCCTCATAGCCGGGCGGCGGATCGAATGTCAGCACGTTGGTGGGTTTGTTGCGGCCCCTGTGGCGCGCATTCAGCCTGCGCACCTCCCGGTCCGTGGCCAGAACCACGGTGCCGGGCAGGCCGCCATATTCGGTGCAGGCGGCCAGGGCGCGCCACACTATTTTTTCGGGGTCGTGCACGTGGCAGCGCCAGCCGCGATCCCGAACGAGAATTTCGGGGGCGTCGGGCTGCCCTTGGGGCACCAGGGTCACCGAAAGAGGGCTGTCTTCCGGGCCTGCCACATCCTGTTTGCGAATGTGGCCAGTACTACTTGGCGGTTCCATTGTTCTCCTGACGGCCCCTGTTGCGGGGGGTTCCCGTGCTGGCCGTCGTTTTCGCATCATAAGCTTCAATAATGCGGGCGACCAGCCTGTGCCGGACAACATCCGCCGCATTGAAACGCGAAATGGTGACACCCTTGATGTTTTCAAGGGTTTCGACGGCATCGCGCAGGCCCGACGTGGTGCCTTCGGGCAGGTCGATCTGGGTCAGGTCGCCCGTCACCACCATGCGCGAGCCCGGGCCAAGCCGGGTCAGGAACATTTTCATCTGCGCGATGGTGGTGTTCTGGGCTTCGTCCAGAATCACGAAGGCGTGCGAGAGCGTGCGCCCGCGCATGAAGGCAAGGGGGGCGACTTCGATATCGCCCGCGGCCATGCGCCGTATGACCTGATCGCCGGGCAGCATGTCGTACAGCGCATCGTAAAGCGGGCGCAGGTACGGGTCGATCTTGTCTTTCATGTCACCGGGCAGGAAGCCCAGCCGTTCGCCCGCTTCCACCGCCGGGCGGGAGAGTATGATCCGGTCGATCGATCCCGCCTGCAACATGGCCACCGCCTGGGCTACGGCCAGATAGGTCTTGCCCGTGCCCGCCGGGCCCACGCCAAAGACCAGTTCCTTGCGGGCCAGGGCCTTCATGTAGTCCGCCTGCCCGGGGGAGCGGGGTTCGATCGTGCCGTGGCGGGTGCGGATGGTGGGCAGGTCCGTATCCCCCATGACCGATGGCGCGGGCTGGCCTGCGGTGGCGGCGGGGGTGTTCTTGCCTTCATGCGCTCGGGACATACGGATTGCCGCCTCTATGGTGCTGATGTCTACAACCTCGCCCGCCGCCAGTTTCTGGTACAGCGCGCTCAGGGCCGTGCGCGCCAGTGACGCCAGTGCGGGAACGCCGCGGATGGAAATGCGGTTGCCGCGACGGGCCACCTCGACATCCAGCCCTTCTTCCACAAAGCGCAGATGCTTGTCGTGGTCGCCCACCAGCCGCGCGAGAAGGGTGTTGTCTTCGAACTGGAGGGTCAGGAACCCTGGCAGCCCACCGGGTTCCGACCGAAAAGGTGCGCGCGATGTGTTCAAGCGTAGACCTTCCTTTCTTCCAGAACGCCTCCCAGGGAGTTGGTCAGGCGTTCAGTGACATGCACGCACAGTTCCTGGCCGATCAGGCTTTCGGGACCAGTCACGTGGATAGGTTGCAACCATGGTGAACGCCCGGTGATCTGGCCGGGTTTGCGCCCGCGTGATGTAAAAAGCACGGGCACGCTGCGGCCCACCAGCGTGGCGTTGAACGCGTCCTGCTGGGTGCGCAGCAGGTGCTGGAGGGCTTGCAGCCGCGCGTCCTTCACATCCTCGGGCACCTGCATGCCAGCACCTGCGGCGGGCGTGCCCGGGCGGGGGGAGTATTTGAAGGAATAGGCCAGAGCGAAGCCGATATCGCGCACGAGCTGCATCGTGGCCTCGAAATCCTCGTCCGTTTCTCCCGGATGGCCGACAATGAAGTCGGATGACAGGGCCATGTCGGGCCGGGCCTCGCGCAGCCTGCGCACGATATCACGGTATTCGTCGGCCGTGTGGCCCCGGTTCATGGCGCGCAGGATCCGGTCCGAACCGGACTGGACCGGCAGGTGCAGGAACGGCATGAGCTGGGGCAGGTCGCGATGGGCTGCAATCAGCGCGCCGTCCATGTCGCGCGGGTGGGATGTCGTGTAGCGGATACGCGACAGGCCGGGAATTTCGGCCAGCGCATAGGCCAGCTTTGCAAGGTTCCAGATCGTCCCGTCAGGGCCTTCGCCGTGATAGGCGTTCACGTTCTGGCCCAGCAGGCTGATATCGCGCACGCCCGATGCGGCCATCCGCCGTGCTTCCGCCAGGACGGAGGTGACATTGCGGCTGCTTTCTGCCCCGCGCGTATAGGGCACCACGCAGAACGAGCAGAACTTGTCGCACCCTTCCTGGATGGTCAGGAACGCGGTGTAATTGCCCGGCGTCTGCGGCGCCTGCGTATCGGGCAGGAAGTCGAATTTCTGTTCGGCGGGGAAGTCGGTCTCGATCACCGCGCCACCGGCACGGGCCGCGCGCGCCACCATTTCGGGCAGGCGGTGATAGGTCTGCGGCCCCAGCACGATATCCACATAAGGGGCGCGGGCCAGGATTTCCTGCCCTTCGGCCTGGGCCACGCAGCCCGCCACGGCAATGATCGTGTTCTGCCCGCAGGCCTTGCGCGCTTCCTTGACCAGACGCAGCCGCCCCAGTTCCGAAAAGACCTTCTCCGCCGCGCGGTCGCGGATATGACAGGTGTTGAGAATGATCATGTCGGCGTTGTCGGGTGCGTCCACCGGCTGGTAGCCAAGCGGGCGCAGCACGTCGCCCATCCGCGCACTGTCGTACACATTCATCTGGCAGCCCCAGGTAATAACGTGCAGGCCACGGGCGGGCTGGGTCTGTGCAGGGGTGGGGGTGGTCATGATGGCGGGCGCTCCACTGGGCCGCAGGCCCATTCCGTGCGGCAGGAGGAGCAGATCGGGTGTGTAAAGGCGCAGGTCAAGTTTCTTTTCTCACAATCGCGCGGATTGCGGGATGGAAACCGGGTGGTGAACACATGCCGATACCGGACAGGGGCTGGACCTCCATGACCTTGGGTGGCCCAGCGTGGGGGAAGGGCTCCCCTGTTCTGAACCGCCTACCGTAATGAAGAAAAAAACGTGGCCACCCTGTCAAGTAGGGCTTTCGCTTTTCTCACCCGGGGCGGTAGGAAAGACACAGGCAAAGTCGCGGGGTCGAAGCGGCCGGGCTGGATGCTGGGCGTGCGGTTCTGGCGCAGTTCCGCGGCCCCCTGCGCCACGGCTTTCCATGTGGCCTGGGCCAGCGCCTTGCGGCTGGGGAACAGGTCGGGGTCCAGCGGGTCATGAAGCACCACCGTCGCGCGCGAATGTTTCCATTGCAGCAGCGCCCATACGTGCGGGCCAAGATCCATGTCGCCGTACCATGAAAAGACCGGCCGCCGGAACCGCCCGATCGGCAGGCCCTCAAGCTGGTCATACACAAGGGAGACAGGCTGGATCAGCGGTGTCATGCCGGAGTCGTAGGTTATGGGCAGTACGCTTTTGCCGTTTTCGTCCTTCAGTTTGGGCAGTTTGGCGATGGCGAAAAAGGCGGACATGAACGGCAGCACGCGTGAGCCGTCCGAAGATGTGCCTTCGGGGAACAGGACCAGGTTGTCCCCTTCCACCATGCGGCGGATCATCTCGTCACGCTCGCGCCCGGTGGTGCTGCGCTGGCGGCTGACGAAAATGGTGCGCCCGATCTGCGAGATCAGGCCCATGACCGGCCATTTCTCGATATCGCCCTTGGCGACAAAGACCGATGGCAGCAGCGTGCCCAGCACGGGCACGTCCAGCCATGACATATGGTTGGACACGTAGATGACGGGCCGTTCCCCCCGCTTGCGCGCGGCCAGGCCGCCGACCGTGCCCGTGCGTTCCCCCACCACCCTGATCCGCAGGCCCAGGATCTTGCACAGCACGCCCCAGATCACGCGCGTCCAGCGAATCTTGACCGTGCCGGGCACGAGCAGCAGGCACGCTTCGAACCCCACGGAAAGCGGCACCCACACGACCAGCGCGCCAAGCCGGAACGCCGCGCGTGCCGCCTGAATGCGGCGGAAAAACCCGTCCGCCCAGGGCATGGGGGATAACGGCATGGGGGACAGGGGTTCGGGGTCTGCTGTGCCCGAAAGCCGGTCCTGCCCGCTATCGGGGCTGGTGCGGGTCATGGTCTTGTTGCTGCCAGCCGCGTGTCTGCCAGACAAAGGCCGCCGGTCGCTTCGCGGGAAAAACACACAAACATGTGCCCCCATACCGCGAACCGGGGGTGGCGGACAATCCATACCGCGCAATAAGACGCCGTGTGGCGTATTGGCGGGCATGCGGGCCCAGCCCTTTTCGGGGTGGAATGCCAGTACCCTGTTGCGACACAGCGGGTGGCAGGGCGTTGGAACGGGCGGGTCGGGTGGCGGAAAATCCCACCCCCGGCTTGTGTCGCCGGTTCTGGATATACGCGCCAGCCTGTGTGGAATATCGGCTTTTTCGCGCTGTACCGTATTTTGGTCATGGTATGGTAGTAACCAGCGCAATACTCTGGCACCACCACGGGCGGGAAGGCGTAAAGACTGGTTTATGCGGCAAATGATAGACGACGCGCAGTGACCGAACTGAAAAAAACTCTTCTCGATGTGGTGTCCGGCCGGGTCATGGTCGCGACGAATCGTATTCTGGCCGGGGTCGTGCTGTGGGGGGTGACCACGCAGGGCGGCTGGGCGGCCGATCCGCAGGCCTATACCGCAACCCAGATCAAGACGGGGGAGGCCGATCTGGACACGGCTGTCGGGGCCTCGTCCGATCTGCTGGCCCTTCAGGCAACCCATGCCGTGGGCCCGTTCGCGCTGGCCGGGCGCGTGCGCAGTGATTACGAGCGCGTGCGCACGGCGCTGGAAAGCTGCGGCTACTATGCGGGGGTCGTGCATATTACCCTGCACCAGCTCGACGGCGGGAACGGCATCAGGATGGACGGCCAGTCGGAAGCCCTGGCCAACTGGATCGCCGCCGTGCCGGCGGGGCAGAAGATCGTGGCCGAAATCTCCGTTGAAAAAGGCCCGCTTTTCCACCTCGGCTCGATCCGGCTGGTGGATCAGGCAACCCACGCGCCCCCTGTCCTGAATGCGGCGCAGACCAAGGCATTCGGCCTTGTCCCCGGGCAGCCTGCCGTGGCCCAGGCGGTGCTGGGGGCGGGTGGGCAGTTGCTCGACGCGCTCAAGGAAAGCGGGCATGCCCTGGCCCGGGTGGAAAAACCCACCGCCTATCTCAGGCCGCAGACCCGTACGCTGGATATCGTATACCCCGTGACGCCGGGCCCTGTGCTCGATATCGGCACGATCAGCCTGGACGGGTTGCGCCGTGTGCACGGCTCGTTCATCCGCCGGCGGCTGATGGTCAGCACCGGACAGTTGTACCAGCCGTCGAAAATCGAATCCGCCCGCCAGGACCTGACGGATCTGGGCGTTTTCTCCAATGTGACGGTCAAGGATGCGTCCGATACGGCGGTGGGGGGCACCATGCCGCTGAAATTCACCTTCCAGGAAAGCAAGCGCCGCGCCGTGGGGGCGGAGCTGGGCTATTCAACCGACCTGGGTGCGCGTGTGGGTGCGAACTGGACCCATTACAATCTTCTGGGCAATGCCGAGCGGCTGCGCCTGACTGCCCTTGTCACCGGTCTGGGCGGGTCGGCCCAGCAGGGATTGGGCTACGATGTCTATGCGGATTTTTTCAAACCCGATTTTCTTGAGCGCAACCAGAACCTGAGCACCCGTATCGAGGGCCTGCGCCAGCTTTTCTGGTCGTACCGCCAGACCGCGTTGCTGCTGCGCGGCGGTGTCACACGCCCGATTGCAAAAAACTGGAACGGCAATTTCGGGCTGTCGGCCGAACAGGAAAAAATCGAACAGTTCGGCGTGACGCGCGATTACACGATTATCGGCGCACCCCTGGCCGCCACATATGACAACACGGGCGTCGGCAATCCGGTGGAGCCCGCCCTGCACGGGGTGCGCGCCAGTATCAACATCATGCCTTCCGTATCCTTGGGCGACAAGGGAACGGGCACCTCGTTCTTTGCCATCATGAATGCCTCCGCCTCGACCTATTTCGACCTGCATCACCTGCGTATCAGCCGGCCCGGGCGCAGTATCCTGGCGTTTCGCGCAACGGTAGGCAGTATCCAGGGGGCCGGCACGTGGGATATTCCCCCTGACCAGCGCATGTATGCCGGTGGGAGTGCTACCGTGCGTGGCTTTCGCTGGCAGGGCGTGGGGCCGCAATACGGCAATACGCGCTATGCCATAGGCGGCACGTCGGTGGATGCCGCATCGGTGGAATATCGCCAAAGACTGTTCCGCAGTTTCGGCATGGCCCTGTTTGCCGATGCCGGGCAGGTGGGCAGTTCTTCCGTGCCATTGACCGGGACCGTGCGCGTGGGCGCAGGGGGCGGGGTGCGGTACTACACGCCCATCGGCCCGGTGCGGCTCGATGTGGCCGTGCCGCTTAACCGCGCGCCCTACGGCGATAAATGGGATCTTTATATCGGGCTGGGGGAATCGTTCTGATGCCGCGACACGATCAGACATCCCAACCCGTGCCCGGCACCGGGCGGTGGCGCCGCGCGCTGCGTTTCGTGCTTGTCGCGGTGGCGGCCCTTGCGGTCGTGGTGGGGCTGGCGCTGGCCGGGCTGCTGGTGGGGGCCAATACCGGCCCGGGCCGGCGTTTTCTGGTGCGCCAGACCGCAGGACTGACCGGCGGCACGGTGGTGATCGAGGGGTTGTCGGGCCGTTTTCCCGACAGGTTCGCCCTGGCCCGGCTGGATATAAAGGATACGCAGGGCGTATGGCTGAGCCTGCATGACATCCGGCTGGACTGGTCCCCCCTGGCCCTGCTTGGGCGCACGGCGCGGATCAACGCTTTCACGGCGGCGGAACTGGACATGGCGCGCCTGCCCGTATCCAGCCAGCCTGCAAAGCCGGCATCCAGCCAGGGGTCGTCGTCCTCGCTCAGGCTGGGGGTGGATATCCGCCAACTGGCGGTGCAGCGGATCAATGTGGGGGCCCCCATCGCGGGGCAGGCCGCCAGTTTTTCCGTCTCGGGCCACGGGCGGATCAGCAATATCGACCCGGTTCTGAACGGGCTGAGCCTGCCATCCCTGCCGCGCTCGGATATTGCGCTGGCCGTGCAAAGGCTGGACAAGGCGGGCCAGATCACCTTGCAGACGGCAACGGGCAAGGGCACGCTGGCCCTGCATCTGGACGCGGGTGAGGGGGCAGACGGGTTTTTGGCATCCCGCCTGAACATGCCGCAACTGGCCCCCCTGGCGTTGCGGCTGGATATCAAGGGCCCCATTGCCGCCTCTGCCCTGGACTTCAATGCCAAGGCAGGCAGTGTCACGGCCCATGCGGCAGGGGTTCTGGACCTGCCCGCCAACAGGCTGGCCCGCCTGGATGCCGGGCTGGACGCGCCTGAACTGGCCCTGACACCCGATATCCATTGGAAATCCGTGCATCTGCTCGCCCATCTGGCCGGGCAGATGGCGGCCCCGCGCGGCACTGCCGATCTGGACGTGTCCCAGCTTGCGGCGGCCGGGGTCGATATCGGCACGCTGAACGCGCATTTCAGCGGGGAGGGCGGGAATGCTCCCGCCGCCGAACTGCTGCATCTGGTGCTGAGTGCCGATGGCCTGCGCCTGCCGGGCAAGGCACCCACGCTGCTTGCCGCAGCCCCCCTAGTGCTTGATGCGCGCCTGTCCCCCCAGGCCCAGGGGGCTCCGCTTGATATCACGCTCAGCCATCCCGTTGCGGGGCTGAGCGGCACGGTGCGGACCCAGGCCCCCCAGCAGGGCACGCTCGCGCTGAAACTGCCCGACCTGCTGCCGGTCGGGGAGGCGGTGGGCGTTGCCCTGCGTGGCCAGGGCGCCATGACGGTGCATTTCCAGCGCCCGACCGATCCGGCAGGGGCCACGCAACTGGGGGCCGATGGCACGGTATCGCTAACCGGCGGGCAGGCCCAGGCGGTCGGCCTGATCGGAACCGAAGGGCGCTTTGCCACCACGGCCGCGATCACGCCGCTGGCAGCCCAGGGTGCGACGGCCGCCGGCCAGCGCATCGATATCAGCAGCCTTACCGTTGACGGGCGTGCCCTGCATCTCAAGACCCAGGGGCGTCTGAGCACCGGGCGGGACATGGATCTTTCGCTTTCCCTGGCCCTGCCGGATCTGGCGGGGGTTCTGCCGTCGCTGCGCGGGCCGCTTGATCTGGCTGTAACGGCTAAGGGGCCGATGCAGGATTTCGCGGCCAATGTGCATGCCCAGGGCAGCCCGGGGACGGCAACCATGCCGCAGGGGGAACTGGTGCTGGATGCGTCGGCCCAGCACCTGCCCGGCGCTCCGCAGGGCACGCTGGACCTGCACGGCATGCTGGATCGCAAACCGCTGAAGCTGGCGGCCACGTTCAGCCAGAATGCGCAGGGCGAGCGCGCATTGGCGCTGACGGAACTGTCCTGGAACAGTGTGCAGGGCCATGCCGCCCTGACCCAGCATGCGGGCGAGATCGTGCCGCTGGGCACGCTGGACCTGACCATTGCCCGCCTGGCGGATCTGCGCTCCCTGCTGGGCCAGCCGATCAGCGGGACGGTTGCGGCTTCGGTGCGTACGGAGCAGGCCGACAGCGTGCCGGTGGTCAGCCTCAAGCTTGACGGTAACGTGGCCCTGCCTGCGGTGCGTATCGGCAGCCTGGCGCTGGCGGGCACGGTGCGCGATCCCGCAGCCCACCCCGATGCGGACCTGGCCTTGCGGCTGGGCGGGGTGGATGCCTACGGCGTCAAGGGCCAGGCGCGGCTTGGCGCCAAAGGGCCCGAGAACGCCATGGCGCTAAGCATGCAGGTGGGCCCGGCCAACTGGTCCGGCAGCCCGCTGGCGCTGGATGCGGCAGCCCTGCTGGACCTGCCCGCCAAGCAGGCGCGCGTGCAGAAACTGACCGCCACCGCGAAGGAGGAAACCCTGCGCCTGCTGGCCCCCGCCCTGCTCTCTTTCGGGGATACAATGGGTGTGGACCGCCTGCGCGCCACGCTTGGCGTGCAGGGCAGCGCGCCCGCCACGCTGGACGTAAGCGGACATATCAAACCCAGCCTGGCGGTTACGGCGGATGTGCAGAATGTCACGCCTGCTTTGGCACGCCCGTTCGTGCCCGGGCTTGCGGCACAGGGTGTTGTTACCGCGTCGGCCAGGCTTTCGGGCACGCTGGCCCACCCGGCGGGCACTGTGCAGCTTACGGGCCGTGGCCTGCGCATGAGCGGGACTTCAGCCGCCGCATCGGTTCCCGCCCTGACGCTTGACGCCACGGCCGCGCTGAACGGCACGACAGCGAAAATACAGGCCCAGGCCAATGGCGGGCCCAAGCTTGCCCTGCAGGTCAACGGCACGGCCCCCCTGGGCGGCAGCGGTGCGCTGAACATGCGGGCCGGTGGGCATCTTGACCTGAGCATCGGCAATGGCGTGCTGGGTGTGCAGGCCAGGCAGGCTGCCGGCCAGGCGCAGATGGACGTGCTGGTGGCAGGTACGCTGGCGGCCCCGATCGTGACCGGGACAGTCGACCTGCACGATGCCGATTTTCAGGATTTTGCCGCAGGGGTGCATCTGGCGCAGATCAATGGCCGCGTGGTGGGCGAACGCGATCGGCTGGTCATCCAGAACCTGACCGCCAAGGCGGGTGAAGGCAGCGTGGGGGTAACCGGATATGTCGGTGTTTTCACGCCCGGCCTGCCGGTGGACCTGCATTTGCAGGCGCGCGGGGCGCGGCCCGTTTCCAGCGACCTTCTGACCGCCCTGCTCAATGCGGATGTGACCGTAACCGGCCAGGCCAGCACCCGCATGGATGTCGCGGGCACGATCGACCTGACCCAGGTCGATATCAATATCCCCAACTCGCTGCCGACCTCGGTCGCAAGGCTTGATGTCATCAGGCCGGGCGATGAAAAGAAGAAAGAGGAAGAAGCCCGGGCCGCCAGCACGCATGCCGCTGTTGTGGGCCTGAAACTGCGGGTGACATCGCCGGGCAAGTTTTTCGTGCGCGGGCATGGGCTCGACGCCGAAATGGCGGGCCGGCTGCTGGTTGGGGGCGCCGCACAGGCCCCGCAGATCAGCGGCGGGTTCGACCTCAAGCGCGGGAACTTCAACCTGGCGGGGATTTCGCTCAACTTCACCAAGGGGCGGGTGGCCTTCACCGGTTCGGGTGTGGACCACCAGCTTGACCCGACCCTGGATTTCGAAGCCGATCGCGTCGTCAATGGCCAGACGGCCATGCTCCGGGTTGGTGGTTATGCCAGTGCGCCGCGCATTACCTTCGAATCCCTGCCACCCTTGCCGCAGGACCAGGTTCTGGCGATGCTGATTTTCGGCACCGATGCCCACTCCCTGTCCTCTACCCAGATGGTCGAGATCGGCACGGCGGTGGCTACACTCACCGGCCTGACGCCGTTCGACCCCATGGGCACGTTGCGCAAGACCCTGCATCTGGACAGGCTGGCCATCAGCGGCGGGTCCGGCGTGGGGAATGGCGGCACCAGCGTGGAGGCCGGCAAATACGTGATGAAAGGCGTGTATGTCGGGGCCAAGCAGGCCACGTCCGGTTCGGGTACGCAGGCCCAGGTGCAGGTGGACCTGACCCGCCAGCTCAAGCTGAACACCACCGTGGGCACGGGCGGCACCGTAACCGGCTTTACAACCCCCGAAAACGACCCCGGCAGCAGCGTGGGCCTGCTATGGCAGTATCGTTACTGATGCCCGGGCCGTCTTGAAGCAGTCGCTCAGGGCGGGGACAGGTCGAGCATGACCGGCACATGATCGGAGGGAGAGGCCCAGTCGCGCGCTTCGCGGATGACCATCATGCCTGAAAGTTCGGGCACCAGGTCGGGTGTCACCCAGATATGGTCGAGCCTGCGGCCCCGGTCGGATTTCTGCCAGTCGCGGTTGCGGTAGGACCACCAAGTGTAAAGTTTTTCCTCGGGCGGGACAAAGTGGCGCATGGCGTCCACAAAGCCGGTGTCGAGCAGCCGCCCCAGGCGCTGGGTTTCGGGCGGGGTGTGGCTGACGATCTTGAGCAGTTGCTTGTGGCTCCACACATCGTGTTCGAGCGGGGCGATGTTGAGATCGCCCACCAGCACGGTGCGGGCAGAACTGCGCGCGCTGAACCAGTCGGTTATTTCATCCACGAAGGCGAGCTTGTGCGCGAATTTGGGGTTGATGTCGGGATCGGGTTCATCGCCCCCGGCGGGAATGTAGAAATCATGCACTTCCACGCTGCCTTGCGGGGTATGGACCATGGCCGCGACATGGCGGCAATCTTCCTTGTCGCACCAGTCGGGCATGTCGGGCAGGGGCTCAAGCGGATGGCGTGACAGGATGGCAACGCCATTATACCCCTTCATGCCCCTGTAATGCAGGTGCTCATAGCCCAGTTCGCGCAGGGCCTCGGCCGGAAAGAGCGGGTCGGGAACCTTGGTTTCCTGCAGGCATACCACGTCGGGCAGGAGGTGCGTGGTCAATTTTTCCAGCAACGGCAGGCGCAGCCGGAGTGAGTTGATGTTCCAGGTCACAAGTCGCATGGCTTCGGGCATGGCGCATCGGGGTTTGCAGGGCAAGCAAAAAGCGCGGATAACACAAAGGCGGGCATTCACGATGCTTGCAGTATGGACCCAGGCTTTGGGCCGTTTCCTTGCAATTTCAGCCAGCAGGGCCATTTTTCAGGCATGACATCTTCGACCCCCGCCTTTGTGGCGCAATCCCGCCTTGAACCGGCCACCCCAGCGCCGCAGGATGCGCAGGCCCTGCATCGCAGCCTGTTCACGCTCGACAGCCATATCGATATTCCCTGGCCGGACCAGGACGATGCCTTCACCCTGACAACGGGCCGGCATGTGGACCTGCCGAAAATGCAGCGTGGCGGCATGTCGGCTGGCTGCTTCGTGGCCTATATCGGCCAGGGGCCCACCACGGCGGAAGGACACGTCCAGGCCCAGCAGCAATGCCTTGAGATGCTGGACGCCATCAACCGCATGCAGGGAGAGCGCAACGGAGTGAAAGCCCGCGTCTGCGCCACGGTGGCCGAAATCGAAGCGGCCCACGCCGCGGGGGCGATCGCGGTTATTCCCGCCGTGGAGAACGGTTACGGCATGGGGGAGGACGTGGCCATGCTGGCGCAGTTCCGTGCCCGGGGGGCCCGTTACGTGACCCTGACCCATAACGGGCACAACGCCCTGGCGGATGCCGCCATCCACCGCCCCAGCCTGGGGGACAGCCCGCACAGACATGGCGGCCTGTCAGCCCTGGGGCGTGAGGCGGTGGGCGAAATGAACAGGCTTGGCCTGCTGGTGGATGTCTCCCACGCGGCAAAAAGCAGCATGCTGGCGGCGGTGGAGGCTTCGGCAACGCCGGTAGTGGCAACGCATTCCTGCGTGCGGGCCCTGTGCGATCATCCGCGCAACCTGGATGATGAGCAACTGGATGCGCTTGGGGCCAGCGGCGGCGTGATCCAGATCACGGCCATGCCGGCTTTTCTCAAGCCCAAGCCAGAAGAAGGCAAGCGCACGGCTGGCGTTACCGATTTCGTGGACCATATCGATTATGTGGTGCGCCGGATCGGGGTGGAGCATGTGGGCATTTCCTCCGACTTCGATGGCGGGGGGGCGCTGGCCGACTGGCAGGATGCGACACAGGGCGTGAACCTGACGGCGGAGCTTTTGCGCCGGGGTTATGACAAAAGCGAAATTGCGGCGTTCTGGGGCGGGAATTTCCTGCGTCTGCTGGGACAGGCCGAACGCGTGGCGCAAAGCTGAAACCGCGCGTCGGGAGAGAGAAGAGAACATGCAAAATTTGTCCACTTCTCTCTTGACTCCCTCTATTTTTCACAAAAAGTTCAAAAACGGCTTTCCCGAGGAATGGGGATTTAGAAGAAAATCTTTTTAAATCAGAACATTAGTTCTTATGCTTAAAAAATGAGCATTCCGTTGAAAGAACCGAAAATCTGCGGTTTGTGCTGAGTCCGCCCCAGATGTTCCACAGAGTTATCCACACAAACGGTGGATGAAAACCGGAGCCTTAAAAGAGCGCCTGATGACAACTGAATATTCTGCAACGGGCATGGCCCCCACCACGCAGGATCAGCCCCTTCCGGCACCCGTCAGGGGTGTGGATGCGATCCGCCATGCGTTGCAAACCATGCCGCTTTCACCGGGCGTGTACCGCATGCTGGGGCAGAAGGGGGAGGTGCTGTACGTCGGCAAGGCGCTTTCGCTGAAAAAACGGGTGACGTCCTACACGCAGGTCGCGCGCCTGCCCGAACGGCTGCGGCGCATGGTGTCGGAAACCGTGGCGATGGAGATCGTCACCACCCATACCGAGGCCGAGGCCCTGCTGCTTGAGGCCAATTACATCAAGCGCATGAAGCCGCGCTTCAACATCCTGCTGCGCGACGACAAGAGCTATCCGTGGATGATGCTGACCGACGGCCATCCCTTTCCCCAGATTGCCAAGCACCGGGGCAAGGCCGAAAAAGGGGCTTCGCTGTGGGGGCCGTTTGCCTCGGCCTGGGCGGTCAACCAGACGCTGAACCTGATCCAGCGCGTCTTTCTGCTGCGTTCGTGCACGGATGCGGTGTTCAACAGCCGCAGCAGGCCGTGCCTGCTCTACCAGATCAAGCGCTGTTCCGGCCCCTGCGTGGACCGGATCGACCAGGCATCCTACGCCCATCTGGTGGAACAGGCGCGCGACTTCCTGTCCGGCAAGGACACGGCCCTGCGCGACACGCTGGGCCGTGAAATGAACGAGGCGGCCGAAGCGCTTGATTTTGAACGCGCTGCCGTCCTGCGCGACCGGATCAGGGCGCTGGCCCAGATGCAGGAATCCAGCGTGATCAACCCCGCCTCGCTCCAGGATGCGGATGTGATGGGGTTCTGGCAGGAAGGCGGGCAGGTCTGTATCCAGGTGTTCTTCATTCGCGGCGGCCGCAACAATGGCAGCCGCTCGTTTTTCCCCGCCCATACGCAGGACGAAGCGCCCGGCGATATCCTGGGTGCGTTCATCGCGCAGTTCTACGATGACAAGCCCATTCCTGCGCAGATCCTGGTCAATCTCGACCTGCCCGAACAGGCTTTGCTGGCAGAAGCGCTGAGCCTGCACAAAGGCCGCAAGGTCGAGATCCTGAACCCCCAGCGCGGGGAGAAAAAACACGTGCTGGACCATGCCGTCACCAATGCGCGCGATGCGCTCAAGCGCCGGCTGGCGGAAACGGCGGGGCAGGCGCGCCTGCTTGAAGGCGTGGCGCAGGTGCTGGGGCTCGACAACCCGCCCGAACGGATCGAGGTCTACGATAACAGCCATATCCAGGGGGCCCATGCGTATGGCGTGATGATCGTTGCCGGGGCCGAAGGCTTCAACCGCAAGGCCTACCGCAAGTTCCGCATCAAGGGCCCGGTCACCCCGGGCGATGATTTTGCCATGATGCGCGAAGTGCTGGAACGCCGGTTCGGCCGTGCCCTGAAGGAGGCGGAGGAGGGCGATACCTCGAACTGGCCCGACGTGCTGCTGATCGATGGTGGTGCTGGCCAGTATTCGGCGGTGCGCGGCGTGCTGGACGATCTGGGGGTGAGCGGGGTCAAGCTGGTGGGCATTGCCAAGGGCCCCGACCGCGACGCGGGACGGGAATGGTTCCACACGGGCGAGGGTGAGCCGTTCCAGCTCGATATGCGCGACCCGGTCCTGTACTATCTCCAGCGCCTGCGGGACGAGGCCCATCGTTTCGCCATCACCACCCACCGCGCGGGCCGGTCGAAAACGCTCGTCACCTCCGAACTGGACGACATTCCCGGCGTGGGGCCCGCACGCAAGAAAATGCTGCTCAACACCTTCGGTTCGGCGCGCGCGGTCAAGCAGGCGGGGCTGGGGGAACTGGAAGCGGCACCGGGCATAAGCCACGAAATGGCGCGCGCGATCTACGGGCACTTCCACCCCGACTGGACGGCGGAATGAGAATGCACCCATGCCCGGTTGCGCATCGGCGCGGGAATGGAGCGGAATTATGAAATTAAGAAAAAACTGACAGGTTTGCGATAGGACTAGCCATTCCAGCCAGCGGGGAAATGCGCTACCATTGCATACGATGTTGACAGACCTGCCAAATGTCCTGACCTTGTCGCGTATCGTGGCAATTCCCATTGTGGTGGGGTTTGCCGCCTGCGGCACGCCCCTGGCCGACGCCACGGCCTGCCTGCTGTTCATTCTCGCGGGTATTACGGATTATTTCGACGGCAAGCTGGCGCGTTCGCGCCATCAGCTTTCCGATTTCGGGCGCATGTTCGACTCGATTGCCGACAAGCTTCTGGTGGGGGCCTGCCTTATGGTGCTGGCCGGTTACACGCGCCTGCCTTACCAGAGCCTGTGGCCCGCCATCGTCATTCTCTGCCGCGAAATCCTTGTTTCGGGCATGCGCGAATACCTGGCCGAACGGCACGCCATGCTGCCGGTGACACGGCTTGCCAAATGGAAAACCGGTTTTCAGATGACGGCCATCGGCTTCCTGCTCGCGGGGGATGGCACGGGGGTGCTTTTGGGGGCACCCTGGCTGCATGTGGCCCTGATAGGGGCCGTTCTGCTATGGATCGCAGCCGTCCTGACCCTGATTACCGGCTGGGATTATCTGACCACGGGTTTGCGCCATGTGGACCTGTAGGGGCGTCCTGCCCGGGTAATGCGTCCCTGATCGAGGCGTCAGGGCCAACTGGCGCGGCACCGTCCGCACTGCGTGACGGCCGGTGTGCGTAAGCGTGAACGCACGAACAAGCGGAGTGAGGTATGCGCAAGGCCGCCCTTCTGGGTTTGAGCGTGTTGGTGGGCGGATGTTCGGGTTTTGGCAAATTCCTGTCTGACACGGTCACCTTGCCTGGTGATAACCCGAATACGCCAAGCGGGTCCGACCTGAACATGCGGCGGGTGCGGGGGTTTTTCGTTGCTGAACCGCCCGTGCTGCCGCAGGCGGGCAATGTCTGGCCCGGTCCGCCCCCGCCGCTGCCTTCGCTGGCCGATGTGGCCCGCCAGCGCGGCACAGCGCCGCTGGAAAATCAGCCCCAGATGTCCGACGGGCAGGAAATCAGCATCGGCCGGCAGGAAAAAGCCGGTAACGCCCCCATGGGCAGCGGCCCCTTGCCACTGCCCAATCCCGTCTATCACGAAACGATCAAGAATACGGATACAGGCAGCCAGTCAGGCCCCGCCACGATCGAAATCCCCAATGGCGATGGCACGGTCACCATTATCGCGCCGGATGGTTCGATCAGCACCCGCGGGCAGGCCCGGACTGCCGCGCCGCACTAGGTGCCGCGGCTGACTTCATGCATCCCGGCCGGGGCGGAATGATATGGCAGTGGACGGCACCCGGCCTTATGGCGCATATCCGCCCGGTAGCGAGACGGAACAGGTCGGGATCATGACAAGCACGGTAACTATCCTGTATTTCGCCGCCCTGCGCGAGCAGATCGGCCGGGAAAGCCAGGTGGCCACCCTTCCCGCAGGCGGCATGACCGTTACTGCCCTGCTGGCACAGCTTGGGCAGCAGGACCCGCGCGTGGCCGGTGCGTTCGCGGCGGAACCACGGCTGCGCGTGGCCATCAACCAGACATTGGGCGGGTTGGAACAGATCGTGCGGCCCGGGGACGAAGTGGCGGTTTTTCCGCCCATGACCGGGGGATGATATCCATGAGCGTGCCAGGGGCGGGCGTGCCAAAGGTGGGCAGCCCGGAGATGGGCAGCCCCGAGTTGGACAGCCTTGGGGCGGGCATCCACGTAGCCGTGCAGGAAGCCCCTTTCGATACCGCCAGCGAGATCGCGCGTCTTTCTGCCCTTTCGGATCGGACAGGCGGGGTAGGGCTGTTTTTCGGCCAGGTGCGCGGCGGCAACGGCCTGGTCAGCCTGACGTTGGAGCATTATCCCGGCATGACGGAAAAAATCCTTCACGCCCTGGCGCATGAGGCAGTCCAGCGCTTCGGCCTGCTCGGCTGCACGCTGATCCATCGCGTGGGAACATTGCGGGTGGGGGAAGCCATTGTGTTCGTGGGCGCCAGCGCGGCCCATCGCGGTGCGGCATTGGACGCAACGGCCTTCCTGATAGACCGGCTCAAGACCGGCGCACCGTTCTGGAAAAAGGAAGAATTCGCTGACGGTCACGCATCCTGGGTCGCCGCGCGGGAAGAGGACGAACACGCCGCCCGTGCCTGGTCACAGGACACGCCACCACCCGCCTGAAAGGGGCCGGGTTCCAGCCCCACCCTTGTGGCGGGCGATTGCGGCAGGTTTCCCTTTGGGCGTTCAGCCGCCCAGCACCGTGCGGATTGCCCCGGTCAGCTTGTGCAGTTCTGCCTCCGAAATCGTGAAGGCGGGGGTCAGGTAGATGATATTGCGGAAGGGACGGATCCACACGCCCTGGGCAATAAAGCGCTGACGCAACGCCTCGGGGTCCGTGATGGCCTGCATTTCCACAACGCCTATGGCGCCCAGGGTACGTACATCCACCACGCCTGGCAGGCTGCGGCAGGGTTCAAGCTGCTCGGTCAGGACGGCGTTGATGGCCGCCACCTGTTGCAGCCGGGGCTGGCTTTCGAACAGGTCGAGCGAGGCATTGGCGCAGGCACAGGCCAGCGGATTGGCCATGAAGGTGGGCCCGTGCATCAGCGCGTGTTCGGGGTTGTCTGACAAAAACGCCTCGAACACATGCCTGCGTGCGATCGTTGCCGCCAGCGCCATGGTACCCCCGGTCAGCGCTTTTGAAAGGGCGACGATATCGGGCACGATTCCGGCCTGTTCACAGGCGAAAAACGTGCCCGTGCGGCCAAAGCCCGTAAAAATTTCATCCACGATCAGCAGGATGTCGTAGCGGTCGGCGGCGGCGCGCAGAATGCGCAGGACTTCGGGCGCGTGGAACAGCATGCCGCCCGCCCCCTGCACCAGGGGTTCGACAAGAATGGCGGCCAGTTCATGGGCGTGGCGTTCCAGCAGGGCGTGAAATTCCCTGCTGCTGGCCTCGTCCTGCGGCAGCGGGGCAATGACCTGGCGTGCCAGCGCGCTGCCATAGAGATGGTGCATGCCTTCTTCGGGGTCGCATATGGCCATGGTGCCCAGCGTGTCACCATGATAGCCGCCCTTGAAGGCCAGCATGCGGGTCCGCCCCGTTTCCCCTTTGTTCAGCCGGTACTGAATGGCCATTTTCATGGCGACTTCGACGGCGACAGATCCCGAATCCGAAAAAAACACCCGCTCCAGGTCCCCGGGCAGCCGGGCGCACAGGCGTTGCGCCAGTGTCAAGGCCGGTTCATGCACCATGCCGCCGAACATGACATGCGGCATGGTGGCAAGCTGGGCGGTGGCCACTTCGCGGATATGCGGGTGATTATAGCCGTGGCAGGCCGTCCACCACGCGGCGACCCCATCCACAAGTTCACGCCCGTCAGCCAGCGTGATCCGGCTGCCCTGTGTCCGCACGGCGGCAAGCGGGGGGGAGGCTGTCTGCATCTGGCTGTACGGTAGCCAGATATGCCCGCACCCTTGCTGGTACCATGCGGGCAGGGGGGAGGTGGTCATGGCTGCTCTCTTCTATGCGTTAAAGGGGCCGGAAGGGGGTTGGAAAGGGGACGTTGCTGCGGGCAGGGTGGTGCGGACGCACCGGGGTGATTGACCTTGGGCGTGGGCTCCGGCACCAAGTCGGGTCATGATGCGGTTCGATGATCTTTTTCTCAAAGGGCTGGATAGCTTGGCAGGGCAGGGCCGTCTACGGTCCTGCCGGTCGTGGCATGGGGCGGGGCCGGGGCTGCTGCGCGCCGACGATGGCACCGTGCTGGTCGATTTTTCCTCCAACGACTATCTGGGCCTGCGCACACATCCGCTGCTGGCCGAACGCGCCGGCACCTGGGCGCGCGAGGAAGGCAGCGGCAGCGGTGCATCGCGGCTGGTGACGGGCACGTCACCCCTGGTTGCCGGGCTGGAACGGCGCGTGGCGGAACTGAAGGGCATGCAGGCGGCCCGGCTGTTTTCCTCTGGCTGGCAGGCCAATGCCTCCGTCGTGCCGGCTCTTGCGCGCCTGTCCGTGCAGGAGACGGGGGCACCTGCCATTGCGCTGGTGGACAAACTCATTCACGCCAGCCTTTACCAGGGCTGTGCTGCGGCCGGGCTGCGGCCGCACAGGTTCCGGCATAATGACATGGCCCATCTGCAAACGCTGCTCGAACAGGTGCAGGGGCCAGGGCTGCGCATCATCCTGACCGAAAGTGTCTTCAGCATGGATGGGGACCGGGCGGACCTGCAGGCCCTGCACGACCTGGCCCGCCGCAACAACGCGTTCCTGTGCGTGGACGAAGCGCATGCGACCGGCATCCTGGGCGAAGGCGGCAAGGGGCTGGTGGCCGGGCGGGCCGATCTTGTCATTGGCACTTTTTCCAAGGCGCTGGGCAGCATGGGGGCTTTTGTCGCGGCGTCCGATCCGGTCTGTCGCTGGCTTGAAAACGCGGCTTCGGGCTTTGTGTTCTCGACCGCACCTTCGCCACTGGTTCTGGGCGCTGTGGATGCGGGCCTGGACCTGCTGCCCGGCATGGATGCAGCCCGCGCCCATACCGCCAGCCTGGCGGAGGCATTTCGCGCGCATATGCGCCGTGCCGGGCTGGACGTAGGCCCATCCACCACCCAGATCGTGCCCGTGCTGATCGGGGGGGAGACAGAAACGCTGGCCCTTGCGCGCGCTGTGGAACAGGCGGGTTTTCTGGCCGTCGCCATTCGCCCGCCCACAGTCCCGCCCGGTAGCTGCCGCCTGCGCGTTGTCCTGCACGCCCACCATACCCGCGCGCAGGTAGACGCACTGGCCGCCGCCATCGTGGCCGCCCGCAAGGCAATGGGTTGATGCAGCCCATGCGCGCGCTTTTCCTGCATGGCTGGGGATTCGGGCCGGATGTCTGGGTACCTGTGCTGGACAGGCTGGGCTGGAACGGGGTGATGACGCCGGATCTGGGCTTTCTGGACGCTGTGCGGCCCCACGCGGATGAAGCCCTTGAGCGGATCAGGCAGGACGGGTGCCCGGTGCTGGCTGTGGGGCATTCGCTGGGCTTTCTCTGGCTGGCCAGCCAGGACGGATGGCCAGCGGGCAGCAGGTTTGTGGGCATAAATGCGTTTGGCTGTTTCGCCGCCCGCGCGGACTTTGCGCAGGGCACGGCCCCCCGTATTCTGGCCCGCATGCTCAAGGGGCTCCAGACCGATGCAAGGGACGTCGTGAATGCGTTTCGCACCACTTGCGGGGCAACGGCACTGCCCACGGATTGCCCGGTGAATACCGACCACCTGCGCGTGGGGCTGGATATGCTCATGCAGGCAGATGCGCGCAAGCGCCTGGCCAGCATGGCGGAAGGCATAGGCGTGCTGGGCGGGCGGCAGGACAAGGTCGTGCCACCGGCCATGCTTGCGGCCTCCCTCCCGCCTGAGACCACTATCGAATGGCTGGAGGGCGGACACCTGCTACCCCTGACGAACCCCGATGAGTGCGCGCGTTTTCTACGCGGGATGGCGCGGCACATGGAGCAGCCCGGCGCATGACCCCCACCCCTTCCACACCTCGTGCGGCCCTGATCGGGCGCAGCTTCGACAATGCCGAGCGTTACGACACGGCGGCCGTGGTGCAGCGCCTTTCAGCCGGGGAACTGGCTGCGGAGATAGCGCACGCCCTGGCCGCCGGGGCATGGCCTGCGCATGAGGCAGAGCATGGTCCCGCACGTATTCTGGAAATCGGCTGTGGCACCGGCCTGCTGACCGAGCAGTTGCATGCCCGCTGGCCCCAGGCCGAGATCGTGGCCACGGATTATTCCCCCCGCATGGTTGCCCGCGCCCGCGACCGGATGGCGGCCTTCCTCCCTGATCGTCATCGCGCGATGTTCCACGTCATGGACGCGACCCGGCCGGATGTGGACGGGCCGTTCGATGTCATTTGCGGCAACATGGTGCTGCAATGGCTGGAAAACCCGGCCGAGGTGCTGCAAAAACTGGCAGTCTTGCTGGCACCGGGCGGCTTGCTTGGCGTATCCACCCTGCTGGGGGGCACATTTGCCCAATGGCGCGCGGCATGTGCTGCCGAAGGGGCGCAGGCGGCTACTCCGACTTACCCGAATGCGAAGACCGTGGCGGGCTGGACGCCTTATCCCTGTTCCGGCGCATGGCGGGTTGCGCGCTACGAGCAGGTTTTCCCCACCGGGCTGGATTTCCTGCGGCACCTGAAGACCACGGGCGCTGCCGTCCCGCGTGAGGGGGGCGGTCGCCTGTCCGTGGGCCAGATCAGGCGCGCGGCCGACCGGCTGAATGCGGGGGGCGGGGCCATAAGCTGGGAACTGGCCTATGGCTGTTTTCGCCGCCCACCGCGCCAGGGGGTTTTTGTCACCGGAACCGATACGGGGGTGGGTAAAACCCTGATTTCGGCCTGCCTGGTCCAGCGCTGGCAGGCACTGTACTGGAAACCCCTGCAAAGCGGGCTGGCGGAGGACGAAGGCGATACGGCCACGGTCGCACGGCTGGTGCCCGGTGCGCATTGCTTCCCCCCCGCTGGCGCTTACCAGGCACCCCTTTCCCCACAGGCGGCAGCCCGTGCCCAGGCGGAACAGGTCGACCCGGCCCGTCTGGCTCTGCCGCTTGCCGAACCCCACCGGCCCCTGGTGGTGGAAGGGGCAGGGGGGCTGATGGTGCCCGCCACGGATGAGATGATGATGATCGACCTCGCCGCCCTGTGGGGCCTGCCCGTGGTGCTGGTGGCCCGCAGCGGGCTGGGCACGCTCAACCATACTTTGCTCAGCCTGGGGGCCTTGCGCGAGCGGGGCATTGCCGTGGCAGGCGTGGTGCTGAACGGTCCAGCCAACCCCGAAAACCGCCGCACGATCGAGAGCCTGGGCAAGGTCCGCATTCTGGCTGAAATCCCCTGGTGCGAAGACGTCACACCCCGCACGCTGGCCGAACTGGCAGCGCGGCTTCCGTCATGGGAGGAAACATTTGCCCCTTCATGGCCCGGCGGGCGAACAGGCACGTGAATGGGGGCGCTCGCGGTGTGGGAGTTCGGTCGGCATCGAGCGTGACAATACGGCACATGCGACGGCAGACGGGCCCATGACACTATGGGCACGAAAATACCGCCTGCGCGCTCAGTACTGCCGCAAAAGCCCTGCCAGCACGCCCTGAATCCGCAGCCGGTCGGCGGGCACGATGCGGGTTTCATACTGGGCGTTGGCGGGTTCAAGGGCGATCATGCCGCCCTTGCGGCGCAACCGCTTCAGGGTGACTTCGTGCTCGTCGATAAGGGCTACGACGATCTGCCCGTTTTCGGCCTGGTCGGATTTGCGGATAATGACATGGTCACCGTTGAGAATACCGGCATCGGTCATGGAATCGCCGCTGACCTCAAGCGCGTAGTAATCCCCATTGCCGAGCATTTCGGTCGGCACCGTCAGGTTCGCGACGGGGTCGGCCAGGGCTTCGATCGGCAGGCCCGCGGCAATGCGGCCGTAAAGCGGTACCCTGACCAGTTCCGTCCTGGGGCGGGTGAAGCTGCCCCTGATCACGTTGGGGGGCAGGTCCTCGACGGATTCGGGCAGTTGCAGCACTTCCAGCGCGCGGGCGCGGTGGTGGTGCCTGCGCAGGAAACCGCGTTCTTCCAGCCCGGAAATCAGCCGGTGAATGCCCGATTTCGAGCGCAGGCCCATGGCTTCGCGCATTTCATCAAAAGAAGGCGAAAACCCCGTCTGCTTAAGGTGCGTGTCAATGAAAAGAAGCAGCTTGTGCTGTTTGCGAGTCAGCATTGTCGCACCCCGGCGAGACGATTGAACATTCTGGAAAACCAGATTTTGTTCTATGTAAGTTCTCGTTTTTTGTCAATGCTTTCGCGCAGGGTCGTATGTTTTCACCCCAGCCGTATCATGTGGCACATCGTGCCTGCATCCTGTGCGGGGGCGTGGGGCGGGCGCAGCACAAGTGCCTGACTTTGCGCCAGAATATTAAGCTGTGCCGAATCCTGCCGGGCAAAGGGGGTGACCCTTGGCAGCCCGCCTTGGGGGTCTTCGCACAGGGTGGCGCGCAGGAAATCCTGGCGTTCGTCGTTCTCGCGCACGGCGCTGGCCAGAATGGCGGCCTCCGTCTGGGGCTGGGGGGAAACATGCATGCCCATCATGGCCTGGATGGCGGGTACGACGAACACGACCGAACAGACAAAGGCCGCCACCGGGTTGCCCGGCAGGCCAATGACCGGCGTATTGCCCAGCCGCCCCGAAAGCAGCGGCTTGCCCGGGCGCATGGCAATTTTCCAGAAATCCAGCGCAAGCCCCACCTCGTCCAGCGCGCTGCGCACCAGGTCGTAGGTGCCCACACTGGCCCCGCCGATTGTCACCAGCATGTCCATCTGCCGGGCGTGGGCAAGGCTCTGCGCAAGGCTTGCGGTGTTGTCACGTGCAACGGGCAGCATAATGGCCTCGGCCCCTGCCTGATCCAGAAAGGCGCTGACCATGAAGGCGGCGGAATTGAACACGCCGTCTTCGGCAATGGGGTCACCCGGCAGGGTAATTTCGTCACCCGTGGCCAGAACGCCCACGCGGGGGCGGCGTGCGGTTGGCAGCCACACATGCCCACCCGCTGCCGCCAGCCCGATATCGCGCGCCCCGAGTCTGCGCCCGGCCCGAACCAGCACGTCGCCCCGGTCGAAATCCTGCCCGCGCGCACGAATGAACTGGCCCGGCTTGCCCGGCTGCGAAAGCGTTATCCGGTCCCCCTCGCGCACCACATTTTCCTGGATGATGATGGTATCCGCCCCATCGGGGATCTGGCTGCCGGTGAAAATGCGCACACATTCGCCAGTCTGCACTGTCTGCCCTGACGGATGACCGGCCGGGGCCTCGCCCACCACGCGCAGCACGGCGCCGGGGTTGGTGTCTGCCGCACGGGCGGCGTAGCCATCCATGGCGGAGACACCAACCGGCGGATTGGCGCGCCGCGCTGGCAGGTCCTGGGCCAGAACGCGGCCGCAGGCCTGGGTGAGCGGTGTGGTTTCCTGCCCGCAGAACGGTATGTTTTCAAGGATTCGGGCGCGTGCGGTTGCCACATCGAGCATAAAATGGTCCCCTTTTGGTGTCCGTGGTGCTGCTTTGATGCAAGAAAGCTTGACCTTTTTCTTTTGTATGCGCATTTTGCGCCCAACTGAACACCGCCGGAGCCGCATGCCCGGTTCCGCAATCCTGTCCTGCTGAGGAAGCCATGGCCAAGACCAACGTTATCAAGATCCGTCTCGTTTCTACGGCGGACACCGGATACTTCTATGTGACCAAGAAGAACGCCCGCGCGCATACGGGCAAGATGGAACTGAAGAAGTACGATCCCGTGGCGCGCAAGCACGTCGTGTTCCGCGAAGCCAAGATCAAATAAGATCGGTCTTTATCGGGGCGGTTGACGCCCGGATCGGAACGGCGCCGCAAGGCGCCGTTTTTTGTTGCGCGCAGGGATGGAGATACAGCCGCGCTGGCATAGAGCGTGGTGTTTTGCTTGCTCACGGTTGCGCGCTGCAAAATTTTCAATCCGGCCGTTCAGCCTCGAAAACCCCGCATGCCGAGCATCGTTGTTTGAGGGCTGTCTGAGGCAGTCTCATAGCAGTGGCGGGGAGGTGCACACAGAGCCCACCAGCGGGACGGCATACTGCCGGGGGGGAGAGCGCGGGGAAAGTGCCGGCGGCTTAAAAGAGCGGGGCGCGCCTGTCATAGGGAATGACGATATCGTTCTTGTCGGCCATGTTCAGCATGGCGCGTGCGCGTTCATCCAGGATATCGGCGTCGAGCGATTGTTCCTTCAGCCCGTTCACGCGCCTACGCCAGATCGCCTGTTCGCTCAGCGCGTCCTGGTGGGCCTGTTGCGCCTGGGCCAGAAGCCCAAGCTGCTCGTGATAGGCGTGCATGCCGTGTTCACCCTGTGTGGCGTTCCAGCCGAAATAGCCGGTAATCCCCAGGAACACCATGGGTGGGACAACAGCCCGGATAACTCGACGGATGATACGACCAATCTGCACTTCGGGTTCGCCTACGGTAAAGAACCATCCACTCTATAACGCATTAGTCGTTTTAATCCATAACGCCATGCACGTACAAGTGATTTCGTACCCCGAACCATTGTCCCGCCGTTTTACAGGCGGTTATAGGGTTTCGGGGTGCTGGTCTGTGCGGTGTCCGGGCCGTTTTCAGGCCGTTTTCAGGATGGAATAGCCCGCATATTGCGCGGCGGTGACCAGTTCCTGCTCGATGCGGATAAGCTGGTTGTATTTCGCCGTACGGTCCGAACGCGAAAGCGAGCCGGTCTTGATCTGCCCGCAATTCGTGGCCACGGCCAGGTCGGCAATAGTGGAATCTTCCGTCTCGCCCGAACGGTGGCTCATCACGGCGGTGTAACCGGCGCGGTGGGCCATGTCGACCGCCTGAAGGGTTTCGGTCAGCGTGCCGATCTGGTTGACCTTGACCAGCAGGGAGTTGGCGATCTTGTCCTTGATACCACGGCGCAGGCGCTCGGGGTTGGTCACGAACAGGTCGTCCCCCACAAGCTGCACCTTCTGGCCCAGGGTCTGGGTCAGCAGGGCCCAGCCTTCCCAGTCGTCCTCGGCCATGCCGTCTTCGATGGAGACAATCGGGTAACGGCCCACAAGATCGGCCAGGTAGGCGGCCATGCCAGCGGAATCCAGGCTCTTGCCTTCCCCTTCCATGACGTAGCGGCCATCGCGGTAGAATTCCGTGCTGGCGCAATCCAGCGCGAAGGTCACGTCCTGCCCGGGGCGGTAGCCGGCGGCTTCCACCGCGCGGGTGATGAAGCCCAGCGCATCATCGGCGGATTTCAGGCTTGGGGCGAACCCGCCTTCATCCCCCACGTTGGTGTTGTGGCCAGCAGCGCTAAGCGCCTTCTTGAGCTGGCTGAAAATTTCAGAACCCCAGCGAATGGCGTCAGCCACCGTGGGCGCGCCCACCGGCTGGATCATGAATTCCTGAATGTCGATCGGGTTGTCGGCATGCTGGCCGCCATTGACGATATTCATCATCGGCACCGGCAGGATATGCGCGAACGGGCCGCCAATATAGCGGTAGAGCGGCATTTCCAGTTCCGCGGCCGTCGCCTTGGCCACGGCCAGGGACACGCCCAGAATGGCGTTCGCACCCAGGCGGCTTTTGTTGGGGGTACCATCGAGATCGATCATGGCGTTGTCGATATCGATCTGGTCCGAGGATTCAGCGCCCTGCAGGGTGGGCAGAATTTCGGTTTCGATATTCTCCACAGCCATGAGCACCCCTTTGCCGCCATAGCGCTTGGGGTCCTTGTCACGCAGTTCCACGGCTTCATGCGCGCCGGTCGAGGCACCGGATGGAACAGCCGCGCGGCCCTTGGCGCCGGACGCCAGTTCGACGTCGACCTCCACCGTGGGGTTGCCCCGGCTGTCCAGAATTTCACGCGCGATGATGTCGACAATGGCACTCATGGTATTTCCGTTCCTGATGGCTTACGGGTTCGGGGGATGCCCCAACCGCCTTATTCTTGGTTTCTGACGGAGCAGACCGGAATCGCTATTCCGTGCGGTTGCTAGTGGCCTCCTGTTGGGCTTTGCTGTCAACACCGCGATGGCGAAAACACGATATTCACGGAGCAGGATCCCAAGCAATGAAGAAACTTCCCTTTCTGGCCGTGGTTCTCATGCTGGCGGGTGTTGTTCCCTTCGTGGCGTGCAGCGCGGGCATTGTCTTTTTCGACTCTGGCGTGCCCGTGCCCAATCTTCTGATGATGCTTGTCACCTATGGCGCGGTTTCCCTTTCCTTCATGGGTGCCGTGCACTGGGGGCAGGCCTTGCAGACCGATCGCCTGATCATGACAGCCGGGGCGGACGAGGTGGATAACCTGCGCCTGGCCCTGGGTGTGGTGCCCGCCCTGGTCGGCTGGGCCGCGGCCTGCATGGCCTATGCCTGGGTGCCGCTGGCCGGTATCGCCCTGCTGGTGGTGGCGTTCGCACTCATGGCGGTGTGCGAACGCAATGCCTGGCGCAGGGGCTGGCTGCCCGCAGGTTATATGGGCGTGCGCTGGATCGTGACCGCCGTGACGGAATGCTGCCTGGTCATGGTGCTGCTGGTGCGCGCGTTCTGATTAAAGCCGCATTCCACGCACGCCTTGTTCGCAACGGCTCAATCACGGGGCAGGCCGGGTCTGGCTTTGGCCGGGCATGGGCCATGCTGTGCGCCGGGGCGGATGTGGTATAACAGCCTGCCTGCGGGGTGCGGTCTTGTCGAGACGATACAACTGGGACAGAGATCAGGCTTATGAACGCTAAACCACGTATTCTGGTAAAAGGGGCAGGGGTTGCGGGAATGACCGCCGCCGTCACCCTGGCCGAACGGGGCGGGGACGTGACCCTGGTCGATCGCGCGGGCCGGGTCGGGGCCGGTGCGTCCTGGATGGCGGGTGGCATGCTTGCCCCCTGGTGCGAGGCAGAGTCCGCACCGGCGGAGGTCACGGCCCAGTCGGTCGATTCGGTGGACTGGTGGGCAGCCCATGTGCCCGATGTCACGCGTGAGGGCAGTCTGGTGCTGGCCCCCGCACGTGACGTGGGCGAAATAGCACGCTTCGGGCGGCGCACGTCGCATTTCACGCAGGTGGGGGGGGCTGAAATTGCCGAACTGGAGCCGGATCTGGCCGGGCGTTTCCAGAAAGGCCTGTTTTTTGCGGATGAAGGGCATGTAGACCCGCGCCGTGCGCTGGAAGCACTGGGCGACAGGCTGCGCCATCTGGGTGGGCATGCGAACATGGATGACGCCCCGCCCGACGATAACGCGTTCGACTGGGTGGTGGATTGCACCGGCCTGAACGCCCGCAACACGCTGGAAGGCCTGCGCGGCGTGCGGGGTGAAATGCTGCTGCTGCGCTGCCCCGACGTGGTGCTGCACCGCCCCGTGCGCATGCTGCACCCGCGTATTCCGGTCTATATCGTCCCCCGTGCCGATCATGTGTTCATGGTGGGGGCGACCATGGTGGAAAGCGAAGATGCCGGTGGCATGACCGTGCGCTCCATGATGGAACTGCTCAACGCCGCCTGGACACTGCATCCCGGCTTTGCCGAGGCGGAAATTCTGGAAATGGGCGTGGGCCTGCGCCCGTCCTACCCCGACAACATGCCCCGCGTGCGCAGGGATGGGCGGCATGTTTTCATCAACGGCATGTACAGGCACGGCTTCCTGCTTTCTCCCGCCCGCGCGCGGGAAGCGGCCGACCTGATTTTTGGCGCCCAGGGTTAAGGAGCAACGACCGATGAAACTTGTGGTCAATGACGAGACGCACGAGGTGTCGGCCCGCACGCTGGCGGCCCTGATCGATGAACTGGGCTATAGCGGGGCGCGTATCGCAACCGCGCTGGACGGGGTGTTCGTGCCCGCCCCCCAGCGTGAGCGAACACCCATTATCGAAGGCATGCGGGTGGAAATTGTCGCCCCCATGCAGGGGGGATAACCCATGAGCGCGGAATTTTACGGCACGACCCTGTCTTCACCTTTGATGCTGGGCACCGCGCAATATCCATCCCCCGATATCCTGCGCGCCGCAGTCCTGGCGGCGCAGCCGGGGGTGGTGACGGTCTCGCTCAGGCGCGAAGGGGCCCGCGCGCGCGCGGGCCAGGCGTTCTGGTCGCTGATCCAGGAACTGGGCGTGCCCGTATTGCCCAACACCGCAGGGTGCCACACGGTGAAGGAAGCCGTGACCACCGCCCATATGGCGCGTGAGGTCTTCGGCACGGACTGGATCAAGCTTGAGGTGATCGGGGAACAGGATACCCTCCAGCCTGATGTGTTCGGCCTGGTCGAGGCAGCACGCATCCTGGCCGAAGACGGGTTCAAGGTCTTCCCCTACACGACGGAAGACCTTGTGGTGGCCGAACGGCTGATGGCTGCGGGCTGCGAGGTGCTGATGCCCTGGGGCGCGCCCATCGGGTCGGGGCGGGGGCTGAACAATGTCTTTGGCCTGCGGGCCCTGCGCGCGCATTTTCCCGGTGTGCCGCTGGTGGTGGATGCGGGGATCGGCGTGCCTTCCCACGCGGCGCAGGCCCTTGAACTTGGGTATGACGCGGTGCTGATCAACACCGCCGTGGCCAAGGCGGGGGACCCCGCCCTTATGGCGCGGGCCTTCCGCCTGGCGGTGGAGGCCGGAGCCCTGGCCCGAACCGCCGACCCTATGGAAGAGCGGGATATGGCAGCCCCGTCCACCCCGCTTGCAGGAAAGGCATTGCTCGGATGAATTCGCCTCTTTCAACCGCCCCCCATGCTTCGGCCGAGGCCCTGGCCCGCGCCATTCCCCAGCCGATCAACCCCGTGGTGGATTCCGCCGCCTGGGTGGAACGGCTGGGCCGTGCCGGGGCGCGCTTTATCCAGTTGCGGCTGAAAGACCTGCCCGCCGCCGCCCTGCTGGCCGAAATACGCAGCGCGCATGCCAGTGCGAAGGAACTTGGCGTGTGCCTGGTGCTGAACGATTACTGGCAGATCGCGCTGGATGAAGGGATCGACTACATCCATCTGGGGCAGGAGGATCTGGATACGGCCGATCTGCCCGCCATTCACAAGGGTGGGCTGCGGCTGGGCGTTTCCACCCATTGTCATGAGGAACTGGCGCGCGCCCTGGCCTGCAAGCCCGATTACGTGGCCCTTGGCCCCATATGGGAAACCAAGCTGAAAAAAATGGCCTTCGGCCCCCAGGGCACGGAACGGCTGACGGAATGGCGCGAAATGATCGGCCCCATGCCGCTGGTGGCCATTGGCGGCATTACACTTGCGCGCGCGGGGGCCTGTATCGCGGCAGGGGCGGATTGCGTTGCCGCCGTGTCGGATTTTATCCGCCATCCCGACCCCGAAGGCCAGGTAAAAGCATGGCTGGCCGCAACCACCCGTAGCTGAAGGCAGCCCTGTTACAGAAGGCCCGGCAAGGCGATTATCCGGCTGCCCCGCCGCTCAGCCGCTGTTGAAAATGCGCGCGGCATCCGCCTTGCCGAACAGGCTCAACACCGCGCTGACCGGGGCGGGCAGGACCGTGGGCGCTCCATCTGTGGGGTTGGTGGTGTCGGGCAGGAGGGCCGTGGCCTCGTTATGGGCTGTGTCCAGCAACTGATCGACCAGTGTGTCGGACGCCATGCGATATTCCGGCAGGCCGGACTGGCGGCGGCCTGTCGCTTCTCCCCCGCCGCGCAGGCGAAAATCCTCATCCGCGATTACAAAACCATCCTCGGTTTCGCGCAGGCAGGACAGGCGGCGCCTGGCGGTGTGGCCCAGCTCCTCGTCATGCAGAAGCAGGCAGTAGGACGCATCGCGCCCACGCCCCACCCGGCCGCGAAGCTGGTGGAGCTGCGCCAGCCCGAAGCGTTCGGCATGTTCAATGACCATGACCGTCGCACTGGGCACGTCCACCCCCACTTCGATCACGGTGGTGGCCACCAGAATGCGGGTCTTGCCGGTGGCGAAGTCCTGCAGGGCCTGTTCGCGCACATTCGTATCCTGCCGCCCGTGGGCCAAGCCGATTGCGGGCGCGGGCGCACCGCTCGTCCCATCCGTCCCGCTCCCAGCCAGTGCCGCGCCGAAGCGTGCCGCCAGGGCGGCCTGCCGGGCCTCGGCTGCGGCAATGTCCAGGCTTTCGCTTTCTGATACCAGGGGGCAGACCCAGAATATCTGCGCGCCATTGTTCAGGGCGCGGCCCACGCCTTCGAGTATATCGTCCATCGCGCCAAGGCTGTGCACGGATGTGCGCACGGGTTTGCGCCCGGCGGGTTTGCCTTCCAGCCTGCTGATCTGCATGTCGCCAAAGCGGGTCAGCAGCAGGGTGCGCGGAATGGGGGTCGCGGTCATGACCAGCATGTCCGCCTCATGCCCCTTTTCCACCAGCGCCAGGCGCTGGTCCACGCCAAAGCGGTGTTGTTCGTCCACCACCGCCAGACCCAGATCCGCAAAGTGCACGCTTTCCTGCACAAGGGCATGCGTACCCACAACCAGCTTCGCCGTGCCGTCCGCCATGGCGGCCAGGGCCTGCTTGCGGGCACGGCCCTTGACGGAACTGCACAGGAACGCCACCGGCACGGGGGACAGGCGCTCGAACGTGGCTGCGTGCTGGCGGGCCAGAATTTCCGTCGGCGCCATGATGGCGGCCTGCGCACCGGCTTCTACCGCGCGGAGCATGGCCAGCAGGGCCACAAGGGTCTTGCCGGCCCCCACGTCGCCCTGCACAAGGCGGCTCATGCGCAGGGGCTGGGCCATATCTGCCTCGATTTCGCGCAGCACATGTTTCTGGCCCGGCGTCAGGGCGTGGCCGAATGTCGCCAAAGCCTGGCGCTGAAGGTGCCCATCACCCAGGAAAGACCGGCCGGGCCGCGCACGGGACGCGTTCTGGGCAATGCGGATGGCAAGCTGGTCGGCCAGTAATTCGTCACAGGCAAGCCGGGCCTGCGCACGGGCGCGCAGGGTCTGCCAGTCTTCGCCCTGGGCACTGCCGGGAATCTGGTCGGGCCTGTGCAGCCATGTAAGGGCCGTGGCGAAATCGGGCCAGTCCTTGTGGCGTATAAGGGTGGGGTCGTGCCATTCGGGCAGGGCGGGGGGCAGGCGATCGAGCGCGGCCGTCATGGCCTGACGCACCTGGCCCCCGAACAGCCCGGCTGTCAGCGGCCATATGGGGTCCAGCAGGGGAATACGCGCCATGGCATGGGCGGGTAGCAGGTAGTCTGGCGTGGTCATGACCGGGCGGTCGTGAAAGGCCTCCACCTTGCCTGAGACGGCAATAGCCTCACCCAGAACGACCTGCCTGGCCTGCCAGGGGGAGAAAAACGCGATTTCGAGAATACCTGTCTGGTCAGTCATGCTCACGCGCCAGGGCTGGCGCGTGCGGGGGGCAGGGGGGCGAATGTCCAGCACCGTGCCGGTCAGCGTTGCCAGCATGCCGGGCCTGATCTGCGCTATTGTCGGGCGCGCCCTGCGATCGGTAACGGATTCAGGCAGGCAGAACAAAAGGTCCGCCACCCGGTTGCCCTGTGCGATACGGCCCAGCAGGCGTGCCCGCGCGGTGCTGACGCCGGGCAGGCTGGTCAGCGGTGCCAGCACGGGTGCGAGAACAGAGGGGACATCGCAAATGCCCTCTTGTGCCGGCACGAAAGAGGATGTGAAGGAAAGGGGGCTGGACACTGGGGGTACACGGGCCTCTTTTTGGCGGCTGACACACAGGAACAGCAAGGGTATAGGACAGCACAGCCATGCAAGACAATTTTACACAACACTCATCCGGGAAGCCTGCTGCCGCCACGCCGGACGACCTGTCGGCCCGCAGGCGCCGCCTGCGGTTTCGCGCCAACCACCGGGGCACGTTCGAGACCGATATCCTGATCGGCCAGTTTGTCGATGAACAGGCCGACAGCTTGAATGCCGACGAACTGGCGGATATGGAGGCCATTCTTGAAATGCCCGATCCCGACCTGACGGACTGGCTGTTCGGCCGCCTGCCATTGCCCGAGGAAAAAGTCACTCCGATGCTGCGCCGCATGGTGGATGCCTGCCGGACCCGATGCGGCAAATAGCCCCGGCCGGCCACGCCAGCCCAGGCATCCGGCAGGATGGGGCAGCAGGCCGGTGCGGGATACAACAGAGCAAGAGATGCAAGGCCAGATGACAGCAAACACGGGTGCGAACAGCCAAATAGCCACCATCTGGGGCGTGCCCGAGGGGTATGACGCGCTTTTGCTGGCCCGTCGCGCCGCCGAGCACAAGGGCCCGGTCCTGCATATTGCCCGCAGCGACGGCGCCATGACACGCCTTGCCGACATGCTGGCCTTTGTCGCAGCCGATATCGAAGTGCTGCGTTTTCCCGCATGGGACTGCCTGCCTTACGACCGTGTCTCCCCCAATCCGACCATTGTGGCCGAACGTGTCGCGACCCTGACCCGCCTGCTCGAACCCACCAGGGGCCCGCGCCTGGTGCTGACCACCGTGAACGCGGCGGTGCAGCGCGTGGCCCCGCGCAAGACGTTCGAAGGCCAGTCCCTGACCCTGCGCACGGGTGAAAGCCTGGATCAGGCGTTCCTGATCGACCTGCTGATCGCCAATGGCTACACGCGGACCGACACGGTGATGGAGGCAGGGGAGTTCGCCACGCGCGGGGGTATTTTCGACCTGTACCCGGCCGGAGCCATCGAACCCCTGCGGCTGGACCTGTTCGGTGACGAGGTGGAAAACATCCGCGCCTTCGACCCGGGCTCCCAACGTTCCACCGACAGGCGCGATAGCCTGGTGCTGTGCCCGGTCTCGGAATTTTCGCTCGATTCTGCCGCCATCTCGCGCTTTCGCACCGGCTGGCGCGATGTGTTCGGCCCCGGTGCCGCGTCTGACCCGCTTTACGAGAACGTATCGGACGGGCGGCGCTATCCCGGGCTGGAACACTGGCTACCGCTGTTCCACGAACAGATGGAAACGCTGTTCGACTATCTGCCGGGGGCCGCTGTCTCGCTCGAACATCAGGTGGCCGAAGGGCTGGCCGCACGGCTGGACATGATCGCCGATCATTATCAGGCCCGCCGCCAGCCCGCGCGTGAAGGGGAAGTGCCCTACCGCGCGTTGCCGCCGCATCTTCTATACCTGGACCAGAAGGGGTGGGATGCCTCGCTGGCGCGCCTGCCGGTGGTGGCGTTCAGCCCCTATGCGCAGCCAGACGGGGCAGGCGGGGTCGATGTCGGCGGGCGGCCGGGCAAGATGTTCGCCAAGATCGTGCCCGGTGCTCAGCGTGAACAGGTCTTTACCCTGCTGGGCGATCAGGTGCGCGAATGGGCGCAGGTCGGGCGCAGGGCTTACGTCGCGGCATGGAGCCGTGGTTCGCGCGAGCGCATTGGCGTGCTGCTGCGCGAACATGGGGTGGCGACCGAAACGTTCGAGACCTGGGCAAGTGCGCGCAAGGCCAAGGCAGGGCCGGTCGGCCTGCTGGCCTTCGAACTGGAACGCGGCTTCGTGGCCGATGACCTGGCCTTTGTTTCCGAACAGGATCTGCTGGGCGAACGGATCGGCCGCCCGCCCCGCCGCAAGCGCCGGGCCGACGAACTGATCGCCGAAGCCAGCGAACTGTCGGCGGGCGATCTGGTGGTGCACCAGGATTACGGTATTGGGCGGTATGACGGGCTGGAAACGCTCAGTGTCGGCGTGGCCCCGCATGACTGCCTGCGCCTGCTTTATGATGGCGATGAAAAACTCTATCTGCCGGTCGAGAACATAGAACTGCTCAGCCGGTTCGGGTCCGACCAGTCGGGCGTGGCGTTGGACAAGCTGGGTGGTGTGGCCTGGCAGAACCGCAAGGCGCAGATGAAGAAGCGCATCCGCGACATGGCGGGTGAGCTGATCCGCACCGCCGCGGCCCGCGCCCTGAAGGAAGCCCCCGAACTGACCCCGCCCGAAGGCATGTGGGACGAATTCTGCGCGCGTTTCCCGTTCATCGAAACCGACGATCAGGCCCGTGCGATTTCCGACGTGCTTGAAGACATGGCCTCCGGCCGCCCCATGGACCGGCTGGTCTGCGGCGATGTGGGTTTCGGCAAGACCGAGGTCGCCCTGCGCGCCGCATTCGTGGCCGCCATGTCGGGCGGGCAGGTGGCGGTGGTGGTGCCCACCACGCTGCTTGCACGCCAGCACTACCGGACCTTCGTCGCCCGGTTCGAGGGCTTTCCCGTCAAGGTGGCGCAACTGTCGCGCATGGTCACGGGCAAGGAGGCGACGGCTATCCGCCAGGGCCTGGCCGACGGCAGCGTGAATATCGTGATCGGCACGCACGCCCTGCTGGCCAAGACCATCAAGTTCGCTGCACTCGACCTGCTGATTATCGACGAGGAACAGCATTTCGGGGTGGCGCACAAGGAAAAGCTCAAGGCCCTGCGTGAAGATGTGCATGTGCTGACCCTTTCGGCAACACCGCTGCCGCGCACCTTGCAGCTTTCCCTTTCCGGCGTGCGGGAAATGAGCCTGATCGCCACCCCGCCGACCGACCGCTTGGCCGTGCGCACGTTCATCATGCCGTTCGACAGCGTGGTGATCCGCGAGGCGATCCAGCGCGAGCGTTTTCGCGGTGGGCAGATTTTCTGTGTCGCACCCCGGATCGAGGATCTGGACCGCCTGGCCGAACGGCTGAGCGCCATCGTGCCCGACGCCCGCCTTATCCAGGCGCATGGGCGGCTTTCCCCCACCGAGCTTGAGCGCGTGATGACCGAGTTCTCGGACGGGAAATACGATATCCTGCTCTCGACCAATATTGTCGAAAGCGGGCTGGACATGCCTGCGGTGAACACGCTCATCATCCACCGGGCCGACATGTTCGGGCTGGGCCAGCTTTACCAGTTGCGTGGGCGCGTGGGCCGGGGCAAGCAGCGCGGCTACGCCTACCTGACGTGGCCGCAGACGCATGCGCTGTCCGTCTCTGCCCAGAAGCGGCTTGAGGTGATGCAGACGCTCGATACGCTGGGGGCGGGCTTCACGCTTGCCTCGCACGATCTGGACCTACGTGGCGCGGGCAACCTGCTGGGCGACCAGCAGTCGGGCCATGTGCGTGAGGTGGGAATAGAACTCTACCAGCAGATGCTCGAAGACGCGGTGGCCGACCTGCGTTCGGAAAAAGGCCGCAAGGCGCATGACGACCGGGACTGGACGCCCACCATCGTCATGGGCCTGCCGGTGCTTATCCCCGATACCTATGTGCCCGACCTGCCCGTGCGGCTGGGGCTGTACCGGCGTATCAGCGGCCTTTCGTCGGATGCGGAAACCGAAGCGATGGAAGCGGAACTGATCGACCGTTTCGGCGCGATACCAGAAGAAGTTAAAAACCTTCTCGATATCGTTGATATTAAAAGATTATGCAGAAAGGCCGGGGTCGAGAAAGTGGAGGCCGGCCCCAAGGGCATGGTGATCCAGTTCCGCCATAACAGCTTTGGCAATCCGGCCGGGCTGGTGCAGTGGATGGGCAAGTGGAAGGACGGCGCCGTCCGTCTGCGGCCCGACCACAAGCTGGCCTGCGTGCGCGAACTGACCAACGTGCAGCGCGTGGGCCTGGCCAGCAAGGTTCTGAAGGATCTGGCCGCCTTGTGCGAGAAAATACCCGCCTGAAAATGGCCGCCCCCACGCCGTGACTTGCAGGCCGGTCAGGGCGTGGGGCCTAGGGCTCAGGAGGACGGGCGCAGGATTGGCGTCGGCCCATCCGGCGTGTTAGTGGCTGGGCTCCAGGGGACCACCGGCACGAGGGAGAGGGCCGCTGCTTGAAAGCCATCTGTCACGCAAAGCCGGTTTATGCGGGCTTCGGGCGGGAATGGTCCGCGCGGGATTAGCGCAGCGGCAGAGGAAAGCCGTTGACCGTCAGCACGCCGCCTTCCCACGTGGTATCCCAGGTGTTCTGTTCGCCCGAGCGGTGGCTGACAAGGCGTGCGACCACAAGGGCCGCGGCCAGCTTGATCTGCTTTTCAGACCGGGCCTTCTCGATGAGGGATTCCAGATTGGCGATTTCCAGATGGCCAGAAGCCGATGTGTTGCCCACATTGCCGGTCAGGGTCGCCTGGCCATGGCCTTGCAGCCTGATCGCACCCTGGCTGGCTTCCAGGCTGGAAATGGTGGCATGCACGGCCGGGCTTGCCGTACTCCGCCCGCCAATGGCGTCCATCAAAGCGGGCAGTTCATTCGCAGGCAGGGAAAAGACCGCCCGGGCGGCCGATGGCAGTAGGCCCTGATTGGCGACGTTGTGGAAGCTTACCCCGTTCATGGACAGGGAAACGGAGCTGATCTGCTGGGGGGTGGCGGGCTGCATCTGGTAGCGCACGCTGCCCAGGCCCACCTGTGCGGTGCCGTGAACGACCGTGGCGTTCTGCCATGTCAGGTCGTAGCCCTTGCCCGCCTTGAGTGTGGCTGCGACCTGGCGACCCTGTGCCGCAAGCCAGTTCGAACACGCACCGTTGTGCAGTCCTGACATTGCCGATACCAGCAGCAATGCCGCGGCTTCCGCCTGGTCATGGAGGCTGTCCGCACTGGCGCCCTGGCCGCGAAAAACATAATGCGCCGCGTTCAGCCTTGTGCCGCCATCAGGCGTGCTGATGGAAAAACCGTCATAGGTGACGCCCTGCGGCGTGTCCTGCATGGCGGCGTGGCGAATAAGGGCGCAGCCCGAAGGCGCGGCCGCAAGGGCCGATGACCCGGCACCCGCAATGGCGCCCAGGCT
The DNA here is from genome assembly GCF_017377735.1 of Acetobacter garciniae. GTDB lineage: Bacteria > Pseudomonadota > Alphaproteobacteria > Acetobacterales > Acetobacteraceae > Acetobacter > Acetobacter garciniae. Next base: position 646,978 of record NZ_JAFVMH010000001.1, read on the forward strand.
CACGACACCGCGAACAAGGAAGTATAAAAAAGAGTTATGCTTCATTTCAGGCGGAGAGTGCCGTAAGTAGACACCGCAAGCAAGCCTGATCGTGGAGGATCAAAGCCAGTGCGGTTTTTGAAAATGGACCCTTTCCTGGTCGGGTTGGTATGCACCATCCTGCTGGCGACAATCATACCCTGCCACGGTGCGGCGGTGCCGGTTTTCCACTGGCTGTCCATCGGGCTGATTTCGCTCATGTTCTTCCTTCAGGGGGCCAGGCTGTCGCGTGCGGCGGTGGTGGAAGGGCTGGTGGCATGGCGGCTGCATATCATCATCCTGTGCTGCACCTTCGTGCTGTTTCCCGTGATCGGGCTGGCGGCCCACGCCATGTTCCCCGGCCTGCTGCTGCCCGATGTGTGGCTGGGAATCCTGTTCCTGTGCTGCCTGCCCTCCACCGTGCAGTCGTCCATTGCGTTTACGTCCATCGCGGGGGGGAACGTGCCTGCGGCGGTCTGCGCGGCGACGGCGTCCAACGTGCTGGGTATTTTCATAACGCCCGTTCTGGTGGGGCTTGTACTGCGCCAGCATGGTGCGGTGGGCGGCAACCCGCTCGATATCGTCTACCAGCTTCTGCTGCCCTTCGTGCTGGGCCAGCTTGTGCAGCCCTGGCTGGGGGACTGGGCGCACCGCAACAAGACGCTTCTGTCCTTTTCGGACCGGGGGTCCGTTCTTGTGGTGGTGTATACCGCCTTCAGTGATGCGGTCATGCAGGGGCTATGGCACAAGCTGCCGCCGGCCGAACTGGGCATGATCGCCCTGGCCGACACGGCGTTGCTGGCTACGGTCCTTATCATCACCATCCTGGGTTCGCGCGCGGTAGGCGTGCCCCTGAAGGACGAAATCGCGATCGTGTTCTGCGGTTCCAAGAAAACGCTGGCATCGGGCGTGCCCATGGCCAATGTGCTGTTCCCGCCCGCCACTGTCGGCATTATCGTGCTGCCGCTGATGATGTATCACCAGATCCAGCTTTTTGTCTGCGCCATGCTCGCCCGCCGCTTTGCCCGCCAGACGCGTGAGGAAAACAAGCTGGCCGAGCAGGCGGTCTGAGACCCCGCGATAGCATGCAACACGACGGAAGGAATATTCGTGGCTGGCCTTGATCCCCAAGATTGGGAAGACCTGCGCGCCCAGGGCCACAGGATGCTTGACGCAATGATCGACAACATTCGCGACGTGGCGGCGGGGCCGGTCTGGCAGCCCATGCCACCCGCGTTGCGCGCGGGCTTTGCCACCGCCCCCCTGCCGGTGGAAGGGCGGGATCTGGGCGAATTGCATGCCCGCTTTGTGGAGGCCGTGCAGCCTTATTCCGTGGGCAACAGGCATCCGCGTTTCATGGGGTGGGTGCATGGCGGCGGCACGGCCCAGGGCATGCTGGCGGATATGCTGGCAGCGGGGCTTAATGCGAATCTGGGCGGGCGCAACCATGCGCCGGTCGATGTCGAACGCATGGTCATTCGCTGGGCGGCGGAAATGTTCGGCTTCCCAGATACGACGACGGGGCTGCTGGTGACAGGTTCGTCCATGGCCAATTTCATCGCCATTCTCACGGCCAGCCGCGCCGTGGCGGGTGGTGCCGCATTACGCCAGGCCGGTGTGGGTGGGCGCAGGCTGGTGGGTTACGCCGCCCGGACCGCCCATGGCTGCGTGGCGCGGGCTTTCGATATGGCGGGGCTGGGCATGCAGGCCCTGCGGCGCGTGCCCACCGGCCGCGACCACCGCATGGACCTTGCCGCCCTGGGCCACATGCTGGCGGAGGACCGTGCAGCCGGGTTCGAGCCCTTCATGGTGATCGGCACCGCCGGCACGGTGGATACCGGCAGCGTGGACCCGTTAAACGAGCTTGCCGATCTGGCCCAAGCCGAAAAGCTCTGGTTCCATGTCGATGGCGCATTCGGTGCCCTGGCCCGCCTGTCCGCCCAGCACGCGCCTTTGGTGCAGGGAATGGAGCGGGCCGACAGCCTGGCCTTCGATTTTCATAAATGGGCGCAGGTGCCCTATGACGCGGGCTGCGTGCTGGTGCGCGATCCGGGAGCCCAGGCCGCCGCCTTCGCGCAGGCGCTGGATTACCTGGCGCGCGAGGACAGGGGCCTTGCGGCTCACGCCCCGTGGTTCTGCGACCTTGGCCCGGACCTGTCCCGTGGGTTCAGGGCACTCAAGGTGTGGTTCGCGCTCGAAGGCTTCGGCACCCACCGGCTGGGTGAGGTCGTCGCCCGTTCCTGTGCGGTGGCCCGGCATCTGGCCGCACGTGTCAGCCGCACGCCCTGCCTGGAACTGCTGGCCCCCGTTACGCTGAATATTGTCTGTTTTCGCCTGGTCGTGGCCGATGGGCAGGATCTGGACCGGCTGAACGCCGAACTGGTGAAGGATCTGCATGAAAGCGGCATTGCCGCACCCTCGACCACGCGCATCAACGGGCAGCTTGCAATCCGTGCGGCCATGGTAAACCACCGCACGACCGAGCAGGATGCCGACATCATGCTCGATGCCCTGCTGGACTTGGCTCAACTCCGGCTGGGTGTTGCACCCCAGGCGTGTTCCCCCACCCCCGTGGGCTAAAACCGCCGGGGAAGGGGGCTGAGCGGTACTATCCGGCCCCGGTCAGCCAGATGGCCAACACACCGCCCGCATATATGTCGCAGCGTTATGGTGCGCCCGTCATGCAGGGTGCGACCTGCAAAGATGCTCCTTGAGCCCGTTCCTTCAGCGGGGGGTGCGGCGGCCCCTGTGCAGGCCGCGTTTTTCCGCGAACAGGGCGGAGAGCGATTGCAGCATGGTGCCGCCCAGTTCTTCCGCATCCGTAATGGTGACCGCACGCTGGTAATAGCGGGTGACATCGTGCCCGATCCCGATTGCCGTCAGTTCCACCGCACTGCGGTTTTCGATCATGTGAATGACCTCGCGCAGGTGGTCTTCCAGGTAGGAGGCGGGGTTGACCGAAAGCGTGCTGTCATCCACCGGTGCGCCGTCTGAAATCACCATCAGGATCTTGCGCGATTCCGGCCGGGCCTTCAGCCGCTGCCACGCCCAGAGCAGGGCTTCCCCGTCGATGTTTTCCTTCAAAAGCCCTTCACGCAGCATCAGGCCCATATTGGCGCGCGCCCGCCGCCAGGGCGTATCCGCCGCCTTGTAGATGATATGGCGCAGATCGTTCAGCCGCCCGGGGTTGGGGGGCTTGTGGTTCTGCAACCACATCTCGCGGCTTTGCCCGCCTTTCCAGGCCCGGGTGGTAAAGCCCAGGATTTCCACCTTCACGCCGCAGCGCTCCAGCGTGCGGGCCAGGATATCCCCGCAGGCGGCCGCGACCGAAATGGGCCGCCCCCGCATGGAGCCGGAATTGTCGACCAGCAAGGTCACGACCGTATCGCGGAATTCCGTATCGCGTTCGCGCTTGTAGGACAGCGAAAGCCCCGGATTGGCCACGATACGCGACAGCCTGCCCGCATCCAGGATGCCCTCTTCCAGATCGAAGGACCACGAACGGGTCTGCTGGGCCATCAGCCGGCGTTGCAGCCGGTTGGCCAGGCGCGAGACAATGCCGTGCAGGGTCGCCAGTTGCAGGTCTAGCTGATGGCGCAGGCGGTTGAGTTCTTCCGGGTCGCACAGTTCCTCGGCGGGAATTTCCTCATCGAAACGGGTCGTATAGGGGTGGTAGCCCTTGCCGGTCTCACCGGGTTCGATCTCCGAACGGCCACCCGGTCCCGCGGCATCGCCCGTGCCTTCTGCCGATCCGGATTCCTGCTCTTCCTCGGCGATGTCGTCGGAGCTTTCGCCCCCGCCGGCCAGCAGTTGCGGCTGGGTGACGGCATCCGACAGGTCGGGTTCCTGCGCGGTGGTCTCGTCCTGTTCGTCGGGTGGGGGCTGGTTCGCGTCGTCATCGGGCGAATCGGTCGTGTCCGTGCCGGACTCGTCCTGCGTTTCCTCATCCTCGGAAACCGCTTCTTCCTCCGTCAGGGAACAGGCGGCCAGCAGCTTGCGTGTCGCGCGCGAATAGGCGCGCTGGCTGTCCTGGTCGTGGGCCAGTGCGTCCAGCGCGTCCAGCGCCTGCGGGGGCAGGGTGGCCTTCCACTGGCTGACGATCGCGCGGGCGGCCTCGGGCATGGGCTCGCCCGTCAGTTTCTCACGCGCGAGAAGTTCAAGCCCCACCACGGGCGAAAGCTGGCTGGGGTCGGTCATGCGTTCCAGGCCGTAGGCATGCACCTCCCGTTCCAGGCGGTGGCGCAGGTTTGCCGCCACGCCTTTCATGTGGCGTGCGCCCACGGCTTCTATGCGGGCCTGTTCCAGCGCGTCATATACCTCACGCGCGAGCGTATCGGCGGGTTGGCGGGCGGCATGCAGCGCGAAGTCGTGGTGTTTCAGGCGCAAGGCCTGGGCATCGGCCGTGCCACGCAGGCGCTGCTTTTCAGCCTCGTCCAGGGCCATGGACGGGTTGGGCAGGCGGATTTTCTCGCCCAGGCTCAAGGGCGCAAGCGGCATGTTCCCGCTATGGAAGGACAAATCCGCCTCACGCTGGCCGCCCATGGCCCGCAGCGTGGCGGCCGTGGCCTGTTTAAAGGCGTCGGCCTGCTTTTCGGCCGCTTCGCGCGTCAGGCGGGAGGATGGGCCTGCCGGCCCCTTTGTGTGCTCGGCCATGGGGTCTGTGCTTTATCTATCTGCCCCTCAGCCGCCACGGCCGGGCAGGGGGCTGCTGTTGAAGCAGCGCTGGTAGTACTCGGCCACCATGCCGCGTTCGGCCTCGTCGCATTTGTTCAGGAAGGTCACGCGGAAGGCAAAGGCCATGTCCTTGAAAATGCGTTCGTTTTCCGCCCAGGCAATGACCGAGCGGGGCGACATGACAGTAGACAGGTCCCCGGCCATGAAGCCGGCGCGGGTCAGGGCCGCCAGGGCCACCATGTTGTCGATCTTCGCGCGTTCGGCCTTGTCGTCGGCCGCAATACCCAGGCGCGAGCAGACAATGCCCACCTCCTGCTGATGGGGCAGGTAGTTGAGCGATGTCACGATGTTCCAGCGGTCCATCTGCCCCTGGTTGATCTGCTGCGTGCCGTGGTACAGGCCGGTCGTATCGCCCAGCCCCACGGTGTTGGCGGTGGCGAACAGCCGGAACCACGGGTTGGGGGTGATAACGCGGTTCTGGTCCAGCAGGGTCAGCTTGCCTTCCACTTCCAGGACGCGCTGGATCACGAACATTACGTCGGGGCGGCCGGCATCGTATTCGTCAAAAACCAGGGCACACGGGCGTTGCAGGCACCACGGCAGCAGGCCTTCCTGGAATTCGGTCACCTGCTGGCCGTCCTGGACCACGATGGCGTCCTTGCCGATCAGGTCGATGCGCGAGACATGGCTGTCCAGGTTGATGCGGATGCACGGCCAGTTCAGCCGGGCCGCGATCTGTTCGACATGCGAGGATTTGCCCGTGCCGTGAAAGCCCTGGACCATGACGCGCCGATTGAACGAAAAGCCCGCCAGGATGGCCAGCGTGGTTTCGCGGTCGAACAGATAGGCCGGATCGATTTCGGGCACATGGTCCGTGCGGATGGAAAAGGCGGGCACGGTCATGTCGGACTCGATTCCGAACACATCACGCACCGAAACCTCCCGGTCCGGTACCGAAATGGCCGAAATGGGGGGCAGGTCACTGGTGGATGTGGAGGAAAGGATATCCGTCATGATGGTCCGTCTGGTCGTATGGTGGGGCGGGAGGCTGGCCCGCTGTGCGAAGAGCGGGGCGAGGATACATGATCAGCCTGTTTTTTCGAGGTTTTCCGTCAAGAGATGCGTCTTGACGATGGTGAAGGCGACATTGATCTGCTTGAGCCGTTCTTCCGCCGCCCGGCTGCCGTTGTTGGTATCGGGGTGGTTCTTGCGGGCAAGGGCGCGGTACTGGGTCTTGGCTTCTTCGAGCGAAACCGGCCAGGGCAGGCCCAGAATGGCCAGGGGTTCGCGCAGGGCGGAAGGCGTGCGCGGGGCCGCCTGCGCACGCGCGCGTTCGGCCCGCGCCTGACGATGCTGGCCCAGAATATCCAGCGGGTCCAGGATATCGTCATCCTGGGGGGCCGCCCGGCGGGAGGAAGCGCTCTGGCCAAAGGCCCAGCTTGGCCGGTCCCAGCGCGTATCGGCCCGTAGCTGGGCTTCGATCTGTGCTGTGGACATGCCTTTATAGTAGTCCCACCGTGCATTATAGTCGCGCACATGCTCCAGGCAGAACCAGTAGTACTGGTTCAGCGCATCGCGCGAACGCGGCGCGCGATACCCTGCCGGGCTTGCGCAGTCCGGCATGTCGCAGCAGCACTGCGGCGCGTTGGGGTCGGGGTCAAACGCGCGGGGACGGGTGTTCCTTCGCTTCATCATTCAATGTTATTTGCGTCGCAAACGTGTCGGTCGCAAGGGGTTAACGTGCATATGACCAGTCTTTCAGAATCTGCCGCCGCCGCCACCCAGGGCCCGGAGCGCGCTTTGCGGGTGCGCCGCACGCTGGAGGCCCGGTTCAAGCCGCTGCGTCTGGACATACAGGACGAAAGCAGCCGTCATGCCCACCATGTGGCCATGACGCGCGGCCCCGAGGCCGGTGCCACGGAGACGCATTTCCGTGTTTATATGGTTTCGGATGCTTTTGCAGGCGTAAACCGCGTGACTCGGTCACGCATGGTGCACGATATTCTAGCAGATGAGTTCGCCAGCGGCCTGCATGCCCTGGCCCTGACCCTGCGCACCCCGGATGAGGAAGGACACGGCGCGTGAATACCCACCCCCTGACGCGCCGCAGGCTTATGGCGCTGATGCCCGCAGCACTGGCCCCCCTGGCGCTGGCCGCGTGCGCTACGTCCCAGGGGGGCGCGCCGGGCCCCGGGGTGGCGCCCCAGGTCGCCCGGGTCGAGGCCTATCTGCGCCATGTCAACCTGGCGGAGGAGCCCTTTACCCAGGTCTGGCCTGACGGGGCGCATGGTGGCGGGGTGCTGACCTATCGCCCCGGCGCGCTGGACATGCAGTACACGGCCCCGCATGCCATGGAACTGCGGGCCAGCGGGCACCATGCCGTTTTCACGGATAGCCAGTCCGGCTCGGAAACCCGGATCGGCCTGGCGCATAACCCGCTTGGCCTCCTGCTTGACGACCCGGTGCGCCTGTCAGGCCCCGTTACGGTCACGGATCTGCACCAGGGTGGCGGGTTCCTCCAGCTTTCGCTCACGCGAACGGATAACCCGTCCCAGGGGCTGGTGACCTTGCGCTTTCGCGATTCCGGCACCAGCCTGACCTTGTACGAGGTTCATATTGTCGATGAACGCCGACAGGTCACGCTGATCACGCTCACCCCTGTGTAAGGGCGGCCTCGCTCAGTTCGACCTCCCGCAGGGGGGAAGGCACGCTGCCGAAAACCTTTTCCCACGCTGTCATCAGGGCTGCGTCCAGTTCCTCCAGCGTGGTGGTCAGCCCCAGCTTGCGAAAGCTGGTCACACCAAAGTCGCGGATGCCGCAGGGCACGATCCCGTCGAAATCCGCCATATCGGGGCAGAGGTTGATGGCAACACCATGCCAACTGACCCAGCGCGACACCCGCACCCCTATGGCCGCGATCTTTTCCTCCCGCCCGGTCGCGGGGTCCGTGACCCATACGCCCACGCGGCCCTCGCGCACCTCCCCCTTCAGGCCGAAATGCGCCAGCGCCGTAATCACCCAGCTTTCCAGGGCGTGGACGTAGGCGCGCAGGTCGCGCGGGGGTACCTGCGCGTGCGCGCGGGCAAGGTCGAGCATGACATAGGCGGTCCGCTGGCCCGGGCCGTGATAGGTCCACTGCCCGCCGCGCCCGGCATGGTAGGTGGGGTAGTGATGGGGGTTGAACAGGTCCTCGGGCTTTGCGGATGTGCCGGAGGTGAACAGGGGCGGGTGTTCAAGCAACCAGACCCGCTCGGCCGCGTTGTCGCTGCGGATATCGCGGGAAATCCGTTCCATGCGGTCCAGGGCAAGCGGGTAGGGAGCCTGGTTTTTGCTGATTTCCCATAAAATTTGTTCTTTGGTCATTGCCGCCTGTTTATGGTTCGGTTATACGCATCTCACCTCACGGTATCGCCTTTTCGGTGCCGGTTGTCACGTGCGGTCGTGGCGGAATGGTAGACGCGCAAGCTTGAGGTGCTTGTGGGGGAAACCCCGTGGAAGTTCGAGTCTTCTCGACCGCACCAATTTTTCCAAAAGTCATTCTAAATGCGTGAACAAGCGGGTGCAGCCCCCTTTGGGGCACGCACGCGCATGTCCATCATGCGTGCATGGCGGGGTTTTGTCCGCTTTTGGTCCCGGCTTGGTCATAATCACGCCGTTCTTTTCCGGTTTTTGGAAAAGGTCGGCTACTTCGCTATATGTCGATAAAGCAGGCCTGCCGGGGGAAAAGGCCTTCGCGTCGTGACGTCTGGCGCGGCCTGCCATGATTAAGTATCGTCAATCGTATTGCGCGGGTTCGGCCGTGCGGGCCGGTTGAGACGGTCGATGTTCAACTATATTTTAAGGTGTTGCATTCGTGTCTAAACCCAAGCGTTTACGTAAAGCAGTTCTGCCGGTTGCAGGTCTGGGAACCCGGTTCCTCCCGGCGACAAAAGCCATGCCCAAGGAAATGCTGCCGGTCGTTGACAAGCCGCTCATTCAATATGCCATCGACGAGGCGCGCGCCGCCGGGATCGAGGAATTCTGCCTGATCACGGGCCGTGGCAAGGACTCGCTGATCGATTATTTCGATATCGCCTACGAACTTCAAAGCACGCTGAAGGAACGCAACAAGATCGACTGCCTGGAAGCGCTTGCTCCCAGCTCGATCGAGGCCGGATCGCTGATCGCGGTGCGCCAGCAGGAACCGCTGGGCCTGGGCCATGCGATCTGGTGCGCGCGTTCCTTTATTGGCGACGATCCGTTCGCCATTCTCCTGCCGGACGATATCGTCCAGTCCAAGTCGGGCTGCCTCAAGCAGCTTGCCGACGCCTATTACGAGACCGGCGGCAGCGTGGTCGCGGTGACGGAAGTGCCGCGCGACCATACCAACCGCTACGGTATTCTCGATATCGGCAAGGATGACGGTCGCCTGGTCGAGGTCAAGGGCCTTGTGGAAAAGCCGCAGCCTGAAAACGCGCCGTCCAACCTGTCCATTATCGGGCGCTATATTCTTACACCCCATGTCATGAAGCATCTGGCCAAGCTGGAAAAAGGTGCGGGGGGTGAGGTGCAGTTGACCGACGCCATGGCCAAGACCATCGGTGAAGCGCCTTTCCATGGCCTGCGCTACGAAGGTACGCGCCACGATTGCGGCAACAAGCTCGGCTTTTTGGAAGCGCAGATCGCCTTCGCCCTGGAACGTCCCGAACTGGCCGATGGCGTGCGGGAATTCCTCAAGCGTTATGCGGAAGAAGTCTGATGTCCTTCACCCATACCTTCGACCCGACAAGCCTGCGCGAATATGATATTCGCGGGATTGTCGGCAAGACGCTCAATGCGGAAGATGCCTTCGCCATCGGGCGGACATTCGGCAGCATGGTGCGGCGCAACGGCGGCAAGACGGTCGTTGTCGGCTATGACGGGCGCCTGTCCTCCCCCACGCTGGAACAGGCCCTGGTCGAAGGCTTGAGCGCATGCGGGCTGGAGGTCACGCGCGTCGGGCGCGGGCCCACGCCCATGCTGTATTACGCGTCGGCCACGCTCAAGGCGGATGGCGCCATCATGGTCACGGGCAGCCATAATCCGCCCGACTATAACGGCTTCAAGATGATGATGGCGGGCAAGCCTTTCTACGGCGCGCAAATTCGCGCGCTGGGCGAGCACGCGCAAAAAGGCGATGTCGTGCCTGCCGAAAAAGGCAGCGTGCGTAATATCGACCTGCGCGACGAGTACGTCCGCCGGCTGGTGACGGATTATGACGGGGGCGATCGCAAGCTCAAGATCGTCTGGGACAACGGGAACAGCTCGGCCGGTGAAATCCTGGAAAAGCTCGTCGCCGTCCTGCCGGGCGAGCATATCGTGCTCAACGCGACCATCGATGGCACATTCCCCGCCCATCACCCGGACCCCACGGTGGCCAAGAACCTTGAGCAACTGATTTCCGCGGTGCGGGATAACAAGGCCGATCTCGGCATTGCCTTCGATGGGGATGCCGATCGGATCGGCCTGGTGGACGACAAGGGTGAAATCCTGTGGGGTGACCAGACGCTGATCATGCTCGCCCGCGATGTGCTGAAAACCCACCCGGGTGCGACCATCATCGCCGATGTCAAGGCAAGCCAGGTCCTGTTCGATGAAGTCGCGCGCGCCGGCGGCAAGCCGCTGATGTGGCGCACGGGGCATTCGCTCATCAAGTCCAAGATGGCGGAAACGGGGTCGCCCCTGGCGGGCGAAATGTCGGGCCATATCTTCTTTGCCGATAAATGGTACGGCTTTGATGACGCGCTTTATGCCGGTGTGCGCGCCCTGGGCATTATCGCGCGGATGGGCAAGCCGCTTTCCGCTTTCCGCGAAGCGTTGCCGGGCACCATTTCCACCCCGGAAGTGCGCTTTGACTGTGACGATCATCGCAAGTTCAAGGTGATCGAGGACGTGGCGGAACGACTGCGCAAAGCCGGGGCCGATGTTTCGGAAATCGACGGTGTGCGCGTGAACACCCCCGATGGCTGGTGGTTGCTGCGTGCATCCAACACGCAGGCCGTGCTGGTGGCCCGTGCCGAAGGGCGCGACGCCGCAGGGCTGGAGCGCTTGAAGGACGCTATTGTCAGCCAGCTTGAACAATCAGGCCTGGAACGGCCGGATTTCTCGGGCAACAACGCGGGACATTAACCCAGCCTCGGTCGGCGGTTGCGCCCCGACAGGGGCCTGCTACTGGCCCGTTGCAGGCGTGATGCTCGCCTGCAAGGCGGCCTGGAAGAACCAGACCGCCTTTTGCGTGTTATAATCCGCTCCACATTTCCCTGCGCTGCTCACATGGGGGGCGTGCTGGGATTTGTGTTTCAAAGCGGGACGGGTTTCTGATATAGTGGACCTATGTTGTCCTCTTTAATGGACCCTGCCGGTCGGCGGATCTCCTACCTTCGTTTATCGGTGACGGATCGGTGCGACATGCGTTGCACCTATTGCATGTCCGAAACCATGACGTTCCTGCCCCGGGCCGAGGTGCTGGATTTCGAGGAACTGCTGCGGCTGAGCCGTGTCTTCGTGACCCACGGTGTGCGCCACCTGCGCATAACGGGGGGTGAACCGCTTGTGCGCAAGGATATCGGCCTGTTCCTGACCGAGCTGGGCACGTTGCTGCACCAGCCCGAGGACAAGGGCCGCCTGCACGAACTGACCCTGACAACCAATGGCAGCCGCCTGGCGGCCTATGCGTCCCTGCTGGCACGGGCCGGGGTGCGGCGGATCAATGTCAGCCTCGATTCCCTGGATGCGGCGCGCTTTGCGCGGATTACCCGCCGCGGAACCCTGGCAACCACGCTGGAGGGTATTCGTGCCGCGCGGCAGGCAGGCCTTGCTGTGAGGATCAACACCGTGGCCATGGCCGGGGTGAACGATGATGAATTCGATGACCTGCTGAACTGGTGCGGGCAGGTCGGGGCCGATCTTTGCCTGATCGAGACCATGCCCATGGGCGATACCGGGGTGGAAAGGCAGGCCAGCTACCTGCCGCTGTCCGATGTCCGGGCGGGGCTGGAAAAGCGCTGGACGCTGGACCCCATTCCCGTTGCCGTAGGGGGCGTTGCGGCAGGTGCCAATGGCCCGGCCCGGTACGTAAGGGTCAGGCAGACCGGGCAGCGACTGGGGTTTATCACGCCGCTGAGCCATAATTTCTGTTCAACCTGCAACAGGGTCCGCCTGTCCTGCACGGGCAGGCTTTATACCTGCCTGGGCCATGAAGACGGGGCGGATCTGCGCGCGCTCCTGCGCGGCGGGGCCACCAATCACGACCTGGAAGAGGTGATTGCCGCAGCCATTGCCCGCAAGCCCGCGCGGCACGACTTCCTGCTCGAACGCGCATCCGGGCAGGTCATGGGCCCCGAACGCCATATGAGCGTCACCGGCGGCTGAATTTGCCGTGACCGATTCCACGCTTGCGATGGCGGGCGCGGCTGATCGTGCAGGCTGAAGGGCCCGACCAAAGGGTTCAGAGGCTATTGGTCGGTGGCGAAATACTCTCCCAGATTGTGTTGGAACTGTCCGGGTGCGAGCGGCTTGGGTTGCGTGGGGGCAGGTGCCCAGCCGGACAGCACGGCCATGTGCAGCGGCATGGCGAAGCTGTCTTCCCCCGTTTCTTCCAGCATGGCGGCGGCCGCGGGGAAAAGCATGCGCGGCGCCATGGTACGCGGGCGCAGGGCCAGGGCGTTGGTTTCACCCGCCGCGCGTAAATCCGCCATAAGGGCCCAAAGCGTGCGGTAACGCAGGTCCAGCACCTCACTATCCACCACAGGCAGGGCAAAGCCCGCACGCTGCATGAGCTGCGCGCAGCTTTGCTGGGTAGGCAGGGGTGACACGCGGGGCGATACCCCATCGCTTACAGCCAGTTCGGCGGCTTCCAGCGCTTTGCGCAACGGGCCCAGTGTGGGCAGGATGGGCACGGACGCCAGAAACAATCCATCGGGCCGCAGCACGTGCCTGATCTGGGCGAAAAGCCCGGGCAGGTCGTTCACCCAATGCAGGGACAGGCAGGCCGTGACCAGGTCGAAGCTCCGGGCGGCAAAAGGCAGGCTCTCAAGATCCGCGCAGATGGCGGGTCCGCCCGACAGGGCCGCCTGGGCTGGCGATACATCAAGGGCGACGGCGGAAATGCCCCGCTGCGCCAGGGCCTGGCACACCAGGCCTCTGCCCCCGATATCGAGCGCTGTGGCAAAAGGCCTTGCCATGTCGTCAAGCCGGTCTATCAGACTATCGGTGGCGGCTTGCAGGATAGGGGCCACATCGCCCTGGCGGCGGGCGGCCCGGTCCCGGTGCAGCCTTACGGCGCGGGGGTCGAAAATCAGCGGCGTGCTCATAGGCCAGATGTGCGCGTTCGCGCGTGTTTTGCCAAGCCGGGCGGCCGGTAACGGGAGCGGGAGCCCAGAATGCGCGGGACGATCATGGGCAGGATGGGGCGGGCGGCATTGGACATGCTATACCCACCCTCCTGCCTGCTATGCGGGACAGACGTGGCGCAGGCGGGGCTGGTCTGCACGCAATGCTTCGGCCGCCTGCAACCCGTCAGCCAGCCTTTCTGCAAGGCTTGTGCCGCCCCGCAGGCCTCGGCCGCCCTGCTTGGGCCGCAGGGGCTATGCAAGGCATGCGAACGCCACCACCCGGTATGGGGGCAGGCCCGCGCGGCCTTTGTGTATGGTGGAGGCACGCGGGAGCTGATCCTGCAGCTCAAATACGCCGACCGGCTGGATAACGCGGCCTATCTGGGCGCGCGCATGGTTGCGGTGGGTGCGGATATTCTCCAGCCCGGCAGCCTTCTGGTGCCTGTGCCCGTGCATCGGTGGCGGCTGCTGGCCCGGCGCTACAACCAGGCAGCACTTCTGGCGCGGGTGGTTGCGCGGTTGAGCGGGCTGGATCACATGCCCGACGCCCTGGTGCGCAGGCGACCCACGGCACGGCTCGCGCGTTTTTCCCGCGCCGCGCGGCAGAAGGAGGTCAGCCAGGCGGTGGGCGTGCGCGCCAGCCGACGCGACCTTCTGGCAGGGCGGCAGGTCGTGCTGGTGGATGACATGCTGACAAGCGGGGCCACGGCATCGGCCTGCGCACGGGCCCTGCGCGAGGCCGGGGTGCAAAACGTGCATGTTCTTGTCGCCGGAGTGGTGCCTGCGCGCGCAGATGTTGATATAGAGTTGTCAGACATGAACAAAACCCGTGCCTGACAGGGCGGGGGGCGTGCCGGTCTGGCCGGGCGCCTGAAAAAACGACAGAAGGTCTGCTCATGCCCGATATCGAAATTTATACCCAGCCCGGATGCCCCTATTGCATGCGTGCTGTGGCATTGCTGGAACGTAAGGGCGTGCCTTTCAAGGAAATCAATGCGCCGCGCGGCACGCCCGAACGGGCTGCGTCCACAAGCCGTTCGGGTGGGCGCACTACCGTGCCGCAGATTTTCGTCGGCGGTAACGCCTTGGGCGGGTGCGATGACCTGATGGCGCTGGAGCGTTCGGGCAAGCTCGACGCCCTGCTTGGCCTTGGCTGACAGGCCGCCCAGGCGGTCATGTCCATGCGAAAGTAGGGCGGAATGATCTGTTACCAGTTGCGTTGTGCGGGCGATCACGGGTTTGAAGGATGGTACAGGGACAGTGCCACATTCGCGCGGCTGCAACGCGCGGGCCTGCTGTCCTGCCCGGATTGTGGCACGTCGAAGGTGGAACAGGCGCCCATGGCCCCGGCCATTGTCAGCAGTGGACGCGCGCGCGCGGTTGCAGAGCAGGCTGGCGAGCAGGGCAGGGAACTGCCCGGTGGCCCGCCCGATGCACCTGACGCTGAACCGGCTGGCGCATCAGGTATGGGCGGGCCCGGCGGGCCGGTCGCACGCAGGCAGTCGCCTGCGGGCCTGCCCGATGTCGTGGTCAGCGCCATGCGGCAGATGCGCCGCGCCATAGAAGAAAATTGCGAGAATGTGGGTGAACGCTTTGCCGAGGAGGCGTTGCGCATCCACAAGGGCGATGCCCCCGAACGCGGTATTTACGGGGACATGACCCAGCCCCAGCGCGAAACACTGGAAGACGAGGGGGTGGAGTTTCATACCATTCCCTGGATAGGCAAGACCGAGAATTGATGGGTCGGGATACAGGCCACGCCCTATGAGGTATTACCGCAGGGGCGGAATGTCCCTGCCGGTGCAGATAGCGGGTGCGGCGTGGTTACTCTTCCTGGCCCGACGGAGGAAAAAGGCATGAAAAGGCACAGGGATACGGGCCGGGCAGTCTGGAACCGCAAGGTCTGGGGGCGTGTGGCGTCCGCGCTGGCCATGGGGCTGTTCCTGGGTATTGCGGCTCCCCGGACGCTGTATGCCGCATCCTCCGGGGCGCTGATGGGCTATTGGCTCAGCCAGGATCACGACGGTGTTTTCAGGATTGAGCAATGCGGGCAGACCGTCTGCGGCCGTCTTGTGGGCTTGCGCTACGATGGCACGGACGTGCCGCACGGGCATGACGGCAAGTCCGAATGCGGAATTACCATGCTGACGGATTTTACCCCCCTGGATGACAACCAGGGGCGGTTGGGGGGGCAGATTCTCGACCCCGATACAGGGCATGTCTACGATGCGCAGATATGGTCCCCCCGCCCGGATGTGCTGAAGCTGCGCGGCTATCTCGGCCTGCCCATTTTTGGCGAAACCCAGACCTGGACCCGTTACACGGGACCGCCGATGGGGCCAATGTGTAAAATGCCCTGAAAGGGGATACTGAGGGAAATCTCCTGCGGGAAATCCCCGGACTTGAAGGAAGGAGGTGCCCGGATGGCGGGACGAATTTCGCGGCGAACCTTTTGGCAGGGCAGCCTTGCAGCCGGGGTTTTGTCCGGCAGCGTGGCGTGTGGCCAGGCCCGTGCGCAAGCGCCATCCCAGGCTCAGGCACAACCGGCACAGGCCCCGGCAGCACAGGGCGGCGCTTCTCCCGCCGGCTCGGCACCCCCCGATGGTGCCGTGAAATCCGCCCCCAAACGGATCTTCTGCTATGTCGGCGGCTATACGCAGCATGGGCCGCCGGGTGGCAATGCGGATGGGCTGGGCCTGTTTGAAATGAACCCCGACACCGGTGCGCTGACCCATGTCGCGACCTATGCCGATGTCGCAAGTCCGTCCTTCATCGCATTGTCGCCCGACGGGCGGTTTCTCTACGCGGTGAACGAGATCAACGATTATAACGACCAGCATAGCGGTTCCGTTACGGCTTTCTCGATCGACCAGGGCAGTGCTGTGCTGACCAAGCTCAACACGGTTGCTTCGGGCGGTGCCGATCCCGCGCATCTGAGCGTGCATCCTTCCGGGCGCTATGTGATGGTCGCGAACTATACCGGCGGCACGTTCGCGCTGCTGAGGGTCAAACCCGATGGCTCGCTGGGTGAGATGACAACGCTCATCCATAATTCCGGCCCGCGCATGCCCGATCGGGCGGCGGATAACCCGCCGGGCAATTTTGCGATCAGCGATCATTCGGCCGCCCATCCGCATATGATCCATGCCGACCCGTCCGGCCGGTTCGTATTGGTGGCCGATGCCGGGCTGGACCGTGTCTATGTCTGGCGGCTGGATATGCAAAGCGGTCGCCTCAGCCCTGCCAAGGTGCCGTTCGTTCCCATGACACCCGGCTCCGCCCCGCGCCATTTCCAGTTCAGCGAGGACGGCCGCAGGCTGTTTATCTTGTGTGAACAGGATTCCAAGGTGGTCGTGGCCGATTTCGATCCGCAGACGGGGCTTATTACCCCTAAGCAGACGGTCAGCAGCCTGACAGCGCATTTCCATGGCAGCACGCTGGCCGCAGGCATTCTGCTGTCACCCGATGCGCGGTTTTTATACGTGTCCAACCGGCTGGGGGACTCGCTCGCGGTCTTCCAGATCGCAGCGGATGGGACACTGACCCTGGTGGATGAAATCTGGACCCATGCCGATTACGGGCGTGCGCTGAAATTCGACCCGACGGGCCGCTACCTGTATGTCGCGAACCAGCGGAGTGATTCCATCACGTCCTTCAAGGTCGATAGCCTGACCGGCAAGATCAACTTCACATGGGACTTCACGCCCGTGGGCAGCCCCACCTGCTTTGAATTCCTGACCTTGCCCGCACAGGCGTGAAGTCCCGGCTGCTGGCCGAACACCAGCGCCTGTGGTGCGAATGAAAAAGCTTTAGAATCAGTATTTTCGGAACGCTGCTATATAGTTCACGCTAAGGTCACGGGTTTCTTTCCACGGGCTGCTCAGCGGCAGCAGGCTGGTGGGGGCCATGCCTGTCATGGCGTCCATGCGCAGCCCGGCGGCGCGGGCATAATGGGCCAGTTCCGCAGGGCGGATGAACTTGCGCCATTCATGCGTGCCGATGGGCAGCAGGCGCATGACATATTCCGCGCCGATCTTGCCCACGGCCAATGAACGCAGCGTGCGGTTCAGAGTCGAGACAATCACCACGCCAGTGGGTTCCACCAACTGCGCCAGCATTTCAAAAAATGCTTCAGGGTCAGTGACATGCTCTATAATTTCTAAGGCTACCACCGCATCGAAGCGCTGGTGTTCTGCCACCAGTTCTTCCGCACTGCCGACCCTGTAGTCCAGCGGGCCGGAGCCTGGGGGCAAAGGGTGGGCTTCCACGTGGCGGCGGGCGGCGGCAATGCCGTCGGCGGATGCATCCAGCCCCAGCACGTCATAGCCTGCCTTGGCCAGCGCCTCGCTCGCAAGACCTGCTCCGCAGCCGATATCGAGCACCCTTGCGCGGCGTGATGTCCTGCCGCGCAGGGGCAGATGGCGGCAGGCCCAGTCGATCCGCAGCCCGTTCATGGCATGCAAGGGCTGCATGGGGCCCGTGGGGTTCCACCATTGGTCCGCCAGGGCGCTGAAACGGGCGATTTCCTCGGCGCAAACGGAGCCAGCGGGCTGGGGATCTTTCTGCGGGTCTGCCTGGGGAGTGGATGCAAACATACAACAAATTCCTTTCCTGCTGGTCTCCCCGCTGGACGAAAGGGGGCCGAGAAGGGTATGTGACGCGCCTTGTGAAGCTGCGCAACTGTCCGCGCGCGTCTTTTCTGTCATCGCTGATAGCAGGAGAGCGCGTGAGGGGCAGGTTTTTTTGCGACCTGCTCAGGTGGAGATAAAAGCTATGTCCGGTTCCGCACCCCGGGTTGTCATGAAGTTCGGTGGCACGTCCGTGGGGGATCTCGATCGTATTCGCGCCGTGGCCCAGCGTGTCAAAAAGCAGAAGGACGCCGGGTGCGACGTGCTTGTGGTGGTGTCGGCCATGGCGGGCGAGACCAACAGGCTGGTCGGCTATTGCCAGGCGTTGTCCCCCCTGCATGACCCCAAGGAATACGATTCGATCGTCGCCACCGGCGAGCAGGTGACAAGCGGGCTGCTGGCCATTGCCTTGCAGAGCCTTGGCGTGCCCGCGCGCTCCTTCGCGGGGTGGCAGGTGCCGATCCGCACCGATTCGGCGCATGGCAAGGCCAGCCTGGACACGATCGACGGCGAACACCTGCTGGGCTGCATGGCCGAAGGTGTCGTGCCCGTTGTCGCGGGGTTCCAGGGCGTGGCGCCCGACGGGCGGGTCTCCACCCTTGGGCGCGGCGGGTCCGATACATCGGCCGTGGCGCTTGCGGCCGCGATCAAGGCCGATCGGTGCGATATCTATACCGACGTGGACGGGATCTACACGACAGATCCCAGGATTGTCTCCAAGGCGCAAAAGCTCGATAAGATTACCTACGAGGAAATGCTGGAACTCGCGTCTGTGGGGGCCAAGGTGTTGCAGACCCGCAGCGTGGCCCTGGCCATGCGCCAGGGTGTGCGCGTGCAGGTGCTGTCGAGTTTTGAAGATGGTCCGGCGGTCATGGAAGGCCAGCTTCCCGGATCCCTGGTGGTGGATGAGGACGAAATCGTGGAAAAGAAACTGGTCACCGGCATTGCCTATTCCCGTGATGAAGCCAAGGTGTCGGTGCGGCGTATTCCCGACCGTCCCGGCATTGCCGCGGCTATTTTCGGCCCGCTGAGCGAAAGCAACGTGAACGTGGACATGATCGTGCAGGCCACCGGGGCCGACGGCACCACGAACATCACCTTCACCACCGGCAAGACCGACCTGCCGCGCGCCATCAGCGTGCTGGAATCCGTCCGTGACGCCGTGCAGTACGAGGAACTGCTGACCGACCCCGATATCGTCAAGGTCAGCGTGGTGGGCACGGGCATGCGCTCGCATGCGGGTGTGGCCAGCACCATGTTCCGCACCCTGTATGAGCGTTCGATCAACATCCAGGCCATTTCCACCAGCGAGATCAAGGTCTCGGTCCTGGTTGCAGCCGAATATGCGGAACTTGCCGTGCGTGCGCTGCACACAGCCTACGGCCTGGACAATGTCTGAAGCCCTTCTGGCCGAACGCCCACCCACGGATGTGGAATGGACGCGCGCGCGCAACCGGCTGAACCGGCTGTGGGCCCGCGGCACCGAATTTCTGGGCACGCCTTACGCCATCCTGGGCGGGGCGATGTCGTGGCTGAGCGAGCGGCATCTGGTTTCCGCCATTTCCAATGCGGGCGGGTTCGGCGTCATTGCCTGCGGGGCCATGGAGCCCGACCGCCTGGCCGAGGAAATCGCAGCCACGCGTGAAATGACCGACAAGCCTTTTGGCGTGAACCTCATTACCATGCACCCCATGCTCGACGACCTGATCAGGGTCTGTCTCGAAGCCGGGGTGGGGCATATCGTGCTGGCGGGGGGCATTCCGCCCGGGGCTGCCATCAAGGCGATCAAGGACGGTGGCGCGAAGGTTGTCGCCTTCTCGCCCGCGCTGGTGCTGGCCAAGCGGCTGGTCCGCATGGGTGTGGACGCGCTGGTGATCGAAGGTGCGGAAGCGGGCGGGCATGTCGGCCCGGTTTCGCTGACGGTTCTGGCGCAGGAAATCCTGCCCCATATCCGTGACGTTCCGGTGTTCGTCGCGGGCGGTCTGGGCCGGGGGGATGCGCTTGTCTCCTACCTGGAGCAGGGGGCCGCGGGTGGGCAGCTTGGCACGCGGTTTGCCGCAGCCCAGGAAAGCATCGCGCATGAAAAGTTCAAGAAGGCCTTTGTGCGCGCCGCAGCCCGCGATGCGGTGACATCCGCCCAGTTGGATGAGCGCTTTCCGGTCATTCCGGTAAGGGGGCTTGCGAATGAGGGCGGGCGGAAATTCCTGGCCCACCAGGCCGATGTCATCCGCCGCTTCCAGGGCGGAGACCTGACGCGTGAGGCAGCGCAGCTCGAGATCGAACATTTCTGGGCCGGGGCCTTGCGGCGCGCGGTCATCGATGGCGATATCGAACATGGTTCGGTCATGGCGGGGCAGTCCGTTGGCATGGTCACGGCCGTGCAGCCGGTTGCGCAGATTATTGCTGACCTGATTGACCAGGCCGTGGTAGCTCTGGTCAGACAACAACGACGTATGGATGCTGATGGCTGAACACGCCCACGGTGCCGAGCAGGGACAGGAAAACCCGTCCCATGTCTTACCCGACGTCGCAGCTCTGGGCGTCGGCCGGGCGTTGCGTGAGCGCCGTGAGCAACTGGGCTGGTCGCTCGAAGAGGTATCGGGCTGGCTGCGGATTCGTGACGTTTATCTGAATGCGCTGGAAGCCGGGCTGCCCGAAGTGCTGCCAGCCGAGGTCTATGCGCTGGGTTTCCTGCGCACCTATGGGCAGGCCCTCGGCTTCGATCCCGCCATTCTGATCAACCGCTACCGGCAGGAAACCCGGACGGTCGTGCACAAGCCCGTACTCGATTTCCCCGATCCCGTGCCCGACCGCCGCCTGCCACCTGCTGTTTCCATTTCGCTGGGTCTTGTGGTCGTGCTGGCAAGTTATGTCGGGTGGTATTGCTTTGTGGGGCGTAGCTCCCCCCTGCCGGAACACGTGCCGCCCGTGGCCAGCCTGATGCAGGGTGAGGCCACGCGCAACACGCCATCCCCCCAGGTGGCGTCCCTTCTGCCGGAACACGCGACCCGCATGCCCCAGCCCCTTGCCCCTTCCGTCGCGGATGCGGCGGCCCAGGCGGTGGAGCAGGGCCAGGCGGGGAATACGGCAACGGTGGCCAATGCCGGTAATGCCGCAGTGCTGCAGGACCCACCCCCCATGCAGGGCCAGGGTGCTGCTGACCCGTTGCCCCCAGCCCCCGGCGCGACACCGGCTGCTCCTGTTCCGCCCGCGACCGGGCAGGTGGTGCCACCCGTGGCGCAGGCCGTGCCGGATGATCAGATTGTCGTGAAGGCGCAGGCGGCAAGCTGGGTGCAGGTCAAGGATACGCAGGGCAAGACGGTTTATGACCATGTGCTGCAACCCGATGAGGAATGGACGGTGCCCGCGGCGGGTGGTCCCTATAGCCTGACTGTTGGCAATGCGGGCGGTATCGTGGTGAGCGCGGGTGGCGTGACCACCCCGGCACTGGGGCGGAACGGTGCGGTACGCAGGCATCTTTTGCTGAGTGCGCAGGCCGTGCGCGATGGATCCCTGGCGACACCGGCTGCCGTATCGGTTGGTAGTGCTGTGCAGCCCGCATTGGCGGCAGGCCCGGTTTCGGCTAATGATAATCCTGCGGTACAGGGCGTGCGCGACGCACCGGCCGCAGTCGTGGCTCCTGTTGTTCCGCCTGCTGCAACGCATGCGCCGTCAATGCCGCCGCAGGCGTCATCCAGCGCGGATGAACCCAGCGCCGATGACCTGAACGCACGTCAGCTCCAGGGAACCGACGCGCGCTGAATGGCTCTTTCCATGCTTTATGTGTAGCCAACTGGCTCCGTTTTTGGCAGGACAACACCAAACCTCGCGTGCAAGCCGTGGCGCCGAACACGGTTGTGCCCGCCAACTGTCGTCTCGACAAAAGGATGTAAGATGAGCGGCTACCGGCCTTACCAGCATATTGAGCGTCGGAAATCTCGGAAAATCCATGTCGGCAAGGTCGCCGTCGGTGGGGATGCACCGATTTCCGTTCAGACAATGACCAATACGCTGACCAGCGATGCCCAAGCGACGATCGAGCAGATTCGCCGGGCCGAACTGGCCGGGGTCGATATCGTGCGCGTGTCCTGCCCGGACGAGGAAAGCACGGCGGCACTGGCGGAAATCGTCCGTGAAGTGAACGTGCCGATCGTGGCGGACATTCACTTCCACTACAAGCGCGCGATCGAGGCGGCAAAGGCCGGGGCGGCCTGCCTGCGGATCAACCCGGGCAATATCGGCAGCCCGGAGCGTGTGCGTGAGGTGGTGAACGCCGCCAAGGATTATGGCTGTTCCATCCGTATCGGCGTGAATGCCGGTTCGCTTGAGAAGCATCTCCTGGAAAAATACGGCGAGCCCAACCCCGAAGCGCTGGTGGAAAGTGCTCTGGAACACGCCAAGATTCTCGAAGATCACGATTTCCGCGAATTCAAGATCAGCGTGAAGGCATCGGACGTGTTCATGGCCGTCGCCGCCTACCAGCAACTGTCCGAAGCCTGCGATTACCCGCTGCATATCGGCATTACCGAAGCGGGCAGCAAGCGGGCGGGCACGGTCAAGTCCTCAATCGGGCTGGGTAACCTGCTCTGGGCCGGTGTGGGCGATACGATGCGTGTCTCCCTGTCCGCAGCACCGGAAGAGGAAGTGCTGGTGGGCTGGGATATTCTCAAATCCCTGGGCTTGCGCCATCGCGGCGTGAAGATCATTTCCTGCCCGTCCTGCGCGCGGCAGGGCTTCAACGTGGTGGAAACCGTGCAGACGCTCGAAGACCGGCTGGCGCATATCAAGACCCCGCTGACGCTGTCCATTATCGGCTGCGTGGTGAACGGCCCGGGTGAGGCGCTGATGACCGATCTGGGTGTGACAGGCGGTGGTTCGGGACGCCACATGGTCTATTCCGCCGGCAAGCAGGACCACACCATCCCTGGTGGCGACATGATCGAACATGTCGTGGAACTGGTCGAGCAGCGCGTGGCCGCCATCCAGGCGGAAGAAGCCAAGGCCAAGCAGGAAGGCGAGAAGTCCGAACTGCCGGACATGGCCTCCGCCAAATGACATCCGGCGGTGTGCTGGTGGCGCGGTCTGGCCGCGCCATTGGCGCGCGCCCGATATCACCCTGATATCATAAAGAAAAACAAGGTCGGCCAGCCCCTGTTGCCGGGGCGGGCGTCCAGTCGGGAACAGAACATACCGTGAGCACCATTCAGCCTGTAAGAGGAACGCACGATCTTATCGGTGAGGAGCAGCGGCGCCATGCGCATGTCGTCGGCACCGCGCGCGAGATTGCCGGGTTCTATGGCTTTGATGAATGGTCGACCCCCATTTTCGAGGATACGCGCGTTTTCTCCCGCTCCCTGGGCGATACCTCGGACGTGGTGTCCAAGGAAATGTATTCCTTCTCCGACCGCGATGGCGAAAGCCTGACCCTGCGGCCGGAAGGGACAGCGGCCGTCTGCCGCGCGCTGGTCACGAATGCGCTTACGCAGTCTTTGCCGCAAAAGGTGTTTTACGCAGGCCCCATGTTCCGCCACGAACGCCCGCAGAAAGGGCGTTACCGCCAGTTCCACCAGATCGGGGCAGAACTGATCGGGGCTGCCGAACCTCTGGCCGATGCCGAAGCCATTGCCCTGGGGCATGCCGTGCTCAAGGCGCTGGGCATTGCCGATTACGTGACGCTGGAACTGAACACGCTGGGTGACACACAAAGCCGCACGGCCTGGCGGCAGGCGCTGGTGGATTATTTTTCGGCCCATAAAGGCACCCTGTCAGAAGACAGTCTGGCCCGGCTTGAAAAAAACCCGCTGCGCATTCTCGACAGCAAGGACGCTGCTGATCGCGCCCTTGTGGCCGATGCCCCCATGATGGCCGAATTCCTCACGCCGGAGGCGCGCGCCTTCTGGGACGAACTGCGCCAGAAGCTGGACATGTTCGGCATTGCCTACACGATCAACCCCAGCATTGTCCGCGGGCTCGATTACTATAACCACACCACGTTCGAATTCGTGACCAACCGCCTGGGTTCACAGGGCACCGTGCTGGCTGGCGGGCGGTATGACGGGCTGGTCAAGCAGATGGGTGGGCCGGATATTCCCGCCATAGGCTGGGCAGCCGGGGTGGAGCGGCTGGCCATGCTGCTTGAGGACGTGGCACCCGCACCCCGTTCCGTCGTGATCGTTCCTGTGGGTTCCCCGGACGAGGCGGCGGTGTGCCAGATTCTGCAGGCCCTGCGCGCGCAGGGTATCCGCACCGAGATCGGCTACAAGGGCTCCCTGCGCAAGCGCATGGAACGGGCCGGCAAGCAG
Organism: Acetobacter garciniae; assembly: GCF_017377735.1. GTDB lineage: Bacteria > Pseudomonadota > Alphaproteobacteria > Acetobacterales > Acetobacteraceae > Acetobacter > Acetobacter garciniae. The sequence continues at coordinate 670,951 of NZ_JAFVMH010000001.1, forward strand.
AATGCCAGTCACGTGCTGTTCCTGGGTGAGGAAGAACTGGTCCGTGGCGTGTTCCGTGTGAAGGTCATGGAAAGCGGTGAAGAACGCGAAGTCTCGCGCGATGCCTTGTGTTCAGAGGCACGGAGCATTTTTGCGTCATGAACCTGGATGAACGGCTGGACCGTATTGTCAGCCGGGCCCTGGAGCTTGAGGCACAGTTATCCGGCGGTTTGAGTGGCGAGGCCTTTACCCAGGCGTCGCGCGAGTATGCCGAACTCGACGACCTTGTGCGTCGGATCAACGACCTGCGCGCGGCCGAGCAGGCCGTGATCCAGGCCGAGCAGCTTCTGGCCGATCCGGAAATGAAGGAACTGGCCAGCGCCGAACTGGAAGAACTGCACGAACGCCTGCCGCACCTGCAAAGGGATGTGCGGCTGGCCCTGCTGCCCAAGGACGTGGCGGATGAACGCAGCGCCATTCTGGAAATAAGGCCCGCCGCCGGGGGGGATGAAGCCGCCTTGTTCGCGGCCGAACTGTTCGATCTGTATCGTCGCTATGCCGAGCTGAAAGGCTGGCGCTTTACGGTCATGGATTATGACGAAAGCGAACTGGGCGGCCTGCGCGGCGGTATTGCCGAAATCAACGGCAAGGGCGTTTTTGCCCGGCTGAAATATGAATCCGGCGTGCACCGGGTGCAGCGCGTGCCCGCCACGGAAAGCCAGGGCCGCATCCATACCTCCACCGTGACCGTGGCCGTGCTGCCCGAAGCGGAGGAGGTGGACGTTACCGTGAACGAGACGGAACTGCGTATCGATGTGTTCCGGGCCTCGGGCGCTGGCGGGCAGCATGTGAACAAGACGGAAAGTGCCGTGCGGATCACGCATTTGCCCACGGGCATTGTCGTGTCCATGCAGGAGGAAAAAAGCCAGCACAAGAACCGTGCCAAGGCCATGAAAATCCTGCGCGCGCGGCTTTATGAGCGTGAGCGTGAGCAGGCCCATGCCTCCCGCGCGGCGGATCGTCGTTCGCAGGTGGGAACAGGCGATCGGTCCGAACGGATCAGGACCTATAACTTCCCCCAGGGCCGCGTGACGGATCACCGGATCAACCTCACACTCTACAAGATCGACCGTGTCATGCTGGGTGAACTCGACGAATTCGTGGACGCGCTGACCCAGGAAGAACAGGCCATGCTTCTGGCGGCGGAAGGGCTCTAGCGGTTTTTAACTGATGGGGGCCGCGCACACGTCTGACCGGCCGGGGGAATGGGTGGCGCTGTCGGGCGCTGTCGGGTCGATCAGGAAGAAATCCGTAAAGCCGGATGATCCGAGGGCGAAAAAGTGATGCCCATCGGGGTTGCGCAAGGTTCCGTCACTGCTGATTTCATGCGTCTCCACCTTGCCTTCCTCCGTGCGGACCGTAATTTCCCCACATAAGGTGTAGGTGTGCTGGCTCTGCCCCTCCTGCGTGGGGATATGAACTGTCCTTTCGCGCCGCTGGTCGTCCAGGCGGAAGGTGGCGACCAGCTTGCCGTCAAGATAGATGCGTGACACCTCGGAAACCTCGCTGTCGGCCTTGCCGTCCGTAACCGAGAAGTCTCCCGCCAGGGCGGGGAAGGCAAGCAGGGCCGCCAGGGCAAGGCCGGGTAATGCGACGGCAATGCGCGGCATGGTACGGAACAGGGTAACGCGGGTAAAACAGGCAGCTTGATAGAAAAAACGCATGAGAACGACACGCCAGGCCACGACTTGAGGATCGACAGCGTGACAGCAGACAATACTCAAAACCACCAGTCAATAGAGCGGCTCCTGCAAGCAGGCACGCGCCGACTGGAGGAGGCAGGCGTGGAAAGCCCCCGGCGCGAGGCCCGGCTGCTGCTCCAGCACGCCTTGGGGCTGAGTGCCGAGCAGATGCTTGCCCGTTCCGCGCGTGAGAGCGTTCCCGCATCTCTTTTCCTGTCCTGGCTGGAACGCCGCGCCCGGCACGAGCCCTTTGCCTATATCACGGGAAGCAAGGGGTTCTGGAGCCTGGACCTGGCGGTGTCGGGTGCCTCCCTCGTGCCCCGGGCCGATACGGAAACCCTGGTCGAATGTGTGCTGGAACACTGCCCAGACCAGACCCGCGCCCTGTCGGTATTGGACCTGGGGACGGGGAGCGGGTGTCTTCTACTGGCCGTTCTGGCCGAATACCCCGCAGCCTGGGGGATAGGTATCGACATCAACCCAAAGGCGGCAGCGCTCGCGCGCAGCAATGCGGAGCGTTCGGGGCTGGCGGGCAGGGCGGCCATGCTGGCGGGGGAATGGACACAGGCCCTGGCCGGTCATGCCCGCTTCGATGTGGTTGTAAGCAATCCGCCTTATATCCCGACACAGGATCTGGACACCCTCATGCCAGAGGTGCGCGAGCACGAACCCGTTGCCGCACTGGATGGCGGGGCAGACGGGCTGGATGCCTATCGGGTGCTGTGCCAATGCCTGCCATCGCTGCTCGCCCCCGGCGGCATTGGCGTGTTCGAGATCGGGATAGGGCAGGAGACGGCCTTGCGGGATCTGGCGCGGCAGGCCGGGCTGAATGTGGTGGCGGTGCAGCCCGATCTGGGCGGAATACCCCGTGCGGTTGTCCTGCGTGCTGCTGATGCATGATGTGTTTGTGAGAGATGGAAAAAAGCGGTTGGCATTGCACGCTGTGGTTGGTATGGTAGTGCTGCTTGATTTTGCAGCAGCCGGGGAATTCATATTCTCCTCCCTGCCAGACAAGCGGTAAGGGCCTTTCGTCTGGCAATGCGCATACCGTTGCCGTTTAAAAGCCCCTCCCAAAAACAATTCGGCCTTCATTCAGGAACATGCCTTTTCTATCGGACTGTTTCCTCATGCTAAGTGCCATGAACAGGAAAGCACTGTGGTAAACCCATGAACGTAAAACGGATGCGGACCAGACATCATCGTTCCGGCGGGAGCAATGGAGCGTCCAGGCAACTGAACGGCCAGATTCCCATGAACCGGAATCATGTTTTTGATAGTCATGGCCCTGATGTACGTGTCAGAGGCACGGCCCAGCAGCTTTTTGAAAAATATCTTCAGCTTGGGCGTGATGCCACGGGCAGCGGTGACCGGGTCGCGGCCGAGGCCTATTTCCAGCATGCGGAGCATTATTTCCGTATCATGAACGCCATGGCTCAGGCTGCCCAGCAAAGCCAGCAGGAACGTGCGGAACGCCAGAGCACGCGCCAGCCCCGCGCCCAGTCCCACGCGGTGGAAGAAGGCGAAAGCCAGCCGGATGTGGATGAAGGCCCGGAAGAGACTGATCTTTCTACCGAACCGCAGCCCGAACTCTCCGAAGGCTGAAAATCTGACTCTATCCCCCGCCCATTGTCGTGGGCCGGGGATGGCGTCCGCTCATGCCCGCTTGGGCGGGAAAGCAAGAGGCGATGCCGGGCAGGGGATATTCCTGCTGACAAGCGGCTTTTAAAGGCCTTGAGACAAGGCCCCGCGGCAAGCGCCGCACATTTCACCCGAAAAGACATGCAATGATGACCTGGATCGGCTTTTGACGCTGTTCGGCCGCCCAGAACAGGAAGTCATATCCACTATAGATGGGGTAGCGTGGCAGCACCGGTCGAAGTGCGTGCGCCATGCTAATCAGAAAACACGCACCCTGAACGCGATCGCCAAGCTCTCATACCGTGCTCTCGACCAGAGGCAGGAGGAGACGGGAGTGACTAGCGTTGCGGGAAAGGGAGGAATCAAGTGACTGCCAAATCCTTGGACCACAGAGATGATCGTTCGGAAAGTCACGGAATATAAAGGAAAAACCATGGTAGCGGCGGAAGGATTTGAACCTCCGACCAAGGGATTATGATTCCCCTGCTCTACCACTGAGCTACGCCGCCATCGTGTTGGTGGCGCTGATCTACCGTGTCCCACATCATGCGTCAAGTCGTGGGTGACGATGGCGGGAAATTTTTTGCGCCGCCGTTTGTTTTTCCGCCTATTGCTCGAGTGTGCTTACGCCAAAAATGTAGTTGCTGACCTGCTGTTCAAGGCTTGTGGGTTCCGTGGTGTGCGTCAGCAGGGTGCCGGGGGCTGCGAATTCGGTCGCACTGCCCGGCTCGATCATCAGCGCGCTGTCCGATGACAGCGTGGCGCTGCCGATGCTCAGCAGGCTGTCGCGGGGCAGGCGCAACGCCGTATCGACCCGGAAGCGGACAATGGCCATCTGGGTCTGCGTATCCAGGGTCACGGAGGAAACACGGCCGACGCGCACGCCCGCCATATCGACATCCGCCCCGCGTGCCAGACCCGTGGCAGAGACAAAGCGCGCCGACAGTTCGTAGCTGGCAGTTCCTGGCGTTTTCTGGGTTTTATAGGCGTACAGCATGAAAACAGCCGTGCCGAACAGAACCAGCATGCTGAAGATACTTGCGCCTATCTGGCCTTGCTTGCCCATGACCTGCCGGTTTCCTTGTCTGTGGGTCTTGTCCCCCATGTGGGAAACAACGGAAAACCTTGTAGCACATGGGTGCTTGGTGCAAGAACAGCAGGGTAGCCTGCTAGTGTGGATCGTGACCGGACATGTCTTTTTTTCAAGCTCTTATCATGGCAATTCTTCAGGGAGCGACGGAACTTTTTCCGGTCAGCAGTCTGGGGCATGCGGTTATCCTGCCCTCCGTGCTGCATTGGGCTTATGACCCGCATGACGCGACGTTCCTGCCGTTCCTGGTCATGCTGCACCTGGGCACGTCGGTCGCCCTGCTGATTTATTTTTCCAAGGACTGGGCCGCCCTGATCCGGGGCGTGCTGGGTTTTGAAGGCCAGCGCATCCAGTTGGAGAGCTTTCATATTTTCTGGCTGCTTGCCGTTGCCACGATTCCCGCCGTGGTGGTGGGCGGCCTGTTCGAGCATCTGCTGCGCTCCGTATTCGGCTCTGCTTCCTCGGCGGCTGGCTTCCTGTTTCTGAACGGCCTGCTTCTGCTGCTAAGCGAAAAACTGCGGGGGTCCGTCCCCGATCGGGAGGTGCGCTGCATCGCCGCGCTGACCTCGCGCGATGCGGTGGTGATCGGCCTGTTCCAGTGCCTGGCTTTTTTTCCCGGTCTTTCGCGCTCGGGGGCGACCATATGCGGTGGCCTGCTGCGCGGCCTGCACCATGACGCAGCAGCGCGTTTTTCCTTTCTCATGGCCCAGCCTGTCATTCTGGCGGCCACCGTGCGCGAGGCGTTCAAGATGCGCCATATTCCGCTACAGCCGGGTCAGATGCACATCGCGCTGATCGCGGCCGTGGTGTCCGCGATTACGGCGCTGGTCAGCACGGCCTTTCTCATGCGCTATTTCCGTGACCACGATAACTGGGCCATGACCCCGTTTGCGGTGTACTGCATGGGGGCGGGGGCTGCGGCCTGGTGTTTCCTGCATTTCGCGATCTGACAGGAAAGCGGGCCACGCCATGCCTGCGCCAAAGCGCTGCAAGACGCTCGAAAGGCTGGAGCACGAAAACAGCACCCAGCGGCTGAAAAGAACGCTGGGGCCGCTGCACTTGACCGTGCTCGGCGTGGGCTCCACGATCGGTGCGGGCATTTACGTCATGACCGGCACGGCGGCGGCCGATTATGCGGGGCCTTCCATTCTGCTGTCGTTTATCGTGGCGGGGATTGCCTGCCTGTTCACGGCGCTGTCCTATGCGGAACTGGCCTCTGTCATGCCGGTGTCCGGTTCGGCCTATACCTACGCCTATGTCAGCATGGGGGAAGGCTGGGCATGGGCGGTGGGCTGGCTGCTTCTGCTGGAATACGGCGTGTCCTGTGCGGGTGTGGCAGCCGGTTTTTCGGGTTATGCAGTCAGCCTGGCGCATGATTTCGGGCTGCATGTGCCAAAAGCTCTGTCATCCACCACGTTGCAGATTATGACCAATGGGGCCGGGCGGCAGGTCGTGGCGGGCTGGCGCTTCGATCTGCCCGCGGCAGGGGCGATCATGGCGGTCAGCCTGCTGTTGGTCGTGGGGGTGCGGGAATCGTTCAGGATCAATGCCTGCGTGGTCTTGCTCAAGGTCGGCGTACTTGTGCTGTTCGTGGCCTTTGGCATCCGGCACGTTCACCCTGCCTACTGGGTGCCGTTCATTCCCCCGCATGAAGGGGGGTTCCATTACGGCATTCCCGGTATCTTCCGGGCGGCGTCGATCATTTTCTTTGCCTATGTCGGGTTCGAGGCCGTCTCCACCGCCTCGGCCGAGGCGCGTCACCCGCGGCGGGATGTGCCCTTGGGCATTGTGGCGGCCCTGGTCATATGCACGCTCGTGTACATGGTTGTCGCAGCAGTGTTGATTGGTGTCGTGCCATGGCGTTCCCTTGACGTGGCGGACCCGCTCGCCATTGCCGTGAACGCCATGAACGAGCCCTGGCTTGCGCTATGCGTCAAGCTTGGGGCGGTGATCGGGCTGTGCTCCGTCCTGTTGGGGCTGCTTTACGCCCAGAGCCGTATCTTTTTCGCCATGGCCGAGGATGGCCTGCTGTTTTCGGTCTTTTCGCGCCTGCATGGTCGTTTCCAGACACCATGGCTGGGCAGTCTTCTGCTGGGGCTGCTCGCGGCCGCTGCCACGGCGGTGCTGCCGATCGATATCATCAGCGATCTGGTCAGCCTGGGAACTGCGTCCGCATTCGGGATCGTCTGCCTGACCGTGATCTGGCTGCGCAATGCCGCACCCGAGGCACCCCGCCTGTTCTGCGTGCCGCTGGGCGGCTTTCATATCCGCGGAATCTGGATCGGTTACGTTCCGCTGCTGGGGATAGGCTTCTGCCTGGTCATGGTCGCCCCCTTATGCGCGGACATGGTTCTGGCCCTGCTGGCGGGCGATCCGCTGCCGTTGCTGCTTTTGATCGGATACGCCCTGTGCGGCTGGGCCGCATATCGCTTTTATGGCCGCGCGCATTCGCGGATCGGGCAGGAGGCCACGGCTTGCCCGCAGCAGGGGCTGGCGGTTCAATCGGGCAAGGGTCAGTCGTTCAGGGGGTAGGAGGCCAGGAGCCGCTTCTGGCGCCGCCACAGGCGAATGCCACGCCAAAGCGGGGTTGGTTTCCATCCCGCCGCCTTTTTCTTCGCCCCTATGCGAAAGGCTTCGCCATAATGGTGGAACTGCGCGCGATAGGCTTCCAGCAGGGTTGTGCGGGCATCCCAGATATGGGTGGCTTCCGAACCGACGCCGTTGATTTCGATAATTTCAAAATCCTCGCCCCGGCGCAGGCTGTCTTTCGAGCGGAACTTGATATCCACCCGCCCGAAATGGAAATCGGGAATATCGCGCATGATGGTATCCATCCGCGCGCATAATTCGGGCGTGATATCCGCAGCCCCGTTGCGAAAGATCGCCCCCTTGCAATGATTGCCCGCAAAAACAAGGTCGAGCTGCTCACCCTGGGGCAGCACGGTATCAAGGCGCGATTTCAGGCGTGGGGCATACAGATGCAGCACCTTGCTTGTGCGGCTGTCGCGCTGGAGCAGTTCAAGCACGGTGTGGCGCCCATCGCCCACCAGGGTCGGAATCTCCTTGTAGGTGAGGGAGGAAATCTCCCCCTGCGTTTTGTCCGGGTGGCGGATATAGAACACCCCGGCCTCATGCGGCCAGCGTATCAGTTTCTGGATGACCAGTTCGGTCGCGCGGGGGAATGCGGCAAGGGCCGTTGCAAGATCCTGTTCGGAGCGCACCAGTTTCACGCCCGTGCCATTGCAGCCGATATCGGGCTTGACCACGACGGGCAGGGTCAGTCCCCTGGCTGCAATGGCGTCAAGGGCGCGGGGCAGGTCGTTCATGCCCGTAACGAAGGTGGTATAGGGTGCGATCCAGCCGGCGGCATAGGGACCGGCCATGTCCAGTATGCTGCTTTTGCTTTCCCCGCACAGCCCGCCGGTGACAATACGCGGATTGGCCGCCGTCGGCACCGTGACATCGCGGTACCGCAGGCCCAGAAGGATCCAGTAGATCACGACGGGTGTATAGAAAATCCAGCCGGGCCAGAACTCGAACAGGGAAAGCGGGTTGGGCTTCTTGTCCGGCTCGGTCACGGTGGTGGTGCCCTCCACAGGGTCTGTTCGGGTGTTCATGCTTTGCGCTTCTGGATGCGGGCGAAGACATGCCCCATAAGACTGATGACAAGAACGAAGCCGCCTATGCCCACCCAGCGCCATGCCCCCAGATGCTGGAGCAGGAAATCGCCCACACGCAGGGACAGGGTGAATAACGCAGTCGTCCAGATCAGCGTCGCCAGGGCGGTGGCCAGGGTGAATACAGGCAACCCGGCATTGAGGAACCCGCAGGTCGTATAAAGCGGCAGGCGCGTGCCGGGAACGAAGCGGCTGATAAAAACCACCCAGAACAGGCGACGCGCCAGCCAGTCATGCGGCGCGCGCCGCTCGCTCAGCGTGACCCAGCGGCGTGCGGGTGGCCAGCACGCGGCCAGGCGGCCCAGCCCGTACAACCCGATATCGCCCAGGATAATGCCTGCATACAGCGCCAGAAGAGCCGTGAGGGGAGTAATGGTGTGCAGCCGGACCTGAATGGCGGTGATAACGGTTGCGGCGTCTTCGAGCACGAACGTGGCTAAAATGACAATCGCAACCTGAAGCAGCGGGCTGGCAGCGCTCAGTTCCAGAAGATGGTCCAGCAAGGAAAATCTGTTCTCCCGTCAAGGCAAGCGGGTACAGGCACAGGCGTACCGGCCGGTGGGACGAGCAGTAACAGGCGCTTTTGTCCGGCGGATGTCAAGTTGTGGCCCGGGCGCGACACTGTGCCTGCGGGCACGGCTCCACTGCGTGAAAAATGCGCGAGATATCCTGACAAGGGACGTGTTGCGCGGTAGTCTTGCGCCAAATAGCCGGAACGGATCAAAGCCGATGCTGCGAAGGACTTTGCTTGCTTGTGGCGTGGCCGCCCTGGGAACTTCTGCGGGGGTGGTCCCGGGGGGTACCACAGCGGTGGCGCGGCCATTATCGCCACACCCCAAGGCCGATGGAGGATACGCGGCTTTTCTGGCCGGGGTGCGGCGCCAGGCCGTGGCGCAGGGGCTTTCGGCCACGCTGGTTGCGCGCGCGCTTGCCCTGAGCCCACGCCCCAACGCCAAGGTTCTGCAAGCCGATCGCCACCAGCCGGAATTCACCCTGACATGGGCGCAATACAAGGATCGTGTCCTGACGGAAAAGAAACTGTCGGACGGGTTGGATGCAACGGCGCAGCGCGCGGACCTGCTGGGGCAGGTCAGCAGCCATTACGGGGTCAGCAAAGGGGCCATTGCGGGAATATGGGGGCTGGAATCAGCCTATGGCACGCGCATGGGCACTTATTCCGTCATCGATGCGCTGGCGACACTGGCCTATGACGGCCGCAGGGCCACCTTCTTCCGGGCCGAACTGCTCAAGGCCCTGCATATTCTGGGCGAAGGGGCCACAACCCCTGAAGGCATGCTGGGCAGCTATGCCGGGGCCATGGGGCAGCCGCAGTTCATGCCCAGTGCGTACGAACGCTACGCCGCCAGCTTTCCCGCCGGCGGGCGGGGCGATATCTGGCATAATGAAGGCGATGTCTTCGCCTCTATTGCAAACTATCTTGCCAGGTGCGATTGGCAGGACGGCCAGCCCTGGGGTGAAGAGGTCATGGTGCCCGACACGATGGACCAGGCTCTTCTGGGGCGTGCGGCGGTCAGGCCGATGGCGTGGTGGACGGAGCAGGGGGTCAGGCCGCGTGCGGGCAGTTTTGTGGGGTCTGCGCCCGAAGGCGCTGTTATCAGGCCGGACGGCCCCGGGGGCGAGGCGTTTATCGTCTACCATAATTTCAACGTCATCCGCCGGTACAACCCTTCGGATTTCTATGCGCTGGGCGTGGGCCTTCTGGGTGATGCAATAACGTGAAGAAAGCGGTTTTTCTCGGCTGCCTGGCGCTGGCAGCCTGTTCGCATGGCCAACGCGCCAGGCCCGATCCCCATTACGTGGTGGGCGCACCCTGGCAGGCGGATGGCCGCTGGTTCTACCCGCGTGAGGAATTTTCGTGGCAGGGTACGGGCGTTGCGGTCCGGCAGACCGGCAAGGACGGTGAACTGACCGCCGATGGAGAGGTGCGCGACAGCACCACCATGACTGGCAGCCACCAGAGCCTGCAACTGCCTTCCGTCGTAAGGGTCATCAACCTTGAAAACGGGCGTGAGGTCACGATCCGCCTGAACGACCGGGGGCCGGCCGAGGCCGGGCGCATGATCGCCCTTTCCGCCCGTGCGGCCGATCTGCTGGCCATGGGCCGCGGGCCAGCCCAGGTTCGCGTGGTGGAAGACGAGGCAGCCAGCCGCCAACTGGCCGAAACACTGCCGGGCGGGCCCATGCTCCAGATCAGTGCCGCCCCGCTGGAACGGGTGACGCAGACAGACCTTGGCGGCGCGCAGGGGGTAAGTGTGGTCGGGACCGATAGCGGCCCGCCCCCCGCCGATGGCGCGCCGCGCGCAGCCCCTGTCCTGCCTGACCTGCCCGCAGTCGTGCGCCAGGGCCAGCCGGGGCCGGGCACGTTCTGGGTGGAGACAATGGATTTCACCTCGCGCTACGCGGCCATGGTCCAGGCGGCGCGCCAGGGTGGCGTGCTGCGCCCCGCCATGGTCGGGCAAGGCATGTTGTGGGCTGTCCGCTTCGGCCCCTTTGTGACTATACAGGAGGCGGATGCGGCTTTGAAACGCGCGCTGGCCACTGGTTTAACCGGATCTCACCTCGTCGTCGAATAGGGAAAAAAGTTGCAGACTCGACGGTTTTTGCTCGCAGGGGGCGCAGCCCTTTTTTCTGGCGGCTTCGCGCTGAACGCCGCCGCACGCCCTCACCATGCCGGGGCCAGGCATGCCAAGGACAGCGCCACGCCGCCCGCCACCGGGCAGCAGGCAGGCGGGGTGGCCGACAGCCCGGCCATGACGCTGGTGGGCCCGCTCGACACCATGGCCCGCTGGGCCTGCATTCTCGATTACGGCAGCGGTGCCACCCTGCTTGAGAAGAATGCCGACGAGCGTATGCCGCCATCTTCCCTGACCAAGATGATGACGGCCTATGTCACCTTCGGCATGCTGCGTGCCGGCCGCCTCAAGCTCGATCAGGCGCTGCCGGTCAGCGAGAAGGCCTGGCGCATGCAGGGCTCGAAAATGTTTGTCCCACTCGGCCAGGGCGTGGCGGTGCAGGACCTGATCCAGGGCATGGTCATCCAGTCGGGGAACGATGCCTGCATTGTCCTGGCGGAAGGCATTGCCGGGTCGGAAGACCAGTTCGTGGCCCTGATGAACGATACCGCCACCAAGCTGGGCCTGCGCAATTCTCACTTCATGAATGCGACCGGCTGGCCGGATGCCAACCACTACATGTCCGCGCGGGATGTGGCCTATCTGGCGCTGCGTCTTATTCATGACTTTCCCGAATATTATCACTTTTTTTCCGAGAAAGAGTTTTTCTTCAACAAGATCAGGCAGGAAAATCGCAACAGCCTGGTGGTCAAGGGCCTGGCGGACGGGCTCAAGACCGGCCATACCGAAGCGGGCGGGTACGGGCTGTGCGCCTCCTCCGAACGGGATGGGCGGCGTGTGATCGTTGCGCTGAACGGCCTGCCCAGTTCGGGCGCGCGCGCCAATGAAGGCGAGCGGCTGATGGGCTGGGCGCTGGCCAATTTCGAAACCGCGCAGATCGTCAGCAAGGGCGATGTGGTCGATCAGGCCCCCGTGTGGATGGGCGCGGCACAGACCGTGCCCCTGCTTGCCGCGCAGGATCTGAAGCTGCTGCTCCCGCATGGCTGGCGTAACAGCACCCATATCGCGCTCGATTATAACGCGCCCCTTCTGGCCCCGGTCAGGCAGGGGCAGGAAGTAGGCCAGCTTACGGTATCCCTGCCGGGTGGCAGGCAGGCGGTCATTCCGGTCGTGGCGGGCCAGGCCGTGCCTGCTCTGGGCCTGGTGGCGCGCGCTGCCCGCCGCCTGCATTTGTAAGAAACGGGGTACTGAGTGTTCATAACGCTTGAAGGGGGGGAGGGGGTCGGCAAGTCCACGCAGTTGCGCCTGCTTGCCGATGCCCTGCGCTCGCACGGGCATGACGTGCTGGCCACGCGTGAACCGGGGGGCTCCCCCGGGGCCGAGGCGTTGCGCAACCTGCTGCTGTTCGGGGATGCGCCGCTGAGCCTGCGGGCCGAAATCCTGGCGCATTTCGCGGCCCGGTTCGATCATGTCGAGCAGGTGATCCGCCCGGCTCTGGCGGCGGGGCAGATTGTGCTTTGCGACCGGTTCACGGATTCAACCCTGGCGTATCAGGGTTATGGCCGGGCCGATGGTGATGCGGCCGTTCTTGAACTGATCCATGTGCTTGATGCGCAGTTGGGCCTGCGGCCGGACAGGACATTCCTGCTCGAAGCCCCGCGTGAGGTCGCACGGCAGCGCCTTGCCGTGCGCAAGGCCCCGACAGACCGGTACGAACAGGCGGATGAGGCTTTCCACGCCCGGGTTATTGCGGGTTTTCAGGCCATTGCCACGCATGATCCCCAACGGGTGCGGCGCATCGGCACGGCGCAGATCGGGGTGGAGGGCGTGAACAGCCTGATCATGAAAGAGATTCTAGCCGTCCTGTCGCATGGCTGAGGCAGAGGTTACAGACCCCCGCCAGGCGTCACTGGCGTTGCGCGGGCACAAGGCAGCCGTGGATATGTTCCGCCAGGCCCTGGCCAGCGGGCGATTGCCCCATGCGTGGCTGATTACCGGCCCAGCCGGTATTGGCAAGGCCACTTTTGCGTTTTTCCTTGCCCGTATCCTGCTGGGTGGGGAAGAAGCCCAAAGCCCCGCGGGCCGGCGTATATCGGCTGCGACCCATGCCGACCTTCTGGTGGTCGAACGCGGGTTCGATGAAAAACGCCAGCGCTACCGGGGGGAGATCGTGGCGGATGATGTCCGGCCCGTGAACGCCTTTTTGCACCGCACGGCGGCGGAAGGCGGCTGGCGTGTGGTGATTGTCGATGGCGCGGAATGGATGAACCGCAGTGCCGCCAACGCCATTCTCAAAATTCTGGAGGAGCCCCCGCCCGCCACCGTCCTGCTGCTGACCTGCGCCATGCCCGGCCGCCTGCTGCCCACCATCCGCAGCCGGTGCCGCCGTCTTGAACTGGGCCCCCTGGCCCCGGCCGACCTGGTGGCCCTTTTGCACCAGTCCGCCCCGCATGTATCCACGCATGAACTGGAGCGCGTGGCCGAAGCCGCCCAGGGTGCCCCGGGTCGCGCGCTTGCACTGCTGGCCGACAAGGGGGGTGAAATAGCAGGTTGTGTCGCAGCGGTGTTTGATGGTGTAAGTGCCCTGCGCGGATATGAGATTGCCGAAACCACGCTGCGCAAGGATTATGGTTTCGGACTGTTTTTTACCCTGTTGTCGGATCGGCTTCAGGATGCGGCCCGCACAGCCGCGCTGGAGGGAGACGCCCGCGCCAACACCCTGGCGCAAGCATGGGAGGCCGTAGGCCGGTTGCATGCGCAAAGCGAGCGTTTCAATCTGGACAAACAGCAAGCCCTTCTTGAAGCCATGACGATTGCGAGCCAAGCATGACCCGTCGTTTTTATGTTACTACTCCCATCTATTACGTGAACGGCGCGCCGCATATCGGCCACGCCTACACGTCGGTCGCGGCAGACGTGATGGCGCGCTTTCACCGGCTGGCGGGGGATGAGGTTTTTTTCCTGACCGGCACGGACGAACACGGCCAGAAGGTGGAGCAGGCGGCTGTCGCGGCAGGTGTCGCCCCCAAGGCCTTTGTGGACAAGGTCGCGGCCGATTTCCGCGCCATGGCCGATGCGATGGACATTTCCTACGACGATTTCATCCGCACGACCGAACCGCGCCATATCGCGGCAACCCAGGCCCTGTGGACAAGGGTGGCCCGGAACGACGCCATCTACCTCGACGCCTATGAAGGCTGGTACGCCCTGCGCGATGAATGCTTCTACAACGAGGACGAACTGGTGGATGGCCCCAATGGCCAGAAGCTGGCCCCCACGGGTGCTCCCGTGGAATGGGTGAAGGAGCCGTCCTACTTCTTCAGGCTTTCCGCCTTCCAGGATCGCCTTCTGGCCCTGTATGAGCAGCACCCGGAATTTCTGGGCCCCTATGGCACGCGCAATGAAATCATCAGCTTTGTCAAATCGGGGCTGCGCGACCTGTCCGTCAGCCGGACCAGCTTTAGCTGGGGCATTCCCGTGCCGGGCGATGACAAGCATGTCATGTATGTCTGGTTCGATGCGCTGGCCAATTACCTCAGCGCCCTGGGCTTTCCGGACGAACAGGCCCCGCGCATGGCATTCTGGCCCGCCAACCTGCACCTGGTCGGCAAGGATATCGCCCGTTTCCATGCCGTCTACTGGCCTGCCTTCCTGATGGCGGCGGGGATCGAGTTGCCAAAAAAGGTTTTCGCCAATGGCTGGTGGACCATCGAAGGCCAGAAAATGAGCAAGTCGCTGGGCAACGTGGTGGACCCGCGCGCCCTGGTGCAGGAATTCGGGCTGGATGCGGTGCGCTTTTTCATGCTGCGCGAAGTCCCGTTCGGGGGGGATAGCGACCTGTCGCGCAAGGCCCTGATCGCGCGCAACAATATCGAACTGGCGAACGACCTGGGCAACCTTGCCCAGCGGACACTGTCGCTGGTGGCGCGCAACTGCGGCGGTATCGTGCCCGAGCGGGGCCCCGCCACGGAGGAAGACAGCAAGCTGCTTGCCCAGGTTGCCCTGCTGCCCGAACTGCTGAGTGCCCAGCTTGAACGCTGCGCCCTGACCGACGCGCTGGAAGAGGTGTGGAAGACCATTCGCGCCTGCAACGCCTATATCGACCATCAGGCGCCATGGGCCCTGCGCAAGACCGACCCCGAACGCATGGCCCATGTATTGCGGGTGCTGCTGGATGCCATGCGCGGCATTGCCACCATGTTGCAGCCTTTCATGCCCGGCACCATGGGGCGTATGCTCGACCAGCTTGGGGTCGCGGCGGACGAGCGGAATTTCGCGGCGCTGGAACAGCCTTTGCCGGGCGGGCGGGCGTTGCCGCCGCCGCAGGGGCTGTTCCCACGTTATGTGGAGGCCGAGGCGGAATGAACGCAGCAGGATCACTGTCGGGGCTGATCGATACCCATTGCCATCTCGATCATTTTTCGGACGAGGAAATGCCAGCCCTGCTGGAAAGTGCCCGTGACGCGGGGCTTGTCGGCATGGTGACGATCGGCACGCGTCTTGCCCGGGCCGCGCAACAAAAGGAACTGGCGCAGCTTGATACGCCAGGCCTGCGGGTGTGGTGCACGGTCGGCACCCATCCCGATCATGTGGGGGAAGACCCCGTGCCGACCTCCGAGCAGATCGCGGCGGTGGCCGACGCGCCCCGGGTCATAGGGATTGGCGAGACGGGGCTGGATTACTTCCACGGGGCGGAAGAGGTGCGGCCCATCCAGCAGGAGAGTTTTCGCCAACATATTCGTGCCGCACGCATGCTGGATGTGCCGGTCATCATCCACGCGCGCCAGGCGGACGAGGATGTCGCCACCATTCTGGAGGAGGAATACGCCCAGGCCCCGTTCCCCATCCTGTTGCACTGTTTTGCATCCGGCCCCGAACTGGCCCGGCGCGTGCTGGACCTGGGCGGCTATATCAGTTTCTCGGGTATTGCGACCTTCCCCAAATGCGAGGAAATTCGCACCGTTGCGCGGGACATACCGGCCGAGCGTATCGTGGTGGAAACGGACTCGCCTTATCTGGCCCCGGTTCCCAAGCGCGGCAAGCGCAACCAGCCTGCGTTCGTGGCCTATACCGCGGCACGTCTGGCGCAGGAGCGCGGGCTGGAACTGGCGGATTTCATTGCCCTGACAACCGCCAATTTCCAGCGGCTTTTCCGCAAGGCAGCCTGATGATGTCACCCGTACCGACAAGGCGTGCTCCGGCATGAAAGTGACCATTCTGGGCTGTGGTGGCTCGGCTGGCGTGCCCATGCTGGGTGGGCATGACGGGCACGGGGAATGGGGGGCCTGTGACCCGAAGGAAAGCCGGAATATGCGCACGCGCTCTTCAATCCTGATCCAGATGGAAGACGGGGCAGGGGTGCTTGTCGATACGGGGCCCGATCTGCGTGCGCAACTGCTGGCCCAGGGCATTTCAAAATTCCAGGCTGTTATCTATACCCATGCCCATGCCGACCATATTGCCGGGATTGACGAGATCAGGGGCGTCAACCGTGCGATCGATCGGCCCCTGACCGCCTATGGCGCGGCGGAGGTCCTGGACGAGATCAAGGGCCGTTTCGCCTATATCTTCAAACCCTGGACACCGCCGGGATTTTTCCGTGCCGTGCTGGTCGCCCATCCGCTGCCTTTCGGGCAGAAAGTGGCGATAAACGGCTATGAGTTCCTGCTTTTCGAACAGGCGCATGGGCGGATCGGTTCAACCGGCATACGCTGTGGCGACTTTGCTTACAGCACGGATGTGGTGGAACTGCCCGAAATCGCATTCGGGCACCTTGAAGGGGTCGATACCTGGGTGGTGGACTGCTTCCAGCGCCAGCCGCACAGCGCGCATGCCTGGCTGGAGCGTGTGCTGGAATGGCGTGACCGTATTCAGCCCCGCCGCGTGATCCTGACCCATATGGGCCCTGACATGGACTGGGCATGGATGCAGGCCAACCTGCCCGAAGGTGTGGAGCCCGCCTGGGACGGGCTGACCCTGGACCTGCCCGACCCACCCGCCGCCTGAAAAATGGCCTGAAAAATCCAAAAGTTTTTGGGGAAGCTTTTTTCAAAAAGCTTCAGGAAGCGCCGCTTTTTTGAAAAAAGGTGAGAGCCGGAAATTCTAAGCTTTTTCCAACAGGCTGTTTCGAAATCGCACTTTAAGTGCAAGGCCACCCATCTGCGCGGGCATTAACGGCAGATGGGTGGGTGAGGGCCGCTGCCTAGCGGCTCATCAGCACCGCGATATCGGCATGTTCGAGCACATGGCGCGTAACACCGCCCAGAATAAGCTGGCGCAGGCGGGAATGCGAATAGGCCCCCATGGCCAGCATATCGGCATCAAAATCCTTGCACGCCGCCAGCAATCCCTTGCCGACATCCCGGTCCACGGGCGGGAATTCCACCGCATCGGCCTTGATGCCGTGAATGGCCAGGTATTCCAGCACCTCTTTCGCGCTGGGGCCACGGCGCTGGTAATCGTCGCAATGCAGCACACGCACGGCCTCGGCGGTCGCGGCCCAGGCCAGGGCGCCATGCAGCGCGGCGGAGGATTCGGCCGTGCCGTTCCAGCCAATGCACACACGCTTGATAAGCCCCTTGGGCGGCGTGCGGGACGCCATGACAACGGGGCGGCCGCTGTCGAACAGCACGGCATGCAGTGTCTCGGACGAGGAAATTTCCTCCCCCGAGTCCGGGTGCGGGACCAGGGTGAAATCCGAAAGACGCGCCTGGGAAGGGATAATGTCGGCTTCGGTCCCGCGCACGACCTTGAAGCTGACGCTCGGCCCGGTCATGGGAATGGGATCGTGCCCCGATACGAGCACCAGATCGGGGTGTTCGGCCACGAACTTGTCGAACAATGCGCGCACGTCATGGGCGTGGCGGGCGCTTTCATGCTCGGCCGTGCGCATCAGGTCTTCCACCATCGCACCCGACAGTCCTTCCCCCGCAAGGGGGGCAATGTCGCGCCCGTCGGGGCGGACATGCAGTACCGCAAGATGGGCGCCAAAACGCAGGGCAAAGTTGTAGCCCCGGGTCAGCGCCGCTTCCCCATTGGAAATACTGGGCATGGGAAGCAGGATCTTACGGACATCTTTCATGGTGTTCTCCTGGTTGCGCACTATGGGGGCCGGGGCTTGGGGCGGAAGGATGCCACCCACCCCGGCAGTTCTTTTTATTTACGGATAGAGACGCGTAACGTTCCATGCGCCTTCATGCGCACTCCATACGGCGCGGTCGTGCAGGCGGTAGGGGCGTTCGTTCCAGAATTCGAAATATTCGGGTTTGACGCGGTAGCCGGTCCAGTTTTCCGGGCGGGGAATGGGTCCGTCGGGGTAGCGGGCTTCGGCCTCGTGCAGGCGGGATTCGAAAATCGCGCGGTCGGCCAGGGGGCGCGACTGGTCCGAGGCAATGGCGCCCAGGCGGGAGATGCGGCTTCGACTCGCGAAATAGGCGTCGGCCTCGGCCGCGGTCACGGGGGATACGGCCCCTTCGATTCGGATTTGCCGCCGCAGGCTTTTCCAGTGGAACAGCAGGGCCACATGGGGGTTGCGCGCCAGTTCGTTGCCCTTGCGGCTATGGGCGTTGGTGTAGAAGACGAAACCGCGACGGTCCATGCCCTTGAGCAGGACAATCCGGCTGGACGGACGCCCGTCGGGGGTGGCTGTGGAAAGCACCATGGCGTTGGGGTCGTTGATTTCGGTTTTTTCAGCCTCACGCATCCAGGTTTCGAACAGCGTGAACGGATCGGCGCCCAGGTCGATCAAGGGAATATCCTGCGGCGCCTGCGCCGAGACCGAGCTGCTTGATTCCGTCATTGCTCCGAACCCACCATACTGCACGGGCAAACCAGTTTTGCCGCGTTTTCCATAACTTCCATACTCCTGCTACCGATGCGTTTGAAGTATGGTAATCGCCTTTGGGCTTGTTTCGGCCGCCCTGGTGTGCGACCAACCGCTACAACACGCTTCCTGCCAGAGAGAATAGTCGAGGTTTCTGCATGTCATCTCCCAGCACCGCATCACTCCCTACGGGTACTTTGATGAAAGGCAAGAAGGGCCTGGTGATGGGCGTTGCCAATGACAGATCCATCGCATGGGGCATTGCCTCGGCCGTGGCGGCACAGGGCGGTGAACTGGCCTTTACGTACCAGGGTGAAGCGCTGGGCAAGCGCGTGCAGCCTCTGGCCGAGAGCGTGGGGGCAAAGCTTGTCCTGCCCTGCGACGTAACGGATGACGCAGCGATTGACGAAACCTTCGCGACGCTTGAACGCGAATGGGGCACGCTGGATTTCGTGGTGCACGCCATTGGCTGGGCCGACAAGCAGTACCTGCGCGGGCGCTATGTGGATACCCCGCGTGAGGCGTTTCTGACCGCGCTGGATATTTCGTGCTATTCGTTCACGGCGGTCGCCCAGCGTGCGGCAAGGCTGATGAAAAATGGTGGCTCCCTGCTGACCCTGAGCTATCTGGGGGCAGAGCGCGTCATGCCGCATTACAATGTCATGGGCGTTGCCAAGGCCGCCCTTGAATCCTCGGTGCGCTACATGGCGGCCGATCTGGGGCGCGACGGGGTGCGGGTGAACGCCATTTCCGCCGGGCCGATCAAGACGCTGGCCGCCAGCGGCATTGGCGACTTCCGCTATATCCTGCGCTGGAACCAGTATAATGCCCCGCTGGAACGCAATGTCACACTCGAAGAAGTGGGTGGGGCAGGGCTTTACATGCTCTCCGACCTGTCTTCGGGGGTTACGGGCGAAGTGCACCATGTCGATTGCGGCTACCACATGGTTGGCATGAAAAACCCCACCGCCCCCGATATTTCCGTCGCCGGGGACTGAGGCATATCGTGTCGTACAATACGTTCGGCCACCTGTTTCGCATCACCACCTGGGGGGAAAGCCATGGCCCGGCCATTGGCTGCGTGATTGATGGCTGCCCGCCGCGCATTCCCCTGAGTGAAGCCGATATCCAGCCTTTTCTCGACCGTCGCAGGCCGGGCCAGTCGGCTTTTACCACCCAGCGACAGGAAGCGGATCAGGTGCGTATCCTGTCCGGCGTGTTCGAAGGGCAGACAACGGGCACGCCCATTTCGCTGCTGATCGAAAATACCGACCAGCGTTCGCGCGATTATGGCGATATCGCCAGCACCTATCGCCCCGGCCACGCGGACCTGACCTACGACCTCAAATACGGCATTCGCGATTATCGCGGGGGCGGCCGGTCATCCGCGCGCGAGACGGCCTGCCGTGTGGCCGCGGGGGCAGTGGCACGCAAGGTGCTGGGTGAGGGCGTACGTATTCGCGCAGCGCTGGTGCAGCTTGGCCCGCACGATATCGACCGCACCCGCTGGGACTGGGCAGAGGTCGAGCGCAATCCGTTCTTCGCCCCCGATCCGGGCGTTGTGGAAGACTGGGAGCGCTATCTGCACGACATCCGCAAGGCCGGTTCGTCCATCGGCGCGGTGATCGAAGTCGTGGCCGAAGGCGTGCCGCCGGGGCTGGGCGCGCCGATTTACGGCAAGCTCGACGCCGACCTGGCTGCCGGGCTGATGAGCATCAACGCCGTCAAGGGTGTGGAGATCGGGGACGGTTTTGCCGCAGCCAGCCTGACCGGGCCCGAAAATGCCGATGCTCTGTTCATGAAGGACGGCCAGCGTGTTTTCGGCTCCAACCATGCGGGGGGTATTCTGGGCGGTATTTCCAGCGGCCAGCCGGTGGTGGCGCGGTTTGCGGTCAAGCCCACCAGTTCCATGCTGACACCCGTGCCCTCCATCACGCGGGAGGGGGCTGAAAAGCAGGTTATCACCAAGGGGCGGCACGATCCGTGCGTGGGGATCAGGGCCGTGCCGGTGGGCGAGGCCATGGTGGCCTGCGTGCTGGCCGACCATCTGCTACGCCACCGCGGGCAGGTCGGCCAGGGCTGATTTTCAGCCTTCCAGCGTTGCGTTGAGCGTAATGGTGGCGCGGAACAGCTTGGAGACCGGGCAGCCTTCCTTGGCTTTTATGGCCAGCGCCTGAAACTGCTCGTTCGTGGCACCGGGCACGCGGGCTTTCAGGGTCAGGTCGATCTGGCTGATTTCAAAGCCGGAATCGGCCTTGGTAAGCTGGACCGCCGCATCGGTATCGATAGCCTGCGCGGTCAGTCCCGCTTCCCCCAATATGGCGGAAAGCGCCATGGAAAAACACGCGGCATGGGCGGCACCCAGCAGTTCCTCGGGGTTGCTGCCGGCTTTTCCTTCGAAGCGGGTGTTGAAGCCATAAGGCTGCTCGTTCAGCGCGCCGCTCTGGGTGCTGATAACACCATGCCCTTCCTTGAGAGAACCCTCCCAATGTGCGGTGCCGTGTTTGATAATGCTGCTCATAAGGTTGTTTCCACCCTGTCTGTTCGAATACCGGTACCCGGCCCCGGATACGGGGATTACAGCCGGGTTTGCGGCTTCATAAAACGTTCTGACCGCCCTCGGGGTTCAGGTTGTTTGCGGTAATCTCGCAGAGGTGAGAAGGCGGGATCGTCATATAAGCCTATACTGCCTGCACTAATCCGGCTAGCAATGCCCCGCCTGTTTTCCAGATGGCACGGAAAATGGAGGGTCTTGCGGCAAAGAGACAGCCCGGCCTTCATCGTAGCCGCAATGGCGGGCGCGGCTGATAATGCGGAGACCATGATGAGTTCCAACTCGACCGATACAGCATCTTCCGTCGATGTCGTCCTGATCGGTGGCGGCGTAATGAGTGCGACGCTGGGTACATTCCTGCGCCAGCTTCAGCCTGACTGGAGCATCAGCATTTACGAACGGCTCAACACCGTCGCCCTGGAAAGTTCCAATGCCTGGAACAATGCCGGTACCGGGCATTCCGCCCTGTGCGAGTTGAACTACACGCCGCAGAAAGCCGATGGCAGCGTGGAGATCAACAAGGCTGTCGACGTGAACGAGCAGTTCCAGATATCGCGGCAGTTCTGGTCCTATCTGGTTGAAAACAACATTATTCCCACCGCGCGTGACTTCCTGACGGCCGTTCCGCATATGAGCTTTGTGTGGGGGGAGGCCAACGTCTCCTTCCTGCGCCGCCGGCACGAGGCCCTGTCGCGTCATCCGCTGTTCGCGGGCATGGAATATTCGGAAGATCCTGGCCAGATCGCCCAGTGGGCGCCGCTGATCATGCAGGACCGGCCCGCGGGCCAGCAGCTTGCCGTGACCCGCAGCCTGATGGGCACGGATGTCAATTTCGGCGCGCTGACACGGCTTTTGTTCGGCTACCTTGCGGGCAGCCAGGGCTGCACCCTGCATACCGAACATGACGTGACCAACCTGCGCCGCGCAGCCGATGGCCGTTGGGAAATCAAGGTGCGCGACCTGCGCCAGAACACCGAACGCCTGGTCATGGCGCGGTTCGTCTTTATCGGCGCGGGTGGCGGTGCATTGCCGCTGTTGCAGAAAACCGGCATTCCCGAAGCGGAGGGGGTTGGCGGCTTCCCGGTCAGCGGCCAGTTCCTGCGTTGCAAGAACGAGGACCTGATCGCCCGCCATCATGCCAAGGTTTACGGCAAGGCCTCGGTCGGCGCACCGCCCATGTCGGTGCCCCATCTCGACACCCGCATGATCGACGGCAAGCCCGCGCTGCTTTTCGGCCCCTATGCCGGGTTCTCCACGCGCTTTCTCAAGCAGGGATCGCTGATGGATCTGCCCCGTTCGGTCAGGCGCGGCAATATCGGTGCGATGCTGGCGGTTGGCCGCGATAACTGGCCGCTGACCAAATACCTGATCGAGCAGGTGTTGCAGTCCGAAAACGACCGCATCAAGGCCTTGCAGGACTTTATTCCCGATGCGCAAAGCAAGGACTGGGAACTGGTGGTGGCCGGACAGCGTGTCCAGATCATCAAGAAAGATCCGGTCAAGGGCGGCGTGCTGCAATTCGGCACGGAAGTCATTGCCAGCGAAGACGGCACCGTCTCGGCCCTGCTGGGTGCTTCACCGGGTGCTTCTACCGCGGCCCCCATCATGCTGACGGTGCTGAAGAAATGCTTTGCCAGCAAGCTGCCGGAATGGAGCGCGAAACTGAAGCAGATGGTGCCGTCCTACGGCCAGAAGCTTTCGAACAATCCCGACCTGTGCAAGCAGGTGTTCGAGAAGACCTCCACCGTTCTGGGGCTTAACCGCTAAGTCTCTTCCGCCTTTTCAATGCGGTATGGCACCCGGGTGCAAGGCCCGGGTGCCTTTTTTATGGCGGGATGAAAATACTCAGCCAGCGGGATCGGCAATGCTCATATCCGCCCGGTTCCACCAGCATTCGGCAGGGGGCCTGCCAAGGGGAATGAACTCGGCCGGATCGCCGCTGAAGCTGACGGTATTGGTCGGTGTCTCCTCCAGGCTGAGTTCGGTGCAGCGCAATGCGCCCCCTTCGGCTTTAAGAAAGGCGTTGACCTTGGCCATGAGCAGGCAGGTCATGAGTTCGGTTGTGGGATCACCCGGGGTGACTACAATGCGGGCCGCGCGCGCGGGTTCATGGGTTTGGAACCATCCCAGCAAAGGATCGTCCTCGGCCAGTTGCAGGGCGTGGTCGATGCGTTCGTCGATAAAGCGGTGCCAGGTGCTTTTGGCCTTCTGGAACGAGACGGGCATGTTGCCCCTGCCATCAAGCCGGGCCGGGGTGCACGGTGCCAGCCTGACCGTGACGAATTCATTATGGCCATGGGGCAGGGCGCAGCTTTCGCTGGCACCATGGATCAGCCTGTGGCCCATGGAAAAACGACGGGTAAAAACAAGGTCAGGCATGTTCGGCTTTCTCTGCCAGATAGGTCTCCCACCCTGTGCTGCGTAACTGGCAGGCGGGGCAGGTGCCGCAGCCATAGCCCCAGGAATGGAGCGTGCCACGATCACCCATATAGCAGCTATGGCTGTCATGGTTGATAAGTTCGACAAGGGCCGCCCCACCCAGGTCTTCCGCCAGGTGCCAGGTTTCCGCCTTGCTGAGCCACATCAGCGGCGTATGCAGGACATAGCGGCTTTGCATGCCCAGATTGAGTGCGACCTGTAGCGCCTTGATGGTATCGTCCCGGCAATCGGGGTAGCCGGAATAATCCGTCTCGCAAACACCCGTCACGATATGGCGGATATCGCGCCGCGCGGCCAGGGCTGCGGCAAAGGTCAGGAACAGCAGGTTGCGACCGGGCACGAAAGTGTTGGGCAGGCCGTTTTCCAGCAGGGTGATTTCGGCGTTACGGGTTAGTGCCGTGTCCGAGACCGCGCCCAGCGCTTCAAGCGGGAGGGTATGGTCAGGCCCCATGCGTTCACGCCAGGCCGGGCTGAGTGCGGCCAGCCCGTCGCGCAGGGTGCTGCGGCAGGTCAGTTCAATGGCATGGCGTTGGCCGTAATCGAAACCCAGTGTCTCCACCCGGCCGAACCGGGCAAGCGCCCAAGCCAGGCAGGTGGCTGAATCCTGCCCGCCCGAGAACAGGACAAGGGCTGCCTCGTTTTGATCGCGCACGGGGTAGGACATGCTCAGGGAATTCCGGTCAGTTTATGGGTCTGCAGGGACAGGCCCCATTGCGGGTGTGCAAGACAGTACCGTATGGCCGCCGCCAGATTGGCGGCCTGGTCGGGCCCGTCCATAGGTTGAAGCCAGAACTGCTCGAAATCAAGCATGGCGAGGGCTGAAGGCGAAAGGCCCGGCTGGGGAAAAACCAGCTTGAGTTCCGTCCCGCTTGTCTGGACCAGAGGGGCCCCGGCCTTGGGGCTGATGCACAGCCAGTCCACGCCCGGGGGAGCTGGCAGGGTGCCGTTACTTTCCACCGCGATGGAAAAACCCCGCTGATGCATGGCCTCTATCAACGCGTCATCAAGCTGGAGCAGGGGCTCGCCACCCGTAAAGACGACCAGCTTCCTGCCCTGCGCGAGCGGAGCCTGCATATGGGCAGCCCCGTCCGGCACGCCTGCAGTTGCATCCTGGCCGTGCGGGGCGGGGGTGTCGTTGCTGGGCCACAGGGTGTCGATCGCCTGGGCAAGGTCCGCCGCCGTGTCGAACCGGCCGCCGCCCGGCCCGTCCGTTCCCACGAAATCCGTGTCGCAGAACTGGCATGTGGCATTGGCCCGATCCACTTCACGGCCGGACCACAGGTTGCAGCCCGTAAAGCGGCAGAACACCGCAACCCGCCCGGCCTGTCCGCCTTCGCCTTGCAGGGTCAGGAAAATTTCCTTGACGGAATAGGTCATCCGGCAGGTACCGCCAAGGCTTACAGGCCAATTCCCGTCGTGTGCATGCCCAGCCGGTCAAGCAGGGCACGGTCACGCTGGGCCTGCGGGTTGGGTGTGGTCAGCAGGCGTTCGCCGTAGAAAATGGAATTTGCCCCGGCCAGAAAGCACAGGCTCTGGGTTTCGTCCGTCATGTTCTCACGCCCCGCGGCAAGGCGCACGCGGCTTTTGGGCATGGTAATGCGGGCGGCGGCGATCATGCGCACGAAGTCCAGTGCTTCGACCTCATCCGCCTTTGCCAGGGGCGTGCCTTCGACACGGACCAGCAGGTTGATCGGCACGCTTTCGGGGTGCACGGGCAGGGTGGCAAGCGCTGCGATCAGGCCTGCGCGGTCGGTTTCGCTTTCGCCCATGCCGACAATGCCGCCGCAGCAGACGCTGATCCCCGCATCCCGCACGGAACCCAGCGTGTCCAGCCGGTCCTGATAGGTACGGGTGGTAATGATTTCCCCGTAATAATCGGGCGAGGTATCGAGGTTGTGGTTGTAGTAATCGAGGCCCGCATTTTTCAGGCGCTTGGCCTGCATGTCATCAAGCATGCCAAGGGTCACGCAGGTTTCGAGCCCCAGTTCTTTCACCCCTTCGATCATGGCGCAAACGGTGTCCAGGTCGCGTTCCTTGGGGCTGCGCCATGCGGCCCCCATGCAGAAACGGCCCGCACCCGCCGCCTTGGCCTTGCGGGCTTCGGCCAGGACCTGCTCCACCGCCATCAGTTTTTCGGCCTTCACGCTGTCTTCATGCAGCGCGCTCTGGGGGCAGTAGGCGCAGTCTTCGGGGCAGCCACCGGTCTTGATGGAGAGCAGGGTGGAAATCTGGATTTCGGTCGGATCGAACGTGGCGCGGTGGACTGTCTGTGCCTGGAACATCAGTTCCGGAAAAGGCAGGTTCAGCAGGGCGCGTATTTCATCCACCGTCCAGTCATGCCGGGTGCCCGCAAGCCGGGTGGAAGGGGAGAGGGAGGACGAACCATCGGGCATAGTATGTACCGGACCAGATAAAGCTGAAAAGGAACGAGAACATAGCGGGTATCCGCTGCCAAGACCAGTTTTCACGATGAAAATCTTGGCGGACGGAACGGCGGCAGAAATGTTGGAAATATCGGTATGCAAACAGGGCGAAGTGACCGAATAGTAAGAGCATGAATGGAAAGAGAGATATTCCGCGCCGGTCGCCTGCGGGCGCGGAATTTTGCAGACAGCGTCTCTTTCGCAGAAATGCATGAAAGGATCGGGTATGAAAAACCGCAAGACTATCGCCACGGCCGTGCTTGCCACCGCCATGACGGGAATACTGGGCGGCTGCCAGCATCATGAGGGTGAGGGCGGGCAGTCATATCGCAGTGTCAGGCCGTTGCGCATTCCCAACCCGGCTTCTTTATATTGTGTGAAGAAGGGGGGCACGCTTTCCATGGAACACACGGAGCAGGGGCAGGTGGGCTATTGTCATCTGCCCGATGGCAGCGTGACCGAGGAATGGGCGCTGTTCCGCAAGGATCATCCGCAACCAGCCGACGCTGATACGGCCAAGCCGGAGCGCTGAAGCAGGGCGATGGGGCGATACGGCGGCTCTCTTGCAGGGTGCCGTCGTGTTACCCACGCGATCTGGAATGGCCAGAATGACGCGTGGCCATAAATTGCATAAGATATATTATGCCAACAAAATTGCATGCCGGTCATAGAAGGCTGGGCAGCCTGCGGCGATGGGCCCGCATGGCCCGATGCGGGATGCGGAATGTCAGCACGCATCGTGAGCCGTTAGAATGCTGTTAAAGACAGGCTGCATGCCGGCTGCGACCCAGGCTGCCCTTGCCTGGGCTGTGTGGCGGGGCCATGTGTAACAGGAACCTTGCAGGCTGTCTGGAAAAGGCGGGCCTGTCGGGGCGGCAATCCTCCCCCGTTTATGGGACGGAAAGGACGACATTCAACACGAAGTTGTACAGTTAATTTATCATGAAATACGGTGATATATGCAAAATTATGTGTTGTTTTGTGTAAATTATCCCTGTATGCACCCAGTCAATCTGTTTCCAACGTTTGTTTTTGGTGTTTCGCGTTGATTAAAAGCCCCGATATCACAGAACTGATTGCGCAGTTGGAGCCCGTGCAGGACAATCCTGTCACGCTGCTGCGCAAGGCGCACGACCTGCTGGGTGATCGTGTGGGCGTTCTGTCGTCCTTCGGGGCCGAATCGGCCTTGCTGCTGTCCATGGTGGCCCAGGCCGACCCGGAAATGCCGGTGCTGTTCCTTGATACGGGCCGGCATTTCCCCGAAACCCTGGCCTATCGGCACGATCTCGCGCAGGATCTGGGCCTGCGCAATGTCATCGACATCGCCCCCGATGCGCGCAAGGTAGCCGAGCGTGATCCCACGGGCGAATTATGGGCGTTTGATCCGGATGCGTGCTGTGGCCTGCGCAAGGTGGAGCCGCTGCGGGTGGCCTCCCTGCCCTATATGGCGTTGGTGACCGGGCGCAAGCGCGGCCAGGCTTCCACCCGTGCGCAGTTGAACGTGGTGGAACATCGG
The DNA here is from genome assembly GCF_017377735.1 of Acetobacter garciniae. Lineage (GTDB taxonomy): Bacteria > Pseudomonadota > Alphaproteobacteria > Acetobacterales > Acetobacteraceae > Acetobacter > Acetobacter garciniae. Next base: position 698,425 of record NZ_JAFVMH010000001.1, read on the forward strand.
CAGGAAAAGGGAGAGCGCGATCAAATCCGTCTCAATCCCCTGGCCTTCTGGACTGCCCAGGACATCACGGCGGAAATGGCGCGCCGGGGCCTACCTCCTCATCCGCTGGTGGCTGAGGGATATCTGTCCATTGGCTGTGCGCCCTGCACACAGCCGGTTCATGGCGCGCAGGACGCCCGGGCCGGGCGCTGGGCCGGTCTGAACAAGACCGAATGCGGTATTCACCTCGGCGGTTGAGTTTTCTTGCTGCCGCGACTTGTCTCACTTCTACCTGAATACGGGTGCCCGAAAAACGGGGTTTACGAAAATATGGATCATCTCGATCAACTGGAAGCTCAGAGCGTCTTCATTCTGAGGGAAGCCTATCGCAAGCTCAAGCCGCTGGCCATGCTGTGGTCATTGGGCAAGGATTCGAACGTCATGGTCTGGCTGGCCAAGAAGGCGTTTCTGGGTCGTGTTCCCTTCCCCGTCATGCATGTGGATACAGGCAAGAAGTTCCCCGAAATGTACAAGTTTCGGGACGAATACAGCAAGAAATGGGATCTCGATCTGCTGCTGGGCGACTGCCCGCCGGTTGAGGAAATGGACCCTTCCCTGCCACCGGCCGCCCGGTCTGCCGCGCGCAAGACGGCGGGGCTTGCCGCCATGATCGAGAAGCACAAGCTCCAGGGCGTGATCGCGGGTATTCGGCGTGACGAACAGGGAACGCGCGCGAAGGAACGCGTGTTCAGCCCGCGCGGGGCCAGCCATAAATGGGATATCCGCAACCAGCCCCCCGAATTCTGGGACCAGTACGCCACCCCGCATGAGGAGGGCATGCATATCCGCGTGCATCCGCTGCTGGCGTGGCGGGAAATTGACATCTGGCGCTATATCGAGCGCGAGGGCATTCCGCTGGTCGACCTGTATTTTGCCAGGAACGGCAAGCGCTACCGGTCCTTGGGCGATGCGGACATTACCTCCCCTGTGGAAAGCAATGCAGCGACCCTGGCCGAAGTGATCGAGGAACTGGAAACCACCAAGACCTCTGAACGCGCCGGGCGGGCCATGGACCATGAGTCCGAAGATGCTTTCGAACGCCTGCGCGTGGCGGGTTATCTCTGATTGAGTGCGGACCGGAACAGACTGATATGACCGAAAAAAGTTTTTCCAGCCTGGATGCGGCAACCCCGATCGTGATCGTCGGGCATGTCGACCATGGCAAATCGACCCTGATCGGGCGGCTCCTGCACGATACGGATAACCTGCAGGACGGCAAGGTCGCCCAGATTATCGAATCCTCCAAGAAGCGCGGCCTGAAGATCGAGTGGAGCTTCCTGCTCGACTCCCTCCAGATCGAGCGCGACCAGGGTGTTACGGTGGATTCCACGCGTATTCCGTTCCGGCTTGGCCAGCGTGAATATGTGATTGTGGATGCGCCCGGACACAGGCAGTTCCTGCGCAACATGATTACGGGTGCGGCGGATGCCGAAGCCGCGGTGCTGGTGGTGGATGCCGCCGAAGGTGCGCGTGAGCAGACGCGCCGCCATGCCATGCTGCTGCACCTGATCGGTATCCGCCACGTTATCGTGCTGCTCAACAAGGTGGACCTGCTGGCCTTCGACCAGGCCAAGGTGGAAGCGGTCGAACGGGACGTAACGGACCTGCTGACGCGCCTGGACCTTACGGCCGCGGTGTTTGTGCCCGCTTCGGCGCGCGATGGGGACAATATCGCCAGCCGTTCGCCTAACACACCGTGGTACAAGGGCCCGACCCTGACCGAGGCCCTGGCCCGGGTGCCCACTCCGGATTCCCGCGTGGAACTGGCGCTGCGCCTACCGGTGCAGGATGTCTACCGGTTTGAAGACAAGCGTTATGTCGCGGGCCGGATCGAACGCGGGCGTGTGCGCGTGGGCGATACGGTGGTGATCGGCACGCAAAAGACACCCGCGCGCATTGCCTCCATAGAAAGCTGGCACACGGCACCGCATGTATCGGCCCATGCCGGGCAGTCTGTTGCCCTGACCCTCGAACCCGACGTCATTCCCGACCGGGGCGACCTGCTCCACCACCCCGACGCACGCCCGGTCGAGGCATCGCGCATTCGCGCCCGCCTGTTCTGGCTGCGGCAGGAACCCCTGCGCGTGGGCGAAAGCTTCCGCCTGCGGCTGGCAACGGCTGAACATGCCGTGACGGTGACGGCGATCGATTCTGTCCTGAACCTGGACGACCTGACGGAAAACCCCGGTGACGAGGTGCCGCCCGAAGGCTTTGCCGAAGTCGTTCTGTCGGCGGCCGAAACCATCCAGTTCGACCCGTTCACGCCCGGCACCACGGATGGTCGTGGCGTGCTGGTGGACCGCCAGCAGCGTATTGTCGGCGGCGCCCCCCTGATCGGCCCTGCGGGAATTGCCGCGGGTGAGAAGGTGATCCACCCCAGTGCCAGTGCGGTGACGGTGCAGGATCGTGAGCGCGCCAAGGGGCACAGGGGTGCAGTCTTCTGGCTGACCGGGCTTTCGGGTGCGGGCAAGAGCACGCTGGCCCGGGCGGCGGAATCGCGCCTGTTCGCAGCCGGTGTGGACGTAACCGTGCTGGACGGGGACACATTGCGTACCGGCCTGTGCAAGGACCTGGGCTTTAGCGAGGCCGATCGCACCGAAAACGTGCGCCGTGCGGCCGAGGTCGCGCGGATCCTGCGCGATGCGGGGCATGTGGTGGTGGTCGCCCTGATTTCCCCGCTCCGTTCGGACCGCGAACTGGCAGGAAAGATCATTGGCGAAGGCTTTGCCGAAGTCTTTGTGGATGCCGATCTGCAAACCTGCGAACAGCGTGACCCCAAGGGGCTTTACGCCGCCGCCCGCGCCGGCAAGATCAGCGGCTTCACGGGGATCGATGCACCGTACGAGGCGCCCGAGCACCCTGCCCTGCACCTGCGCACCAGCCAAGGAAGTGCCGATACCGTGGCCAATGAACTGGTCTCCTTCGTGGAAGGTGCGGTACGGCTGCCGGGTGGACGCCGCCTTCAGTCCTGATTGTTTTCATCTGACTGGAAAAAGGGTGCCATGGCCTGATACCGTGGCATCCTTGGGGGGCGGCTGGCCTGCTGGCTGCCTCCCGCCCATGCGGGAAGGCAGGAACTGAACGCCGTACCATGAAACATTCGTTTTTTGCCTTCATGCGCAAGACCGGCACCAGCCTGCCGGGTTTTCGCCTGACGCTGGGCGCCACACTTGTCTGGGCGGGCTTTCTGGTGGCGTTCCCCCTTTGCGCCCTGCTTGCCCGGCCATGGCAGGACGGGGTCGGGGCCATGGTCGCGGCCCTGCATGACAGCCGCATGTTCGCTGCGTTGTGGACCAGTTTTTCCTCCGCCGCGATCGCTGCCGCCTGCAACGTGCCTTTCGGGCTGATGCTGGCCTGGGCGCTGGCACGCGGGCAGTTGCCCGGGCGCTGGCTGGCCGATGCGCTGATAGACCTGCCCCTGGCCCTGCCCACGGCGGTTTCGGGCATTACGCTGGCAACGCTTTACGGGCCCAATGGCTGGCTGGGGGCCCCTTTGTCCCGGCTGGGGATTACGGTGTCCTATACCCGCGCGGGTATTGTCGTGGCGCTGATGTTTGTCGGCCTGCCTTTTGTGGTGCGCGCGGTGGAGCCGGTGCTGCGCAACCTGCCCCACGATCTGGAAGAAGCCGCCGTGCTGCTGGGTGCCAGGCCCTGGCAGGTGGTGACCCGGGTGCTCGTCCCGCCCCTTCTGCCTGCCGTGGTCACAGGGTTTGGCCTGGCCTTCGCGCGTGGCGTGGGGGAGTACGGGTCGGTTATCTTCATTGCAGGGAACCAGCCTTTCCGCAGTGAAATCGCTCCCTTGCTGATTGTGGTGCGCCTGCAGGAATTCGATTACGCCGGGGCGACGGCGGTTGCCCTTATTCTGCTGGTCATCTCCCTGCTGGTGCTGCTTCTGGTGGGGAGCATGCGCAGGAAACTTGCCCTGTGGAGCGAGCCTGCATGACCCGTTACGTTTTATGGGGTGCAAGCTGGCTGTTCATTCTGGTCGTTCTGGTCACCCCGCCCGTAATGGTGCTGAGCGAGGCCCTGCGCGACGGTATTGGCGCATCGGTCGCGACACTGGCCGATCCGGATGCGCAGGCCGCGATCTGGCTGACCTTGAAAGTCACGCTGATAACCGTGGCCGTGAATACGCTTTTCGGTATTCTGGCAGCGTGGCTTTTGGCGCGTTTCCGTTTTTTCGGGCGTCAGGCGCTGCTTGCGCTGCTTGAACTGCCGCTGAGCATGTCGCCCGTCGTATCCGGCCTGGTGTGGCTTTTGCTGTTCGGCGCGCAAGGCTGGTTCGGGCCCGCACTCGAACGCATGAATATCCATATCGCCTTTGCCGTGCCCGGTATCGTGCTTGCGACGCTGTTCGTCACCCTGCCCTATGTGGTGCGTACGGTGCTGCCGGTCATGGAACTGCAGGGCCGCGATGCGGAAGAAGCCGCTTTCCTGGCCGGGGCCAGGTTCTGGCAGGTTCTGTGGTACGTGGCGCTGCCCGGCGTGCGCGGGGCGCTGCTATCGGGTGTCTTGCTGACAACGGCGCGCGCCCTGGGGGAATTCGGGGCGGTTTCCGTGGTGTCGGGCCATATCCCGGGTGAGACGGAGACCATGCCCCTGCATATCGAAAATCTGTATAACGGCTACCAGTCCGTGGCGGCGTTCACCATGGCGGCATTGCTTGGTGTTCTGGCCATGGCGGCGGTGCTGCTGCGTGCAGCCCCCGCATGGTTCGCGCGGTGGCGGGAGAAGACTATATGAGTGTCGAGGTCAATGCCCTGCTCCGCACCGTGCCCGGCGCGCAGGCCCCCCTGCTCGACAATGTTTCGCTGCATGTGCCCGATGGCATGTTCGTGGCCCTGGTCGGGCCTTCGGGTGCGGGCAAGACCACCCTCTTGCGCGCCATTGCGGGGCTTGACCCTTACCGCGCCGGTACGGTCAGCCTGGATGGCCATGTCATGACGGGCGTGCAGGCCCGGGCGGGCAAGATCGGCTTTGTGTTCCAGAACTATGCGCTGTTTCCGCATATGAGTGTGGCGCGCAACATTGCCTTCGGGCTTGATGTCCTGCCCGCCGCCACGCGCCCGCCGCGTGCCCAGGTCGCGGCACGGGTGGCCGAACTTCTGGACCTGATGCAGATCCCAACCTTGGGCCAGGCCTATCCGTCGCGGCTTTCGGGTGGGCAGAGGCAGCGTGTGGCACTGGCCCGCGCCTTGGCCACGGGGCCCGGTGTCCTGCTGCTGGACGAGCCTTTTGGCGCGCTGGACCCCATTGTCAGGCGTTCCATCCGCACCTGGCTGCGCGACCTGCATGACAGGCTGGGCCTGACCACGATCCTGGTCACCCATGATCAGGAAGAAGCGCTGGAAGTCGCGGACCGGATCGTGGTCATGCAGAACGGTCGTATCGTCCAGGATGCCTCCCCCCAGGAACTGGACTGCAATCCCGCGACGGATTTCGTCATGGAATTCCTGGGCGAGGCCGTATCCTTTCCCGGCCATGTGCAAGGCGGGATGATGTACGCCCAGGACGAGGCCATCCAGCCCTTTTCCGTGCCCGCCCATCTGGCGGATGGCCCCGCCACGGCCATGATCCGCCCTTACGAGATCGGGCTGGTGCCGCAGGCAACAGACAGCGGGCCTGCGCCTGTCCGCGCTGTGCCGCGTGGTGTGCGCGGGGGCTACAGGCATTATGCCGTGCAGGTGGGTGCGCGCAGTGTGCCGTTCTTTGTGGCGCAGGAGCGTGATGGTCTTGCGCTGGAAGGTAGGGCACTCGATATCAGCCGTGCGCGGCTGTTCCGCGATGGTCGGGCCTGTCTATGATACGTTTCTTATTCGTGGTATGTTGCTAACATCGCGTGTTGTTTGTATTTCCCCTGCTCGGGAACGCGACGGAAAGGTATGAGTGTGGATCGCAGGAACAATCGCCGGGATGCTGAAGGGCTCAGTGTCGTGACCGCAAACCGCCTGCTCGACGGGCGGATCGTATGGCTTGAACCCAACGGCACATGGGGCCTTGCCATCAAAGGGGCGCAGACTTTCCCCAATGCCGATATGGTCGATGTGCTTGCTCGGCAGAACGCCTGTGCGGCGCGCGACCAGGTGGTCGGTATTTACGGCGTGCAGGTGGAGCCCGGGTCATCGGGCCCCGAACCGGTGACGACGCGTGAACAGATCCGGGCGTTCGGCCCCAGCGTTCATTCAGAATTCACGCCTTCGTGGCAGCCGCCCGCGCCGGGTGCTGCCATCAGAACCGCAGACGCCTGAACCCGTCAGGCAGGACAGACAGAACAATGCCCCATTCCCCCCAGCCTGCTCTTTCGGTCGGGCGCTACACCTATGACACGGTTGACCACACATTCCTGAAACAGCGGGTCGAGCAGTTCCGCGACCAGGTGCGCCGCCGCCTGTCCGGCGAATTGAGCGAGGATGAATTCAAGCCCCTGCGGCTGATGAACGGGCTGTACCTGCAACTGCACGCCTATATGCTGCGCATTGCCGTACCCTATGGGGTTATCAGCGCACCGCAGATGCGCACGCTCGCCCATATTGCCCGCACCTATGACCGTGATTATGGGCATTTCACTACGCGGCAGAACATCCAGTTCAACTGGATCAGGCTGGAAGATACCCCCGCCATTCTGGATATTCTGGCTGATGCGGAAATGCACGCCATCCAGACCAGCGGCAACTGCATTCGCAACGTGACCTCCGACCAGTTTGCCGGAGCCGCGCGGGACGAGGTGCTGGACCCGCGCGTGCATGCCGAAATCCTGCGCCAGTGGTCCACCCTGCACCCGGAATTTACGTTCCTGCCGCGCAAGTTCAAGATCGCCATTTCCGGCAGCGAACAGGACCGCGTGGCCGCGCGTTTTCACGATATCGGGCTTCTGGCGCGCATGGGAGAGAACGGCCGCGCAGTGTTCGAGGTCTTTGTCGGCGGCGGCCTGGGACGGACGCCGGTTATCGGCGTCAGCCTGCGCAAGGATCTGCCCGAGGAAGACCTGATCGCCTATCTCGAAGCCATCCTGCGGGTTTATAACGAATACGGCCGGCGCGATAACATCTACAAGGCGCGGATCAAGATTTTGGTGCAGGCTTTGGGGCGCGATGCGTTCCTCGACAAGGTGAATGCGGAATTCGCCGCCATGGACCGCAGCCGCTATCACCTGCCGCCCGAACTGGTCGAGGCCATACGCGCACGTTTCGGCGCCCCGGCGTTTGAGACCATATCCCCCGATACGGTCGAAAGCGTGGCCGGGGATATTGCCCGCCACCAGATGGCAGATGCGGATTTCGCGGCCTGGATCAGTGCGAACACGCATCCGCACAAAATGCCGGGCTATTGCAGCGTGACCGTGTCGTGCAAGCCTTCGGGCGGCATTCCGGGCGATGTGACATCCGAACAGATGGACCTGCTGGCCGATCTGGCCGATCGCTACAGTTTTGGCGAACTGCGCGTGACCCATATCCAGAATGTGGTGCTGGCCCATGTGCGCGAGGCCGACCTGTTCGAACTGTGGCAGTCCCTTTCCGATGCCGGGCTGGGTACAGCCAATATCGGCATGGTGACCGATATCATCGCCTGCCCGGGGCTGGATTACTGCTCGCTGGCCAATGCCCGTTCCATTCCCATTGCCCAGAAGCTCAGCGCACGGTTCGCCAGCATTGCCCTGCAACGCGAAATCGGCTCCCTGCGGCTCAATATCTCGGGCTGCATCAATGCCTGCGGGCACCACCATGCGGGCCATATCGGCATTCTCGGCGTGGACAAGCGCGGCGAGGAAGCCTTCCAGATCACGCTGGGCGGCAATGCGGGGGAAGATGCCTCGATCGGGCAGATCCTGGGTGCGGCCATGTCCGAGGATGAAACGGTTGACGCGATCGCCCGTATTATCGAGACCTATCTGGCCCGGCGCACCCCGGGGGAACGCTTCATAGAGACCTGCCGCCGTCTGGGTACGGCGCCATTTAAGGACGCCGCTTATGCCCCTGTTTGAGAAAGGCCGCATTATCGAGGATAGCTGGCAGGTCGCACAGGACGAGCAGCCCTTGCCCGACGGCGACGTGCTGGTACCGCTGTCCCGCCTGGCGGAAGGGCTGGGGCGTAACGATGGCGGGCGCCTTGGCGTGGTCCTGTCCGTGGGCGATCGGGTCGAGGACCTGGCCACCGCCCTGCCCCGGCTCGATCTTGTCTGCCTGACCTTTCCCATTTTCCGCGATGGCAGGCCGTTCACCCAGGCGCGGGCATTGCGTGAACACCTGCATTACAAGGGGGTCGTGCGGGTGGATGGGCATTTCCTGCCCGACCAGTACGAATTCCTGCTGCGCTGTGGCGCCGACCAGGTCGTCATTCCCGAAGGGAGCGATCCCGCCGTGTGGCAGGACGCGCATACACGCTTCACCATTGCCTATCAGCCCTCGCTCCTGGACGAGCGGCCACAGGGGCTGGGTTTTCGGAGATGGCTGTCCGCCTGACGGGTGAGCCCCATGCGTGACGTGTCCGCTCTTGTGCGCTCCGGGCTGCGGTCCTGCGCACTGGGGGTTCTGCGTGGCTATCTGGGCTTCGCGCTTAGGACCACGCGCTGGACCTTCCTGATCGATCCTGACGCCCTGCCTTACGTGAAAAGGGAGGACGGGCGGACCGCCATTATCGCACTATGGCACGAGGTGCTGCCCCTGACCTCCGTTCTGTGGTGGTGGGCGGAACCGCAGAACCCCGAACTCAGGCTGCGGGTGCTGATAAGCCGGAACGCCGATGGGCGGCTGATCGCCGATCTGATCGCACCGTGGCGGATTTCCTCCATTGCCGGGTCTTCCGATACCAGGGGCAAGAACAAGGGCGGTGCCGCCGCGCTGCGCCAGATGCGCGCAAGCCTGCAACGGGGCGACCATATGGTCATCACCCCGGACGGCCCGCGCGGCCCCCGCCGCAAGGCGCAGCAAGGGGTGCTGGCCCTTGCGCGGCTGGCGGGCAAGCCGGTCATTCCCATTGGGGCGGCCAGCGTTTGCCTGCGTACCAGGTCGTGGGACAGGATGGTGGTGCCCCTGCCCTTCGGGCGTGGGGTGCTGATATGCGGGGCGCCCCTGTTTTTTGGGCACGGCAAGCAGGATACCCGCAGCACCGCCGGGCAGATACACGAACTTGAAGACGCGCTGGAACAGGTCATGGCGATTTGCGCCCGGCCGGATGCACCGCAAACCCGGGCCTTAACCCAGGGATTCATGCGGGAGACCTGTTTCGTCAAACCGCTTGACGTGCGCCCGTCGGGTCTGTGGCACGGTATGGCGACAGTTCTGGCGCCTGTGTTGCCGTTTTTTCTGCGCTGGCGGCAGACACGCGGCAAGGAACGGGCAGAGCGGGTGCGTGAGAAAATGGGTTTCCCCTCGCTGGCTCGGCCGCACGGGGATGTCGCGTGGTTTCACGCCGCCAGCGTGGGCGAACTGGTCACCATTCTCCCGCTTGTCCATGCCTGCCTGAACAGGGCGCCGGACCTGGCTGTCCTGGTTACGACCGGCACGGTCACGGCTGCCGCCATGCTGGAGCAGCGCCTGCGCCATCCGCGCGTGGCCCATCAGTTCATGCCGCTGGACGTGCCCCGCTGGGGGCGGCGTTTTCTCGCACATTGGAAACCCCAGGTCGTCGTGTTCGCAGAAAGCGAGTTGTGGCCCAACATGCTCGGCCTATGCCACGCAGGTCTGATTCCGGTGGTGCTGGTCAATGGCCGCGTATCCGACCGCACGTTCGCGCAGTGGCGGCGCATGCCCAAGGTGGCCCGCAGGATGCTCGAACGCTTTGCCTGGGTCTGTGCCCGGTCCGGGCAGGACGGTGAACGCCTGCGCGTGCTGGGGGCGAAAAAGCAGCTTCCCTGCGGGGATCTGAAAGCCGCCGCCTATCCCCTGCCGGTGGACGATGCGCAATTGCAGCGCGTGCGCGGCGTAATTGGCGCGCGGCCCGTCTTTCTGGCGGCATCCACCCACGCAGGGGAAGAAGAACAGATTATCCGTGCTGCCGAACTGGCCCGGCGCGACAGCCCTGACCTGCTGACGATCATCGTCCCCCGCCACCCCGAACGCGGGGCAGTGGTCGCGGCAATGGCGGGGCAGGCTCCACGCCGTGCATTGGGCCAGGTGCCGGGGCCCGGGGATGCGGTATGGGTCTGCGATACGCTGGGCGAGTTGGGGCTGTTCTTCCGTCTCGCCCCTTGCGTTTTCATCGGCAACAGCCTGCCCGGCTGCAAGGGGGGCGGGCATAACCCGTACGAGCCCGCGCGCCTGCATTGCGCAATCGCCACCGGCCCGCTGACAGGGAATTTTGAAGAAGCCTTTGCCCGGCTGGCTCCCGGCCTATGCGTGGTGGACGGGGCGCAGGCCCTGGCGGACTGGCTGCGGAGCGTATTGACGCAGCCTGCCGAATGCGAGCGCCTGGCCGATACTGCCTACGCGCTTGCCACGGCGGACCAGGATTTGCCCGACCGGCTGGCCGAGCAGATTCTCGCATTATGTTAAAACGTCGTCCCCCCGCGTTCTGGTCCGACCCTAAGGCACGGTTATGGCCGTGGCTGCTTTCCCCGTTTGAGGGGGTGGTGGCGTACCTCGCCCGCCATCGCCAGCGGCGGCAAGGGTGGAGCGTCCCCGTGCCGGTGCTGTGCTGCGGCAATCTGACCACGGGTGGCACGGGCAAGACCACGGTCATCATGGATCTTGCAACACGGCTGATCCGCCAGGGTAAGCACCCCCATGTGCTGACACGCGGCTATGGCGGGCGGGCCGCCCCCGGCACCCGGGTCGATCCCGCACGCCATACCGCGCGCGACGTGGGGGATGAACCTGTCCTGCTGGCCGGCATCTGTCCTGTATGGGTGGGGGCTGATCGCGTGCAGACCGCGCGGGCCGCGGTGGCGGCGGGGGCGGATTGCCTGCTGATGGATGACGGTTTTCAAAACCCCGGGCTGAACAAGACATTTTCCCTGCTGGTGGTCGATGGATCGGTGGGGCTTGCGAACGGCCATGTCCTGCCCGCAGGCCCCCTGCGCGAACGCCCGGCAGAAGCATTTGCCCGCGCCAGTGCCGTGCTGGTGATCGGGCCGGATCGAACGGGGGTCTGCGCCGGGCTTGCGGAATACGGCCTTCCGGTTTTCAGGGCCGGGCTGGTGCAGTCAGCCGATGTCGCGGCCCTGCACGGCCGGGCCTGTGTCGCCTTTGCCGGCCTGGGCAGGCCCGAAAAATTTTTTGAAGGAGTACGGGCCGCAGGCATTCGTCTTGCGCGCGCACTCGCCTATCCCGATCATTATTTTTATAAGAGCCGGGATATGCGCCATCTCTCGAACATCGCCCGGGCAGAGCAAGCCTGCCTGGTCACCACCCCCAAGGACGCGGTGCGCCTGCCGCCCGCCTTCAGGTGTCATGTCGTGGAAATTGGCGTCGATCTGGTGTGGGAACATCCGGCCGACGCGGAATGGATCATCTCCACACTGTTCGAACGTTTCACCGCACATGCTCCCGCGACCATGGCGGCCAAAAGTCCATGAACGGCACGTTGCGCCAAGTCGCGCAGAGAATGGAGGCGGCACTGGCCTGGCTGCTGCTCCGCCTTCTGGGCAGCCTGCGGCCGGATCATGCATCGTCCCTGGCGGGGTGGGTCTGTCGCATGGTCGGGCCGCTCCTGCCCGTATCGCGCGTGGCCATCCGTAACCTGACGCTGGCCATGCCCGAACTGGACGCGGCCGCGCGGCAGCGGATCATGCGCGGGGTGTGGGAAAATCTTGGCCGCACCATTGGCGAATTGCCCCATATTGCCAGCCTGCGCGAAAATACGCCCTCGGGCCCGGGGTTCGAGGTGGTGGGGGCCGAATACCTGCACGCCCAGGCCGAACGCGGCGGTTCCGTGCTGTTCATGTCCGGCCATATCGGAAACTGGGAAATGCTGCCCCCTGCCGTCGCGCGGCATGGCGTGCCTTTTGCATCCTTCTACCGGGCGGCGGCCAACCCGCTGATCGACACCATGATCCGCTCCCTGCGCGATCGGGCCATGGGGGATGAGCCAATGCCCCTGTTCGCCAAGGGAGCACGCGGCGCGCGCGAAGCCCTGGCCTATGTCGCGCGGGGTGGGCGGCTGGGCATGCTGGTGGACCAGAAGATGAATGACGGGATCGAGGCGTCGTTCTTCGGCATGCCCGCCATGACGGCCCCTGCCCTTGCCGCCATGGCGCTGCGCTACCGCTGCCCTGTTATTCCGGGCTATGTGGTGCGGCTTGGGCCCGCGCGGCTGCGGGTCGTGGTGGAACCCCCGCTCAGCCTGCCCGATACGGGCGACCGCCAGCAGGATACGCAGGCCCTCGTGCAGATGGTCAATGACCGGCTGGAAGGCTGGATCAGGCAGTATCCGCAAAGCTGGCTGTGGCTGCACCGCCGCTGGCCAAAAGAGTTTTATCGCTGAAACAGCGTGGCCATGGACCGCCCATGCTGCGGGACGGGTGCCGCGGGGTTCGGGGCAGAGATACGGGACAAAACCACTGGGTGGCGCGATTGGGTTAAGGCGCGGTCTTTATCGTTCCTTCGGGTATTGCATCAATCTGTGTGGTCAGCGCGTCTTGGGCCCGAATTGCTCGGTCGTGGCATCGCCTGTCGGGGTATTTTGCGTCTATGATGGGCCCGATCAGAGCAGAACCGGAGCCCGTGTTGCATGTCTAAATCCAGCCCCGCCCTTGAATGTCGCCTGGAAGCGGCCAAAGCCGTTGTGCATGACGCCGCACGCATGGCCATGGCCATGCGACCGCCGCCGGGTGGGCCGCAGGCGCAGCTTAAATCCGCCCAGGACTGGCTGACGGAAACGGATGGCGCGGTGGAGACGTTCATTGCCAGCCGGATGCAGGCAATGTTCCCCGATGACGGATTCCAGGGCGAGGAAGGCGGCATGACGCGCACAGGCAGCCTGCGCTGGGTTGTGGACCCGATCGATGGCACGTCCAACTATGCGCGGGGGCGCAGCCGCTGGTGTGTCTCGCTCGGCCTGCTCGATGGTGATGAACCCATAGGTGGCGTGATCGAGGCCCCGGCCCTGGGCGAGGTCTATACTGCCCTGCGCGGTGTTGGCGCGTTCTTGAACGGCAAGCCCATTCATGCATCCCCCATCGCGGACCCCACCCGTGCGATGATCGAAATGGGGTGGAGCGGGCGTGTTCCCAAACCCGTTTTCATGGAAAAGATGGACGCCATCATGGAACTGGGGGCCATGCCGCGCTCAGGCGGATGCGGTGCCCTTGCTCTGGCGGATGTCGCCAGCGGTCGGCTGGACGGGTATGTTGAAATCGTCATCAACCTGTGGGATGTCGCAGCCGCCCTTCCCCTCCTGGCTGAAGCGGGGGCCTGTGTATCGCCGTTTCTGCGCGATGGCGGGCTGACGGGAGGTGCCACCATTCTGGCGGCCAATCCGCATATCGCCCCCACCCTGTCGCGCGCGGTGGGTATTGCCCTGACCTGAATTGCCCGAGGTGCGCGCAGGGCCCAATGGCCTTTGTGCCGCCATAAAACCATGCTTTCTTACCCAGGCTAAACGGCCCTGCCAGCTTACCGTGGAGAAAAACCGGCCATGCATTCCATTCTTCGTCTGTCCGCTGTTTCCGCCCTGGTGGTGACAGCAGCACTGAGTGCCGAGGCCCCGGTGTGCGCCTATGCGGCGGACAGCGCGCAGTCCATTGTCGACAAGGCCACACTGAGTGTCGAAGACATTTTCAGCACCAGCAGCCAGCAGAGCAACCTTACGGGTAATCTCTCCAGCGCGCGGGCGGTCATGGTGTGCCCGTCGATGTTTCGGGTATCGATCGGCTTTGGCGGCTCGCACGGCGATTGCGTGCTGCTTGCGCGCGATGCCCGCGGTTCGTGGTCCGATCCCGCTTTTTACAAGCTGAGTTCCGCCTCCATGGGCATACAGTTTGGGGTGCAGAGTTCGCAGATCATCTTTTTCGTCATGACCGATCGCGGCTTGCAGGCCCTGCTGGACAGCCAGTTCCAGTTCGATTCCAATGCCGGCGCGTCTTTCGCCAATATGAGTTCGGCCACGGCCAGCGGCACGGCGGGAGCCCGGAATACGGATATTCTCATCGCCCAGAAATCGCAGGGGGTGTTTGCCGGCGTTTCGCTGGGGGGAAGCAAGCTTACGGTCAATAGCGACGTCAACCGCGATTATTACAAGCAGTCCGTCGGGCCTGAAGATATTGTCGTGAGCATGCGCGTGAACAACCCCGATGCCGATCCGCTGCGCCGGGTGCTGATGCGTTACGCCAAGGCGGCCCCGGCCACCACGCAGCAGAGCGTACCGCGCTACGCCCCCCAGACAACCCCCCACACCGCCTATCCCGGGGACGCCACGGGGGATGGCGTGGGCGCTACCGCGCCGAGTGGCGGCATCCAGCAGGAAAATCTGGGTCCGGTAAGTCGCTGAAAAACTTGGACACAGGGTATCTTGGACATAGGGTATAGCGACAGGGGCTGGCAGGTATTGCGTCGGGGTTTTTCAGCCTGGCTGGCCCCGATGCCCACTGTCAGGGTTTCATGCCTGTCTGCCTGACCCGGCCCGAAATTTCCGTTTCTCATGCTGAAATTCGCGCCAGAGCGTTGTGGGTGACTGCCATAGCGGCATAACGCCAGCAGTTACTGGCCGGAATGCTGGGTCCGGAACAGCGAGACATTCCTGTTGTGCTCGCTCAGTGTGGCGGCAAAATTATGCCCGCCAGTGCCATTGGCGACAAAATACAGCGCGTCACTCTGGGCCGGGTGGGCTGCGGCCTCCAGCGCGGCCAGTCCGGGCGAGCAGATCGGCCCGGGCGGCAGGCCGGTATTCATGTAGGTATTATACGGGCTGGGTGTTTGCAGGTCCGCATGCGTCAGGGTGCGACCCAGCGGCCTGCCCTGGGTCAGGGCGTAAATGACAGTCGGATCTGTCTGGAGCTTCATTCCCTTTTGCAGCCGGTTCAGTAGCACCCGCGCCACCAGTGGGCGTTCGGCGGGCACGGCTGTTTCCTTTTCCACCAGCGATGCCAGAACCAGCAGGTCCTCCGGGCCTTGCAGGGGCAGGCTGGAATCGCGTTCGCGCCAGATGCTGACCAGGGTATGGGCCATGTTGGACTGCATGCGCGCCAGCAATTCGGGCCGCGGTTCGTCGCGTAGATAGGTGTAGGTTTCGGGCAGCACGCTTCCTTCCGCGGGGGAAGAGACCGCGGCTGTCAGAAAAGGTGCGCTCTGGATAAGGGCCGTGATGTCAAAGGCACTCAGCCCCTCGGGGATGGTCAGACGGTGCAGCACCGGTTTGCCATGCCGCAAGATCCACAGGGTTTCGCGCATGGAAACCTGGGCCGGGAAATGGAGTTCGGCAGCATGGATCTGCCCTTCCCCACGCGTCAGGGCGATGGAAAGCTGAAAAAGCCTGCCTGTCCACGCACCGGTGGGCAGAACACCCGTATCCTGCAATGTGGCAAGGGTTGCAGCGTAACCGCCGCGATGGATCACGATATCCTGGCCCGCAGCCAGTGGCCCGGGCCGGGTATAATCGTGCCAGGCCAGTGCGCTGATGGCAGCAAGGCCAAGCAGGCACAGGCTGAACAGGCCCGCCAGCCATTTAAGAAGAAAGAATTTCCCCTGCTTGGCTGGCGGCCGTGGCGTCCGGCTTTGACGTTTAGACGCCACGCACGATCAGGCTGGCATTGGTGCCGCCAAAACCGAAGCTGTTGGAAAGTGCGACGTCGATCTGGCGCTGCTGCGCCGTATGCGCCACACGATCGATCACGCTTTCGCGCGACGGGCTGTCCAGGTTGAGCGTGGGCGGGGCCACATTGTCCCGAATGGCAAGGATCGAGAAAATGGCCTCGACCGCACCGGCCGCACCGAGTAGATGCCCCGTGGCGGACTTGGTGGACGACATGGCCAGCTTGCTCGCATCGTCGCCAAAAAGACGTTCGACCGCTTCCAGTTCCAGGTCATCGGCCATGGTGGATGTGCCATGGGCGTTGACATAGTTGATATCCGCCGGTGTCAGGCCCGCACTTTGCAGCGCCGCGCGCATGGCACGGTAGGCGCCATAATGGCCTTCCGCTGGAGCGGTGATGTGATAGGCGTCGCCCGACATGCCGTAGCCGATGATTTCGCCATAGATCTTGGCGCCACGGGCCTTGGCGTGCTCGTATTCCTCAAGCACGACAACACCGGCACCCTCACCCATGACAAAACCGTCACGGTCCTTGTCCCAGGGGCGGGACGCGGCCTGCGGGTTGTCATTGAACCCGGTCGAGAGTGCTCTGGCCGAGCAGAAGCCCGCAATGCCCAGCGGACACACGGTGGCTTCCGCCCCGCCTGCCACCATGACATCGGCATCGCCGAACATGATGATGCGCGCGGCATCGCCAATGGCGTGCACACCGGTCGCGCAGGCTGTCACCACCGAGTGGTTGGGGCCCTGGAAACCGTATTTGATGGAAACATGCCCTGACACCAGATTGATCAGGGCGGACGGGATAAAGAACGGAGAAAGTCGCCGTGCCCGCCCTTCATGCACCGTGATGGACGCATCGTAGATGGTCTGCAGCCCGCCAATGCCCGACCCGATCATGACACCGGTTCGGCATTTATCTTCCTCGGTCTGAGGTTTCCAGCCGGAATCCTCGACCGCCTCGGTGGCGGCGACCAGCCCCATATGGATGAAGCGGTCCATCTTGCGCTGGTCTTTGACGGGTACCCACTCTGAAAGAGTCAGTTTTCCCTCTGCGGTGGGGCCTTCCGGCACTTCACCAGCTACATGCGCGGGCAGGTCGCTTGGGTCGAACTGCGTGATTTTGCCAATCCCGCTTTCTCCCGCAATCAGACGTGACCACACGTTCTCAACACCCAGGCCGAGAGGCCCGACGATGCCCATGCCGGTGACGACAACGCGTCTCCGTCCCGAATTCGCTCCGGCCGACAGCAACAAACCAGCCCGCTCCCTGTTCGACACGCCATTGGTCCCCCAGTATTCCGAGGGACCTTCCATTACTATCCGCAGAAACCTGTGTTCAGGCGGCTTTCTGCTTCTCGATATAATCGATGGCGTCTTTCACCGTGGTGATTTTTTCCGCCGCGTCTTCAGGGATTTCGACATTGAAGGCTTCTTCAAACGCCATCACCAGCTCGACGGTATCAAGGCTGTCAGCGCCCAGGTCGTCAATGAACGACGCTTCGGGTGTGACCTTGCTTTCCTCGACGCCGAGATGCTCGACCACGATCTTCTTAACCTTATCAGCGATTTCGCTCATCTGTCCTTGTATCCCATATGCCTGACCGCGCCGCGGCAGGGTGTTCAGGTGCTTGATCCGCCACAGTCCCACCTGTTGCAGAAACAGGGAAACCCTGTTCCCCGTTTTCTGCAACGCAGCAGGAGTTGCGGGCGCTTAGCACGTTTTCCTTCGTCTCGCCAAGGTAAACCCGACAGATATATCCTGGGTCGGCCCGGCGTGATGGAGCTTGCGTTGTCTGTCTGCCACATCTCGAAATGTTTTGCACCTCCCCTTATGGGGGTGCAAGCCGCTTCTGACGATGCGGGTTCAGATCATGGCCATGCCGCCATTGACGTGCAATGTCGCACCGGTCACCCAGGCGGCTTCGTCGGACGCCAGGTAGAGAACGGCCGAGGCGATATCCTCGGGCTTGCCAAGGCGGCCCAGCGGAATGCTGCCCAGCAGTTTTTCCTTCTGCGCGTCGGGAAGCACGTCCGTCATGGGGGTG
This sequence comes from Acetobacter garciniae, assembly GCF_017377735.1. Taxonomy (GTDB): domain Bacteria; phylum Pseudomonadota; class Alphaproteobacteria; order Acetobacterales; family Acetobacteraceae; genus Acetobacter; species Acetobacter garciniae. The sequence goes on from NZ_JAFVMH010000001.1 coordinate 716,196, forward strand.
ACGATAAAGCCGGGTGCGACCACATTGACAGTCACCCCGCGTGACCCCGCTTCCTGGGCAAGGGACTTGCTCATGCCGATCATGCCCGCCTTGGCGGCGGCGTAATTGGCCTGCCCCGCATTGCCGGTTGCCGCGATGATGGAGGCAATGTTGACGATACGGCCCGCACGGCGGCGCAGCATGCCCTTGAGCGCAGCCCGGCACAGGCGGAAAGGGGCCGCCAGGTCCACGTCCAGCACCTGGCTCCAGTCTTCGTCCTTCATGCGCAGGGCCAGCATGTCGCGCGTCAGCCCGGCATTGTTGACCAGGATGTCCACCGGGCTGCCCGCTTCTTCCTCCGCCCTGGCCAGCAGGGACTCCGCAGCGCTGGGCTCGCCCAGGTTGGCGGCGACAGAAAACGCCCTGCCCTGCCCCAGTGCTTCGGCCTGCTGCGCGATAACCGATTCCCGCGTGCCGGACAGGACAACCTTGGCACCCTGGGCGTGCAGCACCTGGGCTATGGCGCTGCCGATACCGCCCGATGCCCCCGTGACCAGGGCCGTTTTTCCTTCGAGTCTGAACATATTTTGCTGAACCTGCTGTTTTTTAAAGAGATTTCAAAAAGGCATCGATGTCGGCGGGGGTGCCGATCGAAAGGGCGGATACTTCGGGGTCGATCCGCCGGACCAGGCCGGACAGCACCTTGCCTGCCCCGATTTCCACAAAGGTATCAATCCCCATGCCCACCATGGCGCTGACACTTTCATGCCAGCGCACGCGGCCGGTCACCTGCTGCACGAGGTTGCGCCGAATCGTATCCGCATCGGTCTCGCGCGCGGCCGTCACGTTGGCGATGACCGGCACGATGGGGGCGGCGATATCGGCATCGGCCAGGGCTTCTGCCATCACATCTTCGGCGGGTTTCATCAGCGAGGAATGAAAAGGTGCAGAAACCGGCAGTTTGACCGCGCGCTTGATTTTCATTTCCTTGGCCAGGGCGATGGCTGCGTCGATTCCGGCCATGGCCCCTGACAGCACGATCTGGCCGCCGCCATTGTCATTGGCGATCTCGACCCGTCCCGTCTTCCCGACCTGCTGGCAGATTTCTTCCGCCTGGGCCAGGGTGGCGCCGATCAGTGCGGCCATGCCGCCTTCCCCCGCCGGAACGGCCTTTTGCATGGCCTGGCCGCGCAGGCGCAGCAGCTTGGCTGCCTGGGCGATTCCCAGTGCGCGCCCTGCGGCAAGGGCGGTGTATTCGCCCAGGGAATGACCAGCGAGCAACGTGGCCTTGCTGGCCAGATCCAGCCCGCCATCCTGTTCGAGCACGGCCAGCACGGCCATGGACATGGCCATAAGGGCGGGCTGGGCGTTTTCCGTGCTGGTCAACGTATCCATGGGGCCTTCAAAAATGATTTTTGAAAGATGTTCCCCCAGGGCTTCGTCCACCTCTTCAAAAACGGCGCGTGCTGCGGGAAAAGCCTGGGCAAGGTCCTGCCCCATGCCCACGGACTGGCTGCCCTGGCCGGGAAAAACAAAAGCGTAAACGGTCATAATGTCTCACTGTTTCCAATGTGACCCACGCGACAGGTCCGGCAGTTGCCCGGGACGATATGCTGCGGCTGAAAGATACCCTGCCCGGCAGGCATGGGACATTCGGCCGACAGGGCCTGTGGTCTGGGGTCTATAAAAGTGGGCGGAAGAATAAGGTGCGTCTTAGCGCTGCACAATACGCCATGCCAGGATAAGCAGCGCATCCCACGGGGTTGCGACCAGTTCATGCAGCACGCGCCACAGGCGTTTTGTGACGCTGGTCCGGGTTTGGGCCGAGGCCGTGAATGGCACGGCCCTTGCCGGCCAGCCTGCCAGCCGCATGAGCAGCAGGCAGCGCGGCTGGTGAAACGGGCTTGTCGCGACAAGGATCGGCCCAGCCGGGGGCGGCGCAAAGGCGTTGAGCAACGCGCAGCATATCTTGACCGAGGCCAGCGTATCCCCCGCCGTGGGTTCAGGCAGAATGGCGCGGTCGGGAACGCCCGCCTGGCGCAGCAGCTTTTGCATGACCTCGGCCTCGGTCACGCCTGCGCGGGGCACGCCGCCGGTTGGTATGTAAAGCGCGTTGTCCAGGGTGCGGCCAATGGCCACCGCACTGCCAACCCGATTGCGCAAGCCCTGTGTAGGCGTGCCGTCAGGGCGCAAGGCCGCGCCAAAAATGATGATGGGCCGGACGGGACCTGGCGCAGGCCCGCTTTGCGCCGGTTCGGCCCGGGCAGGACGGCCAGGGTCAAGCGGGTCTTGTGGCGCGGGCGGGTTTCCTGCGGCTGGGGTCATGGCGGTGGGCGCAGTAGAACACGGTTCAGGCGTTCGAGCATGTCAAAGCTTTCATGCCAGACCTGACGGAACTTGGTCTCCCCCACCCCGCGGGTGGCCAGAATTTCGGCCAGTTGCCCCACATTCCGTTCACCATCGATCAGCGGCAGAATGCCCCGCGCCTGCGGCGGCAATACGATGGGAACCACCAGCGTGCCAAAGGAAAAAGCCAGCGTGTTGTCAGGGCGCATCTGCCGGGCCAGTTCGGCGCCGGGTATTTCGCGCATGACCGGCACGGCGTTGAAATCCATCGGGTCAGGGCGGGCTGGCTTGCATCCCTTGCGCACGGCATAGGCGACATGGGTTGCCATATTGCCCGCCAGTTCCTCTGCTATGCTCGCCTGAACCTGGGCAGGAAGCTCCGCCACGCGGCTGCGCAGACGGGGATCGGGCAGGAACAGAGCCGGGTCATACCGCGCGGGTTCCATCAGGCAGGTGGATTCCAGCCCGGCCTTGTCCATAAGCTCCAGGAAAGCCGCAATCGTATAGCTGCGGTCGCGCGGGTTGAGCAGCAGGTCGTACAATCCCGCATCCCCGCCCGAGAGATGATCCCCGAAATTGCCGTTCTGTCTCAGCCATGCCGTGGCGGGCAATGTCCGCATGACGCGTCGCGCAATATCCAGCCGCGCTTCGGGCGGTTGGTCAATGGGGGCAAGCCTGGCCAGCGCGTCCTGCACCATATAGACACCGGTGCGCCCGTAAGGCGCATAGACCATCAACCCCATGCCCCCACCCGGTGCGAGAGATCGGGTCAGTTCGGTAAGTGTCGCCAGCGGGTCGGGCAGATGGTGCAGCACGCCGCAGCAGTCAATATAGTCGAAAAGCCCCAGATCGAGGGTTGCAAGCGCTGTCAGCGAACCCTGCACGAAGTGGATGTTGGATAACTGCCGGGCTTGCGCGCGGGCCCGGGCGATGTCCAGTGCCGCTTTCGAGCGGTCAAGGCAGATCACCTCGCCCGGACGCTGCGCACGGGCAAGATGGGTCGCCAGCATGATCGCGCCATCACCCGTGCCGCAACCCGCCACAAGGGCGCGCAAAGACTGGCTGGCAGGTCTTTGCGCGCCGAAAATCCAGTAGTCGATTTCGCGCAAATGACTGGGGCTGCCGATCAGCAGGCGCCGTGTCTCGTCCTGCGGGTCGCGTTCGGGATAGGGATAGGCCTCATACTGGGCGGCAAGGCTTGTATCGCGGTTATCCGCGCGGTCATGCTCTTCCATGAACAGCCGTCCCTCAGCGGGGAATAAGCCTGCCGCGCTGCCAGGCTTCGGCGGCTTCATCGGCGGTCATGCCATCCACACGCATGGCGTAATCCATGGCGCTGATGATCTTCACGCTCAGCATCAACTCGTCCAGTTCGTCGAGAAGATCCTGCTCAAGCTCCGTTTCCAGCCCAGGGCGCAGCAGCATGCGGGCATGCTGTTCCGGCCCGAACGCCCCTTGCGGGTCAGAGAGGATGCGAAATCCGCCCTGATGAAACAGAAAACACGGCTGGATCAGCGGCATCAGCACCAGATCCTTGCGTGTGAGGGCGGCGTTGAGTTCGGCCAGGGCTTCCTCATCCGGCAGGACCTTGAGCGTAAAGCCCGCCGCCGCAAGGCCGTAGGTTTCAAGAACCTTCTGCATGGCCGCTTCAAGCGATTGCGGCGTCACGATGGTGCGGGAGAGTTCCGGCCCGGCCCGAACAACGTCGGCAATCGAGGACAAGGGCGTGTCTTCGGCCGAAATGCAGCAGCACGCGCCGGGCTGGAACAGATCGCCCAGCGGGGTGACGCCCGGGGTCAGCAGGTCGGCATCCTCATCCGGGAGCCAGGCCGCCACGTAAAGGTCGATTTCGTTCTTGCGCAAAAGGGCTGCAAGCGCGTCCTTGGGGCCGGTGACAATTTCGGGCTCGACATCATTGGCTTCGAGAACACGGATGATGGCCGCCGCTGTCGCCTCGTGAACGGTAGAGTCTGGATAGGCGAGGGTAAGGGTGTTCATCATGCGGTCCTTTGCGCGGTCGGGTCAGGCGGAAGAAGTCTGCCCTGTCCTTGCAGCAGGAGAAACGCTCTAGGCAATCCCTTAATTGAAGATACCGGCATCCTGGCATGGGGTGCAGGGCACTGAATAAAAAACCGCCTTCCCAGGAACCTGGCAAAGGCGGTTCAAAAAGAGAGAGGCCACAAGGTGGGAAAAATGAAGCCTCAGGCAGCCACGATATTCTGTTCGCGGGGCAGAACCGGGCGGATCATGTGCAGGGCGTCGGAGAACGAGTTGAAATTGCCCAATGCTGTGTCACGGATCGCATCCATGACCACCCAGCGATTGCCGCGGGAATACACCTTGTAGGCGGGGTCGGGCGTTTCACGCACCCAGACCAGGACATAGCCAGAAGATACGCCAGCCTGCTTCTGCTCGGCGGGGAAAATATCCGCGTCGCTTACGCCCATCGGCATGCCCGCCTCGACCCACCGAGACAGGTAGTCGCGATGGCGGGAGAGAATTTCCATCTGGAATGGAATAATGTTGCAGGCACCCGATGTTTCAGAATCGTACAACATAAGTTCTGCGTTCCCCTCGAAACCTCAATCGATCTCTCTGGTTTAAAGCTTAGAGAGGGGGCAGGCCTCGCGCCACTCCAAACAGGGGAGCAACGCCTCAAAATAAAGCACCTCTTAAGGGTAGTGACGCAAAAACCACAAAATAGGGCGCAAATATGCTAATTTGTGACCAGTTTTTATGCTTATGCCTATTTTGTAGGCATTAAAGATCAGAATTTAGCGGAAACCATGACGGAGCCATAGTTGAACAGGCCCGATTTTGCCCCGTTGAACTGCTGCGTCTGCCAGACCTGGCTGTAGGAAACGCGCAGCCCGCAGAACATGAAGGCCAGGCCCGCGTGAATTTCACCCACATCCCATTTCTTGATGACGTGCAGGGAGTTCGACCGCATGGTGTTGCCTTCGAGCGAGGCATCGTAGGCGACGGCCTCGCCCTCCACCCCGCCGAACACGTACCACGCGAACGGCCGCTGCGCCTTGTAGGCGTCGGTCCCGTCCGTTCCGGCTGCCTGGATCGTGGGAATGCCGAAATCGGCATTCAGCCCCTGCCCTATGCGGATCATGTCACCGATTCGGCCGTAAATCTGGTAATCGCCGATGGCGGCGGAGCCCGAAGGCAGCGTATCGAATTCGACCCCGCCGATCTGGCCCAGCGGCATGCGCCAGATTCGCCCGCCCTGCACCTGGAAGATGGGCTGGTTCTGCAACTGGTGGGACCAGCCCTGGTTGGGCGTGTCGCCGATCAGGTTATGAAAGCCGTTCTGCACTTTCTGCCCCAGCCCTGCCGAACCCATCACCCCGAATTCGATCCCGAACACGCTGCGGGTAGTGTCCGTATCGGTAATCAGGTTGACCGACCCCAGAAGCAGGCTGGCGTAAGGGCGGTCGCGCAACTGGCTGCTCTGCTGCTGCCCCGGACCCCACGGGCTTGAAACCTGCGTATTGCGCGGCGTGAAGATCAACTGCTGCACGCCAATGCTGATTCGCTGCACGCCCGCACCCCAGATCGCCTTGCTGATGGCCGCAATCGGCGTGGGCAGCGTATCGGTGCCCGATGTCCAGTTTATGCGCTCGCCACTGGTGTAATACTGGTCCGACGTGCCCTTGAGCGTGGAAGCCGCGTCGTTTTCACCCTGGATGGTCCATGTGCCCTGGTTATCCGCGGCGGGGGTGGCATTGGCCCTGTGGGGGGCAAGCAGGGCGCCACCGGCCAGCATAAGGGAAGCCAGGGTAATGCGTCTGACGCAGGGCAATGGTTTGGTGTCGGCAGACACGGGCTTCTCCTATGGCCTTCAGGACAGGCAGTCTTGCATTGGGCATCTTTGTAAAGGATTGCGCCACGGCGCGGAACCCCGTTTCCCCGGATGGGGCTGAATGGGTGCGATGTCATGGGAGATGGGCGTGCACGGATAGTCACAAAAATGTGAGGATCGGAAAAGATAGGTGAACCCATGTGCGATTACGTGCTTTTCTGTAGCGGCCCGCTGCTTGCTGTGCTACGAAAACAGCGGGTATATCGCAGTATTCCAGGACTGGGATCGGTGGGTTTTTGTTCAAGTCAGGTGAACCTGTCAACCTGTTCCGGCGATCTGCCCATTTTTCAATATTCCGAGAAGCGTCTGCCTTCTCCGCACTCCAGGATCAAGACCGTTGAAAAGTAACAGGACCGACCGCAGCCCCAGATCACCTCGCCGCGGCGGATTTGATGACGATTACATGCCGATGCCTTCCTTTGGCGAACGTCCCTCCTTCGGGGATCGTGGGGGCTTCGCTCCGCGTCGGCCATCGGCCGGCGGTCCGCAGGTCGTGGCTTCCGGTCCGGAAGTTGGTGCGACCGTCAAGTGGTTCAACAGCGAAAAGGGCTTCGGCTTCGTTGAACTGGCTGATGGTTCGGGCGACGTCTTCCTGCACGCCAATGCGCTGTCCCAGGCTGGTGTCCAGGGTGTGAACCCGGGTGCGACCCTGGTTGTGCGTATCGGTCAGGGTCCGAAGGGGCGCCAGGTTGCCGAAGTCATCTCCGTCGATGAAAGCACTGCCCAGCCCGAACGCCCGCGTAGTGCTGCCCCCGGCGGTCGTCCCGGTTTTGGTGCGCGCCCCGCACGCCCTGCCCCCGATCTGAGCAGCGCGGAAGATACCCGTGGTACCGTCAAGTGGTACAACGCGGTCAAGGGCTTTGGCTTCATCACGCCTGAAGGTGGCGGCAAGGACATCTTCATCCACGCATCCGCACTGGAGCGTTCCGGCCTGAACAGCCTGAGCGAAGGCCAGGGTGTGAATGTCAAGGTCGTGCAGGGCCAGAAAGGTCCGGAAGCGGCTGAAGTGACATCGTCCTGATCGGTCGGTCTATCTAGAAAGAAAAAGCCCCGGCTCGGTCCGGGGCTTTTTTTTATCCAATATCTTGTGGTCTTGCTGATGGCGGCAGGGGAAAGAGCCGTTCAGTAGTCCCCCTTCCCCTTGTTGCGGATCAGGCGGGCTTTGTCGCGCTGCCAGTCGCGGTCGGCCACGGTCTGCCGCTTGTCGATGTTTTTCTTGCCGACACCCAGGCCCAGAGTGACCTTGGCCACGCCACGATCGTTGAAATGAATATCCAGCGGCACAAGCGTTGCCCCCTGCTTGGCGATCGCCCCCATGTATTTGCTGACCTGTTTACGGTGCATCAGCAGTTTACGCGGGGCGCGCGAATCAAAGCGGGAAAGAACGCCGCCCTGATATTCGGGGATATAGCTGTTGAAAAGCCATAACTCGCCATCGCGCTCTCCCGCGAAGGCTTCGCTGATGGTAGCGCGCCCCAGTCGCAGGCTTTTGACCTCGGGCCCCTTGAGCACCAGCCCGGCCTCGACCGTTTCCTGAATGGCATAGTTGAATCGCGCCTTGCGATTCTGCGCCACCATGCCGTGCGAAATCATTGGACTTTTGGCGGATTTACCCGGTTTTTGTGCCATAATCAGTCAAGCAGCCCGACAGCGACCAGCGCTGCGCGCACTTTCTCACGCGCGGGTTCGCTCATGGGGGCCAGCGGCAGGCGGCAGGTCTCACCCGTCAGGCCCAGCAGGCTGGCGGCGTATTTGACCGGGCCGGGGCTGCTTTCGCAGAACAGGGCATCGTGCAGGGGCAAAAGCCGGTCCTGCAGGGCCATGGCATCGGCCACGCGCCCTTCCTTCCACGCTTTTTGCACAGCCGCACACAAGGCCGGGGCGACGTTGGATGTGACGCTGATACAGCCATCCCCGCCCGAGGCCAGGAACGCGACGGCGGTGCCATCTTCGCCCGATAGCTGGTTGAAGGGCTTTTCCACCGCCTGGCGCACTTGCAGGGGTCGCAGCAGGTTGGCCGTGGCGTCCTTTACCCCTGTGATGTTCCCATGCCGCGCTAGGCGGGCCATGGTTTCAACACTGATATCCACCACCGAGCGGCCGGGAATGTTATAGAGAATGACCGGAATGGTGATCGCATCGGCAATCGCCATGAAATGGCGGTAAAGCCCTTCCTGCGTCGGCTTGTTGTAATAGGGCGCCACCACCAGCACGGCTGCCGCCCCTGCTTTTTGGGCATGCAGGGCCAGGTCGGTCGCTTCGGCCGTGCTGTTCGAACCGGCCCCGGCAATAACCGGCACGCGCCCGCCCGCGACCTTGATCGTGCGTTCGACAACGCCGTGGTGTTCGGCGTGGCTTAGCGTCGGGCTTTCGCCCGTGGTGCCCACCGCGCACAGGGCGGACGTGCCCTGGGCGATCTGCCAGTCGACGAATTTTTCAAATGCTGCGTAATCCAGGCTGCCATCGCGGTTCATGGGGGTAATGAGGGCGGTAATGGAGCCGGAAAAAAAAGTGTCAGACATGGGCAGTGGCTTATCCTGATATGGCGTTCGCTGGCGTGGAACGCTGCGTGTCCTGCCCTTTGTGAGGCATGTGGTGGCGAAAGGGCGATTGTTTGTAAACACCTAGAATTTTGGCACTTTCGGCAAAAAATTCAAGTTCGGCCAGGGCCTTGCCAAGCCGCTTGTCCTCGGGGTGGCCTTCCACATCCATCAGGAAGCGGGTGGCGGCAAAGGTCTCGCCGGACATGTAGCTTTCAAGCCGCGTCATGTTCACGCCGTTCGTGGCGAAACCGCCCAGCACCTTGTAGAGCGAGCCCGGCACATTGCCCACGCTGAAGATCAGCGTCGTCATCACATGCGGGCTTTCGGCCGGGGGGCGCTGGGGCGTGCGGGAGGCAATATAGAAGCGCGTCGTATTATGGCTGGCATCCTCCACATTGCGCTTGAGGATTTCCAGCCCGTACAGTTCGGCCGCGAGGGAGGATGCCACGGCCGCTTCCTCGGGCATGTTCCACAGGGCGACCAGTTCGGCCGCACCCGCCGTATCGAATTCCGTCACGGGGGTCAGGTGATACGTGGCGATGAGCTTGCGAATCTGCTCCATGGCGACGGGGTGGGTATGCACGCGCTTGACCTGGTCCATGCGCGTGCCGGGTACCACCAGCAGGCAGTGTTCCACGCGCTGGAAGTGTTCCCCCACGATATGCAGGCCCGCCGCGGGCAGCAATGTGTGGATATCGGGCACGCGCCCGGCCAGGCTGTTCTCGCATGCCAGCATGGCCAGGTCCGCCCGACCGTCATGCACGGCATCGATCGCTTCGGCAAAGCTCCGGCACGGCAGGGTTTTCCATCCCGGGCAGGCGTCGCGGCAGGCCAGATCCGAATAGGCGCCCGGCGTGCCCTGAAAGGCTATAACCTGTTGTGTCATCTATTCGCTGCTCCGAGTATGCTGCGCGCCCGTTCCAGGTCGTCGGGCGTATCGACGCCGAACGGGGCTGCCTGTATGCGGGTGCATCCGATACGCATACCAGATTCCAGCGCTCTTAACTGTTCGAGGTTCTCGCGTTTTTCAAGCCCAGATGGCGCCATGCCGACAAATTGCGCAAGGGCTGCCCTGCGCCACCCGTAAACGCCTACATGGTGCCAGAGCGGGCCATCGCCCCACGGAATGCTCTGGCGGGAAAAATAAAGTGCCGGTGCGTGGGCCTGCGCGCCAGAAAAATCACACGCGACCTTGACGACGGAGGCCGCGTTTTTTTCTGCCTCGGACGTCACGGGGGCGACCAGCGTGCCGATATCGAACCTGTCCTCCCGCATGATATCGACCACCGCACGCAGGTCCTGCGGGCGAAAAGTCGGCAGGTCACCCTGGAGGTTGACGATCAGGTCATGCGTGCCGGCAGGGTCGATCCGGCATGCCGCCTGCCAGACACGGTCCGAACCGGATGGCAGGTCGGGGTCGGTCAGCACCGCCATGCCCCCTGCCCGCGTCACGGCATCGCAGATCGCCTGATCGGCCGCGGCCACCACCACCGGGCCGATGGCAGCGGCCAGGGCGGCATTGAGCACATGCACGATCATGGGCAGGCCCGCGATATCGGCCAGGGGCTTGCCGGGCAGGCGGGTGGAGGCAAGCCGGGCAGGTATGACAACGAGAGGCGACACCATCAGCTTGCTCCGGAATACAGCGCGGCCTATAGCCATTGGGGTGAAAAGCGCGCGGCAGTCTAGGAAAGCTGCCCCGCAAACGCAACGGGGCGAAAGAGGTGCGCTGGGCATGAACGGCATGGACCTGAACAGGCTGGGTGTTGCGATCGTGCTCAGCGTGGCGGTTTTGGCGGGGTGCTACGGTGTTGCCTGGGCCCTGCTGCCCGATACGGCCCCCCCTCGCCCGGCTTTTAGCGTATCGGGGTCACATGCCGCCCCCATCCAGCAACTGCTCGCCCAGGCTGATGCCAGCCGGGGCGAAACCGTGGTGGAGCAGGTCTGCGGCGGCTGCCATGCGCTCAGGCCCGGCATGGGCGATAGCGTTGGCCCCCTCCTTTACGGGGTGTTCGGCCGTCCCGTGGCGTCAGCTCCGGATTATGCGTATTCCCCGGCGCTGAAGCGCCATGCCGGAACGACCTGGACCGCGCAGGCCCTGTCGGACTGGCTGAGCGCGCCCGATCGTTTTGCACCGGGCACGCGCATGTCCTTCCCCGGTATTGCGGATGCCGGGCAAAGGGCGGATATCATAGCCTTTTTGCAGACCCTGCGGGAGACACCGCAACCCTGACCCGCCCCAGCGCGGGTCGCACGAACCCAGTTCTTGGAAGCACTGCCGGATGAGCCAGAGCGAACACGAAGTTTTTGCAGAAGTCGCCACCATGATGGCCGATACCGCGTCCTGTGTGGTGCGGCCGTGGTTCCGCCGCGCGGTGGCGGTTGAAAGCAAGACGGATGCAAGCCCCGTCACGGTGGCCGACCGCAGTGCCGAACGGGTGATGCGCGCCATCCTGGCCGAGCGGCTGCCCGATCACGGCATATTCGGCGAGGAATTCGGCCCCGAAAACCCTGGTGCGCGTTATCAATGGCTGCTGGACCCGATTGACGGCACGCGTGCCTTCGTGACCGGCCGCCCGCTCTTTGGCACGCTGATCGCCCTGCTCAAGGACGGCAGGCCGGTTCTGGGCCTGCTCGACCAGCCGGTTCTGGGCGAGCGCTGGCTGGGTGTGGCGGGCCAGCCCACGCGGTTTTCATCCACGTTGGGGGGAGCTGTCGGTACAAGGCAGTCCGTCGCCTTGGGGGATGCGGAACTGTCCTGCACATCGCCCGAAATGCTGGAACGTGCCCCCCATGACGGGTGGCAAGCACTCAAGGCGGCGGCCCGGCGCATGACCTGGGGGGGAGACTGCTATGCCTATGGCCTTCTGGCCATAGGGCAGATCGACCTGATAGCCGAATGTGACATGAACCCGTGGGACTGGGCAGCACTGGTGCCCATTATCGAAGGTGCGGGCGGGGTCATAAGTGCCTGGGATGGCGCATCCTTGAAAGTGGATGGAGACCGGACAGTCCTGGCCGCGGGCTCCCCTGCCCTGCACCGGGAGGCAGTCAGGGTCCTGAGCGCCAAAGGGCGTTGAAAGCAGGTGTTCGACCCCCGCCATGCAAGAGCGCTCTGTTCATTTGGGCTGTTTTGCGATAGGGCAGCACTTCGGCACAACAAGGACGGTCATTCCATATGAGCATGAGCACGCACCTGTCTCTTTCCAAGGACAAGATCCGTATTCTTCTGCTGGAGGGCATTCACGACAGTGCTGTCGCTCTTTTGAAAGCCTCGGGATACGAAAATGTCGTGCGGCAGAAAGGCGCGCTGGAGGGGGCCGCCCTGCGCGAAGCCCTTGAAGGCGTGCATATTGTCGGCATCCGTTCCAGAACGCAGTTGACAAAAGAGGTGATCGACGCGGCAGATCGTCTGATGGCCATCGGCTGTTTCTGCATCGGGACCAACCAGGTCGATCTGGACACCGCCCGGCTGGAGGGTATTCCGGTTTTCAACGCGCCTTACAGCAATACGCGTTCGGTCGCCGAACTGGTCATGGGCGAGATCGTCATGCTCATGCGCCGGATTTTCCCCCGTTCGGTGGAATGCAACCAGGGCATATGGAACAAGTCGGCCGCCAATAGCTGGGAAGTGCGCGGCAAGACGCTGGGTATCGTGGGCTATGGCTCCATCGGTTCGCAGTTGTCCGTGCTGGCGGAAGCCTTCGGCATGCGCGTGATCTACTACGATGTGGTGGACAAGCTGGGCCACGGCAACGCCACCCCGATCGACACGCTCGAAGATCTGCTGGGCCAGAGCGACGTGGTCAGCCTGCATGTGCCCCAGCTTCCCACCACCGCCAACCTCATGGGTGCTGCGCAGATCAAGGCCATGAAGCCCGGCTCCTTCCTGATCAACAATGCCCGTGGCAATGTGGTGGATCTGGACGCGCTGGCCGAATCTGTCAAAAGCGGGCACCTGCTGGGGGCTGCCATAGACGTGTTCCCCAAGGAACCCAAGGGCCCGGGTGACAAGCTGTCCACGCCGATCATGGGCCTGGACAATGTCATCCTTACCCCGCATATCGGCGGCTCCACGGCCGAAGCGCAGGAGCGGATCGGTGTTGAGGTCGCGCGCAAGCTGGTTGAATATTCCGACGTGGGTTCGACCCTGGGGGCGGTGAACTTCCCCGGCGTGCAGTTGCCCCAAAGCCCGCGCGGCACGCGTTTCATGCATGTCCACCACAATGTGCCGGGCATGATGATGAAGCTGAACGAGATCTTCCTGCGTGAAGCCTGCAACGTGACGGCGCAGTTCCTCCAGACCGATGGGGAAATCGGCTACGTGGTGATCGAGGCCGATACCGGCGGCAATACGGAACTGGACGACCGCCTGCTGACCGCCCTGCGTGAACTCGACGGCACGGTGCGTGCACGCCTGATCTACAAGGGCAAGTAAGCCAATGACCGTGAACGCGGGAATGATGAATTTCCGCGTTCGCAGTTTTGCCTTTTCGGGGATCGAGGCGCGCCCCGTCTGGGTGGAGGTCCAGGTTTCATCCGGCCTGCCGGCCTTTCTGGTCGTGGGCCTTCCCGACAAGGCGGTAGCCGAAGCGCGTGAACGTGTGCGCGCGGCACTGACTTCCATCGGCCTTGCTTTGCCGGTGCGTCGCATTCTGGTCAATCTTGTCCCCGCCGACCTGCCCAAGGAAGGGTCGCATTTCGACCTGCCCATCGCCCTTGCCTTGCTGGCAGCCATGGGGGTTGTGCCGGGGGAGGAACTCAGCCGTTTCGCGGCATTGGGCGAACTCTCGCTCGACGGGCGCATCAACCCGGTCTCCGGCGTGCTTTCAGCCGCCCTGGAAGCCGCCGCGATGGATCTGGGGCTGATCTGCCCCGCCCCCCAGGGGGAGGAAGCGTTGTGCGGGGGTGATATATCCATTCTCGCCGCACCGGATCTACTGGCCCTTATCAACCATTTCAGCGGCCTGCAGGTGCTCACACCGCCTGTTTTTTCCACGCAGCCCCCCTCACCCGACCGGCCAGAGCCCGACCTGGCCGATGTCAAAGGCATGGAGACCGGGCGTCGGGCGCTGGAAATCGCAGCCGCCGGGGGGCATTCGCTCCTGCTGTCGGGGCCACCGGGGGCTGGCAAGTCCATGCTCTCCGCCCGGCTGGTGGGTTTGCTGCCGGACCTGACTGCGCGGGAAAGCCTGGAAGTCTCGCGTATCTACAGTGCGGCCGGATTGCTCAAGGACGGCCGCCCCCTGCGCCGCCCGCCTTATCGCGATCCCCATCATTCAGCCAGCCTGCCCGCTTTGGTGGGGGGTGGCTCGCGCGCCAGGCCGGGGGAAATCAGCCTGGCGGATTGCGGCGTGCTGTTCCTGGACGAGCTGCCGGAATTTTCGCGCGCGGCTCTGGAATCCCTGCGCCAGCCGCTTGAAACCGGGCGCATCAGTATTGCGCGCGCAGCCGCCCATGTGGCCTACCCTGCCCGTTTCCAGTTGATCGCCGCCATGAACCCGTGCCGTTGCGGTTATCTGGGCGATGCCTCGCGCGAATGCCGCAAAGCCCCCCGCTGCGGGGAAGATTACATGGCGCGCCTGTCAGGTCCCCTATTGGACCGCATCGATCTGCATGTGTCCATGCAGCCTTACGAACCCTTGTCTTATATGGCCGCCCCGGCGGGAGAAAATACGGCAACGGTCGCATTGCGGGTGGAAGCCGCGCGCAGGATGCAGGCCGAACGCCAGGGTGCGCATAAAAATGCCGAGGCTGCGTTGGATGTCTTGCGCCTATCCGATCCCGCGCAGGACATGGCGCAGGCGGTAGCCACGCGGTTTCGTTTTTCCGCCCGTGGCTACACCCGCCTGATCCGGGTCGCACGCACCATTGCGGACCTTGCGGGATGTGCCGAAATCCAGCCCGAACATATTGCCGAAGCCACGACTTTTCGCGTACGCGGGGGCGGCCAGTAAAAGAGTATTTCAAAGCCCGGCCTACGAAATAGTCTGCAAACTCCTGAAAGTTTTTTGGTGAAGCTTTTTTCAAAAAGCTTCAGGGAATATCGCCTTTTTGAAAAAGGCGATGCCAAAAAACTTTTATCATTCCCTGTTCACGCAGATGCGCAGGCGTTCGGCCCTATCTTCGGGCCCGAAGGACACCTTCAACCCGTAGGAACAGGCCTTGCAAACCGCGTATCAGGCGGCGTCCGGCAGGTTTGCGAGTGCCTGTTTCAGGTCGGCGATCAGGTCATCGGTGTTTTCCAGGCCGATTTGCAGGCGCAAACCCGGTCCCTGCCCGACTGGCGCGGGAAAGCTGCGGGCGATGGAACCCGTACTGGGCAGGACAAGGCTTTCATACCCGCCCCAGGATGCGCCGATGCCGAAATGGTGCAGGCTTTCGATCATGGTTTCCATCGCCTGCTGGGTGTAGCCGGGTTTGAGCACCACGCCGAACAGGCAGCCTGCTCCGCTGAAATCACGCTGCCACAGGGCATGGCCCGGGCAGTCTGGCAGGGCCGGGTGGAGTACGCGCATGACCTGGGGCTGGTCTTTCAGCCACTGGGCAATAAGCAAGGCCGAACGGGCCTGCTGCGCCAGCCGCACCCCCATGGTGCGCAGGCCGCGCAAGGTCAGCCAGCATTCGTCCGGCCCGCATACCTGGCCGGTCTGAATGGCGGCATCGCGCAGCAGGTGCCAGCTCTGCGCTTCCGCGACCGTAACGGCCCCCGCAATAACGTCGGAATGGCCTGCTGGGTATTTTGTCAGCGCCTGGATGGAAACATCCACCCCGTGGCGGAACGGGGCGAAAATGCCAAAACCCCAGGTATTGTCCAAAAACAGCCTGGCCCCATGCTCATGCGCGACATCGGCCAGCATGGGAACGTCCTGTACCTCGAACGTATGGCTGCCTGGGCTTTCGGCAAAGACCACCTTGGTATTGGGGCGCATGAAGCTGGCCAGGGTTGCGCGGTCGGCCATGGGCGGGAAGTAGGAAATCTCGACCCCGAAGCGCTTGAGCATGGTCTCGGCAAAGCGGCGGGTGGGGCCGTAGACATTGTCGGAAAACAGGCAGTGATCGCCTGCCCCCAGAAACGCCAGAAGCGGGAGCGTGCAGGCCGCAAGCCCCGAGCCGACAAGCTGGCAGTCCGTCCCGCCTTCCACCGTGGCGATCACCTTTTCCAGTTCGTGCTGGATGGGGGAGCCCATCGCCCCATAGCCGCTGGTATGGTCGTACCGTTGGTGGCCCTTGCGGTTCATGGCGTCCAGGGTCGGGAACAGCACGGTGGAACCACGCGTGGCGGGCATGTTGACGAAAACGCCATCCTCGGACGGGGCGGGGCGTCCTGCACTCGACAGGACCGTGCCCAGCCGCTGCCAGCCTTCGGCCACTTTGCGCGGATCCGTCATGGCGCGCGCTCCGTGGTGACGGGAACGCCCGGCGTGCTGCCCCATTCCGCCCAAGACCCGTCATAGAGCGCTCCCGCCCCCAGGCCTGCCGCCTGGAGCGCGACGGTCAGGACCGCCGCGGTCATGCCCGATCCGCAGGTGGTGACGGCGCTATCGGGTTCGCTCACACCCAGGTCCTGGAAAATGGCTTTTAATTTCTCGGCAGGCAGGAACAGGCCGTTAGTATCCAGCACGTTTTTGTAAGGCAGGTTGCGCGCGCCGGGCATATGGCCCGATGCCACGCCCGGCCGGGGTTCGGGCGCCTGCCCGTAAAAGCGGGCCTCGCTGCGGGCGTCCAGAATGGGCCGACTTGCGCTGGCGACGATAGCCTGCATGTCCCCCAGCCCCACCACGCGTTTATAGGTCGTGTGCGAAAGGTAGGATACGGGGGCGAAGGCAGGGGTTGGCGCATTGGTCACGGGCAGGTTCCGTGCCCGCCATTCGGGCAGGCCGCCATGCAGGATATGGGCGTTGGCATGGCCGAACAGCGTTGCAAGCCACCATGCCCGGCAGGCCGAGGCCACGTTGCCCTGATCGTAGAACACGATGCAGTCCTTGTCTGAAATGCCCATCTGCCCCATCAGGCTGGCAAAACGCCCGGCAGATGGCACTGTGTGGGGCAAAAGGCTTTGCGGGTCCGAGAACAGCTCGATATCGAAATACTGGCTGCCGATGATATGGCCTTGGGCAAAGAGTTCGGCCGGGCTCGATGTCTCGCCGGGCAGGAGGGCGCTTGCATCCAGCAGGAAGGGTTTTGACTGTCCGCAGAGTGCCAGAAAATTGTCCACAGAAATAAGGGGAGACATCGTTCAGCCTGGTTCGGGTTTTGCAGGTTTTTGTTGCACCCATCATATCGCCGCGGGAATTATGTGCACGCCCTTTCTTGTGGGGCATAGGCCTGCTCATGTCCTAGGTGCAGGGTGCCATGCAGCCTTTTGCAACATGGCGCGCGCGCATTTAGGGAACAGACAAAAACCGCGTTCCGTGGTTTACTGTCACGATGGCGAATGATCAGACCGTGACAGCGGAACGTGCCCTGCGGTTGCTGCTCCTCGGTGGGGTAGCGTATGGCTGCGTTGTCGTTCTTGCCCCCTTTACCTCGGCTTTTTTGTGGGCCGGTGTTCTGACTTACGCAACATGGCCGCTTTTCCTGCATTTGCGCAGGCGTATGGGGGCCAATGCCGCAAGCCTGGCCATGACCACACTTTGCGCGGTCTGCGTGGTGTTGCCCCTGGCTTTCCTGGCATCGGCCTGCCTGTCCTCCGGCCCCAGATGGGCCGCAAGGCTGATCGACCTGTTTGAACAGGTCGACCGGCTGCCGCCCCTGCCGCAATGGCTTACCTCCCTTCCGGTTTTCGGTGCCAAGATCAACCATCGCTGGATGTTGTGGAGTCGGGATATCGGTTCCGCCGCGGCGGAGCTTGAACCCTATGCGGGCAGTATCGTGCATTCGCTGCTGGGTGTGCTGATGCAGGTGGCCAACGGGGCGTTACACCTTGTCATGGCGTTGTTCATCGCCTTCTTTTTCTGGGTCAGCGGCCCCACCCTGTGGGACACGCTGCAGGCGGTGGTCCTGCGCATTGCGGGGCCGCAGGCCGGGCGGCATCTCTATATTATCGGCAGCACAGTGCGGGGGACTGTCTACGGTATTCTGGGCACGGCCATAATCCAGGGTATCCTGACCGGTGTGGGGCTATGCCTGACCGGCGTGGGCGAACCGGTCATGCTGGGCGTGCTTGCCGCCTTTCTGGCGGTATTTCCCGTGGGGGCGCCCCTGGTGTGGATTCCCGCCGCAATCTGGCTTTTTGTGGCCCAGCATCCCGTCAAGGGGACGCTGCTGCTGCTTTACGGCCTTGTCTTCGTATCCGGGGCCGATCACCTCATTCGTCCGCTCTTTATCGTCCGGGGCTCCAAGCTGCCTTATCTGCTGACGGTTCTGGGCGTTATTGGCGGCCTGCTGGCATTTGGCGGCGTGGGGATCTTTCTGGGCCCCATCCTGCTGGCCGTGGGCTTTTCGCTGACCATGGAATTTGCAGCCCATCCTTCGGGGGGCGTGCTTTCCGCTGATGATAAAAGGAATATCACGCCATGAGGCGTCGGCTGGCTGGTCTTGTTCATTTCGCGCGTCGCAGACGGATACGGGACGGCGCGCATGCCGAAAGCTCCGGGCTCAAGATCATCAGTTGGAACCTGCTGCGCAAGGTGGGGGCGAGCGTGCAGGACGTTGCCGCCCTGATCGATACGGAACAGCCCGATATCCTGCTGATGCAGGAAGCCACGGCGGAAATCGACCTTCTTCCGCATATGGTGGGTGGTCATTATGCGCGGTGTCCCCTGCCCGGCCGTATTCATGGCCTTGCCTGCTGGAGCACCCTGCCCTTCGCGCGAACACCCCGCGCCTGCACCATTCCTTCGGGGGTGATTGTCAAACGCCATGCGCAGATCATCGACTACAATGAATTTTCGCTGGCCAATGTGCATCTTTCGCACGGGCAGATGCTCAACCGGCGGCAACTCCGGCGTATTGCGGCCCTGATGTCTTCGCCCTGTGCCATTCTGGGGGATTTCAACCTTGTCGGCCCCGCCATGTTGCCGGGTTTCAAGGATGTGGGGCCGCGGGCCCCCACGCACCGCATGGCGGACCTGGTGCCGATCAGGATCGATCGCTGCCTTGTCGAAGGCATGACCTGCCACGAAGCGCGGGTACTGCCCGTTTTTGCCTCCGATCATCAGCCCATAGCCGTAACCCTTGGTGGCGTTCCGTCATAAACGGGGCTGCTACAGGTAAGGCATGAACAGGCGGGCGAAGGAATCGCGTATCTGTACCAGCTTGTTGCGCTTATCCAGGTCGTAATGGGTCAGCCGGTGGTTTTTATGGCGCGAGATGAAATCGTCCAGGCTCTGGGCGATTGCGGGGTCGTATGTTTCCATATTGATTTCGAAATTCAGGCGCAGACTGCGGATATCGAGGTTGGAACTGCCGACAAAGGACCATGTCTTGTCCACGACCATCAGCTTCGAATGATTGAACGGCGGGTCCGCCAGCCATACGCGGGCCCCCGCATCCAGCAGCGGGGCGATATTGGCGGCGCAGGCCCAGTCCAGCACGCGGTGGTTGCTGCGCAGGGGAATGACAAGATCGACCTGCACCCCGCGCAGTGCGGCCAGCCCCAGTTCGGTTAAAAAACGCGCACCCGGCAGGAAATAGGGCGTCATGATCCGGATATTGTTGCGCGCCAATGTCACGGACTGGAGGGTCGTGTATTCGATTTTCTCCAGATCCGTATCGGGGCCCGCAGTCACGATCCGGGCCAGGGAGTCTCCCGTGCCCTTGTATTCATGGCAAAACAGGTCGTCGCTCAGCGTTTCGTGGGTGGTGAAATACCAGTCCCATGCGGCGGCTTCGGCTAGTTGGCGCACTACCGGGCCTTCCACCTTGAAATGGGTGTCCGAAACCGGGTGCAGCGGATGGCGCGACACCATGTTTTCATCGCCGATATTCAGCCCGCCCAGGAAGCCTATGCGGCCATCCACCACCAGAATTTTCCGGTGATTGCGCAAATTGATGAACGGCATGCGCCATGGCCACACCGAATGCATGAAGCGCCCGCACGGCACGCCTTCATGCTGGAGCCTGTGGTACAGGGGCGAGAGAAAATACCCGCTGCCGATCCCATCCACCAGCACGCGCACCGCAACCCCGCGCCGGTGCGCCTGGGCCAGTTTCTGAACGAAGGCTTCACCGATCGTATCGTGGCGGAAGATATAGGAGCAGAGCAGCACACTTTTTTGTGCGCTTTCTATGGCGTCCAGCATATGGGGATAGGTGCCGTCACCATCGTGCAGGATGGTGATGCTGTTGCCCGAAACCAGCGGGCGAGCCGTCAGCCTGCCGACCATGCGCGCTAGAGGGGCAAACTGCCCGTCCAGGTCATGGTGCCAGGAGGAGAGTTTTGAAATTTCCTGCCGCCCGGTGGCGCGCCTGCTGACCAGCTTCTTCGCCAGCCGTGTCACGCGGTTGATACCGAACATGAGGTAGAGAACCGTGCCCAGAATGGGCATCATCACGCAAATGCCCATCCACCCGATAGCCGAGGCGGTGTTCCGTTTTGTCAACAAAATGTGAAGAACAACGCTTGAGACCAGAATAAAACGCAGTATCGTGAGAAACAGAAGCACAGGCGTTAAATGGAGGTCAGGCAACATGATGGATAAAAGACCCCCGAAAATTGGTGAAGTGCCAACTTTAATGCACAATCAGGCCGCGGGACAGGCAAAAGCATCGCTGTCGCGCACCACGACTATCAAGACAACGCGGGGGCGCGCGGCTTATCAAGACGGTTTTGCCGCCGAAGAGAACGCCTGCACGCTGCTGGCCAAGGCGGGGTGGACCATTCTGCTGCGCCGGGTGCGGACAAGGCGTGGCGAAATTGACATTGTGGCCCGCAAGGCCACGGCGATCTGTTTTGTCGAAGTCAAGAAGCGCCGGTCATTGCAGGATGCGGCGTTCAGCCTGTCGAGCGCGCAATCGCAACGGCTTTTTCGGGCGGCGGAATGCGTTTTGCAACAAAATCCACACTGGCGCTATCAGGAACTACGCTTCGACCTGATTATTCAGGACGATCAGGGGCGCACGGAGTGGCTGGAAGATATCATCAGGCAGTTTTAACGCGGTCGGTCGAACGGAATGACCGCTCAGGTGCGGTGATGGTGCACTGACTTCTTGGCATGGAGCGGATGGCTGGGGGCATGGTAGCTGACGAAATGCACCATGTTGCTCGAACGGGTTGTGTGCGCGCTTGCAAGCACAACATGCTGCCGTGCAGTGTGGCTGCTTGCGGCCACGTGGCGAACGACAGGGCGCGGGCGCGGTGCCGCCGTCAGCGAAGCGAAAGTGAGCTTGGTGGCTTCAAGGTCGGAAATGACCCGTTCAGCATGAGCTTGAGGCTGCGATACGACAAGGGTTGCGCATAACGTGCCCAGTACGAGAGCACCCCGAACAAAAAAGACTTGCCGCATTACCTGTAACCCTGCCCTGATCTGACTGCCTGTATCAAACTATACAGGCAGTCAGGGTGCTGACAACCCTAAAATCAGGCCGGGGCGTTGCAGGTGATATCATTGTCCTGAAAAAGCTTCTGCAATTCGCCGGTCTGGAACATTTCCATCACGATATCGCAGCCGCCCACGAACTCACCCTTGACGTAAAGCTGGGGAATGGTCGGCCAGTTGGAAAATTCCTTGATCCCCTGGCGCAGGGCGGGGTCGGCCAGCACGTTTTCGGTCTTGAACGGAACGCCAAGGTGCTGGAGAACCTGCACCACGCGGGCTGAAAATCCGCATTGCGGAAAATCAGCGTCACCTTTCATGAACAGCATGACCGGGTTGGTGTCGATATCCTGCTGGATTTTCTGTTTGGCTGCGTCTGTCATCGGTTCTGGTCCTTGTTCGGCAAAGGCTCTGCCGGGGCTCTGTATGGAAAAGGGGCCGCGTATCAGGGCGAGGAGGTGCGAAGGGCCAGGGCATGCAGCTTGCCGCCCATATGCCCCTGAAGGGCATCGTAGACGAGCTGGTGCTGCCTGACCCGCGAAAGGCCACGAAAAGCCTCGCTGACAACCGTGCAGGAATAATGATCCCCATCCCCTGCCAGATCGTCAATCTTGACCTGCGCATCAGGAAACGCCTGCCGGATATAAGTTTCAAGTTCTGTGGCAGACATGGCCATGAATGCAGTCCCTTTTTGCTGGATTGAGCTTATGCGTCCATCAATGCAGGAAAAAACGTGCCATGAGCCACGTTCATCCGTGCCGCAGATATGGTAACGCCATTGGGCAGTATCAAATCATTTCCGCCTGAGCGGGCGATTATTCGGGCAGGAACACCAGCCTTGGCCGCGCGTGCGCACAGGGCGGCGCCGTCATCCACGCAGGCCAGATAGCGCGCCTGGTCCTCACCGAACCAGAAGGCTTCAGGCCGCATGCCCGAGTCCGGGCTTTCCAGTTCGCAGCCGATTCCGCTTGCCATGACCATTTCGGCGGCGGCGACCAGAATCCCGCCATCGGCAACGTCGTGGCATGCGGTAATCGCGCCAGCCAGAATTTCCCCGCGCACGAAATCGCCATTGCGCCTTTCCACCGCCAAGTCGACCGGGGGTGGTGCGCCTTCCTCCCGACCCAGGATTTCACGCAGCCAGACGGACTGGCCCAGTTCGCCCCGTGTCGCGCCCAGCAGCACCACATCCTTGTCCGCCTGCATGCCCAGGCCCACGGCCTTGCGCACATCCTCGAACACGCCCAGCCCGCCAATGGCCGGGGTGGGCAGAATGGCGCGCACGGAACCGTCCGGGGCACGCGTTTCATTGTAGAGCGAGACATTGCCGCTCACGACCGGGAAGTCCAGCATCGTGCAGGCTTCTGCCATGCCTTCGATCGCAGCGACGAACTGCCCCATGATCTCGGGCTTTTCGGGGTTGCCGAAGTTCAGGTTGTCCGTCACGGCCAGGGGGCGCGCCCCGGTTGCCGTAATGTTGCGCCACGCTTCCGCCACAGCCTGCGCGCCACCCGTGCGAGGGTCTGCCTGGCAGTAGCGTGGCGTGCAGTCGGTCGTCAGCGCCAGGCCAAGCGTGCTGTCCTCGATCTTGACAATGGCGGCATCGGCCGCACCGGGGCGGCGGACTGTCTGCCCACCGACCGTGCTGTCATACTGGTTCCATACCCAGGCGCGCGAGCACAGATCGGGCGAGGCCACAAGTTCAAGCAGCATCGCATCGAGCGAGAGCGGCGCATGCACGGCCCCCAGCGGAGCGGGGATGGAAGGTTTCTGGGCCGGGCGATCGTAAACGGGGGCCTGGTCGGCCAGCGGGGCCAGCGGGATATCGGCTTCCACCTGCCCCTTGTGGCGCACCACGATATGGCCCGTTTCGGTCAGATGCCCGATAATGGCGAAATCCAGTTCCCATTTTTCGAAGATCTTGCGCGCAAGCTCCGTCCGGTCGGGGCGCAGCACCATCAGCATGCGTTCCTGGCTTTCGGACAGCATCATCTCGTAAGCCGTCATGTTGGGCTCACGCTGGGGTACCGCATCCAGGTCCAGGTCGATACCAACACCGCCCTTGCCAGCCATTTCGACGGAGGAAGATGTCAGCCCGGCCGCCCCCATGTCCTGGATGGCGACAATGGCGTCTGTCTCCATCAGTTCAAGACATGCCTCGATCAGCAGTTTTTCAATGAACGGGTCCCCGACCTGCACGGTCGGCCGCTTCGATAGCGCATCCTCGTCGAACTCGGCGGAGGACATGGTGGCCCCATGAATGCCGTCGCGCCCTGTGCGGGAGCCGACATAAATGACCGGATTGCCGATACCCGCCGCGGCAGACAGGAAAATGCGGTCCTTGCGGGCAAGGCCCACGGTCATGGCGTTGACCAGCGGATTGCCGTCATAGGCGGGGTGGAAGTTGATTTCCCCGCCTACGGTGGGCACGCCCACGCAGTTACCGTAACCGCCGATACCACGTACCACGCCATCGACGATCCGGCGCGTATTGGGGTTTTCGGGGCTGCCGAAACGCAGCGCGTTCAGGTTGGCGATGGGCCGGGCACCCATCGTGAACACGTCACGCAGGATGCCGCCAACACCGGTGGCCGCACCCTGATACGGTTCGATAAACGACGGGTGGTTATGGCTTTCCATCTTGAAGATGGCGGCATACCCTTCCCCGATATCGACAACGCCCGCGTTTTCGCCCGGGCCGTGAATGACCCAGGGTGCGGTTGTCGGCAGGCCGCGCAGCCACTTGCGCGAGGATTTGTAGGAGCAGTGTTCCGACCACATGACGGAAAACACGCCCAGTTCCGTCAGGCTGGGTGTGCGGCCCATGATGGAGAGAACCCGCCCGTATTCTTCGGCTGTCAGGCCGAATTCACGGGCGAGGGACAAATCGACGGTTACAGGCTTATTCACCGGACCAGAGCCTCCACCAGACCTTCAAACAGCGGCAGACCGTCCTCTCCCCCCATCAGCGGATCGACCAGATCCTCGGGGTGGGGCATCATGCCGCAAATGCGATTGTTCTTGCTGACAATGCCAGCAATGCTGTTCACGCTGCCATTGGGGTTGCAGCCTGTATCGTCAGCCTGAACCCGTCCTTTCGCGTCAGCGTAGCGGAAGGCGATACGCCCCTCGCCTTCCAGCGCTTCCAGTGTGGCGGGGTCAGCCGTGTAATTGCCGTCTCCATGGGCCAGGGGGGCGCGGAAGACATCCCCCTTCTTCCACCGATGCGTGAAAGGCGTGGCCTCCGCCTCCACCCGCAGGTGGCAGTCCTGGGAGAGAAAGCGCAGATTGGCGTTGCGCAGCAGCGCACCGGGCAGCAACCCGGTTTCCGTCAGGATCTGGAAACCGTTGCACACACCCAGAATATGACCGCCCTTGTCGGCATGCGCGCGCACGGCGGGCATGATGGGGGAATGGGCCGCCATGGCGCCGCAGCGCAGGTAATCGCCATAGCTGAACCCGCCGGGCAGTACCACCAGGTCCACGCCGGTCAGGTCCGTTTCATGGTGCCACACCATGCGCGGGGCATGCCCCGTCACGCGCTTGAGCGCGATGGCCATGTCACGCTCCCGGTTGGTGCCGGGGAATACGACAATTGCTGCTTTCATTTTTTCGCGCCACACGGATAGGCGTCATGCAGGGCCAGGAACACGCTTTCCCCCACGGGCTTGCCCAGCGTATCGGAATGCTGTTTCAGCCAGCTTACAACCTTGCCGCGGATGGCGGGGGTCGTCTCGGCCGCCGGAACGCAGAACCCGGCCGGGGCGTTGGCGTCGCCAAGGTTGGTGTCGTTGATCTTGGACAGGGTTCCCGCGTCGATCATGCCGCTCAGATAGGCGTCGCACACGCCGACCTTGGCCTTCTGGGTGCAGATCTGGCCGAACGTGCCGGCCTTCATGGGGGAAATACGCTGCGCATGGGCCAGCGTTGGCGCGGCCAGTAGGCTCGCAAGACCCAGCAGGAAAAGCCGCTTCATGACACCACCTCGATCGAATAGTCTTCGATAACCAGATTGGCCAGCAGGTTGCGGGCCATGTCCTCGGCCTTCTTGTGGGTCTCTTCTTCCCCGGCGCCGTGCAGGTCCAGTTCTATCACCTTGCCGACCCGCACGTCATGCACGCCGTCAAAACCCAGCGTTTGCAGTGCATGACCGATGGCCTTGCCCTGCGGGTCCAGAACGCCGTCCTTCAGCATGACGGTTACACGTACCTTCATTCTCAAGCTCCCGTTGCCGCACGCGGCATTTACTGCACCGTTTCCGGGCCTTTCATGTCACCGCCAGCGCCGTTCTCGGGCAGGATGCCCATGCGGCGCGCCACTTCCTGATACGCTTCCTTCACGTTGCCCAGGTCCCGGCGGAAGCGGTCCTTGTCCAGCTTTTCGTTGGTCTGCGTGTCCCACAGGCGGCAATTGTCGGGCGAAATCTCGTCCGCCAGGACAATGCGCATTTCCTCGCCTTCCCAGCAGCGGCCGAATTCCAGTTTGAAGTCTACAAGCTGGATGCCGATACCGCTGAAAAGACCGCACAGAAAATCGTTCACGCGCATGGCAAGGCCCGTGATGTCTTCCATGTCGTGGGGGCAGGCCCAGCCGAAGGCGATGATATGGTCCTCGGACACCAGGGGGTCACCCAGTTCGTCGTTCTTGTAATAGAATTCGACGATCGGGCGCGGCAGGCGCTGGCCTTCGGGAATGCCGAAGCGCTTGGAAATGCTGCCTGCGGCGATATTACGCACCACCACTTCCAGCGGGATGATTTCCACCTCTTTCACCAGTTGCTCGCGCATGTTGATGCGGCGGATGAAATGCGTGGGAATGCCGATTTCCTGCAGGCGCAGCATCAGGTGTTCGCTGATACGGTTGTTCAGCACGCCCTTGCCCGTGATAATGCCGCTTTTGGCACCGTTGCCCGCTGTGGCGTCGTCCTTGAAGTATTGCACGAGCGTGCCGGGTTCGGGGCCTTCAAAGAGGATTTTTGCCTTACCTTCGTAAAGCTGGCGACGACGGGCCATGATGATCCTTACCTGTCGAAATAAGTGAGCCAGTCAGGCTGGCCGGTCTGAAGAAAGGGGCCCACCCCGACATGCTGGCGGGCCACGATGATCTGCCACTTCATAGCAGGCTTCCGCCAGGGGCGATACAGCCGGCTATGAAAGCCCGCATCCGCTCAGTCGCGCGGGCCTGCTTCGCCGAAGATCTTTTCGTACTGGGTGTCCAGCGCCTTGAGATGCTGGCGGCTGTCCATGGCGGCGTCCAGCACGTCGGCCGGAACGCGGCCGGCAATTTCCGGGTCGGCGGCCAGGTTTTCGCGGAAGGTCCGGCATTCGGGCGTGCCAAGCTTGGTCCAGGTCGCCATGGCGTTGCGCTGCACGATACGGTAGGCATCCTCGCGCGAAAGACCGGCCTTGGCCAGGGCCAGCAGCACCTCGCCCGAATGGACGACACCGCCCAGGCTTTCGATATTGGCGGCCATGCGATCGGGGTAGACGACCAGCTTGGAGATCATGCCCGACAGGCGTGCCAGTGCGAAGTCCAGCCCGATGGTGGCGTCGGGGCAGATATTGCGCTCGACCGAGGAATGGCTGATGTCGCGTTCATGCCACAGGGCCACGTTTTCAAGGGCGGGAATGACGGCCGCACGGATCAGGCGGGCAAGGCCGGTCAGGTTTTCGGTCAGCACCGGGTTGCGCTTGTGGGGCATGGCCGAAGAGCCCTTCTGCCCGGGGTGGAAGAATTCTTCCGCCTCGCGCACTTCCGAACGCTGGAGGTGGCGCACTTCGGTCGCCAGGCGTTCGATCCCGCTGGCGATCACGCCCAGGGCGCAGAAAAAGGCGGCATGGCGATCGCGCGGGATCACCTGGGTGGAAACGGTCTCGGGCTTCAGGCCAAGGCGTTCGGCCACGTAGCCTTCGATACGCGGATCGAGATGGGCGTAGGTGCCGACCGCCCCTGACATGGCGCAGGTGGCAATTTCGGCCCGCGCGGTTTCAAGCCGGGTCCGATTGCGGGCGAATTCGGCATAATGGCCGGCAAGCTTGAGCCCGAAGGAGGTCGGTTCGGCATGAATGCCATGGCTGCGCCCGATGGTGAGCGTATGCTTGTGTTCGAAAGCGCGGGTCTTGAGGGCGGCCAGCACTTCGTCCAGGTCCTTGAGCAAAAGATCCGTCGCCTGCACGAGCTGGACCGCAAGGCAGGTATCCAGCACGTCGGACGATGTCATGCCCAGATGCACGAAACGGCTGTCGGGCCCCACTTTTTCCGCAAGCCAGGTCAGGAAGGCAATGACATCGTGGCGGGTTTCGGCCTCGATTTCATCGATCCGGGCCAGATCGGCGTCAGAGAAGGCGACCATGGCGGCGGCCCCCTTTTCGCGCACGGTCCGGGCGGCCTCCTTGGGAACGGTGCCGTATTCCGCCATGGCTTCGCAGGCCAGCGCCTCGATTTCGAACCAGATACGGTAGCGGTTTTCAGCAGACCAGATCGCGGCCATGACGGGGCGGGTATAGCGCGGCACCATAGAGTAAATTCCCTCGATCAAAACAGGTGTTGCCCAGGATTTGGTGCCTCTCTAGCCGATTTCGGATCGTGCGTCTGCCCGCAAAGCGGAAAACTTTTGACTTTTCCGCGCCCTGCAGTGGGGCCGTTCGAAGGGGGTGGCACACAAGACTTTGACCTGCCGGTATCCTTGCGTCATTAGGCGTGGGCCAGCCTTTATCCGAATCGGAGATGCCGTGTCCGGCTTTCTTGACTCATTCACCCTGCCAGCCCTGCTTGCCTTCCTTCAGGTCGTGCTGATCGATGTCACGCTGGCGGGTGACAATGCCGTGGTTATCGGCATGGCAGTACGCGGGCTTTCGGGGCACAGGCGCAGGCAGGCCATCCTGATCGGCGTGGGGGTGGCGGCGCTTATCCGTATCCTGCTGGCCCTTGTGGCTTCCCGGCTGCTCGATATCGTGGGGTTGACGCTGGCTGGCGGGTTCCTTCTGCTCTGGGTCTGCTGGCGGATGTTCCGCGAACTGCGCGAAGAACACGCAGCCGTAACACCGGCCGACGCCCCCACGACCGGCCTGGGTGCCGTGATCGTGCGGATCGTCATTGCCGATCTTTCCATGAGCCTGGACAACGTGCTGGCCGTGGCCGGGGCTGCGCGGGAACATCCGGGTATTCTGATCGCGGGGCTTGCCCTGTCGGTTCTGCTGATGGGGGCTGCCGCGTCGTTGATCGCGCGCCTGCTTGAGCGGTATAAATGGATTTCCTGGCTTGGCCTGCTGATTGTCCTGGCGGTCGCGCTTGAATTGATCGCCAAGGGCGGTGGGGAAGTCGCCCGCGCCCTTCCCTACACGCTTCCCTGGTAGCACACCCGATCGCGCGGTCTGGCCGGGGAAATATCTTGCCAAGTCATGGCAAACGGGCTGAGCATTCGGACATGCAGTTTTATTCGTTATCTCGCAGGCAGCGGCTTGTCGTTGCCGTTTCCGTCGTAGGGCTGGCGCTGGGCGGCTGCTCCGCCCCTTCGGCCAGCCAGGATCTTGGGGCCGCGCGCACGAACCCTCCCGCGTTGGATGCTCCCGTGGCGAATGCGCCCATCCCTTCCACCTCCCCACCCGTGCCGGAGGCGCCTGCCCTGCCCGTGGCCGAGCGGCTGAAGCAGTGGCTCAATCTGGTCAACGCGCCAAAAGCCAGTGCCCAGGACTATGCGGATTTTCTGGCCGAGCGTCCTGTCTGGCCACGGCGCCAGCAATTCGCCACGCTGATGGAGCAGGCCCTGGCGACCGAGACCGATCCGGCGGTGCTCCAGCATCTTTGCAGCACGCAGCAGCTTAGAACTGCCGCGGCCCTTGTCCAGTGCCAGACGCAACTGGCCGACCAGCCCGGTCTGTCCGCCCGTTTTCTGGCCCAGGCCGCCCAGGCCTGGACGAATGGCAATGATTCCGCATCGGCCGCGGCACTTCTGACAACGCATTTCGCTTCCGTGCTGACGCCTGCGAAATCCTGGGCAAGGTTCGACCGCGAAGAAAGCGGCGGCCTGGTGGACGCAGCGCGGCGCACCGTGCCCTATCTTGCAGCGGACAAGCAGGCCCTTGCACAGGCGCGCCTGGCCCTGCGTACCTCCGACGCCAATGCAGAGGGCCTGGTTGCAGCCCTGCCCGCCGCATCGCGGGGCGATCCCTTCCTAGTGCTCGATTACGTGCGCTGGCTGCGCAAGCAGCAACGCTATGACGAGGCGGTGGCCGCCTGGAAAACCGAGGCCGCGGCGGCGGAGCGCGCAACCCATGCGGCAGCCTTCTGGCATGAGCGCGACACCCTGGCCCGTGAGCTTTTGCAGGAATCCCGCCCGGCCGATGCCTTGGCTATTGCCAATGACACGCTGGCCACCGGCGCCAACCGGCTTGACGCACAGTTTCTGAGCGGGTGGATCGCCCTGCGCCAGTTGCATGATGCCAGTGCTGCCGAAGAGTTCTTTCGTCCGCTTGTAAGCTCGGCTTCCCTGCTGACGCGCAGCCGGGGGTTTTACTGGCTGGGCCGCGCACGGGCCCAGACGGAGGATGAAGCATCCGCAAGGGCTAACTGGCAACAGGCCGCGCTGCTGCCCACGACATTTTACGGGCAACTGGCAGCCGCAGCGCTGGAGGGGCAGGACAAGGCGCTGTTCAACCCCAGCTACGTCGCGCGCGAGACGGTGCGCAGGCTCAAGGATATAGAACGCTCCGAACCGGCCGCCTTGCAGGACGAGCGTATCAGCGGGAGCGATCTGGCCCAGGCGGCGCAAATCCTGGCGGATTCCGGCGATCGCCTTCATGCCCGCGAATTCCTGAACATGCTGGAACAGCAGACCACCGACACGCGTGGTCGGCGCGCGCTCTCGGCCCTGGCCGACAAGCTTGGGGTGCAGGACATCGCCGTAACCATAGCCCGACACGCAGGGCGGGATGGCGAATTGCTGCTGCGCACCGGTTGGCCCCAGCCGTACGAGCCGCCCGCCAAGGGGCTGCCCGCCGGGTTTGTGCTGGGCCTTACACGGCAGGAAAGCAGTTTCGACCCCGATGCCGTAAGCCCATCCAACGCGATCGGGCTGATGCAGCTTAAACCTTCGACAGCGGCTGACATGATCCAGGTGTCGGGCCTGCCCCCCACGGCCGCCACGGCTTCGGGGTTGCATGATCCAACCTATAATATGGAACTTGGCACGGCGTATCTGCTTCATATGCAGGACCGTTTCGGGCCGGTTCTGCCCTATCTGGCCGCGGCCTATAATTGCGGTCCCACCCGGCTGGGGCGGTGGATGGCAACCGCGGGAGACCCCGTCCATGCCGATGGCGATGATGCGCAGATGATTGACTGGATCGAGAATATTCCCTTCGCGGAAACGCGCAATTACGTCCAGCGCGTATGGGAGAACATGATTATCTATGTCGCATTGGGAGAGAAGACATGACCCCTGCCCGTCTTGTCGCCACTTTCGGCGGATGTGGGTTATCGCCCCGCGCGCCGGGAACCGTCGGGTCTTTTGCAGCACTCTTGCTGGGCCTGCCTTTGCTCAAGCGGCCACGGGCCCTGGCATTTGCAGTCCTTGCGGCCAGCCTTGCCGGGTGGTGGGCGACGGAGCAGGCCGGTGAAGGGGAAGACCATGGCTGGATCGTGATTGATGAAGTGGCGGGCATGTGGATAGCCCTTCTGGGCTGCCTGCCGCGTAATGCGGCCAAAGGCGAAAAAGCATCGGCGGGCCTGCTCGCCCCGCTTGCGGCCTTTGGCCTGTTCCGCCTGTTCGACATTACCAAACCCGGCCTTGTGGGGCGGCTGGACCGCCGCCATGACAGCATGGGCGTGATGGGGGACGATATCGTAGCCGGTCTGCTTGCCGCAGGCTGCGTGCGCGCTCTCCGGTGGTGTGGCCGTCCGAGGCGGGCCAAGGGCGCTGCATGACCAATACGGGGGAAAACCGCCATGAACATGACATTGACCCTGCTGCGTGAGGATATCCTGCACAAGGCGGAAAAGCTTTTCCTGCTGCTTCGCGACTCTGGGCAGCGGGTGGTCACGGCGGAAAGCTGCACAGGCGGGCTGGTTGCCAGCGCGCTGACCCATTTCCCCGGATCGTCGGACGTGACCGAGGGCGGGCTTGTCACCTATTCCAACACCATGAAACAGGCCCTGCTGGGCGTTGCGCCCGATACGCTGGCCCAGCACGGCGCCGTCAGTGCCGAAACCGTGGTGGAAATGGCCGAAGGGGCGCTAAAGGCTGCCAGCCTGGCCACTGTATCCGTATCCATTTCCGGCATTGCAGGCCCGGGGGGTGGAAGCCCGGACAAGCCGGTGGGGCTGGTCTGGTTCGCTACTGCATTGCGGGACGGGCCGACCCAGGCGGAATGCGTGGTTTTCGATGGGGTGCGGGAACAGGTGCGCGATCAGGCGGTTGTCCATGCACTTGAACTGGTGGTACAGCGTTTGAGCGCACCCTGAGCTATTCCCGGGCCGTCTTACCTCTCTTGCGCAGCGCTGAAGCCTCGGCTCCTGTCGCCGCCCGATCATTGCCGTCATTACCGGGACAGGCAAAAGCAGGGGCTTATTTCTCTGTTTTTTCTTCCGAAGGCACGGTGGCTCCGTCGGGGGCCTGAACGCCCGTTCCTGCCGCTATGGTAGGACCGTTATTACCGGGCAATGGGGCTGGCCGAGGTGCGGGCGGGCGTTCCCGGACGGCGGCAAGGCTTTTGGCGTTCAGCGCTTCTGTTGCGTTTCCTTGTTCCTGCGGGCGTCTTTCCTGGCACGCCATATCGCAAGCGGGCTGGGGCTGCGCATTGTGGGGCGCGCGCGGCGCGGCCATAGCCGCGGCGGGAAGCAGGGCGGCGACCATCGCCGCCACATTAGCAAAACGGATGGTCATGTGCCTTCTCCCTTTGTCGGGTCGGTCGGATGCGAATGATAATGCCGTAGTCCATTCCCCACCACCCTCAAGCGTAACACGGGTTGGGTACGCTATGGGCGGCGGAGGTGCTCCGCACGCATCATGTCGCTGTTTTATGGTCCACGATCACGGGTGATGCGGCGGGTGTTGTCAGCGCAACCGGCGGCCCATAGACCTCGCGCGCGCGTTTGAGGAACGCTGACACCATCAGCCGTGTCGCCTCGGTAAAGACCACGCCGATTGCCGCTTGCAGGATGCGTGACTTGAACTCGAAATCAACAAAGAACTCCACCTGGCAGCCATTGTCGTGCGGCACGAACGTCCACAGGTTGCGCAGGTAGCGGAACGGCCCGCGTTCATACCGCACCGTAATGGTGGATGGCCGGTCCAGCGTCACGCGGGAGGTAAAGCTTTCCCGAAAGGGACCGAAGCCGATTGTCAAATCCGCCACCAGTTCCGTGGTTGTGCGCGAACGCACGCGGGCCGCAACACACCAGGGCAGGAAGGCAGGGTAGTGGCCGACATCGGCCACAAGGTCGAAAATCTGGTCGGGCCTGTAGGGCAGAACACGCTTTTCTGCGTGTTTGGGCATCAGTTCATCTCCTTCAAGCGCGCGTTACGGGCCTGCCGGAGTTGAGCGAAATCGCTGTCAGCATGGTAGGACGAGCGGGTAAGCGGGCTTGAACTGACCTGCAAGAAGCCCTTTACGCGTGCCATGGTGCCGTAGTCCTCGAATTCGTCAGGGGTTACAAACCGCGCCACCGGGGCGTGTTTGACCGTAGGCTGCAAATACTGCCCCATGGTTATAAAATCTACATCGGCCACGCGCAGATCATCCATGACCTGGGCAAGTTCCATTTTCTCTTCGCCCAGACCCAGCATCAGCCCGGATTTGGTGAAAATGGTCGGATCAAGCTGCTTGACCCGGTCCAGCAGACGCAGGGACTGGTAGTAGCGCGCCCCCGGCCGAATGGTGGGATAAAGGCGTGGCACGGTTTCCAGATTGTGGTTGAACACATCAGGCCGTGCCTCAACAACGACTTCCAACGCATTGTTCTTGCGTAAAAAATCAGGTGTCAGAATTTCGATCGTGGTCTCGGCCGCCGCCGCCCGGATGGCGCGGATCACCCGTGCGAAATGCCGTGCGCCGCCATCGGCCAGGTCATCGCGGTCGACCGAGGTAATCACCACGTGGCGCAGGCCCAGCCTGGCCACCGCCTCGGCCACGCGTGCGGGTTCGTCCTCATCCAGTGCCAGGGGCAGGCCGGTGGTGACATTGCAGAACGCGCAGGCGCGGGTGCAGATTTCGCCCATGATCATCATGGTGGCGTGGCGTTGCGACCAGCATTCCCCGATATTGGGGCAGGCTGCTTCCTCACACACCGTCACCAGCTTGTTGCTGCGCATCAGGGCGCGGGTTTCGTGGTAGACAGGGTGATTGGGCGCCTTGACGCGGATCCAGTCGGGTTTGCGGGCGATCGGGTTGTCGGGCCGGTGCGCCTTTTCAGGGTGGCGGGGTTTGGCGGCCCCTCCCTTACGATGATCGATCACGACACGAGTTGACATGACTTGGCCCGCTTTTATCAAAGACACACACAGAACTGGAGCGCTCGCGGCCTCGCGTCAAGGCGCGAACGCCCGGCATGGCGGCGGGGTAGCATCACACAAGTGAGATGATACCCCGCCGAACCCGTTGGCTAGAAGTGCAATGCCCCGCCATAGGCCGCCAGAACGGCCTCGTGCATGGATTCAGAAATGGTGGGATGCGGGAAAATGGTTTCGGCCAGTTCGGCCTCCGTCAGTTCCCCGGTCCGGGCTATCACGTAGCCCTGCACCATTTCGGTCACTTCCGCCCCGATCATGTGCGCACCCAGCAGTTCGCCGGTCTTGGCGTCGAACACGGTTTTGACAAGGCCCGCGGGCTCGCCCATGGCCAGCGCCTTGCCATTGGCCATGAGCGGGAACTTGCCTACCCTGAGCGTATAGCCTGCCTCCTTCGCCCGCGCTTCCGTATAGCCGACGGAGGCAATCTGCGGCCGGCAATACGTGCAGCCGGGAATTTTCGTAACATCGATGGGATGCACGTCCTTGCCCGCAATGGCTTCGACACACATCACCGCCTCGTGGCTGGCCTTGTGGGCAAGCCAGGGCGCCCCCGCCAGATCGCCGATGGCGTAAACCCCCGGTTCTCCCGTGCGGCACTGCGCGTCGGTCACCACATGGGTGCGATCGACCTTGATCTTCGTGCCTTCCAGCCCGATGTTTTCGACATTGCCCACGATCCCCACGGCGGAAATGACCTTGTCGACCGTGATTTCCTCGGTCTTGCCATTGGTCTCCACCGGGACGGTCACGCTGTCGGCCCCTTTGCGCAAAGCACCCACCTTGGCCCCGGTCAGAACCCTAATACCCTGTTTTTCAAATTCTTTATGGGCGATGGCGCTGATTTCCTCATCCTCGACCGGCAGGATTCGGGGGGCGACTTCCACCAGTGTCACGGCGGAGCCCATGTTGCGGTAGAAGGAAGCGAACTCCGTGCCGATGGCCCCGGACCCGATGACCAGAAGCCGCTTTGGCAGTTCTTCGGGCACCAGGGCTTCGCGGTAGGACCAGACCAGCTTGCCGTCTGCCTCCAGCCCCGGCAGGGCGCGGGCACGGGCCCCCGTGGCAAGGATGACATGCTTGGCCGTAAGCGTTACGGGGGCTGCGCCGTCCTTGGTCACAAGAACCTTGCGGCGCCCGTTCGGGCCTACGCCGTCCAGTTTGCCAAATCCTTCAAAAACAGGGACTTTGGCCTTTTTGAGCAGATGGGACACGCCCGATGAAAGCTGCTTGGAAACAGCCCGCGAACGGGCAATTATTTTTTTAAAATCAAAGCTTACCTGCTCGGCCTTGAACCCGTAGGTATCCAGGTCGTGCAGCAGGTGGTTGATTTCGGAGGCACGCAGCAGTGCCTTGGTGGGGATGCACCCCCAGTTCAGGCAGATCCCTCCCAGATGGGTGGCTTCCACCACACCAACGGAAAGCTTAAGCTGCGCCGCGCGTAGGGCGGCAACATAGCCGCCCGGCCCCCCGCCGATGACAAGAATGTCAAAATCGGTTTGGCTCATGGTATCGGTTTCTCCACAACGCGCCGTATCACAGCACAAGCGACAGCGGTGACTGGACCGTGGCCTGGAACGCGGAAAGCCACCTTGCGGCAGTCGCGCCATCCACAGCCCGATGGTCCACGGACAGGGTTACGGTCATGACGGTTGCGATCTTCAACGCGTCATTCACCACGACGGCCTGCTTTTTCCCCGCGGCGATTGCCAGAATGGCCGCCTGCGGGGGATTGATGATGGCGTTGAAGTCCTTGACGTCATACATGCCCATATTGGACAGGGAGAACGTGCCGCCCTGGAATTCCTCGGGCTTGAGCTTGCCGGCCCGGGCGCGTGCGATCAGCCCCTTGGCTTCCTGGCTTATCTCCTTCAGGCTCTTGCGGTCGGCCTGGCGGATGATGGGCGTAATCAGCCCGTCATCGAGCGATACGGCAATGGAAATATCCGCATCATCATGCAGGATCATCGCCTCATCCGTGTAGGTGGCGTTGACTTCGGGAACCTTTTTAAGGGCAACCGCCGCCGCCTTGACCAGCATGTCGTTGACAGAGAGCTTGAAGGCGTCCGGCCCGTCACCCGTGGACAGAGCGTTCATCTGGCTTCTCAGGGCCAGAAGCGCGTCCAGTTCCACATCCGCCGAGACATAGAAATGCGGAACGGTGGCCTTGGATTCGCTTAGCCGGCGCGCGATCACCTTGCGCATGGTCGTATGCGGTATGGTGCGGCTGCCGCCCGGAACGGGGGCCGGACTGCCCTGCGTTGCCTGGACAGGGGCAAGAACCGCCGTTTCCACATCGTGCTTGACAATACGGCCGTTGGGCCCGCTGCCCTTGATGGTGGACAGGTCCAGCCCCTTGTCCCGCGCGATACGCCGCGCAAGCGGAGAAACCGCAATCCGCTTGCCCCCAACCGCCGTGGGTGCGGGCTGTGACGGAGCGTGTGCGGCCGGAGCCGAAGGTATAGGGGCGGCTACCGGGGCAGAAACCGTCTCGGCCGGGGTATGGGCTGCCTTGGGGGCTGCTTCCACCTTGTCGGGCACGGCCTCGCCCTGTGCGACCAACACGGCGATGGGTGCGTTCACGGCAATCCCTTCGGACCCTTCGGGCACCAGGATACGGCCAAGAATACCTTCGTCCACGGCTTCGACTTCCATCGTCGCCTTGTCAGTCTCGATCTCGGCCACGACATCACCGCTTGCGATGGTGTCGCCTTCTTTTTTCAGCCAGCGCGCCAGCTTTCCCTCCGTCATGGTCGGAGAGAGGGCGGGCATCAGAATTTCAGTCGCCATTATTCAGCACCTCAGATCAGGCCTTGCACGGCTTTGACGACGTGCTGGGCATGCGGCAGGGCCAGTTTTTCAAGATTGGCGGCGAATGGCATAGGCACGTCCACCCCTGCGACCCGGGCCGGAGGCGCGTCCAGCCAGTCGAAGGCATGTTCGATGACCTGCATGGCGACTTCCGCCCCGATGCCCGCGAACGGCCAGCCCTCTTCCACGGTGACAAGGCGCGAGGTCTTTTTCACGCTTTCTACAATGGTGGCGGTATCGAGCGGGCGCAGGCTGCGCAGGTTGATGACCTCGGCCTCGATCCCCTGCTTCGCCAGTTCTTCCGCGGCTTCCAGCGCCGTGCTCACGGCAATGGAGAAGGCAACGATCGTCACGTCCTTGCCCGCGCGTTCGATCTTGGCCTTGCCGATCGGCAGGATGAAATCCTCATCGACTGGGCATGGGAACTTGTGACCGTACAGGATCTCGTTTTCGAGCACGATGACAGGGTTCGGATCGCGGATGGCCGCACGCAGCAGACCTTTCGCATCGGCCGAGGACCACGGCGCCACCACCTTCAGCCCCGGAACATGCGCATACCAGCTTGCGTAGCACTGCGAATGCTGCGCGCCCACGCGTGAGGCCGGGCCGTTGGGGCCACGAAAGACAATGGGGCAGCCCATCTGCCCGCCGGACATGTACAGGGTCTTGGCGGCGGAGTTGATGATATGGTCGATGGCCTGCATGGCGAAGTTCATGGTCATGAACTCGACAACGGGTTTCAGCCCCGTCAGGGCGGCACCCACGGCCATGCCGGTAAAGCCGTGCTCGGTAATGGGCATGTCGATCACGCGCTGCGCGCCGAATTCCTGCAACAACCCTTGCGAGACCTTGTAGGCCCCCTGGTACTGCGCCACTTCCTCACCCAGCAGGAAAACATCGGCATCATGGCGCAGTTCGGCCGCCATGGCGTCGCGCAGGGCCTCGCGCACCGTAATGTCCTGCGTCTCGCCCCAGTCTTTCTCGGGCTCGGCCGTGGCAGGGGTGGTAGTCGCCACAGGGGCGGCCGGTGCGGTGTCGGACGCGGCAGCGGCCGCAGGCGCGGCGGCAGGGGTTGGTGCCGCGGTGGCCACGGTTTCGGGCACGCTTTCGCCTTCTGCCACAAGGACGGCGATGGGCGCGTTCACGGCAATCCCTTCCGTGCCTTCAGGCACGAGGATACGGCCAAGAATGCCCTCATCCACGGCTTCGACTTCCATCGTCGCCTTATCAGTCTCGATTTCCGCCAGAACATCGCCGCCGGAGATCGTATCACCCTCTTTTTTCAGCCAGCGTGCCAGCTTGCCCTCTGTCATGGTGGGAGAGAGGGCGGGCATCAGAATTTCAGTAGCCATGATCGATCAAGCCTCCAGAACGACATCTGTATAAAGTTCAGAAGGATCCGGTTCGGGGCTTGTCTGTGCAAAATCCGCCGCGTCGTTGACGATCGCCTTTACCTTGACGTCCATGGCCTTCAGGGTTTCTTCGTCAACACCTGCATCGAGCAGAACATGTTTTACATGCTCGATCGGGTCGTGGTTCTTGCGCACTTCGTCCACTTCTTCACGGCTACGGTATTTGGCCGGGTCGGACATGGAATGACCACGGTAACGATAGGTCATCATTTCCAGCAGGTAAGGCCCCTTCCCTGCCCGGCAATGCGCCACGGCTTCGCACGCGGCCTCGTGCACGGCGGCAACATCCATGCCATCGACCCGCCGGCCGGGAATGCCCCAGGGTTCGCCATTCTTGTACAGTTCGTGGGCGGCGGAGGCGCGCTCGATGGAGGTGCCCATGCCGTAGCGGTTGTTCTCGATCACGAAAATACACGGCAGCTTGTGCAGGGCGGCCAGGTTGAAGCTTTCATAGACCTGGCCCTGGTTGGCAGCACCATCGCCAAAATACGCGACCGCGACTTCATCCGTGCCACGATATTTGTTGGCGAAGGCAAGGCCGATACCCAATGCGACCTGCGCGCCGACAATGCCATGCCCGCCGTAAAAGTTCTTCTCGCGCGAGAACATGTGCATGGACCCGCCCTTGCCATGGGAATAGCCGGTCGCACGTCCTGTCAGTTCGGCCATGACGCCGCGCGGGGTCATGCCCGCGACAAGCATCTGCCCGTGATCGCGGTACGACGTGATCAGCTTGTCACCTTCGCGCAGCCCCATCTGGATGCCGACGACCACCGCTTCCTGCCCTATGTAAAGGTGGCAGAAGCCGCCGATCAGGCTCATTCCGTACAACTGGCCCGCTTTTTCTTCAAAACGGCGGATCAGCAGCATATCGTAATAGGCGCTCATAAACTGTTCGCGGGTGAGGGAAGGCCCGTTACTGCCAGTTTTTTCAACCTGTTTATCGGTTGTGTCCATGTATGGATCCCTTACTATACATAGTCATGTAATGTGACAGCTCACTTTGCAATGGACAAGGCAGGAGTTTTATCCTGCTTTTATTGTGAAATGGATGAAGTCGGTTCTTGATGCCGCGCCTTTATCTGGCGTTATATTCTCCAGACTGTCCCCCGCTTTTGTGTAGCAGCCTGATGTTGTCGATGTGCATGCCGCGATCCACCGCCTTGCACATATCGTACAAGGTTAGCGCTGCGACAGACACGGCCGTCAACGCCTCCATTTCCACACCGGTTGCGCCTGTTGTTGTAACAATCGCCGTTATCGCGATTTTGTCATCGGCAGGGGCAAGGTCTACGCTCACGCTGCTCAGGCTGAGCGGGTGGCACAAAGGAATGAGATCGGCCGTTTTCTTTGCCGCCATGATCCCCGCGATCCGCGCGGTGGCGATCACGTCGCCCTTGGGCAGGCTGCCCGACAGAATAAGCCCCAGCGTCTGGGCGGACATGGCCACGTCGCACGTGGCCACCGCCTTGCGCCGGGTCAGTGTCTTGGCGGAAATATCGACCATGCGTGCATGGCCTGCCGCGTCAAGATGGCTCAGCTTCGAGCCTGACACGTCAGCCCTGCCCCAGAAGCTGCCGTGCCGCCTCACCCGGGTCGGGCTGGCGCAGCAGCGATTCCCCGACCAGGAAGCCGGTCACGCCAATGGCGGAAAGCTGTTCGACTTGGGCATGAGACTGAATGCCGCTTTCGGAAATAATGATCCGATCGGGCGGCACCAGCGGTGCCAGCGTGACGGTGGTCTGGATATCCGTCGCCAGGGTCTTGAGATTGCGGTTGTTGATGCCGATCAGCAGCGTATCGAGTGCCAGGGCGCGGTTCAACTCGTCCTCGTCATGAACTTCGACCAGCACGTCCATGTCCAGGCCCTTGGCGTGGTCGACCAGTTCAAGCGCCATTTCGTCGGACAGGATGCTCATGATCAGCAGGATACAGTCGGCCCCGATCATGCGGCTTTCGTAAACCTGCCACGGATCGAGAATGAAGTCCTTGCGCAGCACCGGCAGCGAACAGGCCGCCCGGGCCGTGACCA
This sequence comes from Acetobacter garciniae, assembly GCF_017377735.1. Lineage (GTDB taxonomy): Bacteria > Pseudomonadota > Alphaproteobacteria > Acetobacterales > Acetobacteraceae > Acetobacter > Acetobacter garciniae. Next base: position 756,174 of record NZ_JAFVMH010000001.1, read on the forward strand.
GGTCGTCGTTGGAGCCATGAAAGCACGAGCTTTCGGTCAGCACGGAAAGACACGCCGCCCCGGCCTGTTCGTAATCGTAGGCGATCTTGGCCGGATCGTAATGTTCCTGCAGGATCCCCGCGGAAGGAGACGCCTTCTTGATCTCGGCAATCAGCCCCACGGCGCGGTCGGCCGCCTTTTCCTTCAGTGCGCGCCCGAAGCCGCGTGGCGGTTCCTTGTGCTCCTGCGCCTTGGCAATGATCTCCTTGAGCGGGAGCAGCGTGGAACGATGTTCGACTTCCAGTTTCGTCCGCGCGCATATGCGCGACAGAACGTCGGGCAGTTCGTCCGCCTTGCTGCCTGGCGTTGCGGCGCAGGACGCGACGGTGGAGGGTGTGTCGTTCATGATGATCCTGTCATGTCTCGGGCGTGTGCGTCCGGCAAGGGCGAACGTAAACCGTTGAGCACCGCCAGGGCGGCACCATTGTCCAAGGAACGTGCGGCTTGGGCCACACAGTCTTTCAAAGCAGACGAATCAATGCGTCCGTCATGCAAAATTGTGGCCCGTCCGGCAACGTGCAAGGCGCAGGCGGCGTTCAACAGGACCGTATCGCGATAGGCCCCGGGCACGCCGCGCAACAGGTCCTCGAGCGCTTGGGCATTATGCTGCGCATTGCCTCCTTGTATGGCACAGATCGGCGCGTATGCAAGACCCGCCATTTCCGGTTCGATACAAAAACGAATAAGCCTGCCATTTTCCAGTGCTACGACATCCGTGGGGCCCGCCAGCGTGATCTCGTCTATGCCGCCATGGCCGTCTTTGGGTTGCCCGCAGACGGCCCACACACATTCCGAACCGAGCTGGCGCAGCACCTCTGCAATCGGGTAGAGCCATTGCGCTGAAAACACGCCCAGAAGCTGGCGCTTCACCCCGGCAGGATTGACCAGCGGGCCCACCAGGTTGAACAAGGTCGGCAGGCCCAGCGCCCGGCGAACGCCTGCTGCATGCCGCATGGCCGGGTGATGGTTGGGTGCGGCAAGAAAAATGGCGTTGCTGCTGCGCATCTGCCGGGCCAGTTCCCCCCCCTCGCCCGTCAGCGGCACGCCCAGGGCGGTCAGCACGTCCGACGCACCGGACAGGGACGACACCGCCCGGTTGCCGTGTTTGGCGACAGGTACGCCAAGGGACGCCAGGACGAAGGCCACTGCGGTGGACACGTTGAGCGTGCCGTAATTATCCCCCCCCGTACCGCAGATATCGATGGCGTCGGCCGGCATGTCGGGCACGGCATGCATGCGCTGCCGCAGTGCCGTGACCGCTCCCAAAAGCTCGTCCTGTGTTTCTCCCTTCACGCGCAGCGCCATCAGGAAGGCGGCTATACGCTCGGGGGCGATGGCGCCATCCATGATGACCCCGAAGGCCCGTTCGGCCTCGGCCGCGCTCAGGGACTGGCGTTGCGCCAGTTTTTCCAGGATTTTGGAAAAAAAGCCGTTACCCGTATCCTGCCCGTCAACCTGCGCAACCGGGCTAGCCATGGGCTGGCTCGGCCTTGGTGGCTTGGGCAAGCTTGAGGAAATTGCGCAAAAGGTCATGCCCGTATTCGGAGGCAATGCTTTCGGGGTGAAACTGCACGCCCGAGATGGCGTACTGGCGATGCCGCACCCCCATGATGACCCCGTCTTCGGTCCAGGCGGTGACTTCAAGCGCGGGGGGGATGCTTGCTGGTTCCAGCGTCAGGCTGTGATAGCGCGTGGCCTTGAAGGGGCTTGGAATGCCCGCGAATACATCCGTGCCCTCATGGAACACCGAACTGGTCTTGCCGTGGGTCGGCACAGGCGCGCGCACGACGCTTGCGCCAAAAACCTGGCCGATGGCCTGGTGCCCCAGGCATACGCCAAGCAGGGGCACCTTGCCGGCGGCGGCGGTGATGAGGTCGCAGCAGATCCCGGCTTCGTTAGGGGAACACGGACCCGGAGACAGCACGATGGCGTCGGGCGCCATGGCCATGGCTTCATCCACGCTGAGCGCGTCGTTTCGCACAACACGGCACGGCTCGCCCAGTTCACCCAGATAGTGAACGAGGTTGAAGGTAAAGCTGTCGTAGTTGTCAATCAGAAGGATCATAGCAAAAGAATGGTCCCATCCAGCGCGCTGGTCAAATAACGTGGGGAAAGGCCGGGTATTGCTACCCGCGACCGCCTGGTACCTGTTGCAGCGCGGCTTCGGCCGCCCGGAAGACCGCACGCGCCTTGTGCTGCGTTTCTTCATATTCCATCTGCGGAACACTGTCGGCAACCACGCCGCAACCGGCCTGCACGTGCATCATGCCATCTTTGACAACGGCCATGCGCAGGCCGATGCAGGTATCCATATTCCCGTCCGCCCCGAAATAACCGATGCACCCGGCATAAGTTGCCCGCCGTGTCCGTTCGACCTCGTCTATGATCTCCATGGCGCGGATCTTGGGGGCCCCGGTCAGGGTTCCGGCGGGAAAGGCCGCGATCAGGGCGTCAAGCGCTTCCAGCCCGGGGCGGAGTGTTCCCTCCACGTTGGAGGAAATATGCATGACATGGCTGAAACGCTCGATGACGAATTTTTCCGTCACCTTGACCGAACCCGGCACGCTGACACGGCCGACATCGTTGCGCCCAAGGTCTATGAGCATCAGGTGTTCGGCAATTTCCTTTTCGTCTGCAAGCAGGTCCTGCTCCAGTCGCTTGTCTTCCTCCGGGGTTTTTCCGCGCGGGCGCGTGCCAGCCAGGGGGCGCACCGTCATCCTGCCGTCCCGCAGGCGTACCAGGATTTCGGGCGAGGAGCCCACCAGCGAAAAGTCACCAAAGTCCAGGTGGAACAGGAACGGCGCCGGGTTGATCCGGCGCAGCGAACGGTAGAGTGCCAGCGAATGCAGGGGAAATGCCGTGGAAAAGCGCTGGCTGGGAACGACCTGGAAGGCATCCCCCGCCGCGATATAGTCCTGTATCCGCTCGACTACGGCACAGAATTCGGGCTGGCTGAAGGTGGATGTGGGTTCGGCGAAAGGCGCGATATCAGAGGCTTGCTGCGCACAGACCGGCAGCGCGCCCGCAAGGCAGGTCCGCGCGCGTGCCAGCAGGGCATTCGCACGCTCCCAGGCCTGGGCGGCGTTGTCGCCGCTTGCAGGGCGGATGGGGGCTGCCAGCACAAGCTCATCCGTCACGCTGTCGAAAACCGCGAACAGGCCGGGCCGCATGAGCACGGCTTCGGGCAGGTTCAGGTCATCGGGCGGGGCGTCGGGCAGATATTCCATCTGCCGCACCATGTCGTAGCCCAGATAGCCGAACAGCCCCCCGATCATGGGCGGCAGGCCGGCTGGCAGGTCCATCTGCGTTTCACGCACCAGGCGACGCAGGTGCTCCAGCGGCTTGTCTTCAAGGAACTGGACGGGGGCGGCCTCACCCTCCGGGCCGTTCTGCAAGCTCAGTTGCCCGTTATGGCAGGTCCAGATCAGGTCCGGCTTGAGGGCGATAACCGAATAGCGCCCGCGCGAAATCCCGCCTTCCACGCTTTCCAGCAACAAGGTATGCCGCCCCGACGCACCATCCAGATGCGCCAGGCGGAGATAGGCCGAAACCGGTGTCAGCAGGTCTGCTGCTTCGACGGAAAAGACCACGCAGGCGCGTCCGTCCTGCCAGGCCCGCTCACATGCCTCGCGCGAGGGGGATGCAAGAGCTTGGGCTGCCAGGGTGACGCTCATGGCGTGGTTTCTCCAAAACCTGCTGCTGAAAGGGCTGCCGAAAGCCCGGCTTCATTGATATGGGGCGGCACACGGGTGCTCAGCGCCTGGATATAGCTTGCGACAATATCCTCGCCGTCGGCCTGGGCCAGATCCTGGCGCAGTTTTTGCAATGCCTGGGCGGGGGCTGGCGGGTCAGGCGTGAAAACACGCGTGACGACGGCGACCAGAAAGCCGCTGTCATCCTCGGCCATGACCGCCTGCCCTGCCTTCATGCGCCCGAGGAACGCCATGAGTTCCGTCGGAATCGTCTTGTTGGGGAGGGCGAGCGAAAATGTCGCATCGCGCGTGACCTGCGCTTCGGGCAGGGCGGACGCATCCAGGCTGCCTTTCGCCTTGGTTGCAACATACAGGCCGGTTGCGCGCTGGTTGGCCACGCGCCGACGGCTTTCGGCCTGCCATGCCGCCAGCACGCTGGCCCGCGCCTGTTCGAAGGCGATCGGCTGCGACGGCGTGATATTGTCCACATCGACCGCGAACCAGCTATTGTCGGGTCCTTCGGTCAGGGTCGGGTTGGCCCCCTGCTTCTGCGCGAAGACCTGGCGGACCACGGCATCGCGCAGCGCACCGGATGCGGGCAGCGGGGCGGGTTCGCCCGTTGCGGTCAGGCCTTTGGCGTCCAGCGTGCCGGCGGCGGCGACCGCACCCAGCGTGTCGGGAATGGCGTTCAGGCCCTTGGCCGCAATGGCGTCCTGCAACTGGCGCTGGCGTTCCGCCACCACGGATGGCGCAACCGCCTTGCGGTATTCAGCCAGAATGTCCTTGCGGGCTTCCTCAAACGGGGTGATGCGCGCAGGCGTGACTTTCGTTACCCGGAATACCGCCCAGCCCGCCTCGGTTTTCAGCGGCGTGCTGACCTGATCGACCGGGGCCTGGAAGACCGCCGTGCGCAGCGCTTCCGAAGGAATTGCGGACGGGCGCATGCCGGGCATTTCAACCGCCGCCGCCCCTTTGGCCGCGGCCTGGGCCGCCTGCCAGTTCCCGTCATGCTGCCAGCTTGTGCTGACAGACTGGGCCTGTGCCTGGTCGGGGAAGGTGATTAGCTGGATATCGCGCGTTTCCGGCACGTTGTAGCGCGCATTCTGTTCGTCATACACGCGCTTGAGGCGCTGGTCGTCCAGCGTGATCGTATCGGCAACGGTGGCGGGGGACAGCACGACAATGCGGGCATGCCGCAGTTCGGGCGAGCGGAACAGCCACGGATGGTTGACGTAAAAGCGGCGCAGCACTGCATCGTCCGGGGCGTCGGGCGTGGGCTGGGCGGCAAAGGGCACGCGCACGAAGTCCACCGCGTGCGTCCGCGCGCCATAGGCCACAAGCCGCTGGAGCATGGTGGAGGACATGCTGCCCGACAGGGCCAGCGGTTGCAGCAGGGCGCGGCTTGTCAGGTCGTCGCGCACGATCTGCACCACGCGCTGTTCGGTAAGCCCCTGCTCGCGCAGGCGCTGGTTGAAGATGGAACGGTCGAACTGGCCGTTCGCGCCCTTGAAATACGGCAGGGCAAAAATTTCGTCGCGCACGGCTTCGTCCGGAACCACCACATTCATGGCGGTCGCGGCTTCAAGCAGTTCGTTCTGCCCCGTCAGGCGGTGGAGAATTTGCAGCGCCACCTGCCTGCGCATGACAGGTGAAAGCTGGGATGGATCGGCAACCCCCATCTGCTTGACAACGCCCGGCATTTCCGCCCGCAGGGCCGAAGCCAGCTCGGCCGAGGCAATCCGGTGCTGGCCCACGCGTGCGACAGTATCCGTCTCATCGCTCATGTAGCCGATGACGTCGCCGACACCCCACCCCACAAAAGCCACGAAGACAACAATGGCGGTCACGCGGCCCAGCCACGATTCAACAAATACTCGACGCAGGTAGGAAATCATCGATCCAGGGATCCGCAGCTTGTCAGAAACTATGCGATTATCATAATCAGGTGCGGCACCATAAGCGCAGGCGTGGGACTTGACCAGCCATAACAATGCCGGACAGGCCGCCGCTTGCGGGCACTCCTTTTACCGGGGTTGCTGCGTTTATGGTGAGGACCGAACATAACCGCTGGCCGGTACACGCCCCCGTTGGCATGTGCTCCGGGCCGTGGGTGAAGGTAAGGATAAGGGTATGAGCAGGCAGATGATTGTCGGCAACTGGAAGATGAACGGCTTGCGCGAATCCTCGCGCGAACTGGTGGCGGCACTCCTGGCCGGAATGCCCAAGACCGGCCCCGATGTCGTGATCTGCCCGCCATTCACGCAACTGGCGCTGCTGGCCGACAGCCTGGCCTCTACGTCCGTCGGCTTGGGTGCGCAGGACTGCCACCAGGACCCGTCCGGCGCGCATACGGGCGATATTTCTGCCCCCATGCTGAAGGAACTGGGCGTGTCCCATGTCATTCTGGGGCATTCGGAACGCCGGCAGGAACATGGTGAACTGGATGAGACCGTGCGCGAAAAGGCGGTTGCCGCCGCCAAGGCCGGGCTGACCCCCATCGTCTGTGTGGGCGAGACGAACGACCAGCGTGAAAATGGCGATTATACCGATACGCTGGGCTGGCAGATCAAGGGCTCCCTTCCCGACGGGTTTTGCGGAATCGTCGCCTACGAACCCATCTGGGCGATCGGGACCGGGCTTGCCGCGACCGAGGCGCAGATTGCTGAAACCATGACATTCCTGCGCCAGGAACTGGTCCGCCAGTTCGGAGAGGCTGGAAAAGCTATCAAAATCCTGTATGGAGGGTCCGTGAACGCCGATAACGCGGTTGCCATTCTTTCCATTCCCGAGGTGGCGGGGGCCTTGGTCGGTGGCGCCAGCCTGAAGGCGGATGCGTTTCTCTCCATAGTCGGCGCGGCTTCGGCTGGCTGATCTGCTGTACTGATCTGGAACCTGACATGACCACAGCCCTGCTGATCCTGCATTTTTGCGTCACCATTGCCCTGATCGGCGTCGTGCTGATCCAGCGTAGCGAAGGTGGCGGCCTGGGTATCGGCAGCAGCCAGGGTATGGGCGCGTTCATGTCAGGGCGGGGTACCGCCAACCTTCTGACCCGTACCACCGCCGTGCTGGCCGGGCTGTTCATGTTCCTCTCCCTGGCACTGGCGGTACTCTATAAGGGGGCGGTCACGGGTGCAGGTCACGACATTCTGGCCACCCCGCCCCAGCAGTCAGCTCCGGTCGTGCCCGCCCTGCCGGCCGGCAGCACGCCTGCTCCTGCTGCGTCGACCCCGGCGGCCCCTGCCCCGGCTGCTTCTGCTCCCTCGGGCCCTGCCCCATCGGTTGCTCCGGCTCAGGCGCCCTCCAAGCCCTGATATGCCGATGTCCCTCTCTTCTCCTCATGTGGTGCGAAGAGAGGCTTCTCCCCCGTCAGCCTCCGCATGCCAAACCGCGTGCGGAGGTTTTCGTTTGTTCGTCTTTACCCGCCCGGTCCTGTCCGTGTAGGAAGTTTGCTCATGACCCGATTTGTTTTTGTCACTGGTGGTGTGGTGTCCTCCCTTGGGAAGGGTATCGCCTCGGCCGCCCTGGCCGCCTTGCTCCAGGCACGCGGCTACAAGGTTCGCCTGCGTAAGCTCGATCCTTACCTGAACGTCGATCCCGGGACCATGAGCCCTTACCAGCATGGTGAGGTGTTCGTGACTGATGACGGTGCTGAAACCGACCTGGACCTTGGGCATTACGAGCGCTTCACGGGCGTGAATGCTTCCAAGGAAGACAACACCACGACCGGCAAGATCTATTCCGACGTTATCCTGCGTGAGCGCCGGGGCGATTATCTGGGGGCGACCGTTCAGGTCATTCCCCATATTACCGACGCCATCAAGGATATTGTCGTCGCCAATACCGATGACCTGGATTTCGTGCTGGTGGAAATCGGCGGCACGGTGGGCGATATCGAAAGCCTGCCTTTTCTCGAAGCCATCCGCCAGTTGCGCAACGACCTGGGTGCCGACCAGACCATGGTGGTGCATCTGACACTGTTGCCGTGGATCGCCTCCGCCGGGGAGCTGAAGACCAAGCCCACGCAGCATTCCGTCAAGGAATTGCAGAATGTGGGGATTCAGCCGCAGATCCTGCTCTGCCGTTGCGACAGGCCCATCCCCCCGACCGAGCGGCGCAAGATCGCCAATTTCTGCAACGTGCGCCCCGAAGCGGTCATTGCCGCGCGGGACGTGGATACGATCTATGCCTGCCCCCTGTCCTACCATGCCGAGGGCATGGATACCGAGGTCCTGCGGTATTTCGGCCTGCCCCACACGGACGAGCCCGACCTGTCGAACTGGCAGAAAGTCGTGGATGCCATACGCCACCCCGATGGCGAGGTGCGCATTGCCGTGGTGGGCAAGTACACGGCCCTGCTGGACAGCTATAAATCGCTCAACGAAGCGCTTTTGCACGGCGGTATCGCGCACCGGGTCAAGGTGACGCTGGACTGGATCGATTCCGAAAGTTTCGAGAAAAACCGCGCCAGCCTGGAAGAAAAACTGGTCAACGCCCACGGTATCCTGGTGCCCGGCGGCTTTGGCGAACGCGGTTCGCAAGGCAAGATCGAGGCCATTCGCTTCGCGCGGGAAAAGGGTATTCCCTTCCTCGGTATCTGCTTTGGCATGCAGATGGCGGTGATTGAATGCGCGCGCAATCTGGCGGGCCTGCCCGATGCGTCATCGACCGAGTTCGGCCAGACGGATGAACCCCTGGTCGGTCTCATGACGGAATGGGCGCGTGGCAATGAGCGCCTGCGCCGGAGCGAGGGTGGAGAACTGGGTGGGACCATGCGCCTTGGCGCTTATCCGGCAAGCCTTGTTCCGGGCTCCCGCGTGGCTGAAACCTATGGTGTGACGTCCATCCGCGAGCGCCATCGCCACCGCTATGAGGTGAATATCCATTATCGCGAACAGCTTGAAAAAGCCGGGCTCAAATTCTCCGGCCTGTCGCCAGATGGTATTCTGCCTGAAGTCGTGGAATATCCCGATCATCCCTGGTTCATTGCCGTGCAGTATCACCCTGAACTGAAATCGCGCCCCTTTGCACCGCATCCCCTGTTCGCGGGGTTTGTGGGTGCAGCCCTGGACAAGGCGCGGCTGGTATGAGCCACGTCGTGGGCGCGCCGTTCGAGATCGGGGGCCTTGCCCTTGGCAACGATCTGCCTTTCGTGCTGATCGCGGGGCCCTGCCAGATTGAATCCGCCGCCCACGCCATGGAAACAGCCGTGGCGCTGAAGGAACTCTGCGTGGCGGCAGGGGTCGGGCTGATTTACAAAAGCTCCTTCGACAAGGCCAACCGCACGAGCCTGTCCAGCGCGCGCGGCGTGGGCATGCGTGACGGGCTGGATATTCTTGCCCGTGTGCGCGAAAGCCTGGCCATTCCGGTGCTGACGGACGTGCATGCGCCCGAACAATGCGCCGTGGTGGCCCAGGCCGTCGATGTGCTGCAAATTCCGGCTTTCCTGTGCCGCCAGACCGACCTGCTTCTGGCCGCGGGGCAAACCGGGGCTGCGATCAACGTGAAAAAGGGGCAGTTCCTTGCCCCGTGGGACATGCAGCACGTGGCTGCCAAGATTGCCTCGACCGGTAATCGGAAGATCATGCTGTGCGAACGCGGCACCAGTTTCGGCTACAATACGCTGGTGAACGACATGCGCGGCCTGCCGATCATGGCGCGGACCGGCTGCCCGGTGGTGTTCGACGCAACGCATTCCGTCCAGCAGCCCGGGGGCTTGGGCGGCACGTCCGGTGGCCAGCGGGAATTCGCGCCCGTCCTGGCCCGGGCCGCCCTTGCCGTGGGGGTTGCGGCCCTGTTTATCGAGACGCATCAGGACCCGGATTCAGCCCCCAGCGACGGGCCGAACATGCTGCCGATCACCAGCCTGCCTGCCCTGCTGCGACAGTTCCGCCAGATCGATCAGGTGATCAAGACCGGCGGTTAAGATCGTGATGCTTTTCTGAATAAGGATGCAAGTTCTTGTGTCGCCTTTTTTCAAAAAGGGCATGGTTTTCTTAAGCTTTTTGAAAAAAGCTTCACAAAAAACTTTTACCTGTTAATTGATATTTCTTGGGCCGAAAAGACTGCGCAAAACTTTCGGTGCGACTTGATGAAACGCCGCCGGTTATCTCCGGCGGCATTTTTTATGTCCTAACAGCAGGCTTACACGTCCAGGTTGGCGACTTTCAGTGCATTGCCCACAATAAAGTCGCGTCGCGGTTCCACCACGTCGCCCATTAACGTCGTAAACACATCTCCCGCTTCTTCAAGGTCGCCTACGCGCACCTGCAGCAGGGTTCTCATGGCGGGGTCTAGTGTCGTCTCCCAAAGCTGGGCGTCGTTCATTTCGCCCAGGCCTTTGAAGCGGTTGATCGCCAGGCCACGGCGGCCCTGGGCCAGCAGGCGGGTGAACAGATCGGCAGGCCCGCTCAGCCTGTGCTCTGTCGTATCGGTCTTGAGCACGACACCATCGGCGAAATCAGCCAGCAGGCGGGCGTGCTGGGCGGTCAGCCACCGCGCATCCGCCCCGGCCAGAACAGCGGGTTCGAACCGGTAGACTTCACCCACGCCACGCACGTTGCGCGCGACTTCGACCCCATCCGTGCTGGCAACGGCTTTCCAGCCCCGCTCGGCCGGGGCCGAGGCGGCGTCCAGGCGCTGTTGCAGTTCGGGCATGCGCAGTTGCAGCGGTTCAAGTTCGGCACCCAGGGCGCCGGCAAGGGCAGCCTGTTCCACCACCCATGCGGGCACGCGCCCGGCAAGCCGCCCAATGACCTGGGCCGCCTGCTGGATAAAGGGCATGTCCTGCTCAAGGGTTTCGCCCTTTACGGTGCGGCCGTCCGAATACACGAAGCTTGCATTGGCCAGGGCCTTGTCCAGCAGGTAGCGTTCAAGCGCCGCGTCATCCTTGAGGTAGGTTTCCTCATTCCCGCGCTTGGCGCGGTAAAGCGGGGGTTGGGCGATGTAGAGGTAACCGCGCTCGATCAGTTCGGGCATCTGGCGGAAGAAGAAGGTCAGCAGCAGCGTGCGGATATGCGATCCGTCCACATCGGCGTCCGTCATGATGACGATACGATGATAGCGCAGCTTGTCGATGGAAAAACCGCCCTGCTCGGGTTCGCCCCGGCCGATTCCCGTGCCCAGTGCCGTAATCAGCGTACCGATTTCGGCCGAGCCCAGCATACGGTCGAACCGGGCGCGCTCGACATTGAGAATCTTGCCCTTGAGCGGCAGGATAGCCTGAAAACGCCTGTCCCGCCCCTGCTTGGCCGTGCCACCTGCGGAATCGCCCTCCACAATGAACAGTTCGGCTTGGGCCGGGTCGCGGGCCTGGCAGTCCGCCAGCTTGCCCGGCAGGGAAGACACGTCCAGAACGCCCTTGCGCCGGGTCAGTTCGCGCGCCTTGCGGGCGGCTTCGCGCGCGGATGCGGCGTCCAGCACCTTGGCGATAACGATCTTGGCTTCCTTGGGGTGGGTTTCGAACCAGTGGCCGATCATGTCGGCGGCGGCTGCATGCACCACGGGCTGCACTTCGGAGGAAACCAGCTTGTCCTTGGTCTGGGACGAGAATTTGGGGTCGGGCACCTTGACGGACAGCACCGCCGTAAGCCCTTCGCGCATGTCCTCGCCCTGAAGGGACAGGGCGTCCTTCTTGTTGGAAAGGCTTTCGGCGTATTTGCCGACAATGCGGGTCAGCGCCTGGCGGAAGCCAGCCAGATGCGCGCCACCATCGCGCTGGGGAATGTTGTTGGTGAAGCACAGCATGGTTTCGTGGAAACTGTCGTTCCAGCTCAGGGCGAATTCGACCCTTATACCGTTATCGGTATTTTCCATGTTGCCGGTAATGGGGGGGCTGATCAGGGACGTGCGGGACCGGTCGAGCCAGTTCACGAACGCTTCCAGCCCGCCTTCGTAAAAAAAGACTTCCTCGCGCACGGGCTGGGTGCGGGCGTCGCGCAGGATGATTTCAAGCCCGGAGTTCAGGAAGGCCAGTTCCCGCAGGCGGCGTTCCAGAATCGTGAAATCGAATTCGGTCTTGGGAAAAGTCGCCCCGCTGGGCTTGAAGGTCACTTCCGTGCCGCTTTCCTCGGCCGAGGGGCCGACAACCTCAAGCGGGGCCACGCGGTCACCATGGGTGAAGCGAATGAAGTGTTCGTGGCCGTTGCGCCAGATCCGCACATCCATCCATTCAGACAGCGCATTCACCACCGCCGCACCCACACCATGCAGGCCGCCGGACACCTTGTAGGAATTCTGGTTGAACTTGCCCCCCGCATGCAGGCGGGTCAGCACCACTTCAGCCGCGCTCACCCCTTCTTCGGTGTGCATGTCGGTGGGGATGCCGCGCCCGTTGTCGCGCACGGTTACGGAACCATCGGCGTTCAGGGTCAGGATACAGCGTGTGGCAAAGCCTGCCTGGGCTTCATCCACGGCGTTATCGATAATTTCGAAGGCCATGTGGTGCAGGCCGGACCCGTCATCCGTGTCACCAATATACATTCCGGGCCGTTTGCGGACAGCATCAAGTCCCTTCAGCACAGAGATCGAGGCGGCATCGTAATCGTCGGGAGCCGCCGATGGTATGGGCTGAGAGACGTCTGTCATAAGAATGGTGTACTCCGCAAAAGGAAGAGCAAAAACCCTGCCCGTTCTTATACTCCCCCGCGCCCGGACCTGCCAGCATGCAAGCCATCTTTTCGCGGGGTTTTATGTCTGCGCGGGTAAAAACGCGCCGTGGCTGAGCGTGCGGAACTGGGCTTTGTCGCGCAAGGGCGCAAAAGGGGCGGTGTCTGTGCCAGTCAGGATGACGGTGGTGGCAAAGCCCTGGATCATCTCCAGCAGGGAGGCACGGCGCGCCGCGTCAAGATGCACGAGGGGTTCGTCCAGCAACATCAGCGGTGGGGCCCCTCTATGGTCCTCCACCAGGCGGGCATGGGCCAGGATCACTCCCATCAGCAGCGATTTCTGCTGTCCGGTGCTGGCCAGTTCGGCGGACTGACCTGAATGCGGGTCGGCCAGCGTCATGTCGGCCCGATGGCTGCCCAGGCTGGCGCGGCCTTTTTCGCGGTCCACGGCACGGCGCTGGGCGAACTGCTCGCGCAGCCAGTCTTCCGTCGCCAGTGCGGGGGCCGTGGCCAGATGCTCCGCCACCGCGCAATGCAGTTCAAGCCGCACGGCGGGAAAAGCGCCAAGCCCGTGCTGGCCGTAATGGTTGAGCTGGCGCACGGTGTCCTGGCGGGCGGCTGTCACCGCCACGGCATGCCGGGCCATGGAGGCTTCCAGCCCGCCCAGCCACACATGTTCGGACGCGCGTGTCTGCAACAGGCGGTTGCGTTGCGTCATGGCCCGGTCATAGGCTGCGAGTTCGCGCGCATGCTGCGGGGTGACGGCCATGACCAGCCTGTCCAGAAAGCGCCGCCGTCCGCTCGCACTTTCGCTGAACAGCCGGTCCATCTGCGGGGTGATCCAGACCGCACTGATCGTGTCATCCCCGCTGAGCGCGCCACGATTGAGCTTGCCGTTAAGCAGGAAAACCCGGCGTGGCCCGTTGGGTGCGGACTGCACGCCGGTGCCGATTTCAAGCACGTCGTCCCCGGTCCGGATCTGGGCCGAAATACCCCAGTCCAGGCATCCGTCCTTGCCCATATGGGCAAGAGGGGCCGAACGCAGCCCCCGCCCGGGTGCAAGGAGCGAGACTGCTTCAAGCAGGTTGGTCTTGCCGCTGCCGTTTTCGCCCGTCAGGACAAGCAGCGGGGAATCCGGCTGCCAGGTCAGGCGTTCGTAATTGCGAAAGCGCGACAATGTCAGTTTGAGCAGGCGCGGCATGATCAGGCCCGCCCGCCCCCTGCGCGGGAGGTTACAGCCCGGCACATGGGGTGGACGGCAGGCAGGTCAGTCCCGCTCACACGCGCATGGGCATGAGGACATACAGGGCCGAAGGGCTGTCCACATCGCGCACGATGGTGGGGGACGCGCTATCGGCGAAGCAGAATTCCACTTCCTTTTCCACCTGGTCGGTAATGTCGTTCAGGTAGCGGGCCTGAAAGCCGATTTCCAGCGCCTCCGCATCGTAGGAAACACGGTTGTCGTCCAGTTCTTCCTTGGCCACACCCTGTTCGGGGCTGCTGGCAGAAAGGGTCAGCAGGCCGGGTTCGAGCGCCATCTTGACCGGGCGGGAGCGTTCCTGGCTGATGGCGGCCACGCGGGCCACGGCGTCGGAAAAGTCTTTTTTCCCCACCCGCAGGATACGCGTGTTGCCGCGCGGAATGACACGCTCATATTCGGGGAACGTGCCATCGATCAGCTTGGATGTCAGGATAACGGGACCAGCCGTGAACTGGATGCGGGTATCCGACAGGGCAATGGCCACTTCCTCGGGCGCCTCATCGATCAGCTTGCGTAGTTCGTTGATGGTCTTGCGCGGGATAATCACCCCCGGTATGCCCGCGGCCCCCGCCGGAAGCGTGGTTTCCATACGGGCCAGGCGGTGCCCGTCGGTTGCTACGGCGCGCAGGCGGGGCTCGCCCTCCACTTCGGCGGCGTGCAGGTAGATGCCGTTCAGGTAATAGCGTGTTTCCTCGGTCGAGATCGCAAAGCGGGTCTTGTCGATCAGCGAGCGCAGGATCCCCGATCCGAGCGAGAAGCTGTGCGGGAAATCCCCTGCCCCCATGGACGGAAAATCATCCACGTTCAGCACGTTCAGGCGTGTTGCGTAACGCCCAGCGCGCAGGTGCAGCGGGCCGTCGCTGGACTGGTCGAGTTCGACGCTGACACCGTCAGGCAGCTTGCGGACGATTTCATACAGGACGGAAGCGGGTGCCGTGGTCGCCCCTTCCTGGATCACGGTTGCGGGGACGTGTTCCACAACCTCGATTTCCATGTCCGTGGCTTTCAGGCTGAGCTGCCCGTCTGCCGCCTGGATGAGCACATTGGCAAGGATGGGAATGGTGTTGCGCTTTTCCGCGACACTCTGGATATGGGCCAACGCCTTGAGCAGCGTCGCACGCTCCGCCGAAAATTTCATGTAGTCCTCGTTCCCTGCACGGCCGGGTTGTTCCTGTCTGGCCAGAATACCCGTATCATTCCCCTGGAAAGTAACAGGCGCCAATGATCAGTCAATCCTTTTGGATAGAGCGGTTTTCTCAGCTTTCCAGCATACGGCGCAGCAGTTCCACATCTTCGGCGAACGCCGCGTCTCGTTCCATGAGTTCGGTCACGCGATTGACCGCGTGCATGACCGTCGTGTGGTCGCGATTGCCGAATTTGCGACCGATTTCGGGCAGCGAACGGCTGGTCAACTGCTTGGCCAGGTACATGGCCACCTGGCGCGGGCGGGCCACATTGCGCGCCCGGCGGGCCGATGACATGTCGGTCAGCCGGATATTCCAGTGTTCGGCCACTTTTTTCTGGATTTCCTCAATCGTCACGCGCCGGTCATGCGCCTTGAGGATATCGTGCAGGACCTCCTGCGTGGCTTCCAGCGTGACGGGGCGGCCGAACAGGTTTGCATGGGCGATCAGCCGGTTCAACGCCCCTTCAAGCTCGCGCACATTGGTGGTGATCTTGTGGGCCAGGAATTCCAGCACCTTGGCCGGCACCATGACACCGGACGCCGCAGCCTTGGATTCAAGGATGGAAATGCGCAGTTCGAACGTGGTGGCGTGAATATCGGCTACCATGCCGCAGCCAAGCCGCGTGCGCAGCCGGTCTTCCAGCCCCGACAGGTCCGAGGGGGATTTGTCGGCGGAGACCACGATCTGGCGCCCTGCATCCACCAGCGCGTTGAAAGTATGGAAAAACTCTTCCTGCGTGTTGTCCTTGCCGATAAGGAATTGCAGGTCGTCGATCATCAGCACGTCAACGGAGCGGAGCTGTTCCTTGAATTCTATGGTCGATTGCGAACGGATTGCCGCAATGAAGCGGTACATGAATTTCTCGGCCGACATATAGGCCACCGACACCTGGCCGGTCTTGAGCAGTTCCGCACCGATCGCATGCATGAGATGGGTCTTGCCCAGTCCCACGCCCCCATACAGGAACAAGGGGTTGAACCCGGCACTGGACGGCTTTTCGGCCACGCGGCGGGCACAGGCATAGGCGAATTCGTTGGGTTTGCCGACCACGAACGTATCGAAGGTAAAGCGGCTGTCCAGCGCTGTTACCAGGTCACTTCGCGCATCGGGCACTGCCGCGCGCTGGCCGGGGGGTGGGTCTTCTACCGCGTTGGGTGGGGGCGGTACCTGTTCCAGCGGGATGGGGGCCGGATCGCCCGGGCGGGAGACCTGGAGTTCAACGCGCCGCAGGGTGGGTATTTCATGGTGCCAGAGATCGCTCAGCCGGTCACCGTACTGGCTGCGCACCCAGTCGCGCAGAAAACGCGTGGGCAGCAGCAGGGTAATTTCATCCCCATCGATCGGGCCCAGGGCGATCTTGGTCAGCCAGGTGCGATATTCGACCTCGCCAACCTCACCCTTCAGGCGCGCGCAGATACGCAGCCACGATTCCTCAAGCCCCTTGTCGTTTTCCAGCCTGGAAACGGCGCTTTCGTCATCGTCCACTCCGATTTTCATTTTTGCTCCCGAGCGGTCAAGCTGCGTAAGGTGCTTACGCAAAATTTATGGGTCAACGCGCCGGGCCGTGGCGCGGCTGTCTGCAACCCTGAAAAATCGTTCACTGCTGAACGCGCAAACACACCCGCCTTCGGGCGTGGGGCACGCAAGGTCATCTGACCAGATTAAAGCAGCGTCCGAGCATGGGGCAATGAAAAACTCGGCCGGCCCACGTGCTGCCTTTCCCCTGCCCTTTTCGGGAAAAACCGTGCTGTAAAAAACAAAGCCGAATCATCGCGCAGATGATTCGGCTTTGCTCATATCCGGCCACAAGGCCTGCCACAAAGGCAGGCAACAGGCTTCCTCAGGCGGTCGCCAGCGCCTTGACGCGGGCGGACAGGCGGGAAATCTTGCGGGCCACGGTGTTGTGATGCACAACGCCCTTGGTGGCGGCACGCTGGATTTCCGGCTGGGCGACGCGCAGCGCTTCGCGGGCGGCGTCCTGGTCGCCAGCGGCGATAGCCGTCTCGACCTTCTTGATGAAGGTACGCATGCGGGATTTGCGAGCCGTGTTACGGGCAGTCCGCTTCGCGGTCTGCCGGATGCGCTTACGCGCCGAAGCGATGTTCGCCATGGGTTTCTATTCTGTCCAGCACTTAAAGAAAAAGGGGCCGATCGAACGGCCACAAAGAGTAAGCGGTCGTGTAATGCAGGCAGGTGCGTCCCGTCAAGCGTGTTCGGTGTCCATCAGCCGGTTTTCACCCGTTTTTCTGGAACCGGGGGCAGAAAAAGCTCGATCGTCCCGCCTGCGTGATCTGTTCCACGCCATGGCATTGCGGCGGTCCGGGGCAACGCGGGCACGGTTTGCCCTTCTTATTGTAGACCTGCCAGGCATGCTGAAAATAGCCCAGCTCACCCCCGGGGCGCACATAATCCTTCAGGCTCGACCCGCCGGCGGCAATGGCTTCCTCCAGCACGGCGCGAATGGCTTTGACCAGCTTGCGGGCCTGCGGGCCTGTCAGTTTGGCGGCGAGCATCTGCGGGTGGATGCCAGCGCGGTACAGCGCTTCGGAGACATAGATATTGCCAAGCCCCGCAACCACCTTCTGGTCCAGCAGCGCGGTCTTGATGGGGGTGCGCCTGCCGCTGAACGCATCCAGCAGGGTTCGGGGCGTGAAATCCGCACTCAGCGGTTCGGGGCCCATGCCCGCCAGAAGGGCGAAACGTTCTTCATCCTGCGTGGGGATGACCGTCAGCATGCCAAAGCGGCGCGGATCGATATAGGCGCACCGTCCCGCGTCATCCATGCTCAGGACCACATGTTCGTGTGGCGGGGTGATTTGCGGAGAATCGAGTGCGATCCGCCCGGACATGCCCAGATGCAGGATAATGGTGCGCCCACCCGACAGGCGGATAAGAATATATTTGCCCCGCCTGCAAAAGCCTTCGATGCGCCGCCCCACCACCTGTTGCGAAAAATCGGCGGGAATCCGCCATCGCAGATCGTGGCGGCGCACGATGACGTCACGAATGGTGCGATTTTGCAGGGCAGCGAGCATGCCGCGCATAACCGTTTCGACTTCGGGGAGTTCCGGCATGGCTGCAAAGCAGGGTATAGAGGAAACCCATGACCGACAACAGCTTTGCGCCCTCCCCCGTTTCTTCCGACGTGACTGCGGATCAGACGGATTTCGGCTTCCGTTCCGTCAGGAAGGAAGAGAAGAAAAACCTCGTCCGGGCTGTCTTCGACAGCGTGGCCTCCAAGTACGACGTGATGAACGACATCATGTCGCTTGGCGTGCATCGGGTCTGGAAACGCATATTCGTGACCGAACTGGGCCCGCAACCCGGCCTGTCCCTGCTCGACCTGGCGGGGGGCACGGGCGATATCACCTTCGGCTGGCTCAAGGCCGGGGGTGGCCCCGCCATCATGACCGATATCAACGCCAGCATGCTTTCCGTCGGGCGGGACCGCGCCATCAACCAGGGCCTTGTCTCTGACCTGTCCTTCTGCGTGGTGGATGCCGAGGCCATTCCCGTGCGCGACATGTCCATGGACCGCGTGTCCATTGCGTTCGGCCTGCGCAACTGCACCGACAAGCTGGCCGTCATCCGTGAGGCACGGCGCGTGCTCAAGCCGGGGGGGCGTTTCCTGTGCCTTGAATTCTCGCGCGTTCAGGTGGCGGCCCTGGCCCCCATTTATGACGCATGGTCGTTCAAGGTGCTGCCCGCCATGGGTGGGCTGGTGGCCAAGGACAAGGAAAGCTACCAGTACCTGGCCGAGAGCATTCGCATGTTTCCCGATCAGGAGACCTTGGCCGACATGTTCCGCGAAGCCGGCCTGTCGCATGTGCGCTACCAGTCCCTGTCCGGCGGTATTGCGGCCATCCATTCCGGCTGGCGTCTCTGACCGCTCATGTCCCGGACCGGACCTGCCCGCTCGGTTCTTCTGGTCATAAGCGGGAGTATCGCCGCTTATAAGGCCCCCGAACTGATCCGCCTGCTGCGTGCCCAAGGCGTGCAGGTTCGCTGTGTCCTGACGCGTGGAGGCGCACAGTTCGTCACACCGCTGACCTTGCAGGCCCTGACCGGGGCCCCCGTGGCCACGGACCTGTTTTCCCTGACCGAGGAGCAGGAAATGGGCCATATCGCCCTTTCCCGCTGGGCGGATCTGGTGCTGGTCTGCCCCGCTTCGGCCAACCTGCTGGCCCGGATGGCCTCCGGCCTGGCCGATGACCTGGCCAGCACCCTGCTTCTGGCGACGGATGCGCCCGTCATGGCGGTGCCCGCCATGAACGTGCGCATGTGGGAGCATGCCGCGACCCGGCATAATGTGGCGACACTGCGTGCCCGGGGCGTGGAGGTAATGGCGCCCGCGACGGGGGATATGGCCTGCGGGGAATTCGGCCCCGGCCGCCTGCCGGAACCGCTCGATATCAGGGATGCGGTGCTGGCGTTTTTCCAGCGCCGGCAGCAGGCAGGCGGCCCGCTGGCCGGTGTGAAGGTGCTGATAACCGCAGGCCCCACGCATGAGCCGATAGACCCCGTGCGTTATCTGGCCAACCGGTCATCGGGCAAGCAGGGTTATGCCATTGCCCAGGCCTGCGCCGATCTGGGTGCGCAGGTCACGCTGGTCAGCGGGCCGGTGGCGCTGCGCCCACCTGCTGGCGTTACTTTTATCGCGTGCGAGAGCGCGTGCGAGATGCGTGACCACGCCATGGCCGCCCTGCCGGTGGATGTGGCGATCTGCGCCGCGGCCGTGGCCGATTGGCGGCCGGACCATGTGGCGGGGCAGAAGATCAAGAAACAGGACAGGACATCCGTGCCGCCACCGCTTGTGCTGGTGCCCAACCCCGATATTCTGGCCGAGCTTTCCGAACCCTCACCCATGCGGCCCCGGCTGGTGATCGGCTTTGCGGCCGAGACACAGGACGTGCACGAGCATGCGCAGGCCAAATGGCGGCGCAAGGGATGCGACTGGATTGTCGCCAACGATGTCAGCCCCGCCACAGGGCATATGGGCGGGGATACCAACCAGGTGCAGGTGATAACCCGGGACGGGGTCGAAGCCTGGCCGGAAATGGACAAGACCGCGCTGGCGGGTGAGCTTGCGCGGCGCGTGGCGGCCTGGCTGGCACGTCACCCCCGCAGGGATAATGTGCAAAATGGAGGAACGCATGGCTGAACAGACAATGCCCGGCACCACGCTCGTGCTGAAAGTCCAGCGTCTGCCCCATGCGCAGGACCTGCCTTTGCCGTCATATGCCACGCAGGGTGCCGCCGGAATGGACCTGCTGGCGGCCGTGGACGCCCCTCTGGTGCTTGAACCCGGGGCCCGGGCGCTGGTGCCCACAGGGCTGCGAATCGCACTGCCCGCGGGGTATGAACTTCAGGTAAGGCCGCGTTCGGGCCTTGCCCTCAAGCACGGCATTGTCCTGCCGAACGCGCCGGGCACCATTGACGAGGATTACCGCGGCGAACTTGGGATCATCATCATGAATGCCGGGGCCGAGCCCTTTGTCATCGAACGCGGCATGCGGATGGCCCAGGGCGTTCTGGCCCCCGTGCTGCGCGCGATGTGGGAAGAATGCGACACGCTGGACGAGACAGCCCGCGGGGCGGGAGGGTTCGGCAGTACGGGAACCCGCGTGTCATGAACTATTCGCAGCTAGGTTTTTCGTCACAGCCGAACCTGCTTTCCTCCATCACGCAACGCTACCTCAACCGGGTGGACGTTCTTCTTCTTGTCTGTGTCGCGGCCCTTGCAATCGGGGTGGGTACGGCGGTGCGCCACATGCTGGGCCCACTGGTACCCGTTGCGGCCACACCTGTGCACCTGGAATTTCGCTACCTGCCGGGTTACGCGCTGCGCACGACCCTGCGCATGTTCGCGGCCCTCGCCCTCTCGCTTGTTTTTACGTTTGGCTACGCAACGCTTGCGGCCCGCAGCCGCCGGGCCAGGCAGTTGCTGCTGCCCTTGCTGGACGTGCTCCAATCCGTTCCCATACTGGGGTTCCTGACCTTTACGGTCACGTTTTTCCTGGGCCTGTTCCCCGGCCGCGTGCTTGGGGGCGAGCTTGCGGCCATTTTCACCATTTTCACCAGCCAGGCCTGGAACATGACGCTGGGCATGTATCAGAGCCTGCGCTCCGTTCCCGCCGATCTTGAGGAAACGGCCCGTTGCTTCGGGCTGACATCGTGGCAGAAGTTCTGGCGGCTGGAGGTACCCTGCGCTGTTCCTTCGCTGGTGTGGAATGCCATGATCTCTATGGCCGGCGGGTGGTTCATGGTCGTGTATTCCGAAAGCATAACGGTCGGGAATACGGATGTGGTGCTACCCGGTGTGGGCTCCTATGTCGGGGTGGCGATCGAGCAGCAGAACATCGCGGCGGTGGGGGCGGCCATTGTCGCCATGATGGTGGTGATCCTCATTTACGACCAGGTGCTGTTCCGCCCCCTGGCTGCGTGGGCCGCGCGTTTTCGCCTGGGCACGGGTGCGGGCGGCGTGCAGGCCAGTGAACCATGGTTCCTGCGCCTGGTGCGGCGCACGCGCCTGCTCAGCGCGCTGGGTGGCGTGCTGCTGCTGGGCCTGCGCAAGATAAGCTACCTGCCACTGGGCTCCAGGAACGGCTCTGTCGTGGCCCCGGCCCCCGCTTCGGCCGGCCGGGGTGAGTGGCTGTGGCGGATCGGCATTGGCGCGATCTTTATGGTCGCGTTCTACCAGGTCTGGGTTTACGGGCGCGACACCTATACGCTGGGCCAGATAGAGCATGTGTTTACGCTGGGCGGCTTTACCCTGCTGCGGGTTATCAGCATGCTGGTGCTGGCATCCCTGATCTGGGTTCCGCTTGGCGTGTGGTTCGGGCTGAACCCGGCCCGGGCGCGTGCAGCACAACTGGCGGCGCAGTATTGCGCGGCCTTTCCCGCCAATCTGTTCTTTCCGGTTTTCGTGGTGGGGATCGTCCATTTTCACCTCACCCCCGATATCTGGCTGACCCCGCTGATGATCCTTGGCGCGCAGTGGTATATCCTGTTCAACGTCATTGCCGGAACGTCGTCCTTTCCGGTCGAACTGCTTGAGGTCTGCCGCGATCTCAACGTCAAGGGCTGGTTCTGGTGGCGGCGTGTTCTGCTGCCGGGTATCATGCCGTATTATCTGGTGGGTGCCATCGCCGCCAGCGGCGGGGCCTGGAACGCTGCAATTGCCTCGGAAATGGCGGAATGGGGCAGCACGACCCTGACCGCGCACGGCCTGGGGGCCTATATTGCCCAGGCCACGCAAAAGGGCGATATGAGCGAGGTCGGTCTGGGAACAGCCACGATGTGCGTGCTTGTCATGCTGCTGAACACGCTGTTCTGGCGGCCTTTTTCCGATTATGCGGCGCGCCGCCTCAAACTGAACTGACCTGATCGCCATGGCATTTTCATCTCATTCCGGTCCGGTCTCGCCCCCTGGCACCGTGCTGGCCGAAGCAAGGCATATCCGCCAGTTCTATCACAAGGATAGTGCGGCGGATGTGCAGGTGCTCGACGATGTCAATCTCTCGCTCCATGTGGGGGAAATCGTCGGGCTTCTAGGCCGCTCGGGTTCCGGCAAGTCCACCCTGCTGCGGATCATGGCGGGGCTGTTGCCCCCCACATCGGGCGAGGTTCTGTGGAAGGGCAAGCCCTTGCATGGGCCTGCGCAGGATATTGCCGTCGTTTTCCAGTCCTTCGCATTGTTCCCGTGGATGACGGTGGAAGAAAACGTGGCCTTGGGGCTGGATGCGCGTGGCGTGCCCGCCGCCGAGCGTGACGTGCTGGTGGAAGACGCCATCAACCTGATCGGCCTTGGGGGCTATGAAAACGCCTGGCCCAAGGAGCTTTCGGGCGGCATGCAGCAGCGTGTCGGGCTGGCGCGCGCGCTTGTGGTCAAGCCCGCCCTGCTGCTGATGGACGAGCCCTTTTCCGCGCTGGATGTCCTGACAGCCGAAAACCTGCGCACAGACCTGATCGAACTTTGGTCCGAACAGAAGCTGCCGGTCCAGAGCATGCTGATCGTGACCCACAATATCGAGGAAGCGGTGCTGATGTGTGATCGCATCGTGATCGCATCCTCCAATCCGGGGCGCATCGCGCATGTGCTGTCCGTGCCGTTCGCCCACCCCCGCAACCGCGAAGACCAGGCTTTCCGGCAACTGGTGGACCATATCTACGCGCTGATGACCCAACGCGCCCCCATTGTTTCGGAGGCAACACTGGTCAACAGCGGGGCGAACGGGGCCCCCGTCGCCCCTGCTTTCCGCGCGCTGGTGCCGGTGTCCATCACCATGCTGATCGGCATGATGGAGGCCCTTGCCGCCCCACCCCTGAACGGCCGGGCCGACTTGCCGGTACTTGCGGAAAAACTGCAGCTTGAACTGGACGATCTGTTCCCGCTGGGGGAATCCCTTGAGCTTCTGGGCCTTGCGGAACTGGAGGACGGGGACATCCTGCTGACCGATGACGGGGTGCATTTCGTCCTTAGCGACCTGGACGAACGCAAGGCCATGATGCGGCATGCCCTGCTTCATCATGTCTCACTGGTGAAGATGATTTGCGCTGCCCTGGACGAACGCTCAAGCCATACCGTGCGGGCCGAGCGCTTTCGCGAGGAGCTTGAAGCCTCCATGTCACCCGATTACGCGCAGCAGACCTTGCAGACCATTATCGGCTGGGCGCGCTTTGCCGAACTGTTCGATTATGATGAGGAAGGCGACCGGTTTTTCCTCGAAGACACGACGTCCGAATGACGCAAGCCCCCTAAAAGCAATCCTTTGAGAAAAAAGATAAAAGTTTCTGGTGAAGCTTTTTCAAAAAGCTTCAAGGACTGTCGACCTTTTTGAAAAAAGGTGACACGCAAAAACTCTCACGAATTTGCGGCCCATTTCGCAGGTCAGGTTCTGAAAGAATCGTTCAGTCGAAATACCGGGCGAATTCGGCGCGGACCTTGGCGACTTTGGGGCTTATGACCACCTGGCAGTAACCCGCGCCCGGATGGCGGGTGTAATAGTCGTGGTGCGTTTCATCCGCGGGCCAGAATACCGGCAACGCCGTAATTTCGGTAACTGGTGGGCGGCCCCACAGGTTCGTGCGGGTTATCTCGGCCTTGACCGCAAGTGCTGTCTGGCGTTGCTGTTCGCTGGTGTAAAAAATGACCGAACGATACTGCGTGCCGATATCGTTCCCCTGCCGGTTGAGCGTGGTGGGGTCATGCATCACGAAAAAGACCCGCAGAATGTCCTCGTAGCTGAGGATGGACGGATCGTATTGCAGTTCTATGACTTCGGCATGGCCTGTCTCACCCGTGCAGACCTGCTTGTAGCTTGGGTGCTCGACATGCCCGCCCGCATAACCGGGCAGAACCGAATGAATACCGCGCATGCCGCGATAGACAGCCTCAAGGCACCAGAAGCACCCACCACCAAGAACGGCCGTTTCCATGCTGTCCTCCCCTGCCCTTTGCGCGCCAATGGAGTATGCCGCGACTATACCGCCGGGGCGAAAAGGGTACCTGCCCCTTGGCGGGACAGGTACCATAACACGTCAGCCGATCCGTGCGAGCGCTGCCTTGAGCCTTAGGCATTCACCGCTCTGGCTTTCCAGCCGATCGCGCATTTCCTGCACGACTTCGGGCTTGGCGCGGCTGACGAAGTTTTCATTCCCGAGTTTTTTCTCGGTCTTGGCCGCTTCGTTCTGCGCCTTGGCCAGTTCTTTCTCAAGCCGCTCGCGCTCGGCCTTCAGGTCGATCAACCCGGCCAGTGGCAGGATGGCCGTTGTTTCATCCACCACGGCCTGGGCCGCACCCTGGGGCACATCACCCACCAGCGGGCCGATTGTCTCGATCCGGGCCATGCGGCAAAGCGAATCCTGCCAGCGCTGCACGCGCTCAAGGGTCTGGGTGCTGGCATCCTTGAGCAGGACCGGCACCAGCCGTGACGGCGGGATGTTCATTTCCGAACGGACCGTGCGGATTTCGCTGATCAGGCGGATCATCTGGTCGCATTCCGCGCAGGCTTCAGCGCTGTCGGTTACGCTCACGGGCTGCGGCCAGGGCGCGTCGATCAGGCTGCCTTCGGCCCCGAAGTCGAAGGCATGCCATAGCGTATCTGTCACGAATGGCACCACGGGTTGCAGCAGGCGCAGGATGGTGCCCAGCACATGGGCCGCCACGGCGCGGATTTCCGCCGCCTCGGCCGCATTATCCGACGTGAAGACAGGCTTTGCGAATTCAAGGAACCAGTCGCAAAAACGGTTCCACACAAAGCGGTAGCAGCTTTGGGCGTATTCGTCGAAACGGTAGGATTCCAGTGCCCTGGTCGCTTCCGCAATGGCAGTGTTAGCTTCGGCCAGGATCCAGCGGCCCAGGGCCGAACGCACAGTCTGCGGATCGAACCCGGCTTGCGGCTTCACGCCGTTCATTTCGCAGAAGCGCGCTGCATTCCACAGCTTGGTCATGAAAGCGCGATAGTCTTCAACCCGCTTGCGGCCCAGCTTGACGTCACGTCCGATGCCGGTCAGCGCGCAGATGGTAAAGCGCATGGCGTCCGCACCGTATTCCTCGATCAATTCGAGCGGATCGATGCCGTTGCCCTTGCTCTTGGACATTTTCTGCCCGTGCTCGTCACGCACCAGGCCGTGGATAAACACGTGGCGGAACGGTACATCCCCCATGAAATGCTGGCCCATCATCATCATCCGCGCGACCCAGAAGAAGATGATGTCAAAACCCGTGACCAGCACATCGGTCGGGTAGTAGCGTTCCAGTTCAGGCGTCCTGTCCGGCCAGCCCAGTGTGGAAAACGGCCACAGCCCGGAAGAGAACCAGGTATCCAGCACGTCTTCATCCTGGCGCAGCGGCTGGGTGGTGCCGTAGTGCTTTACCGCCTGGGCCTGTGCGTCGGCTTCGTCACGGGCGACAAAAACATGCTCGTCCGGCCCGTACCAGGCGGGAATGCGGTGCCCCCACCAGAGCTGGCGCGAAATGCACCAGGGCTGGATGTCGCGCATCCACGCGAAAAACGTGTTCTCCCACTGCTTGGGCACGAAGGCGGTGCGGCCAGATGTCACGGCGTCCATCGCGGGGCCGGCCAGCTTGCCTGCGTCGCAATACCACTGCGTGGTCAGGCGCGGTTCGATAACTGCTCCGCCGCGGTCGGCATGGGGAACCTGGTGGCGATGGGGCTCGATTTTTTCCAGCCAGCCGGTTTCTTCCAGGTGGCTGACAATGGCCTTTCGGGCCTCCTCACGCGACAGGCCAGCCAGGCCGCGCACGAAGGCGGGGTCGGCCAGCCCGTCCACCGCGTTCAGTTCGCCCTCGATTTCCTCAAGCGTGATATGGGCGCGATCGTCCAGCACGCTGAGCATGGGCAGGTCATGGCGGCGGCCGACTTCAAAGTCGTTGAAGTCATGCGCGGGCGTGATCTTGACCGCACCTGTTCCCTTTTCCGGGTCAGAATAGGTGTCGGCCACGATCGGGATCAGACGGCCGGTCAGCGGCAGGCGCACGAACTGGCCGATCAGCGCGGTATAGCGTTCATCTTCGGGGTGAACGGCCACGGCCGTGTCGCCCAGCATGGTTTCGGGCCGGGTGGTGGCGACGGTTAGGGTGGTGCCGGGCTGGCCTTCGACGGGATAGCGAATGTACCACAATGACCCCGCGACATCCTTGCTTTCCACCTCCAGGTCCGAAATGGCGGAGCGGAACACCGGGTCCCAGTTCACAAGGCGACGGTCGCGATAGATCAGCCCTTCGCTGTAAAGGCTGACGAACACTTCCCGCACGGCGCGGGAGAGACCTTCATCCATGGTGAAGCGTTCGCGCGGCCAGTCGAGTGATGCGCCAAGCCTGCGCAACTGGCGCGTAATGCCCCCGCCCGATTCTTCCTTCCACTGCCAGACCCGTTCCACAAAGGCGTCGCGCCCCATGGCCTGCCGGGTCTTGGCCCCTTCGGGCAAGGTACGTTCAACCACCATCTGGGTGGCGATTCCCGCGTGGTCGGTGCCGGGTTGCCACAGGGTGTCGTAGCCCTGCATGCGTTTCCAGCGGATCAGCGTGTCCTGCAAGGTCATGGTCAGCGCATGGCCCATATGCAGCGTGCCCGTGACGTTGGGTGGCGGGATCATGATGGTGAACGGCTTTTTGCCGCTTTGCGGATTGGCGGAAAAAGCCTTCCGGCTTTCCCACAGATCGTACAGCCGCTGTTCTGTCTGTGCGGGGTCAAAAGTCTTGTTCAGCATCTCAATCCAACCATACCACGTCAAAAAAGGCGGCAGGCATAGATTGCCTCCGCCTTGCAGAGCTTTTCACCGCATAGCGGGCGCGCCAGCCTGCCCTGTCCGTACTGCTACGGCAGGCTGATGTCCCGTATCGCTTACATATTGCGCTGTGTCAGACGCTCGACTTCCTTGCGGACAGCCGCCTGCACAATGCTGGCAAGATGCGCATCGAGCCATTTCTTGAGGAAAACGCGCACTTCCTGGCGCACGATGTCTTCAACAGTCAGAGACCCTTCATGCGTGATAGCCACTTTTCTCTCCTCATGCTCCCTGAGATATTTGTCCTGCAATGTTTTCTGGAGGACTGCAAATGAATTTGCGGTATCGGACACCGTTTCGTCATTCAACGGAATGGGCAGCGGACCAGACATCGTATTTTCAGCTTTCTTGCTAAGTTCGATCTGCCTGAGATCGGTCACGGACAGTATTGCGTCATCATGGTCCACGGCAGCGGGCTGCACAAGAGAGGGAGCGGCGTTATCCGCGCCTTCGGACTCCATCATGGATGGGGACAAAAGCAGGATGTCGTCATCGTCATCCTCGGTATCGGGCACCTGCTCGGCCGTGCCGTGCACCGGCTGGTCGGGCTGCGCCGAACGGCCGGGGGGTGCGATACCGCCTGTTGTCTTGTCAGCCTCTTCCGACGGGTCCTGAGACGACGCCATAAAAACATCCCTGCCAGTTCTGGTTCATTGCTACCGACCAGGCTGGTTGAGCGCGTGATCGCTCAACCCCCACAAGCGATCCTTTACCGCGTTATAGTATGCCTTGTCATCATAAAGGGGAACATTCAGCTTCAGGTCGGTTGCGGTCAGCCGCCCGATGGCGGCGGCCACGCTGTAGGACGACAGCACCATGTTGCTCAGGTTCTGCACCAGCGCGACCTGGGCCATCAGCAACGTGGCCTGTTGCTGGAGCACTTCCAGCGTCGTGCTCGTGCCCACGATAGCCTGGCGTTCGACACCGTCCAGCGCCACGATCCCGGCCTTGATGGCGGCGCGGTTGCTGCCGATGGCAGCCTGGTAGGACCGCAGTTTCTGCCAGTTGGAAACCGCATTCTGCGCCGCGGTCCTGCGCTGGACGTCCACCTCCCTGTGCGAGGCTTCCATCTGCTGCTTGGCCTGGCGGACGGCTGCGTATTCCGACCCTCCCTGATAGAGGGGGATATTGAAGTTGATGGTGGCGTATTTGTTTTCATCCACCTGGTTGGCCAGGCTCTGGTTGACCATGTGCTGGTAACCCAGGGTTGCGTTCACCTTGGGCAGGATGGCCGCCATCGCGACACCCACCGCATCTTTTTGCGAGGCTTCCGTGAACAGGGCGTTGATCACGTCGGGGTTGTTCTTGACGGCCATGGCGGCGGCGGATTGCGGGTCCTTGACCGGCAGGACAAGTGGCTGGGGCGGCACCAGGTTGGGGGGTGGGGCCATGCCCACGGTCTGCATGTAGGTGGCCTGCGCGGTTTGCAGGGTGCCTTCCTGTTCCTGGCGGGTGGCCGTGGCCGTGGCATAGGCGGATTCCGCCTGGGCGACGTCGGTGCGGGTGATTTCACCTACATGGAAGCGTTCGTTGGTGGCGCGCAGCTGCTGTTCGAGCACGCGTTCGTTGTTGATGTCGAGTTGCAGAAGCTGCTCGTTCTCGATCACGCCCACATAGGCGTTGACCACCTGCATGAACACCTGCTGCTCGACCGAGATCAGGTGGGCCCGCGCGGCCATGACCCGGTTGACCGCCTGATGCGTGGCCGAAGTGGTCTTTCCACCCGTATAAAGGGGCTGGGTCAGGCCAACGCCCGCATTATACCCCGTGGTATCGTAACGTCGCATATAGGCGGATGCGGGGTTGTCGGGCGTGCCCTCGTAGTTGTTGAAGCCCTTGAAATAGGTCAGGCCGACACTGCTGGTAATGGTGGGCCGCCAGCCTGCAAGGGCTGTGGGCACCTGCTCATCCGTCGCGCGCAGGCTGGCGCGGGCTTCCTGCAAGGTGGGGTTGGTCAGGTACGCGGCTGACAGGGCTTCTTGCAACGTGTGGGGAATGAAGGCGGGTGAACCGCTGCCATCATATTTCTGCGGCCACGCCGCCGTGCCGTACAGGAGCATTGCAAGACCTGCCCCTGTTCCGCAAATACGCCGCATCTCGCTCTCCCGCTTCTGTGACCGTACTGCTGCCCGGCAACGCTCATGCCATTAAAGCATGGCAATGACTACCAATTTGTAACCCCGCCACCGGCATGGCGGGGTTACGGCTGGCAGCAGGGCCCAAGCCTACAGGGAAAACTGCGGTTGCGGGCAAAGCCCCGGCAGAAGCGGGCTCTGGGCCTTGGACAGATAGGCGAACGCATACCGCGCGCCCTCTTGCGTCGCGGTCAGTGTCGCGCGGAAGATTTCGGGAATATCCCCGGTTTTCTGGATAAGGCCGACAAGACGCCCACCGGGCTTGAGCTGCTTTTGGCAGAAATCCGGAACGGCCCCCACGCAGCCATCGAAATAGATCAGGTCGTACGGTCCGTTCGCGGGCAGGCCCGTGTTCAGCGGGCCAACGCTCCATTGCACTGCCAGGGCATTGGCCTTGCAGAAGGCCTGGCCCATGGCGGCAAGCTGTTCGTCACATTCCAGGGCAGAGACCACGAGCCCGAGACGCGCCAGCACGCCAGCGCTATACCCGGTCGCCGCCCCCACGACCAGGGCATGTTCGCCCGGCAGGGGGTTGGCCGCCTGTGCAAGCCGGGCGGTCAGCAGCGGCTGTGCGAGAACACGCCCGGGTGCGAGAGGCAGGCTGACATCGGCATAGGCCGCGGCACGCTGGGCGGGCTGCACGCATTCTTCGCGTGGGAGAGCCCGCATGGCCTTGAGAATTCCCGGATTGCTGATTTCTGAAGGACGGAGTTGATCGTCCACCATCAGGTTGCGGGCTTCTGCCCACATATCGTGCCCGGTCTGGGACATGTCTGTCGGTACCTCGGCTGCTGCATGGACTGTCACGTAGCTCAACCCTCTCCTGGCTTTCGGGCCCGGCGCGCCCTTGTGGTCATGTTATCCGTTCGGGCGTGCCTCTTCCAGCCGGGGATACCGGCCGCACCACGCCTGTGTGACATATCGATTTGAAAATCGCACGACACAACGTCTTGACCAATGCCATGGAACGGGAGATAAGGCACCCAACTGCACCATGGTCCGGTGGCAGAATGGTGATGCAGCGGACTGCAAATCCGCGTATGTGGGTTCGATTCCCGCCCGGACCTCCATTTTCTACCCAGAAAATGACGCCGCAGCCCACGCCCCTTCCCTGTTCAGGCTGCTTCTTCTTCCATGTCCCGCGTTGCGCGCCGGTGCTGTGTATCCTGCGCGGGCGGGCGGCCGAACATACGGCGGTATTCCCGGCTGAACTGCGACGGGCTTTCATACCCCACGGCAAAACCGGCTTCGGCGGCGTCTATCTTTTCGCTGACCATGCGGCGGCGGGCTTCCTGCAGGCGTAGCTGCGTGCGGTATTGCAGCGGGCTCATGTTGGTGGCGGCCCGGAAATGCCTGTGGAAGGTGGACAGGCTCATCCCCGCGATACCCGCCACGGTCGCGATTTCGAACGGGTCCGCAAAATGCAGCGTGATCCAGTGGATGGCCCGGTTGATCTGCGACAGCGCGCTGCCAGCGGTAGCAATCTGCCTGAGCGCGCAGCCCTGGTCACCTTGCAACAGCCTGTACAGAAGTTCGCGCATGATCATGGGCTTGAGGATGGGAATATCCTCCGGCGTATCCAGAAGCCGCATCAGCCGCAGCAGTGGGTCGGTGATATTGGCGTTCAGGGGGCTCAGCCCCATGCCCATGATACAGGCCTGGTTGGGGTCCACCTGCCGGTCGTTGACCACCAGCAATAATTCGGCAATCTGGGCAGGGTCTACGCTCAGGCACAGCGCCAGGTAAGGCTTTTCGGGGGTGGCCTGGGTAATGCAGCCCGCCACGGGCAGGTCCACCGCCGTGACCAGATAATGGCTGGCATCGTAATCGAAGACCTTGTCGCGCAGCATGACCTGCTGGCGCCCCTGCACGATAACGTAAATCCGGGGTTCGAAAACGAAAACAAGCGGTTCGCTGACGGCATCGGCCCGGTAGAGTGTCAATTCCCTGATGGCGGTTGCCTGCATGGGCTGAAGGCAATGGCGCGCCACAAGGGTCTGAAGCTGGGCCAGATGGTCTGTCATGTCTTTCCTGAACGGGTGGTTGGGCGGGCCGCCACATCAGGGCATTTTGCAACACGCCCCCGGCCTTCTGGCCAGCCTTTCAGAAAAGGCAGGATAAGGCAAGGTATGAGGGCACCTGGCGGTAATATGGAGGGGGAAGGTCGGCCCATGTGTGAGAGGATAAGGCAAGAACTGGGCAGAATTGCTCTATCGGCTTTTTGCTGGCTGCCGCATTGTAAGTTCGATTTTTAACGAGGAGTTCCCCTTTTATGGCTTACGCCACAACCAATCCTTATACCGGAGAAACACTCAAGGTTTTTGACAACGCGACCGACCAGCAGGTGCAGGCCGCACTGGACGGGGCCTATGCCGCGTTTGTGGACTGGCGCGAAACCTCCTTCGCGCAGCGTGCGAAGGTGATGACCGCAGCCGCCACCATCCTGCGCGACAATCTTGATCATTATGCGCGCATCCTGACGCTGGAAATGGGCAAACTGCTTTCGGAAGCGAAAGCCGAGGTCATTCTTTCGGCCGAGATTTTTGAATATTACGCCGAACACGCCGAACGCCTTTTGGCCCCCGAAGCCCTGCCGGTCAAAAACCCCGAGGAAGGCCGCGCCATGCTGGTGCATGAGCCCCAGGGGATCGTGCTGGCGATCGAGCCGTGGAATTTTCCGTACTACCAGATTGCCCGCATCATCGCCCCCCAGCTTTCCGCCGGGAACACGGTGCTGCTCAAGCATGCCTCCAACGTGCCGCAAAGTGCCGCTGCCTTTGACGACCTGATGGTCAAGGCCGGCCTGCCTGATGGCGCGTTCCGCAATCTCTACCTGGCACGCCACCATACCGAAACGGTGCTGAACGATACGCGCGTATGCGGGGTGGCCCTGACCGGTTCCGAAGGTGCGGGTGCGATCGTGGCATCGGTCGCGGGCAAGGCCCTGAAAAAGGCGACGATGGAACTGGGTGGTTCGGACGCGTTTATCGTGCTCGACGACGCGGATCTGGAAAAAGCCGTGAAATGGGCCGTTTTCGGCCGTCACTGGAATTCCGGGCAGGTCTGCGTTTCGGCCAAGCGCCTGATTGTGGCCGATGCGATCTATGACCAGTTCGTGGCGCTTTACAAGAAAGGCGTGGCCGAACTGCGCGCGGGCGACCCGCTGGCGCCTGAAACCACGCTGGCCCCCCTTTCCTCGCAGAAAGCAGCTGACGACCTGGCTGCACAGGTGGAACAGGCCCGTGAACTTGGTGCCGTGGTCGAGGTGATCGGCGCACCCGTTCCCGAGAAGGGCGCGTTCTTCCGGCCGCTGCTGATGACCAACCTGGAGAACAACCCTGCCCGCCATTGGGAGTTCTTTGGCCCCGTAACGCAGCTATACCGCGCCAAGGACGAAAACGACGCGGTGCGTATTGCCAACGATTCACCTTACGGCCTGGGTGGTTCGGTCTTTACGCGCAACACCGAACGCGGCGTGGCCGTGGCGCGGCGTATCTATACGGGCATGGTGTTCGTCAACCACCCCACCATGGTCAAGGCCGACCTGCCGTTTGGCGGTGTGGCACGTTCGGGCTACGGCCGTGAACTGATCGGCCTGGGGATCAAGGAGTTCGTGAACCACAAGCTGATCGACGTGGTGGATATCGACGCGCCGTTCTGATCGGTTTCGCTCCATCCTGTGCAGCCTGCCCCAGTGCGGGCTGCATGGTCCAAAAAAGCCCGGCCATTGCAGGTCGGGCTTTTTTCGTTAGCGCAGGATGCAGGCTTTTGCGGCGCTGGCTACTGCCGGGCGGCCCCGGCCGCAAGGGCTACGGCAATACGCTGCGCGCCGATCCTGAGGATATGTTCGTAATCCGCCCGTTTCTCGCCCAGCACAGAAGCCACCCCACCCGTAAGTGCAAGGCTGAAGATTACCCCCACCTCTGGCAGGTGAACGGGACAGGCCAGCCCGCCAAAGCCCTGGTAGTCTTCACCGTCGCATACGGCCACCGCACCGTTCTTGATGGCGGCGAACTGCGCGAACAGGTCTTCGACATCCGTTATGGTTTTATCGGTCAGGCGTGGCAGCGGGTATGGCAGGATACGCCGGACAAGGGCCGGGTCCTGGAACGCCAGGATGGCCTTGGCGGATGATGCCGAATGAATCGTGAGATACCGGCCCGGAACCACATACCCGCTTGATGGATTGTCGGGCGTGACCATGGCGACCGAACGGATTTTAAGGTCATCGAACCTGGCGATATAGCAGGTCTGCCCCGTCTGTTCGGCAATGTCGGCCAGCACGCTGCGCGTGACGTTTTCGACCCAGTCCGCCCCGGCACTGGTGTAGAGCAGGCGCCGCATCCTGGCCCCTGTCACGTAAAGCTGCGGGGCGGTTGGATGGCAGTCCAGCAGGCGGCTCTCGGTCAGTCCCCGCAGCAGGCGATGGACCGTGGGCTTGGGCAGGTCCACGATATCGGCAATCTGCCCGAGCCCGATACCGGAAGGAAAGGCCGAGACAACCTCAAGAATGCGAAAATAACGCTCCAGCGGCTTTTCATCGCTCTTGATGGTCTGAACGGGCGTATCTGGCATTGTCTGTGTGGTACCCTACCCTGTCATTCCAGCACGGTGCGGGACTGCTCACGCATGAACTGCGGCAGGTAATGCGGGCCCAGCCCCCCTTTAAGGGTCACGCCCGATCCCTTCCAGCCACAGAAACTCTGCACACCCGGCCAGGCCCCCGTTGTCGCCCCGCTGGGGCGGTTGGCGTAGAGGGCTCCGGCTTCCGCCGTGTTCAGAAAATACTCAAGCTCCGCTGCGTCTTCGGTATAGATACCCGCCGCCAGCCC
This sequence comes from Acetobacter garciniae, assembly GCF_017377735.1. Lineage (GTDB taxonomy): Bacteria > Pseudomonadota > Alphaproteobacteria > Acetobacterales > Acetobacteraceae > Acetobacter > Acetobacter garciniae. The sequence goes on from NZ_JAFVMH010000001.1 coordinate 790,238, forward strand.
GTAGAGCACGTCATTTCCTTCTGCTATGGCCTCTTCAAGGCTGGTAACGCTGCGCAGGGCCAGCAGTGGCAGGAACTGTTCCTCCTTGGTCAGGACATGGCCCTTGTCCACCTGCACCAGGGTCGGTTCGAAATACTGCCCGCCTTTCAGTTCGGCAGGCACCGTTGCGCGCTTGCCGCCGAACAGAACGGCTCCCTGTGCGTGGGCGGCTTCCAGCGCGTGGGTCATGCGGTGGGCTGCGGCTTCGTTATAGACCGGTCCCAGAAATGTCTCGCGCTTTTCGGGGTTGCCTATGACAAGGCCTGCGGTATAGGCGCGCAGGCGTTCGACAAACTCGTCCCTGACCGTCTCGTCCACATACACGACGGAACACGCACTGCATTTCTGCCCCTGCAGGCCGAAAGCAGAGCGTGCGACACCCTGTGCTGCTTTGGCCAGGTCGGCGTTTTTGCTGACATAGGCCGGGTTTTTCCCGCCCATTTCGGCAATGACCGGCCGGGCATAGGGGCCGGCATTGATCAGGCGCATGATATGCATGCCCGTCCGGTAAGACCCCGTGAACGCCACGCCGGCAATACCGGGATGTTCGACCAGTGCCGCCCCGGTTTCGTTCCCGCCGACCACAAGGTTGACAACACCGGGTGGCACGCCTGCCTCGGCCAATGTGTCCATGACGATCCGTGCTGTCAGCGAACAGCCTTCTGATGGCTTCATGACCACGGTATTGCCCGTCACCAGGGCCCCCGCACTCATGCCGATCAAGAGGGCGGCAGGGTAATTGAACGGCGACACCACGCCGAACACGCCCAGCGGGCGCAGGATGCTGACCGTACTTTCATGCGGGAAAACACGGTTCAGCGGCGTCACATAGCCATTGTGCCGCTCCATTTCGTCGCAATAATAGCAGACCATGTCGAAGACCTCGTCCGCCTCCCCCAGGGCTTCGACACGTGATTTGCCGACTTCGAACAGGGCAGCCAGGGCAAGATCGTATTTGCGCGCATACAGGATCTTCGCCCATGCGCGCAGGAGTTCGATACGGCCCTGCCAGCCCATGGCGGCCCAGGCCGGGAACGCGGCCTGGGCGGCTCCCACTGCGCGGTCCACCGCCTGATCGGATGCGGCGAAAAAGGAGCCCAGTTCGGTAACACCATCGATGGGGCTGCAAACGGCAAAGGGCGTGCCCGCGGTATCGTCCTTGCCGCCGATGCTGTTGGCATGGGTGCGGCCCAGCACGCTGGCCTTGAAGTCCGGCAGTCTTGCATCCAGAAAATCATGCAGCGGGGTCAGGTCCACGCCGGTATTGGCATAGGTGACACGGGGAAGGTGCGCGGTAGCGGACATGATTGCTCCTGTCAGGGGGGATTTGTTCCAGGGGGCTTGGGGTGTTTACGCGGCAATGGCGCCTGATGGCGTGCGGGCGTCCAGGCCTTGCCAGTAGCGTGTGACAAGCGGGACGAACCACGGTCGGCCATTATAGAAGGGCATGGACCGGAAAGACTTGTCAGCGAACAGGCTTGCGGCTTCCCTGCGGCCCAGCACGGCCTGGCCTATCTTGGTGCCCAGATATGTCCCCATGGGGACACCCACGAAGCAATAACCGGCGGCAAAATAAATACCGTCATGGCAGCCCATATGCGGGAACAGGTCGAAGGTTGCGGCACATTTGCCGGTCCAGACCGTGTCAAGCTCCGCCTGGGCCAGCGAGGGTATGAGGGTGCCCAGCATCCTTTGCAGGTGTCGGCCCTTGTCGGGCAGGTTCGCTAGGGCTGAGCCTGTGAGGCCGCCGAACAAAACGCGCGTGCCATCGGGCGACGGGCGGACGAACAGCGCATTATGGTTGGAATCGATCGTGACTTTGCCGCCAGGTATGGCGCGGGCCATGGCTTCGGGCGACAGGGGCCCCGTTGCGATCATGAACGCATCGAAGGGGATAAGCCGCCTGTCCAGCCAGGGCAGGAGGCCATGCGTATAGCCGTTCGTGCCGATGACGACATCGCGGCAGGTGATCTCCCCCCGGCTTGTCCGCACGCGAAAGGCGCCCTGCTGCCCGCTTATGGACAGCACGGGCGTGTTGTCCACGAACGCCACCCCCGCGCGCCGGGCGGCGGCTAGCAGCCCCGCATGGTACAGCCCCGGATGCAGCCCGCCCAGCCCATGGACAATGGCCCCGCCGACATATTTATCCGTTCCCAGTTCGCGCGTGACATTCGAGCGCGATACGGGTGTGAACGCAAATCCCATATGCTTGCGCTGGGTATCGAGATCGCTGAGCAACGCCGCCAGATGCGCTTCGGACGCACAGGGCAGGAAACGGCCATTGGTGTTCATGAAGCAGGCAATATTTTCCTCGGCGATCCGGCGTTCGACGGCGCGTACCGAGGCATCAAGTTCCCCGAAGAGTTGCAGCGCATAGGCCAGGCCGAATTTCTTTTCGACCGTGCCGAAGCCGTGCTTGAAGGACCGGCTGACAAAGCCCGCATTGCGTGTGCTGGCCCCGAACCCCAGGGCCTGGGCTTCCACCACCACGACGGAGCGGCCCCCACGCGCGATTTCCAGCGCGGCGTTCAGCCCCGTCAGGCCCGAGCCGACGATAACCGCATCCACAGCAGTGGGCGGTGCCTCCCGGCTGGGGACAGGCCGGGGTGCTGCCTGCCACCAATAGGGGGCGTCGGGCGGGGCTGGTGCTGGGTTCGTGGGTGCCATGGCGTCTTTTCGTTCCGAAAACCGGAATTGAATGTCTATTTCAAAATCAGGCTAATTCGCCAAAAATGCCCATGTCAACGAAATTTTGTTTCGGAATCGTTCAAAAAATCGGATAGTGGTTTACAGGAATTTCTAAAGTCATACCGATAATCGGAAGCGGAGCGATCATGCTGTACCCCTCACCCGCCTCGGTGTCCCGGGCCCTGTACGAACGGGCCACGCAGTTCCTGCCCGGCGGCAACACACGCACGACAGTCTATATGAAACCCTACCCCATCTACGTCGCGCGCGGGGCCGGTAGTCGCATATGGGATGTGGACGGCGATGAGAGAATTGACTGCATCAATAACTTCACCGCCCAGATTCACGGTCACGCGCATCCCGTCATCAACGAAGCGGTGCGCAAGCAGCTTGAGCTTGGAACCTGCTTCGGCCTGCCGACCGAGGCCGAGATCGACCTTGCGGAACTGCTATGCGGGCGCGTGCGCTCGGTCCAGGCGATGCGCTTCACCAATTCCGGCACGGAAGCGGTCATGATGGCCATGAAGGCCGCCCGCGCTTTTACCGGCCGCCCCAAGATCGCGAAGGTGGAAGGCGCCTATCACGGCTCCTATGACTATGCCGAAGTCAGCCTGGACCCAAGCCCCGCCAACTGGGGCGCCGACCCTTCGTCCATTCCCTATGCGCAGGGAACGCCCCAGACCGTGCTGCAGGACGTGGTGGTGCTGCCCTTCAACAACCCCGAAGCCGCGCGCCGTCTGGTTCTGGCACACCGGGACACACTTGCTGCCATCGTCGTGGACCCCATGCCCAACCGGGCCGGTCTTGTGCCTGCCAGTGCCGAATACATCCAGGCCCTGCGTGCCGTGGCGGATGAGATCGGCGCGTTGCTGATCTTTGATGAGGTCATCAGCTTCCGGCTTGGCCATGGGGGCGCGCAGCCCCTATGGGGGGTAGAGGCCGACCTGACCACCTTTGGCAAGATTATCGGCGGTGGTTTTCCGGTGGGGGCCGTGGGTGGCCGGCGCGATGTCATGGCCGTATTCGATCCGTCGGGCGGCAAGCCGGTTCTGCCGCATGGGGGCACGTTCTCGGCCAATCCTGTCTCGATGCGCGCGGGGATTGCCGCCCTCCAACTCCTTGATCATGCAGCTTTTACGCGGCTGGCGGCCATGGGCGATCGCCTTCGGGCAGGCATTAATGCAGCCTTTGCCCGGCACGGGGTGGAAGGTCAGGCCGTGGGGATGGGGTCGTTGCTGAAAGTCCACCTTACCGCACGTGAGGTTGTCGATTATCGCACCGCCCTGCCCCACCCGGCCGAGGCCCATGCCCTCGCCACTTTCATGCTCGGCCTGCTCAATCGCGGCGTATTCGCGGCCAGCTACGGCCTTATGGCGCTTTCCACCCCCATGACGGAGGCGGATATCGACCACGTGATCGGTGCTGCCGATGAGGCAATCGGCGATGTCGCCAGATCACGCTGAAGCTGGCTGCGTGGGGTGCGAACCGGCCTCGCAGTCAGGCCCGGTCTTTCTGCCCCACGGCCAGCTTGAGCAGAATACGCTCGCGCAGCCTGCCCGGCACCAGCCGGACCAGCACCTCCAGCACCTTGAAAGGCCACGGAAAGGTATAGTCGCGCTGTTTTCTGGCAATGGCCCGGGCAATGCGGCGGGCCGCACCTTTGGCCGAAACAAGGAACGGCCTGGGCCCTTCCAGCCGCTGGCTCATGGGGGTGTCGACAAAACCGGGGGCGATCAGCGTTACGAACACCCCATGCTGCCGCCAGGACAGTCCGGCCGCCTTGGCAAAAAAAGCCAGGCCGGATTTCGAACTGCTGTAGGACGCGGCAAAAGGCAGTTCGTAAGACCCCGCGACCGAGCCGATCAGTGCAATCTGTCCCCCGCCCCGCTTGATCATGCCACGGGCGGCGGCGGTGGCCAGGGCTATGGGCGTTGCGTAATTGACCAGCGCCAGGCCAAGCACCTTGCCCGGGTCTTCGGTCATGTCGTCCGGTCCCTGAATATCCGACAGGCCCGCGCCCAGAATGACCAGGTCCAGCGCGTGGGCGGCATCGTCCTCCTCAAAGGCGGCAAGGGCTGCGTCCCCGTCGCGCAGGTCGATCTGTCGGGTAAAGACCTTCGCACCACGGGTGGTGCTGCGTGCGGCGATATCGGCCAGGCGCTGGGGATTCCGGCCCCACAGGACAAGCGTTCTGCCGGGTGCGGCGTAATGGTAGGCCAGTTCCGCGCCAATGCCCCCTGTAGCCCCTGTAATCAGGATCGCACGTGCGATTGGGGCTCTGCCTGTCGGGGCAACCGTGTCAGACGTCACATTTTTTCCCTTTCCCATTGAGGCGGAATAAGGCATCACCCCTGAAGTTCGCAGGTTCCAGATCATGGAGTGGCAATGGCTTCCCCGACCCAGATTACCGTGGCTCCTGTTTCGGGTTTCCGCCAGCTTTCCCTCTTTATAAAACTTCCGCGCATTCTTTACGATGGCTTGCCCGGCTATGTCGCACCTTTGGACATGGAAGAGCGAGACCTGCTGTCCCCCAAGCGGGCACATTTTTTCGATCACGGCTTTGCCTGCTATTTCCTGGCCTGGCGCAACGGTGTTCCCATCGGGCGGATATCCGCACAGATCGATGCGCTGGTGCTCAAGCAGGATGGGCCGCGCACCGGGTTCTTCGGCGCACTGGATACGGCCGAGCCCGCCTGTGTCGCCCCGCTGATGGAGGCGGCGCAAGCCTGGCTGAAAGCCCGCCGGATCGAACGCATACGCGGCCCCTGGACGCTGAACAGCAACGGCCAGTCCGGTCTCATGATCGAGGGCCAGCGTGAAATGCCCATGATCGGCACCCCTTGGCAACCGCCGACGCTGGGGCCGGCGGTGGAGGCAGCGGGTTACGGCCGTGCGGTGGACCTGTTGTCCTACAGCATGGAAACCGGCCCTTCCGCCGAACGGGCCAACCAGTTGCCGGGGAATTTGCGCGAGCGGCTGGGCAATATCACCATGCGCGGCCTGCGGATGGACCATATTGCCGAAGACGCGGAAATCCTGCGCGATATCTATAACGATGCCTGGGCCGACACCTGGGGCAATGTTCCCCTGACGCAGCGCGATGTCGATGGGCTGCTCAAGTCGCTCAAACCCATCCTGCGTTCCGAACAATATGTGCTGGCCGAGGTGAATGGCGAACCTGCGGCCATTGCCCTGGTCGTTCCCAACATGTTCGATGTGGAGGGCGACCTGGGTGGCGCGCCTACCCCGCTGGGGTGGCTGAAACTGGGGAAACGCATTCTCCAGCACGACTTCCGCTCGGCCCGGGTGGTGCTGCTGGGGGTCCGGAAAAAATATCTCGCCACGGCCCTGCGCGCGGTGTTGCCGGTGCTGATCATCGACGAACTGATGCGCCGTGGCCATGTTCTGCCCTACAGGACGATCGAACTGGGCTGGGTGCTGGAAACGCATGAAGGCCTGCGCAAGCTGATCGAGCGTATTTCGCCCACACCTTACAAGCGCCACCGGATGTACGAGAAAAATCTGGAGCTTTCTGCGCCTACGTCCTGACCGGCCCGGACATATCCGCCCTTTTCATTCAGCCCCCTAAAGGTGGCTCCACCCGCCGGTCTCGATATGCAGAGCCTGGCCATTTTCGTCGCGCACCTGCACGCCCGGCGTGCCTGCATGGAAATGGCCGATGCGTGTTACCGGCACACGCCCGTAAGGGCTTTCCAGATACCCCTTGCTGGCAAGCCGGTCTTCCTGCGCAGGAGGGACCGCCATAAGCAGTTCGTAATCGTCGCCCCCGGTCAGGCAGGTGCGTAGCCAGTCGGGGCCGGCCTGTCGTGCAGCAGGAGAAAGCGGGACTTTTGCCGCGTCTATTACGGCGGCAAGGCCGTTTTCGCGGGCAAGGTGCCCGGTGTCCTGCACCAGCCCGTCGGATACATCCATGGCGCAGGTGGCCAGGCCGTACAGGTCCAGCCCCAGCCGGGGTTCTGGCAAGCGGTAGCGCTGCGCCAGATGGCCCGATCCATCCTCAAGCTGGCCTTGCAGCATTTTCAGGCCCAGCGCACCGTCACCGATGGTGCCTGTCACCCACAGGCCATCCCCCACCTGCGCGCCGCGGCGTTGCACGGCTTGCCCAGGCGCGACGGAGCCCATGATGGTCAGGGACAGAACGAGCGGGCCGGAGGTGGACGTCGTATCCCCCCCCATGAGACTGAGCCCGTACAGATCCTGGTCGGCCTTCAGCCCGGCGCAGAACTGGGCAACCCAGTCTTCGGTAATATGGGGCGGGCGGGCGAATGTCAGCAGCCAGCCTTCGGGCTTTGCTCCCATGGCCGCAAGATCGGACAGGTTGCAGCGCAGCAGCTTGCGCCCTACGGTTTGCGGCGGATCGTCGGGCAGGAAATGGACATTCTCCACCATCGCGTCGGTGGCGAGCACAAGTTGGAGCCCCGGCGGCGGGGTGAAAACGGCGGCATCATCGCGCAGGTCCAGGGCGGCGGGGCCTGCAAGGGCTGCGAAATGCCGCCGGATAAAAGCGAATTCGCGCGGCAGGTCAGTCTGGTTGGCCAGCGGGGGCACCGTCATGATCCTGTGCTGCCTTCATCTGCTTGAAAACCGTGTCCAGAACGCCGTTGACCAGACGGGGTTCATCGCCCGAGAAAAACCCGTGGGCGACGTCCATGTATTCGTTGATCAGCACGGCGGCCGGTGTCTCGTCCGATTGCGCTTCCGCCATGGCGGCCAGGAAAAGTGCCCGCAACACCGGGTCCAGGCGCTCGATCGGCCAGGTGGAAGGCAATGTGGCGCTGATTGTCTGCATGATGGCGGTGTGGTTGGCCGCACCGGCGCGGACAATGGCGGAAAAAAGCTGTGTATCGGCTTCGGGAATACGGCCGTCCTCGTAGGTCTGGCCGTCCAGCGCCGTGCCGAAGCGGTGTACGAGAAACTGCTCGATAACGGAGTCTGGACGATCCCCATTCTGCTCGATCTGAAACAGCGCCTGCACTGCCGCCACGCGGGCGGCGGTACGCGGCCTTTGGGCCGGTTTCAGCTTGGGTTGGTCCTGTGTTCCTGACATCCGTCTCTCCTGCCCGCTTTGTACGGAGTGGCGTTTCATGGCGGTTTTACGCCGCAAGGTCTAGTCTTTTTGTGGGGCGCGGGCCCCGCTTGTTTCCATGAGGGTAAGAATTTCGGAAAAATCCCGGGCTTCGCGAAAATCCCTGTAAACGCTGGCAAAGCGCACATAGCCGACACTATCCACTTCCTTGAGCGCGTCCATGGCCAGTTCGCCGATACGGGTCGTTGCCACCTCCGTCTCCCCCGATGCTTCGAGATGGCGGACGATGCCGGTCACGATCTGCTCGACCTGTTCTTCCGAAACGGGGCGCTTGCGCAGGGCGATGCGGATCGAGCGGGTGATTTTCTCACGCTCGAACGGGGCGCGCCGCCCATCCTGCTTGACCACGACAAGTTCGCGCAACTGCACCCGTTCCACCGTGGTGAAGCGCTGCCCGCAGGACAGGCAGGCGCGCCGCCGACGAATGGCCGAGCCCTCCTCATTCGGGCGGCTGTCCTTGACCTGGCTGTCGGGGTTCCCGCAAAAAGGGCAACGCATGCTGCTGCCTACCTTCTTCTCAGAGCAGTGCCGATAATACCTGCTTAATTTTAAAAGAGCACTATGCCTACGACCAGATATGTCTTTCGGCTCGCCCCGTCCACAGTTGTCTTGTGCCTGTTATCGAATGGAGAACTCATGAAACGCATTGTGGGGGCGGTCTGTATCATGACCGCGCTGTCCAGCCTGGCCGTCACATCTTTTTGCGCGCGGGCCCAGGCGCAGGGTCCGGCCCAGACCGAAGGCCCACCCGCCGCCCAGGCGGATACCACCAATGTGCCCGGGCAGGATAACGCGCAGAAGGATATTGTCGTCTCCCGCGCGGCCCTGGCCCTGCCGAGCGGCCACGGCGTGCCCCAGCTTTATTTCACGATCAAAAACACGGGTGCCACGGCGCATCTGCTCTCGGGCATTTCTTCCACCGCATGCCGGCACATGATCGGCCATCATGCGGACCAGGAAGGCACGGAAGCCACGCGTGACCTGTTTACCCACCTGGCCCTGCCCGCTGGTATGACACTGGTCTTTTCAGCAGGCGGCTATAACCTGCTGTGTTTCGGTGCCTCACCCGACCTGCACGCCACGCAGAACGTGCAGGTCACGTTCAGTTTTCTGGGCGGCTCGTCCCAGAATGTACAGGTCCCCGTGGTGGCGAGCACAACCCCGGCAGACTGAGCGGTTATCCGTCATGGGGGTGCAGCTCCCAAGGGCCCCCTGGCGAAAACCCCGGAGCGGGTGCTACTTGCCTGCGGGATAGGTGCTGAGCGTGCGTTTGACCGCATCATGCCAACCCGCGATCATGGTGCGGCGCTGGTTACGCTCCATCTTGGGCTCGAACAGGGAACCCCGCGCCCATTCCGAGGCAACGGTGCCTTCATTCTCCCAGATGCCGGTGGCCATGCCCGCAAGAAAGCCTGCGCCCATGGCGGTGGTTTCCACATTGCGGGGGCGTTCCACCTTGGCCTGGAGCATATCGGCCAGGAACTGGCAGTACCAGTCGTTGGCCGACATGCCGCCATCGACACGGATGCTCTCGGTCGCACCCCCACCATCCTGCTGCATGGCCGTGACCAGATCCAGCGTCTGGAAGGCGACTGATTCCAGTGCCGCGCGGGCAATATGGGCGGCCGTGGCGTCCAGCGTCAGCCCGCAGATCAGCCCGCGTGCGTCGGGGTCCCAGTGCGGAGCGCCCAGGCCCACGAAGCCGGGCACCATGTACACACCATGGCTGTGGTGCACACGGGTGGCCATGTCATCGGTCTGGGAGGCATGGGTAATCAGGTGCAGGCCGTCGCGCAGCCATTTGATAGCGGCACCGGCCACGAAAATGGAGCCTTCCAGCGCGTAGGTGGCCTTGCCGTTCAGCCGGTAGGCAATGGTGGTCAGCATGCGGTTGCGCGAGATAACCGGCTTGTCCCCGGTATTGAGCAGCACGAAGCAGCCCGTGCCGTAGGTTGCCTTGGCCATGCCGGGCGTAAAGCAGGCCTGCCCCACCACGGCGGCCTGCTGGTCCCCCGCGATCCCGGCAATGGGGATCGCGCGGCCGAACAGGGCCGGGTCGGTCTCGCCATATAATGTGCTGCTGTCCTTGACTTCGGGCAGAAGGGCGGCGGGCACACGGAACAGTCGCAAAAGCTCATCGTCCCATATCTGGCGATGGATATCGAACAGGGACGTCCGCGCGGCGTTGGTGGCATCGGTCGCGTGGACCTTGCCCCCCGTCAGCCGCCACAGGATGAAGGAATCGATCGTGCCGAAGGCCAGTTCCCCCTTTTCGGCACGGGCGCGTGCATCGGGCACGTTATCGAGGATCCAGGCCAGTTTCGTGGCCGAGAAATACGGGTCCAGCAGCAGGCCGGTGCGTTCGCGCACCAGGTCTTCCACCCCGTCCTCGCGCAGTTTCTGGCAGGTCGCGGCCGTGCGGCGGTCCTGCCAGACAATGGCGCGGTGAATGGGCTTGCCCGTCGCACGTTCCCACACCACGATGGTTTCGCGCTGGTTGGTAATGCCGATCCCCGCCACCCGGTCGGCAGCACCACTTTTTTCAAGGGCTGCGCGCGCAGTGCTCAGCACGTCGCGCCAGATGTCTTCGGGGCAATGTTCCACCCATCCGGCATGCGGGTAATGCTGGGGAAATTCCTGCCGTGCCGCCGCCAGTTCCTGAGCATGCCGGTCAAAGACGATGCTGCGGGTTGATGTCGTTCCCTGATCAATCGCCAGGACACAGTCTTGCTTGCTCATGTGGAATAATCCTTCTGCGTGGAACGCTCAGTCAGCCGGGGTTGCGGATCTGGCCGATCTGGCGGGCATGAATGGGCGGAGCAGGACCTGGTACAGCGTGGCCCCGGCAAGCCCGCCCAGCAACGGCCCGACAACGGGCACCCACCAGTAGTTCTGGGGCCCCGGCAGGGCGGAAGGCCCCCAGCCCGCGATAAAACAGAACAGGCGCGGCCCGAAATCGCGGGCCGGATTGATCGCCCAGCCTTCCAGATTGCCAGAAGACGCGCCGATAATGGCAACCAGCAGGCCGATGATCAGCGCACCGGAATTGGCCTGGGGTGCGACGGTATTGTATTCGCATGTTATCGCGAAAATGCCGAGTACCAGGAAAGCGGTCAGGATAATCTCATCACCCAAGGCGTGCAGCGGGGTGATCGCATCGCCCGGGGCTGTGAAAAACACACCGCCCGCCGCCCCGTCATGGACGAAATCCAGGTGATGGGCCTGCGCGAAATGCACGATGACCGGGCTGTAGAGGGTGTAGACCAGTGCCGCCCCCAAAAAGCCGCCCACGACCTGGGCCACCCAGTAGGGCACGACTTTTTTCCATGAAAAGCCACGGTAGCAGGCCAATGCGAGTGTGACGGCGGGGTTGGCGTGGGTGCCCGATACGGCCCCGGTCACGTAAATGGCGATCGTGACCCCCAGCCCCCATGTAATGGACAGCCCCCAATAGGACAGCCGGTAGGGGCTAGGGTCATAAAGCGCATACATGGCCACGACCGAATCCCCGATCATGACGATAATGAGCGTAGCCAGGCATTCGGCGATCAGCTCGCCCAGCAGGGCAAAAGTGGTCTTGTTCATATCTTTCCTCGTTCTTGTTTTTATTTTCCAGGAAAGGGCTCGGGCAAGGGGCTGAAGCTTATCCCAGCTTCTGGCGCATATAGGTTTCCACCCCGGCCTTGGCCGCGTCATTGATATGCAGGCCCAGCTTGCTGCGCCGCCACAGGACATCTTCCGCCGTGCGGGCCCATTCATGCGTGATCAGGTAGTCGATCTCACGCGTGCCCAGGTCTCCGCCCGGCAGCAGGCCCATCTCGGCCAGGGACGTGGCTTCCCCGATGATCTCGTAAGCGCGGCTGCCGTAATTGCGCATCAGCCGCCAGGCCAGGCCTTCGGGCAGCCAGGGGGCCGCGCGGCGCAGCCTGTCCAGTGCCGCGGTAAACCCGCCTTCGCCTATATCGCCGCCGGGCAGTACCTCATTGGCGGTCCAGCTTTGGCCGGCCACGGCGGGCAGCACGGGGGCGAGCTTTTCAAGCGCGTGTTCGGCCAGCTTGCGGTAGGTCGTGATCTTGCCGCCGAAAATGGACAGCAACGGTGCGCCGTTCTGCGTGTCCAGGTCCAGCACATAATCGCGCGTGACGGCGGACGCGTTGGCCGATGCATCGTCATAAAGGGGGCGCAGGCCCGCATAGCTCCAGACCACGTCGGATTCCTTGACCGTGGCGCGGAAATAGCGGTTCACGCTTTCGCACAGATAGCTGATTTCGTCGGCAGCAATCGCGACCTTGCCCGGTTCCTGCTCCCACGGAATATCGGTGGTGCCGATCAGGGTGAAATCCTGTTCGTAGGGAATGGCGAAGACGATGCGCTTGTCGGGGTTCTGGAAAATATAGGCCTGCGGCCCTTCGAACACGCGGGGGACGACAATATGGCTGCCCTTGACCAGCCGGACCGACTTGGAGTTGGGCACCTTCAGCGTATCGGCCAGCAGGCGGGCGACCCAGGGCCCCGCCGCGTTGACCAGGGCGCGGGCCCGCACGGTGCTGGTCGCCCCCGTGGTACGGTCTTCCAGCGTTGCTTCCCACAGCCCGTTGACGCGGCTTGCGGCAACAAGCCGGGTGCGGGTGCGGATATCCGCCCCGCGCTGCGCTGCGTCGATGGCGTTGAGTACCACCAGGCGGCTGTCCTGCACCCAGCCATCGGAATAGACGAAGCCCTTGGTATATTCGGGCTTGAGGGCGCGGCCCGACGAATGGGTCCGGAAATCGATGCCGCGCGACTTGGGCAGCGTCATGTTGGACGCCAGATGATCGTAAAGGAACAGGCCTGCCCGCAGCATCCAGGCCGGGCGGACCAGCTTGGAGTGCGGCAGCACGAATCGCATGGGCCAGATGATATGCGGCGCCATTTTCAGCAGGCGTTCGCGCTCCATCAGGGCTTCGCGCACCAGCCGGAATTCGTAATATTCCAGATATCGCAGGCCGCCATGAATAAGCTTGGTGCTGGCCGATGACGTATAGCTGGCCAGGTCATCCTGTTCGACCAGCAATACGGAAGCGCCACGCCCCGTGGCGTCGCGCGCGATACCTGCGCCGTTTACGCCACCGCCGACGATCAGCAGGTCATAGGGGACGTTGGACGATTCAGTCTGTGACATGATCTGGGCCGGTTCCATCAAAACGAAAGTCGGTGCAGTTTATTCGAAAACGAAAAGGAATGGCAAGATAATTGGACGTGATCGCTGGCGGTAGTCAGCCTAGTGTTCGTTTACGAAAGGAAATCAGCCCCGAACGAAAAACCTACTTCGGCACCACATGCAGGTGCACGTCGTTGTCGCGCAGGATCGTGCGGATGGCGGCCGGGGGCGGCTGATCGGTATAAAAGGCGCTGATCTGCGAAATATGGCCTACCCGGGCCATGGGCCTGCGGCGGAACTTAGTGTGGTCGGCCAGCAGAAAGACCACCCGCGCATTGCGCAGGATGGCTTGTGCCGCGCTGATTTCATCGGCGTCGAAATCGAGCAGCGTGCCGTCTTCGTCAATGCCGCTGATACCGATCACGCCAAAATCCGCACGGTATTGCTCGATCATGGCCGCGGCCGCCGGGCCGACTATGCCACCATCGCGCAGGCGCACGCTGCCCCCCGTGATAATCAGGCTGCAATCGGGGGCCGGCGCCAGCAGGCTTGCCACATGGATATTATTGGTAATGACCCGCAACGCCTTGTGGGAGCGCAGGCAGCGGGCGAACGCTTCGGTCGTGGTGCCGATATTGATGAACAGCGAAGCCCCGTCCGGTATGGCGCGGGCGGCTTCGCGGCCTATGGCTTCCTTTTCGCGCAGGTGCAGGATCTGGCGGTCGGAATAGGCAATGTTCTCAGCCTGGGAAAGCGAACTGGCCCCCCCATGGTGGCGGGCGAGAAGGCCTTGCGCGTCCATGCAGTTCACATCGCGCCGGACGGTCTGCACCGTGACGTCGAGCATGCGGGCCAGTTCCTCGCTGCTCAGATAGCCGCGCTGGTTGACCAGTTCCTGAATACGTTCACGCCGGAGCGCGACTGCACTTGTCATGCGTCTTTTGCCTCAATGACGGCCAGGACCGCCTCGCCATATCGTTCCAGTTTTGAACGCCCGACCCCTTTTATGTCGCCCAGCGTATCCAGATCGCCCGGTTTTTCCTGCGCAATGTCCCGCAAAACCGAGTCATGGAAAATAACGTAGGGCGGGATTTCCTGTTCCTGCGCTTCCTCACGCCGCCATTTGCGCAGGGCGTGGAACAGGGCCAGGCTGTCCTCGGACAGGTCGAGATCGGTATCGGTCCCCCGCCGGGACGACGCGCGCGCGGCATGCATGATGGGATCGGCCCGCAGGTGCACTTCCTCCGTGCCGCGCAGGATCGGCCGGGCTACGCCCTGGTTCAGTACAAGGCCGCCATATTGCGCCTGCGTCCGCAACGCCCCGCGTGCGATCAACTGCCGGGTAACGCTGCGCCAGAAGGGCTCGCTCTGGTCCTTGCCGATACCCCAGACCGAAAGCTTGTCATGGCCGTGGCGGCTGACGGCGTCCGTCATCTTGCCGCGCAGTACGGCTATGACATGCAGCGCGCCAAAGCTTTCGCCCGTTCGGTACACGGCTGAAAGCAGCTTGCGGGCGGCCTCCGTCCCGTCGAATGTCAGGGCCGGGTGCAGGCAGTTGTCGCAATGCCCGCAGGGTTCGGGCAGTTCTTCGCCAAAACAGTGCAGCAGCGCGCGGGTGCGGCAACTGGTGGTTTCGGTCAGCGCGATCATGGCTTCCAGGCGGCTGCTCATGACGCGTTTTTCATGGTCGGGGGCGGCGGACTGGTCCAGCCAGTAGCGCGCCCGGGCCATGTCCTCCCCCCCGTAAAGCAGCACCGTGTCGGATGGCAGGCCGTCGCGCCCGGCCCGGCCGATCTGCTGGTAATAGGCCTCGGGCGAGGCGGGCATGTCCAGATGTACCACGGCGCGCACATCGGGCCGGTCGATCCCCATGCCGAAGGCGATGGTGGCCACGATCACCAGCGGTTCCCCCGATCGGAACCGCAGCAGGGCCGCCCTTTTTTCCAGCGGTGACAGCCCGGCATGGTACGCAAGGGCCGCCCATCCCTTCTCGCGCAGGGCGGCGGCAATCCGCTCCGTTCTGGCGCGGCTGCCGCAATAGACGATACTGGCCGCATTCCTGTGCCGTGCCAGCGCGTCCTGCAACTGCTTGAGTTCGGACCCCTTGGGGTGGACGGCAATGTTCAGGTTGGGCCGATGGAAGCTGGAGACCAGGACATCCGCATGCGGCATGTCCAGGGCCGCCAGAATATCCTCGCGCGTGCGTTCGTCCGCCGTTGCGGTCAGCGCGATGCGCGGCACGTTGGGGAAATGGCGCGGGAGTGCCGTCAGTGCCCTGTATTCGGGACGGAATTCATGCCCCCAGGCCGAAATACAATGCGCTTCGTCAATGGCGATGACCGAAAGCGGGATTGTCGCAAGCCTGTCCAGCGTGCCCGATGACAGGAGCCGTTCAGGGGAAATATATAGAAGATCGACCCGGCCCTGCGCCAGATCGGCCCGGACCTGGGCAGATTCGCTGGCCTCCAGTTCGGAATGCATGGCCGCGGCATTGATACCCACCTGGCGCAGGGCGGCTACCTGGTCGTCCATCAGCGCAATCAGGGGGGAGATCACCAGCCCCATGCCGGGGCGGCACAAGGCGGGCACCTGATAACAGATACTCTTGCCCCCACCAGTTGGCATCAGCACCAGCGTGTCACGCCCGTGCATGACGTTTTCGACCGCCCTGGATTGCAGGCTGCGAAATCCGTGGAAGCCGAAAACGTCGTGAAGAACCTGCTCGGGCGTTTTGTCGACAAAGCGGTCGCGCGGGGGGCCATGTGCAGGCCCCCCGGGGGGCAGGGTTGCAAAACCCTGGTCCATGTCAGGCATGGCGGATGGGGCGGGCGTTGTGTTCAGGGGCGGGTAATCTCGATTTCCACACGCCGCGCGCCTACTTCCATGCCTTCCACATTGCTGGGGGCACGCGGGGTCTGGATAATGCGGTCGCCCCGCACCCCGTCCTCGAACAGCTTGGCGGTCACGGCCTTGGCGCGGTCGATGGCCAGCAGCGCATCGGCTGAAAGATTGCTTCCGGCGGCGGCATAGCCTTCCACCTTCACGATACGCGACGGATGGGCGCGGGCCTTGTCGGCGACTTCCGCAATGACGGCATTGGCGCCGTCATCCAGCGTGGCGGACTGGTTGGCGAAAAACACCACATATTTACGCGGTGCCTGGGCGGCGCAGGCGCTAAGCAGGCAGAGCCCCGCAACGGGGATAAGACGACGTATCATGATAATTCCCGGCTGAAATATTGAAACCGTCCACCCTTGGTGCCCCAGGCGGGTCCAATCCGTCAACTCCGGGTTGTCCCCTCACGCGCTCGCAACCCTGGCGATCCCCCCTGACAGGCGCCAGACCTGGTCCAGTTTTTCCACGCCGGTCAGCCTGTGGGTGATGAGAATAACCGTGCGTCCCGTCGTGACGGCATTGAGTGTGAGCAGGAATTCCTGCTCCGTCTGCGCATCCAGCCCGGTTGCGGGTTCGTCCAGAATAAGGATCGGGGCCTGGGTAAGCAGCGTGCGCGCCAGTGCGATCCGCCTGCCCTGCCCGCCCGAGAGCTTGAGCCCGCCTTCACCCAGCCATGTGTCCAGCCCTTCGGGCAGGTCGCGCACGACATCGCCAATGGCGGCATCGTCCAGGGCCTGCCACAGATCGGCCTCGGTCGCATCGGGGCGGCCGAGCAGCAGGTTGGCGCGTATCGTATCGTCGAACAGATGGGTCGCCTGTGACAGCCAGGCCATGCGCGCGCGCAGGCTGTCGGGGCGGATACGGGCGATGTCTTCCCCGCCCAGGGTGATGGTGCCCGCCTGCGGGGTCGCCGCACGCAGCAGCAGGGCCGCCAGGCTGGACTTGCCAATGCCCGATGGCCCCAGAATGGCCACGCGTGCCCCTGCGGGAATATCAAGGTCCAGCCCCTTGAAAACCCATGCACGCTCATCCGACCAGCGGAAGGCGACATCCGTAAAGCGAATATCCGTACCTGCCGGTGCCTTGGTCAAGGCGCGGTCGGGGGCGTGGGGCTGGTTTTCGCTGGCAATATCCACCACCCTGACGGCAGCCGCCCCCATGGCTCCGGCTTGCAGCCCGGCACGTGTCAGCGTGCTGACACTCTCAAATGCGGCAACGCTCAGGAACAGCAGCCCCACGCCTTTCAGGACCGGAATGGCAGGGAACAGGATACCCGCAATCGCCAGCAGCACGATGAAAATCGCCGCCTGTCCGGACAGGAACGCCCCCGCATTGGCCAGGGCCGAACGGCGGGCAAGCGCCATCTGGCTTTGCAGAAGTGCCGTATCGCTTGCCCTGACACGGGCGAGCATGCGCGTTTGCGCGCCAAACGCCCGGATTTCGCGCAGCCCGCCGATCAGGTCCAGTACATTGACACGCAAATGCGCAAGCTGTGCTGCCATCTGCCCTGCGGCCGCGCGGCCCGAGCGTGCGATGCGCCAGGGAATGACGAACGCCCCGCAGGCAAACAGCACGCCGATCACGACAGCCAGACCCACATTGAGCTGGGCCGCGAATACAAGCAGGATCGGAAAGGTCACGCACGCGCAGGCCAGGGGCACGACAATACGCAGGTACAGCCCGTCCAGCGTGCCGATATCCGATACCAGGCGCGAAAGCATGTCGCCCGCGCGGCGAAAGCCCAGCCCGGCGGCTGCCCCATGGGCGAGCGAGCGGAAAAACCATACCCGCAGATCGGCCAGGGCGCGGAACATGGCGTCATGCGCGCACAGGCGTTCAGCGTAGCGTAACACGACGCGGCCGGCACCCACCCATTGCAGGAACGCGGTCGCGATCACGATCTCCCCCGTGACACACCCGGCCAGCCTGAGGCCGGATGAACGCACGAGGGCCAGGCCGCAGGCCAGCGCCAGAAGTGCGAGAATGACCCCGCCAGCCAGCCGCGCGGCCTGCGCGCGCCAGAGGCTGACAAGGGTGGCAATGGCCTGGCGGTCGGTCATATGGGCGGGAGGGGGCGTGTTCATGCTCAGGCGGCTCCCTGCCGAAGGACGATATGACCGCTTTGCAGGTCGATACGCTGGCCCGAAAACATATGGGTCGCAGCAGAATGGGTCGCGAGAATGACCGTGCGGCCCGCCGCCAGGCGTTGCAGGCTTTCGAACACGGTCTTTTCGGTCTCCGGGTCCAGGTGGGCGGTGGGTTCGTCCAGCAGCAGGACGGGCGCATTCTTCAGATAGGCGCGGGCAATGGCGACACGTTGCGCCTGTCCGCCGGACAGGCCAAAGCCCCCCTCGCCCACCTGTGTTTCCAGCCCTTCAGGCAAGGCGGGCAGGAACTCGTCCACCGATGCGGCCTTGACGGCACTGGCCAGGGCGGCCTCGCTGGCGCCGGGCTTGGCGAAAAGAATGTTCTCGCGCAAGGTTCCGGCGAAGAGCACCGGTTTTTGCCCGATCCATGAAATCATGCCCGACAGGATTTCGGGGGCAATGTTTTCGACCGGCGTGCCGTTGAACAGAACCTGGCCCGTATCCGGTCGGATAAAGCCCAGAAGCAGTTCCATGATCGTGGACTTGCCCGAGCCCGAGGCACCTGCCAGCACCAGTGTCTCGCCCGGCTGGGCCATGAAGCTGATATGCTCCAGTGCCGGGCCACGGGCGGCATCCCAGGTGAAACTGACATCCTCCATCGCAACGCTTACGCTGGAGGGCAGAACCACCGGGCCGCTGGGCGAAGCAGGGCCTGCATCGGCCGCGGGCAGTTCCAGTATGGCGGTGGCCGCACCCTGGGCATGGGCGCGGTCCTGATAGGCCAGGGCCAGCGCCCGCAGGGGGGCAAAAAATTCGGGCACGGCCAGCAGGGCGAACAGACCCGCAGTCATGCTGCCTTCAAGCCCCGGTACGGGCGCGGCCCCTGTACTGCCGCCGGCAAGCACGGCCAGCGCCTGGCGCCCGTCCATGATGGCCAGAAGGATGAAGGCGACGGCCATGGCACAGTCGATGGACGCGGAGGACAGGAACGCCACGCGCAGGATCTTCATGGTGCGCAGACGCAGATCCTCGGCGGAGGCGGCCAGCTTGCGCGCCTCGTCATCCGCCCGGCCTGCCAGGACGATTGTCGCAATCCCCTTCACCCGGTCGAGAAAACGGGCTTGCAGGCGTGTCATGGCCAGGAACTGGTTGCGGGAGGCAACAGCCGCACCAATGCCGAACACCGCCTGGCAGATGGGCACGGACAGGCCGCACAGCCCCAGGACAAGGGCCGCGCGGGGCTGGACCAGCCCCACCGGCACCAGAATGACAAGGGGGGTTGCGATCCACAGGATGGATGCGGGGAGCCAGTGGCCGAAAAAACCGTCCAGCGCCTCGATCCGGTCCACCACGGTGGCGGCCAGCGCACCGCTATGGGTGCGCCGGAGCAGGCTCGGCCCGCCTGCCAGGATGGAGGACAGAACCTCCGCCCGCAGTCTTTGCCGTGCGGCAATTCCGGCCCGCGCGGCCCCCATGTCGCCCCCGACCATCGCCAATGCGCGCAGGACGGCAAGGCAGGGGAAAAGCAGGAAGGGCCATAGCGGGAACGTATCGCCACTGCCCCCGGCCTTCCATAGGGCAAGGGCATGCCCGAGGATGACAGCTACACACCAGGCCTGGCCGATGCCGACAAGACCCGCGAGCAGCCCCGAACCCACGACCGAGCGCACCGCCTTGCGTCCCAGCCGGGATTGCGCGCGTGTCCACTCGCGTATTGCTGCTTTTTCATTACTCATAGGTAAGGCGTTTATACCGCTTGGAGCAGGACGCAAACACTTTAGAACGCGGCGCGATGCTGCATTGGCGTCATAACTTTTATTCAGAAATCGTCTGGGTGGCGGGTAGCCGCTCGTCAAGCCGCATGACCAGCGTGAAGCGTACCCCGCCTTCCCCCGTATAGGTCAGCGTGGCTTTCAACTGCCGTGCAAAGCCGTGAATGAGCTTGAGCCCTATGCCCTGGGACGCGGCCTGCTGGAAATCGCAGCCCACGCCGTCATCGCCGATCTGCAATGTCACCAGATTACCCTCACGCCGCAGGGACATGTAAATGGTGCCGCCCCGCCCGCCGGGAAAGGCATATTTGATGGAATTGGTGACAACCTCCGTGACGATCAGGGCCAGAGGAACGGCCTGGTCGGGGTCCATCCAGAAATTGTCGGAACGGATATCGAGCGTGATGCGTCCCGCTTCGGCCTCCCCCGCGATATCGAGTGTCTGTTCGCACAGATCCTTGAGGAAAACCGCCATGTTCAGGCTGGTCAGCGCGTCTTCGGCGTATAGGGTGCGATGCAGGGTGGACAATGCACGGATTCTGTCACGGGCAAGGGCAAATTCGGCCCGCACTTCTGGGTGGGATATCTGGTTGGCCTGCAGATTGAGCAAGGATGCCACGATCTGGAGGTTGTTCTTAACGCGGTGATGAATTTCCTTCATCAGCAGTTGCTGGTGTGCCACGGCCTTCTTCAGGCGCGCTTCATGCCGTGACAGGCGACGTGTCGCCCGCGTGAAGGCCTGGCCCAGCCGTTGCAGTTCCAGCGGCATGGAGCGTGTGATGTGGGTGTCGAACACGCCTTCCATCTGCCATTTCTGCACGGAATAGGTCAGCCGGCGCAGGGGCCATACCAGAACGATATTGGCCGCCAGGGTGACACCGATCAGGCCTGCCGCCAGAAAGACCAGCAGGGCGGTGATCTGGAACAGCATGTTGCGCAGGGCTGCGGCTTCCAGCGGTGTGCGCTGGGTGGAGACCAGGATATCGGCCCCGCCTGCAATGGCGCCGAGCGCGTAGCCCCCTTCGGCCGAGGGGAGCGAGACAATGGAGCGGCCCGTATCGGCCAGCCGGTTTTTCAGCACATCGACAAGGGCGGGTGGCGGCGCGCTCCAGCCGCAATCGGTGCAGACGGGAAATATCTCGCCATTATGCATGATCAGCCACGCCTTGACGGGGCTGGTTTCGTCGGAGAATGCCTCCCACCCCGATGTGCCCGCCAGATAGGCGCTGGTGCGCGAGATCTGGATGATACCCATCAGGTAGCCACGGTTTTCGGGCAGAGCGAGAAAGACCGCGGGCACGGTAATGCGCAGGAAGGCGCCGTTATCTTCCGTCCCGCCACTTTTCTGCACCGCCTCGATCAGTGTTTCCTTGATAGGGCCGGGCGGGGCCAGCGTGCCCACGCGCGCGCATGAACGCCCCGGAGGTGCAACGGATGCAAGGGCGTGCCGGTCCCCGTCAAGCACGGCCAGCAGGCAATAGCGTTGCCCGCTGATGGTTTCGGCAAGTCTGAGCGAATGCACGAGCTGGTCGGGTGTAAGATCCATGTTGCCGATGGTTTCGAGCGCGCTGCGCAGGCGGTCGGTATCGTGCCGGAACTGCAGGTCGAGCCGCATGATGGCGGATGCGGCCCGCTGGGCGCTGCCGATGGTGCTTTCCTGGTAGCTGCGTAACGCCAGTGCGGTTCCGATCACCATCACCGGAATGGCGGAAAGGCAGATCAGAACCCGCATGCGCGCGCTGGTGGTGCTGAAGATGCGCCCCAGCCCCGACAGGAAGCCAAAAGCCACCCGCCGGGCGACGGAAAACCACCATGAAAGAGCTTTCAAGAAGCGTCAGTCCTGTTTCTCGCGATCTTCCTGAATAAGCTTGAGCAGTTCCTCTGGCACCGGTTCGTTGACGACGTCATCGAACAACTGGTGCAATCCTCGCCGAAGCCAGATATTGAACGCCTGGTCCCGTGCTTTCTTTGGCTTCCGGGAGGGAGTGTCTTCCATACTCTTACCCAATCTGAACTCCAGCGTGCAGTGCCCCTTGCGGGGCAATGGTACCCGCTCTCCGGTCTGCTGAGTGACCGTGCCGTCCTGCTGCGTGTCGAGCCCAGGCTGTGCCATGACAATCAAACCTCCGCAGTCACTGCGTAAGATACCACGTCCGTAACTTTTCTTCCGGTCGGCTGGGCCGGAAGTGCGGCCTTGCGGTCTTTCTTGTCCACGGTTTTGCGGTCCGCCGCGGGCTCGTCCCCCATAAGCCAGATTTCAAGCTGCCTTCTGGCCCTGAACACCCGACTCTTGGCCGTGCCGACGGCGCACCCCGAAATCTCAGCCAGTTCCTGATAGCTGATCCCTTCCAGAACCCCTAGCACCAAAGCTTCCCGCTGGTCGTCTGGCAGCCGTGCAAGCGCTGCATCCAGTTCCCGCAGGGCCAGCCGGTCGTCGTGCGTGGGGCCGATTGCAAGGAAGGACTGGGGGGCGTCGTCCAGGTCGGTGGTTTCTCGTTTCTTGCGCAGGTCGGAGATAAAGCGGTTGCGCATGATGCGGTGCATCCACGCCCCGAAATTCGTGCCGGGCATGAAGCTGGTCCGCGCCGACAGCGCGTTGCAGACCGCGTCCTGGACCAGATCTTCCGCAACGGTGCGGTTGCGGGTCAGTGCCAGGGCTTGAACGCGGAGCTTGGGCAGGATGGCGATGATCTGATCGTGGAACGTGTCTGACATTGTTCTTTTCCCCCCGCTTGTTATGTTCTTGTGGGTTCAATGTCGGGGGAGCGGGAAAGGTTACATCCTTCGTACCGATTGTGATCACGAAAAAGAGAGCGCATTTTTTTGCCAGGAGGTATCGCACCCTGCCCCACGGCATTGCGAGGGCATGGGGTACGGGCAAGGCCACGGCAGGGCGGATCTGCCCGGGCAGGCGATTCAGGACCGGCGGTCGCTCGGCGCCGGGTCCTGGGCGCGGTGTTCCATGATCGTGCGCAGCATCGAGCGGGCGCGGGAGACGCGGGCTTTCATTGTGCCGACCTCCACCCCGCAGACCTGGGCCGCTTCCGCGTAGGTCATTTCCTGCGCGCCGATCAGAACCAGGGCTTCGCGCAGGACAGGGGAAAGCTGCCACAGCAGGTTTTCCAGCTCCTGCACGTCTTCCCCCTCCCACGCGGCGGAACCTGGCGCGGACTGTTCCGTGTCCTTGCTGTACTGCGCCAGCAATTCGCGTTCCTTCTTGCCCTTGCGCATCTGTTCTAGGAAAAAATTGCGCAGGATCGTAAAGCACCACGCCCGCATGTTGCTGCCCGGCAGGAACGTGTCGGCCGCGGCCAGGGCACGCAGTACCGTTTCCTGCACCAGGTCGTCGGCCTGGGCCGGATCGCGCGTATAAAACCTTGCCCCGCCCCGCAGGGCCGGCACTACTGCCAGCAATTCCGTGCGAAAAATGTCGCGCCGGGCATCGGCCGAAGGCTGTCCATCGTGAGCCAGAGTTGATACCCCTTTCGGCGGATGGCGGAGCGTGCCATCATTGCGCCCTCGGTTGTGTTTGTCATGATCCAGTCATGAAGGAAGTTTGCCATGGCAGAGTCGCTGCGTGACGGTCTGATCCGGGCCCTCCCCTATGGGCGACGTTACGCGCGGGCGCTGACGGGCAGCCAGCCTGCGGGTGATCTCCTTGTGGCCGAAAGCCTGCGCGGGCTTACCACCCAACGGCCGACGGAAGGCCTTACCCCCTTGCAACAGCTTTATCAGGCTATTTCGAGGCAATACACACCCCGCCCTGTCGGGCATGCATCTTACCCCAGCGGGATATCCCTGCGCCAGCGCCAGCTTCTGCTGCTGACAACGCTTGAGGAAATCAGTGTCGAGATCGCGGCAAAAATCCTCGACCTGCCCCCTGCACAGGCCCAGGATGAACTGGAGCTTGCCCAGACCCTGCTGCATGAAGGGGTCCAGACATCGGTTCTGATCATCGAGGACGAGCCGATTATCGCCATGGATATCGAACAGCTTGTGCTGCAATGCGGGCACAAGGTCGCAGGTGTCGCCCACACGCAGGCCGACGCGGTGGAACTTGCCCGCGAGACACGACCCGGTCTGGTGCTGGCCGATATCAACCTTGGCGCGGGTGGTGACGGCATGGCCGCGGTGGCTTCCATTACGGCCCTGTTCGACGTGCCGGTCATTTACGTGACAGCCTACCCCGAACGCCTGCTGACCGGGGAGACATTGGAGCCCTGTTTTGTTATAACAAAACCCTTCGACCCGATGACCCTTGCCGTTGCCACCTATCAGGCCGTAAGCAGCGCGGGACTGGCCAGGGCCTGACCCCACAAGGGGCATGGCGCTGCCGGTCTGTATTCGAACACCAGATAAGTGGCGTTAAGCCCCCGGCGAGCAGTTTTCCATGGCGTCTCCTCCTCTTTTGAACCTGCAGGATATTACACTCACACTGGGTGGAAGGCCGCTGCTCGAAGGTGCGGGGTTTGCCGCCGGCCGGGGTGAACGGCTCTGCCTTGTCGGGCGTAATGGCTCGGGCAAGTCAACCTTGCTGAAAATCGCGGCCGGTGTGATCCAGCCCGATTCCGGCACGGTGTTTGTCCAGCCCGGCGCGTCCCTGCGCTACCTGCCCCAGGAACCCGATTTGAGCGCTTATGCCACCACGGGCGATTATGTCAGCGCGCAGATCACCGAGCCGGACAAGGCCTGGCGGGCGGCCCCCATGCTCGATGCACTCGGCCTTACGGGTAATGAGGGCACGCAGCACCTGTCGGGGGGTGAGGCACGGCGTTGCGCCATAGCCGGTGTTCTGGCCGCTGCCCCCGATGTGCTTTTGCTGGACGAACCGACCAACCACCTGGACATGCCCACCATCGAATGGCTGGAGCGTGAACTGCTGGGCCTGGGCACGGCACTGGTGATTATCAGCCATGACCGGCGTCTGCTTGCCACGCTGTCGCGTTCGGTCGTCTGGCTGGACCGGGGCCAGACCCGGCGGCTGGACGAAGGTTTCGATCGTTTCGAGGCCTGGCGCGAAGAGCTTTTGGAACAGGAAGAGCGTGACGCCCACAAGCTCGACCGCCAGATTGCCCGTGAAGAAGACTGGATGCGCTATGGCGTGACAGCCCGGCGCAAGCGCAATGTCCGCCGGGTGCGTGAACTGGCTGCCCTGCGCGCCACCCGGCGCGATGCGGTGCGCGCGGTCGGCACGGTCAACCTGGCAACCCAGGCCGCCCCCACATCCAGCCGGCTTGTGGCCGTGGCGGAGCATGTCAGCAAATCCTGGGGTGAAAAACGGGTTATCGACAAGCTCGACCTGAGGGTGCTGCGGGGCGACAGGCTTGGCATTGTCGGGGCGAACGGAGCGGGCAAGACGACGTTGCTGCGGCTCCTGACCGGGCAGGATACGCCCGATGAGGGCAGCATAACCCTGGGCCCGTCCCTTAGCATGGTCACGCTCGACCAGCAGCGCCGCATGCTGGACCCCGAACGCACCCTGGCCGACACGCTGACCGAAGGCGGGGGCGACATGGTGCAGGTCGGCACCGAAAAGCGCCATGTGATCGGGTATATGAAGGAATTTCTCTTTCGGCCCGAACAGGCCCGCACGCCCGTAGGCGCCCTTTCCGGCGGTGAGCGGGGGCGGCTGATGCTGGCCTGTGCCCTGGCGCGGGCGTCCAACCTGCTGGTGCTGGACGAACCGACCAACGATCTGGACCTTGAAACACTGGATATTCTGGAAGACATGCTCTGCGCCTATGAGGGCACGGTACTGCTTGTCAGCCATGATCGTGATTTTCTGGACAGGGTGGCCACATCCCTTCTGGCAACGCAGGGCGATGGCCGCTGGATCGAATATGCCGGGGGCTATACCGACATGCTGGCCCAGCGCAACCAGGAGCCGCTCAACGTGGCCGAGCTTGTGCTGGAAACACCGGCCAGGCCCCGCGCGGCACAGCCCAGGACGACGGCAAAAAAGCTGAGCTACAAGGATCAATACGCGCTCGATAACCTGCCGGTTGAAATGGAAAAGCTTGAATCCCAGGCGCAGGCGCTGCGTGAAAAACTGCTCGATCCCAATCTATACACGCGCGATCAGGCAGTATTCGAACGCTATACTGACGAATTGCAAAAAACAGAAAGCCGGCTGGCGGAATGTGAAGAGCGCTGGCTTGAACTGGAACTCAAACGCGAAGCCTTGCAGGCCGAGAACTGATCCAGCCCCGATATCCGGGTATTCTCCCCTGCCCCGGCGTGCCCTGAATCCGACAAGCAATCTGTTCGGATCCAGGCCCCGGGTTGGATCGCAAGGGTGAAAAGAGGGTGCGACCGCGTGCCACCCCGTGCGTTCCCCCCATGTAGGGATGTTCGCCCCCGGGGCCTTCCGCCAAGGGTGGGCCCGGTTTCGTCGGGCGCGTTGGGGGTGTCGAACCTGGTATTACGTAGGGCTGCGTGATACAATTCTTTCTTTTGTAAAATATTGTCAGAAAGAATTTTCGTTATAAAAGTCATTTTATTTTTTATAGTCTCAGGGTGCGGAATATAATCCTGCTATAATGTCATAGAGACCCCGGAATTCCAGCATGGTGGAATGATATTTGCATATTTATCATTTTTATGTATAAGAGTTCCCCGGCATGAAAAAAAACGGATAAGGCGATGGCAAATATGTTTGGTATTATATCTGATATATTTGTATTTGTTCTTCTTCCATGGCTGATCTGGCGTGCTCTGCGGCGGCAGATACCTATTGCCGTTATACCAATATTGATCGGCATTCTTCTGGCCGCGTTCCACGTCCCGGTGTCCGATGTGGGCATTCCCTCCGCCCTGGGTGAGGAAATCGGTTGGATTGCCGTGCTGGTCATGGCCTTTACCGCGGGTCTTGAAATGTGGCAGCACCCCGGGCAGGCCACCGGCCCCGATGCGCCGCCCTCCCCCTCCATCGGGCGGCTTCTGGGTGGGGCTGTCGTTGCGTTGGGTGGGCCTTTTATCGTGGGCTCGGCGCTGGTCTACTGGTTTTTCCTGCCCCTGCCCGGCTGGCACGCCCCACGGGTGGGCCCTGGCGTTGCCGCTGCCTCCATCGGGTTGTGCATTGCCGTCAGCGCCCTGCCCGTTCTTATTGGCGTCGTGCGCGAACTGGACCCGGTGCATAATCGTGTCGGGCAACTGGCGTTGAAGCTTGCCGTCATTGACGATGCGGCCTTGTGGATCGGGCTTGCTGTGCTCCAGTTCATTGCCAGGGGCCCCTCCGCCCTGCATGGCTGGACCCATCTGCAATTCGTGGCAATAGCGCTTCTGGTCGCCCTGACTTATGCGGGGCTTTGGGCTGCGCGCCATTTCCGTCATCCGCCGCAATGGGTGATATGGGCCACCGTGCCTGTCTATCTGGCTGCCGGGTCGTGGGCGAGCCACCAGCTTGGATTGCATGAACTGATCGGTGCGTATTTTGCCGGTGCTATCATGCCGCCAAGCTGGGTCAGGCGCCTGCCGGTGGAACAGGTCGGGATTTTTTCACTGATGTGGCTGGCCCCGATGTTCTTCGGCCATAGCGGCCTGCGGATCGATGGCGATGCATTGACCTGGCCTTCGGTCCAGGCGTCGTTGTTCCTGGTGGTGATCTCCATCGTGACCAAAATGGGGGCTGTGTGGCTGTTCCCGCCTGTTTCGGGGCTGAATACCCGGCAAGCCATGAGCATTGGCGCATTGTTGCAGTGCAAGGGGCTGATGGAAATTGTCGCGGCCACGATCCTGCACGAACAGGGCATGTTGTCGGAATTCGCCTTTGCAGCACTGATGGTGCTGGCCGTGATCTCCACAACCCTGACCGGCCCCCTGTTTCGCTTTTTTTCCAAGGAAAAACCCTGACCCCTGCCAATGCGCCGCAGCGTTCCGGACCGTGGATTGGAAAATCTGGCGGATCCGTGATCCGGGGCGTATCGTGCGCGTGTTGAAAAGCGTTCAGGTGTCGATCTGACAATGCCTTGCGCGCCCGGCTTGCAGGTCGCGGCGCGCAGGACGCTCACGCCGCCCGCAGGGAGAAAGAAAATGAAAAAGCCCGTGCGCCATGGTCCGATGATTGCGTTATGCGTGGGGCTTGCCGCCTTGTCGCTTTCCGCCCGGCCAGGTGTTGCCGCCGAGGTTTACGGCCCCAATCTCGAAGGTTTTGCGTATCCCTGGCCGGTGGAGACATTCGACGTTGTCTCCCAAAGGCAGACCCTGCATATGGCCTATATGGATGTCCGGCCTGAAAAGCCGAATGGGCGTACGGTCGTTCTGCTCCATGGCAAGAATTTCTGCGCCGCGACCTGGGCCAATACTGTCGGCGTGCTGATCGCGCAGAACTATCGCGTGATCGTGCCCGACCAGCTTGGCTTTTGCAAATCGGACAAACCCGATAATTACCAGTTCAGCTTTCAGGAACTTGCGCGCAATACCCATGACCTGCTGGCCCATCTGGGCATAGACCGTGCGGTGCTGGTCGGGCATTCCACTGGCGGAATGCTGGCCATACGATATGGGCTGATGTACCCCACGGCGGTCGAACAACTGGTGCTGGTCGATCCCATCGGCCTGGAAGACTGGAAAGCCCTGGGTGTGCCATCGCTGAGTGTGAATGACTGGTACGCGCGGGAGATGAAGACCACCGATGCCAGCATCCGCGCGTACGAAACACAGGTTTACTATGCCGGGGTCTGGAAACCCGCGTATGAAAAATGGGTGCAGATGCTGGCGGGCATGTACCGTGGCCCCGGCCACGATGCCGTAGCGTGGAGTTCAGCCCGCCTTTACGACATGATTTATACCCAGCCCGTCGTTTATGAACTGGGGCTATTGCGCGTGCCCACGGTCCTGATGGTGGGTGACAAGGACACCACAGCCATCGGGCGCGATGCCGCACCCCCACAGGTCCGGGCCACATTGGGGCATTATCCGGTCCTGGCAAAAAAGACCGTTGCTGCCATCCCCGGCGCAAAGCTGGTGGAATTTCCCGATCTGGGGCATTCGCCCCAACTTCAGGATCCCGAGCGCTTTCACAAGGCCTTGCTGGACGCCCTTGCGCACTGACGCCATCGGTGGCGCTTCGAAAATGACGTGTGCCAGCTTTGCGCCCGGCACCGGACAAAAAACGCCCGGCCAGAGACCGGGCGTTTTTCATGGATGCGGCTGTTGCGAAGCTTACTGCTTGCGGGTTACGGCCCAGCCGGTTTCGCGCAGGACGAAGGACAGGCCAATGGCAATGACAATGCCGATAATCAGCGGCATGAATGCCTCGTGGTAATCGGCCATGGTCATGGTCTGTGTCGAACCCATCAGGGCCGATACCAGCGGAGAAACTACGCCCGTCGTGCCAAAGACCAGGAAGTTCATGACCCCGGCGGCAGTTCCCTTGACCTGGGGCGGATTGGCTTCCTTCATGGACGAGAACGGGATCATGGCAGCACCCGAGGAAATGCCCATGATCAGGGCGGTCATGTAGCGGGGCATGACGCCAACGGGCACGTAAAGCGCGCACAGGCTGGACGCCAGAAGAACCAGCGCGCCACCGATCAGCACGGGCTTGCGCCGGCCAATCTTGTCGGAAATCCAGCCCAGCAGCGGGCAGCCGATCACCCAGCCGATCGGCACCATGGACACATCGGACGCGGCGAACGCCATGGTGGTGTGTTCGCCATTGCTCAGCATGGACGCACCCCAGCCCAGTGCACCGATTGTAGTCGGCACGAACAGAAGCCCGCCGATCAAGCCGGCGTACCAGCTTTGCGGGTTGGAGAAAATGATCTTGAAGGGCTGCAGCAGGTTGCCCAGCGTCAGGGCGCCATGGTGCTGCGCGCTGTCTCCGGAATCGTGCGGCATGATAAACCACACGGCCACGGCAAGGGCCAGCCCCAGCACGCCAAAGCCCAGCCAGATATGGGGCCAGGAGACATGGAACGACCCGGCAGGGTCGATCAGCATGCGCGTGGGCTTGGACCCGAAGGCCGCCCCCGCCATGCCAAGGCACTGGGTCAGGCCCACGAACAGGGCCAGCGTGCGCGCGGGCAGGTAGCGCGCCGCAACGTAGGATGACCCCACGAAGGCGCAGATCGCGCCAATAGCCTGAATGACATATCCGCCCACACCGGCGGCGGCACTCCCCTGGGCAAAGATCAGGCAGCCGATACCGGTTATGGCGATAAAGCCCGGCAGGACCGCATGCGCGCCGTAGCGGTCCAGCAGCACGCCGACCACCAGCGCCATCAGCGCATAGACGATGTAATAGGACGCGATCATCAGCCCCAGATGGCTGTTGCCCCAGGCTTGCGTCAGCTCATTTTGCATGATGCCGGGAGCGGAACGGATGGCGTACTGGTAAAAATAGAACAACGCACACAAGAACCAGGCCAGGACATAAAGCGGCTGGAGCTTCTGGGGCTGTGCAGTGGCGGCCGGTGTGGCTGGTGCCCCGGTGGGCGAAGGTGTGGGCGGCATGAGTGCTCCCGCTGCGCAGAATCTCTGATGGGTTCAGATGTGGCAGGCGGCCACCTAGCCGCCTGCCATACAGTACAGTTACTTGCCGGACTGCGGCTTACTGGGCAGGCGGGCGGGCATTGGCGGTGGCCACATGCCGTCCCCACGAAATCAGCTCGCTCGTGCAGTCATCGCGCGGGATCACGCATTCGATCAGCACCGGCCCGTCCTTATGGGCAAGTGCCGTCTTGACGGCGTCATCCAGTTCACCCGCGGTCGTGGCGCGCAGGCCCTTGCCCTTGCCGTCCTGGGCGT
Organism: Acetobacter garciniae; assembly: GCF_017377735.1. Classification (GTDB taxonomy): domain Bacteria; phylum Pseudomonadota; class Alphaproteobacteria; order Acetobacterales; family Acetobacteraceae; genus Acetobacter; species Acetobacter garciniae. Next base: position 820,715 of record NZ_JAFVMH010000001.1, read on the forward strand.
TGAACGATTCGACAACTGCCGCGTAGTCCCAGTTTTTGATGTTGTTGTACGGACCGTCGTGAATTTCCACTTCGATCGTATAACCGGCGTTGTTGATCAGGAAGATGATGACCGGCAGCTTGCGGCGGGTCATCTGCGCGACTTCCTGCGCCGTCAACTGGAAGGAACCGTCACCCACCATCAGGATGTTGCGCCGGGTTGGTGCGCCAACGGCATAACCGAACATGGCGGGAACGGACCAGCCGATATGCCCCCACTGCATTTCGTATTCGACGCGTGCGCCACGCGGCAGTTTCGTGCGGCTGACATTGAACCAGGAATCGCCCGTTTCACCGAAAATGGTCGTGTCCGGGGTGACGATCGACTGGAGCGTGCGCTGGATGTGCTCGCGGGTCAGCTTGGCGCCCTTGGCCGGGGCTTCGGGGGCCACCACGGCGGCACCGCCACCGATCTGCTTGTACTGCACCATGGTTGCGTCTTTTTTCGCCTTGCCGGCAAAATGCTTGGCGACACCGTCCAGCAGGTCACGCAGGTGAATGGCGTTGAAGCTGACATCACCCAGCTTGGTCACGTCCTTGTCCGCGTTCACGACATTCGCGCCCTTGGGCCAGGCGGTCCAGCCTTCGGTCGAATAGTCGTTGAAAATGCAGCCCAGCGCCAGAATGCCGTCGGCCCAGTTGAAGATGTCGTTCACCTTGGGGGAGCTGGCGCTGCCCCAGAACGCACCGATATAGCCTGCATGATCTTCGGGGAAGAAGCTCTTGGCGGCCCCCATGGTCGCAACGCAGCAGCCCAGTGCATCGGCCAGGCGAACAGCCGCGGCTTCCGCCCCGGCGGCACGCAGTTTGCTGCCGATCAGGATAACGGGCTTTTCCTTGCCTTCGATGAAAGCGGACACGGCGGCAATGGCGGCCTTGAGGGTCGCGGCATCGGATGCGGGCTCGGTAACGACCGCGCTGATCGGGCCGGGTGCGCGGCAGGGCTGGCCGGAGACGTTACAGGCGATTTCGATATAGGCCGGCTTCTTTTCACGCAGGGCGGTACGGATCACGTGATCGATTTTTTCCGGTGCGTCTTCAGCCGACGTGATGGAAACGGCCGCGCAGGTCAGTTCCTTGGCAATGCGAAGCTGGTAGCCGTAGTCGGGGGTGCCGATCGTGTGGTGCAGGATATGCCCGCTGCCATGGTCGTTGGAATTGGGAGCGCCCGAAACCAGGATGACAGGCAGGTTTTCGGCATAGGCGCCGCCAATGGCGTTCAGGGCGGACAGGGCACCGACGCTGAAGGTCACGACAGCGGCAGCCGCGCCGTTCGCACGGGCATAGCCTTCGGCCGAGAAACCGCAGTTCAGTTCGTTACAGCAGTAAACCTGTTCGCAATCCTTGTTCTTAAGAAGCTGGTCGAGCAGGACAAGATTGTAGTCACCAGCGACAGCGAAATGATGTTTCAGGCCAATCTGGGCAAAACGTTCAGCAAGGTAAGTACCAACTGTGTATGACATCTCGTTTTTCTCCTGAGTGAATATGATTTTTTTTATTATTATTGCCCGAAGGAAAAATATCGGCACGTGAAAGTGCCACCATCCCGCTTCGCGAGGCGGTGCTCACACCCTGTATCTTGCAGGCGACGAACCCGCACAACCACGCTGCCCCGCGGGCGACATCCGAACTCCGCGCAGGCGTGGAGACGAAAGCCCGAGAACAGGCGCGATTCCCGTCCGGATTCGGAGCGAACGCCTTCCCTTTTACACAGGCATGACGTGACTCAGCCCCTGCCTGTCCCTGTAATTTGGGCCTGTAGTCGCCCGGACCGGCGGGAGGGAACCCTTCTTGTGCGGACAGATCGGCAAGAACCGCTGCGCCGCGCATGGGACGACCGTGGCGGACGTCATGCAGGCACCAGAACGGAAGGGGTGGGTTCTTCATCTCAGGCACTCTACACGCCACGGCGCGTGATGGAATTGACCGATATCAATAATGCGCAACATGACAAGCAATTAATAATAACATGGCTGAGATAAAGCCAGATCCGGTGGGGACACCATCCGGTGCCGCCAGCGTCCGGCCCGTGTCCGGGCAACATTCGGCGGGCTTTTCCGATGCTGATCAGGGGTGGTGGCGCGGGTGGCGTGCCAATCCGTTCGCTTGGCGGAATTCGACTTTCGTCACCATTGCAGGAAAGAAATTTTCGTTTTAAGAAATTTTTATTGCTTTCGGCTGATAACGACCCGATAATTCCCGCACGGCTCCAACCCCTGCATTCCTCTTGATCGGAAGTTCGCGCCCATGACACTGTCTGTAAGAAAAGTCGTTTGCTATCAGGAAGACGTCCTGATCGAAGGGGGAAAAGTCGCCCCCGTTCCGCTCCAGCTTTTCGCTGTTGCGGCCGTTATCCGGAACCCCTGGGCCGGCCGTGGATTTGTCGAGGATCTCAAGCCTGAAATTCATGCAGCCGCCCCCGTTCTGGGTGAACTCCTGACCTCGCGCATCATCGCCATGACGGGTGGTGGTGACAAGATCGAAGGTTACGGCAAGGCCGCCGTGGTCGGCACCGAAGGCGAAATCGAGCATGCGTCGGGCCTGATCCATACCCTGCGTTTCGGCAATCATTTCCGGCGCGCCGTGGGGGCCAAGTCCTATCTGGCCTTCACCAACACACGCGGCGGCCCCAACGCGCCGATCATGATCCCGCTGATGGACAAGAATGACGAAGGCCGACGCTCGCATTACCTGACCATCCAGTTCAGCATCAGCGACGCCCCGGCCCCCGATGAGGTGGTGGTGGCGCTGGGTGCGTCCATTGGCGGTCGCCCGCATCACCGTATCGGCGATCGGTATCAGGACCTGGCCGAGCTTGGCAGCACGCATGGCTGAAACCCCGCACGTGCAGGATGGCCACGCAGCCGGCACCCGGTTCAGGGTCGTGCAGCCTGCCCGCCCCGTTGCCCGGACGCTGGTCTTCCTGCACGGCGTGGGTATGCAACTGGAATTCTGGCAGCCCCAGCTTGCGTATTTTTCGCGCAACTATCGCTGTGTCGCCTATGACATGCTCGGCCATGGCGACAGCCCACTGCCGCCGCAATCCCCCACCCTTGCGGATTACAGTGCGCAATTCGCGCAGGTGGTGGAGCATCTGTCCCTGGGGCCGGTCACGTTCATCGGTCATTCCATGGGGGCGCTGATCGCCATTGACGCGGCGATCCGTTACCCTGATCGGGTCGAGCGGCTTGTCGCCATGAACGGTGTGTATGACCGCACGCCTGCCCAAAGTGCCGCGATCGCCGCCCGTGTCGCCCAGCTTGATGGCAAAATGCCGGACTGGTCGGCAACGCTGGATCGGTGGTTCGGGGCAGCGCCGTCGGAGCAGGCGGCGGAGCGGGCCAGCCTGCACGATCTGCTCCAGCGCATTCAGCCCGAGGGCTATGCGCGAACCTATCGTCTTTTCGCGCATGCGGATCAGGCGCATGTGCAAACCCTGCGCACGCTCAGGGCCCCTGCCCTGTTCCTGACGGGCGAGCTGGACCCGAACTCCACCCCCGCCATGTCCGAGGCCATGGCTGCCGCCTGCCCCGACGGGCGGGCCTGCATCCTGGCCGGTGAGCGGCATATGATGAGTTTTGTCCATCCCGCTTCCACCAATCGCGCCATTACAGAATTTCTGCATGAAACGGGCAGCCCGGATCTTCCCGTTTTCAGGAGTCCTACACCATGAAGTTCTCGCTTTTTGTTCATATGGAACGGTACCGGGCCGAGCAGAGCCATGCGGAACTGTTCGATGAACTGGAACAACTCGTTCAGATCGCCGAAGCCGGTGGCATGGAAACCGCCTGGATCGGTGAACACCATGGCATGGAATTTACCATCGCTCCCAACCCGTTCATCAACATCGCGTACCTGGCCAGCAAGACATCGCGCATTCGCCTGGGCACGGGCACGGTTATCGCGCCGTTCTGGCACCCGCTGCGCCTTGCGGGGGAAGCGGCCCTGACCGATATCGCCACCAAGGGGCGGCTCGACCTGGGCATTGCCCGGGGGGCCTATGCCTTCGAATATGAACGCATGCTGCCCGGCCTGGATGCCTGGACAGCGGGGCAGCGCATGCGCGAACTGGTGCCGACGCTGCGCAAGCTATGGGCGGGCGATTACGCCCATGAGGGCGAGTTCTGGAGCTTTCCCAAATCGACGGCGGTCCCTAAGCCCATGGGGGGTGACATGCCGCTCTGGCTTGCCGCGCGCGACCCCAATTCGCACGCTTTCGCGGTGGAAAACGGCTGCAATGTCCAGGTCACGCCGCTGGCTTCGGGCGATGAGGAGGTGCAGAGCCTCATGGACCGGTTCAAGGCCGCCTGCGCCCTGCACCCGCATGTTTCCCGCCCCGAGGTGATGTTGCTGCTGCACACCTATGTCGGAGCGGACGATGCGGATACCGAACAGGCAGTCCGTGAACTGAGCCGCTTTTATTGTTACTTCGGCGCGTGGTTCAAGAACCAGCGCACGATAGAAAACGGGTTTATCGAACAGCTCAGCGAGCAGGACATGGCCGAAATGACCATGTTCAGCCCGGATGTGATCCGCAAGAACCTGGTTATCGGCAAGCCGGATTCAGTGATCGGGCGGCTGAAAAGCTACGAAGCCATGGGCTACGACCAGTACAGCTTCTGGATCGACAGCCTTATGCCCTTCGAGCGCAAGAAGGCTTCGCTCGAGCGATTCATCAATGAGGTCATGCCCGCTTTCGCCTGATCCCCGACGTGCCGAAGGACAACAGCCCCATGCGGGAATTCGAGCAGTATATAGACGGTCGCTTTGAAAAAGGTCAGGCGACCTTTGAAAGCATCGATCCCGCAACGCAGAAGCCCTGGGCGCTGATGCCGCGTGCCGGGGCGCAGGATGTCGATCGTGCGGTGCGCGCGGCATGGCGGGCCTTTGCCGACCCCCAATGGACAGGGTTGACGGCGACGCAGCGTGGCAAGCTGCTTTTCCGGCTGGCGGACCTGCTGGAACAGGCGGTTCCTGACCTTGCGGAACTGGAGACGCGCGATACGGGGAAAATCATCCGCGAAACCCGTGCCCAGATCGCGTATATCGCTGAATATTATCGTTATTACGGCGGCCTGGCCGACAAGATGGATGGCCGCTATGTCGCTATCGACAAGGCGGATACCGAAGCCTACCAGCAACGCGAGCCCATAGGCGTTGTCGCGGCGATCGTGCCGTGGAATTCGCAGCTTTTCCTTGCCGCCGTCAAGCTGGCTCCGGCTCTGGCGGCAGGGTGTACCGTGGTGCTCAAGGCATCCGAAGACGGCCCGGCCCCCCTGCTTGCCTTTGCCCGCTTTGTTCATGAAGCAGGTTTTCCCCCCGGTGTCGTCTCGATCCTGACCGGGTTTGGGGAGGATTGCGGCAAGGCCCTGACCAGCCACCCCCTAGTCTCGCGTATTGCCTTTACGGGCGGGCCGGAAACCGCGCGCCATATCGTGCGCAACAGTGCCGATAACCTGGCGTATCTGACACTTGAGCTTGGCGGAAAATCGCCCGTGGTGGTTTTCCCCGATGCTGATCTGGACAGTACGGTCAACGCCATTATCTCGGGCATTTTCGCGGCCACGGGGCAGAGTTGCGTTGCCGGATCGCGCCTGCTCGCCCATCGCGACATTCTGCCGGCATTGCTCGACCGCCTGAGTGAACGGGCCAAGACAATTCGTATCGGCCCACCCGATGTCATGCAGACAGAATTCGGCCCGCTGGCCACCGACCGGCAGCGCCGGCATATTGTGGACCTGATCGCACGCAGCCTTGCGGCGGGTGCGACGCTTGTCACGGGTGGGCAGGTGCCCCCGGGGTTCGAGACCGGCTTTTATTTCGAACCCACCATCCTGCTCTGCGACGACCCGCAGACCCCCTGCCTGCGCGAGGAATTTTTCGGCCCCGTGCTGAGTGTCCTGCCTTTCGAGGATGAGGCAGATGCCATAGCCAATGCCAACGATACGCCCTTTGGCCTGGCATCGGGCCTGTTCACACGGGATCTCGCACGGGCCAAGCGCGTGACAGCGCGGCTGCGGGCGGGCATTGTCTGGGTCAACACCTATCGCATGATCTCCCCTCTCATGCCATTTGGCGGATTTGGCTTGAGCGGTCTGGGGCGCGAGGGCGGGAGCGAGGCCATTCTCGATTACATGCGCACGAAGTCGGTCTGGGTCCGCACGTCGGACGAGCCGATCGCCGATCCATTCGTGATGCGATAAGGAGATTTCCATGATTTACGAGATTCGCACCTACCAGCTCAAGACAGGGGCAGTACCTGCCTACGTCAAGGTCGTCTCCGAAGAGGGTATTCTTATACAAAAGCCGCATCTTGGCACGCTGGCGGGGTATTTCTTTTCCGAAATCGGCCCGCTTAACCAAATTGTGCATATCTGGGCGTATCAGGACCTGGCCGATCGTGACGCGCGGCGCGCGGCCCTGGCGGCCGACCCCAGGTGGGTGGCGTTCCTGCCCAAGATCCAGTGTCTGATCGAGACGATGGAAAACAAGATCATGAAACCCCTGCCCTTTTTTGACGCTGCCCCTGCATGATGGAAGGTGCTGTCTCCGGGGATAGTCCGTACGAGATTGTCGAACAGAACAGCACCTCCTTTGTTCCGCCTTCCGCGCGGCATGGGCAGGTCAAGGACCTGTTCACCTTGTGGTTCACCACCAGTATCGCCCCTTTTCCCATTGTAACGGGGGCGACCATTGCCGCGCAGTCGCATCTGTCCCTGCTATGGGCGATCAGTGCGATTTTATGCGGCCACCTGCTGGGCAGCCTGGTTCTGGCCGCCTGTTCCGCCCAGGGGCCGCAAATGGGGCTGGCACAGATGGTTCAGGCGCGCGGCCAGTTCGGCCGGTATGGCGCGCTGCTGATCGTCTCCATATCGGCGCTTCTGTATCTGGGGTTTTTTACCTCCAATACCGTTCTGGCGGGCCAGGCCCTGCATGGGCTGGTGCCCGTGATCGGCATTGGTGTGGGCGGCGTGCTTGCTGCCTTGTGCGCGGTCACGATCGGTGTGCTGGGCTACAGGACCATCCACCTGCTCAACCGGGTGGGCATGTGGTTCATGGCCGCGGCCCTTCTGGCGGCGTTTGCCTGTGTCATGGTGCGCATGCCCGCTGCCGCCTGGACTTTGCATGGCTTCAACACGCTGGGCTGGCTGTTGTGTTTTTCGACAGCCCTTGTGTGGAACACATCCTACGCGTGCTATACCTCCGATTATTCGCGCTACCTGCCGCAAACAGTCGGGTTGAGGCGGCCTTTTCTGGCCAGCCTGGCAGGCTCGGCGGCCGGGGCTTCGCTCAGCTTTATCTTCGGCGCGGTTGTCGCGGCCAGCATGCCCCAACTGGGCGACCCCATGCTGGCGGTATCGTCGGCCACGGGGTTGGTGGGGCCGGTTCTGCTGTTCCTGTTCCTGCTTAATATCATCAGCCATAACGCGCTCAATGTTTATGGCGCAGTGCTTGCCCTGATCACCATGTTGCAGACCTTTATAGCGTCGTGGGAGCCCGGGCGCGGGGCACGGATCGGTATTGCCGGGGTGGTCCTGTGCGGCTGCCTGGGCGTTGCAGGTGCATTCCCCGATAGCGCGGTGCCGGTCTTTATCGATATCGTGGTGGCGTTGCTGATCGTTCTGGTCCCGTGGGTGACGATCAATCTGTGCGATTTTTATATTCTGCGGAAAGGGCGGTACGATATCGCGTCGTTCTTCCGGGCCGATGGCGGGCGTTACGGGTTGTTCGACTGGCCCGCCTGCACCGCGTTCCTGATCGGTGTTGCCGTGCAAATTCCCATTACGACAAACGCCTTTTTCACGGGCCCTCTCGTGCCGCTGCTGCACGGTATCAATATAGGCTGGCTGGTATCACCCCCTGTTACGCTTCTTGCCTTTCTTGCCCTGCGCAAAGCACGCTGAATTCTATCGGGCCCGTAATCGGTGGCTGGCCTGTTCAGGTCCGATGCAGGCGGTGCTAGTCTGTAAACGCTATTCCCGTTTGCAGTTCGGGCAGCGCTTAAAAAAAAACGGCGAGGCTGCCTTGGATCAGGTGCGGGAAATTGGTCGCATGAATGAATGCAAAAGGATGTCGTGTTGAGCAGGTCCGTTCAGGTCAGTGGTCGTATGCTGTGTTCCGGTCAGGCAGGTGGTCCGGTCGTGACCGCCCCCGTCGGGTTGAGTTTCTGGGGTGGGGTGGATCCGCTGAACGGGATCGTGCTTGACCGGCACCATCCCCTTGCGGGTGAATGCCTGACCGGCAAGGTGCTGGCGGTACCGGGCGGGCGCGGGTCCTGCACGGGCAGTTGCGTCATGCTCGAACTCATTCTGAACGGCGTGGCCCCTGCGGCCATTATCGTATGCGAGCATGAGGAAATTTATACGCTGGGTGCCTTGATCGCCCAGGTGTTTTTCGATCGCACCATGCCGGTCCTGCAAATCAGCCGCGAAGCATTCGTCCTGCTCGGCCAGTATCGTTTTGCCCGGATCGAAGGGCAGACACTTATCCTGTCCGACGAACCGACAACGGCCATGCCAGCCCCGTCCGCGCCCATCGCGCAGGAGCCCGGGGGGCACGACATCGCACTCGCCCCCATCGACAGGGCCCTTCTTGCGGGCGAGCACGGCAAGGCGGCCCAGGTGGCCATGCGGCTCGTGCTGAAAATGGCGGAACTGCAAGGGGCCACACGGTTCATGGATGTGACCCAGGCGCATATCGACGGCTGCATTTATATCGGCCCGGCCAGCCTGCGTTTTGCACAGATGCTGCGCGACCTGGGGGCGAAGGTGCGCGTGCCCACCACGCTCAACGCCATCTCGGTGGACCGGCGGCGCTGGCGCGAACTGGGGGTGGATGCGACATTGGGCGAGCCGGCAAGTGCCCTGGCCGATACCTATACCGACATGGGCGCACGGCCCACCTTTACCTGCGCGCCATACCTGCTGGACAGCGCGCCCGCCTTCGGTGCGCAAATTGGCTGGGCGGAATCCAACGCCGTGGTCTACGCCAACAGCGTGCTGGGGGCCCGGACCATGAAATACCCCGATTTCATGGATATCTGTATCGCCATAACCGGCCGTGCCCCCTATGCGGGCTGCCACCGGGACGAAGGCCGCCGCGCAACCTGCGCCATCGATGTGCAAATGCCCGAAGGGGCCGATGACTCCTTCTGGCCATTGGTGGGGTATTGCTGCGGAGCGATTGCCCGGCATGAAATCCCGCTTGTGCGCGGGTTGGAGAACACTTGCCCGACGCTGGACGATCTCAAGGCCTTTGGCGCGGCCTTTGCGACATCGGCCGGAGCGCCCATGTTCCATATTGCGGGTGTGACGCCAGAGGCCGACCGGCAGCCCGACCTGCCCCGAACCATCCTGTCGGTTGCGGATCTTCTGGAAGGGTGGAAGGAACTGAACACGGGGGATGCAGGCTGTATCGGCCTGGTCAGCCTGGGGAACCCGCATTTTTCGGCCTCGGAAATGCACCGCCTTGCCGACCTGCTGGAAGGCCGCATGTGCAGCGAACAGGTCAAAATCGTCGTGACATGTGGGCGAGCCGTGTTCGAGCAGGCGACACAGGCCGGGGATATTGCACGCCTGGACGCTTTTGGGGTGCAGGTCATCCAGGACACGTGCTGGTGCATGCTGGGTGAGCCGATCGTCCCACCCGATACGCATACGATCATGACCAATTCCGGTAAATACGCGCATTATGCGCCGGGGCTGGTCGGCTGTCGCGTGCGCTTCGGCAGTCTGGCGGATTGTGTCGAGGCCGCCCGCACCGGTGCAGTGTCGGACAATCCGCCCGCATGGTTGCAGCCCGCCACCACACTCCACCCGAACGCCCTGCCCGCCTGAACGCGCCCTATTGGCCGGGGCGTGTACCTTGCCTGCCTGAATGCATCGCGCGTCATTGTGCGTGGCAGGCTGTGCGCGGCCCTTTTGTGGCGGGGTTTCCTCCAGACTTTGCTGGCCAGTCCCGAGCGCTGCCTTCGCTAGGCGGCGTCGGGCGTGCCTGTGCAGGCACAAAGCAGTTCGCGGATCAGGATTTTCTGTGCCGCGGACTGACGGTCCGAGCGGCGCACGGCAATGCCGAAGCGCGAGATCTGGCGCCACTGGCTTTGCCCAAGGCAGCGCAATTCGTCCTGTCGGCTCCAGATCTGCGCGTAATGTTCGGGCAGAAAGCCGATATAGCGGCCCGAGAGGATCAGGATAGCCTGCGCCTCCATATTCGACGCGGCGGCCGTGGCCCGGGCGTTGGGAAATTCGCTCAGATCCTGGCTGGAGGCATAGCGGCGGACCACGAAAGGATGGGCCGCTACATCGTCCCGCGTCAGCCCGGGTTCGTCCGCCCGCTGGTAGAGAGGATGCGTCTTGCCGCAAAAAAGCGCGTGATATTCCAAGATCATGGGAATGAAGACGATACTGTCATTGTCCATGAAGGCGGGCATGATCGCGATATCCAGATGACCGTTCGAAAGTTCGGTTATCAGTTCTTCGGGTGCTGCGACCTTGACGCCAAGGGAGACATCGGGCGCAATCAGGCCAAAGCGGTGCAATGCCACGGAAACAGGCAGATCGGGATTGGTGATGGTATTGTCTACCACCCCCAGCCTGACCATGCCCCGAATATCATGGCCCAGATGCTGCACCGCGCTGTTGAACGCACCCAGTGCGGAAAAAAGCGGCCTGCTTTCCTCATAAACCAGTCGCCCCTGCTCGGTCAGGGCAAAACCCTGGCGGCCCCGGTGGCACAGTACCGCGCCCAGCCGTTCCTCCAGCGATTTGAGATGCTGGCTTATGGCAGGCTGGCTCAGCCCCAGGGCGACCTGCGCCCCCAGAAAGCCCTGATGCTCCACCACCGCGCGGAAAACCTGAAGGGCGCGAATATCGGCCGGGGCAAGCTGCATGGAAGCGTGACGCCTTTTTACATAAGCAAGGCCAATATAAAGATCAAAACTTCCGTATGTGCAAGGTCTGCCACATATCGTATCGGTAATGAAACAGGCCATTTGCGTGACGTGCAGTATCGGCCCGGGCATTCATCACGACAGGGAGATATCTCTTGGGCAACAGCTATGACTCCGGGCGGCTCGACCTGCCTTTTGTGGGTATTTCAACCTTCGGCAAATTCCCCCTTGCCCTGGACTGGGACAACATCCAGGCCGATGTCGCGATCCTTGGCGCTCCGTTCGACATGGGAACGCAGTTTCGTTCAGGCACGCGGTTCGGGCCGCGTGGCGTGCGTGCGGCATCCACCCTGTTTTCCTTCGGGCATGCCGGCGCATACGACCATGAAGACGATGTGACCTACCTGGAACAGGCCCGTATCGTGGATATTGGCGATGCCGATATGGTGCACACCGATACCCAGACCAGCCACGCCAATATTGAAAAAGGTGTGCGCGCGATCCTGAAAGCGGGGGCCATTCCGGTCGTGATCGGGGGGGACCACTCGATCAACATTCCCTGTGTCAATGCGTTTTCGGATTTCGGGCCGATCTACATTATCCAGATCGACGCGCATCTCGATTTTGTGGATGAACGGCATGGCGTGCGCAACGGTCACGGCAATCCGATGTGCCGGGCATCCGAACATACGCATGTCAAAGGCATTTCCCAGTTCGGTATCCGCAATGTATCATCCACCGCGCGGGAAGGTTATGAAGCGGCACGGGCCGCCGGGTGCGATATTCTCTCGGTCCGCGATGTCCGCCGCCTGGGGCTTGAGGCCGTTCTGGCACGCATACCCGAGGGCGTACCCTATTATCTCACGATCGATATTGACGGCTTCGACCCGTCCATAGCGCCCGGAACGGGCACGCCCAGCCATGGGGGCTTCCTGTATTACGAGGTGCTGGAACTGCTGGCGGGTGTTGCGGCCAAAGGCCCGATTGTGGGGATTGACCTGGTGGAGGTGGCCCCCCCTTACGATCCGACGGAGATCACCTCCATCCTGGCCGCCCAGCTTCTGCTGAACCTGATCGGCCGTATCCTGCATTGCCGCGCCACAAAAGCCGTGACGGCGGGCGAATAAGCGGGGCGTGGCGTCGGGTTGTGTCCGTTATTGCCTGCATCTGTCTGCCTGGCGCGCAGATGTGGGTCGTGCGGGTCATGAACACTGAAAGCGGGTAAAGTACCATGGATCGTCGTCTGATACCGCTTGTGCTCGGGTGCTTTTTGGGAACATTCCTGGAATGGTACGACTATGCGCTGTACAGTTATCTGGCGACATCCATTTCAGTCACGTTTTTCCCGAAAGGGGATGCCTCGATCGCGCTGATGGAAACATTCGCGGTCTTTGCCCTGTCCTTTCTGGTTCGTCCCCTGGGCGGTGTGTTCTGGGGCTTTATCGGGGATCGCTTCGGCCGGAAGGTCTCGCTTTCGGCCTCCATTTTGCTGATATCGGGCAGTACGGCCTGTATCGGGCTTATTCCCGCCTATCATGCAATCGGGATTTACGCGCCCTGCCTGCTCCTGTTCTTCAGGCTCTTGCAAGGGTTGTCTGCGGCAGGTGAATACGCCGGTGCGGCCATTATCCTGGCCGAAACCGTGCCCGCCCGACTGCGTGGCGTGCTGACGGCGGTCGTGCCCGCGGGGGAAGCCATGGGGCTACTGGCGGGTGCGTGCCTAATCTATGGTTTTTCCATCTTGTCACATGGCGGTCCAATGCAGGACTGGATGTGGCGCGCGCCTTTTCTGGTCTCGATCCCGCTTGGTCTTCTGGCGTTTTTCCTGCGCAGGCGCGTGTTCGATGCCACGCCACCAAGCACCTTTACCCACGATATCACGCCCATCCGCCATCTTGTCGGCCAGTATCGCGGCACGTTGCTGATCGGGTTCCTGGCTGCCGTTCTGGACGCAGTGGGCTTTTATTTTGTGCTGACCTTTCTGCCGACTTTCCTGCTCTCATCCGGCCTGATCGCGGGACGGAACACTGTGAAATGGGAAATACTGCCCCTGCTGGTCTTTGTTCCGGCCGTCATGGGGGCGGGTTTCCTGGCTGATCGGCTGGGGGCGCGAAAAGTCCTGGCCATATCGGCCCTGTGCTTCATGCTTTTCTACCTGCCCATATTGTGGCTGATGCCGCATCTGCCGCCCGGCGGAATTCTGGCGTGCGAATTGCTGCTGGCGGCATTTCTTGCCTTGGCAGACGGGGCGTTGCCGTTCTTCCTGGCAGGTCTTTTCCCGGCCCAGGTACGTTATTCCGGCTTTGCCGTGGCGTTCAATCTCTCCAACACGGTTTTTGGTGGTACGACACCGCTGGTCATGACCCTGTTCACGCATCTGAAATACGCATATTTCCTGTCCGCAAGCTGGATTATCGGTGCGGCGTGGCTGACGCTTCTGGCTGTCTGCATGGCAAAAGACACGAAAAAAGTGGCGCTGACAGCGCGGGATTAGGGTGTTTTCTGGGTGCCCGTCCGCTAACGGTTGAAGAAGCCTGACGGTAATAGGCTGCTGTACCCGTCAAAAGTTGCCTCAAAATAACGCAGTGAACAATAAAAATAAAAGTTTTTGGTGAAGCTTTTTTCCAAAAGCTTTAGGGAACACCACCTTTTAAGAAGGTAACGGCCAAAGACTACTATGCAACGACAGAATATTTCGCGGATAGATTTACGAAACGTCCCCCCTAACCCGGCGCGGGGGAGCCAGGCTGGGTTTGCACCGCTGAACGGCCCGCAGTCCTGTCCTTTGCGGGCCTGCTTTTTTCCGGGGCGGGCGGGAACGCATAGGTGCTGGGGGCCAGCATGCCGCCCACGAAATAGCTGGCGAGCCTGTCTATCGTTTCATCGATATCGTCGCCCCTGTAACGCTGGGTGGAGACTTCATCCAGTCGCGCGACATCGGCCAGCACGTACAGATAGGCCCCGATCATGAAGGTCATGCGCCAGTGGATATCTGCGGGGTCTATATGCGGCAGGGCTTTTTCGAGTGCTGCGATATAACGCTGGGTGACAACGTCATAAACATCCTTGCGGATCTGGAAGGCATTGTATTCGGGTTCGGTATGGATACGGGCCTGAAGCCTGCTCCAGGCGGAATATTGCCGCTTGATATCGAATTGCGGCCTTAAATAAGCAAGAATGATGCTGCGTGCGTCGGGCGGGCTGCCATTGGCTGCGGCCTCCACGGCGTCCAGGGCGCGCATGCGCAGGGTGCTGACCTCGCTCCCGCGGCGCTTGTACACGGCTTCGAACAGGGTCTGCTTGGAACCGAAATAATAGCCGATCAGCGCCTGATTGACATCTGCTTGGCGGGCGATATCGCGCAGGGTCGTGCCCGCAAAGCCCAGTGCTGCGAATTGCTGCTCCGCCACGTCGAGAATGGTGTCGCGGGTATCAAGGGATTCCACCGGTCGGCCTGGCCTGCGTGGTGCTTTGGCTGTCTTGGTCATGGTCCTGTCTCTCTCCCCTTCAAGGGGTTTAGCCCCTTGAAGACAGGGGGGAAAGTCCAATCCAGAACACATAGGGATGTTTGGGCCAATCCCCCCATGCATCACCAGTCAGGCGTGAAAGGCCCGGGGCTTGTCAGGCCCCGGCAGGGCGGACATTGGGTGGCGAGAGAGAGCATTGACGCTTCTCCCTGCCTTTATGCGGCGGTCTTTACCCGGTTGGGGTCGAAATCCGTTGCGTTATAGGCATAGACCCAACTGGCCTGAATGCCCGAGGCATGGGGGTTGAACAGCCCCTTTATCTTGTAGCTGAGATCGCGCTTGAACTGCGCGAAACGGCTTTGCTTGTGGTAGGTCTTGCCGCGTTCGCGCGATTCAAGCTGCACGCGGCTGGTGCGGGGCAGGCGCTCGCCCTCATACGCGGCCAGGGCGGCCGGTATGTCGTGGCCCTTCGCCGCAAGGGCCTTGGCCAGGACGAATGCATCCTCGATGGCCATGGCGGCCCCCTGCGACAGGAAGGGCAGCATGGGGTGGGCGGCGTCACCCAGCAGCGTGACATGACCGACGGACCAGGTTTTCATGGGGTCGCGATCGAACAGGCCCCATTTGAAAACCGTATCCGTGCGTTCGAACAGCTTGATGACGTTTTCATGCCAGCCCGAAAACACGCCCAGCAGTTCCTCACGCGAACTGGGAACGCTCCAGGATTCCTCGACCCAGTTGCTGGTTTCGGTCACCGCCACAATGTTTACGGCGGCGCCACACCGCACGTAATAGGTTACGACATGCGCGCGTGGTCCCATCCAGAAGGAGGAATCGGGGCTGACGAAATCGGGCATATGCTCGAACGGTACGACCGCGCGGTAGCACATCTTGCCCGTGAAATTCGGCGCTTCCGCCCCGAAAAGAGCGCCACGCACCGTGGAGCGTACGCCATCGGCCCCCACGATCAGGTCGGCTTCGAATTCGCTGCCATCTTCGAAAAGGGCCGCAGCCTTGTCGCCGCGCTGTTCGACCCCCACGCAGCCGGTATTGAACTGCGTGATATCGGCCGGCAGGTCGGACGCCAGCAGGGCATGCAGATCGGCACGATGGACGTGGTAGAAGGGCGCGCCATACAGGCGTGGGCATTCGCCCGCCAACGGGGTGCGGAAGTTTTCCTGCGCGGTCTTCCAGTTCCGGCCGACCAGGGCCTGCGGCAGGAAGGCGATTTTTTCCAGCCCTTCCTTCAGCCCCAGTGCCTGGAGCACTTTCACAGCGTTGGGGGTCATCTGGATACCGGCCCCTACCTCGCCGAAGGCTGCGGCTTTTTCGAACAGGCGCACCTCGATGCCTGCCTGCAAAAGTGCCCGGGCAAGTGCCACACCGCCAATGCCGCCGCCGATAATGCCTACCGTTAATGTCTTGCTCATGGTGTCATCCAGTCTGCTGCGCCCTTGGCTGCATGAAGAAAAGGCTTTCGGCTTCATGGCGAAGTGGCGGAATAATTTGAAAAATCTCGTATCTGCCGTCAGATATCCAGAACCAGGCTATCGCCCGATGCGCGGGAGCAGCAGATGATCATGGTGCTTTCACGCTCATGGGTGGCGGCAGGCCAGACCGTGTCGCGGTGGTCCACGCCGCCTTCGAGCACACGCACCTGGCAGGCGCCGCAAACCCCTTCCTCGCAGGAATAGGGAACGTCTATGCCTGCGGCGAGACACGCATCCAGAATTGTCTGTTCCGCGCCAATTTCCAGCGTGCGGTTCTGCCGCGCCAGGGTCACGCGGAAAGGGGCCGAGCATGTGCCGGGTGCTGCCGCAGGGGCTTCGAAATACTCTGTGTGCAGGCAGTCCGCTGCCCTGTCGGCTGTCGCGCGGTTGAAGGCTTCGAGCATGCGCACCGGGCCGCAGCAGTAAAGCTGTGCCGAAGGGTCGATATCGGGGAGCAGCGCTTCAAGCCGGGGGGCTGTCATTTCCTCGGTGGCGTAGAGGGTGACATTCGGGTCCGCCGCCAGGGTGGCATGGTGTAGAAATGCATCGGATGTGCGGGCCCAGTAGAACAGGCGCACAGCCTCCCCCCGCGTACGCAGGGCGTTGTAATGGGTCAGCAGTGGGGTGACACCGATCCCCCCGGCAAAAAGCACGCTTTCCCCCTGTCTCTCGCTTAAGGGAAAGGTGTTGCGCGGGGCGTGGGCCCGGTACTCCGTACCGATCGTGGCCTGGGCGTGCAGGCTTTCCGATCCGCCCCGCCCGTTGGGCTGGCGTTGCACGGCAATGCTGTATGTGCTCCCCGATGGGTCAAGGTCCACCAGGCTGTATTGCCGCGTCATGCCGGGGGCGATCTCCAGGTCGATATGCGCACCGGGGCTGGCGGGGGGAAGTGTTCCCCCATTGGCGGGCTTGAAACGAAAAATCCTGATGTCGCGGGCGGCCTGTTCAACGGCGTCAAGCCGCAGCAGCAGGCTTTGCGGTTCAGTAGACACCGTAGGTTACTCCCAGGTCGCGCAGCCAGGACCTATAGCGCTGGCCCATCAGATCGGTGCGGTGGTGCAGTTCGTAGCGCAGTTCCACGGGAATGCGCTCGGGGCGCTGGGTTTCGACAATCTCGCGGTCCTGGTTGAAGACTACGTCGGCCCGCTTGCGTGTCTGTTCCGCGTCAGGGGCCGGTTTGATGTCGAGTGCGGCACAGATCCGCACGATCGACTGTTTGTCGTTAACGGCCTGGACCGTGAAGAACGTCGTGAACAGATTGCTTTTATCCGTGACAGGGTTGCCCTGTGCGTCCGCATCCTGCGTGCGCTTGGAGAAATAGGCCACCAGCGGGCGAAACGCGTGGTAGGTATAGAAGGCCACCACCGGTATGCCCCGGAAATCCCCCTGCGGCTGGAACACCCTGACCTCGGAAGATTTAAGCCCTGTCGGTGTCAGTTCGACGCTGTAGGGCAGCAGACGGTCGGGGTTGTCCGTAACGCCGTTAAGACCTGCGTGGACGAAGGGGAAATGGGTCGCGTCGATAAAATTCTCGACGGAGCGGTAGCCATTGGCTTCGTAAATATACGGGCCCGAATGCACCTTGATGAAATCCGCATCATCCCATTCGGGAAAGACCGGAATATCATGGGAAGGTTCGCCCAGGCTCATCCATACAAACCCGTAGCGCTCCACCACCTTGTAGGTGAAGGCCATGGCTTTTTTCATGGGCGTTTCATCGGGGGCGGCGGGCATCAGGGTGCAGCGGCCCTGCGTATTGTAGCGCCAGCCATGGTAGGGGCACACGACCTGGTCGTCCTGCACCCACCCTTTGGACAGGCGCGCCCCGCGGTGGATGCACAGATCCTCCCATACATGGACGGCCCCATGCGTGTCACGCCAGACGATAAGGTCGCGTTCGAGCAGTGTCAGCGGATACAGTTTTCCAGGTTCGAAATCGGTCGAAAAGCCGACGACGTGCCAGTCATTGAGCAGCACGGGGTCCTGGCAGCCGTCACGCTCGGTGATGGGAAGGGCTCTGGTGTTCATGGTCTTGGTCTCCACGGCGGACTCGCCACGACGCTACGCTGATATTAGTCATGTGTTTAATATAAAAAATCAGCCCGAACAATGAAAATGTTACGATCGGTTATCAGACCCTGCGCAGGGTTGAGGCTAGGGCCGGGTAAAAGAACGCCCCCTACCCCGGCTCCGCCCGCGCTGGTCCGGATCCCTTGCAAGCAAGTCGGCCCGCACACAGCCCCCTGCCCGCCATTCCTCGGATATGTTGGGGTCCACGGAAGATCGGACATGGGATAATTATACATATGAATAATAACATGTCACCGGTTTTGCGGCAGGTCGCGGGAGTTTGAAAGATTCTCCCTGTTTTGCCTGAAAGATACATTTGTATTTTAATTTCATATTATGATACGTATGTTTCATTCTCCCTATCAGACCGAAGGCACTCCGTGGACAAAGGCCCCCTGCACGACGCGCTTATCGCTGGTTTTGAAGCGCTTTCCCCCCAGCTTCAGGCTGCGGCGCGGTATGTTGTCGATAACCCGCGGGATGTCGCCTTGCTGTCCATGCGTGAACAGGCCCGGCGGGCGGAACTGCAACCCGCAACCATGACACGCCTGGCCAAGCATCTTGGCTATGACGGCTACGATGCGATCCGCACCTTGTACAAGGACGCCATGCGCGACAGGCTGGCAGGTTTTGCGGGCAAGGCGGGGGCACAGGCGCAGCACCAGAAGCTGCTGGGGGATGGCGCGCTGGCGGCGGAAATACTGGCCTCGATGCGTGAGCAGATCGCCCATCTGGCAGCCCCGCACGCCCTGCCCCGGCTTGCGGCGGCTGCAACACATCTGGCCCAGGCCCGCACTGTTTATTGCCTGGGGCTGCGGGCCAGCCACCCCGTGGCATGGCACCTGCATTACATCCTTTCGCTCAGCGGGGGCAAATCCGTTTTGCTCGACGGGATCGCGGGCACCGGGGCCGACCCGATCGCCCAGGCGGAAAAGGATGACGCGCTGCTGGTCGTCAGTATCATGCCCTATACGCGTACAAGCATAGAAATTGCCGAATATGCACGCAGCCAGGGCGTGCCCGTTATTGCCGTGACCGATAGCGAGGTCTCGCCCCTCGCCCTCATGGCGGATGCCTCCGTCCTGGTGCAGACGGACAGCCCCTCCTTCTTTCACAGCCTGGTGCCTGCCTTTGCCGTGGCGGAGGTGCTGGGCGCGCTGATTGCGGGCCATGGGGGTGAACGCACGCTGGCGGCCCTAAAACGCTCCGACGCATGGCTTGACGCCGTTCAGGCCCATCTTCCCGCCTCTACTGTCAGGACAGGCTCATGACACATCTGCTGCATCGTTCCATTCATGGCCGATTGCCCGTTGCCGTGGGTGGCAAGGGCATTCATCTGTTCGATGCGGATGGCAAATCCTATATCGATGCATCGGGCGGGGCGGCGGTCTCCTGTCTGGGTCATAACCACCCCGAGGTCCAGGCCGCGCTGCATGCCCAGCTTGACCGGCTGGCCTATGCGCATACCAGCTTTTTCACCACCCAGGTGGCGGAGGAACTGGCGGACCGGTTGATTGCCGATGCGCCAGCAGCGCTGGAACACGTCTACCTTGTCAGCGGCGGGTCTGAAGCGGTGGAGGCGGCGCTGAAGATGGCGCGGCAGTATTTTGTCGAAAAAGGCGAACCCCAGCGCCGCCATATCATCGCACGCAGGCAGAGCTACCACGGCAACACGCTGGGCGTACTTGCAACGGGCGGCAATGAATGGCGGCGTGCGCGGTTCCTGCCCCTGCTGATCGAAACCCATCATATCGCACCGTGCTTCGCTTATCGCGGCCAGCGTGAGGGCGAAAGCGATGGTGATTATGCCCGGCGGGCCGCAGGAGAACTGGAAGCGAAAATTCTAGAACTCGGCGCGGATCAGGTCATGGCCTTCGTGGCGGAAACCGTGGTGGGGGCCACAGCGGGCGCAGTGCCGCCGGTTGCGGATTACTTCAGGCATATTCGCCGCATTTGCGATAAATACGGTGTTTTGCTGATCCTGGATGAAGTCATGTGCGGCATGGGCCGGACCGGCACGCTGCATGCCTGCGAACAGGATGGCATCGCCCCCGATCTCATGACCATCGCCAAGGGGCTGGGGGGTGGCTACCAGCCCGTGGGGGCCGTGCTGCTGTCGGGGCGTATTTTCGAGGCCTTCGCCCAGGGTTCGGGGTATTTCCAGCACGGCCATACCTATGCCGGGCACCCGATGGCGGCCGCCGCAAGCCTTGCGGTGCAGACCATTCTCAAACGTGACGGGCTTTTGGACAATGTCCGGACCATGGGGGATGCGCTGCATGCCGGTCTGGTCCAGCGTTTTGCCGATCACCCGCATGTTGGCGATATTCGTGGGCGCGGGCTGTTCCGCGCGGTGGAACTGGTGCAGGACCGCAGCAGCAAGACCCCGTTCGATGCAGGGTTGAAACTGCACGCCCGCATCAAGAAGGAAGCCATGGCCCGCGGCCTGATGGTCTACCCCATGGGTGGGACGATCGACGGGCAGAACGGCGATCATGTCCTGATAGCCCCACCTTTCATTGTCGCGCAGACCGATATCGCAGCGATTGTCGAACGCCTGGGCGATGCGGTGGATGCGGCCCTGGTCTCGTTCTGATCGTGGCAGGCGGGTTTGTCGGTCTGGCCTGCTTGGGGTGATACACGTTTTCAGGCGTAAAGGATTTTTTTCATGACAATGCGTATTCCCCGCTGGCTTTTTGGGCTTTTCGCCCTTGTGCTGTCGGCCTGCCCGGCTTTTGCCGCCGATCTTGTGGTTGCGACCGATACGGCGTTCATGCCGTTCGAATTCAAGCAGGGCGGCAAGTATGTCGGCTTCGATATCGACCTGTGGGATGCCATCGCCAAGGATATCGGCGTGACCTATACCCTCCAGCCCATGGATTTCAGCGGTATTATTCCCGCCTTGCAGACCGGCCAGGTTGATGTGGCCATTTCAGGCATGACCATCAAGGAAATACGCCGCAAGGTCATCGATTTTTCGGACAGCTATTACGATAGCGGCGTCCTGCTGATGGTACCTGTGGACAGCGCGATTACCGGCCCGCAGGATCTCAAGGGCAAGATCCTGGCGCTCAAGACCGGCACGGCATCGGCCGATTACGCCAAGGAGCATTTCAAGGATACGGAATTTCGGCTGTTTCCGAATTTCGACAATGCTTATCTGGAACTGATGACCGGCCGTGTCGATGCCGCCATGCACGATAGCCCCAATGTCCTGTACTACATCAACACGATCGGACGCGGGAAGGTCAAGACCGTGGGCGAACAGATGATGGGGCAGCAATATGGTTTCGGCTTTCCCAAGGGCAGCCCGCTGGTGGCCAGGGTCAATGCGTCACTCGCCAGGCTTCGCAAAGATGGCACATATGTCGCCATTTATAAAAAATGGTTCGGTGTTGAACCCAAGCCCTGAACTTTCAACCTGGCCCATGCACCAAGGGGAGTAAGCCTATGGATTTCGACTGGTCGGTGGTGGTCGATGCGCTGCCAGCCCTTCTGGGTGGGGCAAAGCTGACCGTTCTTATCGCAGCCGCAGGGCTTGTGGGCGGCACGCTTGTCGGCACTGTTGCCGGTTTCGCCCGCGCCTTTGGCAACAGGCTGCTCAATGCGCTGGCCCTGGTTTATGTCGAACTCATACGTGGCACCCCCATTGTGGTGCAGGTCATGTTCATCTATTTCGCCCTGCCCATGCTGGCCCATATCCGCATTACCCCGCTCAGTGCCGCCATTGCGACGATCGTCATCAATGCCGGGGCCTATATTGCCGAAATCGTGCGCGGCGCCCTTCTGTCCGTCAACAAGGGGTTGAAGGAGGCCGGGCTGGCCCTGGGGTTGCCGACCTGGAAAGTGCTGGTCTTTGTCATCGGCCCCATTGCCCTGCGCCGGATGATACCGCCTTTGGGCAATCAGTTCATTATCAGCCTCAAGGATACGTCGCTTTTCATCGTGATCGGTGTGGGTGAGTTGACGCGTGAGGGGCAGGAAATCATGGCCTCGAATTTTCGCGCGGTCGAAATCTGGACGGCGGTGGCGATCCTGTACCTCATCATGACCAGTGCGCTGACCCTTGCTCTGCGCTTTACGGAAAAGAGGATGCGCATTCTATGAGCATTGTCGAATTCAGGAATGTAACCAAGACCTTCGGCCCGGTGACGGTCCTGCGGGACGTGGACCTGAGCATACAGCGTGGTGAGGTCGTGGTGCTGATCGGCCCTTCGGGCTCAGGCAAGTCCACCCTGTTGCGCTGTATCAACGCGCTGGAGACCATCGATGGCGGAGACCTTGTGGTGGATGGTATCAGCGTGCGCGAAAAGCGCACGCGCATACGCCACCTGCGGCAGGAAGCGGGTATGGTGTTCCAGCAGTTCAACCTGTTCCCGCAACTGACCGCACTTGAGAACGTGGCGTTCGGCCCACGGCATGTGCGCGGCACCCACCGGGCCGAGGCCCTGGTGCAGGCCGAGGTTCTGCTGGCCAAGGTGGGGCTGGGCGAACGTGGCCACCATTATCCCGCCGAACTGTCGGGCGGTCAGCAACAGCGCGTGGCCATTGCACGGGCCCTTGCCGTCAAACCCAAGCTGATGCTGTTCGATGAACCGACATCCGCACTGGACCCCGAACTGCGCCAGGAGGTGCTGCGGGTCATGCAGTCCCTGGCCGAGGAAGGCATGACCATGATCGTCGTAACCCATGAAATCGGCTTTGCCCGCAAGGTCGGCACGCGGCTTATTTTCATGGAAGGCGGGAAGATCACGGTCGATGGCGACCCGGCAGCCCTGCTCGACAACCCCGAAAACCCTCGTCTGCGTGAGTTCCTGCATCATGTACACTGAGCCCCCTCACCGTCTTGCCAAACTGGACATAAGCGGCACCCCGTATGAAATCGGGCTGGCCCTGGGGCGGCATGGTGCTGCGACGGCGCACGGGCATCTTGTGCGCACCCATGCCTGGGCGGCGGTGACCAGTTTTTGCGACCAGCCCTACGTGCATGCGGCCCGCGCGCTGACACAGGCCCGTTTTCCCCATTTCTACGAGGAACTGCACGGTCTGGCGGATGGCCTGGACCTGCCGTTCGATGCCGTATTCGCCTGGAACTGCCGGGGCGATATCCGGGCGATGAACCCCGATGGCTGCACGACCGTGCAGTTCCCTGGCCCACCCCAGCTTGTGGCCCATAACGAAGATGGCGACCCCGGCCTGCGACCGGGCTGTGCGCTGGCGACGATCCGCCCCACGCAGGGGCGTGCCTTTACGGCCTTTGTCTACCCTGCGTCCATCCCCGGTCATGCGTTTTCACTCAATGATGCGGGGCTGGTGATGACCGTGAACAACATTCGCTCACTCGCAGGGGGTGAAGGGCTGCCCCGCATGGTGTTGACAAGGGCCTTGCTGGATTGCGGTTCGATCAGCGAGGGGGTGGAACTGCTGCGCGCCCTCCCGCGTTCGGGTGGCTATCATCTGACCCTGGCCCGGCCGGGGGAGGCTCATATTTTCAGCATCGAAATCACGCATGGCAGGCTTTCGGCCCTGCCGGTGGTGCGCCCCGGTGCGCATGCGAACCATCTTGTGCATGACGCCATGCGCAGTGCAGCGCAGAAAATCACCCCATCTTCACATGCGCGGCAGGAGCGTGCGGATGCTTTGCTGGCAGCCTGCACGTACTACGATGCGAACGGCGCCCTGGCGATCCTGCGCGACACGCATGACAAGGTGTTGCCTATCTTCAGAACCCAGCCCGACGATCCGGATAACGAAAATACGCTGGCCAGTGCCGTCTTCACACTCGGGGCGGAACGGGTGGACTGTGCGGTCTACGATAATTCCAGCGCCACGCCGCGTTTTCACCTCACGTGGAAGGCGGGGGATTTTTCGCAGTCCTCTCCCCATGATGCCTGAAAACCCTTTCGGCAACGCGGGACAGATGCTCCCGTTACCCCCTGTCGTTACAATAGTTGCGGGCGGCCTGACCCAGTGCGCCCGCGGCGGAGGTCAGGTCGTGCAGGTCATGTCCGCTGAATCCAAGGATGAAACCCTGGCTTGGCGCGTGTTCGGCATAGGTTTCGGCCAGCAGTCGGGCCTCGACCCCCGCGCGCTTCCGGATATGGGTTGCGGCATCATCCGGTAAGCCGGGTGGCAGGCGCGCCAGCAGGTGCAGCCCCTGCTCGGGCGTAACCACGTCGAGCGCGCCGGCGGCCGAGGCACGCAGCGTGGCAACGACGGTATCGCGTGCAATGCGGTACCGGCGCCGCATACGGCGGATATGCTCGGCCACGAAGCCGTCTTCCATCAGTTCCGCCACGGCCCCCGCCATATGGCCGGGTGGAAAGCGGTCATGCCCGGCCCGCGCCGCTACAATGGCTTCAACCGTATCGGGCGAGACAACCATGTAGGCCAGGCGCAGGCCGGGGGCCAGGATTTTTGAAAACGTGCCCAGATAGATAACCCGGTCACCCCCGCCAATACCGGCCAGTGCCGTCAGGGGTGGGCCCGCATAGCGGAATTCGCTGTCGTAATCGTCTTCCAAAATCCAGGCATTGGATGCGCGTGCCCAGGCGACAAGGGCTGCGCGCCGGTTCATGGACATGGTAACGCCGCTGGGGAACTGGTGCGAGGGCGTGACATAGACAGCCCTGGCCCCTGCCGCCCGCGCAGCACCCTGGCTGACATCCAGCCCTTCGGCATCCACCGGCACGGGGCATACGTTCAGGCCCGAAGCAGCCAGGGTCGCGCGGGCCGCGGGGTAGCCGGGGTCTTCCACCCAGACCGTATCGCCCGGGTGCAAAAGGGCCTGCGCGCAAAGCCGCAACCCCTGCTGCGTGCCGTTGATGATAACCACACACGCCGGATCGCAGATAACACCGCGATTGGCCGCAAGATAACGGGCGACCTGTTCGCGCAGCAGGGGGTGGCCGCGCGGGTCGCCAAAGCTGAATTCGAGGTCATTACCCTTCATGATCCGGCGGCGCATGGCCGTGGCCAGCCTGCCCAGCAGGCGCGGGTCCGCATAGGTCTTGCCCAGGGCGAACACGCGGCCCGGCAGGGGTTTTATGGTGGTCGAAAGCGCTTTTGTCGTGGATTTATGGCGGGCGGTGGCGGGCAGCGCGGCAACGAAGGTGCCCGAGCCCGTGCGGGCTTCGGCCAGGCCATCGCTTTGCAGATGCTCATAGGCGATGACCACGGCATTGCGCTTGACATGCAACTGCTGGGCCAGGGCGCGGGTGGATGGCAAGCGCAGCCCCGCAGCCAGTCGCCCATCCAGAATGGCGGCGCGCAAACCCGCATGAACCTGAAGCGCCTGCCCCCCTGCCGCGCGGTCCAGTGGCAGGGGAATATCAAGCACGGCACCGGGACGCTTTAAAGTGGTTGGCATTCTTTGCCCATAATTGGCACTCGTTCCGACCACTTTATCCGTGCTTGTGATGGGGCACAACGCCGGAGAGATCGAAATGACAAGCGACAATGCGACAGCCTACCCCGTGGATACCGTCAACCGCGTCAAGCGGCTTCACCAACGCGGTGCCTATGATCATGCGACCATTCATGCGCTGCTCGATGGCGGCATGCTGTGCCACGTCTCCTACGTGATCGAGGGGCAACCCTATTGCACGCCGACACTCTACTGGCGCGAGGGTACGCGCCTGTACTGGCACGGCAGCAGTGCAAGCCGCATGCTGCGCAACCTCTCGAACGGGGAACCCGCCTGCCTTGCCGTCACGCAACTGGACAGCCTTGTGCTGGCGCGCTGCGGGTTCAACCATTCGGTGGATTTTCGGTCGGTCATGGTGTTCGGCCAGGCAAGGCTGGTCACCGATCCGGCCGAAAAGGAACGCGCCCTGGTCATGATGGTGGACCGCCTGTTCCCCCACAGGACGGCGCTGTTGCGGCAGAGTTCGGCCCAGGAGATCAAGGCCACGGCGGTGATCGCCATGGATATCGAACGGGCCTCCGCCAAGGTCCGTACAAAGGGCATTGGCGATAATGAGGAGGATTACAGCCTGCCGATCTATGCCGAGCGCATTCCGGTGCGAACGGTCCTGGGCAAGCCCGAGCCCTGCCCGCGCCTGTTGCCCGGGGTCGAACGCCCGCACACGCTCGATCCCTATCGCGAAGGCCGCGAGCTTGAAGCCGCACTGGCTGAAGCCTACGCGGCCAGCTACGCGACTTTGTAAACCGCGGCTGGCCCGATCGCGGCCCAACCCGGTGGGGGAGACCGGGCGGGCACGCCGCGCGCGGATAGGCTTTACACGGCTTTTGCGGGCTCTACAGCGCCAGCTTTTTGCGCGATGTCGGGTCGGCCTTGTCGGGGGTCAGGAACAGGGGAGCCAAGTCAGGCCGGGTGCGGAAATTGAAAAGCTCGTCCAGCGGGGTCGCTGTTTCATCGAACGAGCCCTTGCCCAGCCGCTGGCCGTTCAGCCAGTTATCCTCGATAAAGCGCGTAATCGAACTTTGGGTGATCAGCGTATGGCCGATATAATTGCGCCGCGCCCAGGGGGACAGCACAAGCAGGGGCACGCGCGTGCCCGGGCCGCAGCGGCCATTGACCGGTTTGCCCGTAACACCCAGCGGTGCGGGGGCGGTGCCACAGCGGCCCGGCCCATCAAGCTGGTCAGCCTCCGGATCGAAGGAGCCATGCGCGGGGGCGACGAATGCGTGGTCGTACCAGCCATCGGAATCGTCATAGGTGATGATAATGGCGGTTTCTTTCCATTCCGGCCTGCTCTGGATGAAATTGACCAGCCCGACAATGCCTGCCTGTTCATCCAGCGGGTTCGAATAGCCTGCGTGCCCGTCCTGGAAGGCAGGCAGTTTCAGGAACGAGACCGCTGGCATGTTGCCCGCCCGAACGGCCGTCAGAAAATCTTTCAGGTCATATTCATGGTTTGCGGGATCGCGGGATTTGCCGTCACTTTCAAGGCTATGCCCGATGGCAGCCGTTGAAGACGGGCGCGCATGGGTGGGGTTGGCCGTGCTGGGAAAATACTGGAACCAGTTATGGTGGGGAATGTAATCGACCACGCTTTGCGAGACAGTGGGCGAGAATGTGCTTCTGCCACACCCCGTGGTGGCGTTGGTGTTCCGAACGGAAAGGTCGAACCCGCCCATGAAGCCGCCCCAGGTGATATGGGCCGCGTTGAGAAGATCGCCGATATTCTGCCCTGCCATCCACACCTGATCCGACGGGGTCGAGCACACGTCATCCGCCGGGTCGATGTCGTTGATCATGGTAAAACCACCCTGCCCGTCGCTGATGAACGGCGATGTCACCTCTCTGGTAGCAAGGTGCTGCGTGGTTTTCTTGATCATCATCCCGTTGGTCTGGCCGGAAACCACTTCCAGCGCACCGGGGGTGGAGGGGCCGTACGTATCGGTATAAAAAGCATCGCTCATGGCGTAACGCTGGGCGTAGCGCCAGAATGCCGTGACCGTGTTGCCGTCGAAATACCCCATGACCTGCCCCCTTGTATGAAAGGCGCCAACGCCACCGGGTGATGCGGTGCCGGTATAGCGGGGGAACAGGTCGGCCCGGCCATGGTCATAAGCCATCTGCTCGGCCGTGTAGTCGTGGTTCTGGTCCGATGTCGCGGCCTGGCTGCGGTCCAGCCTGAAAGGGGCTGCGGCGTCGGCCCCGTTGGCCGGGCTGTTATTGGCGTTATTTTCCAGCAGCCCGGCGGCTATAAGCGTATCCGCCCCCGGCGTGCCCCGCTGGGCGACAAAGGCGGGTTCGCCGGCAGGGTTGGTGGCGTTGGGATATGTCGCGAAATAATGATCGAAGGAGACATTTTCCTGATAGATGACAACCAGATGGCGGATGGGCGTGGCCGTAACCTTTTTGGGGTGCGGGGCCGGTGCCGCCAGGGCGGTGGAGCACAGGGAAAGCACGCATGCCATCGCAGCTAGGTGAGTGACGGGTTTTGGCATACTGAATGGCTTTCCCCAGTGGTGATGACGCAGAAAGAAAGTATTTATATTTTAAAAACAAAGAGTTACGGAGTTTTTCCTCAAGACTGGCAAAGCCATTCCGCAGCTCTGTTTTCCATACCAAGATATGCGGCGCGTTCCGTAATCTGTCTAGTGCTGGCGTCTGTCAGCAAGCGTTTTTAAAAAAGCTATAATATCATCGCGTTCCTGTTCACTGAAGGCCGGGGCCATCCCTTCCGCCTGGCCAAAGGGCTTGTCCTGCGTGTCGATATTGGGGTGGAAGCGTTCCGGGAGGTCATTGTATTTCAAGACCTGGCCGGCCCTGTTGCGTGGATAGAAGGCCTGCGGCATCGGGTCGCGCAGCCGATAGAAATCAACGGCCTGTGTCAGGCTTGTCAGGGCGGCGTTATGAAAGAAAACCTGTCGCCGGGAAACATTGCGCAGGCTGGGGGTGCGGAACATGCCGCAATAGCCGGCAGCTTTGGCAATAAGCCGCCCGCTGTCGCACAGCCCAAGGTCAGGCGTGGGGCGGGGCGTATGGGCGTTGGCGGGAACGCCAAGCGCTTCGAACTGGTAATCCGTCAAAAGGGGGGGCACGCGGTCCGGCCCCACCAGATCGACATGGCAGGCCGCGCAATTTGCCCGGTCCGGGTCATTGAACGCCAGGTAGCCGCGCCGTTCCTGCGGGGTGAAGGCTGCTTTTCCCTCCAGCCAGAGATCGAACTTGCTGGAATAGGGGTGAAAGCGCTGTTCTTCCATCTGGTAGCGTGCCAGCGCAAAAAGCGCTTCGGACAGCAGGAGGTCCGGCTTGTTCGCGGCATTGGGGCCGATCAGCGCGAGAAGTGCGGCTGTATAGGATGCATGCTGCAAATGGTGGATGACGGCTGCTTTGTCGGCTGCCATTTCATCGGGGTTGAAAAGCGGGCCATTGGCCTGCTCCTCCAGCGTGTCGGCCCGGCCGTCCCAGAACAATCCGCCTTGCGGGACAAGATTTGCGGCTGAATCCTGGGTGTTGCGCGCAGTCTTGGCGGGTGGTGGGGCGGTTGAAGGCGTGGGTGATGTGCCCGCAGGCGGCGACTGGCTTGGGGTGGGAAGCGGCGCAGCGGGTGGCGTGCCTGTTCCTTCGCTTTCGGCGTTATCGGGCCCGATGCTGAACGGGGGCTGGCGTTCAAGATACATGAGGGAGGGCACGTTCCTGCTGCCCTGGCGCTCCAGCCTGCGCCCGCCCGGCATGAACCCGGTCGTGCCCGCAGGCGCGTAGTCATTCTGCGGCACATGGCACGACGCGCAGGAGAGATGCCCGCTCCCCGAAAGAGCCTGATCGAAGAAAATGTCCCGCCCGACCTGCGCCATGGCTGAAAGAGGCCGCGCTACCGGGCGGACAAGCTGGACCGGGCATGGGTTACGCCCGTCAGGAAGGGGCGCGCAGCCTTGCGCATGGGCGCTGCCATCCATCGCCAGCCAGGAAAGGGCCAACAGGCCGTGACAGGCGATATGAAAGCCCGCCTTGAACAGGGCACCGGGGATGGGAAACGGCTTTTTCGCCCACCTGTTTCGTGCCCACAGATGCAGAGGCCCAAAGCCGAAAGTCGGCCCCCGAAAAGAATGGCTCGGCGGCCGGGAATGTCCCGTCCAATGCCTGGGCACTACGCTCATGCCTGCCTTTTAACGCCTTGCCAACGACCATGTCACCAGGAAAGAGGCCGTGGGCTTTGCTTTAACGCCGGGGATGGGCCGCGCCTTACAATGTGGGCGCGTACCCATCCCTCTACCCGCCTGGGGCTGCGTTCATGACTAGGCATGCTCGCTTGAGACGGGTTTGGGCCTTGCCTTAATTCTCGGCAGGTCTGTCGTCCCGGTGATGGTCACCCCTGTGTTCGCCGTTCATGGGGTCACCGGACTGATCGTCGGCATGGCTGCCCCCTTGATCGCCTGCGTGATCCCCCGCCTGGCCGTTCGCTTGCCCGTCGGCCTGTCTGGCTGACTGGCCCCTGCCCTGCCTTCCGCCGTGCATCTGCATGATGGCGGCCAGTGCCTCGTTCGTGGTGCGGCTATTGGCCTGGGATATTTCATCCAGGGACTGGTTTTCGCCCTCTACGGTGAAATGCTCCGCGCGGAGCCGGTGTGTCAGTTCCGGCACATCCATCCCCAGGACCGGTGCGAGTTGGGAGATCGGGGCCTTCGTCGCCAGGGACGCCAGACGGAAGGCGACCTGCCTGTTGCCCACCTGCGGGCTGGCGGGCGCGAATACGAAATACGCGGCCGCAAGAACCGAAAGCAGAAGCGGCACGTAAAGCGTGCCACGGCGTGCATAGCCGACCAGCCCGTTCCAGTTACGCACCATGTGCAGTATAAACGGCACCAGCAGCACCATGCTGAGCCATTCATGCATGGGGTGAAACGATCCCGGACCCCAATGGAAGAACAGGGCTATGCCGGTTACGGCGGAAATGACGAAAAAGCCCGTTGTCAGCGGTGTGCCGTAACGGTTCATAAAGACATTCAGCGGGTTCTGCGTCCTGGTCCGGGCAGCGGTGCCAGCGGGGTTCGTGGAAGGATCGGCAGGCATTAAAAAAGACCTCCTAGAGCAAAAAAATGCAGGCACGGTGCTGCGGTTCAAGCAAATGCGGGATTATAAAACCGGCATCGGGTCATGAGACATGCCCCCTGCCACGCTGGTCCGATCTCCCTCGGCAAGGGCGGGACGTGCCATGTTGAAGCAGCCCGGGCCATGGCTGGAACAGAGCCCGCGCCGGGAGCAGGAGATAAGCCGGGATGTTTCATCCATCAGTCTCCAGATTGAAAATTCCTATACCGCCGAGGAGAGAGACTGACTTTCAGCACGAATGAGAAAGATTCTCATTAACATAATCCTCGAAAATTCGACATCGCCGTCAAACTGTGTCTTTGCAGATACAGATCAGGGTCGTGTGGGGCCTGAAAATGTCCAATTTATTGATATAACTTATTGTTTTTCATATATTCTTTTATATGCAAGTGATTCTCGGTCGCGAATAGCCCGATCTTTTTGCCATTCACGGCGGGGGGTGGCAAGAGCGGGTCATAGCGCAGCGTGGTACGGAAAATTGCAAAGCATACGAATGCGCCGACAGGCGTTAACAGCCATGCAAAAAGGCCCAAGGCGCTCTTGTTGCGATGAGGCGTGAATTGCGGCAGCCTGCTTGCGGGATGTTATAACCCCTTTTTGATAAAGGAAGACCAGATGTTTACACGACGTAACGGCTCCATAGTCGCCCTGGCCTGCGGGCTTGCCCTGCTTCCTTCTCTTGGTCTTGCCGCTGATACGGCGACAGCAAGCCTGACAGGTGCGGATGGTAAAGACCTTGGCACGGTTCATGTTACCGATGCGCCCAAGGGGGTTTTGCTCCATATCGAGGCAAAAGGACTGACCCCGGGTTGGCACGGCATGCATTTTCATGAAAAAGGCGTGTGCGAGGCACCAAAATTCACCAGCGCCGGTGCGCATGTCCATACGACCAAACCTGTGGTGCATGGGCTGCTGAACGCGAACGCGAATGATGAAGGCGACCTGCCCAATCTCTTTGTCGCAGCCGATGGTTCCGCTACGGTGGAAGTGTATTCCACCCTGGTCTCGCTCAAGGGGGAAGGCAGCCGCCCTGCCCTGCTTGATGCCGATGGCGCGGCCCTTGTCATTCATGCCAAGCCCGATGATTACCAAAGCCAGCCGATTGGCGGTTCGGGGGACCGTATCGCCTGCGGCGTCATTCATTAAGCCCAGAGCCCGATACCAGGCCCTGATGCCAGGCCATGTTCGCGGCGCGTAAAGGCTGGTTATGCGCCAGGCGACATGGCCAAGGCCTGTTCGGGCCAACCCCCGATATGGCCCTGCCGTCCATAGCCACGCGCGGATGGATGTTTTTGCAATTGGTGCCATAAAACCCCTGGCACCTTGACCGGGCCGCCGATACGCCCTGCCTCACCCGTTCACTATATTGCGAGCAGTGTCGCGCGATCAGCGCCCCATTTCCCTGAAATCTGGCCGGTGCGGTCACAGTGCCTGTGATGGAAATGCCACAGTCATATAAGCCATGACCAGCACGCATGGGTGGCGAAGTTGCAAATCATTATCAGATACAGTTATTTGCAACTGCGAATCAGAGGCATTATTCGGAAGGCACCGAGCAGTCATGGCAACATCCCCTATCCGGCGGTATATCAATTCCGCACCCCTGGCCGTTGGCCTGGCAGTCGGGTATGGCACTCTCCCCTTCATGACCGACGCGGCACGCGCTGCGGATACAACCACGGATACCACGCCTGCAGCGCCCGCCACCACGCAGGACGTCCAGTCTTCCGGGCAGACGGCAAAGCTTGCGAATAGTGGTGGCAAGGGCCCGACCACCCATAAGCAGGCTGACGGCACGGAATCAGAGGAATGGCTGGTCACTGCCTCCCCCATGAATACGCTGCATACTCCCATGGGTATCAGCCGCCTGCCGCAGGATGTCCTGCATACGCCGCAGACCATCGACATCGTCCCGCAGATGCTGATGCAGCAGCAGAACGTGAAGTCGCTTGACGAGGCGCTGAAAAACGTGCCCGGCATTACCGCGTCCGTGGGTGAGGGCGAAGGCGGCATGGCGGGCGACCAGTTCCTGATCCGCGGTTTCCAGGCCCAGAACGACATTTACGAAAACGGCCTGCGCGATTTCGGTGTCTATACGCGTGACAGCTTCAACTACGACAATGTCGCGGTCATCAAGGGGCCCAGCTCGCAGCTATTCGGTAACGGCACGACGGGTGGGGCGATCAACATCACCACCAAGACCGCGACCACAAAGGACCATGTCAATGCCACGTTCTCGGGCGGCAGCGGTGCTTATTACCGTGGCACGCTCGACGTCAACCACATGATAACCGATAGTATCGGCCTGCGTTTTTCCGCCATGGGCAATGAAAACAACACCGTGGGCCGAAACGATCTTTTCTCGCATCGGTGGGGTATTGCCCCGTCCATCACCTTCGGGGTGGGCAAGAAAGTTTCCTATACGATCGACTATTTCCATCAGACCGATAATCGCATACCCGATTATGGCGTGCCGACCACGTCTTTTACGAACCGCATCAACAAGCCGGTGACCGAATACGGCGTTTCCCGCACCAACTGGTACGGCACGACCTATGACCAGGACAACAGCAGCACCGACATGCTGACAGGCCGCCTGAAATGGGACGTCAACCAGTATGTCTCGGTTTATAACGACACGCGTTTTGGTATCTACCACCGCTATTTCTCAGCCTCGCAGGAAGCGTGCGACCTGACATGCTCCAACTACCTGTTTTCCAGCACACCGCAGCTTGCCACCATCAGCCGTAACGGCGGCCTTGGCGGGCCCAATCCCTATCGCCAGAACGACTGGTCGGCACAGAACGTGGCCTCCGCCGTTGCCAATTTCTCAACGGGGAGTGTGCGGCACCAGATCGTGGGTGGTGTGGATGTCGAACATGTCTATGACCGGCGGCAGAATTACGCCTATGCCACCACACGACCCGGAACCAGCCTGCTTGATCCGTCATCGGCCGTGCCGGGCCTTGTGCTGGGTGGGGCGGGTCAATACCCGGGGAACCTGACCAACATGCCCGGCGGCGTCGGCCGCAAGGAGTGGAAGACGGGTGACGCCACGGATGTCGGGGCGTTCCTGTCCGAACAGGCGTGGCTGGTGCCGTGGTTCTCGGTCCGGGCGGGTTTCCGCTGGGATCACTGGAACAGCCATTACAGTGCCACGGGCGGTTCCACAGCCACGGCCGATACCTATCTGGGGCAGAAGCAGGACACGTTCAACCCGAATGTCAGCCTGATGTATACGCCCAACAGTCATTCCATGATCTATTTCAACTGGGCGCAATCGACGACCCCGCTGGGCCTGTACGTGACCAACAGTTCCGAGCCGCTCAAATCCACCACGGAAGGCTTCAAGCCCGAGCGGAGCAACCTATATGAAATCGGTGCGAAATATTCCGCTTTCCACGATCGTATGGGCTTTACCGCCTCCGTGTTCCGGCTGGAGAAAGGCAATTCCATCCAGACCGACAGCAATGGGGATATCTCGGCTTCCAGCGACAGCCAGCGCAACCAGGGCGTGGAACTGAGCGCCTCCGGCCGGATCCTCAAGAACTGGAACATCATTGCCACCTATGCCCGTTACGACAGCAAGACCACCTCGTCCGCCACGGCGGCGGATCGTGGCAAGCAGGTGCAGTTCGTGCCGCGCAACCAGGCGACGGTCTGGTCCACGTATGAAATCGCACCCCAGACGCCTTACAACGTCATGTTCGGTGGCGGCCTGACCTGGCGCGAGGGTGTTTACCTGGATGCCGCGAACACCGCGCGCGTGCCTGCCAATGTCGAGTTCGATGCCGTGATCTCGCATCACTTCGACAACCACTGGAAGGTGACGATGAACGGCTACAACCTGGATAATCGTCTCAATTACGGCAGCCTGTTCTCCAATCGTGTCACGCCGTCCATCGGTCGGGCGTTCCTGTTCAACCTGGCGGCGGACTACTGATCGGTACCATGTCCCGCACCCTGTTTGGCAAGCTTCTGCGCCGGGGGCCCAGGCCGCGCCCCCGCACGGTCCGCCCTGCCCTGCCTGATGATATTCAGGCCATTCGGCAGCGGGCCTTGCTGGGGCATCATCTCGAACAGGTGCTGTGGGGCAAGGTATTGCTCAACAGCCAGTTCATGCCCCCCGACCCCAAGGCGGCACTGGTATGGTTCCGCATGGCGGCGGATGCGGGGTATGGGCCGGCGCACAACATGCTGGGGCGTTGCAGCCATTTTGGCTGGGGCTGCCCGCGCAGCCTGGAAGACGCCGGGCAGCACTATGCCCGGGCCGCCCAACTGGGTGACAACTGGGGCCGTTATAATCTGGCCATCCTGACCATGCGCGGGCTTGGCCGCCCGCAGGACCTGCCCACGGCCTTTGCGCTTTTTCGCACCGGGGCGGAGGCAGGCCATGCAAAATCCATGAACATCATGGCCCGGTTTTACGAAGAAGGCTGGGTGGTGAATCAGGACCGGGCCATGGCCCGGCAATGGTATCATCGTTCAGCACAAGAGGGCGATTACCGGGGCCAGCACAACTACGCCACCTTGCTGGCCGAAGCGGGGGATGTGCAACAGGCCCTGCACTGGTGGGAGCAGGCCCTGCCCGATGCCACCCCCGATGTGCTGCTGGCGGTGGAGCGTATTCTCCCCCAACTGGGCAAGGCCGTCCCGGCGGATTTCGCAACAAAAGTCGCCACCCGTCTGGAACAGGCATTGCGCGAACGCGAGACCGCCCGGCAAAACGATGATTCCTGCGAGCCCTGAGCCCCAAAGGACCGCCGCACGCCATGGTTGTCAGGACGTAGCGGCCCCACGGGCACCGTCCTGAATTTTGCGTAATTCGCGCTGTTCTGTTTCAACACTGATGCGCTGATACAGGGCAAGGGACAGGACAAGGACGGTCGCCGTGACCAGCAGGCCGATCGGATAGACGATCTGCTCGATATCCTGTTTGCTGACCTCGAAGACCGACACCAGTCCTTCGATAAAGACGGCAATGACAATGGTCGTAATGAATTTGGTCAGGCTGCGTCGTGCCTCCACGGCCGATATATTGACCCGCGCCTTGATGACTTCTTCTTCCATGAAATATTTTGCCACGTCGAAAACGGCAATCGCGATCACCACGTAGCTGATCGCCAGAAGCACGGCGTCCCGTCCTTCGTGCCAGGATGTCAGCAGGACCGCCAGCAGGTTGAGCAGGCCGTAGAAAATGAGGCCGAATGAAAGCAGCATCAGCATGATGCTGGCAATCCCGAAGGCCAGTCGTGAAAATCCCTTCATTGCGTGCTCCTGGCCCGAATACGGCTTCTTGGGTCTTTGTGGGGTGGCGGAGCCCACGCATCATGCCAATGGTCGTGGTGATAAGGTCAAGCCGGCGAAAAGGTTGCCGATCGCGCCCCCTGGCCGTGCCCGCTTTTAAAGGTTCTGCAACCCTTTCTGTTTATAGGAGTTTTAGAATCAGGCACGTGGCAGGCGATCTTCAAGTAATGCCGCCACCTGCCCCTCTGTCACCGCCTTGATGCAGGAGAGAGCGCATGGGCCAGACTATTCCCCCTCAAAGCCAGGGTCATCAACCGGGTGTCGAACGTCTGCTGGAACCGCAGGCGCGACATATCCGCGCCGATTACCGTGGCAGCGGGAAGCTGAAGGGGCGTCGTGCGCTGATTACGGGGGGCGATAGCGGTATCGGCCGGGCCGCGGCCCTGCACTTTGCCCGCGAAGGAGCGGACGTCGCGATCCTGTATCTCGAAGAAAAGGAAGATGCGCAGGAAACCGTACGTCTGATCGAGGCGGAGGGTACGAAAGCCCTCGCCATCCAAGGCGATGTTTCCAAAAGCGAGGTCTGCGACAAGGCGGTGGAAGCCACGGTGCGGACGCTGGGCGGGCTCGACATTGTGGTGAACAATGCTGGCGTGCAGTATATCAGCGAGGATCTGACCGATATTTCCGATGCCATGTGGCAACGCCATATGGATGTGAATATCAACGGATATTTCTACATGACCCGCGCGGCCCTGCCCCATCTGGCGGAAGGGAGTGCCATTATCAACACATCCTCCGTCAACGCCTTTGCGGGAAACAAGGCGCTTGTCGCCTATTCCACCACCAAGGCGGCCGAACTGGGGTTTACGCGCGCGCTCGCCCTCCAGCTTGCCAAGCGGAAAATCCGCGTCAACGCGGTCGCCCCCGGGCCGATCTGGACGCCGTTGCAGCCCGCAAGCTGGGGGCCGTCAGACCCGCAGGCGGTGGCGGATATGGGCAAGGACACGCCCCTTGGCCGCATAGGCCAACCCAGCGAGATGGGGCCGGCTTATGTCTACTTGGCGTCGGACGATGCGTCCTACGTCACGGGGCAGACGATCCATGTCAACGGCGGCATGATTGTCAATGGTTGAAGCGCTTGTCACGGTCATGCAGCCCGCTTCAAGCTGGCTGCATTCGATGCCGCACCGGCACTGGCTCGACTGTCAGGGCCAGAGATTGCTGGATTTTTCCAAACCTTCGCGCGTGGCAGACGGTTTCGCAGCCCTGGACGATGACGGCCGGCTTATGGCGGGCGGCAAGGCTGACACGATCCTGACCGCGCGTATGACCCATGTCTATGCTATTGCCGCCAATCGCGGCCTGCCCGGCTGCGCGCCCCTGGCAGCGCATGGCGTTGCCTGCCTGCTCGGGCCGTTGCGCGATTGCGAACATGGCGGCTGGTTTGAAAATATCGAACAGGCGCAGGACAAAACCCCAAAAGGACGCAAGCAGGCTTATCTGCATGCATTCATTGCACTGGCGGCATCCTCTGCCGTGGTTCAGGGCGTGGCGGGTGCCGACAAGCTTCTCAAGGAAGCGCTGGCGGTCTGGCAGCGCCATTTCTGGAGCGAGGATGAAGGCGTATTTCGCGAAAGCTTTGCCGCAGACTGGTCGGATGAGGAGAATTATCGCGGCGCCAATGCCAATATGCATTCGGTCGAAGCCTGCATGGCTGTGGCCGATGTCACGGGCAATCCGGTCTGGCGACAGCGGGCTTTAAGAATTGTCGAGCGGATTATTCATACACTGGCCCGCAAGGCCAGCTACACCGTAGCCGAACATTACGATCGTAACTGGACGCTGCTGAAGGATTTTCACCGTGACAAGCCAACCGATGACTTGCGGCCCTATGGCATGACGCCGGGCCATTTCGTGGAATGGTCGCATCTGCTGCTGAAGCTTGAGGCCGCCCTCCTGCGTGAAAACGGGTCCGCGCCGTCATGGTTGCTGGATGATGCGATCGGGCTTTTCCATAGCGGGATGGAGGCCGGTTGGGCGCGCAATGCCGAGCCCGGCCTGCTCTACACGGTGGATTGGGACCTTCAGCCGGTGGTGCAGAACAGACCCCACTGGTGCCAGGCCGAGGCCATGACCGCCGCCACGGCGTTATTGAAGCGAACGGGCCATAAGGAATACGAGCAATGGTACCGCGATATATGGGATTATATCGATCTGTACATGATCGATCGCAGGCAGGGCGGGTGGATCCAGGAACTCGACCAGCATAACCGCCCTTCCGCCGTGGTTTACCAAGGCAAGGCCGATCTGTACCATGCGTGGCAGGCGACCCTGACGCCACTCCTGCCGTTGGCCCCAAGTTTTGCCACGGCTGTCGCCAGGATGGGCACCTGATCCCCGGCGTGGGTGCCATGCTGTTCCAGGGGCTGCCGCGAACGTGAACCGGGCCTGAAAAGTCCTTCTCCCACGCGCATTGCCTGTTTTTGGTGCGACTATTCAGGACTATCGGCCCTGTTATCCATACCCAGGGTTATCGCGGGGGCACTATGGGATAACCCTGACGTTGTAACGATAAGCGCATCCGCCAATGGCAAGATGGACCAGACATGGCGCAGGCAGCACGCAACACGCCGCCCCGCCAGGAGAGGCAGGCATGACAGACATAGTCTACCGCAATGCCCTTGTTTTTGACGGCACCCTGAATGACCCGGTTGTAGCGGATATCGCCGTAAGGGATGGCAAGGTCCGCGCCATTGGTCCGGACCTGCCCCCTTTCTCCGCCAGTACCGAAATCGACTGTACGGGCTTGTGGCTTATGCCGGGGCTGTTGGATATCCATACCCATCTGGACCTGGAGCTTGAACTGGCACCCGAACTGCCCGAGGTGGTGCGCCATGGGACCACGACGGTGGTGATCAGCAACTGTTCCATCGGGGTGACTTACGGCCACCAGCGCCGCGACGGAGAAGACCCGATCGTGGACTGTTTCGCCCGGGTGGAAAACATGCCCAAGCCGATCCTGCGCCGGGTGGCCGATGCCTGCACATGGACAGATTCCCGGTCCTATCTCGAACATCTTGCAGCATTACCGCTTGGCCCCAATGTGGCCCCGCTTGTTCCCCATTCCATGCTGCGGATCGAGGCCATGGGCCTTGGGGCTTCCATTTCCCGTGCGCCCGACCGGCGTGAACTCGCCCGCATGCAGGACCTGCTGGAAGCGGCAATGGTGCAAGGCTATGCCGGGCTGTCGACCGATGCGCTGCCTTTTCATTTTCTGGCCAACACTCCCAACAAGCATAAGAGAATACCTACGCAATATGCCAGTTTTCGCGAACTGGCCCGGCTGACCAATGTGGTGCGGCGTGCCGGGCGCGTGTGGCAGGCAACACCGCCCAAGGACCGGCTGGCTTTTGCCGTGCGCAGCTTTCTGCTTACCAGCGGGCGCCTGTATGGCCGCCCTCTGCGCACCACCGCCCTGGCCGTGATCGATCTGCAGACCAATCGCCTGGCGGTTGCCCTTTGCCTTATGCTTTCGGCCATTCTCAATTCCCGCCTGTTGCGCGGCGCATTTCGGTTTCAGGCCCTGCCGGCGCCTTTCCGGATCTGGAGCGATGGGGCGATCAACCCCATTGCCGATGAAATACCCGAATTCCGGGCGCTGAACGAACAGGAATTCGATGACCGTGCGGGACGCGCGCGGATCATGGCTGATCCTGGCTGGGTCGCGGATTTCCGGCGCATGTGGCTTAAAGGCAAGCGCGGTGTCTCACTGGATCGGCTGCGCCGCCTGATCGGGCTTGAAGATGTCGTTCTCAGCCGGGATCTGGACGACATGCGCGTGGCCGAATGCCCGCTGCCGCATTGGTGTGGAGAGACACTGGGCAGCCCGTATCGCCGGTTGCAGGCCTGGCAGACATCAGGCGGGCGGCACGGGGCGACAGACGCGGCGGAGGCGGAATTTTTCGCGCAGTTCCCCAACCCTGTCTGTGACGACGCCGCTTTCATGCTGCACCTGCTGCGCGTATGGGATACCGACCTGCGGTGGGAGACGACAATAGCCAACCGCAGGCCGGGCATTTTCCGCAAACTGCTTTTTCACCCGCAGACCTTGCCCGGTTTCAACGATAGCGGCGCGCATGTCGCCAATATCGCTTTTTACGATGGCAACCTCCGAATGCTCAAAATTGCCCAGGCGGAGGGCTTGCGCCGGGTGGCGCTGGCCATCCACCGGCTGACGCAATTACCCGCCCAATTTTTCGGCCTCGATGCGGGCAGGTTGCATGTGGGCGGCCGGGCGGATCTGTGCGTTGTCGACCCGAACGCCCTGCGCCGCTGGGACCCGGAGAAGACCTGCCATTTCATCCACCGGGAAGAATTCGGGTGCAGGCAGGTCGTCAATCGGCCCGATGGTGTGGTGCGGCATGTCATGATCGGCGGCCACGTGGCGTGGGATAATGCCGCGTACACACCGGGCTTTGGCCGCAGGGCCTTCGGCCGTATTCTGAAGGCCGGTCTGCGTGAGGGCGCTGCCGCAGCGACGTAGCCCCTCACACGCGAAGAAATTTCTTTTCAGATCATGCACGATCACCAGCTATAGGTCAGGTTTCCATAGACCCGCCGCCCCTGGCCGAGAAAGCACGAACCGAACCCGCATGTCGTGATGTAATATTTGTTGGTCAGGTTGGACATGGCCAACTGGGCTTTCAATCCGCGCAGGAGGGGTGTTGCTTCGCCCAGATCGTAGTGCGCGCCTGCATCGAACAGGACGTAGGCCGGTGTTTTGAAAGATTCGACCTTGTCGAAATAATTGGAGCCTACATATCTCAAACCCCAGTTGATGCCCAGTCCCCTGGTCAGGGATTGGGGAAGGGTATAGTCAAAAAAGACCGAAAACATGTTGCGTGGAACCTGAGGAACGGATTTCCCTTCTTCCTTCACGTTCGCTCCGTAGTATTCACCGGTATAAGGGTTGTATTTCTGCGCGGTCAGGTTGCTTTTTGCAAAGCGGATATCCGTATAGCTATAAGAAGCCAGAACCCGCAGGTCGTGGGTGATATTCGCATTCGCCGATACCTCGAACCCCTGGGATCGCACACGGCCGGCGTCCTCTGAATAGCCGGTATGAACAAGATCGCTGATGAGGTAATGATCTTCATTGATCCGAAAAGCGGATGCCGTAATCAGGATATTTTTGCCCGGAACTTTGTATTTAAGCCCTGCTTCCATCTGTTTGCCACGCAGGGGCGCGATAAGATGGCCTTGCCAGTCGGTGGAATCCTGCGGGGTGAATGACGTCGCATAGCTGAAATAAGGCGCAAAGCTGATGCTGGAATTGTAAATCAGCCCTGCTCGCCACGTAAACGCGTTCTGAGAATAGGATTGGTTGTTGCCACCGCCCCTGTACCGGTACGTTTGATACCGATCCGTAAACCAGTCTTCGCGCCCTCCCAGGATAATGGACAGTCTTTTCCATTTGATCTGATCCTGGAAATAAACCCCTTCCTGAAAATAGCTATCGGTGCCGTTATAGCCCCTGACATTACAGCCTGAACTTGAACTGACGCTCATGCACGGGGTGAATTGCGTTGCTTGTGGATTATAGAGATCGATCACCGCATCCGTTGATGAGATGATGTTGTTCTGGTTGTAATCATAATGACGGAAGTCCGATCCGACCACCCAGGTGTTCTTGACACTGCCACTTTGAATATCACCGTGTAAGCGTGTGTCGAACGCAATACTTTCCGACGAATAATATCGTGCTTCCGGTGTATAATATTGCAGGCTTGGGTCAGCGTCATCCACGCCGCCATCGGCATAGGAATCCCTGTCCCTTTGGCGTGTTTTTTCGTAGCGCAGGACCTGGCTGAAATTGATGTATTTATTGAACTTATGATTGAACTGATATTCGAACATGGCGTTGCTGCGGGAATCTTCATTCCAGTTGGTGAGGCCTGCGAATGTGCTGCGCGAGATTCGGCGGTATCCGTCCGTGATCAGGGTGCCGCGTGTGGGATATTGCGCTCCCGCGTTTTCTCCGGCATCGGGCGTGTAGCTGTAGGAACCGATCAGGGTCAGGCTGGTTTTGTCGTCGATATCCCAGGTCAACGACGGAAGAACGCCCACACGCCTGTACCGATTATAATTGGTCTGGATATCCTGCGTGTTACCGATTGCAGCAATACGGTAACGAACATTGCCCGATCTGGTCACTTTGTCGCTGACATCCACCGTTGCTTCGTAGCGGTTCCAGTTGCCAAAGCCGACGGAGACCTGGTGAAGGGGCGTGTCGGTCGGCTTTTTCAGCGCCATGTCCACCAGCCCGCCCGGTGCCGACTGGCCATACATGACCGAAGGAGGACCGTTGAGAACTTCGATCCGTTCAAGGAATGTCGGCTCCCCCGATGTCAGGGATGTGCTCATCAGCCCATCCACGTATTGCTGTGTGCTGAAGCCGCGCTGCATGATCGCCCCGCCGCTCCCCATTGCCTCGCCCGACGAAAACGAACCATAGGGTTCTGAATAAATGCCGGCACTATAGCGTAATGCTTCCTGTATGGTCTGCGGCTGCTGGTCGATCAACTGCTGTTTGGTAATCACGTAGATGGAGGTTGGTATTTCCACCAGCGGCGTATCGGTCTTTGTTCCTGCCATGGTGTTTTCGGCAACGTAGCCTACGCCCGGACCGGTTGGGTCCTGATGCGTGGCGGTTCCGCCCACCCGCACGGGCCCAAGTGCTATGGCGGAGCCTGTTTTCTGGATCAGGACATTGTTCGTGCCGGAATAGCGCGCCGCAAGTCCAGTTCCGGCCAGAAGGTGCGCCAGCGCCACGTTTGGCGCCATACGGCCTGAAACACCGGCCGTTCTTGCGTTGCGGGCCAGATCGCCGTTGATCGAAACCTGTATGCCAGCCTGGCGCCCGAACCGGGTCAGTGCTTGGGCCAGCGATCCGGCCGGAATATCGAACGGAATTTCCGTAGCGGCCGTCACTGCGGCCGGTGCGCTATAGGCGGGGTATATCATCAGGCCCGATAACCCGGCTGTGGACAGTCCCAACAGAAATCGTCTGGCAAATTGCTGAGTTTTCGAAATTCTTACGCCTGCATACGCCCACATTACGCCACCGCTCCATTCTCGCTCGATCGTTGGAAGACCGAATGCGGTTGCATGGCATTCGCATCTTCCTCTTTAAACAATGAACGATGGCCGGAAGCCGTTTTTCGGTCGGTTGCAGAAAATTTTTGGAACTTTTTCCGCTTTTTAGCGAGAAATGACGATAATCCAAGGGGTTATGTGTCGCAATGTCGCACCTTGCGTGTCAGCCATGGCTTTCAATGCGGCTTCGGGGGCGGACAGGTTGTAGACCCCCGTCACCTTGCCGCCGTTCAGGCTCCGATCCGCTACAAAGATCTTGCCCCCATAATAGGGCCCGATCCGGTCCATTGCCTCGCTGAATGTCGCATCCTGCAGGACAAGCTGCCCGCTGGTCGCCCATGCCCCGACATTCTCGACATCTTCCCTGCCCTGCAACACGTCAGCGCGGTTGCCAACATCCAGGCGTTGCCCTGCGCCCATGTCCATGGAAAAGGCGCGTGCTCCATCGACATGCACCCTGCCCGCCTTGACGGCGACGGAGGAGGTGGTTGCTGAAAGACGTATATCGAATTCCGTTCCGATATCCGTAACAGTGATGGAACCACCCAGCACGCGGAACGGACGGGCAGTGTCATGTGCGACCCTGAAAAACCCCTCCCCCCGAAGAAGGCGGATTTCCCTGGCCCCTTCCGGGCGATACGCTACGTCGATCGCGCTGTGCGGCGCCAGGCTGACTTCGCTTCCATCGGCCAGCCGTATCGTCGTTTGCCGGGCCGCCGAGGTCGCATAATCAGCCGTAAGCCGGTAATACCAGTCGGGTGCTGACACAAACAGTGCGATGGACGCGGCAAGCCCAAGCGGGATGGCCCAGAGTGCACGGCGGACAGGGTGCCGCGCGCGCGAAACCTGATACTCCTTAGGGGCGCGCGATGGGTATTCATTCTCGAATAGCGGCCCCATCAGGTCATAGACGCCTGACGTTGCCTCCCATGCCTGCTGGTGGGCCGGATCTGCTGAAAGCCATGCCTCGAAGTCGTCCTTCAACCGTTGGTCGTCAGGATTTTCTTCCAGGGAGACCAGCCAGCGCGCCGCCTCAAGGGAAATGCGATCATACGTTTCCGTATCGCTCATACGGGGCTCCCGGTCGGGCACGGTGCGGCATTGGAGGTAACGCCCTCCCCATAAGGAAGACGACAGGCGGGCCGCCTTTTTCGGTCGCGCGCAATATGACGCGTCATTCAGGAGGGCGTACCCGGCTACGACAATGGGCGATGCCGCGTGCAATGATTTCGTGCGCCATTGCGATTGAAACACCCAGATGCTCGGCAATGTCCTTGAGCCTGTACTGGCCCGAGCGGCGCATTTCCAGCGCGATGCGAGTGCGTTCGGGCAGTTCGTCTATCGCTTCGCGCAGCAGACGCATCTGTTCGGCCGCCAGAAAATCCCGCTCCGGCGATGTCGGTCCGGCTACTGCTGCAATTTCTTCCGGCGTGGCGTCGCGTGTGGTTTCTGCCTCCCGCCCCAGCTTGCGCTTTACGTCGATCGCCAGATTACGCACAACGCGAAAAAGGTATGAATCAGGGGCGATGACATCGACCGTAGCCGTCACTGTCCGGTTGATGCGGAACCATGCTTCCTGCACGATATCGTCGCCATGATTGGGCACGATTGTCTCGGCGTATTTGATAAGATCGCTCCGCCGGGAGATGAAGGTTTGCTGAACCAAGGGGGGCGATCGCACCATCCGTTCGTTTCCGCAGTGCGCCTG
This sequence comes from Acetobacter garciniae, assembly GCF_017377735.1. Classification (GTDB taxonomy): domain Bacteria; phylum Pseudomonadota; class Alphaproteobacteria; order Acetobacterales; family Acetobacteraceae; genus Acetobacter; species Acetobacter garciniae. The sequence goes on from NZ_JAFVMH010000001.1 coordinate 865,307, forward strand.
TCCGACACAAAATAAGAACTGTTCTCATTTAAAGCAGAAGCCGGGCGAATACAAGCGCACCCTGCCCCGCCGTGGTGGACCGCCATGGCAGCCGATCGGTAAGGGATGCGGTGGGAATGAGGATAGAAATGCCCGTAAAGGGCCGCAACCAAAATACAGGCCGCGCGTATTGTAGAAGTTACGCCAACGCAGCGTCAGTTCAAGCCGGTCACCCCATACCGATCACTGCGATCGATGGAAGAAACAGCCGTGCTGTTAACGATAGGACTACGCACATGGGAATGATATTACTTATTATTATCCTGATCGTGGTATTCGGTGGTACCGGTGGATATTACGGCTACAATCGTTACGGCGCGCAGGGTCTTGGCGGGGTGCTGGGGCTTATCCTCATCATTCTGCTTATTCTCTGGTTCCTGGGGGATCTGGGAGGGCCGTATTTCACCCGTCCTTAGGGCCGGGCGTAAGGAAGGCTGAAAAAGAGCGTGAGGGGGCGGATTATCCCCTCACCCCGCCACACCTGTTCGGGTGGAGCGGGGTGGCTACTGCCCCTTTTCTTCTCGCTTACCCCATGGGGAAAGGGGGCTGGCCGTTCGATGCCGTGACACCGCCATCCACCGGCATGATAAGGCCGGTGATATACGCGGCATCCGCGCTGGCCAGAAACGTAATGGCCGCCGCCATGTCTTCGGGCAGGCCCAGGCGGCCTAGTGGAATACGGTCTTCAACACTTTTGACGAAAGCTGTGTTCTTGACGGCGTCCTTGGTCATGCCGGTGCGCGTGACCGACGGGCAGATCGCATTCACCCGCACGCCTGTGTGCCCATGGTCCATGGCCATGACCCGGGTGAGGTTGACGACCCCGCCTTTGGCCACGTCGTAATAAGCCGTGTTCCAATCCCCCCGCATGCCCGAGACCGATGCGGTGTTGACAATATTGCCCTTACTTTCGATCAGCATGGGCAGGAAGGTGCGGCTGACATCGATCGTGCCGTTCAGGATGGTGGCGCAGACCGTATTCCATGTGGCCAGGTCGCAATCCAGTACCGTGCCCATGGCCGTTACTCCGGCATTGTTCACCAGCACATCCAGCTTGCCAAAGTGGTTGCGTACAAATTCCAGCAGGGCCTGAACCTGACTGGGGACCGAGACATCCGTCAGTGATGCAATGGCCCGTTCGGGGTCCAGGCCATCTGTCGCGGCATGCAGGGCCTTCTTGTCACGATCGACAAAAATGACGCGCGCCCCTTCATCGAGAAAACGCAGCCCTGTCGCAAGACCGATCCCCGATGCGGCACCCGTTACAATGACCGTGTGACCCGTAAAGCGCGATAATCCATTGATAGGCATTCAATTTTTCCCCTACGGCATGACTGGTCCGGAAAGCCTGCGTTCCGTGACTGCATTCCCTGCTTAACGCCCAGATATTAACCATGTCTTAACCTTGTTTGGGGAATGGCCTCAAAAAACCTCTATTCCGATCGGGTGGCCGCCTATGCTTCCCCGTGCGGGTCTGGCCTTATTCCTCGCTTTCGGTGGCGGCCAACGGGTCTTGGGGAGCAAAGAAGGTGCTGCGCGCAACCCCGTTGAGTGCTGTTATGGCTGCGGGGTTAGCCTGTGTGTGTCGTTGCAGGTTATGGGCGATCATGGCGGCATTCTGGACAGCAACAAGCGGGGCGCGTGTCCAGGTGCGCAGGAAAACCCTCAGGCGCTTGCGGGTGGGGGCGGGTGTATGCGGGTCGTTTGCGATATCGCGCAGTTCGATCACCCACATCCCCAGCACCATGGCCTGCAAATGCCGCGCCATGGCCTGGCGCATGACATCGGGGGGCACACGCTGGCACATCCGCGCGGCCCTGACCATGCTGTCAGCATTTTCCGACAACCACCGATGCACCGACATGCCGGGGTCACGCGCGACTGTACCCAGCCGCCTGTCCACCCAGCGGGCGGTGCGCATCAGATGGTCATCCGCCCGGAACGGCAATACGACCCCGAATGTCAGGCGTGCGAACAGGACAGCCCCCAGAAAGGCCCCCGTTGTGTTCAGGAAGGAGACCTCGTCATACCGCATCAGGTTGGAAGGCCCGATCAGCACGGGCAGGAACATGTTGAACGAAAACGCATGGTTCACCAGGGCCGGGTTACGGGCTGCAAGCCCCCCGGCAATGGCAGGCACGGCCAGCAGGCAGGCCAAGCATTCCGGGCTTGTGACGGCAGGCACCACCCTGAAGACATAAAAGGCCGCCACCGCCGCGCACCACAAAGCCCCGCGGAAGAAGCCCGATGAGGCCAAAGCGGGGATTTCGCGCGTGTCCAGCAGGCCATAGACCAAGGCTACGTAGGCGACGAACGTCGTGCCTGATGGCCAGGCCGTTATTTCCCATAGCAGCCATGCCCCGATAATGCCGGTAATGGCCCGCAGCGCATTATAAAGCGCTTCCACCTTGTCGCGGGGGGATCGGGTTCTGAACGTAAACCGGTCTCCCCGCCGGGGGGAGGAAATGGTCTGGATATGGGCATGCGCTTCGGCCAGCCCCTTGCCGATATCCTCATGCGGTGCGCCGCCACGGGCCCGAGCCAGCGCGCCCAGCAGGCAGGCCAGTGCCCCGCGGGCATGATCGCCCTGCCTGCGCGCCCCTGCCCCCATTTCCAGCACATCGTATTCGATACGGGCATTGGCCGCGATGATCGACGCCAGAAGCTGCTGTTCGGCATCGATATCCCCTGCCCCCGCATGAATATCGTTCACGCGGCGCGAAACCTCGGCCGTGATCTGGTCCAGCCGCATCAGAAGCCGCTGGCGTGCCTGGTCCCGCACGGTGGGCAGGAACATGGCCGCCAGCGCGGCTTCGCAGACAATGCCAAGGACGATGTATGTGCCACGGGCAATGGCCACACTGAACACGTCATCGGGTTGGTGAATGGCCCCGGTCGAGACAATGACCGATGTAAAGCTGGCGACCAGAAACCCGTAGCGCCGATAGCCGCCGAAAAAGGTCGCAAACCCGCAGCAAAGCCCGATCCACAGGGCCAGGCCGATAAAGAACAGGCCCGTTTCCTGGGGGAAAGCCGCAATCAGCCCAACACCCATACAGCACCCGATCCCGGTGCCCACCAGACGCCACCGCGCCTTGGACAGGGTTTCCCCCCGCGATGCCGTTGCCACCACCCATACGGTCAGCGGGGCCCAGGCCGGGCTGTCCAGTTCCATCCACATCGCAATCAGCAGGGACAGGATGGCAGCGGCCGATGTGCGGACAGCAAATCCCAGATCGGCACTTGTGGGGGCGAAAAGCCAGCGCCATCGTTGTGCGATGTCCACCGGCCATATGCTGGCTGTCTGCCCGTTCAAAGCCGCCTCCCGCCCCTGCTGGCCCGGCAGACTGGACGTTTAGCCCCACGGCGTCCAAGACATTGTCATGATCTCATCATAAACGCTGTTTATAATGGTGTGTTACAGGGTCAGGATGTCGTTGAGCACGAGATGGCTTGCAATATCCCACGCCTTTGCCACCAATGCAGTCGTGACCGACTGCCGCAGGCGCACCAGCCCCACGGCAGGGGCGGGACACGCCAGAACCCTGCGGATCTGCAGGTTGGCTGCGGGTTCGCCCCGCTGCGGAAGGGCCGCAACGGGCAGAACCGTGGCCAGCCGCCCGGAAAGAAGTTCAGCATAAAGCAGTTCGAGCGAGTTGGTCTCGAACATGATATTGGGGCGTATCCCCGCTTTCTTGAAGCATCCATCCACGATCTGGCGGGTGCGCATGGAGGGGTCGAGCAGGCATAACGGCAGGCGGGCCACATCGTCCCATCCGCATGTCTTGCGCCCGCCCAGCGCCATGCCGGGGGCCGCTGCCAGGACATGCTGCTCGGCATAGAGTTCATGCACCACGAACGCATCGCCTGCAGGCACCTGGTCGAGATACATCACCCCCATCTGGATCCGGTGTTCCATAAGGTCGTGAAGGATGTCGGTGCTGGCAGAAAGGGTGAGCTTGACGTGCAGTGCGGGAATGGCGGCGCGCAGGCTTTCCATCAGGAACGGGATGATCTGCACGGCCGGGGGCATCGCACCCATACAAAGCGTGCCGCCCGCTATGTCATGGGCGAAATGCGCTTCCTGCCTGAGACCGTCCAGCGCCGCCACGGTTTGCCGTGCCCAGGCCAGAACGCGCTCGCCTTCCTGCGTGAAGCCGAAAACGCGGCGGTTGCGCTGCACGATCGGCACGCCCAGCTCATGCTCGAGCTGGCGGATCGCCATGGACAAGGCGGGCTGCGAAACGCCGCAGTGTTCGGCAGCGCGCGAGAAATGGCGGAACTGGTCAAGGGCGATCAGGTAGCTGAGCTGGCGAAGAAACACGCGGCAGGTCCATGGTGAGTAAAGCAGCCCCATTGTGTCCTTGAGGGGCCATTCTGGCAATTCCGCCCGGCCGTGGTGAATAGGCCCACCGGCCCGCCGGACGACACCGGTTTCGGGCAGTTACGGCGCGGGGTTGGGTGGACGTGCGTCATGTACCATCCAAGAACCCCGCGGTGCGAATATAGGGCCTGAGATCGTTCAGGAACGCCCTGATACTGGCCCTTGTGTGCTGGCGGCTTGGCAGGACCGCGTAAAGATCGATCTTTTCGCCTTGCAGGTCAGGAAAAATACGTACGAGCTTGCCTTCCTCCAGGTCCTGGTACACGTCGCATAGCAGCTTGTAGGCAATGCCCTGCCCCGATAACGCCCAGTCGTGGATGATCTCGGCATTGGTGGTGGACAGGCGTGGCTCCACGGTTACGACATCGGTTTCCGTCTCGTTCCCGATCACCCATTTGTTGAGCAGGGCCATGGTCTTGTTCCGCCGCAGGCACAGGCAGTCGTGTTTCGTGAGTTCACGCGGGTGGGTCGGCAGGGACCGGCGGGCAATATAGGCGGGGGATGCACACAGAACGCGGATGGTGGAGGCCAGGCGTGTGACCACCGCCCCCGGTGTATCGGGAAGCCCCAGCCTGAGAACCACATCCAGCGAGTCACTGAAATCGTAAACACCTTCGGATGCGAGTGCTAGAGTGATCGTAAGCTTGGGATGTTTCGCACTGAAGGCTTCTATGAACGGGGCGATCTGCCTGCGGCCCAGTTCCACCGGGGCGCCGATACTCAGCGTTCCACGCGGCGCGCTGGTGGTGAAGGAAATTTCCTCCTCAAGGTGGTCGATATTGGCGACAATGCCCAGCCCACGCTCGTAATAGAGGCGGCCTGTCTCGCTCAGCCCGAAATGCCGCGTGTTGCGAATGACAAGGGTGCTGCCCAGCCTGGCCTCGATCCGGGCAAGCCTGCGGGACACGGCGGCGGGGGATGTGCCCAGGCTGCGCGCGCCCGCACTCAGGCTGCCGGCATCCACCAGGCTGATGAAAAAACGCAGGTCTCCGATTTCGTCATAGGACAAGAATGCTCTCTCCCCTTTGCCTGAATATAGGGCTTATCTTTGCGCCTAGCGTAATATTATTTTTCCTTAAATGTTACTACCGATCAATTTGAGGAGAGGGCATGCTTGGCGCAACACAGATCGAAGACGCCCGGCGCAACACCATAGCCGGGCGATATGTGCCAGCAATGGAACGGAAACATGTCAATTCAGGATGTCGTTCAGCACAGCCATGCTGAACTGGAAAATGAGGAACTCAGAGCAAAACTCGTGGGGACGTGGGAACTCGTTTCCTACCGGGTGGAAGAAAAGGAAAGCGGGTCCTTCATCAACGCCATGGGGCCGGCACCCAGGGGCCGCGTGATCTTCACCCCCGACGGCTGGGTAGCCTTCAACCTCGAAGGCAGCAACCGTCACCCCGCCACCAATGACGCGGAACGCGCCCATCTTATGAAAACCCTGGTCGCTTATATCGGTCGCTACCGGGTCGAAGGCAATCAGTGGATCACCAGTGTCCAGACCGCTTGGGCGCCTGAATGGGTCGGCACGGAACAGCGCCGCACCGTCACGGTTTCGGGCGATTACGCGGATGTGCTGACACCGTGGCGGAAAATGCCCAACTGGGCCGCAGGTCGCCTGTCGCGCAGCATCATCCGGTTCCGCCGCGCTTCCACCTAGGATCAGGACAGCCGCTCCGGCGATTGGCGCGGCACAGTAAACCGGGTTGCGGATGTGCTGCATGCCATGCCTGCTCCGCCACAAAGTGAGCGAGCCCCGGTTTGCGCGCAAAGCACATGCCGGGGGCCCGCCCACGTGGCGGATCGACACCGCCGAGCCGGGGATTTTCGCTTAGTCCCCTGAAGCGCCGAGTGTGGGGTAGTCGATATAACCGCGTGCATCGCCCCCGTAGAAGGTGGACGGATCTGGCGGCGTCAGGTCCGCGCCGGTCCGTAGCCGTTCCGGCAGATCGGGGTTGGCGATAAAGGCCTTGCCGAAGGCGACGGCATCGGCCCTTCCCTCCTCGATCGCCTTTTCGGCCGAAGCGCCCGTAAAGGCCTCGTTGGCGATGTAGACGCCCCCGAATGTTTTTTTCAACTGCGGGCCGAGGCTGTCCGGCCCCACCGCTTCGCGCGCGCAGATGAAGGCAATGCCGCGGCGGCCCAGTTCGCTTGCCACATAGCCAAAGGTCGCCGCCGGATTGCTGTCGCCCATGTCATGGGCATCGCAGCGGGGGGAAAGATGCATGCCCACACGGCCCGGGCCCCAGACGGTAATGGCGGCATCCGTCACTTCCAGCATCAGCCGGGCCCGGTTCTCGATGGAGCCACCATACTGGTCGGTACGGTGGTTGGTGGAATCCTGCAGGAACTGGTCGAGCAGATAGCCATTTGCGCCGTGAATTTCGACACCATCGAAATGGGCTTCATGCGCCAGTTCGGCCCCACGCCGAAAGGTGGCCACAATGCCGGGAATTTCATGGGTTTCCAATGCGCGGGGCGTCACGTAGGGGCGTTCGGGACGCAACTGGCTGACATGCCCTTTCGCGGCAATGGCGCTGGGGGCAACCGGCAGTTCCCCGCCAAGGAAAACGGGATCGGAAATCCTGCCCACATGCCAGAGCTGGAGAAAAATGCGACCGCCGACATCATGCACGGCCGAGGTGATCTTGCGCCAGCCTTCCACATGTTCCGGCAGCCAGAGTCCGGGCACCCCGGCATAGCCGATCCCCTGGGGAGAAACCGGTGTCGCTTCGGAGATGATCAGCCCGGCCAGGGCGCGCTGGACGTAATAGGTCGCCATCAGGTCGTTGGGGATATGGCTCTCCCCCGCGCGCTGGCGAGTGAGTGGCGCCATGATGACCCGGTTGGGCAGCGTAAGGGCCCCGACCTGAAGGGGTGTAAAAAGAGAAGCCAATGTCTGTCTCCGGACAAGTGGTGGACTCCCGTAAAAGCATGCACCCCTGTTCTTCCAGCCGCAAGGGAACGCCCTGCCGGGTCTTGCCAAAGGGCGGCTGGGTTGCTTTGGGCCCGATGTCCGGAACCATGCCGACAAGCCTGATAATGAAGAATAAAAGTTTTTGGCTGCCGTCTTTTTTCAAAAATGTGATTTTCCCCTGAAGCTTTTTGGAAAAAGCTTCACCAGAAACTTTTATCTCTTAGTGAAAATTGCGTGATTTGACGGTAATGTTTTCGGCCATGATCGTCTGATCAGGGGGCGATGATGGATGATGCAGGGACCGGTTGCCGATATCGGCAAGCAATGCCGACAGGTCACGGATTTCGCGCGCCACAAGATGCACCACCTCCCCTTCCTTTTGCAGGCTGCCCTTTACCGCCAGCATCTGCCCGGCAAGGACGACGCGCCGATAGGTCTCGAAAAGGTCGGGCCAGATGATGACATTGAGATTGGCTGTCTCGTCCTCCAATGTCAGGAACACCACGCCATCGGCCGAGCCGGGGCGCTGGCGGACCAGCACCAGCCCCGCAGCACTCAGCCTTAGCCCATCCTTCGCATCCAGTGCCTGCCGGCAGGAGAGAATACCCAACCGGTGCAGGTCAGCCCGCACAAAGGCTACGGGGTGGTCGCGCAGGGTCAGGCCAAGCCGGTTGTAGTCGCGTATTACCTCGGCCCCGCAGCGCATGGGCTGAAGCAGCACCGGGCTCTCTTCCACCTCCCGCGTGACCTGTGCTGCCGCAAACAGGGGCAGCGGTTCATCCCGCAGCGCCTTGATGGCCCACAGCGCGTCGCGTCGGGCCAGGCCCAGGGCGGGGCGGAACGCATCGGCTTCGGCCAGATGGGTGAGCGCTGCCACCTTGACCCCTGCCCGCCGCCACAGATCATCGACCGATACAAAAGGACGCGCACCACGGGCCGCCACGATCCGGGCTGCATCTTCATTGGCCAGCCCTTTCACCAGGCTCATGCCCAGGCGCACGGCAAAGTGTTTTCCACCGTCCTTATGCCTTTCCAGCGTGCTGTCCCAGCGTGACGCGTTCACGCAGACGGGCCGTACGTCCACCCCATGTTCGCGCGCATCCCTGACCAGTTGGGCCGGGGCATAGAACCCCATGGGCTGGCTGTTCAGGAGGGAGGCCAGAAACACATCCGGGTGCGTGCATTTCATCCATGATGACGTATAGGCCAGAATGGCGAAACTGGCGGCATGGCTTTCGGGAAATCCGTAGGAGCCAAAACCTTCGAGCTGCTGGAAAATACGCTCGGCAAATTCTTCATCGTAGCCGTTGGCGCGCATGCCCTCTATCAGCCGGGTCTGAAACTGCGAAACCGTGCCCGTGTTCTTGAAGGTTGCCATCGCACGGCGCAGTTGATCGGCTTCCGCCGCCGTGAACCCGGCACAGACCATGGCCACCTGCATCGCCTGTTCCTGAAACAGCGGAATACCCAGTGTCTTTTTCAGGACTTTTTCCAGCTCTTTCGTGGGGTAATCTTCCGGTTCTATTTTCTCGCGGCGGCGCAGATAGGGGTGCACCATGTCCCCCTGGATCGGGCCGGGCCGGACGATCGCCACCTCAATGGTCAGGTCGCCCAGGCTGCGCGGCTTCAGGCGCGGCAGCATGGACATTTGCGCCCGGCTTTCGATCTGGAAAACGCCGATCGTGTCCGCCCGGCAGATCATGTCGTAAGTAGCGGTGTCATCCGGGGGCACAGTTTGCAGTGTAAAGTGCTGTCCCTTGTATTCGGCCAGCAGGTCCAGCCCTTTCTTCATGCAGGTGAGCATGCCAAGGGCCAGCACATCCACCTTCATGAATTTCAGGACATCGATATCGTCCTTGTCCCATTCGATGATCTGGCGCTGGTCCATGGATGCGGGTTCGATCGGCACCAGTTCGTCCAGCCGGTCATGTGTCAGCACAAACCCGCCGGGATGCTGCGACAGGTGGCGTGGCACGCCGATCAGGCAGCGCGCCAGGTCCAGTGTCAGGCGGATACGCCGGTCCGACAGGTCAATGCCTGTTTCATTGAGGGATTCATCGTCCAGCTTGCGCCCCCAACCCCAGATCTGCCCCGAAAGCGTGCGGATCAGGTCTTCGGGCAGGCCCATGACCTTGCCCACGTCGCGCAGCGCCCCCTTGGCGCGGTAGCGGATTACCACCGCCGTCAGCGCCGCCCGGTCGCGGCCGTAATGCTCGTAAACCCACTGGATCACCTGCTCGCGCCTTGCGTGCTCGAAATCCACGTCGATATCCGGCGGCTCGCCCCGTTCTTCGGACACGAACCGTTCGAACAGCAGCGAATTGTTCGCCGGATCGATGGCGGTAATGCCCAGCACGTAGCAGACAGCACTATTGGCCGCAGACCCCCGCCCCTGGCAGAGAATATCCTGGCTGCGGGCATAGCGGACAATGCTGTTCACGGTCAGGAAATACGGCGCGTAGTGCATGCGCGCGATCAGGCCGAGTTCGTGATTGAGGCTTTTGCGGACATCGGCGGGAATGCCACCAGGATAGGTTTGTTCAGCCCCTGCCCATGTCAGGGCTTCCAGTGCCTGCTGCGGTGTCTGCCCGGGTACGGATACCTCGTCGGGATATTGATAGGCCAGGTCGTCCAGGCTGAAGCGGCAACGCGCCATGATCTCCAGCGTGCGGCTGATCGCTTCGGGGTAGCGCGCGAACAGCCGCGCCATCTCCTGCGGCGGCTTGAGATAGCGGTCCGCATGGCGTTCGCGGACAAACCCCGCCTCATCGATCGTGGTGTTGTGGCGGATGCAGGTGACCACATCCTGGAGAATGCGCCGGTCATGGGTATGAAACAGCACATCGTTGGTCACCACCGTCGGCACCCGCGCCTGCCGGGCCAGGTTTGCAAGTTCATATAGCCGCATCTGGTCATTGGGGCGGCGCAGCAGGGTCAGCGCCATATAGGCCCGCTCAGCAAAAGCGTCTTTCAGCTTGCGCAGATGCAGGGCACAGGCATCGTCTGCCACGTCGGGGATCAGGACAACGAGCAGCCCTTCGCTCCACGTGAGCAGATCCGCCCATAGCAGGTGGCATTTGCCTTTGCCGGCCCGGGCCTTGCCGATGCTCAGCAACCGGCACAACCGGCCATAGGCGGCCCGGTCCATGGGGTAGACCAGCACCGGCGGAAAATCCGCAAGGTCGAGACGACACCCCACCACAAGCCGCAACCCTACCTGCTTTGCCGCCACATGGGCCTGCACCATGCCTGCCAGCGTGTTCCGGTCGCAAATGCCCAGTGCCTCAAGGCCAAGGGCTTTCGCCTGTTCGAACAGTTCAAGCGGCGAAGACGCCCCGCGCAGGAACGAGAAATACGTCGTGACCTGCAATTCGGCGTAGAGGGGGGTGGAGGCACTCATCCGAATATGCCGTGGATAAACCAGCCCTGCGATCCGGTTTCGCCATGTTCGCCATCCCCTGCCCGATAGAGCCAGAACCGTTCGCCATGCGTGTCTTCCACCCGGAAATAATCGCGCGCAATCGTCAGTTCTGCATCGTTCTTCCACCATTCCCCAAACACGCGTTCGGGGCCGTCCGCGCATTTCACCTTTCGCCGCACGCCGCGCCAGATGAAGAACAGGGGCGGCTGGTCCGGCAGTTCCGCCATGGCCTGCACGGCTTCGGGCCGGGCCAGCAGGCGCGTGGGGCGGGGCCAATGCTCGGGCCAGTCCTTTGTTCCTTCCGGGGCCAGCGCGGGCACGCGGCAGAAGGAGCGTTCGGGCAGGTCGCTTTCTACCGGGGTAAAACGGTACAGGGCCTGCGTGCCTACACGGTTGGCCAACGTGTCGATCAGGTCGGACACGTCCGCTTCTTCTTCCGCGATCAGGGAAGACACCCTCTGCCGCCGCTCCATCGGTTCGGTCAGGGCTGCGATCAGCACCATGCGCTCGATGCCAAAGCCCGGATCGATGGTCTCGATCTTTTCGCAAAGCAGCCGGGTCAGGCGTTTGATGTCCCGCACGGGCATGGCTGTTACCACACGGATGGCCTGAATGCGGCTGTCCACCCGATGCAGCAGCAGGTCGAGCCGCCTTACCCCCTCTGCCCGCGTGTCCAGCGCCTGGCAAAGTGGGGGCACCAGCTTGCCGATGTAGCGGGCAATGGTCTGGGCGGCGGCAATGGGTTCGGCAAAACTGCGCGCGACCTCCACCGGTTCAAGGGGGCGCACGGGGATAATGGCCTCCCCCACGCGCCCAAGGGCCTGATCGAGCCTTTGGGCTACATCCGGGCCAAAACGCAGCACCAGCGGCGCACGCGGCATGGCGGCGAGTGCTCCGATGCGCGACACACCCAGCGTGGCCAGCCCTTCGACAATAGAAGCCGAAAGCCGCAGGGCCTCTACGGGCAGCTCAGCCAGTGCCCGAACCGTCTGGCCCGCCGGCACCACGGCAATCGGTGCGCGCCCATAGCGGGCCAGTCCGTGCGCTGCCCCCCATGTATCCGCCACCACGGCCCGGGCCCGAATGCCCACCCCCGCCAGGCGATGGAGCATGTCCTTGAGCATGGCCATCTCACCGCCATGCAGGTGATCGGCCCCGGTCGTATCCAGCACCAGCCCGTCCGGCGCATCGACCGCCACAATGGGGGATATGCGCTGCTGAAACCACAGCGCCAGCTTTTCCAGCCCCTGCCGGTCGCCCTGGGGGTCTGCGTCCATCAGCACCAGGTCGGGGTAAAGTGCCTGCGCCTTGGCGACAGGCGTGCCCGGGCGCAGGCCCAGTCTGCGGGCGGCCAGATCGAGAGAAAGCACGACCCGTCGCGATCCCTCGCGCCCCACCAGTGCCAGGGGCGTGTCAGGCCCTGGCGCGTCTTTGCCCAGCTTCTTCCTGATCCGATCCGTCGGCCAGAGCGGCAGATAGAGCGAGACGACACGGTGCAAGTCTTCCCTGGGCATCGCAGGCCTCCACTTCAAAATCGGCACATTCGCCCGCACGCGCACGGATAAGTTCCAGCCGCCAGCGTGCCCGCCCCACCCCCGCCACCGGCAGGGACACGGACGGCAGGACCGAGACCCGCCAGCGGGTGAGCGATGCTGTCGGCTGGCCGAAATCCGCCGCATTGCTTTGCCGCCGCCAGCGCCTTATGGCGATGCCGAGTACCCCCGATGTCTCGGCCGCCAGTTGCAGGCGCCGCGAAGCGGTCATGGACAGGCGAGCCACTTCGGCGACGACCGTCCCCAATCCGCCATGGCGCAGTCCTTCCTCGAAACAGGCCAGCACATCCGTATCGGTCCCGGCTTCCACATAGATGACCCGCCGTGCCGACAGGCCGACCTGCTTGAGGGCGGGTGCGAACACGTCCTGCCTTGTCACGATCCACAGCACCTTGCCGCGGGTGCGTGCCGCGATCCCTGCGCAGAACTGTCCGGCGGCGGCACTGTGCAGGGCGTCACTGCCGCCGCCTGCCACCTCGTGCAGCGCACCTAGCACCAGACCACCGCCGGGCAGGCGGCTGTCGATCTCGGGCACGCCAAAGGGCAATGTGGGCCGCCTGAGCCGATTATGACCTTCAAGACGGCTGATCTGCTCTCTCAGCGCCTCCAACGCGGGACGAGGTGCGGACATGGGACAAAACAATCCATTATGGCTTCCCAACCAGTGGGCAGAGCATTATGTTCGTCATTTGTTCTATATCGAGGACGAAAGTCAACGCATTTCCCAAAGATGTGCGGAATTTGATACGGACAGGATCGTGGTGGAAACTCCATGAGTTCGTCAGAGAAAATCTGAATTTCAGGGAGTTACGGGAGCAATCGTGGGCGACGCATATCTCGACAGGCTGAATGACGCGCAACGCGCCGCCGTGACCCATGGAGTCGTGAACGGCGTGGCATGTCCTGCCGCTCCCCTGCTGGTCATTGCCGGGGCCGGGTCGGGCAAGACCAACACGCTCGCCCACCGGGTTGCCCACCTGATTGTCAGCGGCGCCGATCCGCGCCGTATCCTGCTGCTGACCTTCTCGCGCCGTGCCAGTGCGGAAATGGCGCGGCGTGTCGAACGGATCTGCGGGGTGGTGCTGGGTGATCGGGCCGGCATTATGGCCGACGCGCTGGCCTGGAGCGGCACCTTCCACGGCATTGGGGCGCGCATCATTCGCGACTATGCGGAGCAGATCGGCATCAATCCGGCCTTTTCCATCCACGACCGGGAGGATTCCGCCGATCTGCTGAACCTCATGCGCCATGAACTGGGGTTCTCGAAAACGCAGAGCAGGTTCCCCGCCAAGGGCACCTGCCTTGCGATCTATTCCCGCGTGGTCAATTCGCAACTCCCGCTGGGGGATGTGCTGATGCGGCATTACCCGTGGTGTGCGATGTGGGAAGACCAGCTTAAAAGCCTGTTCAGCACCTATGTAGCGGCCAAGCAGGCGCAGAACGTGCTGGATTACGATGACCTGTTGCTGGTCTGGGCCCAGATGATGGCCGAACCGGTCCTTGCCGAGGAGATCGGGGCCAGATGGGACCATGTGCTGGTCGATGAATATCAGGATACCAACCGGCTGCAGGACTCGATCCTGCATGGCATGAAACCCGATGGCAGGGGCATGACGGTGGTGGGGGATGACGCCCAGAGCATCTATGCCTTTCGCGCGGCAACCGTGCGCAATATCCTCGATTTTCCGTCCTCTTTCCCCAATCCAGGCACAGTGGTGACGTTGGAGCGCAATTACCGTTCCAGCCAGCCGATCCTTGCCGCCGCCAATGCCGTGATCGAACAGGCCACCGAACGGTTTAGCAAGACCCTGTGGACGGACCGGCTGTCCGACGCCCTGCCTCGTCTGGTTTCGGTCAGGGACGATGCCGATCAGGCCCGCTATATCGTGGAGCGCGTTCTTCAAAACCGCGAGGAAGGCATGGCCCTGATGCAGCAGGCGGTGCTGTTCCGGGCGTCCCACCATAGCGGTTCGCTGGAAGTTGAACTGACCCGGTGCAACATTCCGTTCGTAAAATTCGGGGGGCTGAAATTTCTCGACAGCGCGCATGTGAAGGATGTGCTGGCAATGCTGCGTTTCGCCCAGAACCCGCGTGACCGGGTTGCCGGGTTCCGGATCTTGCAATTACTCCCCGGTGTGGGGCCGAATTCGGCCCGCCGCGTGCTGGACACCATGCAGGCCGCGCCCGATCCCCTTATGGCGCTGGCGGACATGAAGGCCCCGCCGCGCGCGGGGGAAGGCTGGAGCGGCTTTGTGGGGACAATGCAGGGCCTGCGCAGTCGCGCCAGTGGATGGCCGGCTGAGATCGGGCTTGTCCGCCACTGGTATGAACCGCATCTTGAACGCCTGCATGAGGACGCGACCATGCGCCTGGCCGACCTTGTGCAACTGGAACAGATTGCGGGGGGCTATCCCTCGCGCGAGAAATTCCTGACCGAACTGACGCTGGACCCGCCGGATGCGACATCCGACCAGGCCGGCGTGCCGCTGCTGGACGAGGATTACCTGATCCTGTCCACCATCCATTCCGCCAAGGGGCAGGAATGGCGCAGCGTTTTCGTGCTCAATGCCGTCGATGGCTGCATCCCTTCCGATCTGGGCACGGGCGAGACCGAGGAAATCGATGAGGAACGCCGCCTGCTTTACGTGGCCATGACGCGGGCCAAGGATAGTCTCGATATCATGGTGCCGCAGCGCTTTTATGTGCATGGCCAGCATGGCATGGGGGACCGGCATGTCTATGCGGCGCGCACGCGCTTTATCGAGCGGGCGATGCTGCCCTTGTTCGAAAGCATGGCCTGGCCCATCGTGACACCGGAGGAGGAAAAGCGGCAGGATGGGGTCCGGCAGGTGCGGATCGATATGGGCGCGCGGCTGCGTGGCATGTGGGGATAGGAGGGCCAGGTGCTCGTTCACGAAGGGGCGGAACGGACTGTTGGGATCGACGGGCGGCTTGGCTGCTCGCTTGCCGCCATTGCCGGGGCGGTCAACGCGGCGGGTTTTCTGGCGGTTGGCTATTATTCCGCCAACATGACGGGGAACGTGTCCACACTGGCGACCGGGCTGCACGGCGGACATTCCGGCCTGGTTGCGTCATGCCTGGGGCTGATCGGCGCCTTTGTGGTGGGGGCGGTGCTGTCCACCCTGCTGGTCAATGCCGGCCGCCGACGTGCCCTTCCCTCCATTTATGCCTGGAGCATCCTGCTTGAAGCCGCCTTGCTGGGTATATTGGGGCTGGTCGACATGCTCCTGCCCGCAACGCCGCGCGGGCCGACGCTGGCCTATGGGCTGAGTTTTCTCATGGGTCTGCAAAACGCCACCGTCACGCGGATTTCGGGCGCGCGCGTGCGCACCACCCATATGACCGGCATGCTGACCGATGTCGGGATCGAACTGGCGGACTGGCTGGATTCCTTCATCCACCCTGTGGACCCCGCCCAGCTTGCCCGCACGCGTGAGCGCCTGTGGCTGCATGGCGGAATTGTCCTGTCCTTTACGGCAGGTGGCATTGCGGGGGCGTTTCTTTATGGCTGGTGGTCGGCCACTTTCCTGCTTGTGCTGGCGGGGTTGCTGGTCTGCCTGTCTTTTCCCGGCACCCGACGGTTGAGATAAAAACTGCGTTACCAAAAGGCCATGTCGGTATTCGTCCAACTCCGCCGGGCCGTGGCATTCCAGTAATCGGGGCCGTTCGGGTGGCCTTGGCTGCGCCATTATCTGTGCCTCATTCTGCCTGAATCATCATTGTTTCACCGCTGATTTGAGGAATTTTAAAAGTTTATTTGCGCATATCAGATATTTCCTGACGACTGTTTACTCCCTCATAATTGCTCCATACCTTTTGTTCGAACGCTGGCAGACAACACCGCCAGCGAAAAGGATATTACGATATGAAAAAAGCATTTATCCTCACTGCTGCATTAGGTCTTGCCCTGCCCGTTTTCGCACACGCCGAAGAAGACCGGCAGTCCGAAAGCGGTAATTACCGTGAACATGGTCACCGCGATGGCGATCGCCATAATGATCGTGACCAGGCAAACAATGAGTCCAGCGACCGCGGCAGCCGCTCGTATGGCAACCGTGAAGACGGGAACTCCAGCCGTGAACACAGCCGTGGTGAAAATGGCGGCCATGAACGCCATGGTCATCGTTCGGGCGGCGAACATGGCCAGCGTGACAGCGACAGTCAGAGCAACTGATTGTCTCTGCCAGCGCGCAGAAAGAAAAGGGCGGCTCCACGGAGCCGCCCTTTTTTCTTGGCGTTGACGCATATCAACGAGAGCAATCGCCCCACGGAATACTATAGTCCTGCCAAGCCTTTTTATCCTTGAACCGAACGCCCCGTACGGGCGTAAAAGAAGCGATGTGTGATGAGATACGCCCATAGCAATTTCGAAGCCTTTGTGCGCCCGGCAAAACCCTCCGGCATTGAAAGCCGTTCGGCATGGATTGTCGGCGGCGGCCTTGCTGGCATGGCGGCAGCGGCCTTCCTGATCCGTGATGCCCAGATGACGCCATCGAAAATTACCATTCTCGAAGCGTCGGACGCCAATGGCGGGGCGCTGGATGGTGCGGGGAATGCCCAGACCGGCTGGCTGATCCGCGGCGGTCGCGAGATGGAAGAACAGTTCCAGTGCCTGTGGGATCTGTATCGTTCGATCCCGTCGCTGGAAGTGCCCGATGCCTCGGTGCTTGATGAATTCTACCGGCTCAACCGGGTCGATCCCAGCAGCAGCCCTGTGCGGGCCATGTGCGGGCGTGGCAAGCCGCTCCCCGATCGGGACAGCCTGACCCTGACCGGCAAGGCACGGCGGGAGATCATTTCCCTCATTCTCGCGGATGAGGAAAAGCTGGGTGGCAAGACCATCGCCGACGTCCTGTCCGACGATTTCATGAAATCGAATTTCTGGCTGTTCTGGCGTTCGATGTTCGCTTTCGAGACCTGGCACAGCGCCATCGAGATGAAACGCTACCTTGCCCGCTTCGTGCACCAGATCCTGGGGCTGAAAGACCTGCACACACTGAAGTTCACAAAGTTCAACCAGCAGGAATCCCTGAGCAAGCCGCTGGCCACGTGGCTGAGCGAAAAAGGTGTCGTATTCCGCCATGGTGTGCGGGCCACCAACGTGCGTATCGATACCGCTGCCGCAAGGAAGGTCGCGACCCGGATCGACTGGCTGGAAAATGGACAGCCAGGTGGCGTCGATGTCAATACCAGCGACCTGGTCTTTGTCACCAATGGCTCGATGGTGGAAAACTCCCGCTGGGGCGACCACCACACCCCTGCCCCGGTGGACACAACCATAGGGGAAGGCAATATCTGGCAGCTTTGGCGCAATATCGCAGCCCAGGACCCTGCTTTCGGGCGGCCGGACGTATTCTGCGGGGACGCCGCCAAATCCCGCTGGGAGTCCGCGACCGTTACCACGCTGGATGCGCGTATTCCCGAACTTGTGCAGAAGGTGACGGGGCGCGACCCATTCTCTGGCCGCACTGTTACGGGTGGCCCCATTACGTTCCAGGATTCCGCCTGGCTGATGAGCTG
Organism: Acetobacter garciniae; assembly: GCF_017377735.1. Lineage (GTDB taxonomy): Bacteria > Pseudomonadota > Alphaproteobacteria > Acetobacterales > Acetobacteraceae > Acetobacter > Acetobacter garciniae. The sequence continues at coordinate 883,168 of NZ_JAFVMH010000001.1, forward strand.
GGTTGTCAGCCGCCAGCCGCATTTCAAGGGGCAGCCGAAGGGGCAGATGGTGGCGTGGCTGTATGGCCTGTTCAGCGACGTGCCGGGCGATTACGTGAAAAAGCCCATGCAGGATTGCACGGGCGAGGAAATCACGCGTGAATGGCTGTTCCATATGGGCGTGCCAATGGACCAGATCGACGATATGGCAGCAACGGGGGCGATCACCCACCCCTGCATGATGCCCTTTATTACGGCGCAGTTCATGCCGCGCGGCCCGGGTGATCGGCCAAAAGTGGTGCCTGATGGCAGTGCCAACCTTGCCTTTCTCGGCCAGTTTGCCGAAACACCGCGCGATACGGTGTTCACCACCGAATATTCCGTCCGTACAGCGATGGAGGCAGTCTATACGTTGCTCGACATCGACCGCGCGGTCCCGGAAGTTTTTGGCAGCATCTATGACGTTCGCATGCTGCTGCAAGCCGCAGCCGAATTGCGGGACGGGAAGAAGGTGCCGGGTTCGGGCCTGCTCCACCACCTGACGGACGGCACGGAAATCGACAACCTGCTGGACCGCTACGGGCTGATCTGACAAAACCGGCCGGCACTTGCACCCATCCCGCCAGGGCCCGGCCTGGACCCGAACGCCTTGGTTCGGCTTCAGGATTTTTCCTGCCCTGACAAGGAATATATCGGTTTTTTCCGCGAGAACACCAGCAACCCGCTGGTGTTTTCGTTTGCTATTTCGGCCATGTCGTATGGCGACCATCCGCGCGGGGCACGCGAATTACCATGACGGGATGATACCTGATGACAATCATCAAGACAGGATCAAAGGTTTTTCATCGCTGAAAGCGACATTCCGGGCGAAAGCGTTGTGACCGATCCGTCGGGTTGCTGAATTGGCATCCACAACGTAAAGCGTGTGCCCTTTGCAAGAGCAGACCAGTGCGCACGGCTATTGATCGCCTGGGCCCGCCAACGGATATTATGCAGGCCGCGCCCACCTGTCGCCTGCTTGTTGGCGATAAAGCCCTTACCGTTATCCTCAACAAAAATTACGATAGCCAGCCCATCGACGCCGGTTGCAACACGGATACGATCCGCCCCGGCGTGTTTTATGATGTTGGCAATGACTTCCTGAAGAATGCGCAGGATATGCAGTGCTGCGGATGGCGTCAGCCAGACCAGCGGAGGCACTGCCTTTACGGACCATTCCAGCGTCATGCCATGTGCCTGAAAGCGCGAGGCAAGCCGGTAACGCAGATTAGCCAGCAGTACCAGCAGGTCGGCATCGACCGATTCCAGTGAATCGACTGTAATTTTCAAATCGTAAAGGCAGTCCTGCAATGTCTGGCGCAGCACGGCGTGGGGCGTATCCCCATTCGTCATATGAATGGCGCCGGTCAGGGTCGAGCCCAGGCCATCATGCATGTCACGCATCAGGCGCTGGCGTTCCGCACTCAGAAGATCGCGTTGTTCCACCTGCCGCAGGCGCTCGTAACTTTCGCGCAATGCGCTTTCCTGCAATTCAAATCGTGACTGCAACTGCTCCGTTGCCTGTTCCGCCGCGTGGAGTGAATCGACATACTGCCTGCCCAGCAGGTATAAACCATTGAACAGGACCAGCGGTATCAGGTAAGGCATGAGATAATTATGGTTTATGCCAATACGGTCATATGCCAATGCAACATCATGTATCACCCCCGGCAATAACAGCAGGTTACAGGTTATCAGCAAGAGACCGGCATGGGCCCCCCTACGCCACAGGCCGGTCGCCAGCGATGGCAGCATGGGAAGTGGCACAATCCAGCAACAGGCATAGAGACAGACTGAAAATATCCCACGCCAGTTATCCGGGCAGAACAGGGGCAGTGTCACGACAGAGCCCAACGCCACGCCCCCCACCAATAGGCGTTTCAGCCAGGGGAACGTGATTTCGGCCATATCGCTGCACAGCAGCCAGACAACAACGATCAACCAGCAGAGTGAAGTGATCGCACCCCAACTGATCCAGGACAAAGGGGCATATGTAAAATGCTCGCCCCCCAGGAAGAAAAGGCAGTAGGTCGCATACAAGACAACGGCTGCGACCTGATAATGGCACAGGTGCTCTACAGTGCGACCCATAGCCAGAACAGACAGCATGACGCTGCCCGAAAGCAGGAGGACCGCAAGGGCTGCGGGTAGCCAATACTGCATGACCCGGCGGATCCGGTAACGCCACGCCAATGCATCATAGGAACCGATCCGCGCTGCTGTCATAGCCCCCTGCCCCCCAGGTGGCATGTCCATGCGCAACGTGAGCACAGACGCGCCTGAAAACGGCAACTGGACCAAAACCGGGTAGCCTATTCCCTGCCCTGCGGCACCACCCTGCGAACACCAGACAAGCACACCGTTCTGGTACAGCGCGAGATGTCCCTGGGTTTTCCAGGCGGGAAGATAGAAACCGGTCCGCGCCCTGTCCCCATTGGCGGGCATGGGGGGAGCGATGGTGAAACGATACCAGGTCGTGGTCCTGGATCGCCGATTACCCTGATCAGGAAAAGCGGGAGGATAAAACCTGTCCGTATAGGGGAGTTCTATAGTCTGCCACGGACCAGTCGGGTCTTCCGCCGCAATATGGTCAGGCACTGTGGTGTCGAGATCGCCCGGTATGACCTGTTTTAAAAATTCCGCCCGGTCAAGCGATTGCTGCCACAATTCCGGACTGGAGCGGGTGGATGGCGGATATAGCAAGCATGCCAGCAACACCACGCTACACAGGCAAAGCATGCCGACAATACGGGAGAGGAACACCCACCTGGAACGCACGGCTTCTTGCATTACCTCACTCACACGAAGATGCGAAAATCAAGAATCCAGCCATCCCTGACGCCGGGCCAAGGTTACGGCCTCGATCCTCGAACCAACTGAAAGTTTTTGATAAATGCGTCGGACATAGGTGTGAACCGTATGTGTCGACACCTCGATCCGCCCCGCAATTTCAGACTCTGTAAAGCCTTGCGACACATAGCGCAACACTTCGAGTTCCCGCTCGGACAAGGACGGAACGATGCGGGCCGCCGGAACAGGCAGATGATGACGAAAGCGTGAAAGAACCTGCCGGGCAATTATCGGGCTGATCGGACTTCCCCCCCCATGGGACGTGCGAATGGCCTCCACTCTCTGCATTTCGTTGGCGTCCTTCAGAAGATAGCCGGCCGCACCCAGTGCAATGGCGTCCATTACGTAGCTTTCGTCGCCAAAAGTCGTGCTGATCAACACGGCACAGGACGGCCATAACTCCACGGCCGCCTTGAGCACATCCAGCCCCGACCCATCGGGCAAACCGATATCCGCCAGCAATACGTCCGCCGCCCTGCCCTGTAGCATTGCCAGCCCTTCGGCACGGCTGGTCGCGACCGAGTGCAGGACCATATCCGGCTGCTCATCAAGGGTTTTGCAGACGGCGTCGCGAAAGAGAGGATCATCCTCCACAATCGCAACACGGATACAATGAGAATGGTCCATGGCCGTCCATGATTGCTTGAAATACTGTTAAAAAAATCATTCCCGGGAATTTTGCAGGCAAAGGTCAGGTTTTATCAAATAAACGACCAGATCCATCAAATACAGGAGACTCTCCTGTCAACACCCTGCCGGGCAAACCACTGGACCCGGGCAGCCTGCCATGTGGCATCTGCCCAGCCGTTATCCATCGGCCCCGAGAATAAAAGCGCCTCACCAGGATTGGTGACCGGGTGAGGCAACCGAGCGCCGGATCAGC
>NZ_JAFVMH010000010.1 GCF_017377735.1 Acetobacter garciniae
TTAAAATCGGTAGCACGTAAAAAACGGGGGTGCGGGGCTGTAATGCTCCGCACCCCTTTTTTATTGGCATCATGGCCCGTGCAGCCTTGCAAAACCGTTAAGGGGCTGGGCGCGGAAGCCCGCCTCCGTCCCGCTCGCGCTCAGGCGCTCAGGCGCTCAGCCGTGCCAGCCTTACGGCCGTGTGGCCGCGCCGGGGGCGCAGGTTGGGCATGACCAGCAGGCAGTCATCGTAGGGGGTGCGGATTTCATCCGCGCCATCAAAGGCGATGACCGTGCCTGCCGTGGGCACGATATCCCCGCTCTGGAACTGGCGTATGAAGGTAAACCCCGCTGTCAGCGCCTTGACGCAATCCGTCACGGCGGCGGATCGGGGCTGGGGGGCGTTTTCGCGCCGGGCTTGCGCCGTGGCGGGGGGCAACGCGCACAGCCCAGCCTGGGCCAGGAACAGGCGGGCACTCAGCAGGGCCTGTTCGGCGGCACTGCCCTGCCAATGCTGCCCGGCTTCGAGCAGGCACGCCCGGGCCTGCCCCCGCATGCCCGAAAACCGCCCGTAATCGATCAGCCGCATACCGTCATGATGCCCGTTATCCTGCACCACGGTCGGCGGGCGGGCGGGGGTGCGCGGGCCACCCCGGGTGGCAGGCCCCTGCGATGGGGTTTGAAGCAGGGCCTGATCGAGCACCCGGTTATTGGGGGCGGGTGTTCCAGCCTGGGCTTCGGCCAGCAGGCGGGCCAGGGCGAGGTTCCTGCGCGCCGCATTGGTCAGGAAAAGCGGGTGGCCGGGCCAGGGCATGGTGTGCAGGTCAAGCAGGAGGTCGGCGGTTTCTATCACTGGCAGCACCTCGCGCAGCCGCCGCATTTCAACCGAGGCATGGGCCGAGCGGATCAGGTCGGGCTGCCACAGGCGGTTGAGGTCCTCATCGATAAAGCGCGACTGCATGGGCTTGGCGGGATCGAACATCGCATAGGCGTCGAGATTGAGGAAAATCAGGCTCAGCCGGCCATGGCGCGGGGTAGTCTGTTCCGCCAGCAGGCGGGCCAAGGCATAAGCGCCCGTGGGTTCGTTCCCATGCATCAGCGCTGTGATGACGGCATGCGGGCCGGGCTTGCTGCTTTCGAAATGCTGCACGCCCCGGATGCCGCAATTCCCCCCCAGCCAGGCCGACAGGTCGGGCAGTTCGAATTCCGGCGTGCCGTTGGGCAACGGTGGCAGGGGCGGGGGCAGGGTTTCGGACAAAGCGCGAAAGCGGACCCGATGCCCCGTTTGCGTGTGGCGTTTGGATGCGCACGTCATGAACGGCCCGCCCCATGCGGCAAGGCTGGGGCCGTTATTCTCCAGCAAGGCGGGTGGGGAAGGAATGGGCCGGGCTGCATCGCGCCGAAGTATGGTTCGGCTGGGCGCAGGCTGCAATCCCCCGGCGGGCAGCGGCACCCGCCCCAACACTTGCGCGTACCGCGTAATCAGGTGCCGGGTGGGCGTTCAGGCCGGGTTTTGGCGCATAAAGGCGCTTATCGACCGGGGCTTTTGGCGGGCGTGGTTTTTGGCCGCGCGGCTTTTGTCGCGGTCCTGTCCGGGGCCGGTGCGGGGAGGGCCTGGCTTTCGCTGAGAATCCGGAGCTTGACATCCACCCCCACTTCCACCTGCCGCAGGCGTGCCCGTTCGGCGGCGGCGCACAACGTCAGGGCCGAGCCTTTCTGGCTGCCCCGGCCCGTGCGGCCGATCCGATGCAGGTAGGTTTCGGGCTGGTCGGGCACGTCGTAATTGATCACCTGGCTGACGGAGGGAATATCCAGCCCGCGTGCGGCGACATCGGTCGCCACCAGAATGAACAGGCGGCCGGAGGCAAAGCTGGCCAGCGTGCTGGTGCGCTTGTCCTGCGTCAGGTCGGCATGCAGGGGGGCGGCGGCCAGCTTTGCTTTCCTGAGGGTTGCGGCCAGTTGGTCGGCCTCGGCCTTGGTGCGCACAAAAACGATGCTGCGCATTTTGGGGGCGCGCAGGAAAAACGTTTTCAGGAAATCGGGCTTATGGGTGTTCTCGATGAACAGGGCCCCCTGGCGGATCGGCCCGCGCCGACCGGGCGTGCGTTCGACCACAATATCTTCGGGCTTGTGCAGCAGGGCAGCCAGCATGGCCTTGTGCTCATCGGGCCGGGTGGCGGAAAAAACCAGCGTCTGGCGCGGCTTGGGTAAGTAATCGAGCACGGCCGAGGTTTCTTCAAGGAATTCGGGGCAGAGCAGCCTGTCCCCTTCGTCCAGCACCAGATGGGTGCAGTCGTCCAGGTTGCATATGCCCGCGCGCACGAGGTCGAGCAGGCGACCAGGGGTGGCGATCAGCACATGGCTGGCGTTGCGGGTGGCCGGGCTGTCCAGCATGGCGTCAAGGGCTGCGGTCTGTTCGATCTTGTCCACACCGCCGAAAATGGGAATGATCGGCAGAAGCCCGGCCGCACCGGCACTGTCCGTGCCCGCTGTCTTGCCCGCGTGCTCTTTCGCCGCTCCGCCCTTGCCGGGCCCTTTGGCCGCGCCCGCCTTCACGCTGGTGGTTTTTGTCGCAGCCCCCGTGCAGGCGCGGAACACCTTTGCGGTTTGCAGCACCAGGTCACGCGTGGGCAGCAGCACCAGCGCGCTGCGGGGCCGGCGGGCGGCCAGCAGTTTCTGGATAAGGGGCAGCGCATAGGCCGCCGTCTTGCCCGTGCCGGTGGGGGCGGTGGCCAGAAGATCCCGCCCGGCCAGAATGGCGGGTATGGCGGCCTGCTGGATGGGGGTGGGTTCCGTCATGCCCGCCTGCGTGGCCAGGGCGCATAAAGCGGGAGAAAGGCCCGTATCCTCGAAGCCGCCGGACATAGTATCGCCTTATCAATGGTCTGGAATGCTCAAACATGCCTTGCATATCCCCTGTGCAGGCTGCAAGGACAGCAGGCCATGTGGCGCGCAGCTTGCTCGCCCGGGCAGGGTGTAGCAGGGGAAAGCGCGACATGACGAGCGCAAACTATGCTGAGCTGGAAACAGAAGCAAACCCGCATTTCGGCCCGGTTGCCGATAATGCGGATGGTGGTGCCGTACCCAACGCCTTTGTGGTGGGGGAAGATTTCGCGGGCATGCGCTCGCAGGCCCTGGGGCTGATGGAACGGGCCGGCTGGCACGGAGTGTTCTGCCCCGTCCGCCCCGACCGCGTGGCGCGCCTGGCTTTGGGCGGCCCGCGCTGGCTGGGCCGGTCCTTCCTGCGCGATCATGACGGGCAGGACCTGCAACATAACCCGGTCTTAAAGGCCTGCGATGTCGTGATCAGCGTGGGCGGCAAGGGTGGGGCCATGGGCGCGGCCTTGCGTGCGATGGGGCGGCCCGTGATACAGGTGCAGAACCCGCGCCAGCGCCTGTCGCGCTTCGACTTGGTCGTGGCCTGCCGCCATGACGATATTTCCGGCCCCAACGTGCTGCTCGGCCGCACGGCCGTGCATGGGCTGACGCCCGAAATCCTGGCCGAAGCTCGCAAGGTCTGGGAACCGCGCCTGGCCCATCTGCCGCGCCCGCTGACCGTAGCCCTGGTCGGGGGTTCCAACGGGCGCTTCCGCTTTGGGGAAGTCGAAGCCCGCAGGCTGGGGCAGATCCTGGCGCAGACGGTGCGCACCCAGGGCGGCAGCCTTGTCATTACCCCTTCACGCCGGACCGACCCGGCGGCGCGGCAGGCGCTGAACGACTGCACGCGCGATGTCGGCGGCCAGGTATGGGACGGCACGGGGGAAAACCCCTATATCGGCTTGATCGCCTGCGCCGATAATTTGGTGGTGACCATAGACAGCGTGTCCATGATGTCAGAAGCCGTGGCGGGCCATGCGCCGGTGACCATATTCCCGCTGCCCGGCCGCTCGCGCCGTATCAGCAGCTTTGTCGAGGAACTGGAACTGAGCGGGCGCGTGCGCGTGCTGGACGACGCGGATGACCGCCTGCCCCCCCCGTGGGAGACCGGGCCGCTGGACGACACGCCCGAACTGGTCGAGGAAATCCACAGAAGGCTGGGGTTCTAGGTCCGCGCGGGCATGTGGGGCCCGGCCAGCCGGTAGCGGCCGGGCCCTGCTGCCGCCAGAGCGATCAGCCCGCCCGCCACGCTGATATTCTTGTAGAAATGGATCATCATATCGTAGCGGAGCATGCCGCTCATGGTCCAGAAATGGTGTCCGATAAAGGCGGTGACTATCGTGTAGAGTGCCAGCACGATGGCCAGCGGTTCGACCAGAACGCCCAGGGCAAGGGCCAGCCCCAGGCCCAGTTCCACGATGATCGCAACAATGGCCGCAAGGGCCGGAAACGGCGCGCTGGTCTGCGTCATATACGCAACGGCCCCTGAATAGTCGCTCAGCTTGCCCCAGCCCATGACAATAAACAGGCTGGACAGCGCAAGGCGGGCGAAAAGCAGGGCGGAATCGCGCCAGGCGGACGTGCGAACGGGGGAATAACTGGCCATGGTCATGGTCCTTCGGTTCATGGGTGCAACGCGCCGGCACCATTCACGGTGCCAGGCTGTAGCCCCACGATAGGAAGAACGCGCATAGGCTTATATAGAAACAATATAAAACTATGGTTTCTGTTTTTTACTATATGGCGCGACTCTGCCGGCCTGTCGCGCATCTGAATGCCTCACAAATCGCGCGGCCGGTTGGCGGGGGCGCATTGCGTATCGGTGCGGGCACAGGAAACGCCCGCTACCTGCTTGCCAGGCGCGGGGGGGGGGGGGGCCGGTTTTGAGGGGAAACGGCGATCAGGCCCAGATCGTGCCGAGCAGCAGCAGCGTGCCCACGATCAGGGCGGCGATGTGGCGCATGACGTGTTCGGGCGTGTCCTGCGGCAAAGCGATGTAGAAGGTCAGGCAATATATGACCAGACCGCAGCCCAGAATTGCGCAAATGACACGGACAATAGGGTAGTTTGAAATATCACGCGGGTCGAACTGCATGGTCTGCCTTCCTGTCGTCGTGTTCGCTGCCTTGCGCCGCCTTGCCCTACCCCTACCCGGAAACGAAAGCCGAAGCCGGATAGCCCTGCGCGAACAGGGCCGTGCGCAGTGAGGTATGGTTGATCTGGGCCATGATATCACGTTTGACCACCGGTTTGGCATGAAACGCCAGGCCAAGGCCAGCCTTGCGCAGCATGGGCAGGTCGTTCGCACCATCGCCAATGGCCAGGGTGCCCGCCAGCGTGCCAGCCCATGTGCCAGTCAGCTTGCTAGCCGGGGCAGCGGCCCCGATAGTTCCCTCGGGGGAGGTCCGGTGGGGGGGCAGCGGCGCGGCAGAAAGGCCGGCCTGCGAACGGGCCAGGGTTTCCAGCAGGTGCAGCTTGGCGTCGGGCCCCAGAATGGGCTGGCCGGTCTGGCCGGTCAGGGTTGTGCCCGCCGCATCGGTCAGCAGCGTGTTGGCGTGGTTTTCATCGAAGCCGCAAAGGGCCGCCACACGGGCGGTGAAAAAGGTGAACCCGCCTGAAACCAGCGCTGTTCTGGCACCATGGGCGCGCATGGTGCGCACCAGTTCGACCGCACCGGGGTTGAGTGTCACGTCGCGCCAGGCTTTTTCCAGCAGCGATGTCGGCAGTCCCTGCAACAGGGCCACGCGTTCGCGCAGCGAGGCGGCAAAATCCAGTTCGCCATTCATGGAGCGGGTGGTAATGGCCGCGATCTTGTCACCCAGCCCCGCATGGACGCCAATGTCATCCAGCGTTTCATTGGCGACAATGGTGCTGTCCATGTCCGAAACCAGAAGGGTTTTGCGGCGGTTTTGCGCAGGGGTAAGAATCGCATCCACCGCCTGCGTATCCAGTTCCGCACGCAGGGCGGGCAGGCTGTCCCATGCCGTGGCTGGGGAGGGTATGTCCACGGCCTCGCCAGCGCTCAGGGTCACTGTCTCGCCCGTGGCGGACACGGCGTCGCGGGCAAGGGCGATGGTCGCGGGGGTAAGGGATGTTGCCTCACGCCGGGCGACAAGGGTCAGAACAAGGCTCGTCATGGCAGGTGGGTGTGTGGCAGGAATACGGGCATGAAGCAAGCAGAACACCCCGCAAATACGCGCCCTGGCGGCCCATTCATGGGCGATATGTCCGCCGCGAACAGGCCAGCCAGCCCGACGGGCGGGGAAAGTGCGGCCAGCGGGGTCGATAATGTGCCTTCTGGCGCGCCCCATGCTGCGTCGTCCGGTGTGCAGGGGGGCGATGCTGCGCCCAGCCGGGCCCTGATCGTGGCGGGGCCGACCTGTTCGGGCAAATCCGCCCTTGCGCTGGCGCTTGCCCGGCATGTTGGCGGTACGGTCATCAACGCGGATTCCATGCAGGTCTATCGCGATCTGCGCGTGCTGACCGCGCGCCCCACCCCAGCGGAGGAGGCCGAGGTTCCCCACCGTCTTTATGGTGTCCTGCCCGCGTCCGAGACCGGGAGCGTGGCCTGGTGGCGTAACCACGCCCTGGCCGCCATGGAGGAGGCATGGGCAAGTGACCGCCTGCCCATATTATGCGGGGGCACCGGCCTGTACCTGCGTGCGCTCACGCATGGCCTGTCCCTTGTGCCCCCGTGCCCGGAAGATATCCGCACTGCCGCGCGCGAATTGATGGCGCGTGAGGGGCCGCGCGCCATGCATGCCCGGCTGGCGGAATGCGACCCGGACATGGCGGCAAAGTTGCGGGCGGAGGATTCCCAACGCATCACCCGCGCGTGGGAGGTCTGGCAGGCCACCGGCCGCAGCCTTGCGTGGTGGCAGGCGCAGCCGGGCCTGCCACCGGCGGATTGCCGCTTTGCGGCCATACGCCTCCTGCCCGATCGCGCCGTGCTGCGCGCGCGCATAGCCGCGCGGTTCGAGGCCATGCTGGCGCGTGGCGCGGTGAAGGAAGTGCGCGCCCTGCTGGCGCAACGGCTTGATCCCGCATTGCCTGCCATGCGGGCCCACGGTGTGCCCGAAATTGCCGCCATGCTGGCCGGAGACCTGACGATCGGGGAAGCGGCCCGCCGGGCCATTGTCGCGACGGGACAGTATACGAAACGCCAGGCCACGTGGCTCGCCCATCACGATCTCGCGGCCGAAAACCTGACCTGTACGCGCGATGCGTGTTTTTCTGACGCTGATTTTTCTGATTTTACGCAATTTTTGGAAAGAAACCAAAGCGATATCATTTCTTTTATTACACAACGGGGTTGACGCCCATTGTAACAAGGCATAAACATGCGCCCTGCTCCCAATCAGGGAAGAGAGGACACCATGACAACGACCATCGCTCCGGCCCCATCCGCCGCCCAGGCCACTGTTACCCTTCCGGGTGCGGAAGTGCTTTTGCGCGCATTGGTCGAGCAGGGGGTCGAGGTCATTTTCGGCTATCCTGGCGGCGCGGTGCTGCCGATTTACGACGCGCTGTTCCGCCAGAACCATATACGCCACATTCTGGTGCGGCACGAACAGGCGGCCGTGCACGCGGCGGAAGCCTATGCCCGTTCCACCGGCAAGGTTGGCGTGGTGCTGGTGACCAGCGGCCCGGGTGCCACCAACGCCGTGACCGGCCTGCTCGATGCGATGATGGACTCCATCCCGCTGGTGTGCCTGTCCGGGCAGGTGCCTACGGCCCTGATCGGTAACGACGCGTTTCAGGAAGCCGATACGACCGGCATTACCCGCCCGGTGACCAAATACAACTACCTGGTGCGCAGGCCCGAAGACCTGGCCCCCGCGGTGCATGAGGCCTTCGCCATTGCCCGCTCCGGCCGGCCCGGCCCCGTTCTGGTGGACCTGCCCAAGAATATCACGGTGGGGGATGCGCCTTATATAAGTGCGCAGGCGGTGACACCGCGCACCGGCAAGATCCGCACGACACCCGACCGCGCCGCCGTTTCCCGCGCCGTGGCCGCCATGAAGGCCGCCAGGCGGCCGCTGTTCTATATCGGCGGCGGCGTTATCAATTCCGGCCCGCAGGCGAGCGAGGCGCTGCGCAAGCTGGCGAAGCTGACGGGTTTTCCCGTGACATCGACCCTGATGGGCCTTGGCGCCTATCCGGCGACGGACAGCCAGTTCCTGGGCATGCTGGGCATGCACGGCACGTACGAGGCCAACCTGGCCACCCATGGCTGCGATGTGCTGGTGGCCCTTGGCAGCCGGTTCGACGACCGGGTGACGGGCCGCGTGAACGCGTTTTCGCCCGGCTCCTTCAAAATCCATGTGGATATCGATCCGTCGCAGATCAACAAGATCGTGCATGTGGATGAAGGCATCGTGGGCGACGTGGGCGAGACCATTGCCATGATGATCGAGGAATGGCTCAAGCCCCCGGCCTATGCCCATGCGGCGGACCTGACCGCCTGGTGGGCGCAGATCGAAGGCTGGCGCGCGCTGGACTGCCTGCGCTTCAAGCAGGACCAGGCCCCCGATGCCGTTATCAAGCCGCAGCAGGCGATCAGCCGTATTTTCGAACTGGGGCGCCAGACCGGGCGGGACATGTATGTCTCCACCGAGGTGGGGCAGCACCAGATGTGGGCGGCCCAGTTCTTCAAGTTCGACAAGCCCAATCGCTGGCTGACATCGGGCGGGCTGGGCACCATGGGCTACGGCCTGCCCGCGGCCGTTGGCGCGCAGGTGGCCCATCCCGATGCGCTTGTGATGGATATCGCGGGCGAGGCCTCGACCCTGATGAACATCCAGGAACTGGGCACGATCGCGCAGTACCGCCTGCCGGTTAAGATCTTCATCATCAACAACCATTACATGGGCATGGTGCGCCAGTGGCAGGAACTGCTGCATGGTTCGCGCTATTCCGAAAGCTATAGCGATGCGCTGCCCGATTTCGTGAAACTGGCGGAAAGCTTCCATGCCCGTGGCCTGCGCGTGACCCGGCTGGACCAGCTTGACGACACCATTCGCGAAGCCCTGGCCCATGACGGGCCGGTCATGGTGGATATCTGTGTTGCGGAAGGGGAAAACTGCTTTCCCATGATCCCGTCCGGGGCCGCGCATAACGAAATGATCCTTGGCCCCGAACAGGAAGACAGCGGGGCGCAGATCAGCCAGGAAGGGCAGATGCTGGTCTGAACGCCACGGGGTGCCCGGTGCACCCCATGTTTGTCTTCCGTCTGGCCTGATTTGGGGAATTCTGGGTAATGCAGCACGAAATTTCCGGCTCTGCCGTGATATCGCTTCTGGTGGACAATGAAAGCGGCGCCCTGGCCCGCATTGTCGAACTGTTTTCTGGGCGGGGCTACAATATCCAGAGCCTGACAGTCGCCCCGGTGGATGAGATCGGGGCGATCTCGCGGGTCAATATCGTAACCACGGGCACGCCTTCGGCCATAGGCCAGGTCAAGGTGCAGATCGAACGCCTGGTCCCGGTCTCACGCGTGGTGAACCTGAGCGCACAAGGCCCGCATGTCGCGCGGGAAATGGCGTTGGTGAAGGTCGTATCCTCGGGCGAGCCCCGCACGGAAGCCCTGCGCATTGCCGAGGCCTTTCGCGCCCGGGCCGTGGATACGACAGCCACGTCCTTTGTTTTCGAACTGACCGGCTCGACCGACAAGCTGGACAGTTTCATCGAGCTGATGCGTCCGCTCGGGCTGGTCGAGGTCTCACGCACGGGCGTGGCTTCCATCTGCCGGGGACCGCAGACAATTCAGAATTTCTGAAGTATAGCACACAGCAACGCCGGAGGGTGTCTCCGGCAGGAGGGAGAAGAAGAAATGGCCATGCGCGTGTATTACGATCGTGACGCCGACGTTAACCTGATCAAGACAAAGAAGGTCGCGGTCATCGGCTATGGCAGCCAGGGCCACGCCCATGCCAACAATCTCAAGGACAGCGGCGTCAAGGACGTTGTGATCGGTCTGCGTGAAGGCTCCACCGCGGCTGAAAAGGCCCGCAATGCCGGTTTTACGGTCATGACACCCGACAAGGCCGCCGCCTGGGCCGATGTGGTGATGGTGCTGACCCCCGATGAAGGCCAGGGCGCGCTGTACAAGGAATCGCTGGAAAAGAACCTGAAGCAGGGTGCCGCCCTGGCATTCGCGCATGGTCTGTCCATCCATTTCCGCCTGATCGAAGCCCGTCCCGATCTGGACGTGTTCCTGATCGCCCCCAAGGGCCCCGGCCACACGGTGCGTTCCGAATACCAGCGTGGCGGCGGCGTGCCCTGCCTGGTCGCCATTGCGCAGGACAAGTCCGGCAGCGCGCTTGAAATTGCCCTGTCCTATGCCTCCGCCATCGGTGGTGGCCGTGCGGGCACGATCGAAACCAGCTTCAAGGAAGAGGTCGAAACCGATCTGTTCGGTGAACAGGCCGTTCTGTGCGGTGGTCTGGTCGAACTGATCCGCGCCGGGTTCGAAACCCTGGTCGAAGCCGGTTACGCGCCGGAAATGGCCTATTTCGAATGCCTGCACGAAATGAAGCTGATCGTGGACCTGATCTACGAAGGCGGCATTGCCAACATGAACTACTCCATCTCCAACACGGCGGAGTATGGTGAATACGTGTCCGGCCCGCGTGTGATCACGGCGGAAAGCAAGAAGGCCATGAAGGAAATCCTTACGGATATCCAGAACGGCACCTTCGTGCGCAACTTCGTGCTGGAAAATCAGTCCGGCAACGTGTTCTTCAAGGCTACCCGTGCACGCAACGACGCCCACCAGATCGAAGCGGTTGGCGAAAAGCTGCGCGGCATGATGCCGTGGATCGCCAAGTCCCGCCTGGTGGACAAGAGCAAGAACTAAAGCCGTCCTGCCCCGCAAGGGCTGAGAACGCACGAAAAGGGCTCTCCCTCATCATGAGGGAGAGCCCTTTTTCTTTCGGAACGGAATAAAAGCCGGGACGATATCGGACAGCGTTCCAAAAGGCGGCTTCGCAGTCGCGACGGGGGTATCGGGGCAAGAAGCCAACGCATTCAGGCCCGAAAAGACCCGCTCAGACCGATCTGGCTGGCTTTTGAAACAGGCGCTAAGTCAACGCGCCGGTTGCCCATGCAGGCCGTCAGGTTTTCTGGGCCTGGCTGGCCTGCCATTTGGCGGCCTTGCGGGCTTTCTTGCGTTCAAGGCGTTCTTTCATGGCCATGTGTTCGTAGCGGATCCGCTGGCGGATCCAGTTCAGCATGCCCGATGCCGTAAGCACGAAAATACCCACGAAGGTCCAGCCATCCAGCGGCTGGTGGAACACCACGTAGCTCAGCACAACGCCCCAGACCATCTGGGTGTATTGCGGCAGGGCCACGCGGTTGGCGGGTGCGCGGGCCGTGGCCAGCATCATCAGCAACTGGCCAAGGGCTGCCAGGAACCCGTAGCCGAACAGATAGACCCATGCGGTTATGGTGGCGGGCCATGTCGCGTGCAGCCCCATCAGCAGGCCATTGCCCACCAGCGGGCCGATCAGGCTCGATCCGAACAGCGACAGGCGCACGGTTTCCTTGTCGGCCAGGCGATAGGCGATGACACTGCCCGCATTGGCGAAGGCCGCCACCAGCGCGCAGAGATGCCCCATATTGAGCGGGCGCACGCCAGGGCGCAGGACGATCAGCACCCCGATAAAGCCCAGCACGACCGCAAGCCAGGCCCATAGCGTGACTTTCTCCTTCAGCAGCACGACCGAGAGAATGGTGACGAAGAGCGGCATCAGGAACATCAGCGACAGCGCTTCGGGCATGGACAGCAGCATGAAGGCTTCCACGCTGGCGGCGGTGGCGACAAAGACGCAGGCCGCGCGCAACACCCACATGGCTTTCTTCTTGGGGCGGAACACGTCCAGATACGATTCATGCGGCTTTCGGATGAACGGCAGAATCAGAAAGCCGAAGACCCCGCCCGAAAACGCGACTTCAAAGGGGTCCAGTTGCCCCGCCAGCAGCTTTGAAAAGGCGTCGCTGATCGAAAAGGAGGCATAAGCCCCCAATGCCAGCGCCATGCCGGAAATAAGAGTCCTGGGGTCCATCGCCAAAAAACGCCATGTAGTGGAGGAACAAGAAACGGCAGCCCACATCCGCTTTACAAGCCGCTGCCGGTCCTTGGGGGGTCTTACGCACAACACCACGAAAATGAAAGCGGATTCCGTTCGCCATGCGTTCTGGCTGCATCAGCACTGTTCTGACACGATGGCGCATATGCGCGGCAGCCACGATAGAGACTGGTGTACGGGGGCGGTCTATTCCCCCGTTACCCGCGCTTTTACCGGTTCTGTTTTGCCGGCCATGTTTTATCGGGCTTGCGTGTAAGTCAGCCGGAAGAGCCTGCCGTGCATTTCATCGGAAATCAGCACCGAACCGTCGGGCAGGGGTTGCACATCCGCCGGGCGGGCCAGGGGCGTGCGCTCGCTCAACCCGTTGAGCAGCACGTTCTCGCCCACCGGCTTGCCACCCTGCATCGTCACGGCCACCACCCGGTAGCCGACAGGGGTGGAACTGTTCCACGATCCATGCTCGGCCACGATCAGGCTGCCGCGCAGGGCGGGGGGCAGCATGCTGCCTTCATAGAACCTCAGCCCCAGCGCCGCCACATGCGGGCCAAGGAGAAAGATCGGCGCGGTGTAGTCGGCGCAGGAATGGCCTGCGCCAAATTCGGGGTCTGGCAGGTCGCCCTGGTGGCAGTGCGGAAAGCCGAAATCCTGCCCCGGCCGGTCCAGCCGGTTGAGTTCATCGCTGGGTTTGGTATCGCCCATCCAGTCGCGGCCGTTATCGGTCAGGTATAGCGGGAAAGGGGCGGTGGCCCCTACGGGCCATGTCAGCCCCACGCTGTTGCGCAGCCCGAATGCAATATCCTCACGCTCGGTGCCATCGGCATTCATGCGCATCAGCTTGCCGAAATCATGCCCGGTTTCGCAGATATTGCACGGCGAACCAATGGGCACATACAGCTTGCCGTCAGGCCCGAAGGCAATAAACTTCCAGTAATGATCGCCTTCTTTCCACGGCAGGTGATCCGCTACCACCTCGGGGGCCGGCGGGCTGTCCAGGTGGTGCGCAATGTCGCGCAGCCGCACAATTCTGGTGGTGGCGGAAACAAAAAGATCGCCATCGTGGAACGCCACACCCGCAGGGGCATCCAGGTCGCGGGCGATAATACGCACGCGTGCGGGTTTTTCGGGCTGGGCGGCATCCCACGATACGGCGTAAACCACGCCTTCGCTCAGCGTGCCGACAAAGGCCAGACCCGGCGGGCCCAGTGCGATCTCCCGCGCGCCGGGCACCTGATCGCTCAGCACATTCAGGGTGAAGCCGGGGGGAACACTGGGCAGCGGACGGGCCTGCGCCATGCCTGTGGCGCAACAGGCAGCCAGCAGGGCGGCAGCCAGCCGGTGCGGCAGGACTGATCGTATCTTTGACAACAGTCGCTCCATTGTCATCCTCCTTCGCATGACCCGAAGGTGCGGCGTTGCGGTTCCACGCTTGGGCATGATGAACGATTGACCGCCCTGGCGGGTGGCACGGGCCTGACAGCGTGCCGGAAACGGGGTGCCGATTTCAAGGCTGTTCCGCCCGATGTGATGGGCCGGCACAGACAAGGCAGGCGGGGCAAGGCAGGCGGGGCAAGGCAGGCGGGACAAGGGGGGCGGCCTTGAACATGGGCCCCATTGCTTCCATGATGGGAGACTTGTTTTTGAACGTAATTTTCAATCGGGTCTCTCACATGAAACAGCGCGAACTCGGACGAACCGGTATTGCGGTCAGTGAAATCTGCCTGGGCACGATGACATTTGGCCAGCAGAACACCGAAGCCGAAGGCCATGCCCAGCTCGATCTCGCAGTGGATCGCGGCATCAATTTCATCGACACGGCTGAATTGTATGCCATTCCGCCCCGGGCCGAGACCTATGGGGCGACGGAAACCATTATCGGCAGTTGGCTCAAGGCGCGGGGCGGACGGGACAAGCTGGTGATCGCCAGCAAGGTGGTGGGGCGCAGCACGTCCCCCTGGTTTCGCCCCGGTGGGGAGGAAGCCCGGCTGACACCGCGCCAGATCCGCTACGCGCTGGAAGGCTCGCTGCGTCGGCTTGGCACGGATTACATCGACCTTTACCAGCTTCACTGGCCGGATCGCCAGATTGGCCTGTTCGGCGCGGGCGGCACCACGTTCAGTGATATCGCGACTGCGGACGAAGTGCCGATAGAAGAAACGCTGGCGGTTCTGGGTGATCTGGTATCCGAAGGCAAGATCCGCCATGTCGGCCTGTCGAACGAGACAGCCTGGGGCGTGTCGGAGTTTCTGGCGGCGTCCAGGACGGGCCTGCCGCGCGTGGTCTCCATCCAGAACGCCTATAACCTGATCAACCGCACGTTCGAAATCGGGCTTGCGGAAATGGCCCTGCGCGAAAAGGTGGGGCTTTTGGCCTATTCACCGCTGGCACAGGGGTATCTGACCGGCAAATACCTGAACGGCGCGCGCCCGGCCGGTGCCCGCACCACCTTGTTCAACCGTGGGCAGCGTTACGAAAAGCCGGGTGTGGACGATGCGATCGAGGCCTATCTGGCCCTGGCGCGGGCGGAAGGGATCGACCCGGTTCAGCTTGCCGTGGCGTTTGTGACATCGCGCCCGTTTGTTACGTCCAACATTATCGGGGCGACGAGTATCGAGCAGCTTCAGACCATTCTTGGCTCTGTCGATCTTGTCATTACCCCCGAACTGGAAGAGAAAATCAACGCCATCCATCAGGTGCATTCCAACCCCGCACCGTAACGCGGCATCGTGCCGCAAGAAGGGCTATTTCAAAACTCGACCCCGAAATATCGTGGTAATGCATAAAAGTTTTTGGTGAAGCTTTTTTCAAAAAGCTTCAGGAAACGTCAATTTTTTTTGAAAAAAAGGCGACGTCCAGAAACTTTTAACATTCCTGTAAGCACTCTTGTCGGTGGCGCGGGTTGTTTCAGTGGCATGCAAGGTTCTGTCACGGGCTTTGGCGCAGCCCCAGCCAGAGCATGACATGCAATGCGCCCTGCAGTTCCACGGAGCGGGTTTTTTCAAAACCGGCATCGGCCAGCCAGCTGCGCATCTGCGTGTCGGAAAAGCCCAGCCATGCATGGGCCGCGCGTTCGCGCAGGTCCTGGCGGTTATGGGTCAGAAAATCGACCACCAGCAGCCGCCCGCCCGGTGCCAGCACGCGGGCGGCCTCTGCAATGGCGGCTGCGGGGTGCTGCGCGTAATGGAGCACCTGGTGCATGATGGCGGTATCGACCGTCTGCGCGGGCAGGGGCAGGGCGTATAGATCGCCCTGGCGCCATTCCACGCGAATGGCGGGGTTTTCATCCAGCTTGGACCGCGCCAGCCGCAGCATGCTTGGGCTGCGGTCAACACCAATCGCGTTTTCGGCCTGGCCCCCCAGCAATTCGATCATCCGCCCCGTGCCGGTGCCGATGTCAAGCAGCCGGCCCGTGGGCCAGGGGGCCAGCAGGCGCAGGATATCGGCTTCAACATCCGCTTCGGGCACATGCAGGGACCGCAGGGCGTCCCATTGTGTGGCGTGGGTTTCGAACCAGTCTTCGGCCTCCATCGCGCGTACTGATCTGACAGCTGCCAGCCGGGCATGGTCGGCCACGCGTTCTGGCACGGGTTCGCGGTCCCACGCATGCAGGGCCGCAAGGGCCGGGGCGGTGATTGCCCTGTCCCCGAGCGAGAGGAACACCCAGTTGCCTTCCTTGCGGCGGACGATCAGTCCCGCCTGATCCATGATCTTGATATGGCGCGATACACGCGGCTGGCTCTGGCCCAGCACGTGCGCAAGTTCGCCAACCGAAAGCTCCATTTCATGCAGGAGCAGGAGAATTCTCAGGCGCGTGGGGTCGGCCAGGGCCTGGAAAAGGGTTACGGCTTGGGTCATGGATCATTCTATATAACTATAACCTTATATACACAATCAGTTTGACAGGATGATCTGGTTAGTTTTATCTGCCCTTCGCCAGGGTTGTCCGTGCATGGGCAAGGCAGGGGCGGAGCAGTCTTGCCACGGTCCTTGAACGGGGTGTGACGGCGCGTGCGGTGCGGATGCATCGGACCGCGCAGTGACGTCCCGCCGGGCAGATCTGGCTCAACCCCGATTGCGGGCGCAAGACCCGTCAATGGGCCGCAGTTGAACCCACCCTTGTCATCAGGATTGGGGCAGCCAGCACCCTGCGCCCGGGCCGGCGTGCAAACAGCAGTAAGAGAAAACAGACATGACAGACTCCCCCAGCCCTATCGTGCCGCCTGCGACTGCCCGCGTTTCTTTCGAGTTTTTTCCACCCCGTTCGGACGAGGCGGAAAAAACCCTGATGGGAACAGCGCAAAAGCTTGCGGCATTCGGGCCGGAGTTTGTTTCCATGACCTATGGTGCAGGTGGTTCCACGCGGGAGCGGAGCCTGCAGGCCGCAGCCGCGCTGGTGCGTGCCACGGGTACCCCCGTGGCGGGGCACCTGACCTGCGTGGGCGCTTCCCGGGAGGAGGTGAATGCCGTTGCCCGTGCCTATTGGGACTGCGGCATTCGCCATATTGTCGCGCTGCGGGGGGATGCAGCCGAACCGGGGTCGGCCTTTACGCCCCACCCGGCGGGGTATCGCAATGCGGCTGAACTGGTGGCGGGGCTGCGGGCCATCGCCCCTTTTGAAATTTCAGTCGCCGCTTATCCCGAAACCCACCCCGAGGCCGCAAGCCCGCAGGCCGATCTCGATAACCTGCGCCGCAAGCTGGATGCGGGGGCCACGCGCGCCATCACGCAGTTCTTTTTCACGCCCGAGACATTCCTGCGCTTTCGCGACAAGGCTGCGGGTGCGGGCATTACAGCCCCGATCGTGCCGGGTATCCTGCCCATCGCCAATGTCGCCCAGGCCCGCCGCTTTGCCGCGCAGTGTGGCGCGCATATGCCGCCCGAACTCCTGCGCCAGCTCGACGGGCTGGATGCGGACCCGCCCTTGCGGGCCGAAGTCACGACCGCCATCGCCGCCCAGCTATGCGCCACATTGCGCCGGCACGGGGTGGAGGATTTTCATATCTATACGCTCAACCGCGCTCTCTCCAGCGCGGCCCTGTGCCGCCTGCTCGGCCTGCCCGCGGCCAGTGCCGCGCAAAGCACGGCTGGCCGTGCCCGGCAGGTGGTGCAGGCCTGAACGCACATGGCGGGGCCGGGCTGTGCTCCCCGCCTGCGGCGTCAGGTGTTACGAAAACCTGATGTATCAGCGGATCATTTTTCGGATTACGCCCATCAGTTCCTCAAGCGTTTCATCGCCGTCATCGTCGCGCATGGCCTGGCGCACGCAGCCTTTGGCATGTGTTTCCAGAATACGGATACTGACCGCATCAACCGCCGAGCGGATGGCGGAAAGCTGGGTCAGGATATCCACACAGTAGCGGTCCTCGCGCACCATGGCGGTAACACCGCCGATCTGGCCTTCGATCCGGCGCAGGCGGTTGATCAGCGCTGTCTTGTCAGGCTGGATCACGTGTCGTTCGCCTGTCTGGCCGGGTGAACAGGCTCCGCATCCGGGTTTGTCGGTCGCCATGGGTCGTGCGCCTTATATGATCTGTGTGCGGTACGGTTGTAGAGCGAACAGGCGGGTCTGACAAAGCAGGGGTTGGGTAAAACCTGCCTTGTCAAAAAACTTTAACGCCTGCTGCAAACATCCGGACAAAACCATGGCCAGGACCGGGGCGGGCTGGCTGCCAATCCTGCCTTTCGTGTTCAGTACCAGGTGCGAATGCCGAAGGTGAAGCGCAAGTCCTCGGGCCCGTTTGCAGGCATCTGTCGGCCCATAGCCGCGTGGCCGCGCGTATCGCCGTAATGGCCCATATAGGTGAAGGCGATATAGGGGGCCACCTTGCGCGTGAATTCGTAGCGCAGGCGCAATCCCGCATCGATATCCGAAAACCCCGTGCTGGTGTCACGCGCCGCATCGGCATGGGAATAAAAGTTCAGTTCCGCCTGGGGCTGAAGGATCAGCCGGTTGGTAATCAGCAGGTCGTAGGAACCTTCGAGCTTGCCCGCCACACCCTGGTTGTTGAAATAAGCCGTGGCCGAGACATCGAAAAAATACAGCGCCAGCCCCTGCACGCCGACTGCGCCCCACGCCCGCACAGGCCCGCTGTCCAGGTCCAGCCGCAGGCCGGTCTGCACATCGAAATAGGTGGAAATGGCGCGATCATAAAGCAGTTCGTGATCCCCGTCGGCCATGGTGCCATGCCCGTTCACCAGCCCTTCGGATTTGAGCCACAGCTTGTTGTAATCGGTGCCGAACCACGCCTGGCCGGAATAGCGGAACAGGCTGTTCCCCGCGCTGTAGCGGCCTTCAAGCTGGTCCATCAGCACATGGAAATAGGTGTCATGGTCCATGACGGGGGGCATGTCGTGCACATAGCGCACATGCGGCACGGGCGGGGGGGTGGCGGGCCAGCGCGCACTGGGTGCCAGGGCAGGGAGCGAGACATGCATCGCCCCCCCCGGCATGGCCTGTGTCGCTGGTGTGGGCGCTGCCATGCTACCGCGCGCGACCGGGGCCGATGCTTCGGGTATGGTGGTATGCCCGCTCATGTCGTGCGCATGGGGCAGGGCGGGGGAGGGTGCGTGCATGCCGCCTGCTGGCTGGCTCCCCGCTTTCGGGGGCTTCTGCCGGAGCGGCTTCTTTCGCTCCATGCCGGGCATGTCGTCCATTCCTTCCATGTCGCCCGTGTCTTTCATGTCCATGTCTTTCATGTCCATGGTGCTGGCCGTGGTCGGGACAGGCATGGTCATGGCGGCCATGTCCTGCGCCACGGGAGTGGGGGCCGCGCCGGGTTGGAGCGTGTCGGCCAGCGCGGCCCCGCCAGCGCAGATCCGCAGCAGCAGGATACCGGCGATCATGGAAAACCGGCGGGGGATCGGGCGTATGGTCATGACACCACCACCGTGCGGAACATGCCCAGATCCATGTGGTAGAGCAGGTGGCAATGCAGGGCCCATAGTCCCGGCGTGTCGGCGCTGACCAGATAGCTCAGCCTGCTGCCCGGCTGGGAGATGATCGTGTGCTTGAACGGGTTGTAGGCCCCCTGGCCGTTTTCAAGCTCGCTCCATAATCCGTGCAGGTGAACGGGGTGTTCCATCATGGTGTCGTTGATCAGCACGAAGCGCACGCGTTCGCCCAGCCGCAGGGGAATGGGATCGGCTTCGGAGAATTTTCGCCCGTCGAACCCCCAGATATAGCGCTCCATATTGCCGGTCAGGTGCAGGGTGATCTCGCGCGAAGGCGGGCGCGGGTCCACGCCGGGGCGCACGGCCCGCAAATCGGCATAGGTCAGGACACGGCGGCCCGCGCCCCCCAGCCCGTCGCCCGGATCGGCCAGCCGGTTGGTGGGCATGGGGGCTACATTCTGGTTTTCCACATTCAGCGGCGGGGGCTTTGCGGATGCGGCGCGGCCCATGCCCCCCATTCCCGCCATGTTACCCATCCCGACCATATGCCCATGGGCCATGCCCATATCCACCATGCTGCGGACCGGCCGTGGGTCCATGGGGGGTATGGGCCCACACTGGCCCATGCGCGTGGCCAGTGTGCCGCGCGCATAGGCGGTGCGGTCCTCGCTCTGGGCAAAAATGGTGTAGGCCTGGCTGTCGGGCGGCTGCACGATGCAGTCATAGGTTTCGGCAACGCCTATGCGAAATTCATCGACCATTACGGGCTCGATCGCATTGCCGTCGGCCTGGATCATCTCCATCGCAAGGCCGGGAATGCGGATATCGTAGAATGTCATGGTCGAGGCGTTGATAAACCGCAGCCGGATACGCTCCCCCGGGCGGAACAGTCCTGTCCAGTTGGCATCCGGTGCGTGGCCGTTCAGCAGCTGGGTGTAGATAATGCCGCTGACATCGGAAATATCGGTGGCCGACATGTTCATGCCTGCCCATTGCAGGCGGTCACGCAGCACGGGCCCCGGCCCCTGACGGGCCGCGTCGGGGAAAAAGGACGCCACGGTACGCTGGCGAAAATTATAGTAATCACTTTGGAATTTCAGGTTGCTGGCAATATCGCGCGGGTCCACGTCCGACCAGTCGGAAAGAAGGATCACGTAATCGCGGTCGTATTGCTGGCGTTCGCCTTCCAGCGGGTCGATGACAATGGCGCCATACACGCCCAGCGCTTCCTGCATGTTGGAATGGCTGTGGTACCAGTATGTGCCGCTTTGCCTGATGGGAAAGCGGTAGGTAAAGGTCGACCCCGGTGCAATGCCGCCAAAGCTCAGCCCCGGCACGCCGTCCATATCGGCGGGGCAGCGAATGCCATGCCAGTGGATGGATGTCTCCTCCGCCAATGTGTTGTGGACATTCAGCGTGACCGTATCGCCCTCGCGCCAGCGCAGGATGGGGCCGGGCACGCTGCCATTGACCGTTGGCGCGCGCTGGGGGCGTTGCAGAATGCGGATCTGTGCGTGCCCTATGACAAGGTCGTATGTGCTGGAAGGATCGGGCGGCACCTGCCCGACCGGCAAGGTAGTGGCCTGGGCGGCGTTATGCACGGGCAGGGCGTTGATGGCGGCAAGCGCGCCAGCACCGCCCAGGAACCGGCGGCGTGTGGGCCCACTTGCGCCCGATGGCGGGAAAACAGGCATGGCTGGTCATCCGTTCTGCACGCCATGCCGAAAGAACGGCACGGCTCTTGGCTGTTACGCGAAGGGGGCTGCCCCTTCAACTCAGTCAGGCGGCGTGCGGTCGGGGCGGGGGCAGTAACGGTGCCGTGCGCTGGCCTGCCAGAATGGGCGCGGCGCTCAGCGGCACGGGCGCGCGCGCAGGCAGGGCAAACACGGGCAAGATACCGGCAGGCTGGATAAAAGCTGCGGAAAACAGGGAGGTCGTCTCGCAGCACGGCATGGCTTGGGGGTGCCCGTGCGCGTGCAGGTCTGCCGGATGCGGGGCCGCCATATTTCCAATTCCCGCATGGCCGGATGCGGAAGCGGGGCCAGTATCGCAAAGAGGGCAGGGGGTCAGGGGCGTGTGGGCCGCGGAGTGTGAAAAACCGGCGGACTGGCCTATGATGGGGCCTGTGATCTGGCTTGTGGCGCGGGCCACGGCATGAATGGGCGGTACGGCATGGGCATGCAGCATATCGCAGGGGGCGGTCAGTTGGGTTCGTGGCGTGTGGAAGATGGTGCTGCTGGCCTGCGCAAAGCCGGGCATGGCGCGCGCAGCCCCCACCATGCCCGCCGCGATACCGAAGCAGAACAGGAATGTTACAGTCGCACGAAGCCAGCGTATCATGGCTTGAATATACCCCTGGGGGGCATATATAGCAACAGGTCAGGATCCAGGCATGCCTCCTGGGCCTTTTCGGGTAACCGGTGGGCAGGCCAGTGCCCTGTCGTGTCGCGGTCCAGCCGGGCCGGATGAGCGGAGTATCGTGCCTATGAGCCAGACTGTCAGTTTCCCGGTTGGCGGCATGTCCTGCGCAAGCTGTGCGGCCCGGGTCGAAAAAGTGCTCAACCGGCTCGACGGCGTTCAGGCCTCGGTCAATTTCGCGACGGGTCGCGCGCAGGTCAGTCTGGCCGATGGTACGGCCCCGCTGGCCACCGTCCTCGATGCCGTGGACAAGGCGGGTTTTACGGTCGAACGCCACAGCGTGGATCTGGCCCTGACAGGGTTAAGCTGTGCCAGTTGTGTCACCCGGGTGGAAAAAGTGCTGAACGCCCTGCCATCCGTAACGGCCACGGTCAATCTGGCGACAGAGCGCGCCCATGTGACTTTTGCCGAAGGGGTGGTGGATAACGCCGCCCTGA
This sequence comes from Acetobacter garciniae, assembly GCF_017377735.1. Taxonomy (GTDB): domain Bacteria; phylum Pseudomonadota; class Alphaproteobacteria; order Acetobacterales; family Acetobacteraceae; genus Acetobacter; species Acetobacter garciniae. The sequence goes on from NZ_JAFVMH010000010.1 coordinate 21,689, forward strand.
TCGCCGCCGTAGAAAAAGCGGGGTACGGCGCGCGGCTTTATCAGCCCGAAGCGGACGGCCAGCACGGCGCTGGACAGGCGGCAGACGGGCCTGATGGAAAAATGCGGGCTCAGTGGGCCAATTTTGCGCTCGCAGCCGTGCTGAGCCTGCCTTTTGTCGTGCAGATGCTGGCCATGATGGTGGGCTACCACACGGGGGGAATGCCCGCCGGTGGCATGCTCACAGGGACAATGCCTGCGGGGGCAATGAATGCGGGGCAAACCCATGGCGGCGAAATGCCGCGCCTGCTCCAGCTCGGGCTGGCGGCGGTGGTGCTGTTCTGGTGTGGGCGCGGCATGTATGCCGCCGCCTGGCACGCGGTGCGCAACGGTGCCGCCACCATGGATGTGCTGGTCGTGCTGGGCACGGGTGTTGCCTTTGTCTTCAGCACCGTGGTCACGCTACTGGGCTTGGACCAGCCGGTCTATTTCGAGGCCGCGGCCCTGGTCGTTACCCTTGTGCTGCTCGGCCGCCTGCTGGAAGCCCGCGCCAAGGCCCGTGCGCGCGCGGGCATGGAAAGCCTTTTGCGGCTGCAACCGCGCATGGCCCATGTCGAACGGGGCGGTGTGGTGGTGGATGAACCGGTCGAACATCTGGGCGTGGGCGACGTGTTCGTGGTCAAGCCCGGTGAAAGCGTGCCGGTGGATGGCACTGTGCAGGGTGGTGCGTCCGAGGTGGATGAAGCCATGCTGACGGGGGAGAGCAACCCCGTGGCCAAGGCGGTGGGGGCTCGGGTGTTCGCGGGCACCGTGAACCAGACCGGCGCGCTGCGCGTGGGGGCGACCGGTGTGGGGGAGCAGACGGTTCTTGCCAGCATCGTGCGCATGGTGCAGCAGGCGCAGGGCAGCAAGGCCAGCGTGCAGCGCCTGGCTGACCGGGTTTCGGCCATCTTCGTCCCCGCCGTGCTGGGTCTGGCGGCACTCACCTTCGGGCTGGGCTGGTTGATCATGGGGAACATGAGTGCAAGCCTGGTCAATGCGGTGTCGGTTCTGGTCATTGCCTGCCCCTGTTCGCTGGGGCTGGCCACGCCTACGGCCATTATGGTGGGCACGGGGCTTGGGGCAAAGGTTGGCATCCTGTTCCGCAATGCCGATGCGCTGGAACAGGCCCGCAGGCTGACAACACTGGTGCTGGATAAAACCGGCACGCTGACCCGGGGTCGCCCCGGTGTTGCGGCCCTGCAGGCGGTAGGGGGTGCTACCCCTGCCGATCTGCTGCGCCTGGCATGCGCGCTGGAACAGAATTCCGAACATCCCGTGGCCCGCGCGATCATGGATCATGCGAAAAGCCAGGCCATTGCCGTGCCCGAACTGGCCGATTTCAAGGCCGTACCGGGCAAGGGTGTTACCGGGGTGGTGGACGGGCAGGCCGTACTGCTGGGTTCCCCCGATTTTTTGCAAGCCGGCGGCTGCGTGGTGGATCTGCCCCTGGTCCATGGCTGGCAGGATCAGGGGCGCACGGTTATTGGCGTGGCCCGGGGTGGGAGCGTTGTCGGCTATCTGGCCCTTGCCGATCAGATCCGCCCTGAAGCACGCAATGCGGTTGCGGCGTTGAAGCAACGCGGCCTGAACGTGATCATGCTGAGCGGCGATAACGAACGGAACGCCCGGCTGGTGGCAGGCCAGGTCGGGATTGAAACCGTCCTGGCCGGGGTGCTGCCGGGCGAAAAAGCGGCTGAAATCGGCAGGCTGAAAGGGGCCGGGCGGTGCGTGGGCATGGTGGGGGACGGGATTAACGACGCCCCGGCCCTGGCCAGTGCCGATGTCAGCTTTGCCATAGGGGCGGGTGCGGCCATAGCGCTTGAAACGGCTGATATCGTGCTGGTGCGCAGCAACCTTATGGCGGTGGTCGATGCCATAGAACTGTCGCACGCGACGGTGGGTAAAATCCGCCAGAATCTGTTTTTCGCGTTTATCTATAACATTCTGGGCCTGCCGCTGGCGGCTTTCGGCCTGCTGGACCCGGTGGTGGCGGGTGCCGCCATGGCGCTGAGTTCGGTTTCGGTCGTCAGCAATTCGCTGCTGCTCAACCGCTGGAAACCCCATACCAAAACAACATTTTGAAAAAAGATAAAAGTTTTTGGTGAAGCTTTTTCCAAAAAGCTTCAAAGGCCGTCACCTTTGTTAAAAAGGACGACACCCAAAAACTTTTAGCGCAGCAAGGGGCACCCCCAGCCTACGGGCTTCAGGCCCCGCTGGGAAGCAGCCGTGCCAAGGCGCGTTGCCGCCCGATCAGCGGCAAAAGATCGCGCAGTTCGGGGCCGTGTTCTTCCCCCGTCAGGGCGACGCGCAGGGGGTGGAACAGCCCCTTGCCCGACCGGCCGGTATGGTCGCGCACGGCTGCGGTCCAGCTTTTCCAGGTGGTCTGGTCCCAGGGTTCGGGGGGGAGCAGGCCTGCCGCTTCCTTCAGGAAACTGTCTTCCCCATCCTGCACGGGGGGCACGATGTCCTCCGTCGTGACCTGGAACCACAGCTTTGCTTCGGAAAGCAGTTCGATATTGCTGCGAATGGCCAGCCAGAACGCCTCTGTCGCACCGGGCGGCAGGCGGTCGGCAACGGACGCGAAGGGGGTCTGCGACAGCAGCCTGTGGTTGAGGGCAAGCAACTGGCGCGTATCGAACCGCGCGGCAGAGCGCGAGATATGCGACAGGTCATAGTGCTGCGCCTGTTCGGCAAAGGGCAGAAGAGCCGGGTCGTCTGAACTGCCAAGGCGGGCCAGATAGGCCACAAGGGCTTCGGCTTCCACCCCGTCCTGGCGCAGGGTGCGCAGGGAACACGCATCGAAACGCTTGGACAGCTTGCCGCCGTTTTCATCCAGCAGCAGGGGCAGGTGCGCGAAGCGGAAATGCTCGGGCCGCGCACCCAATGCGTCGGCAATGTCGATCTGCACGCCGGTATTGGTCACGTGGTCTTCCCCACGGATAATATGGGTGATCCCGCTTTCCAGGTCATCCACGACCGAGGCGAGGGTGTACAGCACCGTGCCATCGGTGCGCACCAGAACCGGGTCGGAGACCGATGGCAGCTTGACCTGGCAATCGCCCATCACCATGTCGCGCCAGCGCATGATGGTGCCCGACAGCTTGAAGCGCCAGTAAGGCACCTTGCCATTGGCTTCGGCCTGTGCGCGCTGCTGGGCGGTCATTTTCAGCATTGCGCGGTCATAAACCGGGGCGCGGCGCTGGCGGATCTGGGTTTCGCGCTTGGCGGCCAGTTCATGCTCGCTTTCAAAGCAGGGATAAAGCCGACCGCTTTCCTTCAGCACCTCGATGGCGCGGGCATAGCGCGCCAGACGTTCGCTCTGGCGGAAGGTTTCATCCCACTGCACACCCAGCCATGACAGGTCCTGGCGGATTGCATCGACCAGATCCTCGCGCGAGCGGGCGGTGTCGGTATCATCGATGCGGAGTTGAAACTGTCCGCCATGTTTGCGGGCGTACAGGGCGTTGGCAATGGCAAGACGGGCATTGCCAACGTGCAAAAGACCGGTGGGGCTGGGCGCGAAGCGAAGTTTCATGACCGAGGCTTATGCCGCGAATGGTGCAAAAACGCCAGAGGCCAAAAAGCCAGAGGCAAGGCGCGTGGCCATGGCCTATTTGCAGATGACCGGTTTACAGATGATCGGGGCCACGGGGCGGGACAAAACCATCCTCCTCCTCATCCCCCTCGGCGTAGGCTTCGGCAATGGCGGCTTCATCGTCTTCGATCAGGCGGCGCGGGTCGAGCATGCGCCAGTCGCGCTCCATGGTCGTGGCCGGGGTGGCCGTGAAGTCGTCCAGTTCATTGGCCGAACGCCAGCCATCGTCCCCCGCATCGATCACCTGCGCGTCTTCCCCGAAGGTGAACCACGCTTCCAGCACGTCGCGGGCGGATGCACCCGGTGTGCGGCAGCGTTCGACACTGTCGCGCACATAGGCCCGGGCAAAGGCGTTGGCATGGGCCAGGTCGTGGAAAACGCCAACAGTTTCAAGCGTGTTATCATCCTCCGGGCCGGACAGGTCCAGAATGCGGACCTTCCAGCCTTCGGCCTCTGCCCCGCCGGTGGGCTGGTCTTGCGTGCTGGCGTCTTCTGTCATGGTCCACTTGTCTCCGCCTTGGGGGGCCGGGAGGAGGGGAAAAGAAATTCCCGCCCCATTTTCACCCGTTCCACGCCGTCATAGGCAATAATATCGGTTGTGGCGTACGTCTCGTTCCACCATTCGGGTATATAGGAACCCGTGCCCACCACGTCCACCGGGGCGCGTGCGTCGGCCATGCAGGCGCATTTGGTCACCCCGAAGCCGGATGAGGCGACAATGCGCACCTTGGGGAAGCCCGCTTCGTCCAGGGCTTCGCGCATTTTCCAGATCGCGGCGGCGGATACGCCCGTGCCGATCAGGTAGCGCAGTTCCTTGTCGGAACGAAAACGGCGCAGCGCGCCGGGTGCGTGGCGGTTCACCACGGCGTAGGATTCCTGCGGGTTCAGCCCTTCCATGAAGCGGCCGCCATGCGTATCCAGCCGCACCGACAGCCGCCCTTCGGCCGCAAGGTCGGGAAAACGGTGGCATACGGCCAGCGCGTCGGTAATTTCCTGCCCGAAATAGTCCACCAGCACCACAAGATCGGTTTCGGGAAATTCCTCATGGAACATTTCCGCCGCCCGCACGGTGGATCCCGCATAACCGATCAGCGCATGGGGCATGGTGCCAAGGCCATGGCTGGTTTCGAAAAACGGAGCGACTGCGTCGTTGGCGGTGCCGACAAAACCTATGGCGCCATCGCGCTGGGCGGCACGCCCCCCGACAGAGGCGGCATAGGCCATGAGTTCCTGCATTTCATACCCCGCGCAATGGCGCGCATCCATGGCAAGAAAACGCGTGCGCGGGAGCGAGAGGGCAATCTGGTAGGCGCGGTGGGCGGCAACGCAGGGGCTGCCCAGCTTTTGCAGCAAAAGCGTTTCCAGATCCGCCAGATGAGTGAAGGAACCGGTAATATAGACGAGCGGTTCCCCCGCACCCACCCATTCGCCTTCAGGGTGGACAACCTCCACCGAATACGGGCTCTGGCGTTCGGCCATGACGTTCTGCAACCACGCAAGCATGATCGCGGGGGCGGACACCACCGGACGGCGGATGAAAAACGCATAGGTGACGGTGCAGTCCCCGAAGCGGCTGACAATCTGCCTTGTGCGGTTGAAGTACGAATCGGTCCGGGCGCGAATGTCCGGTTCTGCAAGGGCCGCCGCCGCCTGGGCGCTGGCCACGCCGGGCGGGGGCACGGTGGGTGAGGAAGATGTCATGCGCGGTCTGCTCTTTTTGCCATGGGCACTGTCGGCATGATGGGCATTGCGGGCAGTGGCGTAAAGCCACCACCCGCGTGTGTGATCAGCCCCGGGCGGAAAGCTTGCCCGTCAGTTCCTCGGCAATCAGGAAGGCGAGTTCGAGCGATTGTTCCGCATTCAGGCGCGGGTCGCAGAAGGTTTCGTACCGGTCACCCAGATCGTCTTCCGTCAGGCGATGGGCGCCGCCCACGCATTCCGTCACGTCCTGGCCGGTCATTTCCAGGTGCACGCCGCCCGCGGGCACGCCCTCGGCCGCACAGACCGCGAAAAAGCCCTTGACCTCGCCCATGACGGCGTCGAACGAACGTGTCTTCACTTTCTGCTGAGTGGAGATCGTATTGCCGTGCATGGGGTCGCTCAGCCATGTGACGGCCCGGCCCGTTTCCTTGACCGCGCGCATGAGCGGGGGCAGGAATTCCTCGATCTTCGTGGCCCCCATGCGTGAGATCAGCGTGATACGCCCCGCCTCGTTCGTGGGGTTCAGGATCTCGGTCAGGCGCCTGATATCGTCTACGCTGCTCGTGGGGCCCACCTTGATGCCGATGGGGTTGCGCACCCCGCGCAGGAATTCGACATGCGCGCCATCGGGCTGGCGGGTCCGATCCCCGATCCAGACGAAATGGGCCGAACAGTCGTACCATTCGCCCGATGTGGAATCGACGCGTGTCAGCGCCTGCTCGTAAGGCAGCAGCAGGGCCTCGTGCGAGGTGTAGAACTCGGTCTCATCCACCTGTGCGGAGGACGCCGCATCGATCCCGCAGGCCTGCATGAAGGCCAGGGTCTCGCCAATGCGTTCGGCCATGGCGCGGTAGCGCGATTCCAGGGGCGAGCGCTTGACAAAGCCCAGGTTCCAGCGATGCACCTCATGCAGGTTGGCATACCCCCCGCGTGAGAAGGCGCGCAGCAGGTTCTGGATTCCGGCGGACTGGAAATAACCGGTTTCCATGCGCACGGGGTCGGGAATACGCGCTTCAGGCGTGAAGTCCGGCCCGTTGATGATATCGCCCCGGTAGGATGGCAGGCTGACGCCGTCCACCGTTTCCATGTCCGATGAACGCGGCTTGGCGAACTGCCCGGCCATGCGCCCCATCTTGATGACCGGCACCTTGGCGCCAAAGGTCAGCACAACGGCCATCTGCAACAGCACGCGGAACGTGTCGCGCACGATATCGGCCTTGAATTCGCCAAAGCTTTCAGCGCAGGGCCCACCTTGCAGCACAAAGGCCTTGCCCTGGCCCGCCTGGGCCAGATGGTTGCGCAGGCGGCGCACTTCCCCGGCGAAAACCAGCGGCGGATAAGCGCCAAGCCGTTCTTCCACAGCACTCAGCGCTGTCGCGTCGGGATAGGTGGGAAGCTGCTTGACAGGAAACGAACGCCAGCTGTCCGGCATCCAGGTCGCAGACGTCGGGGTGGGCTGGGTGAGCGTTGCACTCATAACGCGGTTCCTGTCAGTTCCATATCTATGTCTAGGCACATAGTGAGGGGATGGGTGAAAACAACCCGGCGAAGGACGATCCGCCGGAAAGGAGTGCCTTTATGTCCAAAATGCATGAATTAGGCAAATCCGATCTGGCCGGTGCGGATTGCGATATGCCCTGCGCGGTGGCGAGCCATGCGTTCAACAGGGCTCCGGGCCGGAAAGTCTGGATTTTTGTGAACACGATGCCATACTGAAAAAGAAGTCCACCACTGCACCCGATACTGCGTGCGGGGTGGGAGTGTTCCTTTAGACTGCGGGGTGATGCGCGATGGCGCTGCTGCGTGAACGATTTGTAACCGCTACGTGCGGTTTGTGCATGGGCGTCGGCCTGCTTGGCGGCGTTTCTGCCGCGTACGCGGACCCCACCATGATGCCGGACGACAACGTCTCCTTTTCCGAAGGCAATTCGAACTCGAACATGGCGCCCGACAGCACCGCCAGCGCGGGGTCCGAGAAAAAGACCGTGCACGGGCATCGCAGCCTGCCGCCGGGCTACCAGGACGCGCCGTCCATGGATTTCGAACATGGGGACGATCCGGACCATCTGGCCAAGGTGCAGCGCGATTCCGTAACGGGTGCCGATATTTCGCGCTATGGCTCGGCTTACCAGAGTTCCGGCCCGTTCGGGTCCGGCCAGGTGGGCGATTCCACGGGCAGCGGCTGGGTTATTCCGCGCTAAAACACGCCCCTGCGGGTTTTCAGTCTTCCAGCAGATGGATCCGGGCTTGGCCGTTTGTCAGGTCCATGATCCGCGCGGTGATCTCCTCCTGCCGTCCGGCGGGCAGCAGCAGGACGAACTGCGCACCGCTGGCGTCGAACGTCGGGGGTTCGACCTCGACCTCCCATTCGGGTACGCGGCCCTGCATGAGCCCGACCAGCGAAAACGGGCAATGGAAGCTCAGCCGCACGCGTTCGATCAGTTCTTCCTTCGGGGCTTCGCGCAGGCATTCGGCGGCCGTGCCCGCATAGGCCCGCACCAGCCCCCCTGCACCCAGCTTGATCCCGCCGTACCAGCGGGTTACGACAACCGCCACCCGGTCCAGCTTTTGCGCCGTGATGACCTGCAGGATAGGCCTGCCCGCCGTGCCCGAGGGCTCGCCATCGTCATGGCAGCGGCAATGCGGTCCGACCTGCCAGGCCCAGCAATGGTGCGTGGCCTCGGGCGCGCCTGCCGCCACGCGGGCTATGAAATCTTCGGCCTCCGCCACCGAGCCCACGGGCATGGCGTTGGCCAGAAACCGGCTTTTCTTGATATCCAGCTCCGCTGAAAAGGGGCCGGTAAGGGTCTGGGTCATGGGACAGGCATACAATCTCGGCCCGTGGCGCAGCAAGGGCAGGCGGGCCTACTTGCAGGGCCTGTGGGTGTGCCCATATTGCGGCTATGGACCAAAGAATGGCAATGTTCTGGCCAGACGCCAAAGCAAGAGGGACTTATGGGGCATGATGCCGTTACGCCGTAAAAAACCGGGCCTGAAAATATGGATGGCGCTGGCCAGCCTGTGGGTGTTCGCCCTGCCGGTGGTGTCAGGCAATGTCGCCATGGCGGATGACGACTCGGACGGGGAGGGCGTGCATACCCCATCGGAAATGCGCAGGCTTGCCGCCAAGCCGCCGCTGCCCCGCGCGCAGAGGGATTTTGCCAAATACAAGTTTCGCCCGCCCGGCGACAAGGTGATGGAACAGCCTGAAAACAACCGCCTGCTGTTCTGGACACAGGATGGCAAACCCGATGGCTACGCCCAGCGGCGCGGCAGCAGTGTCATTTACTACAACGCCCAGGGTCAGGCCACGCAGATCCAGCACCTGACCGCCGCCGAAATGGCGGAATAGAGGTAAAGATTTGTGGAATAAAGATAAAAGTTTTTGGTGAAGCTTTTTTTTCAAAGAGCTTCAAAGACCCTCACCGTTTTGAAAAAAGGCGACACCCAAAAACTTTTATCTTCTGAAACACGCTTCAGGGCGGCTGCCCTGTTAAAGTGCCCTTATGGCGGCCGGAGCGATCGGGCCGCACTTTTCTGCCTGAAATTCCTGGGCCGGCACCGTCCGACTTCGAGGGCGGCAGCCCCTAGTTGTTCATATCCACGAGATCAAGAATGGCGGCCGATGTCTCCTCGATGGAGCGGCGCGTGACATCGATCACCGGCCAGTTATGGCGGCGGCACAGCCTGCGCGCCCAATGCAGTTCTTCCTGCACTTTTTCCAGATCGACATAGGCGTAATCCGCGGCCGAGGCAGCCTGTCGCCCGCTCGGCATCATTTGCGAAAGACGGTTGCGGCGGATCTCAATCAGCCGTTCGGGGTCGATCGTCAGCCCGATCACGGGTCTTTTGGTGGTAAAAAGCGGGGCGGGCGGTTCAAGCCCCATGACCAGCGGCACATTGGCGGCTTTTATGCCCCGGTTGGCCAGGTAAAAGCAGGTCGGCGTTTTCGATACACGTGAAACACCCACCAGGATCACATCCGCGTTGTCGAGCCCCTTGGTCTCCTGCCCGTCATCATGGGCCAGCACGTAATGCATGGCCTCAATGCGCTGGTAATAGCTTTCATCCATGATGTACTGGCCGCCGGGGTGGCGGGTCGCGGCTTCCCCCGTTTCCTCGGTCAGGAAGCGCAGGGCGTTGTCCAGCACGTCCAGCAGGCGGACCTGCATGCTGGCACACCCCGCCTCCATATCGGCCTGCAGGGTCGGGTCCGTCAGGGATGACATGACCGGCCCGCGATCAAGCGCGATATTGCGCAGCACGCGCCTGAGCTGGATCTGGGTACGAATAAGGTTCCAGTGCCGCAGCCTGACATCGGTATTGGGGAACTGCGCAATGCAGGCCCGGGCAACCGAATCGAGCGTCTGGCCTGTGGCTTCGGAAACGAGATGAAGGGTGAGTTTGTTTTGCATGATGTCTGATTGAAAATGGCCGCCCCAGCAGGGCGGCCATTATGGTCTCAGGCCTTGACAGCCTTGTTGCGGCGTTCGGCAAGGGCGGCCTGGGCCGCGGCCAGCCGGGCCACCGGCACGCGGAAAGGCGAGCACGAGACATAGTCCAGCCCGACTTCCTCGAAGAAGGAGATCGAGAGCGGGTCGCCACCATGTTCGCCGCAGATACCCAGCTTGAGGTCCGGCTTCGTCGCACGGCCTTTTTCCACACCCATGCGCACCAGAGCGCCTACGCCCTCACGGTCGATGGAAATGAAGGGGTCTTGCGGCAGCAGGCCTTTTTCCACGTATTCCGGCAGGAACGAACCCGCGTCATCGCGCGAAAGCCCCAGCGTGGTCTGCGTCAGGTCATTGGTGCCGAAGGAGAAGAAATCGGCACTCTGGGCAATCTGGTCCGCCGTAATGGCCGCACGCGGCAGTTCGATCATGGTGCCGATAGTGTAGGTCAGCTTGGCCTTGCGTTCGTCCAGCACGGCGTTCAGCGTCGCCTCGCAGGCTTTGCGCACCAGATCAAGCTCAGCCTTGGTGCCCACCAGCGGGATCATGATTTCGGGAATGACCGCCTTGCCCGTTTCAGCAGAAACGTCCAGTGCCGCTTCGGCAATGGCGCGCACCTGCATGGCGTAGATCTCGGGGTAGGTGATCCCCAGACGGCAGCCGCGATGACCCAGCATCGGGTTGGCTTCAGACAGGGCAGCGCGACGGGCCCGCAGGCTTTCCACGTCCTTGCCCAAGGCCTTGGCAATTTCAGCCAGTTCGCTTTCGCCATGGGGCAGGAACTCGTGCAACGGCGGGTCCAGCAGGCGCACGGTCACCGGCAGCCCCGCCATGATGCGGAACAGATCGGCGAAGTCGGAACGCTGGAACGGCAGCAGGGCATCGATCGCCTTGGCACGCGCGGCTTCGCTATCGGCCATGATCATCTGGCGCACATGGCCGATCCGGTCGGGGCCGAAGAACATGTGCTCCGTACGGCACAGGCCGATCCCTTCCGCACCGAAGCGGCGGGCGGTCTGGGCGTCTTCGGGTGTTTCGGCGTTGGCGCGCACGCCAAGGCGGCGCACGGAATCGGCCCAGCCCATAAGGGTTGCGAAATCGCCCGAAAGCGTGGGCGGAATGGTCGGCACGCGGCCGTTATAGACCGCACCCGTGCCGCCATCGAGCGTGATCCAGTCCCCGGCCTTGAGAACATGGCCATCCACGCTCAGCGTCTGGGCGGCGTAATCCACGGCAATGCCGCCGGCACCGGCCACGCACACACGGCCCATGCCACGGGCAACCACGGCGGCGTGCGATGTCATGCCGCCACGTGTGGTCAGCACACCGCGCGCGGCGTGCATGCCATGCACGTCTTCGGGGGAGGTTTCGATTCGGACAAGGATGACATCCTCACCCTTGGCCGCACGGTCTTCCACATCCTCCGCGGAGAAGGCGATGACACCCGTCGCAGCCCCGGGGGAGGCAGGCAGGCCGCGCGTCAGCAACTGGCGCTGGGCCTTGGGGTCGAGCACGGGGTGCAGAAGCTGGTCGAGCGATGCCGGAGGCACGCGGGTTATCGCTTCCTCCTGCGTAATCAGCCCTTCCTTGGCCATGTCGATGGCAACACGCAGGGCGGCGGCGGCGGTGCGCTTGCCCGAACGGGTCTGCAACAGGTACAGCTTGTTGGCCTGCACCGTGAATTCGATATCCTGCATGTCGCGGTAGTGGCGTTCAAGCAGGTCACGAACCTTGAGCAGTTCCTGATAGGCGCCGGGCAGGACCGTCTCCATGGGGGACTGGCCTTCGACCGCGCGGCTGGCCGCCATGGGCTGCGGCGTGCGGATACCGGCCACCACGTCCTCGCCCTGGGCGTTGATCAGATATTCGCCGTAGAAAATGTTCTCGCCCGTGGACGGGTCACGCGTGAAGCATACACCCGTGGCGCAGTCATCGCCCATGTTGCCGAACACCATGGACTGCACATTGACAGCCGTGCCCCAGCTTGCGGGAATGTCATGCAGCCTGCGGTAGGTGTTCGCACGCGGGTTCATCCACGATCCGAACACCGCACCGATCGCACCCCAGAGCTGATCCTTGGGGTTTTCGGGGAAAGCCTTGCCGGTCTCGCGCTCGACAATCTGCTTGTAGCCCTTGACGACTTCCTGCCATTCCTCGGCGCTCAGCGCGGTATCGTCATGCTTGCCGGTCGCGCGCTTGACCTGTTCGAGCAGGTCTTCAAAGCTGTGATGGGCCACACCCAGAACGACGGAGCCGTACATCTGGATGAAACGGCGGTAGCTGTCCCACGCGAAACGCGCATCGCCCGAGGACTGGACCAGCCCTTCGACCGTGCTGTCGTTCAGCCCCAGGTTGAGGACCGTATCCATCATGCCCGGCATGGACACGCGCGCACCCGAGCGGACGGAAACCAGCAGCGGGGCCTTGGCGTCACCAAAACGCAGGCCCATGGCCTTTTCGATCAGGCCCATCGCCGCTTCGAGCTGGGCTTCCAGATCGGCCGGATATTTGCGTCCGTTTTCGTAAAAGGCGGTGCAGACCTCAGTGGTGATTGTAAACCCCGGGGGCACGGGCAGGCCGATATTGGCCATTTCAGCCAGATTGGCGCCCTTGCCGCCTAGAAGATTGCGCATTCCGGCGTTGCCTTCGCTCTGGCCCGCACCGAAACTGTAGATCCACTTGGTCATGTTTGCCGTTCACTTCATTGTTGTGTGCAGCAGGGCCACAATCCCGGATGTCAGGGTGGTGTGTGTACCGGGGTAAGGGGCCGCATTGCGCACGAATTTTTATTTTTGGTTCTGGACGACGAATATATCCACCCTTGACGTCACCATAACATGCCGCAATTTCCCGCGTCGAGCAATCTCTGCACCAAAGCTGTCCCTTATCAATCCGTCGGTGCAGGACTGCTGTTTCGGCTATTGCAGAAGGCGTTCCATTCTGCCTCGTCCATGGTCTGGATATTCAGTTCCAGGGCCTTTTTCGCCTTGGAGCCCGCTTTTTCGCCCAGAACGACCAGATCGGTCTTTTTCGACACCGAGTCCGAAACCCTGGCTCCCATGCGTTCGGCGGTGGCCTTGGCTTCCGGCCGGGTCATGGTCAGCAGCGTGCCGGTAAACACCACCGTCTTGCCCGCCAGGGCGCCACTTTGCGGTGCGACCTCATCCGTAATGTCCAGGGCTTCGTGCAGTTCCTCAAGCGTGGTGCGGTTGTGCTCCTCCGCCACGAAAGCCACCAGATCCTCGGCCGTGGTGGTGCCGATACCTGTAATGGAGCCCAGTTCCAGCCGCGCGTCCGAACCGATGATGGATGCTGCCTGCATCTGGGCCAGCCAGTTCGCGTAAGACCCGTAATGGCGGGCCACCAGCCGGGCATTGCTCGCCCCGATGCGGCGAATGCCCAGCGCGTAGATGAAGCGCGAAAGTTCTATGGTGCGCCGGCTTTCTATCGCGCCCAGCAGGTTGGCGACGGATTGCTCGCCCCAGCCTTCGCGCTTTTCCAGTTCGGCGGCATGGGTGTGCAGCCTGAAAATATCAGCCGGGGTGCGGATCAGCCCGGCTTCGTAGAATTCGCGGATACTGCGTTCCCCCAGCCCTTCGATATCGAAGGCCTGGCGCGACACGAAATGGATCAGCCGTTCCACGACCTGCGCCGGGCAGGTCAACCCCCCCGTGCAGCGGCGCACGGCCTCGCCTTCGGGGCGCAGGGCCAGCGCGCCGCAGGCCGGGCAATGGGTGGGGAAAATGTAGGGTGCCGCGCGGTCCGGCGCGTCCAGGGCGCCCGGGGTAACCCCCAGCACCTGGGGAATGACATCGCCCGCGCGCTGGATAAACACCCGATCGCCCGGGCGGATATCCTTGCGGGTAATTTCATCCTCGTTATGCAAGGTCGCGCGCGTGACCAGCACACCCCCGACATTGACCGGGTCCAGATGGGCAACGGGCGTCAGCGCGCCGGTCCGCCCGACCTGGATTTCGATCTCGCGCAAGGTGGTGGTGGCCTGTTCAGCGGGGAACTTCCAGGCAATGGCCCAGCGCGGTGCGCGGCCGGCAAAGCCCAGCCGTTCCTGAAGGGCCAGGTCGTCTATCTTGTACACGACGCCGTCGATATCGTAGGCCAGGGCGGCGCGTTCGGTGCTGACCTGATCGAAGAAGGCTTCCGCCTGTGCGGCCCCTGCGATCCGGCGCGAGAGCGGATTGACCGGAAAACCCCAGTCCTGCAACTGCTGCAGGTAAGCCCAGTGGCTTTGCGTGGGTGCGGCGGAGGAAAACCCCAGCGCATAGGCAAAGAGCGAGAGCGGACGTTCGGCCGTAATGCGTGCGTCAAGCTGGCGCAAGGACCCGGCGGCTGCGTTGCGCGGGTTGGCGAACAGCCTTTTGCCCGCTGCCTCCTGTGCTGCATTCAGGGCCAGGAAATGCGCCTTGGACAGGAACACCTCGCCACGGATTTCGATCAGCTCGGGGCAGGGACCGGCCAAGCGGTGCGGCAGGTCGCGCAAGGTGCGCAGATTGGCCGTGACATCCTCACCCTCGGCACCGTCACCGCGCGTGGTGCCACGGGTGAACACACCGTTTTCGTAAGTCAGGCTGATGGACAGCCCATCGATCTTGGGTTCGCCCACCAGGGTCAGATGCTCGGCCCCTTCAGCATTCAGGCCCAGAAAACGCGTCGCACGGCTTATGAACCCTTCGAAATCCTCCCGGTCGAATACGTTGTCCAGCGAGAGCATGGGAACAAGGTGCCGGTGCTTGCCAAAGGCGCTGTCGGGGGCTGCCCCCACGGCCTGGGCGGCGCTGTCCTTGGGTTCCGCATCCGGGTGCAGGGCGGCAATGGCGTTGTAGCGCTGGCGCAGCCCGTCATAGGCGGCGTCGCTGATCTCGGGGGCATCGTGGCGGTAATAGGCCTCGTTATGGTGGGCCAGCAGGGTGGCCAGATGGGCCAGTTCGGCGCGGGCCTGTGCGCTGTCCAGTTCCTCGGGCGGGAGGGTGCGGATTGCGTCTTCCTGATCGGGCAGGGTCATGCGCCGGACCCCAGCAGGCTGGCTGCGGCCGCGCGGGCCGCGTCTGTTATGGTATCGCCTGCGAGCATCCGCGCAATTTCTTCCTGTCGTTCTGTGTGGTTCAGCGGTGTTGCGTGGGTCTGTGTCTGGCCGTTGCGGGTCTGTTTGCCAATACGCAAATGGGCATCCGCGCTGGCAGCCACCTGCGGGCTGTGCGTGACAGCCAGAACCTGCACATTCTGCGCCAGCCGGTGCAGGCGTTCACCAATGGCCGCCGCCGTAGCCCCGCCCACGCCCGCGTCGATTTCATCAAAGATCAGCGTGCCAATGCCCGACTGCCCGGCCAGCACCAGCTTGAGGGCAAGCATGAGGCGCGACAGTTCCCCGCCTGATGCCACCTTGGCCAGCGGGCCCGCTGGCTGGCCCGGATTGGCGGCGATCAGGAATGTCACCTGCTCCACCCCATGCCGGCTCCACTGTTCGGCGGGCAGGGGCTGGATTTCCACCAGGAAACGCGCCTTTTCCAGCTTGACGGGCTTCAGTTCCGCCGTAACCGCCTGTTCCATCCTGCGGGCTGCGCGGGTGCGGGCGTCAGTCAGCAGGCGGGCGGTTTCGATATAGGTGGCGCGGGCCTCCGCCGTGGCCTTTTGCAGGGCCTCAAGCTGGGTGGCGCCGTTTTCAAGCCCTGTCAGCCGCGCGGATAACGTGGCCAGCAGCCCGGCCAGGTCATCCACCGCCACATTATGCTTGCGCGCTGCCGTGCGCAGGGCAAACAGCCGCTCTTCCGTATCTTCCAGCAGGCGCGGATTGGCCTGGGTATCGGTCGCCAGGCGGGAGAGCAGGTTTTCGGCCTCCGCCAGGGCATTTTCCGCGTTTTCCAAGGCGGTGAGCGCCTCTGTAGCCAGGCTTTCCTGCGTGTCGGGCTGGGTGGGGGTGGCAGCCCCGGCATTGGGGAGAAGGCGCAGCAACGCACGGCTGGCAGCCCGCAGGGCTGCTCCCGGCCCGGGATTGCGGCGATCGCGCGATGTCAGTTCCGAAAGGGCGGCGGCTACGGCCTCACCCCGTCGTTCGGCCTGTTGCAGGCCGTGGCGCTGTTCGGCCAGCAGGCTTTCCTCTCCCGGTTGAGGGGCCAGGGTCGCCAGTTCGTCTACCGTGTGGCGCAGCCATTCTTCCTCGCGCGCGGCCTCATCCAGTTCGCGCCGGGCGGTTTCCAGTTCCGCGCACAGGTTCTTCCAGGTCTCGAAGGCGCGCGCGACATCCCCCGCCAGCGATGGTTTGATGCCGTAGGCATCCAGCAGGCCGCGATGGGTGGTGCTGTCCGCCAGCCCCATCTGTTCATGCTGGCCCTGAATTTCGATCAGCGTCATGGCGATACGGCGCAGCAGGGCAAGCCCCACAGGCTGGTCGTTCACCCAGGCGCGCGAACGCCCTTCCTTGGAGATCACGCGGCGCAGGACCAGCGGATCGCCTGCTTCGGCCGGAATGCCCTGTTCGTCCAGCATGGCAAAAGCAGCATGTTCCGCAGGCATTTCGAAACACGCGGTCACCCGGGCCTCGGTCGCTCCGGCGCGGACCAGGCCGGCATTGCCCCGCTCGCCCATGGCAAGGCCCAGGCTGTCGAGCAGGATGGACTTGCCAGCCCCGGTTTCCCCCGTCAGGGCCGTAAAGCCGGAATGAAGCGACAGATCAAGCGCTTCAATCAAAACCACGTCTCTGATGGAAAGATTTGTCAGCATCGCGACATCCGGCGTCCCGCTTCCTACCCTGTTGACCAGGATTTCCCGCACCCTTCATGCGCAAGCGGTTCGGCACGCGCCTGAATGGCAAGGGCACCTTGCTCCTGCTGCCGTACGGGCAGCTTTTTCGCACATCTGTATGTTCTTGTTACGTTCCTATTTCAAGAAAAAAGAACGTGACACAGCTTTAATTGAGCACGCGTGACTGCGTCACCGGTGCCGGAGCGGGGGCAATGGTCGGGGCGGGGGGCTGCGCGTCGTCGGAGGGGGCGGGTTCCGCCTTCACGGGCGTGAGCGGCGCTTTCTTGAGATCCGTCGGCGCATTCGCCCCGGCAGCCCCGTGGCCGTCATTCAGGGCGGTGGGGGCCGGGGCCTGGGTTTTCTGGGCCTCTGGCGTGCCGGGCTCGGGCGGGTGCGGTGTCAGGGTAGCACCTGCGGGCGTGCCGGGCAGGGGCAGCTTGTTGCTTAGCGCGTGATGGTATTTCAGCTTGTCGTAAGCATAGGCATACCATTCATTGCCCGGATAATTGTAGCCCAGCACCGTGGCGGATTTGCGGGCCTGGTCGGTCAGGCCCAGGGTCAGGTACACCTCCACCATGCGTTCCAGCGCTTCGGGCACGTGGTTGGTGGTCTGGAAGTCCTGCACCACGCGCTGATAGCGGTTGATGGCACCTTCGTAATTTTTTTCGCGCTGGTAATAGCGGCCGACCAGCATTTCCTTGCCGGCCAGATGGTCGCGGCACAGATCGATCTTCAACTGCGCGTCACGGGCGTATTTGCTTTGCGGGAAGCGGGTTATCACTTCCTCCAGCGCGTCCATGGCTTCGGCCGTGCCCTGCTGGTCGCGCTGGACATCGGCAATCTGTTCGTAAAAGCACAGGGCGCGCAGGTAATAGGCATAAGCCGCGTCGGTGCTGGTCGGATGCAGGCTGATAAAGCGGTTAAGCTGCTGGACCGATTCCGGATATTTGTCTTGCAGGTAGTAGGCGTAGCCTTCCATCAACTGCGCATTGGGAATGTAGCCGGAATACGGATAATTCTGTTGTAGGACTTCAAATTCAAGGGCCGAAAGCGCGTAGCGGTGCGTTTGCAGCGCATCGATGCCGTTATTGTACAGCGTTTCGGGCGGTGCGAGCTGGGGCACGGCCTGTGGCTTGTCGGACTTGAACAGGCCGCAACCCGCAAGCCCGCCGAGCATGATGGTGGCAAGAAGACGGGACAGACCAAGACGGGCTGGCGAAGCTTTTACAGAAATATCAGACATACCGGCTCGCAGATAGAGACAGGGTCTTATAGCATGCCGGCTGGTCAAGAAAAGTCAGGAAACAAAGTTTGTCAGCGGTGCATGGAAAAAAGGCAGTTCCTGAAAAATAATGCGTGCAGGGCCCGCCCGACCCCTGCAAGTCCAGGCACACACCCGCACTCACGCCGCGGCAACAATGGCCTGACGGTCCGATGCGTAGGCCCAGGCGCTTGGGTCGGCAAAAAGCTTGTGCAGCACCTGATTGTTCAGCCCATGGCCCGAACGATGCCCGCGGAAATGGGCCGTAAGCGGGCCACCTGCCAGATAAAGATCGCCCACCGCATCCATCACCTTGTGGCGGATGAATTCGTCCGGGCAGCGCAGCCCGCCGGGGTTGAGAACCTGGTCGTCATCTACCACCACGGCGTTGTCGAGCGAGCCGCCGCGGGCAAGCCCGGCCTTGTGAAGGGCCTCGATTTCGGCCCGTAGGGTAAAGGTGCGGCTGCGCGCAAGCTGCTCGCGGAAGGCCCGCGCACCCAGGTCCAGCGTATAGCTCTGGTGCCCGATGGCGCGCGCCGCGAAATCGATGCTGAGCGAAAGATGCAGCCGCCCGCCCGATGCGGGCAGCAATTCGACAAATGCATCGCCCTGTTCGACGCGAACAGGCTTGAGAACCTCGATCATCCGCCGGGGTGCGCCTTGGGCCACGGTGCCCGCGCAGTCCAGCAGGAAGACGAAATCCGCCGCCGAGCCATCGAATACGGGAATTTCCGGGCCGTCCACCAGCACGCAGGCATTGTCTATGCCGCAGCCATGGAAGGCGGCCATCAGGTGTTCGATGGTGGCAATACGGTTTTCGGGGCGGGCGCTTTCACCCAGCACCGTGCTCAGGCGCGTTTCCACCACAGTGTCGTAGCGCGCGGGCAGGGGGGCGGCATCCGCCAGGTCGGTGCGCTGGAACACAATGCCATGGCCCGCCGGCGCCGGCTGAAGGATCAGGCGAATGCTCTGGCCGGTATGCAGCCCCGTGCCGGAGGCCGAAATGGGCTGGCGGAGCGTTTTCTGCACCGCCAGGGCAGGCTTGCCCCGCAGTGGAAATGCAGCAGAGTTCCGCGTTTCCGCCGTAATGGAAGAAGGGGGCGGTTCCCTCAGCAGGCTGTCCATCATCTGGGTATCCCAAGTCTAGATGGCCGAAATATCTGTAATAATGCTTAAAGCCCGGCACCGACCAATGCGAGTCAATGATTATTGCGTTCTATTACATAAAAAAAGGGCCGCCCGAGGGCGGGGCGGCCCAAATTATGAATAAAAGATGACCTAGCGCCTTAAAAAAGTCGGAATTTCCAGCCCGGTTTCTCCCTCACCCGGGCGCAATCCTTCATTCTGTTCTGCCTGACTGACGGATGGGCGGGTCTGGGGGGCGGGTTCCTGCCGGGGATCGGTGCCCGGATTACGCCGGAACGCACCGGTTACGCGACCGAACAGGCTGCGCGATGCGGGATCCTGCTGCGGGTAGGGGGCCGGGCGCGGCGGTTCGGTAAACAGGTTCGCGTGCTTGGACGCAGCAGGTGCCGGGGCAGGCTGCAGCCGGGCGGCACCTGCCTGCCCGGGCACGGAATGCGCGGGCGGGGCCGATGCGTTGGGCATGCCCGTGCCGGAAATATTGCCCGGATAGGCGTTGCCCGCAAATGGCCCGCCTTGCCCCATGCCGGGCTGCGGTGCGGGCTGCTGCCCGGCCATCGGCGCGCCTAGGGGGGCACCCATCGGGGCCCCCAATGGGGCTGGATTGGCGCGCTGTGCAGCCGGGGCATGCTGTGCGGCGGGGTCGAACTGCGGTTGGGCGGGTGCCCCACCCTGCGGGGCGGCATTGGGGTGGCGTGCCATGGGGGCTTCGGCCTGCGGGGCCATCTGCGCATGGGGCTGCATGGGGGCTGCCTGCGTTCCCGCGGGGGGGGTGTCGATGCCCGTCGCAACCACGGAGACGCGGATACGCCCGTTCATTTTTTCATCGATCACGGTGCCGAAGATCATGTTGGCTTCTTCGGGCACTTCCGCGCAGATGCGGTTGAACGCCTGCTCGGCTTCGAAGAAGGTCATGTCCTCGCCGCCGGTCACGTTCACCAGCAGGCCCTTGGCGGTAGCCATGCAGGTGTCTTCCAGCAGCGGGTTGGAAATGGCCCGCTCGGCGGCTTCCACGGCGCGGTTTTCGCCCTCGCCCTCGCCCGTGCCCATCATCGCCTTGCCCATTTCGGCCATGACGCTGCGGATATCGGCAAAGTCCAGGTTGACGTAGCCCTGTTCGATCATCAGGTCCGTCACGCCGCGCACGCCCATGTTCAGCACTTCGTCCGCCAGCTTGTAGGCTTCGCGCAGGGTGGTGCGTTCATTGGCGATACGAAAGAGGTTCTGGTTGGGGATGACGATCAGCGTATCGACATATTGCTGCAGGTCGCGAATACCGTCCTCGGCAATGTCGGCGCGGCGCTTGCCTTCATATTTGAACGGCTTGCTGACCACGCCAATGGTCAGGATATTCCGCTCGCGCGCCATGCGGGCAATGATGGGGGCAGCCCCCGTGCCGGTGCCGCCACCCATGCCCGCGGTAATGAACACCATATGCGCGCCGTCCAGGTAACGGGCGATTTCATCGGCCGCTTCTTCGGCTGCCGCCCGCCCGACTTCGGGCTTGGCCCCGGCACCCAGGCCATGGGTCAGGTGCGGGCCGAGCTGGATACGGTTATCGGCCAGGCTTTTGGCCAGACTTTGCGCATCGGTATTGGCGACGACGAATTCCACCCCGTTCAGGCTGGAGGCGATCATGTTGTCAACCGCGTTCGTGCCGCCGCCGCCAACCCCGACAACCGTGATTTTCGGGGAGAAATCGTCATGCGTCTGGGGCGGGACAGTGAGGTTGAGCGTCATGGGCGGCTCCCGAATGTTAACGGGGTTATCTTGAAGGGTCGCAAGACCGTTGTTGGCACAAAGTCTACCAGTGTTCCTGTCGCCAGATCAAACCCTCTCGCGTAGAAAAGCGACGAGTTTACGTAAAAAACCACTTGGCGCCGCCTCACGGAATTCAACATCGCCGCATGGGCGCTCGGCACTGGCGGCCCAGAACAGCAGCCCCGCCACCGTGGCGAACCCGGCGGCGGCGGCGGTATTTTCGGGCAGGCCGACAATGTGCTTGGGCCGCCCCAGGCGCACCGAGCGCGTAAAGCTGGCGCCGCCCGCGCGCCCCATGGTGGTGGGGGCGCCCAGTATGCGCTCGGCCAAGGGGCGGATGCCTTCAAGCAGCGATCCGCCGCCGGTCAGCACGATCCGCCCGCCTGCCGCCATGCCCAGCCCGGCACCGTCCAGCTTTTCGCGCACCAGTTCCAGCGTTTCCTCCATGCGGGGGCGGATGATCCGGCCAAGCTGCGCGCGCGATATCTGTTCGAACTGCGGCACGTCATTGCCCAGCAGTTCCACTGTCACAAGCTCGTCTTCCACATCGGCGGACAGATCGGCACTGCCATACACTGTCTTGAGCCGCTCCGCATTGTCGAGCGAGGTGCTCAGCCCGCGTGCGATATCGCGCGTGACATGCAGCCCCCCCACACCGATCTGGGCGGTGTGCAGCAACTGGCCTTCCCCGAATACCGCGAGCGATGTCGTCCCGCCACCCAGATCCACCACCGTGGTGCCCAGGTCGCGTTCATCGGCATCCAGCACCGACAGGCCCGACGCCAGGGGGGAGGACACAAGGGCCTCCATTTTCAGCTCGGTCCGGGCCAGCACGGTTTCCAGGTTGAGCAGGGCCGTGGTCGCCGCATCGATGATATGCAGCCTTGCCCGCAGCGTTTCGCACAAATGGCCCCTGGGGTCGGACACGCCCTCGGTATCGTCCACCGTGAAGTCTATGGGCAGGGTGTGAATGACCTCGCGCCCCTGTACGGCCGCCTGCACGCGCCCTTCGGTCACGACACGGCGGATATCGGCTTCCGTCACCACGCGCCCGCCAATGGGCCAGTGTACGTTGAACAGGCGGCTGGCCGGGTGCCCGCAGGACAGGTTGACCACAACCTTGTCTATGGGCCGCTCGGCCATGGTTTCCGCCTGCGCGACGGTGGCGCGGATCGCGGCTTCCGCATCGCGCAGGTCGGTGATCGCACCGTTGCGCACCCCTGCGGACTTGCGCCAGCCATAGCCTGCCACCCGCAGGGCGCCGTTGGGTTCCCCCTTGCCGATCAGGCAGGTGATCTTGCTCGACCCGATATCGAGCACGGCACTGTAGCCGCTGCGCCATTGCGGCACGTGGCGTTTTTTCTCGCTGGGGGGCAGGGGCAGTGCACCTTCCGCCCCGCCCACATGCAGCGACAGGTTGGCCGATGCCGTACCCCGCTTGCGTTGCAGCCGTTCAGACAGTTCGGAGGAATTGGGGGAGGGTGAACGCGCCGTGTCATTCATTCTGTGTATCCTCCGGTGCTTTCTTCTGAACGGCTTTCGCCGGGGCATGGGCCGCATGGGCCGGGCCCTCACCCATGGGCGCCGCCACCGGGTGCCGGGCCGCAGGCGTGCCGGGCGGGGTATCGGCTGCCGGGTGTGTCGTCTCGGCCCCGGCCTGCATGTCCGCTTCTGCCTGAGTGTCCTTGCCGGGCTGGGCGTCATTCGCGGGGGCGGGGCGTTCGCGTATGGTCAGCCGGTCGGGCAGGCGCATGTCAATAAACGCCACCGGGCGGTCAAGCAACTGTGTCGTGGTGTTCAGTTGTGCCAGGCGGTGGATGGCCGCCGTTTCCTCCCCCTCAGGCAGCAATATGGTCGTGCCGTCCCGCAGGGTCAGGTTCCAGCGCCGGTTGCTGACGCGCACGGCCGCCGTCACCCGCGCCTTGAGTTCGGGTTCGAGGGCGACCGTCTCGATCAGGGCGGTCGCGGTTTCGTTGGCCCCTTCGCCCACTACCAGCGGCAGTTTTGTAAAGGCCTGGGCGTCCTTGCCGTTGGCGCCCTGGTCCGGCACGGGCTGGCCCTGGCGGTCGATCAGCGTGAAATGGCCCTGGTGCTGCCACACGGCATAAGGGGGGCGCTCGACAATGGAGACATCGATCTCCCCCGACAGGTGCCGCGCGACCGTGACATGGTCGATAAAGGGCAGCGCGTTCAGCCGATCCCGCGCGCCTGAGACGCTGAAGCTCAACACCGGGTCGCCCACCGAAATGGCAAGGGCGCGGCGTATGGCGGCTTCATCCGTCAGTTGCGCGCCTTCGATATTGATGGCGGTCACCCGCAGGGCGTTGGCGCCGAGCAGCCTGGTCTGCAAGGGCGCAAGCCGCGCCTGCATGGAGGGAAGCTGCAATGCCCTGTACGCCGCCCCGCCCAGTGCGGCCAGCACCAATACCCCCGCCAGTGGCCGCACAAGCTGCTTCTGCCGTTTCAGAAACAGCTTCAGGCGCGATGGACGGTCCGGGGGGGTAAGGGGCCTCATGTGCGGCAGGCGGCCTGCTCAACCAGCCAGTTGCACAGTTCGGGGTAGGGAATGCCGCAATAGGCCGCCTGTTCGGGCAGCAGCGATGTTGCGGTCATGCCCGGCTGGGTGTTGACCTCCAGCAGCACAAGCTGCGGGCTGTCGGGGTTTGTGTCGTCCAGCCTGAAATCCGCGCGGGACGCCCCGGCGCAGCCCAGCGCCTGATGGGCCGCTACAGCGACCTCCAATGCCTGCTGTGCGGCCTTGGGGTGGATCTGCGCAGGCAGGACATGGCGCGACCCGCCTGCCGCGTATTTGGCGGTATAGTCGTAAAAATGGCCATCCGCACTGGGGGTGATGTCGGTTATGGTCAGCGCGCGCGTGCCCATGACGCCCACCGTGATTTCACGCCCCGGAATAAAGCGTTCCACCAGCGCCTGCGTGCCGAATGTCCAGTCCCGCACGATGGCGGGGCGGGAATTGGAACCCGGGCGGATAATGGACACGCCCACGGACGAGCCCTCGCACACGGGTTTGATCACGTAAGGGGCGGGCAGGGGGTCTTTTTCCGCCAGTTCGGCAATGTCGATCACCCGGCCTTCGGCCACGGGCAGGCCGGCTGCCAGGAACACGTTGCGGGCGGCGGCCTTGTTCATGGCAGTGGCCGAAGCCCGCACGCCCGAATGCGTGTAGGGAATGCCCATCCAGTCCAGCACGCCCTGGATGCAGCCATCTTCGCCAAAACGCCCATGCAGCGCATTGAACACCACGTCGGGCTTTTGCGCCGCCAGGGCGGTGACCAGTTCGGCCAGATCGGCCCCCGGGTCCAGCGTGCTGACGGTATAGCCCAGGCTGGCCAGTGCCTCCCGCGCCCCCTTGCCAGAGGACAGGCTGACCTCCCGTTCGGAGGATATGCCGCCCATCAGCACGGTGATGCGCTTTGCCGGTGCCCTGGGGGTTTGCGGTAGGGTCGGGGCTGTCATTGCGGCGTTGTCTCCATCCGGCCGAGCCGCTTGATTTCCCAATGCAGGCTTACGCCGGAATGCCGGGCCACACGCTCGCGCACCTCATCCCCCAGGCCTTCCAGGTCGGCGGCACTGGCCCCACCCAGATTGATAAGAAAATTGCAGTGTTTTTCGCTGACCTGCGCATCGCCCCGGCGCAGGCCACGGCAGCCCGCCGCATCGATCAACTCCCACGCCTTGCGTGTGCTGACGGATGCATCGGGGTTGCGGAAGGTGGAGCCCCCCGTGCGGGCGCGTACGGGCTGGGAGTCCTCGCGTGCGGTGCGGATACCCGCGATACGGCGCGCGATCTCCGCACGGTCGTCGGGGGTGGCGTGCAGGCGCGCACGCACCACCACAGCCCCTTCGGGCAGGCCGGAACGGCGGTAGCCAAAGCGCAGACCCGCGTTATCGAGGCGTAGCAGCGCGCCGTCGCGGGTAATGACCTCCGCCCAGTCCAGCACGGCGGCCATGTCCGAACCGTAAGCCCCCGCGTTCATGCGCACGGCCCCCCCGATGGAGCCGGGAATGCCGGCCAGGAATTCCAGCCCCCCCAGCCCGGCCTGGGCCGCGTGTTCGGCGATCGTCGCGTCCAGGCAGGCGCTGCCCGCGACAATGCCATCGGCTTCGATGGTGATATCGGCAAAGCCCCGGGCCAGGCGGATGACAATGCCTTCCAGCCCGCCATCGCGGATGATCACGTTCGAACATGCCCCCAGCGTGGTCACCGGCAGTTCGGGCGAAAGACGGCCGAGCACATAAGCCAGGTCCTGCGCGTCGGCTGGCTGGTAGAGCCATTCGGCAGCACCGCCCACCCTGAACCAGGTGCGGGCCCCCAGCGGGGCCTGTGGCGTCAGCCGCCCGCGGGCGGCGTCGAACGCGTGGCGCACCATGTCGCCCAGCACGGGGTCGCCTGCGATGGACACGTCATTGGCGGAAGTGCCCAGGACCGGATCGCTCATGCCGCGCTGCCGCCCTTGTTCTGTGCCTTCAGGGCCGCAAGCTGTGCTGGCAGGGCCTGCGCCCAGTGGGTGATGGTTCCCGCCCCCAGGCACACCACATAGTCACCGGGCTTGGCGATGGCGTTGATCATTTCCGCCAGATGGTCCGGGCTGGACAGCGGGACGACCGAACGGTGCCCGCGTTCGCGCAGGCCTTCGATCAGCTTGTCGCGGCTGGCTTCGGGCAGGGGGTCTTCCCCCGCCGCGTAGACATCGCTCACGATCACGGTGTCCGCATCGTTCATGCAGGCGCAGAAATCAGAGAACAGCATTTTCAGGCGCGAATAGCGGTGCGGCTGCATGACGGCAATGACATGGTTCGCACCGGCCTGCCGCGCGGCCTTGAGCACGGCGGCAATTTCGACCGGGTGGTGGCCGTAATCGTCGATCACGGTAATGCCCGCGGTCTCGCCCGTGCGGGTGAAGCGGCGCTTCACGCCCCGGAAACTGGCCAGGCCCGAACGGATGACATCGTCGCTGATATCCATCTCGGTCGCCACCGCAATGGCGGCCAGGGCGTTCTGCACGTTGTGCGAGCCCAGCATGGGCAGGCGGAACGGCCCGGCCTTGCGGGTGCGGCGCGTCACGCGGTCGGTCAGCGTGACTTCGAACGTGGCCCCCAGCTTGTCGGTTATCACCTTTTCGGCCCGCACATCGGCCTGGGGCGAAAATCCGTAAGTGACGATCCGGTGGTCGGACAGGCGCGGGATCATCTGCTGCACGGAAGGATGGTCGATGCACAGCACCGCAAAGCCGTAGAACGGCACGTTGGAGACGAACTGGTCGTACCCCGCTTCCATCGCCTCGGCCGTGCCCCAGTGGTCCAGATGTTCGGGGTCCATGTTGGTGACCACGGAAATGACCGAGGGCAGGCGCAGGAACGACCCGTCGCTTTCATCGGCCTCCACCACCATCCAGTCGCCCTTGCCCATGCGGGTGTTGGTGCCATAGGCCTCGATAATGCCGCCGTTGATCACGGTGGGGTCCAGCTTGGCGGCTTCGAGCACGGCTGCCACAAGGCTTGTGGTCGTGGTCTTGCCATGTGTGCCGCCCACGGCCACCGCCCAGCGCAGGCGCATAAGCTCGGCCAGCATTTCCGCCCGGCGCACGACCGGAATCAGCCGCGCGCGGGCGGCCACAACCTCGGGGTTGTCGCGCTTGACGGCGGTGGAGATCACCACCACCTGCGCACTGCCCAGATTGTCGGCGTTGTGGCCGATCGTGACCGGAATACCCGCCGCGCGCAGGCGCTTGACATTGGCACTTTCGGCAATGTCCGTGCCCTGCACGCTGTAGCCCAGAAGGTGCAGCACCTCCGCGATGCCGGACATGCCGATCCCGCCGATCCCGACGAAATGAATGGTTCCGATGGAAAGAGGGAGGGCTCTCATGGGCGTGTCTTCTCCCCGCTGGAGGCTGGGTGAGCAGGAAATGGAAAAAACTGGAGGCATTCTTCTACTACATTGGCGAGGTTCTGGGCGGCATCCGGGCGGGCCAGGCTGGCCGCACCCTGGGCTGCGCGGGCAAGTTCGTCCGGGGCGTGGAACAGGTCCGCAAGATGGGCGGCAAGGGTGGTGGGCGTAAAGTCGGGCTGGCGGATCATCCAGCCCGCCCCCACCTCGGTTATGGCGCGGGCGTTTTCGGTCTGCTCGTCGCTTGCGGCAATGGGCAGGGGCACCAGAATGCTCGGGCGCCCGGCGGTGGTGATTTCCGCAACCGAGGATCCGCCCGCCCGGCCAATGACCAGATGGGCCGCGCGCAGCAGATCGGGCACGTCATCCAGAAAGGGTTCGACACGTGCGGCAATGCCCGTCTGGGCGTAGGCGGTGCGCACGCCCTGCACATCGTCCGCGCGGGCCTGCTGCGTTACGTTCAGGCGGGTTCTGATATCGTCGGGCAGGCGGGCAAGGGCTGCGGGCACCACCTGGGAGAACACGCGCGCCCCCAGCGATCCACCCCAGACCAGCAGGTTGATCCGCTCGCCCGGGGGCTGCCAGGGCTCACCCGCCAGGGCGGCAATGGCCGGGCGCACGGGCATGCCGGTCAGCACCGTGGGCGAACCGATGGGCAGCTTGGCAACGGTGGGGAAGGAGGTGGCGATCGCATCGGCAAAGCGGGCCAGCACGGCGTTGGCCCGGCCCAGCACGGCGTTGCCTTCATGGATGATCAGGCGGGGGTGGGCACGCCCGAGCATGCGCGCGCCCAGAAGCGGTGCGACGGAAGGATAGCCGCCAAAGCCCACCACCGCATCAGGGCGGATATCGCGCAGGATGGTCCGGGCCCTGCATGCGCTGCGCAGCAGGGTCAGCCCCGCGCGGATGGCCCGCACCGGCCCGCGCCCGGCAACGCCCGCACCGGGCAGCACATATTGCGCCCCTTGCGCGAACACGCCGCTTGCGCGCTTGCCTGCGCGTTCGTCGGTCATCAGGATCAGCGTATGCCCACGGGCCGCCAGTATCCCGGCCAGGGCCTCGGCCGGGAAGAAATGCCCCCCCGTGCCGCCAGCCGCGATAACAATGGTACAGGGCCTCATACTGACCGCCAGTGTCTGAGGGTGGTGACAAAACCGCTGCCTGCCCGCGCGCCACCCGGTTGCTGCCGCGTGAGGGCAAGCACCATGCCAATGGCCAGCGCCACCGACATGGCGGAAGACCCACCGTAGGAGATGAATGGCAGTGTCATGCCCTTGGTGGGGATAAGATGCAAGCTCGATGCCATGTTGACGAACGCCTGAAGGCCGAAACCCGTGACCAGCCCCGTGGTGGAAATGACCACGAAGGGATCGTCCTCGCGGATCAGGCGCAGCAGGGTACGCACGACGATAATGCCGAACACGGTAATGATCAGCGCGCAGATGACAAGCCCGTATTCCTCCCCCGCCACGGCGAACACGAAATCCGCATGGGCGTCGGGCAGGAGATCCTTCACGCGGCCTTCCCCCGGGCCGCGCCCAAGCAGCCCGCCATTGCCGAAGGCGCGCAGGGCGGTGTCGATCTGGTAATGGTCGCCCACATCGGGGTGGAGAAAGCGCTCAACGCGGGAACGCACATGCGGGAAGATGAAAAACGCCCCCACACCCGCGCCGATCATGCCCGCAAAGCCCATGCCCACCAGGATCAGGTTCAGCCCGTTCACGAAAAGCTGGGTCAGGAACACGGCGGTAATGACCGTCAGCATGCCGATATCGGGCTGGGACTTGAGCAGAAGCACAATCACCCCGAACAGGATGAAGCTGACCAGCATGCCCGGCAGCATGCCCGCCACCCGCCGCTGCGTCAGCAGCCAGCCGGTGACCACGGCAAAGCAGGGCTTGAGGAATTCCGATGGCTGGAGCGACATCATCGGCAGGGCGATCCAGCGTCGTGCGCCCTTGATCTCGATACCGTGGACAAGGGTCAGGGCCGTGGCCCCCAGCATGAGTGCCCCCCCCACAAGCGAGAGGCGCAGCACCGCCCGGCGCGACAGCATGGAAACACTGACCACGATCAGCCCGGCAATGGTCAGGAACGCGACCTGCTTGAAAATGAACATGTTGCGCGATGCACCGATACGCACGGCAACGGCGGGGCTTGCCGCCAGCATCAGGATATAGCCGAAGCCGATCAGGATGAAGGTGCAGACAAGGGTCGTGCGGTCTACATGCCGCCACCAGCGGCCAAACGGCGAGTCATCGGTGCGGGAAGAACCGGCCATGGGTCACGCTCCTGTTGCGTCCGTATGCTGCGCGCAGACCCCCTTGGCCAGTTGCGCGAAACGTGCCCCGCGTGCCTCGAACCCCGCAAACTGGTCGAAGCTCGCGCAGGCGGGGGAAAGCAGTACTACCGGCACCCTGGCCTCGCACGCCAGGGTATAGGCCGCGGGCACCGCGTTCTCCAGCGTTTCCGACACGGTGTAGGCCACGCCGTGCTCATCCAGCGTGGCGCCCAGCACGGCCGCGTCCCGCCCGATCAGGTAAGCATGGACAATACGCCCGAAATAGGGTGCCAAGGTGGCAATGCCGCCCGCTTTGGCCATGCCACCGGCAATCCAGACCAGCCGGTCGTAACAGCTCAGGGCGCGGGACGCGGCATCGGCATTGGTGGCCTTGCTGTCATCGATGAAGGTCACGCCCGTGCATTCGGCCACGCGCTGCTGGCGGTGCGGCAGGCCGGGGAAGGACAGCACACCCTGTGCCGCAGCCGCCGCGGCAACGCCCAGGAAATGCGCCATGGCCAGGGCGGCGGCGGCGTTCTGGGCGTTATGCGCGCCGGGCAGGGTGGGGCCGAGGGGGGCCACCGTCGCGCCATCGTGCCAGATCGCGCCATCCTTCCCGTAATAGGAACATGCGGGGTCTGAGCCCGAAATGCTCTCGCACCGGGCCGGGCCCCTGGCCAATGTCGTGGCCAGTTGGGCGCATAGCGGATCATCCACCCCGATCACGGCATGGTCCAGCGCACTCTGGCGGGCAAAGATCTCGCACTTGGCGCGGGTATAGCCCGCCATGTCGCCGTGGCGGTCGAGATGGTCCGGCGTCAGGTTCAGAAGGCAGGCGGTGTCGAAGCGCAGGGTGAGCAGGCGTTCGAGCATGTAGGACGACATTTCCAGCACATACACGCCGTCATCGGGCAGGAGCGGCAGGCTGAGTGCTGCGGGGCCAAGATTGCCGCCCGCTGCGACAGGCACCCCGGCACCCGACAGGATATGGGCCAGCAGGGCCGTGGTGGTGGACTTGCCGTTGGTGCCCGTAATCCCCGCGAAACGCGCCTTGCTGCCCGCCATGCGCACGGCCTGGTACAACAGTTCGGCGTCACTGAGTATGGGAATGCCCGCGTCGCGCGCCATCAGCGCGATCGGGTGCGGGGTGGGCAGGACATGCGCGATGCCGGGGGACAGGATCAGCGCATCGAACCCCTCCAGCGTATCGAAGGGCCATAGCGCGATATCTCCCCCGTCATGGCGGGAACGGGCGATATGTTCGGCCAGGGCGTGGCGCGCGGCTTCCCCGTCGTCCCAGGCCTGCACGCTGGCCCCGCAGGCTGCCAGGGTGCGCACGGCGGGCAGGCCGTTGCGGCCCAGGCCGAACACCGCAAAGCGCTTGCCCGCGAACAGGGTAGGGGGGAAGGCGGTCATCGCAGTTTCAGTGTCGCCAGGCCGCACATGCCCAGCACGATGGAGATGATCCAGAACCGCACGACGATCTTGGGCTCGGCCCAGCCTTTTTTCTCGAAATGGTGGTGGACCGGGGCCATCAGGAATACCCGCCGCCCGGTGCGCTTATACCAAGACACCTGGATGATGACCGAAAGTGTCTCCACCACGAACAGCCCGCCGACAATGCACAGGACCAGTTCGTGCTTGATGGCCACGGCCAGCGAGCCCAGGGCCCCACCCAGCGAAAGCGAGCCCGTATCCCCCATGAAGACCGAGGCCGGGGGCGCGTTGAACCACAAAAACCCCAGCCCGGCCCCCACAAGGGCGGCGCAGAACACCGCAAGTTCCCCCGTGCCGGGCACGGCATGCACCTGCAAATAGTCCGCAAAGACGTGGTTGCCCACCAGATAGGACAGGATGGCGAAGACAAGGGCTGCGATAATGACCGGCCCGATGGCCAGCCCGTCCAGACCGTCGGTAAAGTTCACGGCGTTGCCGAAGCCGGTAATGACGATCATGGCGAAGGCGGGGAACACAATGCCCAGCGGCAGCAGCAGGTCCTTGGCGAAGGGAAAGGCCAATTGGTTGGCAAGGTCGGGCGGCATCATGGACTGGAGCCAAACGCCACAGACCAGAGAAATGGCGAATTCCCCCCCCAGCCGGGCGCGCTTGGAAAGCCCGTCCGTATTGCGCCGGGCCAGCTTGCGGTAATCATCCATGAAGCCGATGGCGCCAAAGCCCAGCGTGGTCAGCCACACCGCCCACACAAACCCGTTCTGCAAATCGCCCCATAGCAGCATGGACACGCTCAGCGCGATCAGGATCAGCACGCCGCCCATGGTGGGGGTTCCGGCTTTTTCCAGAAGGTGGCGTTCGGGCCCGAGCGCGCGAATGGGCTGGCCGCCGCGCTGAATCTGGCGCAGCCGGGCAATGAAGGGCCTGCCCAGCAGCAGGCTGAGGCCGAGTGCCGTCAGGCACGCGCAACCCGCACGAAAGGAGATATAGCGCAGCAGGTTCAGCAGCGTGACATGCCCGCCATGGACTGCATCGGACGCAAGCAGGTACAGCATCAGCCCTCTCCCATCGGGCCAAGGGCTTGAAGTGCGTCGATCACGTCGCGCATGCGGCTGCCAAGGCTGCCTTTGACCACAATGGCGTCTCCTTTCCTGATAGCCGCGCACAGATCGGGGGCAAGGGCGGCGGCAGTAGGGGCCCAGACACCCCGCCGTTCGGGTGGAAGGGCCTCGAAAAGGGTTTTCATATGGGGTCCGCAGCAAAAAACAAGGTCGGCTGACATGGCGGCCGGTTCGGCCAGTGCGCCATGCTCCGTGGTTGAAAAATCGCCCAGTTCACGCATGTCGCCCAGAACGGCAATGCGGCGGCTGGCCGGAATGTGGCGTAGCACGTCCAGCGCCGCCCGCACAGAAGCGGCAGACGCATTGTAGCTTTCATCCAGCAGGGTGACATCGCCCCCCGCGATCCGTGTCAGCGCCCCACGCCCCCTGCCGGGCTGGAACGCGGCAAGGGCCGCCGCTGCGGTCTGCGTGTTCGCACCCAGGGCTGCACAGGCCGCCAGGGCCGCCACGGCGTTGCGCACCAGGTGCAGGCCCGGTGCCCCCAGATGCACATCAAGCGTTTCCTCCACCTTCGGGCCCGTAAAGACAACGGTAAAGTCCGAGCCATCGGCCCCTGTGTGCAGGTGCGTGAAATGCACCGTGCTTTCGGGGCGTGCGCCCACGGGCCACAGCACGGCCCCGGCCTTCTGCGCGGTATCGGCCAGAATATCGGGCCCATGCGCGTCATCGGGGATAATGGCGATACCGCCCTGGGCCAGCGCGGTCATGAGGGAGGCTTTCTCCGCCGCAATGGCGTCCAGGCTGCCCATATGGCCCAGATGGGCCGAACCGATGGTGGTAATGACCGCGACATCGGGGCGTACCATGCGGGCCAGGGGCAGGATTTCGCCCGGGTGGTTCATGCCGATCTCGCTGATGCAGAAAGCCGCATCGCGCGGCAGCCGCGCCAGTGTCAGCGGCACCCCCCAATGGTTGTTGTAGGAGGCTTCGGCCGCATGGGTCGGGCCGGTGGCCTGCAGGCACAGCCGCAGCATGTCCTTGGTGGTGGTCTTGCCCACGCTGCCGGTAATGGCCGCCACCTTGCCCGTAAAACGCGCGCGTGCCGCCACGGCAAGGTCCTGCAACCCCACCATGGTGTCGCCCACCAGCAGGATACGCCCGTCGCGCAGGCTGCCGCCGTCATGCGCCATGACGGCGGCGGCTCCCTTCTCCAGTGCCGTGGCGATATGGGCATGGCCGTCGCTGCTATCGCCCTTAAGGGCAATGAACAGGTCGCCCGGGCGCAGCGTGCGGGTGTCGATGGAAATACCCGTGATATCCGCGTGCCCGCCATCCCTGAACCGGTCGACCTGGCGGCCCATGAAACGCCCGCCGGTGGCCGCCTGCAATGCGTCGCGGGTCCATAAAACGCTCATGCCTGCCCCACCAGTGTCCTGATCACCTCGACATCGTCGAACGGCAGGGTTTCGGTGCCGATCACCTGCCCCTGCTCATGCCCCTTGCCCGCGACCACCAGCACGTCATCCGGCCCCAGAAGGGACAGGGCTTCGGCAATGGCGGTGCGCCGGTCGGCTATTTCCAGTGCGCTGGGGGCACCCGCCCAGATATCCGCCCGGATGGCGGCGGGGTTTTCCGAACGGGGGTTGTCGTCGGTAATAATGGCGATATCCGCCCCGCGCAGCGCTTCCTGCCCCATGAGCGGTCGCTTGCCCCTGTCGCGGTCGCCCCCCGCGCCGAACACCACCACCAGCTTGCCGCGCGCATGCGGGCGCAGGGATGCCAGAAGCCGGGCCAGCGCATCGGGCGTGTGGGCGTAATCGACATAGGCGCAGGCCCCCCCGGGCAGGACTGCGGCCCGTTCCATGCGGCCGCGCACGCCCTGGAGCACGGGCAGCAGGCCCAGGATCGCGGGCAGGTCGGCCTCATCTTCTGCTGCAAGGCAGGCGGCCAGCAGGGCGTTGTCCGCCTGGAAACGCCCCGGCAGCGAAAGCGATACGTTCAGCAGGCTGCCATTGCATTCCACACTCAGTTCCTGGCCCACCGGCAGGGCGCGCTGGCCCACAAGCCGCAGCGTGGTGCCATTTTCGCCCACAAGGCGCAGCCGGAGCCCGCGCGCACGGGCTATGTCCTTTATGGCTTCCAGTGTGGTGGGGTCCATATCCGCATTGGCTACTGCCACCGCCCCTTCGGGCAGGAGGGTGCGGAACAGGTCCAGCTTGGCCTGTCGGTAAGCATCCACCGTGCCGTGATAGTCCAGATGGTCGCGTGTCAGGTTGGTGAAGGCCGCAGCCTTCAGCGCCAGCCCGTCCAGGCGTTCCTGCGCGATCCCGTGGGAGGACGCTTCGAGTGCCACATGGTGCACGCCCAGCCGTTCCAGTGCTGCAAGCCCGTTGGCCAGGGCTACCGGGTCAGGCGTGGTCAGGTGCGGCATGGCGATGGACGCCGCACCGGGGCCCATGTCTTCCAGCCCGGTCAGGCCCAGCGTGCCGATCGCCGCAGCCTTGCGGCCCTGCATGGTCCAGATCTGGCGCACGAAATCGGTCGTGCTGGTCTTGCCATTGGTGCCCGTGACCGCGACCAGGCAGGGCGGCTGCGGCCCGGCCAGGCTTGCCGCCATCACGGCCAGGGCATGGCGGGGTCGTGCCGCCAGAACAAGCGGGCGGGCGGGCACGCCCTGCGGCCATTGCGTGCCAAGGGGGGCCAGAATGGCGACAGCCCCATGCTCCACCGCCTGTGCGATATAGTCGCGGCCGTCCATTTTCACGCCCGGCAGGGCCGCGAACAGCGTGCCGGGGCGAACGGTCCGGCTATCCGCGGTTATGGCGTCTATAGATGTATCGTCCTGCCCGGATATCGGCAGGCCAGCCGCAAGCAACAGACTGGAAAGCGGCAGGCTCATTCGGAAAGCGTCTCCTGGTTCGGTTTTCGGCGGTCCGCCAGAACCTGTTTGCCGGTGGGCCGGGTCACGCCCGCTTTGATGGCGCGGTGTTCCACGACCTGGTTGCGCGGGTCTCCGGGGTCGTTGCCGGGGCCAAGGGGCCGCACACCGCGCGGAACGGCAGGGTGCATGGGCAGGGCCAGTTGCGCATCGATCTGGGCTGCGTGCTCCATGTCGGGAAAAATCTGGAGCATGGGGCCGATCCGCGACACGATCCTGGATACGGTGGGGGCCGCGTTCCACCCCGCAGTGGTCCAGCCATGGGTCTGCGGCGTGGCCTGGGGGCTGTCGAGCATGACATACACGGCGTAGCGCGGCGCGTTCATGGGGAAAATACTGGTGAATGCGGCAATATTGACATGCTTGAGATAGCCGCCATGCGGGCCGATCTTCTCGGCAGTACCCGTCTTCCCGCCCACGAAATAGCCCGGCGATTCAGCCGTGCGGCCGGTGCCCTGGGTCACGTCCAGCCGCAGCAGCCGCCGCAACAGGGCCGATACGTTCTCGGACATCACGCGCGGGCCATGCGGGGTTACGGGGGCATCGGGCCCTGGCACGCCGGTGGCCGGGGCAGGGTGCGCGGCCATGGCGGTGGTGAGCGATGCCGGCTGCACACCCACCTGCCCGGTACCCTGCGGACTGCCAGCCATACCTGCCTGCGCATTGGCCTGTGCACCGCCGGATATTCCGGCCTGCGCGCCGTTCTGGGTGAGGCCTGGCTGGAGCACGGCCGGCGTGGCGGCCAGGGCCATGCCGTTTGCGCCCGCGTTCGGGGTATCGTCCGTATCCGCCCCGTCTTCGGTGTCGAGCAGGGTGGGGGTGACCAGTATGCCGCCATTCACGGTGGCGGCGGTCCCGCGCACGATGGAAAGTGGGGGTTCGGCCACGCCATGGCCGAAGCCCACGGTCATGGTGGTGGCCAGGCCCCACTGGCGCGGCACCAGCGGGCGGGCGGCTTCAGGCAGTTCGATCGGCACGGGCGCGAAAAACCCCATGCTGCGCAGCCATTCGGCCTGCCTGGTCCCGCCCACGTCCAGCGCGATATGGGCCGCCGCCGGGTTGGACGAATAGGCCATGACCTCGGGCAGGGACAGCCAGGGGGCGAAATGGTCGTTCTTCATGTCGCGGATGGTGAAGCGACCGATCCGCAGCGGGATGGAGGAAAAACTGTCCCAGATATGGATGGTGCCGGTCGCCAGCCCCATGGCCGCCGTCTGGAGCTTGAAGGTCGAACCCGGTTCGTAAAGCCCGGTCACCGCGCGGTTGAAGCGTTCGTCATTGCTGGCATGGGCAAAATTATTGGCGTCGAAATCAGGCAGGCTGACCATGGCCACCACTTCGCCCGTGCGCACATCCATGACAATGCCGCACGCGCCAATGGCCTGGAAGGTCTGCATGGCGTTGGCCACTTCCTCACGCACGGCGGACTGCACACGAATATCCAGCGACAGGCGCAGCGGGTGATGGCTGGCCAGCAGGCGCTTGTCGAAAAACCGCTCCACCCCGGCAATGCCGTGATCGTCGATATCCACAGCCCCCATGATCTGGGCGGCCATATGGCCCAGCGGGTAATGGCGGCGTTCGCCGGGTTCGAAATAAATGCCCGGAATGCCCAGGTTGTTGATCGCCAGTTCCTGCTGCGGGGTTATGTCACGCGCCACATACACGAACTGCTTGGGGCGGGAGAGCCGCTTTACGGTCTCTTCCTCGTTCAGGTCGGGCAGTACGGATTTGAGCTTGTGGGCGATTTCGGCCGGGTCGATCAGTTCCTGCGGGTTGGCGTAGACCTGGGCCACAGGCAGCGACAGGGCCAGCGTCTGCCCGTTGCGATCGACGATGGAGGCGCGATGCACCTGCGGCAGCGAAAAATCCCCCGCAAGGCCAGCATGCGGGTCGATTTTGGGAATTTCGGGCACTTGCGGCGCGATCTGCCGCTTTTCGGGCGCCATGGGGCTTATGACCGTGGCCCTGGTCAACTGGCCCGTCACAACCGCGAACAATACGCAAAAGCCGCCCGCTACCGCCAGCAGCCTGACATGCATCTGCTCGCGGTGCGCGCGCGCGCGTGGGCCCACCCCCGTCATGCCGCCTTCGCGGGGCGGTTGGGTGTCGTGCGGGGGTGGGGCCATGTCAGCTCGGGAAAACGATCATTGGAAAGGCATCAGTTCGTAACCGGTACGGGCGGCGGCAGGCTGTCCCCGCCCCGGTTAAGCAGAGAGCCCCCCGTATAACCGGAAGTGGCACGCGCTTCCATATAACCGCTGGCGATTGTGGTCCGCGACGTGCGCGCTGGGTGCCAGCTTGCAACGGAGGCAGGCAGCGGGTGGCGGATGGCCGCCGTTGTATCGCCCGCCGTATTGCCTGCCTGGGCGACACGGTACGCGGCATTCGATGTCACACCCGTGGGGGAGGGCGTGCGCACGGCCGGTGTCACGCCTGTGGTGGCGGTGGCCATGGCCACTTTCCGGCGCTGGGCGGCGGGCTGAACACTGGCCTGCTGGATATTGGCCTGCTGGGCCTGCGCGTGGCTTGCGGGTTCGGAATCGTTCAGCTCAGCCAGCATGTTCTCCAGCCGGGAATCGGACTGGGCGGGGGCACGTTCGGCAAGCTGGCGGCGGGCCGGCTGCGCGCGGGGCGCGGGCATGGTGTCAGCCGCCACAGCGGCGACCGGCGCGGGCAGAGGGGCCGCAGGGGCTGAAACACGCGCGGCGGGTGCGGTGTTGTCGGCCACCAGAACGGGTGCGCGTTCATGCACCACGGCCACGCGCGCAGGGACCGGGGCAGCGCTGGCCACGGTCTGGACAGTCGGCCCGGCGGGTTCATGTGCTGCGTGCGTCACGCGGTTTTCGGCAACGACCGCCACTGCCGCGGGTTCGGCAACCTCGGGGGCCGGGGTTTTGGCAATGGCGGGCAGGTGCTGCACCAGGTCGGCCATGCGTACGAACTGCGCGGGGTCCATGGCGTGCAGGTTGGTGGTATGGCGCGCCACAAGCTGAGCCAACCGTTCGGGCTGGTTTTCCAGCGCCCATTCGGTGCGCAGCATGGATGTCTGGGCCCGCACATGCTCGGTTTCCTGCACGATGCTTGAGATCTGCTGGTCCAGCACGGTCGTCTGATGTTTTTTTGTATAAAGAAAGAACCCCGAGGCAATGGCCAGAGCGGCGCAGCAGCACGTGAACGGACGTGGGAACATGGGGTTCAATCCTCTGCCGGGATGGAAGGTGATGAAGGGGTTGCCACAGGGCGCCGGGCGATGGCGCGCAGGCGGGCACTGCGCGCACGCGGGTTTGCGGCACATTCCGCATCGCCCGGACGTATGGCCTTGGTCGTCAGGGCCGCAAAGCCGGTCTGGGCGGAAGGGGCCAGGGCCGCACGCGGATCGTGGCGCGAAAAGCTGACATCCTTGCCCAGGGCGTGCTGCATCGCGCGTTTGACCAGCCGGTCCTCGAGCGAATGGAAGGAGACGACGACCAGCCGCCCGCCGGGGGCAAGCAGGTCCAGCGCCTGGGCAAGGCCGCGTTCGATCTCGCCCAGTTCGTCATTCACGGCAATCCGCAGGCCCTGGAAGGTGCGGGTCGCACTATCCAGCCCCGCGCGGTCACGCGGCACGACCGAACGGACAAGGTCCGCCAGTTGCGTGGTGGTGGTGAAAGGGGCCTGCGCGCGGGCGGTGACAATGGCGCGGGCCACGCGGCGGGCATGCCGTTCCTCGCCATAGAAATGGACGATATCGGCCAGTTCCTGCTCGGGCGCTTCGTTCACCAGGTCGGCGGCACTGCGGCCGGCCTTTTGCATGCGCATGTCCAGCGGGCCATCCAGCCGGAAGGAAAAGCCGCGCTCGGCTTCGTCAAGCTGGAAGGATGACACACCCAGGTCCATGACGATCCCGTCAAGGCTGTTCACGCCCGCGGCCTGCACCATGCCCGCCATGGTGCCGAACCCGCCATGCAGCATGTGCAGGCGCGTACGCCCTTCGGCCTGGGCAAGGGACGCGCTGAGGGCGAGCCCGCGTGCAATGGCGTCCGGGTCGCGGTCTATGCCCCATACGGTGCAGTCCGCCGCCTTGAGAATGGCCATGCTGTAGCCGCCACCGCCAAAGGTGCAGTCCAGAATGCGCTCGCCACCGGCCGGACGCAGGTAGTCCAGCACTTCGGCCAGCATGACCGGTACATGTCCGGTTGTCGTCACGGCGGCGGGGGGCGCGTCGGGCGCACCATTCGTGGGGGAAGAGGAATGGGCGTTCACGCGGGCTCCCCATTCGGGTCGGGGCGGCCGGGGGCGGGAATGCTGACGCGGCGGGAACGCTGGCGGGCTTCTTCGCGGCGCGCACGCGCGGCTTCGGGTTCCCAGATCTGGAAAATACGGCCCAGCCCCATGAAGGCGGCCTGCGGGCTGTCGGTCAGCCCCGCATGCTCACGCAGGAAATCGGGCAGGATGATGCGGCCTTCGCGGTCGGGTTCCATGGGGTAGGCATCGGCGTACAGGGCGGCGGCCAGGTCGTCATGGTCGTCGGAAAACATGTTCAGCCGATCAAGGGGTTCGGTCAGCCGCGCGAAGGCCGAGGCGGGCCAGGCCTCCACGCAGGGCAGCGTGTGGGAGGGGCGGAGAATCATCAGCGCGTCACCTTCCGTCTGCTGGGATCTGAGCACTGAGCGGAACCCGGCTGGAATCGAGACGCGGCCCTTGGCGTCGAATCGATTCTCATGCGTGCCGAGGAACACACCCACCTGGTCGGAGTCCTTGCTAATCAGCCATTTCGCTCACATGCGGACGGGGAGCGAACCCGTTTTGCCACGTCTCATGGTCAGGCGTGGGATAGCATGGGACAGCGTGGGAAGTAAATAAAAAACAATGAAAAACTGGCGGAAAACAGCCATTAATTAAGTATTCATGGCGAAATGATGTCCATTGCCGAGGTAATGTGCGCCAGCCGGAACGACGAAATGCGACTCGTTATTTGTTCGATTTTTGTTCTTACGCGCAGGTGCTGAAACAGCATTTATTGAGAACGTCAGTAGAACATGGGCGGAGTCGCCATGGGGTGCGGGTATCGTCGGCGGGGGGGCGCGGGGCCGCCGGCAGGATCGGCTGCGGGGCCAGCAGGTGCGGCACTGGGGCGGGCAGGAAGGCCGTCCCATGCGCGCCCATGACTCTGCCATGGCCGATCCCATGAACGCCCATGCCCATGAAAACCCATCTCCACCCCATGGCCGGATGCCACAGGCAGGCCGCGTAATTGCCGCTGCGTTCCAGGGCTGCATCGAGCGGGTGGTGCCGGGCCGTGCTCGATTTTCGCTATAGTTTAAAATGCCAGACGGTCTGTAAGCCGGGTTCTGTCTGGCCTTGCAAGCAAGGCCTGGACGATCATTCCTCTGGGACCTGTCTTGCAACAGGCCTCACGCGACCAACCCGAACGACGGGGCGGGAGAACCCCTGAAGCCACAAGGACTTCGGCCGTTCCTATTCGGTCTTGCTCCCGGTGGGGTTTACCATGCCTCCCCTGTTGCCAGCGGAGCGGTGTGCTCTTACCACACCGTTTCACCCTTACCTTCAGCCCGTCCCATGGTTTCCCACGGGGCGGGCCCGGAAGGCGGTCTGTTTTCTGTGGCACTTTCCCTAAGGTCACCCTCGCCGGCCGTTAGCCGGCACCGTTCTCCCGTGGAGCCCGGACTTTCCTCCATCACGCACCATAAATGCGCAACAGCGACCGTCCGACCGTCTGGCCCGCGCACCCTGCGGCGGCTGGGGCGGCAGGTCAAGGGCTGGCGGGCACCTGCATGCATGACCGCCGCAAAAAAAATGGTTACATTGGCTTCATGTCAGATGTTTCGCAGCCCCTGAACATGAACCCCGTCCCGCAACCCGCTTCGCGCAGCGCTTGCGCCGGTGCTGTACCGCATGCGCCCACGCAAGCACCTGCGAACGGGGCCGAAGGGGGCGTGCCGGCTGATCTGTCCGGCGATGTGCTGGGTGCCGTGCAGGGGGATGTGCCTGAGGTGGCCCCCGTGGCCGCATCGGGCATTTTTTCCACGCACGCCAATGCGGCCTCCAATGCAGCCGCCAGCGTAGCCCTTGGCCAGTCCCACTCTTTCGCACCCAATGGGGCCTGTCCGACACCCGCCCCCGCGCGGCCCAATTTCGCGTCCCGCCTGTTGCTGCGCTGGCTCAGATGGCAGGAGGACAGGCGGCGCAGGAAGGCTGCCCACGCTCCCGCGCCTGTCGCGCCCCATCCCGCGCCCGAACAGGTGCAGGAGCATTTTCTGCGCCATCTGCGCAAGGCCATGGATACGCCGTCCTTTCCCTGTGCGCTGTCGTCGCTGCCCTTGCGCAGGGTGATCTCGCTGTTCGTGCCGGGGCCGGCGGGGCCCATGCCGGCCAGGTTATTCCTGCCCCATGGCCGGGTGCGCGGGGCGGTGCTGTACCTGCACGGCGGCGGGTTCGTGCATTGCGGGCTGAATTCCCACCACGGGATCTGCTGCCGCCTGGCGCGTGTGTCGGGGGCGGCAGTACTCCTGCCCGATTATCGCCTTGCCCCCGAACATCCTTTTCCCGCCGCGGTGGAGGATGCACGCGCCGCCCTGGCGTGGCTGGCCGCCCTTTCGGCCCGGTATTGGGATGGCGGCGTGGGTGTGGCGGGTGATAGTGCGGGCGGCAACCTGGCCGCCGTGCTGGCGCAGGACGGGGTGGCGGGGCGCGGGCCCATGCCTGCCCTGCAACTGCTCTATTACCCGACTTTGTATGGACGGCAGGAATTCCCCTCCCACCAGACCTATGCGCGGGGCTATTTTCTCTCCCGCCGGTCTATGGCGTGGTATGGCGCGCAATATATCCAGGATGAGCAGCACTGGGACGACCCGCGCTTTGTTCCGGGCATGAACGATCTGACGGGCCTGCCCCCCGCGGTGATCGTGACCGCGCAATGCGACCCGCTGCGTGACGAGGGCGCTTTTTACGCCCAGGCCCTGCGGCACGCGGGCGTGCGCGTACTATACCGGTGCTACCCCGGGGCCCTGCATGCGTTCCTGAATTTCTACGCCTTCATGCCCCATGGCAAGGCAGCGCTCAGGCTGGGGGGCAGGGCGCTGCGCAAGGCGTTTCACGCACAGGCGTAAGGCAGTGCGTGCCTAGCCCTGCCGGGTTGCTTTATTGGAACGTGCCGCGGAACGCGTCGGCGTCAGGGCAGGGGGTGGAAATCGCCCGGAGAGTTCTGGTCGGACAGGATAACGCGGCTCATCCGGTCCACGCGCAGGGTAAACAGCCGGGGCAGTTCACCCTTGGGGCCCGGGCAGGTGCCGTTATGTTTTTCCATGACATCGATGCGCGATCCCGTCGGCGGGTCGTTGCCGTTGACCACGAACAGCAGGCAGTCCGGCTTGTCATGCGTCATGCCGTTGCGTGTCACCAGCAGGCGCAGGTGCCGCACAAGGGCCGTGTCGTCGTACCAGCTTGAGGATGTGAACGTGTAGCGGTCCACCATCGTGTCCATGAAGCCGCTTTTGGCCAGCACGATCATCAGCAGCGACAGCGGCAGCACCAGCGCCAGCCGGCGCAGCACATGCTGGCGCAGCGTGCGCTTGGTCAGCGGGCCGCCGGGCAGGCGGAAGGGCTTGGGGGGTGGGGTATTCGTCATGTCAGCATGTCCTCATGCCACAGGGCGCCGTCACGCGCCAGCAGGGCGCGGGCCGAAGCCGGGCCCCAGCTTCCGGCGGGGTAGGGTTCAAGCGGGGTCAGTCCCTGCTGCCAGGTATCCAGGATCGGTTCCACCCACCGCCATGACGCATCGACCTCGTCGCGGCGGATGAACAGCGCGGGGTCGCCCCGCACGGCGTCCAGCAAAAGGCGTTCGTAGGAATCCTGATAGGCGATGGAGAATGTATGTTCGTAGGACATGTTCAGCGTGGCGTTGCGCACGCGCAGCCCACCCGCCCCCGGGTCGCGCACCGCCATGACGAAGGAGAGTTCCTCATGCGGGGCGATGCGGATCACCAGCCGCCCGGGTGAAGGCATGTTGGTAAAGATCGGCCAGGCCTGCGGGCGGAACTGCAAGACGATTTCGGTCGTCTTGGTGGCCAGGCGCTTGCCGGTGCGCAGGTAGAAGGGCGTGTTGCCCCAGCGCGCGGTGCGGATCTTGGTGCGGATGGCGACAAAGGTTTCCGTGCTGCTGGTGTGCTTGGTGGCCAGGTCCTGGGTGTAGCCCGGCACTTCCTCGCCCTTCAGCCGCCCTGCCGTATACTGCCCGCGAATGACGTTCTGGCGCACCATGTCCGGGGTCATGGGCCGCAGGGCGTTGAGCACCTTGAGCTTTTCATTGCGCAGGTCATCGGCGCGGAGCGATGCCGGGGCATCCATGGCCACCATGCACAGCACCTGCAAAAGATGGTTCTGCACCATGTCGCGCAGGGCTCCGGCCTCGTCATAATAGGGGCCGCGACTGCCCACACCCACGGTTTCCGCCGCCGTGATCTGCACATGCTCGATCGCCTCTGACGACCAGAGTTTTTCCAGCGCAGGGTTGGCGAAGCGCAGGGCCAGGATGTTCTGCACACCTTCCTTGCCCAGGTAATGGTCGATCCGGTAGATCGCCTCCTCCGGGAAGAAACGCCCCACCCCTTCGTTCACGGCGCGCGCGGTCGCAAGGCTGGTGCCGATGGGTTTTTCCAGCACCACGCGCGAATGCTGGGTAATCAGCCCGTGGGCGGACAGCGCTTCGCAGACCGAGGCGTAAAGCGAAGGCCCGGTCGCCAGGTAGAACACCCGCGTGCGTTCGGGGTCGGGCAGGGCGGCCTTTATGGCCTGCCAGTCCGCATCCGCCTGGGTGGCGTCCAGCGCCACATAGGTCAGCAGCCCCAGGAATTCGCGCAGCTTGTCTTCGTCCCGCGCGACATCGGGGGCGAATTCGCGCAGGTCCTGCTGGACATGCTCGCGAAATTCGTCGGTGCTATGGGCGGTGCGGGCCACGCAGATGATCCGCGCTTCCGCCCCGAATTCGCGCGCGAGGAAGCGGCGCAGGAAGGCGGGCAGGAGCTTGCGGCGGGTCAGGTCGCCGGTCGCGCCAAAAATAATGAAGTCGAACGCTCCGGTGCGATGAACATGAGCCATGGTGGGGGTTCCAGGTGCGGGGCCGGCGCACTGCCCGTCGCGTCGGGCCTGCCGTGAAAAAGACGGGATTGCGGTGCACAAGACGTGTCCGGCAATGCTGCTGAGGTTATGGGAGAGCCATCGCATGTTTGCAAGGGCGGGCATGTATGGGAACATTGACCGCATGCGCCCGGCGCGATAAGTCCGCGCCTTCGGTATGGGGTGCCGGGCAGGCGTGCCCGGGCGCTGCGAAAATTCAGGTATTGTGCGAAAGAGGTTGGCTGGCCATGGATGGTGAACATTTCTCCGGTGAGGAAGATGCAAGTGTGGGCGGTATCGCCGCTGACCGGCTGAGAAGCATTATCGAACGCGTCGAACGCCTGGAAGAAGAGCGCAAGGCGTTGGCGGGCGACATTAAAGACATTTTTACAGAGGCGA
Organism: Acetobacter garciniae; assembly: GCF_017377735.1. Classification (GTDB taxonomy): domain Bacteria; phylum Pseudomonadota; class Alphaproteobacteria; order Acetobacterales; family Acetobacteraceae; genus Acetobacter; species Acetobacter garciniae. The sequence continues at coordinate 65,536 of NZ_JAFVMH010000010.1, forward strand.
AATCCGCCGGTTTTGATGTAAAGGTCATTCGCCAGATCATTCGCATTCGCAAGCAGGAACCCGCCGAGGTGGAAGAGCAGGAAACGCTGCTCGACATCTATCGCCGCGCGCTGGGCATGTAAGTTTGGGGTGTGCCGGATTCGGGCATGCAATAGCAGGCAGGTTCAGGTCGGTTTGCCATGATGTCATTGTCCTTTCCGGACTGGATGCCCCTGTGGGGCCAGCTTCTTGTGCTGGCGTGCGGGGTTGTGTTCGGCCTTGCGTTCCTGATGATGCCTTTCGCCGTTTTCGGCGTGAAAGGCAGGCTGGCGGAACTGTCTTTCCAGATCGAGGAGCTTCAGGCCGAACTGCGCTCGCACGTGCTGCGGGGTGATGCTCCGGCCCGGGCCGACGTGCCGGGTGCCGCGCCCACCACCCCGGCTGAGCGCGGGGGCATGGGTTTTGTTCCGCTGGTGGAGGAAGTGCGCCCGCCCGCCCCCGCAAGACCAGCAGCCGTCGAAGCACCCGCCAGGGATCAGGCCCCGGCCCTTCCCCCGCGTGAGGTGCCGGTTTTTCCCGAATTACGGGCCCCGCGCGTGTCCGATGCGTATGACGCGCGCCCCGGCCTGCCGCCCGAACCGCAGGCGCAGGCCTACGTGCCCCCGCCCGTAAGGCGCATGCCTTGGCATGAGGTCGAGCCCGAACGGCCTGAGACGGGGGAGGAAATCATGCGCCGCCAGCGTGCGCCCGATGCCAACCAGCCACCCTACCGGCCCGATTTTTCCCGCGATCAACTGGCGGATGGCAGGCTTTCGGGCACTTCCGGCCCGGCCATGGGCGCACCCCTGGGCGGTCCGTTTGCCGCCAGCCGGGCGGATGAGGAAAAAAGCCGGGTTGAACCTGTGCTGAAATGGCCGCCTACAGCATCACCAGATCATCGCGGTGAATGATCTCGTCCCGCCCTGCGCGGCCAAGGATTCCGGCGACCTCCGTTGAACGGTGTCCGGCAATGCGCCGGGCGTCCTGCGCGTCGTAGGCGGCCAGGCCGTGGGCCAGCACATGGCCTGTCATATCCACGACCTCGACCAGTTCGCCCTGGGCGAACGTGCCCCGCACGTCCAGCACCCCTGCCGGCAGCAACGAACCGCCATGCCGCAGCGCGTGGGCCGCACCCTGATCGACCATGATCTCCCCCGCCGGGTTCAGGCTGCCCGCAATCCACTGCTTGCGCGCGGTGTGGGGCTGGGGCTGGGGCAGGAACCACGAACAGCGCGCCCCATCCATGAGCGCGCGCAGCGGGTGAAGCGTATTGCCGATGGCAATGGCCATGGCGCAGCCCGAACGGGTGGCAATACCGGCGGCCAGCAGCTTGGTGCGCATCCCGCCCGAGGAATAACCCGGCGGGGGTTCGCCGCCCATGGCTTCGATCTCGGGGGTCAGGGTCTCGATAACCGGCAGGTGCCGTGCGTCCGGGTTGCTGCGGGGGTCCGCCGTGTACAGCCCGTCGATATCGGAAAGCAGCACAAGCTGGTCGGCCTCGGTCATCTGCGCGACACGGGCGGCCAGGCGGTCATTGTCGCCAAAGCGGATTTCGGCGGTGGCAATGGTGTCGTTCTCGTTGATCACCGGAACGCAGCCCAGTTCCAGCAGCGTGTTCAGCGTTGCACGCGCGTTCAGGTAACGGCGGCGATCTTCCGTGTCGTCGGGGGTGAGCAGAAGCTGGGCCGCTGTCAGCCCCTGTTCGGACAGGACATTGCTCCACGCCTGGGCAAGGCGGATCTGCCCCACGGCGGCAGCGGCCTGCTTTTCGGCCAGGCGCAGCGGGCCCCCCGTCAGCCCCAGGCTGTGGCGCGCCAGGGCAATGGCCCCGGAGGATACGACCGTAACCAGGGTTCCCTGCCTGCGCAGGGCTGCAATATCCTGGGCGATGCTGGCCAGCCAGGCCTGCCGGGGTGCTGCCTGCTGCGGGTCCACCACCAGTGCGCTGCCGATCTTGACAACCACCCGCCGGGCGTGGGCAAGGCAGGGGATGGCGGGGGGCTTACTCATGGTTCAATCCCTCTGGGCAGGGAAGGGGGGCAGGGCTATGCCGGATGGCGACAGGGCCGCCGTTCAAGCGGGCCGGTCCCCTGGGCTTTCCCTGTGCTGTACCTTCCGTGCCGTATTCGTATCCTAATTGTCCGTATCGGTGAAATCCGTGTCCCACGTATCCGTGGCGGGTGGCGCTGCATCCTGTGCGTCCCGCTTGGCCTGTGTGACCTGGTCCTGGATGATGCGCAACAGTTCGGGAATACCCTGCCGTGTTGCGGCGGAAACCAGCAGAACGGGTGCGCCGCTGGCTTTTTCCAGTGCCACGCGCCGGGCCGAGGCCTCTCGCGCGGTCATGGCGTCGTTCTTGTTCAGGGCGATGATTTCGGGCTTTTCGGCAAGGCCGCCGCCATAGGCCGCCAGTTCGTGCCGAATGGTACGCCATGCCGCCACCACATCCCCCGCAGCACCGTCGATCAGGTGCAGTAGCAGGGCACAGCGTTCGACATGGCCCAAAAAGCGGTCGCCCAGCCCCGTGCCTTCATGCGCGCCTTCGATCAGCCCGGGAATATCCGCCACCACGAATTCCTCGGTCATGGACAGGCGGACAACGCCAAGCTGGGGGTGCAGTGTGGTAAAGGGGTAATCGGCAATTTTAGGCCGCGCGGCGGAGACCACGGACAGGAAGGTGGACTTGCCGGCATTGGGCAGGCCCACCAGCCCGACATCGGCAATCAGCTTCAGCCGCAGCCACACCCAGCGTTCCTCGCCCGGCCAGCCCTTGTCGGAGCGGCGCGGGGCGCGGTTGGTGCTGGTCTTGTAATGCGCGTTGCCGTAGCCGCCATCGCCACCCCGGCACAGGGTCACGCGCATGCCCGCCTTGTCCAGGTCGGCCAGCAGGGTCACGCGGTCATCATCCATGATCTGGGTGCCGATGGGCACCTGGATGACCACCGCCGAAGCCGCGGCCCCCGTGCGGTCGGAGCCCGCGCCATTTCCGCCCTTGCGGGCACGGAAATGCTGGGTGTAGCGAAAATCGATCAGGGTGTTGAGATTGGGCACCGCCTCGAAGATGATATCTCCGCCACGGCCGCCATTGCCGCCGTCCGGCCCGCCGAATTCAATATATTTTTCGCGGCGGAAGGCTGTCACGCCATCGCCGCCGTCGCCCGAGCGGATGTAGATTTTCGCCTGATCGAGAAATTTCATGCCGCACCTTCGGGTAACCTAAGGGCCATTCCGTCTGGCCCGCAACGCGAAAAAGGGCCGAACCTTCCGGCCCGGCCCTGTTTTACGTTCCGGTCGCATGCGCGTTGCATGCGCCGGAAAGTCTGGCCTGCTTACTCGGCGGCCAGCGGCAGTGCTTCGACGGAAACATGCACGCGGCCTTCGCCGCGGCGTTCGAAGCGGACATTGCCCTGCACCAGCGCGAACAGCGTGTGGTCGCGGCCAACGCCGACATTGCTGCCAGCCTTCACCTTGGTGCCGCGCTGGCGCACGATGATGTTGCCAGCCAGAACCTGCTCGCCACCGAATTTCTTGATACCCAGGCGGCGTCCGGCGCTGTCGCGCCCGTTACGGGATGAACCGCCAGCTTTCTTTTGTGCCATGACCTAAACTCCTCCGTGGTCGTGACCAACCTGCCCCCAAAGGGTTCAGGCGGCGTTGATGTCCTGAATGCGCAGAACGGTAACCGGCTGGCGGTGGCCGTTTTTGCGGCGGCTGTTCTGCCGACGGCGCTTCTTGAAGATGATGATCTTCTTGAGACGGTCCTGGGCGATGACGGTGGCCGTCACCTTTGCGCCAGCCACGGTGGGAGCGCCGATCTTGGTGCCGTTCTCGCCGCCGATGGCCAGAACGTCGTCGAAGGTAATGGTTGCGCCGGCTTCGACTTCCAGCTTCTCAACCTTCAGCACCATATTGGGCTCAACCCGGTACTGCTTGCCGCCCGTGCGGATAACTGCGAACATGAATTCTCTCTTTCCGATCTCTTGATCCTCGCGGCGCGCGGGGCGCAGGCGAATGATCCGCTCGCTTTTTCTTCTTTGGTCACCCTTTGGGCGACATGCGTCCATCTTTGTGGATCAAGGGCGGCTTTTAAGGGCAGATGCCCCGCATAGTCAACAGGAATTACCCCGCACGCCAGGCACTTGCGTATTCTGCAAAAGCATGGTTATAACCCGCTACCCGTCGGAGAGGTGCCGGAGCGGTCGAACGGGGCGGTCTCGAAAACCGTTGTGCAAGCAATTGTACCCAGGGTTCGAATCCCTGCCTCTCCGCCATATTTACCAAAAAATTCAGCGCGTTATGGTGAACGGTTTTCACGTTCCCGTACCGCGTTCCCCTGGGTGCTGCGGCGTTTTTCGCGACAATTTGCGACACTGCCAGAAATAACGCACCGCGCGGCACGGCGTGGGAACAGGGCAGGCTGCAACGCTTTGCGGGACACCTGCTGCGCTGTCTTTCCCCCCAACGGCAGGTTTTGAACTGCCCTGGCCATGCTCCCCAGGAGTGCTGGATGACGCCTGCGTAACCACGCCCAAGAGCGGGACACGCGCTGGACGGGGGCGTTCCCATGAAACAGGGCCTGAGTGACGACGCTCCGTGATCGCGACGGATCTGGCCTTGGCGGTATCGGGCTACAAAAAAACATCGCGCGGTTGGTAGTCGATACGGCCCGATCCGGCGTTGGAGGGGAGCGATGCCGATGGTTGGGTGCCCGCGGTCACAGCCAGCGGTCATTGCCAGTGGCCAGGTGTCGATGTTCGAAAAGGGCAGGGGGGGGCGCATCCCTGTCGTTCTGCTGACAGGGCGCGGGTAATGGCGGCTCCGGCCTGTACTGGTGACTATCCGCCCCCGGTTTTGAGCAAGCCTTATCGCGCGGGCATCGCGTTTAGTCGTTATTCAGCCCGGATATGCTTTTTTATGCACAGAACATGCCTGCGAGCTATTTGAAATTGCAGACTCATTACGATAATGCTTCAATACGATTGAGAGTCGCTATTTTTACAAACAACAAATACAAAAGTGTTATATTTGGAATATTGTATAATACCTCTGTAAAATAGTTAGTATAATGTATAACCATAAGGTATCGTGAAATGGAACTTCCGACCCTGATCTATTTTACGAGCCTGGTCAACGAAGGCTCGGCGGCTTCGGCGGCTCCCTTGCTTGGCGTCAGCGCCTCCACGCTCAGCCATAGCGTCTCCGCCCTGGAACAGAGCATGGCCACCCCCCTTCTTTCGCGCTCCGCCCTCCGTCGGGGCAGCCGGGCCGTGACCACCGCGCAGGGCGAAAGCCTCTATCGCTCCGCCCTGCACCTGCTGGGCTGGTGCCTGGCCCTGATCGGCGATGACAGCCGCGGCAGCATGGTTCTGGCCGAACGCGATACGGCCGACCCATTGCCCACGCAGCGCCTGCGCACCCTGCTGGGTTCGGGCCTGACCTTGCGCATGATCGGCTATTTTCTGTCTGTTTACGAAACCCGGCGCATTGCGGCGGCCGCACAGCGCCTGTCGCTGACCCAGCCCACGCTTTCACGCCAGATCGGCAAGCTGGAGACAATTCTGGGCCGCACATTGTTCCTGCGCAGCCCCCATGGCGTCATGCCCACGGCCCAGGCCGAGGCCCTGCGCCAGGGCTGCCAGCAGGTGGACCAGACCCATCGCCAGATCATGCGCGATGAAAACTTCAGCTATTTCCGCGAATTCAGAACCCTGCGGCTGGCATCCATGATGCCCACCAGCAGCGACAGCTCGCTGACCGTCCTGCTGGCCAATCTGGTCCGGCTCTGGCGCCATCGGCGCTACCAGCCGCCGCTGACGATTTCGACCATCACCGCACCGCAGATCGTGGAAGGCCTGCTGGACGGCCGGTTCGATGCCGGCCTGTCCGACATTATCGACATTCCGCTGGGGCTGGAGAACGCGGAGCTGGAAAAATCGGCGATTTTCCTCGTATTCGGCCGCGCGCACAGCCCGCCGCCGAACCAGGCGCCACGGATCACGCTGGCGTCGTGCCTGCTGGCGGTGCCTGCGCTGGGTACGGGGCTAAGGCGGGTTACGGATCGTTACCTGGACCAGGAAGGGATCACGCCGGGTGGAATTTTTGAAACCCAGTCGCTGTCGCTGATGCTGCGCCTGGTCGAGGACGGCACCTGCTGCGCCATCCTGCCAGCCGGGTCGTTCCGTTCCCACGCGGTCCACGCCATTCCCCTGCCGGATCGTTACCGGATGACCACGCGGCTGATCTGGAAGACGGAATACCCCAACCTGGCCATTATCAGCCGGTTGCGCGCAGCCCTTGCGGAAATCCAGGCCGAAGCCGGCACCGCGGGGCGGAAATCCGTCGCATGAGCAATGTGGCCCCCGTCCTGTCCGCTGCCTTGCGCCGCCGTCGCCGGATCACGGTCCTTCTGCTGATGGCGGCGGGCTGCATCAGCTATATCGATCGTGCGGCCCTGTCGGTCAGCAATACGGTCGTAATGGCCGAAATGCACATGTCCAACACCCAGATGGGCCTGCTGCTGTCGGTCTTTGCCTGGGCCTATCTTGCCGGGCAGATCCCCACGGGCCTGCTGGCCGACCGGTTCGACAGCCGCTTTCTGCTGGGGGCGGGGCTGGTCCTGTGGTCCTGCGCGCAGATGGCCTTCGGGCTGATGCACAGCGTTGCGGGCCTGTTCGTCGCACGTATCGGGCTGGGGCTGGGCGAAACGCCCTTGTTCCTGTCGGGCACCCGCGCACTTGTCCGGTGGTACAGGCCGCACGAACGCGGGCGCCCGCTTGGCCTTTTCAATGGCTCCGCAGCCCTTGGTCCCGCCATGGCCCCGCCGCTGCTGCTGGCGATCATGATGCTCTGGGGCTGGCGGGGCATGTCGGTTGCCATCGGGGCCGCCAGTCTGGTGCTGGCCTTCGTGTGGATCCGTTTCTATCGCGACCCCGCCGCCCTGCCGCTGAGCGCCGAAATGCGCGAAGCCCTGCCCCGGCCCGATGCCCCGGTGGCAGGGGATGCCGCCCAGGTGCTGCGTGACGATCTGGGCTACCTGCTGCGCCAGCGTTCAAGCTGGGTGCTGACGGCGGGCTATGCCGGGGTGATCTACCTGACCTGGCTTTACGCCACGTGGATGCCCGCCTGGCTTCAGACCTCGCGCCACCTGACGCTCGACCAGGCGGGCCTGCTGTCGGCACTGCCCCAGTTCTGCGGTTTCGCAGGCAGCGTGCTGGGTGGTTTCGTCGTTGACCATCTGGCCGCCAGGGGCGTGGGGCCGCTGAACGCCTGCCGCGCGCCGCTGGTGCTGTCCATGCTGGTGGCGGCTGTGGCGACCGCGCTCACCACCTTGCAGGTCGGGCTGGGCGTCCTGGTCGCTTTCATGGCGATCGCCCTGTTCGCGGGCGGGCTTGCGATCAGTTGCGGCTGGATGCTCGGCACCGTGATCGCGGCCGAACATCGCGTTGCGACCCTGCAGGCGATCCAGAATACCGGGGCCTCGCTCGGCGGAGCGATGGCGCCAGCCTTGACCGGGGTGCTGGCCGACAGGTTCGGCAGCTTCACCCCCTCCATGCTTGCCGCGGGCGCCATCGGACTGGGCGCTTGCGTCATCTACCAGCTTGGCCTGCGCCCGGAAGACGCCGCCGTGCAGGCCACCATACCGAACGACCCGCCGCCATCCCGCCTTTCAGGCGTTACAGGATGCAACAAGGAATGACCCCGATGACATCACGACGGATTCTCGCGCTTTCGACCGTGCTCGGCGGCCTCGCGATCACGCCCCAGCTTCATGCCGCCACGGCGTCCTCCACGCCGGAGCCACGCCGCACGCCTGCCCCAGCACATGCCAGTGCGCACGCACCCGCAGCCGTGCAGGCCAGTGTGCCGCCCCCGAAAACTCCGGCGGCGGACCATGCCGCGGCCGGTGCCCGACCGGGCAGCCCCCAACCGGGCAGCCTACGACCGGCCGGCACGAAGCCGCTCACCGCCGTCGGCACGGAAGCGATCTCGATCTTCGGCCATGGCTCGACCCGGCAGATGACCAGTGTCACACGCGGCATGATGCAGCAGAGCGTTCCCGGCACGTCGCCGCTGAAGGTTCTCAGCCAGCTTCCGGGCGTGCTGTACCAGTCGGCCGATCCGTTTGGCGCTTATGAATATTCCAGCCAGATGTTCATGCGCGGCTTCAGCCAGTCCCAGCTTGGCTTCACGCTGGACGATATTCCGCTGGGGGACCAGCAGTTCAACAACTATAACGGCCTTGCCGTGACACGGGCCATTATCTCGGACGATGTGGGGGGTGTCGATGTCTCGCAGGGGGCGGGTGCGATCGACGTGGCCTCGACCAGCAACCTGGGTGGTGCGATCCAGATCCATTCGCTCGATCCCTCGCATGAACGTGGCGGCACGGTGGCCCAGACCTTCGGCAGCAATTCGACCATGCGCACCTATGCGCGTTTCGAAAGCGGTGACCTGAACGCCAGCGGCACCCGCTTCTATGTCGCCTATGCCCGCCTGAACGGCAATCTGTGGAAAGGGGGCGGCTATGACCATTCCGATCAGGTGAATGCCAAGTTCGTCCAGCCGCTGGCCCGCGAATCCTCGCTCAAGCTGTTCTTCGACTGGAGTTCGATCCAGCAGTTCGACTACCAGGACATGACCAAGAACTGGTTGCACACGGTCGGTCCCAACCTTGCGAACTATTATCCCAACTACACGGCGGCGTATAACGCGGCACAGGGGATCTATCCCGCCGCCCTGACAAAGACGAACGACCCGTTCGACGCCGCCTATTATGCCGGAACCGCCAACCGCGTGGATTATCTGGGCGGGCTGACGCTGGATGAAAACCTGACCTCGTCCCTGAACTGGAAAACGACGCTCTACGCCCATTCCGACAATGGCTACAGCACCTGGACGACGCCGTACATGCCTTCGCCCAACGGTGCGCCGCTGTCCCAGCGTATCCAGACACCCGGGGTCACGCGCGGCGGGTTCCAGACCGCGCTGACATGGAAGGTCGCGCGTCATACGGTCAATGCCGGTGTATGGTACGAATACGGCAATTTCACCGAAGGCCGCTATTTCTCGCAAGCACCCCTGCTGGGGCAGGGATCGCTGGGCAACCCCACGACCGGCTTCCCCGCGGCCCAGGTCTTCGCCACGGCCTGGCAGGAGGCGTTCTCGACCCGCACTTTCGTGTTTCATATGCAGGACACCTACAAGGTTACGAACAACCTGACCGTCAACGCCGGGTTCAAATCCATGATCGTGAATTCGGGCAATTCCGTTCCCACCCAGAATGCCGCGATCAACGGAACGCAGATCGCCCAGGGGCACCTGGAAGCGTCGAACGCCTTTTTGCCGCAGGTATCGGCCAACTGGCGTTTCCTGCCGCATAACGAACTGTTCTTCGATGTGTCGCACAACATGCGTTCGTTCCCGCTGGACGGGTTCGGCACCAATGTGTCGGCTACTCCGTGGACGGCCTCGCAGTCTTCTTTCCAGGCGACCCGCAATTCCCTCAAGCCGGAAACGGACTGGGTGTATGAAGGTGGGTATCGCTACACCACGCCGCTGATCAGCGCACTGGCGTCATTGTATCGCATCAATTTTTCGAACCGGTTGCAGTTGATCACCAACAATGCCGGTATCAACCCGATCACCGCCGTGCAGAATGTGGGCGGGGTGACGACCAACGGTGCGGAAGCCAGTGTCACGCTGCGGCCGGTCAACGGGCTGTCGATCTACAACTCGTTCTCCTATGCCCATTCGACCTATGACCAGAATGTCGCGACCTCGGGCGGGATCGAGCCCACCCGGGGCAAGCTGGTGCCCAATTATCCGCAGTTCATGTACAAGGGGAGCATTGCCTACACCATCGGCGATTTCGAAACGCATGTGGATGGCAGCTACCTGTCGCACCGCGAACTGACCTATACCAACGATCTGCATGTGCCCGGTTATTTCCTGATGAATTTCGGGGCGCGCTACCGGTTCGGCAAGGTGGGTCCGCTCAAGGGGGTGACGGCCAGCTTCAATATCTACAACCTGACCAACAAGACCTATATCGCGACCACGAACGAACTGGGGAACAGTTTTACCAATACGGGATATAACTATTTCCTCATGGGTGCGCCGCGCCAGTTCTTCGGCACCATCAGTGCCAGTTTCTGACCGGCGGCTGGGCGATGTCGCGTACGGCCGGGGTCAAGATCGGAAAAGTTCAGGTTATTGCAGCCTGTATCGGTAACCTGCTCGAATGGTATGATTTTTCGGTCTATGCCCTGTTCGCGCCCTATATCGCCCGCGCGCTGCTGCCGCCTTCGGACCCGCTTTCGCAACTGGCGCAGAGCCTGCTGGTCTTTGCCCTGGGTGCCATTGCCCGTCCGCTCGGCGCGTTGCTGCTGGGGCAGTTCGCGGACCGGCGGGGGCGCGGTCCCGCACTGATGCTGACCTGCCTGCTGATGGGGGCAGGCACGGCGCTGATCCTGTTCGACCCGCCTTATGCGGTAGCGGGGCGCGCGTCCATTCTCATTCTGTGTCTTGCCCGCCTGTTGCAGGGGATTTCAGCAGGGGGGGAGATCGGGGGCGCTGCCGCGTTTCTTGTCGAACGCGCGGGCCAGGGTCGGCCCGGCTTTGCGGGGTCGTTCCTGCAGGCCACCATGGGCCTGTCCAACATGCTAGGCGCTGCTGTTGCCGCAGGCACGGTCGCGCTGCTGACGGATGCGCAGATGGCGCAATGGGGCTGGCGCGCGCCATTTGCCATCGGCCTGGCCATCATCCCCTTCGGTATCATCCTGCGCCGTGGCGATGCCCGAGGGCGCCGCAACGCTACCCGTCGCGGCCCCATTTTGGGTGAACTGGCCACTCATTACGGCGGGCGTTTCATGGCGGCGTTTGGGTTGTCCCTGCTCTGGGGGGCAGCACCTTATGCGCTGGTCATCTATCTGCCGCTTTACGCCCAGCGTTTTACCGGCGTGACACCCTATGCCAGCTATGTCGCATCCCTGATCGGTAATCTCGCGCTCGTCGCAGGGTCGCTGACGGCGGGGACCCTGGCGGACCGGATCGGGGTAAAGCGCATGCTGCTGCTGGCCACACTGATGTTGATCGTCCTGCCGGCCCCCATTCTTGGCATGCTCCGATACGATCATGGCACACCCACGATGATTGCGGTTGCCGTCAGCCTGTGCGGTTTGGTGGCGCTGTTCGTGGGGGCTGCCCCGCTTGGCATTGCCAGCCTGTTCCCGGCCCATATCCGCGCAACGGGAATTGCCCTGTCCTACAATGCCGCCGTTTCGCTGTTCGGGGGTTTTGCCCCCGCATTGCTCGCAAGCCTTGGGGTGGCCTGGCACGGCGTGCCCAGCGCCGCCATTTATGTTGCGATCATGGGGCTTCTGGCCCTGGCGGCGTTGCTTTCGCCCCCCTTCCGCCCCGCCCATGCGGCCCGGATTGCAGAAAATTCTATGGATGATGCAGAAAAAAGCATAACGGCCCCGCTGCCCGAGGGTGGGAGACTACCCCTGACAACAAAGGATGAAACGCTGTCGTGACCCCGATTTCCCTTACCGGCGAAACACTGCCGCTGACCCAGTTGATAGCGATTGCCGATGGCGCGCGGGTCGTGCTGGGGGCGGATGGCATTGCCCGGCTGCATGCGGGCGAACGCGCCCTGAACGAGGCACTGGCCCGTGGGGACGGCATTTACGGCACCACCAGCATGGTCGGCGCCTTCAAGGATAACAGCGTTGCCGATGACGACAGGCCGAAATATGCCCTTCGGCTCCTGCGCTCGCATCTGCTTGGCACGGGGGCCTACCTGCCCCGCCGCATGGTGCGGGCCGCGATGGCGATACGGCTGAACACGCTGCTGACCGGGCATGCGGGGGCCAGCCTCTATCTGGCCACGGCGCTTGCGGATCTGCTCAATGCCGGGATCACGCCCGCCGTGCCCGAATACGGTTCCATCGGCTGTGCGGATGTCGGGCTGATGAGCCATATCGGCGCCACCCTGCTGGGCGAGGGCATGGCCTTCAGCGCCGATGGCGGGCCCGCACTCCCGTCTGCTACCGTGCTGGCGCGGTTCGGGCTGTGCCCCATGGTGCCGGGCCCGAAGGACGTGATGTCGGTCCTGTCCAGCAATGCGCTGGGGGTGGCGGGTGTCGCGCTGGCAACGGCCGAACTGCGGCACCGCCTTCCGCTGCTGCTGAACGTCTTTGTCCTGGCGGCCGCAGGCTTTGGCGCGTTCACCGTTCCGTGGGAAACCGCGCGCCTGGACGGGCTGGAAAACGAGGCCCGTGTCGCGCGGTACCTGCAGGGCCTTGCCCGCCCGGGGGACTGGACATCGCGCCGCAATCTGCAGGACCCGCTGAGCTTTCGCTGCATGCCCCAGATCGCGGGGGCGCTGGTTACGGCACTCGACCGTGTCGAGGTCACGCTGGCCCACAGCATCGCCCATGCGGATGACAACCCGATCCTGTTCGGCGGGCGGGCCATGACATCGGGTGCGTCCCTGCCGCTGGCCCTTGCGCTGGATGCGCAGGCGCTTGTGATCGCGCTGTGCCATTACGCCCGCAGCACGCTTGGGCGTATCCTGGCGTCCTGCCGGGAGGATCTGTCCGGCCTGCCGTGCAACCTGACGCTCGACCCCGGTCGGCAGGTCGCCTTCGGGGCCGCGACCAAGCTCGCCGCCGACCTGACGACCTCGATCCTGCGCGAATCCACCCCGGCCTCGCTTTATCAGATCCCGGTCGCCAACGGGTTCGAGGACGAGGCAAGCTACCTGCCTTCCGTCTCCCGCGCGCTGGGGTTGCAGGCCAGCCTGCTGTCCCCCCTTGTGGCGTTGGAAGCCATGGCCGCCCGACAGGCCATTCACCTGTCCAATGCCCGGCCGACCGGCAGCCCAGGCGCGCTGCTGGCCGAGCTTGAGCGCCATGTGCCGCTTCTGGACGATACCATTGCCGTGTCCGATGCGGTGCATGGGACGGAAGAGGTCCTGGCCCGTTTTTCCACCCGCCTTGCCACTACGGCGTCTGCGGAACTCGCTTTTCCGCCCCCGTCGTTTCAGGAGAATGCCTATGCATGACCTGCTGTTCAAAGGATGTGTCGTCACCGCCGGTTCGGTGATCGAGAATGGCTGGGTCGCCGTCGATGGTGGCCGTATCAGCAGGCTGGGCCAGGGGGATGCCCCCCCCGCCCGCCATGTCGAGGATCATGGCGATGCCCTGATCCTGCCCGGCGCAATCGACGCGCAGGTCCATTCCCGTTCGCAGAAGGGGCAGGAGGATTTTGTGTGGAGCACGCGCGCGGCGGCAGCGGGTGGGGTCACGACCATTGCCGACATGCCCTATGATGACGGGTTCCTGGTCTGCACGGCGGATAACCTGCGCCAGAAGGCGCGCGAAGCCGGTGAACAGGCCCGGGTCGATTTTGCGCTGTGGGGCACCATCGCGCCGGATGACGGGGCGCGCCATATTCCCGACATCGCGCGGGCCGGGGCCTGCGGGTTCAAGTTCTCGACCTTCGGCACGGACCCCGTGCGTTTTCCCCGCATCCCGCCCGACCTGCTGGCCGCCTGTTTCGAGGCTGTCGCAAAGACAGGGCTGGTCGCGGGTGTGCATAACGAGGATGACGAGATGGTCCGCGCGCGGATCGAGGCGGTGACCCGTTCGGGCATTACCGACTGGCGCGCCCATGGCCTGTCCCGCCCCGCACTGGCCGAAACGCTCGCCATGGCCCAGATTTACGAGACAGGGGCCGCCACGGGCTGTTCGGCGCATGTCGTCCATTGCTCGGTCGCACGCGGCTATGCGCTGTGCGAGGCGTATCGTCGGCAGGGTTTCGATACGACGGTCGAAGCCTGCATTCATTACCTGGTGCTGGACGAGGACAACGACGTGGCCCGGCTGGGTGGGCGCGCCAAGATCAACCCGCCCCTGCGCCCCCGGGCGGAGGTGGAAGGAATATGGAACCACCTGGCCGCGGGCAATGTCACCATTGTCTCGACCGATCATGTGTCCTGGTCGCTGGCCCGCAAATCCGACCCGAACATGCTCAAGAACGCCTCTGGCGTACCGGGGCTGGATGTTCTGTACCCGCTGCTGCTGACCGAGCTGTCGCGGCGCAACCTCTCGCCAAGCCATGCCGCGCGGCTGCTGGCGGATAATCCGGCCCGGCTGTTCCGCCTGAGTGCCGGCAAGGGCGGGCTTGCCCCGGGGCGGGATGCCGATATCACCATAGCCCGGCGCGAAACCTGGCGTTACGACCCGGCCAAGAGCGAGAATGTCCTTACGGACTGGAGCCCCTATGCTGGCCGCGAACTGAACTGGCGCATTGCCGGAACATGGCTGCGGGGACAACAGGTCTTCGACGGGCAGACCGTCCTGGCCGCGCCGGGTGCGGGGCGGTTCATCTGCCCGGAGCAGCCTTCGGGCCTGCAATGACTTCGGCCATGCCCCCTGTAACGCCCCCTGCAATGTCCTCAGCCATGACAGTTGCATCGCACGTCCGCTCCGACCGGCTCCAGGCCGATATCGACACGCTGGCGACCATAACCGATCCCGCCCGGCCCCATACGCGGCGGTCTTTTTCGCCGCGCTTTCTCGAAGGTCGCGAATGGCTTGCCGCGCGTTTCCAGCAGGCGGGGCTGAGCACCCGCATGGACGAGGCAGGGAACCTGATCGGCCGCCGCGCGGGCACGGTACCGGGGCGGGGCACGATCATGAGCGGGTCGCATTCCGACACGGTGCCCGATGGTGGTCGTTTCGACGGTATTCTTGGCGTTCTGGCCGCACTGGAAGTCGCGCGCGCCTTCGACGATGCCGGGATCTCCCTGTGCCATGACCTGGAAATTGTCGATTTCCTGGCGGAGGAGCCCAGCGATTTCGGGCTGTCCTGCATCGGCAGCCGTGGCATGGCCGGCGCGCTTTCGGCGGAGCATCGTGCCCTGCGCGCCCCGTGGGACGAAAACCTGGCCGCAGCCCTGACCCGTATGGGGGGGAATGCCAGCCTGCTGGATACGCCGCGCCGCACCGATATCCGGGCTTTTTTCGAACTGCATATCGAACAGGGCATCGTTCTGGAAAGCGAGCAGGTCCAGATCGGCGTGGTGGATGCCATCGCAGGCGTAACCCGGCTGGAAATCGTTTTTTCGGGCCGGGCCGATCATGCGGGCACCACGCCCATGGACCTACGGCGGGATGCCGCCGTACCGGCTGCCGCGATCATCGGCTTCGTTCACGAACGGGCCAGTGCCCTGGCGCGTGCCGGGGGCGGGCATGTGACCGCGACCTGCGGCGTGCTGGAACTCTCCCCCGGTGCGTCCAACGTGATCCCACGCGCCGCACGCCTGGTTGTCGATATCCGCGTGTCCGAGCGCGCGGTTGCCGAAGACCTGGTTGCAGCCATCCGCACCGCCAGTGAGGACGCGGCTCGGGCCAGCCGCACGACGCTCAGCCGCTTTGCAATCCAGTCCGACACCTCTCCCACACCATGTGACCCGGCGCTGGCCGGACTGGTCGAGACCGCGGCCCGAACGCAGGGCTTCAGCACCCGGCACATGGTCTCGGGTGCAGGACATGATGCCGCTTTCGTCGCACGGCTGGCCCCCATGGCGATGATCTTCGTGCCCTGTCGCGACGGGCGCAGCCACGATCCGGAAGAATGGTGCACAGCCGAAGACGCCGCCCGCGGGACCATGGTCCTGGCCGGGGCGATGGAGCTGTGCGACCGCAAGGACTGAAAATGAAAACCTTGAACCCTATCAGGAAAGAATCCCAATGAGCCGTATACTGGTTGAAAAGGATGTCGAATCCGCCATTGCGGGCGGTTCCATTTTTGCCTGTGGCGGTGGCGGATGGGTGGAGCACGGCCGCATGCTGGGCACGGCGGCGGTCAATGCAGGCCAGCCCGAACTGGTCGGCGCGGATGAGATCGCCGATGATGCGATCATCGCCACGGCTGCGGCCATAGGGGCCCCGGCCAGCACCACCCACTGGCAGATGCTGGGGGTGGATTACGTCAATGCCGTCCGCCTGGTGGAAAAGGAACTGGGGCGCCCGATCTACGGGCTGATGATCGGGCAGAACGGCAAGTCCAGCACACTGAACGCCTGGCTGCCGGGTGCGATCCTGGGGACCAAGGTCATCGATGCGGTGGGTGACATGCGCGCCCACCCCACGGGCGATATGGGCTCGATCGGCATGGCGGGCTCGCCCGAGACCATGATTCAGGCGGTGGTGGGCGGCAACCGCGCGAACGGTGCCTATCTGGAAGTGGTCGCCAAGGGGGCTACGGCCCGTGTCTCCCCCATTCTGCGCACGGCGTCGGACATGTCGGGCGGTTTCATTGCCTCGTGCCGCAACCCGTTGCCTGCTTCCTATGTCAAACGCCATGCCGCCTGGGGTGGCATCTCACGCGCGCTGGCCCTGGGCGAGGCCGTGCTGGCGGCCCGCTCCAAGGGCGGGAGTGCGGTCATCGACACCATCACCCGTGAACTGGACGGCGCTATCGTGGCGCAGGGCAAGGTTTCACGCAAATCGGTCGTCTATACGCCCGAAGCCTTCGATATCGGCACCATTGTCGTAGGAACCGGCGACAAGGTCGTTACCCTGCATGTGATGAACGAATATATGGCGCTGGACGATGCAGGGGGCGGGCGGATGGCTTCTTTCCCCGACATCATCACGACATTGTCGCCAGAAGGGCATCCGCTCAGCGTGGGCGAGGTTACCGAAGGCATGGAAATTCTTGTCCTGCACGTGGAAAAAACCAAATTCCCGCTTTCTTCCAGCGTGATCGACCCCGCGGTTTACCCCCCCGTCGAACGCGCGCTGGGGATCGACCTGACCAGTTATGCCCTGCACGGCATCAGCGAGAAGGGCTGACCATGACAAAGCAACAGTTCGATGTGACCTCGGGCAGTAATCTGCGCTGTCGCGGCTGGCGGCAGGAAGGATTGCTGCGCCTGCTCGAAAACGTCCTGTCGGTGGGGGAAGATCCGGCCAATCTCGTGGTGTATGCGGCGTTGGGCAAGGCCGCGCGCAACTGGCCATCGCACGATGCCATTGTTCGCGCCCTGACCACCATGGGCGATGACGAAACGCTGATCGTCCAGTCGGGCAAGCCGATCGGCGTGGTCAAGACGCATGAACGCGCCCCCATTGTCGTCATGGCCAACTGCAATATCGTCGGGCAATGGGCCCGGGCCGAGGAATTCTACCGGCTGGAAAAGCAGGGCCTGATCTGCTGGGGCGGGCTGACGGCGGGGGACTGGCAATATATCGGCTCGCAGGGGGTGATCCAGGGCACGTATGAGATCTTCCGCCGCATTGCCGAGCAGCATTTCGCAGGCGACCTGACGGGGCGGCTGATCCTGACATCCGGCCTTGGCGGCATGGGCGGGGCTCAGCCTTTGGCCGGGCAACTGGCCGGTGCGATCATCCTGTGTGTCGAGGTCGATGATACCCGGATCACCAAACGTATCGAATGCGGCTATCTGCAACATCGTGCATCCTCGCTGGATGACGCCCTGCGCCGGATCGAAGCCGCGCGCGCCGCGGGGGATGCCTGTTCCATCGGCCTGTGCGGCAATGCGGCGGACATCTTTCCCGAACTGCTGGCGCGCGGGGTCATTCCCGATATCGTCACCGACCAGACATCGGCCCATGATCTGGTCTATGGCTATATCCCCGCAGAACTTTCGCTGGAGGAAACCAGGGCCCTGCGCCAGAGCGACCCGGAGGCGCTGTCCCGACTGGCCCTGAAATCGATCGCACGGCATGTGCAGGCCATGCTCGATTTCCGCGCCGCGGGTTCGGTCGTGTTCGACAATGGCAACCTGATCCGCACACAGGCCAAAAAGGCCGGGATCGAACATGCTTTCGATATCCCGATTTTTACCGAAGCCTATCTGCGCCCCCTGTTCGCACGCGGCATTGGTCCGTTCCGCTGGATCGCCCTGTCCAATGATGAGGCCGACCTGCGAAAAATCGACAATTACCTGCTGGAAACATTCGCGGATAATCCATCCGTCGTGAACTGGATCACGCTGGCGCGCCGGTTTATCCCGGTCGAAGGCATGCCCGCGCGCATTGCGTGGCTGGGCCACGGCGACCGGACGAAGGTGGGGCTGGATGTCAACCGCATGGTGCGCGAAGGCATTTTGTCCGGCCCCGTGGCGTTCACCCGTGACCATCTGGATGCGGGGGCCATGGCCCACCCCAATATCATGACCGAGAACCTCAAGGACGGGTCCGACGCCGTTGCCGACTGGCCTTTGCTCAATGCGATGCTGGCCTGTTCATCGCAGGCCGATCTGGTGGCCATCCATTCCGGGGGCGGCGGCTATGCGGGCTATATGACCAGTGCCGGAATCACGACGATCGCCGATGGATCGTCCGAGGCGGACGAACGCCTGCGGCTGACGCTGACGAACGATACCAGCCTGGGCGTAATGCGCTACGCCGATGCGGGCTACGGGGAGGCGGTCGAGGAAATCGACCGGCAGCATATCCCCTATATCGATCTTGCTGCGGCTGATCGGTCTTCGTAAACCCGGCTTGCGTATAAGGTTATTTTACCACGCAACGATCTGCAAAGACTGAAATGGCAGGCCGGGCAGCGGGGGCGGGAGGTAGCATATTCAAGAACGTTCCAGTATGGTGCGGAATGTTCTCAAAACCTGCCGTGCCCCTGAAAAATGCAGCGGGTGTGCGCACCAGCATGCAGGCCCGCGCGTAAAATGCGGGGTCTCGCCCGCATGCCTTTACACAATCCTGATACCGGGGACGATTTTCCCCGTCGCGCATTGCCTTGCCTTGTAAAGCGAGGCATCGGCCGGAGGATCATATCCGCCGGTCTGCCCGCAACACCAGGCCCGATCCCGATCATGCCATGGGGGATTGCCACCCATGCGGTACCGTCGCGTTATGATCCTGCGTGGACGAACGCATGAGGGAAGGGAGAAAACCGTGTTCAGGAAATGCCGCAGGCGTGTCCGGGCTGTTGGGACCGCGCCATGAAGATTGCGATTGTCTGTGATTCGTTCAAGGAAAGCCTGACAGCACTGGAAGTGGCGGATGAGGTCGAGGCCGGCTTTACGGATATTTTCGCGGATGCGGTGTGCATAAAGCTTCCCGCTGCCGATGGGGGGGAGGGTACGGCCGCTGCGCTGACACAGGCCAGTGGCGGGCAGTTCCGCCATCTGACGGTTACGGGGCCTTTGGGTGCGCCGGTTGCGGCCCGTTACGGCCTGATGGGGGATGGCCGCACGGCGGTTGTCGAAATGGCCAGTGCCGCAGGGCTGGACCTTGTGCCGCGCGCGACCCGCAACCCCATGATGGCGACCAGCTTTGGGG
Organism: Acetobacter garciniae; assembly: GCF_017377735.1. GTDB lineage: Bacteria > Pseudomonadota > Alphaproteobacteria > Acetobacterales > Acetobacteraceae > Acetobacter > Acetobacter garciniae. Next base: position 84,891 of record NZ_JAFVMH010000010.1, read on the forward strand.
TTGGTGAACTGATCGGCGCCGCCCTTGATGACGGGTGCCGCCATATCATCCTGGCATTGGGCGGCAGTGCCACGAACGATGGCGGGGCGGGCATGGCCCAGGCACTGGGGGCCCGGTTGCTCGATGCGGGCGGGTGCGATCTCCGCCCCGGCGGTGCGGCGCTGGTGGAACTGGCGCACATAGATATGTCAACGCTCGATCCGCGTCTGGCCGAATGCGAGATCGAAGTGGCCTGCGATGTCGATAACCCGCTGACTGGCCCTGCCGGGGCTTCGGCCGTTTTCGGCCCGCAGAAAGGGGCCACGCCGGATATGGTCGCAGCCCTTGATGCAGCCCTGGCTCGGTACGGTGCGGTGCTGGAGGCAGCCTTTGGGCAGGCCGTGGCCGACAGGCCCGGAGCGGGTGCGGCGGGTGGCATGGGGGCAGGGGCCATGGTCTTTCTCAACGCGCGCCTGCGACCGGGGGTGGAGATCGTGACCGATGCGCTGGGGCTCGATACCATTCTGGCCGATGTCGATCTGGTGATTACGGGCGAAGGGCGGATGGATGGCCAGACCGTGCGCGGCAAGACGCCGGTGGGTGTGGCGCGGGTGGCCAAACGCCATGGCAAGCCGGTCATCGCCCTGGCCGGGTCCCTGGGGGACGGGCATGGCGATGTCCATTATCACGGGATCGATGCGGTGTTCAGTATCGTAAGCGGCCCGTGTAGCCTGGACGAAGCCCTGGCGCAGGCCCGCGCCAATATTCGCCGCACCGCACGCAATATCGCAGCCGTCATGCGGCTTTCGCGCAGGGTGGGGGACGCGTAAGGCCGATCCCCGCCCCCCGATGGAGCCGTGTCAGATCTGTTCGATTGTCGAAAAATCGAAATGCTGTCCCGGCGGGTTTTCGCCCAGGCGCAGGGTGGTGGGCGAGGGCATGACATAAGGGGGCACGGGCAGGTTATAGGGTGCCGGCACATCCTTGTAGACCCGCCCCGCCAGGTCGAAATGCGACCCGTGGCACGGGCACGCATAACCGCCCGAACCGGCATTGTCCGCACCGTCGGCCTGTGGCGTGGTGTAGCTGGGCACGCAGCCCAGATGCGTGCAGATGCCGACATAAACCCCGTATTCGGCAACCACGGAGCGGTGCCAGTTGCGGGCATAGGGTGGCTGCTGGTTTGTGGTGGAGTCGGCGTCGCGCAGCTTCTGGGTCAGGGCCGGACTTTGCAGGGCGGCCAGGGCTTCGGGCGTGCGGCGTACGATAAAGACGGGCTTGCCCTGCCAGGATACCGTCATCTGCTGGCCTGGGGCCAGTCTGGAAATATCGATATCCAGCGGCAGGCGGGCCGCCAGGCTGTCCTGCGGTTTCAGGCTGTCCACAAAGGGCACGGCGCAGGCGGCAAGCCCCGTGACCGTGGTTGTGGTGGCGACCAGCCCCAGGAAATCGCGGCGGCCGGGGGAGGATTCGGCACTGCCATCGTAATCCTGTTCCCCGTCGGGCGACGCGCCCTGTGCTTCCATATCCCCCGATGATGGCTGCGTGGCTGCCATATGGCTCGGTAACGTGCCGTCAGGCCGGGCCGTCGTATCGGCCGGCTCGGGGCCGGCATGCGGGCCGGGGTTGGGTGCGGGTTGCGTCGGAGGTTGCGTGGGGCGGGTCATGTCTTGCGTGCTTGGGCCTTGTTCACGATGCAGGCACATCCGTGCCCCGCCAACTTGCCCGCTTGGGCGCGCAAGGGCAAGTTGGCGTGAGCAGGCGGGCCGGACCTGCGCCCCTGTTTTTGGGCGCGGGCTGCAAAATTCCCTGCCCCGTCGCGGCCTGGCGGGGCTTCGCGCGGTATTGCCCGCGCGGGTATCGGGGCATTCATAACCGTGTGTTAAGGAAAGTATAAGGGGTTTTGCTCTTGCAAGACGGTGGGATTGGCCCCATCATAATTGAATAACCGCAGAAATGCGGAAAAGACGTTCTCAGGGCGGGGTGGAAATCCCTACCGGCGGTAAGCATTGCGCAAGCAAAGTAAGCCCGCGAGCGCCTGCCTAGGCAGGGTCAAGCAGATCCGGTGTGAATCCGGAGCCGACGGTCATAGTCCGGATGGGAGAGAACGCGAGAGGGAAGCGCCTTGCCGTGTCCTTATGCCTGCGCATAGGATCAGGTCGAGGGCTACACCCTTCTGCCGCCCTGAGTCTGTCTGAATGTGTAGTTTTGGACGGAAAGACTAAGGGTGAACGACGTTCAGCATTCCTTTGCGTATGACATGCCCCATGGCATTGGCGCGGCCTTCGCGCTGGCCGTGTCGGAAGCATGGCGCTTTGCCGGACAGACAGCGCCCAACCCCCCCGTGGGCTGCGTCTTGCTCGATGCCGAAGGGGCCGTGCTGGTTATTGCGGCCCATCACCGCGCGGGCGAATGGCATGCCGAACGCCTGGCCGTGGAACAGGCCCGGGCCTTGGGCGTGGTCGAGCGTATTCATACCGCCGTCGTCACGCTGGAGCCGTGCAACCATACCGGGCGCACACCCCCCTGCACCGAAGCCCTGCTGTCCACCCCCGTCAAGACGGTCTGGATCGGTTGCGCCGACCCCAACGCCCATGTTCAGGGCGGGGGTGGCGCGCGTTTGCAGGCCGCGCGGTGCGACGTGCGCTGGCTGGCGCATAGCGCGAATGGTGAACATGCCCATGCGCAATGCCGTGCGCTGATCGCCCCGTTCGCCAGCAAGGTGGCGCGGGGTCGGCCGTGGATTACCGTCAAGCAGGCGCTGGACAGCACCGGTTCCATGATCCCGCCTGCCGGGCGCACCACCTTTACCACCCCCGCATCCCTCCGCTTTGCCCATGCGCTGCGCCGCGTGAGCGACGGCGTGATTACCGCCACCGGCACGGTGCGCGCGGACAGGCCCGGCCTGGGCGTGCGCCATGTGGAAGACCATACCGACCGCCGCCGCCTGCTGGTGATCTGCGGGCAGGAGGCGAACACGCCCCAGGACTGGCTGGCAGGGGTAGTGCAGCGTTTCGACGTGCGCTTCTGCCCCGATATCAGCGATCTTGAGCCGCTTCTGGCCCGGACCGATGCGCTGTGGCTGCTGGTGGAGGCAGGCCCGACCCTGCTGGCCGCCCTGCACGCGCGCAATTTATGGGACGACTGGCTGACAATCCGCCAGGACCCAGACGGGCAGGACCATCTTTCGGTCAGGACCCGGCACGACATCACCCCCCTTTCCCTGTTCGCGGAATGGGCGCACTGCACGCAGGAGCAAGTATGTTTTCCGGTATCGTAGAATCCCTGGGCCAGGTCGTTGCGGTGGAACGGCAACCCCAGTCCCTCATGCTGGAGGTTGAAACCGGCCTGAGCGATGTGGCCGAGGGCGAGAGCATTGCCGTCAACGGCGTGTGCCTGACCGCCGTGGCCCCTGTTGCCAGCGGGCCGGTACGCTTTTTCGTCAGCAAAGAGACACTCGATTGCACCACGTTGGGGCGGCTGGATGTGGGCAGCCGCGTCAATCTCGAACGCGCGGTTACCCCCGCCACGCGGCTTTCGGGCCATATCGTGCAGGGCCATGTGGATGGCGTGGCCCGTTTCGTGGCCTGCACCCCGGTGGGCGATGCGCGGCGTGTGGAATTCCAGGTGCCGGCGGCACTGCGCCGTTACATGGTCGAAAAAGGCTCCGTCGCACTGGATGGCATCAGCCTGACACTCAACGAACTGGGGCCCGGGCAGGACAATGCGTTCCCCATCGCCCTGATGATCATTCCCCATACGTGGGAGCACACGACGCTGGGCACGCTGGCCCTTGGCGATACGGTCAATGTCGAAGTGGACGTGATCGCAAAATATGTGGAGGCACAATGCCGGACCAAGTAATGAACGACCGCGCGGGCCCCCACCGGCCTTCCGCCGCATTGTCGAACGCCGTGGCGGCCCTGCGGGCGGGGCGCATGGTCATCATGGTGGACGACGAGGACCGCGAGAACGAGGGTGATCTGGTCATGGCGGCGCAATACATGACGCCTGCGGCCATGAACTTCATGATCACCCATGCGCGCGGGCTGGTCTGCCTGCCGCTGGCCCCCGAACATGTGGACCGGCTGGGCCTGTCCATGATGGTGCGCCAGGCCGAGAACACCGCCCGCCACGGCACGGGGTTCACGGTCTCGATCGAGGCGCGGAAAGGGGTCAGCACCGGCATTTCGGCCGCGGATCGGGCCCATACCGTGCAGGTGGCCGTGGCTGATGACGCAACGGGTGCCGATATCGCAACCCCCGGGCATATCTTTCCCCTGCGCGCCATGCCGGGCGGCGTGCTGGACCGGATCGGGCATACGGAAGGTTCGATCGACCTGCTGCGCCTGGCCGGGCTGAAACCCGCCGCCGTGATCTGCGAAGTCCTGAACGAGGACGGCACCATGGCCCGCCGCCCGCAGCTGGAGGTGTTCGGCGCGCGGCATGACATGCCCATCATCTCCATCGCGGAACTGGTGGAATGGATCGCGGCCAACGGCACGGCCCCTCTGCCAGAAATCGCCCCCACCGCGCGGGAGGTACCCACCACCACCGTATCCGACCTGGCACAGGCAGCCCTGCCCAGTTCCTACGGCGGGGATGACCTGGTCATTCACGCCTTCCGGGACGAAAGCGGGGTGGAGCATGTCGCACTGGTCAAGGGCGATGTCGGGGCCGCGGGTGCGGTGCCGGTGGTGCGCCTGCATTCGGAATGCGTGACGGGGGATGCGCTCGGTTCCCTGCGCTGCGACTGCGGTTCCCAGCTTCAGGCGGCATTGCGGACCATTGGCAAGGCCGAATGCGGCGTGCTGGTTTACGTGCGCGGGCATGAAGGGCGGGGCATCGGCCTTGTCAACAAGATCCGCGCCTATGAACTCCAGGATGCCGGGCTGGATACGGTGGATGCCAACCACCGGCTGGGCTTTGCGACCGATGCGCGGGACTGGCGCGCGGCGGCCAGCATCCTGCGCGACCTGGGCGTGGCCGAAATGGACCTGCTGACCAACAACCCCGCGAAAGTGCGCGCGCTGGAAGCCCGGGGCTTTGCCGTGCGCCAGCGTATCGGGCTTGAAGTGCAGCCCAATGTGTTCAACCGTGCCTATCTGCATGCCAAGCGGCAGCGGATGGGCCATCATCTGAGCGGTTTTTCCGCCTCATCCGCCGATCACAAGGCGCTTGCCTGAGTTTTTTACCAAGGCTGAAATTTTACCAAGGATAGTCAAGCTAATGGGCACTCGTTCCCCCGTTTCCCTGCCGGACCTGAAGACACTGACACCCACACCCCGGCTGGCGCTGATTGTCAGCCGTTTCAACGAAGCCGTGACAGGCGGGCTGCGCGATGGCGCGGTGGCCTGGCTGGGCGAGCACAATATCGCCGTGCAGGATGAAGACATCTACGCAGCCCCCGGCGCGTTCGAAATGCCGCTGCTGGCCCAGGCCCTGGCCAAGAGCCAGCGTTACGAAGGGGTTATCTGCCTGGGTTGCGTGGTCAAGGGTGATACCGCGCATTTCGAATTCATCAGCCTGGGGGCCACAATGGGGATCATGCAGGCGTCCCTCGCCACCGAAGTGCCGGTGGCGTTCGGCATCCTGACCACCTATACGGAAGAGCAGGCCACGCTCCGCTCGGGCGATGACGTGCATAACAAGGGGCGCGAAGCCGCTGCGGCCTGCGTGGAATCCCTGGCCCTGCTACGCCATATCCGGGCCGCATAATCCGCAATTCCGGCCCGGGCGCTGCGGTAGCAGGGAGAGAGGGCGGCATAAAAGGGAAAAGCGCATGAGGCGGGTCACTCTTGTCGCGGGCCTTCTCGGCCTGGGGCTGGCTGTGTGGATGTTCACGCAGTATGGGGTGCGCTCCATTCTGGCACTGATCGGCGCGTGCGGATGGGGGCTGCTGGTCGTTATCGCCTTTCACGGTATCCAGGTCTGCCTGTCCGCGCAGGCATGGCGGATCATTTCCGGCGGCGATCCGGGGGATGCAGGCCCGCTGCCGCGTGATGTACCCGGCCCCGATCCCCAGCCCGGTTGTGAGCACAGGCCCGCTTCAAGCCCCGCTTTAGCCCCCGCTTCCGCCAGCCCCGATAGCGCCCTTGTCGGTCCGGCCCTGCCTGCGCCCGGCAGGGCGGCCGCCCGTGTCTCCCTGGCCGATTACGTCATGCTGCGCTGCGTGCGCGAAGGGATCAACAACCTCCTGCCCGTGGCTCAGGTGGGGGGAGAGGTGGTCGCAAGCCGCCTGCTCGCCCGTCGGGGGCTGGGGGGCAGGCAGGCTGCGGCGGGCACGATCTGCGACCTGACGATCGAACTGATCAGCCAGATCGTGTTTACCTTGGCCGGGGTGGGGCTGCTGCTGTTCCTGGTCAAGCGTTCCACGGCCACTGACCGGCTGATGGAAAGTGCCGTGGTGCTGCTGGCCATTGGCGTGAGCGTGTTCGCCAGCCAGTGGCTGGGTGCGGTCGCCATCATGGAAAAACTGCTTTTGCGTATTGCCGCCCATCTGGGCTGGAGCGGGGCTTCGGGCATACGCGGCATCCATACCGCCGTTCTGTCCCTGTACAAGAGCGGGCATAATGCGCTGACCTGCCTGGGCATCCAGTTCCTGGCCTGGGCGCTGGGATCGGTGGAGGTCTATCTGATCCTGCATTTCATGGGGCATGACCGTTCGGCCGCCGTCAGTTTCGTGATCGAAGGCGTGGGGGAGGCAGCCAAATCCGCCGGTTTTGCCGTGCCGGGTGCGCTGGGTGTATCCGAAGGCGGCTATATTGTCGTGGGCAGCCTGTTCGGCATCGCCCCGGATGCGGCGATTGCCCTGTCCCTTGTCAAACGCCTGCGGGAAATGGCCTGGGGTCTGCCGTCGCTGGTCCTGTGGCAGTGGCTTGAACAGGCCTGGAGCACCGTCCGACCCGTGCAGGAAAAATCGTCATGCCCATAATCCCGCGTGCCAGAAAAGGGGGCGTGTCGATATCACCTCTTGCATCTGGCGGGGCGGTTGGGCACATCAGGCCAGCTTCGGCCCCGTTTTCGACGCGGGGCCGACAGCGCCGGTATCAGAAGCAGGTCGCCATCCATATTGGCCCCAGGCCAAGACCATAGCGGGAACCAGTCGCACGCCATGCTGTTTGCATTCATAGGTCGTTTCATCACGTTATGCGCCCGCCATGCCTGGGCGGTTGTGGCGTTGTTCGTTCTCCTGTCGGGTGGCGGGGTCTATGCGGGCATGACCCGCCTTGGCGTGACCACGGACACCAGCAAGATGCTCTCCCCCCGTCTGGCCTGGAAACAGCGTTCGGATGAAATGGGCCGGCTGTTCCCGCAAAAGGAGAATCTGCTCGTCGCCGTGATCGAGGCGGACATGCCAGAGCAGGGGGCGGAGACCGCCCGCGTGCTGGCCGACACGCTTTCGGCCGATCACAAGAACTTTACATTCGCGCGCCGGCCGGATGCCAACCCCTATCTGATGCGCAACGGGCTGATGTTCCTGGACGAGCAGCCCCTGACAACGGTGCTGAACGACACCATTACGGCCCAGCCTTTCCTGGCGGCCCTGGCGCAGGACCCGTCGGGTCGCGGCCTGTTCAGCGCGCTTTCGCTGATCGCCCAGGGTATCAAGCTGGGGCAGCAGGGTAATCTGGCCAGTTTCCAGACCCCGCTGAACGGCTTTGCCACAACCTTGGAACAGGCGGCGGCGGGCCATGCGCAGGATATGTCATGGCAGCGCCTGCTGGGCGGGCAGTTATCCGATCTGGCGGGGCGTTACCAGTTCGTGGTGACCAAGCCCATTCTGGATTACGGGTCTTTCCAGCCCGGCGGTGCGGCGGCCGACGCCATGCGCAAGGCTATCAGCAATCTGGAATTTGTCCGCAACGGCCATGCCAAGGTGTATGTGACCGGCCAGGTCCAGATCGATGATGAGGAATTCGCAACCGTGGCCGAAGGCATGGTGGCGGGGCTGCTGGGCTCGCTCGCCCTGGTCACGCTGTGGCTGACGCTGGCCGTGCGGTCGTGGCGGGTGGTGCTGCCCATCGTGCTGACCCTGATCGTGGGCCTGCTGCTGACGACGGGCTTTGCGGCGGTGGCCGTGGGCACGTTGAACCTGATTTCCGTCGCCTTCGCCATTCTGTTCGTGGGCATCGCGGTCGATTTCGCCATTCAGTTCTCGGTGCGCTTTCGTGCGCAGAACCCCCCTGCTTTGGGCGAGACACGGCTGTTCGAAGCCCTGCGCATGACGGGGGAGGAAACAGGGCACCAGATCCTTGTCGCCGCCCTTGCGACATCGGCCGGGTTCCTGGCCTTTACGCCCACGGCGTTTCTGGGGGTTGCCCAGCTTGGCCTGATCGCGGGCATTGGCATGCTGGTGGCGTTTATCTGCACCACGACCCTGCTGCCCGCATTGCTTAAAATCTGTCGTCCGCCGCTGAACTGCCCCAGCATGGGCTATGCGTTCATGCGACCGGTCGATGCGGGCATCCGTCGCCACCGCAAGCTGCTGCTGGCGCTGTTCGGGGTGGTGGCGCTGGCGGGGCTGGGGCTTGTGCCCGCCTTGCAGTTCGATGGTGACCCGCTGCACACCAAGAACCCCAATTCCGAGGGAATGCGTGCGCTCAATCTGCTGATCGACAATCCCCAGACCTCTCCTTACAGCGCGGAACTGCTGACATCCTCCGTGCAGGAGGCCGAGCAGAAGGCCGAGCGCCTGTCCGCCCTGCCTGATGTGCATGATGTCATGTGGCTGGGCTCCTTCGTGCCCACGGACCAGAAGCAGAAACTCGCCCTGATCCAGGATGCGGCGTTCCTGCTGCTGCCCACGCTCATCGTCCCGCAACCCAAACCCGCCCCGGATGCGGCAGCCCTGCGTGCATCCGCCGCCGATACGGCCAAGGCCCTGGGCGAGGTCGTGAACACGCTGCCCGCCAAGGACCCCCTGCGGCGTATCCAGGCGGCCCTGGCCAGCCTGGCGCAGGCACCCGATCCGGTGGTGCTGGCCGCCAACCGGGCGCTGGTACGCTTCCTGCCTGCCGAACTGGACCAGTTGCGCGCCATGCTCCAGGCAACGCCCGTGACCATCAAGGATATTCCCCCCGTCATCGCGGATGATTACCTGCTGCCCGATGGCCGCGCGCTGGTGGAGGTTCACCCCAAGGGCGTCATGTCCAGTTCCAACGCGCTGCACCGCTTTGTCGCGTCGTTGCAGAAGGTCGAACCCGACATGGCAGGCACGGCGGTGGATATTGTCGAAAGTGCCCGCTCCATCGTGCGGGCGTTCGAACAGGCGGCCGGGGCCGCCGTTGCGATGATCGCCATTATCCTCATGCTCGCCCTGCGCCGCGTGAAGGACATGGCGCTGGTGCTGGCCCCGCTGCTGCTGTCGGCACTGATGACGGTGATCCTGATCGTCATGCTGCCCGAGACGCTGAACTTTGCCAATATCATCGCACTTCCGCTGCTTCTGGGCGTGGGTGTGTCGTTCAATATCTATTTCGTCATGAACTGGCGTGACGGGATCAAATCCCCCCTGGCGTCCCCCACCGCACGCGCCGTCATGTTCTCGGCCCTGACCACCGGCACGGCCTTCGGCTCGCTCGCCCTCTCGCACCATCCCGGCACAGCCAGCATGGGCCGCCTGCTGCTGCTCTCGCTGGGCTGCACCCTGATCGGCACCCTGATCTTCGTGCCAGCCCTGCTGCCCAAACGCCCGATCGACGACGCGTAAAACGCGTTGTCGGGCTTGGAGGTTTGCATACCTCCAAGCCGGTGGCTCGAGATTTTTCGGGCGGCACGCGATATTAGGGCGGACTATGTCCGCTTTCGCCCTCATGTAGGCCATACGTGCCTATGAACGACTTGTCGTATAGCAGACATGAGCGGCCCTATCTCTTGCGGGCGAGTTCGGCTATGAGTAGACTGGCATGTTACCAATTTCGGTCGGAGGAAAGCCTGCATTCAACCGCAGATTAATATTAGTGGAAATTTACCAAAGGCTGCCAATTGGTGGCCTCTCGGTGATCGCTGCAAAAGCAGTCGCCGAATCTGGTTGAAGAGTAATAATAGAACAAGCGCATGAAAATCCCATTCGCCTAATTTGTACCGTAACCATCCGCAGAGGTAGATTGAGCAGCGCGAACATCGTCAGCCAAGTCTGAATTCAGGATTGGCGGGGAGGGGGCGGAAGTCGACTCGTGGTCCGTGCTTCCACATTGCGGATGTCTTTCTCTAGCCGCCTGACAAATTCCCATTTCCTGTGCCGCCGATTGATTCCGAGCGACTGCTGCAGCAGCAGCAGCGCCTCATCTGGCGAATGCTGTTCGATCGCTAGACCGTAGCTTCGTAGAACCTGCGCCATGTGATTATCGTTGCGAAGCTTCTTGCCTAGGTTGATGCTTTCCCTATAGGCGTCCTCGGCCTCTTTGAACCGGCCGCTCTGCCTGCCCAGG
>NZ_JAFVMH010000011.1 GCF_017377735.1 Acetobacter garciniae
CACTGCTCAATGCAATCCTCACGGCCTCGCGCTTGAAATCTTCCGTATGTTTCATGGTGTCGTCGGTCTCCTGATACGAGCTTAAAACGCTCAGATGACCGGCACAAAACCGTTACAAGTCCATGTTGAAGAAGCCGGGCTGGCCGATCTGGTGGAAATACGCGAGGGGGATGCCCTGACCACGCTCGCCGCCAATCTGCCCGAAACCATCGACCTTGTGCTGCTCGACGGTGCCAAGCCGCTTTATCCCGATATCCTTGCGCTGCTGGAAAGCAGGCTGCGCCCTGGCGCGATGATTGTCGCGGACAATGCTGATTACAGTCCGGATTATCTGGCGCGGGTGCGTTCTCCGACCGCCGGGTATCTTTCGCTGCTGTTTGACGGGGACGTTGAACTGTCGGTGAAGCTTGGCTGACTGCTGCGTTTTGTGGAGACACATTGCCCAAGGGCAAAAACACGGACGATGACGGCTACGTAGTTGCGCATCGTAAGGCTGCCGCTATGGAGGTGTAGGCTATAGAAAGGTAATAAAACGCGAATAAAGCCCTGCATTCCTGTCCGGAAATTTCGTGGAAAACCGGTCAGATACGACAGACGGAAATACAAACGCCGCAGCCGTATCGAGATCATGTTCGGAAGAATCAAGGACTGGAGACGGGTCGCAACACGTTATGATAGATGCCCGAATATCTTCTTCTCAGCCATCTGCCTCGCTGCAACCGTCATCTTCTGGTTATGAGTCCTGAGCCTAGCCCACATCAGGCGGATTGGCTGGAAAATGGAAAACTTGTTATAAAATAAATCGACAGTGCAAGAGGGTTCCATTTTACCGTATACGAATATCAATAGTCGCATGGGCGTTTTGCGCGTCCGCAAGAGTGATATGCGCAAAGCCAGGCGCATCGGGCGTCCAGGAAGGTTGCGCACCGGGCGGCACATCCAGCGGAATGCCATTGATATACCAATGATAAGGCGGATGGCCGCCTGAGCCTTCCAGCCCGACGGGAAGCATCGTGCCCTCGGAAGAGCGGCTTTCAATTTCGGAATGATTGCGCGGAAAGATGATCTGCGGTGCTTGCCGTTGTTGCAAAGTGCGCAGAGCAGGTGACAGGACTGCAACAGCACGATGAGGTTGAGCACTGGCTGACGGGGCTGATGTATGCGGGGGTGAAGAAAGCAGAGAGAGGAGAACTGCCAGCACTGGCCCTGCCGTATCCCGTCCTGTCAGCCCAGGAGAGGCGGTGCCGTCCGGGCGTCCGGCCCAGACACCGACCGTTGCCTGCGGGGTGGAGGCCATCGCCCATCCGTCACGATTACCATAGGATGTGCCTGTCTTGAAGGCAACTCCCTCCCATGATGCTACGCCGGCCGGTGGAGCGGTGCCCCGCAGGATTGTACGAATGTCTGCATTTGCTCTGCTGGACAGCAGGAATGTCTCGGGCGCAGGGCCTGCCGATTTCAGACCTGTCGGTTCACGATGCAGGGGGGCGACGCGACCATCATGATCGAGTGCCGCGTACAGCATTGTCAGGTCATGGAGTGAGATGGCTGCTCCTCCGAGAACGATCGCGAGGCTCGGTGCGCTTGGTGTGCCATCCGGGTTTTCTGGCAGTCGCAATCGCACACCGCAGGCGGAGAGGCGGTCCGTGAACCGGGAGGGGCCAACCCGCTCCAGTGCCTGAATAGCAGGCACATTGAATGAAAGCTGAAGGGCTTCACTCACGGTGGTTTCACCCCGGAAAGCATGGTCAAAATCCCTGGGGGCATAGCCGCCAATGGCAAGTCGGCTATCGCGCACACGTGTATGGGGTGTCATCCAGCCTTTTTCGAATGCCATGCCATAGACAAACGGCTTGAGTGTGGAACCGGGGGAACGGGGTGCCAAAACAGCATCTATCGCATTGCCCGGAGCCTTATGCTCGGCCCCTCCGACCCATGCAACGATCTGCCGTTCATGGTCGACAATCAGTGCTGCAAATGTTCCACGCAGCGGGGCAGGGTGGCTGGCAAGCACCTGCCGTGCGTTGCGCTGGAGCCTTGCATCAAGCGTTGTCATCACCACGCCGTTGCGCCCTGCGCTGAGAAAATGACCGGCGAGTTCAGGGGCGTCATGCGGTACGCCGCGTGTGTCTGGTGTTGGCCATGCAACAGGCCGTAATGAAGTGGCGCGTTGCAGTGTGCGGTGCGCAGCGTTCAGCAAGGCGTCAGGATGGCGGTCCGGGCGGAGTGCGGCGGGCCGCCGGGGTAAAGTCACAAGAAACGCGGCCTCGGTGAGTGTCAGATGGCTGGGCTCATGCCCGAAATAGAGCAGGGATGCCGCACGGATGCCTTCGATATTCGTGCCTTCAGGAGCTAGCGTGAGGTAAAAGTTCAATACACCCCGGCGCCCGAAACGCCATTCAAGCTGGAGGGCGCGCAGGATATCGCGCAGCTTGCCGCCCCATGTATGACGGTGCGGGGTAAGGAGACGGCTTGTCTGCATGGCCAGCGTGGAACCACCCGAGACAATATGACCACGCCAGGCCAGTTGCCAGATGGCGCGCGCAAGGGCCTGCGGATCAACCCCCGGATGGCTTTCAAAGCGGTGGTCTTCCGTCATTATCAGGAGTGTGATGTAGGTCGGGTCAACATCCTGGTTTTCAACCGGCAGACGCCAGAAGCCATCGCGGCTTGTATGGCCGTCAAGCAGTGTATGGTCGCGGGCTTGAACAAGAAGGGCGGCTTGCTCGGCCCGATGCAGGTCTGGCGGATTAAATCGGTCGGCCACCAGTAGACAAGCCGGAATGAGGCTGGTGAGCAGCAGGCCGAGTGTACAGTTTCTGATGAGGTGGAGAGAAGCCCTCAATGTGCGGTGATCTCGACAGTCCCTGATGCCGTGCGAGCCATCAGGCTTGGAAGACGCCGTGCGCTGACCATCGCTTCTGGCAGAGTGAAGCGGCCCGGCGTAATGGCGCGGACGATGTAGGCGACATGGAAACTCCGCGCCGCAAGATCTGGAGACTGCGTCGTGAAGCGCACCGCAGCACTGAAGCGATCATCCCGCGCGGCAGCATGTTCGGTGTTGCTGAGTGTGCCCAGAAAAGCGTAAGGGGGCTGTGCGCGGTCGTTTTCAGTGTTGTCACTGTCATGCTCGTCAGAGGCGGCATCCTCAGGAGACACAATGCTCTCGATTTCCCATCCGGCAGGAAGCAGGCTGGTGATGCCCACCAGATACTGACCGGGGTGGAGGGCCGTGCCTTTGAGACTGACGATAAACCGGTCATTCTGTTGCATATGTGTCAAGTCAAATGGCTGGCCAGTCAGGGTAAAGCCCTGCATGGCCAGTGTCAGTCCGTTGGTGAGAGGTTTGACATTCCCGGCTGGCTCGCCTTGCACGGTCAGGGTGCTGAACAGCATCTTCCTGCCGGTATTTTCAACCTGAAACCCCTTTTCGAGTGCGGCGGAATCAAACGGATAGGCAAGCGGCAGGCGAAGCGGTGTGGCGTTGGAGCGCCCCTGTACACGCACACTTCGCCCGTCAGTATCCTTGTTCAGAGCGCTGGCAGCTTCGAGCAGCGCCGTTCTGGTTGCGGTTGTCAGCATATCAGGCGACAGAGTCAGCTTGCCAAACCGCCCAATGAGCAGATGGGTGCGCCGGTCGTCATGCGCTTCGGCTGTCAGGGCAGCAAGCCCGGCCAGGTCGCGCACGTAGGTCCAGTATCTGTAATCCCACAAATCCGGCTTTCCGGTGCGGGTTAGCCCGAGTGCCGAGATGGCTGCGTCCAGCAATGCTTCTGGTGATGTCGCGCTGTTGTCCTCCGGTACATCGTCCATCGCGAGTGCGACAGCGAGATGCCCAAGGGCCAGAGGATAGGCCTGTGCATTGGAGCCTGCCGTGCCAGCCCAGACATAGTTGACGCGGGTACCATCCTGCCGCGCGACGAGCGAGGCCGCGAGAGTGTGGATTGCATCAGGGTGGAGGCGACCAGCACGGGCCAGCACGTACGCCGCGTAAGCGCGTATATTCAGCAGTTCTGCCTGCCTTTCACTGTCATGCTCTTCATCATAGACGCTCTGAGACTGGAGCTGCTCGCTTTCAATATGGTCGAGTAGCAGGCCCAGCCGGTCCTCTGGCACGGTGTAGCCAGCGGCTTTTGCCCGGATCAGGAAATCGGCAAGATAGTCCAGATCGTCGGGAAGACTGAGGCCGTCGGAGCGGTCCCACTGGCCAATCTCACCTGAGGGGTTCTGGCGATCAAAAAGCGTATTGATGGCTGACTGGATGGATGTGCCCGCAGTGTCTCTGTGGTCGTGAGTCTCGGAGACGGCCGGGTTGTCTTGTTGCAGCAGCGCACGGGCCTGAGCCGCCAGTGTATCAGAATCCTCCCAGACGCTGGATTGCAGGGATTCTTGCAACCCGACTGTATCAAGGCCGTCCGACGCGGAGATGTTGAGGGTTATCCGAGCATCTGCCGGGTTGAAGCCCGCAAGTTCCGTGCGGTCCCATGTCTTATGGCTACCGGGTGGGAGCGGGATAGTCCGGCTGGCGGTAAGCGGAACATGCGCCAGCCTGATGCCGATGGGCCAGCTTCGCGTCAGCAGCGTTTTTGATGAGCCGCGTCGGCGCAATGTGAGATGAATATGCGCAATGGCGGTGCGGCCCGGCAGGGTTGGGGTGGCCGCCAGCGTAACATGCAGGTCAGCGCGCCCACCGGGTTTGACAGGGGCGCTGAGTGTGCCAGAGCCGAGAACCCGGAGCGGTCCATCCGTGGTGATCTGGACCTCGTACGGTGCTGATGGCGCATCAACATTGATAATGGAGACCTGTGCCTGTGCCGTATCTCCCGGGGCGAGGAACCGTGGCAACCCCAGGTCGGGGAAAACCGGGTCTCGTGCTGTGATGTCTGCCTGCGCGTTGCCAACGGCATCTTTGCTCCAGGCTGAGGCCATCAGGTGAAGCTGCCCGTCAAAATCCGGCACATCGAACGAGAGAGTGCCGTGTCCGGTGCTGTCGAGTGCGACAGGGCCATCGAACAGCGCGACGCTTTCCGTTGTCCGCACGGGCGGGCCGTCCGCGCTGCTGTCATTTGACGCTGCATCTCCCCCAGACCGGATCCGGCCATTTTTCGCATCACTCAGCAGAAGAGACCCGTAGTTGTCCAGCATGTCCAGCCCAAGACGGGGGCGACCGTAAAGGGCATCAAACAGGTTGAGCGGCGTGAAATGCGTGAGGTTGAGAATACCCTGATCGACCGCAGACACCGCGACCTGCACATGCCCCACCGGGAGACCCTGACTGGCCTGAACTATCACGGGAATGGTGATGCGATGGCGCGACGTAACGGTGCCGGGCGCATCGAGCGTTACGTTCAGCCGATGTGTGTCCTGATTGACACCAATCCATGTGACACCAACCGCCCGCACAGGGTCATGCGGACGCAGGCCGGAGGGGCTGTTGAGGGGGCGATAGAGTGTGACCAGTGCATAGGCACCGGAATGCCAGTCCGGTGCGGCGGTTACGGGCACGTCCAGCCCTTCTTTTGGAACGTCCACGAAGCGTGTGTTCAGCACACGGTCTGTTGCAAGCGTTATCTGGGCCTGCCCGGAAAAACCGCCGCCAATGTGGATGACCGTGCTGCCGCCTGGCACGATATGGGTATCGCGCACGCTGAGCGGCAGATGGTCCGGCGTGCTGGCATTACCGCTTCCACCCCAGCCGACCTGAAAGCGGAGTGAACTGCCTGTTACGCCGCCACTTTCGCTCGGGACGGCACTCAGGCGATATTCGCCCCAGTCCAGCGTTGGGGTGATCCGAGCTGTACCTTTGGCATCTGTTGCAAGATCGCCCGAGCGCATGGGCACGTCCACGGTGTGGCTGCTGAAGGTCCAGCCATTGTCGGGCGTGTAGGACCAATTATAGATCCGGTTGACGCGTGACAGGGTCCAGTGAATTTTGCCGATGGCAACCGGACTGTTGTCAGGCGCAAAACTTGCAAGATCAATGGGGATAACAGCACTGCCCACGCTGGAGGAGGCATCTGTCGCGACACGGAGGCCGATCAGCGGTGCGGTGCGGCGGACAGGAATTGTAAAGTGTTCACCCACGCGCCGCCCCATGGGGTCAAGAAAACCGGCACGTATATCAAGGGCGAGTGGCCGGGTAAGGCCCTGAGGAATATCCGGCGTGAAGGTCAGCTGCGTATGGCCTTCATGATCGGTTGGAGCCGCGCTGATGTCGCCGCTGGCTGATGGTGTCTCCTCGTTCTCAAACCCGAAAGCCCAGCCTGTGTGGTCAGGGATCGGATCGGTCGTGGGAACAAGTCTGTAGGAACTGTCACTTTTAAGGCCCGCACCGGGCGCGCCGTAGAGAAAACGTGCCGAGGCATCAATCACAACGGCCTGTCCGGCGGTTGCGGAGGCTGGTGGCCTGAAACTGGCTTCGATACTGGGTGGTACGAAATCCTGAACGCTGAAACGGGCCGAACCGATGGGAGGCAGGGAAGGGTCGAGCAGAATATCGGCCCGCCATAGGCCCGTGGGTGCGCTGGCGCTCAGGGGCAGGGTGGTGGCGTAGCCGCCCTCTGCCGCAACTGTAAGCGGAATGCGGCGTTCTTCCATCATATCGGGACGGTAAAGAACAAGAACCGGGTGCGCGTCTGGAATAGCCTGTCCTGCCCGGTCACGCAGAAGAGTGAGGAGATGCACGCTCTCACCGGGACGATAGATCCCGCGGTCAGGCTGCACGAGTGCGCGACTGCTCCCCTGAAAGGGGCTGACGGCGCCTTCAAGATGCTGTTCTGAAAAATCGAACCATTGCCGGTCAAGATGCAGAAAGCCAAAATCCTCTCCCTTGCTGGCCAGCAGGACCGAGGAGCGGTCTGCCATGGTGCCACGGAGCAGGGGGGCATCAAAATGCCCGAGGCCGTTCGCATCCGTTGTGACTGTTGCCAGAGTGCCGCCATCACGGGCGCGCAGTGTCAGCGTGACATCAGGAGCAGGCTGTCCGCTCATCAGGGAGCGGGCACTGACTGTCAGCCCGTCTTCACCCCGCAGCATGGACAGGCCAAGATCGCTCAGATTAACCCAGTGGGCAGAAATAGGCTTGCTTTGCAGAAGATCGGCGTTGATGTTCCCATGTTTAAGCGCGGTTTCCACGGGGCTTTTTTCGGGCGGCGTTGCTGCGTCTTCAACCGTCACCAGATAGAGTCCGTTCTGTCCTGCGCCAATTGTCTCTGCCAGCGGGAAGCCAGTTGTCACAGATCGGTCTGGAGCATGATCGATAGCCATGGTGCCGTGCCAGATTTCACGCATGGTCGTGTCCAGCAGGGTCTGGAACGTATAAGGGTCAAAACTGGTCTGGTTCAGATCAGGAAGTGTGCTGTCAATATGATCTATGCCGGGAAATTGCTGATATGCAGCGACCCGAAAGACGTGGAGACGAACCGTGGAGACGTTAATAGTTTCGATAGCGAGGGCAGGCGTATGCCCGGTCGTGCGTCCGGGCAGGATAAAGCCGTCTCCTGTCAGCCCAACGTGCGCATCACGACGCCCAAAACGGGCGCTGAGCGTGAGGGGGGTTGCGAGATTCTGGCCATCGGCTGAAGTAAAATCCGGGTCGACCTTCATTGTGTAACCCTGCCCGAAGGCAAGCTGGCCAAGGCAGAATGTGTCATTCTCCACACGCGGTATGAAGGCGCTTTCTGGTGAGAGATGGACCGAATGGGCCAGTGTTGATATTTCTCGTGCGTTCAGCTTCTGATTGAAATGCAGGCAGATTTCAGGGTGTTCGCCCGTTGCATCGAGAGAGGTACGCTGGAACGCGAAAGGTGAGGACTCAGCGGAGGCCGCCTGACTGCATGGCGCGAGGTACAGAGCCGGAAGGGCAACAAGGCTCAGGGAAGAAAGCAGAAGGCGTAGAGACAATATATTGAACCCTGAACAGTTTATGCTGGATTACGCGATGTAATCAGTCCCAGGATTAGGGGGGACCGGGTTTCACAAATTACGCGGCCATGAGAATTTGGTCCATAGCAACGTAAAAATGTTGTTCGGCCTCGGCTGGCGTGATGTTGCCGACAGGCTCAAGGATACGGCGGTTGTTGAACCAGTCTACCCTTGGAGGGTGGCGTATTCGACGGCCTCAAACGATCGCCATGTGCCGGATCGATGCTTATGATCGCTTCTCAGACCGCCTCTAGGATTGGGGAAGCTATGCCCCGTCCTGCGTTGAGCATGCGATCAGAAACGCATCTGAAGCAGCGCGTGGACAAACGCCATCCCCTCCCTGGGTTCTCCAAAGCTGTGCGGTATTAAACGACCTTTCTGTGTCGTTTTGCTGCGCCGAAAGGACAAATATCCTACATCCGCTCATGGTATGTGCGGACATATCCGTTGGCTCATCGGGATGGCGCATGTTGGTCTGTAGCCATAATGAACATGAGTGCAGGGAATGGCTGTTTTCGGTTGTCGCTTGCCGATAACCGACCTTCCGCTTTCCTCCCCCTCCGGATTTGCCTGTCTGCTCGGCGGACTAGGAGCAGACAGGCAGCAGTCGCCTTTATTCAAGACATTACGTCTCTCAGCGACATTTTCGTCAAGCCAACGTTGAGGGACGAATTCTGGCCCATTCTTATAGTCAGGTCAGATATCTACCGTGCTGTGAAGTTTAAACACCTTTTTCGAGTTTTCCGTGACGACATGCGAGGAGGGTCTGGAACTGATCAGGAAGGACGTTGCGCGGTTCGGCGCGCATGCAGGCGGCCCGGGCGCATCCGACCGGATGCGTGGTCGTGTCCGGCGCTAGCAACTGCTCACCTGAAAACGAACCCGTCCGCGCCTTTCTTGCGGCAGAACGACAGCGCACGCGGGCAGGCCTCAGGGCTTGCGTGGAACGCGCTGTGACAAGGGGCGAATTGAGGGCGTCCCCAGCGACAGATATCCTGCCAGACATTCTCGCGACTTTTTTCCACGGCATGACATGCGAAGCCCGGGACGGGATGACTTCGGACACTCTGGATGCGGCCGTCACGTCTTTCCTCACATTGTGGGATATCAACGCAGTGAAGCCGAGACGGAAAAACGGTCAAAAAGACGCTGAGGAGGGCAGGGCGACCGGCCCCGGCGCCACTCTTCCATATCGGTCAATCCATAAGTCCTTGACCTCACCTTGTGCCCATATTATGGATCGGTCGGTATGGAAATGGTGTCTTCGGAACCCGGCACATGCCTCTTCAGGGAATCCGATCATGAGCACATCAAAAATCGCCCTCGTCACGGGTGCCAATCGCGGCATCGGCTACAGCATCGCGAAGCATCTGACGGCCGCCGGCATCAGCGTGATCGGCACTTATCCTGCTGACGGTAGCGCTCCTTCCGCTGATCCGCGATGGCGGCCGCATTCTCAACATCACCTCGGCCGCGACACGCTTCTATCTGACGGATCATGGTCCCTACTCGGCCATGAAAGCCGCAACCGAAGTCATTTCGCTCTACATGGCGAAGGAACTGGGCGAGCGTGGCATTACCGTCAATGCCGTCGCTCCCGGGGCGGTCGCATCGGGTTTTGGCGGGGGTCTTGTCCGTGACGATGCCTCGATCAACAAGAGTCTGGCCGAGATCACGCCGCTGGGGCGTGTCGGCCAGCCCGACGACATCGGCGCCGCGGTCCGTGGCCTCCTGTCTGACGACATGCACTGGGTAAATGGCCAGCGCATCGAAGTGACGGGCGGCCAGTCGCTTTAATCCCACACAGAAAAGGGCAGGGGGAGTCCGTGTGATTCACGTTATAGCCAGCAGCGTCATCAATGCACCCGTTTCGTCCGTATGGGGGGTGATCCGTGATTTCGGCGCCCTTGGTCGCTGGTTGCCGGGCGTGAAAAGCTGCGTGATCGAAGGCGATGATCCCGGCGACCGTGTCGGCGCAATCCGCCGTGTTGAAATGGGCGATGTCGGCGTCATCCGCGAACAGCTTCTGGCGCTGTCCGACGTGGATCATGCGGTGACGTTCTCGATCATTGAATCGGCTCTGCCCATCCGGAACTACCGCTCGACCATCACGCTTCTGCCCATAACGGATGGCCATCGCACGTTTATCCGCTGGCGCGGCCAGTTTGAGGCGGCTGCCGAACACGCAGCCAGTATGGAGGCCCGGATGCCGACACACATCTACCAGCCAGCCTTCGACAGGCTGGCGGAAATTCTGGCGTTGAGGGAAACACGGTCATGACCAGCTTTCATGGTAAATCCGTTCTCGTGCTTGGCGGTAGCCGCGGGATTGGGGCAGCCATCGTACGCCGCTTCGCTTCGGATGGAGCGAAAGTCGTTTTCTCGTATTTATCCTCCCCTGACGACGCTCACGCCTTGGCGGCCGAGACCGGAAGCAAGGCCCTGCGCGCCGACAGTGGCGACCGGGACGCCCTCATCGCGCTGATCAACTCGCTCGGTCCCTTGGACGTGCTGGTCGTCAATTCCGGCATTCTTGGCGCGGGTGATCCGCTGGATATGCCGCCGGACGACATCGACCGGCTTTTCCGCATCAATATTCATGCGCCCTACCACGCGGCGGTTGCTGCCGCACGGACCATGCCGGACAGCGGCCGTATCGTCTTCATCGGCTCGGCCAATGCTGACCGGATGCCTATGAGCGGGCTTGCTGCGTACAGTGCCAGCAAGGCGGCACTGAAAGGTATGGCCAAGGGACTGGCTCGTGATTTCGGGGCGCGCAACATCACCGTCAATGTTGTCCAGCCCGGCCCTACCGATACCGACATGAATCCAGCCGATGGCCCGCTGAAGGACGTTATGCACGACTTCATGGCGATCAAACGCCATGCCACGGGCGCGGAGATCGCGGGGCTGGTGGCGTATCTTGCCGGGCCAGAGGCTGGTATCATCACGGGGGCTGCATACAACATCGATGGCGGCTTCGCAGCCTGACGAAATAACGGATATCCAAGCATCCGCTGGAAAAAAGGAGCGAGGACCATGACCCATTCATCTCCCAACGCCGCCAACGCCGGCACCTTCACGATTGGCGGCGATCTCGTCGTTCATCGGCTTGGCTTCGGCGCGATGCGCATCACAGGCCCGGGCATATGGGGACCGCCTGCCGATCACGATGAGGCCATCCGCACGCTGAAACGCCTTCCCGATCTCGGCGTCAACTTCATCGATACGGCGGATTCCTACGGTCCCGATGTCTCGGAATGGCTGATCAGGGAGGCGCTGCACCCGTACCGCAAGGACCTCGTGATCGCGACCAAGGGTGGTCTGACCCGGTCGGGACCGGATATCTGGAAGCCGGTCGGGCGACCGGAATATCTGCTTCAGCAGGTGCACAAGAGCCTGCGCAATCTCGGCGTCGAGCAGATCGATCTGTGGCAGTTGCACCGGATCGATCCCAAGGTCCCGGTCGATGAACAGTTTGATGCGGTCAGGTCCTTCATCGACCAGAAACTGATCCGTCATGCAGGATTGAGTCAGGTTTCTGTCGATGACATCAAGGCGGCTTCGAAGTTCTTTAACGTAGTCACTGTCCAGAACCGCTACAATCTCGTTGATCGCACCAGCGAGGACGTGCTCGACTACTGCGCTGGCCAGAACATCGGGTTCATCCCCTGGTTTCCGCTCGCCGCTGGCGACCTCGCCAAGCCGGGCTCGATCCTTGACAGCATGGCGGGGAAATACGGCGCCCATCCCAGCCAGATCGCATTGGCCTGGGTCCTGAAACGCAGCAAAGTGATGCTGCCGATTCCGGGGACTTCGAAGGTCGCCCATCTGGAGCAGAACGTCGCCGCCGCCGACATCACGCTGTCGGAAGAGGACTTCGCGGCCCTCGACGCGGAGGGACGCAAGGCGTTTCAGGCGGCGCGGTAGGGGAGCGCTCCCGGACATTCACAGTCCCAGTTCCGAAAGCCTGAGGTGATTGTCCGGACCACGCCAGACTTTTTCGTTTTCGGTGCCAACAAGGCTGCTCCAATGAAAATTTATGACTGGCCCACCGGGCCCTATCCGGCCCGTGTCCGGATTGCCCTGGCAGAAAAGAATCTCCAGTCCGACGTCGAATTCGTGCCGATCAACCTGTGGAAGGGAGAACACAAGACACCTGGTTTCCTCGCCAAGAATTATTCCGGAACCTTACCAGTTCTTGAACTGGACGATGGAATTTGCCTCGCCGAATGTACGGCGATCACGGTCTATCTCGATGCGCTCGCCGGAGAACCCACACTGACCGGTCGAACGCCGCTTGAGAAAGGCGTGATCCAGATGATGACAAAACGCGCCGAGATCGAGATGATGGACGCTATCAGCGTCTATTTTCATCATGCCACACCGGGTCTTGGTCCCGATGTGGAACTCTACCAGAACCGGGAATGGGGACTTCGCCAGCGTGACAAGGCCCTGCGCGGGATGCATTACTTTGATGGGGTGCTGAGGAAACAGCCTTTCATAGCTGGTGAGGCTTTCTCGATGGCGGATATTGCAGTCATCGGCGGTTTTATATTCGCCAAAGCCGTAAAATTGCCGATCCCGCAGGAGTGCGAAGCACTTTTAGACTGGTTCGCGAGGATGCAGGAGCGTCCGAGCGTCCGGGAACAACTGGCAATTGTTCCGCCGAAACACTGAAACGCTAAGTAATCCCGAACGGCTAGACAATTGCCGTCCCCGTTGCGGTCATTACACCCACGTTCATTCTTCCCGATACCGGCTATTCGTAACAATATCGTAATTCTTCAACGCTACTTTGGTTTCCAGATAAGCGGAGGGAAGGGGAGGGCGATCCCATCTGCTGGCCTCATAGTTTCCTGTAATCGCGTGGACTGACGCCGACTTCCCTGCGAAACACCTGCGCAAAATGGCTCGAGCTTTCATAACCAATGGTCAAAGCGATCTCGATGATGGACTTGTCACTCTGGCACAGACGTTCCTTCGCATGTTCAACACGCCGCCGTACAAACCAGCGTGAAGGGGTTTGCCCCATGGTGTTGTGAAATGATCGACTGAAATGAAACCGGCTCATCCCGCACAATCCGGCCAGAAAATCCAGATCGAATGGTTCGGCGAGATGTGCCTCCATATGATCAAGTGCCTTGCGGAGTTTCCACGCTGGTAGCTGTGCACGTCTGGGCGTGAGAGCAGAATGTGTCTCTGCATAATGGCGCAGAAGGTGGATGGTCAGGCTCTCCAGAAGCCCGTTCACAAATAAAGAACTGGCCGAATGAACTGTCTGTATCTCAGCCGTCAGACCGGTCAGAACGCCAGATATAAAAGCGTCCTGAACACCAGAAATGTCACGCATGCGGAGCCGTGACGGATTAAGCCCCAAAGATCGGGCGGCGCGCTTTACCAGAGTAAGCCCCAGATAGAGATGCATGACTTCAAATGGACGTTCCGGACGGGCCTGCCATCGCATGAGATAAGGCACATCGGTCTGTGTCAGGAAGAATGATCCTGTTCTAACCTCAGTTTTCGTCCATTCACCTGTCAGTTCGCGTTCCTCTATCTGAGCTTCTCCCGAGATGATCCATACCAGCAAAGGCTCGGCCACGGCCGGGACCAGCACCTCATCTTCCTGTTGCGACCGGCGGAATATCTGTGCCTCGGCCTCTTTCCATGCTTCCCCCTGGCTTTGCCCGATTTTCCGGCCCGGAATGCGGTCTTCCAGAGCATAACTGGCGGCACGCAGGGAAGAACGATGCGAAGGAAGCATCCGGTTTACCTTTCAGGCGCGCCATTGATCGCCCAGATCAAACCACAAAAACGCAAAATCACAACGGTTTCAGCAAAAACGCGAGAGAAGCCATCTTCCGTAGTCTCTACATGTTTTTCCGATCGTTTTTAATTGGAATACGTGGGAATTATCATGAGCATCAGAGGTAAGGTTGCACTTGTTACTGGAGCCTCCAGTGGGATTGGTGCTGCGACAGCACGCAAACTTGCGACAGAAGGCGTTGTCGTCGGTCTGGCAGCACGGCGCAAGGACCGTCTGGACGCGCTGGTGACGGAAATCATCGAGGCAGGGGGCAAAGCTGTTGCCCTTCCGACCGACGTGACGAATCCAGCGTCATGCAAAGCCGCCGCAGATGCGCTCACCACCCAATTCGGGGGGATTGACGTGTTGGTCAATAATGCGGGCCTGATGCCCCTGTCCAGCGTTGACAGCCTGAAAGTGGACGAATGGAAACGGATGGTGGACGTGAATATATCGGGTGTCCTCAATGCAACAGCAGCGGTTCTCCCACAGATGATCGCACAGCATTCGGGCCATATCTTCAACATGTCTTCGATTGCGGGTCGGAAAGTCTTTACCGGTCTGGCCGTTTACTGTGCTACCAAGGCCGCTGTCACGGCGTTCTCGGATGGGCTCAGGATGGAAATCGGACCCAAACACAATATTCGCGTGACCTGCATCCAGCCGGGCGCCGTGAAGTCGGAACTGCACGAGCAGATTACGGACGCTACCTATCGCAAGCAGATGGATGATCTGGCGGCGTCCATGACCTATCTGGAGGGTGAGGACATTGCTGACACGATCCTGTTTGCACTGAAATCACCGTCCCGGATGGACGTTGCAGAACTGTTCGTTCTGCCCACCGAACAGGGATGGTGAATATAGCTGGCACCGTATAAAAAGCGCCATCTGATTGAAAACATGTTCGCCAGCCTAAAAGACTGGCGACTTGTTGCGACCAGATACGACCGGTGCGCTCATATATTCATGTCTGCCATCCAGATCGCAGCAAGCTTCATCTTCTATCTTAAAGAATGGCGTCCTGAGCCTAAACAGTGTGCGATAGGGCTACGTGAACTTCACTCTTTGGTCTTCTATCCTTTTTGTGGTGTCTGGAAGAAAATCTTGCTCGAAAATCATTGCTTCGCGAGTTTAAATCTTTAGACGGGACATTAACACGACGAATTGGCGTGATGACCTTGGCGGAGCACCCAAGCATAATCTGTATCGATCATTATTGCACGGATTGTATGGTATGTGGTCGAATGGAATCTCATAGAATGTATGGAAATTCCGTCCCATGTCCGCATACCCCTACCTGACCCACTGGAAAGAAGAGATCAGCCGGAGCCCGAATGCGATTTACATGACGCTGGCCGATGCCCTGGCACTTTCCATCCGCAAGGGCGACTTGCGGGAAGGGGATAGGCTGCCGCCACAGCGAACGATCGCAGAGTATCTTGGCACCAATCTGACGACCGTGACCCGGGCCTTTACGGAGGCCCGACGGCGCGGCCTGATTGACGCGACGGTGGGCCGGGGCACCTTTATCCGTGTTGGTGCGGGGGAAAGTCACTGGCGCCATACGGGGCCGGCTGTAGTTGACCTGACCATGAACCTGCCGCCCATCCCGCAGGACCCGCCGCTTCAACGGATTATCCAAAGTGATATCGCAGCTATCCTTAAGCAGCAGGATCTGAACAGCCTGATGTCCTACCGGGTGACGGGTGGCACACAGGAAGAACGCCAGCTTGGCGCGAAATGGATCTCGCCCGTCATCGGGCAGCGGCGAACGGACGAAATCCTTGTCTCACCTGGCGCTCAGAGTGCGCTTGCGGCGATCGTCAGCACGCACACCCAGCCCGGCGATGTCATTGTCACCGATCGCATTGCCTATCCGGGCGTCCGAACCATCGCGGCGCAATTCGATCTCATTCTGGTCGGTATGGACAGTGACATGGAAGGCATGATGCCAGACCAGCTCGATCGGGTCTGCGCCGAGCATCATCCCCGGATGCTCTACTGCATTCCGACCATCCACAATCCCACCACGGCCACGATGTCCCTGCAACGACGCAAGGATATCCTTGCCGTCGCTCAGCGTCATCATCTGCATATTGCTGAGGACGATCCATACAGCCTGCTGATGGACAATCCGCTACCGGCGCTGGCAGCCCTCGATCATAGCCGTGTTAGTTACGTGGCTACCCTTGCCAAAACGCTCAGTCCGGGTCTGCGCACGGCCTATG
The DNA here is from genome assembly GCF_017377735.1 of Acetobacter garciniae. Taxonomy (GTDB): domain Bacteria; phylum Pseudomonadota; class Alphaproteobacteria; order Acetobacterales; family Acetobacteraceae; genus Acetobacter; species Acetobacter garciniae. The sequence continues at coordinate 15,958 of NZ_JAFVMH010000011.1, forward strand.
TTGCCCTGCCCAATGCGGACATGACCCGACGGGTCGCGGCGGCCATCCGGGCCATTGCGCTGACCAATGCCGGTCTGCTCAGCGCGCTGACAGCGCGATGGATGCAGACAGGGCAGGCACATACAATCCTGCACGCCATCCAGAAAGAGCTGCGCCTGCGCCAGTCCATTGCCCGCAGGGTGCTGGGGGAGGGGCATTGCATGAACCCCGACGGGCCGCATGTGTGGCTGAAACTGCCGGACTGGTGGGGCAGTGCGGATTTTGTGGCGTATGCCCGCAGGCGAGGCCTGGCGCTGGTGCCCAGCACCGTTTTCACCATCAGCGGCGAGCCGCCGCAGCGGGCGCGCATTGCATTGGGCAGCGCACCGGATGCTGCCAGCCTTGAGGAATCCCTGCATGGCGTGCTGTCGGTCCTGCAACATAAACGTTCACCCGGCTTCGCCGATATTGTGTGACCTGCGCGCAGTGTCTGGAATCGATCGGAACATCTGATTCCGGGGCGCGCCATGCGGGTACATGGAAAAACAAAAAGGCACTTCATTCACGACTGCGTGATTATAAAATCAAGCCAAAACAGATCCTTATGGATGCCCCTTACCATTGTATGGTTGTCGTATATTTTTTGTATGTCTCTGTCTTGGCAGGATGGCGGCATGTGATTTGATTTGAGCCGTTTGTACCTATTTCATAGAACATACAATATTTTGGCTCTTTGCCATCCCGTGCCACGTTGCTCTCGGCAACGCGGTCAGGCCCGGCTCTCCGCCGGAGACCGCAGTACACGGGAGATATACCATGCCGAAAGTCGAACACGCTCCGTACAAAGACGGCGATTGCTTCGTCAATTATGAAAACAAGGTCTTTGAGGACGTCAAAGCCCAGCCCGGCGAAAAAGCCCTTATCACCTTCCACACTGTCGCCAATGAAGGCTCGGTCGGGTTCGTCAACCTGCTGCAGGCCACCCGCCTGATCCGCAAAGGATTTGAAACCTCGGTGCTGCTGTATGGCCCGGGTGTGACCCTTGGTGTGCAGCGCGGCTTTCCCCGCCTGGGCGACGAAGCCTTTCCGGGGCATATGAACTGCAACAAGCAGATCACAAAAATCCTCGAAGAGGGCGGCAAAGTCTATGCCTGCCGCTTCGCGCTCCAGGCTCTCTACGGCTACGGCGAGCAGAACCTGATCCCCGGCATCACGCCGATCAATCCGCAGGACGTGCTCGACATCATCCTGCTGGCCCGGCGCGACAACGCCTTCATCCTCAATACCTGGACTCTCTGAAGACCGAAGGGAGGACCGCAAGCCATGTCCCGTATCGTTCGCGCCGCAGCCATCCAGATCAGTCCCGTCCTTGGCGATGACGGTCTGGGAACTGCCCGGAAAGTCTGTCAGGCCATCCGCGAGGCCGCCGAAAAAGGTGTGAAGCTTGCGGTCTTTCCCGAAACCTTTGTGCCGTACTACCCCTATTTCTCGTTCATCCAGCCGGCTTTCCGTTTCGGCGGTGAACATCTGGAACTCTACGAGCGTGCCGTCGTCATTCCCGGTCCGGTCACCGACATGGTGGCAGAGGCCGCGCGCCAGACCGGCATGGTCGTGGTGCTGGGCGTGAACGAGCGTGATTTCGGAACGCTTTACAACACGCAGATCATCTTTGACGCGACAGGTGAGATCCTTCTCAAACGCCGCAAGATCACGCCCACCTATCATGAGCGCATGGTCTGGGGGCAGGGTGATGGTTCCGGGCTGAAAGTCGTTGAAAGCGCTGCCGGTCGCATCGGTGCACTGGCCTGCTGGGAGCATTACAATCCGCTCGCCCGCTACGCGCTGATGACCCAGCATGAGGAAATCCATTGCGCCCAGTTCCCCGGCTCGCTGGTAGGGCAGATCTTTGCCGACCAGATGGAAGTCACCATCCGGCATCATGCGCTGGAATCCGGCTGCTTTGTGGTGAACGCCACGGGTTGGCTGACGGAAGAGCAGATCAAGGAAATAGCCCGCGATCCCGCGCTGGAAGGCCCGCTGCGGGGTGGGTGCTTCACGGCCATCGTCTCGCCTGAAGGGAAGCTGCTCGGCACACCACTGACGGAAGGCGAGGGGATGGTAATTGCCGATCTCGACCTCGCCCTGATTACCAAGCGCAAGCGGATGATGGATTCCGTAGGGCATTACGCACGGCCCGAACTGCTCAGCCTGCTTCAGGACCGGCGGCCCGCCCGCACCGTTTATTACGTTGGGGAAGCCGATCCGTTTTCCACATCTACAGATGAGGTTGCGTCATGACCGTCCCAATGCTCGGCACGCTTTCCGGCCGCAAGCTTGTCACGGACCTGCAGTCCTTCGGGTTGCAGATCGGCGAGCAGACCGGCGGCATCGCCCGCAAGGGCGGCGCCGGTCCTTCGGATCACAAGACGATCACCATCGCCGGCCAGACCGTCATGGTCCCGGTCTATACATCTGGCGCGCAGCATTCACCATTCCAGGCCAGCCCGCCGGACCAGCACGGGGCCAGCACGCTGCTACGCGATGGGCAGACACTGGGCACCATCCACTTCCCGGCCGCCCCGCGCTTTTATGGCCTGAGCACGTCGGACGGCATTCCCTACTGGAAGATCGCTCTGCTGCATGGCCGTGACACGCTGGCGACCACGGTGCACCAAACGTGCATCCGCTATGCCGACCGGCGCACGTCCTGCCAGTTTTGCGCCATTGGCCAGTCGCTGGAGGCTGATCGCACCATTGCCTACAAGACGCCAGCACAACTGGCCGAGGTCGCCAAAGCTGCTGTGGAACTCGACGGTGTGCGCGACATGGTGCTGACCACCGGCACGCCTAACGTGGTGGACCGGGGTGCTGCCGTGCTGGCGGAATCAGCCCGTGCCATCAAGGCGGCGGTGGATCTGCCGCTTCAGGTCCAGTGTGAGCCGCCGCGCGATCACGGCTGGTTCCAGCGCCTGCGCGACGCTGGGGCGGACAGTCTGGGGATGCATCTCGAAGCCGCAACACAGGCGGTGCGCGAGAAGATCATGCCAGGCAAGGCCACAGTCAGTGTCGATCGCTATATGGACGCTTTCGCCAGCGCCGTGCCGATTTTCGGGCGCGGGCAGGTCAATACCTACATTCTGACCGGTCTTGGCGACAGCGCCGAGGACATTCTGGCCCTCGCCGAGCGTCTGATTGCGCTCGGGGTCTATCCCTTCGTGGTGCCGTTTGTGCCCATTTCCGGCACCCCGCTGGAAAATCATACCCCGCCTTCGGCCGATTTCATGAAGTCCGTGCTCGCGCCAATCGGGCGGATGCTGCGGGAAGCGAACATGAAATCCACCGACATCCGGGCCGGATGTGGCCGTTGCGGCGCGTGTTCCTCGCTTTCGGCGTATGAACAATGACCGTGATCCTCGAAGGTATGGAAGACCGGCCGTTCATCCCTACGGAATATGTCGTGCGGCTGGCCCGCACGCCGTGGGAACGGGCTGGTTACCATGCGCTGCGCCGCGAAGTGTTCTGCACCGAACAACAGGTGTTTGCCGATGATGACCGGGACGCAATCGACGCGGTTGCCATTCCCATCATCGCGGCGTGCTGCATGGCGGGCATGCCGGACCGAGTGGTAGGGGTAGTGCGCATCCATGAAGCCGAACCCGGCGTCTGGCGCGGCTCCCGTCTGGCCGTCCATGAAGACCATCGCAAACTGGGACGGATCGGCGCGGAACTCATCCGCATGGCGGTCAGCACGGCGCACGGGCTTGGGGCTACGCGGTTTCTGGCCCAGGTGCAGGAACAGAACGTGCTGTTCTTCCGACGTCTGCACTGGAAAAGCCTTGGAGCCATGACCCTGCATGGGCTGCCGCATCACGACATGCAGGCCGACCTCTCACGCTATCCGGCGCATGGCCAGGATCAGACTTGGCTGCTGCGCCCGCAGCCTCGTAACCGGCAGGTGGCATGATGGCACACGAACTGACTACACTGCTGCGCACGCTTCGACACGGTCGGGCCCTTGCGGGCAAACAGGATATTGCCGAAACCGTCGCAATTCTTGGTCGGGATACAAGCGATGGTATCCGCCTTGGCGATGACTGTGCTGCCATACCGGATGGCGATGGCTATCTCCTGCTGGCCAGCGAGGGGTTTCAGGACAGCTTCATGCGCGCCATGCCGTGGTTTGCCGGGTATTGCGGCGTGATGGTCAATGTCAGTGACATCGCGGCGATGGGCGGTCGCCCTGTGGCTGTGGTGGACGCGTTGTGGAGCGATACATCCGAGGCGGCCGCGTCCATTCTGACCGGTCTGCATGAAGGTGCGCGCACCTATGGCGTGCCGGTTGTCGGCGGCCATACCAACATGCGCAGCACCCATAATTCCCTGTCGGTGGCGATCCTTGGCCGTGCCCGTCATCTGCTGACCAGTTTCGATGCCCGACCGGGCGAAGTCCTGATCGCCACCATCGACCTGCGCGGCCGCTGGCACGACCCGCACCCGTTCTGGGATGCCAGTTCCGCACTGTGTCATACTCAGGGGGCGGCACGCCTTCGAGATGATCTCGATCTCTTGCCCGGCATTGCCGAGGACGGCCTGAGCCGCGCTGCCAAGGACATCAGCATGGCCGGACTGCTGGGCACCGCGCTCATGCTGGCCGAATGTTCGGGTATCGGCATGACCATCACGCTCGATGACATTCCACGTCCCGACGATGCACCAATGGAACGCTGGCTGTCCGCATTCCCCAGCTATGGCTATCTGCTGACTGCCCGGCCCGAGGCGGCCCGGGCAGTCATGGCCCGCTTTCATGGGCGGGGCATTGCGGCTTCTGTCATCGGGCAGTGTAACGGGACACGGCGCGTGGATGTCGCATGGAGGGATGAAAGGGAAACCTTCTGGGATCTCGCCCGGATGCCTCTCATGGGGTGTGCGCCATGAGCCTCTCCATCGGCATCCTGACCCATTCCACCAATCCGCGTGGCGGCGTGGTGCATGGCATGGCGCTGGCGGAAGCCCTGTGCGAGGCAGGCCACGACGCCACGCTCATTGCGCCGGACGTGACAGGGGCCGGTTTCTTCCGCACGCCCCGCTGCGCCACAAACTGCATCCCGGCCGTGCCCGAGACCGACCTGCCAACGCTGGTGGAACGCCGCATTGCCGAGATCAGGGACGCCCTGCGTGGGCAGCATTTTGACGTGCTGCACGCGCAGGACCCGATCAGCGCCAATGCACTGGCCGAACTGGTGGAAGAGGGACGGATACCGGGCTTTGCCCGCACGGTCCACCATCTTGACCATTTCACGCACCCGGTCCTTGCCGCGCGGCAGGAACGGGGGATCAGGGCGGCGGCCGAACTGTTTACCGTCAGCACAATGTGGGAAGATGTCCTGCGCAACGACCATGGCCGCGAAGCCCCGGTCGTGGGCAACGGGGTTGATCCCGTGCGCTTTTCGTCCGTAGAAACCGCGCACGATGCCACGTTGCGGGCGCGGTATCATCTGCCTGCCGACCGTCACCTGATCCTGTCCGTGGGCGGGATCGAGCGGCGCAAGAACACGCTGCAATTGCTCGACGCATTTCTGGCCCTTCGCCGTGAACAGCCTGATGTGCATCTGGTTGTGGCGGGCGGGGCTTCGCTGCTGGATCATTCTGCCTACCGCACCCGGTTCATGGCGCGTCTGCGCGAAAGCGGTGCGGCCGATCATGTCACCATCACCGGGCTGGTTGCGGATGAGGACATGCCAGCCTTCTACCGGCAGGCGGACGTGCTGGCCTATCCATCCGTAACCGAAGGGTTCGGGCTGTGCCCGCTGGAGGCGCTCGCCTGTGGCACGCCAGTCGTTGTGCCGGAAATCGCGCCCTTTACCGAGCATCTTTCGCGGGCAGATGCGCTGTGGTGCGACCTTGCGCCCCCCGACACCCTGTTTCTGGCCTTGCGGGATGCCCTTGGCGCCCAAAACCGCGAACGCTTCCGGGCCACCGGCCCCGCAACCGCCCGCCGTTTCGACTGGGGCAGCGTCGCCAGCCGTCACCTCCCCGCATACCGGCGTCTAGCAGCGCGGTCGCGCATCGATGCCATTGCTTCAGGAGTTTTGTCACCATGCCCGAAATGACCTTTCGCGTGCGCTGGCCCGATGGGAAGGAGACTGACTGTTACTCCCCGTCGCTGGTCATAAGGGACCACTTCACGCCCGGTCAGGATTATCCGGTCCGGGAGTTTCTTGAAAAGGCGGACACCGCCCTGACGGACGCCAGCGAGCGGGTTCGCGCCCGCTACGGCTTCCCATGCAGCCGCGCCCTTGGCCAGCTTCAGGCCATAAGGCAGGCCAGTGCGCCTTTTCTGAACCAGTCCGACGCGCAGGTGCGCGTCCTGTCTTTCAGTTATTGAGACGAAAAGAACGACCATGACACAGAACGAGAAAAGCATCCCCGTCATCATCGTGGGCGGCGGACAGGCCGGGCTTTCCATGAGCTGGTATCTCTGCCGCGAGAAGGTGGAGCACATTGTCCTTGAGGCAAAGACGGCCTGCCATTCGTGGGATGATGAACGCTGGGACAATTTCTGCCTCGTCACACCGAACTGGCAATGCGAACTCCCCGGCCACCCGTACAAGGGAAAAGATCCGCACGGCTTTATGGTGAAGCAGGAAATCATCGACTACGTCAAAGGCTTTGTTAACTCGTTCAACCCACCGTTACGTGAACACACAGCGGTTACTTCCATCACACGTCACAAGGCCGGTGGCTATCGTGTGGTGGCGGGCGGTGAGACCTGGCACGCAAAGCATGTGGTCATCGCCTCGGGAGCTTACCAGGATGCGGTGATCCCCGGATATGCGAGCGCTATCGATCCATCGATCTTTCAGGTGCACTCACAGGATTACCGTAATGCGGCCCAGTTGCCAGAAGGGGCTGTGCTGGTTGTGGGCAGCGGCCAGTCCGGCGCGCAGATCGTCGAGGATCTGTTCCTTGAAAAACGCAAGGTCCATCTCTGTGTCGGCTCCGCCCCGCGCGTCTCGCGCTTCTACCGTGGCCGCGACGTTGTGGACTGGCTTGCGGACATGCACTTCTACGATCTTACGGTGGATAATCACCCCCTGCGTGACGGCGCACGCGACAAGACCAATCATTACGTCACGGGCCGAAATGGCGGGCATGACCTTGATCTGCGCAAGTTCGCGAAGGAAGGCGTGGGCCTGCACGGCACGCTGGAGACCATCCGCGATGAAGTGGCGCACTTCGCGCCGGATCTGAAAGAAAACCTTGATGATGCGGACAAGACCAATGCCGACATCAAGAAATCCATCGATGCCTGGATTGCCCGTGAAGGGATCAGTGCGCCAACCGAAACGCCCTACGTGCCCGTCTGGGAGCCTGATGGCAGCAACACGCCGCTCGACCTGAAGGCGGCCGGGATCACCTCGATCCTCTGGTGCATCGGCTTCCGTCCGAACTATCGCTGGATTGATCTGCCGGTCTTCAACGGGGCCAACAAGCCGGTCTGGCATCGTGGCGTGACCGATGCGCCGGGCTTCTACTTCCTCGGCCTGCCATGGCTGCACACATGGGGATCGGGACGGTTCTCCGGTGTCTCGCGTGATGCCGCGTGGCTGGCCAGCCAGATCACCGGCAAAGATGTGCCTGTAGCCTGAACGGAGTAAAGCGCCATGCTTCCATGGACGACATACGAGGCGATGTACGATGCGGCACTGACCCAGCCCGAGCAGTTCTGGCTGGCTGCGGCACAGCGCGTCACATGGAAGCAGGCCCCTGTGACCGCATGCAGGACACGGTCGGATGGCTGGCATGACTGGTTTCCCGATGCCACGCTCAATACCTGCCACAACGCCGTGGACCGGCATATTGAAAACGGTCGCGGTGACCAGGCGGCCCTGATCTGGCATTCCTGCGCCACGAAGGAACGGCAGGTGGTAACCTACCGGGAACTACAGGGCAGGGTGGCCGGGTTTGCCGGTGGCCTACGATCGCTGGGAGTAGGCAAGGGCGACCATGTCCTGATCGCCATGCCGACCATGATCGAAACCGCCATCGCCATGCTGGCCTGTGCGCGGATCGGGGCCGTGCATGTGGTGGTTTTTGCGGGTTATGCCGGGCCCGAACTGGCGTACAGGATTGATGATGTGGCACCGAAGGTCATCATTATTGCTAGTTGCAGCTTTCAGGGGCAGACGCCCATCCCGTCTGCGCCCGCCCTGAACGAGGCACTTGCCACGGCAACGCACAGGCCCCAGGCCTGTGTGATCGTGCAGCGCGAAGCTTGCTCGGCCTCGCTTCTGCCGGTGCGGGATCATGATTTTTGTACGCTGGAACAGTCCGCACCAGCAGAGCCGGTCATGCTCCGGTCAGAAGATCCGCTCTATATCCTCCATACATCCGGAACGACGGGCAATGCGAAGGGCATCGTGCGTGACAATGGTGGCCACGCTGTAGCTCTCGCCCTGTCCATGGATCTGATCTACGGCTGCAAACGCGGCGATACCTTCTTCACGACATCGGATCTGGGCTGGGTGGTCGGCCATTCCTATGGCGTCTACGCGCCGCTGATCAGTGGCTGCACCAGTGTGATCGTGGAAGGGGGCGCATCAACTTCTGCGATCCGCGCGCTTTGCCATGAGCACGCGGTGAAATGCCTGTTTACCACGCCCACTCAGATGCGGCTCATGCGACAGGAGAGCCGCTATCTGTCAAGGGCGATACTGCCTGCGCTAGCGCGCATCTTCGTGGCTGGGGAGTATGCGGACCCAACCTTGCTGGAGTGGGCACGGTCGTATTTCCGCAAACCTGTGGTCAATCACTGGTGGCAGACCGAAACCGGGTGGAGCATCACCGCCCATTTCTTTGGCCTGCCCAAGCGTGAACCGGTCTCGCTCATGAACGATATCGGCCGGCCTGCGCCCGGATTCCGTCCGGCCATCGTGTCGTCCATGCCGGGCGAACAATGCGGGGAGATTGTCCTGTCCCTGCCGCTGCCGCCTGGTTGTCTCGCTGGGATGTGGAAGGATGGGGCTATCGACATTCCGTCCGCTTATCTTGATGAAACAGGTAGATATTACCGAACCTTTGACGAAGGCATGATTGAGGCCAACCGCGCCGTTCATATGCTCGGGCGTTCTGACGACGTGATCAAGGTGGCAGGCCGGCGTATTTCAGGGGTGCAAATCGAGAAGATTATTGCCGCTCATCCAGCTGTTCATGCGTGTGCTGTGGTGGCCATGCCTGACGAATTGCGGGGACAGCGACCTGTTGCCTATGTAGCCGTTGACTCCCAGGCCGCCTGCGAACCATCTTCCGAGGAAATCGTAGCACGGGTCAACGAAGTCATCGGCCGCTGGGTTGGTCTGAAGGAAGTCCGCTTCGTCAGGCATCTGCCGACCACGGTATCTGGCAAGATCACACGGAAACGCCTGCTGGTGTCCTGAAGGAATTAGTGCGGCATTGCATTTGTGGAAGGGCCAGCCTTCAGATGGCCTGACCGCCAGAGACCTCGATCCGCTGCGCGTTCACCCAGCGATTACTCTCGGATAAAAGCGAGGCAATCATTGGGGCGATGTCATCTGCGATATCAGGCCTGAACAGCCACGGTTTTACCGGAGAGTAAAACTCTCGGAGGATGAGCCCTATGGCAGAGAAAAAGAAAATATCGAGTTATTCGCCTGAATTCCATGAGCGAGCCGTGCGCCTTCTGGACAAGCATCGCTCGGATTACCCGAGCATTTCGGCAGCCTGTCGCAAAACCGTTACAAGTCCAAACGCGTGCTGCCTTCCCCATAGGCTAGTCCTATCACGAGGGTAGAGGCACACGGGCATGCGGCGGCCTATGCAACTGCTTCCAGAGTGCAGGGTCCCGGTTGTAGAAATCCGGCGCGTATCGCAGCGCGCCGTTTTCGTCCACGAACGCGGTCAGGTAAATGACGAAGACCGACACACCCGTAGGTAGGTCGTGACGCGTCGTCTTGCCGGTCGCGATCTCCTGATCCACGGCCTTGAGAGGTTCCTTCAGCAAAATGGCTGCCAATTCCCGCGGATTTTGCACCCGGATGCACCCATGGCTGATACGGCGGTTGACACGATTGAACTCGGACTGGTCGGGCGTGTCGTGAAGATAGACGTCAAAACGATTGGGCATGTCGAACATCAGCAGGCCGAGCCCCGCTTCCGGCCCCGCCATCTGCTCGATTTCTCCGTTGGGAAGCATGATCATCCTGTTGCGGGCAAGATAGTTCGGATCGCGACTGATCTTGGGCAGCATCTCACGCGTCACGATGTCTTTCGGAACGACCCAGGGCGGATTGAACAGGCTCGCTTCGATTAGCGCCTGGAATTCCGGGCTCTGGTTGCGCTTCGCGTCCTGCCCGACGATCACCCGGGTGGCCATTACTGGCTGGTTATCGTGATAGGCCACCAGCCGTTCATCCGCCACGTTGACCACGATGCGATCGGCGGGCATCGCGCGCGGCAACCATCGCTGGCGTTCGAGATTGACCTCGATCCGGCGCTGGCAATCCACGACCTTGCGCCGTTCAGTCGGTCCTGCGGAACGGCAGGTCCGCAACGCCTGTCGCAGGGCGCGATAGGCCGGGGTCGTGGGGGCGAGGCTTTCGATCATAGCCACCGGATCAGCGGCGTCCAGGGCCTGGCTCACTTGGGCCGCGACATCGACCGCCGCGGGGATCAGGGCCTGATTGTCGTCGCGTCGTTCCGGCGGTACGGCCCCGTGCGCCAGAGCGTCGGCATAGGACAGTGCTGCGTCCGACAGCAGAAGTTCACGCTCAAGCGGTGTCAGGTTCTTGTTGTGCCGCAACAGGTCGGCGTGAAACGATACGGGGTCCAGACCTTGGTCGCCCGCTTGGGCAATGGCCTTCAGGATGGCCTGTGCCTGGGCGGGATGTTTATCCCATACCGGTTCAAAGTCATGGCGAGCGTAAAATCGTTTCAGCAGGCCGCCGTTGAGCGTGTCCCCCCGCGCGGTGACCGACTCCGGTGCGTTGAGTGCGCGCCCTATCTCGGTGGACGCATACTCCGGGACGGCGGTGCAGGCGGAGAGAGCCGCCACCGCCGCCAGCGCGCAATGGCGGGCGGCAGCAACCCATCGGCCCGCAGTGCGTTTTATTGTTCTGATCGTTGAGGAATCGTCATAATATGACCCGTTTTGCCACCATGATGTAGACACGAAACACGACTCCTCGATCTTCAGTATGACGTAAATAGCAGTTTGACTTTCTGTCGAGTGATGTTCTTAACTACTTACTGTCCATCAGGGACTGAACAAAGGGGTAACAGATGTCCGCGAATTCCAAAACATCGTCCCGTTACAGACTGCTCCGTAATGCGGCGCTTGTAGCCGTCGTCATTCCTCTGTCGCTGCTCGCCGCTTGCGCAGACGACAAGCCACCGCCGCCCCCACCACCCGCGCCCGCCGAAGCACCGCCCCCCCCGCCGCCCCCGCCGCCAGCACCTCCGGCCCGCGGCTGACGCCTGCTTTCGACAGTTCAATACATGAGCTTCCAGCTCCTTCATGGAGCTGGAAGATTTGAAAAACTTTTTGGATATAATGCGCTCTCTGGTCTTGTAATGAGGGAGGCATGAAACACTCCAGTTTCTTTGATGTTGAAGACTGAACTGCCCAGATTTTACCGAAGAGCGATTGCAGGCCCTTATTCTGCTCAATTGTGCGCTGCAGTATCGAGCAGCAGTCGTGCCAGTTTGCCGGTCTGTGCCACAGGGCCCGGAGAGAGAAAGACCTGCCCGCAGGTATAGGTGCTTTCCATAATCAAGATCAGGCCATCGGTCAGCAGGTCAGGATCGTCTGTCGTCAGAGTGCATACTTTCTGCCTGACCCACTCACGGATTTCCTGTTTCAGACGTGCGACTTCCTGACGAACGGGGTGTTCCGGTTCCGGATACTCGGCAATGGGATTAGTCAGCGCGCAGCCACGATAACCGGGCTGGCTAGGCCGTCGGGCCAGGTCATCGAAATAGGCGAGAATTTGTGTACAGGGATCATTTGGATGATCGTGGCAGATCGCGTCAATCCGGTACCAGAACGCCTGCTGGTAATCCGCCAGCTACGCGGCCGTCGGCCCATCCTTGGAGCCAAAAGCCCTATAGAGAGAAGACTTGGTCACACCCGCCTTGTGTACGATCTCACCCACGCCAACGGCGCGAATACCCTGATTGTAGAACAGGTCACGCGCCGAACTGCGGATTTTACTGGCCGCACAGGGACGGGGGAGAGCTTTGGGAGACGACATTTCCAAACTCGCAACTGGCGATGTTACCGATCGGTACCGATGGTCGGGACAACGTAACTTATCGGTCAGTCATATGAAACTTTCCATACCCCGAAACAAGGGAACACAACGCCCGCACATCTTCGTTCTGGTGGTCGGGCTCACGTTTCTCTCGCTGCTGGTATCCGCCGGTGTCCGGGCCACGCCCGGCGTGCTGATGATGCCGCTGCAGGACGCCTTGGGCTGGAGCCGCAGCAGCATTTCCGTCTCGGCCGCCGTGGGAATATTCCTGTACGGGCTCGTCGGGCCTTTCTCCGCCGCCCTCATGCAGAAGTTCGGCATCCGCCGCATGCTGATTGGTGCGCTGCTGCTGATCGGTCTATCGACGCTCATGTCACTGGACATGACGCAGCCCTGGCAGTTTTTTCTGACCTGGGGTGTGCTGACCGGTTTTGGCACGGGTGCGGTGGCGATGGTGCTGGGCGCCACGGTGGTGAACCGCTGGTTCGTGGCCCGGCGCGGCACGATCATGGGTCTGCTAGCCGCCAGCACGGCAACCGGTTCGTTACTTTTCCTGCCGGGTCTTGCAGGACTTGCCCATCATTTCGGGTGGCGGGCACCTGTCATGGCCGTTGCCGCAACCACCCTGATACTGGTGCCCCTTGTGGCTCTTTTCCTGCCAGAGCACCCTGAGGATCGTGGACTGGTGCCACATGGGGCGGAACCGGATCATGAGCCGCTCCGGTATACGGACCAAAACCCTTTACGCACGGCCATAACGGCCCTGCTGGCGGCCGCGCGCAAACGAGACTTCTGGTTTCTGTTCGCGACCTTCTTTGTGTGTGGCTTCACTACGAATGGACTGATCGGCACGCATTTCATCGCAATCTGCGCCGACCATGGCATCGGGGAAGTTCCGGCGGCAGGATACCTTGCCATGATGGGAATGTTCGATCTTATCGGCACCACGCTGTCCGGCTGGCTGACAGACCGGCTGGATGCGCGCTGGCTGCTGTTTTCCTATTATGGACTGCGGGGGCTGTCGCTGATTGCGCTACCCTTCATCGATTTCTCGCCTGAAAGTCTGATGATCTTCGGGATATTCTATGGCCTCGACTGGATCGCAACCGTTCCGCCAACCCTGCGCCTGTCCAACATGGCGTTTGGGGAACGCTCTGCCCCGATCGTGTTTGGCTGGATCGTGTTCGGACATCAGATCGGGGCGGCCTGTGCCGCCTCCCTCGCAGGCATACTGCGACAGGCGCAGGGAAGCTACCAGGACATGCTTGTTCTGGCAGGTGCCGCCGGAGTAATCGCCGCGTTTCTTGCTATAAGCATTGGCAATGGTCGCGCTTCGCCTGGAACACTGATCTGAAAATCGGATGGTGCGGAGCGGGACGTTTTGCCATGGCCCATGAAGAAGCGTGCATAACGACCAGCCCCCCAAATCTCGGGACGAAATATCAACCGGCACCCGAGGCATGGTGCCAACAACGTTAACCATACAAGGAGGGCTCTGGAAGCCAGCCCGTGAGGAGATGTCGGCCAATCTCTTCATGTTTCCAATCGACCGGATCGTGAAGTGAGAGCGTTCTCGCATCGCGCCAGTAACGGTCGAAGCCGATCGATTCCCTGGTCGCCCGCGCCCCCATGGCGCTCATGATGTCCGACGTGGCACGCAGGCTCACCCGGGAGGCAAGAGAGCGTGCCGCATAGACGGCCATGGCGGCTTCCGCCCGCGGAATAACGCCGGATGCACGCAAGTCGAGCCCGTTGGCGGCGTCACGGATCAGGGCGACGGCTCCGGCAAGCTCCGCGCCGATCTCGCCAAACAGGCGGCGCACCATCGGGTCGTCACTGGCATTTTTCCCTTGTACGGAAATCCATGGCCGCGCCTGTTCGCGCACAAAGCCGGCCGCATAACGCAATGCGGCCATCCCGATCCCGGCCATGATTGTAGAAAAACCATGCTGGTAACGAAGGGATGACCAGTCGGGTGGGGATGGGTTCTCCTTCGGTATCACCAGTCCTGGTACGGTTCGCACATTGTCCAGTATGACAGTGCCTGAGGCTGTCGCGCGTTGTCCCATGCCGCTCCAGTCGTCCAGAACGGTCAAACCAGCCGTCCGACGGGGGACGAGGTCGAAGCGCATGGCTCCGCCGGCAATGTCGTGGGACGTAATGGCGATAAGGTCGGCCCCCATTGCTCCCGTGGCGTAAATCTTGCGGCCGTTGAGGATATGACAGCCATGGTCGGGTGTTGCAACGACATGCCCGAACTGATCGGCGCGGGCTCCTTCCTCCGCAATCGCTTGACCGATAATGATATTGCGCGATGCAATGTCGTGGCCCAGGCGGCGGCATGTGGCATCATCCGCGAAAGTGAAGATTTCGCGCACCAGATCGTCATGGACCTTATATATTTGTGCGACTGACGGATCTGCGCTGGCCATGCGCAATAGAATTTCCTGGGACTGGGCCTGTGTCAGGCCCCAGCCGCCATAGGAGCGGGGTAGGGCAGCGGCCATTACACCACATGCCTTCAGCGCTACGATGGACGTTGTCGGATAGTGCCCCTCTCGATCGGCGGCAGGTGCGTTGGGGGCGATGGAGTGATGAATGACGTCATACAGGGTTTCGATATGTGGCCGCAGAATGTCAGGCCAGACATAGGAAGGAATAAGGGCCGCCAAGACAGAAGCATCCATGTGTTCGTCCTTATGGGAAGGAATGGGTCTATATATTCACCATATGTTGATTTTTGGAAGGTTTCATGCTTAAAGACAGCGGTTCCTGTTCACCGCTGCGGCCCGAGGGATGATCGTACAGAACTTCGCATTCTACGCCGATATGCCCGAGGACATGCGTTATCTACGCAAGGTTGACGGCAGACAGACCTGGATCGAACAGGACATGATTTTCCTTCTGCCGCCACGGCTTCGGGATTTCAGGAAAAATCTTTTCCATGTCAGATACGACCAGAGGTCGGACAGTGCTTTATATGCCCCGCTCTTTCAAGTAAAATGCATTGAAGCCGAAACATGCGACATGAATGGCTTTGAAGGGCCATATAATGTCTTTCCCTTTTATGAAAAGGTTTTCCGGCGCAGGCGGAACTATCGTGATTACTATGTTCTGTTTCTTTTTAAACACAAGTCCGATTACCAGAAATATCTTCGGCTTTACTGAGTTAAGGCCGGTCGCCCCGGAGGCAGGAGAACCCTGAACCAGGGAGCCGGATGACATCCCCTCACTCCATCGCGGTCGGCATTGGAGCATCTACGACAATGGCCCGGCAGGGGCGGTCAACGGTTTATGCGATGCCAGGGTCATCCGTGAAAATCAGAGCCGGCTCGATATCGCAGGCTTCGGTTAAAGCCGGGCAGTTCAAGAGTGCCAGTGCCGGAAAATTGAAATGACAATTGCTGCGTCATCGGCCAGATCGGGAAAGCTCAGGGGGGTTAAAATTGGTGATCGCATATTCCAGTCCAGCCGGCATGTGGATTGCCATTTTTAAGCCGTCAACGCTGAATTCAAAGGACTATTGTTGCTGAAATGCCGTGTCTTGTCAGTCGGCAGGGGTTGGCGTAACTGGGATCCATCAGAACCTTAAGCCGACTTAACCATACCGGTTTGCGGGGCCGCGTTTCAGGTCCATACACCTCAATGACGTTGGAATTGCGATGAACGCCTACTCAGATTACCTGGCCGAAATCAAGGACAGAGAAAAGCAAGGGCTTGCCCCCAAGCCGATCGACGACGGCGGCCTCGTTCGTGAAATTATCACGTTGATTGAGGATCCCGGTAACGAACACCGGGCAGAGGCCCTCAAATTCTTCATTTACAACACGCTGCCCGGCACAACGAGTGCCGCCGATGTCAAAGCGGCCTTCCTGAAGAAGATCGTCCTGGGCGAAACGGTTGTCCCCGAGATTACCCCAGCCTTTGCGCTCGAACTGCTTTCGCACATGAAGGGTGGTCCGTCGGTCAGGGTGCTGCTCGATATCGCCCTGGGCGATGACAGCGCGATCGCCAAGCAGGCGGGCGAAGTACTGAAGACCCAGGTCTTCCTCTATGACGCCGACATGTTCCGGTTGCGCGATGCCTACAAAGCCGGCAACGCCGTCGCAAAAGACGTGCTCGAGAGCTACGCCAAGGCCGAATTCTTCACCAAGCTTCCGGATGTCGAAGACGAGATCGAGGTCGTGACCTTCATCGCCGCTGAAGGCGATATCTCGACCGACCTTCTGTCACCGGGCAATCAGGCGCATTCGCGCTCGGACCGCGAATTGCACGGCCAGTGCATGATCTCGCCCGAGGCGCAGCAGGAAATCGTCGCCCTGCAAAAGCAGCACCCCGGCAAGCGGGTGATGATGATCGCCGAAAAGGGCACGATGGGCGTGGGCTCGTCGCGGATGTCTGGCGTGAACAACGTCGCACTCTGGACCGGCAAGCGGGCCAGCCCCTATGTGCCTTTCGTCAACTTCGCCCCGATCGTCGCTGGCACCAACGGTATTTCGCCAATTTTTGCAACCACTGTCGACGTGACCGGTGGTATCGGCATCAACCTGAAAAACTGGGTCAAGAAGACCGACGCAGACGGCAAGCCGGTCCTGAACAGCGACGGCAACCCCGTTCTTGAGCAGAAATATTCAGTCGAGACCGGCACTGTCCTGAAGATCGATGTCAAGAACAAGCAGCTTCGTGACGAGAACGGCAAGGAGCTGGTTGATATTGCCGCCGCATTAACTCCGCAGAAAATGGAGTTCATGAAGGCGGGCAGTTCTTACGCGATCGTTTTCGGCAAGAAGCTCCAGACCTTTGCGGCCCAGACGCTGGGGATCGAGGCCACCCCGGTCTTTGCACCGAACAAGGAGATTGCGCTTGACGGCCAGGGCCTGACCGCGGTCGAGAAGATCTTTAACCGCAATGCCGTTGGTGTAACGCCGGGCAAGATCCTGCACGCGGGTTCGGACGTTCGTGTGAAGGTGAATATCGTCGGTTCCCAGGACACAACTGGCCTGATGACCGCACAGGAGCTTGAGGCGATGGCAGCGACCATCATCTCCCCCCTTGTGGATGGCGCATACCAGTCTGGCTGCCATACGGCCTCCGTGTGGGATAAGAAGGCACAGGCGAATATCCCGAAGCTCATGAAATTCATGAACAACTTCGGCCTGATCACCGCGCGTGACCCCAAGGGCGTCTATCCCGCGATGACGGACGTGATTCACAAGGTGCTGAACGACATCACCGTGGATGACTGGGCGATCATCATCGGGGGCGACAGCCATACCCGCATGTCCAAGGGTGTGGCCTTTGGTGCCGACTCTGGCACCGTGGCGCTGGCACTGGCCACGGGCGAGGCGACGATGCCGATCCCGCAATCGGTCAAGGTTACGTTCAAAGGCACGATGCAGCCGCATATGGACTTCCGTGACGTGGTGCATGCGACACAGGCGCAGATGCTTAAGCAATGCGGCGATAACGTCTTTCAGGGCCGCGTCATTGAGGTGCATATCGGAACGCTGCTTGCCGACCAGGCCTTCACTTTCACCGACTGGACAGCCGAAATGAAGGCGAAGGCTTCCATCTGCATCTCGCAGGATGAGACGCTGATAGAGTCGTTGGAAATCGCCAAGTCGCGCATCCAGATCATGATCGACAAGGGCATGGAAAATGCCGCAGGCACGTTGAAGGGCCTTATCGCCAAGGCTGACAAGCGTATTGCCGAGATCCGCTCGGGCGAAAAGCCCGCGCTGGCCCCCGACGACAATGCGAAATATTTTGCCGAAGTCGTGGTCGATCTCGACGAGATCAATGAGCCGATGATCGCCGATCCGGATGTAAACAACCCTGACGTGTCCAAGCGCTACACCCACGACACGATCCGCCCGGTTTCGTATTACGGCGGCACCAAGAAGGTAGACCTTGGGTTTGTGGGCTCCTGCATGGTGCATAAGGGCGATATGAAAATCGTGGCCCAGATGCTCAAGAACCTTGAGAAGGCGCAAGGAAAGGTTGAGTTCAAGGCGCCGCTGGTCGTCGCTGCGCCGACCTATAACATCATCGATGAACTGAAGACCGAAGGGGATTGGGAAATCCTGGAGCGCTATTCCGGCTTCGAATTCAATGACCTGCTCCCCAAGGCCACCCCGCGGACCGAATACGAGAACATTCTCTATCTGGAACGTCCGGGCTGCAATCTCTGCATGGGCAATCAGGAAAAGGCGGAAAAGGGCGATACCGTTCTGGCGACTTCGACCCGCCTGTTCCAGGGCCGTGTCGTTGAAGATTCCGGCGAGAAGAAAGGGGAATCCCTTCTGGCCTCGACCCCCGTCGTGGTGTTGTCGGCTATCCTTGGCCGGATGCCGAGCAATGAGGAATACATGGCTGCCGTCGAAGGGATCGACCTGACCACCTTCGCTCCGCCGAAAGTGACGCCGATCGATTCCATGTCCGTCCATTACTAGGACCGATGGACATCGGGCTTTTTTGTGGAGCCCATGATTCCCTGAGCACCGTATTGATGCGGTACAAGTTGAAAGAGGCGCAATCCCGATGGATTGCGCCTCTTTTTCTTTCCGGCCAAGTCAGCGCCCCGGTTCAGGGAGAGCGGCGGGCAGACCTGCGCCCCCTGTAGCCCATGTTGCCCGCCATGATACAGCCAAAGGGGTCGATATAGTCCTCGATCTCGGCCAGGCCGTATTCCCCGATCTGCTGCACCACCGTATCGGCCCTTTTGTAGCTTGAGGGCAGTTCCGAGATATCCACCTTGCCTCCGTAAAAACGGATATCCAGCCCCTGTGTCTCGGCCGTAAGCAGCGCTTCCGCCGTGATGGCTCCCATGCGGCGGCGGTGCTCGGTTCGCGTGAAGTTGCGACCCGCGCCGTGGGGCGCAAAGCCCAGCGCGTGGGGGGCGTCGTTTCCGCGTGCGATCAGGACCGGCTCGGCCATGTTCAGCGGAATGATCACCTTGCCACAGGCATCATCGGCATGCTTGCCCCAGGCGGGTGTCGCGCCCTTGCCATGGTAGAACAGGCCATCACGCTCGAACACGAAGTTATGTTCGTTCCAGAACCGCTCCACCACATTGGCCCGTACCGCCGTGCTGATGGCGTGGTGCAGCGTGGCATGATTGTCCTTTGTCCACCGGTGCGTCAGTTGCAGAGCCTGCCAATAGGCACGACCATCCTCGCTATCGGCCGGTATCCATGCATTCTGGGGCAGCGTGTCGGGCGAAAGCTGCTGTCTGTAGCGCTCCGCCACCTCCATGCCGGAGGTGTACAACCGTGCACCCGGCCCGCGTGACCCATGATGCGTGACCATGACCGTATGCCCCGTACTGCGCGAACGCCCGACAAACAGGAAGTGATTACCATCCCCCTGGGTACCCATGTGGGTCCGGGCCGCGTCCAGGGTCTTTTCGCGCTTCAAGAACGGGTTGGCGCGGAATGCGTCCAGCAGATCGGGGTCCACCGCGAAGCGGTTGCCATCCTTGCGCCCACCGGGACCGAAATGCGTAATGGCCGAAGCCGCATCCAGCACCATCCTGGGCTCGGCATTACCAAGGTCGGTCATCATCACCGAGCAGCATATGTCGGCCGAATGCATGCCGGGATGAATGGCGTTGCGCGTCGCGACAATGCCGCCCACAGGAATGGTGCCCAGCGGTCCCGCCGGGCAGGCATCGGGCATGACGGCCCCGGCTTCCACCGTAGGGGTGCGCAGCACTTCGCGCATCGTGGCCAGCACCTTGTTCATGTTGGTGGTTTCGTCCTCGTTTTCCGCACGAAGCGAGATATGCAGCGGCACCTCGCCTTCCGCACGCAAGGGCAGGAGCGACGGCGGGGGTGGCGACAGATCGGCCGCCAGCAGAGAGCGGATCTGGGCACTGTCCATTCCGTCTTTTTGCGCGGTACTGGCACGCGCCAACAAGGCGGCAAAGCCGGCACCGGGACGGTGGCCCCATGCAATCAGGTCATTTCCAGTTATGGGGGCTGGATGTTCATGGGTCATGGTCATTCACGTCTTCTTTCCAGGCCGCGCGTGCGCAGGCACCCGCGGTTATGTGCGCATGATCCCGGCAACCGGCCCGTGGCTTACGCGGGCCGGCCACACCATGGGGACAAGGGCTGTGATGGACTTGATGAATGTAGTCCGCCATGCATTTCCCCGGCGGTCGGGGTGGCTAAAAAGGCCCTGGCGACAAGGGGATGGGGGGACATAAGGGCCCCATAGGGGCTGCCTTCACGAATGTAGTCCCCCCTTGCATTCGCCAGGGGTTGGAAAATGGGGCCGGAGACAAGGATGGTGGGGAGCGGGATTTGAACCCGCGACAGGCGGTTGCCCGCTGCCTTTCCTGTAATCCCACCGGCATTCCCCGGGCCTGTTCAAAGGGGCTGGGCCATGATCTGCCCGACCCAGTGTGTGGCCTCCATCCGGCCGGATGCGAATTCGGCCATCTGGTCGAAGGCCGCATCGGAAAAGCCGCCTATATTCAATACATCCTCCCGTTCGAGCACCTGTGCGGTGCCGTAAGGCTGGATATCGATGCATACGAGGCGCGCTTTCCGGTTACGGGCCTTCAGCTTTGTCCACTCCCGCAGCATGCCTGTGGGCGTCCCATCGGGCCGTTTATTGCCCCAGGACTGGTTATCCGACACGAACACCACAAGGTCCGGTGCTTCATGCCGGGCGTTGAGCCACGCCAAGGGGGCCGCGCAATCCGTGCCACCGCCGCCCAGTTCCGCAAGCCGGCGGGCATTGGTCAGGATCGTATCCCGCGGCTCCAGGGCGATGTCCCGCACCTGTTCCTCGAAGGGCAGGATACGTGCATCCGGGTTGCTGCGCTTGATCGCCGCAGCCACAAGAGCTGCAACATCAATGCACTGCACCGCCGTGGCGGCGCCGCTCCGGTACCCCGTAACCGGCGAACGCATGGAACTGGACACGTCGGGGCACACCACAACCTGCCCGGCAAACCGGGGCACGTTGGCGACCGCACGCTCCATGGCGTCATGCAAGGCCTCCCGCAGGGCAGGCGGCACCGCCTTGTTCAGGGCGCGCAGCGTGGCCAGCAACTGGTAGGGCAGGGCCTTGGCCGCCCTGATCCGTTCCGGGTCGCACAGCACACTCGCCACATGCGCTATGACCGCAGGGTCCGCAAAGGCGCCGTTGCGTGTCAGCATGTTCAGCCCCTGCCGCAGGGTCTGCCATGAAGCCGTGCGGGCGACAGCACCCCACTGCCCGGGCGTAAGCGGCAGGCTGCCCAGCAACTGGAACGGCACGGCGGGCACCTGTTCCGACACGCCAGAGCGGAAGGCCAGCAGGTCCTGCACGATGGGCGGCAGGGCCGACACATCGACAGGCCGGTCGATCAGCCACGCATAGAAGGCTTCGCGCTGCGGGTCAGCCGGACGTGGATGGACCATGCGAATGACATCGGCCAATGACGGTGCATTCCCTACCGACGCTGCCAGAAGCTGCCCGTCGGAGGCACCATTCAACCAGTCCCGCACCATGGCCTTGGGGCGTGAGCCCAGGGATTTACGCCCGGCCTGTCCAGACCGCATGATCTGCACAAAGGTGCGCAGCACCCGGCCCGATGTCACCACCTTGGGGAACGCACGGGCAAACAGCACCGGATCTCGCCCGGACAGAACAGCCAGCAGCAAAGCAGGCGTATCCTTCATGTGCCCCTTGTCCCGCGCATGGATGGCAGTGCGGGCCAGGAAATCCGGGTTTACGGTGTTGGCCAGTTCGATCAGGGTTCGCGCCTGTGCCTGTGCGTCCTGGTAATAGCCACCGCCGAAAGTGCCTGTCATGGCAAGCTGGGCGAGCTTATGGGCCGGAGCGAGGTCATAGGCAGGAGCACCTGCCGCGTTACGGGTGTCGGCCTGCGGTGCGAACCGCCCCCGCAGCGACGCAAACACCGATCGGTTTGCCATGGCTTTGTTTCCTTTCTTCGTCACCCCTCTTTTTTGCTAGATGGAAGAGCGAAAAAAAAGAAAAACGGCAAATCCCCATAACAGGTTGTTACTAAATGATATTATGAGATTTTCAGCGCAAGGGGTGCGCGAAATATTATATGGATTTATAGGGTTTTATCGTTTTATATAAGCGTATGCGTAATGTTGTCATCGGCTTTATCGGCACCGTTCTCGACCAGGGGCGTCGCCGCTCCTGGCGGCCCTCGGTGCAGATCTGTGCCAACCCTGAATTCCCGGTCGATCGGCTGGAACTGCTCCATGACCACCGCAACCTGCGGCTGGCCGAGAAGGTGGCGCGTGATATCGTGGCCCTGTCGCCCCAGACCGAGGTGCGGCTGGTGGATATGGAACTCGACAACCCGTGGGATTTTCAAGAGGTTTACGGAAAGCTGTACGATTTTGCGGAATCCTACGGCTTTGACGAAGATCGGGAACATTATTACGTCCACCTGACCACAGGCACCCATGTCGCCCAGATCTGCTGGTTCCTGCTGACGGAAAGCCGCCATATTCCCGCCTGCCTGCTCCAGAGCGGACCACCGCGCGGGAAGAGCAGCCCCAACAGCACAATCGACATCATCGACCTTGACCTGGCACGCTACAATGCGTTGCAACGCCGCTTCGAAGCGGCGGCACGTGAACATTCCTACATGCTGCGCGGCGGTATCCCGACCCGGAACGCGGCCTTTCACAGCATGATAGAGCGGCTGGAACAGGTCGTGACCCGCTCGGATGAGCCAGTCCTGCTGGTGGGGGAGGCTGGTGTTGGCAAGACCACGCTTGCGCGCCGTATTCATGAACTCAAACTCCAGCGCCGTCGTATCAAGGGTCGTCTGGTCCAGGTGAACTGTGCCGGATTGCAGGGGCCGCAGGCCATGGCGGCCCTGTTTGGCCAGCGGCGCAACGTGGTGGGGCTTGCGGGCACCGAGCGGTCCGGCTTCATCAGCGAGGCCGAAGGCGGCGTGCTGTTCCTCGATAACATCGACCTGCTGCCCCAGGCGGAACAGGGCCTGCTGCTCGATGCGCTGGAAAGCGGCAGTTACTACCCCGTGGGGTCGGATACCGCGCAGAGCTGCCGCTTTCACCTGATTGCCGCCACCAGCCGTGACCTGTCCGTGTTGGCGCAGCAGGGCATCATGCGCCCCGACCTGCTGGCGCGACTGGCCTTATGGGTTTTCCACCTTCCGCCATTGCGCAATCGGCGCGAGGATATGGAAGCCGAACTGGCGTATGAACTGGAGGAAGCGGAACGGAGCCTGGGGTGCAAGATCGGCTTCAATGTGGATGCAAGGGCACGCTACCTGCATTTTGCCCGTGACCCGGCCATGGCCTGGACAGGTAATTACCGGGATCTGTCGGCCTCGGCCCGCAGGCTGTGCACCCTTGCCGAACGCGGGCGCATAACCCTGCCCATGGTGGAGGCGGAAATCACGACCCTGACCCGCCAATGGTCGGCAGTCCAGCGCGACGATGACCTTGCGCTGCTGGCTGAAATCCTGCCCGACCCGGCAGGCGTGGACGAGTTCGACCGGGCACAACTCGCAGCCGTGGTGCGGGCCTGTCGCGAAGCCTCGTCGCTTTCCGCGGCGGGGCGGCGGCTGTTCGCCGTATCCCGCCAAGGCAAGGCCAGCCAGAACGACGCGGACCGCCTGCGCAAATATCTTGCCCGTTTTGGCCTGAACTGGGAAATGCTCGCCAGCAGTGCCTGAACGCACCCGCCGTCGGGTTCGGCACCAAAAGGGAAAAGGCAAACAGGGTGGGGCAAGTTCACCGGCGGGTTTTCCTCCCCTTGCGTGGACCGATATAATCAGTATACTGATTATATCGCATGAGTTACGATGATGGGCGTGGGTTTCAGCGTCGTATCCGATAAAGAGGATGCCATGCCCGGTCGAAGAGGAAGCGCCATGAAATCATGGAGATCGCATCATTATGGCATGGACGGGTTCATGGAAGGCGGGGGAGCCGTATGTGCCTGCATCCTGCTCCATCAGAACACCGTGTGCGTTGCAACTGCCGACATCTCATGATGCTGCCGAACGAACGTAAAACCAGGACCTGTCCAGGCAAAATGGGTGAGTGCTACCCGAAATCCATTTCGGCAACTGGAGCTTTGTCCATCCTAGAACCTAAGCTTGAGGGATAGCTGATGACCAATAAAATGCTGCGTCTCGCACTCTTTCTTTTTCCCGGGCAACATCTGGGGGCCTGGCGCCTGCCCGATGCCATTCCGGAAATAGATCTTGGAATCGAGCATTACGTCCGGGCGGCCCAGCTTGCCGAACAAGCGAAGATGGACGCCATTTTCTTTGAAGATCAGGCGGCTGTACCGCGTAGTAATGAGATCTTGAAAGGCGATACTTACGGCGCTGCCAATCCACGCTCGATCCATTTCGATCCCATGATGCTCCTGCCTGCCCTGGCCATGAAGACCACGCATCTCGGTCTTGCCGCCACATCGACCACAACGTTCAACGAACCCTATAATGTGGCGCGTCGGTTTGCCTCCATCGATTTTATCAGTAACGGGCGTGCTGGCTGGAATCTGGTCACATCGTTCAATGAAAGCGAGGCCCAGAATTTTGGTCTCGACGCACATATGCAGCACGGCGCGCGCTATGAACGTGCCAGCGAGTTCGTCGATGTCGTGACCGGGCTTTGGGACAGCTGGGAAAAAGGGGCGATAACCCGGGATAAGGAGAGGGGTGTTTATTTTGATGTCAACAAAATGCATTTCCTCCAGCATGAAGGAAAATTCTTCAAGGTCCGTGGACCGCTGACAATGGACAAGAGCCCGCAGGGCAGGCCCGTGATCCTGCAGGCCGGGGCGTCCGAACCCGGGCGGGAACTGGCGGCCCGGACGGCCGACGTCATCTTCACCCTGCAAACGGATATCGCCGAAAGCCGTTTATTCCGCGAGGATATTCGCAAGCGCGCCGTACGTTTCGGTCGTGATCCGGACAAGATCAAGGTGCTGCCCGGCATTACGCCCATTGTCGGGAAGACGGACCAGGATGCCGCAGACTTCAGGGAACGCATGAAGAATCTCATTCCCGAAGACCTGGCGATTACGCATCTCATGCCCCATTCCGGCGGCATAAACTTCCGCGACTATGATCTTAACGGCCCGATGCCCGAACTGCCCGACACCAATAACGGCAAATCGCATCGCGCGGCAATCATGGCGCTGGCCCGTCGCGGAAACCTGTCCATTATCGAGACAGCCCGCACGTTTGCCGAAGGCAGCTACATGAAAATGGTGGGATCGCCGACCACCATCGCCGACACGATGCAGGAATGGCTTGAAGCCGATGCCTGCGATGGTTTTCTGGCCGTGCCCACTCACTTCCCCGCCGGTGTGGAAGACTTCACCACCCTTGTCGTGCCGGAACTGCAGCGCCGTGGCCTGTTCCGCAAGGATTACGAGGGCAGGAATTTCCGTGAAAACCTGGGGGTTGAAACCTATAGCTGACATCTGGACCTGTCGCGCGCAGGCGCTAAGATCGGCCTGATCGCGGCAGGACGGATATGAACTTTGTGACGACACCTCTCCAGCGTGCAAGAGGTCAATTCGGGTTGGAGGTCAGGGCTTTCGGGCCACGGACCCGCATGGCCGATCTGGTACAGGGGGGCTGTTGTCGCCTGCTTTTTCCGCGCGTAGCGGGGCAGGGGCTGGAAGCGGCGACAGTCAATATATCGGGCGGAATTGCGGCGGGAGACCATATTGAAGGCCGCCTTGCCTGCGGTGAGGGAACAGACCTTGTGGTGACATCCCAGGCCGCTGAACGGATCTATCGTGCCCGCGCGGGGGATACGGCAGCGCAGATGGCGGTGTCGTGCCATGTCGGGGCGCAGGCCCGGCTTGAATGGCTGCCGCATGGCACGATCTTTTTCGATGGCAGCCGCCTGCATCGCCACATGCAGGTGGACATGGCCGCATCCTCCACCTTCCTGTTTGTAGAAAGCCGGATATTCGGGCGCAGGGGCTCGGGCGAGCATTTGTCTGACCTGGCCGTGCGTGACCGCCTGTCCATCCGGCGTGATGGCAGACTGCTGCTTGAAGACATGCTGCGGCTGGAAAGCGCGGATGTGGCGAGCCTGCTGGCGCAGCCTGCGATTGCGGGCGGGCAAGGGGCGGTGGCGACACTGGTGCTGGTCAGCCCGCAGGCCATGGATCTTTTGCCGGCCCTGCGCGCCCGGTTGACGGAACCCGAATGCGTGGGGTTTGCGGCTTCCGCCTGGAATGGCATGCTGGTGGTCAGGGGAATGGCGCAGGGCGGCTGGCCTCTGGAAGTCGCGTTGCGGCATATCCTGCCCGTGTTGCGGAACGGCCGGCCCCTGCCTTCCACATGGCGGTCATGACGGGTAAAGGCACATGGGAACGGATCGATAAGACATGAAGTTGACACCGCGGGAAAAAGACAAGCTGCTCATTTCCATGGCGGCCATGGTGGCGCGGCGCAGGCTGGAACGTGGCGTGCGCCTGAACTACCCTGAAGCCGTCGCCCTGATTACAGACCACGTGGTGGAAGGTGCGCGCGACGGGTTGAGCGTGGCCGAGCTGATGGCCAGCGGCGGCCATGTGCTGACCCGCGCGCAGGTCATGCCCGGCGTTGCCGAGATGATCCACGATGTGCAGGTGGAGGCAACTTTTCCCGATGGGACAAAACTGGTGACCGTTCATGACCCGATACGCTGATCCCTTGCCCGAAGGGGCCATACCCGGGGAAACCCTGCCTGCCAGTGGCGATATTACCCTGAATGAAGGCCAGCCCCGCCGCGTGCTGCGTGTCACCAATACGGGCGATCGTCCGGTGCAGGTTGGCAGCCACTACCACTTTGCCGAGGCCAATCCCGCCCTGCATTTCGACCGGTCGCAGGCCCTGGGCTGGCGGCTGGACGTGCCATCGGGCGGTGCTGTGCGTTTCGAACCGGGGCAGGAGCGGGACGTGACCTTGGTGCCCCTGCGCGGACTGCGGCGTGTGATCGGCTTTCGGGGCGACGTGATGGGGAAGGTGGATCAATGACCCGTCTGACACGGCATGATTACGCTGGCCAGTTCGGCCCCACCACGGGGGATCGGGTGCGCCTGGCCGATACGAACCTGCTGGTGCAGGTGGAAAAGGACTTTACCACCTATGGCGAGGAAGTGCGTTTTGGCGGTGGCAAGACCATTCGCGATGGCATGGGGCAGTCCCAGGTCACGCGGGCGGAAGGGGCTGCGGATACCGTCATTACCAATGCGCTGATCATCGACCATTGGGGGATCGTCAAGGCGGATGTGGCCCTGCGCGATGGGCGGATCGCGGGAATAGGCAAGGCGGGCAATCCCGATATCCAGCCTGGCGTGGACATTATAATCGGACCGGGCACGGAAATTATCGCCGCCGAAGGCAAGATACTGACCGCTGGCGGCATTGACAGCCATATCCATTTCATCTGCCCCCAGCAGATAGAGGAAGCCCTGGCATCGGGCATCACCACCATGTTGGGCGGTGGCACGGGGCCTGCCACGGGCACCGCCGCCACCACCTGCACGCCCGGGCCGTGGCATCTGGCCCGCATGTTGCAGGCGGCGGATGCCTTCCCGGTCAACCTGGCTTTCGCGGGCAAAGGCAATGCGTCCCGCCCCGAAGGGCTGGAGGAAATGGTGCGCGCAGGCGCGTGCTGCCTGAAACTGCACGAGGACTGGGGCTCAACCCCTGCGGCCATCGACTGCTGCCTGGGCGTTGCCGACAGGATGGACGTGCAGGTCATGATCCATACCGACACGCTGAACGAAAGCGGGTTTGTGGAAGATACGATCGCGGCCTTCCGGGGGCGGACC
Source organism: Acetobacter garciniae (assembly GCF_017377735.1). Classification (GTDB taxonomy): domain Bacteria; phylum Pseudomonadota; class Alphaproteobacteria; order Acetobacterales; family Acetobacteraceae; genus Acetobacter; species Acetobacter garciniae. The sequence goes on from NZ_JAFVMH010000011.1 coordinate 44,004, forward strand.
ATCCATGCCTTTCATACGGAAGGGGCGGGCGGGGGACATGCGCCCGATATCATCCGCGTGGCGGGCCTGCCCAACGTGCTGCCATCTTCCACCAACCCCACGCGGCCCTTTACGCGCAATACGCTTGACGAGCATCTGGATATGCTCATGGTCTGCCATCACCTTGACCCAAGGGTGCCCGAGGATATCGCCTTTGCCGAAAGCCGTATCCGGCGGGAGACCATAGCGGCCGAGGATATTTTTCATGACATGGGCGTGCTGTCCATGATGTCTTCGGACAGCCAGGCCATGGGGCGGGTGGGCGAAGTGCCCCTGCGCACATGGCAGACGGCCCACAAGATGAAGCTCCAGCGCGGTGCATTGCCGGGGGACGGTGCTGCGGATAACAACCGCGTCAAGCGCTATATCGCGAAATATACCATCAACCCGGCCATAGCCCATGGTCTCTCGCACGAGGTCGGGTCCATCGCCGTGGGCAGGCTGGCCGATCTTGTTCTGTGGGACCCCGCCTTTTTTGGCGTCAAGCCCGATCTGGTCATCAAGGGTGGGGCCATCGCCTATGCCATGATGGGTGATCCCAATGCCTCCATCCCCACGCCGCAACCCGTACACGGGCGCATGATGTTCGGTGGCTACGGCGGGGCGTTGACGCATACGAGCCTGACATTCGTATCAAAGGCAGCGCTTGAGGACGATATCGGCCGCAAGCTGGGCCTGCACAAACGTCTTTCCGCCGTGTCCGATACGCGTGGCGGCATTGGCAAGTCCAGCATGATCCACAACGACGCCATGCCGCAGATCGAGGTGGACCCCGAAACCTATGAAGTCCGCGCCGATGGCGTGCTGCTGACATGCGAACCCGCCGAGATCCTGCCCATGGCCCAAAGGTATTTCCTGTTCTGATGACCCGTGTAATCGAAATCCTGCCAGCAGGAAGCTGGACCGAAGCGGATGCTGCGGATGTATTCGCCGCCGATTACGAAGGCCGCCACCGCAGGCGCATGATGCTGCCTTTACGCTCCGGCGCTAAAGTATTGCTCGACCTCGAACACGCCCGCCTGCTGCACGATGGCGACGGGCTGCGGCTTGAAGATGGCCGTATTGTCCGGGTAGAGGCCATCCCCGAAGCGCTGATGGAAGTCAGTGCGCAGGATCCGCTGCATCTGCTGCGGCTGGCATGGCATCTGGGCAACCGGCATCTGCCCGCCGCCATCGCGGAACACCGCATCTTTGTGCGGCACGACCATGTGATTGCGGACATGATCGAAGGGCTGGGCGGCCAGATCCGCCATGTGCAGGCGGCCTTCGACCCCGAAAGCGGGGCCTATGCGGGGCGGGCCGGCACGCATGAACATGGCCATGCGCATGCCCACCCGCACGACCACAAGCACGACCATGGCAGTGGCCACACCCATTCGCATGGCTGAGCAGGCAGGGGCGGGAGAAGTACCGGCTGGACAGGCACTGGCAGGGCAGGATTTTCTGCGGCTTCTGTCATGGGTGTCTCCCGCCTTCCCCACGGGCGGGTATGCCTACAGCCATGGGCTGGAATGGGCCGTGGAGCGTGGGGATGTGTGCGATGTGCAGACCTTGTGCGCATGGACCTACGCCCTGTTGCAGCATGGCAGCCTGGGCAACGACCTTGTCATCCTGCACGCGGCCTGGGTGGCGGGGGAAGACGATGACCGCCTGCGCGATATTGCGCAGTTCGCCTGCGCCACAGCTACCTCGCGCGAGCGGTATGAGGAAACGACCTACCAGGGCGAAGCCTTCCTGCGCGCTGCTGGCGTATGGAATGTCACACCGCCCAGCACGGTTCTGGCCGGGCAGCGCTGGCCCCTGCCGGTAGCCCAGGGGCTTGTGTTCCGCCGGGGCGGTGTCGCATGCAGGCAGGCCGTGCTGTCGGGCGGCTATGCGGCGATGGCGGCCCTTGTCTCGGCCGCTGTCAGACTGGTACCGCTGGGGCAGACGGACGGGCTGCATGCGCTCGCCCGGCTTGAACCTGCGCTGGCGGCGGCGGCGCGCCACGCACAGGACCAGACGCTGGAAGATGTGGGCGGGGCGTGTTTCGGCTCCGACCTTGCGGCCATGTATCACGAAACTCAGGAAACGAGGTTGTTCAGGACATGACAAAGGCAAAGCACGGCCCGCTGCGCGTAGGGATTGGCGGCCCGGTTGGCACGGGCAAGACAGCCTTGATGGACGCGCTGTGCCGCCGCTTTCGCGACGACTACAATATCGCCGCCATCACCAATGATATCTACACGCGTGAAGATGCGGAATTCCTGACCCGTGCGGGGTCCCTCCCACCCGAGCGGATCATGGGTATCGAAACCGGCGGCTGCCCGCATACGGCGATCCGAGAAGACGCCAGCATCAACCTTGCGGGCATTGCGGAACTGACGGAGCGTTTTGCCGGGCTGGATCTGGTGCTGGTGGAAAGCGGGGGCGACAACCTTGCCGCGACCTTCAGCCCTGAACTGGCCGACCTGACCATTTATGTCATCGATGTTTCGGCCGGCGACAAGATACCCCGCAAGGGCGGCCCGGGCATTACGCGCAGCGACCTGCTGGTTATCAACAAGATCGACCTGGCACCCCATGTTGGGGCCGATCTGGGGGTCATGGAGCGTGACAGCAAACGCATGCGTGCCGAACGGCCTTTCGTGTTCGCCAATGTCCGGGCCGGGCAGGGGGTGGATGCGATTGCCGCTTTCATTATCGAACAGGGTGGGTTGTAAAGTATCGCCCCGCGTAACCGGCATGAAGGCACTGAAATGGCAAGGCACGCGAGGGGGCTGACGGGCCCGCGGGGAATAGGGCGACCGGCTGGCGTCTTGTACGCAATGCTGCTGGCCAACCTGCTGGCCTGGGCAGGGGCCATAAGCTTGCTGGGTACAACGCCCCTGCTGCTGGGGGCGGCAGGCCTTGCATGGACATTCGGCCTGCGCCACGGGCTGGATGCAGATCATATCGTGGCGATCGATACAGTCACCCGCAGGCTTGTGCAGTCCGGTCGCACGCCGTCACTGGTCGGGCTGTTCTTTTCGCTGGGTCATTCCAGCGTCGTGATCCTTGCCACATTCGTGCTGGTGGGGTTGCCCGCGCATGGCTGGCTGGAGCGATGGCACCTGCTTGGCGGGGCTTTTGGCACGGCTGTTTCAGCCATGTTCATGGGCGTGGCGGTTATTGCCAATGCCCGCATGGCCGTGGGGCAATGGCGGGCCCTGCACCGTGGCGGCGCTTCATTGCCCGCCACCGGCACGCCGGCAACCTGGCTGCTGCGGCCGGTTTTCCGCCTGATCGGGCGAAGCTGGCATATGTATCCGCTCGGTTTCCTGTTCGGTCTCGGCTTCGATACCGCAAGCGAGATCGGCCTGCTGGGAATGGCAACGGCCCAGGCCAATCAGGGGGTTGGCCTACTGGGTGTCATGGCCCTTCCATTGCTGTTCACGATGGGCATGGCGTTGGTCGATACGCTGGATACCGTGCTGATGTGCCGTGCCTATGGCTGGGGCATGCGCAGGGGCGATCGGTACCGGGGCTACGACCTGGCCGTGACCCTTGTCTCGCTCGGGGCCGCAGGCACAGTTGGCACGATCGAACTGGCGCAAGGAATAGGTGGGGCAGATGGCGGCAACGGCCTGCTCATGCGCGGAATAATGGCGGCCAATGACCATTTTACGGCCCTCGGAGCCGCCATCGTGCTGGCTTTTCTGGCCCTGTGGGGCGCGGCGGTTGCGATCGGCCGCGTGCAGCGCGGAGAAGTTACCACCACCCCGTAAACCTGCGCCGGGTCGAACAGGCGGGGGGCTGCTGCCGTTCCCGAACTTATGGCGATCCCGGCTGAGCCCGGGTGGCGGGCTGTTCTATCGGCAGCCAGAGCATGAAGTTCGTTCCCGGGTTGCCAAGCCGCCAGTCGACCCGCCCGGCCAGGGCATTGGCACGCCAGCATATGTTGTGGAGCCCGCGTCCTTCATTCGTGCGCTGATCGGGGCAAAAGCCCAGCCCGTTATCTTCCACCCGCACAAGAATGCCCGGGGGTTCGGTCTCGGTCGACAGGCGGATATGGCTGGCCTGGGCATGCTTGAGAATATTGGTAATGACTTCCTGGAGAATACGCAGGATATGCAGGGCGGATGACGGTGTCAGCCACTGCAACGGCGGCAGGGGGGTCACGGCCCATTCCAGCATGACACCCTGCGCGCGCAGGCGTGGGGTCAGGCGAAAGCGCAGGTTGGCCAGCAGCATCAGCAGGTCGGCGTCTACCGGTTCAAGCGAATCAACAGTCAGTTTCAGGTCGAACAGGCAGTCTTTCAGGGTCTGCGCCAGCACCTCGTGCGATGCGGCGTGGTCGGCCATATGGATCGCCCCGGTCAGGGTCGAGCCCAGGCCGTCATGCATGTCGCGCATCAGGCGCTGCCGTTCGGCTACCAGCAATTCGCGCTGTTCGATCTGGTGCAGGCGTTCGTATGTGTCGCGCAGGGTTACTTCCTGCGCGTGCAGGCGTGTTTCCAGAATCTGGTTGCTGCGTTCGGCAAGGCCCAATGCGTTGATGTAACGTCGGCACAGAATATACAGACAGCTCAGGAACAGGTCGGGGGTGATATAGGGAAGCAGGTAGATATGCCCGATGCTGACATAGTAATTGGCCATCAGCATGTCATGCACCGCAATGGGGAACATCAGCATGTTCCAGAACAGCAGGAGCATGCCCGAGCCCGAACGCCGTCGCCACATGGCGGCCATCAGCAGAGGCATGGTCGGCGTCGAAAGCGTGAAGCAGAAAATATAGGCACAGAGTGCGAGTGCGGAGATCGTGGCGGAAGAAAGGAACAGGGGCGACGTTGCAACCGTGCATGCGATCATGCCCCAGACCAGCAGGCGCTTCAGCCAGCGGAACTCCACCTCGGCCAGGCCGCAGCAGAACAGCCAGCCCACGACGATCAGCCAGCACATGGAATTGACGGTGGCCCAGCCGAACCAGACGGGCGAGATGATGCTCGGATCGAGCGGGCCCAGAAAATGCAGGATCCGTGTCGTATAAAGCACGGCCGCAAAAACGAAGAGCAGATAAAGATCGCTGTCGGGCCGGGCCAGGGCCACGAAGAACAGAACAACGGCCATGGACAGCAGCACGACCGCAAACACCCCCGGCACGATACATTGCAGCGCGATACGAATGCGGTATCGCCAGAACAATGCGTCATGCTGGCCAACCCAGGCCGGGGTGATGGCGCCCCCCAGCCCCGGTAGCGTGTCCATGCGCAGCAAAATGACCGATGGACCGGCAATGGGCAGGTCGATCAGCACCGGGCGGTTAAAACTGTTCCAGATGATATCGCCATGGGATCGCCAGACCAGATGACCGTTCTGGTATACGGCCAGTCTTCCCTCCGTTTTCCACCGCGGCAGGTAGAAGCTGATATCGTTGCTCATCTTCCCCAGTGTGGCGGGGGGCGCTACCTTGAAGCGGTACCAGCTTGTCATGGCATGGCCATGGCTTGCCGATGGAATGACATTCGTGCGCGGCACACCTGTGTAGGGGAGGGTCGCCAGCCGCCAGTCACCCTGCGGGCCGTCTGCTGCGATCTCATCGGCCTGCGGGGCGTTCAGGTCGGTGACGGTCTCCTGCCTCAGGAACTCGGCAGCGGGAAAAAACTGGGTCCACAGGACCGGGGAGCCCCCGAAAACAGGGCCATGGAGCATGCGGACCAGCAGCAGCACGATAAGCCCCACGGCCACTGTACCCGTGCCGAGCAGAAACATGCGGCGCCCCTGGGGCGAATGCGGGCGGGGTGTGTCGTATCTGGCGCTGTCGTCAAACAGGATGGTTGTGGCCGCATTTTCAGTCATTGAGCCATCCATGGCGGCGGCCCAGGGTGACGGCTTCCATCCGCGATGTCACGGCAAGCTTGCGATAGATCCGCCGGATATGGGTCTGCACGGTATGGGCCGATATCTGCAATTCGCCCGCGATTTCGGATGACGTAAAGCCCTGGGAAATTTTTTGCAGCACTTCATGTTCCCGCCCGGACAAGGGTGAAGGCTCGCGTTCGGCAGGTTGGGGCAGTTGCGTGCGAAAGCGTGAGAGGATCCGGCGCGCGATCATGGGGCTGATCGGGCTGCCGCCTTGATGGACGCTGCGGATATCCGCAATGCGCTGGCTGTCATCGCTGTCCTTGAGCAGGTAGCCTACAGCGCCCGAGGCAATGGCGGTCATGACATCGGTTTCATCCCCGAATGTCGTGTTCACCAGCACGGCACAGTCCGGCCAGCGTTCGACGGCGGCACGCACCACGTCGAGCCCGGACCCGTCGGGCAGGCCGATATCGGCCAGCAGCACGTCAGCAGCAGGCCCGTCCAGCATGGCCAGCCCGGCCGCCCGGCTGGTGGCCGCGGCATGGAGCGCCATGTCCGGCTGGGCGGCAATCGCCCTCGCCATGGCGTCGTGAAAGGTCACGTCGTCCTCTAATATGGCGATACGCAGGGAATCGGGTTTTTCCATGATCGCATCATGGCCACGAATGTGACGTTAAATGAAAGCTTTAGACCGGTTTTTTCTCCAAATATCACATTCTTTCGATTGAAAAATGACCCCGTGTCCCCAGAATTGGGGACAATAAACACACCTCTTGCCCCCGCCCCGGTTCCCCGAAGCCAGGCCCTGCCCAGGCCCCGCCCTGGCCGACATTGCCCCGGCATGGCAGCACCAATGCGGGAGTCGCCCGGTGAACGCCCCAGCCAGGAACGCCCCTGCCAGTCACAGGGGGCTGTCGGTCCGGTCGCAGGTAATGACCACCGCGGTCACGTTATCGGTCGCCTTGTGCGCCAGGGCCGCGCTGATCAGCATGGTTGTGGGGTCCAGGTCCGGCAAGACAGATAGCGAGGCGCTGAGTTCGGCAGCGTTCAGGGTTTTGGTGATCCCGTCACTGCAAAGCAGGAAACTGTCACCCGGATGGAGCTTGCCTATGACCTTGTCCAGCACAAGGTCTTCCTCCCCCGCGCCGATCGCGCGGGTGATGATGTTGGCATGGGGGTGGGATTCGGCATTTTCCGGCCTGATCTGCCCCGCATCCACCAGTTCCTGCACCAGGCTGTGGTCCTGGGTGATCTGGCTCAACATGCCGTCGCGATAGAGATAGGCACGGGAATCACCCGCCCACAGGCAGGCGAAATAGCCGTTCCTGATCACAAGACAGACCAGGGTGGTGGCGATCACAACATTGCTGCCCCGGCGCGCGGCCTCCCGCCGTATACGGGCGTCGGCCCCGGTCACGGCCTGGCGGATCGCACCAAGCATGTCCGCCGCCATGGGCAGGGAGGGCAGAGCGTCCAGTGCTTCGATCACCATCGTGGCGGCGACATCGCCCGCCTGATGCCCACCCGCACCGTCCGCCACGGCCCATAAACCGATATCGGGGCGGTTCAGGAGACGGTCTTCATTATGCCGGCGTTTGGGGCCGGGGTCCGTCTTTGCCCATGAACGTATCATCTGACCTCTGTGGGAACATAGTCTGTGGGAATACAGGATGACTCATTATCGCGGACCATGCCCGCCGCCATTGCGGCAGGTGGCAGGCAGGCAAGAGCAAGCCGGGCGGGGCTGTGCCGCGGCCCGCCATCGGTCCACCAGCCCGGTGTGTCGGCAACGTGGCGGGGCGTTGCCGGTTCATCGAGAACCCGGCGCAGCGTGGCCGTGGGTGCGTCCTCGACCACGCAGCGGATCGCCGCCTCACCAACGCGGTCCAGCCATACGGCGCCGTCCAGCAGGGCGGCAGGACCGGGTGCGTGGGCACAGGCGATGAACGGGTAGCACCGTCCCACCCGGTCCATGCTGGGCATCCACACACCCAGCAGCGCCTGGGGGCCACAGGCACCGACCGGCAGCATGAAGTGCCAGACAGGGGCAACCATCCAGGCGTCGCGCCAGTCCGGGCCAAGTGTCCGGGCAACGCTCAACAGGCTTTCGCGGCACCACAGGTCCAGGGCCGCGACGGTGGCTTCACAAAGCCCGTCGCGCACAAAATCGGCCTGGGAGGGAATTTTGCCGAAGAACCCGGCCGAAGGCGGATGATACGGCATTGCACTATGCGCCATCATAATGCGGGACAATGAAAGGAGGATAGAAGCCCGGGCACAAACGGGTTCAGAACCGAGGTGGCACCCAGCGTATAGCTGACGGTATGGCCCCCGATATCGAAACTCAGCGTATAGCGATCGGGCCCGCCTGCCGGGGTCATGCGGCCCTGGCCAAACAGGTGGAACAGAGCCCACGGCCCCGTTGCCGTCAGTTGAAGGGGCGCGCCCCCCCCCGCCAATGTCAGTGTCAGCCGCGCTGTCTGCATGCCGTCATTGCCGGGCCAGGAAACCGTGGTGGCCATTTGCGGGCCCTGTGCGTAGGTCACGCTCAGCCCACCCAGTTGCAACACGGCCTGCGTTGCATCGGCACTCAGGGAGAGTGGCGTAAGCGTGAACTGCACGGCTGGCTGCATGCCCGAGGCAAAGAACGCCTGCTTGATGGTCTGGGCGCGTTGAAAGGCCGCCAGCGCCCCCTGGCCGATAGGGGGGGCCACGCCGTTGACCGCCTGCACCCGCCAGACGGATTGCGACATGTCGATAAACGGCTGAACCTGCTGGCTGAAGAAACTGTCCAACTGGCCATTGGGTGCGAACAGACGCGCGAAGTCCCCCAGCGGAATATCGGCGCTTGAAGACGCAGTGAACGGATAACGCCCCGCCACCGCCTGCTGGCATAATTGCGCGGGCCCACCCGCCCCGTTGAAGGCGGTACCCGCCGCCCGGGCGGCACTGCCGCCACGCAGGTCGTTGACGTTGCGGGTCAGGCTGCTCAGCCACCGGTTGACGGGCGCGGGCGCTGTTGCGGCTTCCCCCGCCAGCAGGGACGCCGCATCCCCACCCTGGAGGGACGAACCTGCGCCCCCGGAAGGCGCCATCAGGGCGGCCATCTGCTGATGCAGGTTGGTAATAAGGTTCAGGGTCAGGGACAGCGGTGCGCCAGTCCCCGTGCCGACATAGGTCATAAGCGGGGCGTAATAGGTGGCCACATCGCTGCCGGGCAAGGCCGCTTCGCTGTCGGCACCCGTGGGGGCCATAAGCCCTTTCAGGGCCGCTTCGGCCGAGTTCGCATTTGCGACGGCGGCACCGGCCTGGGCGATGGCCTGAACCGGCCCGGCGGATGGGGCTGTCGGCTGGGCGGAAAGCTGCATCTGGGTGATTGCGCTGTTCAGCAGCCGGGCCATGGGCGACTGGGGTGATGACAGGACATACAGGTTCTGTGCAGCCTGTGCTGCATTTGTTGCGGGTTTGAGGTTCAGGTCAGCCAGCATGGCGTCCCAATGCGCTTCGTAATCCTTGGAATACAGTGCCAGCACATTGCTCTCCAGCCCGGCAACTTCGGGGCTTGCGGCATCGGCTGTCATTTGCGGGCCCAGCACCCAGCTTTCATCGGTGACATCGCGCGTGACATGCGCCAAGGCCGGCAGCATGACGGTGCGGAACCCCTTGAGCGTATAGAAACCGGGAATACCCTCAGTCAGCGGTCTGCCGGACGCACGGCTGAAAAGGGGCACACCCGCAGCCCCCATTTCCTGCGCGGGAACCCAGGGCGGCAGGGTGGCAGGCGCTGAATCGCGGATGCGCGAATAGATCCGTTGAGCCGGGGAAACATGGGCGAAGGTCGTGCGCGCCGCATCGACCAGCGTGCCGTCCAACGGCACCGGAGGCAGGGAGGAGGCCAGCAGCGCGTCCAGGTGACGTTGCAGGTCGGCGCGTTGCCGGGCGCGGGCCGGTCCGGGATAAAGGCGTTCCCAGTCCAGTTTCATCCAGGTCTTGACCAGCGTGCGATCCATCGGTCCCTGACCGCCGAGCATCAGATACACCCGTGTCACCTGATAGAGGAATTCCGGCCTGTCGAAGCTGCCCCGCATTTCCGCCTCCAGTTGCAGGACGATGCGGGGCAGCAACGCGTGGTCAAGGGCGTGCACGTAGGTTGCCTGCGCCCCCGCCGCCAGTTTCCCGGCCTGGCTCAGCCCCATGCCGGCAAGACCCGTCACCCGGTCGTCCGGCCCGAAGGGGAGGGCCCGTGCCGCGTCCAGCAGCGGCAGAACAGCCATGACATCGGTATCGCGCACCGGGTCCAGCGGCAGGCCGCCCGCCACGCGTTCATAGGCGCGCAAGGCGGTATTGCTGCGCTCGATCGCATCGGCATTGCGCGCGCGGCTTATCAGCAGCCCCACCAGGATCAGCATGAAGGCCGCCGCCACGGCAGCGTATCCGCCGCCAAGCAGCACCATCCGCCGCCGCCTGCGGGCGGGAGACATGCTGGCCAGCATGGCCTCGCCGAACATGACATCGCATAACAGACGCCGCAGGAAGTAACTGCGGCCCTTGACGGGGCGCAGGGAAGACGCGCGCGCCTGATCGATACCATAAGACCGGGCCAGGGCACCGGTCAGACGATCGAACGGCGTGCCTTCCTGTGTGCCGGATGTGAAATAGACCCCGCGCAGGAACGGTGCGGGATCGAGAAGTGACGCACCGAAGGCCTCGGTCAGAAAACCTGTCAGTGGCGCATGCAGGCTTGCGAACTGCGAGGGGAAGGCAGCAATCTGCACGCGCTTGTCGGGGCTGCGTTCGCGTTGCAGCAGATCGATCAGCCGGTCATCCAGCCGCTGGCACAGGAGCGAGAATTCGCTGTCCAGCGTTCCAATCGGGTTGGTGGCGGCGGGGTCGAAGGTCATGCCCCAGACCTGGGCGCGGCGTTCCTCGTCCAGGTCGTCGTAGAACTCGCTGAATCCGGCCAGCAGGTCGGCTTTCGTCAGCAGCATGTAGACCGGAAGTTTCAGGCCCAGCCGTTCTGTCATTTCCCGGATACGGCGGCGTATGGCCTGGGCATGCGCACTGCGTTCCGATGCCGTCATGCCAGCCAGATCGGCCAGCGAGAACGCGACCATCACACCGTTGAGCGCCTGCCGCTTGCGGGTATTGCGCAGCAGGTCGAGAAACGTGTCCCACCCGGCACGGTCGGTGCCATTGCCCGTATCCTGCGTCGTATAACGACCGGCCGTGTCGATCAGCACCGCCTGATCGGCGAACCACCAGTCGCACAGGCGGGTTCCACCCACCCCGGCGATGGCGCTCTCGTTCAACGGAAAGGTCAGTCCGGCATTCAGCAGGGCCGTTGTCTTCCCCGAACCCGGTGGGCCGATAATGACGTACCAGGGCTGTTCGTAAAGATAACTGCCCCGGCCCCGGGCCTTGCGCAGCACGGCCAGAGCGCTTTTCAGCCGCTCGGCCAGGACTGCGGCTTCATTCGCTGCGGCTTGGTCCGTGGCACTGTCAGGGGTGCCGCCATGTGCGACACCCTGGGCCAGGGCGGCATCGCGCATCCGCCGGCGCCAGTCGATGGCCAGGTTGATACCCGCCCAAAGGCCGAGCAGCAGCACCACGCCCGCAAGACGGGGCCAGATCGGGGCCAGCACGGACAGGAACGGGCCGAAGAACCAGAGCAGCGTGCCCAGTACGGCGGTCGCGACGCCGCTGAGAAACCAGCGCGCGGTCAGGATGGCGACAATCTTGCTCATGTCTCGCTCAGTTTCCCAAAGGGTGGTCTAGGACAATTTCGATACGCCGGTTCTGGCCGCGCCCTGCCGGGGTGGCGTTGTCGGCAACCGGATCGGCGGCGCCCATGCCGTTGGTCACGACCCGGCTGGCATCACCGATCGTCTCGCCCAGCACGGCCCCCGCTGCCTGCGCCCGTGCGCGCGAGAGTTCGAAATTGGACGGAAAACGAAGGGTGTGGATCGGCTGGTTGTCCGTATAGCCGGTCACGCTGACCTGCCCGGTTTCCGACGCCAGGGCCGTGCCGATCTTGTGCAGCAGCGGCAAAGCGCCTGTTTCGACGGCGGCCGAGCCCGAGGCGAACAGCCCCAGGTTGTTGATCCGCACCATGGGCTGGCGCGGCGTGCCCAGAACACTGACCTGGCCTGCCGCAATTTCGGGCTGCAGGAATGTGGACAGGCGTTGCAGGATCGTCGGCCCGGCAGCGGGGGCTACCGCAGGTGGGGTGGCTGGCTGGTCACGCAGGATTTGCGGCATGGCCGCCGGCGGGGCCGAGAGGGCGGCTGAAAATGTCGTATCGGAGCGGCTGCTGAGCGAAAAAAGCGATTGCGCGAAAACAAGGCCCAGCACACCGGCGGCCAGCACGCCAACGGTCCACAGGGGAATACCACGCCCCCGGCCCCTAAAAGGCGCGTTCACCCCCTGCCAATGGGGGGACAAGGCGGCATCGCCCCGGGGTTTCTGGCGGCGGATGATTTCGTATGTCTCTTCACGCAGCCTGTCGATTTCGGACATGCCGCGCGGGGTCAGGCGGTAGCGGCCCATATACCCCAGTGAAAGGCAGAAATACATCAGTTCCAGCACGGGCAGGAAGCGGCCCGGGTTCTGCCTGATCTGTTGCAGCACATCGAAAAACCGCTCGCCCGAGCGCACTTCCTGATGAAAGGTCGAAACCAGCGAATGCTGGGCCCATATTCCCTGGCTGCCCCATGGCGTGGCCAGTATGACATCGTCCAGGCTGGCGCACAGGGCGTAATGCGCGGGCCTAAGCTGCTCCATTGGAATATCGCCCAGGCGCGCTTTTTCCTCGAACGCGCGGAGTGCGCGAACCGTGCGTTCGCGCAGTTCCGTCTGGTTGGGCGGGGTGCGCAACTGGCGTAGCCGACCCAAAAGCTGCAACAGCGGCCCCGCGGCCGATAGCAGCGGGCCGCCCCCCATCTCGATCGTCTGCGCGGCTTCGACGGTGCGCGGTCCGGGTGGCGCATCGGCCGGGGGCACAAACGCCGTCGCCTCGGACGCACTTGCCTCGAACGGCTGGCTGAACGGGGCTCCACCGCCAAACGCAGGCGCTGCGGGCGGGGGTGTGCCCGGCTTACGCCCGCCCGGCATGGGGCGGATGATTGTCCGGTCCGAATCATCGGGTTCGGCAAATGGATTATCGCTGCTCATGGTGTTCTCCCGCCCTATGGCCGTGCCATGTCATCCCCGGATCGCCCACAGATCCATGCGCAGGCCGGGAAAATCGCCCGAGACATGGATCGCGAAACCGCCCGAGTTGCGCATCTGCTGCCAGTGCGGACTGTTGCGATCGAGTTCGAAATAGGTTGCCCCGGCATGAAAAGGGATCTGGCGCGGTGCGACGGGCAGCGGCCGGATGGCAATACCGGGCAGGGCAACGTTCACCAGTTCGCGGATCTGTTCCACAGCCCCGATCTTGACCTGGGCGGGGAAAAGCCTGCGCAGGGTTTCGGTGGGCACGTCGGCCTGCACGCTCAGCACGAAATTGGCGTTCTGGAGCACGGTCCGATCGGTAATCGGCCCCACATGCACGCCATGCCTGCGTTCCTGCAGGGGAATGGCGATGGCGTTCGTTTCCATGACCGAAGACAAGGCCCGGCGCAGATCGGCAATAACGGGGCCGAACGCGCGTTGAAGATCCTCGTGCCGATAACCGGGGTAAGCGCCGGGCCTGCGTTTCGTATCCGTAAAGGTGGCGAGTTCGCCCGCCATCTGCACACAGGCGCTATAGAGCGTTTCGGGGTGAATGGCGAAGGCGTCGCTCCAGTGTTGCAGCAGGCCCTGCCAGCGGTTGAGCGCCTGGAGCAGCATGAAATCCGCGACTTCCGCGACCCCGCGCGTATTGGGTGCCGCAAGCCTTGTGGCCAGGGCTTCCCCGCGCTGGTTGATCATGCCCGCCAGTTCCACGATCAGCCCGGACAGCGCGCGCGAGACATGACACAGCAATGAAGGGGGTATCCACCGTTCGTCCAGCGTCACGCGCCGATCGGCGGAAACTTCGATAATCCGCGCAAGGGGAATGCACAGATAACCCGAGCGGTCATCCGTATCGAGCAGGTAGCGCAGCTTCAGCCGCCCCACCAGAATATCCGCAGGCTGGGGGGAGGCGGAATGCGTGTCATAGGCTTCGAACACGCCCGGGCTGTAGCGTCCTTCGGCCCCCGGATCGGCAGACGCGGAAATTTCCACCGCACCGGGCTGTCGCACGGGCAGGGCCAGATGAACCAGCACGCCGCGTGCGGTATCGGGCACGTCCAGCGGTGGCGGATGATCGGCGTCACCCGGCAGGGAAAAGGTCGTTCCGTCCTCGAACACGCCTGCCGCGGCCGATAATGCGAAACGGCCCGTTCCCAGAAGGTCCTGGTCCGTCGTCATCTGTGTCAGGCCCCAGCCATGGGGCTGTAATCCGGCCAGTCTGGCGCGTAGCCCGGCTTCCAGCCAGCGATCCTGCTGCTGGAAATGCTGGGAGCGGATGAACATGCCTTCCTGCCAGATCACACGATTGGTCCAGCTCATGATTGCGTGTGCTCCATCTGGCAGGACTGCCCTGTCTGTTCGTCTTTCATGGCGTTCCCCGATCCTGGATGTCCTGAAGCGCTGTTTCGTAGGCGCGGGCGAAGGCCTGTCCGAACACGGCGTCGAAATTATCGGCCAGCCCGTTCGTGACCGTTCTGTATTCTTTCTCGAAACTGTCGAAGGCACGGGCCTTTTTCTGCGCTGGCAGCAGGGCCATGCCACCTGCCTCGTCCGCGCTGGCCCGCAGGCGCGCGGGGTCCAGGCGGGCCATCACGGCGCGGACCCCGTCCTGCATGGCCGCCATCGTCGCCAGTTCGTGCAGGCGCATATCGCGCAGCGTATCGCCCACCGCCACGTCCGGGCGCATGTCCACCCGGCGGCCCAGCCCCAGCAGCGCGCACAGGGCATCGTCATCATGGGCGGAAAATTTCAGCGGGTTGTTGCCCCGTGCGCGGATCATGGTCTGTTCGATACGGAATTCGCCCTTGATGGTCGCGCGCGCGATCAGGGCCTGCCGCAGGCCGGACACCATGGCGCGAAAGGTCGCACCGATCTCGCCCATAAGGGCTTGTGGGTCGGCAGGGGCGGGCATGTCGCTTAATCCGGCCCCTGCCAGAAAGGCGCTCATCAGATCACCCCCGGCCGTTACCGCAGCGTGGGGGGCTGTCGCAGGTGCAACCGGGGCCACGGGCCTGTCAGCCCTATCCGCCGGTTCGACAAAGGGGTTGCCCTGCGCAGCCCCCTGACTGAAACCGACCGGATCGTCGATGGCAAAATCATCGTTGTTCGTATCCTGGGGCGAAGCTGTGCCATCCGGCGTGTCTGGTGCTGGCGCAGGCGTGGCCGATGGGGCAGGAGGTGGCGCAATGGGCGAGAGATCCCAGTCGTCATCATCGGGCAGCAATATGCGGGCGGGCGGGGGTGCGAACGCATCCCCAAAGGCGGGTATGTGATCGGCAATGGCGGCTGGTTCGATGAAGTCGGGCGAGGATGTCGGAGGGCTGAAATCGTCCGGCAGGATGACAGGGGCGGGCTGCGGGGGCGCACCGAACAGCGGATCGGCATTCCCGAACGCCTGCTCTATAAAGGCACTGTCCCGCGCGGGCTCACCGGGGGCGGATGACGGGGTGCCGAACAGCGCATCGGTGAACGGATCGTCCAGCGGGGAGGGGCCGTTTCCACCGGGCGTCAGACCGAGCGGCGGGGCAGGATAGTCTTCCTGCCCTGCGGGCGCGTAGGCGGCAGGGGCGATCTGGGCTTCGATCTCGTAGGTGCCGATACGGATACGGTCACCAGTGCGCAACTCGCGGATCGTGCCGTGGCCGAGGGGGGCAGCGCCGTCATTGACGAAGGTGCCGTTGGTGCTGATATCGGCCACCGCCCAGCCGCCCTGATGAAAGGCGATAATACAGTGCCGTTTGGACAGATGCCGTTCGGGGTCGGCCAGAACCCAGTCATTGTCGGGCCCACGCCCGATGCGCAGTTCACCACCGGTTACGTGCCGTGTTTCTGGGTACACGGCATCGGGGCAGCGCAGTACGGTCAGTGTCAGGGTCATGCGGTCTCCATCGGTAGGCGACCGGCGCCACCTGTTGCGATATCCTGTGCGGAACGAAGGAAGAATGTCAGACGTGTGTCGCGCTTCTCGGCATTGCCCCGGACTGCCGCCAGGGCTACGGCGCTGGCCACGGCCGTTCCCGCCAGATGGGCGGCGGGGGGCACAGGTGGGGTGCGCGGCGGGGTGATGGATGCACCGCTCCAGAACGCGGCCAGTGCTGCCCAGGATTCCGGGCTTTGCAGACCGGCTTTGCGGGCTGCCTCCATGGCCTGGCGGCCCGTATCCTCATCGGGTTGACGCACCCAGTTTTCAGTCAGGCTGCGGGCGGCCAGCGTGGCCTCGGGCAGCGTGGCAGGTGCGCTATGCCGCGCGCACATGCAGGCCCACCACACAGCTTCGCGCCGGGGCAGGGCATAAGCCAGCAAACGCGCGGCCTCCGCCGCCCGGCCCGATGCGACCAATGCCGAAAGCACCTGTTCGAGCGTATCGGCGCGAATGGCGC
The DNA here is from genome assembly GCF_017377735.1 of Acetobacter garciniae. Taxonomy (GTDB): domain Bacteria; phylum Pseudomonadota; class Alphaproteobacteria; order Acetobacterales; family Acetobacteraceae; genus Acetobacter; species Acetobacter garciniae. The sequence continues at coordinate 60,461 of NZ_JAFVMH010000011.1, forward strand.
TGGCCGCGATTTCGTCTGCCATGCCGCTCAGTTCCAGCACATCGGGCAGATTCGCTCCGGCCAGTTTGCTTGGTGTGCGGGGCGGCATTACGCTGGGGTCCGCCATCATGAATTGATCATGGTGACACCGCCGGACAGTTGCAGGAGCGCCTGCCCGGAAATGCTCACCTGAGCGGATTCGACGGTAATTCCCGCAGCCGTCAGCTGCATTTTGCTTGCCCCGATACTGAGCGTGATGCCCGAAGGGTCGATCACGACCGCACTGTCCCCCACTTGCAGGGTGATGGACTGCGCGGCCTTGCAGTCCATGCTGCCGGCGCTGACATCGACCGACAGATTGCCCTGCGATACGGTGGTGGCGTGATCGCCGCGGACCGTATCCGTCTTGCTGCCGTCGATCTGCACAGTCTCATCATGCGTGACGGTGACGGAGCGGTCGTTTTCCACTTCCACGACAAGGTCGCGCTCGGCATGCAGCAGGATTTCCTCCCGCCCCCTGGCGTCATCGACCGAGAATTCGCTGAAATTCGCCCGCCCGCCATCCATCGAGCGCGAACGCCATCCGCTGCGGGTTTTTTCCGCCGCGGGAAAGATCGGGGCATTGCGGGCATTGTAAAGGCCCCCGACAGCCACGGGCCGGTTCACGTCCCCTTCAAGGAACGCGATCGCCACCTCGGTCCCTACCCGCGGGATGTGCTGCATCCCCCACCCATTGCCAGCCCAGGGGTGCATGACACGCACCCATAGCGTCTTGTCCGCCGCGATGTCGCGCATATGATCGGACGGGAACTGCACCTTGATCCGGCCCAGGTCGTCGGTATGCACTTCCTCGCCCTGCGGCCCGATCACCAGCGCACTATACAGCCCGGCCATGACGGGGGGGGAACAGTCATGATCCGGGCGATAGGCCACAGCGGTGCGGAAGGCCGTCAGGCTCATGCCGACAGCACCGCCCTGCTGGCCGTTGGATACGTCGTAGCTCAGGGTCCGGACGACGTATTCCGTGCTGCCGCCGCCCGCGAACGGGTCGCGTTGCAGAATGAACCTGCCCCCCGCGAAAAAAGCCGGCGCCTGTCCGCTGCCTTCGTAAAGTTCGGCAACCGCTTCGGCCGCCTGCATCCGCGTCTTGACCACACCGGCAACGCCGCCGCGTGTGTCGCGCGTTGCGGGCCAGAGGTAATGCACGCGGCTTTCAGCCCCCGACGCCTTCAGCAAGGTGGATTCGTCCGCCTGCAAGGTGCCGACCGAGGCGGTGTCGGTTGCAGGATCGTAATCCGCGGCACCGACCCGCCCCGTAACGGTCTGGTCCGCCCGGTCCCAGTCCTGGATTACGCCCAGGCCGGGGGTAACCTGATCCAGCGGCAAGGCATGCGGGTCCATGGCGGGAAAAGCGGTGTTGGCATCGGCCAGAATCAGGCGATGGCCATATTCATCATGAATGAAGAAATAGAAAATTCCGCAATCCTGCAGAATTCTGTGCAGGAAATTCAAATAGGATTCGTTGAACTGGACAATGTAGTCCCGCGCTGCATAGTCGAGCGTGAGGCGGCTGTCACAGGTGATTCCGAAATCCGATAGAATTTGCAAGGCGATTTGGGGCACAGACATCTGCTGATAGAAGCGGCAGTCGTTCGTCTGGCCCAGAAACCACAGGCGCGGCACGACGGTCAGCCTGTAGGACCACAGAGTATCGCCCTGCATGGGATCCTGCACGACGGATGAGACAATACCGTTGATATAGCGCGCAGGCGCCCCACCACCGCGAGGGCGCGCGACCTGAATGCTGACCGACTGGTCCAGAAGCTGGTCAGCGTCGAGACGCTCCGCCCCGGAATGAAGATGGACCTGGTACGTGAAAGGACGGCTCAGCTCCTCGGTGCCATGCACGCTTGCGACGCCGAATGGCGCATCACTCAAAGGCGTAACAATGGAGAGAAGATCAAGATCCATCGATCGGTTGTCCGTCCAGATTGAGAAGTGCGCGCGCCGTGTCCCCTGTTTAGGGGACTTGCACACACAGTATTGGAGAGTATAGAGATCAACAGCGACGCGGAAAAGGGGAAAAATAAAAGTTCTTGAAAAAAATAAAGATAATAAAACGATCTTTCATAAATGCAGTTTTATCGCTGCCAGAGCCGGGAGTCTGGCCTGTGCGTGCCGTCCTGTCCCCTGTTCTGGGGACTTGCGCCCGCATTCGTGGGATGTCAGACTCGTTTTGTCATGAAACTGTGGAACATCTCGTTATTTTTTATGCCGCGCGTATAGAGTCCAGTATATCTGGCATTTTTTCTTGCATGTTCTTTGCTGTTGACGGGTTATTTCTTTTTCGAGGCGGGCAGGTGGTGTAGTGTCGAAGGGTGAACATGCAGTCTGGCGGACATGGCTGGGGGTTGGGTCTGTCGTGCTGTTTCCCGTCTCGTCAGCCTTGGCGCAGCCGTCATTGCCCGTGCTTGAGACATCACCCATTCCAACGGAGCCACCCCCGGCACAGCTTGGTGCGGGACATGCGCTGCCGGTCGTCCGCGAGGTGGAGCGCGAAGGCAGGCTGCCATCGCTTTCCCTGTCCGTAAGATCGGTATCGTTTGTCGGCGCCGATGCTTTCCCGCTTTCTGTCCTGAACGGGATCGCAAAGGATCTTGCGCATCGCCGTGTTACGCTGGCCGTAATCGAACAGACACGCCTTGCCGTGGTCAGGCTTTATCGCGACCATGGTTTTCTGCTGTCAACCGTATCGATGACCATCGATCGGCAGGCCAATGTTCACTTCGTGGTGACAGAAGGCTACATTGCCTCGGTCCGGCTGGCGCATGACATCGGACCTGCCGGTGCCAAGGTATTGGCCCTGCTCGAGCACCTGGTCGATCGCAGGCCTTTGGCAAACGCGGAAATGGAGCGCTGGCTGCTTCTTGCGCAGCAGGTTTCTGGCGTCAGGCTGCGTGCCGTGCTGCAGAATGCAAACCGTGAACCCGGCGCGCTGACGCTGATTGCCGATGTCAGTCGCCAGGCCGTATCGGCCATGATATCGGCCGATAATCGCGGGTATGAAAATACCGGACCGGAAGAAGCGCTGGTGGTGGTCCACCTCAACAGCTTTACGTCGCTGGGTGAACGGACGGACCTTGTCTATTACCATACGGCTGGAAATACGGATAATTTCGGGCAGTTATCCGAAAATATCTTTCTGGGTTCGAGCGGTCTCCAGTTTCATGCCTATGGTGGCATGGGCCGTGCTGCACCTTCGGGCGTGCTGCGCGAAATCGACTATCATAGCCAGGTCGTAAGCTTTGGCGGTTCACTGGATTACCCCGTTCTGCTGGGGCGCAGGCAGGCGCTGACAACCCGGCTCAGCCTGGATGGGCGGGATGTCGCGATTTCCGTCGGGCCGGCGGGGCTTAGCCAGGACAGCATGCGTGTCGCGCGGGCCAATGCCAGTTACGCCTGGCAGGACCTGTGGTTCGGCAACACCCTGGCAGGCACGAGCACGGTCGATATCACCGGATCGCAGGGGCTTCCCTTCATGGGGAGTTCGGCGAACGGGCGCAGTGCGCCACCGGGTGGGCGCAATAACGCGCGCTTCGATTTTCGAAAAATCTCCCTGTCCATTTCGCGCACCCAGGCGCTTTTCATGCCGTGGCAGGGCGCGCTGGTCGCGTTCCGCGGTGCGGCGGGCGGACAATACACCCCCTCCATCCTGCCAACGGCGGAAGAATTTTACCTGGGCGGGCAATCCTTTACGCGCGGCTATTATTCCGGGCAGGTAGCGGGCGACAAGACGGCCTATGCGACTGCCGAACTCCAGTTGAACACCACGGCAAATGTCGAGCTGTTTCAAAGAAATCTCGATATCCGGTCACAGTTATACGGGTTTTACGACTGGGGCCAGGCCTGGTCGAACCAGGCGGGCGGCAGCAATCCGCGCCTGGCCTCCGCCGGAGTGGGGGTGAAGGTCGGTTTTGGACATAATTTCCAGATGCAGGGGGAATTCGTCCATCGCATGGCGACAGAGGTGGAGTATGAGGGCCTGGGTGCGCAATCGCTGGGACATACGATGTTCTATTGGGGGGCGACGGTACTCTATTGAAATCATTTCTGCCCCCGATTGAACGATACCGGCACGCGCGGAGAACCTATGGTGTCCCATAAGGCCAACACGAACAGGGTACATGGTTGGAGCGTGGTAGTATGCCGCGCCCATTTTGCCATGTGCGTTGGCCTGATCTGGGCAACGTCTGCCTATGGCCAGACACTGCCCGCCCCCACCACGTTGCCCCAGGGCGGGGAGGCCGTGGGCGGTTCGGCCTCTATCGGTGCGCCGGTCGTTACAGGTTCGACCGCGACATTGACGGTCAACCAGACAGCCCCCAATGCGATCGTCAACTGGTCCAGCTTCGATGTAGGCGCAAAGGCAAGTGTCAATTTCGTCCAGCCGAGTTCGACTGCGATGATCCTCAATCGTGTCACCGGGGACAAAACATCCAATATCGCGGGGTCGATTTCGGCGAATGGTGTTTTCATACTCGAAAACCCGTCGGGCGCCATTTTGTACAATGGTGCCAATATCAGCGCGCAAAGCGTGATCATAACCCCATCGCATATCGACGATACCGATTTCGAAAACGGGGTTCTGTCATTCAGCAGCCCGACCGGCTCCTCCATCGCGTCTCCGGCGATTACCATCGACCAGGGGGCCACCATCAGCGCCGGACAGGCCGGGCTGGTTGGCCTGGTCGCACCCCAGGTTTCAAATGCGGGTACCCTTACCGCAAACCTCGGTACGATCGTTCTGGCCGGGGGTGTCACAGCCTTTACGCTCGACCTGTACGGGGACGGGCTGGTCAATTTCGACATTACGGACAAGATCGGTGCGGGCGCCGTTTCCAAGGATACGGTTCTCGTCACCAACAGCAGCACGGGCAAATTGTCCGCCCCGGGCGGCAGAGTGCAGTTGACCGCCCAGGCCGCAGACGGGGTGGTCAGCACATTGGTCAATGCCGGCGGTCAGGTCGATGCCGGTGCGAATGGTACTATTTCAATCCAGGGGATCGGCGGCAATATCACCATTGCCGGGGACCTTCTCTCCAAGGGAACGGATACCCAGTCCGGTGGAGCCGTCAGCGTCGATGCCCAGGACGGTGCCGTCGTGACACAGGCGTCCAGCACCATCGATACAAGCGGTGGTGCGCAAAGTGGCAATGTCTCCATCCAGGCGCAGCAATCCAGCCAGTTGGCGGGCACGATCACCACACCGGGCAATGTTACGATTACCACACCCGTACAGGCCCCGGTCACCCAGACGGGAACGATCAATGCGGGTGCTGTCGATTTTGCGGGCCCGGCGCAGATCGCCAGCACGGGAAGCGTGAACGCGGATTCGGTTGAATTCGACATGTCCACCCAGCTTGCGGGCACGATCAATGCGCCGTACGTGGGTATTGCCCCCGATGCTGCGCTTTCCCTTTCCGGTAACGGGCGGCTCGACAGTGCCGCTACGCTGGATGATGACGGCACGTTCGATATTTCCGGTGCTACGGGCAGTGTATCCATCGGCGCGTTGTACGGGGGTGGCATTGTGGCGCTGGGAAGCAACAATCTTACACTGACCCAGGCCAGCGGCGGCACGGATGATGTTTCCGATGGCAGCGCCTTTATAGGCAACATCACGGATGGCGGGATCGCGGGCGGGGTCGGTGGCAGCCTGACCGTGCAGAGCGGCGGCCTGATGCTTTTCGGCGACAATAGCTATACGGGCCCCACCATAATCGACAATGGTGCGACGTTAGCGCTCATTGATGGAAGTATTGCCAGTTCCAGCTCTGTTGTCGATAACGGCACGTTCGATATTTCATCGTCCTGGGCGCCCCAGATTACATCGCTGTCCGGCAATGGCACGGTGCTGCTGGGCGATCAGGGGCTTACGATTACCAATGCCTCGGGCACATTCGGCGGTACTCTCACCCCCGGTCCCTATTCGGAAGGAGATGGCGGCCTGACCCTGACCGGCGGCACCCAGATCCTGACCGGCGAGAACAGCTATACCGGCACAACCACCGTGGCGTCGGGTGCCACCCTCCAGCTTGGCGATGGCGGGCAGGGTGGGTCGGTGGCCACGGATATCGTCAATGACGGCACGTTAGTTCTCGATCACAACACAGACACCGTGCTGGGGGCGACCGCGATCACCGGCACGGGACAGTTGCAGATCGAAGGCGGGGGCACGGTAAGCCAGGCTGCGGGCACCGGCGTTTCGCAATCCCTTGTCTCGACGGGCGATACGGCTTTCAACGGCAGTATCGTGCTGGATGGGGACAATACGATCCCCGCACTGGGCCGTATGCTGGCCACGGGTGCCATCACGGTACGCACCAATGGCGCGCTGGATCTTACAGGGCTTGTCAGCACACCGGGCACGGTGACGCTGCGGAACAACGGCACGTTGCTCGAAAGCGCAAACGGCGCGATCAACGCCGCTGTTCTGACGACCGGCACGGATTTCGTGGCGGGCGACACAACGCTGAGCGGGGCGAACGAGATCGGTACGCTGGGGCGGTTTGTCGTCCAGGACGGAACATTCGTGCTGAACAACGCCACAGCACTTACGCTGGAAGGACCGCTGGCGGCCCATGCGGTTGACGTAACAGCCGTTGGGGGAATGACCCTGGCCGGGGGCGGAAGCCTGTTCCTTTCCCCCCGTTCCGCGGCCGATGCCAGCACGCTGACACTTAACGGCAATGCCGCCACGCTGCTACAGGCAGGCAATTTCTACATCAATGACGGTCCCCTGCAGTCCGCCTATGCCAATGCGCCCGCGATGGTGACATTTGCCGTGCCGGGAACGGGCAGCGTGGTCCTGGGCGGTGCGGACCGGCAACTGGTTGCCGCCACGACCGATCTGGTCCTGCGGCTGGGCAACCAGGTCAGGCTTGCGGGCAATGTCGATCTGCTCTCGCTCACCCTGTATGGCGGTGCCACGGCCGATCTGGAAGGAACACTGGACGGTGTCACGGGCACGCAGGCTGCCAGCAAGGCGCGTGCCTATTCTTCGGATACGACGCGCGATCTTTTCAATGGCTGCGCATTCGGTGTCACGGACTGTACGCCCGTATCGAACGCTTCGCCGGTCACGGCCAATGCGCCGGTCATTATCAACCCGCTCTCCGGTTATGACTTCCATGAGGGTGGCAGCGGAAACAGTGCGGGAACAAGCCAGCTTGCGGTCAAGGGAAGCCAGCCGAAGGACGCGCTGGGCAGCGATCCGCTTTTCAGTTACAGCCCCCGTTCGGGGCGTAAGCACAAGACCGATGGCAGCGTATATCTGCCGGGTGTCGCCGGGCAGGATTATTGATCTTGCAACGGTTTCCCTCTCATCCCGCGACCACCGCCTGCTGGCCTTATCCCGGGGCGGCCAGCAAGCGGCTGGCCTGCCAGCTTATCCAGCTTGTACTATGCGTGCTGCTGGGGCTTGTCGTATCCGGCTGCACGCGCCTGCCACCCTCCGCCTATGACACGGCCTCCATGGAAGATGTGGATGTGCACATGCTGCCTGTCGGGCAGGACAGTGCGGGTGCGTCCTGTACGGTCCAGGCGCGCGGCGCCCTGCGTGACCTGTATTGCGGGGACTGGGACCAGCCCAGCGGCCATATCCAGGTCCAGCCCCTGCGCAAGGACGAGACATCAAGCCCCGAAGACGCGCTGCTGAACGCACTGGCCACCACCAGCCGCTGGCGGGCGGAACTGGATACGACTTATGCATGCGACACGCCCCGGTCTGTGCGCCTTCAGGGCGATCGGGGCATGCGGCTTATAACCTGTCGGCAGCGGCAGGCGGGCTGGCCCTATGTAGGCGTGGTGCAGGTCCACGGTGGCAAGGCCTATTTCGGTGCGGGCGTGCAGTCGGCCCTGCCTGCCATGCTCAGGGCGATCGATATCGTGGATGGCAGGTCCACTGCCCGGGACGCACCGACCGCACCCGATGGCGCCATGAACAGCCGTCTGGCGGGCCTGCTTGCCGCCCATGCGTTCAGTACTGGCGATATTCGCGAATACGCCCGGCTGATGGCCGTGGGGGCGCATGCCAACCAGGCAGAGGATTTTCCCGCAGCCATCGTGGCCTATCGCGCCGCACTGGCCTTGCAGCAAAAACAACTGGGGGCGGATAGCCCGGGCACGATCGGCGCGATATTGGCACTCGCGCTCAATCTGTCCAACGAGGGAGCCTATGCCGAGGCACAGGCACAGTTTACAGCGGCCGAACGGCTGATGCCCCACAGCGACGATCCGACAGCACCTGCAACGCTGCTCTATGATCAGGCGCTCGATCAGCTCAACCAGGGCGCGCCGCGTGCCGCCATACCCAGGCTGCGTGACGCCCTGGCACGTTACGAAAGCCTGTTGCCACCCGGATTGCTGGATACCACGGCGGGCGATGCGCTATCGCCCTTCGCACAGACCGACGGTGCTACTTTACTGGGGGCGCAGCTCAGCCTGAGCGACCCGCTGACGCAAACGGCCACCCTGGGCGCTATCGAGGTCTGGCGGCATCTCGCACTTGCCCTGTACCAGACCGGCGATACGCAAGGCAGCGATGCCGCGATTGCCCGCGCCGACATGATTGCCGAACGTTCGGATGCATCGTCATCGACCATGGCGGCCCGGCTGCACCGCACCTGGGCCGCCTTGGCCACGGCGCGCAACCGTCACAGTTTTGCAGCGCGCGAACTCGACAAGGCCCTGCACAGCTTCGATGCGGGCATGCCCGATTCACGTCCCACGGCGGAAACCATCTTGCTGCATGCGGCGGCACTTTTCGCAAGCGGGCGGCAGGCTGAAGCCCTGAACGGGTGCCGCCGGGGCATGGCCCTGCTGCGCGCCCTGCGCCGGGGCGGCTCGGCCCGTCTTATCGGCCCCTGCCTGGATATCTATGCCGCCGCAGCCGAACACGACCCGGCAGGGCGCGACGCCCTCCGTACCGAAATGTTCGAGGCGGCGGAGTGGATCCAGGGCAGCGTGACCGCCCGCCAGATCGCCCTGGCGGCGGCGCGCCTGGCATCCTCATCGGGCGATCCGAAACTGGCGGGGGCGATCCGCGCGCAGCAGGATGCGCAGCAGACACTCGAAACCCTGTACCAAAGGCGCGACCAGCTTGCCGAACTGGCACGCCAGGGGGACCACAACGCCGATCTGGCCAAAGTGGACAAGGATATCGCCACGACAACGGCTACCTTGCAGCAGGCCGCCATGGCCGAGCAGGCACTGGTTCCAAATTACGGGCAGCTTGTGCAGCAGGCGGTCCCGGCCAGCAGCGTGCTTGAACGTCTCCGCCCCGATGAAGCTTTTTTCGGTGTGACTAGCACGCCCAGCCATACATGGCTGTTTCTGCTCCATGCCGGCCATGTCACGGTGGCCCAAAGCGGGCTGACCGAGAGCGACATGGCCGGCCTGGTCCGCAAGGTGCGTGATTCCATCACCCCGGGCCAGGACGGCCTGCCGCCCTTTGCCATGGACCAGGCCGCCGCGATCTACGATGCGACATTGGGCAAGGTTGCGCATGCGATGGGCGATGTCAGGGAACTTGTCGTCGCACCTTCGGGCGCGTTGCTTGCCCTGCCATTCGCACTTCTGCCCACGGGTCCGGCCAATGCCGCCGATCTGGCGCACGCTCCGTGGCTTGTTCGCAAGGTCAGCCTGGCCTCTGTGCCAACGGCAGGGAATTTCGTCGCCCTGCGCAAGGCGGCGGGAACGTCCGCCGCACGCCGTCCGTGGTTCGGGCTGGGGGATTTCCGGCCAGCCAGCCTGTCGCAGGCCAGCGCTACTTTTTCAGGTGCGGGGTGCCGTGCCAGTGCGCAGGCTTTTGCCGGGTTGCCGACCTTGCCCTATGCGCGGCTGGAACTTCAGGCGGCGGCGGCCATTTTTGGGGCCGGTCCTCAGGACCAGTTGCTGGCCGGTCGTTATACCGCGCCCAATGTCCGCCAGGCCGCGCTGACCGATTACCGGATCGTGCATTTCGCCACCCATGCCCTGCTGCCGACCGACCTGCCTTGCCTGACCGAGCCGGTCATTGTGGCCTCGACCCCGCCCACAGCCCCCGATCTGAAGGACGCGCTGCTGGATGCCGATATCGTCAGCACCCTGCACCTCGATGCGGATCTGGCCCTGCTTTCGGCCTGCAACACCCAAGGGGGCGCCCAGGGGGGCGAAGCCCTGTCGGCACTGGCCCGGAGCTTCTTTTACGCGGGGGCCCGTGCCGTCATGGTGACGCAATGGTCGGTCAGCGACCAGGCATCGGCCTATCTGGTCGCGTCATCGCTGTCGCATATCCATGACGACCGTTCGGGCGGGGTGGCGGCCAGCCTGCGCGCGGCCCAGCTTGCGATGCTCAAAGACGCGGCGGCCGACACTGCGTCCCCCTTGAGCAATCCATTTTTCTGGGCTGCCTTTGTCGTGATCGGTGATGGAGGCAAGGCGCCCCCTTCCGAGATCACGCCCATGTCTTTATAGGATTCCCATGAGCGATATGCTGGGAAAATATGAACTTCGCCGTGTCCTGGGCAAAGGTGCCATGGGCACCGTGTATGAAGGATACGATCCTGTCATAGACCGGACCGTTGCGATCAAGACGGTGCGCCTTGTCGGTGCCGACAGCGAAGATGCACAGGCACTGGAGGAACTGGAACGTTTCCGGCGTGAAGCCAAGGCCGCGGGGCGCTTGCAGCATCCCAACATTGTCGGGGTCTTCGATTATGGGGAAACCGACGATATCGCCTATATCGTCATGGAATATGTGGACGGCACCACGCTCAAGCAGGTGCTGGACAACGGCGAACGCTACGGCGTCGATGAGGTGGTGCGCCTGATGGACGCGCTACTGGCCGGCTTGCAGTTCAGCCATGACAGGGGGGTGGTGCACCGCGACATCAAGCCCGCCAATGTCATGCTGACCGCAGCAGGTGCAATCAAGATTGCCGATTTCGGCATCGCGCGGATCGAAAGCAGTTCGTTCACCCAGGCCGGAACAATTCTGGGCACACCGGCCTATATGTCGCCCGAGCAGTTCATGGGCCAGCGGGTGGATGCGCGAACGGACATCTATTCGACCGGCGTCATGCTTTACCAGATCCTGACGGGGGACAAGCCGTTCGATGGTGGTCTAACCGCCATCATGCACAAGGTCCTGAATTCGGAACCCCTGCCGCCATCGGCCCTTTCGGTAGCGGTCACACCGGCCCTGGACCATGTGGTCCTGACCGCAATGGCGAAACAGCCCGAAAAACGCTATGCCTCGGCCAGCGCCTTTGCCGCAGCGCTCCGCAACGCCCTGCACGCCGAACCGTCCACTGGCGCGGATCAGGACAGATCAGGGCGGGGCAAGAGCGGGCCGGATGATGACGACGGCACCCTTGTGGTCCAGTCCGCGCGAGTACCCACATCTCCACTACCCGCCACGGCACCCGGTCCGGGGGCATGGCGGGCTGCTACGCCGCGTAAAAACCTGCCGCTGGCTGGCATTGCCGTGGGTGGCCTGCTTGTCGTGGCAGCCCTGGGTGGGGGAGGGTATTTTCTTTTCGGTTCCGGCCATGGCGATCAACCAGCCATGACATCCGCAGCGCAGGCGGGCCCCGCCGAAGGGGCACCTGCACCGGCCATGCCCCCGGCCCCACAGCAGGCGCAGGCTCCCGGGGCACAGGCTTCCGCCGCACCGGACCCGCTGCGCATTGCGGCCGCTGTCGGTACGCTGCCATGCAGTTTCCTGACCACCGGTCGGGACGGCGAGCAGGTGAGCCTGTCGGGATATATCGGCGCGGGAGCTCCCAGGGTCGCTCTGGATACGGCAATGGCAAAGCTGCCCGGCTCGGCGGCGCAAATCCGCAATACGGTGCGCACGGTCGATGGTCCCTATTGCCCGATTTTCGATGCCCTGCGCCCTTATCATGGCGTAACATCCGGCGGCAGCGGCCTGGCGATGGTATTGTCCGGCGGCGACCGCCCCCTGCATGATGGCGACCCCATTTCCATTGCCGTCAAGCTACCGGCCTTTCCCGCGCATTTGTGGACGGTCTATTTCTCCAACGATGGCTCGGCAGTGCGGATATACCCCACATCGTCGGACGGGGCGCATGCTTTTGCCGCCAATGCGACAAAAACACTGGGCGATGGCACGCAGGGCGGGGCGCGTATGCAGGTTGGCGCGCCCTTTGGCACGGACCTGGCGGTCAGCCTGGCCTCATCCACGCCATTTCCGGCCGGGCGTATCCCCGCAGAAGGCAATGTCGCCTCCATGACGGCGGCCATGACCGAGCTTTTGTCAAAAGCCGTCGGTTCAGGCGGGCAGGTCGCCATGGAGCTTCACCCCGTTCTTACACGTCCTAAAGGTCAATGAATGTCCTGTCATCCGCCCCATAAGGCGGCTCTGGCGCGGAACACCTGCATTCCGGCCTGAAAGGGCCCGTTAGGCCCTAGCCGATCAGCACCGTCGGGCATCCTATCATGATAACACCCCCATGCGATGTCTGGTCCCCCAGCCGGGCCGCTGGCAGGCCGTTGATGAACACCGTGGCCGAACCGGTAATGACCGTGGCCGGCGGGCCGACGCAGATTGCGGTATCCGACACGCGGGCGGCAGGCATGCCACCGATCAGCACATCGGGCGAACCGGTCAGGATCGGGCCGCCAACATGCGGAACCAGCCCGCTGACAGCCGGGCAGGCATGGATATCCGTAGTACGGGCAGCGGGTTTTGCGGCCATGTCGGTCAGGCTCCGTGGGGTTATGCAGGATCGCTCGCGCGTGTATCGGGGCAGGTCGATACCGATGCGGGGGGAAGCGGTTGGCTCGCCAGGTCGCGTAGCCAGAAATCGGGCATGCCGTTCAGAAAAGAGGCTCGCATCGCCTCCAGCCTTCTGTCGGACAGGCCCACGACCTGAGCGTTGAAAAAACGGCTATCGGGCGTAAAGGCGAGATAGGCCTGCATTTCATTGAACATCAGGGCCTCATCCGTCGTATCGTACCCCTGCTGGCCCAGAAAGGTGATGAAGGCCGCACGTTCAGGGGCAGGCAGGGCCTGCCAGAACTGCTCCGTATACACACGGTACGCGGGCACCGTGTAGAAGGCCCCATGGGCGATTTCGTGGCGCAGGGTTACGGCCCGCATCGTCGCATCCAATGTCTCGCCCGATGCGCTGAATGTAATCAATGCGCCAGTAGCGTCGGGCTGCAACCAGCCCATGCGCCCCAGCATCCTGTGCAGCCAGGTTTCCTGTGGGTTCAGGGGAACCGACTGGCGTGCGGCCTGGGTAAAGAAACGGCGCAGGTCCGCGGCCTGATAATCATGTCCGTAATAATAGGTCTGCTCGGTCGCACCGCTTTCGTGGATCGCCCTTACCAGGGCAGTGTCGTCCAGCACGCGATCACGGGGCAGGCCCGTTTTTTCCACGAAGGCTGCGACCCGGTTCAGCGTTTGCCCCTGCGCCAGAAGCGAGGAAAAATCGATCACCAGAATATCGTGATCCTGTGCCAGAAGCCCGACATGGGTCATGCACGCAGCACTGATGTCGATACCGGCTTCCGTTTGCACAGGCGGACGGTAGCGTGGTGGCGCCATGCCCCGCCACAGCGCCACACCGCCGCCTGCAAGGAGTGCGGCCGCCCCCAGCCCGGCCACGACAACACCGGGCCGGACACGCCGGGTCTTGGGCATTCCCCGCGCGGGAGCGGGGAAGATGACCGTATCGTCCTCGTTGCGCGAAGAATGCCGCATGGCCCGACCGTCAGGCGCTGAGATTGATGATTTCCACGCGGCGATTGCGGCGTTCCGACGTGTTGGGCGGGGTGGGAACAGCCAGCCCGTTCTGCCCTACGCCGATCGCCTGCAACCGGTCATCCGCGATCTGGAACTTTGCCTTCAGATAGTCCTTTACCGCCTCGGCCCGCTGGGTGGACAGCGTCTGGTTCAGGCTGGCACTGCCGGTGGTATCGGTATGGCCGATAACCTTGAAGCGGTAGGAGCCAAGCTGCGCGCTGGTCAGTGCCGTACCGAGCTGATCGAGGGCCGCGGTGGCCTGGGGTGTCAGTTCCGCCGATCCGTTGAGGAAATCGACAACCAGGCTGGCGGACGGCCTGGCGGTATCGGGGGCCGACGCATGGGAGCGGGAAGAGGCAGATGCCCCGGCCGAACCACCCGGCAGCATGCGGATGCCGCGCGTCGTCCCGTCCATATGGGCACCGGGCCGCAACTGGTTGATCAACTGCTGGGTCGACGGATTGGCCTGCGCCATTGCCATAGCGGGCAGGCCTACGGAACCGACGATAAGAGCAAGGGCGGGCAGGGTGGGGGGTGAAAAGCGCATGATGGTTATGTCCTTGAAAATAAAAATGGATATCGGGTCTACAGCAGTCGGGTCATGGCCTGCCTGCCTGCACAAGCCATGCCCCGAACAAGGCGTCCGCAACAGTTTTGCGGCCCCGCAGGGTGTCACTTGCCGAAGGCAGCCAGGTTGTCCAGCCCAGGCGGGGTGCTGTCTCCCGATCAGGCCCCCCCGCCAGCCGGAAAGGAGGAATTTCGCGGGCATCCAGTTCCGGGTTGACCGCGAAATCGAGGTCCGGGCCGACATAGGCCCGGCACAGGTGGATCAGCGCGACCAGCCCCGGCCGGTCGGGGAGCAGGGCCTCGAAATCCCGCCGGGAGAGAGGCCCCACGCGCAGGATGAAGCGCCCTTGCTGGTCCCAGCTCCGCAGCCCGATCGCGGCGTCTACACCCAGCGTGCAGAACGCGCCGGCCTGCCGCCCGTGGGGAAGGCGCGTGCGTTGATCGGGCGGGATTGCAAGCCAGGCCCCCACAAATTCATCGACCGCTACGGGGCGGCCCAGGAAATCGGACAGCATGGCCCCCAATCGGCTGGCCGAACGCGGGTAAGACGAGAAAAAACCCGCGTAATGGCGCAAAAGATCGGCAGAAAACGGCAACCCGTGACCGGTACCCGTATCATAGCCCGCAAGGGCCAGCACGGCGGTTCCTATGGGTTCCGCCCGGCCCGAGGACTGCGCCTGCTCGGCTGAATAAGGCAGGCGATACTTTGCCCCCGCATCCGCGAAGGCCGACAGGGCAGGTTGGGCCAGCAGGCCGACAAAATCCGCCAGGGCATGGGATTTCTGGCGCTCCACCTGGTTGAGCAGTTCCGTATACCAGCGCGGCATCTCACCCGATGGACCGGTCAGGCCCAGAACGGATGTAACCAGCCGTCCGGCCCGTGCACCGCCCGGCAACGTGACGGATACGACCTCCTGCGTCGGGGATGCCAGGCTGGATGGCGCATCGAAGGTGAGCTTGCGCGTACCAGCGGTGCGGGCCGCCACGGCGCGCATCAGCCTTACTGCCGCATCGAACGTGAAACGCTGCGGCTCTGCATGCAGGATTTCCGCCGGGGTCCGGGTCTCTGCCATGGCGGGGCTACAGCAACGCCCGCGCGCCAGCCATGGGCGGGAAGCGGGCTTCGGGTTCGGTCTTGCCACGCAGGCGCAGCGTGGTACGAACGAAGGAATTGATGTTGGCGTGCAGCGCCATGAACCGGGCCAGGACGGCTGTCAGCAGATAAAGCCTGCCGCTGTGAAAGGCCCGTGCGTCCATTTCCAGTTCCACATCCAGGCCGCGACAGAACGCCCCCAGACGCGCGCCCTGTACCCGCGCCACACCCGCTGTTGCATGCACGCCGACAATCGCTTCGATCGCGGCCCGGGTCTGCGCGGTATCGACCAGATCGTACAACCGCAGCACCTCGCGCAATGACGCAGCGCCTTCCCCTTCGCCAGTAATGGAGAAATGGCCGAGGGAAAGGTGAGAGATCAGCCGCCACGCACCGCGTGCGCGGCGTTCGGGTCGCAGGGTGGGTGTGGGCGGGACAATGCACTGCACGTCCTGAATGCTGCCATGGGGTTGTAACTGGCGAAAAAGCGGCCGGCCGCCGCCAAAGGGCAGTTCCGTAGGCAGGTCCCGGTTAAAGCACAGCGCCTGGATCGACAGAACGCTGTCCGAGGGACGCATGGGGTCGAAGGCGGGGTCGAATATCGAAACAAAACTGTCGGTCCCACCCATGCCATCGCCCGCTTCGCGCCGGGTAATGCGAAAGGATGGCGTATCCTCAGTGCGCGGCGCGTGCGGATCGGCCATACGATAGAACGGCTGGAACGGTCTGGACGTGCCGTCCTGGCGCAGTTCGGTGACACTGCTTACCTCCCAGACCTCGGTCACCTTCGCACGGCGGGCATCGGGCAGAACACGGTAATCGGTCGTGGTATGATCCAGCGCCATGGGTTCGCAGCGCTGGTGGAACAGATTGACCACGGGTGCGCAGCCCAGCGCGATCATATCCGCATCAACCGTGCGTTCCAGTTCCGGCGAGGAATGATTCAGATACAGGAAAATTTCCAGCCGCCCGCCATCGAGCACCATGGTGCGCGCACCCAGTCCGCAAAGATCGAGGAACATGAATTTCTGCGGGAACGCGAAATATTCGCTCAGCAGCCGAAAGCCGGAAAAGCCACGGCCCGACCAGGGCAGCAGGGCTTCCTCCGGCGCGTAGCCCACCTGTTGAAGGGCGTCCGCCCCCAGGCAGACCGGCGCGCTATCCTGGGGCGAGGTCGCCAGTGCCACACCCACAGTATGCCCCGCCAGCAGTTCATATAACGACAGCGCGGACGATCCTTCCCCCCGGAAAAACAGGCGCAGGCGGTCCATGCCCAGCGTGCTGAAGGGTATATCCGGGTTCAGCGTGGTAACCACCAGCCGCAGCACCGCCACCGATCCGAGTGCCCGCGGATTGAGCGGGGCGGTAAATGGCTGGCCGGAAAGTCGTGCGGATTCAATGCGAACCGGCCACAGCGTCATGGGGGCTGCGGTGCGGTAGCGGCAGGACTGGCCCCGCACGGCTTCGGTTTCCAGCTCGAACCCCGCGGCGATCTCGATCGGGGTGGTGGTTTCGGGGCGGGGGGCGAATTGCGTCACGGCACATGAGGGAAACGGGGCAAGATAATGCGGGTAGAGAATATCGAGCAGCGTGTCGGTCAGTTCGGGGAATTCGTCATCCAGCCGGGCGTGGACGCGCGCCGATAAAAACGCGACCCCATCGAGCAGCCGGGCAACGTGCGGGTCGTCCACCGTATCGGGGCTGAGCCGCAGCCTTCCCGCGATCTTGGGATGCGTGCGCGCGAATTCACCCGCCAACTGACGGATGGCGGTCAGTTCCTGGTTGAAATAGGGCAGCAGCGAGTCAGCCAACCTGACCTCCCGAAATCATGATATTGGCGGTTGCCGCATCAATGGCCGTATCGAAGGAAACCGGTTCGGGGGCGGGGTCGGCATGCAGCATGGCCTCGATCCGAAAACGCAGCGTAGCCAGCGCGCCCTGTTCGTCCGAAGGCTGGATCACGACCGCTACCTGTGTCAGCCGGGGTTCGAACGTGCGGATTGTGGTTTCGATCTCGCGCCGCAGTTCCTCGCGCGCGTCCTGCGCATTGCGCGCACTGGCCGCGAAATCGGGCAGGCCGAATCCCATGTTCGACGCACGCAGCGCCGCATAGCGTTCGGGAATGGAGCGAAACCGGCGATGCGCGTTCAGCAACGCTTCGAGATCGCGCCGGACAGCCGTGCGCAGGACCGACAGGGCCTCGGTCGCGGACATCGGTCTGTCACGCTCGCTGTCCGGGGTCGTATCGATCAGACGGTCCAGCACCGACAGCTTGACGCGGGCCCCGGCATCACGCATCCGCTCCAGAAAGATATTGGCGTTGGCTGGCTGGTTGATCGTCGTGTCGTTCATGCGGGCGTATCGAGCGCTACGGTGTGCAGGTCCATGATCGGATAGTCGCTCTCACCGATCAGGAACAGCCGTTGGCCCACACCACGGACAATGCCGCATTCCTCCCGCCAGGAGGTGGCCCGGCCCAGGCGGTGCGCGTCATCGGTTTCACCCTGCGTATAATACAGGGCAGGCACATAGACATCGCCATCCGGCCCGGCATGAACGCTCATGGAACAACGCCGCCAGAACAGGTCGCGCTGGCGCTTGGGCGGGTGAAAGATCATGCTCTCTATGCGCGAGAGAGGGATCCAGAAATACTTTCCGGTCACGGTCAGCGTTTCGATGTAACCTGGCAGAAGATCGTCCACATCGCGAAAATCATCGAAGCGTGTATCGTTGGCCTCACCCGCCACACGGGGGCGCAGGGTTTCGGCCTCGGCCACGTGGCGGGCGGCGTCCGTCAGGTCATTGGCGCGCAGGGCCGCCAGTGCCGCGAGCGAGGCCTGTCCGTCGGGTGCGAGCGTGTCGAGAATGTCGGGCACGCGGCCTTCGCCCAGAACCTGCCTGCGGGCCGTTTCCGCGCGCAGAAGCTGGCGGAATTCCGAAATGACGACGGCAGCCGAAGGGTCGATCTGCCCCGCCGCATCCAGAATGACATCGGCGCGCTCCAGGTTGCCGCTGAACAGCAGCAGTTCGGCCAGCAGCACACGCTGCCCGATATCGGTTGGCGTGGCGCGCACGGCCGCTGTCGCCGCTGCAATCGCGTCGTTCAGCCGTCCGGCGCGCAGAAGGGCCGCAGCGGAAAGAGGTGCCGTGGAGGAGGCTGTATCGGACATGGGATGAATGTTCCTTTTACGCTGGGTGTTCAGCCCCGCCCCGGGGCGGACAGTTCGGTGACCAGCCGGAAAGTGACGGCCACATCGTCAAGCTGGAAATGCGGTTCGAGGTGAATGACACACGAAAACACGCCCGGCCGGGCAAGATCGTCGGCCACCGACACTTCCGCCTGCCGCAGGGGGTAGAGCGCCAGTGTTTCCATGCTGCCGGGGTTGGCTGTCGTATATCGGGCAAGCCAGCGGCGCAGGCGGTCCTGGATCTCGGTCGCCGTCATGAACGCGCCGGTCATGTCGCGCCCCATGACCTTGAGGTAATGGGAAAAACGCGACACGCATAAAATGGAATTGAACTGGGCCGAAAGCCGGCTATTGGCAATGGCCTCGCCCTTGTTGGGGCCGGAATAACCCGTATCGGGCTGTTGCAGGCTGCGCGCGGTGCCGATCAGCAATTCCCCACCGAACGGAATGGCGGAAACGGGCATGAAACCTGCGGCCACAAGTGCGCGTTCCTGCCGGTCCGTCAGGATCAGGTCCAGTGCCGGGCGTCCGTTCCCTTCGGGCGGGTCGATCGATGCCAGAGGCTGTGCCAGCGTATCGATCACGCCCCCGCCTTCGCGGTCCATGTCATAGCCGCGCATATCCGCGGGCCAGGAATATGCCTCGAACGCACGTATGGCGCAGGCCGCGACCAGGTAGCCCGCGGTGCTCCAGACCCTGGTATCGGCCGCACCGCTCCCCTCCCGGTAGCGAAAGCCGCGCGCCTGGTGCAGCGTTTCGTTCCAGGGGCGGCGCATGGTCACGCGCGGGAGGGTGACGGACAGGAAACGCGTATCGCTCTGGGCGCGCAGTTTCTTCCATCGCTGGTAATCCACCGCAGCCATGACCGCGACAGGGTCGGGCACGCCGCTGAGCGCGCCGAAATCGTCCACGCCGAACAGGGCAGGGGACGCGCCGACCACAAGTGGCGCAAAGGCAGCCGCCGCGACCTGTGACAGCGCCATCAGGGCCGAAATATCGTCCGTTGGGGCACCCGGCCCCGGCCGGTGGCGAATTTCATAATCCGCTACCAGCAGGCCGAACGGTTCACCCCCGGCAATGCCGAATTCCTGTTCGTATATCTGGCGAAAAAGATGGCTCTGGTCGAAGGCTGTCGCCCGTTCCAGGTCGCGGCAGACCTCCTGCCAGGTCAGGTCCAGGAACCGGAGCTTGATCCGCCCGCTCAGCGGCAGCGAGACCGCCAGCCAGTCCAATGCCCGCCACGATCCTTCAAGCCTGCGCATGCGCGCATGATGCACGATTGCATCCAACTGCCGGGCAATCATGCGGTCCAGTGTGACAATATCGCGCTCGATCCGTGCGGCCAGCGCGGTGGTGTCTGCTCTTAATACCGGTGCCCGGTCGCCGAACCACGTGTCGAGAATACACTCCGTCCTGGTCAGCATGACAGCGACACGCCGTGCGTTGTCCTCCTGTCCGGTACCGAAAAAGGCACCAGACAGGACGGCATCGCGTAGCGGCGGCTGGTGGGAACTATCCTGACGGGCCTTGTCACCCGCCGCGGGTGCGGCCGGGCGACGGATAACCGTCGCGTCAGAATTGTCGTCGGTATTGGTCATGGAATCCTGCCTTGCGTGTCGGTTGCCGCCCGCCTGGGGCGGCAACCAGCCGAATGGTCTTCAGCCCTGCTTGGGAACGCGGGCCACCATGCGCATGCTGGTGGTCAGTTCCTCCATCTGCAACCACGGGCGCAGATGGGCCACAGCGTTGTAGGACCCCGGCTTGCCCGGAATTTCCTTTACTTCAACGCGGGCTTCACGCAGCGGGTATTTCGCCTTGGTTTCAGCCCCCGCATCGGGATTGTCGGACACGTAGTTCG
Source organism: Acetobacter garciniae (assembly GCF_017377735.1). Taxonomy (GTDB): domain Bacteria; phylum Pseudomonadota; class Alphaproteobacteria; order Acetobacterales; family Acetobacteraceae; genus Acetobacter; species Acetobacter garciniae. The sequence continues at coordinate 80,959 of NZ_JAFVMH010000011.1, forward strand.
TAATCCAGCGGTTCAGCCAGCGTTCGCATTCATTGACTTCCATGAAGCTGCCGATCTTGTCGCGCGCCATCACCTTCAGGTAATGCGCGAAACGGCTGGACGCCATGATATAGGGCAGGCGGGCGGAAATGGCGGCGTTGGCCGTTGCATCCGCACGGTCGTATTTCCTGGGCTTCTGCACTGTCTGCGCACCGAAGAACACCGCGTAATCCGTATTCTTGTAGTGGCAGAGCGGCAGGAATCCCTGGTTGGACAGTTCGAATTCGCGCCGGTCGGTAATGCCGACTTCCGTCGGGCACTTGCCGTCCATGTCGCCATCGTCGGACTGGAACAGATGCGTGGGCAGGTTATCGACCTTGCCACCACCTTCTGCCCCGCGAATGGTCACGCAGAAATTGGATTCAGCAAAAGCTGTCGTCATACGCACGCCCATGGCGTAGGCCGCGTTCATCCAGCAATAATTGTCATGGCTCAGCGCTTCCGACGCACCGGAGGCGGAAATCGGGGCTTCCTCGTAATCGAATTCTTCGACCGGCTTTGTGGCGGCACCATAAGGCACGCGGGCCAGAACGCGGGGCATGACGAGCGAGACGAAGCGCGCATCCTCGGTTTCGCGGAAACCACGCCATTTGGCATATTCAGCAGATTCGAAAATCTTGCTCAGATCACGGGGCTTTGCCAGTTCGGTCCAGCTGTCGAAACCGAACATGCCCGCACCCGCCGCGGAAATGAAAGGCGCGAAAGAGGCAGCCGCCACGTTCGACATCAGGCGCAGGGTCTCGATATCGTCGGGGTGGTTGACCCATTCATAATCACCGATCAGCGCACCATAGGGTTCACCACCGGGCGTGCCGAATTCGTTTTCGTAAATCTTCTTGAAAATCTGGCTCTGGTCGAATTCCACCGCCTTGGTCAGGTCACGGTTCAGGTCGCGCTTGGTGGCGTTGATGACCCGGATTTTCAGGTTCTGGCTGGTTTCCGTATTCATGACCATATAGTTCAGCCCACGCCAGCTTCCTTCCAGCTTGGTGAACTTCGGGTCATGCATGATCGCGTTAAGCTGCGTGGACATTGTCTTGTCCAGTGCTGTAATCGCGCTTTCAATCGTGCGGGTCAGGTTCTTGTCGAACGTGACCGTCCCGCTCAGCGCCTGTTCAACCAGATTGCGTACCAGGTCCTGGGCGTGGTCGGGTTCGGTCTGCTTGGTGGCGGATACCACCTGGTCCAGAAAGCTGAGCCCGGTCGCGGTTTCGGTCGCGGTAGCCGCCTGGGTTTGGTTCTGTGTTTCAGACATCGATCAGGCTTCCTTCTTGTCCATGCCAAGCTGTTCGGAGAGCGCCTTTATTTCGCTCTCGCTCTGCAAGACCTGTTCCAGCAGGTTTTCCAGTTCCTCGGACCGGTCGGCCTTGCTCAGCAGGTCACGCAGCTTGTTGCGGGTTTCCAGCAGGTTTTTCAGCGCTGGCACCTGGTTGACGATCCGGGCCGGGGTAAAGTCGTCCATGGAGCGGAAAACAAGATCGACCGCCATGGACGTGCCGTCATTGGCCAGCGTGTTATCCACCTTCAGCTTCAGGCCCGGGGCCATGCGTGCCATGATGTCATCAAAATTGTCGCGGTCGATCTGCACGAACTTGCGTTCGGCCATAGGGCGCAAGGGCTGCACCGGATCGCCGGAAAAGTCGCCCATGACACCGACCACAAACGGCAGTTCGCGCGCCACCTCGGCCCCCGCCGTCTCGACATCGTAGGAAATGTGAACCCGGGGCTTGCGCACCCGGTTCAGCTTGCCGTGAACACTGCTATTCATATCTTACGTTCCAGTAAAAATGTTTGAACAATAAAGCGCGGTCGGGACCAGCCCTTTGGGCGGCACCGCGCATATGTCCGCCACCCCGATCACGAGGCGGCAGGCAGTCCGAGGCGAACGAGCAGACTGTTGCGTGTCTGTTCATCCTCAACCAGTTCGGCAACCAGTTCGGGCCATGTCATGCGCCCGCGTCTGATGGCTTCTTCCAGCGTGTAGGCCAGAGGCGACTGCGGCTCCGTCCGCCGGAAAAACTCGGCAATTTCCGCAAGGCGCGACAGCGCATCCTCACGCGTGACAAGGGGGCGAGGGGCGGCGGCGGCCGCAGGCGCTGCCTGGCCAGTCGGGTTCTGCGCCCCTGTTTCGTCCGCTGCCATGTCCGCAACCGGCTCCTGACTGGACGCGGCAGGGGCGTAACGGGTCAGAAAATCCTCGATCTGGTCGAGAACGCCTGCAACCCTGCCGGTTGGCGGGGCATCGGGGCCTGCCGCACGCTCCAGCGCATCGCCCATGCCGCGCCATGCCGCGCGGGCTGCCTGCAAATCCTTCATCATGGCGGCATAATGCGCGGGGGGCACAGCACGGGCGGCGGCCGTCATGGTGTCGTAAGGCACCACGCCAGCTTCGATCCGCGCTTCAAGCCGCTTGGGATCGGCAATGGTCTGCAATTCGGCGGACTGTTCATACTGGAACAGCATGACAGGCTCGCCATTACGATCTTTGAAAAGTTCAAGCTTGCGCAGGGGCTGAATCAATGTGCCGTCGCCCCCTTCACCGTTAAGGCCGGTCAGGGGAGCCACGCGCGTTTCCATGCCGTCTTCATCCGGCATGGGGTAGAGCTGGTCCCAATACTTTTCGACCAACTCTTCGATCAGGGTTGCACCAAATGTCAGCCCCACCACCCCGCCGCTCCGCACAAGGCTTTCTGTCAACCATGCGGCGGCTTCCAGATCCTTCGCTTTTTCCGTAAGAATTTGTGCGGAAAGCTTTTGCACATCACGCCATTCGGGTGGCGTGCTGGCTTCGGCCGGGTTTGCATCTCCCGCCCGCTCTGCCGCCCGTGCGTCCGCCCGTGCATCTCGGAGTTTATAATACAGGGACGTCGACGCGTAGTCGGCGCGCACGTCTTCGCCTGTGGGAGCATCTTCCGCAATCGGAGTCAGGAGGAGTTCGATATCCAGATTTTGCACGGACAATTACACCTTAGGCCAAAATTTACTCGTCCATCGATTTTGAGGGGGATGATATTACCCATTCGATAGAATACGATTTACGTTCAATAGAGCCCCATTTCTTCAACATCAAAACCAGCAACTGTCAGAGTTTGTCTAAGCTGTGCTAAATGTTTTATGGCTTTTGGTTTGGTCAATGTACCGGCCTGCATAATTTGTATAATGTTTCTGCCGTCTTTATCTTTATTATCCAGGAGCATTTTACAAACAATGGCGTGTGCAGCATCGAATGCTTTGTAGCAATCGCCGTTTTGAATATGTCTATCTATTTTTTGTCGGTCCTTATGACCAATATTGATTTCCCCGATAAATTTTTCATAACTGACATCAATAGTTTCTGGACGGAAGAAACTGGAAAATTTCTTTTTTATGCTCTCGCGACGCCCCAGAGGTTCAGGATACGAAAAGTCGTCCCCGGAGTTTTTGACTTTGATAGATATATCATGAACGGTTTGAGCCATTATGAGGTTTGGCTTTTTTTTGAATTGCTGCATCAGGAGAATAAAAATAGCGCTCTCTTGCAATTGCTGATTGACGCTGGCAATAAAAAACGCATTCCTGCGGACAGATGAGGTCAGTTCCCTGTTAAACCTGTGAACAGAACCCAGGCGGTCGATATTTGTCTCATCGAAAGTAAGGTGTATAATATGCGGTTTCTTTGGCATAAAAATATTTTGGAATTGATCAGCAAAACCGGGCATAAATGGATTACTTACGTCGCTCATTTTTTCTTTCCTGTTTGTTATATGAATCAATTTCGGACGTATATTAAG
>NZ_JAFVMH010000012.1 GCF_017377735.1 Acetobacter garciniae
ACCCATGACCCTGCCAGACAGGTTCATCGACCATAATTCGCAGCCCGCGCAATATGACGAGGCAGGCCTCAACGCCCCCCATATCGTCGCTACCGCACTTAACGCGCTGGGCATTGACGCTACGAACATCGGTGGCATGCTTGCAGAGAACTTGCCAAACCGCGCAATGGGCACAAAATCGTAATCCATGAAACGTATGTCTTTCCGTGCAGGCGTCCTGCTCAGCATGAGCATGGCGCTGCTTCCAGTGGCCGGGGCCGGACTGTCCGCTCCTGTCGCTTTCGCCCAGTCCGCATCCGCTGCCACGCCGCAGGCGCCGATCGAGGCGCTTTACAAGGCGCTGGACCAGATCCAGCACTCGCATGACAGCTTCGCGCAGCGCAGCCAGGTGGCCGCCACCGCGATAGACCAGAGCTACGACCTGGACACTTTCGTGAAAACATCGGTCGGGCTGCGCTACAATTCGCTGGCCCCTGATGAAAAGCAGAAGCTGCTGACAGCATTCCGCAATTATACGGCGGCGCGCTACGTCTCGAACTTCAAGCCCGGTTCGGACGTGCGCTTCACGATCGCCCCCACCGTGACGGATTCCCCCGTGGGTGGTGCGAAGGTCGTGCAGACCCATCTGGGGACCGAGGAATCCATGCCCGGCACTGAGGTGGACTACCTCATGCAGAATGAAAACGGGTCGTGGAAGATCATCGACGTGCTGCTGACCGACACCCATATCAGCCAGGCTGGCGCGCAGCGGTCCGATTTCACGTCCACGCTGATGTCCGGCGGTGTGCCGGCTCTCATCTCCTATCTGGAACGCAAGGTCCAGAGCTACTCCAACGACTGAGAACCAGCAAGCAGGCAGGACCCAAGCGTGCGGCGTCGCAGACAGACAACAGGCCTGGTGGCAGGGCCCATGACAGCCCGGCCATGAGCAGCGTTTTCCCGGTTCTGGCTGTGGGCTGCGCAGCGCTGGCGGGCACGGGATGTGTCCAGGCCCTTCTGGGGGCCGGCCTGCTGGCGCGTTTCCGGCGCACGGAACGACGCCCGACCACGCTTGTGCAGCCGCCGCCCGTGACGGTGCTCAAGCCCCTGTACGGGGCCGAACCCCTGCTGGATGAAGCCCTGGAAAGCTTCTGCACGCAGGATTACCCGCAGATGCAGATCCTGTTCGGGGTGCGTGAGGCCGATGATGCGGCGGTGGAGATCGTCCGCCAGTTGCAGCGCCGCCACCCCCGGCTGGACATGCAGCTTGTCGTGGACCCTGCCCTGCACGGAATCAACCGCAAGATCAGCAACCTGATGAATGTCATGCCTTACGTGAAGCATGACATCCTGGTCATTTCCGATTCCGACATCCATGTCACCCCGGATTACCTGCGCCATGTGGTGACGGCGCTGAACACGCCGGGCACGGGGCTTGTCACCACGCTTTACGCGGGCCTGCCCGCCGTGCATACGCTGGTGCAGGCGCTGGCCGCATGCCAGATCAACCACAACTTCCTGCCCGGGGTCATTCTCTCGCGCTATCTGGGCCGCCAGGACTGCCTGGGAGCGACCATGGCGCTGCGCCGCAGCGTGCTGGACGCGGTGGGCGGGCTTGAAGCCCTGGTCGACCACGTGGCGGACGATGCCCTGCTGGGCCGGCTGATCCGCCAGCACGGGCTGAACATCGCCATTGCCGAATGCATGACCTGGACCACCATTGCCGAATCCAGCTTCGGGGAGCTTATGCACCACGAACTGCGCTGGGGCCGCACGGTCTGTGCCCTGGCGCCGGCCGGTTATGCTGCGTCTTCCATCCAGTTGCCCCTGTTCTGGGCGAGCCTTGCGGTCCTGTTCCAGCCCCATGCGGGCTGGAGCCTGCCGTTCTTCTGGGCCGTGTGGGCCGTGCGGGCGCTGACGTCCGTGATCATAGACCGGGCAGTGGGGTCGCGCTCACTCTGGCCGGTGCTGCTGCTGCCCCTGCGGGACTGGCTGTCGGCCGCCATCATGCTGGGAAGTGCAAGTGGCACGGAAGTGCATTGGCGCGGCCAGACCATGCATGTGGGCCCGCACCCGACGGCGCCGCCACCCGCGCCACCGGCTTTTTCCGCCAGCCAGCAGGGGCCTGCAACGCCGCCCCCGTAATCCGAGACTTGTATTTTCCCTATCCACCAGAGTAATTGCCTAATCCAACGCAGATGCAAATCTCCCCCGCCTGCATGGAGCAGGCCCTTCGATCCGCTTCACGCCTTTCTTGTCAGGATAGAAACCGATGACGATGAGAACCCTTTTTCTCCAGCCCCCCACCTTTGACGGCTTCGACGGTGGCGCTGGCTCGCGCTATCAGGCGCGACGCGAAATCAAGTCTTTCTGGTATCCGACATGGCTGGCCCAGCCCGCGGCCCTGGTGGAAGGCAGCCGGCTGATCGACGCCCCGCCCGCGCGCATGGGCATGGAGCCCGTGCTCGAAGACGTGAAGAACCGCGACCTTGTGGTGCTGCATACCTCTACCCCGTCCTTCGGCAAGGACGTGCAGGTGGCGCAGATGCTCAAGGACGTGAACCCCAACCTCAAGATCGGCATGGTGGGCGCGAAGGTTGCCGTGCAGCCCGAGGAAAGCCTGCTCAAGGGTGCGCCGATCGACTTCGTGGCCCGCAACGAATTCGACTTCACGATCAAGGACATTGCCGACGGCATGGACTTCAAGGACGTGGACGGCATTACCTGGCGCAACAAGAATGGCGAGATCATTGCCAACCGCGACCGCGCCATGATCGAGGACATGGACAGCCTGCCCTTCGTGACCGAGGTGTACAAGCGTGACCTGCGGATCGAGGACTATTTCATCGGTTACCTCATGCACCCGTATATTTCCATCTATACGGGTCGTGGCTGCAAGTCGCGCTGCACGTTCTGCCTGTGGCCGCAGACCGTGGGCGGGCACCGCTACCGCACGCGCAGCCCGCAGCACGTGGCGGCTGAAATTCGCCTGGCCATGCAGTATTTCCCGCAGGTGAAGGAATTCTTCTTCGACGACGACACCTTCACCGACGACCTGCCCCGCGCCGAAGCCATTGCCCGCGAACTGGGCAAGCTGGGCGTGACCTGGTCGTGCAACGCCAAGGCCAATGTGCCGCGCGATACGCTCAAGGTGCTGCGCGACAACGGGCTGCGCCTGCTGCTGGTCGGCTACGAAAGCGGCAACCAGCAGATCCTGCACAACATCAAGAAGGGCATGCGCGTTGAAGTCGCGCGCGAGTTCACCAAGAACTGCCATGAACTTGGCATCAAGATTCACGGCACCTTCATTCTGGGCCTGCCGGGCGAAACCAAGGAGACCATTCAGGAAACCATCCGCTTCGCTCAGGAAATCAACCCGCATACGCTCCAGGTTTCCCTGGCGGCCCCCTATCCCGGCACGGCTTTGCACAAGCAGGCCACGGAAAACGGCTGGCTGGACGAGAGCAATGCCGAACTGATCGATGAAAACGGCGTGCAGATGGCCCCCCTGCACTACCCGCATCTGTCCCACACCGAGATTTTCACCAGCGTGGAAGAATTCTACAAGAAGTTCTACTTCCGCGCGCCGAAGATCGCCTCCATCCTGGGTGAAATGATCACCTCCCCCCAGATGATGAAGCGCCGCCTGCGCGAAGGTGTGGAATTCTTCCAGTTCCTCAAGGACCGCAAGGCAGCCTGAAGCCTGCCCCATGGCCGTTTGACCATCGCGGCCATGACAGCCCTTCCGTGCCGGTGCTAAACACCTGCCGGAAGGAGCCCCACTATGAAACGCGCCATTATCTCCGCCGATGATTTCGGCATGTCTGTCGAAGTCAACGAAGCCATCGAGATCGCCCATCGCGACGGCCTGCTGTCCACTGCCAGCCTGATGGTGGCGGGGGCGGCGGCACAGGACGCGGTGGAGCGCGCGCGGCGCCTGCCCACGCTCAATGTCGGGCTGCACCTTGTCACCATCGAAGGCCCCGCCGTCCTGCCCCATGCGCGCCTGCCGCTGGTGACCGATGGGAATGGCTGGTTTTCCTCATCCCAACTGGGGCTGGGCGTGGATTATTTCTTCCGCCCCGAGGGACGGCGCGAATTACGCGCCGAAATTACCGCCCAATTTGAAGCCTTCGCCCGCACGGGGCTGCGGCTGGACCATGCGAACGCCCACAAGCACATGCACCTGCACCCCACCGTGGGCGCGCTGATGATCGAGATCGGCAGGCGTTACGGCCTGAACGCCGTGCGCATTCCGCTGGAACCGCCTGCCCCCCTCATGGCGGCGGGCAACTATACCGACACGCTGGGGGATGCCGCCCTGCGCCACTGGACCCGGCTGCTGCGCCACCAGGTGCGGCGTGCGGGCATGCGCGCCAATGACTGGTGCTTCGGCCTGGCGTGGAGCGGGCACATGACAGCGGACCGCGTGGCGGCGCTGGCAGCACACCTGCCCGATGGCGTGTCGGAAATCTACTTCCACCCGGCCACGCACAAGAACGCGCTGCTTCAGCGGCTCATGCCCGGTTATGACCATGAAGGCGAATTCGACGCCCTGTGTTCAAGTGGCTTTCGGGTCGGGCTTGCGCAGTCGCATACACAGCTTTGCGGCTGGCAGGATGTGCCCCTGCCGCGGGCAGGCTGACGCATATATTTATTGTTATAACAAAATAAGGGAAAGAATTTTCCCTTTATTCCGTTTTTTTAAATTTTTGCGTAACATTGTTGCGCAACACCCCTTGACGGCAGTTTTATATTCTGGCTGTGATGGCGGGCCGACAAAAACATAAAAAAGAACGGTTGGTCCCATGTCTTATCTGTTCACGCATATGCTGCGTTCCCGTCCTGTTACGCGCCACCGCCATGTGGCCCTTGCCGACGCCATGCGGGTCTAGCCGCCCGGTCTCGCACCGGATGTGTCTGGCCCGCATCGATCACTGCGCGCGAGACACCCTGACCCCCAGCACATTGGCATGACGACCCGCCCGGCAGGCGCACCAAGGGGTTGACCCGGCATGCGCCTGTTCCTGGCAGCCGTCGTAACAGGATATCTGTCGAAATGAGTTCCCACTCCACCAGCCGCCGCCCGTGGGGCGGCGCGCGCCCTCGTACGCTCACCGCACTGCATGCGGGCTACGCCAGCCTTGCCGTGGCAACGCTGTGGCCCCTGCCCGCCGCCTTCGCCCAGACGAATGGCGGTACCCCGGCTGCCACGCCTGTTCAGACGCAGCCCGCGCAGGCACATTCCGCACGCCCCCCGGCCACACCAGCCCAGGCCATGCAGGACCAGGCTTTACAGACGGCAGGGCGGCCCCAGGCCAGCACGGCCCCAACGCCTGCTGCCCACGGTGCATCATCGCGTGCGGCTTCTCCCGCCCCCGTCAAGGCAGGGGCCGCGACCGAGATCACGGTCATCGGGCCGGACCCGGCTGCCCTGCGCCGCCCGCCCAATACGCCCATTCCCCCCAGCGGCGTGCCAGTCCTGCCTTCGCCGGGCCTTGCGACATTGGGGATCGCCCCCATCATGCCCTCGGAAAGCAGGCATACCGCCCACCAGATCGAACTGGACGCCATAAGCGAAGGCGAAGGGCCGTCCGCCCTGCTGCCTGCCTGGCTTGACGCGCAGCGCCATGCCGACCTGGACGACCCCTACTACGTGCCCACGGCTGGCACCGGCCATCTTGTTCCGCAGCTTATGCCGTTCCGCGACCGGCTGCGCGATAAGGGCTTTACCTTCACCTTCTCCTACAAGGGGGAAATGATGGGCCTGTTCGATGGCGGCCTGCCGGGCCAGAAAGGCACCAGCTACGTGCATGAACTGACCTTGCAGGGCACGTTCGACCTGGGCCGCATGGCCCCCAGCCTGAATGGCTGGTCGGTGCATGCGCTGGTGCTGGAACGCGCGGGCAAGGCCATACAGAGCACCCGCGCGGGCGAATATTACGTGGCCTTGCAGGAGGTGTATTCGCTTTCGGGCAACGTCGCGGCCCATCTGGTGGATATGTACGCCGAAAAGAAAATGCGCCACAACACGCTGGATGTCATTTTCGGGCGCATGTCGCTGACCCATGTCTATGCCACATCGCCGCTGCTGTGTTCGTTTATGGTCACCTGTTCGGCCCCCGTGGCGCTGAAACAGGACCCCGCGTTCAGCGTCTATCCCAAGGCGACTTGGGGCGCGCGCATCCGCCTGCGCCCCACGCGGGACACGGCCTTGCAGGTGGGGGCCTATTCGGTCGACACCTTGCAGGACAACCCGTCGGGCTGGGCATGGGGGGCGGAGAACGCCACGGGCCTGACCCTGCCGATCGAGTTCACGTGGCAGCCTTACCTGACCCGCAACCGCCTGCCCGGCCATTACGTGATCGGCTATGCGCATGATACGACGCGCTATGCCGACAAGATCGGCTCCGTCCTGCCCGCAAAGATCGCGGCGCACCTGCCGGGCACGCGTTCGGCCCCGGCGGATATCTTCTGGCTGGAGACGGACCAGATGGTCTACCGCCTGGGTGGGCGCAACGAGATGGCGGGCGGCTACCTGATGGCGGGATATATCCATGTCACGCCCCGGGCCGTGAACCTGTCGGACGAAGCCTATGCGGGCTTTTCGCTGGTGGGGCTTATTCCCAAGCGCGTGACGGACCGGATGGGCGTTCTGTATTCGTGGTACAAGGTCAGCGACCGGCGGCGCGAAAGCCAGGTTCTGGCCATGGAACAGGGCTACTCATTAGGGTCCACAATTCACGGTATCCAGAACAGTTCGCAGGTGATCGAGGCCTATTACGGTATAGACGCGGCCCCGGGCGTGCTGATCCAGCCCGAATTCCAGTACATGATCCACCCGGGCGAAACCCATAACATCCCCAACGCCGCCATGATGGGGCTGAAGGTGGTCGCCAACCTGTAAGCCCGTTACGCAGCATGCCCAGAGGGAGAACGGCCGGGGTCTCCCTCACCACGGCACCGGGTGGCAGTATCCGCACCCCCTGGCCGCGCGCTGGCCGTTCACCGTGCCTGGTCCCTGGGTATTACGCGCCCAAGGCCTAGGCATGGCAGGCTGCCTCTGCTAGTCAGCAGATGACTGTTCAACCCGCGTGCGACTGGCCGCTGCATACCGGCATGACCGACACATCCGACACCACACCCCCCGGCCCACGCCTGACCGACAGGGCGGAAGCGGCCCGCGCCGAACGGCTGGCGCGCCAGGCCGCAGCCCTGCGCGCCAACCTGCGCCGCCGCAAGGAACAGGCGCGCACCCGCCAGGACAGATCTACCCCCGAGACAGACACCCCTGGAGAAGACAAGACATGCCCGTGATGCCCGACACATGGATCCGCAAGATGGCGACGGAGCACGGCATGATCGAACCTTTTGTCGAAAACCAGCGGCGCGAAGGGGTTATTTCCTACGGCCTGTCATCCTACGGGTACGATGCGCGCGTGGCGGATGATTTCCGTATTTTCACCGATGTGAACAACGCCATCGTGGACCCCAAGAACTTCAGCCCCGAAGGCTTTGTCTCGCGCAAGGCGGATGAATGCATTATTCCGCCCAACAGCTTCGTGCTGGCCCATACGGTGGAATATTTCCGCATCCCGCGTGACGTGCTGGTGGTGTGCCTAGGCAAGTCCACCTATGCGCGCTGCGGCATTATCGTGAACGTGACCCCGCTCGAACCCGAATGGGAAGGGCAGGTCACGATCGAGATCAGCAACACGACCCCCCTGCCCGCGCGTATCTACGCCAATGAAGGCATCTGCCAGTTCCTGTTCTTCAAGGGCGACAGCCCGTGCGAGGTCAGCTACGCGGACCGGGCGGGCAAGTATATGGGCCAGCGTGGCGTTGCCACGCCAAGGATGTAACCCCATGGACCGTTTTGTCATTCACGGCGGCCGCCCCCTGCGGGGCGACATTGTTATTGGCGGGGCCAAGAACGCGGGGCTGAAACTGCTGGTGGCAGGCCTGCTGACAGCCGAGCGCCTGACCCTGACCAACGTGCCGCGCATTGCCGATATCACCACCATGCGCGAATTGCTGGGCCAGCACGGGCTGGACGTGCAGGATCTGTCCGGTGACGGATCGGTCCTGTCGGTGGGCGGGGATATTACCAATACCGAAGCGCCCTACGATATCGTCTCCAAGATGCGGGCCTCCATTCTCGTGCTCGGGCCGCTGCTGGCACGGTGCCGCAAGGCGCGTGTCTCGCTCCCCGGCGGGTGCGCCATCGGCACGCGGCCGGTGGACCTGCACCTGAAAGGCCTGGAAACGCTGGGGGCGGAGATCACGCTCGAGAACGGGTATATCAACGCCCAGGCCCCCCAGGGGCTGAAAGGCGAACGGATTATCCTGCCGTTTGCCTCCGTTGGGGCGACCGAGAACCTGATGATGGCGGCCACCCTGGCCAAGGGGCGCACGGAAATCATCAACGCCGCGCGCGAGCCCGAAATGGTGGACCTGGCCAACTGCCTGAACGCCATGGGCGCACGGATCGAAGGGGCCGGCAGCGGCACCATCGTGATCGATGGGGTGGACGCCCTGCACGGGGCCGAGCACCGGATCATGCCTGACCGGATCGAATGCGGCACCTATGCCTGTGCCGCCGCCATAACCGGGGGCGACCTGCGGCTGATCGGCGGGCATGTCGATCATCTGGGTGCCGTCGCGCGCGCGCTGGAGGAAACCGGCGTGGAAGTCACCCAGGATGGGGACGCCATGCGCGTACGCCGGACGGGTGCGCTGCGCGGCATCGATATCATGACCGAGCCCTATCCCGGCTTCCCCACCGACATGCAGGCCCAGTTCATGGCCCTGCTTTCGGTGGCCGAGGGCGCGTCCATGATTACGGAAACCATTTTTGAAAATCGCTTCATGCATGTGCCCGAACTGAACCGCATGGGCGCGCGCATCAACGTGCATGGTTCATCCGCCATCATTCGCGGCGTGCACAGCCTGTCGGGGGCCCCCGTCATGGCGACGGACCTGCGGGCCTCGTTCTCGCTGATCCTGGCGGGGCTTGCCGCCCATGGGGAGACGATCCTCAGCCGCGTCTATCATCTGGACCGTGGTTATGAGGCCGTGGAGCGCAAGCTTGCCGCCTGCGGCGCACAGATCGAACGCCTGCGCGACTGAACCCGACAGGATCGCTGCCGCCCTGACCGGAAATATGCCCGGCGGGCGGGCAGTGGCCTGAAACCCTCGCCCGCCGAAGTGTAACCAGCACGCCGTCGCCGTTACAGGCTGGCGCATTTTCCTCTGTCACACCATAGCCTGTAGCCTGTCTGGCGCGCGCGGGATTGCCCGGGCGTGGCCGGCCTGGCGCGACTGACGAGCGCCCTTGCCTGCAAGACCCGGCCAACACAGGGCAGGCCGGATTCCCGGCGGGGCAACGGGCCGCCGGGAATTTCCCGATAAAGGGGCTTGCACTCGAAAAGCCCTGCCCCTGTCAGTAAACCCCGATCACAGCCTGCGGGGCATTGTGGCCTGTGCCGTGCGGGTCAGTCCCACCACACGCTCAGGGTACGCACGCCCTGGGCGCCGCGAATCAGCACGCCCTGGATATCCGCCGTGGCGGAAGGCCCGCTCATCAGCACGCCGTATCTGGCGCTCTTGAACTCCGGCCGTTCGATATAGGCCGTGTGCATGTTCGCAGTCAGGTCGGCGGGGGAGAGAATGACCACGATATGCTGCGTCAGATGGGCCGCGGAATTGAGGTTGTGCAGTTGCGCCTCGCTCAGGAAGATCGAGCCCATTTCCGCAATGCCGAAGGGGGCTCGCACCACCAGCACGTCGACCGTGGCCGCCTGCTGGGGAGAGGCCAGGTCCTGAATGCGGATCGTGCCGTCAAATTCCGGCACGGCGGAACAGACGATCTTGGCATCAGGAAAGCGGCGGGCAATGGCTGTAGCCAATGTATCGCCTTCCTGGCGTTCGAGCACCTGCCCGCCCAGAATCTGCAGGCTGTTCTCGAACCGGGCCTGGCCGTTATCCATGTCGCCCAGGCGGGCCACCGGCGGCAGGGGGTGTTCGGCAGGTTTCGGCCGGTTGTCCCGCAGGCGGCTCAGGATAGTATCGCGCGCGCTCATGCGTTTTCCCCTTTCTTGGCGGTGGCCTTCGGCGCGGCCTTGCCTGCATCCACACGGTTTTTCTTGTACCAGTTATGGAATGTCTGGCTGACCGGGTGTGGCAGTTCGCGGTGCTTGCCCCACGGGTTCAGCCAGTTATACAGCACGAAGCGCGGCATGGCGCTGAGTGCGACCTCCGTGCCGTTGATGGCCGCGCGGTACAGCTTGGGCTGGCCCATCAGCTTGCCCGCCATGTGCATGATCTCGCGTTTGACGAAGGGCAGTTCATGGTGTTCGGCCAGCACGCGCCGCCATTTGTAAAGCTGTTCGTGAATATTGATCTTGACCGGGCAGACATTGGTGCAACTGCCGTTCATGGTCGAGGCAAAAGGCAGGGTGCTGTATTTGCGTTCGTTGAAGGTGGGGTCGATAATCGCGCCAATGGGGCCGGAATAGACCGCACCGTACGACAGCCCGCCTGAGCGGCGATAGACCGGGCAGGTATTCATGCACGCCCCGCAGCGGATACATTTGAGCGAGGTCCAGAATTCCTCCATCCCCAGCCGGTGCGAACGGCCGTTATCCACCAGTACCACATGCATCTCGCTCCCTTCCTGGGGGCCACGGAAATGCGTGGTGTACTGCGTAATGGGCGAACCCAGCGCACTGCGTGAAAGCAGGCGCACGAACACGCCCAGATCGGCCATGCGCGGCACCAGCCGCTCGATCCCCAATGTGGCGATATGCAGGCCCGGCACGGTCGCACTCAGATCGGCATTGCCTTCATTGGTGCACACAACGAACGTGCCTGTTTCGGCCACCAGGAAGTTACCCCCGGTCATGCCCGCATCGGCTGCCAGAATGACGGGACGGGCGGCCAGGCGCTGCTGCCAGGCAAGGGACTGCGCGTCGTTATCCTTGGGGTCGGTGTGGTAGTGTTCGGCAAAGATCTTGGCCACGTCGGGGATCAGCTTGTGGACGGCAGGCACCACGATATGGCTGGGCATCTGGTCATCAAGCTGCTGGATACGCTCACCCAGGTCGGTTTCGGTCACCACCACCCCGCGCGGTTCGAGATATTCGCGCATGCTGCATTCTTCAGTGACCATGGACTTGGACTTGATCAGCGACTTGGCGCCGTGCTTTTCAAGAATTTCGCCCACGATCCGGTTGTGATCGGCAGCATCCGCCGCCCAGTGCACGTGAATGCCGTTCTTCCTGGCGTTGGCCTCGAACTGTTCCAGATACTCGGGCAGGTTGGCCAGAGTGTGTTCCTTGATCTGCGAGGCCAGGGTGCGCAGGTCCTGCCATTCGGGTAGGATATGCATCTGCTGGTCGCGCTTTTGCCGCAGGTCCCACAGACGTTCGTCGTGGAACGTCATGTGCGGCGTATCTTCTATGAACTCCGCCGCCGCCCGGGCATGGTTGACAGGTTTGACTTTCATTCCCGTGCTCCGTTCAGAATTTCGGCAATATGGATGAAGCGGATCGGCACCCCTGCGCGTTCGGCACAGCCCTGCTGGTGCATCATGCACGACGTATCGGCCGAAACGATATATTCCGCTCCGGCACCATGATGGTCGCGCACCTTGTCCACCCCCATCTTGGCGGAAACCGCTTCTTCCGTGACCGAGAACGTGCCGCCGAAACCGCAGCATTCGTCAGGCCGCTTGGGGGTGGCGAAGGAAATGCCCTTCACTTTCGAAAGCAGGTCCATGGGCTTGGAGAAGAACGGTTCCCCCAGTTCGGACATGCTGGCCGTGCGCAGCGCGCGCAACGTGCCGCAACTGTTGTGCAGCCCGACCTTGTGGGGGAATTCCGCCCAGGGAAAATCCTCGACCTTGAGCACGTCATGCAGGAATTCGACCAGTTCGTAAGTATGTTTGCGAACGTGCCTGACCTCATCCGTCTGGGGAATGGCGTCGAAATTGTCGCGCACATGATGCGCGCAACTGCCCGAGGGCATGACGATGGCATCGTACTGCGCGAAGTTTTTGACAAACAACGCTTCCGCCGCCGCTGCGTCCTTGTTGCAGCCCGAATTGGCCATGGGCTGGCCGCAGCAGGTCTGGTCCATGGGATAGTCCACGTCCTGGCCCAGCCGTTCCAGCAGTTCCAGTGTGGCGATACCCGTTTTCGGATAAAACGCATCGATATAGCAGGGAACGAACAACCCTATTCTCATACCCACCCCCGGTTAGGACCGTCCTTGCAAACGGTCGCTCTTTCTACAAAACAGGCGGAGCACATCGTCCTGCTCTCCGCCCGACCCGCCAGCATGGTGGGTCTATTCCAAAGCCAGTGCCTGCCCGGCCAGTGCTGCGGGTTCAGGCCCGCCGGTCGCCCAGTCCAGCAATTCGACCGTGTGCACGAAGGGAATGCCCACGGCACCGGCCAGTTGTGTCATGCAGCCGATATTGCCGCTGGCCGCGACCTGCGCCTTGACCGAGCGGATGTTGCGCAGCTTGCGCTCCTTCAGCGTCGTGGCAATTTCGGGTTGCAGCAGGTTGTATGTTCCCGCCGATCCGCAGCACAGATACCCTTCGGGCACATCCAGCACGGTAAAACCGGCCGCGCGCAGCAGGTCCTTGGGCTGGTTCACGATACGCTGCCCATGCTGCATGGAACATGCGGAATGATAGACAACGCGCAGGTTATGCGGGTTCTTGGGAACATTCAGCCCGATCTCGGCCATGAATTCGCTGATATCACGCGCCATGGCGGAAACCCGGGCCGCCTTTTGCGCCCATTGGCCGTCAAGCCGCAGCGCATGTCCGTAAGCCTTGACGGATGTCCCGCACCCCGAGGTGTTGATGATGATCGCGTCCAGCCCGTCAGGGCCGTCGGCCTCGCGCAGCCAGGCGTCGATATTGGCCTTGACCAGCGGCAGGGCACGGTCCTCGTCCCCCATATGTTCGGCGGGGGCGCCGCAGCAGCCCGAACCCCGCGCCACCACAACCTCCACACCATGGCGCTGCAACAGCCTGATCGTCGCTTCGTTGATCGCGGTATCGAGCACGGTCTGCACGCAGCCGTTCAAGAGCGCGACACGCTTGCGCCGCGTGCCGGCCCCCTGCCCTTCGGCCTTGAAGACCTGCGGCCGGTCGACCGGGCTGGGGTGCGGCAGGGGGCTTGTGGGCACCATGTCCAGCATGGCGCGCAGCGTGCCCGAAAACAGCCCGCGCACGGGCCGTGCGACCTTGCCCGCCGCAAGGGCCGCGCGGAACAGGCCGGGCCGGGGCAAAAGATTGACCAGCAGGCCCCGTATGACGCGTTCGGCCAGCGGGCGGCGATAATGCCGTTCCACATATTCGCGCCCGTGGGCGATGAGTTTCGAATATTCCACGCCTGAAGGGCAGATCGCTTCGCAGGCCAGGCAGGTCAGGCAGCGGTCCAGATGTTCGACGGTCTTGTCATCCGGCGCGCCGCCTTTTTCGTACATGGACTTGATCAGGAAAATACGCCCGCGCGGACTGTCATTTTCCTCATGCCGCACGGCGTAGGTCGGGCAGCGTGACAGGCATACGCCACAATGCACGCAGGTGCCGATAATATCCTTGGCCAGGCTGATATTGGGGTCCGCGTCCTGGGCGGCCTGTGGGATATGGCTAAGCATGCCCCTGCTCCTGCGGCTGAAGGCTCATGCGGCCTGGGTTGAGAATCCCCGCCGGGTCGAAGGCGGCGCGGGTGCGTGCGGCCAGGGCCGCCACACCGGACGAGGTCGGGGGAAACGCGCCGAACCGGGTCAGCACCGCGCAGGGTGCACGCAGCATTGTCGCTTTTGCCCCGATGGACTCTGCCATTTTCCGATAGCGCAGCACATCGACTTCGGGCTGAACGCCCCGCATGGTGGAAAACACCACGCCCCCCGCCCAGTCGATGAAAAACCGGTTGATACAGCCAGCTTCGCGCGCGCGGGCCACAAATTCCGTAACGGCGGTGGCGGGCAGGTTCACACGCCAGACCAGTTCATCCGCCCGGGGGTGCAGGCAGGCCAGTTCGCGAATGTCCGCCCACTGGGCCTGGCTTTCTTCCTGCACCAGCACATGTGCTCCACCGCGTTTTTGCAAAAGCCCTTCGAGCACCTGCCTGTTACCCGCAACACCGGGCTGCGTGCCCTCTACACGGATCACCACTTCGCAGGTTCCGCCATCGTTCATCCGGCGCGCAAGCCCGCCCACGCCTAAAGGAAGGGCCCGAATGGCGCTGAACAGGGCTGTATCCTCGGCCAGGCCTGCCGCCGGCAGAACAAGGGATATTTCGGCCCGGGGCGCGGGCAGCACCTTGATCGTGACCGATGTCAGCGCGGCCAGCGTGCCGTGCGAGCCCGTGACCAGCTTGGCCAGGTCATACCCAGTCACGTTTTTCATGGTGCGGCCGCCCGCCTTGAACACATCGCCCTGGCCGTTCACCCCTTCCACGCCCAGGACAAAATCCCGCACGGCACCGCTCAGGATCCGGCGCGGGCCGGACAGGGCGGTCGCGACAGCCCCACCCAGCGTGCAGCGCCGGGGATCGGTGCCGTAAAGTGCGGCGTATCGTGGTGGCTCGAACGGCAGGTACTGGCCCTTGGCCAGCAGAATGGCCTCCAGCTCGTCCAGCGTGATCCCCGCCCCCGCACGAATGACCAGGTCATCGGGGTCGTAGAAATCGATCTTGTCCAGTCCGCCCAGCGACAGCGTGCCAGCTGCCGTAACCGGGTTGCCCAGCCCCGGGCGCGTGCCGTTGCCCGTAATGGCAAGGCGGCACCCGGCCTGGGCCGCATCCATGATGATATCAGCCACATCCTGCACGGTGGCGGGGCGCTGGATCGTGGTATCCGCTTGGGTTTGTGTCATGTTATCCGTGCCCGCTCAGAACCGTGGAATATCCGCAAAGCGGAGATTCCCTTTATGGACATGCATGCGTCCGAATTCCGCGCAGCGGCAGGTGGTGGGGAATACCTTGCCCGGATTGAGCAGTTCCCCCGGATCGAACGCGCATTTGACCATCTGCTGCTGTTGCAGGTCGATTTCGGAAAACTGATGGGTCATCAGGTCACGTTTTTCCACACCCACCCCGTGTTCGCCGCTCAGCACGCCGCCCGCATCCACACAGGCGATCAGCACATCTGCGCCAAAAGCCTCGGCTTTTTCAAGATCGCCGGGCTTGGCGGCATCGTACATGATAATGGGGTGCAGGTTGCCATCGCCCGCATGGAAGCAGTTGGCGTAGTCCAACCCGTACTGTTCCGACAGTTGCGCCATCTTATTGAGAACTTCGGGCAGCTTGTTGCGCGGAATGGTGCCATCCGTGCAGTAATAATCGGGACACAACTTGCCAATGGCGGAAAAAGCCAGCTTGCGGCTGCTCCATATCCGCTCACGCTCTTCCTGGGTGGTGCTGACTTTGGTTTCAATCGCCCCCTGGCTGCGGGCCACGTCGTTCACCACCTGGACCAGCGCATCCACCTCCACGGCGGTGCCGTCGAGTTCGCACAGCAGAAGGGCCTCGGTCCTGCTGTCGAAACTTTCGCGGATCAGGGCGGCAACAGCATCGAGCACCTTGCGGTCCATGAATTCCAGCCCGGCGGGAATAATGCCCGCGCCGATAATGGCCCCCACGCATTCGCAGGCTTTCTCGACGGAGGGAAAGCTCATGGAAATCACCCGCGCCACTTCGGGCAGGGGTTCAAGCCTGACGGCAATTTCCGTAACCACCGCAAGCAGCCCTTCCGAGCCGGTCAGCACGCCCATGAGGTCAAGCTCACCCTCGGCCCCGCCCAGGAAAGCCCCGCCCAGGCGGATGACCTCGCCCGTGATCAGCACCGCCTCGATCCCCAGGATATGGTTCGCGGTGACACCGTATTTCAGGCAATGCACGCCGCCGGAATTTTCCGCCACATTGCCGCCTATGGTCGAAATCAACTGGCTGGACGGGTCGGGCATGTAGCACAGGCCCAGATGGTGCACCGCCTCGCTGATCTTGATATTGGGCACGCCGGGCTGCACGCGGGCCACGCGGTTTTCGCGGTCGATGGACAGGATTTCGCACAGGCGCGAGGTTACCAGCAGCACGCCATCTTCTAGCGGAAGCGCCCCGCCCGACAGCGACGTGCCCGATCCGCGCGGCACGACCTTGACCGCATTGTCATGGCAGAAGCGCAGCACCTGGCGCAGTTCGTCGGTGCTGCCGGGCAGCACGACCAGAAGCGGCATGGCCATGTAGGCCGTAATGCCGTCACACTGGTAAGGCCGCCGCTCGGCCTCGTCCACGATCACCCATTGGGCGCCGACAATCCGCGTCAGCCCCGCAGCCAGCGTTTCGCGCCGGTTTATGACGGACTGGTCGGGTTGTGGCATCTGCATGGCGTTTTCTCTCTCTTTTGCTATGCAGCCGCGAGCGGTTACACGCCCACAATGTTATAACAAATCGGGTGGCACAGCAAAACACACATCGCTTACAGCGTCACCCGACCCTGTTTCGCGCTATATGTTCCACGTCCCACGCCGCATCCCCACGGCCTGCGCACGACCTTACCCCAAAACCCCCTTAAGGCCGTCCGGCCCGATGGTAGGGATGCCCCGCCACAATAGCCTGAGCACGGTACACCTGTTCAACCAACATGATCCGCACCAACATATGCGGCCACGTCATGGCACCGAGTGACATTGCTGCATCTGCCCTGTCAAGAATCGCCCCATCCAGCCCTTCTGCCCCGCCAATGATGAAACAGGGGGCGCGCCCCGCCGCCATCCAGTCCTGCATGGCATGGGCGAAGGCAACGCTGTCATGGGCCTGCCCATCCTGATCGAGGGCAATGACAAAGCTTTGCGCGGGAATGGCGGCCAGAATGGCCTGGGCCTCGCGCCGCTTGATTTCTTCGGGACTGCCGCGTCCATCCGCCAGTTCCACGATTTCGAGCCGGGGCCGCAACCGCTTGAGATAACGCTCGACCAACGCCAGTTCGGCCTTGTCCTTCATGCGGCCGATGGCAACCAGCCTCATGCCAGGCCCCCGCTGGTGCACAACCCACGACAGCGGGCCCCGCCCTTCAGGGCTGAGGGGAACAGGACCGACAGGCCCCGCCCGCGTGCCTTGCGCGGCCACCGGGCGGCAAAACCCGCCCGACATGCCGGGAAGGACAGGGGGACCGCCCTTATGCCCCCACGCACGAACGGAGGCCCGCGTCGGGGCACGAACCCGGCCAGGGATCCTGGCATAGACGTGGGCACAGACCGGGGCACAGGCACGAACCGCGTGGACACGTTAAAGGCGGGTCACGCTGTCTTCATTGCCTTCGTCCAGTTCGGCACCCCACATTTTTTCCAGCCCGTACAGGCCACGGGCTTCGGGCTTGAACAGATGCACCACGATATCGCCCGTATCGAGCAGCACCCAGTCCGACCCGTTGGCCCCTTCGACCAGCACGCGCTTGATCCCGATCTCGCGCAGCTTGCGTTCGATATGCTGCGCCATGGCCGCGATCTGCCGGTCCGCAAGGCCGGTTGCCACCACCATGCGATCCGCGAAGGAGGCGCGCCCGGTCAGGTCGATCACGACAATATCCTCGGCCTTGTCGTCTTCAAGGCTGGCGGTGATGATGCTCAGGGACTGCTCGATCAGGTCGGGGGCCACGGCTTCGCGCTTGGTGCGGGTTTTCGGGCCAGCGGCGGCGGCCTTCTTGCGGACCGAGCCGGGGGCCGCGGCTGCACCGGCTACGGCGCGCGTGGGGGTGGCCCGGCCGCTGCGGGCGGCGGTGGACGAACGGGGGCGTGCCGGCGTCTCGGCGGGGGGCTTTCTGGCTATGACTGTTCTCCTGTCTTGCGTCGAGTCGTGCGTAAATCGGGGGGCGTGGACTGATCCGCAGGGACACGGAACCCGCCCTGCTGCCGGATCTGAGTCGCAGATATACTGTTTTGCACCCCCGGAAGGAAAGCCCACGCAGGGGGGGAAAGTGATGCAAGCCGCCCGGCCTGCCGCGCGGGCACCCGCCAGCGGGCCATATATTCGCCCGCCGCACCGCGCAGGGCGCGCGCATTCACGCCCGGGCGCGGAAAGACCGCGATCGGCACGCAATGCACCAGCCTGCGCCAGCCTTTCCACAATGACAGCCCGGCAAAGCCGTCCGCCCCGGTCAGCCACACGAACCGGGCACGCGGAAAGCGGTTTTTCAGAATCCTGATCGTGTCCACCGTATAACGCGTTCCGATTCGGGCTTCGATATCCGTTGCCACAACGCGCCTGCCATCCGCCAGTTGCCGCGCCGTGGTCAGGCGCAGCGCAAAAGGCGCCATGTCCTGCCCGACCTTGAGCGGATTGCCCGGCGAGACCATGAGCCACACCTGATCAAGCTGCAGTTCGACCAGGGCGCGATAGGCAATGGCCCGGTGCCAGACATGCCCCGGGTTGAAGGAACCACCCAGCAGGCCGATACGGCAGCAACGGGTGTCCCCCCATTCGGGAATGCGTGTCGCGGCGGTATCCGGCATGGGCTTTTGCATATCCCGCTGCCCGAACTTACGCCCGGATCTGTCCGTTGCCGAGAACCTCGTAACGGAAGGTTGTCAGTTGCTCCACCCCCACGGGGCCACGCGCATGGAAACGCCCCGTGGCAATGCCGATTTCAGCACCAAACCCGAACTCCCCCCCGTCACAGAACTGGGTCGAGGCGTTCCACATGACCACGGCACTGCTGACCCCGTTCATGAAGCGGATGGCCGTTGCCTCATCCGCCGTCACGATCGCCTCGGTATGGGAAGAGCCATAGCGCGCGATATGGTCGAGGGCTTCATCCACATCGTCCACCACGGCCACGTTCAGCACCGCATCGAGCCATTCGGTCGCAAAATCCTTCGGCGTTGCGGCGGGCAGGTCGGGCACGATGCCGACCGCCCGCGCATCGGCCCGGAAGGTGCAGCCGCTTTCGGCCAGGTCGGCCACGATCTGCGGCAGCAGGCCGGGCGCGATCGCCGCATCGATCAGCAATGTCTCGGTCGCGCCGCAGATGCCCACGCGGCGCATCTTGGCGTTCAGCACGATACGGCGGGCCATGGCCGGGTCGGCATCGGCATGGATATAGGTGTGGCAAAGCCCTTCGGCATGGGCCAGGACCGGCACCCGGGCCTCGCGCTGGACACGTTCGACCAGCCCGCGCCCCCCGCGCGGAATGATCAGGTCGATCAGCCCGGCGGCTGCCAGCATGTCCGCCACATGACGGCGGTCGGCGTCGGGGGCGATCTGCACCGTATCTTCGGGCAGGCCCGCAACCCGCAACCCGGCCTGTATGGCAGCGTGGATGGCGCGCGTGCTGTGCACACTTTCAGACCCGCCGCGCAGCAGCACCGCATTGCCGGACTTGATGCACAGCCCAGCCGCATCCGCCCCGACATTGGGGCGGCTTTCATAGATCACGCCGATCACGCCCACCGGCGTTGCCACGCGGCGGATATGCAGGCCGTTGGGGCGGCTCCATTCATCCAGCACCTGGCCCACCGGGTCGGGCAGGTCGGCAATAGCCTCCAGCCCCCGGGCCATGGCTTCCACCCGCTCGGCATCGAGTGTCAGGCGGTCGCGGAAGGCCTCGCTCCCCGTATAGGCGGCGAGATCGCGCGCATTGGCCGCCAGAATATCCGCGCTGGCCGTGCGCAGCGCGCTGGCCGCGGCCCATAGCGCCTTGTCGCGTTCGGAGGATGAGCTTTGCGCCAGTGTCCGGGCAGCCTTGCGGGCCCGGCCCGCCAGCACGGCCATGGGGCTTTCGCCCGCAGTCTCGCCCGTTGCGCCGTCCGCCGCCGGAGCCCCGGCTGGTGCGCCCTGCCCTGCATGTGCCCCCTGCATGGAGCCGGCTTGCGCCCGGCCCTGTGCCAAAGCGGACGTATCCTGGGCCAGCACAGGCTGCGGACTGCCTCCCTCCGTAATCATGACGGTGTTTCCTGTCTCCGTGTTCGGTAACGGGGCTGGCGCAACCATGCGACCCCTGATGGAGGGCGAGGGGATCAGACGTTGAAGCGGAACAGCAGGATATCACCATCCTGCACGACGTAATCCCGCCCCTCGACCCGCAGGCGACCGGCATCCTTTGCGCCGGCTTCCCCTTCATAGCGGACATAATCGTCGAACGCGATGGTTTCGCAGGCAATGAAGCCGCGCTCAAAGTCATTGTGAATGACGGCCGCCGCCTGCGGGGCCTTGGTGCCGTCGGTAATCGTCCAGGCGCGGGCTTCCTTCGGGCCTACCGTAAAGTAGGTGCGCAGGCCCAGCAGGCCGTAGCCCGCGGCAATCACGCGGTCCAGCCCGCTGTCGCTCAGGCCCAGCCCTTCAAGGAATTCGCGCCGTTCATCGTCTTCAAGCTGGCTGACCTCGGCCTCGATCGCGGCCGACACGATCACCACCGCGGCCCCCTCGGCCGCCGCGCGGGCCTGCACCCGGGCAGAGAACGCGTTGCCCGTGGCCGCCGAATCCTCCTCCACATTGCAGACATACAGGACCGGCTTGCTGGTCATCAGTTGCAGGCGGCGGACCGTTTCCTCCTCCCCCTTGGGGATGGCGGTGCGCGCGGGGCGGCCTTCGCGCAGGGCCTCCATCAGCGGTGCGATGACCGCAAGCTGGGCCGTGGCTTCCGCATCGCGGTTGCGCGCGCGCTTTTCCAGGTTCGGCACCCGCTTTTCCAGCGAGTCGAGATCGGCCAGCATCAGCTCGGTCTCGATGATTTCCGCATCGCGCACCGGATCCACGCCGCCTTCGACATGGGTGATGTCGTCATCCTCGAAGCAGCGCAGCACGTGGATGATGGCGTCCACCTCGCGGATATTGGCCAGGAACTGGTTGCCCAGCCCTTCCCCGCGCGAAGCACCGCGCACCAGCCCCGCGATATCGACAAATTCCAGGCTGGTCGGCACCTTGCGCTGCGACTTGCCAATTTCCACCAGCTTGTCCAGCCGCGGATCGGGCACCGCAACGCGGCCCACATTGGGCTCGATCGTGCAGAACGGATAATTGGCCGCCTGGGCGGTGGCTGTCGCCGTCAGCGCGTTGAACAGGGTGGACTTGCCCACATTGGGCAGGCCCACGATACCGCAATTGAAACCCATCAGCCCTTGCTCCCTTCCGGCAGTGCCACCCGTGTCATGAACTGGTCCGCATGCCCCTGCGCCAGCAGCGGGGCGGCATCGGCCATGCGGTCAAGCAGCGGGTCCAGCCATTCCTGCTGGTCTGTTTGTGTGAAATTGCCCAGCACCCAGCCATGCACCCGATCCCTGGCGCCGGGGTGGCCGATACCTATGCGCACGCGCCAGTATTCGGGCGTACCCAGCATCCTGTCGGCCGAACGCAGGCCGTTATGCCCCGCAGCCCCCCCGCCACGTTTGACACGCAGGCGGCCGGGAGCCAGGTCGAGTTCGTCATGAAAGAGGGTGATCGCCTCGGGCGCGATCTTGTAGAAGGCGGCTGCCTCCTGCACGCTCTCGCCCGAGCGGTTCATATAGGTCATCGGCAGCAGGGCGAGCACCTTCTGGCCACCTATGCGGCCTTCGGCAACCTCGCCCCTGAAACGGCTGCGCCAGGGCGAAAACCCGTATCGCGCGGCAATGGCCTCCAGCGCCATGAACCCGACATTATGCCGGTTCCGGCGCATGGAGGACTCGGGGTTGCCCAGCCCGACCCAGAGCAGCATCGCGTCTATCCGCCTAACATTCCCAAAAGAGCAGGGGGCATGTGCCCTTGGCACACGCCCCCGTGCTCCTTACCCGTGTGATCGCGCCAGGATCAGGAAGCGGCTGCTTCCGTTTCTTCAGCGACACCGCCGCTGGGGGCGGCAATGCTGGCGATCACGAAGTTCGGCTCGTGGGAGATGGGGGTCGCACCCGCCGTGCCCTGCACGTCATCCCAGCGCACGTTGTCGTTGATGTCGAGCGTGCTCAGGTCAACCGTGAAGTATTCGGGAATGTGCTCGCCATCCACGTCCACGTCGACCGTGTGCCGCACGACGTTCAGCACGCCGCCGCGCTTGATGCCGGGGGACTTTTCTTCACCCACGAAATGCACGGCCACTTCCACATGCACGCGTGCACCCGCGGCCAGGCGCAGGAAGTCGATATGGACGGGCGAATCCTTCACGGGGTGAAGCTGCACGTCACGCACCAGGGCGCGTTCGGTCTTGCCGCCCACCTTGATTTCATACACGCGCGAACGCCAGCCCGAGGTCTGCAGGCCTTTCACGACAATGCGCGGATCAAGCGCGATAAGTGTGGGTTCCTGCTTGCCGCCGTAGACAACGCCCGGCACCAGGCCCGCACGCCGAGTTGCCCGCGCTGCCCCCTTACCAGCCTTCGCGCGCACTTCAGCTTCGATCGATGTAATCTTGGACACGTCAAACTCTCCTAAAACTTGAACACGCAGGGCCTCCAGGGGTGCCCGTGCGGTGGCTGCGCCATACAGGAAAAGCCCTGCCAAAGCAAGTTTTGCCGCCCCCCGGCATGGGCCGATAGCGCCATGCAGCCTTGACATAACCGCCTCACCCCTGCTTCCTCCGGCACTACAGGTCTTAAAACAGGTAACAGCCCCAAGCCGGGCCAGAGTTCAGGACGAAACCATGCACCCTTACCGTTCCCATAGCTGTTCGGCCCTTCGCGCGAGCGATGCCGGCACAACCGCGCGCCTGTCTGGCTGGGTGCACAGCAAGCGGGACCATGGCGGGCTGCTGTTCATCGACCTGCGGGACGAAACCGGCATAACCCAGATTGTCATCCCCGCGGGCTCCCCCGTCATGGAAACGGCCGAGCATGTCCGGGCCGAAAGCGTCATTACCGTGACGGGCGAGGTTGTCCTGCGTGACGAGATGACCCGCAACCCCGAACTGGCGACAGGGGATATCGAACTGCGCGCACGCGAATTCGTGGTGCAGTCCGCCGCCGCCGTGCTGCCGTTGCAGGTGGCGGGGCATGAGCATTATTCCGATGAAGTGCGGCTGCGCTACCGTTATATCGACCTGCGGCGCGACAAGGTGCACCGCAATATCCGCCTGCGCTCCGCCGTGATCGCCAGCCTGCGCCGTCGCATGACGGATCTGGACTTCATCGAATTGCAGACCCCGATCCTGACTGCGTCTTCCCCCGAAGGGGCGCGCGACTTCCTGGTGCCTGCGCGCATGCACCCCGGCAAGTTCTACGCCCTGCCCCAGGCCCCCCAGCAGTTCAAACAGCTTGCCATGGTGGCCGGGTTCGACCGCTATTTCCAGATTGCACCGTGTTTCCGCGATGAAGCCTCCCGCGCCGATCGTTCGCCGGGGGAATTCTACCAGCTCGATTTCGAGATGGCCTTCGCCACGCAGGACGAGATTTTCGCGGTGCTGGAAGATGTCATGTCCGGCCTGTTCACCGAATTCGGCAAGGGCCGCACGGTCAGCGCCACACCGTTCGAGCGTATTCCCTACGCACGCGCGATGAAGGAATTTGGCTCCGACAAGCCCGACCTGCGCAACCCGCTGCGCATTACCGACGTGACGGAAGCCTTCGCGGGATCGGGCTTCGGCCTGTTCGCCCGCATTGCCGCCGATGGCGGGGAAATCCGCGCCATTCCCGCACCCCTGGCCGGGGACAAGCCGCGCTCCTTCTTCGACAAGCTCAATAGCTGGGCGCGTGAGAACGGTGGCGGCGGCCTGGGCTACATCACCTTCTCGGCCGAGGGTGGGCAGGGCCCGATCGCCAAGAACCTCGAAGCCGAGCGGGTGGAGGCCATTCGCGCCAAGCTGGGGCTGCAGGCGGGGGATGCCGTGTTCTTTGCCGCGGGCAAGGGGCTTGAGGTCGCCAAGTTCTCGGGCCTGGTGCGCACACGCATTGCCGAAGAACTGGACCTGATCGAGCGCGACGCCTTCCGCTTCTGCTGGGTGACCGATTTCCCGATGTATGAACTGAACGAGGAAACCGGGCTGGTCGATTTCTCGCACAACCCGTTCTCCATGCCCCAGGGCGGGCTGGAGGCACTGAACACCAAGGACCCGCTGGATATCCTGGCCTATCAGTACGACATCGTGTGCAATGGGATCGAACTGTCATCGGGTGCGGTGCGTAACCACCTGCCCGAAGTGATGATCCGGGCGTTCGAGATCGCGGGCTACCCTGAATCGGAAGTTGAAGCCCGCTTTGGCGGCATGCTCAACGCCTTCCGCTATGGCGCGCCGCCGCATGGCGGGTCCGCCCCCGGTGTTGACCGCATGGTGATGCTGCTGGCCGATGAGCCCAATATCCGCGAGGTGATCCTGTTCCCGCTCAACCAGCAGGGCGAAGACCTGATGATGGGTGCCCCCGCCCCGGTGCCGCCCGAACGGCTGAAGGAGCTTTCGCTCGCCATCAACCTGCCCAAGCCCAAACCGGCGGTCAAAAAAGACTGATCCGGGGCATTTAAGCGTCTCTGACACATCCGGCCGGTTGCATGACCGCGCCGGATGCTTTTTGCTAGGGGCATGATCTCCCGCTCTGCCCTGGCGTTTCTCCTTCTTTGTGCGTTTCCTGTCGTCCTGATGCGCCACCCTGTAGCGCGCGCGCGGTCCCTGCCCCTTTCTGCCCCCCCAAAGTCAGGTCAAACGGCCCCCGCGGGCGTGCATCTGGTGTCGCAACATGCGGTGTATGATCTCGGGCTGGTGGAATCCGCAGGGCGGCAGACGCTCTCGGCCACCGGCAGCATGAGCTACGTGATCCAGCAGACCTGCACGGGCTGGACCACACGCCAGCGGCTGGATATTGAAAGTGTTACAAAAGCCCACGGGCCGGAGCGTATGGTGGCCGAATACACGGCCCAGGAAAGCGCCGATGGCCGCCATCTGATGTTCGTGACCCAGGAAACACATGACGGCGTCCTGGCACAGACCGTCAGCGGGCAGGCCAGCCTGAACCCCGACGGGTCGGGGCGTGTGACCTATGACCGCCCCGTGGCCAAGAGCCTTGGCCTGCCGGCCAGAACCCTGTTCCCCATTGCCCATATGCGCGCGCTGATTACCGCAGCCCAGGGCGGACAGACGGAACTGGCCACCCCGCTTTTTGACGGCACATTGCCCGATGGGCCGGAAGATACCTACGCCACCCTGCTGGGCTGGGCCGTGCCACCCCCGGGCGATGCGATGCCCGCACTGGCCAGTCTTGCGGCGACACGGGCCCATATCGCCTTTTTCGAACGCGCGACCCAGACCATGACCCCGACTTACGAGATCGGCATGCGCTATTTCGCCAATGGCGTGTCCGACCGGCTGGATATGGATTTTGGCGACTACCGCATGAAGGGCACGCTGAAAACGCTCACGCTGTCCGAACCCGCCTGCCCTGCCCGCCCCAGCGCAAAAACACCCGGTGCCCCACGCCGTACCACGCCGTGAACGCGCCCTGAGCCACAAGTCCATGCTCGAGGCTTCAGGCCATGGACCGATGAGCGGATAACACGCAAGACAGGCGCAAGAAGCCATGCAGCACTACAGGACGTGTTCGCCAAGTGGCCAGGGCGGCCCCTTGCGAGGGTGACAGCCACCCCGTAACCCGCGCATTCTGCTACGGTCCGTTTACCGCCAGCCTGGCTATTGGCCGCAGAAGGAGGATGACATGCCTGTTTCGCGTATCCTGTCCGTTTTTGCCTTGGCCGCCGGGGCACTGTCCACCGGGGCATTGGGCCTTGCGGCCCTTCCCGCGCACGCACAGCCCGCCCCGGCCCTGCAAACGATCTATTCTTCCAACCGGATCATGAACGCCGTCACGGCCAGCAAGGACGGGCGCATTTTCATGTCCTTTCCCTATTGGGGCGGGGGCGGGCAAGGGCCCACGGTGGGCGAACGCCTGGCCGATGACAGCCTGCGCCCCTTCCCCGATCAGGCATGGAACGACTGGGCGCATTCGCATGACGCGCTGCGCAGCTTCGTGCGGGTCAACGCCATTCGCATGGGGCCGGACGGCTTGCTGTGGGTGGTGGATTCGGGCGAGGCTAATGTTGGCGGCAAGCCCAATCCGCCCGACGGCGCGCCCCCCAAGCTGATCGCCTTCGATCTGGCGACCGGCAAGGCCGTGCACCTGATCGTGCTGCGCCAGGGCATAACGCCCTACAGCTATGTGGACGACCTGCGTTTTCATGGCGACACGCTGATCCTGACCGATGCGGGTGACCCCGCCCTGATCGTGGTGGATATGAAGACCGGCCAGCAACGTCGTGTCCTGTCCCACAAGCCCTGCACGACCGATGAGCGGCCCATGCGGGCGGAAGGCCAGATAATGATGACAGGCGGGAAGGAAGTGCGCATTCACGCCGACCAGCTTGAAATCTCGCCCGATGGCAAGACCCTGTATTTCCAGCCAAGCTCCGGCCCGATGTTCAAGGTCGCCACCGCCGACCTGGAAAATACATCCCTGAATGATGCGCAGCTCAACGCCCGGGTGCACCCGTTCTACGACACGCCGACAACAGGCGGCACCGCCATGGACGGAGACGGCAACCTGTATGTCTCTGACGTGGACCATCTGCGGATCGTCAAGATCACGCCCGAAGGAAAAGGCTCGACCTTCATTGCCGATCCGCGCCTTGTCTGGGCGGATGCGATGTGGATTACCGATACGGGCGCGCTGTGGATTCCCGCCATCCAGCTCAACCGCACGGCCACCTTCCAGCGTGACGGCGTATCGCGCGTGAAACTGCCCGTCAGCATCTACGCGGTGAACGCACATCTTAAAACACCCCCACGCAACTAGGCAGGGGCGTTCATTCGGAAAAACCGTGTGCCCTAATGCGCCCGTGCGGATGGGCTGGCGGCATTTACGGGTGCGTCGGGTTGGTCCTGCCGGTCGCGGCGGCGTCTGTCGCCAGGGCCGCGCCGGGCCCAGGGCACCGGCAGGTAGCCACGGGGCTGATAGCCCGAAATCAGCAGGGTCCAGCCCATGGCAAAGACCGATACAAGGGCGGAGCCACCCAGCATTTCCGCGTTCAGGGATGTGTCGGGCAGCAGATGCGTGGGATCGAACCCGGTCAGGGTTGCCGCCGTGGCCGTATTGGCGGGGGATGTATTCGCCCCCGCATGGGTGGCCGGCAGGGTGTCCAGCCCCTCATCCGTGTCCAGAAAGGCCAGCCCGTCGCGCAACGCCGGATGTGTGTGCCCCGAGAAGGCCGCGCGTCCTGTTCCGGCCTGGGCACCCAGCAGGGCGCTCAACACCGCGCGCGTTTCGGCAGGACTTTGCCCCCTGCCCGCCTGCCGCGTCTCATGCGAGGCAAGGCCACCTTGCGCGGGTGTTCCATGGGCCTGGCCACCCAGACGAAAAGCCTGGAACAGCCCGTCATCCGGGTTTTCCAGCACCGATTCCAGCATTTGCAGGGAAAGCGACAAAAGTGCTCCCGGTCCCAGCTCCGACACGTTGGCCCCGGCATTCTGTGACTGATCGGGCCCCGTTGCGGCCTGCATGGCGTCCTGTTCGATCTGGGCCATTGCGGGAACAAGATCATCCACCGGCATGTCATAGGCACTGGCCCATGCCTGAATGGCCGACATATGCGCAGGCCCCGCCTCTGCCCGCGACAGCAACGCAGACCGGGCAGCCTGCTGCGTAAGCGGGGAAGGCTGGGTTTCTGCCCCCGATTGAGCGGCCTGGAATGCCTCCGCCTCCGCCAGTTGCACGGCCGCACGCAGGGCCTGCTCTATCGAGACCGGCTGGCCCGGGGTAGGCAGCAGCATGGCACCATCCCCCGCGGCCAGGAGATCGGCCGATGAACTGACATCGAAGGCGGGGGTGGTTTCGGTCGGATCGGGGGGGAGGCTCGCCGCCGACTGCTCACCCACTTGGCCTGCCCCCTCTTTCATGACGGAAGCCGTATTGGCATCCGCACCGGACTGCTCCGCCGTGGCGGGCGCGGGCGTGTTGGCAGGCCGGGCCATGGGGGTCCAACCTATATCCCCCCCGCCCATGACAGCGTCGGGGTTGACGACAGGGCGCATCCAGCGTTCCAGCGCCTTGAGAACATCCGTAACAGTGGTGCTGTTACTGGTATTCCCGATAACGTTCCCGCTGGTATTCCCGGCGGACACCATGGCCGGGTCATAGGCCGCGCCGGACCCGGCCTGCAACGCCTCCAGCGCCGAGCCCAGCAAAGGGTTTTCGGCTTCGTCCGACTGGCTGAGCGCCTCCAGCGCCTGGGGTGAAAGTTCGATCCGGTCAGCGGGAGAAAGTGCGGCCCCGGAAGTGTCGGCCTGGGCCGCCTGATCGTCATCCGCAAGCTTGTACAGGGCTTCGGCCAGCCGGGCCGGGCCGTCGGACCATGCAGAACCTACCGGCTGCGATGTTGTCATGGTCCGGTTCTCCGGTCTGTTCAAAACAGTCCCTGCCAGCGCAGAAACGCCCCGACCAGGGAACACCGAAAACCGTTACAAAGTCATTAACAAACTGCACCGCCCACACAGCCGCCGGCACGGCCCTTCGGCGTTAGGCCCCGGGGTTTTTACAGGGTTCGGGTCCGGGACTTTCCACCCGCCGTGCGATGGCAGCATACGGGGATGTTTTTCCCCCAAGGTAATCCGGGGGGTCAGCAATTCGCGCTGGCGGCCAGGGCATTCAGCGTGCCGAACGTCCCTGGCCGCTTTTGCAGCGTTATTGCGGCTGGCCGCCACCCGGCCGACCACCCGGCTGGCCACCACGCAGCACATCGGCCAGCGCCTGCAACTGTGCATCGTTGTTCTTGAGCAGGGTGGCGTTGCCGGCATCGGGCACCAGGGTGGAACTGCCCGCCTGGTTGGGGGGCACGTTCATCAGGCTGGCGGTCAGGCCCACGCAGGTCAGGCTCATGACAAATTCACGCGCGGTAAAGCCATTGGCTTTGAGAATACCGTCCAGCCCCTTGACCTGTTCGACCAGGCCGATCTGCTGGTCAAGCGACATGCCGAACTGCGAAGGGGGCTGGATACCCGCCGCCTGGATCGCCTTCAGCGCCGATGTCAGGCGCGGCAGCACGTCGGGGGCAAGCTTGTAATGCAGCGCGGTGTTCGCATCACGCTGCATGGTGGCCTGCTGTTCGGGCGTCAGGGCGGGGGGCTGCCCGTTCGCCCCGGCCGGGGCCACGGTCTGGGCCGAAGCCACGGCCAGAAGGGAGACAGCACCCAAAACGCCCAAAGCGCCATTACGGAAAAAAGACATCTTGCTCGACCTCATCATGCTGTATCCCATTTATACGTCATTCGCCCATTCGCCCTGGCGCATCAGGGGCGTTCTGGTCCCTGCCGCGTCAATCGCGTCGACATCCACCGCGCCAGAGCCGATCATCCAGTCTATATGGATCATGCTGCTATTGGCACCACGCGCGGCAAGGGCTGCTTCGTCCTGGCCCTGCGTATCGCGCATGCATTTGGTATAGGCCTGCCCCAGGGCAATATGGCTCGCGGCATTTTCATCGAACAGGGTGTTCTGGAACAGGATACCGCTGCGTGAAATAGGGGAGGAATGCGGCACAAGTGCGACCTCTCCCAACCGGCGCGCGCCTTCATCCGTGTCCAGCACGCGGGCCAGCACATCCTGCCCGCGATCGGCATGGACATCCACGATCCGCCCGGCTTCGAAACGTACGCGAATGCCATCGATCAGCGTGCCCTGGTAGGAAAGCGGCTTGGTGCTGGCCACAACGCCTTCGACCTTAAGGCGGTGCGGTGTGGTGAACACCTCCTCCGTGGGCATGTTGGGGTTGCACAGAACGCCGTTGCCAGCCTGTTCGGCACCACCCGCCCATTCATGCCCGTCGGCCAGGCCCACGGTCATATCCGTGCCGGGGCCTGAAAAATGCAGTGCCGCGTAACGCGCGGTATTGAGGAACGCGGCCCTGCGGTGCAGGACGGCGTTATGGGCGGCCCAGTCCGCCACCGGGTCGGCCCCGGTCAGGCGGGAGACCGAGAAAATGGCCTGCCAGAGTTTTTCCACTGCCTCATCCCGCGGCAGGTCGGGGAAGACCTGGGCCGCCCAGGCGGGCGTGGCCGCGGCCACGATGCACCAGTTCACGTCGAAATTGGTGATGATCTCCATCGCCGGGCGGTTGACGGCGGAGGCCGCACGGCTGGCGCGCGAGACATGGTCGGGGTTCTGCCCGGCCAACAGCGTGGGGTTGCCCCCCGTAATGGCCATGCGCGCGGCCCCGCTGCGAAAGCCTTCTGCCATGCCCTTGGCCAGCCAGCCCGCGGCAGTGTCGAACGTGTTTTCATGCCCGTACTGGTATCGGGCCAGGGTGGTTTCATCATCGGCATAGAAGGTCGTCACCAGCGACGCACCGGCGCGGTAGGCATGCTGCGTGATCTTGCGCACCAGGGGCACGGCATCCAGCGGTGCCGTCAGGATCACCTGCTGGCCGGGGGCCACGTTCAGGCCGGTCCGCACGCCGACTTCGGCCAGGCGGTCCAGCATGGACGCAAATTCGGCCGATGCCAGGTAGCCGCCCGGATTGTGCGTATTCTCTCCTGTCACGATGTCGTCTTTCCTCCCGCGTTGCAGCACCCGTCCTGCGGGTGCCGACACTATGTCCCGTTCCGTCCTATCGGATACCGAAGTGCCCCATCAGTCAACATGCGCCGCCGCGCGCGGGTTCCGTCACGCATTACCCGTCACGTTTCGGCCGGGGCCGGACAGGGCAGGAGCTGCGGCGTGAGATCGGCGGGCAGGTAGAGCGGATGGCACGGCCGCCCCGACTTGCCGACCCGCAGGGCATAAAGGGCAATGCCATGGGCCTGGAGCATGCGCACGACCTCCGGCCCACGCGCGCGCAACTGCTTGTGATGGGGGGAACCGTACGCCACGATCACCTTGTCGGCCTCGCGCGCCATGGCCAGCAGGGCGGCATCGTTCCCCGGGCCCACGGGGTCGGCGACTTCCAGCAGGCGTAGCTGGTCCGTACAGCGATAGGCAAAGGTATTGCCCACGAACATGCCGCCATATCCCCACGTCCGTGCATAGCGCTGGCATTTGGCGACGGTGCGGTCATCCCCCAGTTCGGTGGCGACGGAAGGGTTCATCATCAGCCACATCACCAGCGGCTTTGTGGGGTCCCATACCCGCTTGAGCGTATAACGATAGCACTCGCCCGGCCCGTCATAGGTCGCCTGGCTGACAACGTCATCAGACAGTTTCAGCGGGCGGGACGATCCCACATGGTGCTGCTGACCTGCGAACAAATCCTTCATGATGCTCCTGCGCGAATAACCCGACCTGTCTGCTGTTTAGGCCAGGCCGGGCCTGCGCACAAAGGGCGACGTGACGGTTTTATGCCGTCACGCGCCAGTTCAGGCGGGCATTCAGCAGGGTCAGGACCAGCACCCCCAGGGCACCCCCGCCCACGGTCAGCATCAGGGCGGGGGCAAGGCCTACACCCAGCCAGCCCGCGATCTGTGTTTGCAGCAGGGCGTTGCTGGCCGCCAGCAGGTTGCCGCACTGATAGGCAAGGCCCGGAAAAGTCGCGCGGACGGATGCGGGCGAAAGTTCGCTCAAATAAGCGGGCACCACACCCCACGCACCCTGGATGCAGAACTGGATGCACGCAGCCCCCACCCCCAGCAGAACAGGAGACGACGGCAGGGTCCACAAGGGCAGCAGCGGCAGCGTGGCCAGGGCGGCCACGGCAATGGCGTATTGCCGCCCGATCTTTTGCGACAGCATGCCGAAAACCAGCCCGCCCGCCATGGCCGCGATGTTGTAGATCACCACCATGGTGGTGATGGACGGGGGCGATATGTGCCGCTCAAGCGCCAGAAAGACCTTGGGATACAGGTCCTGCGAGCCGTGGCTCATGAAATTGAAGCCGGTCATGAGGGCCACCGCAAAAATGCACAGGGCCGTATTGTTGCGCACGACCGCCAGCATGCCCGGCTGTTGTGCGCCTGCCCGCATGCCGGTCGCACCCTGGGCGTGGCGGGCCAGCCAGTCGGGGCTTTCGGGCACCCGCAGCGCGATATACAGCGCCGACACCACGGAACACCCGCCCAGAATAAACAGCCCGCGCCAGCCCATGACCGGCAGCAGCAGGAACATGAGCGAAGCCAGCAGATACCCCGCAGGGTACCCCGCCTGCAAAATGCCCGAGGCCGTTCCCCGCCATGTAGGGGGCACGCTTTCCATGATCAGCGACGTGCCAACCCCCCACACCCCGCCCAGGGCGATGCCGAAGACCGCACGCAGGCCCAGGAAAATGCCCAGGGTGGGCGACAGGGCCGAAAGGACCTCGATCAGGGAATAGATGCCGATCGTCGCCATCAGAACCGGCTTGCGCCCGTATTTGTCCGCCGCCCTGCCGCACAGGAACGCGCCGACAGGCCGGGTGATGAGCGTGAGCGTAGGGGCCAGCAGGACCGCCTCAAGCGAGACGCCAAAACTATGGGCCACATTATCGAGGGTGAACAGCACAATGAAAAAATCACAGGCGTCCAGCATCCAGCTTAAGAACGACGCCGCCACCACATGGCGGGCTGTTGCGCGATCAACCGATTGAGGAGCCACAGCAGCCACTCGCTTCACTCCTTGTCCTGCACGCTGGCGTCAATCGGCCAGGGTCGCCCTTTGTGGCACGGTACAATACCCTTCGCCATGCCGTGTCATTCACGAATACGCCATTCCCGACCCAATGCCCCACCGCGCACAAAGGGATTATTAATATTTATACAGTATTTGCATGGCATGACCGCATGAGAGCGGAATTTCCGTAATAGAACAACACTATAATAAATAATTTAGAGATTTTTCGACCCGTCCCATCATACCGTTCCCGATCTATTTTCCGATCTGTTTTAAAGGCGTGCCTCATGGTTCGCGGTTTGCCCGCATTATCCGCCCTTGCAGCCCTGGTGGTTTTACCCTCATCCGGGCCCGCCCTGCCCTCCGCCAGTCAGGGGGCAGTCCCGGCAAGGCCTGTGCGCCCTGCTGTTTCCGTCGTGCGGCTTACCAGCCCGCTGCATGCTGCGGGACCGTGGCAGATCTACCCCGCACCCACCCCGCCTTCCCCTGCCCGCCGCCCTTTATTCCCCGCCAGCCCACGCCACGGATAAGCCCCCGCACAAGCGCTGTCAGCCCCGATTTTTTATGCCTGATACGGGTCCGGGGGCTGCGCTTTTTTCGTGATATTTGCCGCCCATATCGTCTATGATCCCATAATGCAGGACCCGCCCGCTCCTTCCCCGGCCAGTATGCCCACGCCAAAACGGGATACCGTTCTGGACGGGTTGCGCGGGGTTGCGGCACTGGTCGTGACCTTTTCGCATTTTGTCTGCGCCTTTCTGCCCGCCTGGCTGCCTATTTATGCCGCCAACCCGTCCTGGATCGCGGATACGCCGTTTGCGCTGTTGTTCAATGGTTCCTTCCCGGTTGCGATATTTTTTGTGCTCTCGGGCTTCGTCATCGCGCTGACATCTTCCAAGCTTGCATACCCCATGCTGCTGAACTGCGGGATACGCTATTTCCGGCTGGCACTTCCGGCCTGCGCCAGTACCATCTATGCCTGGATTTTACTGAAACTTTTTGCATCAGAACTTGAATCGGCCCGCGCGATCATTGGCAGCCCGTGGCTTGCCGCCAGCTATGGCCTGGACCTTCCCCCCTTCATGACAGCGGTCAGAGACGGTCTGGTCGATGTGTTTCATACGGGCGATTCCGCTTTCAACAATGTCCTGTGGACCATGAAAAAGGAATTCCTGGGTTCGTGCATGATCTATGCGCTGTATTCCCGCCCCGCTTTCAGATACCGGCTGTATTGTCTCGTCCTGGGCCTGATCGCCACACTGTGCGTACAGCGCTTTTCCTACACGGCATTTTTCGCCGGCGCACTGATTTACGAAACCCGGATGCGCGGCAACCATTCGCAATACGTCCATGCCTGTCTATTTTTGTTTTCCCTGCTTCTGGGCATGTTTACGACGCCTTTCCTTGAACACCACCCGGCACTGTCGATTTTGAACCATGTGCCCACCCTGGTCGCGGGGGACGATACCATGTCCGTGTGGGTGACGCTGGGGGCGATCGCCCTTGTCTATGCCGCGCGCCATCTGCATTTTGTCCGCAAACTTCTCATGGCGCGGCCCGCGCAATTCCTGGGCAGGATCTCCTTCGGCCTGTACCTGACGCATGTGCCGCTATTGTATACGCTGTTCGCGGGCATGGCTGTTTCCACCTTCCTGCCCTGGTCCGCCCGGCTGGTGGTCCTGTTCCTTGTCTATGTTCCCGTGATTCTGACAATGGGCTATATTTTCACGCGCGTTGTCGATGAACCGTCTCTGGGTGCGCTGCACCGCCTGCGCAAATGGATCTGGCCTGCTCGCTGGCTTCCCCACCAGAGCAGCCCGGCCACCCCACCCGCAGAATGAAACCCTCACTAATATAGAGAAGTTTTCGGGTGTCTCCTTTTTAAAAAGGTGATGTTCTCTGAAGCTTTTTGAAAAAATCTTCACCAAAAACTTTTATCAGTTTTTATCAATGCGTTGTTTTGGAACAGCCTCTTGCCGGGAATACCGCCAGGCCTGTGCCACACAACAAAAATCTCCAGGCCGCGAGAGCCGCGACCTGGAGATGCAAAAACGTCAGTAACCAGCCTGTCAAAATCGGATTTTGACGCTATCAGGCACGGGCACGGGCGGGTTCGCCCCCGGCAAATGCCATTGCCCCCCAGACCCGGTTGCACACCGCACCCACGACCGATGGATCGGTCAGGGCCGAGAGGTCGCCCAGGTTTTCCGTCTCCCCCGATGCGATCTTGCGCAGCAGGCGGCGGACGATCTTGCCAGAGCGGGTGCGCGGCAGGTCGGGCACCAGATAGACAGCCTCCGGGGCGGCATAGCGGCCCAGGCGCTGGGTGATCAGCCGTGCAACGCCCTCTTCGGTCAGTTCCGTCGCGCTATCCTTGCGCGGCATGATGAAGACGACCAGCCCTTCCCCCTTGACCGGATGGGGCACGCCAACCGCCGCACTTTCCAGAATACGGTGGTCTTCGCCCAGCACGTCCTCGACCTCCGCCGTGCCCAGCCTGTGCCCGGCGATGTTGATGACATCGTCCATGCGACCGGTAATCCAGTAATAGCCATCCGCATCGCGCCGGGCCCCGTCGCCCGTGAAATAGAGCCCCGGCACCTTGGTGAAATAGGTCTGGCAGAACCGCGCATGATCGCCCCAGATCGTGCGGGCCTGTCCCGGCCAGGACCGGGCAATGCACAGGCTGCCCTCGGCCACGCCCTGCACAACGCGCCCGCGCGTGTCGGTTATCGCCATCTCGATCCCGGGCAGCGGCCTGCTGGCCGAACCGGGCTTGAGCGACTGCACACCGGGAATGGGCCCCAGGACGATGCCGCCCGTTTCCGTCTGCCACCATGTATCGGCCACCGGGCAGCGCTTCTTGCCCACGACGTCATGGTACCACAGCCAGGCATCGGGGCTGATGGGTTCACCCGCAATGCCCAGAAGCCGCAGGGAGCTGAGGTCATGGCGGTTCACCACGTCATCCCCATCCGCCATCATGGCGCGTACCGCCGTGGGGGAGGAAAACAGCATGGTCACCTTGTATTCGTCCACCAGGTCCCACCACCGCCCCGGATGCGGATAAGCGGGCAGGCTGTCGGAGATCATGGTCGTGCCGCCATTGGCGAGCGGGCCATACACCACGGAACTATGCCCCGTGATCCAGGCGACATCGGCCGTGCACCACAGCACGTCACCCGGGCGCTGGGCGTAGACCATGTCCATCGTGTAGGACGCCCACACGATATAGCCGCCGCAGGCATGCACGATCGCCTTGGGCTTGCCGGTGCTGCCCGATGTGTACAGCATGAACAGCGGGTCTTCAGCCTTCATGATGACGGGCACGAAATCCACTTCGAAACTGTCGACAAAATCATGATAGTCGTGGTCCCGCCCCGGCAGCATCGGCACCGCATCGTCGGACGTGCGCACCACCAGCACGGAATGCACCGCACTATCGGCCCCCGCCTTGTAAAGGGCGGTATCCATCATTTCCTTGAACGGAATGATTTTCGCACCCCGATAGGCAACGCTGGCGGTAATGACCGCAACAGACCCGCTATCGACCAGGCGTTCAGCAATGCCGTCGGCTGAAAAGCCACCGAACAGCACCACATGCACCGCCCCGATCCGCGCACAGGCCAGCATGGCCACCACCGCTTCGGACACCATGGGCAGGTTGATGGCCACGCGCTGGCCTTTTTCCACGCCCAGATGGGTCAGCGCATTGGCCAGGCGGCACACGCGTTCATGCAGCATGGCGTAGGTCAGCTTTTCGGCCGGGCCATGCCCTTCGCGGTGCGCGATCAGGGCGACCTGGTCCGCCTTGTCGGTCAGGTAGCGATCCAGGCAGCAGACGGACACGTTCAAAAGCCCGTCCTCGAACCATTTGATGGACACATCCCCTTCAAAACTGCCTTCGAACCCGCGCGTGGGCTTTTTGTGCCAATGCACGCGTTCGGCCTGCTCCAGCCAGAAACCGTCCTGGTCCTTGCGGGCCTGCCTGGTCATGGCGTCAAGGCTCGCACGGGTCATGGTGGTGGGGTAGCCCTTGTAGTGGCCGGGCTGGATGACTGTATGGTCTGACATATTTCCGTTTCCCTGTTTTTTTATTGTTATGGGGGACAGAAAGGTAAAACTAAGCGGCGTCGCGATCGGTGTGGCCGATATGGGGCAGCACTGTCGCAACAATTCCCGCATCGAGCGCTTCGTAGTCATAATAGCGCAAGGTGCGGTACAGTTCCTCGCGCGTCTGCATCTGCTCCAGCATCTCACGCGTGCCGCCGGTGCGCGCTATGGTCTTGTAAAGCTCGTCCTGCGCCTTGTTGGCCACGCGCAGCGAACTGACCGGCCAGATGACCATGGCGTATCCCAGTTCCTCGAACTCGCGGGCGGTCAGGTATGGCGTGCGGCCGAATTCCGTCATGTTCGCAAGCAGGGGCACGTCAGGCAGCCTGCGCACGAATTCCCTGAACATTTCTTCAGAAATCAGGGCTTCGGGGAAAATGGCGTCCGCCCCGGCCTCGTAATACAGGCGCGCGCGGGCCACCGCCCCGTCCAGCCCTTCGGACCCGGCTGCGTCGGTCCGGGCGATAATGATCATATCGCGCCGGGCCTTGGCGGCGGCGGCCACCTTCTGGGCCATGTCCTGCGGCGAGACCAGTTTCTTGTCGTTCAGGTGGCCGCATTTCTTGGGCAGGACCTGATCTTCGATATGCACGGCAGCGGCACCCGCATCTTCGAACGCGCGCACCATGTTCATGACGTTCAGGGTCTCGCCGTAGCCGGTATCGCCATCGACCAGAAGTGGCAGGCCGGACGCGCGCACGATCTGGCGAATGAAGAAACACACTTCATCGACCGTGATAATGCCCAGATCCGGCAGGCCCATGCTTGCCGTCATGGCAGCACCGGACAGGTACAGGGCTTCGAACCCGTTATCCTTGGCCTGAAGGGCCGCCTGCCCGTTATGTGCGCCGGGCATGCGCAGGATGCCGCGGCGCGCCATCATGTCCCGAAACCGTTTGCCAGCGGATGTCGCGGGCA
Source organism: Acetobacter garciniae (assembly GCF_017377735.1). Classification (GTDB taxonomy): domain Bacteria; phylum Pseudomonadota; class Alphaproteobacteria; order Acetobacterales; family Acetobacteraceae; genus Acetobacter; species Acetobacter garciniae. The sequence continues at coordinate 37,544 of NZ_JAFVMH010000012.1, forward strand.
GGTCCCGCCCTACCAGATATGTCATGCTGCGTTCTCCAGTCCGTCCCGCTCGCGCAGGGAAACAAAGGGCCGGGCGTCCGGCCCGGTGTAATTGGCCGAAGGGCGGATGATCTTTCCGTCCTTGCGCTGTTCCATGACATGCGCGCACCAGCCCGTGACGCGTGCGATGACAAAGACAGGCGTGAACATGGCCGTAGGAATGCTCATGGCGCTGTAGGAGACAGCACTGAACCAATCCAGGTTCGGAAACATCTTCTTCTGCTCGGCCATGATCTGCTCGATCCGTTCCGCGACGTTATACAGGCGCATGGCCCCGTTGCGGCGCGACAGATTGCGCGCCACATCCTTGATAATGTCGCTGCGCGGATCGGCTATGGTATAGACCGGGTGCCCGAACCCGATGATGACTTCCTTTTCCGCAAGGCGGCGGCGGATATCGGCTTCGGCCTCATCGGGCGTGCGGTAGCGCTGCTGGATATCGAGTGCGACCTCGTTCGCCCCGCCATGCTTGGGCCCGCGCAACGCGCCAATGGCCGCAGTGACGGCGGAATACATGTCCGAACCCGTGCCCGCCACCACGCGCGAGGTAAAGGTGGAGGCATTGAATTCATGCTCGGCATACAGGATGAGCGAGGTGTGCATGGCCTGCACCCAGTCCTCGGGCGGTGTGGTGCCGTGCAGCAGGCGCAGGAAATGCCCGCCCGTGCTGTCATCATCCGTATGGGTGTCGATCCGCCGGCCATGGGTGGCGTAATGGTACCAATACAGCAGCATGGACCCGGCGGAAGCCACCAGCCTGTCCGCAATTTCGCACGCGCCCGCGCTCGGGCAGTCGCTGCGTTCGGGCAGGGCGCAGCCCAGGACGGATACGGCAGTGCGCAGCACGTCCATCGGGTGGGTGGCGCAAGGCAGGCGTTCAAGTGTTGCGCGCACGATATCGGGGATATCGCGCAGGCTTGCCAGGTGGCGCTTGTAGCCTTCCAGTTCCGCACTGTTGGGCAGGTAGCCGTGAATGAGCAGGTGCGCGACCTCCTCAAACGTGCAGGAGCGCGCCAGATCCCTGATATCGTAGCCCCGGTAATGCAGGTCATCCCCGCTATGCCCGACCGTGCTCAGCGCCGTATTGCCTGCAACCGTTCCTGAAAGTGCGACAGATTTTTTTGGTTTTCTGTACAGTTCGGTTGTCATTGTTCTTCTCCTTGGCCGGTCACACCCGACCCTGGAAACCGTGTTGTTGTGCCTCAGGACATCAGTTCGGCGGATTGCCTGCCAAGGCCCGTGCCGGCCTGAACGGTCCCGAAATTGAAAATGCCCTCGGCCGTGTTCTGTTGCAGGTCCTGGCGCGGAATAAGGATTTCGAGCCTGTGCAGTTCCCCCGCCTTGAGATCGGGCAAGGACTGCACGACCTGCAGGAAACGCTCGACCTCCGCGGCGGGAACCACGCCTTCGGCCAGCATGCGGAACTTGCCGATATAATCGGCACGTTTCCACGGCGTTGCACCCAGCGTATGGGCGTTGGCCACGGCCAGTTCATCCTCGATCACCGAACCGTCCTTCATGCGGATGATGATCCGCCCGCCAAAGGCTTTCCTGTTCGGATCGGTTTCGTGGTAACGCGCGGTCCATTCCGGGGTTTCGATCGTGTGGATCTTGCGCCACAACCGCACCGTATCGGGCCTGCGCGCCCGTTCGGGGGCGTAGGACTTCACCTGGTGCCACGCCCCGTCCTGCAGCGCCACGGCCACGATATACATGATGGAATGATCCAGCGTCTCGCGGGAGGCATTGGGGTCGAACTTCTGCGGGTCGTTGGAGCCGGTGCCGATCACGTAATGGGTGTGGTGGCTGGTTTCGATCAGCACGTCCTCCACATCGTCCCAGTTGCTGACCCGCTTGCCCATGCGGAAGGCAAGGTCGATCAGCGCCTGGCTCTGGTATTCGGCCGAATGCTCCTTAGTGAAGGACGACAGGATGGCGCGCTTGGGCTCGCCCGCCTCGGGCAGGGGCACATGGTAGAGTGCGGCCTTGCCGTCCAGCATCCAGGCGATGACACCGTCTTCCCCTTCATATATCGGGGTGGGCGAGGTCTCGCCCATCATGGCGCGGTCCACCGCTTCCACCGCCATCTTGCCCGCATGGGCCGGGGCATAGGCCTTCCAGGACGAAATTTCGCCCTTGCGGCTCTGGCGCGTGGCTGTTGTCACATGCAGGGCCTGGCCGATCGCCTGGTAGACAATGGTGGGCGGCAGGCGCAGCAACGTGCCGATCCCCGCCGCCACCGACGGGCCGAGATGGGCGACATGGTCGATCTTGTGCTGGTGCAGGCAGATCGCGCGCGCAAGATCGATCTGGATTTCGTACCCCGTGGCAATGCCGCGGATCAGGTCCGCCCCGCTGCGCTGGCACTGCTGCGCCACCGCCAGGATACCGGGAATATTATCGCCCGGATGCGAATATTCCGCCGCCAGGAAGGTGTCGTGGTAATCCAGTTCACGCACGCAGGTGCCGTTTGCCCAGGCCGCCCATTCCGCATGCACGCGCACGTCCGGCCCCATGCCGAACAGCGTGGCCCCACCGGGGCGGACATGGGCCAGGGCTTCGGCCCGCGCACTCATGACCGGGTGGCGGTTCACCGACGCCACGGCAACAGCGGCATTGTCGATCATGCGGTTGACGATCATGTCCGCAACACTGTCTTCCACCCCGACGGGGTCGGTCGCGACCTGCGCGATCTTCCATGCCAGTTGTTCGGCCCGCGGCAGGCGATCGCTTTCGGGATGTACGCGCACGTCATGATACTGCATTGAACCAACCCTTGTTCCGTTTGGTGTATGGGCTGACTGTCGCAGAGTATTGTGTGGAACAGCAGACGGATAAGAGTAGAAAGAAGCGAAGGGAATTATCCCGTTTGCAAAGTTTGCGAAGTCCGCCTGCATGCCAAAATCAAAAACAAAGCTTTTTGCCGGACCCAGATTACGCCAGCTCAGGCAGCGCGAAGGGCTGACCCAGGCAGCCCTTGCGGGTCTGCTGGATATTTCGCTCAGCTATCTCAACCAGATGGAGCGCGACCACCGCCCCCTGCCCGAGCGCCAGCTTATCGCCCTGTGCGAACGCTTCGATCTTGGCCCCGCCTGGTTCACCGACACGCGCGAGGCGCACAGGGTGCAGGCCCTGCGCGAGGTCCTGGCCGACCCGATCTTCAAGGACGCACCTTTATCCCTTGCAAAAATGTCCGACGCGGCAAGGAATAATCCTGACCTGTGCGAAGCGTTCCTGACGCTGTACCGTGCCTATGCCTTCGACCTGGAACGCAGGGACCAGGAAAAGGAAAGCAGCCCGCCGCTGGAACCGTACGAGACGGTCGGCAACTGGGTGCAGGAGCACAAAAACTATTTCCACGAACTGGACCGCGCGGCCGAAGATTTCTACGAAAAGCTGCATGTCGAGGACGGAGAACTGGCCCCCGCCCTGGCCGCGCATTTGCTGGCCCGGCACGGGCTGGAGATCGACCGCGACACCACGATGGAGGCACGCGGCCTGGTCTGGCGCATAGACCGGCAGAAGCGCCGCATTTTACTGCCCCACAACCAGCCGCCCGAAAGCACCCTGTTCTGCCTGGCCCAGATTATCGGCCAGCTTGAATACAGCCCGCTTATGTCGCGTATCATCCGCCGCGAAGGACCGCGCGACAGCAACGCGCAGGCGCTGGCCCGGGTGTATCTGGGCAATTCCTTCGCAGGCGCGCTGCTGCTGCCCTATGGCCGCTTTTTGCAGACGGCCGAACAGACACGCTACGACATCGACCGGATGCGCCGGCATTTTGGTGTCAGCTTCGAGCAGGTCAGCCACAGGCTCAGCACCATGCAGCGGCCCGGGCAGGAAGGCATTGCCTTTTATTTTCTCAAGCTCGATATCGCGGGGAATATCCTCAAGAGCTTTTCCGCCAACCGGTTCTCGCAAGCCCGGTTCGGCGGGCCCTGCCCGCTCTGGAACGTGTTTCGCGCCTTCGCAACACCGGGGCAGGTTCAGGTGCAGTTGTCGCAGACCACGGACGACTCGGTCTATCTGAACGTGGCCCGCACCGTCAGCCGCGAAGGGCTGACCTATGGCGACAGACCCCGCCAGATCGCGATTGTGCTGGGGTGCAAGCTGTCGGACGCGCCCAAGACGGTTTACGCCAGCGGCCTGAACCTGGAAGACAGCAGCCTTGTCGTGCCCATCGGCCCGGGGTGCCGGGCCTGCGTGCGCGATAATTGCAGCCACCGCTCCCTGCCCGTATCGGGCCGCACGCTGGATACCGGTAATGATGCAAGAGGGGTGGTGCCCTACCGGGCCTTGCCCGAAAAAAGATAGGCGGCCACTCCAGACAACAAATCGATCAACAGGAATAAGAGTTTTTGGGTGTCGCCTTTTTTTTTCAAAAAGATGTCGTTCTCTGAAGCTTTTTGCAAAAAGCTTCCCCAGAAACTTTTCTCTATTGATCGGATATTTCACAGGCAGGCTTTTGAAACAAGTCTGCGGGGCCTGACTGGATCAGCAAACCGAAGCCCGCGCAGCAAGGCCGGAAAAGCTTCCTGTGGCCGGGCCCGGATTAGGAACGAGCCAGACGCTTTCCGGCAGGCTGGGTGCTGCCGGAAAGCTGGTAGTCGTTACTGCACGATTACTGGCTTTTCTTGGCCGCGGCCTGACCCTTGTCGGGCACGGCCTGGGCGAAAAAATCGTCCGAGACGAAGACGATGCCGCTCAGCAGGTCATCGAGCGCTTCCACCGCCGGGGCCGCCTGACGACCTTCCGTAAATACCGTGGCACGGTTCAGGGCACCCTGGGCGGGTTCCAGCGGCGCGAGGGCCACGATAAAGTCCGCATCCTCACCCACAACCTGCACATTCTGCTGGGCCTGCTGGGTCTGGCCTGCCTTCAACTGCTGGTTGGCTGCCTGGGCCGCCGTCTTCTTTTCGGGCGCCAGGGTATCGGTCACGATAAATTCGCCGCCCACCGGGATCCATGTCACGGTACCGGCGCTGGGCTTGTGGGTTGTCGGGGCCGGGTGCTGGGGCGTGGGCTGCAACTGGCTTTCAGCCGCCATGAAATTGCGGTTGTCCTTGGCGGCGGCGGCCAGGCGCTTTTGCGCGTCATACAGGGGCGGGATAGCGGCATCGACCTTGCCCTGGCTCAGCAGGTCGCGTGCCTGCAGCACATCGACCATGGCTTTCTGGCCATCGGCGGATAAATGGTGCATGGCGCGCCCGGCCTGGAATTTTTCCCATTGCGTATGCAGGCTGGCCGCCTGGGCCGTGGAAATGCCAACCATGAAAGCCGCCGCGAGCATTAAAGATTTTTTTAAACGCATTGTCATTTTTCCATAAAATCACTTTGATAAATCAGATTAAATTTTTTTGCCGTGGCTGAGTAGGCGCACGGACGGCCATCTGCTGCGTGTAAAAATCAAGGCCATGACAGCGGTCGTATTGGCCGCCGTGCTGCGCCCAGGCCGCTGGGGGCTGTTTCGAAAAGGCGGCCGCGCAGGGCTGACGAGGGGTTTTCTGGCCGGAAAAGACCCGCTCAGCCCCACCCGACTGACTTTTGAAACACTCTTTTAGTCCATAGCCGGGGCCGTGGGCCGGGTGGTGGCCACGGCCCTGTTCTTGTGCGGCGATGGCAGACGCCAGAAACGCGCCTTGACCTGGGCCGGCAGGGCCGGAAAAGGGTCGATACCGGTATTGCGCGTCAGGGTCGCCACGGTCACGACATCGCACTGCACATGCGCGCGGCGGTTCTTGCAGACATACACACCCGCGCGTTGGCGGCGCGGTTCATACAGCGCCTTCCAGGTGGAACTGGGCACAAAAACATGGCTTTCGCCAATGGTGGGGATCGGATGGCCATGAAAAGCCGGGCCGGTCACGACATAAATCTCCCCGTCCTGATACGTCATGTCGCGCACCGTCCGTTCGATCCGCGCCCAGATTCCTTCGTTCAGCACCGCGGTTTGCGGCACGATATTGGACAGGGCGAAGGTTTCCATTTGCGCGGCATTATCGGCCTGGTCCGCACTGGGCGCCATATGGCCCCGGCTGTAGCCCGAATGGGCGTAATCCCCCAATGTGCTGCCCCCCGCCCAGCGCGGGTCCGTATGGAAGGTGCCGGCCCGTTCAAGCCCCGCCGCACGGTCTAATGTGGCAGGCACAAGATGTTCCGCCGCCCAGAGCGGGGTATGGGTCACACCCGACACCATGACCGCATAGCCCTGGTTGCATAGAAGCTGGGTCTGCTTGAGCATGAAAGCCCGCGTGATACTGGGCATGACCTGACCTGGGCTGAACGCCAGGCATTGCGGGTCTGCACTGGCACTGGCACTGGCACTGGCACTGGCACTGGCACTGGCACTGGCACTGGCACTGGCACTGGCACTGGCACTGGCACTGGCACTGGCACTGGCAAGCATGCCCCCCATCGCCACAAATGCCAGCATAAAATGCGCCATCGCCCTGCCCGGCAGGCGGAAGCCACGGCGTGACGGCATTTTCCTCACGCACGTTCCCCGTTCAGCATCGACAGGGCACGCCACCGTGTTTTTACGCCCCGTGTTCAGAGTTCGGCCCATTGCCGCAGCAGGTTATGGTACGCCGCTGTCAGGCCCAGCACGGCCGGGTGGTTGTCCGGCAGTTCCTTGCGCGTTTCAATAATGGACAGGTCGAACTGGTGCAGGAGCGCGCGTTGCCCGTCATCCTTGACCATGGACTGGGTCCAGAAGAACGATGCCCACCGGCTGCCACGCGTGATCGGGCTGACGGCATGCAGGCTGGTTGACGGATAAACGACCATATCCCCCGCCGCCAGTTTGACGCGCTGGGTGCCGAACGTATCCTGGATCACCAGTTCGCCGCCATCGTAATCATCGGGTTCGCTAAGAAACAGCGTGGATGACACATCGGTGCGAAGCCGGAAGCCCGTGCCCGGCAGGGGCCTGATCGCGTTGTCGACATGCATGTCGAAATGCATGCCCGTATCATACCGGTTGAACAGCGGCGGATACACCCGCAACGGCAGGGCGGCACTGTTGAACATGGGATTGCGGCCCAGCGCCCGCAGGATGAGATCGCCCAACTGCCGGCTGGTGTCGCTCTCCTGGGGGATCTGGAGGTTGAACTTGGCCTTGGCCGACTGTTCCCCCGCCGTCACCTTGCCATCGACCCATTCCTGCTGTTCGAGAACCCGGCGGCAAAATGCCACTTCTTCCGCTGTCAGCACCTTGGCGATAGACACCAGCATAATCCGCCTGTTCCTTCCCTGCCTTGACCCCGGCCCCCGGTCGTTCCGGTCGTTCCGCCGGCCTGCCCCATCGTGGCATTCCATCCTGGCGCCAGTGTGGCCGGGAAGCGGGTCGTTTGAAACACCCTTATAGTTGATATTAATTCGCATAATCAACATGGGCCATCAGGAAAGGCCCGCCCGTGCTAGGGCAGCCGGTCGGTGTCGAACAGGAAGGTGACATCCATCGGGGCGGCAAGTGCGGTGGAAAACGCCGCCTTCATGGCCAGAAAATGGGGCTTGAGTTCATGCTCGCGCTGGGTTTCAAGGCTTTGCCATTGTTCGATGAACACGAAATGCAGCGGGTCCTGGCTGTCCTGGCGGCAGGTATAGAACCGATTGGCACTTTCCTTGCGCGACTGGCGGATACATTCGGCCACTATGGGCAGGACGTGATCCACCGCCTCCGGCTTGAGACGAAAAGACGCGATAATCGTCACGGGTTTTGCAGATGTATGTGCAGATGTATCTGGCATGATCTTCCTCCATTCCTCATCACCGGGCAGAGCCTAGGGTCAGGGACAGCTCTAGTATATCGGCAAAGTGTCACGTGACACTTCCGGGCTGGGGGCGTGGCATGCGGCGCGCACGCGCATCAGGGCGTCGGGCAGGGCCGCGAAGCTGACCGAACCCAGGGCCAGCCGCAGGCCCGTCATGCCGGCCGCCTGTGTATCCGCCGGACCTTCGGCGTTCGCGCGCCCGCTTTCGAAAACATGGGGTTGGGGCAGGATCACGCCCAAGGCCCGCGCGCGTTCGACAACGGCCACGGCCTGGCCGGGGGGCATGGGCAGCCAGGCATGGAACGCCCGCCCCGGTGCGACTGCAAGGTCAGGCCCCAGGATGGATGCCGCCAGATCCATGCGCCGTGCCGATTCCGCCTGGAGCGAAACCCGCACGCTCTGGGCTGTGCCGTCCTGCATCCACTGCGCCATCATGGCGTAGGACAGGGGCGCTATCATCAGCGAAGATGCCAGCAGGGCGGGCAGGCAGGCCTCCGCCAGGGCGGGCGGGGGAATGAGCGCGCCAATGCGCAGCCCGGGGCTGAGGATCTTGGACAGGCTGCCGACATGAAATGTCCGCTCGGGGGCGAGGCTCCACAGCGTAGGCGGCTCCCCCTCCGCCCCGCAGACATATACGCCGTCCTCTATCACCAGCGCGTCGTACTGGCGGCACAGGGCGGCAATGTCCCGGCGGCGTGCTTCATCCATCGTGGCTGTCGTGGGGTTGTGGGCCGTGGGGGTCAGGTAGACCACGGCCCTCTGGCCCGGCCTGCCCGCCAGCGCTGCCTTCAGGCAGGCGGGAAGCATGCCGCCGCCATCCATGCGCACGCCGCCCAAAGGTAGCCCGCTCTGGCGCACGGTCCCCAGCATGCCGGGATAGGTCTGCTCCTCCGTCAGGGCGTAGTGCACATGCGGGCGGGCCACGGCCAGGGCGACGCTGAGCGCCTGCTGCGCGCCGCTGGTCAGCAAAAGCCGGTCGGGCTGCACGACAAGGCCCAGCGCTTCCAGCCAGCGGGTCATGACACGGCGATGTTCCAGGTGCCCCGCAACCGGCGGGTAGATATTGAACAAAGCCGGGTCGATTCGCCGCGCCAGCGCATGCAGGGTGCGGGCCAGGGCGCGGTCGCTGAACATGGGGGGCGGCATGTTGGTCGCCAGGTCCAGCACGGTGCTTGCAGCATCCGCCCGGACCGTGACAAAGGTGCCCCGCCCGCGCACGCTATGGGTCAGGCCGCGGCGTTCGAGCATGGCGTAGGCGCGCGTGACCGAGCCCACGCCAATGCCCAGCCGCCATGCCAGGTCCCGGTGGGCGGGCAGCCGATCGCCCGCATTCAGGCGACCGGCAAGAATATCCGCCCCCAGCGCTTCGGCCAGGCGGTGAGCGGGGGAGCCCGCACCGTCATGCAGGCGCGCGGGCCAGGGGGATTTGGGGCGCATGATCCGTCCATCGATAACGGGCGACAAGGGGCGACAAGGCGATCAGGCCGGGTGTTGCCGCCGGGGAACACTGCCGCACTCCAAAAGTGTCACGTGACACTATTTGAATACGCATAAAGTGTCACGCCCCCTAAGATACCCGGCAGGACAAGGCTCGCCCGGGCTATGCGCCGCAGCCCCGTCGTGCCCATACAGGGACCGGGCAATACCGGTGTGGCGGGCCCAAGCGGCACAGTCCGGCCTGCCTGGGCCGGAAGCGGGTCGCGCGCAAGCCGGACACGGCATCAATTGGAACGCCACCAACAGGACAGGGCAGGTCGCCGCATGAAGTTGAATTTTCCTCTCCTCGCCCTGACAGTCGGGGCGTTCGGCATTGGCACGACGGAATTCGCCCCCATGGGGCTGCTGCCCGTGGTGGCGGAGCATTTCAGTGTCTCCATTCCCACGGCCGGGCTGCTGATCAGTTCCTATGCCTTCGGGGTCATGGCGGGGGCCCCGATCATGACAATCGGGGTGCGCCACCTGCCACGGCACATGGTGCTGGTCGGGCTGATGGCCATTTTCACGCTGGGCAACCTGCTGTCGTTCTGCGCGCCCGATTTCACGGTGCTGCTCATCTCCCGCGTGGTGACATCATTCTCCCACGGGGCGTTTTTCGGCGTGGGCTCGGTCGTGGCCGCGGCCCTTGTGCCGCCTGAACGGCGGGCCAGTGCGGTGGCCACCATGTTCATGGGGCTGACCCTGGCCGCCATTGTCGGCTCGCCACTCTGTACCTGGATCGGGGATAGCTGGGGCTGGCGGCTGGCCTTTGCCGTCATTACCCTGTGGGGGCTTGTGGCCATGCTGGCCCTGTGGCTGGCCCTGCCGAAGCTGCCCGCTGAAACCCCGGCCGAAATCCGGAGCGAGTTCAGCGTGCTGGTGCGCCCGACGGTGCTGCGCGCCCTGCTGACCACGGTGCTGGGGGCCGGGGCCATGTTCACGCTGCTGACCTATATCGCCCCCGTTCTACAGGCCGGGATTGCGGCCACCCCCGGCATGGTTACGGCGGTGCTGGTGGTGATCGGCGTTGGCTTTACCGTTGGCAACATGCTGGGCGGGCGCTTTGCCGACCGGTCCTTGAAGAAAACCCTGCTTGTCGCCCTGAGCGCCCTGGTCGGCCTGCTGCTGGTGCTCCCGCTGGTCATGGGCAGTACGGTCGCCACAATCGGGGTGATTTTCCTGTGGGGGATGGCGGCCTTCGCCATTGTCTCGCCCGTGCAGATGCAGGTCATGACCGCAGCGGCCGAAGCCCCCAACCTTGCGGCCTCCATCAATATCGGGGCGTTCAATCTGGGCAATGCGCTGGGGGCTGTGGTGGGGGGCACCGTCATCAGCGCCGGGCTGGGCTATAACTGGGTCAGCGTGGCCGGCGCCCTGCTGGCCGCAGGCGCCTTCGCCCTGACCCTGGCAGCCCCCGCGAACGAAGGGGCCACCGATACCCGGACAATGACCGCATAAGGAAAAACTGAAACAAGAAACGTTTTTGGTGAAGCTTGTTCCAAAAAGCTTCAGAGACGTCGCCCTTTTAAAAAAGGCGACGTCTCAAAAACCATCGGGAAATTTGCAAGGTATTTCCCAAGCTGACTTTCGCAGCGTCAGTCAGAAACGCCGTGGCGAAAAGGATGCGATATCCATAGGCAGGGGCCGATCCGTCAGCAGGTCGGCCACCAGCCGCGCGGTCCCCGCCGACTGCGTAAGCCCCAGATGCCCATGGCCGAACGCATAGACGACATTGGGGGTGCTGCCTGCGCGACCGATCACGGGCAGGCTGTCGGGCAGGGAAGGGCGAAAGCCCATCCACTGCACCCCACCCTGCGTTTTCAGCCCCGGCAGGAACATCTGCGCTTTTTTCAGCATCGCATCCGAACGGCGGAAATTGGGCGGCAGGTCCAGCCCGCCCAGTTCCACGGCACCACCCACGCGCACGCCGCTCGTCAGTTTCGTAATGACAAACCCATGCCCACCGAAGGTGATCTGTGTGCGCAGGTCGAACGCATCGCCCGGCAGGGTGGTGTTGTAGCCGCGCTCGGTCTCCAGCGGAATGACATCGCCCAAAGTGCGGCTCAGCCGGTGCGAAAACGCGCCGGCGGCCACCACCACCTTGCCCGCATTGCGTATGGTGCCGTCGCCCATGGTGCACTGCACGCCTTGCGCGTCGGGGCGCAGGGCGGTGACATCGGCAATCTCGATCACCCCGCCCATGGCGCGGAAATGTTCGGCCAAAGCCAGCGTATACAGCTTGGGGTCGGTAATGGAGTACCAGCCGGGGGTGAACGTCCCGCGGATGAAACGGGGGGAAAGGCCGGGCTGCAACTGCGCCATTTCCTGCGCATCCATGTGGTGGAACGCGATACCGTGGCGCGTGCGTGCCTCCCACCCCGGGAGTGAGGCTTGGAATTCGGCCTCGCTTTCATAAACCTGCAAATTGCCCCCCTTGCGCAGCATGGGCAGCGTGCCGGTCGCGGTCAGGAAAGGTTCAAGCTCCGCCTTGGACAGGTCCATCAGCGCGGTCTGGGCGGTGGTGGAGCGCGCCACGCGCGCAGGCGAACAGGCCCGCCAGAAACGCAGCATCCACGGCAGGATGCGCAGGGCATAACGGGGTGGCACGGCCAGCGGGCCCAGCGGGTCCAGCAGCCATTTCGGGGCCTTTTTCAAGATCCCGGGGGAGGCCAGCGGCAGGATATCGGTAAACGCGAACGCCCCGGCATTCCCGGCCGATGCACCGGCGGCCGGGCCTTCGCGGTCGATCACGACAACGCCCAGGCCACGCGCCTGTGCGGCTATCGCCGCGGAAAGGCCGACAACCCCGGCCCCAATGACAAGAACATCCGACTTGGCCATGGCCTTACACTTTCAAGAACGCGCCGCATGCGGGCATGGTGGGGAAGCTGGCTATCTGCCCGGGCAGGCCACGCCGCCCCTTCCTGCGCTTGCCATGCCCCGATGGGACAGGACAAGCCATGAAGGAACAGGGGCCGTGCCGATGCCGGGGGTGTTCAGCCCAGGCAGTCGGAGGGCAGCAGGTCGGCGGGCATGTTCTGGTAGGAAACAGGGCGCAGGAACCGGCGGATGGCCATGGAGCCCACGCTGGTCGCCCCGAAATTGGTCGATGCCGGGTAAGGACCGCCATGCACCATGGAGTCCACGACTTCCACCCCGGTGGGAAAACCGTTGACCAGCACACGCCCGGCCTTGCGTTCCAGAATGGGGAGCAACTGCCGCGCCGTTGCCGTATCCGCCTGATCCATATGGATGGTGGCGGTCAACTGGCCTTCGAACCCGCGGGCAAGGGACAGCATGTCCTCTACCGATGTCACGCGCACCACAAGGCCGAGCGGGCCGAACACTTCCTCGCCCAGCACCGGGTCGGCCTGGAATTCCTTGCCCGTGGTCTCGAACAGGTTGGGCAAGGCCATGCGGCCCGAGGACTCGGTCACCAGCAGGGAACGCACCGTGTTGCGGCTGGCCAGGCGGGCCTGCCCATCGCGGTAGGCCTTGGCGATGCCATCGGTCAGCATGGTCTGTGCCGGAACCTTGCCCAGGGCTTCGACAGCGGCCTTCACGAAGTGGTCGGTATCCGCATTGTCCAGCACGACGGCAATGCCGGGATTGGTGCAGAACTGCCCCGCCCCCATGACGAGGGAGGCCGCCCATTCACGCCCCAGCGCATCTGCCCGGGCGCTGAGCGTTTCTGGCAGCATGAACATGGGGTTGACCGAACCGAGTTCGCCAAAGAACGGAATAGGCTCGGCCCGGGCGGCGCACAGGTCGAACAGGGCGCGTCCGCCGCGCAACGAACCGGTAAAGCCCACGGCCTTGATCAGCGGATGCTGGACCAGGGTGGCACCGATCTCGTTCCCGCCACCCTGAATGAGCGAGAACACGCCCGGATGCGTGCCGGTCCTGCGAATGGCGGCCTCGATCGCCTGGGCGATGATTTCCCCCGTGCCGGGATGGGCCGGGTGGCCACGCACCACCACGGGGCAGCCTGCCGCAAGTGCCGCCGCCGTGTCGCCCCCGGCGGTGGAGAACGCCAGCGGGAAGTTGGAGGCGCCAAAAACCGCGACCGGGCCCACCGGGCGTTCGATCAGGCGCAGTTCGGGGCGGGGGGCGGGCTTGCGGTCCGGCAGGGCGGGGTCGCACCGGCGGTCCAGATAGGCCCCTTCCTCGATATGGTCGGCGAACATGCGCAACTGGCCCGTGGTGCGGCCGCGCTCTCCCTGCAGACGGCCTTCGGGCAGGCCCGTTTCCTGGCTGCCGATTTCGGTTATGGCATCGGCCCGGGCCTCGATCTCATCGGCGATGGCGCGCAGGAAGGCGGCGCGTTGCGCGCGGGTGGAATAACCATATTGCCAGAACGCCTCTTCCGCCGCTTCGCACGCGCGCGCCACCAGGGCGGGGGTGCCAACGGCGAAAACATGGGCCGGGCCGTGTGCGGGGGTGGAGGTAAACGTGCCCTCCCCGTCCAGCCAGTTGCCTGCGACAAGATGCTTGCCCGTGGGAATGAAAGTCATGAACCGTTCCTTTCTGCGAACACATCTCTGGACACACTGGCCCCAATGCGCAACGCTGTGATCGTCGCCAGAATTTTTGTCGATTATATGTATACGTTGTGTATTTTAAGTTCAACTCCCCGGCAGCAAGGACAAAGGGTTCGACATGAGCGCAAGCACTGTGATGAGCATTTCCGCACTTTATGACCGTGTGGAGGCCATTCTGCTCAAGGCCGGGGCCAGCCCCGTGCAGGCGGGCGCTCTGGCTCGGGTCATTACGGCAGGCGAGCGCGATGCCTGCAAGTCGCACGGTATCTACCGGATCGAGGGCATTCTGCGCACCATCAAGGCGGGCAAGGTCAAGGCGGATGCGGTGCCCGAACTGGTGCCCAACCCCGGCAAGGCCGTCGTGCGGGTGAACGCGGGCGGCGGCTTTGCGAATCCGGCCTTCGAACTGGGCCTGCCCACCCTGGTCGAACGCACGCGCAGCCTGGGGCTGGCGGCCCTTGCCATTAACGATTGCGGGCATTTTTCCGCCCTCTGGCCCGAGGCCGAAGCCCTGGCGGAACAAGGGCTTGCCTCCATGGTCATGTGCCCCAGCTATGCGACGGTCGCCCCCAGCGGTGGCAAGAAGCCGCTTCTGGGCACCAACCCCTTCGCGTTCGGCTGGCCGCGCGCGGGCAAGCCGCCTTATGTGTTCGACTTCGCCACCTCCGTTGCCGCGCGGGGCGAGATCGAACTGCACCGCCGTGCGGGCAAGCCCCTGCCCGAAGGCTGGGCGCTCGATGCCGAAGGCAACCCCACGACCGACCCGCAGACCGCCCTTGGCGGGGCCATGCTGCCTTTTGGCGGACACAAGGGCTCTGCCATCAGCACCATGATCGAACTGCTGGCCGGTAGCCTGATCGGCGACCTGAACAGCGAGGAAGCGCTTGCCAAGCTCGGCACCACAACCCTGCTGCCCTCGCACGGTGAACTGGTCATCGCCTTCTCGCCAGAGGTTTTCGCCGCCGGGCGGCCGGGCAACCCCATCGCCCATGCCGAACTCCTGTTCGACGCCATTGCGGGCCAAGGTGCGCGCCTGCCTTCGCAGCGCCGTTTTGCCGCCCGTGCGAAATCCGAAGCCGAAGGCATTGTGCTGACCCAGGCCGAGATCGCCCAGCTCGACCGCCTGCTGGCCCTGGGGCTGGACGCGGTGGCGTAAGACAGGAAAGCTTCGAAAGGGGAAGAGCGGCAAAAGAGGTGTGGACGAACCACCCCTGATCCGATGATATTTGCCTTATGATTCCCTTTTCGATCCTGGACCTGTCCCTCATTACCGATGATGGCGACGCGGCGAGCGCGTTCCGTCATTCGGGCGACCTTGTACGGCACGCGGAAGAGCTTGGTTTTGCCCGCTACTGGGTGGCCGAACACCATGCCATGCCCGGCATTGCCTCGGCCGCGACAAGTGTGCTGATCGGCTATCTCGCGGGTTTGACACAGCGTATCCGGGTAGGTGCCGGCGGGGTTATGCTGCCCAACCACGCCCCGCTGGTCATTGCCGAACAGTTCGGCACGCTGGCTACACTCTATCCCGGGCGCATTGACCTGGGCCTTGGCCGCGCCCCGGGCAGTGACCAGACCGTCGCCCGGGCCCTGCGCCGCCGCCCCGACAATGCGGACACCTTTCCCGAAGACGTTTTGGAACTGCTGCATTATTTCGAACCCGCCCAGCCCGGCCAGCTTGTCGTGGCCACACCGGGTGCGGGGTGCGACATTCCCGTCTGGCTGCTTGGTTCATCGCTGTATTCGGCGCAGTTGGCCGCTGTTTTGGGGCTGCCTTTCGCCTTTGCATCCCATTTCGCGCCCCGGATGATGGAAGAGGCCGTGGCCCTGTACCGGCACCAGTTCAAGCCTTCGCGCTATTTGTCCGCCCCGCATGTCATGCTGGCCATGAACGTGATCGCGGCCGATACGTGCGAGGAGGCCGAACGCCTGTTTACGTCACACCAGATGTATTTCGTGGCGCTGCGCAGCGGCCGTCCCCGCGCCTATCCCGCGCCGGTGGACCCCGCCACCCTGCCATGGTCCCCCGTCGAACGCGCACAGATCGAAGCCGCACTTGCCTGCCGCGCCGTAGGCGATCTCGGCACCGTGACGCAAACCATCCGCGCGTTTGTGGAGCGCCACAAGCCCGATGAGCTTATCATGACAGCCCCGATCCACGACCATCAGGCCCGCCGCCGCAGCATCGAGATCGTGATGGAGGCCCACAGGCTGCTTGCGGCTCAACCGGGAGGCTGAGCAGGCGTTCCTTCGCGGCTGCGGCCATTTTCGGTTGCAAAAAACGCCAGGTCGGCCAGGCACAGCAGCGTTGCCGCAAGGGCGAACCCCCACCATCCGCCAAGACTGTACAATGCCGCACCGGCAGAAGACCCGGCCGCACCGCACAGGAAGATCGCGGTCATATAAGCGGCATTCAAACGCCCGCGCGCCGCGTCGTTCAGGCTGTAGACCACCCGCTGGCTGACGATATGGTTGGTCTGCACACCGGCATCAAGAAAAACCGCCGTGAAGGCAAGCAGGACAAGCCAGCCCGCACCGACCGCCCAGCCTGACACGAGCGCGCCCAGCCCGACAGCGCCGATCGCCCCCCAAGTGGCGGATCTGGTATAGCCCGCATCCGCCAGCCGCCCGGCCAATGGCGCGGCAAGAGCTCCCCCGGCCCCGGCCAGCGCGAACAGGGCGATCCCGCCCTGCCCCAGCCCGAACCGGGCATGCAGCATCAGCGGTACGGCGGTCCAGAACATGTTGAACACCGCAAAGAGAATACCGTGATAGGCAATGCGCCGCCGCAACGGCGCGTAATCGAGCAGCAGACGCCCGATGGAGGCCAGCAGCGCGCTGTAACGCAGCCGCTGTTCGGGCGCGTAAGTGGGCAGCACGCGCCACAGCACAGCCCCTACCAGCGCCATGGCAAGGGCCGAAATCCAGAACACGGCGCGCCACCCCAAACCTGCAGCAATGGCATTGGCCAGGGGCCGAGACAGCATGATGCCCGTAATCAGCCCACCCATGATATTGCCGATCACCCGCCCGCGCATGGCGGGGGGGACGAAATGTGTCGCCAGCGGCAGCAGGATCTGGGAGGTCACGGAACACAGCCCGACCGAGACCGAACACAGCATGAAGGCCGTGGCGGACGGGCTGGATGCCGCACCCGCAAGGCTGAGCACCAGCCCGGTCATGGTCAGCAGGATCAGCCGGCGGTTCTCCGCCCTGTCGGAAAGTGGAACGATCAGGAACAGCCCCGCGCCATATCCAAGCTGGGTCAGTGTTACGATGATCCCGGCCCAGCGCGGCGCAATCGCCAGGTCATGGGTAATGGGGCCGACCAGGGCCTGGGCGTAGTAGATATTGGCAACCGTCAGGCCGCAGACGGCGGAAAAAATGCCCGTCAGCGTTGGAGACAACCGGAACGTGTCTTGTGTCACGGCCTTACCCTGCCTGTAAAAACCAATGCCCGAAAATCCATGTCCGAAAACCCCTGCCAGCGGGCGCGCCATGCTTTCATGCTTCGCGCCGTTGGGGAAGGATTACAGTTCCGAAACTAGCGCGGGGGAAGACTTTGCGTATATCGCTATAGTGTCGCGTGACACTTTCCCTTCTCCCGCCCGGCAATACCCCGGCAATGGCGCCGTATGTTCCGGGGCAGGAACAAAGGCCCGTCCCCTCATCTTTTGATGCAGCCTGTGCCGCGTCGGGCCACACAGGGACTTGATCGCGCTGCCAAGGCCATGCACTGTCCGGATAGCAGCCCACCAGAAAACGGGCATTCGGGTAAGAGGAAGGTCAAGACAAGGCATGGCGGGGATGAAGAATACGGTATGGATACTAGGCGGCCTGATACTGGCGGCCACCCCGGCCTTTGCACAGAACGCGGCGCAGTCCCCTTCCCCCGTGACATCGGGAGCCATCATGCCCACAACCGCGACGCGTGAGGCTGTCACCGCGGCAAACGCTTTTCTTGCGACCTTCGACCCCAAAACCCGCAAGGAGGTGCAGTTTTCCTTTGTCGTGCAAAAATCCGGCACGCTGGCCCGTTTCCGCAGGACTGCGCCGGACCAGCCCGCTTTGCCGGTAACGGATGCCCAGCCCGAAGCCCCGATGAAACGGGGACCGGGCATGGGGCCGCCGGGCGGCTTTGTCGGCGAGCGATACGGCATGGCGGTCTGGTCCAATTTCCCTGTCAGCGACGTGCCCCGTCCGGGCCTGCAAATGGGCCACCTGACCCCCGATCAGCGGGCGGCGGCGTTCCATTTGTTGCAAACGCTTCTGAGTGCCAGGGGTTACCAGAAGGTGCAGGACATCATGGGGTCCGATCAGGCGCTGGCCGATAGCGGTACGCCCTTCGCCTCGGGCAAGGCGGTTTATACCATTGCCGTCTTCGGCCAGCCTTCTCAGGCAACACCCTGGATGGTGCAGTTCGGCGGCCATCATCTGGGGCTGAATGTGGTCATCGACGGCACGCATGGCGTCATGACCCCCACGCTGACCGGCGCACAGCCCGCCATATACCAGCGCGACAACAGGACCGTGCGCGTGCTGGCGGGGGAAAACGACAAGGCTTTCGCCCTTCTGGCGGCCCTTGACCCTGCCCAGCGCCAGAAGGCCATCCTGCCCTACAAGGTCGAGGATCTGGTGCAGGGCCCCGGGCACGATGGAGAAACCCTGGTGCCCGAAGGCATCAAGGGCTCCGACCTGACCGCCGCCCAGAAGGATATGCTGATGGATGTCATCGGGGAATGGGCGGGCATTATCAACGACGCCTATGCCGCCCCCCGGCTGAAGGAAATCCGCGACACGCTGGATGACACCTGGTTCGCCTGGAGCGGGCCCACCACCCACGAACCCGACCGCAATGGCTCCGCCTATTACCGGATTCAGGGACCGCGCCTGCTGATCGAATTTTCACCCCAGGGTGTTGGCGGGGATCCCAGCCTGCATGTCCATACGGTCTATCGGGACCCGACCAACAGCTACGGCAGCCGGTTTACCCTGCCATGACCGGAACAGGAAAAGCGTTTTTCGCAGCCCTTGTCCTGCTGGGCCTGCCCGCATCGGCCCAGGCCCACCGGCTGGACGAATATCTGCAGGCAACCACCGTAACACTTGCGCGCGATCATATCCTGCTGCACCTGCGGCTTACACCGGGCGTGGACGTTGCCGAGAGCATTATCCGCCAGATCGACCGGAACGGCGATGGCAGGCTGTCTTTTGCCGAACGGCGCTCTTATGTGTGGCAGGTCACGCAGCGCCTTTCCTTTTCCCTGAACGGGCATTCGGACCGCCTGCTGACGGAGGTGGCCAAATTTCCCTCCCTTACGGCAATCAGGACGGGCACAGGCGTCATCGATCTGCAAATTCGTATAAAAACCAGTCTCCAGAAGGGGAATTACCATCTGGCCTATACCAACCGGGGGGCCGGGCCCGAGACGGTCTGGCTTGTGAACTGCCTGCAACCCCAGGACCCCGCGATCCATATCGTCCAGCAAAAACGCTCGGAAAACCAGTCATCCTACATGCTGGATTTTTCCATCAGCCCGTCCTGACGGTGGCGCGCCCTCACATTTCGCACACGCGCGCGCGGTAATGCGCCAGCACGGGTGCCGCACCCTGGGGTGAGAACGCCCCGTTCAGCCCCTGTGCCGCACCTGCTGCGGCAATGGCGGCCCGCGCTGACATTGCCGCCTCATAACGGGTGACGGCCGACCAGTCCCCCGTAGCGGTCAAGGCGCTGGCAAGGTCGAGTGCGTCGGCCAGGGCAAGATTGACCCCTTCGCCCGAAAAGGGCGACATCAGATGCGCTGCATCGCCCAGCAGCGTCAGCCCCGGCCGGCTTTGCCAGCAATGGCCCACCGGCAAGGCATAAAGCGGGCGCACCCCTATGAAATCCCCGCTCTGGATCACCGCCATCAGGCTGGGGGCCCAGCCCGCGAACGCCTCCTGCAAGGCCATGCGCACCTGCCGGGGGGACAGGCCCCGCCATTGCCGGGCCGTTTCCTCGGGCAGGCGCAGGCCCGCATAGCCACGAATATGCCCAAACCCGTTGCGCTGCGTGACCAGCACCCGGTTGTCGCCCACCGCAAACATCTTGCCCCGGCCCGTCAGCAGGTCGATGGCGGGATGGCG
The DNA here is from genome assembly GCF_017377735.1 of Acetobacter garciniae. Lineage (GTDB taxonomy): Bacteria > Pseudomonadota > Alphaproteobacteria > Acetobacterales > Acetobacteraceae > Acetobacter > Acetobacter garciniae. The sequence goes on from NZ_JAFVMH010000012.1 coordinate 57,498, forward strand.
CGCAACATCAAAGCCCAGCTCGACCAGTGTCACACCTTCATAAACCGGCACGGCGTCACTCAGCAGCGGGCGCACGCATGACCATGCGCCATCGGCCCCCACCACCACATCGAATTCTTCCTGCCATCCCGCACCAATTACCGAAAAGCCTTTATCAGAAGGCATAATTTTCGCAATGCGACTACCCCAGCGGAGTGTGCCGGGCAGGAGCGAGTCCAGCAGAATCTGACGCAGCACGGTGCGGTCGATTTCGGGCCGGTCATCGCTGGGCGCATCGCGGTCGAACAGCAAGGTGCCAGCGCTATCGTAAAGCCGGTCGCCCTGGTCTTCAGGGCGGGAGGCAGCAGTGAACGCGGCTTCCAGCCCTGCCACACGCAGCGCATGCTGGCCGGTCTGGCCGTGCAGGTCGAGCGATCCGCCCTGTGGGCGCTGGGTGCCATGCGTGTCGCGCTCGAACACGACGGGGGCAAGCCCGCGCAGTTGCAGCAGCCGCGCCAGCATCAACCCGCCGGGGCCACCGCCGATAATCGCTATCCGGTTCCTTGCCATGCCATTGCCCTTCATTTACATAGGCGCCTATATATATGAACATAGGAGCCTATGCAATGCGCGATGACGAATGGGATCCCCTGCACCATCCCGGCCATTATTTCAGCCGGATCGCCCGGGGCCTGACCCGCGTGGGCGATGCGCGGCTGCGCGAACTGGGGTTTGCCACCGCACAGTTGCCAGTGCTGGCAGCGCTCAAGGACGGTGCGGCACTTTCGCAGACGGAACTGGCCCGCATGGCAAAGGTCGAGCAACCGACCATGGCGCAGATGCTCACCCGCATGGAGCGCGATGGCCTGATCGCGCGCGCGCCCGACCCGCGCGACCGGCGCGCGAGCCTGATCTCGCTCACCCCCGAAGCACTCGCGCGCCTGCCGGCTGGCCGGGCGGTACTGCGCCAGGGCAACGCCGACATGACACAGGGGCTGACCCCTGACGAGGTCGATACACTTGTGTCCCTGCTCAAGCGGGTGCTGGCCAATATCGAGACAATGGAGCACTGAACGCGCGCGTATTCGCCCGCGTGCCAGCCGCTATTATTTATACGGCTTTCAACCGATTGGGATTTATAAGCGACAGGACCAGACCGGTCTTTATCCGCTGCCCGAGGAGCCTGTATTGCGTAATCTCGATTTCAGTTCGTGGCACAATCTCCTGTTCACCATGGTCGGCCTGTCGCTGATCACGCTGATCGGTGTGGGCATCCGGCTTTTGATGATGGTTGTCATCCAGCAACGGCGCGAACGCATGAACCGCCAGATCAACGAACGCCTGCGCACCCTGATTGCCGCTTATCGCACGCTGGGCGGTTCCTTCACCGGCGACCTGGCCGTGGACCCCCGCCATCGCCGGGACCTGCGCACCGTGCCGAATGACGGGGGAGCCCCCACTGCCACCGCCACGCCGGGCGGCATGGAAAGCGATAGCACCATCGGGCCGGCTATCGGGTCAGACGCGGGATCGGACCGCGCACGCCGCATTCGTGACGCGGTGGAAGCAGCATTGTCGGATATCATTCTGCTGGGAACGGAGGAACATGTGCGCCTGGCCGAACAGGCCGCCCGGGAACTGGTGGGCGGGCAACGCGTGCATACGCACCGACTGGTTGTCTCGCTACGCGATTTTATCCGAAAGGCGCTCGATCTCGACCCCATTCCCTCCGACCTTGCCTTGCCGATGCAGGGGCCTGTCCGTACCCAGGGTTCGGGTGCGCGCGGGAAGGAAGACGGCAGGAAAGACGACGCGGGCGGGAAGGATGGGCAAGGTGGCATGCAGGGCGGCGATATCGGCTTCATGGGCGAAACCGGCGCAAACCACGACACTGCGGCCTCCCATTAAGGCCATCGGGCACGTCCGCTGGCCATGCTGGACAGCGCCGCATATCCGGTGAAAAAATATTGTGTAATGCGGCAATAATCAAAACCGCGCAAAGGTGTTCTCCATAAAAAAGACCCTTCCGGGTGGAAGGGCCTTTCGCTTTATGCAGGAAGAACGATCCCGCTTATGCCTTGTAGGTCTGCACTGCACCGGGCAGCTTGCTCCACTGGCCATACCATGTGTCGAACAGCTTGAGCTGGGCTTCGACATAGCCGCGCTGGCTTTCGTTCAGCTCGTCGGTCGGGTTGAAGTGCAGCGTGTATTCGCGATCGCCCTTGAGCACCATCATGTGCTTGAAGAACAGCACAAGGTCCGGCCCTTCATCGAAGGAGGACAGCACGGCCAGCGCCTGTTCCAGTTCAAGCGCGCGCTGGCGGGCTTCCACATCGCCTGCGGCGGCAGCGCGGGACAGCGCGCACAGGTGCAGCACTTCCTTGGGCAGCACGTTGCCGATGCCGGTAATGGCCCCGGTGGCCCCACAGTTGACGAAACCATGCACCACGGCGGTATCGACACCGATTGTCAGGGACACGCCATCACCACGGCTGGTGATGTTTTCGGCCGCGTAGCGCATGTCGTCCGGGCCGCCGAATTCCTTGAAGCCGACCAGGTTGGGGTGTTCGGCGCGCAGGGCGAAGAACAGGTCCGCACGGGTGGCGAAGCCGTAATAGGGGCTGTTGTAGATAATGGCGGGCAGTTCGGGGGCCGCAGACAGGATGGCCTTGAAATGCGCCTTCTGCGCTGCAATGACTGACCCGCGTGACAGCACGCGCGGGATCACCATCAGCCCCTTGGCGCCGACTTTCTGGGCCTGGGTTGCAAGGGCGACAGCGCTTGCGGTGTTGATGGCGCCGGTGCCGACAATAACAGGCACACCGGCCTTGGCCAGGCGTTCAACGCCTTCCATGCGCTGCGCATCGGTCAGGAGCGGCCAATCCCCCATGGAACCGCAATACACGACGGCGGACATGCCCTGGGCGATCAGGTCCTTGCCCTTGCGGACAAGGGCGTCGAAATCGGGGGTGCGATCGTCCTTGCAAGGGGTCATCAGGGCAGGAATGACGCCGTGGAAAATATTGGTGGCCATAACGCGCTCCATTTGAAAAATCACGATAAGGGCGGAGGTGGGCACGGCGCAAAACGGCCTGCCCCGCCTGTTCGAAGGGACATTAGCTCACTGTATTTTATTTGTCGACAAGATTTCGACAGAAAACGCGCAAGCCCTAAAGGGCGATATCCAGCCGTTCGTTCCGGGTCAGCAGCTTTTGCACCTGGCGCACGATCTGTTCGGCATGTTCGCGCCCCAACTGCTCGGACAGGACCAGGTCGCGCGCGACGATGGCGGCTATCATTTCATCGTGCTCCTCGACAAACCGGCGGGGCAGGCGGTCTTCGTAGGACTGGTAGTACAGCCGCAGAATCCGGCGGCCTTCATCGAGCAGGCGCTTGAACAGAGAGGTGAAATACGGGTTGCGCCCGGCTTCGGCGATGGCCAGGTGGAACGCCGCATTGGTTGCGATCATGGCCAGCGCGTCCTGGGCTTCGACCGCCGCGGCAAAGGCCGCCTGATGCGTGCGGATAACCTCCAGGTCGCTCTCGCGGTAGTAACGGGCGGCCAGTTGGGTGGTGACGCGGTACATCAGCACCAGCGCGTCGAAATAGGTGTGCATGTTCAAGAAATCGATATTGGACACCATGGTGGACCGATTCGGAAGCGTATCGACCAACCCTTCCCCCGCCAGCCGCACCAGCGCTTCACGGATGGGGGTGCGCGACATTTCGAAGCGTTCGGCCAGCAGGACCTCATCGATCGGGCTGCCCGGGGGCAGCACAAGATCCAGTATTTCGTCACGCAGCAGGTCATAGACCATTTTGGCGCCCGAGCCGCGCTTGCGTTCTGTTACGGAGGTCTTGGAAGTATTTGTCATTCAAAACAGTCCTGTTGGCGACACAAGACGTATAGCCGCAAGCACCGGCAGGGCAAGAGCGCGCGCAGCCCGGCTTGCCGCAGGCCCCTGAACCCCATTACCAGAACCGGCCCGGAACCGCACCCCGAACCACCATGCCCGCTGCCCGCCTTGCGTCATGTCATAGACGCATAAGTGCGCGCCGAGTCACCCAAACACTTTACAAATGCCCCCACAGCCTGCTCTTATCGGGGGGCACGGTGTTACGTGATCGGTAGACTTCGAGGTTCTGGCCAATATATGTGCCCAGCCCGGTCGACCTGCTAGCTATTAGGCGGGTGGCCTCCCTGCGCGGGGGCTCCCCAGTCGAAGGCTTTCTGGCAAGCCCATGGCCGCCAAGTCATGTTCGTCTGCAAGACCTACAACCTTTCAGACCCAGTGAGTCCCTTTTCATGACCGATCGGTCCCTTATCGACTCTCGCCCGGCCGGGCCGCGTTTTGCGCCCTGGCTTGCGAAAACCAATCCGTTTACCTCCCGCAATATTGCGGCAGCCAGCATTCCCGGGCTGATAAACCTCTCGGGCGGCATGCCCGATCCCTCGCTTCTGCCTGCAAAGGCACTTTCGGCCATCGCGGCGCAGGCCATTCTGGACTATCCCGATGACTGCCTGGGCTATGGCCCAACCCCCGGCCTTGCCGACCTGCGCGAAACGGTGGCCCAACGCTTTCGCGCCCGTGGCGTACCTGCGAAAGCCGAAAACGTGCTGATCACGGCCAGCGGCACGCAGGCGCTTGACCTGCTGGGCAAGATCTTCACCACCTCGGGCGATACGATTGCGTGCGAAATTCCCAGCTATGCCGGGGCTTTCGACGCATGGCGGCCGCGCAACCCCACCTATCGCCACCTGGGGCTGCGCGAAGGCCGCGACCTGGCTGCCCGCATGGCGGGGGCGGCCTTTACCTACATGATCCCCAATTTCTCGAACCCGACCGGCTATCTGGTCACGCTGGAGGAACGGCAGAAACTGCTTGCCGCCGCGCGTGTATCGGGCACGCCCCTGGTCGAGGATGACCCCTACGGCGCGCTGTTCTACGACGGCGAACCCCTGCCCACGCTGCTGGAACTGGCCAGCAAGGGCCAAGAAAACCTTGATGACTGCCCGATCATTCACCTGGGCAGCCTGTCCAAGCAGTTGGCCCCGGGCATGCGCGTGGGCTGGATTATCGCCGCCCCCGAAACGATCCGCATGCTGTCCACCGCCAAGCAGGCCAGCGACATGTGTTCGAACGGGCTGGCCCAGCGTATGGCCGTAAAGGCCATGCAGACCGGGCTGATCGAGGAATGCCATCCGCGCATTATCGCCCTGTATCGCGCGCGCCGTAACGCGCTATGTGCGGCCATGGCCCGCCACATCGGGGATTATGTGCGCTGGGAAGTGCCTGCCGGCGGCATGTTTGTCTGGGGCACTCTGCTGGACACGACAGTGGATGTGGAACGCCTTGTCGATCTGGGCATGCAGGCCGGGGTGCTGATCGGCCCGGGTGAGCCTTTCGACCCGCTGGGTATCGTGCCGCCTTCCATACGGCTTTCCTTCACCTATTGCGATGAAGCCAAGCTGGATCAGGGCATGGCCCGACTGGCCCAGACCTTCAAGGCCATGGGCGTGCAGCCCGGCGCGCGGACCTACCCTGCGACAAGCCCGTCCCTGACATCGTGAGAGGCTGCGGGCCATGTGCGTTTCGACATTCGCACATGGCCCGCACGACGGGGCCCGCGTTTTGCGGAAAGGTTTTGGATCGAAAACAGTCTGCAAGCAGATAAAAGTTTTCGGGTATCGCCTTTTTTTAAAAGGTGACGTTTTCTGCAGCTTTTTGAAAAAAGCTTCACCGGAAACTTTTATCTGTTTTTAGATAATCCTTACATAATCTGGCTTTTTTGCGCCTCATCCCGCAAGGTATCGAGAAAGATCTGGGCTGCGGGGCGCATGCGTACCGCCGGGTTCAAGGTCACACCGATAGGGTGGGATGTCGCGGGCAGGTCGACCTTTAGAACCTGTATGAACCCCATATCCGTCTCGACCCGGGCGACGGATGACGGCCACACACCGATATAGTCGTCCTCCAGCAGCAGGGCGCGGTTGATCAGGAAGGACACCGATTCCACATAGCGCCTTGGCAGGTCGAGCGAGGCCGTGCGCAACGTCGCCTCGATCTGGCGGCGCAATGTTGTTTCGTAACCGGGCATGATCCATGGCCATTCCAGCAGATCGGCCAGCGTGACATGCCGCGCGCCCACCAGCGGGTGGGTCGCCCGCACGACAATGCGCGCGACATCGTGCAGCAGAAATTCATGCACGAATCCGTCGCGCAATCCGAATTCGGGCTGGCGGCCTATGACCATGTCCAGTTCCCCGCAGCGCAGGGCGGGCAGCAGCACGTCATTCGTGCCTTCCACCACCTTGATGACAAGGCGCGGCCGCAGACGCTGCAAGGCCAGGATGGCGTTGGGCAGCAAAAGCCCGGAAGCCGCGATAAGCGTGCCAATGGCGATCCGCCCGCCTGTTCCGTCATGCAGGTCTGTCAGTTCCTGCGCCGCCGAATCAAGCTGGGAGAGAATGAGCCGAGCATGCACACCCAGCATCTCGCCCGCCGGCGTGGGCACCGTGCCGCGATTGGTGCGCGAGAACAGCACCATCTGCAGGCTTTGCTCGGTTTCGTGCAGGGCCTTGGTCACGGCCGACTGCGTCATGTTCAGGCTGGCGGCGGCCCGCACCAGATTGCCTTCACGCAAAATGGCCGCGACAAGACGCAGGTGGCGGATGGTCAGGCGGTTGACTTGCATCGTTGCGGCTCCGGTTCAAAAAGTGACCTCGCCTGATATTCCTGCCGTTCATATAAGAACGTCAAGAAGTCGCTTTCATTGCATACCTAAAAACGGAACACTCCAGGTGCCGCTTCAAGCCACCCAGGAGGCCCCATGCCGCAGCACAACCTTGACCAGCCCTACCCCACGACTGGAGCGGATATCCCGCTCCTGCGCAATTACGTGGGTGGGCACTGGATCGAAACCGAGACCCGTTTTGACGATATCAACCCCGTTGACGGCAGCGTGGTCGCCCAGGTGTGCGAAGCGGGCCAGGCAGTGGTGGACAAGGCCGTCAGTGCTGCGAAAGCCGCCTTGGCTGCGGGCTGGGGCACCACCACGGTAGATGCACGCGCGCGCGCCCTGCGCCAGATCGCGGATGGGATAGAGCGGCGGTTCGACGCCTTTGTCGCCGCCGAAATCGCGGATACGGGGAAAGACGCCACCCACGCCCGCACCATCGACATCCCGCGCGCCATCGCCAATTTCCGCGCCTTTGCCGATCAGATCGCCACCGCGCATGGCGACTGCTTTCAAAGCACCACGCCTGACGGGCTGGGGGCGCTGAACTACACGATCAACAAGCCGCTTGGCGTTGTTGCGGTGATTTCACCATGGAACCTGCCGCTTCTGCTGCTGACATGGAAAGTGGCCCCGGCCCTGGCCTGCGGCAATGCGGTCATTGCCAAGCCATCGGAAGAAACGCCCTATTCGGCCACCCTCCTGGCCGAAGTCATTGACGAGATCGGGCTGCCGCCCGGTGTGTTCAACCTTGTGCACGGCTTCGGGCCTGACTCCGCCGGCGGGTTCCTGAGCACCCATGCCGGCGTGGACGCCGTGACCTTTACCGGGGCTTCGGCCACGGGGTCGGCCATCATGCGCGGTGCGGCGCAAACCGTAAAACCGATCTCCTTCGAACTGGGCGGCAAGAATGCCAGCCTGATTTTTGCCGATGCGGATTTTGACGAAGCCGTGGCCGGAACCCTGCGTTCGGTCTTTTCCAACTGCGGGCAGGTCTGCCTGTGCACCGAACGCGTGTATGTGGAACGGCCGATTTTTGAAAAATTCGTGCACGCCTTCAAGCTCCGCGCGGAACAGATCCGTGTGGGCAGCCCTTATGAACAGGGTGTGGGCATGGGGCCCCTGATCTCGAAGGAACATCGTGCCAAGGTGCTGTCCTATTTCGACCTTGCCGTGGCCGAAGGTGCGAGAGTGGTCACGGGCGGGAGCGTTCCGGTCTTTGGCGATGCACGCGATCAGGGCTGTTTCGTCTCCCCCACGATCTGGACCGGGCTTTCAGCCGATGCGCGCTGCATGCAGGAGGAAATTTTCGGCCCTGTCTGCCACATAGCCCCGTTCGATACGGAAGAAGACGCCGTAACGGCGGCCAACAACACGCAGTACGGGCTGGCCACGGCGTTATGGACCACCGACCTCAAGCGTGCCCACCGGCTGGCCCCGCGCATGGAAAGCGGCATTGTGTGGGTCAATACATGGTTCCTGCGCGACCTGCGCACGCCCTTTGGCGGCGTCAAGCTCTCGGGCATCGGGCGCGAGGGGGGACGGCATTCCCTCGCTTTCTATTCCGAGCCGACCAACATCTGCATAAAGCTCTGAACAATGCCCTTCTCGAAAGATCATATCTACGCCGCCGCCACGAGACTTCTGGCCGCGGCCGCAACCAAGACCCCTTGTGCGCCCATACGCGACCTGCTGGGGCCCGACGCCATAGACGATGCCTATGCCGTGCAGCAGCAGCTTGTGCGCGAATACCTGGCGGCGGGCAGGCGGCAGGTCGGGCACAAGATCGGGCTGACCGCCCTTTCCGTGCAGAAAGCGCTGGGGGTGGACCGCCCCGATTTCGGCATTCTTCTTGATGACATGGCTTTTCCCGAAGGGGCGGAAATCGCGTTCGATCACATCATGCAGCCCAAGGTAGAGGCCGAAATCGCCTTCGTGCTGGGGCGTGACCTGCCCAAGGAGGGCACGACCCTTGCCGATGTGATCCGCGCGACCGATTACGTACTGCCCGCGCTTGAGATCGTCGGCAGCCGGATCGAGAACTGGGATATCCGCATTGCCGATACCATAGCCGACAATGCGTCCTCCGGGGCATTCGTGCTGGGGGCTTATCCGCGCACGCTCACCAGCATCGACCTGCAATTATGCGGCATGGTCATCGAACGACGGGGGGAACCCGTCTCGACCGGCGTGGGCATGGCCTGCCTGGGCTCGCCCCTGAACGCCGTGGCGTGGCTTGCGCGCACCATGGTGCGCCACGGCACCCCCCTGCGGGCGGGCGATATCGTGCTGTCCGGCGCGCTCGGGCCGATGGTGAACGTGACTGCGGGAGACTTCTTCGAGGCACGGATCGAAGGGCTGGGCAGTGTTAGCGTAGGATTTTCGGCATGACACACACACGATACAGCGGCTACGCGCGCGCGCTGGACACCGCCGCCCGCACCGCCACCCCCATCGCCCAGTTGACCCTGACCGAACCTGGGCTGGACCGCGCGGGCGCGCTGGAAATTCAACGCCTGCTGATGGAGGAACGCTACATGCGCGGGGAAAGGCGCATCGGGCTCAAGCTCGGCCTGACCAGTGTCGCCAAAATGCGGCAGGTGGGTGTGAACGAGGTCATATGGGGCAGGCTGACGGACGCCATGCTGTTCCATGATGCGGCGGAACTGGCGTTCAGTGCCTATATCCACCCCCGCGCGGAACCCGAAATCGCCTTTATTCTCAAGCGCAGCCTGCCGGCCGATGCCAGCCTGAGCGAAACGGCGCTTGCGATCGAGGCCGTGCTGCCCGCGATCGAGATCATCGACAGCCGTTACGAAAACTTCGTGTTCAGCGAAGCCGATGTCATTGCCGATAACTGCTCCGCCGCCGCTGTCGTCCTGGGCAACCCGGTGGCTCCGCGCGATGTCGGCAATCTGGGCATGGTCATGCGCCTTGACGGGCGCGTGGCGCAACTGGGCTCCAGTGCGGCCATTCTGGGCCACCCGCTGCGGGCCCTGCTGCGGGCCGCGCGCCTTGCAGCCGATGCCGGGGAGCCCCTGCAACCGGGCGATATCGTGCTGGCGGGGGCAGCCATGGCGGCCGAACCGCTGCGCCCGGGGGCTTATGTTTCGGTCGAGGTGCAGGATCTGGGCCGCGTCGGATTTACCGTTAGTGGAGAAACACCATGACACGCAACGCCTTTGTCGTGCCCGGCAACGCCAAACCCATGGGCAGCTTCCCCCATGTGCGTCGCGCGGGCGATTTCCTGTTTGTCTCGGGGACCAGTTCACGCCGCCCGGACAACACGTTCGAGGGCGTGCATATCGGGGCGGATGGCAACCGCTACCGCGATATCGTCGCCCAGACCCGTGCCGTTATCCTCAATATCGAGAAAATTCTCGTCAGTGTTGGGGCCTCATTGGCGGATGTGGTCGAAATTTCGACATTTCTTGTCAATATGGCTGACTTTGCCAACTATAACGCCACCTATTCCGAATTTTTCGGCCCCGAGGGGCCGGCCCGTACCACGGTCGCGGTGGCGCAACTGCCGCATCCCGACCTGCTGATCGAAATCAAGGCTGTCGCCTACGCGCCACTTGCAACCCCTGCCCGTCCGGAGGCCTGACCAATGAGCAAACTCTCCGCATTCAATTTCAGGACATGGATCGACGAACACCAGCATCTTCTCAAACCCCCTGTGGGGAACCAGCAGATCTGGAAAGATGCCGACATGATGGTCACGGTTGTCGGCGGGCCGAACCAGAGAACCGATTTCCATGACGACCCGGTGGAGGAATTTTTCTACCAGCTTAAAGGCAACATGGTACTCAAGGTGGTGGATAATGGCGAACATTACGATGTTCCCATTCGCGAAGGCGATATTTTCCTCCTTCCCCCCCATGTCCGGCATTCCCCCCAGCGCCCGGAGGAAGGCTCGATCGGGCTGGTGATCGAACCCGCCCGCGCCAAGGGTGCGCGCGACGGGTTCGAATGGTACTGCTTTGAATGCAATGGCCTGGTGCACCGGGTCGAGGTCGAACTGAAAAGCATTGTCGATGACCTGCCACCTTTGTACAAGGCGTTCTACGAAGATATTTCCGCCCGCACCTGCCCGCATTGCGGTGCAGTCCACCCCGGCAAGCAGCCTCCGGCAGGATGGGTGAAAATCTGATGATCATCGACATACACAGCCATTTTTTTCCAAAGACATGGCCTGACCTTGCCGAGCGCTTCGGCACCCCCAACTGGCCCTGGATGCGCCATACGGAACCGGGCAAGGCTGTCGTCATGATTGGCGACCGGGAATTCCGGCCCGTCACCTCCGCCTGCTGGGACCCGCAGCAACGGCTGGAGGACATGGACCGCGACGGGATCGATTTGCAGGTCATTTCCGCAACCCCCGTCCTGTTCGCCTATGAGCGCCCGATCGAACAGGCCCTGACCTGCGCGCGCCTGTTCAACGACAGCGCCCTGGAACTGTGCGCCCAGTCGAACGGCCGCATGCGTGCCCTGGCCCAGGTGCCGTTGCAGGATATCGACCTGTCCTGCCAGGAGGTCAGCCGCGCCATGGCCAGCGGCCATCTGGGCGTGCAGATCGGCAACCATGTGGGCGAACGCAACCTGGATGACGAAGGCCTGCTGACCTTCCTGCACCACTGCGCCAATGAAGGCGCGGCGGTGCTGGTTCACCCATGGGACCTGATGGGCATGAACCGCATGCGCAAATACATGCTGCCCTGGCTTGTCTCCATGCCGGCGGAAACACAATTATCCATCCTGTCCCTGATCCTGTCAGGCTCTTTCGAAAGACTGCCCCGCAGCCTGCGCCTGTGCTTCGCCCATGGGGGCGGCAGTTTTGCCTATCTTCTGGGCAGGGTCGACAATGCCTGGAAACATCGTGACATCGTGCGCGAAGACTGCCCCAATCCGCCTTCGAGCTATGTGGATCGCTTTTATGTCGATTCAGCCGTGTTCGATGAAGGCGCCCTGCGCCTGCTGGTCGATGTCATGGGCTCGGACAAGGTGGTGCTGGGCACCGACTACCCCTTCCCGCTTGGCGAACAACAAATGGGCGCGCTCGTACGCGGCACGGATCGCCTCAACGCAGTGGAGAAAAAAAGGATCCTGGGCAGCAACGCCATAAAATTTCTTGGGCTGGAAAAAGAATTTCCCGCGGCATGATCCGCACGGGCCGAGGCGGCAGGCCATGCCACCCCGGCCCGTTTGCTGGCACACCCCTATAAAGCGCGATCAGGCGAGCGGTGCCTGTTCCTCCGCCAGGGAAAAGACGAGCGGTTGCACGCCCAGGCGTTCGAGGCTTGTCTTCAGGTCCGCAACGGCAAGCGAGACCGAGCAGGTGCTGCACATGGTGTGGCAGATTATGAATTCGGAGCGCCACAGATCCTCGTCAATCGCGAAGGTGACGCGGTGCTGGGTGTCCGCCAGCAGGCTGAGCGGGCCCAGGGCGCCGGGCTGCGTATCGAGACATTCCATCATCAGGTCAGGCTTGCCGAAGGACAGCTTCTTGCTGCCCAATGCTACGGCCAGCTTTTTCATGTCCACGACCCGATCGGCCGGGCATGTGACCACGAACAGCTTGCCCTTGGCGTCCTTGAGGAAGAAGTTTTTGATCTGCGCGCCCTTCAAGGTCCACAGATAGGGTTCGGCCTCCTCCACCGTGTGCACGGGCGGGTGGGTAAGACTTTCAAACGCCATGTTCCCGCTTTTGAGAAAATCCAGCACGCGCTGCGTCTGCCGTGCGTCCCGTTCCGCCTCTTCGGTGTGGTTATGCTCTGTCATTCCCTCTTTCACCGCTGTTTGGTTTCCCAGTCATCGGGCACGTAATAGGGCGCGTTCGATGCAGGCAGAAGTGGTTTTCCCATGATGTGATCAGAAGCTTTCTCGGCCAGCATGACGGTGGGCGCGTTCAGGTTGCCGTTCGTGATGCGCGGCATGATCGAGGAATCGACAACACGCAAGCCTTCCACGCCGATCACCTTCGTCTGGGCGTCGACCACGGCCATGGGATCGTCCTTGCTACCCATTTTGCAGGTACAGGACGGATGCAGCGCACTTTCCACCTTCTCGCGGATGAAAGCGTCGATCTGCTCATCCGTCTGGCAGTCCTCCCCGGGCTGGAGTTCCTTGCCCCGATAGGGATCGAACGCTTCCTGCGCGAAAATTTCGCGCGTCAGGCGCACGCAGCGGCGCATGTCCACCCAGTCATCCGGGTGGCTCATGTAATTGAAGCAGATGCGCGGCTTGTCTTCGGGGTTGGCGGACGCAAGGCGGACCCACCCACGGCTTTTGGAGCGCATGGGCCCCACATGGGCCTGAAAACCATGGCCCGAAGCCAGGCCCTTGCCATCGTACGTGACGGCAAGGGGGAGGAAATGGAACTGGATATCGGGGTATTTCAGCCCCGCGCGGCTGCGGATAAAGCCGCAGCTTTCAAAATGGTTGGTGGCCCCCAGCCCATCTTTTCGCAACAGCCAGCGCAGGCCGATGCCCAGCTTGGCCAGGGGGTTCATGGCCGAATAGAGGGTGATGGGCTGCGTGCAGGCCACCTGGAAGTAAAATTCAAGGTGGTCCTGCAGGTTTTCCCCGACACCGGGCCGGTCGGCCAGCACGGGAATACCATGCGCCTTCAGTTCGGCTGCCGGGCCGATGCCCGAAAGCTTGAGCAACTGCGGCGAATTGATGGACCCGCCGCTTAAAATGACCTCGCGCCGGGCCCTTACGGTGAATTCCTGCCCGCCCTTGCGGTAGACCAGCCCCACGGCGCGCCGCCCTTCGAACACGATGCGGACCACGCGGGCGTGGGTTTCCACCTTCAGGGTCCTGCGCGACAGAGCGGGGCGCAGATAAGCATTGGCGGTGCTCCACCGCCGACCGTTCCTGACGGTCATGCTCATCTTGTCAAACCCTTCCTGCCGGTAACCGTTGTAATCGCCCGTGCGGACGTAGCCCGCCTGTTCGCCCGCCTTCATCCAGGCTTCGTGCAAGGGGTTGTCCAGCGTGCCGTACTGCGTGTGCAAGGGCCCCTGCCTGCCACGATATTCACTATCGCCGTCGCTTGAACCTTCCGCACGGCGGAAATAGGGCAGGACATGCGCATAACCCCAGCCCGAGGCCCCCATGCTCTCCCATTCCTCGAAATCCAGCGCATGACCGCGCACATAGACCATGCCGTTGATGGAAGAAGACCCGCCCAGCCCCTTGCCGCGCGGGGTGTGCATGCGCCGCCCGTTCAGGTGGGGTTCGGGTTCGCTGTCGTAAAACCAGTTGAAGCGCTTGTCGTGCATGGGCATGGCCAGGGCGGAAGGCATCTGCACGATAATGGAGCGATCGCTGCCGCCGAATTCCAGAAGAAGAACGCTGTCCTGCCCGGATTCCGTCAGCCGGTTGGCCAGGACGCACCCCGCTGACCCCGCGCCCACAACAATATAGTCGAATTCAGACATCGGCTTTTTCCCGCTCAGTAGGGTGCGTCCACATCCCCCAGCGCCACGTAGACGGATTTGACCTGGGTATAATGTTCCACGGCCAGGCGGCTGTTTTCCCGCCCCAGCCCGGATTGTTTGTAACCGCCGAAGGGCAGTTCCACCGGCGTGATGTTATAGGTGTTGATCCAGCATGTGCCCGCCTGCAACTGGTGAATGACGCGGTGCGCACGGGCCAGGTCGGCGGTGAAAACGCCTGCCGCCAGGCCGAAGGGTGTGGCATTGGCGCGGGCTATGACCTCGTCCTCTTCCACGAAGTCGGTCACCGACATTACGGGGCCGAAAATCTCGTCGCGCATGATGCTCATTTCATCAAGGCAGTCGACAAAAACCGTAGGTGCCACAAAAGCCCCCTTGGCCAATGCCCCTTCGGTCATGCGGTAGCCGCCCGTCAGCACGGTAGCGCCCTCGGCCTTGCCGGTTTCAATGGCGGCCAGCACTTTTTGCATATGGTCCTGCGAAATCAGCGAACCCATCTGCGTTTGCGGATCAAGCGGGTCACCCACACGGATTTTCTCGACCCGTTCCTTCAGGGCCGCCAGGAAACGGTCCCTGATGGCGGTATGCACGAAAACCCTTGTACCGTTCGAACAGATTTCGCCCGCCGAATAGAAATTGGCCAGCAGCGCGGCAGAGACGGCGTTCCTGATATCGGCATCCTCGAACACGATCAGTGGCGATTTGCCACCCAGTTCGAGTGTGACGTATTTCAGTGTCTCGGCGGCGGCGGCCATGACCTTGCGGCCTGTCCCCACTTCCCCCGTCAGGGAAATCTTGCGGATTTCGGGGGCCTGGGTCAGCATGCGCCCGACATCGCGCCCACCCTGCAACACGGTAAAGACACCGTCGGGCACGCCCGCCTGCTTGTAGATCTCCGCCAGTTTCAGGGCACTGAGCGGTGTCAGTTCCGAAGGCTTGAAAATCATGGCGTTGCCGCAGGCCAGGGCGGGGGCAGATTTCCAGCATGCGATCTGGATAGGGTAATTCCACGCCCCGATTCCCGCTGTCAGGCCAAGCGGTTCACGCCGGGTGTACCCGAAGGCCTCTCCCCCCAGATCCACCGACTCCCCGCCTATGGTGGCAGCGACGGCACCGAAATATTCCACCGCATCGGCGCCGGACAGGATATCCACTGCTTCGGTTTCGGCAATGGGCTTGCCGGTATCGCGGGCCTCGAGCTGGGCCAGTGCCGTATTGTGTTCGCGCAGCAGGTCCGCCGCCCTGCGCAGGATACGGCCCCGTTCGGCACCCAGCATCGCCGCCCAGATCTTCTGGCCTTTTTGCGCAGTTTCCAGTGCCGCTGCCAGTGTCTGGGGTGTCGCGCTTTCGATCAGGGCCAGCGTTTCCCCCGTCGCCGGATCAACGCTGGGGAAACGTTCCCCCGTGGATGGCAGATAGGCTCCGCCTACCCAACTGCGGCCAATCTCCATGTTTTTCCCCTTCCCCCGCCCGAACGATCGCGGGCGTGCAGCCCCGACCGGGCTTCCATACACCTGCGGCCTGTCATTACATACAAAAAACGATCTGTCCTTCTTGAATGACATGGACATTTTTTTGAAGAAAACGCCTCTTAACAAAGTTATGAAGCCCGTCGGCGGAATTTAAAAAAAATTCCTGTTTTTTCTTCGTATTTCCCTTGCGCTTTATTTTATTTTTTATTCAGAATGAATGGAATTATGGATCCACAATCCAACCAGAGATGCCCCGCCTGATGAAAAAGCACCTTTTCGCCGCCTCAGCCCTTCTTGCCTCGGCCCTGTGCGCGCTTCCAGCACAGGCGGCGGACCCCGATCCCGCGTCGTGCCAACTGGTCCGCATGGGGGATGCCGGCTGGACGGACGCCACCGCCGTCACGAACCTGACGGCCAATATCCTGCAGGGCATGGGCTACAAGACCAAGACCCCCATGGTCGCCCTTTCGGTTGCGTATCTGTCCCAGCAGATCAAGCAGCTTGACGTGTTCATGAGCGACTGGGAACCCTCGGCCGCATCCGTCGTGGGGCCCTACCTGCAAAAAGGTGCGGTGGAACGCCTGACCACCAACCTGTCAGGCGCCCATTATACCCTGGCCGTGCCCGATTACGTGGCCGCCGCCGGGCTGCGCGACTTCAAGGACATTGCAGGCTGGGCCGACAAGCTGCATTCCACCATCTACGGGATCGAGCCGGGCAATGACGGCAACCGCCTGATCCTGGGCATGGTGCAGCATAACGACTTCGGGCTTGGCAAGTTCAAGGTGAACGAAAGCAGCGAACAGGGCATGCTTTCACAGGTCGCACGCGCGATCGCCGCCCAGCAGCCGATCGTGTTCCTGGCGTGGGAGCCCCACCCCATGAACATGCATTTCCACATCACCTACCTGACGGGGGGCGACAAGGTCTTTGGCGCCTCCGCCTCGGTCACCACCATTGTTCGCAACGGCTACGCACAGGAATGCCCGAATGTGGGGCGGCTGCTCAAGCAGCTGGTCTTCACCGTACCGGCTGAAAACGAGATGATGCAGGCCATTTCCGAAAACCACGTCCCCGCCCCCGAAGCCACCAAACAGTGGCTGAAGGCCCACCCCGAGGCGCTGGACAAGTGGCTGGCGGGCGTCGTGACAACGGATGGTGCGCCGGCATTGCCCGCGGTTCGTGCATTCCTGGGCCTTCAGTAAATCGGACCTCTTATGCTCAACGCCGTCACTGACTGGATTACGTCGCACAAAATCCCGCTCGGCATGTGGATGTCAGACCTCGTGGACTGGATTCGCACGCATTGCACCGGGGTTCTGGATATCATCAGCAACAGCATCACCTGGGGGGTCGACTCGTTTACCGCGCTGCTGCAAAGCGTGCCCCCCATCCTGCTGATCATCATTTTCGTGGCGGGCACGGCCGCCCTCAAGCGCCGTGTGCTGGTTCCCGCCCTGGTGGGGGTGGGGCTGACGTTCATCCTCAACCAGGGATACTGGGACGACACGATGGCGACACTCTCGCTCATCCTGTTTTCCACCCTGACCTCCATGGCGATCGGCGTGCCGCTGGGCATTGCCG
Organism: Acetobacter garciniae; assembly: GCF_017377735.1. GTDB lineage: Bacteria > Pseudomonadota > Alphaproteobacteria > Acetobacterales > Acetobacteraceae > Acetobacter > Acetobacter garciniae. The sequence goes on from NZ_JAFVMH010000012.1 coordinate 74,734, forward strand.
CCGCCCACAGGCCGTGGCTGGACAAGGTGCTGCACCCTCTGCTGGACCTGATGCAGACCCTGCCGACCTTCGTCTATCTTATACCCACCCTTATCCTGTTCGGCCTGGGCACGGTGCCGGGGTTGATCTCGACCATCATCTTCGCCGTGCCCGCCCCCATCCGCATGACGCAGATGGGCATTTCCTCGGTGTCCAAGACCTTTCTCGAAGCGGGTGAATCCTTCGGCGCGACACCGCGCCAACTGCTGTGGAAGATCGAACTGCCCGCGGCCCTGCCCATGATCCGCGCGGGGCTGACGCAATGCATCATGCTCAGCCTGTCCATGGTGGTGATCGCAGCCCTTGTGGGCGCAGGCGGCCTTGGCGTGCCGGTCGTGCGCGCGCTGAACAGCGTGCAGGTCGATATCGGGTTCGAAGCCGGGTTCGCCATCGTCATCCTTGCCATCATCCTGGATCGCGTCTGCCGCGCAGGGGACTCCGGAAAATGAACTCAGCCCTTTCCTTTCGCCATGTGGACATCATGTTTCCCGCCCGCAAGGGCCCCGGCCTTATGGCCAAGGCGCTGGAGATGGCCAGGGACAACAAAAGCCGGGCGGATATCCTGCGCGACACCGGCATTGTCCTGGGTGTGTCGGATGCGAACCTGGAGGTCGAACGCGGCAAGATCAGCGTGCTGATGGGGCTTTCGGGGTCGGGAAAATCCACCCTCCTGCGCGCTGCCAACCGGCTGAACAAGACGGTGAACGGCCAGGTGCTGATCGGCAACGGCGTGGCCCATGTCGATATCGCCACCTGCGATGACGACACGCTGCGCGACCTGCGCAAGACCCGCATTGCCATGGTCTTTCAGCAGTTCGCCATTCTGCCGTGGCGCACCGTGCGTGAGAACGTGGGGCTGGGCCTGGAACTGCGCGACATTGCCCCGGCCATACGGCGTGAAATGGTCAATGAAAAGCTCGAACTCGTCGGGCTAGAAAAATGGGCCGACGCCAACGTCAAGGATCTGTCAGGCGGCATGCAGCAGCGTGTCGGCCTGGCCCGCGCCTTCGCAACGGATGCCGATATCCTGCTGATGGACGAGCCTTTTTCCGCCCTCGACCCGCTGATCCGGCGCAAGTTGCAGGACGAATTGATGATGCTCCAGCAGAAGCTGAAGAAAACCATCCTGTTCGTCAGCCACGATATCGACGAAGCCATGAAAATCGGCAACCAGATCACCATCATGAAAGAAGGGCGCATTGTCCAGACGGGCACCCCGCAGGATATCGTCGGCAGCCCCGCCGATGACTATGTGCGCGAATTCATCAGCCACATGAACCCGCTGCCGATTATCACCGCCAGCAATTTCATGACCCGGCTGAACCTGTCTGACCTGGCCGATCTGTCCCTGGGTGGGCAGGAAAGGTTCAGGCTCGATCAGGCGGCAGCCACGCTGGCATCGCCCACACGCACAGTGAACCTTGTCTTCCTTGCCCCCGGGCAGGAACTGCCTGCCGATCTTTCGGATCATGACGTGCTGTGCGTGCCCGAGCAGACCCCGCTAAGCACCCTGGCCCGTTTCAGCCAGGCCACGGCATGGCCCCTGCTGGTCCACCAGGACAAGACCATTACCGGCCTGTGCGACCAGAGAACCATTATCGGGGCCATTGTCAAAATCAGCCAGGCCGCCGCCTGACATCAAAAGGCCCGGACAGGAAAAGCCCTGCCGGGAAAAATCCTGCCAGGAGCCGCAACAAGCCGGGCGGTATAAAACGCCGGATACAAAAAAGGAGAGCCTTGGCTCTCCTTTTTCATGTGTTCTTCAGGGTGGTTCCAATCAGTTGAGAAACACCACGGTCTTGTCGTCATTCAGGATCACCCGTCCTTCAAGGTGATACAGCACGGCCCGGGACAGCACGCGCCGTTCGATATCGCGCCCCTTGCGCACCAGATCTTCCGCCGTGTCGGAATGGGTGACACGTTCGACATCCTGTTCGATGATCGGCCCTTCATCCAGATCCGATGTCACGTAATGCGCCGTGGCCCCGATCAGCTTTACGCCGCGCTTGTATGCCTGATGATACGGCTTGGCCCCTTTGAAACCCGGCAGGAAGGAATGGTGGATATTGATGCAGCGCCCTTCCATCTCACGCGCGAAACGGTCTGACAGAACCTGCATGTAACGGGCCAGCACGACCAGCTCGGCCTTCGTATCGGCAATGATGGTGCGCAGCCTGTCTTCCTGCTCGTCCTTGGTGCTATCGGAAACCGGCAGGTAATAAAAAGGAATATCCCCCAGAGATATCCGGCTGCATGCGACATCCTTGGGGTGGTTGGAGACAATGCCCACCGGCTGCATGTTCAGTTCACCAATGCGCCAGCGATAGAGCAGGTCGTTCAGGCAATGGTCGAAACGTGAAACCATGATGAGCGTGCGCGTGCTTTCCACCCCGTCCTGCAAGGTGTAATAGGCACCCAGCCGCGCTGCCACGGCATTCAGCCGCTCGCGCAGGGCGGGGATCTCCCCGGCCTGCAACTGGCAGGCCATGCGCATGAAATAACGGTCCTGCGTCTTGTCGTTATGCTGGTTGATATCCAGGATATCGCCATGGCATTCAAAGATGACCTGCGAAAATGCTGCGACAATACCCGGCCTGCTCTGGCATTTTACCGTAATAACGACAGAGCGTACGTCCTGAACCTGCATATTATGCCTCTTCAAACAGTCGAACGCCCGCATAATTGTCCTGCGACGGGGCAAGCGGCGCATAGGCACCCCCGGCTCCGGACATAAGGCGCAATTCCGTGGGGGTCAAACCGAACCGGGCCTTGAACTGACGGGAAAAATGCGCACAGTCGGAAAATCCGGTTTCAATGGCAATTTCGGTAATGGACATATCGCCCTGGCGCAAAAGAGCGCGGGCGTAGCGCAGGCGGATCAGGCGGTAGAAATCGGTGGGCTTCATGCCGATCTCGGTCTGGAACAGCCTGACCAGATGACGCGGGGAAAGCCCGAGCTGTTCGGCAATAACCCCGATGGAGACAGGCTCATTCATGTTCTGTTCCATGGCCATGGCCGCGCGCTTGACATGCGCGTTCGTGGTCAGCCGGATTTCCTTCATCAGCGGCGGCGTGGGCTGCAACAGGTTCTGCTGCCTGACGGCCTGACGTTCGAGCAGCAGCACGTGGCTGGCTTTCTGCGCTGTCGATTTGCCGAAATGCTTTTCAATGAGGGAGCAGGCCATATCCGCAGTACCCGCCCCGCCGGAACAGGAAATGCGATTGCGATCGGCAATGAAAAGCCGGTCGCTGATCACGGCGTGATCGGGAAATTCCTCGATGAAATCCTGCCGGTGATACCAGCTTACGCAGCACAGGCGGTTTTTCATGACACCGGCGCGGCACAGCACGAACACACCGGTACAAATCCCCACCAGCGGCACGCCCAGGCTGGCCGCCTGCCGCAGATACGCCAGTGTCTGTTCGCCCACCTGTTCATTACCCTGGAGCAGGCCGCCCACCACGACGATATAATCAAATTCGGACGGAGAGCGCAGGCCGGCTTCCCGGCTGACGGGAATGCCACAACTGGAACGGACGGGTTCGGACTGCTCTGACATGACAGTCCACTGGCAGCGAATGGGCCGGCTGTTATCGTTGCGGTCCGCGGCAAGCCGTAAATGGTCCACCAGCAGCGCAAAGGCCGACAGGGTGAACTTTCTGGCCAGGATAATGCCCACGCGCAGGTTGGGTGTACTATCCAGCCTGGGAGTCATGTTATTCATAACCGGTCTCCCCATCCTTGAACCGCCCGGACCGCGCACCGTTCCTGTCCGAAGAAACCGGGGCAGCCCGCGAACCACCTTTGGGGGAAAGTGCCCCGTCCAGCCGTCAGGCGCGATGCCGTGTGGCACCATGTCCTATTTGTTCAAGCATGGGATATTTCGGCAATAACCGTTTTCAAAAATGCGACATTTTTTTTAAATTTACGGAATTATGATAGGCGGGCCATCATGGCCCGCCGCCGCGTTTCAGCCCGCGACCTGCTTCATCCAGTCTTCGAGATTGTAATAATTGGTTATGCGGGCGACCTTGCCGTCTTTGATTTCAAAAAATGCGCCCGCGGGCAGCACATAGGTCTGGCCACGGGCGTCGGGCAGGCCTTCATCCGTGTTCAGATACGTGCCATGCACCACGAATTCAGCCGCCGCACGGGTGCCGCTGGCATCGGCCATGACCACGATATCCTTCAACTGCTCGGCATAGCAGCGGTCCATGCGTTGCAGGAAAACCCGGAACGCGTCGCGCCCGATCTCGCGCCCGCCCTGGTTGATGTCATGCGCGACATCATCGGCCAGCAGGGCCAGGAAGCCCTCGCGATCGCCAGCATTGAAAAGCGCGTAGTACCGAGCGACAAGATCGCAGGCAGCCTGTTGTGACATATGAAACCCTACTCCACAAAAACTAGACGATAATGCTCAAACAAACCCGACCGGAACCATGCATTCGGGCCGCGCCTTTTTAGCCCGCGCAACCCGGGTCAGGCCATAGAAATCCGCATCTTAG
>NZ_JAFVMH010000013.1 GCF_017377735.1 Acetobacter garciniae
TTCAGGTGTTTCCTCAAGATCGGGCCTGCGGGTCGTCACTCCCATGCCGGGCCTCGGCAGGCGTTCATTTCGTTTCGTGGTTAGCACATCTTGCTGGACGTGCCGGCAGCCTGCTGTATAGCAGGCAGAACCGTTGGATGGTGTCTTACAGCTTTCCGGGCGACGCTGACAGGAGAAAAAATACATGGAGCAAAACCCTGCCCCCTCGGCAGTCTCGGCCTTTACGCGCTGCCTGCCACTGGACAAGCTTCAGGCGGCGCAGGGTTTGAAACGGGTCCTGGGACCGGGCAGCCTGATCGCCCTTGGGGTCGGCACCACCATCGGGGCGGGCCTTTTCTCACTGACCGGCATTGCCGCGGCTGAAAACGCGGGGCCCGCTGTTGTCCTGTCCTTTATCATCGCGGGGATCGCCTGCGGATTCGCAGGGCTGTGCTACAGCGAACTGGCCAGCATGATCCCCATTGCGGGCAGTGCGTATACCTATGCCTATGTCACGCTGGGTGAACTGATGGCCTGGATCATCGGGTGGGACCTGGTGCTGGAATACGCGGTGGGGGCCGCGACTGTCGCGGTAAGCTGGTCGCGCTATGTGGCTTCCCTGCTGGGCACATGGGGGATCGTGCTGCCCCCCCGGCTGACCGCATCCCCGTTCGAGACCGTGCAACTGGCCGATGGCTCCATGGCCCACGGGCTGGCCAACCTGCCCGCCATGGTGGTGATCTGCGCCATATCGTGGGTGCTGATCCGGGGCATTTCGCAGTCCGCCATCGTCAGTATCGTGATCGTCACGATCAAGCTGCTGGTCATTCTGGCCTTTATCGGCTTCGGGCTGGGCTACATCAATCCCGCCAACTACCATCCGTTCATTCCCCCCAATGAGGGAACATTCGGCCATTACGGCATTTCCGGCGTCATGCGCGCGGCGGGCACGATCTTTTTCGCCTATGTGGGGTTCGACGCCGTGTCCACCACCGCGCAGGAGACCAAGAACCCCGCCCGCGACATGCCGATCGGCCTGCTGGGCAGCCTGCTGATCTGCACCCTGGCCTATGTCGCGTTTTCCTTTGTCATGACCGGGCTGGTCAATTACCGCGACATGATGGGCGATGCCGCCCCCGTGGCCACCGCCATCAACCACACGCCCTATCACTGGCTGCAACTGGCGGTCAAAATCGGCATTATCTGCGGGTTTACCTCCGTGCTGCTGGGGGTGCTGCTGGGGCAGAGCCGCGTATTCTTCGCCATGTCGCGCGACGGGCTTCTGCCGCCGCTGTTCAGCATTACCCACCCGCGCTACCAGACACCGTGGCTGTCCAACCTGTTCTTCATGGTGCTGACCAGCCTGCTCAGCGCGTTCCTGCCCATATCGGATTTGGGACATATGGCGTCCATCGGCACGTTGCTGGCCTTTGTGCTGGTCTGCGCGGGCGTGATCGTGCTGCGGCGCAAGGCCCCCGACGCACCCCGCGCCTTCCGCGTGCCGGGCGGGGTTATCATACCCATTCTGGGTATTTTAAGCTGCGGGTCGGTCATGATCTTTCTCGACCACCTGACCTGGCTGCGCCTGATCGGCTGGCTGGCCCTGGGCATGATCATCTACATGGCCTATGGCCGCAAGCACAGCAAGCTGGCCCAGCCCTGACGCGCCAGATATTCCGGCCCGTGTAATTACAGGGCTGGATCGGGGCAAGGCCGCACCAGAAATGGCCAGCGCAGTTCTGGGCAGACGCGCGCGATCTTGCATAAGCCGGTCAGGGGCGCATACTCGGGCCGCACATTCACTCTGCCCTGCCTGTTACGACGTCCTGCCCGGTCAGGCGCCACAGCACAGGCCGCGCACCTTTGCAGGAGATCCCGCCCATGACGGCAGGTCGCTTCCCTCTGGCCCGCCCGCGCCGCAACCGTTTTGACGACGCAACCCGCCGTCTGGTGGCGGAAAATTCGCTGGGCATCAACAACCTGATCTGGCCGATCTTCTTCATGGAGGGCACGAACACCACGACCGAAGTGGCCTCCATGCCCGGCGCGCTGCGCGTGACGCTGGACCGGCTGGCCAGCCATGTGGAACCCGCCGCCAAGCTGGGCATTCCCGCCGTGGCCCTTTTTCCCGTCACCCCCACCGAGATCCGTGACGAAAAAGGGAGCGAAGCCACCAACCCCGACAACCTGATGTGCCGGGCAGCCAGGCTCCTGAAAAAAGAATTCCCCGACGTGGCGCTGGTGGGCGACGTGGCGTTGGACCCCTATACCAGCCACGGCCATGACGGGCTGATAGAAGACGGCTACGTGGTGAATGAAACCTCGGTCGGGGTGCTGACGCAGCAGGCACTCAACCAGGCGATAGCGGGTGTGGATATCATCGCCCCGTCCGACATGATGGACGGGCGGATCGGCAGCATTCGCGAGGCACTGGATACGAACGGGCTGGTCAACACCCGTATCATGTCCTACGCGGCCAAATATGCGTCGGCCTTCTATGGCCCGTTCCGCGACGCGCTGGGGTCTGGCAGCCTGCTGAGCGGGGACAAGAAAACCTACCAGATGGACCCCGCCAACAGCGACGAAGCCCTGCGCGAAGTGGAAATGGACATCGCGGAAGGGGCGGATATGGTCATGGTCAAGCCCGGCATGCCCTATCTGGACATTATCCGCCGCGTGCGTGACACGTTCAGGGTGCCGACATTCGCCTACCAAGTCTCGGGCGAATACGCTATGCTGATGGCGGCCATCAACAATGGCTGGCTGGACCGCGAACGCGCCATCATGGAAAGCCTTCTGGCCTTCCGCCGCGCGGGGGCTCATGGCGTTCTGACCTATTTCGCCATCGAGGCCGCGCAGAATATTCGCGCAACCTTCGGCCGCTAGCCGGCCATGGACCGGCGTGGGGCCGGTCCCTTTTGTTCTCCAGGCACCAGAACATGAAATCCTCGCTGCGTGGGCCACAATTTTTCTATACTTCGGCGCCGCAGCAGTGCCCCTACCTTCCTGAGCGGACGGAACGCAAGGTTCTGGCCGACCTGGCCGTGCCCGATGCCGACGCCCTGCACAGCCGCCTGTCCCGCGCGGGGTTCCGGCGCAGCCATACCCTGGCCTATGCGCCACTTTGCTCGGGGTGTTCGGCGTGCATTCCCATCCGCCTGCCGGTGGCCCTTTTCACGCCCGATCGCACGCAGCGCCGCACCTGCAAGCGCAATGCGGATCTGAATGCGACCCTCCTGCCCCCGGCCGCGACACTGGAACAATACGACCTGTTCCACCGCTACCTGAAGCACCGCCATGCCGATGGCGACATGGCCAGCATGAGCCAGCGCGACTATATTGCCATGGTGGAGGAAACACCGGTCGATACACGGATTATCGAATTCCGTGACCCGCAGGGAACCCTTGTCGCGGTCAGCCTGACCGATGTTCTCGAAGACGGGCTTTCGGCCGTGTACAGCTTCTACAACCCCGACCTGCCGCAGCGGTCATTGGGCAGCTATGCCGTTTTGTTTCTGATCCAGCAGACACACCTGCTCGACCGGCCTTATCTCTACCTTGGCTACTGGGTGCCCGGCAGCCCGAAAATGGCCTATAAAAGCCGCTACCACCCCGCCGAAATCCTGCGTGACGATACGTGGCAGCCGCTCGATCCCGCGCAAGCGGTCTTTACCGGCCGCACGGATATCTTCCCTGCCGCCCCGCTTTTCTGACCCGTTTGGAAAACAGGATAAAAACTTTTGGGGGCTAATTTTTTTCAAAAAAGTGACGTTCCCCTGAAGCTTTTTGAAAAAATCTTCACCAAAAACTTTTAAAAATTTACCGAATACTCGCCCAGGACCGGCTTTGGGAACACTCTCTCAATCAGGTGTCGCTTTTTGGGTCGCCGGCCCTTTTGTGGAGTTCTGCTTCCTTTCTCAGCCCTTTCGGGTGGCCCAGGGTGGGGCGGGCTTGCCGGTGGCGGCGCGTTTGCCCTGCCATTCCTTGAGGTCGGCCATGGCGCGGGGCCTGACACTGCCGGGCCAGAACAAACCCTGCTCCTGCGCGAACACGACCGCCTGTTTCAGCCCGCCGTCGCTATATTTCTGCAAGGCCACGCCAAGCCCGCGTGTCATGACCGGCAGTTGGTCGAGCGGGAAAATGAGCAACCGCCGGTTGTCACCCAGCACGGCCACATGGTCCCCTTCCGCCGGAACGCAGAGCTGCGCGGATTCGCCTTCCTTGAGGTTGAGCACCTGCCGCCCCGAGCGTTTTTCGGCCACCAGCGCCTCGTCCTCCACCAGCATGCCCCGGCCCGAGCTTGACGCCACCAGCCGCCTGCCGCCGTCCTTGAGGACAAACACCGCCACCAGGTCCTCGTTATTGGGCAGGTCGACCATCAGGCGCACGGGCTGGCCGTCGCCCCGGCCGCGCGGCAGGTCAGCCCCTTTGACGGTAAAGGCCCTGCCATCGGTCGCGAAAAAGCACAGCCGGTCCGTGCTCTGGCACGGCAAGGCGAGCTTGAGGGCATCCCCTTCCTTGAACTTCTGGTTTTCCAGGTCGACGTTATGGCCCTTGATCGCCCGCACCCATCCGTTCTGGGACAGGATAAAGGTCAGCGGTTCGCGTTCGACCGTTTCCACCACCGAAATATCCACCGCCTTGGGGGCAGACAGGATGGTACTGCGCCGTGGCCCCGTGCGACCTTTTGCGAAGGTCTTGGCCATGCGTTCAAGCTCGGTGCCGATCTGCTTCCAGCGCAGTGCCTCGTCCCCCAGAAGGGCCAGCAGGGTGGCTTTTTCGGCACACAGCGCGTCATGTTCGCGGCGGATTTCCATTTCCTCAAGCCTGCGCAGGCTGCGCAGCCGCATGTTCAGCACCGATTCCGCCTGCATGTCCGTCAGGCTGAACGTGGCGATCAGACTGGCCTTGGCGTCGTCCTCCTCCCGGATGATGCGGATCACCTCATCAAGGTTGAGGTACACGATCAGGAAGCCGGCCAGAATTTCCAGCCTGCGCTCCACGGCGGCCAGCCGGTGGCGGCTGCGCCGTTCCAGCACCTCGTGCCGGTGGTCGAGCCAGGCGCGCAGAACCTGTTTGAGACCCATGACGCCGGGCGAACGGTCCGCGCCCAGCACATTCATGTTCAGGGCGAAGCGGCTTTCAAGCGGGGTGGCGCGGAACAGGGTTTCCATCAGCACTTCGGGCTCGACCCCGCGCGACTTGGGTTCTAGCACAAGCCTGATCTCATCCGTGCTTTCGTCGCGGATATCGCCCAGAAGCGGCAGTTTTTTCTGTTCCAGCAGATCGGCCACCTGTTCGATCAGCCGGGATTTCTGGACCTGGTAGGGAATTTCCGACACCACGATGTGCCATGTACCAAAACGGCCCTGCTCCACAGCCCAGCGCGCGCGCATGCGAAAGCCGCCGCGCCCGGTCTCGTAGGCCAGCAAGATGGCGTCGGCATCTTCCATGATCAGCCCGCCGGTGGGGAAATCCGGCCCGGGCATGAGGGCGAGCAGGTCCTTCGTCTCGGCCCCGGGCTTGCGCACCAGCAATGCGGCGGCCGCACAGACCTCCGCCGCGTTATGGGGGGGAATGCTGGTGGCCATGCCCACGGCAATACCCGCGGCCCCATTAGCCAGAAGGTTGGGGAACGCCGCCGGCAGCACGACGGGTTCGTGTTCTTCCCCATCGTATGTGGGGCGGAAATCGACAGCGTCGTCCTCGATCCCGTCAAGCAGGGCGACCGCGACATCCGTCAGCCGGGCTTCCGTATACCGCATGGCCGCGGCGTTATCGCCGTCGATGGAGCCGAAATTGCCCTGGCCTTCCACCAGCGGGTAGCGCGCGGCGAAATCCTGCGCCAGCCGCACCAGCGCTTCATAGACCGAGGCATCGCCATGGGGGTGGAACTTACCGATGACATCGCCCACCACGCGCGCGCATTTCTTGAAGCCCGAAGCCGGGTCCAGCTTGAGTTGGTGCATCGCGTAGACCAGCCGCCGATGCACGGGCTTGAGCCCGTCGCGCACATCGGGCAGCGAGCGGGACATGATCGTGGACAGCGCATAGGCCAGATAACGCTCGCTCAGCGCATCCGCCAGTTTGGTCTCCTCGATATGGCCTTCGGCTGTGTCTGTCATCGTCTGCTCCACGCCCCAATGCGTACCCGATCTGTCGCGCGCCCAGACATACCGCCCCCGCGAAGGTTATGAAAGCCTTGAACGCCCCAAGCCTGACACGGCCGGTGCAAAAGCCCGAATGCAGCGACCTTTTTCAAACCGAAGTATCCTTTTCGACGGACCCGCCAATGCAGGGCCCTGCCCTTTGTCAGGAACCGCCCGCCCCCTGCTACGCTCGCAATGGCCGCCTGGCGGGATCGCGTGTGGGAAAAGGTGAGGAAATATCGGGGCAAGCAGGTGTGAACCAGCGTGGGTGGGGAGCGCGTCGGAAAAGACCCTGCGGGGGCGGAAGGGCCGCAGGGCGGCATAGCACGACCTAAGGCGTGTCTCCTTCTGGCTTCGGGCCATCCGTCTCGTCCGGCGGTTCATGCGCCCCGTTCGGATTGGGGCCAGCCGTCAGGTTTTCCACCCGTTCGACAAGGCGTTGCCGGGCGGCGGGCATGGGCAGGTGCCGCTGCCCGAAGGCGTCACGCGCCAGAAAATGCCCGCTCAGCCGCAGGCCCAGAGCCCAGTCATGCGGGGTGCCGGTTTCATCCGTGTCGCGCAGGAAGGATGGCAGGGGCAGCAGGCGTTCTTTCCACGGCCCGGCCGCATCCACGTTGACGGCACGCCCGGTGCGGGGGGAAACATAGGCCAGCCCTTCCCGCAGGCCGGTCAGCGCGCACATATCCAGATCGAGCCCAAAACCCAGCGTGCGCAGCAGGGACAACTCCCACCTTATGTAATGGGGCATGCCTTCGCGCTCGGCCACGCCGGGATCGTAACCCAGGAAGGTCAGAAGCCGCACCGTCTCGCCAAACAGGGCTGGGCAGGGTTCGCGTTCGGGCAGGGTGGCATCGGCCAGCGCGCAGGTGGACACCACCATGGCCATGGCCAGCGGGGCGGAAAACAGCCGGGCCGCGCAGCCATACAGCACCTCACCCGACAGGCGGCACGGGCTGGCGTCACCCCGGCGCTGCATACGGGTCTTCACCACATTGCCAAGCTGCCATACCCCGCGTCCCGCGCGGCTGGCGCCGCCATAGGCCACGCCGCGCACAAGGCCATCGGCTTCGGTCAGCACATGCACGCGCGCACTGCTTTCGCCCATCGGGCCCACAAAAACGACAAGGGCGGGAGCCTCCGTATCCGGAGACATCCCGCCCTCGCGCATCGTCACTGCAAATCCGCCCAGGACTTACACGCCAGCGACCTTGGCAACTTCAGCCGCGAAATCGTCCACGGTCTTTTCAATGCCTTCGCCAAGCTGGAAACGGTCGAAGCCGGCCAGCTTCACGCCCGCCTTCTTGACCACGTCCTTCACGCGGCTTTCGCCATCATGCACCCAGACCTGTTCCAGAAGTACGACTTCTTCATAGAACTTGCGGATACGGCCTTCGACCATCTTTTCGATAATGTTCTCGGGCTTGCCGGATGCGCGGGACTGTTCGACCAGCACGGCGCGTTCGCGCTCGATTTCGGCCGGGTCCAGGCTGTCCGTATCCAGCGAAGACGGGCGGGTGGCGGCAACATGCATGCCCACCTGGCGGCCCAGCGTCTCGATCGCGTCCGACGTGTTCGGCGCTTCGATAGCGGCCAGAACGCCGATCTTGCCCAGGCCCGGACGCAGCGCGCCATGCACATAGGTGGCCACAACGCCCGACGGCACGGTGAACACGCGTGCGCGGCGCAGGGACATGTTCTCACCGATCGTGGCGATCAGGTGCGTCAGTTCCTCAGCCACGGTGCGGCCGGTATCCAGGGTGGCGGCCTTGATGGCTTCAAGGTCTTCACCGACCTTGAGCGCGACCTTGGCGGTGGCTTCGACAAAGTTCTGGAACGCTTCGTTACGGGCGACAAAGTCGGTTTCGGCGTTCACTTCGACCATGGCGGCAGATTTGTCGCCAGAGGCCACGGCCACCAGGCCTTCAGCAGCGACACGACCGGACTTCTTGGCCGCAGCGGCAAGGCCCTTCTTGCGCAGCCAGTCGATGGCGGCTTCGATATCGCCATTGGCTTCGTTCAGGGCCTTCTTGCAGTCCATCATGCCCGCGCCGGTTTTCTCGCGCAGATCCTTGACCAGTGCCGCGGTAATTTCCGCCATGCTTCATACTCCCTCTAAAACCGGAACGCGCCCCATGTCAGGGGCGCGCCGGCCTGTTCGCCCACCCGCGTTGCGGGTTGTCATATGTGTAAACGGCCCGGCGATCAGGCCGGGCCGTTCCATCAAAAGGCTCAGTTCGCCGCCGGGGCTTCCACCGGGGCTGCTTCCAGCGCCGGTTCGACCGGCAGTTCCTCGGACGCACCCACGTCAGCGCCGGATGCACCCAGCTCGGCCGAGATCCCGTCCAGAACGGAGGCGGACACCAGGTCGCAATACAGGCCAATGGCGCGAATCGCGTCATCATTGCCCGGCACCGGATAGGTCACGCCACGCGGGTCGGAATTGCTGTCCAGGATCGCCACAACCGGGATACCCAGCTTGTTGGCTTCTTCAATGGCCAGCTTTTCCTTGTTCGTGTCGATCACGAACAGGATGTCGGGCAGGCCACCCATTTCCTTGATACCGCCGAGCGAGCGTTCCAGCTTGTCGCGCTGGCGGGTCAGGTCCAGGATTTCCTTCTTGGTCAGGCCGGAGGTGCCGCCTTCAAGCGTTTCCTCGATCTGGCGCAGGCGCTTGATGGAGCCCTGGATGGTCTTCCAGTTGGTGAGCATGCCGCCCAGCCAGCGATGGTTGACATAATACTGGCCGCAGCGACGGGCCGCTTCGGCGATCGGGTCCTGGGCTGCGCGCTTGGTGCCCACGAACAGAACGCGGCCACCACCGGCCACGCCATCGCGAATCGCCTTCAGGGCGCGGTCGAGCAGGCCGACCGTCTGCTGCAGGTCGATAATGTGAACCTGGTTGCGCACGCCGAACAGATACGGCGCCATGCGGGGGTTCCAGCGGCGTGTGTGGTGACCAAAGTGAACACCGGCTTCAAGGAGCTGGCGCAGAGTGAAATCGGGCATCGCCATGGGGGCGTTTCCTACCTGTTCTGGTTGATCCTCCGCGAGGCGCTGCCCGGCCTTGCAGCCGGACACCAGAGGCGGAATGGCCTCGCGTGCGTCGTCCCGGCCTGTGCCGAGCGGCGCCTATATGGCTTTTTTTGTCCGTTCAGGCAAGACTAAAAACCAGTCCCGCCTGCATGGCCGACACCCGGCCCACCGGCAGGCCCACCCTGCCGGGCATAGCACCTGCGCCTCGGCCGAACGGTCCTACGCTACGGGAAGCACCGCTTTATTGGGCACCCCGCTTGCCGCCAGCAGGGCGCGCAGTTTCCGAACGACGGGGAACACCTCCACATTGTGGTCCCCACCCAGTTCGCGCCAGGCATTCTGCTCCATTTCCACGATTTCGCGGTCTTCCTCGAAGATACGGTGCGTGAACAGCCCCAGCGCCGGCCAGGCGAGATCGAGCAGGAACGCCCATTTGGGCTTCTTGACCGAAAGCAGCCCGAAAGCCTGCGTAACCTGCTGGGCTTCGCCCAAGGGCAGGTAGCACGCCCACAGATCCATGATCAGGTCGCCATCCTTGTCGTGGATTTTCAGCGTCTGGTAGGGATAGGTGGTGCGGATGGAGACGACTTCCTCCACCGGTTGCTCGCGGCCTTGCAGGTCATGGTGCCTGCCAAAGATCAGCGCTTCGGCCAGCGGCTGGTTCCCGCCCTTGCGGGCAAAGCTGTAGCGTGCCTCCAGAAAGCCCTCGCCTTCGTCCTGGCCCAGGAAACGCGCGGTAATGGAGCCCATCTGGCGGCGGTGCAGGAATTGATGGTTCATGTCCATCAGGTTTTCATGCATGAAAGTATAGTGGCATTTCAGCCTGGGGCTGAAGGTACGGGTCTTGAACTCCGGGTTGCCGACCTGGGCCACGTCGGGCACGGGCACATGATCGGCCAATGCGGCATCACCGGGGAAAATGAAGATCAGCCCGTCCTTTTCGCGGCAGGGATAGGCGCGCACGGGCCGCCCTACGCCTTCGCGGTTCAGGTAGGGCACGGTCACGCATTTGCCCTGACGGTCGAACGCCCAGCCGTGATAGCAGCATTTGACGCAACCTTCCTCGTCCACCACCCCTTTGCTCAGCGGCACCTGCCGGTGGGCGCAGCGGTCTTCCAGCGCGTAGACGGGGCCGTGTTCGGGCCGGATCAGGGCAATGGGGTGACCCGCGTACCGCGCCGCGAACGCCTTGCCCGGCCTGACCTTGCGCGACCATGCGACGGGGTACCAGAAATTGGGGTCGCAATCGACGCGGCGCAGATCAACGCTGCCCCCTGCCGCCGCCCCGCCTGTACCTGCCGTATTCTGCGCTAGTGTGTCCGCCTGCATGGGGATCTCCTTTTTCTGCAAGATCACAGGCCGATCAGAGACTTGCGCGCCGGGCCTGCTAATGCCAACGCGCACGATTACGCTCCCACACCCGCCAGGCAAGCCCCCTGGCTGCATGCCAGATCACCCCTTGTACGAACACGCGGCCCTATGGGACGGGGGCATGATACATCGCCCGGGCCTAAGCCTGCGGTACTTTATATGGTCTTTATTCGCCGTGTTGCAGGCATTCCGCGATCTGGCGGGTTATGTCCGCATCCTGCGCCATGACCTGAACGTCCAGCCGGGTGATGGTCTTCAGGGACAGCGTGTTCACCAGCCACGCCCCATGTGCCCATAAAATCTGTTCCGTATCGAGCGGATGTTCGCGCAGCAGGCCCTTGGCCATCAGAACCCCACGGGCAACGCCGGGCAGCGCGCCCTCGGCCACCGGTGGGGTCAGCAACCCGTCATCCCCCGCAATGACAAGGGTGCCGACCGTGCTTTCGGCAACCCGGCCGGCCAGATTGAGGATCAGCGCGTCATCCGCACCCGCGCGCTCGGCCTCCTGCCGGGCGAGGATGGATGGCAGGTAATTCAGGCTCTTGATCCGCGACAGGGGCGATGTCTCGTCCCGCCGGATCAGGCGCGAGGTCATGACGCGCACCTGCGCCGTGGCGAAGCCGCCCGCGCTTGCCACCAGTGTCATGGTGGGCGTGCCCGATTGCGGGGGCAGCAGGCCGCGCGGGCTTTCACCGCGCGTGACGGTCAGGCGCATGGACCCTTCCACCAGCCCCGTGGCCTCCGCCAGGTCGGCCGCCGCCTGGCGCACGGTCGCCGTATCGGGCACGGCCAGGTTCAGCACCCGCCCGCCTTCGGCCAGCCGGCGCATATGGGCATACAGGTTCATGACACAGCCCGCACGCACGCGCATGGTCTCGAACAGGCCATCGCCCAGCGTGTAGCCCCGGTCCATGGGGCTGATACGCGCCTGTTCCAGCGGGCAGAGCACGCCGTTATGCCAGATGATGCTCATGCCTGCTGCGCGAACGCCAGGAAGGGAGCCAGCTTCAGACACATTTCCTCATATTCCTTTTGTGGATCTGACAAAATCGTAATACCCCCGCCGGTGTCGATGCGCAGCATGGTTCCCTCACGCGCAAAGCTGCGGATAATGACCGAACTGTCCATGCCGCCATCGCACCCGATCCGAAACACCGTGCCGCAATACGCCCCCCTGGGCGAAGCCTCCAGCGCGTCAATAATTTCCACGGCGCGGTGCTTGGGCGCACCGGTGACGGAACCCGGCGGCAGGGTGGCCGCCAGCAGGTCGAACACGTCGCGCCCCGGCGCCAGCATGGCCCGCACTTCGGAAACCAGATGATGTACATGGGCAAAACGCTCCACATGCAGGAATTCGGGCACGCGCACGCTGCCGATTTCAGCCACGCGGCCAATATCGTGGCGCATGAGATCGACGATCATCAAATTTTCGGCGCGTTCCTTGTCATTTTCGGCAAGCCAGCGCAACAGGCGCTCATCCTCCGCCGCCGTCGCCCCACGCGGCGCGGTGCCCTTGATCGGGCGCGAGGCGATCTCCCCTGCGGGCGTGACACTAAGAAAACGCTCGGGCGAGCAGGAAAGCAGCGCGAAATCCGGCCCGCAGGACAGATAGGCCCCGAAGGGGGCTGGCACCTGCTGGCGCAAATGCCGGTACAGATCGACCCCGCACAGGCCGGGCGGCAGGCAGGCCGTATGCCGCCCCGTAATGTTGACCTGAAAAATATCGCCCGCGGCAATATAATCCCGCGCCTGTGTCACCATCTGGCAATAAGCCTGCCTGTCCTGGTCGGCTGTCAGGGTCAGGGCGGGCAAGGCTGGCAGGTCCATGGCCCAGGTCGGCAGGTCGCACCATTGGGCAAAGGCCTGCGCCCGTGCGGGTTCGTCCAGGCCGTTTATGGAAAAACCGGCCAGGTAACAGCGCTTTTCCTGCCTGTCCCATAAAAAGGCATGGTCATACAGCGCTGCGGCCAGCCAGGGACTGCCTGCTTCATCGTGGCACGAGACCACCTCTTCCAGCCCCAGGCCAAAACCGTAGCTGGCAAAACCCACCAGCCCACCCGCAAAGGAAATATCTACCCTCTCTGACCCGAGGGTTTCAAAACTCTCCCCATCGGGCGCAAGTTTTCTCAAACAATCCAGAATTTCCAGCGGCGTCTTGCAACCAAGGGACACGCCATCGCACTGGACGTGGGTAGGCCACGCAGTCAGGACATGGCGGGGCTTGTGGCAGAATATCCGCCACCGGCTGCGTTCTTCCACCGCACCGCCGCTATCGAGCAGCGCGCACCAGGGGTCACGCCCCCAGAGCGCCAGAACCGTATCGGGTTCGCGCCAGGGCAGGTCCTGCACCCATGTCACGGATCAGACCTGCTCCACCCTTGAAATACCGGGCAGCGTACGCAGCTTCTGCCCCAGCAAAGGGGTTACCCGGTAGCCCCCGCGCAGGCGAATTTCGACATCGCAGCTATCGGTCACACCCGGAAGCAGCACAATGCGCCCTGCCCCACCTTTCTGGTCCTGCAAGGCGGTTTGCAAATGCGGCAGCGCGTCTTCACGCTCCAGCCAGATGCGCAGTTCGCTCTGCCTCTGGGCTGCGGCCTGTTCCAGTTCCACAATGTCGGAAGCCGTAATGCGCAGGGCTTCGCCTTCGAGCTTGAGTTCGGCTGTCACCAGCACGGCCGCCCCCGCCACCAGGCATTCGCGCACACGGCCAAGCACTTCGGAAAAGACCGTAACCTCGCACCCGCCAGACGCATCGGACAGGCGCACCCAGGCCATTTTATTGCCTGTGCGCGTGGGCCGTTCCTTGCGATCGACCACACAGCCTGCGATCTTCACGCGGCTGACCCCCGCCTCCGCCACCACAGGCAGTTGCGATGACCGCGTCACCCCCAGCTTGCGCAGCACCATGGCGTAGGAATCGAGCGGGTGGGCCGTCATGTGAAAGCCCACGGCTTCGGCCTCCATGGCCAGGCGTTCGAATTCCGGCCAGTCGGGCCCGGTATCCAGCCGAAGGGGCTCCTTCTCCCCCCCGCCGCCGAACAGCCCGATCTGGCCCGATGCCGCCTCCTGCGCCTGGGCATGTGCGCGGCGCAGGATGACATCGGCCGAGTTGAACAGACGCGCGCGATTGGGTTCGATACATTCGAACGCCCCCGCCTTGGCCAGGTTTTCCATCTGCATGCGGTTGATCTGGCGCGGATCGATGCGGGTTGCGAAATCTACCGGGTCGGTAAAGGGTTTTCCACCGCGTGCGGCCACCAGCGCCTCCATGGCGCTGAAACCCACTTTCTTGATCGCGGCCAGCGCGTAGCGAATGGCGTAGGTGCCGTCCTCCTGCCGCTCGACCGAGAAATCGGCCTCGGACCGGTTGATGTCGGGGGGCAGGACCGCAATGCCCATGCGTTCGGCTTCCTGCCGCAGGGCGGCCAGCTTTTCCGTTTTTTCCCGCGCGAGCGACATGCACGCGGCCAGGAAGGCCACGGGGTGGTTCGCCTTCATCCACGCGGTCTGGTAGGACACCAGCGCATAGGCTGCCGCATGCGATTTGTTGAAGCCATAATCGGCGAATTTGGCCATCAGGTCGAACACCTCGACAGCCTTGTCCTTGGGAATGCCGCGCCCCATCGCCCCATCGGTAAAGATGGCGCGCTGATGGTCCATTTCCGAGCGGATCTTCTTGCCCATGGCGCGCCGCAGCAGGTCGGCGGCCCCCAGGCTGTAGCCCGCCATTTTCTGGGCGATCTGCATCACCTGTTCCTGATAGACCATGATGCCATAGGTCTCTTCCAGGATATCGCGTATTTCCTCGTGCGGGGGTTCCCATGCCTCCCCGTGCTTGCGGCGGCAGTAATCGGGAATATTCGCCATGGGGCCGGGGCGGTACAGGGCCACCGCGGCAATCAGGTCTTCCAGCCGGGTGGGGCGCATCTGCTTGAGCACGTCGCGCATGCCCGCACCTTCGAACTGGAAGACGCCCGCCGTATCGCCCCGGCTGAGCATGTCATAGGTCGCGGGATCGTTCAGCGGAATACTGCTCAGATCGACTTTCTCGCCCATCCGGCTGATGAAATCGACCCCGCGCCGCAGGATCGTCAGTGTCGTCAGGCCCAGGAAGTCGAACTTGACCAGACCGGCCTGTTCGACAAACTTCATGTTGTACTGCGTGACCAGCGTGTCACTTTTCGGATCGCGGTAGAGCGGCACAAGATCCACCAGCGGGCGGTCCCCGATCACCACACCGGCGGCGTGGGTGCTGGCGTGGCGGTACAGCCCTTCCAACTGCTGGGCAATTTCCATGAGCCTGCGCATGGCTTCATCACCATCGCGCATTTCCTGCAACTTGGGTTCCCCCGCGATTGCCTCCTTCAGTGTTACGGGCTTGGCGGGGTTGTTGGGAATAAGCTCGGCCACGCGGTTGACCATGCCGTAAGGCAGGCCAAGCACACGCCCCACGTCACGCACAGCGGCACGGGCCTGCAACTTACCGAAGGTGATGATCTGGGCCACGCGATCCGCGCCATATTCGCGCCGGACATAGGCTATGACCTCGTCCCGCCGGTCCTGGCAGAAATCGATATCAAAATCCGGCATGGACACGCGTTCGGGGTTCAGAAACCGTTCGAACAGCAGGTTGAACGGCAGGGGGTCGATATCGGTAATGGTCAGCGCCCAGGCCGCCAGCGATCCTGCCCCTGACCCACGGCCAGGCCCCACGGGAATGTCATGCGCCTTGGCCCATTGGATGAAGTCGGCCACGATCATGAAATAGCCCGGAAAACCCATCCTGGCGATGATATCAAGCTCGAAGGCAAGGCGTTCGCGGTAGCGCGCCTGTGTGGCGTCATCCGCCTTCATGGCGGCAAAGCGCCGTTCCAGCCCTTCGCGCGCCATGGCACGCAGGGTTTCATCCTCCGTCGCCCCTTCGCGCACCTTGGGGCAGACCGGCAGCAGGGGCTTGCGCGTTTCCACCTTGATGGCGCAGCGCCGGGCAATTTCAAGCGTGTTGTCGCAGGCTTCGGGCAGGTCGGCAAACAGGGCCCGCATCATTTCGGGCGGCTTGAACCAGTGTTCGGGGGTGACGCGAAACCGGTCCTTTTCGGCCATGGTGCGGCCCTGGGCGATGCAGATCAGCGCATCATGGGCCTCGTACATGTCGGGCTTGGGGAAAAAACATTCATTTGTCGCAACCAAAGGCAGGCCGAACCTGTCGGCCAGGGCCAGCACGCCGGGTTCCACCGCCTTTTCCACCGCCAGGCCATGGCGGTGCAGTTCCACCACCAGCCTGTCGCCATAGGCTTCGTGCAGCCGGGCCAGCCAGCGTTCGGCCTCGTCCTTCTGGCCGTCGGCCAGCATCTGGAACAGCGGGCCACGCGTGCCACCGCTGAGCAGTATCAGCCCTTCGGAGCGTTCGCATAGCAGGTCGAGGCTGACGAACGGGTCCGCCGGGTCGGAAGTCTGGAACCCGGCCGAGGACAGGAATTGCAGGTTGGCGAGCCCGGTCTCGTTCTGGGCCAGCAGGGCCACGGGTTCGGCTGGCGCACCGGGCTTGTCGTTGCGGGCGGGCAGGCCGATCTGGCAGCCGATGATCGGCTGGATACCGCTTTTGGCGCAATATTGCGAGAATTCCAGCGCCCCGAACAGATTGCCCGAATCCGTAATGGCCACGGCGGGCATACGCATCTCGCTCGCAAGGGAGGCGATATCCGCAACGCGGATCGCCCCCTGGCTGAGGGAATAGGCGGAGTGAACACGCAGGTGAACGAAATCGGCATGGGACATGGCATGCACCATAGCACAGCCTGCCCGTTTCTTCACGACCGCATGAGCAAAACACGCCCCCAGCCCCACCAAGCCGCCACTGCGTAAGGACCTCGGCCCCCTATGGTGCCGCACCCCTGCCCTGTCTTGCTGGAATCCGGGGCCGATCGGCGCTAAACCGCTGGCATGCCGTGCTGGCGCCAAGGGGTGCCGGCACTTTCGTCTTTCGCTTTTTCAAGGCCTTTCATGCATATCGTCAGAACCAGGACCGAACTGCGCGAGCTTGTCACGCGCTGGCACGCGGGGGGGGATACAATTGGCGTGGTGCCCACCATGGGCTCGCTCCATGACGGGCATCTGGCCCTTGTCCGCGCCCTTGACGGCAAGGCCACCCGCAGGATCGTGAGCGTTTTCGTCAACCCGATCCAGTTCAACAATGCCGAGGATTTCAGCCTCTACCCGCGCGGGCTGGAGGCAGATGCCGCCCTGCTGGAACAGACCGGCAGGGTAGATGTGCTCTACGCCCCGGGCGAGGGCGAAATGTACCCCCCCGGCTTTTCCACCCGTGTGCTTGTGCAGGGGCTGGACAAGGTGCTGTGCGGCGCGGACCGGCCGGGGCATTTCGATGGCGTGGCAACGGTCGTGACCAAGCTTCTGCTCCAGACCGGTGCGGATATCGCAGCCTTTGGCGAAAAGGACTACCAGCAGTTGGGCATTATCCACCGGCTGGTGGCGGACCTGAACCTGCCTGTCACCATCCTGCCGGTGCCCACCGTGCGCGATGCGGACGGGCTGGCCCTGTCGTCGCGCAACCGGCGGCTGAGCCCGGCCGCGCGCCAGCAGGCCGCAATACTGCCCGCAACGCTGAAGACCTGCCTTGCCGCCATGAAAGCGGGCCAGACCGTGGCGGCAAGCCTTGAACAATGCCGCACTACGTTACGCCAGGCCGGCTTTGACGTGCATTACCTTGAACTGCGGCATGAAGACACGCTTCTTCCCGCAACACAGGCGGGCCCGGGCACGCGCCTGTTTGTCGCAGCAAGCCTGGATGGCATCCGCCTGATCGACAACATGCCCGTCACCTGAAAAGATCGGGCCTTCTTTTTTTCAAAAAACGAAAGGATTGGACTATGAGCATCACCCGCCTTGAACCCGAGGAACGCCTGAGCGGCGCTGTCATCTATAACGGGCTGATTCACCTGGCAGGCCAGGTCGCGGATGACCCGAGCTTGGATGCGCAGGGCCAGATGGAAGATATCCTGCGCCAGGTCGATGCCCTGCTGGCCCAGGCCGGCACCGATAAAAGCCGCATGATTTCGGTACAGATTTTCCTCGCCGACATGAACGATATGGCAGGCATGAACCGGGCGTGGGATGCGTGGCTGGACCGCGCGAACAAGCCCGCCCGTGCAACGGTGGAGGCCCGCCTGGCCAACCCCGCCTGGCGCGTGGAACTGACCGGTATTGCCGCGTTGGCCAAATAACGCCAAAGCCGCGCCAGACTCCGCCACGCCATGCCGGGGCCGATCCGCTACAGGGCGGAACCCGGGCATGGTCCGGCGGGGCTGGGCCCAAGCCAAGCAGGCTGGCGCAGACACCGCACAAGGCAGGGCCGAAACCGCAGGGGGGCACGCCCCGGGGCTTGCAGGCAGGCTTTGAAAGCGATGGATGGGCAAGCGCCCGTAACACCGTGGGGGATCAATGAACCCGTGGATACAGGGCACTACGCCACGCACGAAGCCTGTCGCACGACCGGCCATGAAGTATGACCGTGCGTGGAAATCTGCTTGATTTTCAAGGAAGAAAGGCTGGCTCCCGAAGTAGGACTCGAACCTACGACCCAGCGATTAACAGTCGCTTGCTCTACCAACTGAGCTATTCGGGATCAGCGAGGCACCGTATAGCGAGCCACACTGAACGCGTAAAGCCCCCTTTTGGGATTTTTTTTCTTTTTCAGGCCTTAACGAGACGACACTTCAGTCCAAGTCGTAGTAAGCAGGGACCATGACCACCCGTGGCCCATCTTCAGTTCCCCGCCGCGCCCTCCTCTCAGCGGCATTGCTTGCCGTGGGAGGAACCGCCACAACCGTGCTGTTCGAACATAGCCGGCACGAACGCCACCCTGCGCACAAGCCCCCTGACGGGGTGTACCGCAAGCTGGTGGTGGGTTGGGCCGCGGCCGAACACTGCCCCGTTTATGTGGCGGCGGCCCAGAAAGGCTTTTTCGACCACTACAATCTCGATATCGACATCGCCCCCGCGACCAATGACGGGCACGATACGCTTGAAGCGCTGCAACACCGCGAATTCGATTATGCCGTGGCCCCGGCGCTGACCTGGCTGCCCTACCTGCATGCGGGGCTTGCCGCCCATCTGGTCATGGGGGTGCAGCCCGGTTATTTCCGCCTGCTGGTGCGCCGCAGCAGCGGCATTACCCGGCTGGACCAGTTGATGGACCGCAATGTCGCCATGCCCGACATGAACGCGGCCGACAAATTGTTCTTCGCGATCATGATGCGCCGCAAGGGGCTGGATGCGCTGACCCGCATCAACTGGGTGGACCTGCCCTTTACCGAAATAGCAGACAGTGCCCGTGCGCAGCGGATCGACGCGGTGGTGGCGCATGACCCGTATGCCTGGCTGCTTTTGCAGACCGCACCCGACCTGTTCGTGGAACTGGCCAGCAGCAATACCGGGCATTACGCCGAACGCACCAGCCTGGTGCTGGGGGTGGCCGACAGCGCCCTGCAGGCCGACCCGGACGCCGCGACATCGCTGGTGCTGGCGCTGAATACTGCGGCACGCTGGGCCAATACCCACCGAGACGACGCAGCAACCCTGATCGCGGGCA
Organism: Acetobacter garciniae; assembly: GCF_017377735.1. GTDB lineage: Bacteria > Pseudomonadota > Alphaproteobacteria > Acetobacterales > Acetobacteraceae > Acetobacter > Acetobacter garciniae. The sequence continues at coordinate 19,144 of NZ_JAFVMH010000013.1, forward strand.
GCATGCCCGAACTCTCCCCCGCCAGCGCACGGGCCATGCTGCATAACGCGCCAGCCATTCACCCGGTCCTGGGCCAGAGCCTGCGCGACCAGATCGCCCAGTACTGCGACGAACTCCAGCTTGTCGGGCTTCTGCCCGATGCCGAGAACACCACCCTGCTGGCCCAGAGCTACACCCGCAACGTGCTGCGCGAATAAGCCTTGGGGCCACACCCACCCGGCATGCGCGATGCCGGGTGGGTAGGACCGGCTACCTCAACCCGCCGACAAAACGGGCAATGCGCGCGCAGGCATCCGCAAGGTCGGCATCGGACGTGGCGCAGGACAGGCGCAGATACGGGGAATAGCCAAAGGCGCTGCCCGGAACCGTTGCCACGAATTCCTCTTCCAGCAGGGCCATGGCGAAGTCATGGTCCGTATCCAGCACGCTCCCCCCCGCCGTTCTGCGCCCCAGGCAGGCCGCCACACCCGGATAGGCGTAGAACGCCCCTTCGGGCATGGCGCAGGTCAGGCCGGGAATGGCGCGCAGGGCCTCGACCACGCTGCGCCGCCTGCGGCTGTAGACCGCGACCATTTCATGCACCAGGTCGGGCGGGCCATCCAGTGCCGCCGCTGCCGCTGCCTGGGCTATGGAGCACACGCCCGAAGTGGCGTTCCCCTGCACCGTGCGCATGGCCGCGATCAGGTCCGCCGGGCCACCGGCAAAGCCCACGCGCCAGCCGGTCATGGCATAGGCCTTGGACACGCCGTTCAGCGTAATGGTACGGGCTTTCAGGTCGGGCGCGATTGCAGCGATGGAAGCCGCCTGCGCCCCGTCGAAAACCAGATGTTCGTAGATTTCATCTGACAGAATCCACACATCCGGATAGGCGCGCAGCACCTCAGCTATGGCCTGCATGTCCTCTGGCGTGCAGACCGCCCCCGTGGGGTTGGAGGGAAAGTTCAGCACCACCCAGCGTGTTGCAGGGGTCAGGACCGCGGCCAGTGCCTCCGCCTTGAGACGAAAACCGTCTTCCTCCCGGCAGGGCACATAGACCGGCTTTGCCCCGAACATGCGCGCGATCAGCGGGTAGCTGACCCAGTAGGGGGCGGGTACGACAACCTCATCCCCCGGGTTCAGCGTGGCCATGAAGGCGTTGAAAATGACCTGCTTGCCGCCGTTGGACACCATGATTTCCGACGGCGCGTAATCCAGTGCGTTATCGCGCGCGAACTTGCGGGCAATGGCGGATTTGAGCGCTGGCGTGCCATCGATCGGCGGGTATTTGGTCTGCCCGTCAAGGGCGGCCTTGTGGGCGGCCTCCACCACCGCGGGCGGGGTCGCGAAGTCGGGCTCCCCCAGGGCCAGGGAGATCACGGGCTTGCCATCCGCACGCAGGGCCCGCGCGCGGGTGGCCATTTCAATGGTGGCGGGGGCCGGCAGGCCTTGCAGGCATTTTGCGAAAACGCGTGACATTCTCTTACACGATCCCCGCACAGAAACGCTGGATACGCGCGCAGGCGTCGCGCAGGCTGTCCGTATCCGTGGCGTAGGAAATCCGCATATACCCCGGATACATGAAGGCGGAACCATGGACGGCGGCCACACCTTCCTCCTCCAGCAGGGCGGTTACGAAATCCTCGTCCGTGGCCAGGGTTTTTCCGCCAGGCGATGTCTTGCCCAGGCAGGCCTCGATATTGGGGAAGACATAGAACGCACCCTGCGGGGTGGCGCATTGCAGGCCACGGGCCTGGTTGATCATGGAAACCACAAGGTCGCGCCGGTCCTGGTAGGTGGCCACCATGGTCTGGATGAAATCCTGCGGGCCGGTCAATGCCTCCACCGCCGCCGCCTGCGCTATGGAGCACGGGTTGGAGGTGGACTGGCCCTGCAACTTGTTCATGGCTTTTGTCAGTTCCACGGGTGCGCCGGAAAACCCGATGCGCCAGCCGGTCATGGCATAGGCCTTGGACACGCCGTTCATGGTCAGGGTGCGCTCGCGCAGCCTGGGTTCGACCTCCACAAAGGTTGCGGGGCGGAAACCGTCATAGGCCAGCTTGGCATAGATATCGTCGGTAAAGATCCAGACATGCGGGTGGCGCAGCAGCACGTCGCAAAGCGGGCGCAGGTCCTCGGCCGAATAGGCGACCCCGGTGGGGTTGCACGGCGAGTTCAGGAAGAACCATTTGGTGCGCGGCGTAATGGCGGCTTCAAGCTGCTCGGCCGTGATACGAAAACCGTTTTCGCGCAGGCAGGGCACGATAACCGGCACGCCTTCGGCCAGGGTGACGATATCGGGGTAGGACACCCAGCACGGGGCGGGAATGATGGCCTCATCCCCCGGGTTCAGACTGGCCATCATCGCATTGTAGATGACCTGCTTGCCGCCCGTGGAGACAATGATTTCCTCGGGCTTGTAGTCCAGCCCGCTATCCAGGCGGAACCGTTCGGCCACGGCACGGCGCAGCTCGGGCGTGCCCGCGACATCGGTATAGCGTGTCTGCCCGGCCTCGATCGCCTTTATGGCGGCGTCGGCGATATTGCGCGGCGTGGGAAAGTCGGGTTCCCCCGCCGAAAGGCTGACGATATCCCGCCCCTCGGCCTTGAGTGCGCGCGCACGGGTGGAAATTACAATGGTCTGGCTCGGGCTGATCCTGTTCAGGCGGTCAGCAACAATGCTCATGGTTTCTTATCTTTCCGACACGGTTCCATCAGGCTTGCCACGGCAGCGGGGCACGACCCCGCCAACAAGACCAAAGCGGCTCGCCGTTCCGGGGCACACACTAATCGTGTTCCATGTCGGGCGAAACCTGTGTTTTTTGCTTCCTCGCCCTTTTTTTAGCCCGATCGCCGACAAGTGCTTTGTAGCATATCAGGCATGTCGCCCACCCCTGCACGGCGGAGGATCTGGGCCGGTGTCAGCCCGGCCTCCCGCATGGCCCGGACCGAAAGCGCACCATCACGCTTGGACAGGCGGCGCCCGCTTTCGTCACACAGGAGGGGGTGGAACGCATAGGCAGGGGTGGGCCAGCGCATAAGGGCCTGCAACAGGCGGTGCAGGTCGGTTGCGGGCCGCAGGTCCTCCCCGCGCGTGACCAGGGTAACGGTCTGGGCGGCGTCATCATGGGTGACGCACAGATGGTAGGAAACCGGCACGTCGCGCCGGGCCAGAACGACATCGCCGAACAGTTCGGGCCGGCAGGCCACCACACCGCGATCAAGATCGCGATAGGTGAGCGGCCAGGCCGCGCCTTTTCCTTGCCCAGCGCCATGATTCGCGCCCCGATCCGGCCCGCAATCCCCCATCTGACCGTGACCGTGACCGTGACCGTGACCGTGACCGTGACCGTGACCGTGACCGTGACCGTGACCGTGACCGTGACCGTGACCGTGACCGTGACCGTGACCGTGACCGTGACCGTGACCGTGACCGTGACGCACGTGTTCGAGTGCTCGCGCCATGTCCAGCCGCAGCACGTAAGGCTGGCCCTGCGCCATACGCCGTTCCCGCTCCGCGTCGGACAAATGGCGGCACCGACCGGAATACAGCAGCCCGCCATCGGGGGCGGTATGCGGGGCCGAGAACATGGCAGCACTCTCGCGCGCGATATCCGCACGGGTGCAAAAGCACGGATACAGCACCCCAAGCCCGGCCAACCGGGCCAGCGTGCGCTTGTAGGCGGGCATGTTCTCGGACTGGCGCAGCACCAGGCCGTCGGGCACCAGGCCCAGCCAGGCCAGGTCATCCAGTGCCGCACGGGCGAATTCCGGCTTGCAACGCTGGGGGTCTATGTCTTCAAGCCGGAGCAGCCACGCGCCATCGGGCCGGGAATACGCCCAGCCATGAAAGGCGGAGGCGACATGGCCCAGATGCAAAAGCCCCGTCGGGCTGGGGGCAAACCGCGTGCGCCATGCCGGGGCGTGCAAGATGTTGGAATGTAATGGAAACTTCATGACTATACGATCACCTGTGCCGCGGCACGCGAGTACATTATGGTATTTATATTAATTCTTTCCTGTTTCTTGCCACCTTCTTGCGTGTCTGCAATACTCCGGGCGGTACTTATCTCGACGACGCACTTCCCCGGCGGTCGGCTGTGAGTTTCATGACCCCGGAAAGCGGCGTTCTCGTGACCGATGAGGAGGCACGCCTTGGCGGATGGCAGTATACTGAATTTCCCGGCTCTGGTCCTCAATGCCGATTTCCGGCCGCTATCCTATTTCCCGCTCTCTCTATGGTCCTGGCAGGATGCGATCAAGGCGGTCTGCCTGGACCGCGTAAGCGTGCTGGACGAATATGACGTGGAAGTTCATTCCCCCCGGCAGACATTCCGCCTGCCCAGCGTGATCGCGCTGAAGGATTTTATTCCCGCGGCCCGCAAGCCCGCCTTTACGCGCTTCAACGTCTTCCTGCGCGACAATTTTTCCTGCCAGTATTGCGGAGAACGCCACCCCACGCAGGAACTGACCTTCGACCATGTCATTCCCCGTTGCAAAGGCGGGCGCACAAGCTGGGAAAACGTCGTGACCGCGTGCGGGTGCTGCAACCTGCGCAAGGGCCCACATATGCCCAAGCAGATCGGCATGATCCCGCGCCGCCCGCCGGGCCGCCCCACATCATGGGAATTGCAGGAAAACGGGCGGGCCTTCCCGCCCAACCACCTGCATAAAAGCTGGTGCGACTACCTGTACTGGGACACCGAACTGGAAAGCTGATCCATCGGGGGGGCACGGCTTGGCTCGCACGTAAAGCACGAGCCCCAAGCGCCGTTACGGGGAGTGTGAAGCTTCGGCTTTAGCGCGTGTAGCTGTAGCCGTGTTCATCCGCCATTTGCTGGAGGTCGGGCGCGCCCTTCAGGTTCAGCGGAATGGGCCTGGCGTTCTTTTCGGTCAGGACAAAGCCGTTATTGGTCATGCGCGCGCAGGTATTCGCGGCCAGCGGAAAGCTGAGAAACATCGGCCCCGCCATTTGCTTGCGCAGGCAGGAAACATCGCTCTGGGTCGGGATTCGCCCGATTTCGGACGAACAGCCGCCAAGTGCCACGCCGCCGACTGCCAGCAGCCCCAGGCCCAATCTTTTGATCATATGCGTCACCGACCCGCGTACCTTGTTTTTAGCTCTTGCCATGCCGCCAGCCGCCGCCGCCGCCGGACCTGAAGCCGATCCGCGCAGCGCCACGGTTGTCATGGCAGCGATTTATCGTGCCACGTCCGGCCTGCGCCGACTAGGGAGCCTGTAACACGCCCCCGTTCCGCGTAACGCATGGCAGCACGTATTAGCACGCACGCCGCATGCCCTCCCGGCATGCAGCCCGCATGGACCAGCCGCCCTTGCTGCGGCACGCGCCTGTTCAGCCGACTTCGTAGCCCGCACCACGGATGGCGTTGCGAAGGGAGGAAATGCCCGCCCGGGCAGGATCGTATGTGACCTTGACCTCGTTGACCGCCAGATTCACGTCCGTGTTTTCAACACCGTCGATCGCGGCAAGGGCGCGTTTCACGGCGGATACACACCCGTCGCATGTCATGCCGTCAACCATAAAGCTTGCCGTAGTCAAGGCCATTACGTGTGCCTCCTTTGTATGGAATAAACCAGCGGATTATCGTTCCGTACCCGCTTGGACCGGGCTTTTCAGTCTTTCATAGCGCATCCGTGTTCCCTTACGAAACCCTGAAATACCTGCCCCGCATAGAAGTGGCGCGTGATATAAGCACGCCATGAGCCCAGTTTGCACGCCACCCAGCCCCGTCAGCACCTGGCAGGATACGCCCCTGCACAGGCTGATGCTGACCGCCCTGATCAACCAGTTCGAAAACAGGCTGCTGAGCAGCAACAGCGCGACCCTGACAATCGAGCAATGGCTGCTCGACAACGGATTGCGCGCCTCCCTGCCCCTGCGGGCCGAACGGTACGAAACCCCGCCGCGCCCCTGCCCCGCCCCCTATCTGGCAGCACTGGGACTGGACGGATCAAACGCAAACCCACCGGCCCAAATGCAACCGGACCCGGGGGATGGGCATCAGGGCTATTCCCCTGCCAGCACCCTGCGCCACCGCACCATAAGGCTTGCGGCGGACGGGCGTGTCTTTTCCCAGGCGGAAAACTGGTACCGGCCCGATCTGCTGAGCGAGGTCATGCGCCACCAGCTCGATACGACCGATATTCCCTTTGGCCATATCGTGCGGCCGCTGGCGTTTTCGCGGCAGTTGCTGCTGCGCGAGGGCCTGTGGTCGCCCCTGCCCGATGGCTGGCAACATGGGGCGTTCCCACCGGAAACGGGCCAAGCGCTGGACCTGCCGCCCTATCTGTTCCGCCATGTGGCGGTGCTGCGCACGGGGGGCGGCGTTCCTTTCAGCGTGGTGGTGGAAACCTACACGCCCGAGACCATGCGCTTCGCACCCCCGGTGCTACCGGCCTGCGCTATGCGGTAAAGGGCATAGCCGCCGGATTACCAGCGGCAACTCAGGGCCCAGGGTGTCTCAGACCTCCGCCCCCATGCGGGTTTTATCGACAAACTGTTCCGTATCGTCATCCAGCGCACGGGACCGCCGCCCGCCCGGGCCGTGGACATACAGATCCTTGCGGTCGATCGAGGCCACGACATCGGGCTGCATGGGCATGAGATAGCGGGCGGGACGCTGGTGGTCGGCCAGTTGCAGGTCGGGGTTGAACACCGAATTGAACTTCCACAGCATCTTGACGAAATTGGTCTGGCCGTTGCGCAGCAGCCGGGCGGCGATACCCGCCGTATCCTTGAGCGCCTGCCAGCCCATATGCTTGGTGTTTAGCACCTGCTGGGTTTTCACCAGTTCCTCGTAAAATTCGGGCAGGGGCAGCTTGGTGGGCAGTACGGCGTGCTGGATATCGAACAGGCGATAATCGCGCGTGGTCAGGCGGCGCGCTTCCTTGTGCCAGATTTCCGTGCCCGGATAGGGGGTGGTGACCGACAGATTGACGATTTCGGGAATTTCCAGGCACCATTTGCGGATGGTCTCGAACCGCTCGCGGTCCCAGGACGGGTCGGCAATGATGTTGATGGCCACGATCAGCCCCAGCGAGCGCGCGTAATCCAGTGCTTCGAAATTCTTGTCGGCCGAGACACGCTTGCGGAACTGCTTGAGCCCTTCCTCATCCACCGCTTCCATGCCGATAAAGATGTAGGACAGGCCGATCTCGCTCCAGACCTTGAACACCTCCTTGTTGCGCAGCAGCACATCGGCCCGGGTTTCAAGGTAGTATTCCTTCTTGATCCCGCGCTTCTTGATCTCGTTGGCAATGGCCATGCCGTGTTCTTCATGCACGAAGGCCACGTCATCGACGATGAAGATCCCCGGCTCGGTGATTTCTTCCAGTTCGTCCGCGATCACCTGCGGGCTGGCTGTACGGTAGGACCGGCCATAGAATGTCCAGGCGGAACAGAAGGTGCAGTCCCACGGGCAGCCGCGTGCGAATTCGATGGAGGCGGCGGGGTCGAGCGTGCCGATGAAATACTTGTTGCGGTGGCGCAGCAGGTCGCGCGCGGGCCGCACGGTATCGAGCGATTCCACAAAGATGGGGGATGGGCCTTCGCCCGCCAGCGTCACCACGCCGGGCACTTCCAGAATGTCACCGCCCGCCTGCATGGTGTCGAGCAGAAGGCCGATCGAGGCATCGCCCTCCCCCTTGAGGATGCAGGTAATCGTGCCTTCGGCCAGTTCCAGCACGTCCCTGGCAATGAAGGAGACGGAATGCCCGCCCACAACCTGGCGGATGGTAGGCATGCGGTAATGCGTGGCCCGGCACAGATCAAGGATTTCGGGCACGTTGGCCAGGTAGTTGCCGCCATAGCAGACCACGTCGGGCTGGAAATCCTCCAGCATGCTCCAGTAGTCGTCATGCGTTTCGACCTGCAGATCGATCATCCGCACATCGTGCCCCGCCTGCCGCGCAGCCCCTGCCACCAGTTCCAGGCCCAGGGGCTCCAGCCGCAGGAACACCTTGGTGTACATCAGGGCACTTGGGTGAACCGCCAGAACTTTCATGACATTGCCTTTCTACCTGCGCAGACGGGCCGGACAGGTTCGGGTCGTGTCGGATACCGTGCGCATTATAGTCCTTATTTGCGACAATTATATTAAGAATTCGCCAGCTTTGTCCTGCCCGGTCAGGCGGCACCACCCATGCATGCCCCCGCCACCCCGCGCCCGCAGCGGGGGAAAACAGCCGCAAATGCCGCCGCGCATAAAAAAAGGGCGTCACCTGCATGGCAGGGACGCCCGAACCGCACCTTGAGGGAACGGTGTGACTTACGGCAGAATTTCGGTTTCGGCGAAAAAGAAGCTGATTTCGTTCGCCGCGTTTTCAGCGCTGTCGGAACCGTGAACCGAATTCGCTTCGATGCTTTCGGCAAACTGCGCACGAATGGTGTGGGCTTCGGCCTTCTTGGGGTCGGTCGCACCCATGACGTCACGGTTCTTGGCAACCGCGTTTTCACCTTCGAGAACCTGCACGACAACGGGGCCGGAGATCATGAAGGACACCAGGTCGTTATAGAACGGGCGTTCCTTGTGCACGGCGTAGAACGCACCGGCCTGCGCGGGGGTCAGCTGCATGCGCTTCTGCGCGACAATGCTCAGCCCGGCATCTTCGAACACGGCGTTGATCTTGCCGGTCAGGTTGCGGCGGGTCGCGTCGGGCTTGATAATGGACAGTGTACGTTCTTTTGCCACGGGGGGCTCCTTTTATTGACTGGTCTGCCCGCCTTGGAACGGCGGAGGATCACGCCCCATCTAGAGCATATCGGCGCGGGCTGGTAGGTACTTGGCTGCATGTAATGCACGATTCCATCAGAAACGAGAGTTGCGTTGAGCCTACTTGTCATCTCAGACCTGACCCTGCGCATGGCAGGCCGCCTTTTACTGGACCATGCCAGCCTGTCGGTGGAGCCGGGCCGCAAGATCGGGCTTGTGGGCCGCAACGGGGCGGGTAAATCCACGCTGCTGGCCGCCATTGCGGGCGATATCGCACCCGATGGGGGCGAAATCCGCCTGTCGTCGCGCGCGCGCATGGCCCGCGTGAAGCAGGAAGCCCCGGCCGATGGCGCGTCCCTGCTGCAAACCGTGCTGGCGGGCGATACGGAACGCACATCCCTGCTGGCGGAGGCCGAACACGCAACGGACCCGCAGCGCATTGGCGAAATTCACGAACGCCTGCGCGCCATCCAGGCCGACAGCGCGCCCGCCCGCGCGGGTTCCGTGCTGGCGGGGCTGGGTTTCAGTGCCGAGGCGCAGGCCCGCCCGGTGTCGGATTTTTCGGGCGGGTGGCGCATGCGTGTCTCGCTGGCCACGGCGCTGTTCCTCGAACCCGACCTGCTGCTGCTGGATGAGCCGACCAACCATCTCGACCTTGAAGCCACACTCTGGCTGGAAGACTGGCTGCGCCGATTCGCAGGAGCAGCGCTGATCGTCAGCCATGATCGCGGGCTGCTGGATTCCTGCGTGGACGCCATCGCCCATCTGGATCGCGGCAAGCTGAGCCTGACCCCGGGCGGGTACGAGAATTTTGTGCGTATCCGCACGGAGCAGGCTCTCCAGCAGGCGCGGCATGCCGAAAAGATCGCAACACAGCGGGCCCATATGCAATCCTTCGTGGACCGCTTCCGCGCCAAGGCCACCAAGGCCCGCCAGGCCCAGGCACGGCTGAAGGCGCTGGAAAAACTGCCCGTTATCGAAGCGGTGGTGGAAGATGCGGCGACCCAGTTCGCCTTTCCCCAGCCCGATCCGCTGCCCCCGCCGATCCTGAGCATGAACCAGGCCAGCGTGGGGTATGACGGGCGCACCGTGCTGGCCAACCTGTCCCTGCGGCTGGACATGGAAGACCGCATCGCGCTGCTGGGGGCCAACGGCAACGGCAAATCCACCCTGGTCAAACTGCTGGCCGGGCGGCTGGCCCCCATGACCGGCACGGTGGAACACAACCCCAGGCTGAAAGTCGGCTATTTCGCCCAGCACCAGGCGGAGGAACTGCGGCTGGCCGAAACCCCGATCGACCACATGGCCCGCGCCCTGCCCCGCGCAACGCCCCCGGTGGTGCGCGCCCAGCTTGCCCGCTTCGGGCTGGACGCCGATCGGGCGGAAACGCCGGTGCGCGACCTCTCGGGCGGGGAAAAGGCCCGCCTGCTGCTGGCCCTGGCCACGCGCGATGCCCCGCAACTGCTGCTGCTGGACGAACCGACCAACCACCTGGACCTGGACGCGCGTGACGCCCTTATTCGTGCTTTGGCCGATTTCGAAGGAGCCGTGGTGCTGATCAGCCACGACCCGCACCTGGTGGAACTGGTGGCGGACAGGCTGTGGCTGGTGGGCGATGGCAAGGTCACCCCCTTCGAGGGTGACATGGTGGAATACAGAAGCTGGCTGATCGAACATAACCGTGCGGCCAACCGCCCCAAAACCGATGCTACCAGCCCGCTCAGCCGCAAGGATGACCGGCGTGAACGGGCCGAGGCCCGCAAGGCGCTGGCCCCGTTGCGCAAGATCGTCAAGGATGCCGAAGCCCAGATGGCCAGGCTGGCAGACGAACGCCGGAAACTGGAGGCCGCGCTGGCAGACCCCAAGCTGTATGAACAGGGCAAGGCGGCCGAGGTCACGCGGTTGAACACGCGGCTGGCCGCGATCAGCCGCGAACAGGCGGAGGTGGAAGAACGCTGGCTGGCCGCCGAAACCGAAATGGAAGAAGCGCGCGAGGGCGAAGGCTGAACGCAGGCGGGCCGGGAATTCTCTTTCCCCGCCGCAAAGGCGGGGGATAAGACTCTGTAAAAGATTGTTCCGATATAAAGATTATCTGGCCCCGCACGCTACCGGGCACGGCGTGCAGCCGTTATACAGCATGTCTGTTTGTGAAAGAATTTTCCCGCATGGCTTCCGACACTCGTGCCGCTTCCTCCCCCAGCCCATCTACGCCCCCTGGCAAATCCTCCGCCAGTCCGGACAGCGAAACAGCGATACAGGCCCATTTCCTGCGCATTTTACGCCTGACACTGGGCGCGCTTGCCATTGGCATGCTCGTCTGGCTGCTGGGCGACGTGCTGATGGTCATTTTTGCCTCCGTACTCTGCGCGGTGGTGCTGCATGGGCTGGCGCGCATTCTGGTGCGCCATCTTGGCCTGCCCCATGGCTGGGCGCTGTCGATTGTGGTGGTGACCATTCTTGGCATTGCAGCCCTTCTGGCCTGGAACAGCGGCCCCGCCATCGCCAACGAGGCCGTGCGCCTGCAAGAGGCCCTGCGCCAGCAGGAAACCGCCTTGCGGGGCAGTTTGCAGAATTCACCCATGGGGCAGGTTATCCTGAAATACCTGCCTGCATCCCTGGGCGGACAGCAGACGGGGGGTGATAACAGCCTGGCCTCGCTTGGCTCACGCATTGCCGGGTCCATGACCGGCATACTGGGCTCGGCCTTCGGGGCGATCGGCACGATCGTGGTGGTGCTGATCGCGGGGCTGTATTTCGCCATGTCTCCGGCCAGCTATGCGAACGGGCTTTTGCGCCTGGTCCCGCAGGATAACCGCCCCAAGGTGCGCGGCCTGCTGCTGCGTGCGGGCCGGACGCTATGGGCCTGGGTCGCGGGACAGGCGCTGGACATGCTGGTAGTGGGCACGCTTTCGGGGATCGGGCTGTGGTTTATCGGCGTGCCGCTGGCCCTGGCATTGGGCGTGCTGGCGGGGCTTTGCAACTTCGTGCCTTATATCGGCGCGATCATGGGGGCCGTGCCCGCCCTGCTGCTGGCCCTGTCCCTGGGCACGCGCGAGACCATCATGGTAGCGGCCCTTTACGGCGTCATCCAGTTCCTTGAAGGGAATGTGCTGGCCCCGTTCATCCAGCGCCACGCCGTGCAGATGCCCCCTGCCCTGACCGTGCTGTCCCAGACCCTGTTCGGCGCCATTCTGGGCTTTCCGGGGCTTATTCTGGCGTCCCCGCTTACGGCCGTACTGCTGGCCATTCTGGACGGGCTGACCCGGCCTTTGTCCGAAACGGACCGGCTATGATCCGGCCGACATAGAGGTCGTGACAACAAAGTAGGGATACCGTAAGGTTTTCGTAACACTAAGGGAGTTCTAGAGGACGATGTATGCGTGTTCTTCTGGTTGAAGATGACCAAACCGTTCGGAATTTCATAGCAAAAGGCCTGACCGAGGCCGGTCATCTGGTCGAACAGGCGCCCGACGGCAAACAGGGCCTGGCCTTGGCCACCACCGAAAAATTCGATGTCATCGTTCTGGACCGCCTGCTGCCCGGCGGGGTGGACGGGCTGCATATCCTGGCGACCCTGCGCAATAGCGGCCACAACACTCCCATCCTGCTGCTTTCAGCCCTGACGGATGTGGAGGACAAGGTGGCCGGGCTGAAAGCGGGGGCGGACGACTACGTCACCAAGCCGTTCTCCTTCGTGGAACTGCAAGCCCGGCTGGAAGCACTGGTCCGTCGCAACCGCAACGAAGCCCAGCCCCAGACCCGCCTTGCGGTAAGCGACCTGGAAATAGACCTGCTGTCGCGCAGCGTGCTGCGGGCGGGCCGCAAGATCGACCTGCAACCGCGCGAATTCCGGCTGCTGGAATTTCTCATGCGCCATACGGGGCAGGTGGTTACCCGCACCATGCTGCTTGAAGGGGTCTGGGATTACCATTTCGACCCGCAGACCAATGTGATCGACGTGCATATTTCGCGCCTGCGGCAGAAAATCGACAAATCCTTCGACCGGCCCCTGGTCCATACCGTGCGCAATGCGGGGTATATCCTCCAGGAGTGACGCAGCGCCCCTTACCCCAAGCAGCCTCCCCCTGCTTTGCCCGGCCCTTGAGATGCAAAGGCGCCGGCCCCAGGCGGGGCCGCTGAAACCCCGGCAGGGCGGGGCGCGTCAAAAAAACGTCAAAATTCCGCTTTAGTGTCAAGGACATGCGACAGGCCGTTGTGTCAGGCGTTGGATCTGCGCATGTCATGTCCCTCAGCCGGGCTGGGGGTGAAAGACTATCGGTGCACCAACCGGCAATACGGTTGGCCGTGGCGCGGGACTGTGTGGTGGAACAGGTGAGCAGGACATAGTGCCGAGCGTGCCATTTCCCCTGGCTGAGCCCACCCGCCTGCGGAGCGGCATTTGTCGATCATGCGGGCGGTATGGGGTGTGAGAAGATCTGCACGCCCGCGAATGCGCCGATCGTCTGCAATAAGGAATAATGAACTGATGTTTCAGACCCGCCCTCTTTCAAAACGCTTTTTCACTTTCACGCTTATGGCCCCCATGTTGCTGGCGGGAGCCCATGCGGGGCTTGCGCACGCACAGACCGCCCCCGCGACCACCAAGCTGGAGATCAGCGCGCAGGGAAGCGTTGAAGCACCCCCTGACCGCCTGACCGCGACATTCCGCGCCCAGGCGCAGGACAAGAACGTGGCCACCGCCCAGCAGGCTGTGAACGCCCAGATCCACCAGGCGACGGAACAGGCCAGCAAGGCCGAAGGGGTGAGCAGTGCGGTGCTGGTTTACGGGGTTTCCGAAACGCGGCCCGACAAGAACACCACGCTGTGGACCGCGCGGCAGGTCTTTACGTTGACGGCGGCAAACGGCAAGACCCTGCTCCCACTTGCGGGGCAGTTGCAGGGGAACGGGCTTATTCTGGAACAGCTCGACTGGTCGCTATCCCCCGCCCAGCGGCAGACATTGTTCTTGCAGGCCGAAAAGAACGCCATTGCGGATCTGAAAAAACAGGCCGAGGCAATGGCTGCCTCGCTGGGGCTGCATGTGCTCCGCTTCGAGCATGTCAGCGTATCGGAAGAAAATTCTCCCCGGCCGATGCCTGTCATGTTCATGGCGGCCCGTGCGGCGGATGGACCCGCGACGCCGCCATCCAGCACGGCTGAAACCCAGACCGTCCGGGCTGGCGCTACCGCCACGGTCCTGCTTGCGCCGTAAACAAAAAAAACCGCTTTCCAGCCTTGGGCCGGAAAGCGGTTGCATGACGCCCGCAGACAAGACGGGTGCCGCCCAAGCCAGACCTGCCGGGCTTGACCCGGCAGGTAAAGCCCGAAAGGCCCGATATCAGCGGGGTGCGAGCACCATGATCATCTGCCGGTTTTCAAGACGCGGCATCTGTTCGACCTTGGCCTGTTCGTCCATTTCTGTCCGAATCCGCTCCAGAACCTTGATCCCGAGTTCCTGGTGGGCCATTTCACGCCCACGGAAGCGCAGCGTGACCTTGACCTTGTCACCTTCGCCAATGAAGTTTTTGACCGCACGCATTTTGACCTGGTAGTCGTTCTCGTCGATATTCGGACGAACCTTGACTTCCTTGATCTCGATGACTTTCTGCTTTTTCTTGGCTTCGTTGCGCTTTTTCTGCTGTTCGTACTTGAACTTGCCGTAATCAAGAATTTTTACGACCGGGGGCTCGGCGTTGGGGCTGATTTCCAGCAGGTCCAGGCCCACGCTGTAAGCACGCATCAACGCATCGCGCACGGTCATGACACCGGCCATCTCGCCTGTTTCATCAATCAGGCGGACCTGTGGCACACGGATTTCTTCATTGACTCGCGGCCCTTCACGGCTGGGCGGCGCGGGGAACGGGGATCTGGCTATGGTCAGCTCCTGTGACTGATTACAAAAACAAACAGAAGCACCAAAGGGTGCTTCCGCTTAACGCTATTATGTGCGCAATTTTCCGCCGCTTATCAAGCAGCGTGAAAGAAAAACCCAGTCATTGCAGCAATGCCACAGTGCTGCAATGCGACAGCACGCTTACACATTTTCGCGCAAAGGGGCTTCACGCAGGTCGGGCGGGGTGGCTTCGGCCGCCAGCAGGGTTGCGGCTTCGGCCAGGGTCAGGTTCGTCTGGTCCTGGCTGCCCAGCCTGCGCATGGCCACTGTTTTTTCCTCTGCCTCGCGGCGGCCCACAACCAGGATGACCGGCACGCGGGCAAGGGAATGTTCGCGCACCTTGGCGTTGATCTTGTCGTTGCGCACGTCCGCTTCCGCCACCAGCCCCTTCGCGCGCAGCGCTTCTGCCACTTCCTGCGCATAGGGGGCGGCATCGCTGACGATGGAGGCAACCACGACCTGCACGGGTGCGAGCCAGAGCGGGAAGCGTCCGGCATGCTGCTCGATCAGGATCCCCAGGAAGCGTTCGAAAGAGCCCAGAATGGCGCGGTGCAGCATGACCGGACGGTGCTTGGCCGAATCCTCGGCCACGTAGCTGGCATCCAGCCGTTCGGGCAACACCAGGTCCACCTGCAGGGTGCCGCACTGCCAGTCCCGCCCGATGGCGTCACGCAGCACGAATTCCAGCTTGGGGCCGTAGAAAGCCCCTTCGCCGGGGTTGTGCTCGTATTCCACGCCAGCCACGGCGCAGGCTTCCTTCAGGGCGGTTTCGGCCTTGTCCCAGACCTCCTCGCTGCCGGCGCGCTGCTCCGGGCGGTCGGCGAATTTCACCCGCACATGCTCGAAGCCCAGGTCCTTGTAGACATCGTGCAGCATCTGCACGAAGCGCACGGTTTCATCCGCGATCTGGTTTTCGGTGCAGAAAATATGCGCGTCATCCTGCGTGAAGCCGCGCACGCGCATGAGCCCGTGCAAAGCACCCGACGGTTCGTAGCGATGGCAGGCCCCGAATTCCGCCATGCGCAGCGGCAGTTCACGGTAGGACCGCAGGCCGTGGCGGAAAATCTGCACGTGGCACGGGCAGTTCATGGGCTTGAGGGCAAGGGTCTTGTCCTCGTCCTCCACCGTGGCGATGAACATGTGGTGGCGGTATTTGTCCCAGTGACCCGATGCCTCCCACAATGCGCGGTCCACAAGCTGGGGGGTGCGCACTTCCTGGTAGCCGTGGCGGGTCTGCATGCGGCGCATGTAGTCCTGCAACACGGTGTAAATGCGCCAGCCCTTGTGGTGCCAGAACACTTGGCCCACGGCTTCTTCCTGGAAATGGAACAGCCCCATTTCACGCCCGATGCGACGGTGGTCGCGCTTTTCGGCTTCCTCCAACTGGTGCAGATGCGCGTCCAGTTCCTTCTGGTCGCGCCAGGCGGTGCCATACACGCGGGTCAGCATGGGGTTGCGATGATCGCCCCGCCAGTAGGCCCCGGCCACCTTCATCAGCTTGAAGGCCGTGCCCACGTCCTTGGTGGTGCGCAGATGCGGGCCGCGGCACAGGTCGAGCCAGCGACCCTGCCGGTAGATCGAGATCTCCTCGCTTTCGGGCAGGTCACGGATCAGTTCGGCCTTGAAGGATTCGCCACGGTCCTCGAAAAACCTGATGGCTTCGGCACGCGGCCACACTTCGCGCGCGAACGGTTCGGCACGGGCCACGATCTCGCGCATTTTCGCCTCGATGGCCGCGAAATCCTCGGGCGTGAAAGGCTCGGCACGGTAGAAATCGTAATAGAAGCCGTTTTCGATGGACGGGCCGATCGTCACCTGCGTGCCGGGGAACAGGTCCTGCACCGCTTCGGCCAGCACATGGGCCGCATCATGGCGGATCAGTTCCAGGGCTTCGGGGTCCTTGCGGGTAATGAAACGCAGGGCCGCGTCACGGTCGATGCTCTGGCGGATGTCGCACAGCCTGCCATCGACCTCCATGGCCAGGGCCGCCTTGGCAAGACCGGGGCCGATCGCTTCCGCCACCGTCGTACCTGTCACCGGTCCGTCAAAACTGCGAACAGAACCGTCAGGTAAAGTGATAGCGGGCATCAGATATGGCTCCGGGCAAAAAGAGGGAACGAGAAAACGAACCTGCTTAATGGCGCTACCAGAGCGCGGCTGCAACCCTCTGTACGGGCAGGAGCGCCAAATCGCGCACCCACAGCACCCTGACCTGCCCCGGCTCGCGCCCCATGGGGGCAGCCAGGGCGGGGTCTCCCAGCCGGGAAAACAGGGCCAGACAGCGGCAGCCCATCATGGCGGCAAGGTGCAGTGGGCCCGTATCGTTGCCCACCGCCGCCCAGGCATGGGCCGCAAGCCCGGCAAGGTCTGGCAGGGTGGTACGCCCGACCAGGTCCAGCGCTTGCGGGCAAATGGCCTGGATTTCCGCCGCCAGGGGTTTTTCAGCATTGGTGCCTACGATCACGGGCCGGATACCGCGTGCGTGCAGGATACGGGCCAGTTCCCCATAGCAATGGGCGGGCCAGCGCTTGGCAGCCCACTGGACGGAGGCCCCCGGAACAAGCAGGGCATAAGGCTGGGGAAGGGTCACGCTGGCATGCGCCGCCAGCCAGTCCATGTCGGGTTCGGGCACGTGCCCGAGTCCGGCCATGCGAAGCTGGTCGCGCTGGCGGGCATGGGTGTGCATATCGTTGCGCCACGGATTGGCATGGGCAAGGGATGCGCCCGCCACATGCCCAGACCAGCCCGCGGGCCGCCCCGCCAGCCTGAAATACCGCGCCGTGCGGCCCGAGGTCTGCAGGTCGAAAACCCTGTCATAGCCGCGCAGCCTGCGGCGCAGGGACAGCAGGCCGCGCCAGTCCAGCCAGCGGGGGCGGGTATCTTCCTCCACCGTGTCGAACCAGGGCGACAGGCGGGCCAGTTCCATGAAAGGACGGGTTGTCAGCAAGGTGATCCGGGCCTGCGGATAGGCCCGCCGGATAGCCTGGAACGGCCCGAAACTGTGAACGAAATCCCCCAAGGCCCCCAGGCGGATCACAAGAATGCGCCGCACCGGGTGCCGAGCATCCACCGCCCCAGCACCTTGCTCCGCCGCATGGACGGCGGTCATGGCGAATCCGGATCGGCGGCCATGACGGCCAGGTCCTGGCGGGCCAGGTCGCCTTCATGGCTGTCGGGGGCCAGGTCCAGCACCTGCTGCCAGTCCTTGCGCGCGCCCACCGGGTCGGCCTTGCGTTCGCGGATAATGCCGCGTTCGAGCAGGGCGGCAGGATTGTTCGGCTCGATCTCCAGCGCGTGGCTGACGGATTGCAACGCGGCGTCCAACTGCCCCAACTGGCGCTGGGCCGAAGCCAGCAGCACATAAGCGCGCGGATCGGCATTGGGGGCATGCGCAAGCAGGGCCAGAAGGCCGGCGGCTGCCTTCTCGGCCTGGTTTTGCGCCAGCAGGGCGCGGGCCCGGGCGATAAGCAGGGTTTCATCCTGCGGGGTAAGTGTCAGGCCGTATTCCGCACTGGCCAGCGCGCGCCCCGCCTGACCGACGGAAAGCCAGGCCTGCGCCGCTTCTTCGGCCAGCATGCCACGCAGGGCGGGGGTGGCCAGTTCGGCATGGCTGTCGGCAGGGGCATGGGCCAGATCGTCAAGTTCCTGGGCGGCGGTGTCTTCCTCCCCCACGTTCAGCAGGGCCAAAGCATGGCAGTGCCGGGCATCGCGCCCGCCGCCCCCGCCCAGCCAGTCCTGCGCGTAGTCACGCGCGCCAAACGGGTCTTCGCCCACCATGGCCATGCATGCAGCCATGGACCAGTTGCGGTTCTTGCCACCCGCCCCCCCATGCCCGCGCGGCACCGCCAGCGCGGAGGATGCCTGCGCGAACAGCGCCGTCCCGGCCATGATACCCTTGATGGCCAATGAGAGCGAAAGTGTTGAACGGGGGAGCAGGCGGCGGCACATACCGCATCCATAGCAGAAAGCAGGCAATGTAGGTCAAGCTGGGTCGGGCGGCCCGCCCCATTCGCAGCGCCCCGGGCCCGGCACCTGTGGTGCAAGGGCCCAAAAACGTGATAGGTTGGCGGGCATGAGCAGTTCACCTGACCGAGCGGTCATTTTGCAAATCCTTCCAGCGCTGGAACAAGGCGGCGTGGAACGCGGAACGCTGGAAATGGCCGATGCAATAACCCTGGCCGGGGGCAGGGCCATGGTGGTCAGCGCGGGCGGGCGGCTGGAACCGCATCTGCGCCGGGTGGGGGCCGAACATATCACGCTGCCCCATTGCGGCAGCCGCAATCCGCTGCGCATGCTCGGCAATGCCCGCACCCTGGCCCGCATCATGGATACGCATGGTGTCAGCCTTGTGCATGCGCGTTCGCGCGCACCCGCCTGGGTGGCCCGGCTGGCCTGCCGCAAGCGCCGCGCGTGGGGTGGGCGCACACCGCTGATCACCACATGGCATGGGGTGCATGCCAGTAGCTGGCCGGGCAAGCGGTTCTACAACGCCGTACTGGCCAGCGGCACCAGGGTGATCGCCATCAGCCGGCACATCGCCCAGAGACTGGCGGCGGATTATCATGTCGGGCCCGACCGGCTGCGCACCATCCCGCGCGGGGCGGACGTCCAGCAGTTCGACCCGGCCGCCGTGTCGGGGCAACGCCAGCACCTTCTGGCCGAACAATGGGACATACCGCCCGACATGCCGGTCATTCTCATGCCCGGCAGGCTGACGCACTGGAAAGGCCAGGGGCTGGTGCTGCAAGCCCTGGCCCTGCTGGCCCGCACCCACCCGGCGCTGAAATGGTGCTGCGTGTTCGCGGGGTCCGAAACCGGCAGCGCACGCTACGCCCAGGACCTGGCAGCACAGGCGGCCCAGCTTGGCCTGACGGATGTCATACGGTTTGGCGGGCATTGCGATGACATGCCCGCCGCCATGGCGCTGGCCGCCATGGTGGTCGTCCCTTCGCTGCGCCCCGAACCGTTCGGCCGCGTGGTTGTGGAAGCCCAGGCCATGGGCCGCCCGGTTCTTGCCGCCCATCATGGCGCCGCAGCCGAAACGGTGGAGCACGGCGTCACCGGCCTGTGTGTGCCGCCCAACAATGCCCAGGCCCTGGCGGAGGCCATTCATGCCATATTGAGCATGCCCTCCGCCGGGCTGGAAGCCATGGGCCAGGCCGCCCGGCAGATGGTGCTGGCGCGCTACACCACCCAGGCCATGCAGCACGCCACGCTGGCGGTCTATGACGAAGTGCTGCATACAGCACTGGCTCCGGCCTTCGCCCGGACGCTGGAGGACAGGCAGGTAGCCCGCATGGCCGCCCAGCCCGCCCACCCCGCCGATATCGCACCCGACACCCGGCCCGCGCCGCTTTTTTGCCAGGACCATCATCTTGCGGGATAACACCACAGGCACCCCTGCCCCACCGCTGTTCAACCATCCGGTGCGACACCTGGCCTTCATGGCCGCCCCCACGGAAACCGCCCGCGCGGAGCTTGACCGGCTGGTGGCCCGTTACGGGAACTGCCACCCGGGCGACGCCGAGGTGATCGTATGCCTGGGCGGGGATGGCTTCATGCTGGAGACATTGCGCGTGGTGCTGGAGGCGGGGTTTACGACGCCGGTCTACGGCATGAACTGCGGTTCGGTCGGGTTTTTGATGAACCCCACGAACGAGGAAACCCTGCCCGAACGGCTCAGCCACGCCCAGGCCGCGACCCTGCACCCGTTGCGCATGACGGCCACAGCCGCCCATGGCGAGGTTTTCGAAGCCCTGGCCCTGAACGATGTCTATCTCTTTCGCCAGACCCGCCAGGCCGCCAAGCTGCGGATCGATGTGGATGAGCATGTGCGCCTGCCCGAACTGATCTGTGACGGCGCACTTCTGGCCACCCCGGCGGGTTCGACCGCCTATAACCTGTCCGCGCATGGGCCGATCGTCCCGCTCTCGGGCAATCTGCTGCCGCTGACACCGATCTGCGCCTTCAGGCCGCGCCGCTGGCGGGGGGCCTTGCTGCCTTCTTCGGCCCATGTGGCGTTCACCGTGCTCGAGCATGAGAAACGCCCGGTGGCGGCCGTGGCCGATTCGATGGAGATCCGCAATGTGGTCTCGGTCCAGGTGCGCGAGGACCGCAGCCTGAGTGTGACGCTCCTGTTCGACCCGGGGCAGACGCTATCCGAACGGATCGTGTCCGAACAGTTCAGCGCCTAGCCCATGCCATGCGCTGGGGCACGAATTTGCCCATTCCACCTCTAACGCTTTCTGGGCTAGGCTGCGGCACGATGCACAAACTCTTCTTTTTTTCGCGCCGGATGTCCCTGCTTTGCGGGGCGGTCATCCTGAGCATGGCCACGGCGCAGGCGCAGGTTTCCACCAGCAGCGAAGCGCTCGACCACCTTCAAAGTGCGACCCCGTCCATACCCGCCACAGGCAAGCCCCAGTCGGGCAGCACGACCGAACAAGCCCCGGCCCGCCCGCGCAGACCCGCACAGACCCGCACACCCGCAGCACCCTCCGCCCCGGCCGCCACGCAATCGGGCAGGCAGGCGCCCACGGCCACACCGGCTGGCAACACCCCCGCAGCGCAGGGACAGGGCACGGCACAGTCCAGCCCCACAGGGACCGCCCCCGCACGGAACAACGCGGCCCAGAGCACCACAAGCCCAGGCACCGCAAGCCAGGGCACCACGGGCCAGGGCACGGCGGCCCAGGGCAACGCGGCTGGAAGCAATGCCGCGCCAGGCGGCCAGAATGGGGGCAACCAGACCACCGGCACCCCGAAAGCCGCCCCGCCGGCCAGCACGCAGCCGCAGCGCCCGGCACCACCGCCGACCATCCCGCCCGCGCCCCCGCCCGAGCCGCAACTGACCCCGGCCCCACCGGATGTGGAAATTCACCCCTTCCCCATTCCGGCCCAGCCTGCAGTCGAACTTCAGGCGCAGGGCACTGTCACGGCCATTCCCGGCGGGGTGCGCCTGACCTTCGCGCCCGGATCGGCCGCCCTGAACCCGGAGACACACCAGGCCATTCTGGCCTTCGGGCAGCGCCTGTCCGACAAGCCGCATATCCGCGCCATGATCGACGCCTACAGTTCGGGAGCTGCGAACGATCCCTCCCTGCCGCGCCGCATGGCGCTGGCGCGGGGCCTGGCCGCGCGCAGCGTGCTTATGAACGGGGGCACCCCGTCCACACGGATTTACCTGCGCGTGATCGGTGAACCGCCAGAATCCAAGCCGGGCGAGACACAGGATTACATCACCATTTATGAATCGGATGTCATGCCGTAAACATCCGCGCCTGCGCTACCCGGGATACGGGCAGCGCGGGCGATACGGAATGCCGGGGTAAACGACAAAGCTGAATACGGGCGGCAAGCCAAAGGCGGGCTTTCTTTCCGTGGTCCGCATGAAGGGCCATTGTCGGGCCGGTGGAGCGGGCCCGAGGGTGCTGCCTATCTGGACAGGGAGGCTTCCACCGCTTTGCGGGCATCCGTCGCCAACTGGTCCACCCGTTCGTTTTCCGGCACGCCGGAATGGCCCTTGACCCAGTGCCAGGACACGTCATGGCGCTTGGTGGCGTCCAGCAACCGCCGCCACAGGTCCATATTGGCCACGGGATCGCCCGACGCATTGCGCCAGTTGCGCCGCACCCAGCCGGTATGCCAGCGCGTGATGCCGTTGCGGACATATTCGCTGTCCGTATGAAGGCTGACGATACAGGGCCGGGTCAGCGCCTCCAGCGCCTCGGCCGCGGCGGTCAGTTCCATGCGGTTGTTGGTGGTTGCTTCCTCGCCACCCGAAAGCTCGCGCTCCACGCCCTTGCAGCGTAGCAGAACGCCCCAGCCACCGGGGCCCGGGTTGGGCCTGCACCCGCCATCGGTCCAGACTTCCACGACTGTGCGCGCAGGACCGGCCGCCGGGTTTTCCCCATTCTCCTGCTCCCCTTCGGACAGGCTGTCGGCCAGGCCATCGCACGCCTGCGCCGACGGGCTGCCTTGCACGGCCGTGCCCGCACTGCCCGCGGGGGCATCTGCGGTGCCTGGCTGGTCATGCTGCATGACGGGGTTTTCAGAATCCATAGCCACTGCTGCTCTTTGTCGCCATATGGAAGCGCAGACGTTTGAGATAGTCCAGCGGGTCCTTGGGGGTTACCAGCGCATCGGCCGGGGTGTTGATCCAGTCGTACAGCCGGGTCAGCAGGAAGCGCATGGCCGCCCCACGCGCCAGCAGGGGCATGCAGGCCCGCTCGGCGTCTTCCAGCGGGCGAATGCTCTCGTAGCCCTGCAAGATCTGGCGCGCGAAGGTGATGTTGAAGGAACCATCGATCGCGAAGCACCAGGCGTTCAGGCAGATCGCGATATCGTAGGCCAGGAAATCCGTGCAGGCGAAATAGAAATCGATCAGGCCCGAGAGTTTCTGGTCAAGGAAAAACACGTTGTCGGGGAACAGATCGGCATGGATCTGCCCGCGCGGCAGGCTGGGCGTCTGCCCCCGACCGGGCCAGTTGGGCACGATCTCGGCAAGGGCTGCCTGCAGTTCCGCCAGCAGGCCGGGCTGCACCGTATCGGCCCCCGCGCCGCAGCTTTGCAGCAGGGGGGGCCAGGCATCCGGCCCCAGCCCGTTCGCCCGTTCCTGCACGTAAGACCGGCCGGCCACATGCAATTGCGCCAGGGCCTGACCCAGCGGACGGCAATGTTCCAGCCGGATCACGCGCGGCCACACGCCGGGCAGGAAGGTGGTTACGGCCGCGGGGCGCCCGGCCAGGATTTTCAGCGACTGGCCCTGCCTGTCCGCCACGGGTTGCGGGCAGGTCACCCCTTCCCGCGCGAGGTGCTGCATAAGGCCTAGAAACCAAGGCAGGTCTTGCGCATTGACCCGCTTTTCATACAGGGTGAGGATATAGTCACCCTGGGTGGTGCGAAGCTGGAAATTGCTGTTTTCGACCCCTTCGGCAATCCCGCGAAATGCCACCAGCGACCCGATGGCGAAATCGTCCAGGAAAGCACGAAGGGCGTCGTCACTGACGTCCGTGTAGACGGCCATAAACCACCTTCAGCCCAAGGGTGCGGGAAGGCGGAAGGTCACGTTTTCTTCCTTCACGATCCGTTCTTCTATGCACAGCGTGTAGCGCTTGGCCATTTCCGCCAGCATTTCCTGCACCAGCGCTTCGGGGGCGGACGCACCCGCCGTAATCCCCAGCGTGCTGACCCCTTCGAGCACCGACCAGTCCAGCGCGTCCAGCCGGGGGACGAGAAGCGCGCGCGGCGTGCCCGAACGTTCGGCCACTTCGCGCAGGCGCTGCGAGTTGGACGAATTGGGGGAGCCGATCACGATCACCAGGTCGCATTCGGGGGCGATGGTCTTGACCGCTTCCTGCCGGTTGGTGGTGGCGTAGCAGATATCCTCGCGCTTGGGGCCTTCGATCAGGGGAAAGCGCTCGCGCAGGATATCCACGATTTCAGCCGTATCGTCGACCGAAAGCGTGGTCTGGGTAATGAACGCCAGGCGCGTGGGGTCTTCGGGCTGGACCGTGCGGGCTTCTTCCGCATCGTTGATCAGGGTCACCGCACCGGGGGGCAACTGGCCCATGGTGCCCACAACCTCGGGGTGGCCGGCATGGCCGATCATCAGGATATGGCGGCTTTCGGGGCCACCACCGGCGTAATGGCGTTCGGCCTCGCGGTGCACCTTGGACACCAGCGGGCATGTGGCATCCAGATAAAGCAGGTTACGGCGTTCGGCTTCGGCCGGGACGGTCTTGGGCACGCCATGGGCGGAAAACACGACATGGCCGTCAGGCGGCACTTCGTCCAGTTCCTCGACAAAAATGGCGCCCTGGGCTTCCAGCTCTTCCACCACCGTGCGGTTATGCACGATTTCATGCCGCACATAGACAGGTGCGCCGTAGCGCCGGATGGCTTCCTCCACCACGCGGATGGCGCGGTCCACCCCGGCGCAAAAGCCACGCGGACCGGCCAGGAGCACCTTCAGCGACATGGCATCCGCACCTTTGGAAGCCCCGTTGGCACCGCCCTGCGGCGCAGCGTGGGACGCGCCGGGGGCAGGAGCGGTCGCGGGAGCTTTGGTTTGAGTTTGATCGGGCATGGTGTTCCCCAAAGTTGCGGCGGACTGTATAGAAGAAAACTGGCTATGAAGAAGCATATTGAAAACTGGCTCTGCCCGGAACCCGCTAGGGCGACGGAAATTGTGGCCTACGCAAAGGACGCAAGGGATGCAACCCGTTTTACGGCATCGAAGCCCTCAAAGATGCGCCTGTCAGTCTACACCACGCTTTTATGCCCTGTCTTGTCACCTGTCCTTCACATAAAGCCGGACCATTCCATGCCCCACCCTGCTGCGCCTGCATTCCGCCTGTTTTTCCGCCCTGCCCCGTCGGGCCTGGCGGCGTTGGGACTATTGAGTGTCCTGAGCGGTTGCGGCCCTGACCAGAACGCATCCATGAGCTTTGCACCGGCCTGCCCCATTACGCATGTGCCGGGCGAAGCCGCCGATTATTACCTCTATAATGGCAAAAGCACGACATTCCCCGACCTGGTGGCGCGGGCGAGCATCGTCAAACTGCAAGGCGACTGCCAGTCCGGCGGCCCCAAGGACCTGAAAACCCGACTCGTGCTGCGCATGACGGTCGAGAAGGGTGCGGCGGCAACCGGCACCACCGTGACCCTGCCCTGGTTCATTGCCGTGCTGCATGGCGACCGGATCGTGAACAAGCACGTCTTCCACCATGTGGTGACGTTCCCGCCCAATCTTTCCACCTTCGACAACGAAACCCGGCTCGTGACCGTCGACCTGCCCATTCCGCCGCGCAATGTGGATTCAGACTACCGTTTCGAAGTGGGGTTCCAGCTTACGAAAGAGCAGTTGCAATATAACCAGGAACATCTGCGCCGCCCGTCCTGGCAGTCTTACTGAACCAGGGCAGCACCCCGCCCGCTGCCTTCAAGGCCGTTCTGCACAATGCGGAGAGGGGTCGGGGTGGCTCAGGCATGGCGGTAGCGCGCAGCCCGGTCATGGCTGACGCCGCCCCTGTTGCAGGCGCGGGGGCTGTCGCACAGAGGCTCGTTATTCACGGGCTGTAGCCCGCACTGGCCGGCGCGAGCATGCCCACGCCGCTGCCGCTCGGGGCCGGTCGGAGCCGCGCGGAGTCTGCGGCAATGCCCTTCAGACTGCTGGGGGCACGTCGGGGGGGAAACTGGCGGCATCCACCGCCGCCTGCTGGCGCAGGGCCAGGGTATCCTTGTCGAAGCCTTCCACGATTTCGTGGAACAGTTCGCTCCAGTTCATCTTGACCTTGAGCCGCATGAAGACCGAGCCCAGCCCGATGGCGGAGCGGTCCACCAGCACGAATTCGCGCGGCAGGCGCACGCCGCCGGCTTTTTGCAGCCCGTCATGCACGCGCGACAGCACTTCGCGCCCGCGCGAGGGGTCGTTGTCTTCCTGGATGTAGCGTTCGCGCTCATCCATGAGCGGGGCGAACAAAAGCCCCGCCCATTCGTTGAGCACCAGCACTTTCTCGCGCGTCAGGTCGCGAAAGCCCCATTCCTCATACGCATGGGCCGCCAGATCGGTGTCCCCTGTGCGCAGGGCGTTATAGAGGTCGATATTGCCCTTGATGAAAGAGGGCCTGAAAATGCGAATCGCCCCGAAATCGAGCAGGTTCAGCCCGCCATCGTCACGCAGGGTGAAATTGCCCATATGTGGGTCGCCATGCACCACGCCGTAGCGGTACAGCGGCAGGTACCACGCACGGAACAGGGCGCGGGCGATGGCTTTTTTCTCATCCTCCGCCAGCCCGTCCTTTATGGCGGTGTTCAGGTTGCGGCCAGCCACCCATTCCATGGTCAGCAGGCGGCGGGTGCAAAGCTCGTCCACCGGCAGGGGCACCGTAATGTCGGGGCATTCGCTCAGCATGCCGTTGTAAAGCCGCATGTTGGCGGCTTCGCGCCGGTAATCCAGTTCCTCGCGCAGGCGTTCGGCCAGTTCCTCCACCACGTCATCCTGGCGGATGGCGTTGTCCAGCCGGTGATAGACACCGATCGCCATGCGGAATTGCCGCAGATCGGCCTCTACCGCCGCATTCATGTCGGGATATTGCAGCTTGCAGGCAACGACGCGGCCATCGGCCAGCACCGCCTTGTGGACCTGCCCCAGGCTGGCGGCAGCCGCTGCTTCGCGCCCGAAGGAGCGGAAATGCTTTTCCCAGCCCGGCCCAAGCTCCGCCGTCATGCGGCGACGCACGAAGTTCCACCCCATGGGGGGCGCGTTGGACTGAAGCTGGGCCAGTTCCTCGGCGTATTCCTCGGGCAGGGCGCCGGGGATGGTGGCCAGAAGCTGGGCCGCCTTCATCAACGGGCCCTTGAGCCCGCCCAGCACGGATTTGAGGTCTTCCGCATGGGCGGCCCCACCTGAAAACAGGCCGATCTTGTGGCCGGCCAGGCGGGCGGCGATCCCGCCTACCGTGCCGGTTGTCTGCACCATGCGCCGGAATTCGCCGAAAACGCCGGAATTATCGAGGTCACGCGCCATGATCAGCCCTGTTCCAACTCGTCAATGAAACCGGAGATCACATCCAGCCCCTTGCGCCAGAAGGCGGGTTCGGACGCATCCAGCCCGAAGGGGGCCAGCAATTCGCGGTGGCGCAGCGTGCCGCCCGCTTCCAGCATGGCAACGTATTTATCCTGGAAACCGGGCGCTCCTTCGCGGAACACGCCGTAAAGCGCGTTCACCAGGCAGTCCCCGAACGCATAGGCGTAGACATAGAAGGGCGAATGGATGAAATGCGGAATATACGCCCAGAACACGTCGTAGTCGGGGGTGAAGTGAAAGGCCGGGCCCAGGCTTTCGGTCTGCACGGCGCGCCAGATTTCGCCAATGCGTTCGGGCAGCAATTCGCCGCTGCGGCGTTCGTCATGCACGCGGGTTTCAAAATCGTAGAACGCGATCTGGCGCACTACGGTGTTGAGCATGTCCTCCACCTTGGCGGCCAGCAGCAGGCGGCGGCGGGCGGGGTCTTTTTCCGCTTCCAGCAGGGACTGGAAGGTCAGCATCTCGCCGAACACGCTGGCGGTTTCGGCCAGGGTCAGCGGTGTGTCGGACATGAAATAACCCTGCCGCGCCGCCAGGACCTGGTGCACGCCGTGGCCCAGTTCATGGGCCAGCGTCATGACATCGCGAATGCGGCCATGATAGTTCAGCAGAATATACGGATGGGCCGATGGCACGGTGGGGTGGGCGAAAGCCCCGGGTGACTTGCCGGGGGCCGGGGGCACGTCAATCCACGGATTGGTCAGGAAGGTGTTGATGATCCTGCCAAGGCGCGGGTCAAACCCGTCATAGGCCTTCTGCACGATGGATTTGGCTTCCGCCCAGGGAATTTCGCGGTCGTCGCTGCCGGGGGGCGGGGCGTTGCGGTCCCAGTGTTCGAGCTTTTCCAGCCCCATCCAGCGGGCCTTGAGCGCGTAGTAGCGGTGCGACAGGCGCGGATAATCGGCCTTTACGGCGGAGACCAGCGCATCCACCACATTGTCTTCGACCATGTTGGACAGGTTACGTGCCGAAGTCGGGCGCGCGTAATGGCGCAGGCCGTCGGCTATGGATTTGTCCTTGGCCAGGGTGTTGGTAATGAGCGAGAACAACCGCACATTCTCGCCGAATACGGCACCCACGGCCTGGCCCGCGCGCGCGCGCGTGTCGCGGTTGGTGTCGGACAGGCGGTTGAGCGCTTCGCCCACCGTCATTTCCCGGCCATCGAGCGTGACACGCAGGGCGGCTATGGTTTCATCGAACAGGCGGCACCAGGACTGCGCCCCGGTAACGGATTTTTCCAGCAGGACCTTTTCAACCTCGTCCGACAACTGGTGCGGGCGGTACATCCGCACATCGCGCAGGTAAGGCTGCCAGCGCGCCAGAGCCGGGTCGGCCAGCCGGGCCTGCAAGGCGTCTTCCTCCAGCCGGTTCAGTTCCAGCGTGAAAAACAGCAGATCGGTGGAGATCGCCGTCAGCCGTTCGTTCATGGACTGGTTGAAACGGCTGATCGCGGGATCTGACGAATCCGCCGCGAACAGCAAGGAGGCATAAGAGCCCGCCTGCCCCAGTTTTTCCTCGATCGCCTCGAACTCGGCCAGCGCCGTCGCCAGTTCATGCCCGGACAGGCCCGCAAGCCTGCCCTGATAGCGCTGGGCAAAATCCCTGGCCTGTTCGGTGGCACCCGCCAGATCGGCTTCCAGCTTGGGGTCGTCCATGCCCGCATACAGGGCGGACAGGTCCCACCGGGGGAGCGCGCCCTCCCCTGCCGTTGCGGGCGCGCCAGAGGATCGATCGCTGACCGGGGCGGTGAAATGGGGAGTATGCCGGGGATTGGGGGCGTGCGTGGTCTGTTCCATGCCCCTACTCTACCCTGCAAATGCGCCAGAGGCGAGAGCGCACGAACGCGAACGCCGCATGGCAAAAAAGCACAGCGGGCGAGAGATTGCCCCCTCGCCCGCCGGGTAACGTCTGCACACTGCTTCCATGGTCCACAGCGCCCGCCGCCACATGGACCGGGGCGGGGCACATCCCCACCATGGATATGGCGGCCGCACCGGACAGAACCGCCGCGCGCATGATCTTATTTTGCAGTGTCGCGACGTGTCGGAAACACGGCCCGCCCGGCATTGCCGGACGAGCCACGGTCCTGTCTTTTACAGGATCAGAACTTGAAGCGGAAATGCGCGCGGGCACCACTATCAACCGACTGGTCCCCGTATTGCCCGATGAAGGAAAGACCGATGTCGATCCGGTCTGTCAGGCGTGCACTCAGCCCCGCATCGACAACGACCGCATTTGTGGACAATGCCACCCCGCCCACATCCATGCCGCCATTCGTGGATGCGAATACCTGCCGCATGGTGGGTGTGGTCAGGCCGAAGGCATGACGGTAGGCCACCATGCCGTGGGGAACCAGCGTCAGCTTTCCGACCTGCACGGCCGAAGATGCACGGAAACCGAAGGGGGAGAACGTTACCCCTGTATCGGTCGCAGCACCCCGTACGGCCGACGGGCCGCCGTGTTCATGATATCCATCGGTATGCAGATTGACGTAGGCGACATTGCCGAAGGGCTCAACAATCGTGTGCCCGGCGTGCAGTTTGTAGCTCAGTTCCCCAAAGCCCTGGGCGGTCCCGCCAAGATAATTGCTGTTCAGACGGTTTCCAAACCCGGGGAATGCCACGTTCCGACGGATACTGAGCATGTCCCACGTATAGGTAGCGCCCAGACGCAGGTTAAGATTACCCCAATGCGTGCCAGCGTAGCCGCCAACCGAAACATTGTTGCTGTGCCCGGATGAACTGCGTCCGCTGCCGATATCGAACATGGACCGACCGTAGCTGAGCAGCCCGCCCACACGCCACGTGTCCAGCACCGGCGCATCGGCCCCCATTACGAACCCGGTCGTCGAATGCTGCATGGCCGCGGCATTGCCGTCGCCGGAATTATGGCCGAGGCTGCCATAGGCTTCCCCCCAAAAAACCGCCCGATCAGAATGACAACGCCCGTCATCGTGTTTCGTGCGTACGTCCGCTGTACGGATCGTGCTGTCGACCTGGGCACTGTCGCAATCCGCGCCGTCCAGCCGGTCCAGAGCGGCCTGCCTGACAAAGAAGCTGTCCTGGATCAGCGCCGTGCGGGCAGAAGCATGAATCTCGCCCGACAAGGCGTTGAACGCCGAACGGGCATTCGCCGCATTCAATTGTGAAACCGCCACAGCCACGCTGCTATTAGCCGGCAGGCGGTCCAACGCTCCCCCTACCGTGCTTTCGTTGCGGGTATTGGCTACCGAGGCAAAAGACACACCGTTCCGCTCATCCGTGACATAGACATTCGTGCCATCGGTGGACAGGGACGGGGCAAGGAAGAGGTACGGATTCACAGCCGCGACAACATTGGAATTGTCGATGGTTACACCATCCGTTGCCGAAAAAAGCTCGTAAGCCTGGCCATATTTCAAGGGTGTTCCGGTCAGGGCTATGGTGCTGCCCGACAAAGTCAGGGCACCGTTGACCTTAACCTGATCGCTCTGGATCAGTTCATTCGTGGTGCCGTTGACCTGCACACTGGTGCCTGTATCGGTCCCCACGGCATTGGCCAGCAGGGTCGACCCCGCATCCATGCTCAGCGAACCGTTTGTCGTCAAAGTGCCGACCGGACCGTCCCCCGCGGCATCGCTGCCGGCGGGCGAGATAATACCGCCACTTTCGACCTCGGTTGCCCCCACTATGCCAGAACCGGCCAGAACGCCGTTATTTTCCACCGTCACAGGAGAACTGGCGATCGAACCATCCACCGTCAGCGTACCGTTGGAGACCACCGTATTCCCGCTATAGGTATTGGTGCCCGAAAGGGTTTCGTTCCCGCCTGTCACGCTGAGCCCCCGGCACCGGTCATGCTGCCCGAATAGGTGCCGTCTGCATTGGTCACGTCCAGCGTGCCGTTCAGCAGACCATCCGCCCCGCCCGAAAGCGAACCGACCGTGGAGCCCACATCCGCCGAGCTTGCCCCCACCTGTGTGACGGTAAAGGTGCCGTCATTCGCAGCCAGCGTTCCCCCGATCGTGTTGCCATCCAGCGCCAGCGTGCCGCCATTATTCGTGACATCGCCCGTAACGGTATCACCCTGCCCAAGCGTAAGGTCCCCGGCGTTGGTCGCACTGGTGAACGTGCCGCCGGTCGCACTCAGGGTCGCACCTGCCGCGTTGTTGATGGCATCGCCACTGGTGTCGGTCAGGGTCGCCGTGCCGGCCTGGTTGTCGATATCGTGCAGGGTCGCGCCATTTTCCGCCGTCAGTGTGCCGGTATTGGTGGTCGTCCCCGCAACGGTGCCGCCGTTGATGTCGGTAACGCCATTATTCGCCAGCGCGCCGGCCAGCGAGCCAGGAAGGTCCAGAGCAGCCCCCTGATCGACTGTCGTCGTCCCGGTATAGGTATTGGTGCCCGAAAGGGTTTCGTTCCCGCCTGTCACGCTGAGCCCCCCGGCACCGGTCATACTGCCCGAATAGGTGCCGTCTGCATTGCTCACGTCCAGCGTGCCGTTCAGCAGACCATCTGCCCCGCCCGAAAGCGAACCGACCGTGGAGCCCACATCCGCCGAGCTTGCCCCCACCTGTGTGACGGTAAAGGTGCCGTCATTCGCAGCCAGCGTTCCCCCGATCGTGTTGCCATCCAGCGCCAGCGTGCCGCCATTATTCGTGACATCGCCCGTAACGGTATCACCCTGCCCAAGCGTAAGGTCCCCGGCGTTGGTCGCACTGGTGAACGTGCCGCCGGTCGCACCCAGGGTCGCACCTGCCGCGTTGTTGATGGCATCCCCACTGGTATCGGTCAGGGTCGCCGTGCCGGCCTGGTTGTCCAGATCGGCAAGCGTTGCACCGTCGGCCGACAGTGTGCCGGTATTGGTGGTGGTTCCAGCAACGGTATCGCCGTCCAGCGCCAGCGTGCCACCGTTATTCGCGACATCGCCCGCAATGGTATTGCCCTGCCCAAGCGTAAGGTCCCCGGCGTTGGTCGCACTGGTGAACGTGCCGCCGGTCGCACCCAGGGTCGCACCTGCAGCGTTGTTGATGGCATCGCCACTGGTGTCGGTCAGGGTCGCCGTGCCGGCCTGATTGTCGATATCGTGCAGGGTCGCGCCATTTTCTGCCGTCAGCGTGCCGGTATTGGTGGTCGTCCCCGCAACGGTGCCGCCGTTGATGTCGGTAACGCCATTATTCGCCAGCGCGCCGGCCAGCGAGCCAGGAAGGTCCAGAGCAGCCCCCTGATCGACCGTCGTCGTCCCGGTATAGGTATTCGCACCCGCCAGGGTAAGGGCGCCACCGGTGCCTGAATCGGTAATGGTGAGGCCACCCGCTGTTCCAGCCTGGTAATTCGTGATCGGGTTGGTAATGGTGGCGTCATGCCCTGCAAGGTCGATCGTGCCGTTGTTGCCGGTGATCGAGAAGGTATTTCCAGAAATATCCGTTCCATCGAGCGCCAAGGTGCCCCCGTCGAAAATAGCGCTGGAAGATGACGATGGCAACGATGACGCCGTTTGGGTTGTTGCGATAAATTCTGCCCCGCTCGCTACCGCAGCCGTTGCGGCAAGGCCATAAGGGTTATCTTCCGCATACGTATACGACATGGATGAACTGACATTATTATCGACAGGATAAAGCTCGTCAGTAACATCGGGCGTAAAATCCAGCATGATTTGCAAATCGTTAGCGGCAACAAGATGCAGTTCGGAATGAATAGTCGAGCCTTGCGTGTAGGTATTACCGTCAAATGTATACGTTGCTATAGTCTGGGTATCCCCGGTCCACTGATCGTACACCTGATCGTCTTCGGAAAAGTCAGTCGCCACAATTGCCGGATACCCCCCGACTCCCGGACTGGCCGTAACGTGCAGATCAGCGGATACCAGGGTTTCTGTTGTCCAGTCCCATGTAAATGTACCCCACACATAGGAGGTCGATACACCGCCCTGAAGAACATTGTACCAGGAATCCGCCGCCGTATTTGTCAGGTCATAATTAACGATTTCATCCGCCACCGCCTGCGCAACCGGTGCACCCATGCCGCCTGCCAGCAAGGCAAGAACGGAGACCGACCGCAAATAACGACACTTGAAAGATTTACCGACTTTTTTAAATGCCGCCGTAAAATTATTCTTCTCCACCGAACCACTCCACCGTAGAAATACAGACAGTTACATGGTTCCAGTTTCGCATAGACAAACTGCGCATCTAAGCTCCCATTTGGGAGGGACTGCCAGCATTAAATGTTCGTCTTCTTTTTTCTTTTTGCACGAAGACTATAGTCTTACGGTATTACCTATAAACTTCGGCACATCCATAAAAACGCGACCATGTCATGCGTGCCTCATCGCGCGCGCATGATGTCAGGCCAGAATGACCCTCAGGCGGGATAATGCCCAGGCCCGCAGGATGCCTGCCCGGAGCAAGCCGGGCTGAGAAATATCTATGAATTTTCTGAAAGTTTTCGGCGAAGCTTTTTACAAAAAGCTTCGAGAAGCACGCACCCTACCACGAAAAACCGCGGATCTAATGGGAATGTCGGAGCAATACGCAGGAACCCAGCGCAAGGATATCTTCCGCAAAGCCGGCATCAGCAGCCAGAGCCAGCTTGCAATTCTTGTTGGAAATCCGTCAGATCGGGCGATCCATCGTGAGGCATGAAAAAATACCCGCCGCACCCTACTACAAACGACCTGTGAAAGAACGCAGGACAACACAAACCCGGCGGCGGAATGCACCATAGGCCATCATGCACGTCGAACTGCGTGGCCCCGCAGGGAGCGGGTCAGCCAACGTGCATGATGCTACCCCGCGAGACACGAACGGCCCAAACGAAAACAGGGGGGACGGATTTTTCATAACGTCCCTGTCATGGCACCCCTGTCATAGAAGCACCTTTGAAAAGACCCGTCTCCCGCTGTGTTCTGTCGGCCTCCTGCTTCAGCCCGCGTGCTCCAGTTCGGCCTGGGGCACGGTAAAGCCGATAATACGCGCGTAATCGCGGGGCACGATCTGCCAGAACTGCGGCAGCACGTCGTCCCATTTATGCAGCAGCATGGCGGCGTAGGCGGAGCCTGTTTCCTCCACATGCCGTTCCACCAGGCCGCGCAATGTGGCCTCCCATTTCGGGTCCGTCACCCGGGTCCAGAGCAGGGATTCGGGGTTGATGCGTTCAGCGAAGTCCTGCGCCGTGTCAAGCACGAAGGCCATGCCGCCGGTAAAGCCCGCGCCGAAATTGTCGCCGACCTCACCCAGCACCACCACCGTGCCGCCGGTCATGTATTCGCAGCCGTTGGAACCGCAGCCTTCCACCACGGCCACAGCACCGGAATTGCGCACGGCAAAGCGTTCGCCCGCCTGCCCGGCCGCGAACAGCTCGCCCGAGGTCGCGCCATACAGCACCGTATTGCCGATAATGGCGTTCTTGTTCGTCACCAGCGTGGAAGACGGCGACGGACGTACCGTAATGGTCGCCCCCGACAGGCCCTTGCCTACATAGTCGTTCGCATCGCCCAGCACTTCGAGCTTGAGCCCCTGCACCGCGAACGCCCCCAGCGACTGGCCGGTGGAACCGCGCAGCCTTACGGTCAGGTGGCCCGGAGCAAGCGTCTTCATGCCGAACTGCCGCACGATCAGCGATGAAATGCGCGTGCCGATAGCGCGCTGGGTGTTCTGCACGTTGTAGTGCAACTGCATTTTCTCGCCATGTTCGAATAGGGGCCGGGCGTCGCCCACCATCTGCGCGTCCAGCGTGTCGGGCACTTCGTTGCGCCCTTCCAGCGTGCAGTAGCGCGCGAACGGCCCCGGGTCCGCCTGCGACAACAGGGAGTTCAGGTCCAAATCGTCCAGGTCGTCCGTCCCGCGCGAGACCTGGCGCAGCAGGTCGGTCCGGCCGATGACTTCGTTGAGCGAGCGGAAGCCGAGCGAGGCCAGGATATTGCGCACGTCCTCGGCAATGAAGGAGAACAGGTTGATCACCTTCTCGGGCGTGCCTTCGAACTTCGCGCGCATGGCCGGGTCCTGCGAACACACGCCGACCGGGCAGGTGTTGGAATGGCACTGCCGCACCATGATACAGCCCATGGCGACAAGGCTTGCCGTGCCGATACCGAATTCCTCGGCCCCCAGCATGGCCGCGATCACCACGTCGCGCCCGGTCTTGATCCCGCCATCGGCGCGCAGGCGCACGCGGTGGCGCAGGCGGTTGAGCATGAGCACCTGGTGCGTTTCCGCCAGCCCCAGTTCCCACGGCAGGCCCGCATATTTGATGGAGCTGAGCGGGCTGGCCCCCGTGCCCCCGCTATGGCCCGAAATCAGGATCGCATCGGCCTTGGCCTTGGCTACACCCGCGGCAATGGTGCCAATGCCCGAACGCGCCACCAGCTTGACCGTAACCCGCGCATCCGGGTTGATCTGCTTGAGGTCGTAGATAAGCTGGGCCAGATCCTCGATGGAATAGATATCGTGGTGCGGCGGGGGCGAAATCAGGGTCACACCCGGTGTGGCATGGCGCAGCTTGGCGATCAGCTCCGTCACCTTGAAGCCGGGCAACTGCCCGCCTTCACCCGGCTTGGCACCCTGCGCCACCTTGATTTCAAGCTCGCGGCAATCGTTCAGGTACTGCGCGGTCACCCCGAACCGGCCGGACGCTACCTGCTTGATGGCAGAGGACGCGTTATCGCCATTGGGGCGGGGCTTGGCGCGGGACGGGTCTTCCCCGCCTTCACCGGAATCGGATTTCGCACCGATCCGGTTCATGGCGATGGAAAGTGTCTCATGCGCTTCGGGGCTGAGTGCGCCCAGGGAAATGGCAGGCGAGATCAGCCGCTTGCGCAACTGGGTGATGCTTTCCACCTCCTCCACCGGAATGGGGGTGCGCCCTTCGCGGAAGTCGAGCAGGTCGCGCAGGGCCACGGGGGGCTGCGCGCGCACGGCATCGGCATAGCGGCGGTAGATGGTAAAGCTGTCGGTGGCGACAGCGGTTTGCAGCATATGGATCAACTGGCCATCGAAGGCATGCTGTTCCGCACCGCGGCGCAGCTTGTACAGCCCGCCCACCGGCAGCGTCAGGGCGGAAGCAGACCCCCAGGCCCGCGCATGCAGGCTGAGCACGTTGCGCGCAATACCCGAAAGCCCGATACCCGAAATACGCGAAGGCATGCCGGGGAAGAATTCCGCCGTCAGGGCGCGTGAAAGGCCCACCGCCTCGAAATTACAGCCGCCACGATACGACGCCACGATGGAAATCCCCATCTTGGACATGATCTTGAGCAGGCCCTTATCCACCGCCTTGCGGTAACGTTCCATGCATTCACGCAGGCTGCGGCTGCCGAACAGGCCCCGGCGGTGCCGGTCGGCAATGCTTTCCTGCGCCAGGTACGGGTTAACCGTGGTAGCACCCACGCCAATGGTCACCGCAATGGCATGCACATCCAGCGCGGAGGACGTGCGCACGTTCAGCGAAGTAAACGTACGCAAGGACGTGCGCACCAGATGGGTGTGGACCGCACCCGTCGCCAGGATCATAGGAATGCAGGAACGGTCGGCGGACTGGGCCTCATCCGTCAGGAACAGATGGGTGCAGCCGCCGCGCACGCCGTCTTCGGCCTCATGCCGGATACGGGCAATGGCTTCACGCAGCCCGGCCTCCCCATCCTTGGCGGGGAAGGTGCAGTCGATCACGCAGCCCGAAGCGCCGCAGAACTGCCGCAGGGCCGCATATTCGCCCGATGTCAGCACGGGGCTGGGCAGTTGCAGCATGTCGCACTGTTCGGACGACTGGTCGAGGATATTGCCCAGGTTGCCCAGCCGGGTGGCCAGGCTCATCACCCGCGATTCGCGCAGGGAATCGATGGGCGGGTTCGTCACCTGGCTGAACATCTGGCGGAAATAATGCGACAGCCCCCGGTAATGGGGGGAGAGCACCGCAAGCGGGGTATCATCCCCCATGGAGCCGATGGCCTCGCTCGCATCTTCCACCATCGGGTGCAGGATGGCTTCAAGCTCTTCCAGCGTGGTGCCTACGGCCAACTGGCGGCGGCGCAGTTCATCGCCCTGGTAGCAAAGCGGTTCGGTCACATCCGCACGGACCAGATGGCCGATTTTCTGGGTGCGCTTGACCCATTCCGAAAAGTCCTGCCGGGCCGAGAGCACATCGAGCAGTTCGATATTGCTGTACAGCTTGGCTTCATCCAGATCGACGCCGATCATCTCGCCCGGGCCAAGGCGCCCGCGGGCCAGAACGGCACTTTCGGGCACGCGCACCATGCCGGTCTCGGACCCCACGATCAGCAGCTTGTCGGTCGTGACCGTGTAGCGCAGCGGCCGCAGGCCGGACCGGTCGAGCCCGGCCACGACCCAGCGCCCGTCGGTGGCGCACAGGGCGGCCGGGCCGTCCCACGGTTCCATGACGGCGTTGCAATACATGAACATGTCGCGGTGTTCGGGCTTCATGCCCGTATGGCCGCCGACACTGGCGGGGATCATCAGCGCCTTGGCGGCCGGCGCGTCACGCCCAGCGAAGGTCAGCAGTTCGAACACGTTGTCCAAAGTCGCGGTATCGGACCCGCCCGCCTGCACCAGCGGCTTGATATCGGACATCCACGGGTCAAGATCAGGGTGGGAAAGCCGGGTCTCGTGGCTTTTCATCCAGTTGATGTTGCCCGAAATGGTGTTGATTTCACCATTATGCGCCAGACGGCGGAAAGGCTGCGCCAGCTTCCAGGTAGGGAAGGTGTTGGTGGAATAGCGCTGGTGGTAAATGGCGAAACGGCTGATGAAGCGCTCATCCAGCAGGTCCGGATAGAATTCGGTCAGATGCTCGGCCAGGAACATGCCCTTGTAGATCAGCGAACGGCATGACAGCGAACAGATATACAGGTCCACCTGGGCGGCAATGGCGGCCTTTTCGATCCGGCGGCGGATGACATACAGGTCGCGCTCGAACTCTGCTTCGGGCTTGCGCGGCAGGTTGCGGATCAGGATCTGTTCGATCTCGGGCCGGGTGGTGTTGGCTTTTTCACCGATGCAGGAGGTGTCGATGGGCACCTGCCGCCAGCCGTAAATGCCGTAGCCGAACGCGAGAATCTGGGTTTCGATGATCTGGCGGCACAGTTCCTGGGCCACGAAATCGGTCTTGGGCAGGAACACCTGCCCCACCGCGATCGGCCCATCGCTGGGCCGGTCACCCGTGCTGGTGATGGCATCGGCAAAAAAGGCCTGGGGAATTTCGACATGAATGCCAGCGCCATCGCCGGTCTTGCCGTCGGCATCCACCGCACCACGATGCCAGATGGCCTTCAGCGCCGCAATACCGGCCGCCACCACGTCGCGCCGACGCTTGCCGTCCAGGGCCGCGACAAAGCCCACGCCACAGGAATCACGCTCATCCGCCGGGTCGTACAACCCGTCCAGGGCTGCGACGTTGGCGTCCCATGCCTTGAAAAATTCTTCAGCACTTTCGCCAGTGTTCGGAAACTGCTCCATAGCCATCATCCCTGCTCCGCCACGGCGGATGCCGTCTCATTTGCTTCAATCCACTGGTGAATGCTGGCCGCGGCATCCCGCCCGTCGCGAATGGCCCACACCACCAGGCTTGCACCCCGCACAATATCCCCGGCAGCAAACACGCCGGGCAGCGAGGTCATGAAATCCTTTTGCCCCACCTTGAGCGTTCCCCAGCGCGACACTTCCAGCCCCGGCTGGTTCCACAACTGCGGCAAGGGTTCAGGGTCGAAGCCCAGCGCCTTGATGACCAGATCGGCCTCGAGCGTGAAGGACGAGCCTTCGAGCGGTTCGACCGACTGGCGGCCCGAAGCGTCGGGCAGGCCCAGCTTCATGCGCGTGGCGCGCACGCCCGTGACAGCGGCAGCGCCCAGAAAGGCTTCGGGTGCTGCCAGCCATTCGAAATGCACGCCTTCTTCCTCGGCATTTTTCACTTCGCGGGCGGAGCCGGGCATGTTGGCCTTGTCGCGCCGATACACACAGGTGACCGAACGCGCGCCCTGGCGAATGGCCGTGCGCAGGCAGTCCATGGCGGTGTCGCCCCCGCCCAGCACCACAACCGCCTTGCCCTGCGCATCCAGCGCTTCGGCCTCGGGCGGCAATGTATCGCCCAGCGAGCGGCGGTTGGATGCGGTCAGGTAATCGAGCGCGCGTTCTATCCCCGCAAGCCCGGCACCCGGCCCGCCGATTTCGCGCGATTTGTACACGCCGGTCGCGATCAGCACCGCATGGTGGCGCGAACGCAGGACTTCGAACGGCAGGTCATCCGCACCACTCCCCACGCCCTGGCCGAGGTGGAACACCACCCCGCTTTCCTCCAGCAGGGCATGACGGCGTGCAACAATATCCTTTTCCAGCTTGAAGCCGGGAATGCCGTAGACCAGCAACCCGCCCACGCGGTCATACCGGTCATAGACATGCACCTGAAAGCCCTGCTCGCGCAGTTGGGCGGCGGCCGCCAGCCCACCGGGGCCCGCACCCACAATGCCTACGGACTGCGCGCGTTCGCGCATGGGGCGAATGGGCTGCACCCAGCCTTTCTCGAACGCCGTGTCGGTAATGTAGCGTTCCACAGCGCCGATGGTCACGCTCTCGAACCCCGGCTCGATCACGCAGTTGCCTTCGCACAGCCGGTCCTGCGGGCAGATGCGCCCGCAGATTTCGGGAAAACTGTTGGTGGCGGAGGATACGCCGTACGCTTCCTCCAGCCGCCCCTGTGCGGTCAGCATCAGCCAGTCGGGAATGTTGTTGCCCAGCGGGCAATGCACCGAACAGAACGGCACGCCGCACTGCGAACAGCGACTGGCCTGCTCCCCCGCCGCCTGGGGGGAGTAATCCTCGTAGATTTCGTCAAAATCCGCGCGCCGGGCATCCGCCGTGCGTTTTTCCGGCTGCCTTTGCGGAACTGAGACAAATTTCAGCATTGTGTTCGCCATGCGCGACCCCCGGAAAAACAGAGCGCGCCCAATGGACATCGCCCTCATCGTCAAGTGGGGCGGAAGGTGCTCTTTATCCTCGCAGATAAAAAGACAGTATTGCTGTCGTTTTTAGTTTTTTTTGCAGTTTCTCAACAGAAAATATCCACCCCCACCCGAATAAAGGTACCATTCCGGACCTATTAGGCCATTTCACAGCTCATCCACCGCCATTTCGGCCCGCTCACCCCCCGGGCGAAACCGGTCGAGATAAGCAGGCACGCAGGACGCGACGCTGCGCGGGGTGATGCCAAAGGGCTCGAACCCCGATTCGGGCCCGGGCATGACGTTATCGCGGGAGAGCATAAGCAACTGGTCCCGCGTCAGCATCGCACCGGGCAGGCGTTCGAGCACGCCGGCCTGCAAGCGGGCCAGCCAGCGGGGCACCACAAGCACCGGCTTGCTGCGCCGCGTTTCGGCCAGCACGAAACGGGCGATCTGGCACATGGTCATGACATCCGGCCCGCCCAGGGGCCATACCCGACCGCCATAGCCATCCTGCGTGGCCAAGCGGGTGATCACCTGCGCCACGTCCCCCACATAGACCGGCTGTATGCGCGTATCGGGCTCGTAAACCGGCATGACAGGCAGGTAACGCGCCAGGGCCGCGAAACGGTTGAAGAAATGATCCTCCCGCCCGAATATCAGCGACGGGCGGACAATGGCGGCATCGGGGCGGTGGCGCCTGACGGCGTCCTCCCCCGCGGCGCGGCTTCTGCCATAGGCGGACGGGGCCGTGGCCGAAGCCCCAAGGGCTGACATATGCACATAGCGCCCCACCCCGGCCTCTGCCGCGAATCTGGCGACCCGCCCCGCCCCGTCCACATTCACCGCTTCCAGCCGCTGGCCACGGGTGGAAGACAGGACCCCGACCAGGTTGATGGCGACATCGGCATCGCGCATGACGCTGGCCACCGAATAATCATCCAGCACGGAGGCATAGAACGGCGCGATCTGCCCCACATCGCCCAGGCTACGCAGCAGGGCCCCCTGGTCGGGCCTGCGGTTGGCCACACGCACCATGTAGCCCGCCTGCGCCAGGCACTGCACGACGTAACGCCCGACAAAGCCACTGCCGCCGAACACGACGGCTGTTCCGTTTTCATACATGACCTGCACCCTCTGCCCGTAGACTTTGCCCGTAGCCTCTGGCCATGGCCGGCCAGCCCGACACCGCACCCGGCCGGCCCGCGCATACAGCATTCAAAGCGTTTGAATTCATTGTGGTTCCGCCCGGCAACCCGGGGGCGGCCACGCCCATGCACGAATTGTCAAAAAAAAATCAAAACGCCAGTTGACGACCCCCCGCCAGCGGGGTAAACGCCTCAACACCAGCCGGGACACGCTCCTGGTTGCCATTTGAGCCCAGATGGCGGAATTGGTAGACGCGCAGGTTTCAGGTACCTGTGGCCGAAAGGTCGTGGAAGTTCGAGTCTTCTTCTGGGCACCAAACTCTCTCGAAAAATAAAGCGGATATCGCAAAGAGATACTCCCCTGCCGGGGCTCCCTGCCTCTCCTTGCCGCACGCCCGGGCACTTGCCTGCGCGAACGCGCCGCCATGCCAGACCAATCTTCACGCTGGCACAGCCCGGCCTGGTCTTCTACCCCGCAAGACCCGCGCCAGCGGCGGCAAAATAACGATCGACCGCGTTGCACATCGCCCCGGCCACCATGGCCCGGTGCCCCGCCTGCCGCAACGCGGCTTCATCCAGCCGGTTGGACATGAACCCCATCTCCACCAGGACGGAGGGGATCTGGGCCGATTTCAGCACTGCGAAGGCAGCATGGCGCTGCGGGTGGGTCAGCAGCAGGATACGCGACTGAAAAGCCGAAACCACGGCCTGCGCCATATGCGCCGAGCCCTTGCGCGTTTCCTCCGTCACCAGGCTGGCAAGGATCTGCTGCACCTCGGGGGATGCCCCGTGCACCAGCGGGCCGCCATAGCGGTCGGCA
Source organism: Acetobacter garciniae (assembly GCF_017377735.1). Classification (GTDB taxonomy): domain Bacteria; phylum Pseudomonadota; class Alphaproteobacteria; order Acetobacterales; family Acetobacteraceae; genus Acetobacter; species Acetobacter garciniae. Next base: position 61,227 of record NZ_JAFVMH010000013.1, read on the forward strand.
CTGTTTTCCGTGCGCGCCAGATCCGCCGTCTGGCTGTCGGAGGCGCCCTGCGCATGGGTATAGACACTGGCCCCGCGCACGCCGGCATTGTGCAGCGCATCGGCATGCATGGAAATAAAGAGCGAGGCCCCGTGCTGCTGCGCAAGCTCCACCCGCCCGTCAAGCGGGATGAACCGATCCGTGGTGCGGGTCCGGGCCACGCGGTACCGCCCCGTGGCCAGAAGCTGGCGTTCCAGTTCCGCCGCTGCGGCCTCCGCCACATGTTTTTCATACGTGCCCGACAGGCCGATCGCCCCGGGGTCCTTCCCGCCATGGCCGGGATCGAGCATGACAAGCGGGAGCGTGGGGGCCGCGCGCCCCACAATGGCCGGCGCGCGGGCGGCTGAATGGGGTGCCGCATGGGCAGGCGCATGCAGCACATGGCTGCCCGCCCCCCGCGCCACGGCCAGCGCAGGCCCGGCCAGAAGGGGAAGCGTTGCCCCCGCCAGCAGGGGTGACACAGCAAGCCCGGCCAGAATATCCCGCCTGGACGTGCCATCCTTTGGGTCCAGCCCCTGCCGTGTCATACGCCCGATCCCGAACCCTGCCATGACTTGCGCCCTCACTCGCCACTTCGACCTTATTATCTGGCCTGCGCATCATGGCAAAATAATAACGCGCCTTGTAGCAGCATACTGGCCGGTTTCAGGCCCGACAGGCACAATCGGCGCGACCCATGACGAATAACTTGCAGTCAACCCTCATTTGCGTCATGTTGGAACGAGTATGGGTTCAGGACAGAAATGTCCGCCATGCAAGCCGTTTCCCTTTTCTGTTTGCAGTGCCTCGGTCAGGACAAAGGCCGCTTGGCACCGGTACCGAAAGCGGGAAACACCACCCGAAGGACACATGACGATCGCCCGCTCCACCGCCCCGACCATAACGGACAGACCGCAGGCCTTACACCGCCTGAGCGGCGCCGTTGCACGGGTTGCGGTCGGGTTCAGCGCCAGTGCCGTTCATTCCCGAGTTCATGCCTCTTTTTACCCGCTGGAAGCGCCCCCGCGCCCTGCGTCGCCCACCTGGCGGCCGCACCGCGCGAGCTGGCCACCGGCGTATCGGAGTTTTTCTTTTTATGTCAAAGCGGATGCTTATCGACGCGACACACGCGGAAGAAACGCGCGTGGTCGTGCTGGATGGAAACAAGCTTGAAGATTACGATGTCGAATCCGCTGCCAAAAAGCAGCTTAAAGGCAACATCTACCTCGCACGCGTCATACGGGTCGAGCCCAGCCTTCAGGCGGCTTTTGTCGAATATGGCGGCAACCGGCATGGTTTTCTCGCCTTCAGCGAAATCCACCCCGACTACTACCAGATCCCCGTAGCCGACCGGGAAAAGCTGCTCGCCCTCCAGGCCGAGGAAGAAAACCTAGTCGACAACGGCGCGGATGACGACGAAGACGACCAGATTGTCGCCGAGGCAACGGACGGCCAGGACAGCGCGCCCGCCGCAGCCGCCCCGGACGAGACCAGCGCCCTGGCAAACGGCGAGGAAGACGCCGAGACCGCCGAGCCTGAGCCCGAATATGTCAGTGGCGAGACCGATACGGGTGAGGAAGCGCTGATCCAGCGCCGCATTGCGCGCTTCCTGCGCAACTACCGGATTCAGGAAGTCATCCGCCGCCGCCAGATCCTGCTTGTGCAGGTCGTCAAGGACGAACGCGGCAACAAGGGTGCGGCGCTGACAACCTATATCTCGCTGGCGGGGCGGTATTGCGTGCTCATGCCCAACGCCCTGCGTGGCGGCGGCGTGTCGCGCAAGATCACGGCCGTATCCGACCGCCGTCGCCTGCGCGATATCATTTCCAGCCTGAACCTGCCGCGCGGCATGGCCATGATCGTGCGCACCGCCGGCGCGCAGCGGCCCGGGCCCGAAATCACGCGCGATTGCGAATACCTGCTCCATCTGTGGGACAACATTCGCGAACACACCATGCAGTCCATGGCGCCCGCGCTGATCTACGAGGAAGCCAGCCTGGTCAAGCGCGCGATCCGCGATGTGTATACCCGCGACGTGAGCGAAATCCTGGTGGATGGCGAAAGCGGGTGGAAGGCAGCACGCGACTTCATGCGCATGCTCATGCCCCAGCACGCCGAAAAGGTGCGGCTGTGGAACAAGGACCAGCAGCCGCTTTTCACGCATTACCACGTGGAAGGCCATCTGGACGCCATGTTCTCCCCCGTCGTGCATCTGCGCTCGGGCGGGTATCTGGTCATCAACCAGACCGAGGCCCTTGTCGCCATCGACGTGAACTCGGGCAAGGCGACCGGCCAGCGCAATATCGAGGAAACGGCCTTCCGCACCAACCAGGAAGCCGCTGACGAAGTCGCCCGCCAACTGCGCCTGCGCGACCTGGCGGGGCTGGTTGTCATCGACTTCATCGACATGGAGTCCCGCCGCCATAACGTGACGATCGAACGCCGGCTCAAGGACGCGCTGCGCAACGACCGCGCGCGGATCCAGATCGGCTCCATCTCGCATTTCGGCCTGCTGGAAATGTCGCGCCAGCGCCTGCGCCCCTCCGTTGCGGAAGCAACCTTCGTGCCGTGCCCGCATTGCAGCGGCACCGGTATGACCCGCAGCGTGGAAAGTTCGTCCCTTCACGTTCTGCGCGCGGTGGAAGAAGAAGGCGCGCGCCGCCGGGCTTCGGCCATTACGGTGCATGTCGCCTCCGACATCGCGTTCTATATCCTCAACCACAAGCGCGACTGGCTGGAGCAGATCGAACAGCGCCACCAGATGGAAGTTCTGTTCGCACCCGACGCGACCCTTCTGCCCCCCGAAATCCGGATCGAGCGCCGTCAGCACGCCCGCCCCGCCCCGACCCACGCCCAGTTGCCGCCGGTGGAAAATGTGGAAGCGGACGAAGCCGAGGTACAGGCACCCGAACAGGCGGAAGTCCAGGGAGTGGAGCCCGCGAACGCGGAGGCGACAGCCGCGCCCAACGCCGTGGCGGGCGAGGAAGAGCCGCGCCGCCGTCGGCGTCGGCGTCGGCGGCGTCGTGGTGAGAACGGCAACGGCCAGGCGCCTTCTACCCAGCAGGCCGCCGAAGACGCTGAAGACGATGCGGCGGAAGATGACGCAGCCCCTGTGGCAGAAGCGGAAGTGCCCGAAGCAGCCCGGAACGGCACGGCGGATGAAGGCAATCTGGTGCAGGGTCGCCGCCGCACGCGCCACACGCGTGTGCGCCGCAACGAACGCACGCCCGAGGCCGAACGCCCCGAACGCGCGGCTCCGGCCCGCGAGACGACGCGCGATGTGGAAGTGGAAATCGCCGCGGGCCCGGCACCCCAGCGTGCCAAGCCTGTATGGAACGGGCCCACGCCTGCGAATCCGTTTGGCGACGAGCCGGACATTTTCGAACTGCTGGAAAACAGCGTGGCCCAGCGCGCAACAGCGCCTGCCGCCAGGCCGACCCCTGCCGTAAAGGCCAGCGCGCCTGAAACGGTGACAGCGCCGCAGAAAACGGCCGAAAGCGTGCAGGCGAGCCCGGCCGAGACAAAGGCCGAGGCCGAGCCCGCAAAAGCCGAGCCCCAAGCCGAGGCCGAATCCACCCCCAAGCCGCGCCGTCGCACCCGCAGGAAGCCTGCGAGCGAGAGCGTGGAAGCGCCGGTGGCCGAAGCCGGGAAGGCCGAAGCCAAGGCTGAGCCTGCAAAAGCCGAGCCGGCCGTGGAGCCCGCAAAGGCCGCCACGGCAGAAGCTGAAGCGGCACCGGCCAAAGCCCCCCGGGCCCGCCGTGCGCCAGCCCGCAAGGGTGCCAAAGCCAAGGCCGTAGCTGAAGCCCCTGCTGAAGCTGCGGAAGACGCCGCGGCAAAGACCCCTGCGGCGGCCGAAAAAACGGCAGAGGACAAAGCGGCATCGGCCAAGCCCGTGCGCAAGCGTGCGCCCCGTGCAAGTGCGGCGAAAAAGGCACAGGCCGAACAGGCGGCTGAGCCCACGACCGACGGCAGCGATCCATCCGCTGACGGGGACAAGGGTGAACCCGTTGTCCAGCCGATCGTGATCGAAGACAGCCCGCCGCGCGCGAACCGCCGCACAGGCTGGTGGCGCCGCTAGGCCACGTTACAGCCGGGCTTTGACGGGAGCCTGAACAAGGCCCGGAACGATGGCCGCAACAGTGACCAGAACCATGGCCGGGGCGCTTTCAACCAGTGCCCCGGCCATTTTTGCCTGCGACAGGCCTGCAGAAGACCAACCGCCCGGCCGCCTTCGCATCTTTCCTGTTTTTTGTGCGTTTTGCCGCACGTTACCGGCTTGTGCCCCGTTGGCTTGCAGGCGTGGTGGGGCCCGCCGGTTTTTCTTCTCCGCCGGGCTGTGTTAGGAGGCTTCCTGCCAGACCAGATGCCTTGCCTGCCGGAGTATGCATGACCCAGCCCTTTTCAGACCGCCAGACCGGAGACACGTCCTGCCCGGCCCCTGCCGGGCATGGAGCTGGCGGACACGCAACGGGCGAGCATATTGTCCTGGCCTTGCCCAAGGGGCGTATTCTCAAGGCGGTGGCCCCGCTTATCGCGCGCACGGGCATGGCCCCCGCCCCCGAGTGCCTGGAAGGCGACAGCCGCAAGCTGCGTTTTGCAACGCAGGACCCGCTTGTGGACGTGGTGCGGGTGCGCTCCTTCGATGTGGCGACCTTTGTCGCATCGGGCGGCGCGCAGGTGGGCATCTGCGGTTCCGACGTATTGAGCGAATTCGACTACCCCGAAATTTACGCCCCCCTCGACCTCGGGATCGGGGCGTGCCGCATTGCCGTGGCGCAGGCGGCACACCTGCCGCATGACCCGCAGGAATGGGCCCGCTGGTCGGAAGTGCGCGTGGCCACCAAATACCCTGCCATTACCCGCCGGTTCTTTGCGGCACGCGGGATCAACGCCACCATCGTGCATCTGCATGGCGCGATGGAACTGGCCCCCATGCTGGGCCTGTCGCGCCTGATCGTGGACCTGGTGGATACCGGATCGACCCTGCGCGCCAACGGGCTGGCGGAGGTCGAGACCATCGCGAATGTCAGCAGCCGCGTCATTATCAACCGCACGGCGCTGAAAACGCAGCCCGAACGGATTGCCGCCATTCTCGGCCGCCTGCGCACGGCATTATCCACCCCCCTTTCCACCGCAAGCAACGCATGAGGCACGGCCCATGAAACGGCTCGACACACGTGACGCTGATTTTGAAACCGCCTTTGCCGGCCTGCTGAGCGGGCGCGAAGAACAGGGGCAGGAAGTCAACAAGCCGGTGGCCGATATCCTGGCGTCCATCCGCAAGGACGGCGACAGCGCCCTGTGCGCGCTGACCCAGCGGTTCGACCACCTTCCCGTCACCCCGCAGACACTGGCTTTCGGGCCAGAGGAAATCGCCCAGGCGCGCGCGCAGGTGGCCCCCGACCTGCTGGACGCCCTGGACGTGGCAGCCCGCCGGATCGAGGCGTTCCATAAGGCGCAGATTCCCTCCGACATGCGCTACACGGACGATGTGGGCATGACGTTGGGCATGCGCTGGATCCCGCTGGATGCGGTGGGGCTTTACGTGCCCGGCGGCAAGGCGGCGTATCCGTCATCGGTGCTGATGAACGCCATTCCGGCCAAGGTGGCCGGGGTCGGCCGCCTGGCCATGTGCGTGCCCACCCCGTCGGGCGTTATCAACCCGCTGGTACTGGCGGCCGCCGAACGCGCAGGGGTGAGCGAAATCTACCGTGTGGGCGGCGCGCAGGCCGTGGGGGCCATGGCCTATGGCACTGCGACCATCCGGCCGGTGGACCGTATTGTCGGCCCCGGCAACGCCTATGTGGCCGAAGCCAAGCGGCAGGTGTTCGGCCATGTCGGCATCGACAGCATTGCCGGTCCGTCCGACGTGGTGGTGATTGCCGATTCGAAGTCCGATCCGCGCGTGATCGCACTCGACCTTCTGGCCCAGGCCGAACATGACGAACTGGCCCAGGCCACGCTGATCACGCCCGATGCCGGTTTTGCCGATGCGGTCATTGCAGCGGTGGAAGCCGAGCTGCATGTATTGAGCCGTGCCAGCATTGCCGGTGCAAGCTGGCGCAGCACCGGGGCGGTGCTGATCGTGCGCGACCTCAATGAAGCCGTAAGCCTTGCCAACCACCTGGCCCCCGAACATCTTGAACTGATGGTGGACGACCCGGAGGCGCTTTTTGCCCAGGTGCGCCATGCCGGGGCCGCGTTCCTTGGCCGTTTCTGCCCCGAAGCGGTGGGGGATTACGTGGGCGGGCCCAACCATGTCCTGCCGACATCACGCACGGCGCGCTTTGCTTCCGGCCTGTCAGTCTATGACTTCCTCAAGCGCACGACCTTCCTGTCCGGCGGGCCGGAGGCCCTGCGCCAGATCGGCCCCGCAGCCGTGGCCCTTGCCCATGCCGAAGGGCTGGAAGCGCACGCGCTGAGCATTTCCGCCCGCCTCGATGCGCTGGACGCGCAGGCCGCCACACCCGCCAATGGCTGAAGGCCGCATCCCGCGCCACAGCTAATGCTTGACCCCGACCCGCCCCTCAACCATATCTGCTGACCGAAGTTTCCGCAGTTTCAGACCAAATGAAGGATGCAATGTCCAAAGAAGACATGATCGAATTTAGCGGCACAGTCACCGAACTGCTGCCTAATGCCATGTTCCGGGTGAAACTGGACAACGAACACGTTATTCTCGCCCATACCAGCGGCAAGATGCGCAAGAACCGCATTCGCGTTCTGGCGGGTGATCGGGTCAATGTGGAAATGACCCCCTACGACCTGACCAAGGGCCGCATTACCTTCCGCTTCAAGTAACATCGTGACCGAACCCAGCCAGCACGATGCTGATGTCGGGGGCGCACACCCCCTTCTGGTTCTGGCCTCTGCCTCTGCCCGCCGGATCGACCTGCTCCGCCAGATCGGGCTGGAGCCCGACCTGATCCGCCCGGCCGATATCGACGAAACGCCCCGCCGCAACGAACTTCCCCGTCTTTACGCCCAGCGCATGGCCGACGAGAAGGCGGCAGCCGTGACCAGCACGCTGAGCGAGGCGGCCCTTGTCATCGCGGCGGATACCGTAGTGGCCCTTGGGCGGCGTATCCTGCCCAAGGCGGAAGACCGCGATACGGCGCGGCATTGCCTGGAACTGCTTTCTGGCCGACGCCACACCGTGCTGACATCGGTTGTCGTGGCCCCCACCCCTGCATGGAACAAAGGCCGGCATGGCCGCCGACTGGTGGAAACCACGGTCACTTTCGCACGGCTGAGCCCCAGCCAGATCGAAGCCCTGCTTGATGCCGGTGACTGGGCGGGCAAGGCGGGAGGATACGCGTTACAGGGCCATGCGGCAGGCCATATCCGCTTTGTATCGGGCAGCGCATCGGCTGTGATCGGCCTGCCCTTGTTCGAGACCGGGCAGCTCTTGCGGGGGCAGCCCGGCGGCTGGCTGGCGTGAGCGTTGTCCTGCGCATGGCGTCTTCGCCGGGCGAGTTGCGCCTAGCCGTAACCGAACAGGATACGCTGGTTGACTTCGCCCTTTGGCGGCCGGGGGCGCCCGACCATGTGGGCGATCTCTATCGCGCCCGCATAACGGCACTGGTCCCCGGCATGGGGGGCGCGTTCGTGGACCTGGGCGGTGAACCGGGGCTGGAGGCAGGTGGTTTCCTGCCCGTATCCAAGGACACCCCACCGCTGACGGAAGGGCAGAATGTCAACGTGCGCATTACCCGCGCGGCCCAGGGCGGCAAGGGCGTGCGGGTAAGCCTGGTACCGGACGCGCGTATTCATGATGATACCGGCACTGTGGCGGAAGCCAGCACCGCCGCCGGCAATCCCGCGCCCCATGGGGGGCCTGGCCTGCTGCATTCCGGCCCCACACCGCTTGAACGCCTGGCGGCCCGGTGGCCCACGGCCCGGATCGTGGCCGACAGCCTGGCGGCAAGTGCGCGTATCCCGCAGCATCTGCGGGGGCGGCGCATGCAGGGCCTGGCCAGCCTGCCCGAAGAAATCGCCGCCGACTGCGCCGCCCTGGAAGATGCGGAGGTCGCCCTGCCCGGCGGCATGCGCGCAACCATTACCCCCACCCCGGCCCTGATCGCCATCGACATGGACGCGCCCCCCGCGCATGGGGCGCAGATCAAGCAGACAGCCCAGTTCGCGGCCAACCGCGACGCGCTGCCAGCACTCATGCGCCAGATCCGCCTGCGCAACCTGTGCGGCGCGATCCTGATCGACCCGGCAGGGCTTGCCACCCGCAAGCGCCAGGCCCTGCTTGAACCCGTGGCGGCAAGCCTGGCAACCGACCCGCTGCGCCCGCGCTGCCTGGGGGTGACGGCATTGGGCCTGATCGAGATCGTGCGCGCACGCATTCACCCATCCCTGCCCGAACTGCTGGGCAGCCCGCACGGCCATGCGCTGCGGGCCCTGCGCCAGATCGTCACCCACGACCCGACCGCCACCACGCTGCGCGCAGGCAGCAGGCTGATCCGCGCGCTGGAACAGGACCACCAAGCCATGGCAGACTGCGTGCGCGATCTGGGCCACCCGCTGGCCCTGCGCCTGGACCCCGCCCTGCCCGACCTGCACTGGACTGCCGAGCGATCATGACCAACCCGCCCCGCACCCCCACATGCCCCATCTGCGGCCAGCCCACGGCGCATGAAAGTCGGCCGTTTTGTTCCCGGCGCTGCGCGGATGTCGATCTGGGCCGGTGGTTTTCGGGCACGTACCGGTTCGCGGGTGAACCCGCCCTGGGCGAAGACGATGATGAAAAAGCTGAAATAAATCGCGAAAGGTGACTTGATCTCCCCCACACCGTGCGATAAATGCTCTCTCACGCCGCAAGGCTGCGGTGCCCAAGTAGCTCAGTTGGTAGAGCATGCGACTGAAAATCGCAGTGTCGGTGGTTCGATCCCGCCCTTGGGCACCATATAGAAACGCCACGGCGCGTTAACTCCCCTACAATCAGCATTCTGTCTGGCAATCGCTCCGGCTTGAATTCCGTGCGCGGACTATCATAATAGTCGTGTCATATCTTACGCAGAGGGGATGCGCATGGCCGGTGGCTGGGCTCCTGACGGGGCCGTTCAAGACCAGATCGACGATACCGTGGCGGACGCCGTCCAGCATGTGCGCGCCCATATGCCCAAGGGCGAGAGCGAAACGCATTGCCGCGAATGCGGGGACGACATTCCCCAGGCCCGCCGTGAAGCCGTGCCGGGCGTGAAACTGTGCATAGACTGCCAGTCCGAACGGGATGCCCGCCCTGTTTTCAGCGCGATCAACCGCCGGGGCAACAAGGACAGCCAACTGCGCTAGGGCCCATGGCAGAAACCCGCGCCGGGGCGTGCGTTCTGTCGCGGCCCCACCATCTGGCCAGTATTCGTCTTTTATCTATCCCTTGCCCTGCCCGCCTGCGTGCCGGGTTTTCACAAAGCCCGCAGGCGGTGGACAGTAGCGCCACGCCGTGCGACGCTCGCGCCCGTCACGGCTTGAAAAACCTGCTTTTATTACAAGGCGGGTTCACTTGGCGCGGCACCAGGGCATGTGCCCGCGCTTTGTTGCCATACCAACCATAATTATTGATTGCCCCTACATGCAGGACGCACAGCCGCCCCGAACGCCCCCCACCCCCGACCTGACGACAAGCGAGCCTGCCCAGTCGCCCGACCGGTGGACGGACCAACGGGCGGACCAGGGGCCTGACGCAGCCGATCCGCAAAGGCGCAGCCTGGCCGGGGCGTTCGCCAGCGTGCAGGTCCCCCATGATGGCACGCACTGGTTCCGCCGCCTTCTGGCCTATTCCGGTCCCGGCTACATGATTTCCGTCGGGTATATGGACCCCGGCAACTGGGCGACCGATCTGCAGGGCGGTTCGCGCTTTGGCTATACGCTGCTCAGCGTCATTCTGATTTCCAGCCTTATGGCCATGCTGCTCCAGGTTCTTTCGGCGCGGCTGGGCATTGCCACCGGTCGCGACCTGGCCCAGGCCTGCCATGCCATTTTTCCGACAGGCGTGAATGTGGTGCTCTGGATCGGGTGCGAACTGGCGATCATCGCCTGTGACCTGGCGGAAATCATTGGCACGGCCGTGGCCCTGCAACTGCTTTTTGGCCTGCCTTTGCTGGCGGGCGCGCTGCTGTCGGCATTGGACACCGTTCTGGTGCTGCTGCTGATGCAGCGGGGCTTCCGGTATCTGGAAGCGTTCGTGATCGCCCTGCTTTGCGTCATCACCCTGTGCTTCGGCGTGCAGCTTGTCGCCGCAGCGCCCCCGGCGGGCGCGTTGCTACGGGGGCTGGCGCCAAGCCCGGATATCGTCCGAAATCCGCAAATGCTTTACGTGGCCATTGGCATTATCGGGGCCACGGTCATGCCGCATAATCTGTACCTGCATTCGTCCATCGTACAGACCCGCGCTTATGCCCGCACACAGGCAGGCAAGCGCGAGGCCATACGCTGGAGCAGTTGGGACAGCAGTATCGCCCTGGGGTTCGCGCTGTTCATCAATGCCGCGATCCTGATCGTGGCGGCCGCCGCCTTCCATGCGACCGGCCACCAGGACGTGGCCGAAATCTCCGACGCCTACCGCCTTCTGTCCCCCGTACTGGGGTTGCAGGTTGCGTCCACCCTGTTCGGCCTGGCGCTGCTGGCGGCTGGCACGAACTCCACCATTACCGGCACGCTGGCCGGGCAGATCGTGATGGAAGGATTCTTGCACCTGCGCATGCCCCCATGGGCACGGCGGCTCCTGACACGCGGGCTGGCCATTGTGCCGGTTGTGGGCATCATCTGGTTTTACGGCAATAGCGGCATGAACACGCTGCTGATGGCAAGCCAGGTTATCCTGTCCATGCAACTGCCCTTCGCGGTGATACCGCTGGTCCTGTTCACATCCAGCCGCAAAATCATGGGGCCGTTCGCAATCTCCCGCCCGGTTGCCGTCCTGTCCTGGCTTGTGGCCGCCTTTATTGTCGGGCTGAACGTCAAGCTGCTCTTTGATACCGTGATGGGACAGGGCTGATACCAGACAGCAAGGGGGCCGGGCACCGGGCGGGGCACGCCGCGTTGTGGTCTACAGTCTCATTCTGGCGCCCTTGTCCTACTTGGGGGTCCGCCAGCAGACAAGGATTTATCACATGGCTTTCCCCGGATTTCGCACCCTCCTGACCGGCGTGGCACTTGCGGGCTCGTGCTGCCTTGTTCACCCCGCAGGACTGGCTGCCCCCGCCCATACGGCTGAAACATCCCGCTCCCACTATGCCGACGGCACGGGTGACAGCGAGATCGACCGGCTGAACGCCAGCCAGCTCGATGAAAATTATCACGGCCCCTACTACACGCCGGGTCAGACCCCACCGCCCACACAGGCCGCAAGCCACAATGGCGCACCGCACGCCGCCATGCCCCCGCCTTCAGGCGTGGCACCCTACATGGACAACACCGGCACCGCGCCACCAACCACAGCCCCCTTGGCGCCACCGCTCTCCCCCACCCTCCCGCCCGAAAAGATGGAAAATCCGGCACCGCCCACCGGCGGACAGTAAGGCCGCGCGGCCCGCGGCAAACGGTGATGGGGAGCCTCAACTCTTTGTTTTCGCAGCCATGCGCGGGGCATATTTTGCTTTTTCATCGCCCCGAAGCGTGTATGCTGCCGCAACGAAACGGGTGATCGGCCAGGGCAATATATCCCGCGGCGTTGCCACGTACGCCACCATCGGGCGCGCTACTACGGGCCGCCTGACCTGCTGAAGGACACAGATAGACAATGACTCATCGTTTTGCCTGGTTTGCTCTGGCGTTTGTGCTTCTCTCCTCCGCCGCCCATGCGGGCACGATCAGCAACGGCCAGTGGACCGCATCGACCTGCGGGGCAGAACCCACCCCGGTCGATTTCAACCTGAGCTCGGTCGAGGCCTTCAACAAAAGCGCCACCGCCGTCAAGAAATGGCAGACCGCCGCCAGCACGTACAGCAACTGCATCGTGCATGAAGCCACCGACGACAACAACACGATCACCAAGTCCGTCAACGACACGCAGGACCGCCTGAAGGGCCAGTTCGACAAGGCCAATGCCGACATGAAAAAGGCCCAGAGCAAGTTCAACGGCTAAACGGATCGGGCAAGGCCGGCACCTGGGTACAACCGTACCCGCGTAAGCCGGGTCTGCTGGTCGTTCAGGGTGTGTCGGTCTCCGGGCCCCACGCCCCAAAGCGTCTGTCGCAAGGCAGGCGCTTTTTTCACGCCCGTTAGTTCAGGAAAACGCTCTATGGAGCATTTCCCGCATGCATGCGCAGCACGCACGACCGCGGGCTGATGCAGGCGACAGACTGCGCGCGATCAGGATTATTCTGCCATGACCCGGGGTATTTGAGCTGGTGGACCCGACGCAACAGGGGAAAACCATATTCCCCAATTGGTTACGGTGTCTAACCATTAAACTATCCACAATGTAAACCAATGCCCTCAGAGGCGAAGTGTCTAACCTTTCCCGAGTCGATTTTGCTTCCCTGCGAACCCCTCACAGGCCGCCACCAGAGACCGGCATGCCGCATACGGCCCGGCCAGCGTCGCACTCGGCCCAGTATATTCCACCTGAACGACTCGGCCCTGTCGCAACCGCGCGACAAGGTGGCACGTCCCATGGCCCCCTAGGTCAAGCTCCAGGCTGAACGGTGTCTTGAGCGTGAGCGGTCCCTGCACGGGCTGGTCCTGCCTCCATTCCAACACCTCGCCGTCTGGCAGGGCCTCCCAGTTATCCGGCACTCCGGCGCAGGCTATGAGGTCCGGCCGCAGCATGCCGATCAGGTCATGCCGGGCCA
>NZ_JAFVMH010000014.1 GCF_017377735.1 Acetobacter garciniae
TCGGAAAAAACATCGTAACGAATTCCCTCGCCATCTGGCCCCGGCACAGGCAAAACGTGAGAATACACGCCATGCAGGGGCCAGCAGCCCCATATGCCCGCACAGCCCCCGATGGAGCCCGGCCCGTTCATGTCCGATAGCCTGAGCCGTATCGAAACCGAGACCATCTACCCCATCGCATTGGAAAACAGGCATGGCCGCCCGCGCGACCTGTTCACCGTCTGGTTCGGGTCGAACATGATGATGCTGACCGTCGTGACCGGCGCACTGGCCACGACCCTGTTCGCCCAGCCCATTGGCGCGGCCCTTGGGGCCCTTGTGGCGGGCAATCTGGTGGGCGGGGTGTTCATGGCGCTGCACGCGGCACAGGGGCCAAGGCTTGGCGTGCCGCAGATGATCCAGACACGCGGGCAGTTCGGCCTGTGGGGGGCGGTGCCGGTTACGGCGCTGGTGGTGCTGATGTATGTGGGCTTTGCCGCATCCAACTTCGTGCTGGGCGGGGAAGGGCTGCAACAGATCTTTCCGGGCGCGGGCAGGATGGGCTGCGTGGTGGCCATGGGGGTGCTGACCGCCATACCCGCCCTGCTGGGCTACCGCATGATCCACGCCGCCGCCCGCGCCATGACCTTTCTGTGCGGCGTGGTGGTGGTGGCGTCCCTGCTTTATATCGGTGTCACGCAATGCCAGGCGATCCTGTCCGCCCCCGCGCGCCCCGCCACCCTGCGCGGCCTGCTGGCAACCGCATCCGCCGCCGCTTTGTGGCAGATCGCCTATGCCCCCTACGTGTCCGATTATTCGCGCTACCTGCCGCCCGGGCGGGTGGGGGAACGGGCGGCGTTCCATGCCTCGTTCTGGGGATGCGTGGGCGGGTCGGTGCTGCCCATGGGCATTGGCGCGCTGGTCGGCCTGCTGGCGGGCGGGCATAATGTGGTGGCGACATTCGCCGCCCTGCTGGGCGTGTGGGCCGTGCCGGTGCTGGCCGCCCTGTCACTGGGCATTACCGTGGCCACGGCCATGAATATCTATTGCGGTGCGCTGTCCACCCTGACCGTCCTGCAAACCTTCCGCCCCACGCGCCAGCACCGGCTGGGTGCGCGCATTGCCGTAACGCTGGGGCTGTGCGGGCTGACCTTTGTCATGGCGGTGGCCATGAGCCAGAGCTTCATGGCCGCATATGACACGTTCCTGCAGGCGTTGATGGCGGTCATGATCCCGTGGACCGCCATCAACCTGACCGACTACTACCTGCTGCACCATGGCGAATACGATGTGGCGTCCTTCTTCTCGCCCACCGGCGGACGGTACGGCCTGTTCAACAAGCCCGCCCTGGCCTGCTACGTGCTGGGCATTGCCGTGCAGGTGCCCTTTTTCGCGACCGATTTCTATACCGGGCCGATCGCGCGCATGATGCACGGCATAGACCTGGCCTGGGTGGTCAGCCTGTGCGTGACGGCCCCGCTGTACTGGGCGGTGGAACGGCGCTTCAACCCCAAGGCGCTGCCCCGGGCCGCCACGTCCTGACCCGCGGGCCTGCGGGGCCGGGCATGGGCCGGGCAAGACCCGCTCACGGGCCCGCTCAAAGGCCGGATGTGACCTCGCCCATGGGGGGTGTTTCGTCCTGCCCGGCCTTGCAGCGGGCGGGCGTTCCATCCCCCGTCGGTGCCGGGTGGTGGATTGTGCGATACAGCAGCATATAGGCCCCCAGCCCCAGGAAAACCGCGGCCACCATCAGGTAGCCCGGCATCATGGGGTTGGCGGTCACGGCGACAAGCCAGGTTACGAAAGGCTGGGTCAGCCCGCCAAAGCTCGACACCGCCAGGGCATACACGATGCCGAACACGAAAGAGCGGCTGCGCGCGGGCAGGGCTTCCACCTGCGTGCGCCAGATACACGCATTGCCCAGCCCCGTCAGCCCGAACAGGGTCACGTTCAGCAACAGCATGCTGCCCAGCCCCGGCGCCTGGATGGCCAGGCGGTACAGCGGCACGCTGGCCATGGCCATGACAAGGCCCACCGCCAGCACATAGGGCCGGGGGTCGGGCTTGCGGGCCAGGGTGGCCATGCCCACCCCCAGCGCCACGGCCCCGGTGACCAGCCCCGCCGCCATGCCCGCCATGCCGATGGAGGGAGACAGATGCAGCACCGCCACCGCGTAGCTGACCCCGAAATGTTCCACATAGGTGATGATGGTGCCACTGGTGATGCACAGGAAAACCAGCGGCACCACCCGGCGCAGCACACCCCGCTCCGCACTGTCCAGGCGGGGCCGGGCGGGAGCACCCGTGGTGCCCACGCCAGTACCTGTGCCGGCGATGCGGGTTGCGGCACTGTCGGCTACAGTGGCGGCGACGGTGCCAGCGGCAGCACCACTGGCCGCACCACTGGCCGCCACACTGGCGCGCAGGGCCAGCCCCAGCGGCACGATGACCAGCCCGAGCACGAACGGCACCCGCCACCCCCAGGCGTAAAGTGCGTCTTGCGAGAGGGTGAGCGAGAGTACAAGCCCCACCACCACACCGGCGAGCGAGCCCAGAAGCTGTGTCATGGACTGCATGGCCGCGAACACCCCGCCCAGCCCCTGGGGTGCGGCTTCGACGATCAGCGCCGTGGCGGGACCGACCTCACCCCCGTCGGAAAAGCCCTGCATCATGCGCGCGACGATAATCAGCACCGGGGCCAGCAGGCCGATCGTGGCGGTGGTGGGCGCCAGGGCCAGCAGCAGCGATCCCGCACCCATCAGGCTGAAGGTCAGCATAAGGGCCGCGCGCTGGCCGTATCTGCGCCCGTACCACCCGACCACCAGGGCCCCGAACGGGCGCAGGAAAAACCCCACGGCAAAGGTCATGAGCGAATGCAGAAGGCTGGCCAGATGATTGCCGGAGGGAAAAAACGCCTGCCCGATCATGGGCGCGAAAAAGGCGAAGGCCATGAAATTGTAGAATTCGAGAAAATTGCCCACACAGGCGGCAACCAGCACCCTGCGCGCAACGGGGCTGGCAGGAACCGCCCCAGCGGGGAAGCGTGAGGGCGCATGCGCCATGGGGAACCTCCGATCCGGGCCGCCTGGGCGGCCTGTTACGCTGCCAGACAGGGCGTTGCCAGACTAAAAGCCTCCGCCCCGGTTGTTCAAGCACGACATGGCCTCGAACACCGCCAAAGTGCCCGCCATCGGGCAGGCCGCACGGGCGGGGATTGTCCCCGGCCTGTTCAACGGGGAATCAAATGGCTGGCATGCTCTATTGGCATGGGCAGGCAGGCATGGCAAAGAAGGGCGAAATCTCAGCCCCTTGGACCCCGGCATGCCGGCCCCTGTCACCCCTGGGCACGAAACCAGGGCCGCCGGGCCCAGCCTTGAGCCTGCCTGCCGGAAGCCGGGGGCATGACACAACCCTGCCCGCCTTCGCGGCAGGCCTGGCACCCCACCGCCAGCAAGAACGCCCGCCCCGCATGACGGGGGTGAGAAGGATGGGGCCCGCTGCATGACACCGCTTTTCATTCTGGCCGTCGGGGCCGCGGCCATTGTCGCTGTCATTCTGCTGATCGCGCGCTTCCGGTTCGAACCGACACTGACACTGTTCGGCGTGGCGATCGCGGTGGGGCTGGCGGTCGGGCATGCCCCCACGCAGGCCGTATCCTCGTTCGAAGCAGGGGCCGGCCATACGCTGGGGCATATCGCCTTCATTATCGCCTTCGGCACCATGCTGGGCCGCATGATCACCGAAAGTGGCGCCGCCCAGGCCATTGCCCGCACGCTGATCCGGCTTTTCGGGCCGCGCAACATCCACTGGGCCATGATGCTGATCGGGCTGGTGGTGGGGCTGCCGATTTTTTTCGATGTGGGCTTTGTCCTGCTGGCCCCCCTTGCCTTCGTGGCCGCGCGGGCGGCGCGCCAGCCCATTCTGCTGGCCGCCCTGCCCCTTGCCTCGGGCCTGTCGGTGGTGCATGCGCTCCTGCCCCCGCACCCCGCGATCATGGTGGCAGTGCAGGCCTACCACGCCCGCGTGGGGCTGGTGCTCCTGCTTGGCGGCATCATTGCCGTGCCCACCGCCATCCTGACCGGGCCTGTCTTCGCGCGGTTCGTGGCCGGGCGCATGAAGGTGCACGGTGTCAGCTCGCTGGAGGCACAGGTGCTCGACACACAGGTGGCGCGTGCCGAACCCCCCGTATGGCTGGCGCTGCTCGCGGTGCTGATGCCCGTGCTGCTTATTCTGGCCGGGCTGGTGCTGGGCGGCCTTTTCCCCACAGGCATGGGCCACCGGGTTGGCGAATTGCTGGGCTCGACCGATATCGCGCTGGCGCTGTCGGTGGGCTTCGCCTGCGTTGCCCTGGGGCATGCGCGCGGGTTGAACAGCAAGGCCATGTCGGCCCATCTGCATGACTGCCTGGCCCCCATTGCCTTCCTGGTCCTGCTGATTGGCGCGGGCGGCGGGTTCGGCCGCGCGCTGATCGATGCGGGCGTGTCCGACGTGCTGACGGGGCTGGCCCGGCACTGGCACATGCCCATCCTGCTGATGGCGTGGGGGCTGGCGGCGCTGGTGCGCCTGGCCACCGGGTCGGCCACCGTGGCCATGAGCACGGCCGCCGCCCTGCTGGCCCCCATGGCCCAGCAAGCTGGCGTGGTCTCGCCCGAGGCCATGGTGCTGGCCACCGGGGCCGGGTCGGTCGCGTTCGGCCCGGTGACGGACCCCGGCTTCTGGCAGATCAAGGAATATCTGGGGCTGAGCATGGGCCAGACCCTGCTGACCTGGTCGGTAATCGAGACCGCCATAGCCCTGCTGGCCCTGGCCGGGGCAAGCCTGTTCCAGTACCTGGCCGCCTAGACAGCCGCTGGCAGGGCACAGCGCGGGCACGGGGCTGCGCTGGCCGCCCCGCACGGGGCACGCCCCTGTGTTCCGGTCAGCCGTTGCGGAAGGTGTAGCTGTAGCCGTTAATGGCTGGCACACCGCCCAGATGGGCGTACAGCACCTTGGATTTCTTGGGGAAAAAGCCTTTTTTCACCAGGTCGATCAGGCCCTGGATGGATTTGCCCTCATACACCGGGTCGGTAATCATGGCTTCGGTCCGGGCTGCGATACGCATGGCCTCCACCGTCTCGCGCGAAGGCACGCCGTAGGCGGGGTACGCGTAGTCTTCCATCAGGATGACATCTTCCCCCGCGATTTCGGGCCCATCGACCAGGGCCGAGGTTTTCTGCGCGATGTCGAGCACCTGAGCGCGCACCTGCCGGGGCGTGAAGGAACCGTCGATCCCGATCACCTGGCGGGCGCGCCCGTCATCGGCAAAGCCCACGATCATGCCCGCATGGGTGGAGCCGGTCACCGTGCAGACCACCACATAATCGAACTTGAAGCCCAGTTCGGCTTCCTGGGCGCGCACTTCCTCCGCAAAGCCGACATAGCCCAGCCCGCCATATTTATGCACCGACGCCCCGGCCGGAATGGGGTAGGGCTTGCCGCCCTTGGCCTCGATCTCCTTGAGCGCGTTCAGCCAGCTATCGCGAATGCCGACATCGAAACCTTCATCCACCAGTTGGGAATGCGCCCCCATCAGCCGGGTCATGAGAATATTGCCCACGCGGTCA
This sequence comes from Acetobacter garciniae, assembly GCF_017377735.1. Classification (GTDB taxonomy): domain Bacteria; phylum Pseudomonadota; class Alphaproteobacteria; order Acetobacterales; family Acetobacteraceae; genus Acetobacter; species Acetobacter garciniae. The sequence goes on from NZ_JAFVMH010000014.1 coordinate 5,582, forward strand.
TACACTGCATCGTCATGGGGCACCCAGCTTTCCTGGATCACGTGGCATTTCATGCCGATCTTGGCGGCAACGGCAGCCACCAGCCGGGTGTGGTTGGACTGCACCCCGCCGATGGAGACCAGCGTGTCCGCGCCAGAAGCAATGGCGTCGGGCACGATGTATTCGAGCTTGCGCAGCTTGTTGCCACCCATCGCCAGGCCGGAATTGCAATCCTCGCGCTTGGCGTAAATTTCCACATCCCCGCCCAGATGCTCGGTCAGGCGGGGCAGGAATTCGATGGGTGTCGGGCCGAAGGTCAGGGGGTAGCGTTCAAAACGGGCCAGGTTGAGCATGATGCGATCCCATAATGTAAAGACCGCCAAACCTACCATAACCGAAATGAAATGTGCTTTCATTCACTGGGTTTATAATCTATGACTGTTCCATTATTTATTATTTCCGCTCCATAATCGCGCAAAATAAATCCATAAAACGAAAGCTTCTTTCATGGCCGACGACCTGGACCGCATCGACCGCCAGCTTCTGCGCCTGTTGCAAAAGGACGGGCGCACCCCCAATGCCGAACTGGCCGACAAAGCCCATATCAGCCCCGCCACCTGCCACCGCCGTGTGCAGCGCCTGCTTGCTGGGGGCCATGTGCGCGACATCCGCGCCCAGCTTGACCCCGCAAAGCTGGACCTGGCCACGCTGGCCATTGTGGGCGTGGTGCTGGACCGTTCCACCCCCGACAGTTTCGCGGCCTTCGAACGGGCCGCACAGGACATGCCCGCCGTGCTGGACTGCTACCTTGTGGCGGGGGATTTCGATTATTTCGTCAAAATCCGGGTCAGGGACATGGCGGATTTCAACCGCCTGCATGCCGCCCGCCTGATCGCCCTGCCCGGCGTGCGCCAGACCCGGACATTTTTCGTCATGAAGGAGGTGGTGGACAACCGCCCGCTGGATATCTGAACCCGCACCGGGTATCGCTTTTTTTCGAAAAGGTACCGGTCTTTGAAGCTTTTTGAAAAAAGCTTCACCAAAAACTTTTGAAAAATTTTTCTCCGTCTTTCGGCGGCTGGCTTTCGATCCGCTCTCCTGACGCATGCGGGGGGTTTACTTTGGCGCGTATTTTCGCCTTAAAATCACGCCACGTTTTCTTTGATACGACAAAACACGTTCAGGAATGGTGCATCACTCCCGCCCATTCCCCAGCGCCACCAGAAAGGCCATGCCATGCCCCACGCCCCCGACCGCAAGACAACCTACCCCATCGCCCCCTTTATCCAGGACCGGTGGTCGCCCCGCAGCTTCCAGGCCGCCCCCATGACGGAGCAGGACCTGCTGTCCATTCTCGAAGCCGGGCGGTGGGCCCCTTCGGCCTATAACGCCCAGCCCTGGCGCTTTCTTTACGCGCTGCATGGCACGCCCGACTGGCACCGGTTCCTGTCCTGGCTGATCCCGTTCAACCAGTCCTGGGCGGAAACGGCATCGGCGCTGGTTTTCGTGGCCTCGCGCACGGTCACGTTGTCCAGCAAGACGGGGGAACCCGTACCCGCCCCCACCCACGCGTTCGACGCCGGCGCCGCATCCCTGCTGATCCAGTTGCAGGCCAACCAGCATGGCTGGGCCACCCATCCGGTCAGCGGGTTCGACAAGGAAATTGCCCAGGCCGGGCTGGAACTGCCCGAAGACTACGCCCTGCACGCCGCCATTATCATTGGCCGCCAGGGTGATGCCACAGCCCTGCCCGAAACCCTGCGCGAGCGCGAAGCCCCGTCCGATCGCGTGGCCTTGGCCGATATCGCCTTTGCGGGTCGGTTCAAGGGCAGCTAGAAGGCCGCCCCCATAAGTCATTCATTGAAAAGATAAAAGTTTCTGGGCGTCGCCTTTTTTCAAAAAAGGCGACGTTGCGGAAGCTTTTTTAAAAAAGCTTCGCCAAAAACTTTTGGCAATCGCCACGGCCTGCTTACGCCAGGTCACGCAGCTTGGGTTCGCGTTCCCAATGGCGGATCATGCCCGTGGCGGCGAAGGCGTCCAGCGGCACCACGCCCGCATCCTTTTCCACCCCTGCCTTGTCCAGCAGGATCTGCGTGCCCTTGCAGTGGGCTATGGTCTTGCAATGGGCATAGGCGGTCATGAACCATTCCACCGCCGCACTGTCATGGGTGAGCTTTTCCGCCATATCCGGTGTCAGGACCGAGGCCACGGCGTCGAACAGCACCGAGGGCGAACCCGCAAGCTGTCCATCCGCCTTGATATCGCCCCCCTTCAGGGTAATCCCGCCCACCCGGGGCGCCACCAGAAACGGCGTGCCCCCGGCGTGCAGAACGATGTCGCGCAACCGGTTGACCTGTGTCAGGTCAGACCCTTCCGCCACCAGAATGCCCAGCTTGCGGCCCGCCATGGTGTCCAGCGCCTGTTTCTGGATGGACAGCTTGTCCGATACCGGCAGGTCTACCGGTTCCTTCGCGGGTTTTGCCTTTTCGGGCAGGTCCATGGCCAGCCCTGCCGCCACGCGCTGGGCCAGTGTTTCATCCACGTTGCGCAGTTGCGACAGCACCCGCTTGCGGACATGTTCAAGCTGCACCTTGGAAAGTTCGAACACGAAGGCCGAAGCGATATGCGCGCGTTCGTTGCGGGTCTGCGACCGGTAGAACAATCTGGGCTGGCTGTAATGATCAGCAAAGCTTTCCGGCCGTACACGCAGTTTTTCTGACGGGTCATTGCGTTCGGTATTGGGTGCGAAGGTGGTAAAGCCGGTGGTGGGGCACGCACGCGGGCCACCGCTTTCGCCCGCTTCGGCCAGGCTGTTGGGTTCGTAATTGGCCCGGCCGGTGGGCACCAGGGTCTGCATCATGCCGTCGCGCTGGAAATTATGGAACGGGCATTTGGGCGCATTGACCGGGATCTGGTGAAAATTGGTGGTCCCCAGACGGGATTTCTGCGTATCGAGGTAGGAGAACAGCCGCCCCTGCAACAGCGGGTCGTTGGTGAAATCGATGCCCGGAATCACGTTCGAAGGCATGAAGGCGACCTGTTCGGTTTCGGCAAAGAAATTGTCCACGTTCCGGTTCAGCGTCATGCGGCCGATAATTTCCACCGGGATTTCTTCCTCCGGGATCAGCTTTGTCGCATCCAGCACGTCGTAAGGCTGGCGGGCGGCCCAGTCCTCGTCGAACACCTGCACGCCAAAATCCCATGCCGGGTAATGGCCCTGGTCTATGCTTTCGAAAAGATCGCGCCGGTGGAAATCGTTATCGGCCCCGGCGATCTTGACCGCTTCATCCCAGATCAGGGATTGCAGGCCCAGCACGGGCTTCCAGTGAAATTTCACGAAATGGCTGCGTCCCTGCGCATTGACGAAACGGAAGGTGTGCACGCCAAAGCCTTCGATCATGCGCAGCGAACGCGGAATACCCCGATCGGACATGGCCCATATGACGGTATGCAGGGATTCGGGCATAAGCCCCACGAAGTCCCAGAACGTATCATGGGCCGAAGCCGCCTGCGGGTAGCCCCTGTCGGCCTCCATCTTCACGCTGTGCACGAGATCGGGGAACTTGATGGCATCCTGGATGAAAAATACCGGGATATTGTTGCCCACCAGGTCCCAGTTGCCTGTCTCTGTATAGAATTTGACCGCAAAGCCGCGCACGTCACGCGGGGTATCGACCGAACCGGCACCCCCCACCACCGTGGAAAGCCGCACAAAGACCGGGCAGGTATTCCCCATTTTCTGGAACAAGGAGGCCTGGGTCAGATGCGGGATGGGCTTGGTGCATTCGAACACCCCATGCGCGCCCGAACCGCGCGCATGCACGATACGTTCGGGAATGCGCTCATGATCGAAATGGAAGATTTTTTCGCGAAGAATGAAATCTTCCAGAAGCGTGGGCCCGCGCGCCCCGGCCTTGAGCGAGTTTTCGTTATCGGCAATGCGATGGCCGAAATTATCGGTCAGATGCGCCACGCCATCGGCATGGTCGTGCCCGCCTTGCACCGACTGGTGCAATTCACCCCCCGTGCCCAGCGTGTCGGTCGTGGGGGTTTTGCCCGCCCCGGGTGCATGGTCATGCAGGCTGTTCCTATGCGCGGGGGAGGGTGTTTTGCGGTCTGCCATGGTGCCTCGCCGTATCAGGGTTGGGGGCCTGAACCGCAGCACTACTCCGCGCGGAGCAACTCATGCCCGGTTACTGGGCGTAAACGCCCAATTCCTGCATAAGTCTAAAAATCGCAAAAACGTGATCGCCCGGCGCGGGCAGCGCCTGAAGCCGGCACCGTCACCTGTTCCGACAGCAATCGGGTTTCCAAAGGGCAACCGCCCCGCCCGATTTACGGCCGACGCAGGTAATAGCTCGCACGCCCATCCACGCTGAGCGGAATATCGCCCTGCACGGTAATGCGCCGAAGCTGGCGGGGGTGGTGGTCGAAATCTGCCGGGGCGTAATGCTGGGTGGCGCGGTTGTCCCAGATCGCGACATCGCCTTCTTCCCAGCGCCAGGTCAGGGTATTTTCCACCTCGGTAATATAATTCTGGAAAATTTCGACCAGCGCGTTGGATTCCCGCGTAGAAAAACCATCCAGCCCCACGACGAAATGCCCCAGCAGCAGGTTCCGCTCCCCCGTTTGCGGATGCACCCGCACCACGGGGTGCTTGGTCTCGTAAATGCGGGAAATGAATTCGGCCCTGAAATCCGCGATTTCGGATTGTTTTGCGTCAAACTTGTAATAATTCGTATCGTAGTCGTTGGAATGAATGGCCCAGGCCGTATCGGCCAGGTTTTTCAGCGGTTGCGGCAGCGCGTCATAGGCGGTGGCCGTGTTGGCCCAAATGGTGCCCCCGCCATAGGGCGGAATATGCAACGCCCGCAGGATCGAAGCCTTGGGGTAATCCGGCACGAAAGTCACATCCGTATGCCATGAATCGGTCGAACGGCCGTAGCGGGATTTAAGCTCGAACGTGTAATTCGTGCCCTCCGGCGCGGCGATCGTGGGGTGCAGGATGGGCTTGCCGAACACGCGGGCAAAGCGTTCGTGCTGTTCGTCGTCCAGGAACTGTCTTTTAAGGAAAATGACCTTGTTTTTCACAAGCTCGGTATTCAGGAAAGTCTTTTCCTCTTCGCTCAGCTCCTGCCGGGCGTCGATGCCGTGAATGACGGCACCCAGCCGGGAGCCGACTTTTTCCACACCAAGGCGGGTCAGTTGTTGGGTTTCGGACATGCTCGGCTCTCCTTCATGCGCGCGATGGGGCGCGCGAAACTTTACGACTGGACAAGTGAGAAATGGGGGGCGGGGTCCTGCCTTGTAAAAACAGCGCTTTCCTGTTCGGGAATTTTGATCAGGGAGACCAGAATGCCGCTGAAGAAGAACAGGAAGGCGTAAATATACAGAACGCCACCGACACCGAATAAAGGCTCGAACGCGTAGACCACCAGCGGGCCAAGCCACACGCTGCACCCCGCCCCGAAGTTGAGGAACGACATGGCAAGGCCCTTGCGCTCTGGCAGCAGGGACGGGGCAAGGGCGGACAGCGGCACGTATCCGGCCAGCGTCAGGCCGAACAGGATAGCTGTTGCGTAAACGCTCCACGGATGGCTGTGGCCGTACAAAGCGGGCACCCAGTACAGCATGACGCAGATCACGCTGCTGCCCACGCCCCCGGCCCACAGGATGGTGCCGCGCCAGGACAGGCGGTCGCTGATGGCACCGAACACGACATTGAAAACGATATTGCTGGCAAATATGGTTTCGAGAAAGCAGATCCAGAAATCATTGGACAGGCCCAGCGTGTGAACGAAGTAAAAGGGCATGAACACCAGAATGCCGTGTGTGGCCGCGGAATTGATGGCCCGGACGATGCAGACAAGCACCAAAGACGGATTGGCCCGGCTGACGCGCAGGAACGTGGCAGGCCCCAGCCGTTCCGGCCTGTCCTTTTCCAGCACCACGGTCTGTTCGTCACGGAGCGAGACAAGGGCCAGGCTGCCCCCCGCCACGACAATGACGAGTGCCAGCCAGAACGTCCGGTAATCGCCAAACGCGGGTTGTGCGAAGGAGGCGACAACCGTGCCCAGTGTGGGCAGCCCGCAGGTGAAGCAGAACCAGAATATTCCCGATGCCAGGCCACGTTGTTCGTAACGCACTTCCTTGACGACAAGCGTTAGAATGCCATAGGCCAGCATGGGGTAGCCAAAGCCGCGGATACTGTAGGTCAGCAGAATTCCCCAGGCCGAATGGTACGGCACCGCCAGCGACAGGAACAGGACCTGCGGGATGGTCCACAGGACAATGCCGCCGATCACCACCTTGCGGCACCCCAGCCCGTCGCATAAAAGCCCCGCCGCCCAGGCCGAAATTGCCGCCGCCACGCCGTAAAGGGTAAAGACCAGGGCAACGGCATGTTCGCTCAGCCCGCATGTGACCAGGAACGGTGACAGGTACCCCACCTCCACCCCGTCACCGATCATGAACAGCAGCAATCCGACATACTGGAAGGCGAAATCACGCGGGGTCTTATGGGGAACAACCATGATGCCGGACATGGGTGGCGGCTCCTTGCGTTACGCGGGAACGGGCTGGGCGAACGCATACCGCGCCGCCGGATGATCCGCCGGGGGGCGGGCGCTGCCATTGGCGGGGAACAGTTTTTCCCGCAGGGTCGCCCCTTCCACCTGCTGGCGAATGCGGCCGCGCTTTTTCAGTTCGGGAATGACCAGACGGCCGAAATCCTCAAAACTTTCGGGATTGACGAGCTGGATCAGGTTGATGCCGTCTGTTTCCGTCTCGTCAAGCCAGCGTTCCAGCGCGTCGGCCACGGTCTGCGCGGACCCGATGAAGGTGCGCGCCCGGCCGAAATTGCGTTCCGGATTGGCGGCCTGTTCCAGTGTCCATTGCCGCCCGCTGACAGCGGGGTCGAACTGGCGCAGGACGGACTGGCTGGCTTCCGTCGGCTGGTAGCGCACGACATCATCACGTTCGGTGCTGGCAAAATCCACCCCCGTCATGGACGAATAATGGATGATGGAGCCCACCGGGTCGTAATACCCGTAATAGTCCTCGAACTTTTTTGCAGCGTCTTCATCCGTTTCGGCCACGACGACCGCAACGGCGGTAATGAACTTGATATTGTCGGGGTTACGCCCGAAGCGCGCGGCCTGGGCGCGAATGCCGCGCACGTTCTCGCGCACGCCGCTGGCCCCGGCCCCCACCACGAACACGACCTCGGCATGGCGGGCGGCGAATTCCGACCCGCGCGCGGATGTGCCCGCCTGCAACACCACCGGCACGCGCTGGGGGCTGGGCTGGACCACATGCCCGTCCGGCACGGTGAAATACCGCCCTTCATGCCTGATGGAATGGACTTTTTCTGGTTGCGTATACACGCTGCCTGCCAGATCGGTGTTCCGCACCACGGCGTCGTCCTCCCACGAGGCCTGCCACAGCTTGTAGGTGACCTGCAGGAACTCGTCCGCCACGTCGTAGCGCTTGTCATGGGGCACCTGGCGACCCAGGCCCAGATTGCGGGCGGCACTGTCCTGCTGCGATGTCACGACATTCCAGCCGATCCGCCCTTTTGTCAGGTGGTCGAGCGTACTGAACTTGCGCGCCGCCAGGTACGGATGTTCATAGGTGGTGGAAAGGGTAATGCCAAAACCCAGGTGCCTTGTCGCCGCCGCCATGGCCGAAACCAGCAGCAGCGGGTCGATCAGCGGGGACTGGATGCCGTGCCGCAGCGAAGCCTCCGGGCTGCCGCCATACACATCGATCAGCCCCAGCGCGTCGGCTATGAACAGGCAGTCAAACCCCGCACGGTCCAGCGACTGCGCCAGTTCCACCCAGTATTCCACACTGGTGTAGCGGTGCGTACGGTCCCGTGGGTGGCGCCACAGCCCGTAGTTCAGGTGCGATACCGTCGCCATGGTAAACGCATTCAGGATAATGGGGGCGGTGTTGCGGGCGGTATAGGACATGACCTGCTCTCTGACTATCTTGAAACGACGCGGTGTTTTCAGACTGTGCCGACACGCCACTGGCCGGGTGGCAGCGCGCCGTTGACGATATAATCGCCCACCACGCGGGTGCGGTACACGCGCGGATTATGGCAGCCGATGGTGCGGATATTGCGCCAGTACCGGTCCAGCCCCGCTGTCCGCACGGTTGCCGTCCCGCCCAGGCTGTCGAACAGAAGGGATGTGGCGTTGAGCGTGAGCGGGAAAATGATTTCCTGCGCCTGCCATATTTCCAGCTCGGCCTTGAGCGTATGCGGACCACGTTCGCTTTCGCGGCTTTCCACCGCCGTTTGCAGCGCATCGGCCGCATGGCGGACGATGGAGCGCGCGGCATGGGCGGCGGATGCCACATGGCCGACGATTTCAAGAATCTGCGGATCATGGGCGGGCAGGTCGTGATTGGCGTGGCTGAAGCCGCGCTTGCGGGTCTTGACCGCATGGGCCACGTCAAGCGCCGCCGCCTGCGTGATACCGGCCACCGTGGCCAGATGGTAAAGCTGGAAGAAGGCCTGCGAATACGGGAATTCCGTATTGCCGTAACGCAGCAGGTCGTCCTGCACCGCAACATCCTTGAAATGCGCCGTGCCCGAGGCCGTCAGCCGCTGGCCGACACCATCCCAGTCGTCAACAATCTCCAGCCCCGGATCGGTGCGGGCTGCCAGGCATTTGACGGTCTGCCCGTCTTCGGTCGAACCGGTAACGGTCAGCCAGTCGGCATAGAGCGAACCGGTGGTGAAATACTTGGTGCCGTTAATGACCCAGCGCCCGTCCTTGTAAGACAGGGTGGTGGCGAAGCGTTCGCGCTCGGCCCCTTTTTCGGCCGCTGCCGCCCCGGCCGTGTCCCCCTTGCCCAGGCGTTCGAACCAGCGTTCCGTATAGGGCGAGGGTTTTTCGTATAAAAGATGTTCGGTAAAGCCGAAATGCGCCCGCAGGGCCTGGGCGACGTTGGAATCTGCCGTAGCCAGGTCGATCACGGCGGAAAACAGTTCGGACACGGAGCGGCCAAGCCCGCCAAAGCGCGTTGGCACACGGAACGCCGTAAAGCCGTTTTCCTTTAACGCACGCAACGCCTCGAACGGCAGAACGCGCTCCACCTCGGCCTTGAGCGAGTCCTTGCGGATACGGTCCAGCAAGGGGGCGTAGCCGTTGATGGCTGTTTCATAACCCCTGTGCGGTGCATCCCCCCAAAGGACAGCGCTGCGTTCCTGTTCAATCGACCGATTTTGTTTCAACACGACAAGTCTCCTGGCTGCGCGCGGTTTTTCCGCCCGTCCTGCCCGGTCTGCAAACCCCCTCCCGCACCGCGCATGTTTCGGCGGCAGCCTTGGGAGCGGTCCCACGAACAGGAACAACGCTTTCGATTCGTATTTCGGCATATTTATCCAACACTGACAAGTGGTATAATTTCGTGCCGCGCGATAAATATCACGTTGACTCGTTCTTTAAGGGATGATTAGCATCACTCGAATTTGTCGTGGTTTTGTGAATTTCCGAACATAAACACGACACTTAAGAGTTATTTTATCGCGCAGGAGCCCGAAGTGAGATCGAGAAAATCGTGGCAATACGCCACTACGACAGCCCTTGCCGTATCATCCGCCGTGCTCTGGGCGGATCATCGGGTGGCGCATGCGCAGGCTGTCGCGGAGCAACCCCAGCGCCCCGCCCACAAGGCGACCTTGCCCAAGGGCCGGGTTACCACGACCCGCACCCAGACGACACAGATCCGCACTGCCCAGAATACCGCCCTGCAAACAACGCCCACGCAGGGGACAATAGCCCCGCCGCAGGATCGGCCGGCCACGGTACGGAACGGTACAAACAGGGCAGTTGCAGCTACATCCGTCGAAAACGTGGGCGTACAGGGGCAGCGGCAGGCCAACTGGGTGGTGACCCCCGTCACCGCCGCCACCATCGCCAATTACGCGCCCGGCACCAACGCGCTCAAGGCCCTGACATCCCTGCCCGGGGTCATGTACAATTCGGCCGACCCGCAGGGGCTGAACCTGTGGGGGCAGTCCTTTCTCATGCACGGGTTCGACCAGACCCAGATCGGCATGACGCTGGACGGCATGCCGCTGGGCAACCAGTTCTGGAGCAATTCCAACGGTCTCAGCCCCTCGGCGGCCATTTCATCGGAAAACATCGCCCGTATGGAGGTTTCGGCCTCCGCCGGGTCGGAAGGGGCGGCCAGCACCTCCAACCTGGGCGGGACGGTGCAGTTCGTCTCGCGCGATCCGTCGCACAAGGCGGGCGGGACCGTGCGGCAGACCTTTGGCAGCAATTCCCTGTTCCACACCTTCGTGCGCGCCGATAGCGGCGACCTGAACAGGCAGGGCACGCGCTTTTACGTGTCGTATATGCGCAACGATACCGATAAATGGCGTGGCGGGCAGGACCAGTTCATGCAGCAGGTCAACGCCAAGCTGCTGCACCCCATTGGGGAGCAGAGCAAGCTGACCGCCTTCTTCAACTACGCCGACGAATCCATGCAGAACTACCAGGACTACAACATGGATATGTTCTACCATGGGGGCTACCATATCGATAACCTGGCCGGAACGCGCAACGGGTACGAAACCGCCTACCGCCTGGCCCTGGCGTCCAAGGGGTTGCCGGGGGGTGCGGTACCCGCCGCCTACCAGAAGCTGGCAAGCCCGTACACCGCGTCCTTCTACGATGGGGCCGGCAACCAGCGGCAGTATTTTGGCGGGGTGAACGCCGACCTGGCGCTGACCAGCCGCCTGCGCTGGAGCACGACATTCTACGGCCATCGCTCGTGGGAAGTAGGGACCGTCACCAGCCCGCTGATCGCATCGCCCAACGGCGCGCCGTTCGTGGAACAGGCGACCATGCCCAGCACACGGCGCTTCGGGCTGCTGTCATCCCTGACCTACACGATCGCCAATAACGAGATCAACGGCGGCGTGTGGTACGAAAACACGAAATTCATTGCCGACAAAAGGGCTTATGAAGAACCCCTGCTGTCCGATGTCCTGTCGGGGGCCGCAAGCCCCGTGGACGGCATGAACCTGAATTCCCCCTACCAGACCGAGTACAAGCAGGTTTTCAACACCAATACCTTCGTGGCCTATATCCAGGACACGTATCACCCGCTGCCTAGTGTGGCCCTGCATTTCGGCTTTCGCTCCGTGCTGAACAACACGCGCGTGGGTGCCCTGGCAAACTGGGAGACCTACACAAGAACAGATGCCATTGCCGGGGGGGATGGCATCAATACGGTCAAGCCGTTCCTGCCGCATATCAGCGGGCAATGGAGCTTCCTGCCCGGGCACCAGATCTATTTCGACGTTGCCAACAACGTCAAGGTGCTGCCGGTGGCGGGGTATAACGGGGGGGCTTCGCCCTTCGCCACCACGCAGGCGGCCTATGAATCCTCCGCCGCCAGCCTGACATCGGAGACGGACTGGAACTATGCCGTGGGCTACCGCTACACGTCACGCCTTATCAGCGGGAACGTGTATGCCTACCACACGGATTTTTCGAACCGTTTGCAGCAGATCTCCACCGGCAGCCCCAACAACCCCTATACGGCCATTCGCAATGTGGGCGGGGTCACCATGAACGGGGTGGATGCGGGGTTTGTCCTGCGCCCGGTCAAGGGCCTGCAACTGGCCAGCAGCATCAGCTACGACCACGCAACCTATTCGGACAATGTGACATCCACCACCACCGCGGGCATTGTCACCTATGGCGTGAAGGGGCAGCAGGTTGTGGCTTATCCGCGCCTGATGTACAAGGGCCAGCTTTCCTACAGGTGGCGCGATGCCGAAGTGCATGCGGATACGCAGTTCATCGGCCAGCGCAACCTGAGCTATACGGGGGATGAGAAAGTACCGTCCTACTGGCTGACCAATGTCGGTGCCCGGTACGACCTGACCCCGTTGCTGAACCGTGGGAAAGCACGCGGCATTATCCAGAATGCGTCGCTGGTGTTCAATGTCTACAACATTACCAACCAGCGCTATATCGCCACAATGGGCCAGAACGGTTTTCCCATGCAGGGGGATTACCAGTCGGTCGTGCTGGGCGCGCCGCGCCAGTATTTCGGCTCCATCCAGGCCGATTTTTAAGAGGCGATTTAAAAGCTCTGCAAGGATATGAAAGTTTTTGGATGTCACCTTTTTACAAAAAGGTGACGTTGCGTGAAGCTTTTTTGAAAAAAGCTTCACCAAAAACTTTTAGTCCTGTTGAGCTTCCGTCCCCAGCCCGTCCAGCAGGGGGCGCAGGGTCTGCGGGTCGGGCCGCCAGCGCCGGATGGAACTCCGATAGATCGGCCGCCGGACCTGTTCCAGGCTGGATGTTCTGACCGGGCGCCTCGATTTGTCGAAATGCAGGCAGGCATCGTTCCAGGGCAGGCCGCAATAGGCGATGATCCGCCGCGCACTGGCCTCCAGATCCTCCACCACATCCTCGTAACGCACTTCCAGCATGGTACCTTCGGGCAGGACGACGCGCCAATGTGCCATCATCTTCTGGTAATGGCGATAGCGGCGGCCCAGTTCCCCCAGGTCGAAGGTGAAGTCCAGGTCGTCGAACGGAATGGAAAAACACGACAAACACGTCTCGACCGGGTCGCGGAAGGTGTGGATGATCCGGGCCCGGGGCCATAACTGGTGGATCAGCCCGATGAAAAAATAATTCTCCAACGTCTTGTTGGTAATACGGCTGGGCGCATTGTCCCCCTGCCAGCCGATCACGCGGGCGTTCAGGCGCTGGAGATAATCCTCCGCCACATGACGGCGTTCCTCCTCGCTCAGACAGGCCAGGGGGGCCAGTGTTTTCCATGCCGGGAAACGCGCCGCCCCGTCGCGAAAAGCATGCGACAGGTCTGCGATTTCTCCCGCCCCGTAAACATCGGGGTGGCTGGACAGGATCTGTTCGACCAGAGTGGAGCCCGAACGCGGCATGCCGACGATAAACACCGGACATTCGGAAGAATGGCCGCTGCGCGCTATGTTTTCGATTGCCTGGGCGGAAAACAGGTCGCGCACACGCTCCATGGTCTTGAACATCCGGTTCTCGTCATAGTCGATGCTCCTGCGCCGCAGGGCATTGCCTTTGAGAAGATGCCTGAACCCTTCTTCGTTCTCCCCGATATCGGCCAGGGCCTTGCCCAGGGCGAAATGCAGGTCGATCTGTTCGGGTTCGGTCAGGGAGTCGGCCTTTTCCGCCAGGGCGCGCAGGGCCAGCAAGGCCGGATCGTCGGCAGCAAGCCTGCTGATGCGGATCAGCCCCGCATAGGAATCCAGCCGGTCCGGGGCAAGGGCGATCGCCCTGCGAAACGCCTGCCGTGCGGCCTCGATCTCCCCTGTCTCGCGCAGGAGCCGGGCCAGGGCGGCATGGGTGGCGGCGTCATCCGGCCGCAGGGTGCGGGCCTGTTGCAGATGGGCGAGGGCCTGGGGGTAATGGCCCTGATCGCGCAACAATTCGCCAATTTTGATATGGGCGGCATGACTGGCCGGATCACGCGCGAGCACTGCGCGAAAGCTCGCCACGGCTTCGTCCACACGGTCCATCTCACCCAGCACGATGCCCAGATTCAGCCCCGCCGGGATATAATCGGGCGCGGTGGCCACAGCGGCACGGAAGCGGGCCAGGGCTTCCTCCCGCTGGCCGATGGCGTAAAGGGCCTTGCCAAGCGCGTTGAGTGCTTCGACATCCCCGGCATCACGCTCCAGCGTGGCACTATGGCGGGTCATGGCTTCCAGATGCCTGTCGAGTGCGAGTATGGCCCGAAACTGCGCCAAAGACCCCGCGCGATCGCCCGTTTTTTCCAGCGCGCTGGCCAGGTTCACATGGGCTGGCCGGAAATCGGGCCGCAGGGCCAATGCCTTGCGGAAGGCGATAACAGCCTGCCCGGCATGACCCACGCGCAGCAATGCCAGGCCAAAGCTATTGAGCACCTCCGCATTCTCGGGCACGGGTGGGGGCGGGGGGAACGAGGTCGCGGCTTGATCCAAACTCTCCACTCTCCCTGCCCAATGCCGCGATGCTGCGCCCAGCCAAAATAGGATGCACGGGGCGATAAGACAATCTTCATCCCCGCTTCACGCCTGCCTTCGATCCACATCAAAACAACATGTTGATAAATAAAGATAAAAGTTTTTGGTGAAGCTTTTTTCAAAAAGCTTCAGAAACCGTCACCTTTTAAAAAAAGCGACACCCCAAAAACTTTTGTAGGGCGGCCCGATCTTTCGTGGCTAGAATTTTGAAATGCACGCGGGGCCAGGGCGTTACACGAAACTGCCACCGGCGCCATTACGGAGCGGGTGCCCGATACTGGATAAGGAACAGCACATGATCGAGATGATGATCGAACAGCGCCGCCGCAGCCTGGGCGGGGGGCTGGAAGTGGGGCGCGTGCTGCCTTTCGCGCGGCGGCGCATGGTGGGGCCGTTCATTTTCTTCGACCATATGGGCCCGCTCGACCTGGCGGCCGGCGTGGATCGCAGCGTGGATGTGCGCCCCCACCCGCATATCGGCCTGTCTACCGTGACCTATCTTTTCAGCGGCGAGGTCATGCACCGCGACAGCCTGGGCAGCCAGCAGGCGATCCGCCCGCAGGAAGTCAACTGGATGACGGCGGGTCGGGGCATTACGCATAGTGAACGCTTCGAAAAAGCGCGCGCCATGGGCGATCACCTGCACGGTATCCAGGCCTGGGTCGCCCTGCCACAGGGGGATGAGGAAACCGCCCCCTCTTTCTCGCACCATGAAGGGGAGAATCTGCCCCAGTGGGATGCAGGCGGCGTGCGCGGGCAGGTCATTGCCGGCGCGGCCTACGGGCTGACAGCGGCAGCCCGCATCCATTCGCCGCTGTTTTACGTCCATCTGGAACTGGATGCGGGGGCCCGGGCGGAAATTCCCACGAACCACCGCGAACGCGCGCTCTATATCGCCCAGGGCGCGATCGAGATCGAAGGGGAACAGTACACGGCTGGGCGCATGCTGGTGCTGGGGCCTGATGTGTCGTGCTTTTTGGCGCTGGAACCCACCACCGCCATGGTGCTGGGGGGTGAGCCGGTGGGGGAGCGCTTTCTGTTCTGGAACTTCGTCAGTTCATCGAAAGAGCGGCTGGCCGAAGCGGCGGCGGACTGGCAGGCCGGGCGCATGAAACTGCCCGATGCAGACCATGACGAGTTCATTCCCCTGCCCTCGGCCGACACCGCCCCGCCCCCGATGTCGTAGCGGGCCCGGCAGGGCCCGGTTCAAAACAACCCCCTGATAAAAGAGATAAAGGTTTCTGGGTGTCGCCTTTTTTAAAAAAGGCGACGTTCTTTGAATTTTTTTGAAAAAATTTTCACCAAAAACTTTTATCAATTTACGAACGACTTCGCAGGGGGCTTTTGAAATACTCTCTTAATAGCTGAAGTTTATAAAACCGCCGATCGTGCGGCGTGCATCGGGCGATGTGTAATGCAGGTAGCCGGCGGTCCCGTAAAGCTGGTACCCGGTCGAAAAATACTGGTTGAACATGTTCCGCACATACAACCCGACCTGGAGCCGCTTGTTCAGGGGCAAAAGACTGACACGCAGGTTTACCAGGCTGTAAGCGGGTACTTTCGAATATTCGGGCTGGCCCGTGACAGTCCATACCGTGCCACGATAGGCGTAATCGAGATGGGCCTGCATGCCCAGCTTCGGCGTCAGGTCGTGGTGATAGTCGATAAACGCATTGGCAGACCACACGGGCGCATTGGTCAGGCGGGTATTGGTATAGCTGACCGTGGGCTTGGGCTGGTAATCCGTAAAATGTGCGTCTGTGAAAGATACCGAACCAGAAAGGGTCAGATCGGGAATGGGCTTGTATGCGACATTGCCTTCCACGCCCTGGCTCACCAGCCCGCCGGCATTCCCGATAGCGCTGGTCAGGATAGTGGTGCCGTTCCCCGCCGGCACGGGTGTCAGCACCGTGGCCTGGAAGTTCGTGAAATCTTCGCGGAATACGTCCATGTTCACACGCAGTTTATGGTGCATCCACTCCGACTTCATGCCCACTTCGTAAGACTTCACGGTCTCTTTGTGGTACGGGTCGTAGACGTTGCCCACAAAGGCGATACCGGCAGGCTTGTAGCCGGTCGAGAACGTGAAATAGGCCATGACATTGGGGTTGAAATGATATTCCGGCGAAATACGGCCGGAGAAATTCTGCCCGCTGACCTGGCCCCAGGAATAGACAGGCGCATCATGCGTGGGGATCAGGGTGGGATTGTACCCCGTAATGGCCTGGACGTTCGAATTGATGAAGCTCAGCCCCTGCGAGTTCTTGTCATGTGTGTAACGGCCACTGATCGCTATATCGAAATGGCGCGAAATATTGAACTTCAACTGCCCGAAAGCCGCCAGGGATTCATTGCGTGACTGGAAAAGGGATGTATTGCCGCTCTGCCCGGTCGCCCCTTCGTTATTGTAAAGGGTCTGGGCCGGCTGGCCGTCGACATAAAGCGGCGCACCCGCAGTGCCCCACTGATACTGGGTCTGGCGGGCATCCAGCCGGTTGAAGAAGCCACCGGCCAGCCATTCGACGAACTTCCCCTTGGGGGAAGAAAAGCGGATTTCGTCGCTGAACTTCTGCGTGCTCAACTGACCGTAATTGTAGGGATAATAGGCATAGACATCCAGCGGCACCAGATCGACCGGCGTGTTGTTGTCATAGGTCGAACCGCGCCACGCGCTGATAAAGTTCAGGTCGTTCTCACCCAGTTTGGCATGAATTTTCAAAGCCGCGCCATATTCCTGCGAAACAATGCTGCCGTACATCGGGTCTGCCGTGTCGGCATTTTTTGCGTTGGGGTAAATGCCCAGCGAATTCAGTTCGGACGTAACGGCTGCGGTCTGGCCGCCCACCGGGGTGCGGACACTGCTGTCCCAGTGATGGGCGTAATCCCCCTGCAAGGTGATATCCAGGTTATCTGTCGGTTCGACGTAAAACTTGCCGCGCACACCGTATTCGTTGGTGGAACCGACCAGCTTGTTCAATATGACATTGCGGCCAAACCCGTCCTGCGCGTTATCGAACGCGGAAAGACGGAACGCCGCCTTGTCTCCAAGCGGCACGTTGACTGTGGCATTGAGAATGCGCTCGTTATGTTCGCCATAGCTGGCACTGCCGCGCGCGGTCAGCTTGTTCAACTCCGGCTTGCCGGTCGTGACAGAAATTACACCGGAGGTGGAGTTCATGCCAAACAACGTGCCCTGCGGGCCCATCATGATATCAACATTGTTGATATCCATCATGCCGATCATGCCGTTGGCGCGCTGGGCGTCCATCACAACGTCATCGACCACCACACTGACAGATTTGGCGTTCGAGAAGTCGAAGGACTCGCTCCCCACGCCACGGATCTGGAAGGCAGCACCCTGCGTGGGGTCATACTGCACGCCGGGTGCCAGGTATTGCAGGTCCGTCAGGGCCGTATAGCCGGCATTGGCAAGTGTCTTGCCATCGATATGCTGAATGGAGATCGGTACGTTCTGGCTGTTTTCAGACCGGCGCTGCGCAGTCACGACAACGGATTCAAGCCCGGAATGGTCCGCATGCCGGCTTTCGAGCGCTTTTGTATCGGCCTTGCTGGCATGGAGGACTTTGGTTTTTTTCGCACTCTTCTTGTTCTGTGCGGCCTGCTCCGCCGGGATTTCGCCGCCTGTCTGGGCCCATGCACCATAAGGCAGAGCGATGCCACAGCATAAAAAAAGTTTAAAAACCGTGTTCTTCATCAGATAAACTTTCCAACCCATATGTGGCGTTCACCTGCACCTGACAGCACTGTTGCGAACAGACACGGTCCCGCTGGCAGGCACGGCAAGATGGGGATGGAGCTACACAAGAACGTTATAAATAAAAAGAGGATTCCGTTTGCGTAATATAAATTTAACGCAACCCTATACTCTATTCGGAAAACGCCACCATGTAATAAACAGGGCAAGAGCCGTTTATTGCTTTAGGTCGGGCTTTTTGTAAAGCCTTTATATATTAACGTTTGATGTCTCAATCAGGGCGCGGGCATTCGGTCGGGCGTCCGTGACAAAAATATGAAAATGCCATTCATTTATTCCATTTTTGGCAATTTATTTTTATCTCTTTCCCCGCATTGCGTGCTTGGCTTCTTTTTCCACCGTCCAGTCGGATACCGTCATGAAAACAGTTTTCTGTGCCCTGCCTGCCTTGGGTATGGTGCTTGCACTCTGCGCACCCCATACAGGTTTTGCAGCCGATGAGCCGGTCAAAATGAACCAGATCCAGGTGATCGGCACGCATAACAGTTACCGTCGCAGCATTGCCCCGAGCACGCTGGCCTGGCTTGAAAGCCAGTCTCCCCAGATGGCCCAGGCACTGGATTACAGGCACGGCCCCCTTCCTGCCCAGCTCGATGGCGGCATGCGCCAGCTTGAAATCGATATTTACGCCGACAGCACCGGCAGGCATTACGCCAACCCCCGTGGCGCGGAATGGCAGAAAAAGGCGGGGCTGACCCCCGATAAAGACCAGAGCGACGTGACAGATACGCAGGGCACGGATTTCAAGGTCATGCATATTGTCGACATCGACCAGCGCTCCAGTTGTGAACCGTTGCGCAACTGCCTGGCCATTATCAAGACATGGTCGGATGCCCACCCCAACCACCTGCCGCTTTATATAGATATCGAAACCAAGCAGGATGTTCCGCTCAAGAACGGTGCGTTCACCAAGCCGGAGCAGTTCACCCCCGCGACCTATGACAGGCTGGATGCGGAACTGCTGTCCGTGTTCGGGCGTGAGCGCATTTTGACCCCTGACGATGTACGCGGCCCCTACAAGACCCTGAACGAAGCCATCCGTACACGCGGCTGGCCGACCTTGGCATATGGCCGTGGCAAGGTGGTGTTCACGTTTGACCGCCCGCATGACACGGCCCGCTACCTGGTCGGCCACCCTGCCCTGCGCGGCCGCGTCGTGTTCACCAACGGACGGCCCGGAGACCCCGACGCGGCCTATACGGAAGCCAATGAAGGCTTTGTGGGGCAGGCCGGCAACGGCAGTGCGGAAGTCGATAACGCGACCGCCCTGCAACAGATTCAGGACCTGGTGGAAAAGGGTTATCTGGTCAGGACCCGTTCCGATGCCAATACGGTGGAGGCCCGACAGAACGACACGACCCGCCGGGATGTGGCGTTCCAGTCCGGTGCGCAGATCATCAGCACGGATTACCCGTCTTTCGAGCCGGCACCGTGGCACAATTTCACCGTATCCTTCCCCGGTGGGGCCATTGCGCGCTGCAACCCCGTGAACGCGCCAGCCAGTTGTTCCACTGCGGATATTTCAGAATAACACCCGATCTGTTCGATTTTCACCCCGAACCAGGACCGGTTGGCATGCGGGCCTAACCCGTGAACGCGCCCGACCCCAGGGTGACATCTATGGTGTGGGTGGCCCCGTCATCCACCATCTCGGGCGCGGAATAGGCTTGCAGCGCCTTGCCGTCCATCAGCACATGGCCCACGCCACGGCTGACATGCTCGGGGTTGCTCACGCGCACGACATAGGTGGCGCTGCGCCAGCGCAACGTTACCTCGAAACCCGGCCAGTCCCGCGGGATGCACGGGTTGATCAGCAGCCGCGTGCCCTGGATGCGAATACCCAGCAGCGTCTCCACCCCCACACGCTGCATCCACCCGGCCGAACCCGTATACCACGACCAGCCCCCCCGCCCGACATGGGGCGGGCAGGAATAGATATCGGCGGCGACCACATAGGGTTCCAGCCGGTAGCGCGCGGCATCCTGAAGGGTTGCGGCGTGGTTGATGGGGTTGAGGGTGCGAAACAGCGCATGGGCCTTTTCGCCATCGCCCAGGGCCGCGGTGGCCATGACGGTCCATAGGGCGGCATGGGTGTACTGCCCGCCATTTTCGCGAATACCGGGCGGATAACCCCGGATATAGCCCGGATCGGGCTCCATGGTGTTGAAAGGTGGCGTCAGCACAAGGACAAGCCCGTCGGCCTCGCGCACCAGCCGCGCCATGACCGAACGCATGGCGTGTTCCGCCCGCTCCATGGGGGCCACACCCGACAGCACCGCCCAGGACTGGGAAATGGCGTCGATCTGGCATTCCGCCGCCAGATGCGTGCCCAGGGGCGTGCCGTCGTCAAAATAGGCGCGCAGGTACCAATCCCCGTCCCATGTGCGTTCAAGGGCCACGGCCAGGGCCTGGGCATGGTCCTGCCATGCCTGCACGCGGGCATGCTCGCCCCGGGCGCGGGCGATCGGAATAAAGGCGGTCAGTGCGGCGTGCAGGAACCAGCCCAGCCACACGCTTTCACCCCGGCCCTGTTCGCCCACGCGGTTCATGCCGTCGTTCCAGTCCCCCGTGCCCATGAACGGCAGGCCGTGCGCCCCCACCGCCAGGCTGCGGTCCAGTGCGCGGGCACAATGCTCGAACAAAGACCCGCTTTCGGCCGAGACGGCAGGCACCATGAAACGGTCATGCTCGGTCATGGGCAGCGGCGGCGCCTGCAGGAAGGCAAGGGGTTCGTCCAGCACGCCGCCATCGCCCGTGGTGTTCACGTAATGCGCCACCGTATAGGCAAGCCACGCGCAGTCATCGGAAATATGGGTACGCACGCCAGCCCCTGTCTGGGGCAGCCACCAGTGCTGCACATCCCCTTCCACGAACTGGCGGGAGGCCGCGCGCAGCAGATGCGCGCGCACAAGGTCCGGGCGCGAACTGACCAGGGCCATGCCGTCCTGCAACTGGTCGCGGAACCCATAGGCGCCGCTGGCCTGGTAAAAGCCCGCGCGCGCCAGCACGCGGCTGGCCAGGGTCTGGTACAGCAGCCAGCCATTGAGCATGATATCCATGGCGCGATCGGGCGTGCGCACCTGCACCGAACCGGTCACCGTATCCCACTGACGCCTGACAGTATCCAGCACCTCGTCCAGGTCGGCAGCGCGGTAGCGTGCGACCAGGCGGCGGGCGTCTTCCTCGTTCTCGCCTTCGCCCAGCAGGAACACGACCTCCATCGTGCCGCCGGGGGGCAGGATCACGACCGTCTGCACCACGCCGCAGGGGTCCAGCCCCGAACCGGTACGACCCTGCACACCGTTGGTGCGAACAAAGGCCGCGGGATGGTCCAGCGTGCCGTTACGCCCGATAAACCCCGTACGATCGCCCGAACTCGCGCTCACGAACCCGCCGATATCGGCAAAGGCCACGCGGCTGTCGTAATGGGTGTTCCAGCGGTTGCGGGCGAACAAGGTGCCGCTGTCCTCGTCCAGTTCGGTGCGGATGAAGGGGGCCGCCGTGCTGCGCGCCGCCCCCAGCACCCATTCCACATACGCTGTGACCGACAGGGTGCGCGGCTGGTCCGACAGGTTATGCAACTGAAGCCGCGTGATCTTGATGGGGTCGGCCACGGGCACGTATTGCAGCACCCGGCTGGACACGCCATGCGCCACCCGTTCCAGCCAGGTGTAGCCCCGCCCGTGGCAGGCGACATAGGTGGCAGCCCTGTCGCGCCGTACGGCAGCGGTGGGGCACCACAGAACGCCGGTATGTTCGTCGCGCAGGTAGATGACCTCCCCCGCGCGGTTGCTGACGGGGTCGTTCGACCAGGGGGTGATCTGGTGTTCGCGGCTGTTGCCCGACCATGTATAGCCGCACCCTTCGGCCGAAACCTGAAAGCCGAAGCGTTCATTGGCAATGACATTGATCCACGGTGCCGGGGTTTTCTGGCCCGGCCCCAGGACAATCCGGTATTCCTGCCCATCCTGCGCAAAACCGCCATGGCCGTTGAAAAATTCCAGTTCGGGCAGGGCGGGGGCGGAAAAACCCTCCGCCGTGGGGCGGGGAGCAGCCCGGGGAGGCAGCACGCGCCGGGGCAGCGGCCCTTCCGCCTGGTCAAGCTGATCGGCCAGCGCGTGATCGGCCAGCAGCACCACGCGCGCCACGGACAAAATCAGGTCGTGCATGACCGGGCTCAGCAGATCGGTGCGCAGCACCCGCACCGAACCCGCATTGTTCCCGGCACGGGGGACGGAATGCACAAGCTGGTCGAGCGAGGTCTGCAAATCCTGCAAATAGGAGGTGGGGTGTTCGTTCAGGATGACGAAATCCACCGCGAATTGCTTGAGGCGGAAATATTCATGCGCATGCAGCAACATGCGCACGATGTCGATATTGGCATTTTCCCTGATCCGCAGCACAAGAACGGGCAGGTCGCCCGAAATGCCCTGTTCCCACAGCAGCGGCTGCGGCCCCGCGCCCTTGCCGATGGTGCTTGAACTCGCCCGCAGGGCGGGGCCTGCGTAAAGCAGGTGCCCGGCCAGGCGCTGGAACAGGTCGGCCGCCGTGGGTGTGATGTCGAGATGGCGAAGCTGCACCTGCGCCTGTGTCCAGGCCAGGGTGCGCACGCGGTCGAATGCGGCGTGGGTGCGGTGCGTGTCGATCATGTCCAGCAAAGCCGCGCGGTTGGGCGCGGCCATGGTCCAGAATGTCACACGCATGGCGGCCCCCGGGCGAATGGCAAGCGGCACACGAATGGCGAAGATCGGGTCCAGCACCGTGCCCGTATGGCCCGACAGAGCCCCCTCGCCCATGACGGCGTCGGGATGGGCCAGGTCGCCCCCCCGCCCGATAAAACGGGCGCGATCGGTCTCGACCGCGATCGCGGCTTCGCATACCGCCAGATGGGCCAGCCAGATTTCCGGCTCGTCCGGGGTGCGGCGGCGGCGGGTCGCGATCAGCGCGCGTGAGGCGGGGAGATACTCGGTCTGGACAAAAAGCTTGGTAAAGGCCGGGTGCGCGAGATCGCCCGCCTGCGCCAGAAGGGCAAGCTCGGCATAGGAGGTAACGTCGATTTCCAGCATGTCGCTGCCGGTGTTGAACAGCGAAAGCTGGCGGACCTCGGCATCGTCCTCGGCGGAGACGAAGACTTCCAGCGTCGTGGTCAGCGCGCCGTCCTGGCGGGCGAATTCGGCACGGTCTTCGTGAAAGACCACGGCATAATCGTCGGGCGGGGTGGGGCTGGGTTGCGCGCCTACGGAAAAGACACGGCCCGTGCGTCTGTTTTTCAGGTACAGGTAGGTTCCGTGGTCGTCGCGGGTCATGTCTTCGCGCCAGCGGGTGATGGCAAGCCCGTTCCAGCGGCTGTAGCCCGAGCCCGCAGCCGTCAGCATGACCGTATAACGCCCGTTGGAGAGCAGATGCGTGACCGGCTGGGGCGTATCCGCCCGGTCCAGGTAGCGCCCGGCCGGTGCCGCCACGGCGCTGACCGTGGGGTGGGCGTCGTCCTCGGATGGCAGGGGGCGGGCCACGGCACCCATGCGGGGGGCGCGTTCCTGCAACAGCAGTTCGGCCGAGGCAATGACCGGGTCACAGTGGAAACGCGCGCGCATGATCCCGTTCATGACCGCATCCGCCACCGAGAGAATGGACATGCCCTGATGGTGCGCCATATACGCACGCACCAGCGCCATGGTCTTGCGGTCGGGCACGCGCGAGGGGGTGTAGTCCAGCGCCTCGTACAGCCCGTAGCGGCCCAGTGCGCCGGTCTTTTCCAGAACGTACAGGTTGGCCACGGCCTTTTGGGGGTCCACCATGGCCGCAAGCAGGGTGGCGTAGGGGGCCACCACCGTATCCAGCCCCAGCCCGCGCTTGAGCCCAAGCCCGGGAATGCCGAAATTGGAATACTGATAGGTATAGTCGAGATCGCGCACGTTATAGGCGGATTCCGAAATACCCCACGGAATGTCGCGCGCCTGCCCGTAGGCGATCTGGCGCTGCACGATCAGGGCGTTGGTCTGTTCGAGCAGGCTGCCCGCGGGCGCGCGCATGACCAACGAGGGCATGAGGTATTCGAACATCGAGCCCGACCACGACACCAGTGCGGCCCCCGACCCCACGGGTGTGATCGACCGCCCCAGGCGGAACCAATCATGGGCGGGCATGTCGCCCTTGGCGATGGCGAAAAACACCGCCAGCCGCGCTTCTGACGCCAGCAGGTCGTAGCAGTTGCTGTCCTGCGTGTCCTCCGCCACAAGGTAGCCGATGGACAGCAGCTTGCGCGCGGTATTGCACAGGAAGGCAAAATCCATTTCCAGTGCCAGGGTTCTGGCCCTGTGCGCAATCGTCGCCAGCCGGTGGGGAAGGGTTGCGTGCAGGTCGGGATCGAAATCGCGCAGATGGCTTTCCAGCGCGCGCATGGGGGCCGAAACCCAGAACAGCCGGTCGGCTATGCGTTCGTCCACCGCCTCGGTTTCGGCGGGATGCAGGTGGGCGACATGTTCGGCAATTTCGCTGGCATGGCGGTGCAGGGCCTGGAGTTCGGGCAGCGACCGCGTGACGGAAGCTCCCTGCACCGCCTTTTTCAGCCCGATCAGCCGCCGCAGCAACTGCCGTTCATCCGCGGTTTGCGTCAGGCGCGTACCGTTGCGAAACGTCAGGTCCGTAATGGCAATGTTCAGGACATCGATAATGCCCTCGCGCCAGGTGGCGGTATCGGTCTGGTCATGGCACCATTCATGGCACGTGCTGGCCAGCGCGATCAGGTGCCCGGCAAAATTGCCGCTATCCACGCTGGAAACATAGATCGGCTCAAGCGGTTCAAGGCTTGACGTTGCGTACCAGTTGTAGAAATGCCCCCGGTAGCGCTGCATGACATCCAGTGTGGCGAAGGTGGCCTCCAGCCGGTCTATGGTGTCGGCCAGCCCCACCCACCCGAAATCGCGCGCGCTGGCGGTGCAGAGCAGGTAAAGGCCGATATTGGTGGGTGATGTGCGCCGGGCCAGGACGGGGGACGGGTCTTCCTGGAAATTGTCGGGCGGCAGCATGTGGTCCGACTGGGTGGTGAAGGTTTCGAAAAACCGCCAGGTGCGCCGCGCGGTCATGCGCAGGGTGCGGATATCCGTGCGCGACGGGCGCGAGCGCGCGGCAATGACGGGCGTGCGGCTGGCCCACATGGCAATGGCGGGCGACAGGCACCACAGAATGGCGAAAGGCACCGCCAGGACAAGATTCCACGGCGCGCCCCCTGCCGCAACGCCCAGCGTAATACCCCCCGCCAGCAGCGGTGCAGGCAGCATGCGGCCGTAATAGCCGCCAACCCCCGAACGCAGCAGCCCCGCGATCTGGGCTGCTGGCACCCATTGCAGCATGTTGCGCCGGGTAATGAACACCCGCACCAGCGTGCGCAGGATCGCATCCGCCATCAGAAAAGCCTGATGGGCCAGAAACGCGATGTTCAGGAACGTCATGACCGCGGCTTCGGCACTGGCGGCCCCTACCACGCTCAGGTAACTGCGCAGGGTAATCCATTCGCGGCGCGGAATAAGGTCGGGCACGACGGGCAGGAACGCAGGCACCGCAATGGCCAGCAGCACGAAGCCTGTCCAGATCAGGGCGGCATGCAGGGGCAGGAACCACCCCGCCACCAGCGTAAGCAGGGACAGCGGCGTGCATAACGTACGGCGCAGGTTATCGAGCATTTTCCACCGCGCAATGCCCGAAAGCCGTTCGCGCGCGGGGGCCGCCCTGCGCACAAGGCTTGAGAGAACCCACGGCAGAAGCTGCCAGTCCCCACGCGTCCAGCGGTGCAGTCTCTGGGCCGCGACCAGGTAGTCGGTGGGGAATTCCTCCACCACCTCGACATCCGTTGCAAGGCCCGCGCGGGCGAAGATCCCTTCGAACAGGTCGTGGCTGAGCAGGCTGGATTCGGGCACGCGCTGGGCCAGGGCCGCCTCGAACGCGTCGATCTCGTAAATACCCTTGCCTGCATAGGACCCTTCACCGAACATGTCCTGGTACAGGTCGGACACGGCGGCGGAATACGCGTCGATCCCGCTGGCGCTGGCGAAGATACGCTGGAACAGCGTGCTCTCATGCCCCACGGGCAGGGACGGCGTGACCCGGGGCTGAAGAATGGCGTAGCCTTCATGCACCCGCCCCGATACGGGGTCGAAGGCCGGGGCGTTGAGCGGGTGCGCCATCTTGCCCACCAGGCGGCTGACGGTTTCCAGCGGCAGGCGGGTATCCGCATCCAGGGTAATGACGTATTTCACATCATAGGGCAGCGGGTCGGACTGGGCCAGGAAGGTCGTGTCCAGCGCGCCGCGCAACAGGCGGTTGAGTTCATGCAGCTTGCCGCGCTTGCGTTCCCACCCCATCCAGACCTGTTCGCTTTCGCACCACACGCGCCTGCGGTGCAGCAGGTAGAACCGCATGCCGCCGGGTGCGGGACCGTATTTATGGTTCAGCGCCTGCACGCCGGTTTGCGCCAGTGTCAGCAGGTAATGGTCCTCCGGCGCGTCGGGGCCGTTATGATCGGCCCAGTCGCTCAGCAGTGCGAAATGCACCGCATCGTCCCGCGCGGCCAGGCAATGCACTTCCAGCCGGGCCAGAAGGGCCTTGACCGTTTCTTCCGACGTCAAAAGGGCCGGCACCACCACCATGGTACGCAGGCTGGGCGGAATGCCGTCGAGAAATTCCAGCCCCGGCAGGGCGGTCGCATGCAGCGCTTCCAGGGCGATGCGGTTCACGCAGGCCACTGCCGCCTCCGACACCGGTATAAAGCCCAGAACGGCCAGAACCCAGGCGATATGGCCGATCGTGCCGAAGGACAGCCAGAAGGGTATGGCCAGCAGAAGCACGCTGAGCAGCGTGACCACCACGCTATAGGCGGCAATGCCGCAGGCACAGAACCCGCGCACCAGCCACCGGCCCCATGACGGGCGAAAGCCGATCATGGCCTCCAGCGCCGGGCGCCCGCCCATGAGCAGGTAATAACCCGGATCGCTGCGACGCCGATCGTACGGTTCGACCGCCTGCGCCTTGCGCGCCATGGCCACACTCAGTTCGGCCACGTCAAGTTCGGTATGCCTGCTCCCGCGGGAGAGATCCTCGATCGCCTTGTGATACAGGTCGCGGCTGGCGAAATCGGTATGGGTAAAGCTGTCGTATCCG
The DNA here is from genome assembly GCF_017377735.1 of Acetobacter garciniae. Lineage (GTDB taxonomy): Bacteria > Pseudomonadota > Alphaproteobacteria > Acetobacterales > Acetobacteraceae > Acetobacter > Acetobacter garciniae. The sequence goes on from NZ_JAFVMH010000014.1 coordinate 32,530, forward strand.
GCAAAAACCCGGTTGATGAGGCAAACGCGATCGAATGCTTCCGTCCAGTCCAGTTCCGAAATCAGGCGCAGGCTGGTAATGATATTGCGCACCGTGGCGTTGAACGCGCCCTGTTCCTGCAAATCCTCGCGCACGGCCCGATCGATGGAGGAACCCTGTTCGACAAGGCGCTGTTCCAGCCAGATCAGGGCGGGGTCCTTTTCCGGGTCCAGCCCGCGTGATCGGTAGGCAAGCTGGGCGGTGAACGCACCGTCCAGGCTGGCGGGGTCCACCGTGGCCAGGAAGGCGGACATGGCCATGTGCCTGTCCTTGCGAAAACTGTCCAGCCTGTCTGCCAGTTTATCGGCTTCGCGCCTGCTGGCATTGTTGTGCATGATCGCACCCACCACGCGGCGCAAATTCTCGATCAGGACAATGCGCAACGTGATCGGCACCGCCCAGATCTCACCAATGGTCAGGGGCGTTACACTCTGATAGGCCAGCAGGTAGTTGTACAGCACATCGGGCTGAATATTGCTGTCCGTATGGGCCACAAGCGCCCATGTCACGCCAAAAACCCTTGGCAAGTCCTTGAAAGGCCCGTTTGCCAGCTTGGGCAGGCGGGCGTAATAGCCCTGCGGCAGGTCCAGCCCTGTTTCGCGGATCTGCATGTCGACCAGGGAATAGTTATCCGCAAGCCACTGCGCGGCGGGGGTCAACTGCCTGCCCGCCAGCATGGCCTGGGAAATTTTCTCATCCGCCGCGCGCAGGAAAGCGCCGTTCTGTGCAAGGCGTTTTGACAGGGGCCGCCCGCTTCCACCCGCCCGGGGTGTAATGGTCTGGGCGGCAGCCAGGCTCCTGGCATGCGCTTCCAGCCGTTCGAGGCCGAAAATCTCGCTTCTCAGCGGGGTAAAATCGTCACGCCATGCGTCTTGGGGGGCACGGCCCGTCGCCCGCCGCAGCCAGGCGCGCCATCCCTCACCCGCAGCACGCCCGCCCTGCGCAGATACGGCAGTGTTCGCATCCATCCCTTGCTCCAGATCGGTGCGAACACAATCCGTTGCACCGCTTTTTTATCGGCGATGTCCTATTTGCGGAACAGGCTCGTTCTCGGCCCCACCGCGCGCGCAGAAAGCTTGCGCAATAAAGGCGGCACATCCCCTTCCGATGGCGGGGAGGTCATGCCTAGGCCGGCCTGCGGCAGAAAGAACCTGTTGTCGAGCCGATTTTTCTCATCCCCCGTGACGGGGCAGGATGGATAGCCCGTATCGGGGACAAGGGCGCGGCCGGAAATAGCCTGTTTTTGAGACGTACCCATTGCTGTTCTCCTCGGGTGCGAAAATATGGGAACAGTGATACCGACCGGCAAAGCGATATCAGGCGACGGGGCTGCCGCCACACACTGAACCGGGCTTGCTGTCAGTTCTTCATAAACGTGGGAACCACCGTTACGTTGCACAATTATTTTATGCATCCTGCACGACAGGGGCGCATTTTCTTGCAAGACATTGCCCTGCAAGAATTTTGACTATAAAAGCCGCCCGCTTTACCAGCCAGACGCCCCCCCTACAGGGAACATTGCACACCACAGATGCGCTTTCGAACGATCGGGCACGCCTGCTGCGGCCATGCCCGCCCGGTCGGCCCTGACGCCGCGCAGGCGATCCGGTGCCCGGTTCAAGCACCCGGTGCAGGCGTCTGGTGCAGGGTAGCTGGCGCAGGTGCCTTGCGGCCCGCAGCACCCTCTCCTGTCCCCTGGCTTCGTGGGCCAACGGGCAGGGCTGCGGGCAGGCCTAGCGCCGCAAGGCCTCGGTCGCGGCGTACAGGCTGTCTCTCTGCCGGCCACCCACCGCCCCCGCGACACAGGCGATGAACGCCCCGACCAGCATGGAAAAGAACGTATACAGGGCGAATGACGATGCGGCCTTGCGCGTGAGATCGACGATATGGGCCGCTTTGGCAAGACTGTCCTTTTCCGCGGCAATCGCCTGATCGACCCGCCCTGTGGCTTCCTGTTCGGAAATGCCCACGCGGCTGGCGACCATCTGGGTCAGATACTGATGATCGGCCGGGGAGATCTGGCCGGTCGCGGCTGTTGCGAGAATACGCGCCACTTCCGATCTGGCCTCCTGCGGATTGGATGTATCGGGTGTCGTGCCGCGGAACAGGGTGTCGATCAGGTATTCCTCCGGCCCCGATCCGGGGTGGGAGAGCGCTTCCCCGCCCATCCTGCCCAGGCTTGCGGTTGCATGTTTCCCCACCCCTTCGAGTGCCAGGCCCATGCTTGAGCCCGCCACCCCGACCACAAGCAGGACCGAGACCGCCCATGCGACGAACCCGGCCGCGGCGTCGCGAAATTCCACATCGCGGCGCGCGCTCTCAACCGTCGCGCGGTGCAGCCGGCCTGTCAGATACCCCCCGAAAAACGAGGAAATCCACTGCACCACGATCAGCCATATGGCGGTGACCACGGTAAATGTCAGGCCGGAAGGGTTGGTATCCGAAAAGGGGGAAACCCAGGCCAGGCCAAGGCCCGAGCCCAGGGCGATGAGCATGATGGCCATGGCGGTGGCGACAATCGCACCGCCCAGCACAGCCCCCCACGATAGCCCGCCATTGGGCGAGACGATAGCCGTTTCCTGCGTATCGAGCGTCATGGCACGTACTCTCAACGGTAGAAGAGGAAAAGAAGAATGATGATGGGAATGGGAATACCAAGAAGCCAGAGCAGAATTGGCATGGGACGATCCTCCGCAACGGGACTGTTCCAACGTGGCGCACGCAATGAAGTTCACGCCCGCACTGGAAGTTTCGCAATTCCATGACGTTGCGCCCGCTCGGTGGAGGGAAAGAGAGAAATTTTAAATAACCAGCAACTATTTCCCAAAGGGGGCGTAAACCCAATCGAGGCCGCCAGGACATGCCGTCGCACCGGCAACCTGGCAGCAGGATACCTGTCTGGACGATGGGGGGACCATCCCGCCCACCAGCACGCATCCTGAAACGTTCCGTTTGATTCGATGAAAAAATCAGCAAACGGGTACTATGGCTTTCGCCAACAGCGTTCAAACAGAAGGACTTCGCCATGACGACCCAGAAATCTTTGTCCGACGCGTTTTACGAAACGTTGAAGGATATCTATTTTGCCGAAAAGCAGATTCTCAAATCGCTCAAGAAGGCGATCAGTGCCGCCCAGGCGCCCGACCTGAAGGAGGCGTTCGAAACCCACGCCACCCAGACCGCCACGCATGTGGAACGGCTGAACCAGGTGTTCGAACTGATCGGCAAGGCGGCCCGTACCAAGACCTGCCAGGCCATGCAGGGCATTCTTGCCGAGATGGAGGAAGATCTCGACGATTTCGGGGAAACCGAAGCCTCGGACGCGGTGCTGATTGCCTGCGCCCAGGCGGTCGAACATTACGAAATTGCCCGTTACGGTACGCTCAAGACCTGGGCTGGCAGCCTGGGCCTTGATGAGGTGGAAGACCTGCTGGGCCAGACACTTGAGGAAGAAAAGCAGACCGATGCGCTGCTGAGCGAAATCGCGGAGCGGGAGAGCAACCCCAAGGCCATGCAGATGGCATGACCGCCGCTACGGGCTGGGTCGTGCTGCCGGGATCAGGGACGGAGGTGGGGCGTGGGGTTCACGCCTTGCGCAGAAATTCCGCCTTGAGCCGGTAGCCGCCCGCCTCGACCGCGTGATCGCCGTGGCCCAGGCGGATATTCTTGATCTTTGTGCCCACTTTCAGCGTGGTCGAAGATCCCTTTACCTTCAGATCCTTGATGACGACGACCGTATCGCCATCGGCCAGGGCCACGCCGTTGGCGTCGCGCACGATCTCTTCGGCGGGTGTGTCCTCGGGGGTATTTGCGACATCGACCGGCCATTCATAGCCGCAGGTATCGCAGACATGGTTCGCCCCCTCGATATGGGTTTCATCCAGGGTGCATTGCGGGCAGACAGGTGCGGTTGTGCTCATGACCGTTGATTTAACGCCCCATGGCCTTGCGCACAATCCCCCGCATGGTGTGTTGCCCGCCCGCCGGACCCTGCCCCGGCTTTGAAAAGACGGTGTGCGGGACAGGCAGGACAGGCTGTGCAAGCAGTCGAAAACCCTCGCGCGTGGGCCGTGGGCAATACAGGCTGGAACAGGCGTTTTGGTCTTGAGCACCAAAAATGTTATAACGCAGCACCAGACGACCCCAGGGACCGAGGTGCACGGTGCGAAAAATTGAGCTTTACCTGTTTATATCCTGTGTCTTCATCATAACCTGCGTGATGTATTATGAATACGATCACTACATACCGCAATCGACAGGTTGTGTATTTGGCATGTGCTTCTAGAACGGGCTCGCGTCCGGGCGCATGGTGCCGGGCAAAGCAGGCCTGCGCGGCGGAACATGACGGGGGGCAAAGCGGTTTTCAGACCTCGAAAAGATCCTTGTGGGTGCGCGGCTGGCACCGCAGATACTGGTTGGGTGCCCTGACATGCCCGCCCAGATGGGCGGCGGCGTGCCATGGCCAGCGCGGGTCGTACAGAATGGTGCGCGCCAGGGCGATCATGTCGGCATCTCCCGTCGCCACAATGGCCTCGGCCTGTTCGAAGCCCGTAATCAGCCCCACGGCCACAACCGGCATGCCTGTCTCGCGCTTGACCGCGCGGGCCAGCGGCACCTGGTAACCCGGGGCGACGGGAATATCCTGCGCGGGGCTGAGCCCGCCGCTGGATACATGAATGGCGTCACACCCGCGCGCCTGCAGGTGCTGCGCAAAGGCCACGGTCTGTTCGATATCCCACCCGCCGGGCACCCAGTCCGTGCCGGAAACGCGCACGGTAAGCGGGCCGGTATGGAACACCTCGCGCACGGCGTCGAACACCTCCAGCGGAAAGCGCATGCGGTTTTCAAGCGATCCGCCATAGGCATCGTCACGGTGATTCGACAGGGGCGAGAGGAACTGGTGCAACAGATAGCCATGGGCTGCGTGCAGTTGCACCGCGTCCAGCCCCAGCGCCATCGCACGCCGCGCGGCGGCCACAAAGGCTGCGCACACCTTGTTCATGCCATCGCGGTCCAGCGCCATGGGGGCGGAATTCGTGGGCTCGTAGGGCTCGGCCGAAGGGGCCAGCGTCTGCCAACCGTGGGGGGCCTTGGGTGGAATATGCGCACCCCCTTTCCACGGTACCTCGCACGAGGCCTTGCGCCCGGCATGGGAAAGCTGGATGGCGACCTTGATATCCGACGCCAGGCGCACGCCGTCCAGCACCCGGCGCATGGCGGCCTGGGTTCGGTCGTCCCACAGGCCGACATCACCATAGGTAATGCGCCCTTCGGGCAGCACGGCCGTGGCCTCGATCGTCAGCAGCCCCGCCCCCGATACCGCGAGCGAGCCCAGATGGATGAGATGCCAGTCCGTCATCTGGCCATCGACGGCCGAATACTGGCACATGGGGGCGATGACAATGCGGTTGGGCAACGCCAGGGTCCTGAGTGCCGTAGGTTGGAAGAGAACAGGCCCGCTCATGAACATCCCTTTTCTGGTTTCTGACTGTAGAGCCCGGCCCACCCGCCCCTGCCGCATAAGGCCGGGGTGTTCGGCAGGATGCGGGTCGGGTGCAACAGCCCCCGGGGGCCGAGCGGGATAGCCACGGCAGAGCAGCGGCCAGCGGGTTCAACGGTCAGGAAGAAAACGTGCCGGGGGGCGAAAGGTTAGAGCGCGGCTTCCAGGACGCGGCGGCTGACATCCAGGCCGATCTCCTCCCGCTCGCCCAGTGCGGTCATGCCGTGCGCATCCAACTGGGCGATCAGGTCGTCGATCGCATCCGCGCCGATCGTGTAGGCGGACAGGCGGGTGGGAATATCCAGGCTTTCGAAAAACGCTTCCGTCCTGGCAATGGCGGCTTCGATCCGTTCATCCTCGCTGCCGTCATGCAGGTTCCATACGCGCTGGGCATATTGCAAAAGCTTGCCCCGCTTGGCCTCCTTGCGGATACGCAGCATGGCGGGCAGCACGACGGCAAGCGTGCGCGCATGGTCGATATCGTACCGTGCCGTCACTTCATGGCCGATCATGTGCGTGGCCCAGTCCTGCGGCACCCCGGCCCCGATCAACCCGTTCAGCGCCAGTGTTGCGATCCACATGAAATTGGCGCGCAGGTCGTAATTATCGGGTTGGGCTATCACCTTCGGGCCGATCTCGATCAGGCTTTGCAGCAGGCCTTCGGCAAACCGGTCCTGGGCCATGCCCCCTGCCGGATAGGTCAGGTACTGTTCCATGATATGGACAAAGGAATCCACCACGCCATTGGCGACCTGGCGCAAAGGCAGCGAATAGGTCTTGGTGGGGTCCAGCACGGAAAAACGCGGAAAGACATGCGGGCTGCCGAAGGCCAGTTTCTCACGCGTCCGGCTGCGTGTGATCACGCTGGAACTGTTCATTTCCGACCCCGTGGCGGGCAGGGTCAGCACCGTGCCGAACGGCAGGGCAGCCCCCACGCACGCCCCATGGGTGGTAAGAATATCCCACGCATCCCCCGTGTAGGCGACGGCGGCGGCCACGAACTTGGTGCCGTCGATCACCGATCCACCGCCCACCGCCAGCAGGAAATCCAGCTTGTCGCGGCGGATGGTTTCCACCGCGCGCATCAGGGTTTCATAGGTCGGGTTGGGCTCGATCCCGCCGAATTCCTGGAACACACGGCCCGCAAGGGCTGCGCGGACTTCGGCCAGCGTGCCGTTCTTTTCGGCACTGGAACCGCCATACAGGATGAGTGTTCGCGCCTCCGCCGGCACATGCTCGGCCAGCTTTGCGATCGTGTCCTTGCCGAAGACGATCCGTGTCGGGTTATAGAACTCGAAATTCTGCATGCTTGGCACTCCCCGCTTGCGTTGTTCGGGCCCATCCAAACACCCGACCCGTCTTTGGGCAACACCACACGGGCAAAGATCAGCCCTGCCGTGCCCCGGCGTACGCAAACGGGGGATGGTCCCAGTACGGGGTCTTGCCGAACCGCTCCGCCATGAAGGCGACAAAGCAGCTTACCTTGGGGGCCACGACCTTCTTGGGCGGGTAGACAGCCCAGATCGCCCGTTCGGGGCCGGGGGCAAGCAGCCATTCCCATTGCGCCAGCACGCTGCGCAGCCGCTGTTCATGAATATCCGCCGCCACCAGCCAGGTCGGCAGCAGGGCGATACCCAGCCCGGCCAGGGCGGCATCGCGCAGGGTTTCGGAATCGTTTGCGCGCAGGCGTCCGTCAACAGCGATCTCGTGGGCCGGCTGTTCGGGCTTTCCCTGGGGGCGATAGTACCACGCATCGGCCGGTTGCAGGGCAAAGCGCAGGCAGGCGTGGTCTGCCAGCCCGGCGGGGGATTCCAGCACGGGGCGGGATGCAAGATAGGCCGGGCTTGCAACAAGCACGCGGCGATGGGGTGCCAGGCGTTTTGCAATCAGCGTGGAATCCACCAATGCGCCAATGCGGATCGCAACATCGGCGCCGCTCTCGATCAGGTCGACCGTGGTGTCGGTCAGGGTCGCATCCAGCCGGATATCGGGATAGGTGGCGAGAAAATCCTTCATATGGGGCATGACATGCCGCCGCCCGAAAACGCGCGGAATGTTGATGCGCAACAGCCCCCGCGGCGTGCTGTTCAACAGCGACGTGGCCGCACGCGCCTGATCCAGGTCGATCAGGATCTGAAAAACCCGCGCGTGGAATGTCCGGCCTGCTTCCGTCAGCGTCAGGCCACGGGTGGAACGGTTGAACAGGGCCGCCCCCAGATCCGCCTCCAGCGCGGTGATATAGCGCGATATGGTGGAAACCTTCGTGCCCGTTTCAGCAGCGACGCGTGAAAAACTCCTGACCTCCGCCGCCCGCACAAAGGCCCGCATTGCCGCCAGGTAGTCCATGCGTTCGCCTTCCATGCCGTAACGGTTCGACCAGACCGGTAGTACCAAGGGCGGATTTATCCTTCAAGAGCCCCACGGGGCACGGGAACCCGGCCCCCGGCCAACCGCCAGCAGGCCCCCGAAAAGCCTGCCCGCAGGGTGGTATGCCCTTTTCAGCAAGACCCCTTTGCGCGCGGGGTTCTTCATTCCCCCCGGGCAGGCGCAGTAGCTAGGCGGGTGCATTACTCCAGCAAAGGCGAGATTCGGCAATGCCCACCCTACCGGCCCTGACATCGGCAATCGGCACGGCACCACCAGCCCCCTTGCCCATCACCGATCGCAGGTAAGGGACACACATGCCGGTTGCTCTGCTCATTCTTGCCGGATGCGAATTGCTGGGGGAGGTCATCCGTGCCGCCTGCCACCTGCCCATTCCCGGACCGGTGATCGGGATGTTCGTGCTGGCGGCAGCCCTTGGCCTGCGCACCGGCCTGACGGGGCAGAAGAAAACGCCAGCGCCCTTGAAGCCCGCAGCCGAAACCCTGATCGCCAATATGGGCCTGCTTTTCGTGCCCGCGGGTGTGGGCATTATCGCGCAGTTCGGGCTGATCCGCCACCAGTGGCTGCCGATTTCGGCCGCCCTGCTGGGTTCGACCGTCCTTAGCCTGGGTGTGACGGGTCTGGTCATGCACAAGCTGCTGCTGCTGAACCACCGCCGCCTTGCCGCGCGGGCAGGCACAATCCAGCCCCACCCACCAGCCGACTGCGCGAACCGGAACCCCCTGCCATGACGACAGCCCTGAACGCCCTGTGGACACCGCTTTCAAGCACGCCCCTGCTCTGGCTGGTGGTGACACTGGCGGCCTATGTGGCCGGGCGGTGGGTCCAGTCCCTATGCGGGGGTTCGCCCTATGCCAGCCCGGTGCTGATTGCGATTATCCTTGTGGGCTGCGGCCTGGTTGTGACCGGCACGTCCTACACGACCTATTTTGCCGGCGCGCAGTTCATCAACTTCCTGCTAGGGCCGGTGACCGTGGCCCTTGCCGTTCCCTTGGCGGAAAATTTCGGGCTGGTCTGGCGCAACCTGACAAGCATCGGCCTGGCTTTGCTCGCGGGGTCGCTCACATCCGTCATAAGCGGGATCGGCCTTGTGTGGGCGCTGGGCGGCACGCGCGATGTCGCCCTGTCCATGGCCCCCAAGGCCGTGACGACGCCGATCGCCATGGCCGTATCCGAACAGATTGGCGGCGTTCCCGCCCTGACGGCGGCGCTTGCCATATTGGGGGGCATTCTTGCAGCCATTATCGGCCGGCAGATGCTCCGGCAGTTCCAGATCGAGGACCTGCGCGCCCACGGGCTTGCCGCCGGTGTGGCGGGCAGCGGCATAGCAGCGGCACAGATCGCCGCCATCGATGAAACGGGGGCCGCGTTCGCCGCCCTGGGCATTGGCCTGAACGGCGTGCTGACCGCCATTTTCGTGCCGGTTCTTATTGCGCTTTGGCGGTGAACGGGGCCGCACCCGCCGAGCATGATAGAAGTTTTTGTCGCTTCTTTTTCAAAAATTGACGCTTCCTGAAGCTTTTTGAAAAAAGCTTCACCAAAAACTTTTATTTTTCAGGCTATTTATGAAAATGCTAGGCATGAACCGATAGAAGCCAGAACACAGCGCGCCACGCTATACCCCGCCGTCAGCGACGTGCGCGGATTATCGGGCGATGGCAGACCCTCCATACGGAAAAACCCGTTGGCACACCGGCCGGAAAACGTGATCTCATGCACATTGTTCGTGCACTCCCGATCCGCAAGAAGGCGGACCTGCGTTGCATCGAACCCCAGCCCCGCCAGGGCCACCGTGGCCGCGACATTCGCATTCCTGGGGAATTTCAGGGCGGCTTCACGCGCACTCCCCTCGAACACGACGGCATTGTCCGTATACCCGCCCGGCCACGCCGCAGGCGGCTTGCGCCCGACATAGGTGACCGCATGCAGGCCGGACAGGCGCACGGCCTCCAGCGCGTCCATGCCCCCCACGGCACCGGCCGCCACGCGCAACGTGCCGGTATCGGCCGCGGCAATGCGGGCCAGTGTCTCGGCCTGGGCCAGTGCGCCGACAGAAGCCACGACCGTCTCGATCCGGGCAGCCAGCAGGGCGGGCACCACATCACGCACCGCCTCCTGCGATGCGCATTCCGCAACGACATGCGGGGCGCAGGCGATCAACCCCGCTACGTCGAAAACAACGCTTACCCGTTCGGGCTCCAGCCCCAGGCGCTGCGCCACCTGCGCCACGTTACGGCCCGGGCGGGCCAGCACCGTGACCATGGCCAGCGGCACCCCCGCCGCCCGCACGGCGCGTAGGACCGTCCCGGCCATGGACCCACAGCCCACAAGGCCCAGATGCAGGGCCCGGAGTGCCGTGTCGGAAGCCCCTGTCCTGTTTGTCATGTTTGCCCTGTTTGTCATGGATGACCGCTCAGACATAACGCGAAAGACCGCCAGAAACCTCGATCTGCGCACCGGTAATGAACGACGCCGCGGGTGAACCCATGAAGGCAATGGCGCGGGCCACCTCCTGCGGAAGGCCGAGCCGCCCCAGCGGAATGTTCCTGTTCCGCGCCACGGTGGCAAGCCACTGCTCCCGCGTGAGGCTGCGATCGTCCCGTGCCTCGAACCGCCGCTCCCACTGGCCCGACTCGATCAGCCCCACCACCACGGAGTTGACGCGAATGTCGGGCGCGAATTCGCCTGCCAGGGATTTAAGCAGGTTCTGCACGCCCGCACGCGCGGCCGATGTGCAGACCATCTGCGCTTCGGGCTGGTAGGCCAGCAGGGAATTGACCGCGACAACAGCCCCCTGCCCCGAACGGGCCAGCAGCGGCGCAAACGCATGGATCGTATTGATCTGGCTGAAGAATTTAAGCCTGAGTTCCTCCGCCCAGTCGGCATCGGTCGTATCCGCGAAGGTGGACATCCGGCCTTGGCCCGCGTTGTTGACCAGCAGGTCGCACTGGCCCCGCCAGTCCTGCACGGCTTCAAGCAGCCCCGTCACCGCCGCCTTATCCAGAACATCGCACGGGCGGGCCAGCACATCGCCATATGTCGCCAGCATCTGGCGAGCCTGTTCCAGCCGCTGGGCATCGCGCGCGCAGATCGCAACCGCCATGCCTTCCTCCAGCAGCACACGCGCTGTCGCAAGCCCTATTCCGGAACTGCCCCCGGTCACCACCGCCACCTTGCCACGCAAACCCAGATCCATTTCCGACTCCTCCGATGCCATGCGCCCATTTGCTCTTGATTGCCGGCACACACCAACAGGCAAGGTAGAGCCACCCTGGCCATAACGCAGCCCAGGCGATGGGGTGGCCCGCCGCTGTATGGGGGCAGGGGTCAGCCTTCCTTCATACCAGAGACACCGGCCCGCCGGGCAAGACCTATGCAGCCCGCCCCGCGCCACGCTATGTCAACAGGCAGGCCCATGCATGCGATCGCAGGACAGAGAATGCAGACAGATCTGACACACTGGGCCGGCGTGCCCAGGCCCGCCCGCCAGATTCTGGAAGGGCGTTATACACGCCTGGAACCGCTCGATCCCGCATGCCATGGGGCGGACCTGCTTCGCTCGGCACGAGAACCGGGGGCGGAGGCGCGCTTTCGCTACCTGTTCGAGACCCCACCTACCGATACCGCAAGTTTCCAGGCCTGGCTGGATAAGGCGGCATCGTCCGAAGACCCGCTGTTTTTTGCCGTGATCGACAAGGCCACCGGCCGGGCGGAAGGACGCCAGGCGCTGATGCGGATCGATACGGTGCATGGCGTTATTGAAATAGGCCATATTCTGTGGGGCCCGGCCATCGCGCGCACGCGTGTCACCACCGAAGCGCTGTACCTGTTCGCGTCCTATGTGTTCGACACCCTGGGCTATCGTCGCTTCGAATGGAAATGCAACGACCACAACGCGCCGTCCAAGCGGGCGGCAGAACGGTTCGGTTTCCGGTTCGAAGGGCTTTTTCGCAACCATATGGTTGTCAAAGGCCAGAACCGTGACACCGCATGGTTTGCCATGACCGATACCGACTGGCCCCATATCAAGCAGGCTTTCGCGACATGGCTGGAGGCGGGGAATTTCGATAGCGCAGGACGACAGCTTGCAAAACTGGACTGCTCTGGCTTTCGCAACGGGTAAAATCCCGGGCGGACAGGTTTGCTCTATCCGCCCGATGCTGGCCTGCCTTGCGGGTTACGGCAGGCGGCTTTCCACCACTTCGCGCGTTTTGCGCTGAATGCTCCAGATCTGCCGGGGCGCGGTCTGGTCCCAGTCGAAGGCCTGCCCTTCCGTCGCCATGGGCAACGTGCGGACATAGCGCAGCCGCCCGCCTGCTTCCGGCAGGGCAAGGACATACATTTCGGGCCGGCTATGGCCGGTCACATACAGCAGGCCGTCTTTTCCCCAGCGCCCGCCCGAAATGCTGAAGGGCTTGACGCGCTCGAGAACTTCCTCGGGGAAAAGCCAGGCCTCGGTCCGTTCGAATTGCGGCGTCATGCGCACGAATACCGTCGCGCGATGGTCCCGGCCGCCATCGCTGCCTTCCACATCGTAATTGGCAAAGCAGGCCCACCAGTTCCCGTCATGCCAGTCGATCCATGTCAGCGACCCGGTGCCGGGCCCGAAGCTGTGGCTGCCGATATGGCGCATGGTCGCGGGGTCGAACCATTCCACCGAACTGGTCATGGGGGATGCAGGAAAATTGGACATCGCGCAGACCAGCTTGCCGTCATGGATCTGGCAACTGTTGATATGCCTGTATAAAGCCGGATCACCCTGCCACAGGGCCACACGCTGGCCGGTCCTGCGGTCGTATTTGCCAATGGCGCTGTTGTTGATGGCGTAGATGAAGTGCTCATCATTCGCCACACCCTGGCCTGCTTCCTGCGTTGGAATGCTTCGGACAATGCTGGCACTGCCTGCCGGGTTATCCTGCGCGCGCGCCGCCGCCAGCGGTGCCAGGCCAAGTGTCGCGCAGCAGGCCGCGCGCAACAGAAAATGCGTGTTCACGTCATGAATCTCCTGAAAATATGGGAACCGGGCATGGGGCCTAGAAATGCTTGCGCACGGTAAAAAACACCATGCGGGGCGCGCCCGCCAGAAGGGTGGCGAAAGTGTGCTGGGGGTCGGTGAACTGGAAGCCCTGCGACCCCACGGTCGAGACATAGCGCTTGTCGAACAGGTTGGTGACGTTGATCTGGGCATCCACCCCGCGCAGGATGGGGCTGCTGCCATGGTAGCGATACCCGACATTGAGATTGAAAATATCGTTGGCAGGAACCCAGGAATCGTTTGTGTAGGTATAGGTGCGCTTGTCCTGGAACTGCATGTTGATATTGCCCCAGATCGAACCATCGTCGTAGCCGAGCTTGACATTGGCGAGGTTGCGCGGCATCGCCACCACCTGCTTGCCCTTGATGGCGTAGAACGTGCCATCGCTGTTCACGTTGTCGTTGTAGCGTGAATCGTTGAACGCGTAGGATGCGTAAATCGACCAGTTCTGTGCAAAATTGTAGTTGAAGGCCGCATCGATGCCGCGCGCGGTTACGCCGCCCACATTGGACAGGATCAGCGGGTTGCCCGTAACCGTCGCCCCTTCGCGAATACTGAGCAGGCGGTTTTCGAATTCGACATAATACCCGGTCAGCGATGCCTGGATGGCGCGGTCATGGTAGCGATAGCCGATTTCCTCGGTATAGGACATTTCAGGCTTGATGCTGTTCTTGATGGCGTCATACCCCGCAACCGTGGTCGAGAACGGGCTGGTCTTGCCGGTCTGGGAATTGTCGAAGGCGGCCATGTTGCGCGCGAAATCGGCAAAGACCTCGTGATGGTTGTCAACGCGGTAGTTCATGCCGACCTGTGGCAAAAACCCGTTGGCCGCCTGGATGGAACCGGAAGGATAGCCATCCGCGCTGGTAATGACACCACGGTAATTGGCCCCCACCTGGTGGGCGGTATCGTCCACGATCAGCGACTTGAAACCGTAATTCAGCTTCAGCGCCTTCGTGATCTGCCATGTATCCTGCAAATGGACCTGATAGGTCTTGGAATTGAAGTTCGCCTGCCACTGGGTATTGTACCAGGTATTGTTGTACCAGGTCAGGCTGTTGGGCGCCTGGTTCACATCGAGCGGATAAAAGCGGCGGGCTTCCTCAAAATCGTCGTTCTCGAACCAGAACCCGCCTTCGATCGTGTGGTTGGCGATATGGTAGCTCAGGCTTCCGACAAAGCCTTCACGGTGAATGCCATATTCCGTCGTCCGCGCCGACAGGGGCGATCCGCCAAGGTCTGACGGGGTGGGGGTGTAGGTCACCCACACGCCTTCACCATTATTGGTGTGGCCGTAGACTGTGGTGTAGCCTTTCAGCCGGTCATTGATCTGAAAATCCAGCCGCCCGTAACCCAGAACGTCCTGCCGCAGCGTGTTGTTGTTGTAGTAGACGAAGTCCTGCGCGGTGCCGCCATTGGTGGTGCCGATCCCCGCGGGAAACGGCGTCTTGTTCTGGTAGGCCAGGGCTATGTCCTTGGCCAGGCTGTAATTGTTGTTGATATCGTCAAGATTGTAGCCATATTTTTGAATCGTGGCCAGGGAGAGGTCGTGATAGTCATTTTCCTGCCGCAGCGCCCAGTCGCCGTACAGGGTCAGTTTCACTTTCTCGCCAATCGGCTGGACGAATTTCGCGTTGGCCTGCTGCTGCTTTTGCGCGCCCCAGCCTTTCCATTTATCCGCATCCCCATAATCGTAGGACACGTAGAATTTCCCACCCCCCGGCAGCAGGCCGGAATTGACCCGCATGAACGTGCGCCACGTCGTGGCCGAACCGATGGTGCCCGCAACGTCCACGCCAAACTTGTCGGTAGGATCGACAGAAGTAAATTCCAGCGCGCCGCCCAGATCGTTGGAGGCCGCAACATCGACCGAACCCGCACCCTGTGTCAGCGTCGCCCGGCCGTTATTTTCCGTTTGCAGGGCCCGCGCGATCGAAAGCCCGTTGTCATTGCCGTAGTTCAAATTGCCCAGCGGCACGCCATCCATTGTAAAACCCAGGCGGCTCTGGTCGAAACCGCGGATAATGACCTGCTGGGATGCCTCGTTGATACCCAGCGGATCGGACGAGGTGAACACCACGCCGGGAAGCTGCGACAGCACCTTGAACGGGCTGGTGCCCGGTGTGGCCTGTGCAATGGCCGTGCGCGACACGGACTGCGTTTCACGCGCGCTGCCCGTGCCCAGCACGACGATGGATTCACTCGCGCTGGACTGTCTGGCGCGGGCGGCCGGAACCTTCCTGCGGGTCAGGAAAATGGTGCCGTCGGGCTGGACCGCAAGGTCTATCCCCTTGTCGCCCAGCATTTTGCGCAACGCGTCCTGCGGCTTCATGGTGCCCTTGATCGCATTGGAGCGGAGTTTTTCACCGATTTTTCCGTCCATGGCCACATGCAGCCCGGACTGGCGCGCAAACTGGGTCACGGCGGATGACAAAGGTTGGGAGGGAATGGAAAATTCCGTGTCCTGCGCGGGTGCGGCAAGAGCGCCCGCCATCGTGCAAAGGCTCAAGGCCGTTGCACACAACAATACGGAAAAAAAGCTTGTCTGGCGCACGATTGGCATTTCCTGAGATGACTGATCCACTCAGGCGATGCTTGGGCATATGATCTCCCGCCATCGGGAAGTGTTAAAGTTTGAAGTCAGGCCGGCTGGTTACCCAAACACAAGCCATTCAATACAGGTCGATCCGCCCCGGCGTTGCGACACTGTCCACATGCAGGATGCTGCGTACCGCACTGACAAAGGCATCCGGATCGCGCAGGGAGAAGGAGCCGATCACCACACGGGCACCCGCATTCCCGTGCACGAATATCTTGCGCTGGTTGTAGCGGTTGAACAGTGCGACAGCTTCGGACAAAGGCTGCCCCTGCAATTCCACGACGCCACGCATCCAGCTTGTCTGCATGGCGATATCGTCGGCGGAGAGTATCCGCCGCGTCAGCGACGTCGCGGAGGCAACGACCTCCTCCCCCGGGCGCAGGACAAGTCGCTGTCCGTTCGTGGGGTCGAGCATCTGCGCGCTGCCCGAAAACAGCAGGATACTCGCCTGACGCTCGAACAGCGATGCTTGCAGCCTGCCCTGGGCCGTGACCCGCAAATACGGTGTCATGATCCACGTGGGAGCGGTGCTGGACGTAACACACCGCCCGGCCAGCAGTTCGATCGTCGTGCCATACACGCGGGCCTGGGAATAGCAGTCCAGCGAGAGCTGGCTATTCCCTCCCCCCTTGCCCGGGCCAGTCTCCCGCCCGTTACCCAGGGCGATGTTTTCGGCCATATTGTCATGGGTGCGGTAAAAACGCCCCATTTCATGCGACTGGCGCGGCCATAGCAAGGCAGTCATCGAGGCAACGGCTGCCCAGCTCACCTGCCGCCGGGTGAGGCGTGCCGGCCGGGATTCGTGGAACTGCGCGACTGCCGCACGGGTTTGCGCTTCGGGCTGGCCTGCGGCCAATGCTGCGGTGCGTTCGGTTGCCTGCCAGACCACCTGGGCGCGTATCATCGCCCCCTGGTTGCGAAAATCCGTCGCAAGCCACGCATCGAGTACCGCCTGCTCATTCGCAGTCAGGTGCCCGCACGCAAGACGCATGGCCCATGACGATGCAACCTCATCCCGCGTTGTTTTGCCAGGATCCGACATGCGGGAAAGACCTGTATCCCGTCTCATGATCTTTTTCCCGCTGCGCGTACGCATCCCCGATCAGGCGCAGCGCCCGTGCCATCTGCTTTTCGATGACATTTTCCGAAAGACCAAGACGCGACGCACAATCCTTTCGGGAATATCCATGAATACGATGAAGAGTAAAGATCGCGCGACACCGTGGCGGGAGGTCTGATATCGTCTGACTGAGAAATTGGAGTTCCTCCCGGGCGCTGACATGCTGCTCAGGCCCTGGTTCACTGTCGACAAGGGTGTCGTCCGTTATGTCTGACAGCGAACTCAACGGCACAATGCGCGCACGCCGATAATACTGAAGCACGACATTGCGCGCCACCTTGAAAAACCACCGACGGGGAAAGCGGATTGTCGCCGGTTCCGTGCGGGACAGTGCGATCCACGCTTCCTGTATCACGTCGTCGACGTCGATACCCGAAAACCTGGAAAGCCACCGCCGGACATCGGCTTCATGGGGCAGTATCTCTTCAGCGAGCCATCGAGCCTGGGTTTCACTCAGCACAGCGTGTCGACCTCATGCCGCCGCGTGACATCCCTGCCACCACCGTGAGTGACAGGTTCCGCACGCCAGCATCATGCCGCGTGGGATAACCCTTTCATCACGCCCGCAGTATGAAGATTCTATGACATTGCTGACAGCCCAGGAAAGACCGCGCGCCTGCTTCATACAACTGCTATGGTACTGTTTCACGCAAATGGCTACCCACAATGGCGGCACGCTCTTCTGTACTATAGCTGAACAGCATATAGGCGCGGCGGACGGCTTCAGACCAATCCATAGAC
>NZ_JAFVMH010000015.1 GCF_017377735.1 Acetobacter garciniae
AGCTAAACATACTGATATCTAACAAAAAATGCCGCCCTCAGAGGCGGCTTTTTTGCGTCTAAATTTCCACCGCAGGATGCGTATAGGATGCAGATGGGAGTGAAACTCCAGCGTAGGTTTGCCCGATTTCACGTGTGCGTGAATATCGGAGCTAGGTCATTTTGACGGGAACAGATTCGCTCTGAGCGCGCGCCGAGCCGATCGATCTGCCGGATATGGCGAGCGATCGTTAGGTGCTCATCCTCCGGCAGGACTTGTTGCGTCAGACAATCGCGTCCACGTTGATTGAACAGGTTGGCATGTGGACATTGCGTTACGAGATGTGCCTGAGCATCGCACGCATCTCATTCCTGACCCGGGTACGATGCCGAATGACCTAGTTGCGTCGCGCCACCAGACGACACAGTCGTTCCGTAGCGGCGTCGGGCACCCAGACTCTGGGGAGGAAGTCGCTTGCCTGAAGCTGCGCTAAAATCCCGGCATCGATCTTGTCGGTTTTGATCCGGGCATGGACGATCGCCTTGACCTGCATCGGGTTTGCGACAATTGACCGGGCCGACATACGGTTCGAGGATCCGGACGACCGACATCGCATTGTCGGTCGCCTCGACGATGATCCTGTCCGTTTTCTCCAGTCCCGAGCGGGTCATGTCGACCCGACCGAAATGGCGCAATCGGCCATCCTTCCAGAAAACGACTTCGGCGAAGGTGCGGTGAATGTCCATTCCTATGACACAACGCATGACCTTTCTCCCATTAGAATGGGGAGCAGTGGCCGACGCGACACCTTCTGATCAACAATGTGAACAACGGCATCGCATACAAACGGAGTCCGCGTCGATCGCAACGTCTCAAGACTGGTTGATCTCTTGATGTCCCAGCCTACTATTCGTCGTCACGTCGAAGATATTCCCAGCCATGCCGCCGGCAGCTATGTCTTGTGCATATTCGTAAGCGGCCGTCGCCTGCCAATCTGATATCGGCATCGCGTTACCCTTCCTCTTGCGCCTGCTTCTGGCAGCAGGACAATCAGGATGCGCAATGGGAAGATTTTGTGCAGACTGTGTTTGGAGATATGTCGATCTCGTAACGCAATCGCACGACATTATGGCGTTCGTCCGCGCCTGCCAGAATAGTCCGCGAGCCGGGCACTCGCCCGGCGAGCGGCGCTCATTTTCCATCCTCCCCTCGCCGATCCGCGAAGTCGGATCCCGGCCGTCGCCTGCCGCGTATCACGCATTTCCTGGCTCGCCTGTTCGACGAGGGAGAGGATCTGCACGCAATGGGCGTAATAGTGCGTTCCTTCGTCGGTCAGCGCGGTACGCCGCGTTGTCCGCGTCAGCAGCGAAACGCCCAGAGCCTCTTCAAGGTCGCGCAAATGCCGTGTGATGGTGGACGCCCCCGCGCCGGTTTCCCGCGCGACGGCCGCCAGATTGCCGCGTTCAGCAACACGCACGAAGGGCCGCATACGCTCCAGCGAGATCAGAGATTGTTCCATTTTCCGGCATTGTGCCTTTCGTTCTCACCGTATGGGAGAACAGTAGCCTATCGACTAGCCTGGGCTGAACACGAAATTTCTTTCCGTGGAAAGACACGCTCATGAATATCCTGATCGTCTTCGCCCATCCCGAACGGCACTCTCTCAACGGTGCCCTGCTTGATGTCGCCATCAGCGCGTTGCAGGCACAGGGCCATGAGGTCAGGGTATCCGACCTCTACGCCATGCGCTGGAAAGCGACGGTTGACCGGTCCGACTTCCCGGACATCCCAGCGGACGAGCGCCTGAAAGTGGCTTCCGCGTCCTCGCGCGAATTCGCCGAAGGTGGCCTGACGGATGACGTGAAAGCCGAGCAGGACAAGCTGCGCTGGGCCGACACGGTGATTCTCCAGTTCCCGCTCTGGTGGTTCGCCATGCCCGCGATCCTCAAGGGCTGGGTGGATCGCGTCTATGCCTGTGGGTTCGCCTATGGTGTCGGCGAACAAGCGACCGCCGCTGGGGCGACCGCTACGGCGAGGGGACGATGGCGGGCAAGCGCGCCATGCTGATCGTCACCGCAGGAGGCTGGCCGGAACATTATTCCGCGCGCGGGATCAACGGTCCGATCGACGATCTACTGTTTCCCATCAATCACGGCATCCTGTTCTCTCCGGGTTTCACCGTCCTGCCGCCGTTCGTGGCCTACAAGGTGGATCGACTGGATGACACGGGTTTCGACATTCTGGCGGAGCAGCTCCGCGAACGGATGCGGACGCTGACAACAACGGCGCCGATCCCGTACCGGCAACAGAATGGCGGCGACTATCAGATTCCCACCATGGAGCTGAAGGCCGGTCTGGAAGCACCTGGCACCGTCGGCTTTGCCCTGCATGCGGCGGTGACGACGCAGAAATAATCGCATGAGAGCCTATGATGCTTTGCGTAGCCATAACCATGACTATGGTCATAGGAGCGGTCCGGGACGAAGTCTTCTGATACGCGTCCTGGCACTCCCTTAGCCTGTTTTTACCTTGAGAGCCGCCCCGGCGGCCTCGGAAATGGCAGCCATAATTTGCACTCTGGCCATCTTTTCGGGAATTTCGAGCAAAGGAATACCCGCCTTCTGCAAGGCCAGACGCTTCACCGCCATGCGGTCATCAGCATCGCCGGACAGGTCATGGCCCGTACCATTATATTCGATCACCAGTATTGGCAGCCCATAGCGATCAATCAGCAGGAAATCGACACGCTTGCCGCTATAAGAACTGAAAGCCTGCTTCTGGCGCGGATCTTCCGGGTCGTAAGTCGTTCTGATGAACCCACCCATCGAAACCTCGAAGGCGAAACGCCAGTCGGGCTGATACGTCCTGATCCACTCGTCGAGCGCGTAGAGCACCTGCACAGCCTCCTTATTGACGGGACGGACGGCCCGCAGACTGCACTGACTGATGAAATGTAGCTGATTCTGCGTATTAGAAAGGTCGTTGTCCTGAAAATATTGCCGCCGACGCTCTGCGTCCTTCTTCTGGTCGGCAGCCTGTGTTTCCAGAGAGGCAATCCGGCGGCGTAACGACGAAAGTTCGCCTTTTCGGCTGGAGTCAGCGGACGGGCCGGAAAGACACGACAGGGTGTCTCGTCGGTGGTGGATTTACGGACACCGTTCTCGACCCATCCCTGAAGATCTGCGAGGGCATAGACGATACGACCACCGATCTTCCGATAGGTCGGGCCGGTGCCGTAGGTGCGGTGCTTTTCCAATGTACGGATGGAAATGCCGAGGAAGCGCGCCGCATCGGGCGTGCGCAGGAAACGGGTCGGCAACCCCGTCTTGGGATCGAGCATGATCGGGCCTCCGGTTGGGTTCGGCCGCTGTCGGTCACGACAGCGGGCCATGGCGAACCGTGGCGGAGGATCGAAGGTCTGGAGAGTGCCGAAAGCGATAGATCTGTTTCCGGCAATCCGGTAGGAAATGCTTATTGAGAACGGCAGCTATGACAGGCAAGCGGGAAATACGCGTACCTAGGAGGAAGGGTATTCATGTACATGACGCGTGCCCTGTAGCCTCTCCCCCAGCCGTAATCTTCTATTACAGGAGAATAGCTACACAACAAGCTTCTTATGCGCAATTCGGATTGCTGTGATTTGATTTTTGACAAAAATTGACATGTGCAACGGGAGCATACTTCACAAAAAACGCGCGAGTTGCGGTCAAATAGCCCCAAGGAAAATCTCTTAATGTCTACCAATTACGCCAACAAGTTGGCCAATCTGCAGTTTCGCCGAACTGGTGGTACTAATGTTTTTTCCAAGCACATGAGCATGGAGGCCATTGCCGACTCAGCAATGGTAGGTGATCAAGCAGTAACAGAGAGTTATCAAGTTCGAGCGGGGAACAAACCCGCGACAACATTCGCGTTGGGAGCAATGCAGGAAGTCGAAAGCCGTTTTACGAGAGCGGCGTTAGCCGAAGCCGATCGAGTGAAGCGATATCTTCAAACGAAATTAAGAAGCCAACTGAAAGCTAAGTTTGAACTTCAAGGTTCGGTCCCGCTTAATCTTCACATAGAGGGTATAAGCGATGTCGATCTCTTATGTTTTCGTACAGATTATCGAACATATTCGCCAAAAGGAGCGAAAGCAGCCGATTACGGGAGTTGGCCGAGCCACCTTAAGGGATTAGAGCCTGCGGATTGGTTGCGAGAACTAAGGAATGATGTCGAGCGACATCTTCTGACTTGTTACGGAGAAATGAACACCGTAAATACAACATCAAACAAGTCAATCGGCTTATCCGGACCCAGTTTTTCTGTGAAAGTAGATGTTGTTCCAGCTCATTGGTATCTTGGCGTCGAATACCAAAGCAGTGGGGATGATATGGATAAAGGAGTATGTATTTATATTAAGGACCAACATACTACATCAAAGAATTATCCATTTCGCTATATGCGCGAGATAAACTCAGTTGATATGAGATCGGCGGGAGGTACCAAAGCGGCCATTCGCCTTATGAAAAACCTTAAAGCGGACTCCGACGCGAAGAGGAACATTCGCCTTTTAAGCAGTTATGATATCGCGTCGTTAATTTGGCACCTCAATCCTGATCAATTACTACTTGAGGAAAGCCGCGAACTTAGAGTAATGGCTCATTTGGAAAAAGAACTTGACATTATTGTCTCCAATGAAAGCCGTTTGTTTAGCCTTAAAACACCCGATAACACTCGATTGATTATAGATAAAAAAGAAAAAATTGAGGATTTAAAAATATTAATACAAGAATTAAAAGGTCTGAATAAGATGATATCTGAAGAAAACTTGTCTTCTCCTTCGCAAGAAGCACTGAGCGTTCTCATGGAGACGACTGTCCCTATATATTAAGTTGAAGCCCATCGAGACGGCTGGACCCGATAATCGGCTACCACTCGTCGGTCAACAGCGTCTTTCGCGGAGAGAAGGATATCTCGACGAAAGGCACGATAATACGTATGCCTAGACGATACGACCACCCTCTCTCAGGTCGGATTATAGCTAATCGCCCTGTCTGAAAAACGGGGGCCACCTCTGATTCCCGTATTTATGAGGATTGATTTCGACACGCCAGCAAGGAATGATTGTCGAAGAACGTAGTTCGAGAGGATCTAGCCACTTCTCCGGTGCGGCTACTATGTGTAATTTTGCTGCTTTCTGGGCTTTGGCCGCACGTAAATATGGAATTGAATTAGGACTAAAAATGGTAGAGCATGAGTATTCAGTATTGGGACATAGCCGCACAAACGTAGGCCGGTATCTCGGCATAGTTGCGGCGGCTATTACATCTGGAGCTGCTGCTCTCGGCGCAGCAACTTATGGAATCGCAGCTTCATTTCTCCCAAATAATATTGCAACGCATATTGCACTACCACCCTTAACCGCAGCAATAGTTTTCACAGGTGTTCATTTTCTTTTTAATAAATATGCTTGGCGTTTTATGTGGGGCGTACTGCAAGTCCCAAAGATATATGGAGAATGGGAGTGCTTAGGTAAAACCATTGATGACAATGGTGAAATACGATATGAGTGGCAAGCAGATGTCACAATTACACAGACATGGGAAAAAATTTGTATCCAGCTAAAAACTTCCCAATCAAAGTCCTTTAGTCAATTTGTTGGTATAGAGCCTCAAGCTTGCGGAGAATATTTTCTCGCATACAGCTATCACAACGAACCGCGTCAAGGAGAGGCAGAACTTAGGCCGCATCTTGGTTATGCTGAAATGACGTTTAGTAAAAATCTAAAAACTGCCAGCGGAGATTACTTCAATAGGTACAGAAACACCGCAGGGCGTATGGAATGGACGAAGAAACAATAAAATGGCTAATTATGGATTAAAGCTTCTTCGGCTAAAGGCTAGACGCATTGGTGCACCCGGTATTGATGTGCCTTTGCAATCTCAGACCACTGTACGAGCATACTCTCAAATCGCCGAAATGCTTGCCGAAAATTTTGGCTTAGAGTCTTATGAACAGCGTACTAATTTCTCCTCAACTAAATATGCACTCGGCGCTATGCAGGCAGTCGATAATACGTATACAGAAAAATCCGTAAGCGAAGGTGATCGTATCAAAGCACATTTAGCCAAACACTTCGGATCTCTTTTTCCTGTAGAATTTCGCTATCAAGGCTCTGTTCCTCTTAATATTCACATTGAAGGCGTCAGTGATATCGATTTATTGATTCTTCGCAACGATTTTAAAACATATGACCCCACAGGACCTGGTCAGTATGTGCCTGCACCGGAAATCAATCCCTGTCAGCGCCTGAATGAGCTACGTAGAGAATGCGAAGAAACATTGACGTCGAGGTATCATGCTACAGACGTCGACTGCTCTGGTAACAAATCTATTGCTCTTTCTGGGGGATCTCTGGCACGTAAAATCGATGTTGTGCCGGCACATTGGTACGACAGCGATACCCACCAAGTCAGTTTTCTAGAAAGAGACCGAGGTATCGCGATTTACAACAAAGGAGCGCAACGAACGGAGATGAATTATCCGTTTTTGCACATTGCCAAAATCGAGGAAAAAAACCAGTTAACTAATGAAGGAGCCAAATATGCAATCAGACTTTTGAAAAATTTAAAGGCAGACTCACCTAATAAATCAAGTATATTACTGAGCAGTTACGACATTGCAGGTCTTGTATGGAATGCTCCGGTAAACATTCTTTCAGTTACTACAGGATTCGAGCTTGCGATTCTAACAAATTTGACTAATTTTTTAACAGATATGGTTAACAATACCGATATTGCCCTGTCTTTGAAAACGCCTGATGGCAGTCGAAACGTAATAGACTCAAACGAAAAACTCCACGGACTACGTTATCTCCATAATGAGCTTGTCACATTGCTTAACGATGTAACTGAAGAACTTTATCCCTCGACCTCATCCTTTTTTTCATCATCAAACATGGGTTTAGAAAATTATTACCTCCCCTAAAAAACTGATCTGAAAATTTTCCTAATTAGATGTCACGCAATCTACGGCGTGTCGTCATTCAAGCAGAATGATGACTGAAGCGAACTGCACGGCTGAGAGGAAAGTTGATCTGAGCTTGTCGTAGCGGGTTACGATGGCACGGAACTGTTTGAGTTTATTGAAGAACCGCTCAATAAGATTACGTTCCCTGTAAAGAGCAAAGCCTGTTTCCCGTCGTATCGTTCTATTGCTTTTGGGCGGTATGACCGGGATAATCCCGCGCTCTGTCAGCCGATTAATCAGTCTGTCGGCATCATACGCCTTGTCAGCAAGGAAAGCGTGCAGGTCGATGTTGTTCAGAAGAGGTTCAGCGCGAGTGATATCAGCATCCTGACTCTGTGTGATATCGAGTTCCACCGGGTTGCCCAGGGCATCGCAAATGGCATGAATCTTTGTGGTCAGGCGCCCCGGGATCGTCCGATGGCCTGATCCGCACCCCCTTTTTGAGGGCTCCGGCGCTGTGCTGGTGCGCCCGGACAATCGTGCTGTCTATCATCATGTATTCATTGTCGTGATCTGCCGCCAGAAGCATGAAAATCCTTTCGATAACACCACTTTCGCACCAGCGGCGCAGACGGCGATGCACGTTTTTCCAGTCCCCGAAACGGGCTGGGAGATCACGCGAGGGAATACCCCCGCGATAGCGATACAGCACCGCTTCCACGAACAGTTGGTTACACGTCGCCGGTCTTTCAACTTTGCGAACATGTTTTCGATAAAGTGGCGCTTTTTATACAGGTGCCAGTTGTAAGATGGCTTTGATTTCCGGTTCTTCCTCGGTGGAATGCAGGCGGTAATGTTCCGTTCGACAAGATATCGTCTGATCCGGTTGCTGTCATAACCCCGATCTCCGATGACCTCTTCTGTTCCTACCGGCAGGTGCGCCAGAAGAACATCTGCTCCTTTGAAGTCACTGACCTGTCCAGCAGTCAGATGAAGCCGGATCGGTCGGCCCTGACCGTCGCACACGGCATGGAGTTTTGAGTTCAGGCCACCTTTCGTGCGTCCGATATGGCGGGGAAAAACCCCTTTTTAAGCAGGGAGGCTGCTGTCCGGTGTGCTTTCAGATGTGTCGCATCGATCATCAGACGCTTCGAACGGCCAGCCTGTTCTGTTAGGGCGACAAATATCCTGTCAAAGACACCCAGGCAGTTCCATCGGATAAAGCGGTTGTATAAGGTCTTATGCGGACCATACGCTTTCGGGGCGTCTTTCCACTGAAGACCGTTGCGGATCACGTAAACAATCCCGCTCAGAACACGACGGTCATCCACACGCGGAACCCCATGAGCCAGAGGGAAAAACGGTCTGATCCGTTCCATCTGGTTCTCAGACAGCAAAAACACGTCACTCACAGCCTAACCTCCATCAGTAAGCCTGTGAATCACAACAATCTGCTCAGTTCAGTAAATTAATAGGTTCTGAGCCTAATGCAGCAGTGCTGGGGCAGAACCAGTAGCTGTCATTTCCTGTTTCGAGGAGATGTGTCAGACATCCAAAGTGAAATCTAAGCTCTTGCAGTGGGTTCGGCCCGGCGGGCAACATCGTTCATGAAAGCGCGTGCTCAATGCCCTTTTCCGCTATCAGGGTGCTGCCAAGAAAAAAGATCGTTCAGAATTTTAAGTAAACGGGAAGAATAGATTTGCCAGTCAAAGAACGACCCTGATTGGAATGGGTTTATTTGTGCAGTTGCACGTGACACGATATAATACGCGCAGCGCTCGACGACAGAGCTGGCTCACGTGCATTTAGATTCAACCAAGGCTACACATCTGTCATATGGCGTGTGGGGTCCATACGCTCGTGCAGAATGCGGATTACGTCGATAAAGCCATCCTCGTTTACCCGAAAAAAGAGCAGATGAGAGCCGACGAGCATCTTGAGATACCCTGCCCGAATATCGTCGGCAGTCCGTCCATGCCGTGTTCCGGCCGCAAGATCCTGACAGGCTCGTCCAATAGCTCGAACATAGTCATCGGCCTGAGTGGTTCCCCATCGTTGTGCTGAATAATCCCAGATTGCTGACAGATCGGCTTGAGCCGCTGGCCTTAAAAGGAAACGCATCACCGGAACTGTTTAGCCTTCGTGGTGAGGAAATCTTCTATATCGAACGGCTCGGCTGCACCGGACTGCTCGCCGTCGATCAGGGCTGAGCGAAGAGTTTCAAGTCGTGTCTCCCGCTCTTCAAGAATCCGCAGGCCAGCGCGTACGACGTCGCTCGCTGAGCCGTAGCGTCCACCTTTCACCTGCTGGTCTACGAAATCCGCGAAATGGTCGCCGAGTGAGATTGATGTGTTGCGTGCCATGGAGTCCTCCCCCTTACGTTTAAACGGTATACCAATCATTGGTACAATGCCAGCGTGCGAACGAGGTAATGTATTGATGCATCCGTTTGTGATGGAGTGACAAAAAAGATGGAGAGGCGAGAGAGGCCATAGGTAAAAATAAGGATGTGTATAGGATGCAATTGGGAAGTGTATTTCCGCGTAAGCAAGGGGAAAGCAGCGTAGGCGCAACACGTGCGAACGAAAGTGATCTCTAAAAAGTGATGGTGGTGGCGTAAAATTGGTGGCTCAGGCGCAGAGCAGACAATCGGGTCGTAGACTGGGACTAAAGGCTCATAACCTGAAGGCCGCAGGTTCAAATCCTGCCCCCGCAACCATACGTAAGCGTCTGATAAGACAGAGAAAAAGCCACCCCAACGGGTGGCTTTTTTTGTGCCCAAAACGCGGCGCAGGATGCGTATAGGATGCAAATGGGAGTGAAACTCCAGCGTAGGTTGCGCCTAAAACAGGCGATGTCACGATGTCGTGAGATTTATCGGCGCCCTTATTGATCAGTGGAAATTGCGCGATCTGACGACGATACGCTCGTCGGCGGAAGCGCTGGCATGGGGGCTCTCCGTAGAGGAGCGATTACCGACGTCCGCGAGCAGCCCGGAAAGGTCGGTGATCTCTTTTGCCACCAGATGCACAACGTCGCCTTCCTTCTGGAGCATGCCTGTCACCGCCAGCATCTGTCCGCCAAGCACGACACGCCGGTTCGCATCGAACATATCCGGCCAGATGATGACGTTCATATTTGCCGTCTCGTCCTCCAGCGTCATGAACACCACGCCTTCTGCCGATCCGGGTCGCTGCCGGACCAGAACCAGCCCCGCCACGGTGAGACGCTTCCCATCCTTTGTCGCCAATGCCTGCCGACAGGACATGATGTCCCTTGCCCGGAGATCCTCGCGTAGAAAGGTCAGCGGATGATCCCGCAGGGTAAGGCCAAGCCGGTTGTAATCCCGCACCACCTCGGCCCCGTCGCGCATGGGTTGCAGCAGCACATCCGGTTCTTCAGCTTCCCGTGTCACCCGCGCTGCGGCAAACAGAGGCAGCGGTTCGTCCCGTAGCGCCTTGATCCCCCACAGCGCCTCGCGCCGTGCCAGCCCGAGCGAGGGCCGGAAAGCGTCGGCTTCCGCGAGATGGGTCAGGGCTGCCGACTTCACGCCAGCCCGACGCCACAGATCATCGATCGAGGTAAACGGGCGTGAGGCTCGCGCGGCAACAATCCGGGCTGCATCGTCGTTGGCTAGTCCCTTCACCAGACTCATGCCAAGCCGCACGGCAAATCGGCCATTGGAGCTTTCCGGGCCTTCCAGCGTGCTGTCCCAGCGCGAGGCATTGACGCAAACGGGCCGGATTTCCACGCCATGTTCCCGCGCATCACGGACCAGTTGTGCCGGCGCATAGAATCCCATCGGCTGGGAATTCAGGAGGGAGGCCAGAAACACATCTGGATGGGTGCATTTCATCCATGAGGATGAATAGGCCAGAATGGCGAAACTCGCCGCATGGCTCTCGGGAAAACCGTAGGAACCGAAGCCTTCCAATTGCTGGTAGATCCGCTCGGCGAATTCCTCATCATACCCATTGGCGCGCATGCCATTGATCAGGCGTGTCTGAAACTGCGAGACCGTGCCGGTATTTTTGAACGTCGCCATGGCCCGACGCAACTGATCGGCCTCTGCGGCTGTAAACCCCGCACAGATCATGGCGACCTGCATCGCCTGTTCCTGAAACAACGGGATCCCGAGTGTCTTTTTCAGAACCTTTTCCAGTTCCGGGGTAGGATAGTTTTCCGGCTCGATCCCCTCACGGCGACGCAGATAGGGATGCACCATATCCCCCTGAATGGGGCCTGGACGCACGATCGCGACCTCAATGACGAGATCATAGAACACACGCGGTTTGAGCCGTGGCAGCATGGACATCTGGGCGCGGGATTCAATCTGGAACACGCCGATGGTGTCAGCCTTGCGGATCATGGCGTAGGTGCGCGGATCTTCGGCCGGAATGCTCTGGAGCGTGAAGTGCTGGCCCTTGTGTTCCGCCAGCAGATCCAGCCCCTTTTTCATGCAGGTCAGCATGCCGAGCGCCAGGATATCGACCTTCATGAATTTCAGAACGTCGATATCATCCTTGTCCCATTCGATGATCTGACGCTGCTCCATAGAGGCGGGCTCAATCGGCACCAGTTCATCCAGCCGGTCATGCGTCAGCACGAAGCCGCCGGGATGCTGTGACAGGTGGCGTGGCACGCCGATCAGGCAACGTGCCAAGTCGAGTGTCAGGCGAATGCGCCGGTCGGACAGGTCAATACCCGTCTCATTCAGGGCCTCATCATCCAGTTTGCGCCCCCAGCCCCAGATCTGACCTGACAGCGTGCGGATCAGGTCTTCGGGGAGGCCCATCACCTTGCCAACGTCCCGGAGTGCTCCCTTGGCGCGATAACGGATCACCACCGCCGTCAGTGCCGCCCGGTCACGCCCGTAATGCTCATAGACCCACTGGATGACCTGTTCACGTCGCGCATGCTCGAAATCCACGTCGATATCCGGTGGCTCGCCCCGCTCCTCGGAGACGAAGCGTTCGAACAGCAACGAGTTGCGGGCCGGATCGATGGCAGTAATGCCGAGCACGTAGCAAACGGCAGAATTGGCAGCCGAGCCACGGCCTTGGCAGAGAATGTCCTGGGAGCGGGCATAGCGGACGATGCTGTTCACGGTCAGGAAATACGGTGCGTAGTTCATCCGCCCGATCAGTCCGAGTTCATGGCGGAGCGTTTCCGCCACGTCATCCGGTACGCCATCCGGATAGACGGAACGGGCGCCCTCCCAAGTCAGCGCCTCCAGCGCCTGCTGGGGTGTCTGGCCAGGTACGGAGACTTCATCAGGATACTGGTAGGCCAGATCATCGAGCGAGAAGCGGCAGCGCTCCACGATGTCCATGGTGCGAGCCACCGCTTCCGTGTAACGGCTGAACAGCCGGGCCATTTCCTGTGGCGGTTTGAGATAGCGATCGGCATGACGTTCGCGGACAAACCCCGCCTCGTCGATGGTGGTGTTGTGGCGGATGCAGGTGACGACATCCTGCAGGATGCGACGGTCATGGGTGTGGAACAGTGCGTCGTTGGTTACAACGGTTGGGACACGGGCCTGATGGGCAAGGTTCGCCAGCTCATACAACCGCATCTGGTCATTGGGGCGGCGCAGCAGTGTCAGCGCCATATAGGCGCGGTCAGCAAAGGCGTTTTTTAGCTTGCGCAGGTGCAGGGCGCAGGCATCGTCTGCCGTGTCCGGGATCATGACGACGGTCTGGCCTTCGCCCCAGGCGATCAAGTCATCCCAGAGAAGATGACACTTTCCCTTTCCGGCCCGTGCCTTGCCAACGGTGAGCAGACGACACAGCCTACCATAGGCGGCCCGGTCCGTAGGGTAGACCAATACCGGCGGGAAATCGGCCAGGTCGAGGCGACAGCCCACGACAAGCCGGAGCCCGACCTGCTTTGCCGCTCCATGCGCCTGCACCATTCCTGCCAGGGAATTCCGGTCGCAGATCCCGAGCGCTTCGATACCCAGCGCCCTGGCCTGTTCGAACAGTTCGATCGGCGAGGAGGCTCCACGCAGGAACGAGAAATAGGTCGTGACCTGCAGTTCGGCGTAGCGTGGTACCGAGATGCTCACCCGAAGATCCCATGCAGGAACCAGCCCTGCGAGCCGGTCTCGCCATGCTCGCCATCACCCGCCCGGTAGAGCCAGAAACGCTCGCCGCTGGTATCCTCTATCCGGAAGTAATCGCGGGCGATGGTCAGTTCCGCGTCATTCTTCCACCATTCGCCAAAAACACGCTCCGGCCCGTCGGCGCATTTCACCTTCCGCCGCACGCCGCGCCAGATGAAGAACAGCGGCGGCTGGTCCGGCAGTTCCGCCATGGCCTGCACCGGCTCGGGTCGCGCCAGCAGGCGTGTGGGCCGTGGCCAGTGCTCCGGCCAGTCCTTCGTCTCCTCGGGCGCCAGCGCAGGCACACGGCAGAAGGAGCGTTCGGGCAGGTCGCTTTCCACCGGGGCAAAGCGATAGAGCGCCTGCATGCCGACACGGTTGGCCAGCGTGTCGATCAGGTCGGACACATCGGCTTCTTCCTCGGCGATCAGGGAGGACACGGTCTGACGCCGGTCCATCGGTTCGGCCAGCGAGGCAATCAGCACCATGCGCTCAATGCCGAACCCTGGATCGATGGTTTCGATCTTCTCGCACAGCAGTCGGGTCAGGCGTTTGACGTCCCGCACCGGCATGGCCGTCGCCACGCGGATCGCCTCGGTGCGGCTGTCCACGCGATGCAGCAGCAGGTCGAGACGCCGCACGCCCTGTCCACGCTCGTCCAGCCCCTGGCAGAGCAGCGGCACCAGCCTGCCGATATAACGGGCAATGGTCTCCGCCGCGCCGATGGGCTCGGCGAAATTCCGGCTGACCTCGACCGGATCGACCGGGCGGACTGGCACGATGGCTTCACCAATACGCCCGAAAGCCTGATCCAGCCTGCGAGCTACATCCGGCCCGAACCGCAGCGCCAGAGGGGCGCGGGGCATGGCGGCAAGTGGTCCGATGCGGGATACGCCCAGCGTGGCCAGTCCGTCGATGATCGGGTCCGGCAGGCGCAGCGCTTCAACCGGAAGATCGGCCAATACAGAAGCGGTGTTACCCGGCGGCACAACGGCAATCGGCACCCTACCATAGCGGGCGATGGCGTGCGCAGCGCCCCAGGTGTCCGCCACCACGGCCGTTGCCCGGAAACCGGCTCCCGCCATGCGGTGAACCATGTCCTTGAGCATGGGAAGTTCGCCACCATGCAGGTGATCCGCCCCGGTCGTGTCCAGTACCAGCCCGTCCGGGGCATCGACCGCCACAATGGGCGCGACCCTGTGCTGGAACCACAGGGCGAGTTTTTCCAGCCCCAGCCGGTCGCCTTCGGGATCGGCGTCCATCAGCACCAGATCGGGATAGAGCGCCTGGGCCTTGGCCACCGGCGTGCCGGGGCGCAGCCCCAGCTTGCGGGCGGCCAGATCAACAGACAGTAGAACCCGGCGTCGTCCTTCCCGTCCGACAAGGGCCAGCGGCGTTTCAGGCGCGGGCGCGTCTGGTCCAAGTCGTTTCCTGATCCGGTCGGTCGGCCAGAGTGGCAGGTAAAGAGAGACGACCCTTGCCATCACAGGCCTCCACTTCAAAATCGGCACATTCGCCCGCACGGGCACGGATGAGTTCCAGCAACCAGCGCGGTCTTCCCACACCGGGCACCGGCAACGACACAGACGGCAGGACGGAGACCCGCCAGCGGGTCACACTGGCAGTCGGCTGACCAAAATCCGCCGCATCCGTCTGTCGCCGCCAGCGCCGGATGGCGATGCCAAGAGAGCCGGACGTCTCGGCCGCCAGTTGCAGGCGGCGTGAGGCCGTCATGGACAGACGCGCCACCTCGGCGACCACAGCCCCAAGGCCGCCATGCCGCAGTCCTTCCTCGAAACAGGCAAGCACATCGACGTCCGAGCGTGCCTCGACATAGATGGTTCGCCGGGCGGAAAGACCCACCTGTTTTAGGGAAGGGGCGAACACATCCTGGCGGGTGACGATCCACAGCACCTTGCCACGCGTGCGGGCCGCGATCCCGGCGCAGAACT
Source organism: Acetobacter garciniae (assembly GCF_017377735.1). Taxonomy (GTDB): domain Bacteria; phylum Pseudomonadota; class Alphaproteobacteria; order Acetobacterales; family Acetobacteraceae; genus Acetobacter; species Acetobacter garciniae. The sequence goes on from NZ_JAFVMH010000015.1 coordinate 14,986, forward strand.
GTCCGGCCGCGGCACTATGCAGGGCGTCATTCCCCCCTCCCGCCACTTCATGGAGGGCGCCCAGAGCCAGCCCGCCACCGGGCAGACGCGCATCGATCTCGCGCACGCCAAAGGGCAGTACCTTGCGGCGTCGGTCGCTATGCCCTTCGAGACGGCTGATCGCGGCCCGCAGCGTCTCCAGACCGGATTTTTTCTGGGGTTCGGCAGTCATGTCACGACTCAGTATCCATTCGTCCTGGTGGGTTTCCTGATTATATGTTCCTGATTTGTTCTTTAATGGCGTGGGGAGTCAACATTCATCTTTCGGAGGAGCGTATCGCGCCACATCTGTGGCAATTCGCAATCCGGGAAGATATCGTCCTAAGAAATTGAAAACAGGACGCTTTGTCGGAAGAGGGCGGGCTGTTACCATCCCGCCCATAAAAAAGATCGTTGTCCGGGGAAACCGACAAACACGGAGTCTCCCTCATGCGGTCAGTCACGATGGGAGGCACAGGTGCTTGTTCACGAGGGAGCGGAGCGCAACGCCAGCATCGACAGGCGTCTGGGCTGCTCGCTGGCGGCTATCGCCGGTGCCGTGAACGCCACCGGGTTTCTGGCCGTGGGCTATTATTCGGCCAATATGACCGGCAATGTCTCAGCACTGGCGAGTGGCCTGCATGAAGGCCATCTGGAACTGGTCCTGTCCTGCTGCGGTCTGATATTGGCCTTTGTCGCAGGAGCCGTGCTGTCGGCGCTTCTGGTCAATGCGGGCCGTCGCCACAACCTGCCCTCAATCTACGCACGGAGCATCCTGCTGGAAGCCTGCCTGCTCGGGTTTCTGGGGGGCGTGGATCTTCTGTTTTCGGCCCAGCCACGGGATCCGGTGCTGGCCTTTGGGTTGAGTTTCCTCATGGGGCTTCAGAACGCCACGGTCACACGCATTTCCGGGGCGCGTGTCCGCACCACCCATATGACGGGAATGCTCACCGATGTGGGGCTGGAACTGGCGGACTGGTTGGAGAGCTTTTTTCATCCGGTTGACCCAGCCCGGCGGACCGGTACGCGCGAGTGTCTGGGGCTGCATGCCGCCATCGTGCTGTCCTTCACGCTGGGCGGCGTGGCCGGCGCCTTTCTGTATGGCTGGTGGTCTGCTCTCTTTCTTCTGGCGCTGGCGGGGCTTCTGGCCTGTCTGGCCCTGCCGGGTGCACTGTCGCATGAGCCTGTGGCGGAACAGGAACCGGCGTCGGTTCCGGCTTACGGGGAGAAGCATTCCTGATGTGCAATCTCTACGCCATGACATCGAACCAGAAAGCGATCCGGGAGATTGCAAAGGTTCTCGATGATCTGACGGGCAATCTCCAGCCTTTGACGGAGATATACCCGAATACAATGGCCCCGATCGTGCGGAACGGCGGAAACGGTCGCGAACTGGTCATGGCACGCTGGGGCATGCCGACACCTCCTGGCTATCTCAAGGGACACAGGGTCGACCGGGGTGTAACCAACATCCGCAATCCGTCCTCGACATGGTGGAAACGCTGGGAGGGCGTGCAACATCGTTGTCTGGTGCCATTGACGGCGTTCTCCGAACCGGAGCGTCTGCCCGACGGGACATCACGACCGGTGTGGTTTGCGCGGAATGATGGAGAACCGCTGGTCTTCTTTGCCGGGATTTGGTGTCGATGGACGTCCGTGCGCAAGCTGGCGGACGGAGAGACGACGGATGATCTGTTCGGTTTTCTGACCACGGACGCCAATCTGGAGGTGGGCGCGATCCATCCGAAAGCCATGCCTGTGATCCTGACGCAACCGGATGAGCTGGAGCGCTGGATGACGGCACCGATAGCAGAGGCTCTGGCGCTTCAGCGTCCGCTGCCCGATGGAGTTCTGTATCGGGTGCAGGCGCCGGCTCTGGCTGACTGAGAAAGGGGATCATCCTGTCCTGTTCGGGGCGTTTGATACATCGCAACGACAGATCGGCTTAGCAGGTGTTGTATGGCTGGAAGGGTTTCCCGCCATCGGCCCTTTTCAGAAAAGGACATGCGCCATGAGATACGCTCACAGCAATTACGAGGCTTTCGTTCACCCTCCAGCCCCGCAGGGTATGGAAGGACGGTCAGCGTGGATCGTGGGCGGCGGGCTGGCGGGCATGGCGGCGGCGGCGTTCCTCATCCGAGATACGGGCATGACGCCTTCAGCCATCACCATTCTTGAGGCATCGGACAGCGATGGTGGTGCGCTGGATGGGGCGGGGAATGCGGAGACCGGCTGGCTGATCCGTGGCGGTCGGGAGATGGAAGAGCAGTTCCAGTGTCTGTGGGATCTGTATCGTTCCATTCCGTCTCTGGAAATTCCCGATGCATCAGTGCTGGATGAAGTCTGGCAGGTCAATCAGGCCGATCCGTCTACAAGTCCGGTCCGCGCCATGTGCAATCGGGGACAGCCCCTCGCCGATCGTGACAGGCTGACGCTCACGGGAAAGGCGCGGCGCGAGATCATTACCCTCATTCTGACCGATGAGGACGAACTGGCGGGAAAGACGATCGCGGATGTGTTGTCCGGCGATTTCATGGCGTCGAACTTCTGGCTGTTCTGGCGGTCGATGTTCGCGTTCGAGACCTGGCACAGCGCCATTGAGATGAAGCGCTATCTCGCACGGTTCGTGCATCAGATCCTCGGACTGAAGGATCTGCATGCGCTGAAATTCACCAGATATAACCAGCAGGAATCCCTGAGCAGACCACTGGCCACATGGCTTGCCGATCAGGGCGTCGTGTTCCGTCATGGTGTGACGGTGACGAATGTTGCCGTTGATGTGTCGGGCAGAACGAAAGTTGCGACCCGTCTCGACTGGCTGGAAAATGGCGCGACCGCTGGTGTTGACCTGGGTTCGGCGGAGCTGGTGTTCGTGACCAACGGTTCCATGGTGGAGAATTCACGCTGGGGCGACCATCATACACCCGCGCCGATTGATACGACCATCGGAGAGGGGAGCATCTGGCAGCTCTGGCGCACTATCGCAGCGCAGGATGCCGCATTCGGGCATCCTGATGTTTTCTGTGGTGATACGAAAAAATCCCGCTGGCTGTCGGCTACGGTTACGACCCGGGATGCGCGGATTCCGGAGCTTGTAAAGCGGATTACGGGGCGTGATCCGTTTTCGGGGAAAATCATCACGGGTGGCCCGGTCACGATCGCGGATTCATCCTGGCTGATGAGCTGGGTGGTCAGCCGTCAGCCTCATTTCAAGGGGCAGCCCGAAGGCCAGATGGTGGTCTGGCTCTATGGTCTGTTCAGTGACGTGCCTGGCGATTACGTGAAAAAGCCCATGCAGGGCTGCACGGGGGAGGAAATCACTCGTGAGTGGCTGTTCCATATGGGCGTGCCGGTGGAGCAGATCGACGACATGGCAGCGACAGGGGCGACGACGCGTCCGTGCATGATGCCGTTCATCACGGCGCAGTTCATGCCGCGTGCACCGGCTGACCGACCGAAGGTAGTGCCGGATGGGAGCGTCAATCTCGCCTTTCTCGGGCAGTTCGCCGAAACGCCACGCGATACGGTTTTCACCACGGAATATTCCGTCCGCACGGCGATGGAGGCGGTCTATACCCTGTGCAGCGTCAGGCGGGCTGTGCCGGAAGTGTCGGGCGGCATTTTCGATGTCCGGATGCTGTTACAGGCGGCTGCGGAACTGCGGGACGGAGAGAAGGTGCCAGCATCCGGACTGATCCGGCACCTGACACAGGGGACCGAGATTGACGATCTTCTGGAACGCTACGGGCTGGTTTGAGCTTACTGTCAAAGTGTTGAATACTTTCACAGGTAAAACGGACATAACCAGGAAGAACGAGTCTGATGTCAATTACGGCGACTGGTTGAACGGCAGTCCTGGCTGGTTCAGAAATAACAAAACATGGCGCCGTAGATATTTTCGAGATGGGTTGAAGGCCGGAGTTCACGTAATGGCAGTCGTTCATTGCCGCGATCTACAGCAAATTTTGCAAACGGGGACAACCGGTAGATACTCTGATTTTCACGGGTTCTGGCAAACAACGGCTGGTATCAGACGTCATTCATAAACCGACATGGCACAGTCGGCAGGAATACAACGCTGGGTCAGGCGACACGACGTGATGCGCCGCTCGCCTGCCCGAAATCAGGCCTTGATGCCCGCAGCCCCGTTGAGAACCGTTGGGTCATCCTGGAGAGTCACGTGCTGTGATACAGAGACATGGTAAAATCGGAACCTTATCCCGTTCTGTCATGCGCGTTGCCGGGGTGGCAGACTGGTTCAGACTCTCCGTGATCAAGATGCATCACAAAGGGACGAAAAAACATCAATTCATGACAAAGATCGGCGTCTATCCTCCGTAAAAGACTTTTTCTCCAAGATCCTTCATGTGCAGGATGGCGTCATCAGGGCGACCGGCAATGTCTTTTGTGAGGTAGACGCCGGTAACCTCGCAAACAAAGGTGTGATGATCACCCAGTTCCACAATCTGTCTCACTTTCAGTTCAACCGCCGCCGGGACGCATGCGAGTATGGGGGCTCCATTGGCGGCCCACCTGACCTCGTAATCTCCCAGTCTGCCATCCGCATACGGAACGGGCTTGAAGAACGCAAAGGCCAGATTTCCCTGCTCTCTGCCGAGAATGTTCAGCACCAGATCGCCACTTTTGCTTGCCTCTGCGTAAATGGCGGAATCGGTCTTGATGCCCAGGGCAAGCAGAGGAGGAACGAAGCTGGTCTGCGTTACCCAATTGATAGTCGCCGATGCTATCGTGCTGTCCTGACTTCCTCCTGTCAGTACGTAGAGCCCATAGGGGATCATTCTCAGGACGGTTTTTCGGATCTGTTCATCCATAACGTATTTCTCCGCTTACAGTTCGTCATTCGGACGATAACACATTACTATGGGTGGCACCCTGCGTCATGTAATACCAATCATTGTTTGCTGGTATCCATGAGAGATACCGGAAGCTTTCACCCTGTCTGGAGGTCTGCTGTCACACGCGCGGCCCGGGCGAATGGCATCCAATGTCAATCTGTACGGCGTGTTGATCCTGGAGTGCCTGACGATGCGTTATGGAAACGATCGTCAGATTCGGGATATGCTCGCGCAGAAGATCGTAAAGACGGATCTCTCCCTCCTGGTCAAGATTTGACGTGGTTTCATCGAGGAATATCCATTCAGGCCTATTTATCAGAATGCGTCCAAACATCAGACGCTGCTGCTCGCCGGGCGAAAGGCGTTCTGTCCACCTTGCTTCCGTATCGCGTTCATCAGCAAGGAATGACAGGCCTACCAGATCAAGGATCCGACAAACACGCTCATCGGGAACTGCTTCTGGGGCAACGGGATAACAGAGTGCCTCGCGCAGTGTCCCCAGTGGCAGATACGGACGCTGCGACAGGAACATTACCCGTGCCTCAGGCACGTGGATCTGACCGCTGGTAAATGGCCAGATTCCGGCAAGGGCGCGTAGAAAGGTGGATTTACCAACGCCAGATGCGCCGGTCAGAACAATATCCTGCCCCTGAGGCAGCGTGATGTTGACGTTTGAAAGCAGAACTGAACCATCCGGACGAAGTACAGTCAGATTCTCTGTAACAATATCAGAATTTGAAGCTGATTTTTCACGCAAGGAATCATGGTCGCTGACGGCGATGAAATCCATCGTTCTCTGGAAGCTTGCCAGACGGGAAACATTGGCTCGCCATTCGGTAATGGCCGGGTAAGCAGACCATATCCAGCCCAGCGCTTCCTCGACGCGTGAGAATGCCTGAACCAACTGCATCAGGGTCCCAAAGGTGATCTTTCCTGCGAAATAGCGGATTGATCCGACGAGGAGGGCAAAATTTCCGGACAACGTGCCCAACCCGTCTGTCAGAAAGCCAAGCCATTTCGTCCTGGTCATAATGCCAAGAAAATTGTCATATACGGACGAGAATTTTCCCAGCAGAAGATGCTTTTCGCGGTCTCCCCCGCCGCTCAGGGCGATACTGTCCGCATGATCCCGGACATGCACAAGCCCATACCGGAAATCTGCTTCCGCCTTTTGCTGGGTAATGCGTAACGGGATCAGCCGTCGACCTGTCAGATGTGTGACAATTGACGCAAAAGCAGAATAAAGCAGGGCTATCCACAGGAAATAGCCGGGGATACGAACCCCGAGCACGGTGATGGATCCGGAGAGAGCCCAGAGAAGTCCGACATAGCTGACGAAGGTAATCGTGCGCGACACAATATCGAGAAACTGTGAGAGTGTATCACGTACAAATCCGTCGATATCCTCCTGTATGCGCTGATCGGGATTGTCGCTGGTCTCTTTTAAGTGAGCCCGTGTCACGGCAATGCGGAAGGCGAGGTTCTGATCGAGCCACTGGGCGAGCATGCGGTGTGTCATCCAGCGCCGCCAGCGGAGTTGCAGGAGCTGCTGGAGGTAGGTGGCGTAGACCGAGATCAGCAGCGATGGCAGGGTGATGATGAAGAAACCGGGAATGATCATGGACGGTGTCCGGACGAACCAGAACAATCCCCGGAGGAACGATGTGACGTCGCGCTGTTGCAGGGCAGTATAGAAAATATTGCGGGAAAAAGATTGCAGGACGTCCGCTCCAACCAGCAGCAGGGTCAGCCCCAGTACCGCAGTCAGTAATACCCACGCGGACTTCTTTTCTTCAGACGTGAAATAGGGTCGGCTGAGGTACCATAAATCGTCGAAAGCAGCGCGAAAGCTCTTCATCCGACGAAGGCCCTTAGCAGCCGATCACGAGAGGCAGTTGCCAACACTTTGACGACTTCTTCGCCCTTCAGGGTTGGTCGAGCCGGATTTCCATATTCCCGGATGGAGACGGTTCTGTTTTCTTTCTCTTTTTTCCCGATGACCAGCATGACAGGTATTTTCGCAAGACTGTGTTCCCGAATCTTGTAAGAGATTTTCTCGTTACGCAGATCCGATAGAACCCGGATGTCGTGTGCATCGAGATTCCTGATGAGGTCTTTAGCGTAGTCGTTTGCCTCCTCTGTGATCGTCGCGACAACGACCTGCACCGGTGCGAGCCAGAACGGCAGATGGCCTGCATGGTGCTCCAGAAGAATGCCAATGAAGCGCTCAAGTGAGCCAAACAAGGCGCGATGCAGCATGACAGGCGTGTGCTTCTGGCTATCGGCACCGACATAGTGTGTGTCCAGCCGTCCCGGCAGGTTGAGATCGACTTGAACTGTACCGCATTGCCAGTCCCGTCCGATGGCGTCCCGCAGCACGAACTCCAGTTTCGGGCCGTAGAAGGCGCCTTCGCCGGGATTGTGGGTGTATGTCAGCCCGGCAGCTTCGACACCATGGCGCAGCGCAGCTTCTGACCGATCCCATATTTCATCCGATCCCACCCGTTTTTCCGGACGGTCGGAAAACTTGATACGGACGTCCTCGAAACCGAAATCCCGATAAATCGAGAGTACCAGATCACAAATCGTCTGCGTCTCACTTTCCATCTGTTCGGGCGTGCAGAAAATATGGGCGTCATCCTGCGTAAAGGCACGCACACGCATGAGACCATGAAGTGCCCCCGAGGGTTCAAAACGATGAACCTTACCGAATTCGGCCACACGGAGTGGCAGATCGCGATAGCTTTTCAACCCTTGTCGGAAGACCTGTACGCCACCGGGACAGTTCATGGGCTTGAGAGCGTAGGTGCGTCCCTCGGTCTCGGTGGTGAACATGTTCTCCCCGAATTTGTCCCAGTGACCGGAGGCTTTCCACAGAGACAGATCCATGATGTCAGGCGTGTTGATTTCCACATAGCCTTCCGTGCGCTGACGCTTACGCAAATAGGCGAGGAGTGTCTGGAACAGCGTCCATCCGTTGGGATGCCAGAACACTGCTCCCGGTGCTTCTTCCTGAAAATGGAAGAGATCCATCTCACGACCTAGCCGACGATGATCGCGTCGAATAGCCTCCTCCCGTCGCTTTTCCCAGGTTTCGAGTTCCTGCTCGTTACGCCAGGCCGTGCCGTAAATCCTCTGGAGCATCGGGCGGTTTTGGTCACCCTTCCAGTAAGCGCCGGCTGTTTCAAGAAGACGGAAAGCATGACCTATCTGTGCGGTACTGGAGAGATGAGGCCCACGACACAGGTCCACGAAATCACCCTGTCGATAGAACGTCAGAACAGCATCAGCCGGGAGTGCGTTGATGATCTCGGCTTTGTAGTCCTGGCCCTGTTCGTGACACCAGGAAAGTGCCGTCTCCCGGTCCCATATCTCGCGAGTGATCGGTTCATTACGAGCGACTATTTCATGCATGCGGGCTTCGATCCGGGGCAAATCGTCCGCCGTGATCGGCTCTTCCGGCTCGACATCGTAGTAAAAGCCGCTTTCAGTAGCCGGCCCGGTCGCAAACAGAGTGCCCGGAAACAGTTCGCTGATCGCCTGAGCCAGAATATGCGCCGCGTCATGGCGGATGAGGGGTAGCGCATCTGCATCGTGCCGGTACACAGATTGGGACCGAATGTCATCGGCTATGCTGGACGAACGGTCATGAAGAACACCATTGATCCGGCAGGCCAGGACTTCGCCTGGCTCTTTTTGGGCAGGACGGTGGAGGGACGCAGACGATGTCATTGAAGACCCTTGACGAAAAAGAGCGGAGAGATGGCAGGAACTCATTTGATGGCCTGCGGAGGAAGGGATTGCGTGGTCGAACGGACGGGCGTTGCAGGACAGGACTGGCAATCAGAGCAAAGTCCCTGCAACTCAATGATCCGTCGCCTGACCTGAAATCCAAGACTGTCGGCATTTTTGTCGATCAGACGGGAGGAGGCCTCGTTTTCCACCGATTGGGCGATACCGCATTGCTCGCAGATACAAAAAACCAGACGAGAGGGATTTTTCGCTCTGATGTGCACAAACGCATTCCGGCTTTCCAGACGGGCGACGAGGCCTTCGGCCATAAGTTTACTCAGTGCACGGTAAATGGTTGGAGGAGCCAGCGTGCGCCCGTCCGGGCTGTCAATGCACCGGAGTATGTCGTAGGCGGAAAGTGGAAGTCTGGCGTTTGTCAGAACGGTCAGGACGTCGTCCCGGACCGACGTCGTGCGGTCTGAAGATCCACATTGCCGGGATGGTAAAGAACAGAAACGACGAGAAGATGTTTCCATATTCTTCATCCTCTGACTGTATCGATGATGAGATGGATCCCGGGCGCAGTAGTGTCGTGACCCGCGTGACAGATACGATGCAGACAGCCGGCATCCTGACCGTCAGAACCCTTGATGAACGCCACTGAGAAAGAGTCCAGCGTGCTGGTCATGCCCGCGTTTGGATCGGGGTAACTGCACCACTCGGCACTGGCCGAGCCATAGCAACAGACAAGTCTGAGCGCTCCCGGCACCGCTTCAAAGCCAGTGTCATCAAGGGATTCTGTCGTCAGTCTGAGACGCTGAGGACAATCCTGTGTGACCGCGGAAAACAGGCTCAATAATTCGGCAACATCACTGAGAACAAGAGGCGGGAACGCCTTTATCACCGCTCTGGACGCAAGGGCGTCGGCGAGTTCATCGGGGGTGCCGGACATGTCGAAGACGGTCTGGGAGGAAGGAGCTTCTGCCAACGCTTTGTGCCAGACATCTGGAACCACGCGGCCCCAGACGACCATGTCGATATCGCCGCGATGGAGGTCCAGCAGGACGGATGCATTGGAACAGGCAATCACGTGTGGGGCGGGATAGGCTAGAGGCGGCATCTCAGGACTGTCTGGCGCCGGGGCGGGCCAGCTTTCCACGAACAGCGTGGCAGTGCGACGTTGATGCGGATCCCGGGACATGATTGCAGACTCATCCGGGAAAGGCATGAGGCGCTTTTCCGTAACTGCTGGTGTGGTGAAAGGAGCTGTCATGAATCCGATGCTTGACGGGATGCTGTCGTTACCTCTAGTGTTATATTATAACATAACATAGTCAACGCTGAATGTGAGGGCTGAATGGACACAACCGTGGAGACGCGCCCGCCAGCGCATGCGCCCACCCGGGTTTTACGGCCCCGGCCCACGCGAGCTCAGGCGGAGGAGGCGGTGAGGACGCTGCTCGCGTGGACGGGGGATGACCCGGACCGCGAGGGACTGAGAGGCACACCCGATCGGGTGGTCCGTGCCTATGAGGAGTTTTTCGAAGGCTACGAGGAGGACCCCGTGGCCCTTCTTGAGAGGACATTTGAAGAGACAGAGAATTACAATGAATTGGTGGTGTTGCGGGATATCCGACTGGAATCGCATTGCGAACATCACATCATTCCACTGATCGGCAAGGCGCATGTCGCCTACCTGCCGGACAGGCGGGTCGTCGGTATCAGCAAACTGGCACGTCTGGTCGATGTGTTTGCGCACAGATTGCAGATTCAGGAAAAGCTGACGGCGCAAATCGCCGATACGATCCACAGCGTTCTCAAACCGCGTGGTGTCGCAGTGGTGGTTGATGCGGCCCATCAATGCATGACCACGCGCGGCGTGCACAAACCCGGCGTTAGCATGGTGACCAGTCGCATGATTGGCGAGTTTGAGTCCTCGGAGACGCTGCGCCGGCAGTTTTTCGCCATGGCCGGCATGGGAGGCGCATGATGGGTGTGATCCTGGCCCATGAATCCGCAGCGTTTCGGCCGCGCCTCTCCATTGTGCAGGTGGAAGAAAGCACTGATCTGGCGCCCCGCTTCGATGCCGCCGGGCTTCTCACAGTCGTCACGACCGACGCGGAGAGCGGCGATGTTGTGATGGTCGGGGTCATGAACGCGGAGGCTCTCGCCCGCACCATCGAGACCCGTGAAGCGCATTACTGGAGCCGAAGCCGTCAGTGTCTCTGGCACAAGGGTGCGACGAGCGGTCTGACCCAGCATGTTGTCGAATTACGCATCGATGATGATCAGGACGCCGTGTGGCTCCGTGTCAAAACAGCTGGCGTCGGAGCGAATTGTCATGTGGGTTATCGAAGCTGTTTTTACCGGCGTGTTGATCTCCCGGTTGATGAAGGCGTTTCGGCCCCGGCGGCCAGGCTTGTCTTCTGTGAAGCAGAGAAGACTTTCGATCCGATTGCCGTTTATGGCGATGCTCCGAACCCAACACAGCTCTGAAGGAACAATGGAAATGGAAAACAGACTTCCCGTTACCGTGTTGTCCGGCTTTCTTGGGGCGGGCAAAACGACGTTGCTCAATCATGTCCTGAACAACCGTCAGGGCTATAAGGTTGCGGTCATCGTCAACGACATGAGCGAGGTCAATATTGATGCCGATCTCGTGCGCGAGGGTGGCAGTAATCTCTCCCGGACCGATGAAAAACTTGTCGAAATGACCAATGGCTGCATCTGCTGCACGCTGCGTGACGATCTGCTGCAGGAGGTGCGGCGTCTCGCCGAAGAGCAGAAGTTTGATTACCTTCTCATTGAATCGACCGGGATCGCCGAACCTCTGCCTGTTGCGGCCACGTTCGAGTTTCGCGACGAGAATGGTGTCAGTCTGAGCGATATTGCCCGGCTGGATACGATGGTGACGGTCGTGGATGCCGTAAACCTGCTGCGGGATTATTCTTCAAGTGATTTCCTGAAAGATCGTGGAGAAACGGCAGGTGAGGACGACGACCGCGCTCTGGTCGATCTTCTGGTCCAGCAGATTGAGTTCGCAGATGTCGTGGTCATTAACAAGGTCTCCACCGCCACAGTCGACCAGGTAGACGCTGCCCGGAAGATCATTCGTGCCCTGAACTCAGATGCGGATATTATTGAAACGGACATGGGTCAGGTTCCCATCGAGCGGATTCTGAATACAGGTCGCTTTGACTATGACAAGGCGCATCAGCATCCTTTGTGGTTCAAGGAACTTTATGGTTTCGCCAACCATGTGCCCGAAACCGATGAGTATGGCATTCGCAATTTCGTCTATCGTGCGCGTCGTCCGTTTGAACCAGCAAAATTTCAGGCGTTTCTGGATCGTAACTGGCCTGGCGTTGTGCGCGCGAAAGGGCATTTCTGGCTTGCGACACGCCCCGAATGGGTCGGGGAGATGAGCCAGGCGGGCGCACTTGTTCGCAGCGAAGCCATGGGACTGTGGTGGGCTTCCATTCCGAAAAACCAGTGGCCTGACACCGATCAGTGGCGTGATTTCGTGTTGGGAAACTGGGATTCTGTTTATGGCGACCGTCGGCAGGAAATCGTCTTCATCGGCACTGCGGAGATGAACGAGGCCGCACTGCGTCGTGATCTCGATGCCTGCCTTGTGCCCGAAACCAACAGTTTTGATCCGGCCCGTTATGCCCATCTGCCGGATCCATTCCCCATATGGCGCCGTCAGTCAGAAAGCCTGGAACCAGCCTGACAGATACGATTGTCAACCACTAATGTTTTCTTGAGGGATCATCAAAAATGAAGACGCGTGCTGCTATTGCATGGGAACCGAACATGCCGCTCGAGATTGATCTGGTCGATCTCGAAGGCCCGAAGGAGGGTGAGGTTCTGGTCAGGATTGTCACCACGAGCCTGTGTCACACCGATATGTTTACCCTTTCAGGGCATGACCCTGAAGGACGCTTTCCGTGCATTCTCGGTCACGAGGGGGTGGGTATCGTCGAGGATGTAGGCAAAAGCGTCACTTCTGTTGTTCCGGGCGATCATGTCATTCCGCTCTACATTCCCGAAGATCCGAACTGTCCGATGATCCGTTCGGGCAAGACCAATCTCTGCTCGACGATCCGTGAGACACAGGCTCTCGGACTAATGCCCGATGGAACAAGTCGCTTTTCCTATAAGGGGCGGCAGATTTTTCACTATATGGGCACCAGCACGTTCAGCGAATACACCGTCCTGCCCGAGATCGCGGTTGCGAAAATTACCAAGGACGCGCCTCTTGCCAAGGCAAGTGTCATGGGCTGTGCCGTGCCGACCGGCATGGGGGCCGTGCGGAATGCGGCAAAGGTCGAGCCCGGCTCTACTGTAGCGGTTTTTGGCCTCGGCGCGATAGGGATGGCCGTTATTCAGGGGGCCGTCATGGCTGGTGCCTCGCGAATCATTGGTGTCGATACCAACCCCGCGAAATTCCTGCTGGCGAAAAATCTGGGGGCGACAGATCTGGTCAATCCGACGGATCATACCGATCCGATCCAGAAGGTGATCGTCGAGATGACGGGCGGCGGAGTGGATTATTCCTTCGAGGCGATCGGACGCGTCGATGTCATGCGGGCTGCGCTGGAATCTTGTCACAAGGGCTGGGGAGAATGCACCGTTATCGGTGTCGCGGGTGCCGGAGAGGAAATTTCCACTCGGCCATTCCAGTTGATTACAGGGCGTGTCTGGCGCGGAACGGCCTTTGGAGGCGTGAAAGGGCGCTCGCAGCTTCCTGGAATGGTGGATGAATGGCTGGCCGGAAAATTCAGTGTTGATCCCTACATCACGCACAACATGACGCATAACCAGATCAACAAGGCCTTCGATCTGCTGCATCGTGGTGAGGCAATCCGGTCTGTCATGCACTACCAGCCTGGTGAGACCATGTCGAACGACTTGCCCGGCGAAATTCTGATGGATGCCTGATCATCGCTTTTTGGCGCCTTTCGCTTCTAACTTTGGAAATCGAGGACCTAACTCATGCTGAGACCAAATCCACGAGGCGACTATCCCGTAGTGGCGGAGAGCGCTTTCGTTGATCCGACGGCTATTCTGTGTGGCCACGTGATTGTTGAAGATGATGTATTCATCGGACCGTACGCTGTCATTCGTGCTGACGAAACCGATGAGAACGGCGAGGTCGAACCGATACGGATCGGCAGAGGATCAAATATTCAGGACGGCGTCGTCATTCATTCGAAAGATGGCGCGGCCGTCACGATCGGGTCGAGAACCTCGATCGCGCATCGTTCGATCATTCATGGGCCGTGCACTGTAGGTGATGAGGTTTTCATCGGTTTTAACTCGGTTATCTTCAATTGCACCGTAGAGCGAGGCTGCGTAGTCCGGCATAATGCAGTCGTAGAAGATTGTGTGCTGACAGAAGGGTTTTATATCCCGTCGACAACGACGATTCATTCAAATACCGACCTGTTGACTGTCCCACAGGTCACCAAAGATGCCACGGCATTTTCTGAGAGCGTGGCTGAAATGAATGTCAGTCTCGCACGATCCTACCGGCGTATCGCTAATCAGCTGTAACCTGATGCGGGAATGCGAGAAGGTCGGAAAAAGCGATTATTGTTCTATGTGTTTCTTCTGGGTGTAACAAACTCTACACCCAGTAATGCTAAGGGCTTCGATCTTCCCGCTATGGTGCAGGACGTCATACCGGAGGGCTGCACGCATTATGCACATAATCCCTCAGGACGGCAGGCCTATCGGATGGGCAGCCTCCCAGAGAACAAGGGCCGTATTTGGATCATACCCTGCACGGTCAGACTGTCAGAAACAACGCAGGTAGTGATCCGGGCTATGCCCTCTTCACCTGTAGAGCTTCTGACATTCAGGCAATGGGACCATGGGGTCTGGAACACGTCACCCTATCTGTTCAATGTGACCTACGATGATCAGTCAGGTGTTCTGACGTCGCTTCATCGGGACGACAGTTTAGGGGATTGTGGCACCTGGACTGTCTGGCAGGCCTCAGGAGCGGATTTCATAATGCAGCGGCTGGACGCCAAGACAGAATGTGACGGTCGGGAAGGTCCTTATCGCACTCTATATCTCTATCCGGGAAATCGACCGTCATGATGAAAGAAACTGGAACAGATCCGGGTCGTCATGCCCTGTTTCTGACAAATACGCTTTCGGGAAGAAAGCAGAGGTTCCAGCCTCGTGATCCGAACAGGGTCACACTGTATGTTTGCGGCCCTACCGTCTATAATTACGCTCATCTGGGCAATGCCCGTTCGGCGGTTGTCTTTGATCTTCTGTATCGCGTCTTGCGTCAAAAATATTCGCGTGTGCTCTATGCACGTAACTTCACAGATGTCGACGACAAGATCAACGCTGAAGCCGCGCGCACGGGTCAGTCTATCAGGGTGCTCACGGATCGTTTTATTGATGCCTATCGTTCCGATATGAAGGCGTTGGGTCTGCTTACCCCCGACTTTGAACCGCGTGTGACTGACCACATTCCCGATATCATTTCGATCATCAGTCGTCTGATCGACAGGGGGCACGCCTACGTCGCGGAAGGGCATGTGCTTTTTCATGTGCCGTCTTTCGAGCAATATGGCGTTTTGTCGGGCAGGAAACAAAAAGACCTGATGGCTGGGGGGCGAGTGGAGATTGCACCGTTCAAGCATGACCCTGCCGACTTTGTGTTGTGGAAGCCATCCACTCCTGATCTTCCGGGGTGGGAGAGCCCCTGGGGCCGCGGCAGGCCCGGGTGGCATATCGAGTGCTCGGCTATGACCGAAAACCGGCTCGGTTTGCCGATTGATCTTCATGGAGGAGGGCAGGATCTTATCTTTCCCCATCATGAAAACGAAATTGCGCAAAGTGTCTCGGCGCGTGATGGCGCAGAGTATTGCAAGTTCTGGGTTCATAATGGCTTTGTCACTGTCGAGGGGAGAAAAATGTCGAAGTCCCTGGGCAATGTCGTGCTTGTTCATGATCTTCTGAAGGAAGCGGATGGAGAAGCCATCAGACTCGCGCTGCTCTCGGCGCATTATCGGCAGCCCCTGGACTGGTCGAAGGAGCTTCTTGATCGGTGCAGGCGGACTTTGCAGCGTCTGCGTCGCCTTCTTTCGGACACAGACCACCTCGCTCAGGAGGATAGTGTCGATGGCTCTACCGAACTGAGCGTGGCGCGAGCGCTTGATGATGATCTCAACACGCCGGCCGGATTGAGCACTCTGTTCGAGACCGCGCACCGTCTGCGGCGTGCAGAAGTGCCGTCCGTAAAAACCCGCCTGCGCACAGAACTGGTAGGCGGACTCCGCCTGTTGGGATTCTTGCGAAAAGAAGAGCAGACGTCATTTTCCGTCGAGTCAGACGCAATCGTATCGGACCTGCTGAGGCGACGAATCGAAGCACGCGACAGACGGGATTTTGCTGAAGCTGATCGCCTGCGAGATATGCTGCGGGGTCAAGGGATCTTTCTCGAAGACACGCCTCTGGGGACGCGTTGGCGCGTGATCGGCAGTCGGACGTCCTGTCAGAGTTAACCAGAACACGGCATGATCGTCACTATGAAGACTTCCTATCTTTCATCCGGAACGCGTGTGAAGGAACTTAAAAAGCAGAACGACCTCCAGCAGCAGGACAGGCTCCGATGTTTCATGGATTGCCCGTATCAACGGTGGAGAGCGACCTGTTCGATCTGGTTCTGAAAGGTGGGTCCGTCGTGCTGCCGGATGCGACCGTGACGACCGACGTATATGTGCGTGGGGAAATGATCGCTGCCATCGGTGGAACTGGAAAGGCGGCAGCGGAACTGGATTGCACGGGCCTGACCATTCTGCCCGGTGTGATCGACACGCAGGTGCATTTCCGGGAACCGGGAGCGACGGAGAGCGAGGATCTGGAATCCGGCAGTCGTGCTGCTGTTCTGGGAGGTGTAACGGGTGTTTTCGAAATGCCCAACACCAGGCCGACGACGTCTACGCCGGAAGCGCTGGCTGACAAGCTCGCCCGTGCCAGGAACCGTATGTGGTGCGACCATGCTTTTTATATCGGCGCGACAGTCGATAATGCCGACCGGTGCGGTGAACTCGAAAAACTTGCCGGAACAGCCGGGATCAAGGTTTTCATGGGATCTTCAACGGGAAATCTTCTGATTTCTGAAGATACCATGCTGGAGCGAGTGCTTCGTTCCGGTGTGCGCCGCGTGGCGGTTCATGCCGAGGATGAAG
>NZ_JAFVMH010000016.1 GCF_017377735.1 Acetobacter garciniae
CTATGGGTACCCCGGATAAGCGGGAGATTTCCGGGCGGAGAAATCACTTATTTTCCCATCATTATATTCTGCGCCCGCGACCCGTTGCCCTTTCCCATATTCCATGACATTCCCCAATAAGTTGAAACCCAATCCGGTTAGTCCTGCATGTCGTTCGTTCGTCTTTCTGCCATGGCCCTGTTGCTCGCCTTTCCGCTTTCGGGACAGGCCCTGGCGGCAAAGCCCTGCTCGCCCGATGACGGGCGGCTGGAGCTGTCGATGCAGGGGGTCGGCGTAGCCGTCGGCTATATGTGGGGCCACGGCACGCTTTTCTATAGCGGTCGCAGCTATCCGGTTTCGGTCAAAGGAGGCGGCATGCTCTCTTTTGGAAGTGCGTCGTTCGTCGGGACTGGCTGTGTCAGAAACCTGGGACGACTGAAAGACCTGAACGGAACTTACTGGACGATCGGTGGCGATATCGCCCTTGGGAAGGGCTCTATCGGGATCGATATGGAAAATACGCGTGGTGTGGATATTGCCTTTTCAGGCCACGCTCATGGAGCGCACCTGGCGGGACAGATTTCCCGCCTTTACCTCACGATTGATAACCACTGACTGACGGCAGGTAAGCCGCTTGGCTTTTAGCTGACATATACCCCCAGGCGGTACGATTTCATTTTTTATATCTAAATTGAGAAGTAAAAATATTTTTTATAGTTCTATTTAATTTATTTTTTACACCGATAAATTTTTTTATAAAAGAAACTGAATAACATCGATCGTATTTCCTTATGAACCCTGATTGCGGGTTCAAGGAAATGGGTCGGCATGAATGCACTTGTCATAACCGCTTTGAAAAGGCCTTACACTTTTGTGGTCCTTTCACTGCTTATTCTCGTGTTCGGAGTACTGACCGTATTCCGAGCACCTACGGACGTGTTTCCCAACATTAAAATTCCGGTCGTGTCCGTTGTCTGGACGTATGGCGGCATGCTGCCAGAGGAATTTGCCGGACGGATCACCTATAATTACGAACTGGCTGTGACCTCCACCGTGGAGGGGATCGAGCACATGGAAAGTAGCTCGTATTACGGACGCAGTATCGTCAATATCTATTTCCAGCCCGGCACGGATATTGGCGAAGCCGAGGCGGAAGTCACGGCGATTTCTCAAACCGTGATCAAACAGTTACCCGATAATATTCCCGCCCCCATGGTCATGCGGCTGGATGCGTCTTCTGTTCCTGTGCTCTCGCTCCAGGTGACATCGGACAAGCAGACGCCCTCGGACCTGTTCAAGATCGCCATGACCCGGATCCGCCCCATTCTGGTGACGGTACCTGGATCGGTGCTGCCGCAGCCTTATGGTGGAATGGACAGCTTTATCATGGTGGCGCTGAACCAGAAGCAGCTCCAGGCCCATCATCTTTCGGCCATGGACGTGCAGAATGCGCTGCGCAAGCAGAATATCGTGCTGCCCGCGGGTGACCAGAAAATCGACCGGACGGACTGGATGGTCCAGACCAACGCAACACCGCGTTCGATGAAGGAACTGGGCGATATTCCCGTCAAGCGGGTTGGTAATTCCGTCATTTATGTTCACGATGTCGCCAATGTTTACCGTGGCGGCCACCCGCAGACCAATCTTGTCGTGGTCAAGGGACGCCAGGGAGTTGAAATTGTCGTCATGAAAAGTGGCGAGGCCTCGACACTGGATGTCGTCGCCCGGACCAAGGCGCTCCTGCCCCGATTGCGCCAGCTGGTTCCCGCGGACGTTCATATTTCGGTCCTGAGCGATGCCTCCGTCTTTGTAAAAGACGCGATCAGCGACGTCGTGCGGGAAATGCTGACAGCCGCTGTACTGACCGGGCTGGTGGTGCTGCTGTTCCTGGGGTCCTGGCGATCGACTGTCATCATCGCCACGTCCATTCCGCTTTGTATCCTGAGCGCGATTATCGCCCTGCTCTGGTCGGGACAGTCCATCAACGTCATGACGCTGGGCGGGTTGGCGCTGGCGGTCGGTATCCTGGTCGATGACGCCACGGTCATGATCGAAAATATCGACACCCATCTGGAAATGGGAAAAGACCTGGAAAACGCCATCATTGACGCCGCCAACCAGATTGTGGTGCCGACCCTGGTTTCCACCTTGTGTATCTGTATTGTCTGGACCCCCCTGTTCGGCCTGAGCGGCGTTGCAGGCTGGCTGTTCATGCCCATGGCCGAGGCCATTATCTACGCCATGCTGGCTTCGTTCATCCTGTCGCGCACGCTGGTGCCGACCATGGCCAAATACCTGCTGGCGGGCCAGGTTCACCCCGGCTTGCATAGCGATGAACATCTTGCGCTACCCAAAGGCGTATTCGGGCGCTTTCAGAACCATTTTGAAAAGGCCTTTCACAAGTTCCGCCATGGCTATGGGCGCCTGCTTGAACGCATTGTGGTCCGGCGTCGGCGTTTTGTGGCGATTTTTCTGGGATTTTCCGTGGCCTCGCTCGGCCTTTTCCTGATTGTCGGGCAGGATTTCTTTCCCGAAATCAAGTCGGGCATGTTGCAGATGCACATGCGCGTTCCCCTGGGCACCCGGATCGAAACGACCGGGCGTATCGCAAGCCTGGTGGACGACCGGATTGAAAAGGACTTTCCCGGCAAGATCGATGGTATCATCAATAACTGCGGCCTTCCTGAAGGTCCGCATAACCAGGCCTTTATTCCCACACCCAGCATAGGCACGCAGGACTGCGACCTTGCGATTACGCTCAAGGACGATGCCTCTCCCGTGTGGGATTACCGGGCCATTCTCAGGCGTGATCTGTCAGCCCAGTTCCCCGGCACGGTCTTTACGTTCCAGCCGGCGGAACTGACTGACAAGATCCTGAATTTTGGCTCACCCGCCCCGATCGATATCCAGATTTCGGGCCCCGATATCCGTGCAAGCTACCAATACGCCACCATGCTGGTGAACCGCCTGCGGCACGTTCCCGGTGCTGTGGACGTGGTGATCCAGCAGACCATGAAAACCCCTACCCTGTTCGTGCAAGGCAACCGCACGTTCGGGCAGGCAACCGGCATGACCGAAGGCGACCTGGCCAATAACGAGCTTATGACACTTTCGGGCAGTCAGACGGTTGATCCGCAATACTGGCTCGACCCGCAGACGGGCATTACCTTCCCGCTGAATGTCTATGTCTCGCAGGATCAACTGACACATTACAATAACCTGCTCACCATTCCGGTGGACAAGGGCGACAGCGACCCGGACGGCAGGGACATGCAGCTTCTGGGGAGCATCAGTACCATCACGCCCGTGGGCACACCGGGACAGGTTTCCCATTATAATTCCATGCCGGATATCGATATTTACGTATCGACCGAAGGAAGCGACCTCGGCTCCGTGCTTGGTGGCGTGAAGCGCGAGATTGCCCGGACCAGCCAGGACGTGCCCCGTGGTGCTGCGGTCGATATCCACGGGCAGGCAACAACCATGCACGGCGCCTATATCGAACTGATCGCAGGGCTGGTGATGTCGGTCATGCTCATCTACCTGCTGATTGTCGTAAACTTTCAGTCCTGGACTGATCCGTTCATTATTATCTCGGCCTTGCCCGGTGCGCTGGCCGGTATTGCCTGGAGCCTGTTCCTGACCCAGACACGCCTGAGCGTGCCCGCACTGACGGGGGCGATCATGTGCATGGGCACCGCCACGGCCAATTCCATCCTGGTTGTCTCGTTCGCGAAAGAGCGGCTGGCCCTGCATGGGAGCGCTGTTGCCGCGGCGGTCGAGGCGGGCTTCGGGCGTATTCGTCCCGTTATCATGACGGCGTCGGCCATGATTATCGGCATGGTGCCGATGGCGACAAGCAATTCGCAAAATGCGCCGCTGGGCAAGGCGGTTATTGGCGGCCTGCTTGTCGCGACTTTTTCCACACTTCTGTTCGTTCCTTGTGTTTACGCAATTTTTCACCATCGCTCGTCCGTATCCCATGCAGGCAATACGGTTGACGGCAAGGAGACTGTCTGATGCCACGCTCCCTTAAAACGCGGTTGGCCGTTATGCTGACATTGTGTGTCATTGTGGGAGATATCGGCTATCTCCTGGTCCAGCGGGCGCGCAATACAATACATCTTCACAACGATGCGACATATGCCAGCATGCCCGATGTCGCCATCGTCCAGCCCAAGCCCGCCCCGCCAACCGTTTCCATGACGCTGCCGGGCACGCTGAGCGCGTGGTACGAAGCGCCGATCTATGCCCAGGCCTCCGGCTACGTGAAAATGTGGTATCAGGATTACGGCGCCGTCGTAAAAGCGGGCGATGTGCTGGCAGAAATCAATACCCCGCGCCTGGATGCCGAATATGCCCAGGCCCAGGCGGACCTGAAAGTTCTGCAGGCAAAATATGGGCTTGCCGCCATTACCGCGAACCGCTGGCGCGCCATGGGGCAGTCCCAGGCGGTTTCGGGGCAGTCGGTTTCCGTGCAGAACGCCAATGAACAGGCAGCCCATGCGGAACTGGAGGCCGCCCAGCATAAGGTTGACGCCTATACCGCCCTGATCCGGTTCAAGACCGTTGTGGCTCCCTTCAACGGGGTGGTGATCGCGCGCAATATCAATGTAGGCGATTACGTGGGCGTGGGAAGCGGCAACCTGAACGCCAATGGCACGACAAGCGAACTGTTCATGGTGGCCGACACCCATGCCATGCGGCTGTTTGTCTCTGTGCCGGAAACATTCGCATCCATTCTCAAACCCGGTTTGCTGGCCAAGGTGGTGGTGCCGCAATTCCCCAATCGCACGTTTACGGCAAAGTTCCTGACTATTGCCAAAGGTTTCGACCCCAATACACGAACCGTGGTCACCGAATTTTCCATCGACAATCCGGACCAGAAACTATGGCCCGGCAGCTTTGCCTCCGTCACCATTACAGCCCCTGCGGACAAGGGAATTTATACCATTCCAACAGGCACGCTGGTTTTTCAGGAACACGGCATGCAGGTCGCCACCGTGGATGCGCAGAATATCGCCCATTATCATAACATTACCGTGGGCCGCATGTCTGACTCCTATACGGAAGTGGATGCCGGGATATCCCCTGCCGACAAGATCATCAACAACCCGCCAGCCGACCTGCTGGAAGGCCAGAAAGTGCGCATAGCCTGGCCTGCACAAGGGTATTTGAGCACGCCCGCCCCCACCCCGCAGCCAGACAATACCGACGCGGAGGAGGACGAGTAATGCGCCATCGCCCCTCCCTATGGCGCCTGCCCCGCCTGTGGCCTGCCCTGACCCTGCTTGGCCTGTTCTCGCTCAGCGCGTGCGACCTGGCACCGGCCTATCAGCCGCCGCATTATATCGTGCCCGCGTCCTGGCATGGGGAAGGCCTGTTCCATGACGCGGCCCCCCAGAGTGTCGCCCTGCGTTCGGACTGGTGGACCCAGTTCGGCGATACGCAACTGAACACGCTGGAGAACCAGGCAACCAGCAACAACGCGGACCTTCAGGCCGCCAGCGAGCGCTTTTTGCAAGCACGCGCCATGGTCAAGGAAGCGCGTTCGGACCTGCTGCCGCATTTTGGCATAGCCTTTGGGTCCAGCGACAACAAAAGTTCGGCCGACCGGCTGTTCCGTTACAAAGGCCCCATTACCGCGACGGACGAATTCTATTCGGGTCTGGCCAGTTGGGAGCCCGATATCTGGTCCGCCATACGCAACAAGGTACGGGCACAAAAATCCTTCGCGCAGGAACAGGAGGACCGATACGCCGCCGCACGCCTCAGCCTTCAGGCCGAGGTAGCGAGCGATTATTTCGCCCTGCGCGGACTGGATGCACAGATGGCGATCTATCAGCAATCGATCAGCTATTATGAGCAGGCGCTGCATGTCACGCAAACGCGGCTGAGCAATATGGACGCGACAGGGATCGACGTGGCCCGCGCCCAGAACCAGCTTTACATGACACAGGCCCATCAGCTTGAAGTGCAGGCCCAGAGGGATGTGATGGAACACGCGATTGCGGTTCTGGTCAACGAACAGCCGTCGACCTTTCATATCGTGCCTGCTGATACGCTCAATAACGCCGAACCGCTGGTTCCTGCGGGCGTGCCGTCCGAACTGCTTGAACGCAGGCCCGATATTGCAGCAGCCGAACGGGAAATGGCGCAGGCCAACCGCAGTATCGGCATTGCGCGCGCCGCGTTCTACCCGCATCTGTTTTTCAGCGCTAATGGCGGGTTCGATTCAAACGGATTCAACCTGGCCAATCTCGCCAACAGCATGTGGGCCTATGGCGCATCTGTTTCCATGCCGCTGTTCCAGGGCGGGCTACGCCAGGCGCAGTTGCAGCATTCCTGGTCCGTCTACCGCGAAACATTGGACCATTACCGTGTAACGGTTCTCTCGGCCTTTCAGGACGTGGAAAACGGGCTGTCGGTCACGGCACGCCTGCGTATGGAAAATGCACGGCTGAAACAGGCAGTCAAGGCGGCACAGCAATCGCAGACACTGACCATGACCCTTTATAAAGGGGGCGCTGACAGTTACCTGGATGCGCTGATTGCGCAGGTCAACACACTGGATGCGCGCATCGACCAGGTGCAGGTGCAGACCCACGCGCTGCAGTCAACCGTGGCCCTGTACCGCGCTGTCGGGGGTGGCTGGCACGCGACACTCTAGCCCCCGGGATAGGCGCAATGCCGGACATGACCGGCATTGCGCGCATGCCCGGACCTTGCGTGTTTGTTCTCAGAACGCCCAGATGGCGTCGCAGTTGAACCAGAGCATGTTGTTCGTGCCATCGGTCACGACAGGCGCATAGCCGTTGGCGGCACTTGGCACGGCGGCCTTGTTAAAGGGCCGGGTGCCATTAAGGGATTTATCCAGCCGGATTTCGGGCCTTATCGTAAGCTGGCCGAAGTCGAGATGGCGGTTGATGAAGTCCGGCCGGTAGCTTACCCCCACCGTCAGTTCGCCATAGGTGGTCGGGGGCGCGCTATAATAGGGATACGGCTTGTTCGAGATCGAACGCGTAAACGATGTGGTACTGGCGAACTGGGTAATGGTGCCGCCAGTATTGTCGCGGAAGATTTCGCCCCGCGCATTGAGTGTGAGCGACGGGTTCAGGTCATAGGCGAAAAACGTCGCAACGCCGTAGGCATCGTCACGCAACAGGTCATCATGCAGGTAGGAGCCATCCACGGTAACGGACATGGCCTTGTTGATACGATAGGTCGCCAGGAAATCGGCGTTATATTGCATCTTGCTGTTCGCGATCGCACCTGCGCCGGCACTGGTCCATAATCCGTCGGGCGATTTCACGGCGATCCCGTTATTTCCCTGCGGGCCGAAATGCCCGATAATGTGCATGTCCAGCTTGCCATCCAGCAGATGATTCCAGGCGAACCCGAAATATCCCTTGGGTTTGTTGTTGTTGCCATACCGCCCGAACGAGGTGGAGTTTCCCGCATCCACCCCCAAAATCCAGTCCATCCTGTCGCTCAGATGCGCGGTGACCACAACGCCGAGCATTTCAAAGGGCAGGATATAGTCGGCGGCGTAGCTGAAGGTATAAAACGGCCTTGCCGTGGCTGGCGTGCCTTCCGTGCCCAGAAGACCGTATAGCTGCCCGACCTGGACATCGATCCCGTTTTTGAAAATCCACGGAAATTTCGCGTCGATATGCGCCTGTGTCGGCACCCATTGATACATGCCGTTCAGGGAACCCGAGCCCATGCCAAGGGTAGGATCGAACCTGCCGTCGGAGCCGTAAAGGGTCTCGAACGTAAAGCCTATTCCGTAGCCCCCGCCGATATTCTCGACCGGATGCGACAGGGAGCCGATAATCTGGTTCATGGTGACGGTATTGGCGCGATCGGCATAGAACTGCGCGAAGTTGCGGCCTGTCTGCGTCCAGGGATTGCCCGTTACGCCAACCTCGATTGCCAGATGCCCTTCCAGGTTATCCCAGTAGGAATGCGACGCACCGGGCTTGTGCGGAAAAATATTCCCGGTCGATGGCTGCTCGGGCTCATTGGTCTGCACCGCCGTGGGGGCCGCCGTGGGGGTCGACAGAACGAGCTGGCTGGCCGGGCTTTGTGCGGGAACGCTCTGCTGGGCAAGGCCAAGGGCCGGGGCGCAGGCCGCAAGCCCCGCCAGACAAGCGGACAAGCCCCATAGCCACCCGCGCCTGACCCGCGTGGCACTTCTGCCTGTGCAGCCTGCATGCTTCGCCGAAAAGGCAGGCCGTACGACAGCGCGGCCTGGCGCGTCTTCAGGGAGTGGTGCCAGCCTCTCCCGTAAAATAGATACGCCATCGACATAAAAATTCAGCGTCATTCAAAAAGAACTCGTTTACACAAGATACATCGAAAACCGAATTCGGCCTGAGAACTGCGGCCATTTTTCTCCAGCTTTTTAAGGGTATTATAGGCTTGGGGTGAAACGTCACTTCACAATTCAGCATGGCAGCGTGCTGAAAAAAGAATTTCGGCTCTTTTTACACCATCAGGGCGTACGAATAATGCCCCGGTCTGTATTCTCCCTCCCGACCGGTGGCCTGCGGGCCATACACCATCTTTTGAGCCCATGACATTGTTCCATAGCGCGATTTTTGCGTAGATACGGAAGTGATCTTTCTCTCGGCCCTGGAAACACGCCCATGACCTCAGCACCGTCCTTTCTGTTCCCCCCGCCCGTTTCGGCACTGCCCATTGAAGGGTCGGACAAATCCTTTCCCGTGGGGCGCATCTGGTGCGTTGGCCGGAATTATGCCGAACACAGTCGTGAAATGGGCAGCGACCCCGAACGGAACCCGCCTTTTTTCTTCGCCAAGCCGGCCGATGCCATAACCACGGCACAGACCCTGCCCTTCCCCCGCGCCACCAGCAACCTGCATCACGAGGTGGAACTTGTCGTCGCCCTGAATGGCGGCGGGGTCGCGCTTTCGCCGGGCCAAACCCAGGGCCTGATCTACGGCTACGCCCTTGGCCTGGACATGACGCGCCGCGACATGCAGGAGGAAGCAAAAAAGAACCGCCATCCGTGGGCGCTGTCCAAGGGGTTCGATGATTCCTGCCCCATCTCCGCAATCCGGCCGGCCGCAAGCGTGCACGATCTCGAACAAAGTCTGATTACCCTGAGCGTGAACGGCGAACTGCGCCAGAAAGGCCGGATCAGCGACATGATCTGGTCGGTGCCGGAAATTATTTCCGCATTGTCGCATAGCGTGCAGCTCAAACCCGGTGACCTGATCATGACGGGCACCCCCGCAGGCGTATCCCAGGTCAAGCCGGGTGACGTTATCGAGGCCGATTGCGAAAACGTGGGGCATCTGAGCGTGCGCTATACAACGCCATAAGACGACAGGCGGCCTAAAAGAACTTGATTGTCTTTCCCGTCGGGGCGTAATTTTCCCGGGTCCGGTGTGGCCCGACAGGCCCCGATTATGACCGCGATCAAGGAAGTCTGTAACGCGTGTATACACTCTACGTTTATGAACATTGCCCTTTCTGCATCAAGGCCAGAATGATTTTTGGCCTCAAGGATGTGCCTTTTCACCTTGCCGTTCTTTTAAACGATGACGAACAGGGCCCGATCGGCATGGTCGGGCGCAAGGTGGTGCCTATTTTGGGCCAGAACGGGCAGTTCATGGCGGAAAGCCTGGATATCGTGGCCCGGATCGACGGGCTGGGCACCCCTGCCCTGACCGGCCCGCGCAACCCCGCGCTGGCGGACTGGCTGCGGCGGAGCAACGGGCCGCTCTACCGGCAGTTTCTGCCACGCGCGGCGGCCGCACCCTTCCCCGAATTCGCGACTACCTCGGCCCGGGCCTATTTCATGCGTAACAAGGAACGTGCGGAAGAACCGTTTTCGATCGTCCTGCGCGAAACGCACAGAGCAACCCAGACGCTGAACCCGCTGCTGGCCGAACTGGCACCTATGGTGCAGGCGGCCACAGCCGTGAATGGTATGTTGTCCTACGACGATATCGACCTGTTCGCGCAGCTCCATAGTTTTTCCATTATTCGGGGTCTGGATTACCCGGCACCGGTTGAAGCATACCGTCAGGCCATGTCGAAGCGTTGCGGTATTCCGCTGCTGGACGCGCTGGCGGTCTGATGCCGTCCAACGCCCCCGCCCCGCTTCTGGACGTGCGCGAGCTAAGCGTGAGCTTTCGCTCGCGCGGGCGCATGATACCGGTGGTGGAACGCGTGTCCTTCACCCTGCATGAAGGCGAAATTCTGGGGCTGGTGGGGGAATCCGGGTCGGGCAAGTCCGTCACCGCCATGGCGCTCATGGGCCTGATCGACACGCCGGGCGTGCAGATCAGCGGCTCGGTGCTGTTCCAGGGGCATGAACTGGTGGGAATGGGGCAAAGGCAGTTAAGACGCCTGCGCGGAAGCAGGATCGCCATGATCTTCCAGGACCCGATGACAGCCTTCACGCCGGTCTACACGGTGGGCTGGCAGATCGATGAACAGATACTCGCGCATGAAAGAGTCTCCCGCAAGCAGGCAAGGGCGCGCACGATCACGCTGCTGGGGGACATGGGCGTGCCGGACCCGGCCAGGACCGCTGACAGCTATCCGCACCAGCTTTCGGGCGGAATGCGCCAGCGCGCCATGATCGCCATGGCCCTGTCGTGCAATCCGGCCCTGCTGATAGCGGATGAACCGACAACAGCACTGGATGTCACGGTCCAGGCCCAGATCCTGGACCTGATGCGGAACCTGCGCACGACCTATGGTTCAGCCGTGTTGCTTATCACGCATGACATGGGGGTCGTGGCGGAAACCTGCGACAACACATTCGTGCTGTATTCAGGCCGCATGGCCGAAACCGGCCCGACTTCTGCCGTTTTCGCACGCCCCGGCCACCCCTATACGGCTGCCCTTCTGGCCTCCATTCCGCCCATGGATGGCCCGCGCCCGCACCGGCTGCCCGCCATTGCGGGCCTGCCACCTGCCCCACTTGAACGCCCGGCGGGCTGCGCCTTCGCGCCCCGTTGCTCATACGCGCATGCAGCATGCCTGCCAGCCCCCCCGCCCGCGCTGGTTCGTGTTGGCACGGCCCATCAGGCCGCCTGCGTCCTTCCCCTTGAAGGCACTCCCCTTACCCCCAGCGTCATGGGCAGGGACGCGGCATGACCGGCCAGGCTGTCCCACTCATGCCGGAGACGCGTCCGGCCGCCGCCACACCGCTTCTGTCCGCGACCGATCTGCGCAAGACCTACGCCCTGCCCCATGGTCGGACGCTCCACGCGGTGGATGGCGTGTCGATCGACGTCATGCCCGGCGAGGTACTGGGGCTGGTGGGAGAGTCCGGATGTGGCAAATCCACGCTGGGGCGCAGCCTTATCAGGCTGGCCGAGCCGTCCTCAGGCCGTATCGTGTTCGACGGGCGGGATATTACCACCCTGCCAGAGCGCACGCTGCGCCCCCTGCGCCAGCAGATGCAGATGGTCTTTCAGGATTCCTACGCGTCATTGAACCCACGCCGCCGGATTGGCGACCTGCTGGCCGAACCCCTGCGGGTCCACAAAAAGCCTGGCGGGCAAAAATGGACATCGGCCGCAATTGCTGCCCGCCAGACCGAGCTGATGGACCTGGTGGGTCTGGGCCACCAGGCGCTGGAGCGCTACCCGCATGAATTCTCTGGCGGCCAGCGCCAGCGTATCAACATCGCGCGGGCCCTGGCCCTTTCGCCCCGCCTGATCGTGGCTGACGAACCTGTTTCCGCACTGGATGTGTCGGTCCAGGCCCAGATTGTCAATCTGTTCGCAGACCTGCAGGACCATCTGGGCCTGACCTACGTATTCGTCGCCCATGACCTTGCGGTGGTACGCCAGATCTCGACACGGGTGGCGGTCATGTATCTGGGCGCCATCGTGGAAATTGGGGAAACCGACGCCGTCCTGCACCGGCCCGCCCACCCCTATACACTCGCTTTGACCCAGGCGGTGCCGCGCCCCGTGCCCGGCGAACATCGCCCGACACCCCTGCGCGGGGATGTTCCAAGCCCCATTTCCCGCCCCGCGGGCTGCCGTTTTCATACGCGCTGCCCCATAGCCCAGGACCGCTGCAAGGTGGAAGAACCTGCGCTGCGCACCATAGGGCCGGGCCAGGACGTTGCCTGCCATTATCCCAATCACTGGGCGGACTGACACACACCGGTTACGGAGCATTCTGGCGCCCCACGGCAAAGTTACCCGCGTCAGGGAATATCAGCCCCGCTTCCTGCCCCCTTGTTAAGCTGGGGTCGGCGAGCCTCAAATACGCGCAGCGGGTCTTGAAACCACCAGCTTTTTGCAGCATGCCCGCATCTGGAACCGGTCATGACGCATGGTATGGACCAGGACCAAAGGGGTACGCCCCGCAAAAACCGCGAAACGAACGGACCAAGGCATGTCTTCTCCCCAGTCTTCAAACCCTGGCTCTGGCACATTTTACGGCATTTTACTGGGTTTTGCGGCCTTTGCCTTTTTTTCCTTCAGCGACACGAGCGTGAAGCTGATCCGCGACGGCCTGCCCCCTTATGAGTCCGCTTTCATAGGTGCGGTGTTCGGGTTGCTGGTTTTTCCGTTTCTTCTCGCACCGGGAGACAGGCTGAGCGACGTATGGCGAACATCCGACCGGCGCCTGTGGCTGGTGCGTTTTGTGTCCTACCCGGCTGGGGTTATCGGCAGTGTCACGGCTTTCAGCCACCTGCCCATGGCCGAAGCCTTCACGCTCATTTTCCTGCAACCGTCCTTTGTAACACTTCTGTCCATCGCCTTTCTCAAGGAGCGGATCGGCCTTCCGCGCAGCTTCGCCATCGTTCTTGGGTTTGTCGGCGTCTTGATCGTGCTGCGGCCCGGCATGCGCCCACTTTCCATCGGCCATCTGGGGGCGCTGGTCGCGGGTCTGGGCGGGGCGCTGTCCGTGGTGACATTCCGTGCCGCCGGCCCGAATGAAAAACGTATTTCACTGTTTGGCGCGGGCATTCTCGGGGGCATTGTCATTGGTGGGCTAGCCAGCCTGCCCACACTGGTCCTGCCCACTTTGCATCAGGCACTGTTGCTGGCCAGTTACGGCCTGCTAGCGGCCCTGGCCAATATTCTGCTGATGCATGCAGCCTTTGCCGCGTCGGCTGCGGCCATTGCACCGACCCAATATAGCCAGATGATCTGGGCCGTGGTGATCGGCTATGTCGTGTTCGGGGATAAGGTGGATACGCCCACCGTCATCGGCATGGTACTGATCGTGGGTTCGGGCCTGATTACGCTGGTTCGTGAAAGGACGATCGGCGGCATGGAGCCCCCGCCCATTGCCGTCAGCCGGGGTCATGCTGCCTCTGTCCTGGTCGCGGAGGACGCCGATAACGCCCGGCCCTGAGCGGCAACCGTTCGGCGCGCAGAGGCCCGCCGACCTGCCGACCTTGGCGGCCATTCGGGGGTGAAGGAGTGTACCTTCACCCCCGAATGCGAGAGGTCATGACGGTGCGTAGATCTGGTCGAATATGCCGCCATCGGAAAAATGGCGCTTCTGCACGCTCTGCCAGCCACCCAGGCTGGCAATGTCGAATGTATCCGTTTTCGGGAAAACCGAGGCTGCTTCGGCCAGAATAGCGGGATCGACCGGGCGGAAATAATGCTTGGCCCCGATACGCTGGCCTTCGGGCGTAAACAGGAAGTCTAGATACGCCTTGGCTACGGCCTCCGTCCCGTGGGCCTGGACATTACGGTCCACCACCGCGACGGGCGGTTCGGCCAGAATGGTCAGGGACGGCACGACGACATCGAACTTGTCGGGGCCGAGGTCACGGCTGGCCAGCAGGGCTTCGTCCTCCCAGGCCAGCAGCACATCGCCCAGCCCGCGCTGCACGAAGCTGTTGGTCGCACCCCGTGCACCTGTATCGAGAACCGGCACATGGCCGAACAAGGCTTTCAGGTAGTCACGCGCCTTCTGCTCGGACCCGCCCTGCTGGTGCAGGGCCCAGCCCCAGGCCGCCAGGTAGTTCCAGCGCGCACCACCAGAGGTCTTGGGGTTGGGCGTGATCACCTGCATGTCGGGACGCAGCAGGTCCGGCCAGTCATGAATGGCCTTGGGGTTGCCCTTGCGGACGAGAAAGACGATCGTGCTCGTATAGGGAGTGGAATTATGCGGCAGGCGCGTCTGCCAGTCCGCCGCCAGCAGGCCTTTCTGGGCCAGGATATCGATATCGTAAGCCAGGCCGAGTGTAACCACATCGGCCGGGGCCCCGTCGAGCACGGAACGCGCCTGCGCACCCGACCCGCCATGCGAAGACCGCACCCGCACCACATCACCCGGATGGGCCTTGGTCCAGTTCGCGGAAAACGCCTTGTTGACGTCGGCATATAATTCCCGCGTGGGATCGTAGGACACATTCAGCAGGTTGTAAGACGCAGCACTGGCTGACCGCCCGCGCAGCCCGACAACAAGACCAGCCCCCAGCGCAATGCCACCTTTCAGGATGGCGCGCCTGCTTGTTTTCATGGATTGTACCATCATATGGCTCCTGAATTCCGTCTGATCAGAAAGAGGCCTGCACACGGCCAACAATGGCGTTGCCGTCACGCCCGAACAGGTTGACATTCCCGCTTACGCCCTTGGAGCGCGACACCATGAAACGGGCATAGTCGAGCATGAACTTGAAGTGACGGTTAGGGTACCAGTTCAGGCCACCCTGCCACACGGTCTGCTGGTTGCCGTTGATACCGGTGCCACCCTGGTTTCCCTCCCCGTAAAGGTTGGTCACACTCCACCGGCCGCTGACTTCAAGCGCGCCCCAATGGTTATGCGCGGGATCGAAGTCGTATTCGACGCCGGGCGTCGTGAAGGCTGCGATTTTTTCGTTATAGGAGCGCGGCTTGCCGAAAACCGTGTAGTTGGCGGCAACATACCAGCCGTCGAACCCGAGAGAGGGCAGATGCACGGCTTCCGAGTTATTCGCGCGCTGTACGCCAATATGGTAATATTCGCTCTTCAGCAAAAAGCGCTTCCACCGCAATGCCAACTGCGGACCCGCCGCCCAGATCTGCGCCACATTCGTCAAAGCCCCGGAGGTGAGAAGGTTGGTTTCACCCAAAGGCACTTCCATGTTGTCGCTCAGGGTAAGCTGCCGCCCCTTGCTGTTCTCGTTGACCTTGAAAACGGATGTCGCACCCGCACCGACATGCACGTCGATATCCTTGCTCAGATACGGACGCCCGGCGACACGGACAACAGCGCCGGTCTGGCTGTCGACAATCGTGGTGTCCTTGCTTCTGTCACCATATTTCTGGCCTGTGAAATAGGCTGCCGCCAGCCAGCGTTTTTCGTAATGCTCGCCGCCCACGCTAAAGCGCGCAACACCACCAGCCAAGTTACGCACCAGATTCACGATGGTAGGACGTTCAAGAAATTCGAACGCGACGGGCCGTTCGGCACTTTCCTCTTCCATGCGAGGCTGGAAATAACCGACCGTCAAGGTGGTATTATGTAGACCGGTGTAATTCAAGTTAGCTTCAAACAAACTTACTGAACCGTCTGTAGAGATAGATCCGAAATTAGGTGTAACATTTGCCACCCAGTCCTTATAACGCCACGAGAAATAAACTCGCAATCGAGCCGCATTCTGCGCGAATTTGTTGAAATTCCCCGCACCTTCCCCCGGCCTGCTGGTCATGCCGAGAAAGCCGCCCAGATCTTCCTGAAAAAGCAGACCGACTGAGAACGCATAAGCCTTGTCATCAGACGCAATGGTGGGCCGTCCCTGCGGAAAACCGATCTGCATGCCACCGATATGCACCGCTTCCTCTTTCGAGGACGCGGCGCGGAATTCCTTCCATGACAGAAGCGGACCTTCGGCCAGCACGATATGGCTGTCAGCCTCGCGCCGGGGGCCATGATAGGCCAGCGGTGCTTCGGCAAAAACAGGCTGCGGTTCGTTGGCTGGTGCCTCCACGAGCCGGTGGGGAGCGTGGGCTGCATGGGTATTGGCCGCAGTGGTCGTATGCTCGTATTTGGCGACGCGGGACTGCAGGACGTGCATTTCCCGGCGCATGGCGTCCATTTCGCGACGCAATTCCGCCACCTCGGAATCCGAGGCCGCAAAGACCTGCGGCGTAGAGAGCAGAAAAACAGAAGCAGCACTTGCCAGAAGCGTGCTGGCATTATGATAACGAGGCATAACAGGCCCTTTTCTTGGCGATCTTATCTGCTCACGATCCCGACTTGCACGCGGGCGGAGTAAAATTTCAGCCAGTTTATAGGGTGCGCATCATTGATCAACTTTTGGCACGACGACGGAACCCCACCGTCGCCACGCGCTTCAGCTCATCAATGTTGTCGAAAATATGCTGGTGTAGAGGCCTGACGCTCTCGTGGGCAGCGTAAAAGCGGCTTCTTTTATAATCCGCTTCCAGAATAGCCGCACCCAGAAATGTGCCATCTATTTCTATGATACTTGATTCGCGCATGATCTGCCATCCATCATTATTTGAATAGCTGAACAGCGCGATGTCATATCCGCTGCCTGTCAGCTATGTCGTGTTCCCTGCCTTCCGTCTGACATGGGACATCGCATTCGCATGCTGCCTTGTCTGTTCACCGCAACGCCTCCGCTCGTCTTGTATCTGACAGGCCTGTAACAACCTGAAGCGCTTTTTACACAGAAAGAGATGTGCTAGTCAACAACACACTAGATCGTCGCGTGTTTTATCGCATAAAAAACTATATTAATTAGTTAATAACGGGAAAATATCGTTCTAGAACAATTTATTATGCCACTACGCCCATGGAAATCAGGAATCAGAAAAAGCCCGCGACACAGGGCAATACGACGCAGTTCGGGGTCATAACGCTCCCTGGCAGGGGAGAAGTTCCTGTATGTGAGTCGTTTCTGCCGTGAAATTTAAAAACAATTCTAAAAAAGTAACGATACCGTGTTCTTCTCCTGCCCCAATCTCACCCGGCAGCACGGCCGAAAAAAGGTCTGACACGCCCGTATCGTGCCATGATGTCAGTCTGCTTTTTTAAGCACTATTCTGCATTCCCAAAGCGGTATGGCCGAGTAAATCTCCTTATTTATCAAAATATTATATAAAATACGCATTTTCTTGTGAATTTTGAACGATAGCACCCGGTAAAAACTGGCCGCATGCACAGCCCTCGCTCGTCCGCCCAAGTTTGGAAAGTATGCGATACAGCGCCACAGGGCGGCTCAAGCAGCGGCGTATAATATAAAGTCAGAACGATCGCTCTTGATGTTCGCGGCAAACTCTCGCACCGTTCGCGACGAAACGCTTCTGAAAGGATGATTATGACTCTCGATGTCGCTTCCGCCATTTTGAACCGGCGCGCTATCAAGCAATTCGATCCTGCTTACGCCATCCCGGACAGCGACCTGGAGAGGATACTCGACCTTGCGCGGCGTATGCCGACAGCCTTCAATATTCAGAACTGGCGTTTTGTCGTGGTCAAGGACCCGGACCTGCGCCGCAGGATCCGCACCGTTGCGTGGGACCAGCCACAGGTGACCGATGCGTCCGTGCTGCTTATTCTCTGCGCGGATATCAACGCGTGGGAAAAATCACCCGAACGGTACTGGGAAAATGCCCAGCCCGATGTGCGCAGCGCCATGACAGCCGCCATAGACCAGTATTATCGGGGCCGCGAACATGTGCAGCGGGATGAGGGCATGCGGTCGTGCGGGATGGCGGCAAGTGCGATCATGCTGCTGGCCCAGAGCATGGGTTACGGCACCTGCCCCATGGATGGCTTCGACTTCGATGCGGTGGGAGCCCTCATCAACCTGCCTGCCGATCATGAGATCGTCATGTTCGTGGCCCTTGGCAAACCGGCTGCCCCGCCCAAGCCTTCGGGGGGTGCCCTGCCCCGGACCGAACTGGTGATAGAGAACGCATTTCCCCGCTAACAGGCCCACGCATCCTGGCTGGCCCCGTATACGAAAGACTGCCTCCCGTGCTTTCCCAGCCAAATTCCACACCTGCGGGACAGGATAAAGCACCACACACCATGGTGTGGCTGGCTTCAGCCCTTTTCCTGTCCTACCTGTCTGTCGCCATGTCCATGCCGACAACATCGATCTATGTCGATACGGCCTTGCATCTGGGGAATGCCATGGCCGGTCTGGCTGTGGGCGTGGCCTTTGCCTCCACCATTCTGACCCGTAGCCTGGCTGGCCGTTTCGCGGACCACCATGGCGGAAAACCCTGCATGTTGTGGGGCCTTGGGCTTTACGCGGCAGGGGCCATCATCAGCGCGCTGGCCGCATGGCATGCGGCCCCGCTACTGGCATTTGGCGTGCTGACACTGGGGCGGCTGGTTCTGGGGCTGGGTGAAAGCCTGACCATCGTGGGTGTTCTGGCCTGGGGTATCGGCATTATGGGGCACCAGCGCTCTGGCCGTGTGTTCGCGCTGGTTGGCATGGGCATGTACGGCGCGTTCGCGGCGGGCAGCCCGCTGGGTCTTACCGTGTATGATCATGCGGGTTATCTTGGCGTCAGTCTGGCCTGCCTGCTTGTACCCCTGCTGGGGCTTGTCATGGCGGCCCCTATCGCCCCTGTGCCACCACAATCGGGTGAGCATCCGCCCTTGCGGCAGATCATCGCCAAAATCTGGGATCTGGGGCTGGTTGTTTTTCTCCAGGGTATCGGCTTTGCAGCCCTTGGGGCGTTCATGCCCCTGCTATTCCTGCATCGGCACTGGCCGCATGCCAGCCTGGGGCTGACATTTTTTGGCACGGCGTTTGTTCTGGTACGCCTGTTCTGCGGCCACCTGCCAGACCGCATCGGCGGTGTGCGGGTGGCTGTTGTGTCCCTGGCCGTGGAAACCTGCGGCCAGCTTCTGCTTTATTCCGCAACAACCCCCACGGTCGCACTGATTGGCGCCGCCCTGACCGGTGCCGGGTGTTCCATGATTTTCCCGGCCATGGGGGTGGAGGTCGTCCGGCGCGTCCCACCCCATCTGCGCGGCACGGCCATGGGGGGCTTTGCCGCCTTCCAGGACCTGGCTTACGGCGCCACCGGTCCCCTGACCGGCCTGCTGGCCGACCGTGCGGGGGATGCGGCGGTTTTCCTCGCAGGCAGCCTCACCAGCGCGCTGGGGCTGAGTGTTGCGATTATTCTGACATATCGTGCGCGCCGGCCCGCAGGCGCCACGTCTCAAGCCAAGGAGACATCATGAAACCGACCCTGGCAGCAGCCGCACTTCTGATGGCCGCACCCGCTGGTGCATTGGCCGCGACAAAGCCCGCACCTGTCGCACTCACCCATGTCCGCATGATCGACGGTACCGGCGCACCCCCGGTGGAGGATGCGACAATCATCATGCAAGGCGGGGTCATTCTTGCCGCGGGAAAGGGCGTGCCGGTTCCCAAAGGTGCGAAAATACTCGACCGGCAGGGTGATACGGTCATGCCCGGGCTGATCTCCGATCACAGCCATGTGGGGCAGTTCAGCGGCATTACAATCAGCCCCAAATTCTATACGGCCCAGGTCATTACCGACGCACTGGCCCAGTACCGGCGCTACGGTATTACGACCGTGACGGCACTGGGCAACAATATTCCCGCCATTTTCGACCCCTTGCGCAAGAAAGCGCATGGCGGGCAGCTTCCCGCCGATCTGTTCGGGGTCGACAAGGGGATTGGCGTGCCCAACGGCGCGCCGCCGATCGATGTGGGGCCGGATGAGTTGAACCGCCCCTCCACCCCGGCCGAAGCCCGCCATGACGTTGACGAAATGGCGGCCAATGGCACCGATCTTGTCAAGATCTGGGTGGATGACTTCGGCGGGTCGCTGCCTGTCAAAATGGACCCCGCGATCATAGCCGCCGTCATCGATGAATCCCACAAGCTGCATCTGCGGGTGGCGGCCCATATCCACGACCTGGACGACGCCCAGCGCGTGGTGGCGGATGGGGCCGATATTCTGGCCCATGGCGTGCGCGACCAGCCCATACCCCCCGCTTTCATTCAGACCCTGAAATCGCGCGGGATATGGTATATCGCAACCCTCCAGCTTGATGAGGCAACCACCGCCTGGGCCGACCAGGCCCCGTGGACCAAATCCCCCTTCGTTCTGGCCGGGCTGTCGGGCCCACTGATCGCGCAGATCAACGATCCCGCATGGCAGAAGGCCAACAGCACCGGCCCCAAGGCGGATGCCGCGCGGCGGTCCCTGGCCATGAACCTGCAAAACCTCAAGGCCCTGCATGACAGTGGCGTGCTGATCGGCTTCGGCACAGATAGCGGGGCCATGCCCCTGCGTGTGCCCGGCGTTGCCGAACACCGCGAACTGGCCCTGAGCGTGCAGGCCGGGCTGACCCCGCTTGAGGCCATTCATATCGCCACACAGAATGCAGCCCAGTTGCTGCACCTGACAGATCGCGGCGTCATTGCCCCGAAAATGCGGGCTGACCTGCTTGTTGTCTCGGGCGATCCGACCACAGACATCGCGCATGCCGATGACATTGTGGAAACCTGGGAAAACGGCACTGCCGTAGCCGGGCCGATCACCACCGCGCAAAATGGAGAACACTGATGGAGTATCGTCTGCTTGGCCGTTCCGGCCTGAAGGTTTCAACCCTTATGCTGGGTACCATGACCTTTGGCGGCAAGGGCAGTTTCGCAAAAACCGGCAATACGGATGTTGAAGGGGCCCGTCGCCAGATCGACATGGCGCTGGATGCGGGCGTGAACATGCTGGATACGGCCGATATCTATTCCGACGGTGAATCCGAGGAAATCATCGGTTCGGCCCTTGATGGCGGGCGGCGCAGCAGGGTGATGCTGGGCAGCAAGGTGCGTTTTCCCACCGGCACCAAGGGGCCGAACGAACGCGGGCTGTCGCGCCACCATATCATCAAGGCCTGCGAAGCCAGTCTCAAGCGCCTCAAGACCGATCATATCGAGCTTTACTGGTGCCACGAATGGGACGGCCTGACCCCGGTTGAGGAAATTCTCGCAGCCCTGGACGACCTGCAACGCGCGGGCAAGATCGGTTATGTCGGCGTTTCCAATTTTTCGGGCTGGCATATCATGAAAATGCTGGCGGCAAGCGAACGGGGCGGCAAGGTCCGGCCAGTTGCCCAGCAGATTCACTACACGCTGCAAGCGCGCGAGGCGGAATATGAACTGCTGCCCATAGCGGTCGACCAGGGGGTGGATACGGTTATCTGGTCCCCCCTGGCGGGTGGCCTGCTATCGGGCAAATATCGCCGTGGGCAGCCTGAACCCGCAGGCACGCGCAAGGCCGCCCATTGGGACGAACCGCCCGTACGCGATGTCGAGGCGCTGTATGATATCGTGGAAGTGCTGGTCAAGGTCGCAACCCATTATGAGGGCGCGACACCGGCCCAGGTGGCCCTGGCATGGCTGCTGACCCGCCCGGGCGTGGCCAGTCTGGTGATCGGGGCCAGGACCGACGCGCAGCTTGCCGACAACCTTAAAGCCGCCGAACTGAAACTGAACGCAGGGGATATTGCGGAGCTGGAAAAAATCAGCCGCCCGCCCTTGCTCTATCCCTACTGGCACCAGCGTTCCACGGCGGCCGACAGGCTGTCGCCCGCTGATCTGGCATTGCTTGAACCGTTCCTTCAGGCATGAGGGGGTTCCGATCGTTCACGCTTGCGGCCGCCCTGGGCGTTGCCGCAAGCGCCGGCGCGTGGGCGGCAACACCCCCTGCCATTACCAATAACCAGGACCCCGGATTTGGCGCGCAGGGCACGGTCGAGATCATGGCCAGCGTTCCCACCCCCTGCCCGTCCGGCATCGTGGTTTTGGGGGACCGCCTTTTCCTGACATTCCCCAAGCATGACGGCGATCATCCCGGCCCCGTGCTGGCGGAATGGAAAAATGGGCAACCTGTCGCTTTCCCTTCCGAAAACTTTGCAGCCTCCATCTCCGGCCCGCCCGAGGACCGGCTGGTATCCCCGCATGGGATGACAACCGATACACGTGGCACGATCTGGGTGATCGACGATGGCAAGGTCCAGGGTCACCCGATCCCGCCGGGCGGGGCCAAGATCGTGGGGATCGACCCTGCCACTGGTAAGGTCGTATCCAAGGTCATTCTCAAGGATGCGTTGCGGCCGGGCAGCCATATGAACGATCTGCGGATCGACCTGACCCATGGCCCCAGGGGCACGGCTTTTGTGACCGACAGTTCGTTCGACGGCCATCCGGCCCTTGTCGTGGTCGATCTTGCCACGGGCCGCCAGCGCCGGGTGCTGGAAGGCACTGTCTCCGTTCTGGCCGATCCGGGGTATCAGACCGTGCTGGACGGGCGCGTCCTGCGCTTTGACCCCAAGAACCCGACCTTTCCCGGTGGCGGGGCGGACGGCATTACGCTGTCCCAGGATTCCGCGCGCCTGTTTTACTCCCCTCTGGCCAGCAGGCGGCTGTATAGCCTGCCAACGGCGCAACTTGCGGATTTTTCTCTCTCCTCCGCCACGTTGGCCAGCATGGTCACAGATGAAGGAGAGAAAGGGGCGGCCGACGGTCTGGCAACCGATGCGTGGGGCCGCATCTACACGACCGCGGCGGATCATGATGCCGTTTTTCGTCGCAATACCGATGGCAGCTTCGACCTTATGGCGTCCGACCCGCGCTTTGTCTGGCCCGACGGCATTTTTGCCGACAACCGCTATGTTTATGTCGTGCTGGGCCAATGGACACGCCTGCCACGTTTCCATGACGGGCATGACCTGCGCAAACCCCCGTTCCTGATCGCGCGCATACCCATCCACGCCCCCTGATTGGGCCTGGTCCCACATATGGCTGCCGGTACCGTTCGTATCGGCAGCCATTAAGCTGCGGCAATTTTGCAACGGGCCCCGACTTTATCCCCGTAAGCAGGAACACGTTAAAACCTGACATGTTATCTTTCTGGGGCATCAGAAAAGCCTGACCAGTCAAGCTTGATGTCCGGGGAGAAAAACAATCATGCAGACACCGCACGATCTCGCATTTCTGCTGGCACGCTTCCAGTTCGCGTTTACCGTCGGTGTCCACATCGTTTTTCCCGCGTTTTCCATCGGGCTTGCTGCGTATCTTGCAGTACTCGAAGGTTTGTGGCTCAGGA
Organism: Acetobacter garciniae; assembly: GCF_017377735.1. Taxonomy (GTDB): domain Bacteria; phylum Pseudomonadota; class Alphaproteobacteria; order Acetobacterales; family Acetobacteraceae; genus Acetobacter; species Acetobacter garciniae. Next base: position 23,058 of record NZ_JAFVMH010000016.1, read on the forward strand.
CCGGGCGCGGCGTCTACCTCGATCTCTACCGATACTGGATAAAGGCCTTTTCCATTGTCTTTGCGATGGGCGTGGTTTCGGGCCTGGTCATGTCCTACGAATTCGGGACCAACTGGGCCAGTTTTTCGCGCAAGGCAGGTCCCATTACGGGGGTCTTGCTATCCTACGAGGTGATGACGGCCTTTTTCCTCGAAGCGGGTTTTCTTGGGGTCATGCTGTTCGGCATGAACAAGGTGGGGCGGGGCCTGCATTTTGCCGCGACCTGCCTTGTCTCGGCGGGAACGCTGGTGTCCATGACCTGGATCCTGGCCTCCAATTCGTGGATGCAGACACCCAGAGGCTACAGGATCGACCCGGTGAGCGGGCGTTTCCTGCCGGATGACTGGCTGGCCATTATCTTCAACCCGTCCTTTCCCTTCCGCCTGGTCCATATGGGACTGGCCGCATTCCTGTCGGTCGCCTTTGTCGTGGGGGCGACGGGTGCGTGGCATTTGCTGGCCGCGCGCAGGCAGGGGGTGGCGCCATCCCCGCCCGTGCGGGTCATGTTTTCCATGGCCCTGTGGATGGCAACCCTGGTCGCCCCGCTGCAAATCCTGGCGGGGGACGCGCACGGGCTGAACACCCTGCGCTACCAGCCGGTCAAGATCGCGGCGATGGAGGGAGACTGGGAGTCCGAAACCCATGCTGCGGAATTCCTGTTCGGGATACCGAACATGCGAACGGAGCACACGGATTACGGCATCAGGATTCCGCTGCTGGGCTCGCTCATCCTGACACATAGCGTGAACGGCACCGTGCCCGGCATGAAGGATTTTCCGCGTGACCAGCGGCCACCCTCGCAAATCATCTTCTTCACTTTCCGCATCATGGTGGCACTGGGGCTGTTGATGGCGGCCACCGGCCTGTGGTCGCTCTACCTGCGATGGCGCGGCCGGCTTTACGACAGTCCCCTTCTGCACCGTCTGGTGTTCTGCATGGCGCCCGCCGGGTTCGTGGCATTGCTCTGCGGATGGATAACAACCGAGGTCGGGCGCCAGCCCTGGACAGTTTACGGGCTTTTACGAACAGCGGACAGCGTATCCCCCATTGCATTGTCCAGCGTGGCGGTCAGCCTTGCGGCCTTTGTAATCGTCTACACACTTGTCTTCGGAACGGGGCTTATCATCCTGGTGCGCACACTCGCCCACCCACCCGTAACAGGGGAATACGAGGCGAACAGCGCCCATCCGGCTGAAATTCTTGCCGCGCGCAGCCACCCCGGCGCGGTTCCACCTGTTACCGATCACCCGGGAGGAAACGCATGACCGGCCTTGCTTACTGGCTCCCCGTCGTGTGGGCCATTATCCTTGTCGCCGCGATCGCCATTTACGTGGTACTCGACGGGTTCGACCTGGGCATTGGCATGCTGTTCGTGGTCGTGCCGGAAACGCGCTACCGCGATGTCATGGTCAATACCATCGCCCCCGTATGGGACGGCAATGAAACATGGATGGTCCTGGGCGGGGCCGTTCTGTACGGGGTGTTCCCCGGAGCATACGCGACATTGCTGCCCGCACTCTACGTGCCGATCGTCCTGATGCTGCTGGCCCTTGTCTTTCGCGGCGTCGCCTTTGAATTTCGCGTGCTGACACGCACCACAATCTGGCACCGGTTGTGGGATCTGGGATTCATGCTCGGTTCAGCGATTGCCGCCTTTTGCCAGGGGGCCATTCTGGCGGGGGTTATCCAGGGTGTCCCGGTCACCGACGGTGCCTTTTCAGGCAAGGCGCTGGACTGGCTGACCCCTTTCAGCGTGCTGTGCGGGCTGTCCGTCATGTGCGGTTATGCGCTGCTGGGGGCCACCTGGTTGATCTGGCGTACCACCGGTTCCCTGGAACAGGCCTGCCGCCTGTGGTCCATGGTGCTGGCGGGCGGGCTGTTCATCGCCATCGTTGCAGTCAGCCTGTGGACACCCATGCTCCACGCCCCGTACCTGAAGCGCTGGACCGACTGGCCCCGCATGATCTTTGTCGCCCCCGTTCCCATTCTGGTCGTGGCCCTGGGCAGCGCCTTCCTGCGCGGCATCCGCCAGGCCCACTCCCTGACTCCGTTCCTATGCGTGCTGGGCTGGTTCTTTCTGTGCCTGTCGGGCCTTGCCATCACCATCTGGCCGTATGCGGTCCCACCCAACCTCAGCCTCTGGGATGTCTCATCCCCCCCGTCCAGCCAGTTGTTCCAGTTGGTGGGAACCGCGATCATGCTGCCGATCGTGCTGGTCTATACCGTTTTTTCCTATCGCGTCTTTCGCGGCAAAGTGACCGAAGCCGATGCCTACCACTAATCAGGGCGGGCCGCAGGCCCCCGCCACGCCGCGCCATGTCCTGCGACGGTTAGGATGGTTTGTCGCCATATGGTGCATGAGCACAGCAACCTTCGGTCTTGTCGCATTCCTGCTGCGTCTCATGATCCCCCGATAAGGGCCTGGCGGCCACACGGGCCAGGTATGGCCTTAAGGTATCTTATCGAGACAGCGCCCAGCATGGGGCGCACCACGTCAGGAACCCACCTCTAGAAAGCGTAGCGTGCGACCCGTTTGACTTTCGCGCGCATGCGAAAACCCCGATTATGGGGTATTTATGGAGACGCACTACACAGACACCCGAAGAGCAGGGCGAATTCTGTGAATTATTTCAAATCTTTACGGGAAAAAATGGCTGGGGGACCTGGATTCGAACCAGGGCTGACCGGGTCAGAGCCGGTAGTTCTACCGCTAAACTATCCCCCAGCATGCCACGCTTGAGAGGGCTCTGTGTGCCCCTTCGTGCTGGTGGGGCTCTCCTACCATTACGACCGTAGGCACGCAAGCCCACCTCCAAAAGAATTTTCGATTTATCACATATTTGTCTTGTCCCGTGGCAGATGCACACCCAGAATACAATCAAGCCATATCAACCTCTAACAGAAAGGACCGGACCGATGGACGATACCCCCCCCTGGCCCGGCCCACCGGGTAGGTCTTTCCATGCCGTGCCCCCCGTCCGTGGGGGAGAAGACGATCTTTTTGCCGCCCTGGACCTGGGCACCAATAACTGCCGCCTGATGATTGCCGCACAGACCGCGGGCGGCTTTCGCGTGGTCGACAGCTACAGCCGTATGGTGCGGCTGGGCGAAGGGCTGCACCATACAGGCTTCCTGAACCGTGACGCCATGGAACGGACGATGGAGGCGCTGCATTCCTGCGCTGAACGCCTTGGGCGGCGGCAGGTGCGCAATATCCGCGCGGTAGCAACGGAAGCCTGCCGCCGTGCCACCAATGGCCAGGCGTTCCTGCGGCGCGCCAAGGAAGAAACCGGCGTGGAGATCGACATTATCTCCGGCCGGGAAGAAGCGTGGCTGGCGGTCGAAAGCTGCGCGAACCTGCTGCATGACCCCCGCCTTGGCCCCCCGCGCAGCCGCGCCCTGCTTTTTGACATAGGCGGCGGCTCGACAGAAATCGCATGGGTGCGGACCGAGCCCGATCGGCAGACGGAATCCCTTATCGGGTATCTCAGCCTGCCTGTGGGGGTCATCACCCTGTCGGAACAGTTCGGGCCCGTGCGCAGCCTGACTGATACCACCTACCGGGAAATGGTCGCCTATACGCGCGCGTTTCTCCGCGATTTTGAAGAAATTCACCGGATCGGGCCGGAAATCAGGCGCAATCAGGTGCGCCTGATCGGCACCAGCGGCACGGTCACGACACTGGCCAGCCTTATCCTCAACCTGTCGCGCTACGCCCGTGCCGCAGTCGATGGATCGCTGTTACCGGCCGCCAGCGCGCGCCTCGCGGTACGCAAATTGCAGCAGATGGGGCATAGGGGTATCGAACAGCATCCGTGTATCGGGTCGGATCGCGCACCTTTTGTGCTGCCGGGCTGCGCGATTTTTGAGGCCATTCATGATATGTGGCCCGTGGGCGATATCGTCGTGGCTGACAGAGGTTTGAGAGATGGCATGATTCTGCGCATGATCCGCAAGGCTTACGCAACCCCCGCGATACGACGCAGCGTGCGTCATCCCGCATCCTACAAAAGACATGTCACGCAGACTTCCATGCAGGTTACAGGTTCATGAGCGATAAAAAAGGCCGCTCTTCCGGCTCTTCCTCGACATTGCGGGTGCCGGGCCGCGCACGCAAAAGCAGCGCGGCCCCCGGCAGCCAGTTGAGCCAGGATGATTCGGCGGCCGTACAGAAGGTGCGGGCCAAGTCGGTTTCCCTGCGTACCGCACGCGGGCGCACAACCGCGCAGCAGCGCTGGCTGGCCCGCCAGTTGAACGACCCGTACGTGCAGGCTGCGCAAAAACAGGGCTGGCGGTCCCGTGCCGCCTTCAAGCTGATCGAACTGGATGACCGCTTTCATCTTATTCGTCCGGGCATGAAGGTTGTCGATCTGGGTGCCGCACCGGGGGGCTGGACCCAGGTGCTGGTCAAGCGCGGGGCAGCGCGGGTGGTAGGGGTCGACCTGCTTCCCGTGGAACCCGTGCCAGGGGCCACGATCATAGAAGGTGATTTTACCGCCCCCGGCATGGCCGAGCAGTTGACCACCCTGCTTGGGGGCGGTGCGGATCTGGTTGTATCGGACATGGCGCCCAATACGACGGGCCATGCCGCCACGGACCACCAGCGCATTATCGGCCTTGCGGAAGAAGCCCTTGATTTCGCCTTCGACATTCTAGCCGAAGGGGGCGGGTTCGTCGCCAAGGTTTTCCAGGGCGGGGCGGAAAAAACCATGCTGAATACCCTCAAGCAGGCCTTTGCCCAGGTGCGCCACGCCAAGCCCCCCGCCAGCCGCAAGGACTCGGCCGAACTTTACGTGGTCGCCACCGGTTTTCGTCCCCAGAAGCTGGCCCTGGCGACGGCTTCTGGCTAAGGGCCGACCGGGACATGGGGGATTCTACCCCCCACTGTCGGGTGCTATGGGGCCGGTGCCCCCATCAGGCATGACACATGATGAAACAGACAAGGTGCGATGCAATGAGTGAAACCGTGCTTGATGCACGCGGGCTGAACTGCCCCCTGCCCGTGCTCAAAGCCAATCGCCTGCTGCGCGGCATGCCGGCCGGCGAACGCCTGCGTGTGTTGGCCACCGACAAGGCATCCGTTACCGATTTTCAGGTATTCTGCCGCGAAACCGGCCACGCCCTGGTGGCTTTTGCCGACCAGAATGGTGTTTTCGCCTTCACCATAAAGCGGCGGGCTGACGCCAGCACATCTCAGCCCGGCTGATCGCCGCGCGCCATCCCTGCAAGCAAGACTTGGCAGACCCCTGCTTCTCGGGGTATTGCCATCCCCTTCGAGATGAAGAGGAATGCCCGCGTCATGCCAGAGAACATCACGTCGCTCTCTTTCGAGGAGGCGCTCTCCGAACTGGAGAAAATTGTGCGCGGCCTGGAAAGCGGGCAGATGAAGCTGGAAGACGCTATTGCAGCGTATGAACGCGGCGCGGCCCTCAGGCAGCATTGCGAAGCCAAGCTCAGCGAAGCAGAAGCCCGCGTGCAGGCGATCGTGCAACGGTCCGACGGGTCGTTGGACATGAAATCTATGGACTGAGATGTCAATGACGAACCCGGCCCCCACCTCCCTCAGCCGCGTGGCCGAAAACGGCGCCCTGCTCAAACAGGACATGAGTGCCCGCGCACGCGTGATCGAAAACGCGATCGACGCACTGCTCCCTCCCACGACCGGCGGAGATGCACGCCTGATCGACGCCATGCGTTATGCCACCCTGGGAGGCGGCAAGCGTCTGCGCGGCTACCTTGCCATGACCGTGGCCAGCCTGTTCGACGTTCCCGCCAGCCAGTCGGCCAGGACGGCGGCATCGGTCGAGATGCTGCATGCCTACTCGCTGGTGCATGATGACCTGCCCGCCATGGATGATGACGACATGCGCCGTGGCCAGCCATCCACCCACCGCAAGTTTGACGAAGCCACGGCCATCCTGGCGGGTGATGCCCTGCAGACCAAGGCGTTTGAAATCCTGGCTTCGGCCCAGACCCATGCCAGTGCGGATGTCCGTATCGACCTGATCTCCTGCTTTGCGGAAGCATCGGGGGCTGCTGGTATGGTGGGTGGGCAGATGATCGATATGGAAGGCGAAGGCCGCGCCCTGCCGCTGGACGAGGTGCGCCACCTGCATGCGCTCAAGACCGGCTGCCTGATCCGCTATTCCGCCGAATGCGGGGCCATTCTCGGCCAGGCCACGCCAGACCTGCGCAAGCGCCTGCGGTCCTACGGCACCAGCATTGGTGCGGCTTTCCAGATCGCCGATGACATTCTGGACACGACCGCCACGGCGGAAGAACTGGGCAAGACGGCGGGCAAGGACGAGGCATCGGGCAAATCGACCTTTGTCGCCCTGCTGGGCATTGACGGCGCGCAGAAGGAAGCCACAAGGCTGACCGAACTGGCCGTTGCCGAACTGGAACCCTTTGGCGCGCGGGCCGACCGGTTGCGGGACCTCGCCTATTATGTGATCGAGCGGAGAAACTGAGATCATGGCCGAGCAGAACGCCCCATCCCCGATTCCGACCCTTGGTCGTTTTCCAGCATTGGACCGGGTCAGTTGCCCGCTGGATCTGCGGAACCTGTCGGTCGAGCAGCTCAGGCAGGTTGCGGATGAATTGCGGGCGGAAACGATTGACGCGGTTTCGACCACGGGCGGGCACCTTGGCGCCTCA
>NZ_JAFVMH010000017.1 GCF_017377735.1 Acetobacter garciniae
CCTGCGTGACCTGTGCCCCACGTCTAAACCAACGCAGGCGGATCTGGCCGACGCTGCGGAACGCCTTTCCGGGCAGATCGGCGTGAGCTGGCGGGCCTGGAGCCAGGCCTGTGCGGTCATGGGCCGGTTCGAAGCGGGTGTCGCGATCATCGTGATGGCGGCAAGGGTCGGCCGGGGCGAGGTCATCCGGTTCAGGGACGCCTATTTCCGGGCCCTGGTGGACAGGAGTGCGCGGCACACCCTGTTCCTCGACAGGAGCCTTTACGCCCTGCGCGACATCCACGCGGCTGAAAGCGGGGCACTCGCGGAAACCAGGCCGCAATGATCCCGCTCTGCGTTCCAAAAGGGCAGGAGAGCGTCGCACTTCGCTGCGGGGCGACATGGAGCAGCGCGGAAGGCTGCCATGTGGTGGAAGCGCTGCCGTTGATCATGGAACCGACGTCGCCGCTTCTGGGGTTTCTGCCGTATCGCTTCAGGCCGGATCGAGCGCCTCCCTATGTCCGGCCCTGGATGGTGCCCCAGCCCCTCTGGGGCTGGAACCTGCGGGCGCTTCTGGCAAAGGCCGACTGGGACACCGTGCGGCGCTGGGCCTATCGGCGTGCGGGCTATCGTTGCCGGATCTGTGGGCAGCGGGGTTCAGACTATCCGGTCGAGGCTGACGAGGGCTGGGCATATGACGACGCACGCTGCGTTCAGACCCTCAAGGGTGTTGTCGCACTCTGCCCACGTTGCCACGAGGTGCGACACTGGGGACGGACGATGGCGACTGGCAGGGAAGGGCCTGCGCTGGAATGGATGGTCTTCATCAACGGCTGGAGCACGGAAGATGCCCAGAATTGCGCGCAGGCAGCGCTGCAGGAATGGAGCCTGCGGAGTGCCCGGTCGTGGACGTGCGACATTTCCTGGGTGGAGCAGACCTTTGGGCTGCCAATCCTGCCTGATGCCCGGGAGCGCGCGGCTGCGCGACAGAAAAATCTGGTCGGCCTGGCCCGGCAGACCTATTACGGGAAACCATGACCGCACACGATGATAGCGCTCCTGAAGCACCTTCCCTTGTCACGTCCGTCCGGCGCTTCCCGACCGAACGTGCAGCAGAGAGAACTGTCGAGGCGGTTCTTGCACTCGCTCCCACATATGAGACCGTTGAAGCGACATTACGGGAATGCGGGTTGCGAGGGCCGCGACGGGCGTCTGCCCTGCAGCGCGAGGCCGCCAGGGAAATGCGGCGTGAGGTGAGAGAGTATGGCGACATTCCTGATGAGAGTGCGGCCGAACTTGAGACGTTCCTGCGCGATGGCCTTCAGGCTGCTGTCGACCACGCAATGTCGCTGCTGCCTCGCGCCAGGGACATGGTCTTCCAGATGGAGCGGATCTCGGCCCAGACGTCCGTCGAGGAGCGCCTGTCCAACCCGGAGTTTCGGGCCAGGCGTCTTGAGGCGGGCAGGCTGCTCGATGAGGCCTGGCAGGTGTCGCAATGTATTGCTGGTGGCTGGAGTGTCGCACTCAGGATGCTGGAGGCCTGTCGCGCCAGGGACACTGCACGCGAGGTATCAAAACCAGACGGGTCTGACGTGAGCGAGATGCGCGCCCGCAAGGAGGTCCTCGCCAGCGAGAAAGTCGTGTTGCTCAGCGCCTGGAAGAACGCCACCACGTCAAAACCCTGACCCTGCCCGCGGTCACAATCGGTACCGCTATTGTCACACCATGAGCGGGTCGCCCTGATCCGCATCCATGAACGGGCAGGGGCCTATGCTGCGGCAAGCGACATCACCACAACACCAGACCGACGCTCGTATCCAGTGCGAGGCTAAACCACCTGACAAACGGATTGGCACCCATTCGCCGGATGTGTTGCTCAGGTCGCCCCGCAACTCACGCGCGCTTGCAAGCCTGCTCCTCGAGCACCTGACCCGACGGGTCGTCGCAAAGCGACACGACCGTGGCTAAACGAAAAGCACACCCAGGGCTGGCCCCGCGCTATGTCATCCGGGCCTTGTCTCTCTGGCTGACCCGTAAAGTCTCAACCCGGACACGTATGCAGGCGCTCAGGGAGCGTCCTCTGGCAGTTGCTGGTCAGGGCGGGTCTACGGGATCAACGATCAGTTCGATTGACATCCTGCGGGACCCGGATGCGGGGCAAATCCGGGTCCGGGGCTGTGCTCACAAATGGTGGGTGCAAAAAGGCTGGGAGGGGTCCACCCACACGCATCGGGGCTGCGGCTCCGGTGACGTGGTTGGATTATCCAATCGATTACTGAGGGATTTACATATGCGTATTCTTTCGTTCCTTGCCGTCTCCGCCGGTATTATCAGCGTTGTCGCGTGCCCTAACGCCGCAGAAGCGGCACATGAGGTTGCCCAACGCCCGCCGGTGGCCTATGGCACCGCCACAATCAGCCTGCGCTCCGGCCTTGAACATTCGTCCGTTATTGTGCTCGGAGAGGCAGGGGCACCATGGGAGCAGTTTACGGAAGTCCCGTACACTGCAAGCATTTCCAGCGATATCGGCAAGAAGCCGGTGATGAAGAAAGCGCTCTTCCGTGACGGTGTGTCAGGCAAGATCAGCGCCGTGGGACAGCAGAACGGGCACGTTGCTCTGAAGATCGACCTGGAGGACACCACTCTGGTCAAGATAGGCCATGCCACCGCGGCGAACGGTTGGACCATCGATGAGCCGAAAACGGATGTCGTAGAATTTCATGGGACCATTGATCTTGCCGACGGGCAGTCTGTCCCACTTGTGTTTAGTGGAAAAACGATCGGGACAGTCTCCTGGAGCGCCATGACCCTGCCCCAGCCCCGCTAGCTAATGCGGCAATACGGTCCTGACTGACGCAGGCCGTGAGGGAATAACTGCCTGGCGGTCTCACGAACATTGGTCGTCAGCACAGAATGATCCGGTCATTCATGAGGTATGGCTATGACTAGCAACCAAACGACAAAAGAATGGCTTGGGTTCCTCTGCGTACCGATCGCCATATTCGGCGAGCCATTGTTGTATTGCATTGCTCATAACATGTTTGGTGGTGCTTCAATCATAACTGGGTTCGTGCTGGTGGCGAGTGTTCTGCTCTATCGGGGCTTCAATAAATGACTGACACCAAAACGACCCGAAGAAAAAATGTATGCAGCCTAGTCGGAGAGGCGGCAAGAAAGTCTGGCTTTCCATCCAGCCCCGTTGATGTTGTGGACATGGGTTTGCCGCCGGACGATGACGGCGTGGTAGGGCAGGCAACGTCTCCCGAGGAGGCTGCGCAGATCTTATTGAATTTCGGTAAAACGATGGGACGGAAGCCAACGGTTACCAGTCTCGCATATCATGGGCCGTCTGAAGACTTTCCAAACGGGTTTTATGCCGGCGAAATGGCATACATAGGTGCCGTCCATGACTGACAAGCAGACGACCGATGGCCGTTCTTCGCTCGACGCCAAATCCGCCTTCGCGGAAGCCCTTGGTCTGTCGCGCGAGGTGATTGCGCGCGCTGAGGCGGGCGACCAAGACGCGATAAAAACGGTCTACACAGCGTCCCAAGGAGCGCGAATGACTGACAACCAGACGACGATTGAGGATGTGCGGTACACTAAAGATTCCATGACGCGATTCCTTATAATATTTTTTGTTGTTCTGCCGATCGCGCTCCTTCCATTGGAATTCATTTCAGGAAATTCTGACGCCGGCGCTACGACCGCAACACAACCACAAGCTATTTTTCTGGGTCTGAATACGCTTCTCCAAATGTCCCTCGAACTATTTGTGATCTTGCTCGGCTGTTTGGGAGCAATACTTCTTCTTGAGCTGAACCGAAATCGTCCGAAACAAGCGGCTTTCATCGTCATTTCATATCTGGCTCTAATCGTCGCATCCACATACTCAGTCCACAGGCAAGTAGCATCCGCCAGGGCGTCCTTTCACTCCGCAGTATCATCGCTGGAGAAACACCCGTGACTGACGCCAAAACGACCGATCCGACTGGCGTCCAGATCGAACAAGCGGCGGCCTGATCTTCTTCACCTGATTTCCTTCCCTTCCTTCGGGGAAGGAATGGAGTATTCCACATGCTATTTTTTTCATACGCTCTTTTTTCTATTGCTCTTTTTTCTGGGGTAGGGTCGGTTTTATTTTCAGGTGATCACAAAATATCGAATATTCTTATGACTATATGCGGGGGAACTTTCTTCGCCGTCTTACTCATTCTTCTCGCCATCTATACCATCGGGAAGGTGTAATTCACGATGCCAGTCGAAACGCGGCTATTGCTATGGCCTCTAATAGGAAAAGCCTGGTGCCTGACTCGGACACAACAAGAGGAAGATGGGCCGTTTGCTGTTCTGCGGCATAGGTGAGACTGACCATGACTGACACCAAAACGACTGTTACGACGGAGGACGAGCTCTGGGCCGCTGCAGATCGCGAGTATGAACGTTTGCTACGGTGTGCCTTCGCAGAAGCGCACAACGAAAGTATGGAAGTGTAGAAGCGTAGGCATATTGCGCAACGACTGCCTGAGCAGAGCGCAGAGAGGGAAGTTCGCCTACTAGCGGAGGCTGCCCTCGAAAAACAGAACGAGGCACGACATCGACCCGCCTTGGAACACATAAAGCGTATCCAGGAAGGACAGCGAGCCGCAGCGAAGCAGGAGACCGCGAATGCAAGACTCAACAATGACGCCAATGACTGACAAGCAGACGACCGGGAGACCGCAGCAATGAACCTCGCACGAGCCATTATGATCCGCAGGGAGCGTCAACGCCAACGCCGGGAAGGGGCAACCGGAAAGGAACGGCTCTCGGTGTCGCCTCTTTTTCAAGACACTTTTGCCGCTGACAGGCAGCTTCAGCGAGCATGGAAGGCGGGAGGTGTTCCTATCTGGAAGCGCCTGCTTCGTGCATTTTTAATCCAAGGATGACGCCAATGACTGATACGCAGACGACGGTCTATTTAAGATGTATTATGGAAACATATTTCGGTGGTGAGGACGCGAGCGAAGAATACGAATGTGAAATAAAGATCAATAATAAGAACATATTGATCAGTTATCTCGGAGACAATGGAATGCCAGTTGTTTGGACTGGTAATGATGATTCCGCAAGTGGGCATTACACTCTCACATGCCCATCAGTTGCGGGGAAAGCTACGTTGCACCGCGCGCCTAATACAGACCGGCTCGAAGGGTCGTGGCTCGAAAGCGGGTATACGGGCATGTGGCGGATTGAGTTGGACAACTGATACACACGAAGCCAGGTCAATGGCCGGCAACGAACATAAGTGACAAGCAGACGACCATGAGGGCGATTAATTTTCGTTGAATGTAAGGTAAATATGCCTTACATTGGTAACGTTGCAATAGGAGGTGCCCGTGGCGTCAGCTTCATTAACCGTTACCGCAAAAGGACAAGTAACCCTCAAGAGAGAGCTGCTTGACCACCTCGGTATTCGGCCTGGCGATCGCGTCGACTTCGAGAAGATGCCTGGCGGTGAGGTCAGAGTTCGCGCTGCCCGGACCGTTGGTAGCATCGACAAATTTTTGCATGCTTTGGACGGCAAGGTGACTGCGAAGACGCCGCTGACAATCGAGGAGATGAACGAGATCACGGCGGCCGGTTGGGCAGGAAAACTGGCCGAGCAATGAAAATTATCGCCGACACGAATGTTCTCGCGCGCGCCGTCCTCCAGGACGACGCCGCACAGTGCCAGGCGGCCAGAAAGGCTCTCACCGACGCCTCTTTGATCGCGGTTTCCTTGCCTTCCCTGTGCGAACTGGTGTGGATACTCCGGCAGGGAGCCAAGCTGCCAAAAGAAGACGTGGCCGCGACAATCCGTGCGCTCCTTGAGACAAGCAATGTGGTCATGAACCGCCCGGCGGTCGAAGCCGGCCTCGCGTTTTTCGAAGCCGGCGGCGACTTTGCCGATGGCATCATCGCACACGAAGGCGCCTGGCTGGGCGGAGAGACGTTCGTTTCCTTCGACAAAAAGGCAGTCTCACTACTGAAAAAACGGGGCGAAAAGACGCGGCTGCTTCACAGCTAACCGACAGAGCGAATTTTAACATGAACACTGACATCAAAACGACGAATTCGGTGACCGCTCGATCCAGCCATTGCTCCGGCTCGGACTGCTCCAGCCGTTACATGCAGCACCTGGCCTGCTCGGGATCAGCAGTCTCGGATACGAGACATGGATGGCCTTCCGTGCAAGGGGAGGTCGCTATCCGGAAGATCCCCTGAAACCACCATCCGATGGCCGTTAACCACATCCTGAAAAAACAACAAACCCGCTATCGGAAATCCCTCGCAGCATTTTGCAGTGTCACCCCCTTTGTGGTGCGAAGTCGACCCAGAAGAGGCTGCAGGTCCTCGACGAACCGCACAACGACATGGATGACCTCGCCCTCACGCTGGAGGCGTCCGTGCGCCGCTATGAAGCTTGAGCCTATGATGATCGAGCGTTGCGCCGTCAGTCTGTCTTTCCAGATCACCAGGTTCGCAACACCCGTTTCATCCTCGATCGTCATGAAGAGCACACCCTTGGCTGTCGAGGGGCGTTGTCGCATCAGCACCAGGCCCGCCACCCGAACGAACTGACCGTCTCGGGCAGACGCGAGATCCGCGCATGGCGTGATCTCATTGCGTGCCAGCTCTTCGCGCAGAAAGCTGACCGGATGCGCACGCAGGGTCAGGCCCGTCGCACGATAATCCTCAACCACCTCAGCACCGGCGGCTGCCCCAGGGAGGACAATTTCGGGTTCGATGCTTTCCGGCCGGGGAAAGTTTCTCCCCCTGTCGGCCGCTTCGAAAAGCGGCAGGGGAGTAGGAGCGAGGCCCTGGATGAACCAAAGCGCCTTACGCCGATCGAGCCCCAGACCATGAAACGCGTCCGCATCTGCAAGGCGCTCCAATGCCTGGATCGGGATATCCGCGCGACGCCAGAGATCTTCCAGACTATCGTAGGCAGGTGTCCTGTGGGCAATCAGACGGGCTGCATGGTCATTGGCCAGGCCGGAAACCAGACGCATACCCAGTCGCACCGCCTTGCGGCCGGTCTGACGCTCCGCCTCCAATGTGCAGTCCCAGCGCGAGCGGTTGATGCAGATCGGCCGGACATCGACGCCATGTCTGCGGGCGTCCTGGACGATCTGGGAGGGCGCATAAAACCCCATGGGCTGGCTGTTGAGCAGGGCAGCACAGAACGCGTCCGGATAATGGCATTTCAGATAGGACGAGGCATAGGCGACAAGCGCGAATGACGCTGCATGGCTTTCCGGGAAGCCGTAGCTTCCGAAGCCTTCAAGCTGGCTCCAGGTCCTCTCGGCAAAGGCTTGTTCATACCCGTTGTGCAGCATGCCGGCGATCATGCGATCCTTCATGTGACGGACGCCGCCCGTGTCACGAAAGGTGCCCATGGCACGACGCAGGAGATCCGCCTCGCCCGGGGAAAATCCGGCGCAATGGATGGCCACCTGCATGGCCTGCTCCTGGAACAGGGGAACACCGAGCGTCTTTTCCAATATCCGTCGAAGTGCTTCAGTCGGATAGTCCGGCACTTCCTCGCCCGAGCGCCTGCGCAGATAGGGATGCACCATATCGCCGGTAATGGGACCGGGCCGAACGATCGCCACCTGCACCACCAGGTCGTAGAATGTCTGCGGCCGCGTGCGGGGCAGCATGGCCATCTGGGCACGGCTTTCGATCTGGAACGTGCCCAGTGTGTCCGCCCGGCTGATCATGGCGTAGGTGGCCGCATCCTCCGGCCGGATGGACGCCATGGTGAGCGTCACATGATGATGGGCGTGCAGCAGCTCGAAGCATCGCCGCAGACATCCCAGCATGCCCAGCCCGAGAACGTCGACCTTCATCATGCGCATGTGGTCGATATCGTCCTTGTCCCAGACGATGGTCTGCCGATCCTCCATCGCCGTCGGCCGAACGGGCACCAGCTCATCCAGGCGGTCATGGGCCAAAACGAAGCCTCCGGGATGGGTGCCAAACTGCCGAGGGAAACCAACAAGCGCACGTGCCAGCCGAAGGGTCAGTGCAATGCGCCGGTCTGCCATGGACAGGCCGATTTCCTGCATGCGGGTCTGCAACACCTCTGGATCATCCAGAGCACTCGCCAGATGCTTCGACATCTGCCCCAGCAGGTCATCCGGCAGGCCAAAGGCCTTGCCGACTTCACGCAAAGCCCCCTTTGGCTTGAAGCGCATGATGGTGGCGCAGAGTGCGGCATGTCCGCGGCCGTAGCGTCGGTAGATCCACTGGATGACTTCCTCGCGCCGATCGGCTTCGAAATCGACATCGATGTCGGGTGGCTCCTGCCTTTCCTGGGAAATGAAACGCTCGAAAAGAAGCCCCGAGCGTACCGGATCGATGGCCGTGATCCCCAGCACATAGCACACGGCCGAATTGGCGGCCGATCCGCGTCCCTGGCATAGGATGCCACGCGATCGGGCGTACCGGACAATGGCATTGACTGTCAGGAAATAGGGGGCGTAGTCGAGTTTGCCGATGAGCTCCATTTCGTGCCGCAACTGCCGGGCGACATCACGGGGCAGGCCTGCGGGATAGCGGCCGGGGACTGCCTCGCGGAGCAGACGGCGCAGCGTCTCCTGGGGAGGCTCGCCTGTCCCGTCGCTTTCATCGGGATACTGATATTTCAGATCATCCAGGGAAAACCGGCAGCTTTCGGCGATTTCCCGGCTTCTGGCGAGGGCGGCTTCGCAGCCCGGAAAGAGGTGCTGCATCTCGGTCGGCGCCCGCAGGTGGCGAGACAGACTTACCTCTCGCGCATCACCCAGAGCGTCCAGGGGCCTGTGCTCCCGGATCGCCGTCATCACGTCGTAGAGGATCTGCCGGCGACTGTCGTGCCAGAGCACATCGCCAGTGACGACAGGCAGAAGGCCACAGGCCTCGGCAGCGCGAGCAGTCCTGGCCAGGCCCTGCAGATCGCCAGCCTGGAAGCGTCGAACGAGGGCGACATAGCCTACGCTGTCCGCGACTTTTTCCACCAGATCGCGAAACCGGTCGAACCCTGGCTCCTGCGCGCCTCTCCCGGCGCCAGCCAGCACGAGGCGCAGGTCGTGCGCCCCATCTTGCAGATCCCGCCAACCAAGCTGAAAGGCATCATGGGAGCCGCGATGCGCCCCAATGCTGAGCAGACGGCACAAAGAGCCCCAGCCCGCCCGGTTTTCCGGATAGGCGAGCAGAACCGCGCCGTCTTCCAGCACGAGGCGGCAACCGGGGACCAGGCGGATGCCATTCTGGCGGGCTGCGACATGAGCCCGCACGAGGCCGGAGACCGAATTGAAATCGGTGACGCCGAGCGTGTCATAGCCCAGGATCTTCGCCTGGGCGAACAGCTCCTCGGGATGGCTGGCCGCGCGCAGGAACGAAAAGCAGGTCGCGACCTGCAGTTCCACATAGCTACCCGTTGGCACGTCATTCGTCCCGGGGGTGCGGGTGTCTGTTGGCGCTATGCGCCGGGGCATCAGGCCGGCGACAGAGCACGAAGCCACAGCGTTCCAGATGGACGACAAGTCGCTCGGCCACCAGACGGGCCATCAACTCATCCGCATCGTGGACACGACGTCGCCCATCATAGCGCAGGGCATGCATCAACGCGTCGGCGATGTCGGCCGCATCCGCTGGCCGCAGGGAGCTATCGTCCTCTCGGGTCATCAGAACAGCCCGTGCAGGAACCAGGCTGCGCTGTCTGAGGCGGGGCCTTCGCCATTGTGAGCGGTATACAGCCAGAACCGCTCGCCCTGCGTATCCTCGACAATCCAGTAATCGCGGGCGCGATCCTCGACAGGGCCTGCCCACCAGTCGCACCAGACACGCTCGGGACCGTCGACGCCACGGACGAGATAGGTATGCCGACGCCACGCGAAGGTTTTGGGTGCGCCATCCGGGTAGACATCGCGCATCCGCACCGGTTCTGGGGGTGCCAGCAGTCTGACCGGTCTGGGTGCGTCATGCCCCGAGGCAAGGGCCGGAACGCCAGCGGGCATCGGCACGGAAACGGGTATGAGATCCTGCGCCATCTCGGGGAACTGCACAGCGCGCTCTGTGAGCCGGAAAACACGGTCTACACCAACGCGATTGCACAGCCTGTCGATCAGCGCCGTCATCGGCGCTGCATTGGTTCCAGCCTCCATCATGTCGCGGCAGACGCTTTCACGCAGGGCTTCGACTTGCGTGACCTCCAGCGCCATGCGCTCGATACCGAAGCCGGGTTCGATGTCTTCCACCCGCTCCCGCAAAAGTCGGGTCAGATGAACAGGGTCGCGCACTGGGGCTGATGTGCCGGCCATGATTTCCTGCACGTGGCCATCGACCCGCTCGCATCTGAGAGCCAGTGCCCGTGCGCCTTCAGCCCGCGCTTCCAGAGACGCGCAGATCTCGCCGACCAGGTGCTCTATGACCACCGTGATCGCTTCGGCCGTGCTGATCGGTTCGACGAGATGTCGCTCGGCCAGCACCACCTGGCGGGCAGAGAGGGGGCTCAGGCTCTCGGGCAGAAGCCCCCAGGCCTGATCCAGACGGTCCGTCAGAACCTGCCCGAAACGGCGGACAAGCGGTGCCCTTGGAGCCTTGGCAACCTGCCCGATCGTCTCGATGCCCACGCGCAGCAATCTGCTGATCGTCTCATCTGGCAGGCGGAGTGCGACGACTGGCAGCGATGCCAGTGCCTCGCTATGGCGGCCGGGCGGGATGATCGCGACAGGGTTTCGCGCGTGGCGTGCCACCGCATGCGCGGCCCCGGCCGTATCGGCAAGAGCCAGGCGGGCCGTGTATCCGGATCGTTCCATCTGGCCGTGCAACCGCAGCATCAGACCGTCCTCTCCTCCAAACAGATGTGCGCAGCCCGTGATATCGATCCAGACACCGTCCGGCGGATCCATGGCCGTGAGAGGGGAGGCCCACTGACACCACAGTGCCAGGACCTGCAGGGCCTCTCGATCTCCCATAAGGTCCGCGTCATCCGCGACGAGTTCGGGAAGCAGGGCACGGGCCTGCGCCAGCGCCATGCCAGGCCTGACGCCACCCGACCACGCGGCCCGGTCGCAGGCCAGGACACTCAGGCGGCCGCGCTCAGGCGCGTAAAGCACCAGCCCGGTCTGTGGCCTGGACGGCGCGTGGCGCCTCAGCCACCGCTCGATCGACCAGTGCGGAAGCCATAGGGAGAGAATGCGTCTGGACATGATCAGCCGGATTGATAAGCCACGTTCCAAGAGAGCCGCTGCGATGGCGAAGCAGATCGACGGCCCAGCGTTCCGAACTGGCGACTGGGCTGTAGGACGCCGTATCGTCCGACAGAGGTGAGGGTGTGCCGGCAATGCGCCAGCGCGTCACACTCGCGCTGGCGGGCGGAGCTGCAGCCAGTGCTGCCGAACGGAAGATCAGGAAGCCCGTGACCCCGCTTTTTTCCGCGGCGAGATGTAGGCGCCGTGATTCCGTCAGGCTCAGCGGTGTTCTGTAGTCGGCGACCAGGGCACAGACCCCGCGCTCACGTACGACATCCTCGCACAGGGCGGTCAGTCCTCCCTTGATGGCGGTCACGCAGATCAGGCGGCCAAGGTTCAGGCCGGACCGGCGAATGCCCGCGGCGGAGAGATCCAGATGCTCCTCGCTGGCCCAGATGACTGGCCCGTCCGTGCGCGCCAGGATCGAGGCGATGAACCGGGTCGGCCTTGCCGCCAGGGAGCGATCGCTTCCCGCCCCGAAGAACTCGTGCAGACCTCCCCGGGTCAGCCCGCCATGCAGGCAGGCGTCAATGGCGGGAATTCCAGTGGAAAGACGGCCTGCCGCCGTCTGCTCAAACCCTTCGATGCGGCGGATCTTGTCGCGTAGCAGGGCCAGTGTGTCCATTTTCGCGTGCGTCATGTGTCTGTCCTCCCGCCCTTACTCCTACGTAAGAACAAAACAGGAACACAAGGGATATTTTTTATCCCCTCCCGCCCAGATCAGACTATCATCCTGAAAACGGGGCAATCCTGCCGTCAGGAAAGGCCAGTATCATGTGCAATCTCTACAGCATGACAGGCAGCCAGGCCGCCATTGGCGCGGCGACTCGCGTCATGATCGACAGGACAGGCAATCTGCCTTCCTTCCCCGAAATCTGGCCCGATTACGCGGCCCCCATTGTGCGTAACGGGGCCGAGGGCCGGGAGCTGGTCCTGGTGCGCTGGGGCATGCCCTCGCCCGCCTTCGCTCTCAAAGGACACAAGGTGGACCGGGGCGTGACCAATATCCGCAATACCGCGTCGCCACACTGGCGGCGCTGGCTGGGGGTCGAGCATCGCTGCCTGGTGCCATTCACGGCTTTCGCCGAGAATGGCCTGAAGGCCGACGGATCGATCCAGCCGGTCTGGTTCGCTGGCGACCAGACCCGTCCGCTGCGCTTCTTCGCCGGGCTATGGGCGCGCTGGACATCCGTGCGCAAGCTGAAGGAAGGGGAAGTCACGGCCGATCTGTTTGGGTTCCTGACGACCGAGGCCAATGGCATTGTCGGACCATACCACCCAAAAGCCATGCCGGTCATTCTCGACCGCCCTGAGGATCTTGAGACGTGGTTGACCGCCCCCTGGGACGAGGCCCTGTCTCTTCAGAGACCGCTTCCCGACGATCGTCTCGTTTTCTTGAATGAAGCCGACAAGTCCTTGCAAATCGTGGCAAACAAACACTGACATGCGATGTTGGAAGTGATATACTTGAACAAAGCTTAGGGAGTGATGTTTCATGCCTCAGTCGGTTCGAGAAAAAGCCGTTCAGGACGCCCAGGCCAGCGCTGCTCGCGAAGGCCAGCGTCTCCTTCCCCAGGACACTCTCGACCTTGAGGCTTATATGCGTGGCGATATTACTGCGGATGAAGTCCGCAGGCGTGTTGTGGCACGGCTCCATGATGAAGGACATCTGGTCGCGGCTAAGGCGATATAGCGTCGATGGCCGATCCCTATCTTCAGGATGATGGGGCTACCCTCAAGAACAAGTTTGGGATTATCGGAAATCCACAGCGGCTCAGGGAAGCCGAAGCTGTCCTGGTTGCTCTTAGGGAAAGCGAACTTCACGAGAGGGGTTTCCCGCAGGCGCAGGGCCTGGAACTGGTGAAAGCGATCCATCGCTATCTGTTCCAGGACGTCTATGACTGGGCCGGTGTGCCGCGCACCACGCCACTTTTCAAATACAACCATGCCGGATTGCCTGGGGGCACGTCCTTCGCGCCTCCACAACAGATCGAGACCGAAACCCATGCCTTGTTCGGTCGCCTGGCGGCCCAGAACAATCTGAAAGGTCTCGACGCGGGTCAGTTCGCGGCCGCTCTCGCGCAGCATTTCGTCGATCTGAATCATATTCATGCTTTCCGGGAAGGAAACGGCAGAACGCAGACCCTGCTCTGGCGCAAGATCGCTCTCGATGCAGGCCATGACCTGTCGTTTTCCCCGATCTCGCGCGAACGTATGGTCGCAGTGTCCATCGCTGGCGAAAACGGTAATCGCGATGCGGTGCAACGCATGATGACCGAACTGCTCGATCCGATCCGTTACGCAGCCCTTGAGCGGGCGACTGGCTTTCTGGAACGCGCTTTCCACAACGGCAGCCGGGTTGACTGGCACGACCGCTACATCGCCACCACCACGCCCGGACAACACTACGAGGGCACTCTTGTCGGGAAAAGCCGTGGCGAATTCATGCTCGCCTCCCAGGATCGGATCTATGTCGGCTGGGCGCGGGATCTCCCGCAGGACGGCGCCCAGTTGAAGCCAGGAGAGCCGGTTTCTTTCGAGGCCGGCCGCGACACGCCCGAGATGGTATCCCTGATGACCCGCATGGACGATGCGCGGGAAACCCTCTTCGGCGACAAAGCCGCTGAGCGTAGTCCAGAGGCCGGACGAGACAGGCCGATGTTGCCGAGCCAGAAAGAGGATACGCCACGTCGTGCAGATGACCGCTCACCGGGTATGGAGCCCTAAGAGCAGGTACTGTCCCGCGCGAGGTTTAGACGCCCTGGGTGATATGCCCATGTCCTGCGAGGCAGGACGTGACAAACGGCAAGGCCATGCGGGGGACGGTCATCGAGAATTCCGCACCAGTTGGAATGGTCAGCCAGACGCCAAGCCCCTCACGCGACAGTGCGGGCTTTCCGGCAAGGAACCGCACACCTTTGCCGGGGCGTGCAACCGGGCGCGATTTCGGCACCCCGGCGATCTGGCGACCACCCAGATAGATGTCGGCATTGAATTTACGAAAAATCGGGGTGCCGATGCTCATCTCCTCGACTGCCACAACGATGGAGGCCGTATCGGCCATGCTTCCCGGCCGACCGTCGACACCCCACAGGTGCATGCAGATCTCGCGCAGTCTGGTCTCGTGTTCAGGGGCAAAGGCCCAGCCCGCGTCCTTGCCAAGAAACCGGCCGCGAAGACCATAGGCTATGGGCGACAGATCTGGATGGAAGGGTGCTGCCAACGTCACCCTTCCATCTGCCACCGTTACGATTGCCATCATCCAATCCCGTCATTTCTGGTATCTGGCGATTATTTTACAGACTATCTCGTTCTTTGTACAGAGTTATCGAATGTTTGCACTGTAGAAATGCCCCGATATTTGAAGCACTTTCTCAAGCTGCCTCCACTGCTAGGTTCTATTGACAAAAGACTTGTTCAGGTTGTTGGAGATGTGATTCAAAGCTGGTCTTTGCGGAGACCTTTGAATGCGTGGCGACCTGACGGACGAAGAATGGGCGATTATTGGCAATCTGCTGCCGCCTGAACGTGGCCGCTGGTCCCGACCAGCACAGGATAATCGTCTGTTTCTCAACGGGATGCTTTATGTCCTGCGTGTCGGTTGTCCGTGGCGGGACATGCATGAGCGCTACGGAAAATGGAACTCGGTGTATGTGCGGTTCCGTCGATGGGCAGAGCAAGGCGTCTGGGATGCTCTGCTGGAAACGCTGGTTGAACTCGGCCTGACCGATGACTGGCAGCACATGATCGACAGCACGGTCGTTCGGGGTCACAGCCAGGCGGCTGGCGCAAAAGGGGGACTCATAAGGAAGGCTTTGGTCGAAGTCGCGGCGGCTTTACGAGCAAGATCCACGCCCGTGCTGACGGTCAGGGACGCCCTCTTGGCTTCGACCTGACAGGTGGTGAAGTTTCTGATTATTCCGGTGCTGATGCCCTGATGGACCTGCCGGTCGTGACACCGCGCCGACTTCTGGCCGACAAGGGGTATGATAGTAACAGGATACGGGAGAACCTGCTTTTGCGAGGTATTCTTCCCGTAATCCCGCCACGTTCGAACCGGACACAGGACATTCCCTGCGATTTCCGCCGATACCGTGACCGAAATCGTATTGAAAGGATGTTCAACAGGCTCAAGCAGTTCCGCCGTATCGCCACCCGCTATGACAAAACGAGGAAATCCTTCCTCGCCTTTCTCAATCTCGCTGCCGTCAAGCTGTGGCTACCATCTTTTGTCAACAGAACCTAGGGAGACGAGTGGATGCTGGTTATAGAGGATATTGCCCGGGCTGATTTTCGGAATGGCTTGGGTATTCCATGAAGAATTCAAATACCGTTTAGCGATACGCTGTGTCGGTGCAGTCTCGGCTGTGGTCGATCCCGGTTGCGCACCAGCGTCCCGCCGGGTCTGCTTCCACCAGTCGTGCAGGCTGTCGCCCGAGCAGCCAGGCTTGCCACCAATCTCCTGCCAGGCCGCCGATAGGCTCGGGTAATCCGAGCGATGCTTGTCAAGAAGGTGCACGGCGCGCTCACGGGACTCAGTCGAATAACGTGATGTTTTCTTCTTCTCTACCATAGGGCTCATCCTCCGAGAGTTTTACTCTCCGGTAAAACCGGGGCAGTTCAGTCGGTTCAATATGTTCCAACTGATAGAACACACGTTGGTCGACAAGCTGAACATGCCCTAACCTCGATTGAAGCGTGCAATGGAGTATGGCGTCATGTCGACTTCCGGCCTCTTACGATCGAGCAGGTCGCCGATGAGCTCAGCAGTCGTAGCCGCCTGCGTAAAACCGAGATGGCCGTGGCCGAAGGCATACAGAATGCGGTCATTTCGTGGAGAAGCGCCGATGACTGGGAGCGAGTCCGGCGTTGTCGGCCGGTTCCCCATCCACTGCTGCGCCTCTGACACATCCAGATTTGGCAGGTAGCGATGGGCAAGCTTCAGTAACGTTGCGCTGCGGCCATAGTTTGCAGGTGCCGTCAGGCCAGCAAACTCCGCGGCGCCGCCTATACGAAGGCCGATCGCAAGAGGTGTTGCCACGAACATCCGTTCAGAGAAAATTACCTCTCGATTCAGGCGCGTCGCGCAGTTTGGAAGCGTGGTGTTGTAGCCACGTTCGCTTTCGAGCAGGGCGTTGTCGCCAACTGTCTGCGAGAGGCGGGCAGACCACGCTCCTGTCGAAACGAGAACCCGGTCACCGTCTACGAACCGGCCGCCTTCGAGCATCACCCCGACACGAGTTCCTTGATCCACTATTGACGCAGCTTCGCCTGTTATGAATTCCGCACCGGCGTTTCTGACATGCGAACGCAGGGAATCTACGATGCGCTTCGGATCGTCAATATGCGCCCACTGTTCAATCATAACCGCGCGCTTGAAGACCGGTGCAAGCCCTGGTTCAAGAACTCGTAATTCGTCGATCGAGACATTGCGGAAGACGACCCCACGTTCACGTTTGAACGTCCAGTTAGTCTGATCTTCCTCGAAGGCCTCTTCCGTTTCGTAAACTGTGAGTGCGCCACGTTTATGGAGATCGCCGATGATTCCGAGACGACCGAGCATAGCTTCGAAATCGAACAGCGATCGATTGTTCAGTGCAGCCAGCGCGTTACCGATGCGCGCATAATTCTTTGGTTTTGCAACCTTCGAAAGCGCCCGAAACCATGGATAGAGACTGAGAGCATGGCCAGGCCGAATAGAGAGTGGACCGAGCGGGTCCATTAACCATTTGAGTGGTTTCAGCCCCATACCGGCCAAACTCAGAGGCACACATTCACTAACGGCGATACCACCTGCATTACCATGGGACGCGCGATCACCTTCGAAAGCACGATCGACGAGGGTGACCTTCCAGCCGCGGCACTGCGCAGCCTCGGCAGAAGCAAGCCCGATAATCCCTGCTCCAACGATTACCATATGTGTCATTAAGTTTTCTCCGGTCTCTGCGTTTTTGTTGTTCAGCCGAGAAGCAGCATGATTGCGCTGTATAAATCCCAATAGGATGACAACATCCTGAGCAGTGTTTTGCGCTTGATGGGGGACACGCCCTTCTCACGAAAGCCGCATTTCCTGCTTGGTTGTCTTTGTGAGACGGAGCTCTGTCCTCACATTTTCTCCACTGCGACTGAAGGGCGCGGGATCGAAAGTGATGACCAGTTCTCGGTGAAACGGTCTTTCTCCAGCACCAAAATTTAATTGCAGAAAATTGAGGCCGGTTAGGGTGGTCGCTCAATAGCTCTAGCAACAACTCGATGATTGTCGATTGAGCCGAGTAACTGTCGAAAGCTGGTATCGTAACATCGCTAACGGGAGATGGCAGCCAATCCTTGTACTGCCAGAACGTCGAGCCAGGTCAGGGCACGAATAGCTGATACTCAGCGTTGGCGAAGGTTGTTATAATTTTACTTACAGTCCCGGTTGTAGCGATATCTTTTCAGATCAGCAGAAAGCCACGATGCAGCGGATCGCGATCTTCAACGAAGATGGTGTTGTGACCGGTGATTCGAGCCCAGCCTTCTACGCTGGGAATGATGGCATCGATGTCGCCGATCTTTGTCGCCTCGGTTGCTACGCCGTTAAAGCATGTCCCGATGATGCTTTCATGGACGAATGTTTCGCCAATCGCGAGTTGTCCCTTGGCCACCAGTTGGGCCATACGTGCCGAAGTGCCAGTACCGCAAGGCGATCGATCGATGGCTTTATCACCGTAGAAAACGGCGTTCCGTATTGTTGAACCTTGATTTTTCGCTCGGCCGGTCCACATCACATGCGATAAACCGTTGATTTCCGGTGTAAGCGGGTGGATGAACTCGTATTTCTCATTCGCCTTTGCTCTCACCATCGGGCTCAGTCGCTGGATATCAGTTGGCGAAAGGTCTTCCATATCGCGGAAATTCGCTTGACTTTCGATGATCGCATAGAAATTGCCACCATAGGCAACATCAAAGCGGATTTCGCCAATCCCATCGAGTTCGATGCTTAGGTCTCGTGCATGGAGGTAGGATGCGACATTGATGAGGCGTACGGACGTGACATGTTCGCCGTCCATCTCAAAATTTGCGACCACCAGGCCGGCAGGAGTATCGAGTTTGAGTAAGCTAGGTTTACTCGGTCGTACGAGCCCATTTTCTATAAGGAAAGTGACGGTACCAATGGTGCCGTGGCCGCACATGGGTAAACAGCCGCTGACCTCGATGAAGAGGATCGCTGCGTCGCAGTCGCTGCGTGTCGGCGGGTAGACGATTGTGCCGGACATAACATCATGGCCGCGCGGTTCGAACATCAATGAGGTACGAACCCAGTCGTAATCGCGTTCGAAATGCGCGCGGCGCTGTACCATATCATCGCCTTCAAGCGTCGGAGCGCCGCCAATCACCAACCGAACGGGATTTCCGCAGGTGTGGCCATCAATGCAGAAGAAGGTATTTTTCACGACGATGCTCCATTAAGAAGGCACGGTCATCGATCACGAGATGGGGGGCATCCGGTCGAATATACGAAAGGTGGGTGGAGGCCGCACTCAGGAGCGCGACCTCGGTGCGGTTCAGTAACCCAATGTCTTCAGGTCGCTGACAGCCTTGTTGACGATAGCGATTGTCTTTTCGCGCTCTGCGCCCTCAAGGTTGAGACGCGGGGGCTTAACCGTCTCGGCCGACCCAGCTATGATGTTTTCGGCAAGTTTGATGTGTTGCACCAGCTTCACCACGGTATCGAGGTGGAAGAGCGGAGTGAGCGCTGCGTAGAGTTTACGTGCATTGATGAGATCGCCAGCCACAGCGAGCTTCAACAGTTCGACCGACGGCCTCGGCAGGGCATTAGCCATACCCGAAACCCAGGCAACGACGCCAAGAGCAGCGCTTTCAAGGATCAGGTCATCGACACCGCAAACAACATTGAGGCGATCTGAAAAGCGCGAAAGCAGGTCAGTCACACGGGTCGTGTCGTAAGACTCTTCCTTGATCGCGGTAATGGTCGGCGCTTCGAGAAGTCGCTCGACCACATCCGGGGTGAGGTCGACTCCGTAGCCGCGCGGATTGTTGTAAAGCAGGATTTCCAGGCCTGACGCGTTGGCGACGGATTTGTAGAAGGAGATCGTCTCATGCTCGTCTGACTTATACGTAAGGCCGGGGAAGACCATCAGGCCATTGATCCCGAGGCCTTCGGCTTCCTTTGCATACGCCATCGCACGCTCGGTATTGGTTTCGGCCAAGCCCGAAATGATCGGCACACGACCGGCGACGACTTCCTTTGCGGCGCGTAGTACGTCCAGTTTTTCGGACGGTGCAAGCTGAGCATTTTCGCCCACCATACCCATCATTACGACACCGGCGACGCCATCATTGATGAGACGGTCAATGCCCTGCTGCGTTGCCTCCGCGTCAAACGAGAAGTCGCTCCTCAGTTTGGTCGTGACGGCCGGGAAAACGCCTTGCCACTGAATGCTCACGATCAGTAATCCTTTTAAAAAAGGGTAATCATTGCTGAAAGGCGAAGCTTGCCTTCAATTAGTAACAATAGAGATAGAACAGAAACTGTGGAGCATATTCAATGTCCACTCAGTCTGTATTTTTACCCCCGCTTTCTAGTGCAGTTAAGAGGGTGTAAGTTTAAGTATGAAGGGCAGACTGCTCTATTGAATATCATCGTTGAAGGTTTTGGCTTTAACTGTAACCTTTGCTTGCCTATCGATAGCGATAGATTGCACATCAGAGCGTGGGTTGTACGCGCAAATTGGAGCGAAGAGATGAGACAACGACCCGATGGAAGGCCACAAAACGGGAGATCCACTCGTACCAAGCGGCACCTCGATCAGTTCGACCGCGCAATTCTTCGTATTCTTCAGAATGATAGCCGAACTTCACAGCGCATGATCGCCGAGTCGGTACATTTATCGCCCGCCGCAGTGCAACGTCGCATCTCAGCGATGGAAAACAGCGGTATCATTGAGGCAAATGTAGCCATTGTTGCTCCTGACGCTGTGCAATCCTCGATTACAATTATTGTGGAGGTACACCTCCAGAATGATCGAGCGGCAACTATCGAACCGATGAAGGCTCTGTTCAATGCGACACCCGAAGTTCAACAATGCTATTATGTCACGGGTAACGGAGGTTTTTTCCTCGTTATGCTCGTTCCCGATATGAAGCGGTATGAGCACCTTTCCCGCACTTTGTTCTCTGAGAACAGTTTTGTGGATACATTTCGAACTCTAGTTGTTCTTGATCGTGTCAAAACCGGACTAGGAATTGTAATTCCTGATTTCTGATATCTTGAGTGGCGTGCTGTCAGGTTGCTCATGATGGCATTAGGCTCGCCATTCCATTTAATTTTCGATGTTTCTCTTTGTGGTTAGCAGGTGGAGGGTTCTAAAAACCCCCTGGTTTTGAGGTCTTCTGTATGATTCTATTTCTTCTGCGTTGATTGAGGGAATGGCGATATGAAGCAGTCTGGTTTCTTTGATGTTGAAGAGCGTCTTGCCCGGCTGAGTGGGCTTGGCGATCAGCTCGAAGCGTTTTCCCGGACTGTGGATTTTGAAGCGTTCCGTCCTGATCTGGACAAGGCCCTGGCGTATTCCGATGGAAGCAAGGGCGGACGACCGCCATTTGATCCTGTGCTGATGTTCAAGATCCTGGTGATCCAGACGCTCAACAATTTGTCTGATGAGCGGACGGAATATCTGATCAACGATCGCCTCTCCTTTATGCGTTTCCTTGGGCTGGGACTTTCAGATCGGGTGCCGGATGCCAAAACGGTCTGGCTGTTTCGCGAGCGTCTGACCCAGGGGGGTGCGATCGATGGGCTGTTCAACCGCTTTGATGCGACCCTGCGTAACGCCGGGTATTTGCCGATGTCAGGCCAGATCCTGGATGCCACGCTGGTAGCGGCTCCGAAGCAGCGGAACACCAATGCAGAGAAAGCCGATCTTCGGGAAGGATGTATTCCTGAAGACTGGCAGGACAAACCCGCAAAGCTGTCGCACAAGGATCGTCATGCGCGCTGGACACTGAAGTTCATGAAGGCGAAGCGGCAGGATGATGGAACCATGCCATCCAGCGATCTCGCCATCCCGTTCTTTGGCTATAAATCGCATGTTTCCATCGATCGGAAATACCGGTTCATCCGCAAATGGAAAACAACGCATGCCGCTGCCAGTGATGGCGCGCGATTGAGAGAGGGGCTTCTGGATAAAACCAATACGGCCTCAAGTGTCTGGGCCGACACGGCCTATCGCTCAAAAGCCAACGAAGACTTCATCGAAAAGCAGGGCTTTGTCTCCAAGGTTCATCGCAAAAAGCCGCATCTCAAGCCTATGCCCCGGCATATCCAGAAATCAAATGCTGGAAAGTCGGTCATCCGGTAATCCCCCCATAAAAAGAGTGGCTTTTGAATGAGAATTTTCTCAGCGTGAGGATGAGGAGATTCTGATGAAGAGTGATCGCTTTACTGATGCCCAGATTATGGGTGTGATCCGCCAGGCTGAGGGCGGCGTCTCGGTTCCTGACCTGTGCCGGGAGCATGGGATCAGCAACGCGATGTTTTACCGGTGGCGCGCGAAATATGGCGGCATGGATGCGTCAATGATCAGTCAGATGAAGGCTTTGGAAGAAGAGAACCGTCGGCTGAAGCGGATGTATGCGGATCTGAGCATGCAGACGGATATCCTGAAGGAAGCCCTGGGAAAAAAATGAAGCGGCCAGCCCAGCGCCGGGAACTGGCCGCACAGGCTGTGGCGCATCACGGGGTCAGCATTGCGCTGGCCTGTCGGATTTTTGGGATATCCGAGACCTGCTTTCGCTATTGTCCGCGACTGGCGGCGGAGAACGACAGGATTGCCGATCTTCTGGTGGGACTGACCCAGGCTCACAGGAGATGGGGATTTGGCCTGTGTTTTCTGTATCTGCGTAACGTGCAGGGACAGGTCTGGAATCATAAGCGAGTTTATCGGATTTATCGGGAACTGGAACTCAACCTGCGGATTAAACCCCGCAGGCGTCTGGTTCGCGAAAAGCCTGAAAAGCTGTCGGTTCCGGTCCTTCCCAACACGGTCTGGTCCATGGATTTCATGGCGGACAGGCTTTTGGATGGACGCGCTTTTCGGCTCCTGAACATTCTGGATGACTTCAATCGTGAAGGACTGGCGATAGAGGTCGATTTTTCCCTGCCGGCCTGTCGGGTTGTCCGCTGTCTGGAGCAGGTTATGGAGTGGCGTGGCAGGCCAGAGGCTATCCGAATGGACAATGGCCCGGAATATGTCAGTCATACGTTGGTTTCATGGGCCGAAAAGAAGGGGATTACCCTGATCTATACGCAACCGGGTAATCCGCAGCAGAACGCCTATATTGAACGCTACAACAGGACTGTCCGGCAGGAATGGCTGCAGCAGCATCTGTTTGAAAGCATTCAGGACGTACAGGAGGTCGCAACACAATGGCTCTGGACATATAACAATGACAGACCCAACATGGGGAACAGCGGGTTCACGCCCGCCCAGAAACTAAAAGCAGCTGCCTGAATTCTCAGTCAGAACCCCACTAAAAATGGGGGGATTACCCAATGTCCTGAAGGGACGCCAGATTTTCGATGGGAAGCGGCGTCTGATAACCGATGGCCCGCATGATGTCTGCTCCTCTGTTGAATGAGGAGAAGAGTGAGCACTATGCTGCTTACAGACAAGAACGCACTTTTAACGCCCATAGTGTCGGAAATGATACCGTTATGACCCGTATCCGCCATCAGTCGCTCGCTTGCAGCCCTGGCTGCGCTGTTGAGGCAACGCTTCAACTCATCGATGGAAAATGGAAAGGCGTGATCCTCTATCACCTGCTTCAGGGGACCCTACGCTTCAACGCCATCCGTAAGCGCCTGCCCAATATCACACAGAGAATGCTGACGACCCAGCTTCGCGAACTGGAGCGTGACGGGTTCGTGTTGCGAACGGTTTATCCTGAAGTTCCGCCAAAGGTGGAGTACAGCCTCACTCCACGCGGGCGGACCCTTGAGCCTGTCATCATGGCTCTCAAGGCCTGGGGCGATGAGCACACAGAGTTCAGGCATGGTCCTGAGATCTGTGCCGATCATGATGGAATATTCTCGCCTGCCGCTAAAGGGATTGAATGATTGCTCAGTAGTCATTTGGCTAGGTTCTGTTGACAAAAGACCTTTTCAGGTTGTTGGAGATGTGATTCAAAGCTGGTCTTTACGGAGACCTGTGGATGCGTGGCGACCTGACGGACGAAGAATGGGCGATTATTGGCAATCTGCTGCCGCCTGAACGTGGCCGCTGGTCCCGACCAGCACAGGATAATCGTCTGTTTCTCAACGGAATGCTTTATGTCCTGCGTGTTGGTTGTCCGTGGCGGGACATGCATGAGCGCTACGGAAAATGGAACTCGGTGTATGTGCGGTTCCGTCGATGGGCAGAGCAAGGCGTCTGGGACGCTCTGCTGGAAACGCTGGTTGAACTCGGCCTGACCGATGACTGGCAGCACATGATCGACAGCACGGTCGTTCGGGGTC
>NZ_JAFVMH010000018.1 GCF_017377735.1 Acetobacter garciniae
GCGCCCGGCATGATCTGATCGGCATGCCCTGGCGCGGCTACGACAGGGTCAGGTGGTGCAGGTGGAATATACCGGCCCTAGCACGACTCTGGCGGGCCCGTATGCTGCTTGCCGTCCGTTGGTATTGGCATGTGAGAGACGTGTCAGTCATTTTTAATTGGCCGGGAGGCAATTCCCCGGGGGTATTTCGGAGCATATCCGTCCGGCGCCTCGTATCAAGTTGAGATAATTTTGAGGGCAAATTTGCGGGCAAATTAATCTGGTACGATTAAAAAAACTGTTTATATAAATATACTTAGCTTTTTTTTGTGTCTTCCTCTCTCTCCGCCAATGTAAATTTCCCCATCAAATCAACGACTTGCAGACTTCCTCCGGTAGCCCAGGTTGCCGTGTTGGTAGCGGTCCGGCGTTAGTTCTTCACAGGCCCAGGAAGGGCGCTGAGATGTTTGGATTGAAACATGCAGCCAATGGCCTGTGGCCTCTCCCCCTATGACCGCTGGGAAGAGGGGGCATATATAAGGAACACAGTCGGGCGTCCGTCAGGACATCCTGAAATCGCTCCAAACCCACGACAAGCAAGAGGTTATCAGACGCCCTGGCAAGGCGCCGCCCCAAGGTGAGTGGACATCAGACCGGGTAAGTCCAGAAAAGGCGGTGGAAGCCGGTCTCCAATACCGTCAGTAGATAAGCAGGCGGCAGGCGAATATGATCCTGCTGAGGGGCTTATTCAACCAGGGGACATCCTTGGGGATATATGTGTATGGTCGATGGCAGGAACTGGGTATCGGATTTCAAGCAGAGCATTTTCTATGCCGGACTGGCATATCGCGATGAAAAACCACGCTCAATTTATAGGCATTCATAATTGGCTGGAAATAGTTAATGTTAGTTTTTTTTGCTTTGGGTAAATGTCCGGAACACAACACCAGATCGCGCCGTTCTTGGATTCTATCAAAAATACATAATAAAAATCTAAAAAAAGAAAAATAACTTACATTTGGAGTGCTCGCGGTTATTGCGATTTATTGGGGATGTGATGATTTGAGATAGTAAGAGTTTCCTGGTTCGATTTTTCATGGATTTTACGAAAAATGATGGCGGACCGCTGGGATGGAAGGTCTTGTTTCTGAAAAGATCGGGGCCGACTTGATCGTTGTATGGGTTTTTTATTTCCACATTCTCTGATGCCGGCTACCACAATGGATGGGCTGCACGATGGGGAAAAGTCGGTTTGAGTATTACGACGTCATATTCCGGGAAATCGGGTGATAAGCCTGTTATCGTATGGTTTCGGGACGATCTGCGTCTTGCCGATAATCCTGCCCTGCATGCGGCCGCTGAGACGGGTCTGCCCGTTCTGTGTGTGTTCGTGCATGACCCGGCCTTGCCACTGGGTAGGGCAACCCGCTGGTGGTTGGACGGTGCGTTGCGGGCCTTCCAGGCTTCTATCACCGCCTGTGGTGGGGAGCTACTGGTCCTGCATGGTCCAACATTTGAGATCATGTGCGATGTCTTGCGTACCCTTCAACCGGCCGGGATATTCTGGAACCGTCGCTATGGCCTGCATGAGCGGAATATTGACAGTCGGGTAAAGGATTATTGTAAAGAAAACAGTATTGCTGCCTCCAGTTTCGCGGCCAGCCTGCTGCATGAACCCTGGACTGTTCAGACACGCGCGGGGGGCAGGTTTCGGGTTTATACGGCCTGGTGGCGTGCTGTTTGTGAAATGGGCGACCCGGCATGCCCGCTTGCCGCGCCAGAACGGCTTTGTTCGGCACCTGTGCCCGAAGTGCTGGCAGGCAGAACAACGGTTGATGCATTGGCTCTTTTGCCGAAGACCCCGGACTGGGCGGCCGGACTCAGGGCGGAGTGGCATCCGGGCGAGGAAAAAGCACAGGATTATTTAGGGGCTTTCCTTAATGACACGCTGGAGGGTTATGCCACATTGCGTGACCGGCCCGCAGGGGTAAGCACATCGCGGCTTTCGCCCTATTTGCGGTTCGGGCATCTGTCACCACGCCAGGTCTGGCATGCGACAAAACGTGCTGTGCAGACTGCAAGCCATGAAATTTCATTGGCAGATCAGGATAAATTCCTGTCCGAACTGGGTTGGCGGGATTTTGCATGGTCCCTGCTGTTCGACCGCCCCGATCTTGCCAGTACGAATTTCCGCCCCGAATTCGATGCCATGCGCTGGTTGGACGAGCCGGATATGTTCACTGCCTGGGCACGGGGGCAGACCGGATATCCGCTGGTGGATGCGGGTATGCGCCAGCTATGGATAACGGGATGGATGCATAACCGGGTGCGCATGGTGGTGGCGTCGTTCCTGACCAAACACCTGCTGATAGACTGGCGCAAAGGGGCCCGGTGGTTTGACGATACACTGGTGGATGCAGACCCGGCCAGCAATGTCATGAACTGGCAATGGGTGGCGGGCAGCGGTGTTGATGCTGCGCCCTATTTCCGGGTCATGAACCCTGTGTTGCAGTCAGAGAAGTTCGATCCGGACGGTGAGTATATCAAAAAATTCGTTCCTGAACTGCGGCATTTGCCAGTACGTGCCCTGCATGCGCCCTGGCAGGCCAGCCCGGCCGAACTGACACGTGCCGGTGTCCGGTTGGGGGAAACCTATCCCTGTCCGGTCGTGGAACACCGCTTCGCGCGGGAAAGAGCGCTGGCCGCCTGGAAGGCAAGCACGGGCTGACCGACCGCGGTTGCATGCTCCATTGCGTGGAGCGTTGCCGATCCGCAGCCCTGTCGCAAGGTTTTTCCCTGCTACCTCGCACGCCAGTCGCGAACGGGCTGGCGTGTCTTTGGCCCTGTCGTGACGTTAGTGAAAACGCGTGGGTGAATAGGGCTGGGGGTCGAAATAGGGGGTTTCCCTGTTCATCATTTCCGCCAGCAGGCGGCCCGTTACGGGGCCCAGGGTAAAGCCCTGATGCGCGTGGCCGAAATGCAACCACAGCCCTTTATGATTGGGGGCGGCCCCGATCACGGGCAGCATGTCGGGCGTGCAGGGCCGGTTGCCCAGCCACGGCGTGGGTTCGATTGCCGGCCCCAGGTTCAACAGCTCCCGCGCGCGGGCTTCTGCCCTGTGCATCTGCACCGGTGTGGGTGGGGCACCCAAAGGTGCGAACTCGGCCCCCGTGCACACGCGCAGGCCCATGTTCATGGGGACCATCATCGTGCCGGCTTGCAGGTCCAGCACAGGCATACTCAGCCCGGCATCGCCTTTGTAATGGGTGTGATAGCCGCGTTTTACAAAAAGCGGGTAACGGTAGCCCATGGGGCGCAGCACCTGATCGGACCACGGGCCCAGGGCCACAACGGCATGTTCGGCCCGGACAATGCCGCTGGCGGTTCGCACGCTCCACCCGCCTGCATCCTGCGCCAGGGTTGCAGCATCCCCCACGGCCAGCGTGCAGCCCGCCTGTTCCAGGGCCTGCGCATATCGCCCCACCAGCCCGCCGGGATCGCGTACCGCCCAGGGATCGGTCCAGTGGATCGCCCCGGCAAAGCGCCGTTTCAGGGCCGGTTCGGCCTTGGCCAGGCCATCGCTGTCCAGGATGGTGGCGGCGATGCCGAAGTCACGCTTGAGGCGTTCCGCCGTTGCAGCTTCCTCGGCCAGGGACTTGGCGGATTGCAGGGCGAACTTGAAGCCACCCGGCCTTATCAGATCCCGCGCGCCGGAGGCCTCGATCATCTCGTCATGCTCGGTCAGGCAATGGCGGATCATTGCTTCGTAATGCCGGACAATGGCGGGGTAGGGACCGGGGCCGGACGCACGCCAGTAGTCGAATAGCGGCCTGGCCAATGCCGGCATGGCGCGCATGCTGTAATGCACGTCATTCCCGCGCCCCAGGGCAATGCGCGCAATGCGTGAGAGTTCATGCGGGAAATGGTGGGGGGCCACGCATTCGCGCTGGATCAGCCCGGCATTGCCATAGGATGTTTCCTGTCCCGGCCCGCGCCTGTCGACCAATGTCACGTCAAAGCCACGCCGTACCAGATGCCATGCGGTACAGACCCCCACCATGCCGGCGCCAAGGACAAGTGCAGTTTTTGTCACGTCGTATGCTCCATTAAAAGCAAAAGCCGTTTAAATCAGTTTTATACCCGCGTGGGGGTGACGCCGCCTGCCATGCCCCGCCGCCTGCGCCGCAGGAACGAAAGCAGCGTTGCCCCCATGATCAGCAATCCGCAATAGCCGATCATTGGGTAGACCGCCTTGACCAGCATGACAAAACCCAACTGGCTCATGACCCAGGCGCAGGCGGTAATCGCTGCCGCCCCCTTCAGGCGCGACAGGCCATATTCTTCCAGGCGGGAGGACAGGGCATAGGTCATGCCGACCGATGAACAATACAGCTTGACCAGGATGACCGGCAGCAGGATCGCCCCGAATACGCTCGAAATCCGCCCCGCTAGCAGCAGGGTCGGTACTGCGGCCCCCCGTATGGCATCGACCTGGACGAACAGCACGAAGGCAAGCCCGGCCAGCAGCAGGCCGAACGCGCCCCCACCTGCAAGGCCTCCCCACCGGGCCAATCGCACGTCGGGCACCTGCCCGCCCAGCACCAGCAGAACGGCAGCCGCCCCGGCAATATTGTAGGACACGTACAGCACGGCCGAGACCAGCCAGTGGCCCGCTGCGTGCGGTTGCTGGTGGGCGGCCTGTGTCAGTTCCGCCATGGGGGCAATGGGCTGGCGCAGGCTATATGCCAGCATGATGATGACCATCAGGAATACAAGCGGCGTCATGATGCCGATCAGGCTGACGATCCGCCTGACATCCAGCACCATGGTCAGGCAGGCCAGCACCGCCATGATGGCCGAACCCACCCAGGCGGGCGGGCCGAACTGCTGCTGGATGGAAGCACCGCTGCCCGCGATCATGACGGTGATCATGCACAGCAGGAAAAGCGAGAGGATGATATCGGCCGCCTTGCTGGCGCGCGCGCCGAAAAGCTGCGTCATGGCCTGCTGGTGGGTGGTGATGCGCAACTGGCTGCCGATCGTGTAAAGCTCCATGACCAGCAGCATGAAAAACGCGCCCGAAACCACCGTGCCAAGCAGGCCATAAGGGCCGAACGAGTCGAAGAACTGGACTACTTCCTGGCCGGAAGCAAAGCCGCCGCCCACCATCAATCCGATAAAGGCCGCACCCAGGCGCACGACATCTTTCATGCTACCGCAGCGCTCCGCGCAGTGGGGTAAGTCGCCTGGGCAAAAAGTCCCGCCCTGTCGCAGGGGCCGGCAGGTGCATGCAGCCCAGGCCGCACGCCGCGCCCGTGTCCGGTACCGTCTCCGCCGGTCTTGCACTTGATGTGTGGCATCGTGGCTGTGACTTCCATTTTCACCTCCGGTGCATCCGTAAAGCCCCGGGCTGCCTGAACGCTAGCACGGCAAGGGATGCGTGCCTATGCGCATGCCCGTGTGATCGACGGGCTTTTTCCTGCGCCGTTTTACGCCGTGGACAAAAAATCATGCAGCCGCTCATCGCCGGAATAGGCGACATTGAAGCGAAGGTAGGAGGACGGGCTGTGCCCGGGGTTGAAATATGCACCGGGTGCCAGCAGGATACCGCGTTCCAGCGCCTTTTCCGCCAGGGACTGGACATCGACGCGCTCGGGGGCGCGGGCCCACAGGAACATGCCGCCGCGCGGCCGGGCGTAAAGGGTAAAACCGTTGGCTTCGAGGGCAGCGCTGATCCGCCTGCGCCGCTCTTTCAGGCGTTCCTTCAGCCGTGTCTGATGCAGCCGGAACTGCCCGTCGGACATGATATGGTGAATGACCGTTTCCGAAAAACTGCTGCTGGTCAGGCTGCTGGCCATTTTAAGGCGCAGGACGGAGGCGGCTATGGCGGGCGGGCAGGCCATGTAGCCCACGCGCATGCCCGGCGATATGGTTTTTGAAAAACTGCCGATATGAACAACACGTTGCAGGCGGTCGAGCTGTGCCAGGATAGGGGAATTCTCGTCATCCAGCGCGCCGAACGTGTCATCTTCGATCACGAACACGCCAAACTGTTCGCATAGCGAGAGTATATGGTGCGACACATACGGGCTGCAACTGGTGCCAGTGGGGTTGTGGATCCGGGTGTTGATAAAGAAAAAACAGGGCTGATAATCTTCAAAGACCTTGCGCAGGCTTTCCAGGCAGGGGCCTTGCTGCAGGCGGGGCACGCCCACCATGTTCAGCCCCAGTGCCGCCAGGGCGGGAAAGAGATTGCAGTAGCCCGGTTCTTCCACCACCACCGTATCGCCCGGGCGGGCCAGGGCGCGGGCGGCCAGTTCGATGGCCTGGCTCGCTCCATGGGTGACAATGATCGAGGACAGGTCGCACGGCACGTCATCGCGCAGCAAAAGCGCCTGGATCTGTTCGCGCAACCCCCTGTGGCCGTAGGGATTGCCGTAGGAGAAAATTTCCGGGTCGGGCTTGCGGGCCAGGGCCGTGGCGGCATGGCGTATGCCGTCAGTATACAGATAGGCCGGGGGCAGCCAGCCGCATCCGGCGTTGAGCGTTTGCGACTGTTCTTCGTAAATGCGCTGCAAAAGCCAAAGGGAATCGACAGATGGCTTGACGTTCCCGCCAACGGGTGCCGGGGTGGCAAGGACCGGGCGCGTGGCTACGAAATAGCCGCGCGCGGCCTGTACTTCAAGAAAACCGTCGGCCACCAGCTTGTTATAGGCGTTGGCGACAGTCAGCGTGCTGACCGCGCAATGTGCGGCCATCCGCCTGATCGAGGGCAGCCGGGCATGTTCGGGCCAGGTATTGTTTTCGATACTGGCGATAACCTGGCGGATAATCTGGGCCACCAGCGGTGTCTGGACGGTGCGGTCCACATACACGCAATTGCGTATTGTCTTTTTTGCGGTGCGTCGGCCCGCTGCCCTATGCCTCTGCCCGGTCATGCGCTGTTCCACCCTGGTCGCAAATGCCGCGGTTCTTACACCGCCCGGACATGGGGTACACATCCGGGCGGGCGAGGTTGCATGCGGGTTACGTGGCAGGCTTGCCGCCCAGTTCCCCGGTCAGGAACTGGGCGCGGCCCAGCCCGAACGACCAGTGCGCATCCTGGTTTTCGACGACCGACACCATGACATCGGACGGCTTGATCCCGCAGGCGGCTTCCAGCTTTTCGACAAGCAGCCGGTAGAACAGGGCATTTTTGTCAGCCCCGCGCGGGCGGCTGAAAACCTGGAGCAGCACGACATCCTTCGTACGGGGAATGCCCAGGCCCGTATCTTCCACAATCATGTTCGAAGGCTTGTGCTCGGACACGATCTGGTACCGATCCCCCGCCGGGACCTCGAAGGCTTCCAGCATGGCTTCATGGGCTGCGTCGAGCAGGGTCTTGATCTCGGCTTCGGTGCGGCCGGTGTTCACGTGGAAATGAAGAAGGGGCATGGTAACATTCGTCCTTTTCAAAAAGCATGGTGCTGCCAGCACCTGTTCAGGCCACGGTGGCGATGATCCTGTGCAGGTTCGCACCCATGTCGCGCAACTGCTCCGGGGTGGAGATAAACGGAGGACCGAAGGAAATGGTGTCCCCCGTCACACGCAACAGCAACCCATGCTGCACGCCCCGCTCGAAGACCTCAAGCCCCCGCGCGCCGGGTTTGCCTTCGCGCGGTTTAAGCTCTATGGCCGCTGTCAGGCCGATATTGCGCAGGTCATGCACATGGGGCAGGTCGCGCAGGCTGTGGATGGCCTCTTCCAGCACCGGCTCCAATGCGCGCACCTTGGAAAGAAGATTGTCCTCCTCCATGATGTCGAGCACCACATGGGCCACGGCTGCCGCCAGCGGGTGGCCCGAATAGGTGTAGCCATGGGCAAATTCGATGGCGCTTTCAGGCCCAGTCATGAAGGTGTTGTAAATTTCAGGCGTGACGATAACCCCGCCCATGGGCACGATCCCGTTGGTGATGGCCTTGGCGAAGGTGATCATGTCGGGCCGCACGCCAAAACGCTGCGCGGCGAAGTTTTCGCCCATGCGGCCAAAACCTGTTATAACTTCATCGAAAATCAGCAGTATGCCATATTGCGTGCAGATTTCGCGCAGGCGTTGCAGGTAGCCCACGGGGGGCACCAGCACCCCGGTCGAACCCTGCACCGGTTCGACAATGACAGCCGCTATGGTGGATGCGTCATGCAGGGCCACCAGGCGTTCCAGGTCGTCGGCCATTTCCGCCCCGCATTGCGGCTGGCCCCTGGAAAACGCCATGCGGGCATGGTCGTACGGGTGGCGGATATGGTCCACGCCGGGCACCATGACGGTCGCGAACATCTTGCGGTTGGGAACGATGCCGCCCACCGACATACCGCCCAACCCTACCCCGTGGTAGCCGCGTTCGCGCCCGATCAGCCGGAAACGCCCGCCTTCGTCACGCAGTTTGTGAAAGCCGATGGCGATTTTCAGCGCCGTATCCACCGCCTCGGAACCCGAATTGGCGAAAAAGACATGCTCCAGCCCGGCGGGCGCCATATTGGCGATCCGTTCGGCCAGGCGCACCGCACCGGGGTTGGCAAGCTGGAAGGACGGGGCGAAATCAAGGCTTGTGGCCTGGTCGTACAGGGCCTGGGCAATACGCGGATTGCCGTGGCCGAGCGGGGTGCACCACAGCCCGGACAGGGAGTCGAACACCTTGTGCCCGTCCCCCATGGTGTAATAGGCGCCCCGGGCCGCGGTCAAGACCCGGGCTTCGCCCTGCGCGTTGACATAGCGATTTGCCGTGAACGGCATCCAGTAGCGGCCCGTGCGCATTGTGGCGGCGCAGTCAAAATCGTTCTTGAGGTCTGGCATGGGTGTACTCCGCTCGCATGCGTGGATGACGATACAGGATAAAACCGTTACGACATCAATTTGATAAGCGTTTCCGGACGCATTGCATATAGACAGTTTTGCCTATTATGGCTGAACCTGTAGTGGTTTGTTCTGCAAGGCGGCCCGTAATCCAGCCTGTGGGGGAGGGCGCGCGGTGGCGGGGTGGATCTGTCGGCACGGTGTCTCTGTCCATCCGGGGCCCCGGCTTGCGGCCCTGTTTGCGCCTTGCCTGGGCCTCGTCCAAGGGCCGTTCGCATGTTTTCGGGCACAGGGCGAATGCGTAGTGGCGCACCCTCAGGCCTGTCCGGTCTATGCGGGTGCGGCCAGCCTGTCTAAACTGTGCGCCTGTCCCGGCCTGCAAGAGAGGCCGCATTTTTTTTGAAAACAGTGTAGATGCCACACTCCGTCTCGATCCCAACGCCCCTGTCCCCCCATGCCCTGATTCAGGCCCCGGTGCTTTTGCGGGACTTCGCGGTCGTTACGGTGCCGGGGTTGGACAATTCCGGCCCGCTTCACTGGCACACCGCGTGGGAGCGCCATCTGGGCGCGCAAGGCATCGCCTGCACGCGGCTTGAACAGGAAAACTGGTCGGAACCGCACTATGCCGCCTGGCGCGAGAGGCTGGACAGCATGGTGGCGCGTGCCACGCGCCCGGTCCTGCTGGCGGCCCATAGCCTGGGTTGTGTGCTGGTGGCGCGCTGGGCGGGCGAAAACCCGCTTGCAGCCCGCCATGTGGCGGGCGCGCTGCTGGTGGCCCCGGCCGATACGGAACAGCATACCGGCCCCGACAAGCCGCGCGTGGCGGATTTTACGCCCCTGCCGCGTGACAGGCTGCCTTTTCCCGCCCTTGTGGTGGCCAGCGACAACGATCCGTGGCTGGAAATCGGGCGCGCGCGCATGCTGGCGCGCTGCTGGGGGGGCGAATGCGTGCCCGCCGGTGCCCATGGCCATCTGGGCAGCGATGCCGAATTGGGGATGTGGCCCACAGGGTTGTGTCTTCTTGAACGGCTCGCGCAGGCGCATACCCAAGGGGCCCGGTTCTGAATGCGGGCAGGGTGCGTGCCGCAACGGGCGCGTACCAGCGGGTGCCAGCCGGGTAAGGATCAGGCACCTGCAAGGGAAGACGCCTGCCATGACGGGCAGGTGCCTTGGGGCGGTGGCGCGTGCGGTTGGGGTGGCCCAGAATTCGCTTGTCAGCAGCGGTGGAAAGAAACTAGGTTTCTACCGATCTGTTTAGGTGCGGGTGTGTCGGCTGTCTGGTGCACCGGCCCTGTGTTCACGGTATTTTTAAACGGATCCTTATACGGCGATGGCTGAAAAATCTGAAATTCTCGTTGTTGGTGGTGGTGTCGCGGGGCTGGCTCTGGCCACCCGGCTGGGCAAGACCCTGGGCAAGCAGGGCGATGCGCGCATTACCCTGATCGACAAAAGTTTCTCCCATGTGTGGAAACCCATGTTGCACTGCTTCGCGGCGGGCACGGTCCAGAACGAGAACAACCGTATCAGCTTCATGTCGCAGGCCAGCCAGCATTATTTCGACTTCTGGCCCGGTGAGGTCGTGGCCGTCGACCGCCTGAACCGCAAGGCCGTGCTGGGGCCGTTCCGGTCCGCCGACGGTTCGGTCGTGCTGGACGGCCGCACGGTGGATTACGATGCGCTGGTGCTGGCCATCGGCAGTTGCGCCAATGATTTCGGCACGCCCGGCGTTGCCGAGCACTGCCTGTTCATCGACAACCTGATCGAGGCCAACGGCTTCAACGAAAAATTCCGCATGGAACTGTTGCGGGCCTTCGGTGCGAATGCCGAACTGGATATTGCCATTGTCGGCGGTGGGGCCACGGGCACCCAGCTTGCCGCCGAACTGCACAAGGCGCTGGACCTGGTGCGGCTTTACTCGTTCGAGAAAAATCCCCCCAAGCTCAAAATCACCCTGCTCGAAGCCGGGCCGCGTATCCTGCCCGCCTTCCCCGAACAGGTGTCCGAAGCCGCCCAGCGCGAGCTTGAACGTATCAAGGTGGATGTACGCACCTCCGCCATGGTGTCCGGAGCGGATGAAGGGGGCTTTACCCTCAAGGATGGGTCCTACGTGCCCGCAACGCTGCGTGTGTGGGCTGCGGGGGTGAAGGCGCCTGCGGTCACGGCGCAGTTCGGCGGGCTTTCGCTGAACCGTTCGGGGCAGGTCATCGTGCAGCCCAATCTGTGTTCGGTGGATGATGAACGGATTTTCGCGGTGGGCGACTGCTCGTTCATTCGTGACGAGCCCTTGCCCCCCACGGCGCAGGTCGCGCGGCAGCAGGCGCACCATCTGGCCAAGCATGTGCCGGCCCTTATCCGCAACGGAACGGCCGTGCCAAGCTGCGTTTTCCGCAACAAGGGGGCGATCGTGGCACTGGGCGACTATAATGGCTGGGGCACGCTGCCCGGCGGCACGGTCTTTGGTGGCGGCCTGCTGAACGGCCTGTCGGCCCGGCTTGGCCATATGATGCTCTACCGCCAGCACCAGGTCGAACTCTATGGCCTGTCACGCGGGCTCATGTCCTGCCTGGCGGACTGGCTGGATACACTCGTGCGGCCCTCCGTCCGCCTGGACTGAAGGGGCCGTTGCGCCATCATTCAGGTTCACGTCAGCTTCGTGCTCTAGGTTCGCCTTGCAGTGTCGGGTCATTGCCCGGCCGGAATGGCTGACGGATTGCAGAAGAGTAATGGCGTTGCGGAGTGTCGTGGCACGGGCGGAGTATTTTGCAGGGTCTGGCCCCTTACCCCCTTTTGGGGGCTCTTGCGCCCTGACGGGCAGGAAATTCCTGCCCCTTCCGCGTAACGGATACGCCTTTTCAGCGCGCCGCAGCCAGATCCGGGGCGTGGACCTGCCGGGCCGGAGGGTGCGGGGTTCATGAAAACCCGGCCGCCGACAGGAGCGATAAGGCGGGTTCTGGCCCCCCTGCTTGTGGCCGGTCTGGCCGTGCAGGCAGGGGCGGTAATCGCCAGCCCTCCCGCGCAGGCCCAGGGCTGGTCGACCAGCGTGAGTGTATCGCCCGCAACCCCCGATACGGATACGCCTGCCCCCGCCCCGGTGGGCCATGGCGGGCGCGGTGCCTTTCGCGACGTTGTGCGCACGGCGTGGATACTCGACCCCGCACGGACGGAATTGCAGACGCGCCGCCACTCGGCCGATGCCCGGGCCAGTGCCGCCGGCGGCTGGTTTGCTGGCGGGCCGGTGGTGTCGGGCTCCTACATGGACGATCATTTCATAGGCACGAATATCGGTTACACGACCTATCAGGGGGCCGTATCCGTGCCGTTATGGCTGCCGGGGCAGGGCAGTGCCACGCAGCATGTGGCGCATGAACAGGCCAGCACGCTGGATGAACAGCTTGCCGTTGAACACATGGCCCTTTCCATCCGCGTGCTGGACGCCACCGCCGCGGTAAAGATCGCGGCTGACCGGGTGGAGGCCGCGCGCGCCCTGTACGCCGACATGCAACACCTGCAAGGCCTGATCACCCGTGCGGCGCGGGTGGGGGAGGTCGCCAATGCCGATATGCAGCAGGTCCGGGCCGCGACAGGCAATACGCAAAACGCCCTTCGTCTGGCGCAGGAGGAACAGGCCAATGCGCGCGCCACGCTTGAAAGCCTGTGCGGCAACGGGGTGGACGCGCCCGACATAAGCTTTTACGACGCCCCCACCCTGACGCTGGGCCGCCTGAGCAACACGCAGGACCTGATCGAGCAGGACCCGCGCGTGAAGGCGGCGCGCGGTGCGGTCAAGGTGGCGGAGGCCAATCTGGACCTGGCGAAGCGCTCCTTCATGCCCAATCCGGAAATCGGGGTGGATGCCATTCATGAAGAGCAGTATCAGAGCCCGTGGGACAATCGCGTGGGCTTTCATGTCAGCGTGCCCCTGCCCAGCGATGTGCGGAACGTGCCGATCATGACGCAGGCGCGCGACCAGCTGGGCAC
Source organism: Acetobacter garciniae (assembly GCF_017377735.1). Taxonomy (GTDB): domain Bacteria; phylum Pseudomonadota; class Alphaproteobacteria; order Acetobacterales; family Acetobacteraceae; genus Acetobacter; species Acetobacter garciniae. The sequence continues at coordinate 12,788 of NZ_JAFVMH010000018.1, forward strand.
GGCCACGGGGCAGTTGGAACAGGCACGCCGCATGGTGCGGCTGGAACTGCAACGCGTGCGTGAACGCGTCATGGCCGCCCGGAGCGCGCGCGCCACGCTGGCCGATGCCGCAACAAGCCTGCAACGCCGCGCCGATGCGGAGGAAAAAGCCTGGCGCGTGGGCGAACACGCCCTGGACGTGGCCCTGCGCGCCCGCCAGGATGCGGTGCGCGCGCAGCAGGCCGCCAACGTGGCGCAGACCGAATGGCATGTGGCCGTCCTGCGCCTGATGATCGCCACGGGGGAGGACTTATGATGTGCGGCACAGCCCCCACCCCGCCCGGTGTGCGGCGCGGGCGGGCAGGGCTTTATATTCTGTGGGCCACGCTGGCCTGCGCGGTATTGGCGGCCCCGGCCCGCGCGGATGATGACCCCACGCCCGACCTGCACCCCGTGCAGATCGCCCCCGAAGCGGTGCGGGCCGAAGGGCTGGAGATCGTGCGGGCGACACAGGGCAGCCTGTCGGGCATGCTGGCCGTCATGGCGCGGGTCATGCCCGATACGACGCGGGTTGTCGCCGTCCGCCCGGCGGGTAGCGGCAAGGTGCTCGACATTGCCGTGCAGCCCGGCGCGCACGTGACCAAAGGCAGCGTGCTGTTGCATTACCAGGACCACAGCCTGCATGCGGCGTTCGAGCAGTCGGCCCAGCTTGCCGCCGCACTAAGTGCCGCCCGCGCCGCGCGTGATGACGCCGCCGCCGCCTATCAGCGTGGGCTTGCCCTGGCCGGGCAGACGATTGCAGTTGGCGAAGTGCGCCGCCGCAAGGATGCGCTGGCCCAGGCGCAGGCCACGGTGCAGACGCTGGAAGCCCAGCACAATACACTCAGCCACCGGTTCGAACAGGAATTTACCTCCCCGTCCGAGAGTATGGGCCAAGGCGAGACATCGGCCCTGATTGCCCCGCTCAGCGGTGTGGTAAGCGCGCTCGATACCGCCGTTACGGCCGATATTTCGCCTGCCACGCCGGTGGCGACGGTGGCCGACCTGTCCTCGGTATGGGTCGTCTCCGACGTCGTGCCGGAGGATGCAGCCCGGCTTGCGCCCGGCGGGCGGCAGGTGACAACCCTGGGTGACGGCAGCATTCTCTCGCGCATTGACAGCGTGGACCAGGCGGCCAACCTGCAAACCGGTCTTGTGCGGGTGATCAGCACCGTTCCCAACCCCACGGGGGCCCTGGTGCCCGGCATGGTGCTGAACGCGACATTGCAAACGCGCCAGGCCATGCAGGGCGTGCTGGTTCCCACCGATGCCATACAGGTCGTGGACGGGCGCAATGTCGTGTTCGTGCGCGAAAGCCCCACCAGCTACCGCCCCGCCCCCGTGACGATCGGGCTTGAAAGTGGGGGGCAGGCGCTGGTGCTGTCCGGGCTGAAGGATGGTGAACCCGTGGTCAGCCATGGCAGCTTTGCCCTGAAATCGGTCCTGCTGCTGGCTGGCATGGATACCGATTGATGCTCCAGGCTTTCCTGCGCGCGCTTATCCATCGGCCCGGCATGGTTCTGGGGTGCCTGTGTGTGTTGATGCTGGGCGGCATAGGCGTTTTGCTCGGCCTGCCGGTGGAAGCCGTGCCCGATATTTCGCCCCGCCAGGTCATGGTGTCGGTCGTGGCCCCCGGCCTTGCGACCGAGGAAGTGGAAAAACTGATTACCCTGCCGGTTGAATCCAGCATGACGGGTATTCCCGGCATGACGGACCTGCGGTCGGTTTCACGCAGCGGGCTGTGCGTGGTGTATGTCCAGTTCGCGGATGATACCGATATCGACCTGGACCGCACACGGGTGAACGAACGTATCCAGCAGGCGCGCGCGGCCATTGCCATACCGGGGCTTGGCATTGCCATGGGCCCGCTTGCGACCGGCATGGGTGAGATCATGCAGCTCCAGATCAGCGGGCCGGGCCGTTCGCTGATGGAACTGAACCGGCTGATGACATGGTCCGTCGCCCCCCAGTTGCGGCTGGTGCCCGGGGTGGTGGAGGTCAACGTCAATGGCGGGGCGGAGGAAACATGGCAGGTCACGCTGGACCAGGCCCGCCTGCTGGCCACCGGCATTTCGGTGGGGGAGGTGTTCCGCGCCGTCAACGCCAATAATGCGTCATCGGGTGGGGGGTGGATCGCAAGCCATGCCGAACAGAAGGTGGTGGTGGCGCGCGGGCTTGTCGGCAGTCTGGACGACTTCGCCGCCATACCCGTGCGCAGCCAGCCCGACGGGTCCGTCACCCGGCTGAAGGATCTGGGCCGGGTGGAAGCCGCACCCCGCCAGAGGCTGGGGGCCGCCACGCGCGACGGGCAGGGCGAAGTGGTGATCGGCGTGGTGATGATGCAAAGCGGGGCCAGTTCATCCGCGACGCTGGCCGCCATTGACCGGGCCTTGCCCGGTATCCGCCAGAGCCTGCCCGAAGGGGTCAGGCTTGTGCCGTATTACACCCGCGCCACGCTGACGGGCAGCACCATCGATACGGTCAAGGAAAACCTTGCCATGGGGGCGGGGCTTGTCTTCATCGTGCTCATGGTGGTGATCGGGAGCTGGCGGGCGGCGGCGGTGATCGTTTCCGTCATTCCCGCATCCCTTGTCTGCGCCATGGCGGGCATGCGCTCTTTCGGTATTTCGGCCAACCTGCTCAGCCTGGGTGCGATCGATTTCGGCATGATCGTGGACAGCTCGCTCGTGGTGGTGGAACACGTGCTGGCCCTGCGTGAAAAAGACAGCGCCACGCCGCTGCCCAGCCTGGTCGTATCGGCCGCGCGCGAGGTGGCCCGTCCTGTCTTCTTCGCCATTCTTGTCATTGTCATGGTCTATCTGCCGGTACTGACCCTGCAAGGGGTGGAAGGCAAGATGTTCCGCCCCATGGCGCAGACCGTCATCATGGCGCTGCTGGCCTCCCTCGTGTACTGCTTTACCTGCGTGCCCGTGCTGGCAAGCCTTGTCCTGGGCAAGGTGCGGCCCCGGGGCGATACCCGGCTTATCGCCACCCTGCGCGTGCCCTATACCCGCATGGTCCATTGGGGGAGCAGGCATTTAGGCGTTCTTGTCGCGATCACGCTGGCTTTTTTCGGGCTTTCGGTCATGCTGGCCACCCGGCTGGGTGGGGAGTTCATTCCCCAGCTTGAGGAAGGCGCTTTGGTGCTGACCAGCACACGCCTGCCGTCCGCCTCGCTCGATACGGTGCTGGCATCGCTGAAAAGGGAGGAGCAGCTTCTGCATCGCTTCCCGGAGGTGCGTACGGTTGTCAGCAATACGGGTACGGCCGCCATCCCCACGGACCCCATGGGCGTGAACGAAACGGACACGTTCGTTTTCCTCAACCCGCCTCGCACCTGGAAGACGGCACATAGCCAGGCAGGGCTGGTCGAGGCCATGAACACAGCCCTGCAAAAGGAACTGCCAGACGCCCAGTATTCCTGGAGCCAGCCTGTGCAGATGCGCATGGATGACCTGCTTTCGGGCGTGCGTACACAGATCGCGGTGTCGATCTTCGGGGACGACCTGGATACGCTGGCCCGGCTCGGGCAAAAAATGGTGTCCGTCATGGCGGCCATTCCCGGTGCCGCCGATGTCGCCCTGGTGGGAGAGGGCGAAATGCCCCTGCTGGTGGTCGATGTCGATCGCGGGCGTGCGGCCACGCGCAACGTCGCCCAGCAGGATATTCTCGACACGGTGGAGGCCATAGGCGGGCATATCGGTCGCTCGGTGGTGGAAGGCAACGCCATGATCAGCACCCAGGTGCGGCTGGACCCCGCGCATACGGCATCGGTCGCAGCGATCGGCGCATTGCGCGTGCCCCGGGCCGACGGGCGCGGCACGGTCCAGCTTGGCGAGGTCGCGCGCATCCGGCAGGTGAACGGGGCGGTCCGCATCAGTCGGGACAAGGTCAGGCGGCGTGTCGTGGTGCAGGCCAATGTACGCGGGCGCGACCTGGGCTCCTACGTGGCCGAAAGCCGCAGGCGGGTCAGCCGGCAGGTGCACCTGCCGCCCGGCTACAGCATGGAATGGAGCGGGCAGTTCAGGAACCTGCAATCCGCCATGGCGCGGCTGGATATCGTGCTGCCCATCGCCCTGGGGCTTATTTTCGCGTTGCTGGTGGCGGCATTGGGGTCATGGGTTTCCGCCCTGCTGGTCTTCACCAACCTTCCCCTGGCGGCCACGGGCGGCATTGTCATGCTGTACGTGCGGGGCATGCCGTTCAGCATTTCTGCGGGTATCGGGTTCATCGCGCTGTTCGGTGTAGCCATTCTCAACGGCGTGGTGCTGGTGGGCAGTATCCATGCCTGTGAACGCAGCGGCATGGACACGGCCCGCGCGGTGCTGGCTGCAGCAGAATCCCGCTTTCGTCCGGTCATGGCCACGGCCCTTGTGGCCAGTCTGGGCTTTTTCCCCATGGCGTTTTCCAGCAGTGCGGGGGCGGAGGTGGAACGCCCGCTGGCCAGTGTGGTCATTGGAGGGCTGCTGTCTTCCACTTTGCTAACGCTGCTCGTTCTGCCTACCCTGTACGCCCGTGTGGTACGAGACAAGTCATGACATGCGTGTGCTGATCGTTGAGGATGAACAGGATCTGGGCGAAGCGGTGCTGGAGCGCGTGCGCCAGGCCGGCCATGTGGCGGACTGGCTGGTAACGCTGGAAGATGCCAAAGCGGCCCTGGCAACAGTGGATTACGACTGCCTTCTGCTGGACCTGCGCCTGCCCGATGGCAGCGGGCGCGATCTTCTGCGCCAGATCCGGGCCACAGGCAGGCAGATCGCCATCCTGATCACCACGGCCGAAGACCAGATCAGCGACCGGGTCGCAGGGCTTGCGGCCGGTGCGGATGATTACATCGTCAAGCCCTTCGACCTGGACGAGCTGATCGCAAGGCTGAGTGCGGTGGCCCGCCGGTACGTGGTGCAGGGCAGGACGCTCTGCCTGAAGACGGAGGCAGGTTCGTTCACGGTGGACCGCGATCACGCCCAGATTTTTCGCGACGGCGAAGTCGTGGAACTGACGGCGCGTGAATGGGCTATTCTGGAACTGCTGACCCGCCGCCCTGGCACGCTGTATTCGCGCGAACAGATCGAAACCGTGCTGTACGACCTGGCGGACGATGTCGGCAGCAATACGGTGGAGGTGTTCATAAGCCGGCTGCGCAAGAAAATCGGCAACGGTGTCATTCGCACGGTCAGGGGGCGGGGCTATGGCGTGCTGCCGGACACAGCATGAACCCGTGGCGCAAGATGCCGGGCAGGGGTGTCGGGGCATGAGAAGCTGGAGCCTGACATCCCGCCTGGTGGGCGGCGTGCTGGCCGTGGTCCTGGGCTGCCTTGTGCTGCTGGATGCGGGGCTGGTGGGCTTTACCCGTTTCGAGGTGACGGAACGGCTCGATAACTCGTTGCAGGAAGTGTCCGAACGCCTGCAAAGCGTCATCACCCTTCTGCCCCGCACCCCGCAAAGGAGCGATATCGCCTGGCTGCCCGGTGTCGGCCCGCGCACCCTGGCCTATCAGATCATCGCAGCCGACGGGCGGATGATCCTGCGGTCCCAGAACGCACCCGAACAGGTGTTCGTAAGCGACCCGCAAACGGGCTTTGCCGACAGCACGCGTTTTCGCGTCTATGTCGCGCCACCGACCAGCCAGGGCTATCGGGTGCTGGTGGGGGAACCGGTTTTTCATAGGCGCGAGGCCGTGCGCAGGGCCATTCTGCTTTCGATCGGGCCCACGCTTTTTCTGCTGCCGGTCATGTGGTTTCTGATCCGCTGGATCATCCGGCGTGGCATGCGCCCGCTCGAACAGTTGCAGGCCGCCATGCAAAGTCGCGGCAGTGGCGATCTCAGCCCCATCCCGCCGCTGAACCTGCCGATCGAACTGGCCTCCATCCAGAATGCAGCCAACACCCTGCTGGCCCGGCTGGAGGATGCGCTGACAGCCGAACGGGCCTTTGCCGCCAGTGCGGCCCATGAACTGCGCAACCCGCTTGCCGCCCTGCAAGCCCAGGCGCAGATCCTGGCAGGCAGCCTGCACCATGACCCCAAGGCCCGGCAACGGGCGGACCTGATCGTATCGCGAATACAGGGGTTCGGGAAAATGGTTGAAAAAATATTGCAATTTTCGCGCGCCTCATCCGGTGTCGCGTTCCGGCGCACAAAGCTGGACCTGCTGCCCGTTCTGGAACTGCTCTGCCGTGATCTGGACAAGGGCGAGACCCCGGGCGGCAGGATCCGCCTGCTCCGCCAGGATTGTGAGACATATCCCGTATGGGGCGATCTCGATGCCGTGGGCATCCTGTTTCGCAACCTGCTCGAAAACGCCCTGCTATACGGCACCCCCATAACCCCGGTCGATATTCTTCTCGGCGCAAACGGTGTGGTGGAAATCCGCAATGCCTGCACACCCTTGCCGGCAGAAGTGCGCGCGCGCCTGTCACGCCCCTTCGTGCGCGGGGGTTCGGCCAAGCCCGGCAGCGGGCTGGGGCTGACCATCGCCCGCCTTATCACCCGGCAGATGGAAGCAGGCTTTGCCATCCCCGATGCGGGAGGGGAGGGAACATTCATCGTGCGCCTGTCCTTCCGTCAGGCAGGAGCCGCGTAGATTTTTC
>NZ_JAFVMH010000019.1 GCF_017377735.1 Acetobacter garciniae
TCTGCGTGACCTGTGCCCCACGTCAAAGCCAACGCAGGCGGACCTGGCCGACGCTGCGGAACGTCTTTCCGGGCAGATCGGCGTGAGCTGGCGGGCCTGGAGCCAGGCCTGTGCGGTCATGGGCCGGTTCGAGGCGGGTGTCGCGATCATCGTGATGGCGGCAAGGGTCGGCCGGGGTGAGGTCATCCGGTTCAGGGACGCCTATTTCCGCGCCCTGGTGGACAGGAGTGCGCGGCACACCCTGTTCCTCGACAGAAGCCTTTACGCCCTGCGCGACATCCACGCGGCTGAAAGCGGCGTGCCTGCGGAAACTCGCTCGCTATGATCCCGCTCTGCGTTCCAAAAGGGCAGGAGAGCGTCGCACTTCGCTGCGGTGCCACATGGAGCAGCGCGGAAGGCTGCCATGTGGTTGAAGCGCTGCCGTTGATCATTGAGCCGACGTCGCCGCTTCTGGGGTTTCTTCCGTATCGCTTCAGGCCGGATCGAGCGCCTCCCTATGTCCGGCCCTGGATGGTGCCCCAGCCGCTCTGGGGCTGGAACCTGCGGGCGCTTCTGGCAAAGGCCGACTGGGACACCGTGCGGCGCTGGGCCTATCGGCGTGCGGGCTATCGTTGCCGGATCTGTGGGCAGCGGGGTGCTGACTATCCGGTCGAGGCCGACGAGGGCTGGGCCTATGACGACGCACAATGTGTTCAGACCCTCAAGGGAGTTGTCGCACTCTGCCCACGCTGTCACGAGGTGCGACATTGGGGACGGACGATGGCGACGGGCAGGGAAGCCGCGGCACTAGACTGGATGGTCTTCGTGAACGGCTGGAGCCGGGAAGACGCCAGGACCTGCGCGCAGGCTGCACTGAAGGAATGGAGCCTGCGGAGTGCCCGGTCGTGGACGTGCGACATTTCCTGGGTGGAGCAGACCTTTGGGATGACACTCCTGCCTGATGCGCGGGAGCGTGCGGCTGTGCGACAGAAAAATCTGGTCGGCCTGGCCCGGCAGACCTATTACCGGAAACCATGACCGCACACGACGAAACCGGCCCTGAAGCACCTACCCTTGTCACGTCCGTCCGGCGCTTCCCGACCGAACGTGCGTCGGAGAGAACTGTTGAAGCGGTTCTTGCGCTCGCCCCCACATTTGAGACCGTTGATGCGACATTACGGGAATGCGGGTTGCGAGGGCCGCGAAGGGCGTCTGCCCTGCAGCGTGAGGCTGCCAGGGAAATGCGGCGTGAGTTGAGAGAGTATGGCGACATTCCCGATGAGAGTGCGGCCGAGCTTGAGACGTTCCTGCGCGATGGCCTTCAGGCTGCTGTCGACCACGCGCTATCGCTCCTGCCTCGCGCCAGGGACAAGGTCTTCCAGATGGAGCGGATCTCGGCCCAGACGTCCGTCGAGGAACGCCTGTCCGATCCGGAGTTCAGGGCCAGGCGCCTTGAGGCGGGGATGCTGCTCGATGAGGCCTGGCAGGTGTCGCAATGCGTTGTGGGCGGCTGGAGTGTCGCCCTCAGGATGCTGGAGGCCTGTCGCGCGCGGGACGCGTCGCGACAGGTGGCAGAAGCCGGCAAGCCTGATGTGAACGAGATTCGTGGGCGTAAGGAGGTTCTGGCCAGCGAGAAAGTCGTGTTGCTCAGCGCCTGGAAGAACGCCTCCACACGTAAATCCTGAACCTGCCCGCGGTCACAATCGGTGCCCCTACTATCGAACCATGAGCGGGTCGCCCTGATCCGCATCCATGAACGGGCAGGGGCCTATGCTGCGGCAAGCGACATCGCGACGACACCAGACCGACACTCGCATCGAGTGCGAGGTTAAACCACCTGACAAACGGATTGGCACCCGTTCGCCGGATGTGTCGCTCAGGCCTCCCAGTAACTCAAGCGCGCTTGCAAGCCTGCTGCTCGAACACCTGACCCGTCGGGCCGCCGTAAAACGCCACGACCATGACTGAGCACGAAGATCATCCAGCGTTGACCGCGCTATGTCATGCAGTTCTTGTGTCTCTGGTTTAGCCGAAAAATCTCAACGAGGACGCTTCGGGCGCCGCTCAGGGAGCGTCCTCCTGCCGTTGTTATCCGTGCGTGCATAGTTGGCGTGATGTGGGATGGCCGATTCGGCGAAGCTGAATGAACAGATGTGGAGTGCCATTCTCACCTTTGCCGGGACGCTCCAGGCGCACGCGGATCTGCGGGCGTTCGTGGATGCGAGCAGTGGCGCGCCGAATGATCCGTCGCGGTCCCGGCGGATGTCATTGAGGCGTGGTCTGGCTGTGCTGATGAATGCGGGCATTCCTTCAACCCGGATTTATGTGCGGGTCATTGGCTCACCAGGTGAGACGGGGGAGGAAACTCCCGCAGATCGTGTGGACATCAGGCGCTCTGACGCAGTACCGTGATGGCCTGACAGGCTTTCACTCTCCCCTGGGGCATTCGATGAGCAAACCAACGTTATATCTCCTGCGGATGATCGCGTTCCTCGGATGCGTCGCCGTTGTGGGGGGGCTTCTATGGCGTCCGCTCCGCGCAGCCTTCTTCAACAATCCGGCGCTTGACGGTCTTATTCTGGGCATTCTCGCGATTGGTATCCTGTGGAACATCCGCATGGTGTTGCGTCTCCAGCCGGAGGTGGCATGGGTTGAGACCGTTCGTCAGCATCGCGACGGGCTGGCGCAGCCGGAGCCGCCGCGGATGCTGACGGCGGTGGCAACGGCGCTGGCGGCGCAGTCCGGGCGGAACCGGATTGCCCTGTCGACGCCGGCCATGCAGTCCCTTCTGGACAGTCTTTCAGGGCGTCTGGAGGAGGGGCGGGAGGTCTCCCGTTATCTGACCAGTCTGCTGATCTTTCTGGGTCTGCTGGGCACGTTCTATGGCCTGCTGCTGACGGTGAGCGCCATTGCGGACGTGATTGCGGGCATGTCGGTCGGCAATGGCGATCTGACGATGATGTTCGATCAACTCAAGGCCGGGCTTGCCAAGCCGCTGCATGGTATGGGGACGGCGTTTTCCGGCTCGCTGTTCGGTCTGGCGAGCGCGTTGATCCTTGGCTTTCTCGACCTGATGGCGGGGCAGGCGCAGAACCGGTTCTTCAATGATCTGGAAGAGTGGCTGGCCAGCCTGACGCGGTTCTCCTCGACGATGGGGGGTGTCGAGGGTGATGGAAACAATCCAGCCTATGTGCAGGCGCTGCTTGAGCAGACGGCGGAGAACCTTGAGACGTTGCAGACCGTGCTGCGTGCCAGCGAGGAGCAGCGGGCGCAGCAGACGCAGGTTCTGACGCGGCTGAGTTCGCATCTCGGGGCGTTGACCGGCGGGCATGAGAGCGAGGGGGAGCGCCAGACGTTGGCGCATATGCGCAACATCGAGGGCCTTCTGACGCAGCTCATTGCCGAGAATGAGCGTGGTCGGCAGCAGAGTCTGGCTGACATCCGCAGTGATCTTCGTCTCGTCGCCCGGACGGTTGCCGCGGCGAACGAGCAGAATCCGCGCTGAGGGGGCGGCGATGCGCCCGGGACGCCGTGGACGGACCAGTCATGCCGGGCTGAATGCCTGGCCGGGCTATGTGGATGCGCTTTCTACCCTGCTGATGGTGGTGACTTTCGTGCTGCTGGTGTTTGTGCTGGGGCAGGCTTTCCTGTCGGTTGCGCTGAACCGACGGGAGCATGTTCTGGACAGGTTGCAGGTACAGGCGGCGGAGCTGACGCGGATGCTGGCGCTGGAGCGTGGGCTGACGAAGGATCTACGCGGGAATCTGGCGGTTCTGACGGAGCAGCACAACAAGGACACGGCGGCGGCGACGGCGTTAGGGAACCAGTTGGCGGCGGCTCAGGCGGCGGCGGTTCATGCGAACGAGCTGGACCAGACGGCCGAGGAGAAGGTGAGTTCGCTCAATGATCAGCTTTCGGCGCTGAATGCGCAGCTGACGGCCATTTCGCAGGCGCTGGACGTGTCGAAGAAGGACGTGATGGAGCGCGATGCGAAGATTGCCGATCTGGGCAATCGGCTGAACATCGCGCTGGCGGACAAGGTCGAGCAGTTGAAGCGGTATCGCTCGGAGTTTTTCGGGCGTCTGCGGGATGTGCTGAAGGACCAGAAGGGGGTTCAGATTGTTGGTGACCGGTTCGTGTTCCAGAGCGAGGTGCTGTTCCCGGTGGGGAGCGCTGATCTGACGCCGCAGGGCGTGGCCGAGATCCGGACGCTGGCGAAGACGTTCCGACAGGTTTCCTCGCAGATTCCGGCTGATGTGCCGTGGATTCTGCGGGTGGACGGGCATGCGGACCGGCAGCCGATCCATACGGCGTTTCCGAGCAACTGGGAGCTGTCCTCGGCGCGGGCTATCACAGTGGTAAAGCTGCTGATTGCCGAGGGGGTAGACCCGAAGCATCTCGCAGCGACGGGGTTTGCGGATTATCAGCCGTTGAGTCAGGGGACGTCGGTGGCGGATTTTGCGCGGAACCGGCGGATCGAGTTCCGGCTGACGGACCGGTAGGGTGCTGTTTCCAACGCATTGAACTGCCGCGGGTTTACCGGAGAGTAAAACTCTCGGAGGATGAGCCCTATGGTAGAGAAGAAGAAGACATCGCGTTATTCGCCTGAGTTCCGTGAGCGCGCTGTGCGCCTTCTGGACGAGCATCGCTCGGATTACCCGAGCCTGTCGGCGGCCTGTCGCGAGATTGGTGGCAAGCTGGGCTGCTCGGGCGACAGCCTGCATGACTGGTGGAAGCAGGCCCGGCGGGACGCGGGTGCGCAACCGGGGCCGACCACGGCCGAGACGGCACGGATCAAGGCGTTGGAGCGGGAAGTTCGTGAACTGCGTCAGGCCAATGAGATCCTCAAGAAGGCCTCGGCTTATTTTGCTCAGGCGGAGCTCGACCGCCCGTTTCGCAAATGATCGCGTTTATTGAAGCCTACCGTGCCGATTACGGGGTCGAGCCAATCTGTCGCGTTCTGCCGATTGCCCCGTCCACGTTTTACCAGCAGGCGGCCATAGCAAGAGATCCGGCCAGGGCCAGCCCGCGTGCCCTGCGCGATAGGGAACTGATGGAACATATCCGCCGGATCTGGCAGGACAACCGTGCTGTTTATGGTGCGCGTAAGGTCTGGCATAGCCTGAAGCCTGAAGGGCGGCAGGTTGCGCGCTGCACTGTTGAGCGCCTGATGCGCAAGATAGGACTTAAAGGCGTCATTCGTGGCAAGGGGGGGGCAGAACCACACGGTCTGATCCGCAACGCCCTTGTCCACAGGATCTGGTGCAGCGCCAGTTCCATGCACCAGCCCCCAACAGGCTCTGGGTTTCGGATTTTACTTACGTGTCCACCTGGTGGGGTTTTGTTTATGTCGCCTTCATCATTGATGTGTTTGCCCGCGTGATTATGGGCTGGCATGTCTCCTCAACTGCCCATACCGACTTCGTGCTGGATGCCCTCGAGTAGGCTCTGTGCCAGAGGTGGCCTGAGGGAAAAGTGACCCATCATTCGGACCGTGGGTCACAATACCTGTCGATCCGGTATACCGAACGTCTGGCGCTGGCTGACATCGATGCCTCGGTCGGCACGGTTGGAGACAGCTACGACAACGCCCTAGCGGAGACGATCAACGGTTTATACAAGGCCGAAGTCATCCATCATCTGGGGCCATGGAAATCCATGGCGCAGGTCGAATGGGAAACCCTCAGATGGGTGGACTGGTACAATAACCGACGCCTGCTGGTACCAATCGGCTACAGGCCGCCCGCCGAAGCTGAACGGGCCTTTTATACAGATCAGAGCAGGCTTGATATCGCAGCCTGATTACTCAACAAATCGCTCTCCGGTAAAACCGGGGCAGTTCAGTTTCATTAATGACTTTCCGCAAAAGACTTCAGAGGAATTATTTTGCTTTCTCCACTTGTAACCGGGCCCAGTATGGCCAGTTCAGGGCATTGAGAGAGTCGGGACCACCAGAAACAAAGAAAAAAGCGTAGAAAAACAGTCCCAAACAATTGATTCGGATTATGAATCATTGATGTTTTGTTTATTTGTTTTTTATATTAGTTGAATTGAATTGCCTATCACTGCGAATAATGTCACTATCAAAACGATCTGGTGTATAAATCACAAGAACCGCAGGGATGTTTATCCATGGCAAGAAAATGTGACGAAGATGGTGGTGAAATACGGTCATTTCACAGTTCATATAATCTATTAGCACTGGCTGTAAATTTAGCTGCTATGGAACTTGCGGCAGAGAAGTTAGAGCATGTCAGGCACTATCTTGTCGCTCTGTCTAAGAGTACTAATCAGGATTGCAGTAGCGTGCTAAATCTTCTTGATGTCTAGACATATTTCCTTCACGGGAAAGGTAGATAACTTTTGAATGTGCTGAGAAAATCTCAGTATTTGTCTCGGAAAGGAAAGCACCAAAGTGTTGCGATTTTCCGCCGTTTTATGCTGAGCTAATTGTATCGTGTTTTGCAGATGTGTGCTGTTAGAGCCTGTTTGAAAAGCCGCTGAAGTGTGATTCAAGCTCTGGATGTGGACGCCAGAGCAGAGAGGCCGCATGGCCGGGATTACCCGCAAGACGAAGCGTTATCCGTCTGACATGACGGAGGAGGAATGGGAGCGCATCGCGCCGCTGATGCCCGAACCGGGACGCACGGGGCGTCCGCGAGAGGTCGAATTCCGCGAGGTGATCAACGCGGTGCGCTATCTGGGTCGATCCGGCTGCGGCGGGCGGATGCTGCCGATCCATTTCAGGCATTGGCGCACGGTCTATGGCTGGTTCAGGGAATTGGCCCGGAGCTTCCTGTTCCAGACCATTCATGACGTGGAACTGATGTTTGACCGGGAGCGATCGGGCCGTGAAGCGAGCCCGTCGGCCGGGGAGATCGACAGCCAGAGCATCAAGGCGCCGCACGCGAAAACAAGAGGTTACGACGCTGGAAAGAAGATTGTCGGGCGCAAGCGGCATATCGCCGTGGATACGGACGGACCCCTGCTGATGGTCAACCTGACACCGGCGGACATCTCCGACAGCGCCGGAGCGCAGATGATCCTGGACGCTATCCGCAAGCGCTGGCCGTGGGTCAAGCACCTGTTCGCGGACGGCGCCTATGATCGGCTCTAGTTGATGGACAAGGCTGCTTACTTGGACTTCGTCGTCGAGGTGATTCGCTGCCGGGACGGAGCGAAAGGCTTTGAGGTTCTCCCCCGGCGCTGGGGCGTGGAACGAACCTTCGGATGGATGACCCGATGGCGACGCCTCGTGCGCGACTACGAGCGCCGCATTGATGTCTCACAGGCATGACCTCGTCGCCATGGGCGCTAATCTCATCCGTAGAAACGCTCATCCCTGACTTTCCAAACAGGCTCTAAGAACAAAAATAGTATATATGAATAATATCTTAACAGGCCTGTTTTCGGGGCAAACGGTTCAATTTTAAAATCAGCTCTATGAGACGTAAGTGTTGAAGAACGACAGGGGATGTGAACGTTTTGCGGCTGAACATATTGGCGTAAGGGCGGATGTCCTTGCAGGGGGCGTGCCTGTTTCTGAACATTTCCCGCCTTGATGGCTAACCGGGCGAGCAAGGTAGTGTGTATCCAATCCCAATGTCATGGCGGTATCGCATGAGCCCAAACCGTCACCCGAGAAAAGATGCCTAGGCGCCATCGGCGAACAGATGCTTCACCCATGGCCAACGCTTGCGGATCGCATCCAGGATCATCTGGGCGCCGGCACTGTCGGAGATGTCGGCCGGGGTCAGGTTGACCATCAGGAGGCGCCCGTCCGTATCGACGGCAATATGGCGCTTGCGTCCGACGACCTTCTTGCCAGCATCGTAACCCCTTGTCTTTGCATGAGGCGCCTTGATGCTCTGGCTGTCGATCACCGCCGCTGTCGGACTGACCTCGCGGCCTGCCTGCTCCCGGTCGAGCATCAGTTCAACGTCATGAATGGTCTGGAACAGGAACCGTCGCGCCAGTTCCCGAAACCAGCCATAGACCGTGCGCCAGTGTCCGAAATGGATCGGCAGCATGCGCCAACCGCAGCCTGAACGAACAAGATAGCGCACCGCGTTGATCACCTCACGGAATTCGACTTCCCGTGGACGGCCACGACGCCCAGGGCCTGGCATCACTGGCGCAATCCGCCCCCATTCTTCGTCCGTCATGTCAGACGGGTAGCGTTGCGTCTTGCGGCTGATCCTGGCCATCCGGCCCCTCTGCTCTGGCGTCCACATTCACAGCTTGAATCACATCAGACCGATTTTCCAAACAGGCTCTTAGAGCTACGGGACATGATTGGTCGAGTGGCGCAAGCGGCCGCAGCCTTGGACCTGGTTATTGGTCTTGCCCAGGCCGCAGCGGAAGGGGGCTGGACCGAACCACAGCTTCATAATGGCACCGAGTTAGCGATTGAAGGCGGGCGTCATCCTGTTGCTGAAGCACGTTTAGAGGCAGATGGACGCAGCTACGTTGCCAATGACTGTCTCATGGAAACAAGAAATCGAATGTGGATAATCACCGGTCCGAACATGGCCGGAAAGTCGACTTTTTTACGACAAACGGCACTCATCATTCTTATGGCCCAAATCGGCTCTTTCGTGCCTGCTCGCCATGCGCAAATTGGGGTCGTTGATCGAATGTATAGCCGGATTGGCTCAGGCGATGACCTCGCCGCTGGAAAGTCCACCTTTATGGTCGAAATGGAGGAAACTGCGACCATTCTACAGGAAGCGACTGTCCAGTCTTTTGTAATTCTGGATGAAATCGGACGAGGTACGGCAACATCTGATGGCTTGGCAATTGCTCAGGCGACGATGGAGTGCCTTCACAACACAATTGCATGTCGTACACTTCTAGCCACGCATTATCATGAACTGGCGGAATTAGCTGATGCCTATGAAGGTGCAGTGAGCATGATGATGGATGCTACCAATGAAATGAACGAAGAAGCGTTTACCTACCTGATCGCTCCTGGAAAGGCTGGCAATTCCTATGGTTTGAGAGTTGCTAGGATGGCGGGACTTCCAGAGAGCGTCAGCTGTCGTGCAGAAGCGCTGTTATCCGAGCGACAGCAGCTTAGACCGCAAAACCTTCAACCGGGCAGTCGAATTCCTCACAAAAGCAATGACATTTGACATCAACTGCTCTATACTTGAGCAGATATTAGGAAATTCCTTAATGTCTCATGCATTGCGCGAAAAGGCAGTTCAAGATGCAAAGGCCAGCGCTGCTCGTGAGGGCCAGCGGCTCCGTGCCGAGGACAGCCTTGACCTTGGAGCCTACATGCGGGGCGAAATTTCTGCGGATGAAGTTCGCAGGCGTGTTGTCGCACGGCTCCATAATCACGGACATCTGGACACGGCTAAGGCGATATAGCGTCGATGGCCGATCCCTATCTTCAGGATGATGGGGCCACCCTCAAGAACAAGCTTGGGATTATCGGAGATTCACAGCGTCTAATACCAACGGTTATAGCCTTTGACCTGTGTGAGCCCATTTCCTGAGCCCGATGGAGTGGATGGTATCCGGGAGTGCGGCAAGGTTGTTCCATGCTCAGTAGGCTGCGTCGATGATATGATCGACGTCGTCGAAGACGGTATTGGACAGCCAGTTTGCGCGCGGGAACTGCCAGATATTCTCGACCGGGTTCAGTTCGGGGGCACGGGACGGCAGGAAAATCAGGCTGACATTGCGGGGTACCTCCAGTTTACTGGTGGTATGCCATCCTGCACGATCGAGCAGCACGACGGCATGGGCACCGCGGGCGACGCAGCGTGAGATCTCCTCGATATGGAGTTGCATGCTGGCAGTGCCGACGAACGGCAGCACCAGGCCGGCAGCCTTGCCGCGCGCTGAGCAGATCCCCCCGAACAGCCAGGCAATCTCGTAGCGCTGGTCAGCCGGCTGGCGTGGTCGCGTGCCGCGCCGGGCCCATTGCCGGGCGATGCCGTTCTTCTGGCCGATGCGAGCTTCGTCCTGAAACCAGATCTCGATCGGCTTTCCTTTCGGCAGATGGCCGATATGGGCACTCAGGATGCGGGGGAAGTTTTTTTGAACGCTTCCATGACGGCAGGATCCTGCCCCGGATGACGCGGCCGGGCGCTGACATGAGAAAAACCAAGACGTTTCAGCAAAGTGGAAACGTGCCGTTCGTGGTAGACGACGCCGAAGCGCTCCTTGATCACGCGTTGCAGATCAATCCGGCGCCAGCGCACCTCACCGTCGCGCTGCCGATCGGGCCCGGCCTCGACCAGAGCCTTCAGTTCGGCCTGCTGTGCTCCGTTCAAACGGCAGGCCAGCCCCAATACCACGCCGGTTGGCCTCGAAATTTAAGGGACTCGACTTGTCCCGTCTTCTTGATGTCTTTCATAATAAAAAGCAGTTCAGTGATGATTGCTTGTAGTGTTTGCCAAGTGTATATGCAGGGCTTTCTAAGAGAATGCAGCGAAATCTAGCCATGTGTAATAATTCCAGTAAAAAAATACCGTTCCAATGGAGTGCTTGGATCAATAAAAACAAGCACAGAATGAAGCACCCTCAAAATTTTGAGGTTTTGTTTGCCGAGCAAGTATTATCCCAAGTTTCAGGGCTTGATCCTGAAGATGTGAAACCTCAATTCCCTTTTAGAGATAGGGAGAATAGGCAGCGTCGCATTGATTTTATGATAGACAATTCACAAAAAGGCTTAAGCCTTGCTATAGAAGTTGATGGTTATACAAAAAATCGTGGGATGTCATCTATGGAGCATGATGATGCTCTCATGAGGCAAAACTCTTTAATTGCGAATCTTGATTGCAAATTACTTAGATTTTCAAATCAGCAATGGAGATATTACCCGGATAAAGTGATAGAGGAAATCCATGAATTAATAAAAATGCAAATGCAAAAATTCAATGAAAAAATAGAGGAGAAAAAATCAAGAGAAGAAAGTAAGATTAATATTGAAAATATGGCAAGCTCCATTGGCATTATAAAAACAAAAATTGAGGCCAGCGGAAGCAAGGAGGTAAAATATAACTATTCTGGAAACCATAAATACGTCCTCTTTGCGCTGTTTGGTTTGTTAATTTCTACTTCCTTCTATTTTATATTGTCTTCAAAAAGTTCTCGTCCAGATATAGCTAGAGCACGTCCACGTTATTCTGGTTCATAGCCTGCGGCGGTGAAGAAGTTGGCACATTCGTCCGGAGTGAAATCATCCAGGACCGATCCGGCGGCGTCCCATAACGCTGTGACGGTTCTTGCTGCCTTGGCTCGTAAGAGGGCCTTGAACTTGGCGAACGCCATTTCGATCGGGTTGAAATCGGGACTATAGGGAGGCAGGAACATCATACATGCCCCCACTCGTTCGATGGCCTTTCGCGCTCCCGGAATCCTGTGAGCGGGCAGATTGTCCAGCACAACGATATCGCCCGGGCTCAGCGTCGGCACGAGAACATGCTCGACATAGGCCTGAAAGATCTCGCCGTTCATGGCGCCATCATGCACGAAGGGTGCGGTCATGCCCGTGAGGCGCAGGCCAGCGGTAAAAGTGGTGGTTTTCCAATGGCCATGAGGAACGCCAGCTCGACAGCGTTCTCCGCGTAAAGCGCGACCACGTAGGCGCGCCATCTTCGTGGAGAGGCTGGTTTCGTCGATGAAGACCAGGCGGTGCGGATCGAGGTCAGGCTGGCCGTCGAACCAGTCCTGCCGCCGTGTCAGCACATCTGCGCGCTCCTGCTCCAATGCATGTGCGGTCTTTTTTTGAATGTCCACCCGCGCTGCCGCAGCCATCGGCTGAGCATACTGCGGCCGATCCCGACGGACTGCTCACCCTGCAGGCGCGCCACCATCTCGTTGAGCGTGATGTCTTTTTGCGCTTCGATCATGCCAACAATAAAGGCTTCATGCCCGTCCAGCCTCGAACCGCATGGCTTGCCCTGACGGCGCGCCGCCCGTTCGCCGCTTTCACGCTCGCGCCGAAGCCACCGGATCGCCGTCGAAATCCCGATCCCGAACCGCTTCGCTACTGAACGGGCTGACCCGCCCGCTGCGCCGGCTTCCAGAACGCGCACCCGAAGATCGTCACTCAATGCTCGCGCCATCACCATCTCCATCAATGGAAACGGTGAATCACAATCCACGCTCCGCGTCATCCCCCACGATTCATAGTTCAGTGGACGCGCTCTAGACAGCCCGATAATTCTAGAGCCACAACGCTCGCTGAAGTGCCTCCTCCTGTCATAAATAAAATTCAGACAAATGATTCTATCAAACCATATGAGGCGTCGTCTCATATTGGCGAAAATGCAGTGGTCTGCGGTCAGGTCGTTCAAATCAAAGAATTATCCAAAATGACGATTTTGAATTTCGAAAAACGATATCCGGATAACCCGTTCTCTGTAGTCATTCCAAGTCGGGCCCTCGGGCAATTCTCAAACCCTACTTCATGGGTAGACACCAAGCTCTGTGTAAAGGGACAAATCACCGAATATAAAGACAAGGCGGAGGTAACGCTCGATACACCCAGTCAATTAGTTCGTTAGAGAAAAAAATGCGATCATATTTTTGTTGCTTATCCGCTCTTCTGTGCCTACTGAGCTTTTCTGCAAACGCGCAATCTGCGGTTGATGCGAATAAAGCTGCATTTCATGTTGGGGAATCCCTGATGGTTTGTGGAGATATTTCAGAAGTAAAAGAATTATCTCGTAGAACCATGATTAATATAAATCATCCACACCCGAATGAAAGTCTTTCTCTCCTGATATGGGAGAATAATAAAAATGACTTTGAGAAACGCTTTGGTAGACTTCGCTCTTTGATTGGGAAAAAAATATGTGCAGACGGAAAGCTGGAACTCTATAGGGGTTCTATACAGATGATTATGAGAAATCCTCAACTACTCAGACTCATGAAATGAGAGTTCCATTTTCTTTTCTACCCGGCGGATTGCCCTGAGAGCCGCGTCCAGCAAAGGCATCATATGAGCGAGTTCTTCTGACTCCAAACCGTGAGGTCTTTGCTTGATGGCTCCACGATCAGGAATTATTCGTGGATGCTGCTTA
>NZ_JAFVMH010000002.1 GCF_017377735.1 Acetobacter garciniae
CGGGGAGGGAGAAAAAATGACGTGGCTGTCTTTTTTCTGAAACAACCAGGAGAAAGCTCGCTTTTTCCCGCCATAAAGATACGGGTCCGCAACAATGGCTGATGGTAGAATCGCGTAAAAAAAGGCGGCCCGTCGGGGCCGCCTGATGGAGATGCGCGTTACCGCACGGTTTTGGGTGCGGTCGTGGCAAGGGCCGTTTGCGGAAAGGCATTCTGCCACCCCCCGCCAAGGGCGTTATAGAGCCGCACCAGGTTATCCGACATCGTGCCTGTGCTGTCAGCCAGTTGGGTCTGTGACTGCAACAGCCGGCGCTGCGTGTCGAGCACATACAGATAGCTTTGCAGCCCGCTGCGATACTGGCTTTGCGCAAGCTCCAGGGAGCGTTTGTCGGCCGTGACCTGGGCAGACAGGTTCTGGTTGCGGCGTTGTTCCGCCTGATAGCTGGTCAGGGCGTTATCGACCTCGCGCCAGGCGTTCAGCACCGTCTTGCGGTACCGCACGGCCGCAGCCTTCTGCGACGCTTTTTTCATCTGCAACTGACCGGTCAGCCGCCCGCCCTGGAAAATGGGCAAGGTAATGCTGGGCCCGACATTCCAGGCCCGCGCGCTCCACAGCCCCAGATCGCGGAACGAGAAGGACTGCATGCCAAAGGAGGCATCGATCGTGACCTTGGGGTAGAAATCAGCCACCGCCTGCCCGACCTCGGCCGTGGCGGCGTGGAGTTCGGCCTCCGCTTCCCGGATATCGGGACGGCGGCGCGCCAGTTCCGAGGGCAGGCCGAGCGGCGCATTCGGGGGAAGCAGCGGAATGGCGTTGGCCTGTTGCAGTTCGGCATTCAGCCCGCCCGGGGGGGCGCCCATCAGCAGGTTGATGGCGTTGATCTGCATGGCGATACGCTGTTCATACTGCGGGATGAGCCCGCTGGTGCGTTCCAGTTCCGAACGGGCACTTTCCACATCCAGGTCGCTGACCAGCCCGCTTTTGTACCGCGACGTGCTGAGCTTGAACATGCCATCGGCCAGATCGCGATTCGCTGTCGTGATCCGCAACTGTTCCTGCAAGGTGCGCAGCATCACGTAGTCGGAGGCCAGTTCGGCCTGCCGCGCGATGAGAATACCGCGCCGTTCCTCTTCCGAGGCATCGAGATATGCCTTGGCGGCCTCGTACTGCCTGCGCACGCGCCCCCACAGATCGATTTCCCAACTGGCGGAAAGCCCATCCTGCCACTGGTTGAGCAGGGGAATGCTGACGTTGGAGGACTGGGAGCTGAGCATGTCGCCCAGGCCGGACCCGGCCGCGTTTTCACCGATCCGGTCGATGATCCGCTGCAATTCCTTGCTGCTGTACTGGGCGCGTTTATAGCTGCCCATGGCGGAAAGTTCGGGAAAGCGCTCCGCACCGGCCAGCACCAACTGGCCCCGGCTGACTGCGAACTGTTCCGTTGCCTGCTGTACATCCAGGTTCTGGCGGGCCAGGCGTTCTTCCAGCGTGGTCAGTTCAGGGTCGTGGAAGATGGACCACCAGGCTGGATCGGGTTCATCCTGCGTGGGCACGCTGAGCAGACGCGAACGCCCGGCCGCGACAGTACCCTGCTGGGTGGCGCCCGCATTGGGCTGCCATTGCGATGGGTTCCACCCCTTGGGCTGCTTGTAATCGGGCCCCACCGCACAGCCGGATTGCAGGACAACCAGCATGACCGCCAGCGGCATTGAAAACGCCGACGCGCGCGCCAAAGACCGCCCCCCGGGCTGCTTTACGCCACCTCTTGTTGAGCCTGCCCGCTGCGTATTCACTCTTGCCACCCGCTTGCCCTCGTTGAAAATTAGGCTCCAGCCCATATTCTTGCTATACCAGATTTCTGCTGACCGACCGGTTCGGTCAGCATTACCCTATCGTCTTTCACCCGCGCGTCAATCTCCAGCAGTCAAAGCCCGTTGTTCATGCCTTCTTCCCTGCCTGACATTGCTCCCCCCACCGCGCCGTGCATGGGAGAGTCCGAAGCCAAACGACAGCAGATTCTGGCTGGCGCCAAGTCTGTCTTTGCCGAACACGGCTATGAAGGGGCCAGCATGTCGGTCATTGCGCGCAAGGCGGGTGTTTCCAAAGGCACGCTCTACAACTATTTCACCAGCAAGGCGGATCTGTTCACCGCTTTCGTGGAACAGAACTGCCGTGAAAAACTGCCCGAAGCCCTGGCCTACGTGCAGCAGGACGGCACCCCGCAGGAAATATTGACAGCGGTCGCCCGGGCCATGGTGCGGCTGATGACCCTGCCCGAAAGCCTGATGCTGTATCGGATCATCGTGTCCGAAGCACCGCATTTTCCGCAGTTGGCGGTATCGTTCTGGGAACACGGGCCCCGAATCGTGATCGGGACATTCGCCAACTGGATCCGCGAGCAGACGCAGCGCGGCATGCTGGCGGCGGAAGACCCGGAATTTGCCGCCGAGCAGTTTTTTGCCCTCTGCCAGACGCGCATCGCCCATCGCAAGCGCTTCAACATGGCACTGGAGAACGAGGCCGCGACCGAGGAAAAGGTCATTCACAACGCTGTTCGGGTTTTTCTGGCAGCCTACGGGCCTGCCACACCCCGCGCCTGAACGTACCCGCCTGCCAGGGCCGGGATATACGAGACAAGGGATATCGGAGCCGCCTTAAACAAAAAACCCGCGCACCGTCACGGCGCGCGGGCTTGATGCAAACAGGTGTAAACGGCTTATTTCTTCAGCGCGTCGACAAGCTGGGGAACGACCTCGAACAGATCGCCCACAAGCCCGTAATCCGCCACCTGGAAGATGGGGGCTTCGGGGTCCTTGTTGACGGCCACGATCACGCGGCTGTCCTTCATGCCGGCCAGATGCTGGATGGCGCCGGAAATACCGAATGCCATATACAGTTCGGGTGCGACGATCTTGCCGGTCTGGCCGACCTGGTATTCGTTCGGCACGAACCCGGCATCGACCGCTGCGCGCGAGGCACCGACCGCAGCCCCCAGCGTATCGGCCAGCGGATCGAGGGCGTGGAATTTTTCCTCGCTCTGCATGCCGCGACCGCCCGAGACTACCACCCGCGCCGATTCCAGATCGGGGCGTTCGGAATCGGACAGGCGCACCGCTTCGAAGCGCGAAACATCCGCGCTGTCCACCGGGGCCACGGTTTCGATTGCCGCGGACCCGCCTTCGGCCGGAGCCGCGTCGAATGCGGCACTGCGCACGGTCAGCACCTTCTTGGCGTCGGACGAGCGCACGGTGGCCAGGGCGTTACCGGCATAGATCGGGCGCACGAAGGTATCGGCCGATTCAATGGCGATCACGTCGGGAATGGGCTGCACGTCCAGAAGGGCTGCGGCACGCGGCAGCACGTTCTTGCCCGCCGCACCGGCGGAGGCCACGATATGGTCGTACGCCGGGGCGAGAGAGGCGATCAGCGCCGCCAGCGGTTCGGCCAGTTCGTGCGTATAGCGCGCATCGGCCGCGTGCAGCACCTTGCTGACACCCGCAACGGCGGCCGCGGCCTGCGCCACGGACGCATCGCCCGTGACCAGGACATGCACATCGCCCAGGCGGGCGGCGGCCGTAACGGCGGAAAGGGCTGCCTTCCTGATCTGCCCACTTTCATGGTCCAGAAGAACAAGAGCGGTCATGCTCAGATCACCTTTGCTTCGTTACGCAGTTTTTCCACCAGTTCGGCCACGGAGCCCAGCTTTTCACCCGCCTGGCGGGAGGCGGGTTCGGCCACGGACACGATGGTCAGGCGCGGCGCCATGTCCACGCCCAGATCGGCCGCCTGAAGGGTCTCGAGCGGCTTTTTCTTGGCCTTCATGATATTGGGCAGCGACGCATAGCGCGGCTCGTTCAGCCGCAGGTCCGCCGTGATGATGGCGGGCAGCGACAGGGACACATCCTCGGCACCGCCATCGATTTCGCGGCTGACCAGCACGCGGCCATCGGCCACTTCGACCTTGCTTGCGAACGTGCCCTGGCCCCAGCCCAGCAGCCCCGCGAGCATCTGGCCCGTGGCGTTCATGTCATCATCGATGGCCTGCTTGCCCAGGATGACCAGGCCGGGTTCTTCCTTCTCGACCAGCTTGCGCAGCACCTTGGCCACGGCAAGCGGTTCGGGGCTTTCCCCGGACAGGACCAGGATGGCGCGGTCCACACCCATGGCCAGGGCGGTACGCAGTGTGTCCTGTGCCTGCTGCACGCCAATGGATACCGCAACCACTTCGGTCGCGGCCCCTTTTTCGCGCAGCCGCACGGCTTCTTCCACCGCGATTTCGTCAAACGGGTTCATGGACATCTTGACGCCAGTGGTTTCAACACCACTGCCATCTGCTTTCACGCGCGGTTTGATGTTGTAATCAACAACCCGCTTCACAGGTACAAGTATCTTCATAACGTCTTTCACTTGCAATGCAGGAGAGTCCAGCAGACCCATACCGCATCTTGGCAAAATGCCACAACCAGGGTGGAGGGAATTACATGCCGACCGGATAGTTGGGGCCACCGCCACCTTCGGGCGTTGTCCAGTCTATGTTCTGTGTCGGGTCCTTGATATCGCAGGTCTTGCAGTGGACGCAATTCTGCGCGTTGATCTGCAGATGCGGGTTTGTGTCCTCATCCGCGACCTCGTACACGCCAGCCGGGCAGTACCGGGCTTCTGGCGCGCGAAAGACATTCCAGTTGACCGTTTTCCACAAGGAGGGATTTTTCAGCCGCAGGTGGATGGGCTGGTCTTCCTCATGATTGGTGGCGGACAGGAAAACCGAGGACAGGCGATCGAAGGTCAGCTTGCCGTCGGGCTTGGGGTAGAACGGCTTTTCGCACATGGCCGCGGGTTCGAGCGTGTCGCTGTCTTCGTGCTTGAAGTGCAGGGTCCACGGTGCGCGCCCGCGCAGGACCATGGCGTCGAGTGCTGCATAGACGGCACCGCCCTTGGCCCCCCAGCGCGCAAAGGCCGGGCGGATATTGCGCGAAGCCCGCAGTTCTTCCCACAGCCAGGACTTGCGCACACGCTGGGTGAAGGATGCGGGTTCGACCCGGTCCGCCTTGATGGCGTCCACCACTGCTTCAGCCGCCAGCATGCCCGATTTCATGGCCGTATGCGTGCCCTTGATCTTGGGCACGTTCAAGAAGCCGGCCGAATCCCCGATCAGCGCGCCACCGGGAAAGGTCAAGCGCGGAATGGACTGCAACCCGCCTTCGGACAGGGCACGCGCGCCATAGGTGATGCGCCGCCCGCCTTCGAGATGCTTGCGAAAGACCGGATGCAGCTTGATGCGCTGCATTTCCTCGAAGGGGGAAAGCCAGGTATTGGCGTAATCCAGCCCCACCACGAAACCGTAGGACACCAGGTTTTCGCCGAAATGGTAAAGCCACGCCCCACCATAGGTCTTGTCGTCCAGCGGCCAGCCGAAGCTGTGCTGCACCAAGCCGGGCCGGTGGTTTTCAGCCGGTATTTCCCATACTTCCTTGATGCCCAGCCCATAGGTCTGCGGGTCCACGCCCTTGCGCAGGTCGTAATGCGCCATGACCTGCTTGGTCAGCGACCCCCGGCAGCCTTCCGCGAACAGCGTGTAGCGGCCGCGCAGTTCCATGCCGGGCTGGTAATTGGCCCCCGGCTTGCCGTCGCGCCCCACGCCCATGTCGCCGGTGGCGACACCCACCACGCGGTTATCCTCGATCAGGACTTCGGCCCCGGCGAAACCGGGATAGATTTCAACACCCAGTTCTTCGGCCTGGGCGGCAAGCCAGCGGCACACTTCACCCAGGCTGACCACGTAATTCCCATGATTGGCCATATGCGGCATGACCCGGTCCAGGAACGGCACGCGCAGGCCGCGCGTGGGGGTCAGGTAGAACATGTCTTCCGCCGTCACGGGCGTGTTCAGGGGTGCGCCGCGTTCTTGCCAGTCGGGCAGAAGCTCGGCCAGGGCACGCGGTTCGATCACGGCACCCGAGACGATATGCGCCCCGATCTCCCCCCCCTTTTCGATCAGGCAGACGCTGGTGTCGGCAGAAAGCTGACGCAGCCGAATGGCAGCGGCCAACCCCGCCGGGCCGCCCCCCACGATGACAACATCGAATTCCATCGACTCGCGCACAGGCTCGCTCATGCCCTTCTTACCTCGTTATGATCTTTGAATGAGTGTCCTAAACCCCATTTGGCGCCAAATTGCAAAACAGCGCCGACCCATGGCCGGGCTTTTAACGCGCCAAGAAGGGTTCAGTGCCGGGTTGCGCTCCGGGGGCCGAAGGCCAGTTCATGCACGGCGCGCCAGCTTTCATCAACAAAATTGACGATCAGCGTGCGGCGGGTGCCATGGATCGCGCGGGGGACAAAACCGTGCCACGTCCTGTCGGACGGAATGAACAGCACGCCCGAATTGAACGCGCCCGATGCGCGCACGGCCGAAGCACCATCGGGCAGCATCAGGTCCGTGCCCCAGTCCTGGGCACCCTCCCCTTCCGAAAGGGAGACGAGCAGCGTCAGTTTCTTGGCCCCGATATCGGTATGGGGGGCAAGCCAGAAACCGTCTGTATCCAGGCAGAGTTCCAGCCGCAGCGCCGCGGTGTCGAGCGATGTGTCGCAGATCGTCTCGAACGCCCGGCGCATGGGCTCGGCATCGAACTGGCGGGCCATGGTATCCAGCCGGGGGTCCTGCGCGCGGGTTGCGGCATCCACGAACACGCGATGGGCGTTGCGGGTTTCGCGCCGTCCGCCGACATCGCCCGCCACCGCATCTTCACCCGGATTCCACGCAAGCAGGGCGTCGCATGCCGGGGCGGGCAGAACGTCCTGCAACTGCCAATGCGCGAAAGGATAGCTGGCCGCAGGGGTCCGGGCCAGGGTTTCGGGCAATGAGAAATCCCCTGTGTGAAGGGGCAATGTGGTATCGGAACCCATGGGCCGATCCTTCGACTGAACGAGAGATATGCCGCGCATGACGGGCTGCCAGGGCCGGGCGGCATCGCTCCTGTCTTTCAGGAGTCTTCCTTCACATGCGCCAAAACGCCTTGCGGATCAAGCCATGCGGGCGGGGCGCCCCGGTCCGGACAGGCCGCAGGCCCGTGGAACAGGGGCGAGAGCGCGCAGCCTGTTCCCCGTTAAGGGGTAGGGTTAAAGCGTGCTGGAAAAACGCGGCGTGGGCACGGCCTGGGCGGCGGCATCGCCCGATTCAGCCGCCGGGCCGCGCCCCGCTGCCGCGCGACTCTCACGACCATGGGCGGGGCTGTCTGCCTGCCCGGCCTGGGCCATCAGCCCCGCGCGATGCGTGTCGAACAGGGCGGCGACATTGCGCAGGAACGGCCGCCCCCGATCCGTGACCACGATACGCTGCCCTTCCACCGTTGCCAGCCCATCCTGCACGAAGGGGGCCAGTGCTTGCAGTTCGGCCGTGAAATCGGGTGCGGCCATGCCGGCGGGCGGGACGATACGTGCAAGGTCCACGCCCATGTCGCACATGATCCGCTCGATAATCGCGCCACGCAGCAGGTCTTCGGGCGTGCGGGCAATGCCACGCGCCACGGGCAGAGCCGCATGCCCGGCCATGGCCCGCGCATAGGCGGACGCCGATGTCACGTTCTGGGCAAAGCCCTGGGGCAGCATGGAAATGGCCGACGCCCCCATGCCCAGCAGCACATCGCACGAATCGGTCGTATAACCCTGGAAGTTGCGGTGCAGCGTGCCTGCCTGGGCGGCGCGGGCCAGGGCATCGCCCGGGCGGGCGTAATGGTCCAGCCCCACGGCCACGTAACCCGCAGCACGCAGCACCTGGTCGATCCGTGCGCGTTGTTCCAGCCGCCGCATGGGGCCGGGCAGGGCTTTGACGGGCATGGTGCGCTGGCGTTTCTGCTTCCAGGGCACATGGGCATAGCCGAACACCGCCAACCGGTCCGGCCCCAGATCGGCAATGCGGGCCGCCGTTACGGCCACACTTTCGGCCGTCTGGTAGGGCAGGCCATAAATGAGATCGATATTCACACCCGCGATGCCGGCGTTGCGCACCTGGGTAATGCAGGATCGGGTCTGTTCGAAGGACTGATGGCGGCCGCAGGCTTCCTGCACCTGCGGGTCCAGGTCCTGCACACCCAGGCTGACCCGGTTGAACCCGAGTTCGCCCAGCAGGGGGGCATAGCCATCCGACAGGTGGCGGGGGTCGAGTTCCATGGACAGTTCGGCATCGGCACCGAGATGGAAGAACCGGCGCACGGCGCGCATGATACGCCGCAGGGCCGCAGGCGGCAGGGTGGTGGGCGTGCCGCCGCCGAACTGCACATGCCCGACCGGCAGCCCTTCGCCGGCCAGCGCGACCATGCGGCGCATTTCCTCGCGCAGCAGGTCGCCATAGGCCTGCCGCCCTTCGTCATGGCGCATGACGGAGGTATTGCAGCCGCAGAACCGGCAAAGCTCGTCACAGAACGGGACGTGAAAATAAAGGGAAACAGGGCCGCTGCGTGGAAGGTCTTTCAACCAGCCTTCCATCTGGGCCGGGCCGACCGCATCCGTAAAGCTGGCTGCGGTCGGGTAACTGGTATAGCGCGGCAGGTTTCCGCCGTAGCGGAGAACCAGGTCAGGCAATGACGCCGCGCTCATGATCAGAACCGATAGGCGATACCGGCGGAAACCACGGTGGGGTCGAGCGATTCGTGAGCGCGGACCTTGATGGTTTCGGACTGGTTTTCCAGCCAGCCATGCATGCGCACGAAAAGCTGCTTCACGTCGGCGTTGAAGAACCAGTTGCCAACCACCTGGTAGTCGAAACCGACATTGACGGACGGACCACCC
Organism: Acetobacter garciniae; assembly: GCF_017377735.1. Lineage (GTDB taxonomy): Bacteria > Pseudomonadota > Alphaproteobacteria > Acetobacterales > Acetobacteraceae > Acetobacter > Acetobacter garciniae. The sequence continues at coordinate 8,788 of NZ_JAFVMH010000002.1, forward strand.
GTAAAGCCGACATTCAGCTTGTTCAGCGCATAGGCCGAACCCAGGTTGCCCAGGGCACCTGCGGCGTGCATGCTGTGGAACCACATCATGGTGCCGCCCACGCCCACATAGGGGTTGAAGCGCTTGTGGGGGCGGAAGTGATAGGCCACGGTAATGGTGGGCGGCAGCACCCAGGCGCTACCCACGTCAACCTTGTTGCCATGGCCGACATTGCCGCCAAGACCGGCGACGGCACTGCCCAGTTCCCCACCGTTGGAAGACACTTCATGGCGCATGCTGGTGGCGATCAGGTCGAGCGAGATATTGTCGGTCACGAAGTATTCGACCGTCAGTTCCGGCATGGCCTGGTTGGTGGTGGACAGGCGCCCGCCAGCCATCGGCGTGTTGTTGGGAACCCCAACCGCCTTGGCGGACAGCCAGGTGCGGCCGTCACGATCCTGCGGCAGGATACCCACGCCCGAGAAGCGGATCATGAAGTCGCCCTTGCCCAGGCCGATCTTGGTGCTCGCACAGGTTTCGAAAATGCCGCAATGGCTGCTGGGCGGCGGCGCATCGGGAATGCGGCTGACGACCGGCGCATTCACATAGGCTGCCTTGTTGGGGGTCATTGTCTGGGCCTGCGCCTGGGCAGCGCCCGCCATGGTGGCGACACCGGCGGCCATGGCTGTAAGGAGGGAACGGAGCTTTACCATACCTGCTGTCTCTTCCACGATGGTCAATAACGTTTCGGTGTGGAGAAATCATGCCCGGGCCGCGACCACCTTGATATAGATCAAGCCAGCAGGCCGGGGTGGCGCGATCGATCTATATTGTGACATTTTAACCACAAGCCCCGAACACGCCCGCCAGCCACCTGCACGATACCCCAAGCAGTGGCGCGCCTGTGGCATACCTTACCTGTCATTGATTTATATCAAAAATCCCATAATAATTACGGGCGCATCTTTTTTTGTGTTTTTACCGGGATAGCTGGCTGCTGCCTGCCTCCAGAGCGCTCGGTTTGCGGATGATACAGCATGGCTCCTCCCCTCCAGACATCAGCCTTTCTCAGTCCGGGTCTGGGTGTGCATCCATCGCGGCAGGCAGACCTCCAGCGCTGCCTGCTATGCGATCAGCGCGATGCAAACCTGTGCAGCGGTCTGGACAAGCAGGGGCTCGCGGCCCTGGCCCAGTCGTCCAAGAGACTCGTGCTCCCGCCGGGTACGACCATGGTGGAAGAGGGTGAGCCGGCGGTGTCCTTCTTCAACGTCACACAGGGCACGGTCAAGCTGTTCAAATCCCTGCCCGACGGGCGCCGCCAGATCACGGGCTTTGCCGATCCCGGCCAGTTCCTGGGGCTGAGCCCGTCGGATGTGTATTCCTTCGGAGCGGAAACCGTTGATACCGTGCAGGTCTGCCGCTTCCAGCGCCCCCAGCTTGAAGGACTGCTGAGCGACTTCCCCGTATTCGAGCGCAACCTGCTGGTTGCCGTGACCGACCGGCTGGCCGAAGCGCAGGAGCAGATGCTGCTTCTGGGGCGCAAGACCGCGAAGGAAAAGGTGGCCAGCTTCCTGCTCGACCGCCTGCAGGCCCATGAACGCGCCCAGGCCACCGCAGCCGCACACGACCATGACGAACCCGCCGCAACCACGGAACACGTGGCTTCGGTTCCCATGACACGCATCGATATTGCCGATTACCTGGGTCTGACGATCGAGACCGTCAGCCGCACGATCAGCGCCCTGCGGCGCGAAAAGATCATCGCCAATATGGAAAACCACTATATCCAGATTCTGGCACCCGCCACCCTGCGCCAGATCGCCTCGGGCCAGCAGAACGGCTGAACAATCGCCCCCCGATCGCCGGCCCCAGGCCGACAAACACTTTCCCGCCGTGCCCCATAAAAAAAACCGGCCCCCCGAAGGGAGCCGGTTCCTGACCCGGAGGCGTCGGATCAGCGCATTCAGTTATCGTCATCCCCGTCGCCATCGCCGGTATCGGCTGGCGGGGGCGGTGCGGGCTGGTCGGGGGAAATGGCGATGAAGAGCGACTGGTTCTCGCGCAGGATGCGCAGCAGGACCGGCTTTTTGGCCGCCAGTGCCGCCTTGACATCGGTGGCGACCGCGCGGGGATTGTCCACCGCATCGTTCCCGACCGCCTGGATGAGATCGCCCGGGCGCACACCGGCCTGGTCCGCGGGGGACCCGGCTTCCACATCACTGACCACCACGCCATGCACGCCGGCCGCCAGGCCAAGCTGCTGGCGCAGTTCCGCCGTCAGCGGCGACAGGGCAACGCCCAGGCGCTGACCGCTGGCAGCACCGGACCCATTGCCATGCGCATTGGGCGTGCTGCCCGCCAGATTGCCGATCTTGAGCGAGAGGGTCTGCGGATTGCCTGCGCGGATGAACGCCACAGTGACCTGCGTGCCCGGGGCGATTGCCGCCACACGCACCGCCAGGTCATGCGGGCTTGCCACCTTCTGGCCGTTGAAATCGGTAATCACGTCCTGGGCTTTCAGCCCCGCCTTTTCCGCCGGGCTGCCCGCGGCAACGCTGGCCACCAGCGCGCCGGAGGGCAGGGCACCCTGTTCCTTGGGGGTAGGCAGGTTCAGCGCGCGCGCCAGCACGGGCGAGATCGCCTGCGCGTTCACGCCCAGATACCCGCGCACCACATGCCCGGTCTTGCGAAGCTGGTCGACCACCGAACGCACGGTATCGGACGGAATGGCAAAGCCGATCCCGATGGAGCCGCCGCCCGAAGGTGACAGAATGGCGGTGTTCACCCCCACCACCTTGCCATCCTGCGTGAAGAGCGGGCCGCCGGAATTGCCGCGGTTGATGGGTGCGTCCACCTGGATGAAGTTGTCGTACGGCCCTTCATTGATATCGCGCCCGCGGGCGGAGACGATACCCGCCGTGACCGTGCCACCCAGGCCATAGGGGTTGCCCACGGCAATTACCCATTCGCCGGGCTGCACGTCTTCGGATTCGCCCAGTTCGATGAACGGCAGTTTCTGGGTCGAGGTTACCTTGAGCAGGGCCAGGTCGGTCTTGCCGTCGCGCCCGACGATCTTGGCAGGCAGGGTCGTGCCGTCATCGAACGTGACCGTGACCTTGGTGGCCCCTTTCACGACATGGTTGTTGGTGACGACATAACCGTCGGCCGAGATGACAAAGCCCGACCCGCGTGCCTCGACAAGCTGGTTGGACGGCTGGGGCGCCATCTGGAACGGGAAGGGGAACGGAAAGGGCGAGCCGCCCATACCGCCCATGCCGCCATTTTCACCCTCGATCGCGTCCGCGCGGATCATGGCGGTAATGGAGACCACGGCGGGCTTGACCTGCTTGACCAGGCCCACAAAGTCGGGAATGCGCTGCGCGGGTTCGGTGGGCTTGATAACACCGGCTGGATCCGCCCAGGCCAGGGGGGTGGAACAAAAGCCAGTCCCCAGGGCGAAGGTGCAACCCGCCAGCAATGCCAAGGCCTTGGTTCGGGTTGCGCTATAGCTGTCATGGCGGCTTGGGCCACGCTGTTTACCAATCGTCACAGATTTTCCAGACATCACGACTTCGACTGTTCCTTGTGTTACGCCCCTGGCGAGACACCACGCCAGCACCGCGCGGTACCGCCTGAACATAAGAAAAGACATAGGGCACACGGGCAGAACCATGAACCCCCGCAACCCTTACGCCCCACATGCTAGCATGGTTTCCCCCATAAGGAAAAAAGCCGCCCTACCCCCTGGGCGCGGACGGGCGCAGGGCCTGGAAAAACGTTCGCAGCAAGGCCGTGGCCTGCTGTTCGCACACCCCGCCCACGATTTCGGGGCGATGCAGGGTTTCGGGCCGGTAGGGCAGGCGCGCGCCGTGTTCGACCGCCCCGCCCTTGGCGTCATACGCCCCGAACACCAGCCGCCCGACACGAAAATGCGCCAACGCTGCGGCACACATGGGGCAGGGCTCCAGCGTGACCACAAGCGTGCAATCGGCCAGCCTGCGCCCGCCACGCAGCCGCAAACCTTCGCGCATGACCAGCATTTCCGCATGGGCGGAAGGGTCGTGGCATTCCTCCACCCGGTTGCCCGCGCGCGCCAGCACCGCACCCGTTTCGTCCAGCAGCACGGCACCCACCGGCACTTCCCCCCGGGCAGCGGCGGCGCGGGCCTCGTCCAGGGCCAGGGCCATTTCTCCACGCTCACGCCAGGTTTTCACGCAGTCCCCTTCCCTTCCTCCGCAACGCCCGGCTGTGTGCAACGCCATTCTCCACGGCGCGCCCGGCGGGCCTGTCACATTGCCACTATAATATCGCGGCCGTACCCGTGCACCTGTCTCGGCCCCAAAAGGGGTGGCGGGGCGCTCTGCCGGCACGCGCCCCGGCATGGGCTCCGGCCCCGCTGGTTTTTTCATTCCGCGCACTCACAAAATATTTCAATCCGGAGGGAACCATTGGGCAAACCGCTTTACGCCAGGACGCGGCAGAGTCGTATATTTTCCTTGTTTTCTGGCCGGTTTTTGGTCATCATGCCTTAAAGTCGCCACGGTTCGTTCTGTAACAGATTACAGCAGGCGACGGAATTTCTCACGCTCCTTACGAGGTCTGACGGAAAGGATCGGAACCATGCACACCCTGTCTTTCATCCTGGCTGCCGCAGCCATCGGGCTTGGACTTTCCGCTGCTGACAGGCTGTCCTCTGATTCCGCAACACAGGCCACGGCCACCCTGTCCGCCCGGGTTCTGCCCGTCAGCGTGCCCTCGCTCCTGCCGCATTAGGCCCCGGCACCCATAGCGGCGGAAGCCTGTATCCATCAGCGGGAATGACCGTACGCCAAAGGCTGCGGCATGGACCTTGCCCTGCCGTTGTGGCACCTGAACCAGACGCCTTTCACCCATCAGGCGCCTTGCGTTCAGAACAGGCAGGAACATGGTTTCGCAACGTCCGGTTATTGGCATCACCCTCGATCTGGAAGAAGGGGGTGCGCAGCAGTATTCCCGCTTCGCCTGGTGCGCCCTGCGCGAAAACTATCTGTCCGCCGTCGCCAGTGCGGGGGGCCTGCCTGTGGCCCTTCCGCTTTTTCCCCAGCTTGGGGCGGACTACATGGCCCATGTGGACGGGCTGCTGATAACCGGTGGCGCGTTCGACATAGATCCTGCCCTGTATGGCGAGAGCGAACAGCACCCGAGCGTGAGCCTGCGCCCCCGCCGCACCCGGGCCGAAAGCGCGTACCTGGCCGCAAGCCTTGCACGCAATATTCCCGTGCTGGGCATTTGCGGGGGCATGCAGCTTATGGCCGTGGCCCTGGGTGGCACGCTGATCCAGCATATTCCCGATGAAAACCCCACCGCCCTGCCGCATGAACAGCCCAACCCCCGAAACGAAGCCAGTCACGCCGTTGACATCGTGCCCCATACCCAGCTAGCCGGGCTGGTGGATGGGCGGGCGCGGATTGCCGTGAACTCCGCCCATCATCAGGCCGTGCGCACGCCCGGGCGGGGACGGATCAACGCCGTGGCGGAAGACGGGGTGATCGAGGGAATAGAAGATCCCGCGCACCGTTTTTTCCTTGGGGTGCAATGGCACCCGGAATTTGGCATAGACCCCGCTGACAGGGCCCTGTTCCGGGCTTTCGTCAAGGCAGCAGGAGAACAGGGGTGACCCAGGACACACGCGGAGAACGCATTGCGAAATGGCTGGCACGATCGGGTGTCGCCAGCCGGCGCGACGCCGAACGCATGATAGAAGAAGGGCGTGTGCGCCTGAACGGGCACCCCGTCACCCACCCCGCCACCTTTGTGGGGGAAGGGGATATCGTGCTCGTGGACAACCAGCCCGTATCCGCCCCCGAACGCACCCGCCTGTGGCGCTACCACAAGCCCGACGGGCTGGTGACCACCCACCGCGACCCCGAAGGCCGCCCGACGGTGTTCGGCTCCCTGCCCGAAGGCATGCCGCGCGTGATCAGCGTGGGGCGGCTGGACCTGAATAGCGAAGGGCTTTTGCTGCTGACCAACGATGGCGAGCTGGCGCGCAAGCTCGAACTGCCTTCCAACGGCTGGCTGCGGCGCTACCGCGTGCGCGTGTTCGGTGTGGTGGACGAGCAGCGGCTGGCAAGCCTGGCCCAGGGCTGTGTTTTCGAAGGCGTGCGCTACGGCCCCATTACCGCCGCCCTCGATTCCCGCAAGGGCGACAATGCGTGGCTGACCGTGTCGCTGCGTGAAGGCAAGAACCGCGAGATCCGCAAGGTCATGACCGGGCTGAACCTGCATGTCAGCCGCCTGATCCGCACCAGCTACGGGCCGTTCCAGCTTGGCACGCTGCTGCGCCGCGAGCTGGAGGAAGTTCCGCCCCGTATCCTGCGCGACCAGTTGCCAAAGGGCGAAACCCCGCCAGCAGGATCGCGATCGCGCTGATGGTGCGGATCATCGCGGGAACCCGCAAGGGTCGCGTGCTGGCCACCCCCGAAGGCCCGGCCACGCGCCCCACGGCCGACCGGGTGCGCCAGGCGCTGTTCGACATGCTGGCCCACGCGCCCTGGGGCGGTGCGGGCCTTCTGGCCGGGGCGCATGTGCTCGACGCGTTCGCGGGCACGGGGGCGCTGGGGCTGGAAGCCCTGTCACGCGGGGCGGAACATGCCACTTTTTTTGAAACCGCCCGCCCGGCCCTGGCCGCCCTGCGCGCCAATATCCGTGCCTGCGGGTGGGAAGACCGCTGCACCGTGATCGCGCGCGATGTCACCACCCCGCCCCGCATCAAGGCGGAGCAGGCCCCCGCAAGCCTGGTCTTTGTGGACCCGCCCTATAACCAGACCCTGCCCGCATGCGCCATAACCGCGCTGAAGGCCGCAGGCTGGATTGCCCCTGACGCCACGATCGTGATCGAAACCGGCCGGGACGAACCCCTGCCCTTTGCCCAACCCACCCCCGACACACCTGCCCCGCCGGAAGACCCGCGCTGGCTGGCGGAAAGGCAGCACGGGGCGGCGCGCCTTTCCATCTGGCGGCTGTAAAGATCGCTTAAAACAACCTGTTGATAAATAAAGATAAACGTTTTTGGTAAAGCTTTTTCCAAAAAGCTTTGAAGGAGGTCACCTTTTTGAAAAAAGGCGACACCCCAAAAACGTTCATTCCCTGACAGGACAATGCGGGGGCCGACTTTTTAACCCCCTGCAAGGCAGGAAGATTCCCGCTTAGATATGGTGGCGATGGGCAAGCTGCGCTACAAGGGCGGATTGGAACAGAAGCGGATCAAGAAGGCGGAATCGCACATGGCTGGAAGCGTGAACAAAGTCATCCTCGTGGGCAATCTGGGCAAGGACCCCGAAGTGCGCACCAGCCAGAGCGGTGCGAAGATCGTCTCCTTCCCGCTGGCCACTAGCGATACCTGGAACGACCGGGCCTCGGGCGAGCGACGCGAACGCACGGAATGGCACCGCGTGGTGCTGTTCAACGAACGCCTGGCCGACGTGGCCGAACGCTTTTTGCGCAAGGGCCGCAAGGTCTATCTGGAAGGCTCGCTGCAAACCCGCAAATGGACGGACCAGGGTGGGCAGGAACGCTTTACCACCGAAGTCATCATCGACCGGTTCCGTGGTGAACTGGTGCTGCTGGACAGCCGCAACGCCAGCGAAGGCGATGGTGGCGGCTTTGGCGGCGGGGCCAGCGGCGGTTCAGGTGGCAGCAGCTACGGCGGCTACAACAGTGGCAGCGGCGGTGGCGATTACGGCGCACCGTCCGCGGCACCGTCCCGCGCGAACCCGCCCCAGCGTGGGGGTGGTGCGCCGTCTGGCGGGTGGGATGCATCGGGCAGCAGCGACCTGGACGACGAAATTCCGTTCTAAGCTCCATCGCCGCCCGGCATGTCCCCCGGGTGCTGCGTATTCCCCTTGCCACAGACCGGGCGGCTCACGCCCTTGCGAATCGGTCGGGACAGACAGCCGGGATTCCGGCTTGGGCCATTGTTTTCTCGTGTCCTGAATGCTCAAAATGCCCGGCGGCACGATGCGGCACGACGAGAGGAGAATGAATGATGCCCGTCGCTCCCCCCACCACCCGCGCCGATCCTGCCCGGGCGGAGACGTCCCGCCCAGGTGCTGGCCGCGTCAATGGCGCCAGTCCGGTCAAGCCGCCGGCCAAGGCGAAGGCAAGCCCGCCCAAGCCCGGCGCAGCGCGTGCAAGTGTGCGTGGCGCAGGCACCCGCCCGGCAGCATCCCGGACCGGGAACGGCCACGATACCGCCAGACAGGACGCGACCAGACATGACGGGACGGGGCAGGATGCCCCCAAGCCCGGCCTGCGCGAACGCAAGCAGGCCCGCGCCCATGACACGCTGATTGCCGAGGCCATGCGGCTGTTTTCCGCCCAAGGCTACGACCAGACGACGGTGGACGAAATTGCCGAGGCCGCGGAAATTTCGCGTCGCACCCTGTTCCGCCTGTTCCAGACAAAGGGCGATATCGTCCTGGCCTGGACACGGGGCATGACCCAGACCCTGACGGAAGCACTGGCCGCCTGCCCCAGGGACATGCCCCCGGCCGATGCGATGATGCACGCCTTTACGTCCCTGGTGCCGCGCATTGCCGCCAACCGGCGCGATACCTATGCCTGGGTGTATCTGATCGAGAAAACGCCGTCGCTGCAAAGCGTGAGCTTGCAGAAATACGCCACATGGGAAAACGGCCTGACCGAAGGGCTGCTGACACGCATTGTCGAGCGCAAGAACCGCAGGAACGCGGCCCGGCTGATGGCCCGGGGCGGCATTGCCATTTTCCGCACCGCACTGGACGAATGGATCAGGCTGAAGGGGCGGCCCGCTCTGGTGCCGCTTTTGCAAAAAACCTACGCCTTGCAGGCATCCCTCTGGCCCACGCCACAGGACGGGGAACCGGACAACGCCGAACCTGTAACCCCAAGGGGACGTAAAACAACTGCCAGATAGACCGGGTTTTGCAAAACCGGCTTGGCGGTCCAGTCGAAAGTCGGCCCACACGGGCAAGGTGAAAAGCCGACTTCAAAAATAGTCGGCAAAGTCTTGAAAGTTTTTGGTGAAGCTTTTTTCAAAAAGCTTCAAAGACCATCCCTTTTTTGAAAAAAGGCGATACCCAAAAACTTTTATGCTTTTATCAGGTCGTTTTTAAACGCGCCTAAGGCACGAGCCCGCCAGCCCCATGGACAAGGCCGGCGGGTGCAGCTTCAGTCCAGCCGGACGGAGGGGCGCACGAACACGTCCAGCCAGTCCACAAGGCAGGACATCAGCCCCCGGAACGTGCCGTAAAGTTCAAACTGGTGCTGGCGATAAAGCATCAGATGCACCATGCGTGCGCTGATGCCGCGCAGCCAGCCGCCACCGAACACCTTGCCGCCCGGGAACGTGCCCCAGCCGTTATAGTCCCCCAGCGCCACGACAGCACCCTTGTTGTGGAACTTGAAGGCAGGCAAAGGCCGCCCCGCAAGCCAGCCGGGAATGGTACGCGCCAGATGATGGGCCTGCTGGCGGGCCGCCTGCGCGGTGGGGGCCACGGGGCTTTCGGCAATGAACGCGCAATCCCCCATGGCGAAGATATTGTCATCTTCCAGCAGTTGCAGGGTGGGACGCACTTCAAGCTGGCCGGAACGCGAAAGCTTGATCCCCGCAAAATTCCTGGTTACGTCCGGGGCTTTCACACCCGCGGCCCACACCCGCAACGTCGCGCGAACACGCGTGCCGCCCTTGAGCATGAAGCCGTCCTGGTCCGCCCCGCTGACCATGGCAGAGGTCTGGACATCCACGCCGATGGCTTCAAGCTGCCTGGCGGCGGCGGCGGAGACCGCTTCGGGGAAGGCGGGCAGGATACGCGGCCCCGCTTCGAGAAGGGTGATCTTCAGCTTTGGCGGCTTTTTGCCAAAACTGTAGAGGGATGCAAGATCAAGGGCCTTGTGCAGTTCGGCGGCAAGCTGCGTGCCCGTGGCACCCCCGCCCACGATGGCAATATCCAGTTCCTCGTTATTGCCGAACGCCTTGAGCAGTTCCATGCGGAAGCGGTCGTTGAACCCGTTGGCTTCGACAAGGTTGTCGATAAACAGGCAATGTTCGGCCACACCGGGTGTTCCGAAGTCATTGGCGCGGCTGCCAATGGACAGGACCAGCGCGTCATATTCCAACTGGCGTTCGTCCAGTACGACCTCGCCGCTCGAATCGATGACCGGAGCCAGCGTGATGGTCTTGGCCGTGCGGTCCATGCCAGCGATCTCGCCCGGCCAGAATTCGAAATGATGGCGGCTGGCCTGTGACAGAAAGCTGATACGGTCGTTCTCGTTCGCCGCCGTGCCCGCCGCGAAACAATGCAGCATGGGCTTCCAGACATGGGCAAAGCTCTTGTCCACCAGCGTAATTTCCGCACGACCCGACTTGCCGACGGAATTGCCCAGCCGGGTGGCCAGGGCAAGACCCGCAACACCACCGCCCACGATCACGATCCGAAATTTCTGTGCCATCCCTCTATTCCCTCCAACCCTGCCGCGCACCATCCCGCCCCAGAAGGCAATTATGGGGCAAGCCGGGAAAAACCCTTTTCCATACGTGACACATTCAAAATAACCCAAGGCCCACAGGCCTGATGCCTGCGGGCCGCCGCCGCAGGCGGGGGCAGGCCGGACGAACCAACCCACCCCGCCCGCGGCCAGGGCTTGCGCGGCCTTAGCGGATCAGAAGAAGCCCAGCTTCTTTTCGCTATAGCTGACCAGCATGTTTTTGGTCTGCTGGTAATGTTCAAGCACCATCCTGTGGGTTTCACGCCCGATGCCCGACTTCTTGTAACCGCCAAAGGCCGCATGGGCCGGATAGACGTGATAGCAGTTGACCCATACGCGGCCCGCTTCAAGCCCACGGCCCATGCGGTAGCAGGTATTGGCGTTACGGCTCCACACGCCCGACCCCAGGCCGAACGGCGTGTCGTTGGCGATGGCCAGCGCTTCTTCCTCGGTCTTGAAGGTCGTGACTGCCAGAACGGGGCCAAAAATCTCTTCCTGGAAGATACGCATCTTGTTGTTGCCCTTGAACACGGTCGGCTGCACGTAGCACCCCTTGTTCAGGTCCGCGCCAAGATCGGGACGGCCGCCGCCGGTCAGCAACTGGGCCCCTTCTTCCTTGCCGATATCGATATAGGACAGGATTTTTTCCTGATGCCCGTGCGAATTCTGCGCACCCATCATGGTGTTGGGGTCCAGCGGGTTCCCCTGGCGGATAGCCTTGATACGGGGCAGGGCGCGTTCGATGAATTTTTCATAAATCGATTCATGAACCAGCGCGCGGCTGGGGCACGAACAGATCTGCCCCTGGTTGAGGGCGAACATGGTGAACCCTTCGATCGCCTTGTCCAGATAGTCGTCATCATGGTCCATGACATCGGCGAAGAAGATGTTGGGGGACTTGCCACCCAGTTCCAGCGTTGCGGGAATCAGGTTTTCGGCCGCCGCATGCGCGATCATCTTGCCGGTGGGGGTGGAACCGGTAAACGCCACCTTGGCAATACGCGGGCTGGTGGACAGGGCGGCCCCCACGTCGCGACCCAGGCCGTTGACGATATTGAGCGTGCCCGGCGGGAACAGGTCCCCGATCAGTTCCATCAGCACCAGAATGCTGGCCGGCGTGGTTTCAGCCGGTTTCATGACCACGCAGTTGCCCGCGACCAGGGCCGGGGCCAGCTTCCACGACCCCATGAGCAGCGGGAAATTCCACGGAATGATCTGGGCCACAACGCCCAGGGGCTCATGGAAATGATAGGCGATGGTGGTGTCGTTGATCTCGCTCAGCGTGCCTTCCTGCGCGCGGATGCAACCTGCGAAATACCGGAAATGATCGATGGCCAGCGGGATATCGGCCGTGAGCGTTTCGCGGATGGGCTTGCCGTTGTCCCATGTTTCCGCCCGGGCCAGCAGATCGAGATTCTGCTCCATCTTGTCAGCGGCTTTAAGCAGGATCAGCGCGCGATCGGCAGGCGCCATATGGCCCCATGCGGTCTTGGCCTTGTGCGCAGCATCAAGCGCAAGCTCCACATCCGCAGCGGTGGAGGCCGGGACTTCGCACAAAACGCGCCCGTCCACGGGGGAGGTATTGGTCAGGTAATGACCTTCGACCGGGGCCACCCATTTTCCACCGATGTAGTTGCCATAACGGGATTTAAACGGCGGGGGCGCCGAAATGCTCTCTGACGACATGGGTATATTCCTTCAAGGACAAGACTTTTCGCACCCGGTGGTCCTTATGGGCGCTCCGTACGGAGCCCAATGGGGCCTGCCGCGATCAGACACATTCGGTCGCATCGCAAAAACCCGGCACGGTGCAGTAAAAAACTCGGCAAGACGTGCAGGCGTTCTGTCTTTTCCGTCCGCCGGTCGGGCGCATGCAGCCCCCTTCCCGGATCGCAATTCCTGATCGTGTACATCACGCGGACATGATCTCCTTAAAGATCGGGCAGAACCTGCCTGACACCCCGGCGCAACCCCGGGCCTGTCTATGTCCACCGATATATAGTGATGCCCGGAACGACAAGCGGGGCGATGGTAACGTAAGCGTGATATTTGCATCAGGTGCCACAAGGACACGCCTATATATCTTTTAATATCAATTGCTTGTTCTCTTGTGCGAAATAGGACTTATTTAGGTCTTTATACAAATCACACGCCCTTCACGCCCGCAGGCGGGCTGCAAAATGCGGCGCATTTTCCAAAGGCCGAGCCCGAAAATGACACTAAGTGTCATTTTTTCGGGACTCCGCGTACTGCTTTGATACCCGGCCCGCATAATAAATGGGGCTTGTGAAAGTACTTTCCGAATGAACAGGCTTTTCGCGAGAGAACCGACAAGTCTCTTCCCCGCCGCCGTGGACACACGCAGCAGGACCGACCGGCGCGACAAAGCCTGTCATTTCCCTGTACACGTCAGATAGGAGCGCTCCATCCGCCAGCAGGCATGTCTTATCTTTGTAAATAGCGGGCAGTGACCCGATGCCGGGGTGGCATGGCGGCACAGGATGAGCAGACCCGACAGGCCGGATTGCTCCAGCCTTGACCGCCCCCTCCCCCCAAGCGCGACCCATGCCACCGACAGGCGGCTGCACCTTTGCCTGCATTTGGGAACAGGACCGTACAGGCAACCCGGAGCAGGCCCCGCCCAGTGCCCGGGCCGGATCGTCCCCCTAAGCCACAGAGCCGGCCCGTACCACGTGCCCAGACGGGAGGAGCCCGCGCCCCGGCCGGACGACCGCAGCCCGATCACCACCCGCCCCCACCGTAACTCTGCTTGTGCCCAGACCTGACCTGACCTGAGCGTGGGCCAGCAACCCGCCTGGGGGAAAGCCGTTGTGTGCTTTTCCCCTGCGCGCCGATACGGGCTGTCCCTGCGGGTCAGGCCGGTAGGCGGGGCTTTATTACTCATCGCGTATAGGAGTTTTTCTTTGTGTTGATTATACGAGTGTTTACCTTCCTTTCCGGCTTGCGCATAAATTTCTTGGCGGACGGACATGTTGCCGCTATAAGCCGCGTCATTCTTTCAAGGCAGAGCCTCTGTCATTGGAAAGGCTGACGATACACATGATTACCCTACCGCCAGATTATCGCCCGTCCGAAGACGAAGAGTTCATGAGCCCTCTTCAGACGGAATATTTCCGGCAGAAACTGCTCAAATGGCGCGCCGATCTGCTGAAGGAAGCGGGGGATACCCTGGCCAGCCTGTCAGAAGGTGGCATTCATGAAGCCGATATCACGGACCGTGCGAGTGTCGAAACCGACCGCGCCCTTGAACTGCGCACCCGCGATCGGGCCCGCAAGCTGATCGGCAAGATCAACCTGGCCCTGCAGCGCATTGAAAACGGCACATACGGCTACTGCGAGGAAACGGGTGAGCCCATCGGCCTGAAGCGGCTGGAAGCCCGGCCGATCGCGACCCTTTCCATCGAGGCGCAGGAACAGCACGAGCGCATGGAAAAAACCCACCGGGACGATTAATTTTCGTTTTTTTTGATCCCGGCAGACTTGCGGCGCAACGCGTGAACCGCTAGAACGCCCGGCAGACGGCGCTGCTGTAGCTCAGTGGTAGAGCACTCCCTTGGTAAGGGAGAGGTCGACAGTTCAATCCTGTCCAGCAGCACCATGATTTTACACGGCTTTTCCAACCTGATCCCTGTCAGGTTCCATGCCCCGAAAGGCCGAGGCCGTCTTTTTCCCCATTTTTCTTCTTCCCGCCTGTCAGCAAGCCCCTGTCGCGGGCAGGCTGGCAGGCCTGGCAAATCCCTGGCCCGTTCGGCCCCGGTAGAGATCGCCTCAAAACAACCTATTGATAAAGAGTGATAAAAAGTTTTTGGGTGTCGCCTTTTTTCAAAAAGATGACGATCCTTGACGCCGTTTGGAACACTCGCTTAGCCTTCCCCACATCAGGGACGCGGCGTATTTTCGCCTGAGAGCGGGATGGAGAAGTGGGCGACGGGGTTGGCGTGGAGTTTTCACGCCTGATCAGGGCCGCCAGACCGACCCGATCGACTTTTGAAGCACACGCTCAGGAAAGCACCCGGGACCAGCGTATTTGCCCTAAAGGGAGCAAGCCACGCCCGCGACAGGCATGGCTTGCAGGGATAGGTTGAACGGCGCCGGTTTCAGGCCGGGTCGTGGCTCAGCGCCCCGTGCCGTCGTGGTCATTCCCGTGGCCGCCGCCCCGGGCGCCACCGTGCTGCCCGCCAGCGCCACCGCCGGGCCTGCCGGACTGGCCACCCTGCGGGCCCCGTTGGCCACCGCCCATGCCACCTCCTTGCCCGCCGGGACCACCCCCACCGGGGCCCATGCCCTGGCCGCCGCGACCGCCTTCGCGATTCCCGCCCGGCCCGCCGCCTTGGCCGCCGCCCTGCCCGCCACCGGGGCCACCGCCCGGCCCACGATCATTGCCGCGGCCGTCATTCGGCCCACCATGGTTACCACCCGGCCCACGATCCCCGCCACCCGGACCCCCACCGGGACCACCGCCGCCCCGATAGCCACCGCCACCGTAACCGCCGCCGTAACCGCCACCACCGCCGTAATAGCCGTAGTCACCCCCATAGCCGGGACCGCCGTAACCCGGACCGCCATAGCCGGGGCCACCATAGCCCGGCCCGCCACACGGGCCGTAGGGGCGGGGGGCGCAGCCCGCAACGAGCAGGAGCGCGCTCAGGGCGGATGCAGCGCTCAGGCTTGCAACAATACGTTTCATGGCAGTCTCTCTTTTACGCTCGGGCAGGCACTGAAAACAGGCAGGCTCAGGGGGTCTGGAAGGCCTGGGCTTACTCCGCCGCTTTCACCAGCACATGATGTTTACGGCCAGCAGAAAGCCTGATGGCCCCGTCGACCATATCCTGCATGCAAATCAGGCGGTTTTCATCCTCTATCGCGACATTATTGAGGCGTGCCCCACCGCCACGCACCAGACGGCGGGCTTCGCCATTGCTTTTGGCCAGCCCAGCCTCCACCAGCAGGCGGAAGGCCGGAATGCCCTCCGCCAGAACCGGGCCGGGCAGCATATGCACGGGCAGGTCGGCGGCGGTCACGCGGCCTTCCTCAAAGGTCTGGCGCGCGGCCTCGGCGGCGGCAAGGGCTGCCTCGCGCCCGTGGCACAGGGCCGTGGCCTCGGTCGCCAGAACCTTCTTGGCCTCGTTGATGCCCGCGCCTTCCAGCGCTTCCAGGCTTGCGCATTCCTCCAGCGACAGATCAGTGAACAGGCGCAGGAAACGGCCCACATCCGCGTCTTCCGTGTTGCGCCAGAACTGCCAGTATTCGAATACCGGCAGATGGGCCGCGGACAGCCAGACAGCGCCATTGGCCGTCTTGCCCATTTTCGCCCCCGACGCCGTGGTCAGCAGCGGGGTTGTCAGCCCCATGACGGATTTCTGGTCGGTCCGGCGCACCAGTTCCACGCCGGAAATGATATTGCCCCACTGGTCGGACCCGCCAAGCTGCAACACTGCACCATGCGTGCGGCTGAGTTCGCGGAAGTCGTAGGACTGGAGAATGGAGTAATTGAACTCCAGAAAGGTCAGGCCCTGTTCGCGGTCGAGCCGGCTTTTGACGGAGTCGAAGGCCAGCATGCGGTTGATGGAAAAATGCACCCCAACGTCGCGCAGCAGGTCGATATAGGACAGCCGGTCCAGCCAGTCGGCATTGTTGACCAGCACCGCTTCAGACGCGCCGTCGCCAAAGCTTAAGAACTGGCGCAGGCAGCCTTCGATCCCGGCCAGGTTGGTGCGGATGACGTCCTCGGTCATCAGCCTGCGGGCTTCCTCGCGGAAGGAAGGATCGCCGATCCGCGCCGTGCCCCCGCCCACAAGGGCGATGGGGCGGTGGCCGTGCTTTTGCAGCAGCCGCAGCATCATGATCTGGATCAGGCTGCCCACATGCAGGCTGTCGGCCGTGGGGTCGAAGCCGATATAGGCGGTGACGGATGTCCGGTCCATGAGGGCATCGAGCGCTTCCGCATCCGTGCACTGGAAAATAAAGCCGCGGGCTGCGGCCTCACGCATGAACGAACTCCGAAATCCAGTCTCAGCCATTATCCTGTCCCTAATCCTGGGGCCCGCCCTCCGGCCCGCATGGCGCGGGCGGCCCCTTTGGCACAGGCTCTAGCATGGGCAGGGCCGAACGGAACAGGGGGCGGCCCCGGAACGGCCCCAGATGAAGGGGAGAAAAACCGGAAAGCAGGCCGGACAGCGGACCGGAAAATGGACCGGAAAAGCAAGCCGGGGCGACAGCCCGAAACAGACCCGGACGAGCCCCCCGGTGCCTGACCCGGCCGGGCGGGTTCAGGCCGTGCCGCCCACCGTCAGGCCGGTCATTTTCAGCGTGGGCTGGCCCACGCCCACGGGCACGCCCTGCCCGGCCTTGCCGCATGTGCCAATGCCCGGATCAAGCTCCAGATTGCCCCCGATCATGGAGACCTGGGACATGGCCTCCGCCCCGCTGCCGATCAGGGTGGCACCCTTGACGGGCACGGTCACGCGGCCATCCTCGATCAGATAGGCCTCCGACGTTGCGAACACGAACTTGCCCGAGGTGATATCCACCTGCCCGCCGCCGAAATGCACGGCATACAGCCCGCGCTTGACCGAGCGGATCATCTCCTCCGTCGTGGCGTTGCCCGGCAGCATGATGGTGTTGGTCATGCGCGGCAGCGGCATATGCGCATAGGACTGGCGCCTGCCGTTGCCGGTGGGGGCAACCCCCATCAGCCGCGCGTTCAGCCTGTCCTGCAGGTAGCCTTGCAGAATGCCGTCTTCTATCAGCGTCGTGCGGCCTGTGGGCGTGCCTTCGTCATCCACCGTCAGGCTGCCACGGCGGTCGGGCAGGGTGCCGTCATCGATCACCGTCACCCCGGGGGAGGCCACGCGCGTGCCGATCCGCCCGGCAAAGACGGACGTGCCCTTGCGGTTGAAGTCGCCTTCCAGCCCGTGGCCCACGGCCTCGTGCAGCAGAATGCCGGGCCAGCCGGCCCCCAGCACCACCTCCATCTCGCCCGCAGGGGCGGCCTGGGCCTGAAGTGCGACCTGGGCCTGGCGCAGCGCCTCGTCCACCGCACCCTGCCAGGTTTCCTCCCCCAGCAGGCGGTTGATCTCGTACCGCCCACCCAGCCCGTAGCTGCCGCTTTCGCGCTTGCCGTCCTGTTCCACCACCACGGACACGTTCAGCCGCACCAGCGGGCGCAGATCCGCCGTGCGGCCGCCATCGGCCCGGATGATCTGCACCGCCTGCCATTCCCCCGAAAGCGAGGCCATGACCTGCACCACCCGGCTGTCCTTGCCGCGGGCATAGGCGTCGATGGCGCTCAGCAGGCCCGAACGGGCGGCAAAATCCGTGTCACCCAGCGGGTTGGCCGCCGTATACAGCCGCTGGTTGGTCGCACGCGGCGGGGCCGCCATCTGGCCCGAACGCCCCGCCCGCACAGCCCCCACGGCATCGACCGCACGCAGGAGGGAGGCACGGCTCAGCTCGTCCGAATGGGCGAAACCCGTTTCCTCCCCCAGCACCGCGCGCAGGCCGAAGCCCGAACTGGTGTTGAAGGACGCCGCGCGGATAACCCCGTCGTCGAGCGAGAGGGACTCGCTTTCGCGGTATTCCAGGAACAGCTCGCCGTCTTCCATGCCCTCAAGGGCGGTGCGGGTCAGTTTCTGCGCGTCATCACGGCCGAGTGTCGCATCGGGGCGGTCGAAAAAAAGCTGGTCCGTGGCGGCCAGCGCCCCCAACTGCGCGGGAGAGGAAGACATGGGCAAAACCCTTCATCTGAAAACCATGGCGGCACCCCGTACCGGTGCCTGAAGACTAGCATGTCCCAAGGGGCGGGGCATCCATGAACCGACCGGAACCTGCCCCTAAGGGCAAGCGCCCCGACCCGCCCGACCCGCACGCCCGACCGGGCTGCCCGATATGCAAGCCGATGTGCCCCGGCACACCCGCGCTGCGTTCCCGGGTCGGGGCGTGCACGCTGCGAACCTGCCTGTCAGATACCCGGCAGTTCGTTGACTGTCACGACCCGCCACCCCGCGTCGAGCCGTTCGAGAATGGTCAGCGACAGGTTCTGGACGGAGAAATGCAGTGCCGTTTCGGCATGGATGCGCAGGGCATGGGCCAGGGCGGCGCGGATCACGCCACCATGGCTGACAGCCACGATATCCTGCCCGGCATTTTCCGCCGCCAGCCTGTCCAGCAGGCGGCCTACGCGGGCGCAGACATCGATCATGCTTTCGCCCTCGGGCGGGCATTCCGTCGCCCCCACGGCCCAGAACGGGTGCGGCGGCAGGTTCAGGTGGCCGGTCAACTGGCTGTAATCGAGCCCCTGCCACAGGCCCAGATTCTGCTCGATCAGGTCGGGTTCGGTCACCAGATCGTGCGGGCCGTACCCTGCTTCCTCTATGGCGCGGGCCGTCTCGCGCGTGCGTGACAGGGGGCTGACCAGCCAGCGCGCGGGGCGGGGCAGGCGGGCCGCCAGGGCACGGTACATGGGCCGCTGCGCGATCAGGCTGTCGGGGCAGAGCGGAACATCCATGCAGCCGTACAGGCACATGCGGGCGTTTTCTTCCACCAGGGCGTGGCGGATCAGCCAGAAGCGCGTAATGCCGGGGGCAAGCTTGGGACCGTCCAGAAAATGCCCCTGCGATGGCACCATGGGCAGGGACGGTGCGCGACGGGCAGGTGCTGTCGGGGCAGATGTGGAAGAAACAGGAACCGGAACGAGAGAAGACTGTTCATTCATGTGCCTGTTTTGGTGCGCGCGGCGCGCCAGCGCAAGAGCGGAACCGCGAAAAGCAGATGTGAACACCCCTCCAACCCCACCGCCGCCCCATCCCGGGCCCGGCTTTGCCGCATGGCGGCCAGCCCCGCCATTCCCGCCTCTGGACGACCCTGCCGGGCTGCGTCACTCTGCCATCACCCTATGCGAAGGAGACCACAAGACATGGACGAGCAAGCCAAGAAAACCGCGCTGCGCATGATCCCCTATGGGCTGTACATTCTCAGCGCCGGCACGCTGGAGACCGAAATTGCCGCGGCAACTGTCAACTGGGTCACGCAGACCAGCTTCGCCCCCCCGCTGCTGGCCCTGGGCATCAAGACGGACTCGCATGTCTATGCGGCAGCGCGCGACAGCGGGGATCTGGTGCTCAACATCCTGGGCAAGGGGCAGGGCGGGCTGGCGTTCTCGTTCTTCAAACCTGCGACCTATGCCGATGGCAAGCTTTCGGGCGAGGCCATTACATGGGCCGCCAACGGCGCACCCATTCTGGCCAGCGCGCCCGCCGCGATCGAACTGAAGGTGCGCAAGATCGTGGAACTGGGCGACCACCACACCTTTATTGCCGAGGTCACATCAGTCCATCTCAACCAGCAGATCGAAGGCCGCCCGGATGAAGCCGTGCTGCACATGAAAGACCTGGGCGAAAAGGTTTTCTACGGCGGATGAACGGCAGGCACGGGGCGTGAGCTGGATCGAACGCCTGGGCCTGTCCGTGCCCCTTGTCCAGGCCCCCATGGCGGGCGTGTCCACACCGGCCCTTGCTGCGGCGGTCTGCAACGCGGGAGCACTGGGCTCGATCGGCGTGGGCGCGACCGATGCCGCCGGGGCCCGCGCCATGATCGCCGCCGTGCGGGAGAGCACGCGTTCAGCCTTTAACGTCAACCTGTTCGTGCACACGCCCCCCGTGGCCGACCCCGTGCTGGAGGCCGCATGGCTGGCGTGGCTCGCCCCCAGTTTTGCCGCCTTCGGGGCAGCGCCGCCGCAAACCCTGCGGTCGCCCTATACAAGCTTTGCCGACGATCCGGCCATGCTGGACATGCTGCTGCATACGAGGCCGCCAGTCGTCAGCTTTCATTTCGGCCTGCCCGCCGCACCCGTCGTTACCGCCCTCAAACAGGCGGGCATTCTCCTGCTCGCCACCGCCACCAGCCTTGATGAGGCCCGCATGGCGCAGGCCGCGGGAATGGATGCCATCGTGGCGCAGGGGATCGAAGCCGGGGGCCACCGGGGCGTGTTCGACCCGCGGGGCCCAGATGACGCGTTGGGAACGCTGGCCCTTGTCCGCCTGCTGGTTCGGCAATGCGCCTGTCCCGTCATTGCGGCGGGCGGGATCATGGACGGGGCGGGTATTGCCGCGGCGCTGGACCTGGGGGCGATAGCCGCCCAACTGGGCACCGCCTTCATTCCCTGCCCCGAATCCGCGGCCGATGCCGCCTATCGGCAGGCGCTGGCAGGGCCGGGGGCGTTCCATACGCGCCTGACCCGGCTTGTTTCCGGGCGGCCCGCGCGCTGCCTGGCCAATCGTTTCACCGCATTGGCGGAACAGGCCCCCCCGACCCCGCCCGATTACCCCATCGCGTACGATGCGGGAAAAGCGCTGAACGCCGCAGCGAAGGCGCGGGGGGAACACGGTTTTGGCGCGCAGTGGGCCGGACAGGGCGCACCACTTGCACGCGCCATGCCCGCCGCCGAACTGGTGGCAACCCTGAACAGGGAAATCCACGAGGCCCGCACGCCTGCTTTGTAGCCGGGATATATCCGCTTAAAACAGGCAAGTTTTCGGGTGTCGCCTTTTTTTCAAAAGGTGGCGGTCCTTGAAGCTTTTTGAAAAAAGCTTCACCAAAAACTTTTCTCCTTATTTATCAGGGATCAGAAGGTCGTTGTCACGTTCAGGCCGGTTACGACGGCGTGGCGGGTGGAACGGTTACTGTCGCTGTTCTCCGACACGCCACCCACATGCAGGAAATACTGGAAATCCGGCTGCACGATCAGCCACGGCGTGACCGCCGCCTGATAGGTCAGTTCCACATGATGTTCGGGAAGCAGCATGCCCGTAGTACTCGTGCCCAGGCGTATGGCATCCCGCGCGTGCTGGAGCGCGCGCCGCCCGTAAAAACCCGCCCCCCAGGCAATACCGATCGTATCGTCCGGCCGCCCGGGCAGAAGTTCGTCGAAGGTGAAGCCGCTCTGCACTTCCAGCGCGACAAGATTGCGCGTGCCGTCATTCACCGTCGCGCGGGTGAAGAAGTTGATGGTCTTGCCCGAGTCTTTTTCCCTGCGCCAGATCGTCTGGTCCAGCACGGCATAGGCCAGCCAGTTGCCATGGTGGTAGAACGGCGTGCCCGTACTCTGCGGATTGGCCAGCAGCCCCCCCCGGTTGTCGAACCGCTGGTCGGGAAAACGGCCGGTATCGTACAACGCGCCGAATTTCCATGTGCCGGGCAGGGCTGGCGCATCCTTTCCCGCAAGGCGGCGGGCCGCATCCAGCCAGACCTGCACTTCGCCAATGAACAGCGTGCCCCCGCTGGTGGAAAACGTCGTGCCCGAGGGGTCGCGCTGGGCGGGGTCGATATCGCTGTAGAACGGGCCGCGCGTGGGGTTGTCATCGGTGATCGCGCCCATCAGCACCACGGGGGCGACCGGTGTCCATTTGACGCGCCCGCCCACGGCGGAATACGGCCAGGACGGACCGCCCGAATAAAGGTTGCTCGATGTGGAAAGCGGCCAGCCAAAGCTGGCGTTCAGGAAAAAGGACGCGTTCTGGCTGACAAGGAATTCCGTATCCAGGTCGATGGAGCCCACGCGCACATCAAGCCGGTCGTGCAGGAAGCTCTGCCCGTACCACAGTTCGAACAGGCGGGTGGACCGCCCCGCGTCATACCCGCTGACGGGGTTGAGCGAGCCCAGGCGTTCGTCCGTGAACGACCGACCCCGGATCTGCAATGCGCTGATATTGAAAAGCCCGCCCTTCCACCCGAAGGCCGCCTTGCTGTCGATGGTAAGGGCGACCGCCGTCATGCCGTCATAGGTCGGGCCGGGATGGGTGCCGCCTGCCAGCAGGCCCCATAATTCCTCCACGTCCTGGATGGTCACGCTTACGCCCTTGCTGGCAAGCCAGGGCCGTACACCGCCCGCATTGCCCAGTAACTGCGTGCTGGCATCCTGGGGTGGGGGCACAAAAACCGGCGCGGGCACCGGAAGCGGCACGCCCGAGGGCAGGATATCGGTGGCAAGCGGCACGCTTGCGGCAATGGCGCCCGGGCAGGCCGCCATGGCGGCAACCAGGGTAAGGGCGGCTGCCACATGGCGAAAGGCCAGGGCAGACGACCTTACCATTTCAAGACCCGTTAAAAGACGTGGCGGAAGATGAAAAACAATACCCCACTGATAAGCATGGCTGCCGGCAGTGTGACGATCCAGGCCATGGCCATGGTGCGCAGGGTGCGCCATTGCAGGCCGGACCCCGCTCCCGCCATGGTTCCGGCGACACCGCTGGACAGGATATGGGTTGTGGACACCGGCATACCATATCCTTCCGCCAGGCCGATAGTGCCCATGGCCACGATCTCGGCCGAGGCACCTTGCGCATAGTTCAGGTGGGTCTTGCCGATCTTCTCGCCCACCGTCACCACAATGCGCTTCCAGCCCACCATGGTGCCCATGCCCAGCGCCAGCGCCACCGCGATCTTGACCCAAGTGGGAATGAAGCGCGTGCCCGCGTTAAGCCGTTCCATGAATGCCTTGAGCGTGGTGCTTTCCTCGGCCGTGAAGGCGGTGGTCTTGCCCAGCGCGCGGATCGCGTCCGATACCAGGTACATGTCGGTGCGCACGTTGGGCACCTGGGCCGCCGGAATGGCGTTGAGCGAGCGATACCCCTTGACCGATGCCGCGATATCGTCCGACAGCACGGCTAGCGCGCCATAGACAGGTTCGGCCGCCACCTGCTTGTCGCGCAGCGCGTTCGTCACCAGCGTGCGGGCATCGGCCACGCTCAGCGCATCGGGGGCGGCGTCATGCGCGCGGAAAAGGCTTGCCGCCTGCCCGGCCGACTGCACGAAGCCCGGCATGGCCGATTCCGGCATGGCGCGGTTGAGCGCATAGGCCGTGGGGGCCGCACCGATCAGGATAAGCATGATCAGCCCCATGCCCTTCTGCCCGTCATTGCCGCCGTGGAAGTAGGACACACCCGTGCAGGTGCCGATCAGAAGGCCCCGAATCCACAGCGGGGGCGGCTTGTGGCCCTCCGGCGCTTCGAACAGGGTGCGGTTGCGCACCAGCACCCGGAACAGCACGAACAGCACGAGCGAGAGAACGAAGCCGCAGACCGGGCTGAACAGCAGCGCGCTAAACACCTTCTGCACCTGGGACCAGTCAACGCCGTATGTGGCGGCCCCGGCGGGCGCCATCAACTGGTTGGCAATGCCCACCCCCATGATGGAGCCGATCAGCGCGTGGGAGGAACTGTTGGGAATACCCATGGCCCATGTGGCCAGGTTCCACACGATGGCGGCAATCAGCAGCGCGAAGATCATGGCATGCCCGGCACTGCTGCCCACCTGGAGAATAAGCTCCACGGGCAGCAGCGTGACTACGCTATAGGCCACCGCCCCGGAGGATACGAGCACACCCAGCAGGTTCCACAGCCCGGACCACACCACCGCGACAAGCGGGGGCAGGCTGTTGGTGTAGATGACGGTGGCCACCGCATTTGCCGTATCGTGAAAGCCGTTGACGAATTCGAACCCCAGCGCGATCAGCAGCGCCAGTGCCAGCAGCACGAACGCCCCCACGGCCAGGCCGTGTTCGTCAGCAGCCCGCAGGTCGGCCACGACGCTGTAGCCGACAAAGGCCAGGGCCCCTGCAATGACAGCAAGAAAAAACAGTTTGAACGCGGGCGTTGCACCGGCGTTCATGCGCGGGCGCAGGACATGGGTCCGCGCAGCAATGGATTCCGACAAGGCTTTCCCCTTTGCCATGACTTGGGCACTGGGGCGAAATTCGACTGTATAAAAATTTTTATAAAGTTACATTACAATGAAATACTCCGCAGCGCGGGCGTATTGCCGCCATGTGCTTGAATAACAGCCCAAAACACCGTGTATGAATTTTCGGCGTCTGGATGCGCAGGCGCAGCACAGCATGCATCCGTGGCCCGATGTCAGAGAGCGATGTCAGAGAGCCAGGCCAAAGCGCGGGCCGATCCAGGTCATGGCCACATAAAGCCCCAGCGTCACGCCGCAGCCCGCCGCCAGCGTGGGCCAGAACCCCAAGCCGTGCCGCAGCAGCACGGGCATGAGCACGAACATGGGCAACGAAGGCAGGACGTACCAGAAGGTCGCATTCATATGCGCGGCCATATTGGCGACATCGGGCCTTTCGTTCCAAAGCCATATCATGCCCAGCACGGATACCAGCGGCAGCGACGCAATCAGCGCCCCCAGACCGGGAAAACGCTTTGCCAGGGTCGATGCGAGCGCGATCAGCACACCCGAAATAGCGGCTTTGATCATCAGATGCAGCATGGCCATGGTGTACGCCTTCTTCCGCCCCATGAACAGTGCTGCACGAAAAGCACGCCGCGCGCCACATGGACTGCCCCCGACCGCCCCCGACCACACGAACGGCAAAGCAGCAAGCCGACGGGGGCGTGCGCAGCCATGGTTTACGGGGCGGGCGGGTTGCGTAATAAGGGCGCTCCCGTTCCTGTCCGCCCTTCTGCCCCGAGGCCCCATGATCCGTCTTGATAACATCAGCAAGCATAACGGCCACCGCGTGATTTTTATCGAGGCGTCGGCATCCCTGCAAAAAGGGGAAAAGATCGGGCTGGTCGGGCCGAACGGTGCGGGAAAGACCACCCTGTTCCGGCTGATCACCGGCCAGGAAGACCCCGATGAAGGCCATGTCCTGACCGATCGGGGTGTGAGTATCGGCTTTTTCAACCAGGACGTGGGGGAAATGGCCGGGCGCAGTGCCGTGGCCGAAGTCATGGACGGGGCCGGACCTGTGGCCGAAATCGGCGCGGAACTGGCGGAGCTTGAAGCCGCCATGGCCGACCCCGACCGGTTCGACGAACTGGATACCATTCTCGAACGCTTTGGCGAGGTGCAGGCCCGCTTCGAGGAACTGGGCGGTTACGCGCTGGATGGCCGCGCGCGTGAGGTGCTGCACGGGCTGGGCTTCAGCCAGGCGATGATGGATGGCGATGTGGGGCTTTTGTCCGGCGGGTGGAAAATGCGCGTGGCCCTGGCCCGTATCCTGCTGATGAAACCCGATGTCATGCTGCTGGACGAACCGAGCAACCATCTGGACCTGGAAAGCCTGATCTGGCTGGAACAGTTCCTGGCCGGGTATGATGGCGCGTTGCTGATGACATCGCACGACCGGGCCTTCATGAACCGGATCATCAACAAGGTGATCGAGATCGATGGCGGCGCGCTGACCAGTTTTTCGGGCGATTACGAATTTTACGAACAGCAGCGCGCCCTGAACGAAAAGCAGCAGCAGGCCCAGTTCGACCGGCAGCAGGCCATGCTGGCCAAGGAAGTCGCCTTTATCGAACGGTTCAAGGCCCGGGCGTCGCATGCCGCACAGGTGCAGAGCCGGGTGAAGAAACTGGACAAGATCGACCGGGTCGAACCACCCAAGCGGCGTCAGGCCATGTCTTTCACCTTCCCGCCAGTGCCGCGTTCGGGCGATGCGGTCGTCAACCTGCGTGGCGTAGACAAGCGTTATGGCGAGCGCGTGATCTACCAGGGACTGGACCTGCTGATCCGCCGGCAGGAACGCTGCTGCGTGCTGGGCGTGAACGGTGCGGGCAAATCCACCCTGCTGAAACTGGTGACGGGCACCACCACACCGGACGCGGGCACCGTCACGCTGGGCGGCAGTGTAAAGATGGGCTATTTCGCCCAGCACGCTATGGACCTGCTCGATGGCGATCGCACGATTTTCGAGACCCTGAACGACGCCTTTCCGCTGGCGGCCCAGGGATCGCTGCGCACGCTGGCGGGTGGTTTCGGATTTTCGGGGGACGATGTCGAAAAAACCTGCCGCGTGCTATCGGGTGGTGAAAAGGCCCGGCTGGTCATGGCGCTGATGCTGTACGATCCGCCGAATTTCCTGGTGCTGGACGAACCGACAAACCACCTGGATATCGCAACCAAGGAAATGCTGATTGCCGCCCTGGCGGATTACGAAGGCACCATGCTGTTCGTCTCCCACGACCGGCATTTCCTGGCCGCCCTGTCCAACCGCGTGCTGGAACTGACCCCAGGCGGCCTCCACCGCTACGACGGCGGCTACACCGAATACGTAGCCGGCACCGGCCGCGAAGCCCCAGGCCTGCACGAGTAAAAACCCATTCCCCGCCGGACCTGTCCAGACCGGCGGGCATTGCCTACTTTCACCTCATTTCGGACATCTGTGTGCGGTTAACGATTTTGCAAAACCGGACATGGGTGGAATCCAGTCGACCTGTTTTCCATCTGGTATCCGCACGCAGTTTTTGCTACATATTCAATACAGTTCGGAGTGTCGTAGCCACTGATCCGGACTTTTCCACAAAATCATGATCCTCCTAAAGAACGCTATGGCATAAGCCACGGCGTGGATTAACCTATGCGACACGCAAAGCCCGCCCTCACCGGCGGGCTTTTTTTGTGTCTGCATTTCAGGACACACCATGCCAGATACCAACCAGCATCCCGCTCTGACATTTGTCATGAGCGAACATCAGCTCGTCAGTGTTGTCAGACGCTACCTGCCGAGCCAGCAAACCATTAATCGGGCCGAAGGTCTGGCCACGATCGGCTTCGGGGCTGCGGAAATGGCCGGGGCGGCGGGCCTTCTGGTTGCTCCTGAACCGTTGCTCAGCAAAGTGGGCGGCATTGCGCTTGCCGCTCATGGCGTTGACATGATGGCCGCCGGACGGCGTGCATGGAACACCGGCAGACCGCCACAGACCCAGACCGAACGTGCGGTCCGAGCCGCGGCCCTGAAGGCGCATGCGCCTCCGGCTGTTGCCAATCTGGCAGGTGCGGCTGCGGACGCCCTGATCCCGGGCAGTCTGCTGCATGCAGCCGGGTCTTTCGCGGCCACTCGGGCCATTCGCGTGGCCTCAGCGGATGCAGGCCGACTGACCTTCCGGCATGCCGACATCACGACGGAGCACTTCCACCGGCCTTCGCCCTATACTCCTCAACCGCCAAGACCGCCCACCAACCAGAACCTTCTCCCACCCCATCGACAGAAGCGGTTCGATCTCAACCACCATGAGGCACCGCCACATAATCGCAAGGCGGGAGGGCATGTCTTGCTGAAGCACGTCGATCCAACCGACGAATATATCGAACGCCGGTTTACGAAGGAAAAACAGTCTGTTGTTTCATTCTTCACTTCGAAAGCAGAAGCCGAACATGCTATTCACAAAGTGCTTAGAGATAACTCCTATAAGATTGATACTTGGCTCACGAACGCCAGAAATGGAGATAAAGTCTTCCTTGAAGGATATACCTCTGGAAGGGGCACTGTCGTAATCGAGAGTGCCAATCGGCAGCGCAAGGCTGCACGGCGTATCCAAGTTACAATTATCAAAAAAGAACACAACGGGATGATTTACTATGTCCAAACTGTTAAACTTTACCAATGATGATATTCTCGACCTGTTTCCGCGTCTCACTAATCTGGGCGCCAGTTCGTTCGGCGAGGATGCGGATCTCTTTGGCGATACATTGGCAGAGGTTATTGAAGATGCGCCGCAGGGGCTTCGTCTGCCGTTCAAGTTACAAACAATCAACGAATTAAAGACTTTATTGGCTTGCAATGATGCGGAAATCGACCATGTAACTTTGATTTTGATCAGCATAAGTCCCACGGCGGATGTTGAAGAGCCACCGAACTGGGGCAGATTTCCAAGCTTGCGGGCATTCTGGTCCGCTGTCCTGCACGTTTTTGAAAACGACCCCGAAGTGCAGGCGGGAAGAGAGATTGACCCGATTACATAGGCGGGTCCGTTCGCCAACACCGAATACAGGCATGTCGGTTTTCATGTGTTGGCGTTCCAGAAGCAGACTTTCCATTTCCCCCCTCCAAAGCCGACAAAATGCGCCTCCCCGACTGAACACACTGGTGATGTAAAAAACTGGCCGCTTTTGCTTGTTCAGTTTCACGCGCAAGCCTGCCGGAAGCTTTTATCGTGCGGTTGTAAACCCGGGCCCCAGATTTTCGGCCCGCAATCAGGCGTTGAAGACAGCCTTGAGATGGCGTGGCACGACAAGGATATTGTCCTGTTTTTTCGACCACGCAAATGGCTCGACCGAGAACGTCTCTTTTTTCCGCCCGATCGCCAGCGGTGTATAGCCGGGTGGAAAAGATGCCATCAGGGCCTGCATGCTTCCAAAAGCCTGTTTGGTTATCGTATTCAGCTCCATGATCACGACAGGCTGATCCACGTTCAAAAGACCTGACAGCCCGCGCAGGACCTGGGGTTCATGGCCTTCGACATCCAGCTTGATCAAACCTGTTGGCTGCGCCCGCTGTTTTAGAACCTCGTCGCCACGCATTATCGGAAAATGCGGTGCGGCCGCCGCCTCCTGCGGGGAAAGGAAATGCCCGGTGCCGTAATTATCCGATTCCGGCACCATGAAGGGCAGTTCTCCGCCGTGCTCCCCCAGCCCGAGGGGATACAGTTCCACAGTCTCCAGCCCGTTCAGGCGAACATGCTCCTTCAGCCGGGCAAAGACCGGTGGATAGGGTTCGAACGCATGCACGCTGGCGAAAAGCCCTGATCCCACCAGCGTGAAAAGGCCCGTATTGGCCCCGATATCCACAAAGCCCCGCTGCCCCAGCCCCGGAATAACGGCGACACAAAACCGCATGGCCGCCGCAATGGCGGGTTCGTACATGCCCAGATAGTAAACGTGATTATCGATCAGATTATGCGCCAGACCCTGATAGAGGAAGCCCCCCACGCGGGTGCGATAGGCCAGAGGCGGCCCGTTGGAACACAGCATCTTGTTCAGCTTCAGGCGCAGCCCGTAGGGCAGCAACGGGGATTTCAGCATCGCCCTCAGAAACCGGTCCGACAGGCCGGGTTGCCGGTCAGCGCAGGGCACAACACTGGACGCGGCCCCGGCCTGATCTGGCCCCGACATGTCATGGCCCGCGCGATGTTCAGGTGTGGATGACATGAATGTTCAAACCTGCCTTGTTCTGCGCGGGCATTTTCCAACCCCCTTCTCGCGCGGGTTTGCCGGGGGCCGTGCCTTGCGCGGGATTCCTGTAAATCATGGTCGTCTCCGCAAGCATTGCCGGCACGGTATGGGCGCACCGTAGCCGGATGGTCCTGGGCTTTTGGGCCGCGGTCAAGGCCTGCATGACCCTGTCCATCACATCGGGCGGCGGGCTCAGTCGTCGTGGCGGACGCGGCGGTCGCGTTTGATACCGGCCTTGTGGGCTTTTCCGTCCAGGCGGCGTTGGCGGGCCGCACGGCTGGGACGGGTGGCGATACGGAAGGTGGGGCGGAATTCGGCCTCGCGGATCAGGGCGGCCAGACGGGCGATCGCGTCCTCCCGATTGCGTTGCTGCGAGCGGAAATTGCGCGCGGTAATGACAATCACCCCCTCGCGCGAAGCCCGGCTGCCCGCAAGCTTGAGCAGGCGCATACGCGTGCGCTCGGACAGGGAAGGTGAACGCGCAGCGTCGAAACGGAGCTGGGCGGCAGTGGCGACCTTGTTGACGTTCTGCCCACCCGGGCCGGATGCCAGGATATAGGTGAACACCAGTTCGGCCTCGGGCACGGGCAATTCGGGCGCGGTGGAAGTACTCATGCCCCCACCCCTGCCTGAACGGTGTTGCCCGGTATCGCGTCGCCCCCGAACGCACCACGGTCAAGCACCGCCGCCGGGCCGCGCGCTGTCATGGCCGGGCGATCAGGCACCGCGCAGGTTCTCCATATGGGTAATGCGTTCCCAATGCCGCAGGATCAGGCC
Organism: Acetobacter garciniae; assembly: GCF_017377735.1. GTDB lineage: Bacteria > Pseudomonadota > Alphaproteobacteria > Acetobacterales > Acetobacteraceae > Acetobacter > Acetobacter garciniae. The sequence continues at coordinate 39,034 of NZ_JAFVMH010000002.1, forward strand.
GATCTTGGCCAGCACATGGGCGATATTGCCGATCTCGGCGTCCACACGGGCCGCGGCACTCTGCCCCACCGCCGCCGTGCCGGAGACATGGCGCGCGCTGGCCGCGATCCTCAGCCCGCCCACGGGGGCCTGCCTGCTGGTGCCCGCCATATCCGCCGGGCAGGGCAGGGAAACCGGCTGCCCGACATAGCAGGGCAGTGCCGCCACCGCGCGCTGGGCGTCGGGCACGCAGGCCGACAGGTCGGCTTGCAGCCATTCATACACCTGGCGGCAATGTGCCAGATCGAGAACCTGCGGGGCTTCGCCTTCTGCTCCGCCGCGCACCAGCAGGAAGGTCAGCACTGTCTGGCGCGTGTCCCACGCATGGGGCAGGGCCGGCCGCGCGGGTGCGGGGGAGGATACGACCCGCACGAACGCACAGGCGGATAACAGCCGGGCCGCCCCGGACAGGAACCGGTCCAGCAACGCCAGCCGTGTTTCAGGCCCGATGGCGGCAAAGGCGGCCATTTCGGCCTGGGCAGCGCTCCAGCGCAGGAGCAGCCCGGCATTCAGCCCCTCGGGCAGGTGGCGGGCCGCCGGGGCTGCTGGCCATTCGTCACGCCAGGCGTAATCGGCCAGGCCGGCGGGCAGGGCAGCAGGCAGGGCGCGTGCTTCTGCCACGTCTGTCCGGAAGTCGGGGCCAGGGGTCTGGCCAGCGGGCACGCTAGCGGGCCTGGCCTCTGCAAGGCGCTGGCGCCAGGCTTCAGGCAGCAGCAACGCCCCGCTGAAGGCGGGCCCGGTATAGAATTTGGAGCCGGTGACCATAACCGCCCAGCCCAGGTCCAGATAGGCGCGCACGCGCTCGGGCATCAGCCGGGCCTGGCAGGCATCCACCAGCACGTCCACCTGGCCTTCATGCCGCGCGCACAGGGCCTTGATGGCGGCAACACCCTGACATGACGGCACCATCAGCCCGGTCTTGGAAACGTCGATCACGTAAAGCAGCACCCGCCGTCCGGCGGCACATGCGTCGTCCACCTGCCGCGCGCAGGCGGCCAGCACATCCGCTTCGGGCAGGGGGGTGCCGTCTGCCGCGCGCACCGGCACGGCAACACAGCTATTGGCGGGGGAAAACCCTTCGATAACCGTGCCCTTGACCACCACCCGGCCCTGGGCCGTGCGCGCGGCAAAGTGGCGGCCGCATGCGGCCAGGGGCACGCCGCTGCCTGTTTCTTCCGGCCCGGGCAGGACGGTTGTTACCGGCTCGCCCTGCCCCGCGCACAGGGCCAGGGCCGCCAGGGCGCAATCCGTGCCCGATGCGGCCAAAACGATATGCTGCGGACTGTCCACGCCGAAATACCCGGCCACAAACGCCTTTATCCCGGCCAGCCCCTGCCGGGCCGCAACGCCAGGCGTGCCGCCCACCAATGCGTGCACCAGAGCAGACCGCGCCGCACAGGCAGCCGCAAACCCCGTAACGGAGGGAGAAGACGCGGTGGAGGATGACAGCGCCACCACATCCGGCCGGGGGCTGTAGCCCACACCGTAGCGGTTGCGGCGCGTCTGCACGGCCAGGTCCAGCCGGTCATCCCCCCCGTGGGCCAGCAGCACTTCGGTGGGGCGAAGCAACGGCCAGACCCCGCAGGCCCATGCATGCAGGGTGAGGTCGCCCCAGGCGTGTTCTGAAAAAAACTGCGCACCAAAGCCCGGGCCCGGCATGTCCTGTGCCCCGTCCGCCGTAACGCTGGCCACCATATGCGCCAGTGCGGCGGCCAGGCTGGCGGGGGCTGGCGCGTCCGCCCCCGCAAGGGTGCTGGCCCAGTGCGGCAGTTCGGGGGCCGGGCCCAGCAGGCCCGCCATCCAAGCGCCTGCCGCCGCCCGCCCCGCAGCCAGCAGGTAACGGCCCGCCAAAGCCGGGGGCACGTTCCCGGACCCCGAAAGAGCCGCCATCTCCCGCGCCAGCCGGGCCTGGAACGCAGAAAACGCGTATCGGGCCGCGCCCGCGCCGGTATCCATACGGGTGTCCGCGCCGATGTCATTGGGTGGCGAAGTCAGCACTCTCTCTCCTGCATTATGCGCGGGCCTGGTTCTGCGCGGGGGGCGCTGTCATGCCGCCCAACCACGCACAGGGGCAACGCCGCCAGAGGCGCGACGACCAACGCTTTTATTACGCCCCCCCAAACACAACAACCCACACCCATGACCGCGAACGTGGATTCACGGCTGGATTGCATCTGATTGCACCTGCCCGGCGCGCCGTCCGGGTGTGGCACGGCCTTGCGCGCCCGTATGCAGACACGGCGGTTCATCAGATTTTTACGCAATTCTCCTACAGGAAAGAAAAGGGGCACGCGCAGGCGGCGGCGAAAGGGGGCGGCACCAGGGGCCGTTCCATCCGGCCGGGACAGGAAAGACGCAATCCGGTGTATTCCATCAGCGTAGGGCAAAGCAGGCTGTTGCGCACGGAACGGACGGCCATAAGCCCGTACCGGCTGCCTGCCCACCTGCCCGCCTTTGCCGCCATACCCCCCGCCGCCGCACAGCCCCCGGCCCTGCCGGATGTGTGCATCCTGCTGTCCACCTATAACGGGGCGGACTACCTGGATGCCCTTCTGGCATCGCTGATGGCACAAAGCTGCACGCACTGGGTGCTCTACTGGCGCGACGATGGCTCGGCCGACCGCAGCGCTGCCCTTGTGCGCGACTTTGCCGCCCGCGCAGGGGCCGGGCGCTGCGTGGAAATTACCATCCCCCATGCGCAACAGCACCTGGGAATCGGGCGGTCCTACGCAGCCCTTCTGGACCACGTGCCCCCAGGATGTGCCGCAGCCTTTTGCGACCAGGACGATGTGTGGCTGCCCGACAAGCTGGAACGCGCCCTGTCCGCCATCCACGCCCGCACCCACCCACCCGACCCGCAGCCCCAAACCTCACCCGCCGGATACAGGCAGGATCGGCAAGGGGGCCACGGGCAGGGGGCCGCCCGGCAGAACACCCCGCGGGCCGGGGGCCACCCCGTGCTCTACTGTTCACGCCAGATCCTGACCGACCGGCACCTGACCCCGCGCGGCTTGTCGTTCGACCTGCCGCAGGCTCCTTCGTTCCTGATGGCGCTGACACAGAATATCGCCACCGGCTGCACGGTGGTGCTGTCCGCCCCCGCTGTCAGCCTGGTGCGCGCCAACATGCCGCCACCCGCCGCCACCCTGCATGACTGGTGGGCCTATCTGCTGGTCAGCGCGGTGGGGGGAACGGTCATTGCCGACAACACCCCCACGCTGTTCTACCGCCAGCACACAGGCAATGCCGTAGGGGCGCGAATCGGCTTTGTGCCCCGCGCTATGGCGGCGCTGCACCGGGGGCCGGGGCGGTTCATGGGTGTTTTCCGCGCCAATATCGCCGCGCTGCTGGGCCGCCCCGCAGCGCTGATGCCCCAGCATGTCACGGCCCTGCTGCTGCTGCATGAGGCGCTGGAAGGCACGGATACCCGCGCGCGCTGGCGCAGGCTACGCGCATTGTGGCGGCTGCGGGCCATGCGCCGGGGCGGCCTGTGCGAACAGGCGGTCTTTCATCTGTGGTTTCTGCTGGGATAACGCGCCCCGCGCAGCAGCCAGCCCGAAAGTGCCAAAACCGCCGCAATTCCCCGCCAGGGTGCATGCGTTGCGGTTCGCAATACTCCCTAACGCTGCTAGAAGACGTTATTGGTCCTTTTCATATATTGTTCCGTCCCGCAGGTGACGCCCGCCATAGCCGCAGGGCCGCATGCGCGATGGCTACCGGAGCGAGGAGCCCGCACAGTTGGCGCGCACAAGCCCTACAAAACCAGGCCTTTACCCCGTTCAGCCCCACAAGGGCGCCTTGCGCCTGCGCCTGGAAGAAGGACTGGGCCTTGTGCTGTGCGGCCTGGCCTGCGCCCTGCTGGCGGCCCTGGTCACCTATAATCCGGCCGATCCGTCCTTCAACACCGCAACAGGCCAGCCGCCCACCAACCTGCTGGGCACCGCAGGGGCGCTGGCGGCCGATTCGCTTTTGCAGGGGCTGGGGCTGGGGGCGGTCATTCCCATCTTTCTTCTGGCGGCATGGGGCTGGCGGTTTCTCAGCCACCGCGTGCTGGGCCTGGAATCCTGGCCGCTGCTGGCCCTGCGGCTGGGGGCGATCGTGTGCCTGCTGCCGGTTTGCAGCGCCCTGTTCTCCGCCATCCGGCTGCTGTTTACCGCCCTGCCCGCCGTGGGCTGGCCCACGCAGGCGGGTATTGGCGGCGGGGTGGGCAAATCCATCGCGCAGGCGTCCATCGCCGCGGGCATGGCCGCCATCGGTCCGGCGGGCGGCATGGTGATCTGGCTGTTGGGCGCGCTGCTGGCCGTGATGCTGGCAGCCCTTGGCACCGGCCTGCGGCGGCAGGAATGGTCGGCCCTGGGACGTGCCTTCATGCTGGTGGCGGGCCTGCCCCTGCGGCTGGCACGGCGCTTCGTACGCTCCTACGCCAACACCCGCCCGCACGGGGAAGAGGGAGCCCCCGTGGGGGCGCAAAACGCCTTTTACGATGGCACGTTAGCAGGCAGCGCCCTGTTCGATGACGAGGACGAAGACCCCTACGCCACCCCCTATGCCGGGCAGCACCGCGCAGGCGGGGCGAGAGAGACCGCCGGCCCTGCTGCTGCCAACGCCACCGCGGCCCTTGCGGGCCAGGGCGCGGCACAGGCCACCGGGCAAACCATGGGGCAGAACATTGGGCAGATCAGGCCTGGCGCGCTGGCCGGTGGCGTTGGCGGCATTGGCGGGGCCACCGGCACGGCGCTGGTCCTGCACAACCCCGACAGCCCGACAGCCGGCCCCGCCCTGCCCGCCATGCAGCCCGACCCGGCACGCATCGGCCCCTATGGGGATGACGCAGCGCCAGCCGCGCGGCTGCCCGAAAACACCCTGCGCGGCACAACCCCCGCGGGTGGCGCCCTAGGACCCAGCACGGGCCAGCCTGTGTCCGGCGGCGCGTTCGCCGCGGCGGCAGGGGGCGAAAAACCGGCAAAGCCCGGCTTGCTGGGGCGGCTGTTCTCGGCCGGAGCACCCCAGCCCGCACCGGCTGCCGCCCCTGCGCGCGGCGGCCCGCAGGCCCACAAGGCCGGGTGGGAACTGCCCCCGATTACCCTGCTCAAACCCGCGCCCGCCCATTCGCGGCTCGGCCCCTCGCCCGAGGCGCTGAACGCCACCGCCCGGCTTTTGGAACAGGTGCTGGCCGATTACGGCGTGCAGGGCCGAATCGTGGGCATGAGTGCGGGGCCGGTGGTCACGCTGTACGAACTCGAACCCGCACCCGGTATCCGTTCGGCGCGTATTATCGGCCTGGCCGATGACGTGGCGCGTTCGCTTTCGGTGCTGAGCGTGCGTATCGCCACCGTGCCGGGGCGCAATGTCATGGGTATCGAAGTGCCCAACCAGACGCGCGAGACGGTGTACCTGTCCGAACTGCTGGGCGAAGCCGCCTGGCGCGAAGACCCCGGCCAGTTGCCGCTGGCCCTGGGCAAGGACATCGCGGGGGAGGCCATCTTCAGCGATCTGGCGCGCATGCCGCATCTTCTGGTGGCGGGCACGACGGGGTCGGGCAAGTCGGTCGGCGTGAACGCCATGATCCTGTCGCTGCTGTACCGGTTTTCGCCCGATGAATGCCGCCTGATCATGATCGACCCCAAGGTGCTCGAACTCTCGATCTATGACGGCATTCCCCACCTGCTGACCCCGGTCGTGACCGAACCGCCCAAGGCGGTGAACGCCCTGAAATGGGTGGTGCGCGAAATGGACCGCCGCTACCGCACCATGGCGCATCTGCAGGTGCGGAATATCGCGGGCTACAACGCCCGCGCGGCGGAAGCCCGCGCGGATGGCGAGGTGGTGGTGCGCCGCGTGCAGACCGGATTCGACCCCGAAACCGGCAACCCCGTGTTCGAGGAACAGTCCGTCACCCTCGACCCCATGCCCTATATCGTCGTGATCATCGATGAAATGGCCGACCTGATGATGACAGCGGGCAAGGAGATCGACGCCTGCGTGCAACGCCTGGCGCAGAAAGCGCGCGCAGCGGGGATCCATGTCATCATGGCGACACAGCGCCCGTCGGTGGATGTGATCACCGGCACCATCAAGGCCAATTTTCCCACCCGTATTTCGTTCCAGGTCATCAGCAAGTTCGACAGCCGCACCATTCTGGGCGAACAGGGGGCCGAGCAGCTTCTGGGCCAGGGTGACATGCTGTTCATGCAGGGCGGCGGCCGCATTACCCGCGTGCATGGCCCGTTCGTGGCCGATAACGAGGTGGAGCAGGTGGTCGGCTTCCTGAAGGAACAGGGCGAGCCGATCTACGATGATGACGTGCTGGCCGAACCGGCGGAGGAAGCCGCATCCGGCAGCGGTGGCCGCAACAGTGGCAATGACAGCGCCGAAGCCGACATGTACAGCGAGGCCGTGGCCATTGTCACGCAGGAGGGCAAGGCCTCGACCTCCTTCATCCAGCGCCATCTCTCCATCGGCTACAACCGCGCGGCCAAGCTGATCGAGCAGATGGAAAAGGAAGGGGTTATCAGCCGCGCCGACCATGTGGGGCGGCGCAAGGTGCTGGTCGGCCCCAACCGGGAGGACTGAAAATATGCCCCTCCCCCGCGCTGTCCGCTCCGCCGCCTGCCGTGGCGGCCCGAGCGGCACTCCTGGCCCGTCCCCCAGCATCACCCCGCCCGCGCCCCGTGGCGCTGCCGGACCTGCCCCCGCTGTTTTCCCCGCCACGCCACCCGTTCTGTACAGCGACAACCATGTGGTGATCCTGGACAAGCCCGCTGGGCTGCCCGTCCATGCAGGCCCTGCCGGTGGCCCGAGCGTGGAAGACTGGTTCCCCCAGCTTTCACGCCGCAGGGACGGGCCATGGCTGGCCCACCGGCTGGATACCGATACGTCGGGCTGCCTGGCCATAGCCCTGCGCAAGCAACCCCTTGTTACACTGCAACAGGCCTTTGCCGCGCACCGCGTGCACAAGACCTACTGGGCCGTGGTGGATGGCGGGCCGCAGGAAGCACACGGGCGCATGACATTCCCGCTGGTGAAAATCTCCACCCCCGCCGGCTGGCGCATGCATGCCGTGGATTGCGATGGGGAAGATGGCGCGGGCGCGGAAAATGCGCGGAATACGAACCGCAAGGAAGGCGGCAAGGGGGTTAGCCAGCAGGGCGGCAAAGGGAGCGACGCGCAGGCGGCCAGCACGACATGGCGCGTTCTGGGCCGGGGCGGGGGCAAGACCTGGCTGGAACTGACCCTGCAAACCGGGCGCACGCACCAGGCACGCGTGCATTGTGCCGCCATGGGCTGGCCCATTACGGGCGACGCCCTTTACGGCACAGCCCACAGCCAGGGCCTGCACCTGCTGGCCCGCAGCCTCAGCCTGCCGCTCTCCCCCGTCATTACCGCCGTGGCGCCCCCGCGCGCGGGCATGCGCACCGCCCTGCATGCCTGCGGTTGGCAAGGGGATGAAGACAAGATGGGCTGCCCGTAAAGCAGCCAGCCTGTCACGGTCCGGATCAGGCCTGAAACAGCCCCTTGCCCGGCCAGGCCCGCACGATTTCGGCATGCAGGTGTTCGCGCTGCACGGCAATGGCGCGGCTGTCGAAGCAGGCGGCCCGCCTGCGCCCGGCGGCCCCAAGGCTTGCGCGCAGGCCCGCATCGTTCATCAGTTGCTCCATGGCCCCTGTCAGGGTGGGCAGGCTATCGGGGTCGGCATACAGGGCTGCGGGGCCTGCAAGGTCGGGCAGGTTGCCATTGCGCGACACCACCAGGGCCGCCCCACACCCCATGGCTTCCAGCGCCACCATGCCAAAGGGTTCGGCCCAGCGGCTGGGGACCACCACCAAAGCGGCCCTGCTCATGGCCTGGAGCACCTGCGCATGCGGGACCACGCCGCGCAGGCTTACCCCGGCCAATGCGGCATCGGCCCGCAACTGCCGCAGGAACCCCGTTTCGGGCGAATGGGGGCCAAACCTGTCGGCACCCAGTATTTCGGCCCGCCAGCGCGGGTAGCGGGGCAGCAGGGTCCTGCACGCGGCAACGAACGCATCCGCCCCCTTGTCCGCCACCACCCGGCCCGCGAACAGCACAAGGTTTTCCCGGGTGGCAGGCGGCGGAAGCTGCGTATAATCCAGGCTGTTGGGCAGGACCGACACACAGGCCTGCACGCCGCCGCTGACAAAGCGCAGCCGCAGCCATTCGGAAACCGCCACCACCGCCACCTGCCGGGCCAGCAACGTGCGCTCGGCCGGGGTGCTGGCCCCGCGCATGCCGCACGGATCGTTATGCAGCACCAGCATGATCGGCACACCCGGGCACCACCGACGCAGCGCCAGTGCCAGGTCGGCGCGGTTATGCACCTCCACCAGGTCGGGGCGGACCTGCCGGACCAGCCTGGCTACGCCAGCCGCGTACCGCGCCTGCCTGCGCAGGGGCAGGAACACCCGTGGCACGGCCAGAAACGGCACATCCGCATAAGGGGCGCCAAGGAGTGCGCGCCCCACCACACTTTCCCCCGGCCGGGCCATGCGGTGGACCAGAATGGCGATAGCCCCGGCCTCGGCCTCGGCAAAATGCTCCCTTGGCGGCAACACGGTCATGACCCGCAGCGCGGGCATGCCCGCCTGCCCGGACCCGCCGGAGCCGGTGGTGTGCACCATGGAGGATGGAATGGGCATGCCGCGTGCCCTCAGGGCAGGCTTTCGTACATGTCCAGTTGCCAGTCCTGCGGTTCGCTGGCGGCCTGGCGGTACCATTCCTCCATCAGCGGATGGGCGCGCACCGCCGCCATGTAGGCGCGTGACGCATCAGACAGGCCAGGCACGCCAAAGGAGAGAAACCGGCACACGACGGGGGCGAACATCGCATCCGCATTGGTGAAATCGGCCCCGAACAGGTACGGCCCCTGCTGGGCGTGGGTCTGGCGCTGTCCGGTCCAGATCGCATCAATCCGTGCGATATCGCGGCAGGTGTCCTCAGCCAGCGGGGCGGGGCCGGGGCGGTTCAGGCGGCCCAGATTCATGGGCAGCGCACTGCGCACGGCCCGAAAGCCCGAATGCATCTCCGCCGCGATGGAACGCGCGTGCGCACGCTCGCACCGATCGGCAGGCCAGAGGGCGGGCGCGAATTCCGCGCAGTATTCGGCAATGGAAAGCGAATCCCACACAACCGCGCCCTTGTGTTCCAGATAAGGCACGCAGCCATTGGGCGAGAGGGTCTTGAGTGCGGTTGTCTGCCCCCCGCCCGCCAGGCGCACGGTCTCGATCGTGACATCCAGCCCCGCCAGACGCACGGACAACCACCCCCGCAACGACCAGGAGGAATATCGCTGCGTGCCGATAACCAGCCTGCCATCCGCCATGCCCTATCCCTTTCCCGGCATTGCCAAACCCCCGCTCGCACCACGCAACAGGAAGCCCGTGTCTGACCCTGTATCCCGCTATGGAATACGCTTGCGAACGCCCGGACGGGGTGAGCCGCCGGTTTGCCCATCAGGATTCCGGCAGGGTGTCCCGCCCGACTGCCCGTGGGCGCGAACGCCTACCGAGCCTATCGTACACGCCGGGCAGTACCTAGACCACCGGCCCGACCACCGGCCCGACCGAGCGGTGATGTTCAGGCCGCCAGCCCTTCGGCCCGGCGGATGAAGCCGCCACCCAGAATGCGGGTATCGCGGTAGAAAACACAGGCCTGCCCGGGGGCGGGCATGGCGGGCTCGTTCAGGAACACCTGCGCGCCCCCGCCTGCCATGGGCACCACCCGTGCCGCACGCGGGGCTTCACGCGCGCGCATCTGCACATCGCACACCAGCCCTTCGGGCGGGGCGTCCACCAGCCAGTTCACGTCGCGTACGCTCAGCGTGCTGGTATAAGCCCCCTCACGCGGGCCGATGATCACGCGCTTGCGGCCCGGTTCCACGCCCACCACCATCTGGCGTTCGCCATCCAGCCGGGCGGCGTTGCCCAGCCGCTTGCTCTGGCCCACGGTAAAACGCATGACGCCTTCATGCTGGCCCACCACATGGCCGTGACGGTCCACGATTTCACCCGGGCCCGCCATTTCGGGGTGCATGCGCTCCACCAGATCGACATAGGAGCCGTCGCTGACAAAGCACAGGTCCTGACTGTCGGGCTTGTTCGCCACCACCAGGCCGAACCGCTCCGCCTCGCGCCGGACACTGGCCTTGTCGGGCATGTCACCCAGCGGAAAGCGCAGGAAGTCGAGCTGGGCGCGCGTGGTCGCGAACAAAAACCAGCTCTGGTCGCGCGCGATGTCCACCGGGCGGTGCAGTTCGGCACCCTGCGGGCCTTCCACCCGGCGCACGTAATGGCCCGTGGCCATGGCCTGGGCCCCGATCTCGCGCGCAAGGCCCAGCAGATCGGTGAACTTAACGCCCTGGTTGCACGCCACGCAGGGCACGGGCGTTTCCCCCGCCGCATAGGCATCGGCAAAGCGTTCGATCACGCTGTCCTGGAACCGGCGTTCGGCGTCGATCACGTAATGCGCGAAGCCCAGCCGGTCGGCCACGGCCCGGGCGTCGCGAATATCCTGGCCCGCGCAGCACGCGCCTTTCTTGGCCGCCTTGCGCGAGTCGTACAGTTGCAGGGTGGCCCCCACCACTTCATGCCCTTCCTCCTGCAGGCGGGCGGCGACGACGGAACTGTCCACTCCCCCGGACATGGCGACGAGAATACGCATGATGACGGCCTACCTTTTTACTGTGCGGCCCTTTCAGGCCTTGCGCGGCAGACGCACGACAAGCCCGTCGAGCGCGTCTGTCATGACGATCTGGCAACCCAGCCGCGATGTCTTTTCCAGCCCGAAGGCCAGGTCCAGCATGTCTTCCTCGTCATCGGTGGGCTGGCTCAGCCTGTCGGCCCAGGCGGGGTCCACCACCACATGGCAGGTGGCACAGGCCAGCGATCCTTCGCACGCACCTTCGATATCGATATCGTGCTTATGCGCGATTTCCAGCACGGACAGGCCCACCGGCGCATCCACCGTGCGTTCGGTTCCGTCCTGTTCAACAAACGTCATCTGGGGCATTGGTTCTTATCCTGCCAAAGAAATTGCGTGGCGGTAGCGGCCTGCACGACCCGCGCAAGAGCGGGCCTGTCGCACCACCTGTATCGCACCGCTTACGGCTGGGCCGCCGCACGCACCCGCAAGGCTGCCTGCGCGATTGTCCCGGCCGCATTGAGCGCATCGGCGGCTGAGGTAAAACGTCCGGGGGACAGACGCAAGCTCCTTCCTGCCTCATCCGCAGTCAACCCCATGGCTTCAAGCACGTAGGACGGCGCCAGTTCGGCCGAGGAACAGGCCGAACCGAGCGAGGCCTGAACGGGGTTGGGCATCTCCCCCATAATGGCCAGCACGTCCAGCGCGCGCACGCCGTGGGGCAGGCGCAGGCTGAAAATGCCCGGCAGGCGCGGGGTATGGGCAGCGTTCACCACGCAGCCGGGCAGGGTGCGGCCCAGATGGTCGAGAAAAATCTCCTGCAAGGCGGCCAGGTGTGCGGCATCCACCCCCATCTGCGCGGCCGCGATTCGGCAGGCTTCGCCAAACCCCGCGATCAGGAAGCCCGGCAGCGTGCCCGAGCGAAAGCCGCGTTCCTGCCCGCCGCCCGAAAACAGCGGTTCCAGCCGCACGCGCGGGCGGTGGCGCACGAACAGCGCCCCCACCCCCTTGGGCCCGTATAATTTATGCCCGGAAATGGAGGCCAGGGCCAAAGGTGTGGCCCGCACATCCACCGCGATCTTGCCCGCCGCCTGCGCCATGTCCGAATGCAGCAGGGCCCCGCTTTCGCGCACCATCGCCCCCAGCATGTCCAGGTCCTGCAGCACGCCCGTTTCGTTATTGGCCGCAGCGATGGAGACCAGGGCCGTGGGCTCGGCCAGCGCGTGGGCCAGCACGCCCGGGGCCAGGCGGCCATCGGGTTCCACCGGCAGAATCACGGGCTCGAACCCCTCACGCCCCAGATCGGCAACGCTTTGCAGCACGCATTTATGCTCGGTCGCCACGGTCACCACGCGCCTGCGCGCGCTGCCCATGGCCGCCAGGTGGCGCACCGCCCCCTTGATGGCAAGGTTATTGGCCTCCGTCGCGCCAGAGGTAAACACGATTTCACGGGGTTGCGCCCCGATCAGGTCGGCCACATGCGCGCGGGCCTTTTCCACCATGCGGGCGGCGGCAAGCCCGGGCTCATGCGTGGTACTGTGAGGGTTGGCGTTGTCATGTTCGAGGGCCGCCACCAGCACGGCACGCGCATGCGGGTCGCACGGCGTGGTGGCGGCGTGGTCGAAATACAGCGCGCTCATGCACGCACCACCCCGGCGGGGACGTTGCCTGCCATGGGCTCGGCGGTCTCCCGCGTGGCGGCGGCCATGGCTGTATACGCGGCCATGAAGCGTTCCACGCCAGCGGCCGTCACGTTCCACGGCAGGGACACGCGCACGGCCTGGCCTGCCAGTGGCCCCAGCCCCATGGCGTCCAGCACGTGCGAAAACGCCACCTTGCCCGACGAACAGGCCGACCCGGCGGAAACGCAAAGCCCGTCCAGGTCAAGGCGCATCAACTGCCCCTGCGCGCGCCGTCCCGGCAGGGCCAGGCAGCTTGTATTGGCCAGCCGCGCGGCCCCGGCCCCGCAGACCACGGCCCCCGCCTGCACCGCCGCATGTTCAAGCCGGTCGCGCAGGGGGGCCAGGTCGCGCGGGTTGTCCAGCCCTTCCTCCAGGGCGGCGGCAAGTCCGGCAATGGCGGGCAGGGCCTGCGTGCCGCCCCGCCTGCCCTGTTCCTGCCCCCCACCTTCGAAAATGGGATCAAGCCGGGTCGGGGCCGGCCCACCCAGCAGCAGCGCCCCCGCACCCTTGGGCCCGCCCATCTTGTGGCCCGAACAGGCCACGCTACCAAAGCCCTGCTCACGCACCGAAATGTCGAACCGGCCTGCACCCTGCACGGCATCGACATGCAGATGCGCCCCGTAATGCGTGCAAAGGCGCGCGACCTCCGCCATGGGGTGCAGCACGCCGGTTTCGTTATTGGCCAGCATCAGGCACACGAAAGCGGGGGCCGCATCCCTGCGCGCCAGACTTTGTTCCAGCAGGTCGAGCCGCACCTGCCCGTCAGCCCCGACCTCCAGCCATTCGATCGGGCCCGCGGCCGTGGGGGGCACGCCCTTTCTTACGGCATCGTGTTCCGTTCGCCCGATCAGGAACCGCCGGCCCCCGCCCAGCCCGTGCATGGCCAGCACGTTCGCCTCTGTCCCGCCTGAAGTAAACACGCAGTTCAGCGCTTCCACCCCCAGCCTGCGCGCCACGGTGGAGCGTGCGTTTTCCAGCATCGCGCGGGCCGCCCGCCCCGCCCCATGGACGGAGGACGGGTTGCCCACCAGGCGCGCCGCATCCAGCATGGCGGCCCCGGCCGCCGGGCGCAGCGGTTCGGTGGCATTGGCATCCAGGTAGGTGGGCTCCGTGCCGGGGGCGCTGCCGGCGCTGGGGGTGGTCATGGTCTGGACATTCCGTTCACGGGCCGGTCCGCACGCGTATCGAACCGGGGCTTCTATCGGGGCGTTTGCCGCACGGGAGTGCAAGCCCCCCAGGCTGCGTTGACCGCAAGACAGCCATTATAACGATTTATGTGGAAATCCGGGCCACACAGCCGCTATAGAAGGCCACATGGTCAGCGCCACAGGACATGTCGCCAAAGGGGATATCCTGTCACACAGTCAGGAAAACAGCATTCCAGTGCATGGCATTCGTTTAATGACGTTCCCCGATTATGCCTGCCTTGCGTACAAGGTCAACGCCTACGCCCGCATGTCCTCTTTCATGACCACGTTTCAGACACCATGTGTCTGAAACACCCCATGCCCGCCACTGCCATTCCCTATGGCGAACGCATGGGTGCCGACTAAAGTTTCTGCGGGGCTTTCACCTCGCGCGCCCTGGCACGGAACGTGGCATCGTTCCCCGCCGGAGCGGTCATCAAACCTGGAAGCGTCATGCCCATGGACGCTTTCCCTGATCAAGCGGAACCTACATGCCTGAGGTTATGTTTGCCGGCCCTGATGGTCGTCTCGAAGGGCGCTATCACCATTCAAACGAGCCCAACGCCCCGCTTGCCCTCGTGCTGCATCCACACCCGCTGCACGGCGGCACCATGAACAACCGCATTACCTACGCGCTGTACCGCTCGTTTGAAAAAATGGGCTTTTCGGTCATGCGCTACAATTCGCGCGGGGTCGGGCGGTCGCAAGGCCGGTTTGACGGCGGCATTGGCGAAATTTCGGATGCGGCAGCCGCACTCGACTGGATGCAGATGGTCAACCCCAATGCCAGCGGGCTGTGGATCGCGGGCTATTCCTTCGGGGCGTTCGTGGGCATGCAGTTGCTGATGCGCCGCCCCGAAATCACGGGCTGGATCAGCATCGCACCCCCCGCCGCCCATTACGATTTCGGCTTTCTCGCACCCTGTCCGTGTAGCGGGCTGATGATCGCGGGCGGCAAGGACGACATGGCCCCCGAACCTGCCATTCGCAAGCTGGTGGACAAGCTGAACACCCAGAAAGGTGTCAGTGTCGATTACCGCGTCTACCCCGATGCGGACCATATCTTCGCCAAGCAGGTCGACAAGGTGACCGACGCGGTGGAAGAACACGTGACCAAGACCATGGCCCAGTTGCACATGCCCCTGGCGGCGGACTGAAAAACAGCCCCATCGCCATCGCGCGGCCTCCTTGCGGGGCCACGGGTGGGAACATGACAGGCCAACAAAAAACCCCCACCTGTGCGCAGGCGGGGGTTTTTTGTTTTACGGGGCCGGAAAATCTGTTGTCGGGCCTGCGGACTGCGCAAATGCGTAAAAGTTTTCGGGGGTCGCCTTTTTCTGAAAAGACGGTGGTCTTTGAAGCTTTTTGAAAAAAGCTTCACCAAAAACTTTTCTCATTTTTTATCAATGGCTTATTTTGACGTTGCTTTTTCGTCTTCCGGCAGCCGGTGCGGGTGGGCCAGTTCGCGGATCACGCCGTGCAGCGTGCGCAGTTCCTGCTCCGTGACCTCACCACGCGTGAAGAAATGGCGCAGGTTGCGCACCATGCCGGGGCGTTTCTGGGCGTTGCGCAGAAAGCCGCAGTCCTCAAGCTCGCGCACCAGATGGCCCATGAAGTTTTCAAGCTCGCCCTTGGTGGCCACATGGGTCTCGTTCGTCATGAGCGTACGCGCAGGCGTGGTGTCCGCCGCCATCCACCATTCATACGCCATGATCATGACCGCCTGCGCCAGGTTGAGCGACATGAAAGCCGGGTTCAGCGGATAGCGGATCAGCGCATCCGCGCGGGCCATGTCCTCATTATCCAGCCCCGCGCGTTCGGGGCCGAACAGCAGGCCCACCTTCAGCCCGCGCTGCGTGGCCGCCCGCAATTCGGCCGCACCACCGCGCGCGGTCAGCACGGTTTTGACAATATGGCGTGGCCGCGGGCAGGTGGCGAATACGTGATGCAGGTCGGCTATGGCGTCGTCCACCGTGGGGTGGACCGTCGCCGCATCCAGAATACGATCCGCGCCGGAGGCCGCGCGCCACGCGCGTTCCTGCGGCCAGCCATCGCGCGGGGCGACAAGACGCAGGTGAAACAGCCCGCCATTGGCCATGGCCCGCGCCGTGGTGCCGACATTCTCGGCCATTTGCGGGCGCACCAGAATGACGACCGGCGTATTACCCAACGGCTCCAGCGCAGCCCCGCCGTCACGCCCGGTCATGGTTGGGTTCCTTCATGGCGGATTTGCACCACGCTGGGGCTGAACCTGATCATGCGCGCCTCCAGCTTGTGCCGTCGCGTGTGTCTTCCAGAACGATGCCCATAGCCTGCAACTGGTCACGCACGGCATCAGCCCGGGCAAAATCCCGCGCCTTGCGCGCGGCCAGGCGTTCGGCGATCAGCGTTTCGATCAGCTTGTCGTCATCCTGGGGCACGCCACCGCGGAACCATTCCTCCGGCGTTGTCTGCAAAAGCCCCATGAGCCGGGCCCCGGCGCGAAGCGCATAGGCCGCTGCCTTGTCACCCGCCAGCGCCTGACCTGCCAGAGCGTGCAGTTCGGCAATGGCCAACGGGGTGTTGAGGTCATCGCTCAGGGCCGCCAGCACACCGGGTGGTATCTGATCGGGCGCGTCCGCACTGACTGGAGCGGTCTCGTCCTCGCCCGTAAGGCCGCAGTTTTCCAGTGCACGATAGAACCTGTCCAGCGTGCGGCGGGCCTCAAGCAAGCCGGCCTGCGTGTAATTGAGGGTGGAGCGATAATGCGCGCCCAGCAGCAGAAGCCGCAGCGCTTCAGCCGGGGCCTGGGCCAGCGCGTCGCGGATGGTCAGGAAATTGCCCAGGGATTTGGACATTTTCTCGCCATCGACCAGCAGCATGGCGTTATGCACCCAGTAATTGGCGAAACGCCCGCCCGGGAAGCAGCACAGGCTTTGCGCGCGTTCGTTTTCATGGTGGGGGAACAACAGGTCCGACCCGCCACCGTGAATATCGAAACTGTCGCCCAGATAGCGGTGCGACATGGCCGAGCATTCGATATGCCAGCCCGGACGACCCCGGCCCCAGGAGCTGTCCCACCCCGGCTGGTCTGCGTCTGAGGGTTTCCACAGCACGAAATCGCCCGGCGCCTGCTTGTAGGGAGCGACCTCCACCCGGGCTCCGGCTTCAAGCTCGTCCGGGTTGCGGCCCGACAGCGCACCGTAGGAGGCGAACGAACCGACGGAGAACAGCACATGGCCCTGCGCTTCGTACGCGTGGCCATTGGCGATCAGCCGGGCGATCATCTCCTGCATCTGCGCAATGTTATGGGTCGCGCGCGGTTCGATATCGGGCGGCAGCACGCCCAGGGCTGCCAGATCCTGATGGAATTCGTCCGTGGTGCGGGCGGTCAGGGCGGCGATGTCTTCGTTATTGGCGCGGGCCCGGGCGGTGATCTTGTCATCCACATCCGTAATATTGCGCACGAAGGTCACGCGCGGGTACAGGTGGCGCAGCAGGCGCACCAGCACGTCCGCCGTCAGCATCGCGCGCAGGTTGCCGATATGGGCCAGATCGTACACCGTGGGCCCACAGTAATAGACCTTCACATGCGCTGGATCGAGCGGTTCAAACGGCACGGTAGCGCGGCGCTGGCTGTCGTGCAGGACGAGGCTTGGCGGGGATGGAGGAAGTTCGTGCGGCATGCCCGCCTAGATGCGCCAGCAGCACAGGCGATGCAATATGCCCCGTCACCAAAAAGCATGGATCGGGCCAAAAACAGGACTTGACGAAACAGCACCCTTCCCGCTTATAGTCCGGCCCTGCACAGAGGTGCCGCGTGCCCTTATAGCTCAGTGGTAGAGCAACCGCCTTGTAAGCGGTAGGTCGTGGGTTCAAATCCTACTGGGGGCACCACTTCTTCTTCACGAACCTGCCAGCAGGCCCTGCCAGATTACCGGTATGCGCTGCACGCTCTATCGCCAGCCCGGCCAAGGCCCTGCGCGACACCCCGTTTTGCGCATTTGCGGCCAGACCGCGCCCGAGTCCCCGCGCCCCTGCCGCACGGTTTCCTTGTACCCCGAGCCACCGATCGCACCGGGTGCCATGCCCATGCCCGCATCCCCGCCACGCCGCTCGGCACGCAGGTTCAGCTTGCGCGCCAGCCATCCTGTTTAAGGGCCACGCCGGCCAGATACAGGCTGCCGCAGATCAGCACGCGGGCCGGGCCAGTATGCTCCGCCCCCGCCGCCAAGGCGCCCAGCGCGCGCGCCAGGGTGGGGCCGACATGCGCCTTCCCGCCCGAGGCCGCCACAATGGCCTCGACCGGCAGGGCCAGATGCTGCTCGGGTTCGCAAATGGCCCAGATATCGGTCGCATAAGGCAGGACAGGGCCCAGAAAGCCCGAGGCATCCTTGGTCTGCTTCATGCCCACCAGCAAATGCACCGGCCTGTCCGACCAGCCTTGCAGGGCCTGGGCCAGAGCGGCCCCCGCACCGGGATTGTGCCCGCCATCGAGCCATAATTCCCAGCCGGGGGGCAGCATGGCGGCCAAAGCACCATGCAGGCGCTGCATGCGCGCAGGCCAGGATACGCGGCCCACACCCTGCCAGCCTGCCTGCGGTACAGCCAGACCCGACAGGCGCAATGCCTCCACCGCAAGCCCCGCATTTTCGATCTGCCATGGGCCGGGCAGGCTTGGCGTGGGCAGGTGCAGCGTGCCCTGCGCATCGGTCAGCACCAGGCCGGGCTTTTGGGAGGCAGGGGCCGAATGGGCGCCATTGTCTTCGCCCGCGGCTGCACCGCTCCCGCCCTGCCCGGGGCTGGACAGATCGGCGGGGCCTGGACCCACGGCAATGCTCCAGTCCTCTCCCCCGCAGGCGAGCGGGGTTCCCACCCGGCTGGCTTCCGCCTTGAGAACGGCCTGGACCTCGGGGTTCTGCCTGCCCGTGACGGCGGGCACGCCGGGCTTGAAGATACCCGCCTTTTCCATGGCTATGGCGCCCAGGGTCTCGCCCAGAAAAGCCTCATGATCGCGCGAGATGGAGGTAATGACGCAGGCCGCGACACGGCGCAGCACATTTGTGGCGTCACACCGCCCGCCCAGCCCGACCTCGATAATGGCCAGATCGGCCGGATGGCGCGCGAACAGCAGGAAGCCCGCTGCCGTCAGCACCTCGAACACGGTAATGGGCGCACCCGCGTTCACCCGTTCGATCTCTTCCAGCGTTGCGACCAGTTCGGTCTCACCCACCAGATGGCCTGCCACGCGAAAGCGCTCGGTCACGTCCACCAGATGGGGCGATGTCATGACATGCACCCGCCAGCCTGCCGCCTCCGCAATGGCGCGCAGGGTGGCACAGGTGCTGCCCTTGCCGTTGGTGCCCGCCACGTGAATGACGGGGGGCAGCCTGTCTTCGGGGTGGCCCAGACGGGCCAGCAACGCCTTGAGCCGGTCGAGCGAGAGGTCGATCAGGGCCGGGTAAAGGCGGTTGAGCCGTTCGAGAATTTCACCCGGGCGGCCGCTGAATTCGGCCATGGGCCCAGCCGCGCGCACGGCGCCGGACTGTTCTGACACGCGCTGCTTACTCGGCCGCGACAGCAGGGGCAGTCGGCTGGCGCGGGGGTGGGGCCACAACATCGGCCGGCGCGCGCATGAGCAGGCCAATGACCCGCGCCAGCGTGGCGGGCAGGGCCTTGCGAACCACCACCATGTCCAGCATGCCGTGATCGAGCAGGTATTCCGAACGCTGGAAGCCTTCGGGCAGCTTTTCGCGCACGGTGTCCTCGATCACGCGGGGGCCCGCAAACCCGATCAGGGCATTGGGTTCGGCGATCTGCACATCGCCCAGCATGGCGAAGGAAGCCGTGACACCCCCCGTTGTGGGGTTGGTCAGCACGACGATATAGGGCAGGCCCGCGTCACGCAGCATCTGCACGGCCACGGTGGTGCGGGGCATCTGCATCAGGCTGATCACGCCTTCCTGCATGCGGGCCCCGCCCGACGCGGTAAACACCACCAGCGGGGCTTTTTGCAGGATGGCCAGGCGGGCGGCAGCCACGAAGCGTTCGCCAAAGGCCGCCCCCATGGTCCCGGCCATGAATTCGAACGCCATGACCCCGACCACGGCCGGGTGCCCGCCGATGGTGCCATGGGCGACCACCAGCGATTCGTCCAGATGGCTTTTGGCGCGCGCATCCTTCAGGCGGTCGGTGTATTTCTTCTGGTCGCGAAAGCCCAGCGGGTCGATGGGGGCCTGCGGCAGTTCGATACGGTTGAATTCCGCATTGTCGAACGTCCATTTCAGGCGATCGATGACCGAGGCGCGCATATGGTGGCCGCAATGCGGGCACACGTTCAGGTTCTTGTGCAGTTCCTTGGTCAGAAGCATCTGATTGCAGGATTCGCACGTGGTCCACAGGTTATCCGGCACTTCGCGCTTGAGAAGACCGCGAATTTTGGGACGGACGTATTCGGTGATCCAGCTCATCTTGAACCTTGTTGAACCTTGTACTGGGCTTACGGACTGCCCGCCTGCATTACGCCGCTCGCACCGTTCTGCCAAGCGTTATGAGACAATCGGGGCGACCGCCCCCGGCATTGCCACCCGCCACGCCAGAACGGGGGCGGCCCATGCCCCGCATGCAAAGCCCCCCGCGCCACCGGGGCGGACACATCCCCGCACGGCCCGGTTGTGCCTATCGAACGCGGGAAAAACCCCGGGGGCAAAGGGGGGCGGGGGCGTTCAAACGGGATGGTCCTGCGGGGGAAAGAATGCCCCCGCAGGACGGTTCAGGCGGCGGCTTCCACCCAGGCCTTGAGCTGGCTCTTGGGCAGCGCGCCCACCTTGGTGTCCACCACCTTGCCATCACGCACCAGCATGAGGGTGGGGATGCTGCGCACGCCATAGGTATTGGGGGTGACGGGGTTTTCGTCGATATTGACCTTGGCGACGGTCAGCTTGCCCTGCATTTCACGGCCCAGGTCTTCCAGCGTCGGGCCGATCATCTTGCATGGGCCGCACCATTCCGCCCAGAAATCCACCAGCACCAGGCCGGACGCCTTCAGCACATCCTTGTCGAAGCTGGAATCGCTGACAGCAAGCGTATGTTCACTCATTTTCCTGGTTCCTTGTCTGTACGCTGCCCACAAGACGGGGTGGGGCATGATGAGAGTTCTACACTTAAGGTGGCGCGGGCCGGGGTCAAGATGTCATGCCCAACATGGTGCGCGGGCCCACGCCAGCGGCCCATCCCACACCATGCAAGGCCGCGCCTCGGGTGCGGCAAGGTACCTTACGGCGCGGCTTGCGGGGCGTGGCTGTCCAGCAGGGCGGCGGGCAGCACATCCGCGCGGGGCTGTTCGGTCCAGACCAGCACGCAGGTGACGGGTTTTTGCGGCCAGATCTGCCCCAGCAACACGCGGTAGGCGGCCATCTGGCGCAGATAGAGCACGGGCGTGTCCTCCACCCGGCGGGGCACGTGGCGACCGCTCTTGAAATCGCAGACCACAATGCGGTCATCCAGCACGCACATGCGATCCACCTGCCCCATGATGACCTGCGCGCCCGCAACCCCCACCAGCCGCTGTTCGGCCCGGGCCCGGGGGGTGAACAGCGGGGCCAGGTCGGGCAGGCGCAGCACCGCCACCACCTTGGCCGCCAGGGCCGCGGCTTCATCCGCATTCAGGCCGCTGGCGGGGCGTTCAAGCCATGCGCGGGCCAGATCGGCCTGCCGGTCGGGCGCATGGTCGGGCAGGAACTGCAACAGCGCATGCACCATGCTGCCCTTGCGAAACGCCGCTTCACGCGCCTGGGCGGGGCTGATGCGTGACACCTCCAGCGGGGAGCGCGCGGGCGGGAGCGGGCCCAGCATGGCATCATCCGGGCGGGCGGGGGCGAGCGGGCGCGCCAGAGGGGCTTCCGCTACCGGCGGGGTGGCGCGCCATGACGGTGCATGCCCCACCCAGCCCGGCAGGGCGGGCGGCAAGGGAGGCGGCGAGCCCTCCCCCAAGGCCGAAGCCGCGCCAGGAGCCTGCGCGCCTGCTTTTGGGCCGGATGGCGCGGGGGATTGGGGCCGGGACGGAAGCCGCGACGGCGGGGGGGCGGGCAGTTCCTCCAGCACCAGGCGCTGCGCGGCCGGGGTGTCGGCCGGAATGTCGGCAGGGGCGGGGCTGCCGGGGCCGTTCGTATCCGCATCATCGTCCCAGCCGCGTGGTTGCGCGCCGGCGCGCTCGAACCCAAGGCGGCAGCGTTCGTACCAGCTTTCGGGCGGGACGGTGCGGCCGGGTTTCCAGCCGCAGACCACCAGCCGGTCGGCAGCCCGCGTCAGCGCCACGTAGAGCAGGCGGTTATATTCCTCCACCGCGCGTGCGCGCATGGCTTCGGCCAGCTTGCGGGTCAGCCCCACGGCCATGGCGGCACGCGGCACATACAAAGGCACGTCCAGCCCGGACTGGGCGTCATGCGTCCAGAACAGCCGGTCTTCGAATTTGGGCGTGCCCACCGTGTCGGGCAGGATGACAAGACGGGCCTGCAACCCCTTGGACCCGTGCGCGGTCATGACGCGCACCGCATTGCCACCGGCTTCGGCCTCGCGCCGGACGGCCTCCTGCGAATGGCGCAGCCAGTGCAGGAAGCCCTGCAGGGAAGGCGGGTTCTGGTCCTGGTAGCGCAGGGCGGTCGAAAGCAGTTCATCCACCGGTTCCGCCGCTTCCGGCCCCAGCCGGGCCAGCAGCCGCGCGCGCCCGCCAAGCTGGCCCAGCGCCATGCACAGCAGTTCATAGGGGCTGAGGTAATCCACCCGGCCGAACAATGTCTCCAGCATGGTCCAGGCCTGCGCCCAGTCGGGCCGCATGGCGTGGCGTTCGCGCAGGGCAGACCACAGGGGTTCGCCCCTTTCGCGGCCCGTGGCCAGCGCCATCAGGCTGTCGTCGCTCAGCCCACCAAGGGGGGATGTCAGCACGCAGGCCAGGGTCAGGTCGTCCTGGGGCAGCAGCAGGGCGGCGCACAGGGCCATGAGATCCTGCACGGCAAGCTGGTCCGCAAGGCCCGTGCGCACCAGGCTTATCACCGGAATGGCCTGTTCCTTGAGGGCCCGCACCAGCATGCCCACAAATGGCGAACGCCTTGGCACCAGCACCAGCACATCAGCCGGGGTCAGCGGCTTTTGCCCCGGCTGTGCGGGGGCCGCAAGCTGGCGGGCAATGTAGCGGGCCAGCCTGTCGGCCAGTTTCTGGCGCGGGCTCTGGCGCGTCGTATTGGCCTGTGCGGGCTGCCAGGGGCTTATGGCCTGTGCGTCGTCCTCCTCCTCCGCCTCTTCCAGCGGCCAGAGTTCCACACGCCCGCCTTCGCCCGGCCGGGCGGTGACATGGCGCATGCCACGCCGGGGCGCGGCCCCATCGCCCCCCGCGCCCTGTGTATCGCCCTCGTCCTCCACCACCACGCCACGGGCGGCCTGCGGGCAGGCAAAAACGGCATCGACCAATGCCAGCACCGGGGCGGTGGAGCGGAACGAGACTGTCAGTTCGGGTTCGCGCCACGGCAGGGCGGCCCCCAGCGCGCGCTGCTTGAAACGGTTGCGCCAGTCGCGGAACGCTTCGGGGTCCGCCCCCTGGAACCCGTAGATGGACTGCTTGTAATCCCCCACCGCGAATACCGTGCGCGGCCCGTCATCCACGGTGCGCGCGCCCTCACCCACGAAAAATTCCTCCGTCAGGTCCCCCGCGATCCGCCATTGCTCGGGCGAGGTATCCTGCACCTCATCGAGCAGGAGATGATCTATCCCGCCATCGAGCTTGTACAGCACCCAGGCCGCACCAGGCTGGCGCAGCAGGGCCAGCGTACGGTGGATCAGGTCATCATATTCCATCTGCCCGTGCGCCAGCTTGCGCCGGGCATAGGCTTCGGCCACGGGGGCGGCGGCCCGCAACACTGCCGTGCCCAGCCGCGCCAGGTGGCGGGCGTTCAGCGCATCCTCCACCGCCATGATCCGCTCGCCCTCGTCCTGCAGAAGCTGGGCGATTTCCTCGTGCTCCTTGGCAAGCCTGGGGCTTATCAGCCCTTGGCGGCGGGGCTTGCCGTCCCGTGTCAGCAGGCCTTCGCGCCATAGCTGCCAGTTTGCCGCGCGATCGGCGGGGGGCAGGGCCAGCCAGTCGAGCAGGCGCGTGACATTGGCGCGGATTGCCTCCGTCCCTTTTTTCTCCAGCAGGCAGAAGGCTTCGCGCAGGGCCTTCTCCTGCGCGAAGCCTGTGCAGGCGTTTTCGATAAACGTGGCGTCGTCCATGCGCAGGGCAGCGGGGGTCAGGCCCAGTGCGCGGCACAGAACCGCCTGGGCCTGTTCGGGCTGCGTGCCCGCCAAAGCCAGCATGGGCTGGGCGGAGGGGCTGCGCCGGAGGGTAGCCGCCAGGGTCATGAAATCCCCCAGCCCGATCTGCCCGGCCAGGGTGGCCAGCACATCCGCCCCCAATGTGCCCAGCACCGATTCGGCACAGCTTTGCAGGGCCAGGGCGGCTTCTGTTTCCTCCATGACCGTGAAATGGGGGTTCATGGCCGCTTCAAGCGGGAAGCGCCGCAGCAGCGACTGGCAAAAGGCATGGATGGTGCCGATCCGCATGCCGCCGGGCATGTCCAGCACCTGCGCGAACAGCGCACGCGCGCGGGCACGGGTATCGGGGGTGGCGGGCACCGACAGGGCCTGCAGTTCGCTATCCAGGGCCGCATCCGCCAGCGTGACCCACCGGCCCAGCCGCGTTTGCAGGCGAATGGCCATTTCCGCCGCCGCCGCCTTGGTAAAGGTCAGGCACAATATCCGCTCGGGCGGGCTGCCGGGCAGCAATGTGGGCTCGCCCGGGGGGGCGTGGGGGTCAAGCCGGGGGAGCATCAGCCGCAGCAGGCGGTCGATCAGCAGTTTCGTCTTGCCACTGCCCGCCGAGGCGGAGACGAAAACCGACGCCGTGGGGTCCGAAGCCATGGCCTGCTGGCGGTTGGCCTGGGCGATGGCCCCAGTATCGGGGCCCGGAGCAGACCCAGATACAGGCCCGCGAGCAGCCCCGGCAACAGCGCCGCAATCAGCGCCTTGAACTGGTCCGCTCATGGTTCATTCTCCGTGCGGGCGGCACTCCATTCGGGCACCCGGGCCAGGCGGGCGTAATCGGCAAAGCGGGGTTCCTGGCCGGGATGCGGGTGCGAAAGATACGGCCGGGCCGGGTCATCGTAGGCGGCAATGCGTTCGAGCAGCTTCTGCCATGTCTGTTCGGCCAGTTCGGTCAGGTCAGGCACTTCAGGCGGGGCAATGCTGACCGCCTGCCCCGGCTCGGGCCCGCCGGTCAGCCGCCAGTAGGTCAGCGCGCCGATGGAGCAGCCCACGGGCACCGCGTCGAACCCGCCTTGCAGGATCATGGCGGCTTCGAGCGGGAGCTGGGGGCTCCACCCCGCCAGCACGTCGCGCTTGGCGGGCAGCATGCCGGTCTTGTAGTCCTGCACGCACACTCCCCCCTGCGCGTCCAGTTCTATGCGGTCGGCCCGGCCCACAAGCGTGAACGGACCGGCCGGGGCGGCGGCCACCACCTTGCCGCGCGCTTCGGTCAGGATCGCCCGGGGGGCGCCATGATCGGCACGGCGGCGGCTTTCGGCTTCCGCCACCCATTGGGCGATACGCAGCAGCCTGGGTTCCCACCACGCGCGCAGGGCAGGGCGCAGCTTGCGTTCGGCCAGGCAGGTGGTGAACAGGGCGGCCAGCCTGTGCCGGGCATCGTCCGGCCAGGTCACGCCGTGGATCCGCACCCAGCGCTCAAGCGCGTCATGCACGATCAGCCCGTAATCCGATGCATCGGCCCCTTCCTCCAGCTCCGCCAGGGGTTCAAGGCGCAGGACGTGGCGGGCGTAAATTGCATAGGGGTCGCGCATCCATGTTTCGACCTCCGTCACGCTCAGGCGGCGTGGCCGCAGGGCCAGGGGGGGGGCGGGACGCGGGGCGGGAACGGGGCAGGCGGCACCCGCCGGCTGGTCGAGCTGGCGCAGCCATGCCAGCACCGGGTGGTGGGGCACATGCAGGCCCCGCCCGGCCAGGAACGCATCCAGCCGGGTCAGCCAGCGCGCGGGCACGACCGGGGCCCCTTCGCGCCGCCTGGGGCAGGACAGGATCACCCGCCCAGCAGCAGCCGCGGTCGCGAAAAAATCATGCGCGGCCTGCCCCACCGCCAGTTCGGGCGAAGGCAGGCCGACCTTGCGGCGCATGGGCCTGCTCATCCACGGTCCGGCATCGGTTACGGGGGGCCATGTCCCTTCCGACAGGCCGCCCAGAATAACGGTCTGGGCGGTTTGCAGCCGGGCTTCGAACAGGCCCCATATCAGCACGCGCGGGTGCAGGGCGGTGGGGTCGGCCCGGCGGGTCACCGCACGGTCATGGGTCAGCACCGCCCCCAGCAGCCCGTCCAGCACAACGGGGGGCTGGGGGGGCAGGATGTCGGCCGCCAGCATCAGTTCGGTCAGCCGGTCGGCCAGCAGGTTGCCGTCCTCCCCCCGCCACAGGCGGCTTGGGCCGTCTTCCTCATCCGTGCGGGCCAGGCGTTCGGCAACACCCAGCAGCCCGGCCAGAAGATCGGGCAGGGGGGCGTGGTGGGCGCGCGGCTCCGCCCCCGCCGTATCGACTGCGGGGCCGTCCATCTCCCACCCCAGGACGGGTTCGAAGCAGAAGGCCAGCCGGTCCATGAAGGCGGGCAGGGGTTCGGGGCCGAAGGGGCGGTCTGCTGCCGCCGCGGTATCGGTGCCGCCCTGGGGGGCATGGGGCCCCGCCATGTCCCGCACGGCCATATGCAGGGCCGCAAAGCCCGGGGCCGGGGCGGGCCCGCGCAGCACCGCACGTTCGAGCAGGCGGGCCGAGGCCCGGCAGGTGCCCACCGACAGGCCGCACGCCACCAGGGGGTGCTTGAGCACCGACAGCAATGAGACAGGTGAAAACCGGTTGTCCACCATGCGCGCGATCAGGCGCAGCAGAACGGCAACCGGCGTGCTGGCCAGGGCAAGGCCTGCGCTGTCATCGGCCACCACGCCCCAGCGCGCCAGTTCCGTCGCCACGCGGGCGGCCAGGGCGCGGTCGGGCGTGACAAGGGCCACCCGGTGTTCGGCCGTCTCGATCGCATCGCGCATGATCATGCTGATGGCCAGGGCTTCTTCCTGTTCGTCCTGGGCTTCGATCCGCTGCACATGCGCCAGCGCGCCGCCAGCGCCGTTATCCGCGCTTTCCGCCTGATCGCGCGTCGTCCAGTCCCCCAGGGCCTGGGCGGGCAGCATGACACGGGCCAGCATGGCCGCGCGGGCGGGATCGCCCCCCGCGCCGGGCCAGTCTTCCACCTCGTCGCGCGTAGCACCCAGGGCTGCGAGCAGGTGTGCCATGCCCGCTTGTGGATGGCTGTCGGGCAGGATGGCGAACACATCGGCGGGCATGTCCCGATCCAGCCCGGGCAGGATGATCCGCCCCCCCGGACAGGCCACGACCGCGCGCAGGGCATCCGCCAGGGGGGCCATGACATGGGTGAACCCCGCGGCCCATAAAGGCGTGCTCTCCCCCTTTTGCGCCGCCGCCCGCCAGACCCGCGCCTGCGTGCCCAGCAGCGCCACCTGACGGGCGACAGGGTTCATGACCCCCTGTTCACGCAGCCAGTCCGGCCAGGCATGGGTGACGATGGAGAGAAAGCGCAGGATGACCTGCCAGTGTTCGGCAAAATTGTCCTGCACCGCATCGGGCAGGCGTTCGGCCAGGGTAATGCCCGCCCATTCGGCCTCGTCCATCAGATCCGCCAGGGCGTTGGCCAGTGGCCAGGCCTGGTCCAGCGTGGGCCGGGTGCCGAACGCGCCTTCTGCCTGCAGGATCAGGCGCGTGAGCGTGGCAAGGCGCGTCATGGTGCCCACGGCGGGGGGCAGGGCCAGCGGCCCGCCTGCACCGCCATCCGTTTCGTCAGCGCCATCGCCCAGACCCGGCGTGGTGGAAACCGACAGGCCCAATTCCGCCTCGTCCAGCGCGCCGATGGGCATGATGCGGGGCAGCAGCATGCCCCTGCCATCTATCTGGCGCAGAAAGGCCTCGGTCAGCGCACGGGCGGCGCGGCGACCGGGCAGGACGATGGTACCGTGGCCCACGGCTTCCCGGTCATGCCCGGCGGCGGCGATCCAGCGGGCGGCCAGTTGGTCGAGAAAGGGCAGATGGGCGGGAATGCTGGCCAGGTTCATGTGTCGGACTCCGGCCCCGGGCTTGTTCGCAATCCTGCTTGCTCCCCCATGCCCCCAGCCACCGTTCCCCCGGGCGGGGCTTGCGCAGGCACAAGGCCGGCGGCGGCGAACACGCTTGGGGTCAGCCTGTCGGCCCAGCCGCGCAGGGCCGCTCGGCGCAGGCCGGGGGGCTTGCCATCAGCGAGGGGGGTGAGGGTCACAAAGAGAGCCTCGGGCGGGGTCAGGTCTTCCAGCCTTTCAGGCCATTCGACCAGCACCACCCCTTCACGCGCGTCGTCCCAGCCCAGTTCTTCCACCTCCTCCGGGCCGCCCAGGCGCCACAGGTCGAAATGATGCACGGCCCCGACATCCGTCCCGCACGCACGCGCGGGTACCGTATAAGGCTGCACCAGCGTGTAGGTGGGGCTGGGCACCTCCATGTCGGGTGCATGGCACAGGCTGCGCAGATAGGCCCGGGCCAGCACGCTTTTGCCCGCCCCCAGCGGGCCGGAAAGCAGGATCGCATCGCCCGCGCGGGTCAAACCGGCCAGCATCGCACCCAGGCGGGCCGTGGCGTCCTCGTTCTCAATATCCACAACGATCACGATGCTGGATGCTCCCTGTCAGTCTCTGCGCTGATGCCGTGTCTTTTTTCGCACGGATGGGGTGGCGTGGAAAACCGATGGTAACGGAAACCGCCGCGTTTACGATATGTTCTTAATTGAAGAGTTCATTTCTGGCCAGTCATGCAATGAGCGCATGCAAAACCGCCCTTCGCGAATAAAAATAGGGTGAATTTATGTTTATTTCCGGAAAAAAACACGTCAAAGTGCATTAGAGATCCCGTTATACAACCATAGGGTGTGCGGGCTCTCGCTTATTTAAATGGAGGTCCGACCATGCGCATTTTGTTCGTCGAGAATAAATTTGCCTCAAGCCGCACCATCCTGTCCGCGCTGAAAAAGGCGGGTCTTGCATCCGACCTGGCGCGTTCGGGACAGAACGCCATAGAACTCCTGCGTAATTACGATTACGGACTGGCCATCATAAACCTGCGCCTGACGGACATGGACGGGTTTACATTCCTCAATAGCCTGCGTGCGCTCAAAATTTCCACTCCGGTCATCATACTGTCCGCAACCGATGCGCCGGATGCCAAGATCCGGGCCTTTTCCATGGGCGCGGATGATTTTCTGGTCGAACCCATCGACATGGACGAACTTGTGGCCCGGGTGCAGGCCATCCTGCGCCGTTCCAACGGCTTTGCCCATCCCGTTATCCAGGTCGGGGCCCTTGTCCTTGACCTGAACAGCCAGTCCGTTTGCGTGCAGGGCCAGCCCGTGCACCTGACCGGCAAGGAATTCGCCATTCTGGAACTGCTGGTGCTGCGCAAGGGTATCGCCCAGACGAAAGAGACGTTTCTCAACCATCTCTATGGCGGGCGGGACGAACCCGATATCAAGATCATTGATGTCTTTATCTGCAAACTGCGCAAGAAGCTCCAGTTCGTGGGCGGGGACAGCCTGATCTCCACCGTATGGGGCAAGGGCTACATCCTGCATGACCCGCAGGCCCGCAAACCCGCGGCCATGCCGCACATGGCCCATGTCGGCACGGTGGAGCATGCGCGCGCACCCGAACACCTGGCCACGCGCCATTTGCAGCTTCTGGAAAACACGCGTTAGAGGCCGTTTCAGAACAACCCCTTGATAATAATTGTTAAAAGTTTCCGGGTGTCGCCTTTTTCCAAAAAGGCGCCGTCCCCTGAAGCTTTTTTGAAAAAAGCTTCACCAAAAACTTTCAGGCGATTGAGGGACTATTTTACAGGCTGACTTCCGACGCCACTTTTTAGCAGTCCGGCTCGTCCCCCCAGCCATGGGCGTGCCATAAAGGCCCAGCCCCCTGCCCCAGCCCCGGTGCCTGGGCAATTGCCGTGCGAACATAATCGCGCGCCTGTTCCACCGCGCGGGCCAGGGCCACACCCTGGGCCAAGCGCGTGGCCAGCGCACTGGCCAGCGTGCAGCCCGTGCCATGGGTATGTCGCCCCGCCAGGCGCGTGCTGGCGAATTCCGTCAGGCCATCCCCGTCGAGCAGGATATCTACCAGGTCATTCCCCGGCAGGTGCCCGCCCTTGAGCAGCACGGCGGCACCCGTCATGTCGCGCAGCGTGCTCGCGGCAAGGCGCATCTGTGCGACAGTGGTGATCTCCAGCCCCGTAAGCTGCGTGGCTTCGGGCAGGTTCGGCGTGATAACCGTAGCCAGCGGCAGCAGCACGTGCCTGAGGGTCTCCAGGGCTTCGGCCTGCAAAAGCGCCGCACCGCCCTTGGCCACCATGACCGGGTCCACCACCACGGGCAGGCCGGGGCTGTCGTGCAAGGCGCGTGTCAGTTCCTGCGCCACGGCATCGATTTCCGCCACGCCGCCCAGCATGCCGGTCTTGATGGCGTCGGCCCCGATATCGTCCAGCACGCAGCGAATCTGTTCGCGCACGAAGCCGGGTGGCACGGGCATAATGGCGTGCACGCCCAGCGTGTTCTGCGCGGTCAGGGCGGTAATGGCCGTCATGGCGTAGCCGCCCAGGGCCGTAACGGTCTTGATATCGGCCTGAATGCCCGCCCCCCCGCCGGAGTCGCTTCCGGCGATGGACAGGATACGGGCCTTGCCCAGGCCGGGCCCGCTCATCCGCCCCGCCCCGTCATGCGCGCGCTTTGCATGCGTAGGGGTCGTCTGTCAGGCGGGCAGGGTGATCTGTTCGAGCACGTCGCACATCTGGCGCACGGCGTCCTCGACCAGGGCTGCGTCTTCGGCCTCCACCATGACGCGGACCAGCGGTTCCGTGCCGCTGCGGCGCAGCACCAGCCGCCCGCGCGTGCCCAAAAGCCGTTCCACCTCGGCCTGCCTGTGGCGCACCGGCTCGGCATCCAGCGGGCATACGCCGTGGTAACGCACATTGCGCAGGGTTTGCGGAAAGGGCGTGAACAGGCGGCACACCTCGCTGGCCGGGCGGCCTGCCTCGACCAGCACGGCCAGGACCTGCAACGCGGCCACCAGTCCGTCCCCCGTGGTGGCGAAATCGGTCAGCACCATGTGGCCGGACTGCTCACCCCCTACATTGGCCCCGCGTTCGCGCATGCGCTCCACCACGTAGCGATCGCCCACGGCCGTGCGTTCCAGCCCGACCCCCAGCGAGTTCAGGAACCGCTCCAGCCCCATATTGGACATGACGGTCGCGACAACGCTCTTGCCCACAAGCCGGCTCTCCCGCGTCCAGGACTGGGCGATCAGGGCCAGGATCTGGTCGCCATCGACCAGGCAGCCGGTTTCATCGGCGATCAGCACGCGATCGGCATCGCCATCCAGGGCTATGCCCAGATCGGCCTTGTGGCGGATAACAGCGCTGCACAAAGCTTCGGGATGGGTGGAGCCGCAGCGGTCGTTGATGTTCACGCCGTTAGGGTCGCAGCCGATCCGCACGACCTCCGCCCCCAGTTCCCACAAGGCGGTGGGGGCCACCCGGTAGGCCGAGCCATTGGCGCAGTCGATGACGATCTTCATCCCGTCCAGCCGCAGCTTGCGCGGGAAGGACGACTTGGCGTTTTCCACGTAGCGGCCTGCCGCATCGTTCAGGCGCGAGGCGCGACCGATCTGGTCGGGCGCGGCCAGGTGCTGGCGCAGGTCGGATTCCATCAGCGCTTCGATCTCGCTTTCATCCTGGTCGGACAGCTTGAAGCCATCGGGCCCGAACAGCTTGATGCCGTTATCGCCGAACGGATTGTGCGAGGCCGAGATCATGACCCCCAGATCGGCCCGCAGGGAGCGGGTCAGCATGGCAATGGCCGGGGTGGGCAGGGGCCCGACAAGGGTGACATCCATCCCCGCCGACAGAAAGCCCGCGACCAGCGCGCTTTCGATCATATAGCCCGAAAGCCGGGTGTCCTTGCCCAGCAGCACGCTGTGCCTGTGCTCGCCCCGGCGGAAATGCACGCCCGCCGCCTGGCCCAGCTTCTGGGCGATTTCCACTGTCATGGGGGCTGTGTTGGCGGTGCCCCGAATACCATCTGTCCCGAAAAAACGCTTCATGCCGTTCGTTCCGTTCCGCCTGCAATACGGGCAACCCGCCGCGTATCTGGGCGAACGCTTTTTTCCTTTATCATTTTTTCCTGTCCTAAAACGGTTTCCTCCCTCAAGAAAACACGTTCAAGTAAAGAATTATTTTTAATCTCTACAAATCGACTGCCAGACCCGCATGCCCTGCACCATGGCGGGCACGTCATGCACCCGCAGCACCGGCTGGCCCAGCGCCATGGCGGGCAGGGATGCGGCCATGCTGGCAGGGTCACGGTCTTCGGCCCGGGCGACACCCGTCATTTCGCCCAGCATGCGCTTGCGTGAGAGGCCAAACACCACCCGGCAGCCCAGATTGGCCAGCAGCAGGCAGCGCCTGAGCAGTTCCACGCTCTGCGCTGCTGTCTTGGCAAAGCCGAAGCCGGGGTCGATCATCAGCCGTTCCCGCGCGATGCCGCCGTCCAGCGCTGCCTGCACGCGCTGGCCCAGTTCGCGCACCACCTCGCACGCCACGTCCTCATACACCGCGTAGCGTTCCATGGTCTGGGGCGTGCCGCGCATGTGCATGAGCACGACGCCGCAGTTTTTTTCCGCCAGAAGCCCCAAGGCATCGGGGTCGTGGCGCAGGGCGGTGACATCGTTCACCACTGCGGCCCCCGCGGACAGGGCGCGCTCCATCACCAGGCTGTGGCGCGTATCGATGGACAGGGCGGCCTGGGGCGCCTGCGCGCGCAGGCCCGCCAGCACGGGGGCCACACGCGCCCATTCCTGTTCGGGCGTGATGGGGTGCGAGCCCGGACGCGTGCTTTCCCCCCCGATATCGAGCACACCGCACCCGGCCTGGAGCATGGCCGTGCCGGCATCCACGGCGTGGCGCGCTTCGAAATGCTGGCCGCCATTGCTGAAACTGTCGGGGGTGACATTCAAAATGCCCATGACCTGGGCCCCGGGCGGCAGCATGGCGGGGGGTGCGGGCTGGCTGAGGCGGTGCAATTCGGCCTGCCAGCCGCCGGGCACATCGGCCAGCGGCATAAGGGCGGAGGGAGAGTTGCCCTCGATAAGCCGCACATGGGTGAAGGCCGCCGGGCCCTCCATAAGGGGCAGGGCCATGCCGCGCGCCACGGCCTCGCGCGCCATGTGGCCATAAAGCAGGCCCGCGGGTTCAACCAGTCTGTGCCACATACCTACCTGCCTGAAAGTCCCCATAAAAAAACGGGCGCATCGCCTGTCCGCCCAGTCGGGCCGGACTGGCCGTGACAACCGTGGCGCCAGTCCACTGCTACGGATTTTCCGCGCCGTCCCTGACCGTTAATCCCACGCACACTTCAATATGAAAAAGGCGGCACGAACTGCCGCCTGTAACGTCATGCCCGGGCGGGAGGCGTTCCCTCCCGCCCGGGCAATGGGTTGGTGTCAGCCCGGCTGGGGCACGGGGGTGGGGCCACCGCCTTCGCCCGCCACCCCGCCAGGGGCGGCACCATCGCCTGCGGAAACCTGCGGGACAGAGGCACGCCGGTTGACCGGGCCTGTTTCCTCCTCCTGCGTGCGCTCGATCGGCTGGCCGCGCATGATCTGGCGGATTTCCTCACCCGTCAGGGTTTCGAATTCCAGCAGGGCTTCGGCCAGACGGTGCAACTCATCCACATGATCGTGCATGTAGTTACGGGCCTGGTCATAGGCTTCATCGATCAGGCGCTTGATTTCCTCATCGATCTCACGGGCGGTTTCTTCCGAGAAATTCCGGTTCATGCCGGTAAAGAACCCGCCGCCACCGCCCTGGTCGTCATCCGCATAGGCGATCATGCCCAGCTTTTCGCTCATGCCCCATTCGGTCACCATGCTGCGCGCAACGCGGGTGGCCATCTTGATATCGCCCATCGCGCCGTTGCAGATGTTGTCCTTGCCGTAAATGACTTCCTCCGCCACGCGGCCACCCATGGCCACCACCAGATGGGCGATGGCGTTCTTGCGGCTCATGGACAGGCGGTCATCTTCGGGCAGGCGCATGACCATGCCCAGCGCGCGCCCGCGCGGGATGATGGTGGCCTTGTGAATGGGCTCGCTCTCGGGCACCAGCACCGCCGTAATGGCGTGCCCGGCCTCGTGATAGGCGGTGCGTTTCTTTTCCTCGTCGCTCATGACCAGGGAGCGGCGCTCCACACCCATGAGCACCTTGTCCTTCGCATCTTCGAATTCGCGCATGGACACGGTGCGCCGACCCAGGCGGGCGGCGGCCAGAGCGGCCTCGTTCACCAGGTTCGCCAGGTCCGCACCCGAAAAGCCGGGTGTGCCGCGGGCGATAATGCGCGGATCGACATCGGAGGCCAGCGGCACCTTGCGCATATGCACGCGCAGGATTTTCTCGCGCCCGCTTACATCTGGGTTGGGCACGACCACCTGGCGGTCGAACCGGCCGGGGCGCAGCAGGGCAGGGTCCAGCACGTCGGGGCGGTTGGTCGCGGCAATCAGGATCACGCCCTCATTGCTTTCGAACCCGTCCATCTCAACCAGCATCTGGTTCAGAGTCTGTTCGCGTTCGTCGTTACCCCCGCCCATGCCCGCGCCACGATGGCGGCCCACGGCGTCGATTTCATCGATGAAGATGATGCAGGGGGCGGATTTCTTGCCCTGTTCGAACATGTCGCGCACGCGCGATGCACCCACGCCCACGAACATTTCCACGAAGTCGGAACCCGAAATGGTGAAGAAGGGCACATTGGCTTCCCCCGCGATGGCGCGGGCCAGCAGGGTCTTGCCCGTGCCGGGCGGGCCGACCAGCAGCACGCCCTTGGGGATCTTGCCACCCAGGCGGGTGAATTTCTGCGGGTCCTTGAGGAAATCCACGATCTCCTGCAATTCGCCCTTGGCCTCATCAATGCCGGCCACGTCCTCGAAGGTGACGCGACCGTGCTTTTCGGTCAGCATCTTGGCACGCGACTTGCCAAAGCCCATGGCACGACCGCCCGCGCCCTGCATCTGCCGCATCATGAACAGCCATGCGGCCACCAGCAGGATAATGGGCAGCGAGTTCAGGAAGTAGCGCAGCA
Organism: Acetobacter garciniae; assembly: GCF_017377735.1. Classification (GTDB taxonomy): domain Bacteria; phylum Pseudomonadota; class Alphaproteobacteria; order Acetobacterales; family Acetobacteraceae; genus Acetobacter; species Acetobacter garciniae. The sequence continues at coordinate 73,875 of NZ_JAFVMH010000002.1, forward strand.
GCGGGCTGCCTTCCTGTTCCAGCGGCTTGGCCACGACCTCAACCCCCTTGCCGACCATGCGCGAGACAAGGGTCGGGTCGGCGGGCGCGTAGCTTTCGAAGGCGGTGCCGTCGGTCAGCGTGCCCGAGATGTTATGGTTCTGCATGACCACCGAACGCACATGCCCGGCATCCACATCCGCCACGAAGTCGGAATACGCCAGTTGCTGGGCAGCGTGTTGCGAGCTGACCGGCTGAAACATGTTCACAAGCAGCAGCAGCAGCAGGATGATGCTGACCCACAGGGCCAGATTGCGGCCTAAGTTATTCATGGTACCCGAATATCCATACTTCTAGGGCGAACACGCCCGAACGATCTGCCCGGAACGGGGTGCATTGTGCCCGCCAGCCGACGGAAAAAGCAACCTCTGCTCCTATAAATGGGTGCGCTTGCGAATATTCCTAGTATGCAGGGCAGACATAATGCGCGGGCTCACTTTCGCGGCATCCGTACAGGCCCCCGCCCGTGACCGCCGCAGGGGGCTGGAAAAACAGGCGTGCGCCCTCCCACCCCTCTTCCGCCCAGCCCAGGGCGGGAATGCCCACAAGCCGCCCGCTCCACCACAAGGCGGGCAGTGTCGCGCAGAACGCGGCGGGCCACCCCGCACGCAGGGCCCGTGGCAGGCCGTAACCCGCCGCCCCTACCCAAAGCCCGTGCAAAATACCGTCACCCGCCGGACCATGAACCCCGACATCCAGAACCGGGGGCGGGAGTGCTCTCTCCCCCACCCCGCTATGGGGCGTGGGAATGGCGGGCGGCACCTGGGGCGTCCGCCCGTTCCACGCGGGCGGCAGCACCAGCATGAACCGATTGTCCCACACCGCGCGATCAAACGCAGGAACGGGCGGGGCCATGGCCGCCTGTTCGCGGACCAGCATCCAGTCCTCCCGCCACCGGAGCAGGCGCACCCCGGCCAGCGTTGCCTCCCTCCCCCCGGCGCACAGCCGGGCCACGCCAGCGGGTGGGGGCGGATAAGCCAGCCCGCCCACACAGCGGATCAGGGCCTGCATGATATCGGGGCCGGGCAAGGCAGGGCCCAGCCTGGCCCAGCCCTGGGGCAACAGGGCGACCTGCCGGGCAAGATCCTGCGCCCGCGCGGCCTCGCGCGCCATGCGCGCCGCCCCCGCCCGCATGGACAGCGCCCAGAAATACGCGCGGGGGGAGGTTGGCCCGCTGGCGAACGCGCCGGGGCCAGCGCCAGCATGGGAAGGCAGAGCGGGCGGGGTACCGGCGCGCGAGTGCGTGACCGCCGCCATGGCGTCATGCCCGGGCTTGCCATCCGGCGCTGCGGGCGATCCCTCTCGCACTGCCTCGTTCCGCCTCCCGCCAGATACGGTGGGGGAGGCTGTATCGGGCATAGGAACGGCCTCGCCCTCGGGCTGGTCCGACAGGGGCCCCGTGGGGTCCGGCATGGCCAATGCCTGGCGCACGCGCACGCGTTCCGCACGCCGGTCTTCGTTGGAGGGGTCATCCACCCAGGCCAGACCGGCTTCGCGCAGGGTGTTGCGCAGGGCCAGTCGCGACACGCCCAGAAGCGGGCGCACAAGGCGCACCCCGTCGCGAATACTCACCCACCCCATGGCGGCCAGCCCGTCGGGGCCGCTGCCCGCGCGCTGGCGCATGAAGGCGGTTTCGGCCTGGTCATCCGCCTGATGGCCCAGCAACAGATTCACGCAGCCTTCTGCCCGACAGGCTTGCAGCAGGGCCCTGTAGCGCGCCTGGCGCGCCCGGGCGGCCATGCCCGCGCCCCGCGCAAGATCGGTCAGGCGCAGCACGCGCGCGGCCATACCCATGCGGCTCAGGCGGTCATGGGTCAGATCCGCTTCCTGCGCTGAATCGGCCCGCAGGCCATGGTCCACCACCAGCGCAAGCAGGTTGGCCCGCCACTGCCGGGCAAGCCAGGCCAGGGCCAGACTGTCCCCCCCGCCAGAAACCGCCAGGGCAATGGGAGGCAGTGCAGGATCATCGGGCCCGAAAGGCCCCAGTTCGGCCATGCGGGCCGCAAACCAGAGGGGGTCGACCGGTTGGCCCGAAAAAACCGGACGCCCCGCAAACAGCACGGAAATGCCTCTAGCCCTGCCAGCGCAGGGTCATGAGTTGCAGCCGCCCTTTTTGGTATACACGTCCACCGCGTGGCTTACCTGCTTGGACGGGGTGGGGAATTCGGCCGCCAGCTTGTCCAGCGCCTGGCATGCGGCCTTCTTGTCGCCTTCGGCCAGCAGGGTGGAGGTCACACCCAGCAGCGCGTCGGGCGCGCGGGCACTTTTGGGCGAAAGCTTGTAGGCGTCGTAATAGGCCAGAGCCGACTGGCGATACTGTTTCTGCCCCGCCAGCGACTGGGCGAGCAGGAACTGCGCATCAACCTTGAACGCGCCCTTGGCCTTTTTCAACGCGGCTTCGGCATTGTCCTGGGCGGTGGCGTAGTCCTTCTTGACCAGGGCCGCCTTGCCGGCCTTGAGCAGATCATCAGGTGTGCTGGGCGGGGCCTCTGCCGTGCTGGCGGACGTGCCATCGCCCGCCAGCGGGGCTGCGGGGGCCTGGCCATTCTGGGCGGCGAACTGGCTGTCGGCCATCTGCTTGGACAGGGCTGCGGTCTTCTGCTGCAGGTCATTGGTCAACTGGTCGATCTGCCCGCGCATGTCGCGCTGCTGGGCTTCAAGCGTGCTGACCCGGTCCAGCAGCTGGGCCACCAGATCACCGTTCCCGCCGGCGGAGGCAGACGGCGCGGGCAGTGCACGGCCCGGATTGTCAGCCTGGGAGGACTGCATCTGGCTGAGCGTTTGCTTGAGCGCCAGAATCTGGTCCTGCAAGGCTATGCCTTCCCGGCTTGTCACGTCCTGCGCCAGCCCCTGCGGGCTGACCGTGGCCAGCAGTGCCGCCGCCAGACCCATTACCGCCAGGCCTTGGCCTGCCATGCGCATTCTCTTGAACCGGGCCGTCATCAGAACCTCATGCTTGCGTGGTCAACGGGCAAGGATTTCATCATCCTGCCCAGTAAAATCAAGACTTGTAAAATCAAGAGTAGAAAACAAAACAGGCCGGGCTATGGCAGCCCGGCCTGTTTCGCGGTCAATCAAATTTCAGAAAGACTGAAATTCTTATTTGACGGCCGTAATCGCGTTACGGTTCTGGGCCCATGCTTCTTCGTTGTCGCCAACAGCAGTCGGACGGTCCTTGCCGTAAGAGATGGTGGAAATACGGGCAGAAGTCGTGCCCTTGGCCACCAGGAAGTCACGGGCGGCGTTCGCACGACGCTGACCCAGAGCAATGTTGTATTCTTCCGTGCCGCGGTCGTCGCAGTTACCGGCGACTTCAACATTGACCTGCGGGTACTTCGCCAGCCAGTCCGCCTGCTTCTGCAGGGTCGCCTTGGCGTCGTCCGTCAGGCCGCTCGCGTTGAATTCGTAAAACACGCGATCGCCCACGTTGGCAACCAGGTCGGCTTCGCTGCCGGGAACCGGACCAGCGGGCTGCACGGCAGCGGTGGAAGCACCCGTATTCGCCTTTTCATTCGCGCAGGCTGACAGAAGTGCAACCATTCCAAGCGCGGCAACAACTTTGAGTCTCATATGTCGGATCCTGAGAATTAGCCCCAGCGGGGGCTATTCGGAGAAATAAAGAGTTCTAACCTTGTATCCCCGCGTATCCCTCTGCTCCTCTCCGAATCCTTCGAAGAGCCGACGAATTTTGGAGACCAACTCGCCCTAAGCCATAGCTTATTCGAGCGGTCAAGCGGGTTCTCAATTTCTCATGTCAGGCATACGAAAACTGATACCGAAACGACACAGTCATTTCGTTTCAATTTTGGACAACAACCCTCCTATCCCCCAACTGTGGCAGGAGTTTGTACGCCCCCTCCCGCCGTGAAAAGGGGGGCGTACAGGCGCGGTTCAGCCGTTAAGCGGCGACCATGTGGGGTCGGACGCGCCCTCGGGTGTGGGCAGCGGACGGTCGTTGAAGCCGGTGATATCCACCATGGCGATGGAGGAGTTGAACCCGGCCCCACCCGCACCCGCGCGGGTCTGGCGGCAATAGGCCAGCACGCGCCCGTTGGGGCAGAAGCTCGGGCTTTCCACGGTAAAGCCCTCGGTCATGATCCGCTCGCCCGTGCCGTCGGGCGCCATGACACCAAGGGAGAACGTGCCCCCCGCGATACGGGTGAAGGCGATCAGGTCGCCACGGGGGGACCAGACGGGATCGCCGTAATTGCCCTGGCCGTAGGAGATACGCTTCGCATCCCCCCCGCTGGCGGGCATGATGTAAAGCTGGGGCGAGCCGCCACGGTCGGAGTTGAAGACGATCTGCGTGCCGTCGGGGCTGAAGCACGGGCTGGTGTCGATCGCACCCGACGCCGTGATCTGCCGCCTGGCGCCCGAAGCCAGGTCCACCACGAACAGGTCGGACCCGCCGTTGCGCGTGACCGACAGCACCACGGAATGCCCGTCGGGCGAGAAATGCGGCGCGAAGGAAATGCCCTGGAAGTCCCCCAGAAGCCGCTGCCGCCCGCTGGCCAGGTCGAACAGATAGACCCGGGGCCGGTTGTTGGCATAGGACAGGAAGGCGATCTGGTCCTTCGTGGGGCTGAAGCGCGGGGTCAGGGTCAGCCAGTTGCCCGCACTCAGCATGCGGCTGTTCGCCCCGTCCTGGTCCATGATCGCAAGGCGCGTGCGCTGGTGGCCCCGCGGCCCCGAACGCGAGATAAAGGCGATACGGGTGTCGAAATACCCTTTTTCACCCAGCATGCGCTCGTAAATGACATCGCCCATGATATGGGCGATCCGCCGCCAGTTGGCCGAAGTGGTGGTATAGGCCGTGCCCTGGATCTGCTGCTGGGCCAGCACGTCCCACAGCCGCATTTCCACCCGCACGGATGCCCCGCTGCCGGTCACCCCACCGCTGACCTGCGCATGCGCGCCCATGCCCTTGGCGGTGCCGAAATCGGGCTTGCCCGTGCCCGAGGAGCCGGGAATGACCTTGAACAGGCCGGTATTGTTCAGGTCGTTGGTCAGCACTTCGGCAATCTGCTGGCCCAGGCCCCCGCCGAAATCGGGAATGATGATGGGAATGGGGGCGGTGCGCGCCTGGTCCACCGTGATTTCCGCTTCCCCGCCCCCTGCGGTCTGGGCAAAGCCGGATAGCGGCATGGCCAGCACGCCGCCCGCGGCAGCCGCGGCCCCCATGAGGGTACGGCGGCGCAGGGCCCCTGCCAGCAGGTCGGCGTCGTGATCGGAAATAAGAGGCCGTGTACTCTTGACCATGTCTGTTCTCCCTTAAGGCCCGTTCAGGGCCTGAAGACAAATTTCAACTGCTGGGTCTGGCCCAGAAGCTCTTTGGGAATTGGCAACTTGGCGCAGATCGGGCTCAGCACCGCGGCGCGGGCGCGCTCGGCCAGCGCGCGGTACGACGCATCGGCATCCATGCGGGCCTGCGTCTCGGGCGCGAACTGCACGATCCGGGCTTCGCCCTCGGCATCGATCGTCACCACCAGATGCGCGACAAAGGTGGCGTAGTCCTTGGCGGCGGTATCTTCCGTATAGCATCGGCGCACCGCCGCACCGATCGCTTTCTGCTGGCCGGCACTCAGGCTGCCGGTCAGGTTCCCCACGGGTGAACCACCCCCTTTGGGCGCGCCGCCCGCAAGCGGGTTGGCACGGGCCTTGGGGGCGTGGGTCTGCTTGGTGTCGTCCCGGAAGGAATCCAGCGTCTCAAGCAGGGAATGGGTGTCCGGCTGGCTCTTCTTGGCCTTGTTGGGCTGCGTGATATGCGACGGCACAACCGTGTCGGGCAGCGTGTCCGTGGGCTGCGTGATGGGCGAAGGCGGGGCGACCATCGGCGTGGGCTTGACGGGGCTGGGGGTCGCAGGCGGGGTTTTCACCAGCTCGGGCGAGGGCTCCTCCGCCTTGGGGGGCAGGGGCTCATCGGGCAGGTCCTGGGGTGTCGCCTCGGGCGGGGGCGGCACGGGCTGCGGCGGCGGAGGCGGCGGAGGCGGTTCCTCGTTCGGCACGGGCTTGGGCGGCTCGGGCGAAGGCGGGGCTTCCTGTTCCGCGGGGGCAGGGGGCTTGGGCTCGGGGGAAGGCTGGTCCGCCTTGGCCGACGGGCCGCCACCGCTGGTGTCGGACGCCTCGAACTCCATCTCCACCGGGGCGGGGGCGGGTTCCTCTGGCGGCTTGGGCGCGGGCAGGCTGACCAGCAGCGCCACCAGCAGCGCAACATGCGCCCCACCCGACAGATAAAGGGAGCGGCGGAGCAAAATCTGTTCGGACCGGCGTGGCCGTGCCATGGGCATTGTCTTACCTCTGCGCCCGTAGGGAGAACTTAGTGCCCGGCACTGGCCGGCTGTTGCGCCAGCAGGGCCACATGCGTAAATCCGCCCGCCGTGATCTGCCCCATGACCTGCATGACGCGCCCGTAATCGATATGCGCGTCACCACGCACGAAGATACGGTGGGTCTGGTCGTTGTTCGCGGCAGCCTTGAGCTGGGCCACGATATCTTCGGGCGATACGGGGTTGTCACCCAGGAAAAGGGTGCCATCCGCCTTGATGGAGACCGTGATGGGCTTGGTGTCGGCATTGACCGGGCGCGCATCCGTCTTGGGCAGGTCCACATTCACGCCGCTGGTCATCATGGGGGATGTGACCATGAAGATGATCAGCAGCACCAGCATGACGTCGACCATCGGGGTCACGTTGATATCGGCCATGGGGCGCCTGCGACGGCCGCCCCCTCCGGGCATCGCCATGGCTCAGGCCCTTTCTTCGGACTGGCGGGAAAGAATGGCCGCGAATTCCGTGCCGAAGCCTTCAAGCCGGTCCTGGAACAGGTCCAGGCTGTTGCTGACGACGTTATAGGCCACATAGGCCGGAATGGCCGTAAGCAGCCCGATGGCGGTCGCGAACAGCGCTTCGGAAATACCGGGGGCGACAACGCTCAGATTGGTGTTGTGCTCGGCCGCGATCGAACTGAACGAATGCATGATGCCCCACACCGTGCCGAACAGCCCCACGAACGGGGCCACGGGCCCGACAGTGGCCAGGAAGATCACCCAGCGGCGCAGGCGGTCCATTTCCCGCGTGATGGTAATGCCAATGGCGCGGTCCACGCGCTCCTTCACCCCGCCGCGCACCAGGTCCACGCCGGGAATGCGGGCCGAACGCCGCCATTCGCCCATGGCCGCACCGAACACGGCGGCCATCGGGTTGGTGGGCTTGGCGCCGTCGCTGTCATACAGGTCGTCCAGCCCGCCACCGGACCAGAACCGGTCCTCGAACCCTGTTGCTTCGCGGTTGATCCGCCGCAAGACCACAACCTTGGCGAAAATGATCGCCCACACCATGATGCTGCACAAGAGCAGCCCCAGCATCACCAGCTTGACCACCACCGAAGCGTTGGCGAACAACGTCCAAACGGACAGGTCTCCCGCCGCAGCTACGCCGAGATTTGTCGCATCAACCGCACGATCCAATAATGCCTCCTGCCTTTACACCCGCTCCCGGCCTGCCGGTCTCCGACTCGGGCACGACCTGGTATCGCCCAACAACTGCTGTTTCTTACTGTGTTCGCGAACAAAGCAGAAGAGGGGCTTTTCAGTCCCCGACCGCCAGTTTTTGCAACAGAGCACGCCAAGGCGGCGGAAATCGGGCAGGACGCCCGTCAGCCGCACCCACGCAGGCCAGAACCACCTCGACCGTGGCGCACAGCTCGCCCCCCCGGCTCACGATCTGTTCAAGCGTGCAGCTTGCAGCCCCCAGTTTCATCAGCCGGGTCGTAATGGTCATGACATCGTCCAGCCGCAGGGGCGCGCGGTAGGAAAGCCTGGCGTCGCGCACGATGAAAACCAGCCCGTAATCGCGCAGCAGTTCGGACGCGGGCATGCCCCTGCTGCGGATGGCCTCCGTGCGGGCCCGTTCGGCAAAGGCGAGATAGCGCGCGTGGTACACAATGCCGCCCGCATCAGTATCTTCATAATACACGCGGAAATCCATGGTGTGTACGTTCATGCCCGTCTCATACCCCGTTTTTGCGGCCTGTGTTCTCGCGGCCCCTGCATGGTTCCGCGCGGCCCATGAACCGAACATGGGCCGAACCCGGCGAAAAAATCCCTGCCCCGCACGCGGCGGCCAGGCACCTTATCCCTTGTCCTCATCCCCGGGCAGAAGATCAAGCTGGGGCGATGTGTCCTCACCCATGCCCTGATCGCGCGGCGGCGGTTCAAGGCCCAGATGCCGCCAGCCCCGCTCGCCCAGCACGCGCCCGCGACTGGTCCGCAATACCAGCCCTTCCTGGATCAGGTAGGGTTCGATCACGTCTTCCAGCGTGTCGCGCGATTCCGCCAGGGCGGCGGCCAGGGTTTCCACCCCCACGGGGCCGCCGTGATGGTATTCGGCAATCCGGCGCAGGTAGCGCCGGTCCATGCCGTCAAGCCCCAGCGCGTCCACCTCCAGCCGGTTCAGGGCGGCATCGGCCAGTTCCGCGCCCACCGGCCCTTCTTGTGCGGACATGGATGCAAAATCGCGCACGCGGCGCAAAAGCCTGCCAGCGATCCGGGGCGTGCCGCGCGCGCGGCGGGCAATTTCCATGGCCCCGCCGGGCGAGAGGTCGAAGCCCAGCTTGTCCGCCCCGCGCGCCACGATCGAACATAATTCCTCGGGCGTGTAGAAGACCAGCCGCAGCGGAATGCCGAACCGGTCGCGCAGGGGCGTTGCCAGCAGCCCCGCGCGCGTGGTCGCGGCCACCAGGGTGAACGGGGCCAGGTCGATCCGCACCGAACGCGCCGCCGGGCCTTCGCCTATAATCAGGTCGAGCTGGAAATCCTCCATCGCGGGGTAGAGAATTTCCTCGATGGCCGGCTGGAGGCGGTGGATTTCGTCTATGAACAGCACATCGCGCGGTTGCAGGTTGGTCAGGATGGCCGCCAGGTCGCCCGCGCGCTGGATGACCGGCCCCGATGTCGCGCGAAAGCCCACGCCCAGTTCACGCGCCACGATCTGGGCCAGCGTGGTCTTGCCCAGACCCGGCGGGCCGTGCAGCAAAACGTGGTCCAGCGCATCGCCGCGCTTGCGGGCGGCGGCAATGAAAATGGACAGGTTTTCGCGGCTGGCCTTCTGGCCGGTGAAATCGGCCAGGGTCTGGGGGCGCAGGGCGGCCTCACCCGCGTCTTCCCCGTGCCGGGCCGCATCGATCTCGCGCTCGGGCGTGAACTCGGGGCTCATTTCGCCAGGTCCTTCAGGCTGTCGCGCAGCACGCTATCCAGCGTGGCCGCATCACCATACCCATCCAGCACGCGGCGCACCACGGGGGCTGCTTCCACCCGGCGAAAACCCAGCCCCGCCAGCGCCATCAGCGCATCGGCCTCGATCCCGCCCGCATGGGTGGCCACCAGCGGCACGCTCAGCCCCGCGGCATTGCCCGGCATCTTGCCTGCGCGGTCGCGCAGTTCGGTCAGGATACGATCGGCCAGCCGGCCGCCCACGCCGGGTGCGCGCGTCAGGCTGGCCTTGTCCGCCGCCATGAGTACCGCCACCAGTTCGGACGGGGTCAGGGTGGAGAGAATACCCAGGGCCACCTTGGCCCCCACCCCCTGCACGCCGGTCAGCAGGCGGAACCATTCGCGTTCGGCACTTTCGGTAAAGCCGTAAAGCAGGATGGCGTCTTCGCGCACCACGGTTTCGACCAGCAGGCGGGCTTTCTCGGGCGGGTGGGGCAGGGCGGCCAGCGTGCGGGTGGACGCGGCCACCAGATAGCCGACACCGTTCACATCCACCACGCAACTGCCCAGATCGACCTGAATGACCAGCCCGCACAAAAACGCAATCATGCCATTCTTACCCCGGCTGCAACATGGCGCGCACTGGCCCGGTGGTGCGCGTGGCAGATGGCTACGGCCAGCGCGTCAGACGCGTCGGCCCGGATCAGTTCCACGCCGGGCAGCAGGCGCCGGATCATCATCGCCACCTGGTTCTTGTCCGCACTGCCCGTGCCCACCACCGCCTTCTTGACCGACAGGGCCCCGTATTCGGCCACACTCAGCCCCGCAAGGGCCGGGGCCAGCAAGGCCACACCCCTGGCATAGCCCAGCTTGAGCGTGGCCGTGCCGTTGCGGTTGACGTAGGTTTCCTCCACCGCGGCCTCGATAGGGGAGAGGCGATCGATAAGGGCGAGCAGGTTTTCGTGCAGGACCTTCAGCCGGTCGGGCACGCTATCGGCACTGTTGGTGGCGATCACGCCATTGGCGACATGGCGCAGACGGTTACCTTCGACATCGATCACGCCCCAGCCGGTAAACCGCAGGCCGGGATCAATGCCGAGCAGGCGCGCCACTGTCAGGACGACAGTTTTTCCGCCAGGTCGTCCGGCAGATCGAAGTTGGCGTACACATTCTGGACGTCGTCATTGTCTTCGAGAACGTCGAGGAACTTGAACAGGCTCTGGGCCTTTTCCTCGTCCAGGGTCACGGTGTTCTCGGGCCGCCAGTCCAGCTTGGCACTTTCGGGCTCACCGTAGCGGGCCTCCAGCACGTCGCGCACCGCGAAGAAGGATTCCACCTCGCAGGTGACTTCATGCGCGGTCTCGGTGGAGGTGACGTTCTCGGCCCCCGCCTCGATCGCGGCGTCCAGCATGTCATCTTCCGAAGCAGCGGCGGCCGGGTAGGTGATCACGCCCAGGCGGCGGAACATGAAGGAGACGGAATTGGTCTCCCCCATCGAGCCACCGTATTTGGAAAACGCCGCCCGCACGTCGGACGCGGTGCGGTTGCGGTTGTCGGTCAGCGCTTCGACAATGACGGCAACACCCGCCGGGCCATAGCCTTCGTAGCGCACTTCCACGTAATCGTCGCCGCCACCCGCACCCGTGGCCTTCTTGATGGCGCGTTCGATCGTGTCCTTGGGCATGTTCACCTCGCGCGCGGCGGCAATGGCCGCACGCAGGCGCGGGTTGGCCGCCGGGTCGGGCAGGCCCTCGCGCGCGGCAACCGTCAGTTCGCGGATAACCTTGCCGAACTGCTTGGCGCGCCGGGCGTCCTGCGCACCCTTGCGGTGCATGATGTTCTTGAACTGGGAATGACCAGCCATGTTCCCCTACCTTGTCTGTCCTGTTCCTGTCGGCCATGCCCGCCAAAAAGCCGTATCCGGCGGGGCGGGGTCAGTTCACCCGGCCGTGGCAATGCTTGTATTTCCTGCCCGAGCCACAGGGGCACTGGGCGTTGCGCGGTGTTTCCCCCCAGCTTGAGGGATCGTCGGGCATGATCGCACTGGCCCCTATGGGCTGGGCCATCTGCGGTGCGGCCCCCGGGGTCAGGCCCGTGCCCGGTTCGGAGGCATAGCCCTGGATTTCGGGGTCGGCATGGATGGCCGCCGTATCGGCGAACGGGTCCGCCACCACGGGCGGGGGTGCGACTTCCACCCGCGCCATGAGAGAGACCACGCGTTCGCGCATTTCCTCGAGCATGTAGGTGAACAGCACGAAGGCCTCGTGCTTGTATTCGTTCAGCGGGTCCTTCTGCCCGTAGGCGCGCAGGCCGATCCCCTGGCGAAGCTGGTCGAGCGCGTGCAGGTGTTCCTTCCACACCGCGTCATACGTGGTCAGCAGCACCTGCTTTTCGATAAAGCGCATCAGGTCGGGGCCGATATTGGCCGCCCGCGCCGCCTGGGCCTGAGCCTGCGCCTGGCCGATCCGCTCGGCCAGGCCTTCGGCATCCATGCCGTCCTCGGCCGCCCAGTCGGCAATGGGCAGGTCCAGCGCCAGTGTCTTGCTTACGGCTTCGGTCAGGCCCTTCACGTCCCACTGTTCGGCAAAGGCCTTTTCGGGCACATGGCGCGCGACCAGGCCGTCGATCACCTCGTCCTGGGCTTCGGCCACGATGGCGGAGACATCCTCCGTCGCCATGAATTCGCGGCGCTGGGCATATACTTCCTTGCGCTGGTCGTTCATCACGTCATCGTATTTGAGCGTGTTCTTGCGCATGTCGAAGTTGCGGGCCTCGACCTTTTTCTGCGCGCGTTCCAGGGCCTTGCTCAGCCACGGATGAACGATGGCCTCGCCCTCCTTCATGCCCATTTTCTGGAACATGCCGCTCATGCGGTCGGAGCCGAAGATCCGCATCAGGTCATCCTGAAGCGAGATGAAGAAGCACGAATTGCCCGGATCGCCCTGCCGCCCCGCACGGCCGCGCAACTGGTTGTCGATCCGGCGGCTTTCATGGCGTTCGGTGCCGATCACGTACAGCCCACCCGCCTCGCGCACGATTTCATGGTCGCGCGCCACGCGTTCGCGGATGGACTGCTCGGCCGCGGCCCGTTCGGGCGACTCCGGCGCGTCACCCAGTTCCTGGGCGACCAGCATTTCCACATTGCCGCCCAGCTTGATGTCGGTGCCGCGCCCGGCCATGTTGGTGGCGATGGTGATCGCACCCGGCGCCCCGGCCTGGGCCACGATCTTGGCTTCCATTTCATGGAAGCGGGCGTTGAGCACGTTATGGGTCACGCCCTCGCGCTTGAGCAGGGCTGACAGGGCCTCGCTCTTCTCGATGGAGGTGGTGCCGACCAGGATCGGCTGCCCGCGCGCATGCACTTCGCGGATGAGCTTGACGACGGCCGCGAACTTCTCGGCCTCCGTCAGGTAGATCTCGTCATCCTCGTCCTTGCGCGAGACCGGGCGGTTGGTGGGAATGGCCACCACGTCCAGGTTGTAGATCTCGGCAAATTCGTCGGCTTCGGTCATGGCCGTGCCGGTCATGCCCGACAGGCGCGGGTACAGGCGAAAGAAGTTCTGGAAGGTGATGGAGGCCAGGGTCTGGTTTTCCTGCTGGACTTCCACATGTTCCTTGGCTTCGAGCGCCTGGTGCAGGCCGTCGGAATAACGGCGGCCCTCCATCATGCGGCCGGTGAATTCATCGATGATGATCACCTTGCCGTCGCGCACGATATAATCGACATCCCGCGTGAACAGCGTATGCGCGCGCAGGGACTGCTGCACATGGTGCACCACGGCGACATGGTGCAGGTCGTAAAGGCCGCCTTCGCCCAGCACCCCGGCATCGCGCAGCAGGGTCTCCACCGTGTCCGAACCGCTCTCGGTCAGGATGACGGTGCGGAATTTCTCGTCCTTCTCGTAGGCCGTGGTGTCCTGGACCAGTTGCGCCACGACACTGTCCACCGCGCGGTACAGGTCGGAACTGTCTTCCGCCGGGCCGGAAATGATCAGCGGGGTCCGCGCCTCGTCGATCAGGATCGAGTCCACCTCGTCCACGATGGCGTGGTGGAAGGGGCGCTGCACCATCTCGCCGAGCTGGTACTTCATGTTGTCGCGCAGGTAGTCGAAACCGAATTCGTTGTTCGTGCCGTAGGTGATGTCGGCCGCATAGGCCTGGCGGCGGGCGTCATCGGGCATGTTGGGCACGATCACGCCCGTGGTCAGCCCCAGGAAGGTGTAGAGCCGCCCCATTTCCGCGGCGTCACGCGCGGCCAGGTAGTCGTTCACAGTCACCACATGCACGCCCTTGCCCGACAGCGCGCTCAGATACACCGCAAGCGTTGCCACAAGGGTCTTGCCCTCGCCCGTGCGCATTTCCGCGATGCGGCCTGCATGCAGGACCATGCCGCCGATCAACTGCACATCGAAATGGCGCATGCCCAGCACGCGGCGCGATGCTTCGCGCGTGACGGCAAAGGCTTCGGGCAGCAGGTCGTCCAGCGTGGCGCCCTTGGCCAGGCGGTCGCGGAATTCCACCGTCTTGGCGGCCAGGCCGGCATCGTCCAGTGCCTGCATTTGCGGTTCAAGCGCGTTGATTTCCGACACCCGACGCTGAAAAACCTTCAGCGTCCGATCATTGGCAGTGCCGAACAGGGCGCGGACGAAGCGAGAAAGCATGAACACCTTTCCGGAATTAAACCGCCTGGAAACAAGACCTTGGGCCCCGCCGGACGTGGCGGAACCAAGGCGGACACAGGCATGGCCTGGCATGGCTTGCCCCGCAAAATAGGACCGGGCCGGTTTGCGGTCAACCAACCCATACGCTTTCGCGCCTTTTCCAGCCTTTTGCGGCCGCAAGAGGGCTTGCCGGGTCGGGTGGCGTCCTTCATACATGTCGGACTGTATTTTACGGCTTCAAGGTTTTCACCATCATGCGGTTTACACCCTACGCTTTCGGACTGGCGGCGACGGCCCTGGTCGGTTCCATGGCAGTCATGCCCCTCCCGCGCGCCGCGGCCCAGGCGCCCGCACCCGCCGCAGCCCCGGCGGCCCCCGCGGCCGACAGCAAGCCGCTTGACCCCAAGACGGTCGTGGCCAGCGTGAATGGTGACAAGATCACCCTGGCCGACGTGCAGGACGCCGCGACCTCCATCCCGGCCCAGATGCGCCAGTTGCCCCCCAATGTCATCATTCCCATGCTGATCAACCAGCTTGTGGACCAGAAGGCCATCCTGCTGGCGGCCCAGAAGGAAGGGCTGAACAAGAAGCCCGACACCCAGAAGCTGATGACGGCTGCGGCCAACAACGCGTTGCAGAACGCCTGGCTGTCCCAGCAGGTCATGCCGCACCTGACCGATGCCGCCATGTCGCAGTATTACGAGCAGAACTACGCGCACAAGGCGCCTGAGGAAGAAGTGCACGCCCGCCATATCCTGGTGAAGACCGAGGCCGAGGCCCAGGACATCATCAAGAAACTGAAGGCCGGAGCCGATTTCGGCAAGCTGGCGGCCCAGCTTTCCACCGACAAGGGCAGTGCCGACCAGAATGGCGGCGACCTTGGCTGGTTCACCAAGAACAAGATGATCCCCGCCTTCTCCGATGCCGCCTTCGCGATGAAGAAGGGCGATATCAGCAGCACGCCGGTCAAGAGCCAGTACGGCTACCATGTCATCCAGATCCTGGACACGCGCATGGCCCCGGTGCCGACTTTCGACGCCGTCAAGGACAACATCCGCCAGGCCCTGATCCAGCAATATGTGCGTGAAGCCGTGACCAAGGCGGCAAGCGGCGTGAAGATCGTCCGCTTCGACCCGTCCACCGGCAAGGCCCTGCCCGACGCCCCCGCCGGTGCAGCCGGTGCGGCCCCGGCTGGGGCACCCAAGTAAGCCTTCCGCCTTACTTGCCCACCACGCCCCCGGACCGGCCTGGCCCGGGGGTTTTCGACTTCGACCACGCCCAAGGATTCCGCCAGATGGCGCAGATCATCGCCACATCCCCCCTTGCCCAGCCAATGCCTGAGCTTGGCAGTGTTCGCGGCGTGCGCCTTCAGGCCATGGCGGCGGGCATCCGCTACAAGGGCCGGACAGATCTTGTCCTGGCGGAATTCATACCCGGCACCACGGTGGCCGGGGTCTTCACCCAGTCCAAATGCCCCGGGGCACCGGTCGACTGGTGCCGCGCCATCCTGCCCGGCGGGCAGGCGCGTGCGCTGGTGGTGAATGCGGGCAACGCCAATGTATTCACCGGCCGCGCCGGCCGCGAAACCTGCGAAAGCACGGCCCGGGCGGCAGCGGAACTTGCGGGCTGCACGCCCGAGCAAGTCTATCTGGCCTCTACCGGCGTGATTGGCGAAATCCTGCCCGCCGAGCGCATTACCAAAGCCCTGCCCGAACTGCACGAAGCCCTGTCCGAAACCGGGTGGGCGGATGCCGCGCGCGGGATCATGACAACCGACACCTTCCCCAAGGCCGCTGTCCGCACGGCCATGCTGGGCGGGGTGGAAGTCGTCATTCAGGGCATGGCCAAGGGCAGCGGCATGATCGCCCCCGACATGGCCACCATGCTGGGCTTTGTCGCAACCGATGCCGCCCTGCCCGCCCCCGTGCTGCAGGCCCTGCTGTCAGCCGGGGTCAAAAAGACCTTCAACTGCATCACCGTGGACTCGGATACCTCCACCTCCGACATGGTACTGCTGTTCGCCACGGGGGCCGCGGGCAACGCCCCCCTGCCCACCACCAGCCCCGCGACCAGCCCCGAGAACGCAATCGACAGCCCCGAACTGGCCGATTTCCGCGCGGCGCTGAACGACGTGCTGCACACGCTGGCCCTGATGGTGATCCGCGATGGGGAAGGGGCGACCAAGCTCATGACCATTTCGGTCAGCGGTGCGGTGTCCGATGCATCGGCCTGGCGGGTGGGGATGGCCATCGGCAATTCCCCGCTGGTGAAAACCGCGATTGCGGGGGAAGACGCGAACTGGGGCCGCATTGTCATGGCCGTGGGCAAATGCGGCGAACCGGCTGACCGCGATACGCTCAGCGTCTCCATCGGCGGGGTGTGCATTGCCCGCAACGGCACCGTAACCGACGGTTACGACGAAACACCGGTGGTCGCGCACATGAAAGGCCAGGAGATCGACATTGCCGTGGATCTGGGCCTGGGTAACGGGTCCGCCAGGGTCTGGAGTTGTGACCTGACCCATGGCTATATTGACATCAACGGCTCCTACCGAAGCTGAGCAGCGCACGTCCTTTGTCCTGCCCTACCGCGCGGCTTGTCTCCTGTCGGGCATAACGCGTATACGCAGGACACAGAGCGACAGGAAGCAACCACATGACCAACCCACCGCCCGGCTGGGGTAACCAGCCCTTCGCTTCCCCCAATAATTTTGGCGACCCCATGGATGGCGGCCAGAACCCCGTATGGGTCTATGCGGGCTTCTGGTGGCGTGTCTGGGCCTTTACCATCGACGCCATTATCCTGAGCATGGCGGAAACGGCGCTGGGCTTTTTCATCGCCCCCGATATTTCAGTGCAGTGGCAGGAACTGCCGGGCGACAGTTCCGGCCAGACCATGGATGTGGTGGATATTGCCTCCATCGCCGGGTCCGCCATGCCTCGGGCCGATACCATTTCGGTCCTGCTGCCGCATATCCATACCGGAAACTGGCATGGCGCCAGCGTGATCCTGGCCCTGGTGCCCGCCCTGTACTGCATTCTTTTCGAGGCCTCGGCCCTGAGTGCGACCCCCGGCAAGTTCCTGTGCCGGCTGAAGGTGGTAACCCTTTCGGGCGGGCGGATCAGCCTGGCGCGGGCGGCGCTTCGCTTTGTGGTCAAGGCGTTCCTGTCCTTTCCACTGCTGTATATCGGGGTGCTGATGGTGGCCTTCACCCGCCGCAAGCAGGGGCTGCACGACCTGGTGGCCGGCACATTGGTGATCCGCCAGGATGTCTCACGCGTAGCGTCCTTCCCGCCCCAGCCCTGATACGAGGCGGGTATCTGGTCGCACCTCTGGGGGTATAAAACCCCGCATATGGGGACGACAGTAGTACGGACCCGGGCGGACAGGCGCAGACCCGCGCGGCCGCCGGAAAAAAGCAGCGGGCTGGGAGCATGGGCCGCCAGAAGCTGACACGGCTCGCCGACGGGGCGGGAAGGCGGGTCGCAAGCAGGGCACAGGGACGCCCCCGTGGGCTGGGCACCGCGCAATGTGGAACGGTCGGTCGCTTGTGTCTTGATACCGCCAGATTTGGCCCGTACCGTGGGGGCAACAGGTTTTCGGCCCCGTTCAGCCAGAAAAGGATATGCGACACCATGGCGGTCACCACACCGGACCAGACCCTTTCCTCCCACCCCCGTTCCCTGACACGCCGCCTGGGGGTGGTGTTCGAGCGAAAGCGGCTGGCCGCCCTGGTCTGGGTGAGCGTTGCATGCTGTCTGGGGCTGCTCGCCACGACCCCGCCCGCCGCCTTCGCGCAGGCGGCGGCCACTGCTGACGCCCCCGCCCATGCGGATGCCGCGAATGCAGGCAATCCCGACGCGGGCACGGACGGGCAAGGAGGCGCGGCCCCAAGCAGTGCGCCCCCACATGCAGCGCCGCAAACCGCCCCGCCCGGGGGGCTGACCCAGCAGGACGCGCAGCAACTGCTCGGTGTGCTGAACGACCCCCAGAAACGCGCCGAATTTTCAAAAAACCTCGCACTGATGGCCAAGGGCCTGCCCGTGGCCCCCGCGCAACCGGGCGGAAAGAGTGCCGCGCCCGCGAAGGCGGCAACCCCGCCCGACAGCGCGGATGCAGACACCCCCGTGGTGATCGACAGTTCCGTTCATTCCGCGCTGGACGGGCTGAATGACGGGCTGCGCGGCTATGTGCACAATTTCACCAGCCTGTTCACCGACCTGGGCGTCGTGGGCACCTGGCTGAAGACCGAGCTGCGCAACCCCACCACCCGGCAGACCCTGCTCGATGCGTTCAGCCGCGCCATCCTTATCCTGGCCGTGGCCCTGCTGGCCGAACGCGGGACGAGCATCAGCCTGAAAAAGCCGCTGCTGTCGGTCACGCGTTACGCCATCGCGCGGGAAAACAGGCACCTGGCCCGGCAGGAACAGGGGGCCGACGCCGATAACGTGGCCGATAGCGCCGCCGCCAATGCCGACACCACCCATGCGCGCGAGACCGATCAGCGGCGTGGCAACGAAGTGCTGCGCTACCTTATTCGCGTGCCCTATAATGCGCTGCATTTCCTCATAAAACTGCTGCCGGTCGCGGTCTGCCTGCTGCTGGGCTATGTGGGGGCGGAATTCCTGACCACCACGCCCCAGGCCCGCACCGTTACCCTGACGCTGGTCAATGCCTATGCCATAGCGCGCGTGCTGTACCTGGTGGTGGAAACCACGCTGGTTCCGCATTCGCCTTCCATCCGCCTGATCCCGGCCCAGGACGCCACGGCACGCCTGCTGACGCATTGGTGGAATATCCTGGTCGCGGCCCCTTCGATCGTGATCTGCCTGTCCACGCTGGGTGAGGAATTCGATCTGGCCCAGCGCGGGGTGGACGCCATGCTGCGCGCGGTGGTGCTGATCCAGCACCTGATTATCGCGGCCTTCATCTGGCGTATGCGCCGGATCGTCGCGCGTGCGCTCCAGCCTTCTGCCGACCGGCAGGCCAAGAGCGCTTTGTGGGCGTTTGTGGGCACGCTGGCGCATTTGTGGTGGGTGCCGATCATGTTCCTGGACATGGCGCTGTGGTTCGTCTGGGCCGCCCATCTGAAAGGCGGGTACCAGTGGATCCTGCGCGGCTCGATCATGAGCCTTGTCTGCCTGGCACTGTCCCGCGTGCTGGCACTGCTGGCGTATGGCCTGCAGGACAAGCTGTTCCGGGTCAGCCCGGCCATGCAGGCCCAGTATCCCGACCTGCAACAGCGTGCCGACTTCTATTACCCCTTCGTGCGCAAGATCATTACCGCCTTCCTGATCTTTGCGACAGCGGTGTGCCTGGCCCAGAGCTGGGGGGCACCGGCCTTGCGGTTCTTCTTCGTCTCGGCACTGGGTGTGCGGCTGATGGGGGCTGCACTCAGCCTTGTGCTGGGCATGACCGTCGCGGCAGTCGCGTGGGAGGTAGTGAACCACACGCTGAACAAGCAGATCTCGCGCTATGCCTCCAGCGCGCAGGCCGGGCGGGCGGCGCGCCTGCGCACGGTGCTGCCGATCATCCGCACCGTGCTGCTGGCGGTCATCATCATTTTCGTCGCCGTCACCACGCTGTCGCAGATCGGCATCAACGTCACCCCGCTGCTGACGGGTGCCGGTATTCTAGGCGTTGGCCTGTCGTTCGGTTCGCAAAGCCTGGTCAAGGACGTGATCACCGGCTTTTTCATGCTGGCCGAAGACGCGATCCAGGTAGGCGACTGGGTAACGGCGGCGGGCATTGCGGGCACGGTGGAACATCTGTCCATCCGCACGCTGCGCGTCCGCGCCATTGATGGTGACCTGCATATCATTCCGTTTTCGTCCGTGACCTCCATTGCCAATACGGCGCGCGGGTTCAACCAGATCATCGTCCGCCAGACGCTGGATTTGAGCGAGGATTCGGAAAAAGTGGTCGAGATCATGAAAAAGACCATCGCCGCCATGCGCAAGGAAGACGATTTCCGCGCCATCATCCTGTCGGACTACACCGATCTGGGCGTGGACAATTCGGACGGGAACGGGGCGATCATGGTCGGCGCCATTCGCACCGCCCCCATGATGAAATGGAAGGTGCAGCGCGAATTCTACCGCCGGATCGCCCCGCTCATGGCGGATGCGGGCATAAAGTTCTTCACGCCCACCAGCTACTCCACCTCCCCGCCCGATATTCCCGTGCACCTGGCGCTGGACAGCATGCCGCCCATGGCCATGCCACAGGCAGCCAGCCCCCAGGCAGCGGACGCGCAGGCAGCAGGCTCCACGCCGGCCAAGGCCGCCCCCGCCGGCGAGGACCCCGCCAACACTCCGCCCTCAGCCAATACGCCCACCAACCACGCCCCCACGGGCAACACCGCCACCGGCAATGCACCCTCCGGCGGGAAGCAGGCAGAATAGCCCATGGCCGCACAGTCCCACGAACCGCTCATGCCCCCTGCGCCACTGCCGCCCGACGTAGCCACCACCGTGGCGGAGGCGATCGAGACCCCGCTCGGGCAAGGGGGGTTCGCGTTCGTGCAGGCCGGGACCATGCGCCCGCTGCTCGAACATCTGGGGCTGGAACAGTGGGAAAGCTTTGCCGCAAGCTGGAACGACCTGGGCGAGGATCGCTACATGGCCGATGGCGGGCGCTACCGGCGGCGGCGCTACGCCACGTTCTCGCTCAGCGCGCAGGACATGCTGCGCAAGCCCAACCAGCCCCATTACCAGAGCCGCGACTACAATACCCTCAATGGCGGGGTGGAACGCTGGTTCGAGCCGGTTCTGCCCGCCATTGCGGCGCACCCGGCCCTTCAGGCCATTTTAAGCCTGCTCTACCACGTGGCCACCGACCTGACCCCGCCCGAACGCCGCCCGCTTTCGTGGCACGGGGAGATGCACCAGTTCCGGATCGAGGCCAGCACGGACATGCGTGGCCAGCCCACGCCCGAAGGGCTGCACCGCGACGGGGTGGACTGGGTCTGCGTAGCCATGGTGCGGCGCGAAAACGTGGCCTGCGGGGAAACATCCATTCACGACATGGGGCGCGAACTGGTGGGCAGCTTCACGCTGACAGACCCGCTGGATACGGCCTTTGTGGATGATAACCGCGTCTATCACGGCGTGACACCGGTGGAACCGGTAGACCCCGCACGCCCCGCCTACCGGGATGTGCTGGTCGTCACCCTACGCCACGAATAGCGCCGAGCGGACAGCCTGCCCGTCAGTATCCGGCGTAGGAAATGGCGTGCAGCCCAAGGGCTACAAAGCAGAAGACGAACACGATCGCCCCGGCCATCTGCGCGACTTCATGAAGTGCGATCTGGTTGGACGGGGGCACGGCTGCCGGCGTGGGTGCGGCCGTTGAAGGTGCCGAAAGAACGGAAGAAGCCCCGCCCGTAGCGGGAGCGGCAGCACCGCCCGACGCATCGGCGGCAGGCGTGCCCTGCGGTGCAAGCGCGGAGACGGCCTCATCCGCCGCGGTACCGGGCAGGGTGGCGGGGCGGGGCACACCATCGGGCGTGGGCTGGTCGCTCATGGTCTGGTCCTTCCCCGTTTTTTGCAATGCAGATCAGTCCGGGCGTTTTATCTCACCCTGCCTGTATGTGACTTACGCGGCCACCCCGCGTCAAGCCTGCGTATTTTCAACATCCCGGTTCCGCCCCGCAATCGCCGCCAAAACGGGGCACGGCGCGGCTGGCACTGGACGCCCGCCCCCATGACAGGCCAAATAGGGCAGATCCTGAATTTTTACGGAGCCGGCATGACCCGTTTTCCCGCACTTCTGGCCGCGACGGCGCTGGCCGTCTTCCCGGCCTGTCATGCCCTGGCCGCCCCCGCAACACCCCAGGCACCAGCCGCCGGGCCACAGGCCGGGCAGATTTCGGCGCAATCTGCGGGCCAATCTGGCGGCCAGACTACGGGCCAGACCAATGCAGCCCCGGCCGGGACCGCTGCATCCTACCCGCAGGCCCTGTTCAACGGGCAATGGACCGTTCTGGCCATGACCGACCCGATCCGGGTCATGAGCAACCGCGCCCTGGGCCCCGCCGCCCGCTTGCTGGTGGCCTTGCCGCAGGATTATGCCAAGATCGTGGGGCAGGCCCGCTTCGCGCTGGCCCGTGTCAACGGCACCACGTGGGAGGGGGCACAGGACAACCTGCATGCCAGCTTCTCGCTCGTATCGGAAAACAGCGCGCGGCTGCTGATTACCAGCAAGGACGGCCACAGGATGGACCTGCCCCTTTACCGGGTCGAAACCCCCACCCCCTGAACAGGGAACTGAATCGAAAGAACGTTTTTGGTGAAGCTTTTTTCAAAAAGCTTCGAAGACCGTCACCTTTTTGAAAAAAGGCGACACCCGAAAACATTTATCTTTCTTATCAGATAATTGTCTCGAAACCGCATCCGATGCGGCCCGGCTAAAGACCGGCCCGCCACGGATCGCCCTTAGCTGGCTGAAGCGGGGGTCCAGCCTTCAAGGAATTCGCGCAAGGCCGGATCTGGCTTGCCGATCCTGACTTCGAGCGTGACATACAGATTACCCGCCGGTTTGGACCCGTGGGCCTGCACCCCCTTGCCCCGCAGGCGCAGCACCGTGCCGCTGTCCGATCCTGCGGGCACGTTCATCCTGACCGTGCCGGTGGGGGTGGGCACCATGATCGGCCCGCCCAGGGCTGCGGTCTTCAGATCGACCGGCAGGGTTTCACGCAGGTCCGCGCCGTCGCGCGTGTAGGTCGGATCCGCCAGCACGGTCACGGTAATCAGCGCATCGCCATCGGGGCCGCCTTGCGAACCCGGCCCGCCCTTGCCGCGCAGGCGCAATGTCTGCCCGTTCTCGATCCCCGGCGGAATGCGCACGTCCAGCGTGCTGCCATCGGGCAGGGTAATGCGCGATGTCGCGCCGTTGACCGAGTCCAGAAAACTGACCTTGAGCGAATAGCTGGCATCCGCCCCCTTGCGCGGCCCCGCACGCCGGGCACGGGCCCCGCCGCCGAACATGCCGCCGAACAGCCCGCTCAGGTCTTCTTCGGTAAAGCCGCCCATGCCGCCGCCGGGGGGGAACCCGCCGCCGCCTTCAAAGCCGCCGCCGAACCCGCCATAGCCCGGGGGTGCGCGTTCCTGGCCCGAAGCATCGATCTCGCCCCGGTCGAAACGGGCCCGCTTTTCCGTATCGGACAGCAGGTCATTGGCCTGGTTGAGTGCCTTGAACTCTTCCTCGGCCTTCTTGTCGCCGGGGTTGAGATCGGGGTGGAATTTCTTGGCCAGCTTGCGGTACGCCTTGCGGATGTCATCCTGGCTGGCGGTTTTGGCAATACCAAGCACGTCATAGGGGTCACGTACGCTCACGCCGCACCTCCGCCGACACTGTCGTTCATAAAACCGGTTTCTCCATTCCATGCCATGTGGGGCGCGCCGTTCTTTTGCAGACTGCCGCCATCATCGCTTTTTTTTCAATGATTTGATATAATAATGGGAATGCGCGCCCACACGGTCAATGGATCATGCGCGAAACCGGCCATCAAAAAACCTCGTATCACCATCGCAGGGCGGAGGTTGCGGCGCACGGCATGCGCAAAAGATGCAAACAAGGGCATGGTATCGGCGCGCACTTCCCTTTATTCTCGGCCTGCCCGACTATGGGGCAGGCGCGGGAGCGGGAACACAAGGCCCATCCCACGTAACGGATTCAATGGAGAGACCCGGCCATGGCTGACAGACCCCGCTTTTTCGATGACCTCGCCGGTGTGGCCGGGGGCGCTGTTTCCGCCCTGACCGGCCTGCGCGAAGAAATCCATGCCATCGTGCGCAGCCGGGTGGATGAGGTGCTGACCAACCTGCAGGTGGTGCGGCGTGAGGAATTCGAGGTCATGCGCGAGCTCGCGGCCCGTGCGCGCATCGGGCAGGAGGAAGCCGACCGCCGTATCCAGGCCCTTGAAGAGCGCGTACATGCGCTGGAGCACAAGACCGGCCAGCACCATCAGCATGGCTGAAAGCGGGGCCGCCCGCCAGGACTTGGGACAACACGCCCTGAACGCCCGCCCCGGCACCGCCCGGGGTCAGGCGCGGCAGGGCCGGTCCGCCGCCCTGGGGGGCCTGCACCGCCACACACGCATCGGGCCTATAGCCCCCGACCTATCCTGTTCCACCGCAGGCACGGAGTACCGCCATGCCAGCCTTGACGACTGATACCACGCCCCCCGCCAGCAACCCGCTTGATCTTATGGAACAGGTGATCGGCGGCATGGGGTGGACCTTCGACCGTTGCACCCCCACCGAAATGGCGGCCGAGGCCCCGGCCCGCTGGTGCGATTACGGGCTGTTCTTTTCATGGTCGGCCGAACTGGGCACCATCCTGTTCACCTGCGCGTTCGATCTGCGGGCCGACATGGCGCGACGCGGCGCGTTGTATGAACTGATCGGCCTGGCCAACGAACAGATGTGGGTCGGCCATTTCAGCCTCGATACCGAAGACGGCGTGCTGCTTTTCCGTCATGCGCTGCTGTTGCGGGGCACGGAACTGGCCGCCGATATTTTTGAAGACATGATCGATATCGCGCTGAACGAATGTGAACGATTTTATCCGGCCTTCCGTTTTTTTCTGATGGAAGGGCTCAACACGGCCGACGCCATGGCCATGGCCCTGCTGGACTGCCAGGGAGAAGCCTGAATGACGAGCACACACACCGCAACCGCCACCCGCGAACCCGCCGCACCCGCCGGCACGCATGCGGCGGCCCCCCTCCTGCCATCCATCCTGCTGGTGGGGTCGGGCAAGATGGGCGGGGCCATGCTGGAAGGCTGGCTGGCCCAGGGGCTGGCCCCTTCGGTCATCGTGGACCGCCACCGTGACAGCCTGCCCGCGCCGCACCGCATCGTGCGCGCCATCGCGGACATACCGGCCGATTTCACACCCGACGTGATCGTGCTGGCGGTCAAGCCCCAGAAGGCCGATCCCGCCCTGCAAGATTTGGCCAAACGCTTTCCCGCAGCCACCCTGCTTTCGGTCATGGCGGGGCGGTCCATTGCCAGCCTCAAGGCCGTGTATGGCGGCGAAAAGGGGCTTGTGGTCGTGCGCGCCATGCCCAACACGCCCTGCCTGCTGGGTGCGGGCATGAGCGGGCTGTACGCCCCGCCCGAGGCCACGCCCGAACAGAAACGCCATTGCGAAAGCCTGCTGCGCGCCGTGGGTGAGACGGTCTGGGTAGATGCCGAAGGGCTGATCGATTCCGTTACCGGCGTTTCGGGCAGCGGGCCGGCTTATGTGTTCCTGCTGGCCGAACTGCTGACCAAGGCCGGGGTGGAACAGGGCCTGCCCGAGGAAACCGCCCGCATCCTGGCGCGTGAGACCATTTATGGCGCGGGCCGCATGCTGCACACACTGCCGACAGATGCCGCCGAACTGCGCCGCAACGTGACAAGCCCGGGTGGGACGACGGCTGCGGCTCTTGCCGTTCTCATGGCCGATGACGCGTGGCCCGCCGCCACATCCGCCGCCGTTGCCGCGGCCGTGACGCGGGCCAAGGAACTGTCGGGCTAGCCATGGTGTTCCACCCCCGTTTTGTGCCGCTTTCTCGTGCTGACAGGTTTGCCCGTTATGGATCATGAAGACTTCGACACCGCCCTGATCGCCGCCGCCATGGCTTTGGCGGGGGAAAAGGGCTGGGCCAATGTTTCGGTGCTGGATGCGGCACGGGCGGCGGACCTGCCGCTGGCGCAGGCCCGGCAGCGCTTTCCCTTCCGCGTATCCGTGTTGCTGGGGCTGGGCCGCATGGCCGACGATGCCGCCCTGTCGGACGACATGATCTGCGGCAGCGCGCGCGAACGCCTGTTCGACCTGCTGATGCGCAGGCTTGACGTGTTCCAGCAGTATCGCAGCGGCGTGCGCTCCGTGCTGCGGGCCCTGCCGCTGGACCCGCCCATGGCCCTGCTGCTGGGCGGGGCGACGCTGGAGAGCATGCGCTGGATGGCGGATGCAGCGGGTATTGGCACGCCCGGCCTTGGGGGGCTGGCGCGCGTGAACATGGTCGTAGCCATATGGGCCCATACCCTGCGTGCGTGGGACAAGGATGAAAGCCCCGATATGGGCACCACCATGGCCGCCCTGGAACAGGGGCTGGACAAGGCGACCCGCTTCGGCCTGTTCCCGACCACCGGCACCGCGACCGGAACCATCGAAGACACCGGCCTGCCCGATCTGCCCCAGGACTGAATACCACGCTGGCGCAGCATGTGCGGGACGCTGGAAGCTGAACCGGTGCTAACAAGGCCGGGCCGTGGTCGCCCGTGGAACCGCGTAGCAGAGCAGGCATAAGGACAGGCTGCGGGACGGCAGTTGGGCGAGCGGAATTTATACGCCACCCGGCCTTTACGAAGGCGGGGTGTTCGGCATAAAAGGATGCGGCTGACAGGTCGGTCTTTTGGGGCGTAGCCAAGCGGTAAGGCAGCGGATTTTGATTCCGCCATGCGGAGGTTCGAATCCTCCCGCCCCAGCCACGGACCCTGTTGCGTAATTCCTGTTGCAAGCCGTTGCGTATCTGGTGCCGTGGGTGTCGAGTGCCCTTGCAAACACGCCCCGATGCATGCCTATCGCGCATGAACGGGTTAAGTCGAACATGCAGCCCGGGCAGACAACCGTCGTGCCAGCCCCCATGGTTGCCCCAGGGGGAGCAGCCCCGGCGGCAACCCCGAACGGGGCGCTCCGTTTCATAAATCCGTGTACGCCTGCGCGCGCAAACGCACCCATGCAGGCCAGGCGGCCCGATACATGCGGGCATGGCCGCGTTGGTCGCATGGCCCGTGCGCTGGCCGCGCGAAGGCAGCACTTCTTTTTCTGCGCCATCGTGCTTTATGCTCGCCCATCATGCCTGACCCTTCCCCCAGTTCCACCCATGGGCCGTCCCCTGGGTCTTTTCCCGCCTCATCCTCCCTTCTGGCACAACCCGGCCTTGTCGCCGCCCTGGCAGCGCGCGCCTTGTCCGCTTTTGCGACACAGGTGCTGGCCGTGGCCGTCGGCTGGCAGATCTATGCGCTGACCCATAGCACTGCCGCGCTGGGCTTTGTGGGGCTGGCGCAGTTCCTGCCCATGGTGGCGTTTATCTTCCCCGCAGGGCATGCGGCCGACCGGCATAATCGCCGCCGCATTGTCGTGACCTGCCAGGCGGTGGAAGCGCTGGCCACCGCCGTTGTCGCCTATGCGGCCTTTACCGGGCGGCTGACCCCGCACATGATCTACGGGCTGGTCATGCTGTTCGGCACCTGCAAGGCGTTTGAAATGCCCGCGCAGCAGACGTTCCTGCCATCGCTGGTGCCGCCCGCCCTCTTTCCGCGTGCGTCAGCCCTGTCATCGTCCCTGTTCCAGGCGGCCAGCATTGCGGGGCCCTCGGTCGGGGGGCTGTTATACGGGCTGGGTGCGGATACGTGCTACACGCTGTGCGCGGCAGGCTTTGCGATTGCGATGGTCGCCACCTGGTCCATGAAACTGGCGGCCCCCACCCGCCCGCGCCAGCCCGCAAGCCTGGCCGCCGTGTTCGGGGGCATTGCCTTCCTGCGGCGCAAGCCCACCATTCTGGGTGCGATCTCGCTCGACCTGTTCGCGGTCCTGCTGGGTGGGGCCACCGCCATGCTGCCGGTTTTCGCCACCGATATCCTGCATGCGGGGCCCTTTGCACTTGGCCTGCTGCGCGCAGCCCCCGCCATTGGCGCGCTGGGGGTGGCCGCCATCCTGGCCCGCCACCCGATGGAACGCCATACCGGGTTGTGGATGTTCGCCGCCGTAGCCGTGTTCGGGGTGGCGACGATCCTGTTCGGGCTTTCGCGCTCCATCAGCACCTCGGTGGTCATGCTGATCATTCTGGGCGGGGCGGACGTTATCAGCATGATGGTCCGTGGCGCGCTGGTGCAGCTTGGCACGCCCGATGACATGCGCGGCCGGGTTTCGGCCGTGAACATGCTGTTTATCGGTTCGTCCAACCAGCTTGGCGAATTCGAAAGCGGGATGCTCGCAGCCCTTGTGGGGCCGGTGCCTGCCGTGGTCCTTGGCGGCGTGGGCACGCTGGTCATTACGGGGCTGTGGATGGCCATGGTCCCCGGCCTGCGCAAGCTGGACAGGCTGGACACCATAATGCCCGACACCGTCTAGGCAGCGGGCAGCAGGGGCCAAAGACCCCAACCCTGCCAGGCCCGCCAACAGGCCCCCAAAAGCGGACCGCCCAAGCCCGACGCATGAGCCCTGCCACCTATGCGCAGGACTGAATCCTCCGCACCGCAGGGGCCCGCAAAGGCGGGGTGCGGGGGGATAAAAAAAACCGTGCCGGTTTGCACCGGCACGGTTCTGGTTCTTGAAATGTCCGCCTTAAAAAGGAAAAGGGGGGATCAGATCAAACCGCTTTTTTCAGGTTCGGGCTTGCCTTGAAGCGAACGGTCTTGCCCGCCTTGACCTTGACCGGCTCACCCGTGCGGGGGTTCAGCGCCTTGCGGGCCTTGGTCTTGCGGACAGTAAAGGTGCCGAAAGAGGGCAGGGTAAAGCCGCCTTCGCGCTTCAGTTCCTGCACGATGGCGTCGATAAGATCGTTCGCTGCCTGATTAGCGGCCACACCAGTGCAGTTGATGGAATCCTGGATCACTGCTGCAATAAAGGCCTTGCTCATTGAGTTTCTGGCTCCCCTCAGACAGAATTAAGGTCAAAATAATAATTTGGCTACCACGCCTGTGCTTTAAGGGCTTTTAGTCACATTTCGATAAAAAACCAACTTAAAAAACGCTTCTGTTTTCGATTCCTTGCGGTAACAACAGCAGAAAGGGAATGTGTAGCATGATAGACACAGTTGTCCCCCCCTCTGCCACCTGCCTGTTTGCCGCCCATGCCCCCCAGGGAAACCTTCCCCCCGCGACGCGGTTCTACCTTGAGAACATCGTCAGATGCGGGTTCGTGACCCACGTTATTTTATCCGGGGCGAACAATATTGAAGAAGATACCGTTTTATTTTTGGATCGAAACAAGATAACCGCCTGGATACGCCCCAATGGCGGGCTTGACTTTGGCGCGTGGCAGTTTTTGCT
Source organism: Acetobacter garciniae (assembly GCF_017377735.1). GTDB lineage: Bacteria > Pseudomonadota > Alphaproteobacteria > Acetobacterales > Acetobacteraceae > Acetobacter > Acetobacter garciniae. Next base: position 102,829 of record NZ_JAFVMH010000002.1, read on the forward strand.
TCACAGAGGGGTGATCGCACACGCCCCTTATGTCCTGCTGGCCAATGACAGCGTGTATGGCCCGTTCCACCCGCTGGACCGGTTCATGCACCGCGCGGCCGCCCTGCGTTACCCCGCCTGGGGCATGGTGGCATCCCGCGCGGGGGGGCCGCATCTGCAATCGTGGTTTGTGGGCCTGTCGCGCGCGGTCATGCAATCGGCCCCGGTGCAGCGTGTTTTCTCCCACCCCTTTGCCGACATGACGCGTGAGGAGATTATCCGCCACGGGGAACTGGGGCTGTCCGCCGCGATCCGGGAGGCAGGCTTTCCCCTGCATGCGGCCTGGAGCGACCTTGATACGCCCCGCCCCCTTGTGCCCCCCACCAACCCGATGCATGCGCGCTGGCGTTCCCTGATGGCATCAGGCCAGGTTCCGTTCATCAAGCGTGAACTGCTGAACCACAACCCGTTCGCCCTGCCCGGCGTGCGGGATTGGGCGGCCAGCCTGCCACCGGGTGCCATTTTCGACCCACGCTGGGTGATGGCACAACCCCGCGCAACCCGCCCTTGCGCAATGCGGGACAATTCTGCGAACCGGCCACAGCCCAATGCGACGGCCCGTACATTGTACAGACTGGTCAACGCTGCGGACACCCTGGCCCATAAACTGCGCGGCGCGGGGCCCGCGGCCTGATCGTCAGACCATCCCGTATCGAACACGGTCCTGCTGCCTGGCGGTTGCGTTTCCACAGCAGGGCCCGGTCAGAGAGGGGTTCGAAAGCCTGCCCACGACATAGTGGGGCGATATGCAAAGGTTTTCGGGTGTCGCCTTTTTTCATAAAGGTGACGGTCTTTGAAGCTTTTTGGAAAAAGCTTCACCAAAAACTTTTGTCTTTTTTCAATATCTTGCTGGATGCATTTCCCCCGTGCGGGAAGGAGGCGCATTCTGGCCGGCAGCCGGATCATGGGCCTTGCCCGCGGCTTCACGCAGCCACTGGCCGAGTTCGGCGGATTGCCGGGCAAAGGTACTCAGCCGCGCGCGATCGGGGTTAGCGGCATAAGCGCGAACGGTCGGGGATGCGAGTATGCTTTCCACCGCGCAGCGCAGGGTCTCTGCCCTACCATCAAGGGCGATCAGCGTGCCGTTCACCCCGTCGGTCACATCCTCCGCCTGGCCGCCGGCTCGGGTAGTGACAACCCAGACATTGCGCGCCAGGGCTTCACGCACGCTCAGCCCGTAGCTTTCATGGCATTGGGATGGGCAGAGCAGCACGTCGAGTCCATCATAAAAATCATCCATGCCCGCTTGCGTATAGGCGGGCACGACCTCAACCCGGCCGCGCACCCGCCAGGCCTGCGCATGCAGCGAACGCAGGCCAAGATTAAGCGTGTTGTCGACCAGCACCAGTTCCCAGTCGTCACGCGCCAGGCTTTCGAACGCGCGCCGCAGCAGGGTGTAGCCCTTCACGTTATCGGCCCCGCCCACATAGCCGAACCGCAACATACGCTGCGCAGGGCGCGGCGAACGCGGGCGGGCGGGCCAGGCAAACCCGTTGCGGTTCACCCTTATGCGCGCGGGCGGGATGCCGTTGGCCACGTACAGGGCCCGGTGGCTCTCGCTGGGTGCAAGCAGCAGGGCAGCCTGTTGCAGGGCGGCGTGCATCAGGTCCTGGCGTGCTTGCAGGTAACGCGCCTGAGGCAGGCAAATCTGGCACAGCCGCAGGTCTATGGGAGCCTGCGAACACACACGGCCGTCGCCCTGCACCATGAACTGGCGCGCGCACAGCCACCAAGCGTCATGCAGGGTTATGGCGTAGGGAATGGCTTTTTCCATGCACACGCGCACGCAACCGAGCCCCAGCCCCTGCATGGCATGAAAATGCACGATATCGGGACGTGTGGCCTCTACCCAGCGGGTGAACTCCTGGGCCACTTCCGCATTATCGATGGCGGCTATGGGATCGGCACCGGGGGCTATGCTGACCGCCAGCGTATCCAGCCCATGGGCGACATACCGCACCGCGGCACCACCCCGGCCCGGCAGGTCGGGGCGGGAGGTAAAGACGCTTACCCATGTATGGGGCTGGCGCGAGAGGTGCCGGGCGGTTTCCTCTGCCACCACGGTCGCCCCGCCGAAGGATTGCGGCGCGTAATAAAGATTGGCGCAAAGCACGCGCAGGCCCTGCGGGTTGGGGCCGGGGGGCGGAATGCGGCCAAAAACCGGTTCGACCTGCGTGCGGGTGATGGCATCGGGACTGAAGCGGGCCAGCACGTCGCGCCGGGCCTGCTGGCCGAGTTGCCGCCGCAGGGGTGCATCCGCCGCGAGCCTCAGCAGCGCGTGGCACCAGTCCTGTTCGGTCTCGGCCAGCAATCCGTTTTCTCCCGGCCGGATAACGGCATGGAACGCATCGCGCCCCGAACAGATGCTGGGCACCGCCAGAATACCGGCTTCAAGGAATTTGATCGCACTTTTCGCATCGTTAAAGACTGTGGGTTCCAGCGGGGCGATGCTGATATCGGCCTGGGCCAGCAGGCCCATATACCCCGCGAAATCCAGCCCCGGCCTGTGCTGCACGCGCGCGCCAAGGGCCTGGAACGACTCGGGTATGCTCAACTCGCCTATAATATGCAGGCTCAGGCGCGGTTCGGCCTGCATGGCGGCCAGAATGCCCGGTGCCGCGTGGCGGAAATCCGCGTCATGCGTGTTGGTGCCGGAGCCATAGACAATGCGGATTTCCCCGCCATGGCCGGGCCGGGCGGGGGGTGCGGCCAGAATCTGTGCTGCGAGGGCGAGGGTCTGCCGGTCCAGCGCGTTTTCGATGACCGCGACATGCGCCATGCCGGCGCGGCGCATGGCCCGTGCCAGCGCGCGGGTGGAGGCTATGCCGCCGTTGCAGGCCAGCAGGCAGGACCGGAACAGACGCACGCCAAACAGAAGCTGCGCCCGGTCCTTGCTGCCCAACGTGTCGAGGTTCCCGTTCGCACGGTAATCGGATGCGGAAAAAATAAGGTCGTCTACTTCCCACCAGGGGGAAAGGCCCAGCCGCCGGGCTTCCGCCAGCAGGGTTTCAACCGCCGGAAAAGCGGGGACACGGTAGAAAATCACCCCCGTGCCGACCTGCATGGCGGACAGGGCCTGTTCGGTGTGCCGCCAGTCAACAACCTCCACCTGCCAGCCAAGGGCGCGAAGCTGCTCCTCCTTTTGCCAGACACGATATTTCGCACATTGGCGCAGGGATAATTCGGCAATCAGCACCATGCGCGGGGCCAGTTCCGACATCCGCGCGGGCGGCAGGGGGGCCAGATAGAGCGTTCGCATGGCACTGGCATGGTCCTGGGCGGTATGGCGCGTCGGCCCCTGTTGGCCGGAAGGACCTGAACGACCTGCATGCCCCAGCCTGCCCCCGCTGGATGCACATGCCCGGTCCCACACCAGGCCCAGGCGGTGCGATAGCCGAAAGCCGATGCCACCCGGCCCTTCGACACGGTAAATCTCGTTTATTTTCCTTAAAACATGCCAGATACGATGTGCTGCTGCTTTTGGCCCGGCGCGGACCATGGACCTGAAGCCGCGCGGGCCGGGGCCCATTGTCGCTGCGTACCGGGCCATATCCTGCGCGCGCAGGGCCTGCAACTGCGCGCTGGCCCTGTAGCTGGCAGACAGGGCCGCCTGTTTGCACGCTGTCTTTTCGCGCTCCACGCCGGAGAGGGGCAATCGTGTTTCCACACCGTGCTCCAACACGCCGCCTCCCTCCCCAAAACAACGCATCGAAAGAGAACGATAAAAAGTTTCTGGTGAAGCTTTTTGCCAAAAAGCTTCAAAGACCCTCATCTTTTAAAAAAGGTGACATCCGAAAACTCACATCTGTTTGGCATGCAGGCTTTAAAACGCTCTCCCGCCACGATCAGAACCCGGTAAAGGACGTACCGTTCAGGGAGGCGACATTGACGAAGGTGATCTTGCTGTTGTCGGACAGGGTGATGGTCGTGTTCGCCCCGCTATGCACGGCCTTGTCCAGCACATCGGCCTGGAACGAGGCATGGGTGTAGTCGTAATCCACCAGCAGGACCGAATTGCCCGCCGCGGCGCTGAAATCGGTAATGGTGTAGTCGCCCCCGGCCACATGATCGCGAAAGCCGAAGATATTGGCATCCCCCGCGCCCCCGGTCAGCGTGGCCTCTCCCACACCGGCGACCAGCGTGTCCGCCCCCGTCCCGCCTATAAAGACCTGCGCGCCCGTGGTGCCCGCATTGTCACCGAACGCATGAATGCCAAATGCAGAAGATGCCCCATCCAGCGTCATGTTTCCGGCATTGGCGGCAAACAGGTTATCGGTGGCCGAAGTGGTGGCGTCCGTCATGTCAAGGCTCATATCCAGCCCGTTGGAGCCGAAAATCGTGGCATGACCCGCCGTCACATGCGTCTGCCCCGTGCCGCCGATAAAGGTCAGGTCCTGCAAAACGGTAATGCTGGCCGCATCCGTATTGGTCGTTTGCAGGTTGCCATAGGTCGCGGAAATGGTGCTGCCCTGACCGCCCTCCACCGTGCCGTCGGTGCCGGTCATGGTAATGGTATCGGACACGCCGCCCACCACGGTGGACGCCCCGCCCACGGTAATTTTCTGGGTACCGCCACTGTCTATGACCAGCGAATTCTCGCCCAGCAGCACGGTGGAACCAGCCCCGCTCAGCGTTACGGTCTGCACCCCGCCTGATGCGGTAATGGTATCCTGCCCGGCGGAATGGACGAAGTTCACGCCCAGCCCCAGGTCGATCACGTTGCTGCCCAGGCCCGCGGCAATGGTATTGCTGCCATCCCCGCTCATGACGGTGTCGTTGCCATCCCCCATGGTGATGGACCAGTTGCCCGCCTGGCCTGTGAACTGGTTATTGCCGGTTCCCGCAAAAAACGTGCCGTCCTGGTTGCCGGCCTGCAGGACAATCCCCCCCGTGGCCCCGCCCAGGACGGTGGTGGTCGCGGTACTGGCTGCGGCATTGATTGTCACCGCACCGTCCAGCGGCACGCCGGGCGTGGTCCCTGAATCGGAACCGACCGTCAGCCAGCCGACATTGCCGACAACCTTGTAGGACCCGCTGGTTGTCACAATGCCATAGGCAGGCGTGCTGCCCGGGCCCGACAGCGTGGCCCCAAAGCCCAGTTTCTCGGCGTCGAGCGTGGTGATGACACCCGCGAGTGTGGTGGAAAGCGTGGTGGCCTGGGTCACCAATGCGGCATTCTGCGCTCCGTCGACCGTAACCTGCACGGTCCCCCCGGACGCCCCTACGACAGTGATTATGGACACATCACGTCTCCGTTCGATTCCTGCCTGCTGACCGGCATGGGCCCAGACATGGTGGGTGTTCTACGGCACGGCGGCCAGACGCCATGGCTGATCCATAGGATCGTACAAGTCTTAAAAATCGATAAAACTTTTGTCGTTTTATTTTATGAATATTTTATTGATGCCTGTATTCATCTTAATATGAGGTTAATTATTCTGGTTTTGTACAGCTTTCATTAACCTTATCCCCATCCTTGATCCCTACATCATGACCTGCACGCCCTGTCGGGCCCGCTCTTTCCCCCCGGGAGGGCGGCGGGTCCGCAGGCCGGCACTTGTGACAACCCGGTTTTGCGCCCCGTACCATCAGGCTGGTTCCGTCTTCATGCCCGACAAACACGCCAATACCTTCGATCTGGCACATGATCCCGCCCCCGATACGCACCGCGTTCACCCGCAGCGGGGAACGCGCTCGGTTCTGTTCGATCCGGTGATCCTGCACAACACGGATACGGCAGGGTGCGAGCATCTGCCCTGCCTGATGTGGCTGATCGCAAACACCGCGCCCCCCACACTGACACTGGTGGGCGCCAGCCGGACCGTGCGCGACACACTGGCCTTTTTCCTGCATATCCGCGCCTTGCCGACCCAGCTTGTTGTTCATGAAACGCTCTGTCTGCCCCAGCTTCAAACCCCGGGGCTCCATTATCTGGCGCAATCCGCATGGCAGGCCTGGCCCGTGAACCCGCAGGACGGAAACACCCTGCCCGCAGCGGCACCCGGCAGCGTGATCCTGCTTGAAGGTGCTCCAACGCCCACGCCCCATGCGGCGCAGGCGGAACCGACAGAGGCACAGGAATGGCAAAATCTGGCGTACCCGCAACAGGTTTTATGCTGCCGTTTTGCACAGGGTAACGGTCTGGGGGTTTTGGCCGCACGCCCGGTGCCGGACTGTCTGGCCCCTTTTTTCATGCCCGACGGGCCCTGCAACGCGCATGATATCATCCGCCTGCGCCAGCGCATGGATTTTGCGGGGCAGGCCTGGCTGGACAAGGTGCAACTGGCCCGGGCCACCCGGCAGAACCACGCCCTGCAAGCCGAACTGGAAACCCTGCGCGCCGACAGTCTGGCCCTGCAGGTTCGCACAAGCCAGCAGGGCCTGGAACTGTCCGCCCTGCATGCCGATGCCGCAGCCAGCCGCGCCCGCGCGCAGGCGGATTATGAACACAACCAGGCGCTGGCCCGCAGAATGGCGGATGCCAGTGCACGGTTCGAACCGATCCGGCGGGGAGTGTCTTCCGTGCCGGGCCTTGTACGGCTGCTGGCCCGCACGATGCTGAAGGGACCATTCCCGCTCCCCGACCTGCCATCGCCCTCCGCCGTCGCACTTCCACCCCTTCCCGCAGGCAAGCCCGGCATGCCCGGGACCACCGTGGAGCCAGCACGCGGGCAGGCCACCCCAACTGCGTTGCATGTCCTGTTTGTCGCGGGGGAGCCGGATACGCCGGGCATGCAGTATCGCTGCGTGCGCAACGCCGCCGCCTGCCAGCGCGCGGGCTACCCCGCCGCGTGGAAGGACTGCGCCGGTGTTACCCCCGGCGACATTGCCTGGGCCGACGTGGTGGTTCTGTGGCGGGTGGGGTATAGCGGGCATGTCAGCATCATGCTGCAACTGGCACGGCAGAAAGGCGCACGGATCATTTTCGATACGGATGACCTGACCTTCATCCCCCATCTTGCCCGGATCGACCTGATCGATGGCATCCGCAGCGCGGGAACGACGGAAGAGCGGATCGAAACCGTTTTTACCGACATGCAACGCACCCTGATGCAGGCGGATATGGGTTTTGCCCCGACCGATACGCTGGCCGACGCCATGCGCGTCTACCGCCCCGTGACCCATACCGTGCCCAATACATATGACGCTGCCTTTCTCGCCCAGGCGCGGCTGGCCTGCCGGGCGAAAAAGGCAGCACCTTCCGACGGGCTGGTGCGGATCGGCTATGCCACGGGTTCACGCACGCACCAGAAGGATTTTGCCTGCGCCTGTGCGGCCCTTGTCGCCATCCTGCGCGAAAAACCGCAGGTCCGGCTTGTCCTGTTCCGCGAAGCCGAAACCCGCCGGCCCGTGCTGCTGACCGACGAATTTCCCGCCCTGGAACCGGTCGCCGCCCAGATCGAATGGCGCGATATGGTGCCCCTTGCGGATCTGGCGCAGGAACTGGCGCGGTTTGACATCTGTATCGCCCCGCTGGAGGTACAGAGCGCTTTTTGCAATGCCAAGAGCGAGATCAAGTTTTTCGAATCCGCCCTGGCAGGCGTGCCCTGTATTGCCTCCCCCACAGCGCCATTCCGCCAATGCGTAGTACATGGCCGCACGGGCCTTTTGGCCGACACCCAGCCGGAATGGGAAGACGCCCTGCGCCTGCTGGTGGACAAGCCGGAATTGCGCGCCCGCATGGCGCGCGACGCCCACCACGCCGTGCTGTGGCAGTTCGGACCGCAACGCCAGACCCGGCTTTTTCGCACGCTTCTGGCCAGCCTGGGCGGTGAGGACGCCGCCGCCCGCGCGGCCGAGACCCTGATCGCCCGCACGCGGGAGCACGCACAAAGCCTGCCCGACATACCCGACTGCACGGTGCTGTTCGAACAGGACAGGCTGGAAAATGCGGTCATCAGCGTGGTGATCACCAATTACAACTATGCCCATCTGGTGCTGGAGGCGCTGGAGTCGGTCAGGGCGCAGACCCTGCAGCTTCTGGACCTGATCGTGGTGGACGATGGCTCGACTGACGAGTCCCCACCCCTGATCCAGGCCTGGATGACCCGCCACAGCGCGCGTTTCAACCGGTTGCTGCTGCTGCGAACCCGCCAGAACGCGGGACTGGGGGCTGCGCGGAATTGCGGCGTCGCCCATACGGAAACACCGTTCTTCCTGCCTTTGGACGCCGATAACCGGCTGCTGCCCTCGGCCTGCGCCCGCCTGCTGGCCGCCATGGATGACATGACGGCCTATGCCTACCCCGTCATGGCGCAGTTTGGCGCGCCGGGCCACACACAGACAATGGGGGAAGATCCCTTCGAACCCATGCGGTTCATGGCCGGGAATTATATCGACGCGCTGGCCCTGGTGGCCAAATGGGCCTGGGCGGCGGCGGGCGGGTATTACACGAACCCCGCGGCCATGGGGTGGGAGGATTACGATTTGTGGTGCTCACTGGCCGAACTGGGCCTGCGCGGCACCCATGTACCCACCATACTGGCCGAATACCGTGTGCACCCCCATTCCATGACAAACAGCGTAACCGAAACCACAGCCCACAAGGAACGGGTGGTCGCCCTTCTGGAACATCGCCACCCCTGGCTGCGCCTGGTGCAGAAAGCGGCGAAGGAACGGGTCTGAACGCCGGCCATGGATACGGGGTATGACCACGCGCAAAGCGGATAACACGCCGACTGGCTGCTAATTTTGCATGAAAACAGGGGGAATAAGAGGCCCGAACGCGACAGGCGCGTTCCTGGTCGGAGTGAGAGGATTCGAACCTCCGGCCCCTGCGTCCCGAACACAGTGCTCTACCAGGCTGAGCTACACTCCGATTTGGTAATGTGCCTATACAGCGCTCGGGGCAGGGAGGCAAGAGCAGAAATACCGGTTGTCCGGGGGTTTACAGCGTGTCTACCGGATAGGTGCTTTCGCGCCGTTCGGGCGCGGAGCACGCCAGGGCCGATGCCACATCGGGCACAACCTGGATCATGGCACGCGCATTGGCCGAGGCAAAGCCCTGGCTTACGGCTTCATCCAGCATGGCCAGCACCGCATTGCCCCATTGCGCGACATTGACCAGCACAATGGGCTTGTCGTGGCGGCCCAGCTGCTTCCAGGTCAGGATCTCCACCATTTCATCGAAGGTGCCGAAGCCACCGGGCAGAACCCAGAACGCATCGGCCCGGGTGAACATGATCTGCTTGCGTTCATGCATGGAGCTTGTCACGATCAGTTCGGATACGCGTTCATGCATTTTTTCACGCGTTTTCAAGAAATCGGGGATAACGCCGGTCACCGCCCCGCCGGCGCGAATGGCGGCGTCGGCCACCACGCCCATCAGCCCGTTCGCCCCCCCACCATAGATCAGCCGCACGGAATTCTGTGCCAGAAATTCCCCCGCGATCTGTGCTGTGCGGTGATACACGGGGTTATTCCCCATGCGGGAGCCACAAAAAACGGCCACAGACCCTGCGTGCGACGACATACCAGCTTTTCTCCATTTTCCGTTTGCCCGTGATTAGGCCAGATTTTGCGCCCTTAGCAAAGGGCGGGGGGGCCGCCCGATCAGCCTTCGCGGCTTATCAGCCCAAGACAGATCGCAGCCCCCAGCACGCTGAACACCGCAGCGCTCAGGTACACGCCCATATACCCGCCCAACGGCACGATCATGCCCAAAAGGGGGCCTGACAGGCCAATGGCGATATCCAGAAACACCGAAAACGCCCCTATGGCCGCCCCCCGGCTTTCGGGCCCGGTCTTGGCCACGGCACTGACCCCCAATGCGGGGAACAGCAGGGCAAAGCCCGCCCCGGCAAGGGCCGCCCCCAGATCGGCCAGAACAGGCGTGGGGGCCAGGGCAATCGCCGCCAGGCCACAGGCTTCGGCCAGGAGCGAAGCCATGGCAACCCGCAGCCCCCCGTGGCGTGCGATCTGCCCGGTCAGCACGAAGCGCGTCAGCACGAAGATCACACCAAAGGCCGAAAGGCCGGTTGCCGCCCCCTGCCACGACCGATCGACAAAATACAGGGCATACAGGCTGGAAATGGCCCCAAAGCCGATAGACCCGCCCGCCAGCACGACGCCATAGGGCGCGACCTTGCCCAGCACGGACAGGAACGGCAGGCGTTTACCTTCTTCCAGCGGGCGGACGGCGGGCTGCATGGCGGCCCAGGGCAGGCCCAGGGCCATCAGCGCGGCACAGCACAGCCCCACCGCACTCAGCCCGCCCATGACGGGGGGCGTATTCTGGTAGATCCCCATGGCCACCGGCGCACCCAGGGCAATACCGCCATAGGAACACACACCGTTCCAGGAAATAACCTGTGCGGTATGCGCAGTACCCACCCGGCGGATGTTCCAGACCAGTGCGGCCGTTGCTACCATGCTTTCGGAAATACCCAGTGCGATGCGGGCGAGAAGTACGAGTGCGAAGGCCGCCATGGGGCGGGCTGCCACCGTCTGGGCCGCCACCAGCACCAGCCCCGACAGCACGCCGGTCACCAGCCCCCGCACCACGACCTTCTTGGGGCCGATGATATCGATCCGGTTACCGGCCCACCCGCGGGAACCAAAAGTGGCCAGATACTGAACGGAGACGGCAAAACCGGCCCAGACAAGGGAGAACCCCAGCCGTTCCTTGACGAACAGGGAGACGACAACCATCTGCAGGCCGATTTCGATATAGCAGAGCAGGGTAAAGAGAACGACTGCCAGTATGCTGCGCGTTGCCGTATCTAGTTTTAACATCAACGTGACCTTAGTCGTTCATATGTTCTATCAAATACATTCATACCGCGTCACCACGGCCTGAAAGACGCAAGACCCCAGCAGGGAAGGATGTCCGTCATGACCAACCCCCCAGCGGATGCAGGCGGCTATGTTACCGTGTCATCGCGTATTGCCTACCAGAACCCCTGGACCACGGTGCGGGAGGATATCATACGCCGCCCCAACGGAAAGACCGGCCTGTACGGGGTAGTGGAACGGGGTGACTTTGTCGTCATCCTGCCGGTGGGGCGGGACGATACTGGCGCCCTTACCGTAACGCTTGTCCGCCAATACCGCTACCCGGTGGGGGCCTATCTGTGGGAACTGCCAATGGGAATGTGGGAAGACAGGCCCGATGCCCCGCCGCACGAGGTCGCGGCCGGAGAACTGCGTGAGGAAACCGGCCTGCGCGCGCAAACCCTGGTTCATGCAGGGCTGCTGTACCAGGGGGCGGGTTATTCCAGCCAGAAAGGCCATGTCTATCTTGCCACCGGGCTGACACAGGGCCCCACCGCGCTGGAAGACACGGAAGAAGGCATGACGTCCCATACCATCGCACTTTCGCGCTTCGAGGAAATGATCCGCCTGGGCGAGATCACCTGCATGGTCACGATCGCAGCCTTCGGGCTGATCAAGCTCAAGGGCCTGATCTGAACAGCCCAGCAATAAAAAGGATAAAAGTTTATGGTGGAGCTTTTTGAAAAAATCTTAAAGGAATGCCACCTTTTTGAAAAAAGGCGACGCCCATAAACTTTTATCCTTTTATCAACCGGGGTTTTGAAACAGCTTCTTAAAAGGGGCGGACGATCACCATGATGACAATGACCATCATCAGCACTGTCGGGATTTCGTTCGCAATCCTGTAGAATTTTTCGGAATGCCTGTTGTCGTCACGGGCGAATTCACGGCGCCAGCGCGCGCACAGGCCGTTGAAACCCGCCATCAGCACCACGCTGGCAAGCTTGAGATGCCACCACCCCGCCTGCCAGTCCACCGCACCGGGGGTCAGGACCAGAAGCGTTCCGAACAGGAAGCTCGCGCACATGGCCGGCGTGGTGATCGCGCGCAGCAGGCGGCGTTCCATGGTCTTGAACCGCTCACTTTCCGCAGTACCCGGCTGAACCTGGCAATGATAGACAAAAAGCCGGGGCAAATAGAACAATCCGGCCATCCACGCCATGACGGACATGACATGAAAGGCCACCAGCCAGCGGGTCCAGGGCAGGAGCGCGTCTATCACCATGCCAATATCCTACGCATTCAGGCGGGTTTGAAGAATTTTTGGAAAATCGGACAGTTTTTCAATCCGGATCAATCCCGGCCAGTCCGGCAGGGGCTGATCCGCCGCGCGCAGCACAACGCAGGTCATGCCCGCATCCACCGCCGCCCGTGCACCGGGGTCGCTATCCTCAAGCACGATACAGTCGCGGGGAGCGACCCCCTCATCCCGCGCGGCCTGGAGATAGATGTCCGGCCGGGGCTTGGGCACGCCCAGGTCGCGCGCGGAATGGGTCCGGCCCACGAAATGCGGCGCAAGGTCGGTTGCCGCGAACTTGACGGTCATTTCCTCCATCGAGGAATTGGACGCCACCCGCATGGGCAGGCCGAGTTTTTTCACCGCCTCGATCATGGCATGCACGCCGGGCACGGGTTCGACCCCTTCCCTCATGGCGGCGACAAAACGGGCCTGCATGGTATGGGCCCAGTCCGGGCCGAGCGAGCGGCCGGTCCTGCGTTCGATCAGGTCCTGAATCAGCGGCAGCGCCATGCCCGAGAATGTCTGCACCGCCTGATCGTCCGGCACGTCCATGCCGGCTTTGCGGGCCTCCTGCGCGCAGATCAGGCAGCACGGTTCATCGCTGTCCACCAGCACGCCGTCGCAATCGAAAATCACCAGCCTGGGCGGGTGCGCCGCAGCGTTGTCTGGCCGGGGGCCTGCCATCAGGCTGTCTCCCGCACGGTGCGCACCAGATCCACCACATGCTCCACCGGCGTTTCGGGGATGACACCATGGCCGAGGTTGAAGACATGCGCCCGCCCGCGCCCGGCCTCGCGAATATTCAGGGCTTCGGCCCGCATGGCTTCCCCACCGGCCAGAACGGCCACCGGGTCCAGATTGCCCTGAAGGCCGATATGCGCAGGCACCATGTCACGCACCACGCGCATATCCGCCCCGGTATCCAGGGCCACGACATCCACCCCGGTCTCGCGCGCATATTCCCCGATCATGACCCCGCCCAGGCGCGGAAAACCGACAACGCGCACATGCGGATACCGCGCCTTGATGGCCTGGACGATCTGGCGCGTGGGCGCGATCACGTGGCGGCGGAATTCATCGGGGGGGAGCAGCCCGGCCCAGGAATCGAACAGCATGACGGCTTCCGCCCCGGCTGCGATCTGCGCGCACAGATAATCGGCCGTGGTCTGTGTCAGCAGGTCCATGAGACGGCCGAACAGTTTGGGTTCGCAGAACGCCATCTGGCGGGTGGTGGCGAATTCGCGCGAGCCCTTGCCTTCGACCATGTAGCACGCAACCGTAAAGGGCGAACCGGTAAAGCCGATCAGCGTCGTGGCACCGGGGGCTGCGGCCCCTATGCTGTCAGGCCCGTTCAGGATCGCATTCAGCCGCGAAAGCGTTTCCAGCACCGGGGCCGTGACTTCGGCAATGCGGGCGGGATCCAGGGCGTTCAGGTCCTGTTCGGACCGGATCGCCCCCAGCACCGGGCCTGTGCCCGCCACAAAACGCAGTGACTGCCCCATGGCCCAGGGCAGGATCAGGATATCGGAAAACAGGATGGCCCCGTCCATGCCGAAACGGCGGATGGGCTGGAGCGTCAGTTCCGTTGCGATATCGGGTGTCATGCAGCGCGTCAGAAAATCCGCCTGGGCCCGCATGGCCCGGAATTCTGGCAGGAACCGGCCGGCCTGGCGCATCAGCCACATGGGCGGGGGCCACAGGGCTTCCCCATTCAGGGTTCGTAACAGCCGCTTGGCGGGGGGAATTTGCGTATGCGTTGTCATGGTCAAAAGTCCTGCACGTCTTTTTTCACGCTGTCCACGCCCTTCTTCCTATAAAAAAAGAAAGAAAAGAGATTGTTGTAGGTAGAGGGTACTGTGGATGACGGGGTACCCGACATTCCGAAAATGTACCCCAGCTTTCCCACACTGTGTACAGATTGCACAGGCTTGCAAAATATGGGTTTTTTCGGCTTATCCAGAATTATCCAGAGTAAGGCTGTGTACAACTCACTGGTACAGCCAAGCTGCAAGTTGTGCCCGGTACTCGGTACGGCCATGCTCGGGGCTGCGTACAATCCACATGTACCCCGGTACTCGGGAAAGTACTCACAGCCAGTTTCAACCCCAGTACCTGCCAGTACCTGAAAGGGACTCGCCCGCATGCCTGCTTTAGTACCGCCGCCTGCTCTATTACAGAACAACGAGTCGCCACTGCTTCTGGCAAGCGGTTCGCATAGCCGCAGGCGCATGCTGGAAAATGCCGGTCTGGTGTTTGAAAGTCTAACACCCGGGGTGGATGAGGACAGCATAAAGCACCAGGCCCGAAAGGCAGGCTGCAATGCTGCCACCACGGCCCTGAAACTGGCCGAAGCCAAGGCCCTGGCGGTGGCGGGCGGGGATGCGGTGGTGATCGGGGCCGACCAGATGCTGTCCTGCCAGGACCGGTGGTACGACAAGCCGACAAGTCTGGAAGACGCACGCGCGCAGCTTCGCACCCTGCGCGGGCAGACGCATTGCCTGCATACGGCAGTGGTGCTGGCCCGCCATGGCCAGGTGGTGTGGCGACATGTCGAGGAACCGCGCCTGAGCATGCGCGCCTTTTCAGATACGTTCCTGACCCGCTATTTGCAGGCCGAAGGGGCGCGGTGCCTGTCCTCTGTCGGGGCATACAGGCTGGAAGGTCCGGGCCTGCTGCTGTTTTGGCATATCGAAGGCGACAGCTTCACCATTCAGGGATTGCCCATGCTCGCACTGATGGCCGCGTTGCGGCAAATGAATGTGCTGCTGGACTGAAAATAAAGACTTGTCAGCATTTTGAGGAGGCTGTAAGACGCACCTCACACAGCGCGTTTCCTCCCCCAAGAGGCCAATAGCCTGTGTGATGAACAGTGTGGGGCCATAGCTCAGTTGGGAGAGCGCCTGAATGGCATTCAGGAGGTCGTGAGTTCGATTCTCATTGGCTCCACCAGTTCCTTCCCCCGATTCTACCAGAATTTGCAGATTTTCAACGGGTCGGGATTTCTCCGTTTTTTCGCCTCTCAGCCTGCCTAGGCCTACCCCGTTAAAGCAGCAGGGTTGCCCGTATCGGCACGGTGGCTGTGCTCGATAGGGTCTGGCACAGGCAGAAAAGGCGTGCCCATCACCTTCAAGGCCGGGGAGAATTTGTACCAGCAGATATAAAAAATGCGGCCAACGCCCCGACCTGCCCGCGGATCGCTGGGGCAGGCAAGGGTTTTGACCGCATTCGGGCCACGCCAGCGGGCCCGGGCAGGTGCCGGATCAGGCCAGTGTATCGATACCGGTCAGGTCTTCTGAGGCGGTGTCCCCGCTCTGCGACGATCCGCCCGTTTTGGTTTCGGACACGATATTGCCGCTGGAATCCTTCACCACGATGGTGATGGAGCCGTCGGCATTGAAAATTTCGCTCGTGGTCGTGCTGGACGAGGACGAGCTGGAACCCGACCCGGACGAGGATGACGAACTGCTTGTGGAAGACGTGCCAAACAGGCTTGCAGCGGAGCTGCTGCCCACGCCGGACAGGGAAGAAGACATCTCGAACTCCTTAACGCACTCTAATCAACCGGATTAAAACGGCATTATCGGATGCTTAAAGGGGCATTCTGTCAAGGATAATCCCGTGCGGGAGAGATGGGGGTGTTGTCTTGTCGGCCCTTTACTTTGGCCCTGTTCTCTTGCGACGATAACGCGCTCTGTAGCGGGGAGGGGCACTGACATGCAAAAATTCGTGGTGGCTGGCGTTGCAATCCTGTGTCTTGGCATGGCGGGGTGCTCGGGGAATCATGACGAGGCTTGCGGGCGGGACCGGTCGTTTTCGGGTTTTCATGGCGGCGGTCACGGCGGTGGTCCCGGGGGCGGCGGCCTTGGTGGTTTTGGCGGCATGGGTGGTATGGGAGGAATGGGTGGGGGTCGTCATGGCGGTGGCATGGATGGACCTTCGGACCATGCGCGTAGTGACGATGCGGGCTGCACGCCGCGGAACCTGCAGGCCAAAGGCCCGGCCGGCCCGCATGTGCCCGACCATATCAAGAATAACGACCCGGAATTGAGTGCGTCGGACATAACAATGAAGCAGGAAGACTGATCGAACCCCCCACTGGGTGAAGGAGCCGGGGGAAGGAGTCCGGGATGACGGCAATAAAAAACCCGGCCAGGGATCTGGCCGGGTTTTGTGTTTGCTGGGGCCAGTCTGCCCTGGCCGCCAGTATCCGGTATTCGTTCAGGCGCCTTCGGTCAGCGCGTCATGCTGGCCGACAAGCAGGGCGTCCCACCGATGCATGTCGGCCTGGCGGTCGGTATCGCGGTGATGGTTCAGTTCCTCCAGCCGCAGGGCTGCGAACGAACCAAGGGCGATACTGGCCAGGAAGGCGCTTAGCCCCACCAGGCCTGGCAGGGAAAAGACATAATCGTTCCAGCGGCCGGATTCGGGCAGGAACTGCCACAGATAGAGCGACAGCTCCGTAGTATCCGTAAAGTCCTGATGGGCGACGTTCAGCCCGGAATGGAAAACGGAAAATTTCAGGCCACAGGCGATAAAGACGAAAGTCGAGCAAAGCGCCAGGCTGAGGGCAATCAGCCACAGGGTGATAAAGCTAGCTTGTTTCCATGCCATGATCCGGCCTCCTAATTTCATCAGGTTAGGGGGCAAAAGCGGGCAGTGTGCGCGTATGCCGTTACTCCGCTTCCTCCGTCTCATTTTATGTATACCTGTCATGCTTAAATTGCAATACAAATGTCTCGGGGAAGGGCAGGATTCTCTCCTTTTCCATGCCGTCAGAACCGGGTGCCCCCTTTTGGCACCGGCGATTTTTGCATTGCCGTAAAGCCCCTGTCCGCATCCCTTCCCCGGAGCGGAGAACCCTCGCGGTGGAGTGAGACGCGGGTGCGCAACTTTTTTCGCCGTCCTATGAATTCGGGCTTATTATCTTTCTTGACTGCCTGGCATGGCTGCTAAGCGCGGGCTCTGGAAGCCTGACCAATAAACACCACATTTAAAGTCGTATGGTGCACGGTCTACAGGGAACCAGCAGGCCATGGGACGGCAAATGCGGGTCTGAAACCAGAGGACGGGAAGACGGACATGAAACGGGCTGACATATCAAAGCTGGGGTTGGCTGTGCTGTTGGGCGGCATGATGGCATGTGGCCTGACGCCTCCGGTTCATGCCCAGCATGGTGGTGGCGGTGGTGGCCACGGCGGTGGCGGTGGTGGCGGTCATTTTGGTGGCGGCGGCGGCGGTGGCCATTTCGGCGGTGGGGGCGGTCACTTCGGTGGAGGTGGCGGCCACTTTGGCGGTGGCGGCTGGCGCGGCGGCGGTTGGGGTGGCCGTGGCTGGGGCGGCGGCTGGGGTCGCGGTTGGGGCGGTGGCTGGTGGGGCCCCGGATACTGGGGCGGCTGGGGCTGGGGTTATCCCTATTACGGCTGGGGTTACGGCGGCGGCTGGGGGTGGGGCGCGCCCTTCATGTTCGGTTCCGCCCTGGGCCTGGCCGTAGGCAGCAGCATGTACGATGACTATGACGATGGCTATGCCGGTTACGGGCAGAGTATGGGCGTGCCGCCACCTTCCTATTACAATGGCGGTTATCAGGGTTACGGGCAGGGCTATGGCCAAGGCTACGGTCAGGGATATCCCGGATACGGCTACGGGCCTTCAGGGGCGACGGTAAACGGCCAACCCGTTGGCCAGCCGGCTTATCAGCAGCCTCCGGCCAATGACCCATCGGCCGTGCATTGTAGTGCTGGGCGTTTCTTCAACAAGCTGACCGAA
This sequence comes from Acetobacter garciniae, assembly GCF_017377735.1. Lineage (GTDB taxonomy): Bacteria > Pseudomonadota > Alphaproteobacteria > Acetobacterales > Acetobacteraceae > Acetobacter > Acetobacter garciniae. The sequence continues at coordinate 120,647 of NZ_JAFVMH010000002.1, forward strand.
AGCTGTGACAGTCATTAAGTGCTGATACAAAAAAGGGGCGCGTCGGGTGGCGCGCCCCTTTGCCGTTCGGCTGCTACCGCGTGGTTTTACGGTGTTGTATCCTGAAACAGACATAGTCTGCCCGTGATTTTCAAAAACCGGGCGGGAGTTCGACACCTTCGAGCGTGAGCAGCCAGGCTTTGTCTTCCACCCCGCCATCTCCCGAATAGCCGCCAAGGCCCTGGCGCCCCAGAACGCGGTGGCAGGGAATAAGGATGGGAATGGGGTTTCTGCCCACCGCCTGGCCGACGGAGCGCGGGCTACCGCCAATTTTTTCGGCCAGATCCGCATAAGTCACGGTCTGCCCGACCGGAATGGCGCAAAGGGCGGCCCATATCCGTTTTTGATAATCCGTGCCGTAAGGGTCGAGCGCAAAGGGAACGGGGCCAGCGGCGGCCGGGTCGTCAAACCATTGGTCCAGCCAGTCACGCGCGCGCAACAGCAAAGGGGTTGGTGTCTGGTCGCGGCCCCAGCCCCAGTCCAGTGCGATGATCTTGTCGTCTTCTTCGGAGAGGGTGAGGTCTCCGATCGGGGAATGCAGCGAAAGCTGGGGCATGAACCAAAAAACCTTTCAAACGGGTGCCAAACTGTCCGGTAACGAAGACCCTGCCTTCTTTTTGTAGAAGAAGAACGCAAAACTTTCATCCCTCATCGCATGGCGCGCGTCATACAATGGCTGTGCGCTAGTGCGTGGCATTCCGGGCGGGTGTCCGGCCTGCGTGCAGGGCTGGGGGCATGAGCGGCGCGGCCCCGGTGTTTTCCGGTTTCGTTTGGCCTGCAAACTGCACTAGAACCAGCCAGCGAGGATCGGCGGGCGAAAAAGGGAAAGTGCGGAGTGGGCTACCAGGGAGAAGACACGATTTTTGCGCTGTCCAGCGGGGTGGAACGTGCCGCCATAGCTGTGCTGCGGGTCAGCGGCGGGGAGAGTGCCCGCCTGCTGGTGCAGCTTTGCGGCAAGCTTCCCCCGCCCCGGCAGGCCGTCCTGCGGCGGATATGGCAGGATGCGACCACGCGTGACAACCTGCTGGATGAAGCCCTGGTGCTGTGGTTCCCCGGTCCCCGCAGCTATACGGGGGAGGACGGGTTTGAACTGCACCTGCATGCCGGGCCCGCCATAATCCAGGCCGTGTCCGCGGCACTGGTCGATCATGGCGCGCGCCCGGCCGAACCGGGTGAATTTACACGACGGGCGTTCCTGAATGGGCGCATGGACCTGATCGAGGCCGAAGGGGTGGCCGATCTGGTCAATGCGGAAACCGAAGGCCAGCGCAGGCAGGCCCTTGCCCAGACCGAAGGCGCGCTGAGCAGGATGTACGACGGCTGGGCCCAAAGGCTGAAACGGGTTCTGGCCTTTCAGGAAGCGCTGATCGATTTCCCCGATGAAGATCTCCCGCCCGAGGTCGAGGAGGGCATTCTGGCCGATATTGCCAGCCTGATAGCCGATATGGAGCGCCATATTGCCGAAGGCCAGCGTGGTGAGCGTATTCGCCGGGGGGTGGTATTCGCCATTACCGGCCCACCCAATGCGGGCAAGTCGAGTCTGCTGAACTGGCTGGCCGACCGTGATGCGGCTATTGTCTCCCCCATCGCGGGCACCACGCGTGACGCGCTGGAAATTGTCGGCAGCCTTGCGGGAATTCGCGTGACGTTTGTCGATACGGCCGGCCTGCGCGAAACCGAGGATGAAATCGAGGCCGAAGGGGTACGTCGCGCATTGTTTCACGTGAAACAGGCGGATTGCGTTATTCAGATGTTCGCGGCCGATGATCCGCCGCAAACTGTGTTTGCCAATGCCGTCCTGGTAGGGAATAAGACAGATATCGCTCCGGTCCCGGTTGAAATCGCGGGGGTTGCGGTGGTGCCCATCAGCCTGAAAACAGCACAGGGGCTGGATACGCTGCGCCAGATGCTGGAAGACAGGGTCAGGGCGCTGACAGCGTCGTCATCGGGTATGCCGTTGCTGACCCGCGCGCGCCATAGTGCGGGGGTAAAGGACGCCTGTGCCTGCCTGCGTGAAGCGATGCGGCAGGACTGGCCGGAAATGCGGGGCGAGGAACTGCGTCTTGCCATGCGCGCATTGGGGCGCCTGACGGGCCATGTGGGGGTGGAGGATCTGCTCGATGCGATATTCGGGCAGTTCTGTATAGGAAAATAGGCAGGGTAGGTCAGGGCGATGCAGGGGGTTTACGACGTCATTGTAGTGGGGGGCGGTCATGCAGGGTGCGAAGCCGCCGCCGCTGCCGCGCGCTGCGGTGCCCGGACCATGTTGCTGACGCACCGCAAGGCAACCCTCGGGGCCATGTCCTGCAACCCGGCCATTGGCGGTATCGGCAAGGGCCATCTGGTGCGCGAGATCGATGCGCTGGACGGTATCATGGCGCGTGCCGCCGATCGGGCAGGGATTCATTTCAAGCTGCTCAATCGCTCCAAGGGACCGGCAGTCCAGGGGCCGCGTGCGCAGGCCGATCGCGCGCTATACCGGCAGGCGGTGCAGGACCTGCTGGCGGAGCAGGACGGCCTGACCATTGTCGAAGGTGCCTGCGCCGACCTGCTGCGGGACGCGCAAGGCCATGTCTGCGGCGTTGTCAGTGAAGACGGGCGGCAATGGCGTGCCGGGGCGGTGGTGCTGACAACCGGCACGTTTCTGGACGGTGTCATTCATATCGGCCACGAAAGCCAGGCTGCCGGCCGTATTGGGGAAGGCCCGTCCGTGGCCCTTGCACGGTACCTCAAGGGGCTTGGCCTGCGCATGGGGCGGCTGAAGACCGGCACCCCCGCGCGGATCGAACGCACCAGCATAGACTGGGCGGGCCTGGCGCAGGACAAGGGCGACGCCGTGCCGGAACCCTTCAGCCGCCTGACCGCGGCCATTACCAACACGCAACTGGCCTGCGGCATTACTGCCACCACGCCCCGCACGCATGAGGTGATACGCGAACACCTGCATTTATCCGCGCTCTATGGCGGGGCCATATCGGGCCGGGGCCCGCGCTACTGCCCTTCGATCGAGGATAAGGTGGTCCGGTTCGCGGACAAGACCAGCCACCAGATTTTTCTGGAGCCCGAAGCCCTGCCCGAGCATGAAGGCGGCCATCTGGTCTACCCCAACGGAATTTCCACCAGCCTGCCCGGCCACGCGCAGGAAGCCATGATCCACACCATTCCCGGGCTGGAACGCGCGGTTCTTGCCCAGTACGGTTACGCCGTGGAATATGACTATATCGACCCGCGCGAACTGACGGCCTCGCTCGAATTGCGGGCCTGTCCCAACCTGTTCCTGGCCGGGCAGATCAACGGCACCACCGGGTATGAGGAAGCAGCGGCCCAGGGCCTGCTGGCGGGTGTGAATGCGGCGCGCCGGGCGGGGGGGCAGGCCCCTGTCAGCCTCGACCGGGGCAAGGCCTATATGGGTGTCATGGTCGATGACCTGACCACCCAGGGGGTCAGTGAGCCCTACCGCATGTTTACCTCGCGCGCGGAATACCGGCTGGTCCTGCGCGCCGATAATGCGGATATGCGCCTGACCGGCATTGGCCTGGACTGGGGCTGCGTAGGCCCCGCCCGGCGCGATCTGTACGAGCACGATGTGCAGGCCATAGCCCAGGTGCAACAGCAGGCGGAAGCGCAAAGCTGGCAGCCGCAGGAACTGGCCCATGCGGGCATGAAGGTAGCCCAGGACGGCCGCCGCCGCAGCCTGCTGGATATTCTGGGCTACGGGGTGGAAGAGACCGTTCTGTCGCAGTTGGCGCCGTGGTTCCTGAACGTGCCCGAACGGGTGCGCCGCCATATTACGACCGAAGCACGCTATAGCGGCTACCTGACCCGCCAGCGGCGCGAAATACGCCAACTGGAAGCCGAGACGGATATCCGTTTCCCCGCAGGGCTGGATTTTGGCGCCATAGGCGGGCTGAGTTCGGAAATGAAAGAACGACTCGACGCCGCACGCCCGGACAGTTTCAGCGCCGCCCAGCGTATTCCGGGCATGACGCCCTCTGCCCTCATGGCGCTTCTGGCGTATCTGCGTAAAGGGCAGGCCCATGCTGATGTTGCCTGAAGGCATGGATGTTTCACGTGAAACACAGGACCGGCTGGATATTTTTGCCGCCCTTCTGCGCAAATGGAATACGCGCATCAACCTGGTCTCGCCCCGCGACATGGACAAGCTGTGGGAACGGCATATTCTGGATAGCCTGCAACTGCTTCCTTTGATACAAGGTCGCGAACGGTTTATCGATATGGGATCGGGCGGCGGATTCCCCGGTGTGGTCGTGGGGATTGCCGCGGGCATTCCCGGCACGCTGATCGAGGCGGACCAGCGCAAGGCAGCCTTTCTGCGTGAAGCCGCGCGGCTGACAGGGGCCAGCCTTACGGTCGTTTCCGCCAGGTTGGAACAGGTTGATGTGCAACCCGCCCCGCTGGTTACAGCCCGTGCGCTGGCCCCCTTGGGCAAGCTGCTGGAATGGGCGCACCCGCTTCTGGCCCCCGGCGGCGTTGCGGTGTTTCTAAAAGGCCAGCAGGCGGATAAGGAAATCCGGGACGCCGAACGGTCCTGGAACATGGATATACGCACCCGCCCCAGCCTGACGACCGGGGATGGTGTTGTTCTGGAAGTGAGTAATTTTCATCGTGTCCAAGGCTGAACAGAACGCGCAAAAATGCCGTATCCTTGCCGTTGCCAACCAGAAGGGTGGTGTGGGCAAGACGACAACAGCCATCAACCTGGCTGCGGCCCTGGCGGCTGAAGGTGCAAAGGTGGTGCTGGTCGACCTGGACCCGCAAGGTAATGCCTCCACCGGGGTCAGTGTGCAGAACAACGCGCGCCAAAGTGGGACCTATGCGCTGCTCATGCACGAAAAGACAGCGCAGGACCTGCTCCAGCCGACCGAGGTGGATAATCTGCACGTCATTGCGGCCAATACCGAACTGGTGGGGGCGGAGATCGAACTGGTCGATGCCGATGGCCGCGAAACCCGCCTGCGCGATGCGCTGGCCCCGCTGAGGGCTGTGGCCGACTATATCATCGTAGACTGCCCGCCCAGCCTGGGGCTGCTCACGCTCAACGCCCTTGTGGCGGCAGACGGCGTTCTGGCACCCTTGCAGTGCGAGTTTTTCGCGCTCGAAGGGCTGGGCCATCTGGTCAAGACCATCGGCAGTGTGACGAAAAGCCTCAATCCCACCCTGGCCATGGCGGGGATCGTGCTGACCATGTACGACAAGCGGAACAACCTGTCCGAACTGGTGGCGGCCGATGCGCGCAGCTTCTTCCGTGGCGATGTGCTTGAAACCGTCATCCCCCGCAATATTCGCATTTCCGAGGCGCAGAGCTACGGCCAGCCGGTCACGGTATACGACCCCCGGGCCAGCGGGGCTGCGGCCTATCAGGCGCTGGCCGCCGAAGTCATGAGGAGAACAGCATGAGTTCATCCGCCCGCAAGAATGCCACCCGCCCCAGGCTGGGCCGGGGGCTTGCCGCCCTGCTGGGGGATGCCGCAGTGTCTTCGGCACCCGCTGCCACCCCTTCGCCCACGCAGGGCCATGGTGCGGGTGGTGCGGGTTCCACCCTTCCGATCGAAGCCTTGGTGCCCGGTCCTTTCCAGCCCCGTCAGGACATGGCGCCCGACGCGCTGGAGGAACTGGCTGAATCCATACGCCAGCGCGGTATTCTCCAGCCCATATTGGTGCGGCCCGACCCGGAAACACCGGGGCAGTATCAGATCATTGCAGGGGAACGGCGGTGGCGTGCGGCGCAACTGGCGCAGTGCCATACCGTGCCGGTCCATGTGCGTGACCTGTCCGAAGCCGACGCCATGGCGGCGGCCCTGGTCGAAAACCTCCAGCGCGCAGACCTGAACCCGATTGAAGAGGCCGAAGGCTTCAACCGCCTGCTGGAGGACTACAACCTCACGCAGGAGGAACTGGCCAAAGCCATTGGCAAGTCACGTCCCCATGTGGCCAACATGCTCAGGCTGCTGCGCCTGCCTGCCTCTGTCCGGGCGGAGGTGAAAAAGGGCGCATTATCCGCAGGCCATGCGCGGGCGCTGCTTTCCCATCCGGACCCGATTTCGGCCGCGGTCGAGGTGCTGCTGAAGGGGCTGTCCGTCCGGCAGACGGAAGCCCTTGTGCAAAAGGCGACCGAACAGCAAGGCACGCAACCTGCGCCGCCCGCGAAAAAATCCAGACAGGACCCGGAAATAGCCGCCCTGGAGCGCGATCTGGGCGACAGGCTGGGCCTGCGCGTGGCCGTGCGTTTCGACGGCCGCAAGGGTGGCTCGCTTGAAATTCACTATAAAAGCCTGGACCAGCTCGACGCTGTCCTGGCCTTGCTGAAATCCTGACGGGCAAGGCAAGAGCTATACTCGGTCGCCTTTGAACACGTCCCGAGGCGATGGGCATTCCGTTACCCCCACAGATGACGGATTGCCCTGACCCGCCCTCGAACTTTCCGAAAGGGGTCAGCGGCCGCCGGTCGAGGGGCGTGTATTTTTCTCTTTCTTTCTCATCAGCCGCCTCTTTCCGTCTTCCGGTTCGCTGAGACATCCTTCCCTACGGGCAGGAAAATGGGCGCTGCCAGAGGCTATGGGCCCTATGGCGATCCATTTGCCTGGAAATGTTTGCGGAACATGGATTTTCGGGCTTGTGTCCTGTTTTAACCGGTGTTAAAACGCCCCCACTTCAGCCGTTAAGGCTGTAAGGGCGCATAGCTCAGTTGGTAGAGCAGCTGACTCTTAATCAGCGGGTCCAAGGTTCGAGTCCTTGTGCGCCCACCAGATTTCCCTTTCACATAATAATCTGGTGTTGGTCCCGGCCTTTGGGGTCGGGCGGGATGCATTATCCCTATCTGCCGATCGGCAGACACTATCAAAAACATGAGCAGGGCGTGGCTTTTGCCCTCGAATGCAGGTTTTACGCCGCTGATAAGCAGGCTTTGCCCTTTACGGAGCGGCCGGGCTGATGGACACTCCCTGGGCGCATTCCAGTGGAGGGGCTTTCATGCGTCGGTGGGTGTTTCTGTTTACGGGTTGGGGCGGTCTGGTGCTGGCGTGCACCCTGGCGGGTCAGGTCTTGCCGCATCCAGCCATGGCGGAGGATGCGCCTTATGCGAGCGATCTGTCCCACATGCCGCAATATGCCCCGGCCTACCACGCCATGATGCAACTGCCCGACTGGGCACGGAGCGGTGCGGCAGTTTCGGCCCCTGTGGGCAGCATAACCCTGGCGGGACATGCCTATATTGTGGGGCATTTGTGCAAACCGCATGACTGCGCTGACAACCAGATGGAAGTCATTTTTTCGCGCGACGGCAAGGGGGCGTGGGGGTTGTTGACCTACAAGTCCGGCCGAACCCTGTATCAGATGCCGTTTGGCAGTCCCGATGACGTCATTCTGGCCGCACTTCATGCCTCATACCGGGCCAATAACCCCGACAGCCCCTGAACGCGGTCCATCCGGCATTATGTGTTTTGGAAAATGACCACGGGGAATAATGGGTTTGCCTTGCTGGTGCCGGCAGGTTTGTGCGCAGGTGCGTTTTCGAACCGGGCTGGTGTCTCGAAAAAACGCGGCAGGGTGCCTATATAAAAACCATGACAGTAAGGCAGGGTGATCTTTTCGCGCCAGAACCTGGCAAGGTCGTTGTTCCGGCGGATCTGTGGGACAGGCTGGCCCGATCGGCGTTCCGGAGCAAGTTTTCGCTCGATCAGGCGGACAGGGCCTATCTGCGCCAGAAGGGGCTGGACACCGTCATGGAGCATGGGCGGGATTTCATTGCCCGCAGGCTGGCTCCCGCCCAGCCGGCGCGGGATGGGCGGCAAACGCCGTGGAAAGGCCATCCGATTTTCGTGGCGCAGCATGCCACGGGCACGTGCTGCCGGTCCTGCCTGCAAAAATGGCATGGCCTGCCCAAAGGGCGTGCGCTTGATCCTGCGGAACAGCAGCAGGTGCTTGCGGCACTGGCCGAGTGGCTGAGGCGCGAATTACGTAAACATCCGTAGAAGATTATTTTTAAAAATATAAAGCTAAATAGCAGGATTTTTTACCTGCTCAGGGACTGTCTCAAAATCTGTTCCCCGATATATCGCATCAATAGATAAAAGTTTTTGGTGAAGCTTTTTTCAAAAAGCTTCAAGGAACGTCACCTTTTTGAAAAAAGGCGACACCCAAAAGCTTTTATCATTTCCCCTCTGATTGGTCAGGACGCCGGGGCCTGACGGTCCATCAGCAGAGATGTCACGGCTTTCTTGAACGGTGCGAAGCGGTCCGCCAGTTGCAGCCCGACCTGGCGCAACTGGCGGAAAGGCGGTCCGTCATGGGTGTAAAGGGTTGCAATGCCGTTCGTGCCCGCAAAAAGCGGGGCCGTGGCAAGACGGTGCTGGCGCTCAAAGCGGCGGAGTGCAGCGGCGTTCCCGGCGTCACCCCCTTGGGCGATGGCGGCTCTTACGGCCTGGACCAGTGTTTCCTGCCCTTTCAGGCCAAGGTTGAAGCCATGCGCCGTAATGGGGTGCATGCCCACCGCGGCGTCCCCCACCAGGGCCATGCGCCGCGCCGTGAAGCGATGTGCGTAAACACCCTTGAGCGGATAGAAATGCCGCGTGCTGACCAGGCGCATCGCCCCCAGCCGGTTGCCCACGCGCTGCATGACCTCGGCATTGAAAGCCGCCCGCGGCATGGCGGCCAGACGGCGGATGTCGTCATGCGGCAGGGTCAGCACCAGCGAGGACGCCATGCCGTTGACGGGCAGGAGGGCGATGGTCTGCCCTTCATCGAACCATTGCAGGGCCACATTATGGTGGGGCGACTCATGCGCCATGCGGCACACCAGGATGGAGCGGTCGAAATCGTGAATGATCGCTCCTATGCCCGCCCGCTGCCGTGTGGGGGAAAAGCGGCCATCTGCTGCAACCACCAGTGCGGCGTTGATCTGCCCGCCCGAATGGTGGACAGCGGCGAAATCCTGCCCCTGCCGTATGGTCGCAACTTCGGTCTGCGGAAGCAGGGTAATGCCAGGATGGTCGAGGGCCGCGGAAAACAGTGCCCGGCGGATATGGTGGTTGGACACCAGCCACCCCAGCGCGTCCACACCATGGCCCTGCGTGTCGAACCGCAGGGGATGGCGGAAATTCCCCGTCTCGATCCGGGCTTCCTTCAAGGGGCAGATCACGGCGGGGGGAATATGCTCCCACGCCCCGGCTTCCTTGAGCAGACGGACGGAATGATGCGTCAGGGCAATTTCACGCCCGTCAAAACGGGGTTCTTCCCACACGCTGGCCGGGGCGCGTTCCAGCACGCTTACGCGCAGGCCCGCCTGGGCCATGCTCAGTGCGGTAGCCAGCCCTACGGGGCCGCCGCCGATAACGGCGACATCTGTCCGGGTGGGGGCGTGTGCGGCGGCGTGGGAGACGGGCATGGCGGTTCAGTCCTTGTCCGCGCTGAAGGTGACGGGCGCACCCTGCCAGCGGGCGCTGAATGCCGCAGGGTCGGGGCGCGCTGGTGCGGGGTGGGGGTTATCGGGGGTGCCGACAAAAATGAAACCCGCCAGCCGGTGGGGGGCGGCAAGCCCCAGTTCGGTGGCAAGCACGGGGTCCTGCGTTACGGGGCCTGACACCCATATGCCGCCAAAGCCCAGCGCGTGCAGCGCGTTGAGGATATTCATGGCCCCCGCGGCCACGGCCATTTCCTGTTCCCAGAGCGGTATCTTATGGCCCACGCGCAGGTGCATGCCCAAAGCGATGGTCATGGGCATGGTGGCAAAACGCGTCCGGCGCTTGGTCAGGTTGAATTCAGGCGTCTGCGGGTCGAGGCGGAGCATGCTGTCCACGACTTTCTGCGCGAACAGGGGGCGGGCTTCGCCTTCGATCACAATATAGCGCCACGGCCGCAGGCGACCGTGATCGGGTGCGCGCAGGGCTGCGGCCAGAATCTGCTCAAGCTGTGCGGCCGACGGGGCGGGGTCCGCCAGCCGGTCGGTCGAGGCGCGGGAGAGCAGAACGTCCATCGGTGTTGCGGCGGTCATGCGAAAGGTCCTCTGCAACCGGCTTTTGCCTGTATGGCCTGGGGCCAGGGGGCGTGCTTTGGTGCGTGCCTGACCGGGCTTACCACGGGGCGGCCCGTGGGGCCTACCCCTAGGGCACGCCCGGTAGGGTCAGTGCGCGAAGATCGGCAGCACCTTGCCACCAAGCAGATGCAGGTGGAAATGCGGCACTTCCTGCCCGCTATTGGGCCCTGCATTGGTTATAAGCCTGTAGCCGCCCTCTTCAAGCCCCTGTTCGCGGGCAATCTCGCCGGCTGCGCGCATGACACCGGCAATTTCCTCGGCCGGGGCAGTGGCACTGAAATCCATGAAGGAGACGTATGGGTTTTTGGGAATGATCAGGATATGGACCGGAGCCTTGGGCGCGATATCGTGAAAGGCCAGGACCCATTCGTTCTCGAACACCTTTTTGCAGGGAATTTCGCCGCGCAGGATCTTCGCAAAAATATTCTGCGGATCGTAGGGGCCTTTTCCGTTCACGGCCATGGGCTCATCCTTTCCTTGCCGGGGTGGAACTGGTGCGTGATGCTTTTTCGGCAATGCCGCTCGTGCCTTCGCGGCGGCGCAGTTCGGCCCAGACCTCATCCGGGGTGACGCCTGCATCCACCCACAGGACAATCAGGTGGTAGAGCACGTCCGCACTTTCGGCCACGAACATGTCGTGCCGTCCCGCTACGGCCTCAATCAGGCATTCGACGGCTTCTTCACCGAATTTCTGGGCAATCTTGTAGGTGCCGCGCGACAGCAGCCGGGCCGAATGGCTGACCGTGGGGTCCGTGTCCTTGCGTTCCTGCACCACCGTATACAGTCGGTCCAGCACCGCACTGCTGGCCTGCGGAATGACGGCGTGGGCCGTCTCACCCACGCTGGCGGTGGCGGCCTTGTCCTTCTTGGGCTTGACGGCCTTGGCGGGCTTGGGCGGGGCTTTGCTTTCAGCCTTGGAGGGAGCTTTTTTGATCATGGTGGCGGACAGACCTGCACAGGAGCTAGAAAGGAGGGGGCGACGGGCGGACAGGCAGGCCCGCATCGGCCAAGGCTGTCTTGACCTGCGCGACCGTGAACTGGCCGAAATGGAAAACGCTTGCGGCAAGCAGGCCGGTTGCACCTGCCTGCGCACCGTCCACAAAATGTTCGAGTGCCCCCACCCCGCCCGAGGCGACAATAGGCAGGCGCACGGCCCCGGTAGCCGCGCGCAGCAGGTCGAGGTCGAAGCCCGAGCGCGTGCCGTCACGGTCCATGGAGGTCAGCAGGATTTCACCAGCGCCGCGCTCGGCCACTTCGCGGCACCAGTCTATGGCGTCACGCCCGGTGGCGGCGCGCCCACCCTGGGTGAACACTTCCCACTTGCCGGGTCCGGTCTGGCGGGCGTCAACCGCTACCACCACGCACTGGCTGCCGAACTTGCGGGCCGCTTCGTTCACAAGGTCCGGGCGGGCGACGGCGGCGGAATTCATGGCGCATTTATCCGCCCCCGCCAGCAGCAGGCGCCGCATGTCCCCCGTGCTGCGCACGCCCCCGCCCACGGTCAGGGGCAGAAAGATCTTTTCGGCCGTGCGGCTTACCACATCGAAAATCGTGTCGCGGTTTTCATGGCTGGCGGTAATGTCGAGAAAGGTCAGTTCATCCGCACCGGCCGCGTCATACACCGCCGCCTGTTCGACCGGGTCGCCCGCATCGCGCAGGGAGACGAAGTTGACCCCTTTGACAACCCGCCCGTTCTTGACATCCAGGCAGGGGATGACGCGCAGCTTCAGCATGCGCTGAGCACCCGCAGCGCTTCGGCGGGGGACACCCGGCCATCGTACAGCGCGCGGCCGACGATCACGCCTTCAATACCCGGTGCGGTCCGCGCGGCTTCGTGCAGGGCGGCCAGATGGGCGATGGTGCCCACGCCGCCACTGGCGATAACGGGCACCTGAACCGCCCGGGCCAGGGCCACGGTCTGCTCGATATCCAGCCCTTCAAGCATGCCGTCGCGGCTGATCTCGGTAAAGATGATGGCAGCCACCCCCGCATCCTGCATGCGCAGGGCAAGTTCGGTCGCTTCCATGTCCGAAACCTCGGCCCAGCCTTCGGTGGCGACGCGGCCTGCGCGCGCATCGATCCCCGCCACGATACGACCGGGGAACGCCTTGCACGCCTCGCGCACCAGTTCAGGGTTCTTGACCGCGACGGAGCCCAGGATCACGCGGGTAATGCCGGTGGACAGCCAGGTTTCTATGGCCTTCATGTCGCGCAGCCCGCCCCCCAGCTGCACGGGCAGGTTCGTGGCCTCGATAATCGCGCGAACGGCGGGGGCGTTGACGGAAGACCCCGCGAACGCGCCGTTCAGGTCCACCACGTGCAGCCACCTGAACCCCGCCGCCTGCCACGCGCTGGCCTGCGCGCCGGGGTTGTCGGAATAGATCGTGGCGTCGTCCATCTCGCCCCGGCGCAGGCGCACGCACGCACCGTCCTTGAGGTCGATCGCGGGATAGAGGGTCAAGGGGCGGGCCGGGGGGGTGGCTGAAGGCATGGTCATGATATGGAACGGGGCTTTATTTCGATGGGTGTGTGGCGTGTCAGGGGCCGGGCTGGTCGATGCGGAACGGCGGCGTGCTGTCCAGCAGCTTGGTGTAGAACAGGCCGCGCAGGGTTTCCTCCCCCACGCGGGCGTAAAAGGGATGGCACCCCCATTGTATGAATCCTGCGCGTTCGAACAAGGCCGCGATATCGACCCGGGTTTCGGGCACATCCACGTTCAGCACGCGAAAGCCCATGTTGCGCGCGGCACTTTCCACTTCCTGCAACAAGAAGGCGCCAAGCCCCTTGTGGCGGGCATACGGGGCCACGAACAGATGGGCCAGTGTCACGCACATGGCCTGAAGTTCGTTATTGCGCGGCGTGCGCACAAGCTGCGCCCCCCCCACGATGACACCGTCGAGCCTGACGGCGAACAGCATGCGTTCGGGCACCAGCAGAAGGCCGCGAAAATAGCGTTCGAGCACCTGCCGCCCCTGGGGTTGCAGCCAGCCGAATCCGCCATCGTCCAGAATGGCGGCATCCACTGCCTCGCACAGGGCCTGCAGGTCGTCTTCATCGAGGGAGAGAATGCGCTGGACGCGCGAGTTCTTGTGCATCAGGGCGACACCCGTGGCTCCCACCGCAGAAAATTGGCCAGGATCTTCAGGCCCACTGTCTGGCTTTTTTCAACATGGAACTGCGTGCCCGCCACATTGTCCTTGCAGACAATGGCCGGAACGCTGCCGCCGTAATCCGTGGTCGCGACCAGGGTGTCCGCCGGTGTGTCGCGCAGGGCGTAGGAATGCACGAAATACCCGTGCGGGGCATCGCCCAGCCCTTGCAGCAACGGGTGTTCGGGCTGGTGCAGGTCCAGTTCGTTCCAGCCCATCTGCGGCAGGCGCAGGCCGGGTACGTCCATGGGGGCGATCTCCCCCCCGATCCAGCCGAAGCCGGGGGTGACACCATGTTCAAGCCCGCGTTCGGCCATAAGCTGCATGCCCACGCAAATGCCCAGAAACGGCGTGCCTGCCGCGACCGAGTCCATGATGGCGTCCTTCAGCCCCGGCGTGGCCTCCAGCCCCTGCGCGCAATCGGCAAAGGCCCCCTGCCCGGGCAGGACGATCCGGTCGGCCGCGCGCACTTCGGATGCGACATTGGTAATGACGACGCTGGCCGCGATACCGGCAAGCTCCGCCGCCCGCGCGCAGGCCCGCGCGCAGGAGGCCAGGTTACCCCCTTCGTAATCGATAACGGCGATGGTGAGAGGCTGGGTCATGAAAACCCTCTTGCTGGTCTGATCGAGGACGCGCGCGGCGCGACGTCATGGAAATGCGAATGATCCTGTCCGCGGCAGACAAGCCCGGGCCGGTTGTCTTTGCGGTTGCCGGCCCCGGCCATGGCAGACAGCTTACAGGACTCCCTTGGTGGAGGGAATGGCGCTGCCCGCGCGCGGGTCGGGTTCGGCAGCCATGCGCAGGGCACGGGCCAGCGCCTTGAACGCGGCTTCGGCAATATGGTGGCAGTTCTGCCCGGCTTTCTGGTTCAGGTGCAGGGTCAGCATACCGGCCATGGCGAAGGCGCGAAAGAACTCCTCCACCAGTTCGGTATCCAGTTCCCCGATGCGGTCACGGTCGAAGCGGGCGTTGAATGCCAGGAACGGGCGGCCTGACAGGTCTACCACCGCTTCGCACAGGGCTTCATCCAGCGGGATCAGGGCCTGGCCGAACCGGCGCACGCCGCGCTTGTCGCCCAATGCCTGCTTGAACGCCTGGCCCAGCGCAATGCCGGTATCTTCCACCGTGTGGTGGCCGTCGATATGCAGGTCACCCCGCACGGCCACGTCCAGATCGAACAGGCCGTGCTTGGCCAGGGCCGTCAGCATGTGGTCGAAAAAGCCGATACCGGTTTCAACCTTTGCCGTACCCGTGCCGTCCAGGGTCAGGGCGATGGCGATATCGGTTTCGCTGGTGGCGCGATGAATGGTGGCTTGGCGTGGTGCTGTCATGGTGAGCCGCTTATAGCCCAACAGGCCGCGCAATGCCATCGCGACCGATGGGCGATGAACGGCCCATCAATGGACGGGCACGGCGCGTTCAAGCTCGGCCAGCCAGAGCCGGGCATTGCCGTCGGATGGGGCGCGCCAGTCCCCCCGGGGGGAAAGGCTGCCGCCGGCCATCACCTTGGGGCCGTTGGGCATGGCCGAACGCTTGAACTGGCTGGTGGCGAAAAAGCGGTGGAGAAACACCCCAAGCCAGTGGCGTATTTGCGCCAGGTCGTAGGCGTTGCGGTCTTCGGGCCTGAAACCGGGCGGCCAGGCACCTTGATCGGGGTCCGCCCAGGCCCGTTCGGCCAGAAACGCCACGCGGGCGGGGGAAAAGCCGTGGCGCAGGATATAATACAGTGCGAAGTCATGCAGCGCATAAGGGCCGATGATGCTTTCCGTCTTCTGCCCGCCATTGGCGCCGGTGGGCACCAATTCGGGCGATATTTCCGTAGCCAGCACAGTCTCCAGCACGGCGCTGACAGGGGGCGGAAAATGGCCCGACGCAATGCACCAGCGAATAAGATGCTGGATCAGTGTCTTGGGCAGGCCGGCATTGACATTGTAATGGGCCATCTGGTCGCCCACACCGTAAGTGCACCAGCCCAGGGCCAGTTCCGACAGGTCGCCCGTGCCGATCACGATCCCGCCATGCTGGTTGGCCAGGCGGAACAGGAAATCCGTCCGCAGCCCGGCCTGCACGTTTTCGAACGTGATGTCATGCACGGCCTCCCCTTTGGCGAAGGGGTGCCCGATTTCGCGTAGCATCAGGGATGCCGCCGGGCGGATATCCAGTGTCTGAGCATGGATTCCAAGCCCTGCCATCAGCGCGTTGGCGCTGGCCAGGGTTTTGTCCGTGGTGCCAAAGCCCGGCATGGTATAGCCGCGTACCGCCTGGCGCGACCAGCCCAGTTCATCCGCCGCGCGCACGGCCACCAGCAGTGCGTGGGTGGAGTCGAGCCCGCCGGAAATGCCGATCACCATGCCCGTGGCCCCACTTGCCTTCAGCCGCTGCTTGAGGGCGGAAACCTGGATGGTGAAGGCTTCAAAACAGTCCTGTTCCAGCCGGGCGGGGTCGGCGGGCACAAAGGGAAAGCGCGAAACCCCGCGCCGCAGGCCGATATCGCCCATGGGGGGGGACAGCGTAAAGCCGATCCGGCGCCAGCCCTGCCCCGGCGGGGTGGTGGTCGGGGCGGTCGCATGCGCATTGGCGCTGAAACTGCCGGTCTGCATGCGTTCGTGGCGCAGCAGGGCCAGGTCTATATCGGCCACCACACTACGCCTGCCGGTGGGGAAACGATCGCTCTGGGCCAGCAGGACACCGTTTTCGAAAATGGCGGTCTGGCCGTCCCACGCCAGGTCGGTGGTGGATTCGCCCTCTCCCGCCGCTGCGTAAAGATAGGCGGCCATGCAGCGGGCCGACTGCGAAAGGCACAGCATGGTGCGGGTTTCGGCCTTGCCCACCGTGATATCGCTGGCCGAAAGATTGGCAATGACCGTGGCTCCCGCCAGGGCAGCAGCGGTTGACGGGGGGGCAGGCACCCACATGTCTTCGCAAATTTCCACGCCCAGGCAGAATCCGGGCAGGTCGCGGGCTTCGAACAGAAGGTCCACCCCGAACGGCACGGCCTGGCCCCCAAGGCAGAGACTCTCCCCCCTGACGGAAGCACCCGGCGTGAAATGGCGCAGTTCGTAGAATTCGCGGTAATTGGGCAGATAGCTCTTGGGCACAATGCCCAGGATTGTGCCCCGATGCAGGATAACGGCGCAGTTATACAGGCTATGCCGGTGGCGCAGGGGCGCACCCACGACAAGTACGGGGGCCAGATCGGCAGTGGCCTCGGCCAGCCCGATCAGGGCTGTCTCCACCGCGTCAAGCAGGGCGGATTGCTGCAACAGATCACCGATCGCATACCCGCTCAGCCCCAGTTCGGGGAACACGCACAGGGCAACGCCGTCCTGCGCGCAGGTGGTGGCGGCGTCGAGCACATGGGCCATGTTGGCCTGCGGGTCCGCCAGGGCCACGGGCAGCGTGCAGGCCGCGACACGGGCAAAGCCCTGATGATAGACCGATCGGAAGAAGGACGAAGGCAACATGTGTTCCTTTCCTGCCGGGAACGGGTGCGACGCAGTTTGCCCTGATTAGCAGGGAGCAAAAAATTCCGCCAATAAACAAGAAAGAGCGGTGCCGCGGCCGGGATCTGCCGGAGGGTAAAAAAAAGACCGCACAGTCATTTTCCCTCTTGCGTGTTTCACCCTTCGCTCGTAGAAGGAGCCCATCTGATGCGGGCGTAGCTCAGGGGTAGAGCACAACCTTGCCAAGGTTGGGGTCGTGGGTTCGAATCCCATCGCCCGCTCCAGATTTTTCCCAGGAAAATGAGACGATTACGAAAAAAGCCACCGCAAGGTGGCTTTCGTCGTTTCAGGCTGTGGCTACCACCGGGCTATCACCGATTCAGGGCGCGCGATATCGGGCTGTGCGCCCAGGCTCCCGGCCAACGGCGATTCCTGGCGGTGCCTTGGGGAAGTGTTCTGGTCTCTTTCGACCACCGGCGTAAATGAGCACCGTCGGACAGCGCATGCCAAACACCCCTTTCCATCTCAAGGGGTGAGTGCTGCTTTCCGCCCTGGCCGACCAGGCTACTCATGCTCACGGGCCGGGGTCGGGCGTTTTTGTGCAGCCCTGACATAGCCCGCGGTTAACGGCTGCTGAGCCTAGTTCAGTTTGAGGCGCAGAATGTCCTGCCCGGATTCAAACCGGGTTCCGTACGGTTCGGAAAGAGCAAGGATCTTTTGCTGTATTCTGTGACTGTCCGCGCCGCTCGCCAGGTAAGGTGCGCCGCGTTGATGTGCGGAAAGCCCCAGGCCCAGAGTTACCGGGTAAATATCGACGGCTTTCAGCACGCCATCTTCGAAATGGCAGATGGGCATCATGCTGTCCCAGAAGCGTTGGTCGGACGGAAAGCCCTTGGTATCATTTTCGCTTCGGCCTTTATAAAGGCGGTGTGGCGTCATGTCGGGGGTGTAGCGGAACGCCCTGTAGGAATCCATGGGCAGGCGGGAAACCAGTTCGTTCTGCCCGATAAAATTCCCCAATCCATGAAAAATGGGCCTGCCTTTGTACAGCTCCGTTCCGCGCAGCAGATGGGGGCCGTGACAGACAACAAGCGTTGCACCCGCCTCGATGGCTGCATGGGCAAAGTCGCGCAAAAACGCGGCCGGTACCTCGATATCGGGAATACCCGCGGCATTGTAGTCGCTCTCATGCGCATGGATGCTGACCACAACGACATCGGAAACCAGCCTGGCTTCTTCTACCCATTTGACAATGTCCGCAACATCCTGCGGGTTCGGGCGTGTCTGAATCCGTGTCTGGCTGGCCGCCTTGAACTGTAACCCGTCAAATGCCAGCGTGTCTTGCGCAGGAGGGAAGGAAAATCCCTGGCGGATTTTTTCATCCAGAATGGCTTGCAGTCCCAGCCGTTCGTAGATGCCGCGCAACTGCTCCAGTTCGGTCTGTGTCACCTGATAGGATTTCTGGTAGCGCAAGGGGTTGATACCGGGCCTGCCTGCCATGAGACCGGTCTGTTCTGACGCTTCCTGCCCCCGTGCAAAAGTGGACGTGCACGAAACAAGGCTGACTGTACCTGCAGCGGTCGTGGCGTAGGCAGGTTGGCGGGCTTCTTCCAGGTTGGTGCCGATACCCGCGTACACCATTTCCCGCTCATTCAGGGCCGCGATCATTTTGCGCAGACCGGAAATACTATAGTCCAGGCTATGGTTGGTTGCCGCGGCATAAAGGTTGAAGCCTGCGTCATTCAGTTCGTCCAGCACCCAGCACGGGGCGCCGAAATGCGTGCCGCCATGGTCCAGCGCCGGATCGCCCTCAAAGTCATTTGAAACGAACTCAAGGTTTGTAAAGCTGACATCGCATTCGCGAATCAGGTTGAAGAGCGGGGCGATATGGGGATTCTGCTGGCTGTTCAGCCGCCGGAACAGGATTGAATCACCCGTCAGGGACAAGCGCATGGGTTAAACCTTTTCTGCACGAAGTTTCAAAAGGCCATCCAGAACGGTTGTGGCCGCCGCAAAGTCTGCTATTTCCAGATGTTCGTAGGGATTATGGCTGCCGTTTTCATTGCGCACGAAAAGCATTTCCGTAGGCACACCCTGGTTGGCAAAGGTGGCCGCGTCGTGACCTGCGCCACTTGCCATTTTCAGGGCTGGAATATCCAGTTCCCGGCTGATTTCCAGGGCGGCCTGTTGCAGGCTTTCATCCATCAGTGCCGGGGTGCTGCCCGTTTTCTCGCCCAGGTGCACTTTGACGCGGTGTCTTTGTTCAACGGTGCGGGCAACCTGCTGGATGTGCCGGTCAACATGATCCAGCAACGCGGTATCCTGCGCCCTGACATCCAGTGTGAACGAGACCTTGCCGGCAACGGCGCTGAAATTGGCCTGCCGGGCATCCGTTTGGCATACACCAAAGGTCAGGGTCAGGGTATGGCCTTCAGATTCCAGTGTCTGCCAGTAGGCGTGCAGGGTGCTGACAAGGTCGGCCATTGCCACAACAGCATCAGACCTGAACTTGCGCGGTGTGGCGCCGGAATGGGCATATTCCCCTTCAATCCAGGCCTTGCGGTAACGGATGCTGCCGCAAATGCCTGAAACAACGGCAAGAACGGCATTTTCTCCAAGAAGCACGGGGCCCTGTTCGATATGCAATTCGACAAAGCAGTCTATCTGCTCGGGCTTGAGAATGGCTGTATGCGGCCATTGGGGCGTGCCCCCGCATTCCGCAATATGTTCGAAAAGGGTGCGCCCGGTGTCAGAGCGTCTGGTGTTCAGATCCTTTTCGGTCAGCAGGTCGAAAGCCGTTCTGCTGCCGACATAGGAAAGCGGGAACCACACGCTTTCTTCAGCGCGGGTTGCGATAACCGTCGTATCCCGTTCCGGTAAAAAGCCGTCCCTGACCCACCGGCACAGGATTGAAAGACCCGCTATAACACCTGCCGCGCCATCGTAATTCCCGCCAGACGGTACGGTATCCATATGGGAGCCGGTCAGGACCACGGGTTTGGCACGGTCTTTGCCCGGCAGGGTAAGAAACAGGTTTGCGGCCCAGTCGCGGCGTATTTCAAGCCCGTAGTTCCGGGCCACATCGCATAACAACGTATGGGCCGCGTTTTCCTGTGGACTGTAGGAGGGGCGCGTCATGCCCAGCCCGTCGAAGCTGAGCGTGTGCAACGTCGCGAAAAGCTTTTCTCCAAAAGCGTGATGGAAGGCGGTGGCGTTCATTGTGCGCAATGACTCCCTGATGGGTCTATAAGGTCCGGTCATGCGGGCGGTGACACCAGAAATGCCATGAAGCGATCTACGGAAGCCCGTTGCCTGTTCTTGAAAACCATTGCCCCTATTTCGCGTTTTTTTGAAAACTCCGGAATATCCATGCACCGTATGGTGCTGTATCGGTTGATTTCCTGGCAGGACGGGATAATGGCAACGCCGATATTTCTGGAAACCATATCCAGGATAAGGTCGATTTCTTCCGTTTCGGCAATATCGCGCAGGCTGATCTTATGCAGCGCCAAAAAACTGCTTATGGTGCTGCCACCAAAGGACCGGCTGTCATAGCGGATAAAGGCATGCTGGCCTAAAATCTGTTTCCAGTCCGTGCCGTCAATACTGTCGTGCATGACCAGAACGTAAGATTGCGTGACCAGCGGTATCCATTCCATGTTCGGGATAAGGCTGAAAGGCGGTTTGACCATAATGGCCATATCCAGTTCCCTTGCCTCCAGCTTTTGCAAAAGAACGAGAGAGACATCGATACTGATGGAAAACAGGATATCCGGATATGTTTTCAGGAAAACCGCCATTGCTGGCGCCAGCAGGGATGTATAGGCGGTTGAAATGGTGCCCACCTTGATGGTGCCGCTTATGGCGTTGTCTCTGGGAATATCGCGCATGCGTTCAAAAAGTGCCACGATTTCCAACGCGCGTTCAACGGCGACAAGTCCCGCTTTGCTCAGGGAGACAGCGCGCCCGGTTCTTTCGAACAGGGGATAGCCGAATTCCATTTCCAGACGCTTGATCTGGGCGCTGACTGCGGACTGGGTCAAGCCGACTTTTTCTGCGGTTGCCGCAAAGCTTTCCAGTTGAGCGGCAACGAGAAATGTGCGGAGTTCAGTGATCATGGTGCAACATTTTTTTTGGCGCTCAGAGAAAAAAATTAACGATATTTTTGTTGCTCGGCTTTGTTCTATAATCGAAACCTCCAGAAGGCAATAGTTTAAAGGGAATAGGTTTATTACAAAAAACCTTTTTTTATAGAAGGAGAGATTAGAAAAACTATACACCGGATTTCTTCCCGGGGTATTGCCGGCACGTGCCCGTAAAAAGCCCTGTTGCCCCCTGGCGTGAGCCGATGCGGCAAGGGGCGATGGTGTGGAAACCGGGCCTCTGTCAGGGCCGGATAGGGTTGCGAATTTTCGATGCGTCTTCTGTATAGTGCCCGTTCTTGGGCCGGTTGGGAGTGGCTGTTGTGGTGATGATACGCAAGACCGCGCATTCAGGGCGGTGAAAGGCTGAAATCATGCGTATTCACTGTGCCGGTGCCAATGCTTTCCTTCTGGATATGTCCGAAGGGACATTCCAGGACACGATACAGGTCCGGATCTGGGGAATGGCGCATGTTCTGCAAGCTGCGCAGGGCATAACAATGCTCACACCCGGGGCCAATAACCTGCTTGTCGTATTTGACCCGCAGATAACAGAAATACAGAGCATTCATAGGCTGCTGAAACAGGCATGGGACCAGGCGGCTTCCATTTCCATTACCCCAAGGGAGTTGGTCGTGTCCGTGGTCTATGGGGGTGATGGGGGGGAAGATCTTGCCCATGTTGCGCAACAAACCCGCCTTTCCGAAACGGAAGTGGTGCGCCTGCATACGTCATGCGCCTATCGCGTGGCCATGATCGGGTATTCCCCCGGTTTTGGGTACCTTACTGGTCTGCCGCCGCAACTGCATGTTCCCCGCAGGGATAGGCCGCGGCTCAGCGTTGAGCGGAAATCCGTCTGCCTTGGCGGGGAATTTACCTGTGTCATGCCGCAGACGACACCATCGGGCTGGCATATTCTGGGCAAAGCCCAGTGTCCCCCCCTGTTCGACCCGACAGCGCAGAAGCCGTGCTTTCTGCAAGCGGGTGATATCGTACGTTTCGTGAGAGCGTGATGCTGGAGATTCTGAGCGACGGCCCCTTTAATACCGTGCAGGATCTCGGGCGCCCGTCTGCCGTGCCGTGGGGTGTGTGCGCAGGGGGGGCAATGGACAGGGAATCCCTGATCCGGGCCAATATTCTGGCGGGTAACACCGTGGGGGCCGCCGCCATGGAAATCATGTTCTTTCCCTTCAAGGTCAGGTTTCTTGAAAATTGCGTGTTTGCCGTGGCTGGGGCGCCAGCGCGGGCCACGCTGGATGGAACATCTTTTCCGCCCGACTGGAGCATGCAGGCAGAGGCCGGGCAGGTTCTGATCCTCCAAGCGCCTGAGAAAGGCGTTCGGTCTTATTTGGCGGTTGCCGGCGGGATCGATGTTCCGGTGGTGCTGGGCGGACGCGGTACCGATGTCAAAGGGGGTTTTGGCGGATTTAAGGGAAGGGGTCTGCAAAAGGGGGACCGGTTGCCCTGTGGGCACGCAGAACTCCATGCCCTGCCAGACGGAGGGGTCGGTTTATCGGGCATTGCTGCCCTGCCCGATAAAGACAATGTCGTGCTCGGCCTTATTCCCGGCCCGGAATATGAGGCATTCACCCAGGAGGCCCATTCCCTGCTCGTGACGCAGCACTGGACCATAACGCCCCACGCCAACAGGGTCGGGTTTCGCCTGGAAGGCCAAAGCCCCTTGCTGACCCGTCAATCCCTTAGCCTGCTGTCACATGGGGTGTTGCCCGGTACGGTGCAGGTGCCTCCTGCGGGGCAGCCCATTATCCAGATGGCGGATGCCAATACCTGCGGCGGTTATCCCAAGATCGGTATCATTGCCGAACCGGATCTGAGCGTGCTGGCACAGATGCCGCCGGGAAGCAGGATCCGTTTCAAACTGGTAACCCAGGAACACGCACTGGCGCGGATGCGCGCACGGACAGAGGCCTTGCAGTCCCTGGCCGAGCAGGTTCCCGCTTTTAAAAAACATCTCTTGGCCAGCTAGTTTCCAGCTTCGGGAGTTAACGGTGGTGAAAACGACAATTGATATGAATGCCGATCTTGGCGAAAGTTTCGGGCATTATACAATTGGTGACGATGCAGCCATGCTTGATGTGGTGACATCTGCAAATGTCGCCTGCGGTTTCCATGGCGGAGACCCGGACGTAATGGCCAGCACATTCCGCCTGGCGCGCGAGAAGAACGTAACAGTCGGCGCGCATCCCGGCTATCCCGACCTGTGGGGATTTGGCAGGCGGCTTGTCCCTTTTACTGCTGCTGAGACGGAACGTCTGGTCGCTTATCAGGTGGGGGCGGCGCAGGCCATGGCAACATATGCGGGGCATCGTATTGCCTATGTCAAAACGCACGGCGCACTTGGTAATCTGAGCGAGCAGGATAGCGATGTCGCAACTGCCGTGCTCAATGCCGTGCAGGGGGTCGATGCATCGCTGGCGCTGGTGGCGGGTGCTTTTGGCGTTCTCGGACGTCTGGCGCGCGAACGCGGCATGACAGTCTATGCCGAAATCTTTGCCGATCGCGCCTATACGGAAGACGGTCTGCTTGTTTCCCGCAAACAGGCTGGGGCCGTCCTGCATGATGTCGATTATATTTCCGAACGCGTGATCCGCATGGTCCGGAACGGCGCGATCGAGACAATATCGGGCAAGATGCTGCCAGCACCCATGGACACAATCTGCGTGCATGGGGACAGCGCGGAATCGGTCGCTATTGCGCGTACCGTGCGGGCCCGGCTGGAAGACGCAGGCATAGCGCTGAAGGCATTTGCATGACCGCACCCGATCAGCAGCCTGAAATACGGGATGTCGGGCAACTGGCGGAACTGATGTCCCGCATGCGGTGTTTTTTACTGTGCGAAAGCGCCGGGCGAAGCCCCGTTCGTGACCCTTGGCGACAGGGTGCGCTAGGGCCTGGTCATTGGTCTGCTGGAGGCGGAGTATAGCTGGCGCATTACCGAAATTCTGATCCAGGACGGTACCGTTGTCGCGGCGGGCGTGTCATTTCCCTGAACGAACGCTATTGGAAAGGATATCCACACTGTGGAATGTTTTATCACGCAGCCCGTGCATGATAGTGCGCTCACCTTTTTAAAAGAACACGGTATTGCAGTAAGGCACGCCACGGTCCCCGACATGGAAACGGTCGTACGGGAAATCGGAGCGGCTGACGCGGTTATTACACGGGATATCGGTCTGAGCCGCGATGCCATTGCCGCGGCACCACATCTCAGGATCATAAGCTGTCATGGGGTGGGCACCAACCGGATCGATATGGCTGCCGCGCAGGAACGCGGGATCACCGTTACCAATACGCCCGGCGTCAACAGTCAGTCGGTGGCGGAATTGACCATCGGGCTTATGCTGGCCAGCGCTCGCGATCTTTGCCGGGCGGATCATGCGGTAAGGCAGCATGACTGGCAATTTCGGTACACATGCGAGGGGATGGAACTGCACGGCAAAACGCTCGGTCTTGTCGGGTTTGGCGCCATTGCCCGGAAGGTTGCGGTCATTGCCGGTGCGGGCCTTGGTATGCGGGTGATCGCCTGGTCACCCAGCATGGCGGCGGACTGTTTTGCGCAGCACGGTGTGGAACGCTGTAATACGCTGGAGGAACTGCTGGGGCGGTCTGATGTCGTATCGATCCATCGCGCCGGAAAACAGGACGATCCACCCTTGATGACGCAAAGCGCGTTACGTCTTATGCAGCCGCATGCGCTGCTGATCAATGTTGGCCGGGGGTTTGCCATCGATCAGGACGCTCTGGCGCGGATTCTTGCGGAAAAGCGCATTCGTGGCGCGGCCCTGGATGTCATGCGTGTGGAACCACCTGCCGAAGATGATCCATTGCTGTGCGCCCCAGCCCTTCTTCTTACGCCGCATCTTGGCGGCACAACGCAGGAGGCCCTTCAGCGTATGGCCCTGACCTGCGCCCAGCAGGTACTGGCGGCCCTGAGTGGTCTTGCACCAGAGCACAGGGTAGGGCTGCCCTGACAACCCGCGTTGTCTGCCCCTGTCTTCAGCGTTCTGCGTGTGGGGCAGGATTGAAGACCGAACAGGAAAACGTGAGATGATTATTTTTGCGCTTAGCATCAAAAAAAATCATTTTTTGTATTCCTCATACTATAATAAGATATGTAATTGTAGAATACTGGATATAAAAAATGAACGAGATGACAATACAGGAAAAAACAATTCCTCCGTTTCACCTGGCTTTCCCGGTTGATGATCTGGCCAGGGCACGCGCCTTTTACGGTGTCCTGTTAGGCTGCCCGGAAGGACGGAGTTCCGATGAATGGGTGGATTTCAATTTTTTTGGCCATCAGATTGTGGCGCATATGGCGGACTGTTCGCAAAAACGCCTTCATCACAACAGTGTGGATGCCCATGCGGTTCCGGTCCCGCATTTTGGTGTCGTGTTGAATCTTGAAGACTGGGAGGTGCTCGCTGAAAAACTCAGGCAGGCTGGCACCCGTTTTGTCATCGAACCCTATGTGCGCTTCAAAGGCCAGCCGGGTGAACAGGCAACCATGTTCTTCTACGATCCTTTTGGCAATGCTATAGAAATCAAGGCGTTTGCCAGTCTGTCCAGTCTTTTTGCAAAATAAGGGGCAGGGTTTCTCTACGCCCCATTGGTATGGCAGCACGGCAAAACCGCGCTGGGCTTGGTGCTGTTGAACTGTGATTACGGGCTGCCACGTCTGGCCGGGAGCCTATATAGCCCCGGCATGCCAGAGGCCAGTTCGATGCTTTTGTCAAAGGTCTTCTGAAAAGCGGCTGCGAAGTGTGGGTCTCCACCGTGGCCGGCCCGGGTTCACTGCGCCCGGGCCTTTGGTGCGCCTGTGGCGTGACGACAGGTTTTCCAACAATTGCCTTCAGCATGGTATTGGCCGGGCAGGGTATTCATCGGAAGATATTGCGGCTGTTGCGCCCGTCTTGATTGAAAATGACTTCAAAGCGATCGTCTTCTTTTGAAGAGTAGGCTATAGCAGCTGCATTAGTACAATCCATTTTTACGGACTATTCCATGCCGGCATGCAACGCCCACCAAAGGGCGTCGCTGGCTTCGCACGCGCCCCACCTTCGATGAAAAATCCGATTCCCGGACGACTACACTTTCCTGGCAGCGTAATAATATTTTTGTTACGAAACCAAACAGAAAAAGTGCGGTGTGAACATAGCTTTTAGGTATTGGATTTTTCTTGCCCCCTATGCACAGTAATGAAAGTGTTACTGTAATGATTAAAAGGGGGATGACCATGGGCTCCGCCAGATCAAACAAATCAAAGCGGGCAATAGCTTCCGTGCTTTCATATTGTTTCGAAAACATAATGATATGGAACGTCCGGGTATAGAGTCCTACCAAGAGAAAGCTCGATTTATAATAAATTCGTTCCAGGGACGTGAATATGCTTAATCGTTATACCTTTCTGTTATCGACCATACTCTGCGGGAGCATGGTGACGACAGGCTACGCGGCTCCCAAGACCGTCAAGAATAACGCCAGCAGTGATGCGAAAACGGTTAAAACGCAGCCCGCGGTTGAAAAGGCCACGCCGGTCGCGGACCACCAACCTTCGGAAGAACAGTTGATCGTCACCGGAACACGGGACCCGCGGGCTACTGTCCGCCAAAGTCTAAGTCCGATTTCAGTGGTGACGACTGCGCAACTGCTTCGTACAGGTTCGGCCGACTTGCGTGAGGCCCTGGTGCAACTGGCTCCCTCCGTCAGTATGCCGGCCATGTCGTGGGGCAGTGCCGGTATGGCAGAAACTCTGAACATGCACGGCCTGACCTCAAATCAGACGCTCATACTCGTCAACGGCAAGCGCCGCGACACGTCGGCAATATTCCAGAACAACGCCGGTCCGCAGTTTGGAACCACGCCGGTCGATCTCGGCATGCTTCCAAGATCCGCGATCGACCATATCGAAATTCTGGACGACGGTGCTGCGGCCCAATACGGTTCGGACGCGATCGCGGGTGTCATCAATATTATTCTCAAAAAGAACAAGACGGGCCTTACGCTGAACACCAATAACGGCGGGTATTATGCCGGTGACGGATTTACGTCCGATGAGTACATCAATTACGGCATGAATCTGAAAGATCGAGGTTTTCTGTCTCTCAGCGCCGAGGCGAAGTTTCAGGATCATACAGATCGCACGCCAGCGTCATGGACCGGCGATCACAATAACCATATCCTGGGAAACCCGCGCGAACTGCGTGAGACAATCGGCTATAATATGGAATACGAGTTCCTGCCGCATTTGAAACTTTACTCGTTTTCCACCTATGGCCATCGTAATTCCGAGGCTTTTCAATATAACCGGGCCCCTGGTAGCGCCAACGACCTTCCCACCGTTCATCCCGGCGGGTATTCGCCGCAAATGGCAAATAATGAAGATGATTTCGGCGTAACGGCAGGGCTGAAAGGTCAAGCCTATTTCGATTGGGATGTGTCCACAACATATGGGGAAGATATTAACCACGACAATATTTTTGAAAGCGGCAATACCTCGCTCTATGCACTCTATGGAACCACGCCGACGTTCTTTCATCAGAACACGTCGCGAAACAGCCAGTGGACGACAAATGTTGATTTCAGGCGCTCTTTCAAGACGCCCTTATTGGCGGGGCCAATCAATTTGTCGTTCGGCGCAGAATATCGCTATGAGACCTGGCGTCTCCTGCCCGGTGACCCGGCATCGTATTACGGGTCGGGCACGCAATCGCAATTTGGGACATCACCCGCGAATAGCGTAAACTCGCATCGTGACGTGACCTCGGGCTACATTGATATCAGTGACGAGATCCTGCCAAAATGGCGTGTCGATCTTGCCGGCCGCTATGAGCACTATACAAATTCCCAGGACGCAGAAAGCGGTAAAATATCGACCCGCTATGATATTTCGCCAAAAATCGCAATACGCGGTACAGTCAGCAATGGTTTCCGTGCTCCGACACTGGCAGAATCGAACTATAATAATATCGGTTCGTCACTGACAGCGGTTACCGCTATTCTCAGGCCGGGGTCCACGGCGGCAAAAGCCCTGGGGGGCGGTGCGCTCAAGCCCGAGCGCTCCACAAATTTCAGTGCGGGTATTGTATTCTCGCCGGTAAGAAATCTTCATATCAATATCGATGCTTACCAAATATCGATACGTGATCGTATCGTGCAAGGCGGAACATATGTTGGAGCACCCGCAGTCGCGGCCCTTGCCGCCCAGGGTTTTTCCATTCCGGCCGGCATTTCGACCTCTTCCGTCAGGGCCTATTATTTTGCCAATGGCGCAAGCACAAGAACCCAGGGTGTCGATATCGGTGCCCAATACTTAACAAACCTGAACCGTTTTGGTCGCATAGACTGGGACGTTTCCTTGAACCTGAATAATACCAAGATAACGAAAGTCAATAATAATCTCTACGGCAATCCGATATTGAATGCGCAGCAGCAAAGCTACCTGAAAAACCCGTATCCCAAAAGCAAGCTTATATTTGGCGGGGTATGGAGCATAAACAAATGGTCATTCGCCGTGCATGAAATCCGCTACGGGCATGGCACATCGACGCTGGAATACTATTACGGTCCGCTGGCCTATTCGGGCACGCAGTTTCTGCGGGTTGCTCAGACCGCACGTTACCAGACCAATCTTCAGGTTTCCTACGATATCAACAAGAATTGGCGCGTATCCCTGGGTGGCATTAACGTCGGGAATGAATATCCCCGTAAAATGCCCCGCGAAACACGAGTGAATCAGGTTCTGATTTATGACGTCGATTATCAGGGAATTGGTTTCAATGGTGGCTATTACTATTTCCAGGCCGCGGCCCAGTTCTGAGATTCGTCCCAACCTATAGGTTTCGCAGTTCTTTTGCGTCAATGGTCTGTTTCCCTAATTTCGGAGTCCCCCGATGGATAAAGCTGATATTATCGCCCGTATCGATGAAAAGAGTTGCCTCGATTTCCTGTCGATGATGGTACGCTGCCAGAGTTACTCCGAAACCGACGGAGAAAAAGAACTTGCTCGTATCATGGTGGATGAGCTGGAAAAAATAGGACTTTGCGCAGAATATCAGGCATTTGAGGGCAAGAACGGGGCTACGCGCTACAACGCAATAGGACGGCTGAAAGGGGTTGGTGGGGGAAAAAGCCTGCTATTCAACGGCCATCTCGATACCAATCCGGTAACAGAGGGCTGGACGGTAGATCCGTGGCGGACACCCGTCGACGATAAATTCATTTACGGTATCGGTGTGTCAAATATGAAGGCCGGCGACGCAGCATATTTCTGCGCGTTGCGGGCCCTGATCGGGATGGGAATAAAACTGCGCGGTGACGTCATCTTGACGTTCGTGGTCGGTGAACTCCAGGGAGGGGTAGGAACCGTTGCCGCGATTCGTCAGGGGGTGACAGCGGACTATTTCATCAATAGCGAGCCGACAGACCTTTGCGCTGTCACGATGCATGCCGGCAGTTGCACGTTTGTCATCGAACTAACCGGCAATACACGGCATCTTTCCAAGCGGGAAGATGCAACGGATGCAATCGCAGCCGCATGTGAACTGGTGCCGCGACTGAACAGACTGACTTTTCCCGGTGCATTGTCCCCCGCGCATGAAGCTCTGAACAGGGTTCATGTCGGGGTGATAAGGGGTGCCCTGGGTAATGATTTTGCAGACTGGCGTCCGCCGCAGGTTGCGGATTTCGTCCGTCTGAAAGGATCGGCACGGTATGCACCCGGTCAAACTTTCGCAGGCGTCATGGCTACTTTGGAAAAAGAACTGCAGACTCTGGCAACGGAATTCCCCGGCCTTCAGGTAAAAGTCACTGGTGATGAAGGAATGCCGGCCTTTGAAGTGTCTCCGTCATCCCGCATTGTGAACTCGCTCAATGCAGCTTATGAACTGGTGCGTGGCACGCCGCAGCCCACCGGCGAGGATAAGCCGGCCCGGTTTTACGGTACTGACGCCGGTCACCTGTATCATGAACTGGGGCTGGAAGGTGTGGTTTGTGGTCCAGGGGGCCGCTATAACACCATGCCCGATGAACGGGTGGATATCATCGACTATCTGGATATGATCCGGATTTATATGCTCGTCATTCTGGATATATGTGGAGTGGAAGAAGCGTAGCTTCAGGGGTTTTACCACCACAACCGAATTCTCAGATGTGTCGCCCAGCCCGATCGGGAGAAAGCGCCCGTCCGCTTGGACGGGGGATATCCGCTGCCGCTGACCCCGCGTTGATCCTCAAAATTCCGGTGGTGCAGGCGCCCGATAATTTCTTCGGCTGGGCAGGTGTCCTGCCTCCCGGCCGGTAATACGGCACTGTATTGTAATCGTCCCGCCATTTGCCAGAAGCTGGCGGGAACGGGGTCAGGATATGAACAGCGTCATTCATCCCGCAGCCCGTCATTGCAGCTTTTGACAAACCGCTCTGCCAGGACTTGCCCGGCGCGATGTCATGCCGCTTGCCGGTCTATTTCCGGGCAGTAGGGGGTGGGAGTGCCATTCTGTGATCAGGTAAAATCCGAAGGGACTTTCCGCAAGGTTTCGTCAAGGTCGTCAGTTCTTGGGCTGCATCTCCGCCTGGTAACACGGTAGCGGCCATCAATCGGGTTCCAGCGGCTTTCCTTTGCGGGTGACGTGTCAACCGGAGGCAAGGCGTGTTGCATCCGCAAGCCTGAAGCCGATCCGCAGGCGTGTACCGACGGCAAGTTCCTCATCGTTGGGGCGCAGGGGGCGGGTCACGGTAAAATTCCTGTCGCCGACCGAAACGGAAAATCTCTGGCTCGGCCCCAGAAAGGTAATCTGCCGGATTTCGCCTTCCAGATGGATATCAAGCCCTTCCGTATCCGCGCCGGTGGCGATCGCTTCCGGACGCACGGCGTAATCATGGCCGTCCAGATGTAAAAAATTGCATTCGCCCAGGAAATTACCCACAAAACGGGATGCAGGACGGGTATAGAGGGTACGGGGCGGCCCCACCTGTTCTATGGTACCGTTTTTCATGACGACGATCTCGTCGGAAAGATGCAGTGCTTCTTCCTGGTCATGGGTTACGAACAAGATCGTAATGCCAAATACGCGCTGGATATCCTTGATCTGCCCTTGCAGGGACTGACGGATGGCACGGTCCAATGCGCCCAGCGGTTCATCCATAAGCAACAGATCGGGGCGGATAACCAAGGCCCGGGCCAAGGCCACGCGCTGCTGCTGGCCGCCGGATAATTCTGTAGGCAGCCGTGTTCCCAGTCCCTGCAGACCCGTCATTTCCAACATTTCGTTCACCCGACGGTGGATTTCGGCTTTGTCCAGTTTCCTGGTCTTGAGGCCGAAGGCGATATTCTGGGCAACGTTCATGTTGGGGAACAGGGCATAGTTCTGAAAGACCATGCCAATATTCCGTTTGCGGACAGGCACACCGGCCATATCGCGGCCACCTATTTTCAGGAGACCGCTATCGGGTTTTTCAAATCCGGCAAGAATTTTCAGCAATGTGCTCTTGCCCGAACCCGAAGCCCCCAGAAACGTGCAGAAACGCCCGGGAGCGACATGGAGGGAGATGCCCTTGAGCACTTCCGTCTGTCCATAGGATTTGCGGATGTTTTCCAATTCGACGGATTGACCCAGGGCGGATTGGCTCCGTGTGGATGCGGTCATGAGCGGCGCCTTACGATTGTAACATGCATGAGCAGGATCAGAAGTGTCGCGAAGACGATCAGGGTTGAGACCGCAGCGACTGTAGGATTGATGTCCTCGGATACATTTTCGTAGATCAGGCGGGGCAATGTACGGCTTCGTACATTGGTGAGAAACAGCGACATGATGACTTCATCAAAGCTGGTGATGAACGCAAAGATCGCACCGGCTGCAAGTCCCGGTGTGATTGCGGGCAGCAACACCTGAGCGCCGATCCGCAGACCGCCGGCACCCAGCGCCTGTGCTGCCTGGATCAGGGTGGGATCGAAGCGCGACAGGGACGTGCGTACGCTCACGAAAACAAGCGGGGCCGCCAGCACGATATGCCCGATACCCAAACCCCAATGGCCGCTGAGCAGTCGCAAGGGAGCGAATTCGTAATAAAGACCCAATGCCAGCGCGATGGCGGGCGTGATTATTGGCGTTACCATCAGAATTTCGGTCATCGCTCTTAGCCGCCCGCGCAGCCCATCGAGTCCGATTGCTGCGAAGGTGCCCAGCAGGCTGGCGCCCGGCACCGCGATGGCCGCGACTGCAAGCGAATTCCACAATGCGTACACCCATTGCGACTGCGTAACGATAAGCCGATACCAATGCAGGGTCAGATCGCGCGGAGGAAAGGACAGGAAAGGGGAGCTGCCCAGGCTCATGGGGGCGATGATCAGGATCGGCATTACCAGGAAGACGAGTATGGGGACTGCCGAGGTCGCGAGCGCCCAGTCCAGGGCAGAACGCCGCGGGCTGCTGGTAGTGCCGGACACGCCACGGGTGGATGGCGCGGACCCGCCGAACAGGCTTTTCCCGCCCCCAAGGATATGGGCGGCTGCGAATATGACCAGCGATACCACGATGATAACGGTCGAAAGCGCGCTGGCGGTTGGCCAGTCGAGTTGATCTTCGATATTGAAGGCAATCAACTGCGCGGCCATTGTCTCCCGTGCGCCACCCATCAGTGCCGGGGTCACGTAATAGCCAAGCGCGCTCATGAAGACGATTGCGGCGCCGGCGAACGCACTTCGGGCTGTCAGGGGCAGGATGATCCGCCGGTATAGCGTGAACGGGGTCGCCCCCAGGCTTTCGGCAGCGTCGAGCAGCCCCCGGTCCAGCCCGCGAAACGCGCCATAGAGCGGCAGCACCACAAAGGGCATCAGCACATGCGTCATGCCGATCAGAACGCCTGACAGATTATAGATAAAAGCGATTGGCGTTCGGATCAGGCCGGCTTCGAGCAAGAGAGTATTAATGACGCCGTACCGTTGCAGCAGGATGATCCAGGCCGTTGTCCGCACAAGCGAACTCGTCCAGAACGGCAGCAGCACGCATAGCCCCAGCAGGGCGGCCAGGCGTGGCCCTACGCTCGCCATCAGATAGGCGACCGGATAGGACACCACGACGGAAAGCACCGTTACCATGCCGGCAATGCCGAAGGTCGCCAGCAGGCCACTTCGGTAGGCCGGTACCGAAATCAGGCGAAGATAGGCTGCAAACGGACCTGCCGGGTCGGAGAGGCTGAGAAGGCAAAGCCGCAGAAGCGGCAAGATAAAGAACAGGACAAGAAACATCGCCATGGGAAGAATGGCGAGCGATCGCCCCGGGCGCGGGAGAGAAAGCCATTTCATCGGATGGCCGCGAACGCGCGACGTGGCCGGCTGTGCCGGCGCAGGGCATTATGTTCCCTCGGGCTCCGGCAAGGGATAAGCATTTTAAATGGCATGATCCTGCGTTTCCTGCAGCATTGCGACAATCGCCTGTCGTGCGCGGTCGATATGATGGGCCATGCGTTCGGCGGCCAGGGCGGCATCCTGCGCCTCGATCGCATCGAGAATGGCAAGATGTTCGTTCATGCCATTTTCAAAGCGACTGGGAATGCGGCGCATGCCGAACATGCGCGTGCGTTGCCGCAGTTCACCGATCATGCGCCGGATTTCGGAATTCCCGGCGGCGTCGGCAATTCCGAAATGCACCATGTCGTCCACCTGCCAGTGCAGGTTATCGCTAACCTCTCCCGCCTTGCCCATTTCCAGAATCGCGGCTCGGATAGAGGCAATCTCGGCAGCGCTCATCCTGGACACAGCAGCGCGGGCGGCCTCGCTTTCCAGCAGGCGGCGTGCATTCAGGATGTCGATAATCTCGCGCACCGAAATGGTGGTGACGAACAGGAGACGATCTTTTCGGGTCAACAGCCTTTCTGTTTCGAGGCGATTAAGTGCGTCGCGCACCGGTGTGCGGGAAAGGCCCTGCCATTCGGCGAGCTTGCGCTCCTGAATCAGGGAACCAGGCGCGAGTTCGCCAGCAAGAAGCAACGCGCGCAAACGGTTGTAAGCCACAAGAGCCAGGGACTCGGGTGCGGCTTGATCGGAGAGTTTCGGAAAATTCATAGTACGTTACGATAGCGCTATGATATTTGATATGCAAGTGGTATACCTCAGGTCTTCACAAGATATTCCAGCAGGCGAAGCACACTATATAAAGGCCCGACGAACGGAGGAGGATGCAGCGGAATGGACACGCGCTTTCTGGAAACCTTTTTGGTGGTGATTGAGCGGGGTTCCCTGGCCGAGGCTGCCCGTACCCTGAACGTGACGCCCGCGGCCATTGCCCAGCGCATCAATGCGCTGGAAGCGGAAATTGGCCATGACCTGCTCCAGCGCCATGGGCGCACGGTGCGGCCAACGCCCAATGCCGCAGCAATCCTGGAGGAAGTGCGGACAATCCTCGATCATGTCAAAAGCCTGCGCGCCGTTGCCGGTCTTGATCGGCCCACGGGAAAACTCAGGGTCGGAGCGATCTCAACGGCGCTTACGGGCGTGCTGCCGGCGATTCTGCGCCGTTTTTTCAACCAGTATCCCGAAATCGACATGTATGTCGTCCCGGGATCGTCATCGCAACTGCATGCCATGGTCCAGGAAGGCGTGCTGGACGCGGCGTTCATTGTCGAACCGCCTTTCGATCTGCTTAAGATATACGATTGGCACACGATAAGAACGGAGCCGATGGTCCTGCTGGCGCCATCCGATGAAACATCCGACGATCCGTTCGAAATCATGGCGAAACGCCCGTTTATCCGCTACGACCGCAACCATTGGGGGGGACGCCTCACCGATGCTTATCTGATGCGCCATAACCTGCGCCCCCGCGAACAGCTTGAGCTTGATTCGCTCGAATCGATCGCTGTCATGGTCAATGAAGGCATTGGTGTCTCGCTGGTGCCGGACTGGGCGTCACCCTGGCCCAGTGGCCTGCATGTCCGCAAAATTCGACTGCCGGCACCCGTGCCGCACCGCAAGATCGGCCTGTTCTGGGCGACATTGTCCCCGCACGGACGGTTGATCGCAAGATTGCTCAGGGCAATAGAAGATGTCGCGCCCAAGCAGGGATGTGTGGTCAGCTATTCCGGCTAATTGCCGCATTATTGAACGGCTTTGCCGATCATTCGTTCAGCCGCGATCCCGCTCCAGCGTTTCGTGCTTGCAGTCACGATATCGGGAGGCAGCCTTGCCGGTTGTGTGTTCCTGGCCGGGAATATGCCGTGACAGGCCAGGCAGAATCCGGATGGGGATCGTTTCCGTTAACTAACTATGAGGTCTGAATATACAATTTCTGATATGGACTTCTCTCTTTCGTGCGCTAGATTTTACGCATATGCACCCTGCGTTTCTGAAATTTGGCTGTGGTAGAGGTCATTTTTTATGGATTCGCAAAAAACGGATGAGCGATACGCCATGGAGTGCAGGCCGGTTTTTTGCATGAATTCACCATCGGCTTTCACGGGTTCGATGCCGCATGAAGCTGCCACCGCCGCATGAGCGGAGTGTGCGAAGATCTGGCACCGACCCTGTGGGATGCAGCCACGGCAGCCATTGCATGCAGTTCGTATCGTATTTCCAGATAAGGCAGCCGATCATGATCATGCCAGAAGGTATTTCCGGAGACAGGTTTCCGACAACACAAAGTACTCCGCAGCGGCTGTTTCCCGATAGCGAATATGCCAGCCGCATGAGCAGATTGCGTGCAAGGCTTGTCGAGGAAAATTTCGATGCGGTCCTGGTCTTTGCACAGGAAAGTCATTACTGGCTGACGGGTTACGATACCGGCGGCTTTGTCTATTTCCAGACCATGCTGGTGACCGCGGCCCCGTCGGAGCCGATTTTGCTGACGCGTCGCCCAGATCTGCTGCAGGCGCGTGTAACCAGTACGATCAAGGATATCAGGATCTGGTGGGATAGCGAAAGCGCCAATCCTGCCGAAACATTGCGTGATATCCTGCGTGAAAAGGGGCTGGCGGGCAAGCGGATCGCCGTGGAGATGAGTACGCACGGCCTGACGGGCTGGAATCTGCTGCGATTACAGCGCGCATTGGACGGTTTCTGCACGATTGAGTTCGACCGCCATCTTGTGCGTTTCCTGCGATTGATAAAATCCCCCGAAGAAATAGACGTCATGCGCAAGGCAGGTAGGATTCTTGATCGTTCGCTGAATGCCGTAATCGAAAGCGCTGGGCCCGGCGTTATGGATTCGGCCCTGGCTGCGCAATATCTCTCGGTCGTGCTTGGCTCTGGCGGAGATATGCCGCCCAATGCGCCCCTGTTCAATTCGGGCAGCCGCGCCGTGTACGGACGCGGCGTGACACAGCCTCGGGCATTGGCTGAAATCGATCAGATCCTGGTGGAATATCCTGTTTCCTACAGACGCTATAACGTAAAAACAGAATGGACAATTGTACTGGGCACGGCGACCGACACGCAGAAACGGATGTATGACACCGTGCGCGGGACACTGGCCCGGATGACCGAGATTTCCCGCCCCGGTGTCACGCTTGGAGAACTGTTTGATGCGCATGCCCAGGGGCTTGATAATGCGGGTTATCGGGCGCATCGTTTCGGTGCCACGGGATACAGCGTCGGTATCAGCTATGCGCCGACCAGCATGGATGTTCCGCCCATGATTTATTCCGGCAACCCGATGATATGCGAACCGGGCATGACGTTATTCTACCATGTCATGCTGGGGGATTCCGATACCGGTTACGCGATGGGGGTCGGCCATACGCTTGCCATCCGTGACGGGGCGCCCGAAGTGCTGACCGGTCTTCCTCCGACTCTGACCGTCATTTCCTGAAGGGGAGAGAGTGTGAGATACCGCCTATGACGTCCCCACGTAAAATTCTCTACCTGTCCAATGGCCCGTCGCTCCTGTCGAGCGCACGACTTGACCAGCGTCTGATGGCCGAAGGGGTTGAGGTCGAACTTGCCTGGGCGTTCAATAACGTGTTCCCGGATACGCTGGACGGCTATGCCGGTATTGTGCTGTCCGGCAGTCCGCATGGTGCGTATGAAGATATCCCGTTCATTCATCGTGAACACGATCTCATACGTGAGGCGGCAGCACGGAATATTCCCATGCTGGGCCTGTGTTTCGGGCATCAGATCCTGGCATCGGCCTTATGTGGCCGGGACCAGGTTTTTCGGCGGTCATCCTGCGAAGTCGGCTTCAAGGTCCTTCCGACATCCGCCGCCGCCAGCACCGATCCGCTTTGCGCGGATTTTGGTGAGTCTGTCGAGATGTTTGTCTGGCATAACGATGAAGTGCGGGCCGACCATCCAGACATGACCATTCTGGCCTCTTCCGATATATGCCCCAACCAGATCTGGCGTTATCGCGATGCATCCATCTGGGGCGTGCAGGGTCACCCCGAAGTGGGACGGAACGACGTTGCGGCATGGTTGGAGGAACGGCGCCCCAGGCTGGAACGCGATGGCGCGGATGTGGATCTGCTGGCGCATGACCCGCCCGACATGACCAAGGCAGGGGCGATTTTCAGACGCTTCGTCCGGGTATGCGAAGGGGGCGCCTGACATGAAGTGTTTTGCGTGGCTGGCGGGGTTGGCTATTCTTCTCGGCGCTGGCACGCGTGTTCAGGCGGCCGAGGTGGTGTTTGTCACTGGCGGCGGTTCCTACCAGTCAGCCACGCGTGAAGCGTGGCTGACACCGTTTTCCCAGAAAACGCACATCACTATTCTGGAAGATACCGGCGTTCTGCTGGCAAAGGTCCGCGCGATGGTGGAAAGCGGGGTCGTCAGTTGGGATCTTATCGGCATGGGCGGCGCCGCCTTCATGCAGGGTGTGCAGCTTGGGCTGTTCCAGAAAATACCAGACGGCATTGTGGATCGTTCGAAACTGATCCCTAATGCGTGGAACGAGTACGGCGTTCCGTCCGAGATGTTCTCGATCGTCATGGGGTATTCGACCAATGCCTTTCCGACGAATGCTCCACGGACCTTCGCGGATTTCTGGGATGTCAAGAAGTTCCCGGGCCAGCGCATCCTGCCTGCCCGCCCGACAGGCCTGCTGGAGGTAGCTCTTCTGGCGGATGGCGTGTCGCCCAAGCAAGTGTATCCGACATTGTCTACTCCGGCAGGTCTTGCCCGCGCATTGAACAAGATTCGTGCCATCAGGCCTTATGTGTCGTTATGGTGGTCTTCCGCCGCACAATCGGTCATGGCGCTGGCCAGCGGCGAGGCTGTGATGGCGCTTGGATGGAACGGCAGGTTTCAGGACGCGATCGATGCCCGTATGCCGATTGCAATTTCGTGGAACCAGAGCGTGACCCAGATCGGGTATTACCTGCTGCTCAAGGGTGCGCCGGACCGGGACGCAGCTCTTGCTCTTCTGCATTACATTTCCTCGCTGGAGGCACAGTCGAGGCTGAGCCGATATCTGGCCTATGGTCCTGTCAGAACCGATGCCTGGGCCCTGCTGGATGCAAAGACCAAGGCGCGCCTGCCGCCTGAACCGGTCCCGGGTTCGGATACACTCGTCATTGATATCGGCTGGTGGGCCGCCCACGTCGCCGATATTACCCCGAAACTGGTCGCTATTATGCAAGGTGGATAATGACTGAGCAGACTTTGTCTTTTTCCTATTCAGAGTATCAGGGGCGCGTGGCGTCCGTGCAGGAGGCTCTCAACCGGCAGGGATATGACGCCCTGCTTGCGTTTCTGCCTGAATCGGTGACATGGCTTACGGGCTATTTCACCAAGGCGTACGGCACATTCCAGCTTGCCTTGATCCCGGCGTCAGGTGCCCCGACCATTATCTGTCGCGATGTCGAGGAACATGCGATCCAGCAGACATCCGCTTATAGCAATGCCCGCTATTGGACCGATGGCGACGTTCCGATTGACGTTGCCATTGACGAAATCCGTCGGCAGTTTGGGCCGCGATCCCGTCTGGCGATCGAACTTTCGGCATGGCCACTGAATGCGGCGCGTTATCTTGCCCTGCGTGACGGTCTTCCGGATACGGTATTCGAGGATGCAGGGCAGATGGTATCCTCCTTGCGCCTGATCAAATCACCAGCCGAAATAGCCTACCAGCGGCGAGCAGCCCTTGCGGCGGAAGCAGGCATGCAGGCCGGCATTACGGCGGCACGGGCTGGTGCGACGGAGCGCGACATGGCAGCCGCGATCTGTTCTGCGATGATCCTGGCGGGCAGCGACCTGCCCGGGCCGGGGGTGTTGTCATCGGGTGAGCGGGCATTCCATCTGCACGGATCATACAGTGACCGCCGTTTGTCTTACGGGGATATCGTGCAGCTTGAAACGACCCCCAATGTTCGCAACTATCACGCGCGTTTCATGCGTCCGATGCGCGTCGGCGCGGCCTCGGACGAGGATTACAGGCAGTTCGAGATCATGGCAGCGGTGCAGGACCGTGCCCTGGCTACCGTAGCACCCGGTGTGGCGGCAACCGTACCGGACAAGATCTATCGTGACGGGATTCTTTCGGCCGGGTTGCGCAAAAGCTTCACGAACAAGACCTTCTACTCCATCGGTCTTCTGCTCCAGCCCAACGGGGGAGAACAGTTGGAGGCACACCCCCGCGCGGAATGGGTTTTTCGCCCCGGGATGGTCTTCCATACTTACCTGCTTGCCCGGGGCTTCGGTCTTTCGGAAACGATCACGATAACACACGACGGATATGAGCGCCTGACCAATTTCCCGCGCCAATTGTTCGTGGTTTGAACCGTCTTCAAGGGATAAAACGACCTTTTGGAAACTGGGCCTTTGGGCTTCATAAATGCCTAAAGCCCAAGCTCCGAAAGCCCGGGATGATCGTCCGGGCGCCTTCCGCCTGGCCAGTGAAACAGCCGGTCTTCGGCCGCGATAGGCAGATCGTTGATCGATGCAAATCGCTGGCACATAAGCCCGGCCTCGTCGAATTCCCACATTTCATTGCCGTAGGACCGGAACCAGCGGCCCGTACCGTCATGCCATTCATAGGCAAAACGGACAGCCATGCGGTTGTTGCGAAAGCCCCATAGCTCCTTGATCAGACGGTAATCCTGCTCCGCACCCCATTTGCGTGTCAGGAAGGACATGATTTCGTCCCGGCCGCGGAGGAAGTCCGTCCGATTGCGCCACTGGCTGTCCACCGTATAGGCCTGCGCCACCTGTGCGGGGTCCTGGCTGTTCCAGGCATCTTCGGCAAGACGGACCTTGAGTGTGGCACTTTCGAGATCGAAAGGCGGCAATGGCGGTCGTGACATGGGCGGGTTCCTGATCCGGTGTGGCAATCAAAATTGCTGAACCATTCTGTCTTCTGCCCGCCATTGACGAAATGACAATGATCCCTCATTTTCAGACATGGTCAGATCCATCGGCTTCGTGCTCTATCCCGACTTCCAGCTTCTGGACGCGGCCGGCCCCGCCACCGCTTTCGAACTCGCGGGTTGCCTCAGTGGGCAGGCTTATGCCCTGACAATGCTGTCACGCCAGGGTGGGCTGGTTTTATCCTCGTCAAAAATCGCCGTACAGACGACAGCCTTGGACAAGGTGGGGGAGATCTTTGACACCCTCATTACCGTCGGTGGCAACGGTCATGACCAGGCCATGCACTGCCCCGGCTTGCGGGCATTCCTGCAGGACCGCATGGACCGGACACGACGCATGTGCAGTGTCTGTTCCGGTGCATTCGTGCTGGCATCCTGCGGCCTGCTGACTGGCCGACGCGTGACCACCCATTGGCAGCAGGCGCAGAAATTCGCAGGTCTGTTCCCTGACGTAACGCTGGAGCCCGATGCCATTTTCATCCATGACGGACCGGTCTGGACATCGGCCGGGATCAGTGCCGGGATCGACCTCGCCCTTGCGCTGATAGCCCGCGACCTTGGAGAAGACATAGCGCGCCGGACGGCCCAGCAGATGGTGGTCTTCCATCGCCGCCCCGGCGGGCAGTCACAGTTTTCCGCCCTGCTGGAAATGGATGGTGGGGAGGAACGTTTTACCGCGCTCCTTGGCTGGATACGTGCACGGCTGTCACAGCGCCTTACGGTGGATGCGCTGGCTGAGCACATGGCAATGAGCCCGCGCAATTTTGCCCGTGCCTTTCGTTCATCTGTCGGGGTAAGCCCCGCCAGGGCCGTTGAGCGCCTCCGTCTGGAGGCCGCCCATGAGCGGGTCGTGCATTCGACAACCCCGATCGAAGCCATTGCGATCGCGACGGGATTCCATGACCCCGAACGGATGCGGCGCGCTTTCCTGCGTGCCTTTGGACTGCCCCCGCAGGCGATCCGGCGGAATGCCACGCGATAATCCGTGGGAGTGTTTCAAAAGTCAGTCTACGAAATAGTCCGTAAATTCAGGAAAGTTTTTGGTGAAGCTTTTTCCAAAAAGCTTCAGAGGCCATCGTCTTTTTGAAAAAAGGCAACACCCAGGAACCTTTATCGTTTTTATCACCTTAAAGGCCAATATGTTGCGCGAGTGCTCCCATATCCGTGGTGACAATGTCCCAATCCTGTGCCGCTGTCAGATCGGTTTTCTGCTCCGGCCCATGTTCGGTCGGCCGCGGCATGAAGGCTGTTTTCAGGCCGCACTTCCGTGCTGCTGCCAGATCGTCGTTATGGGCTGCCACCAGGCAAAGCTCCTCAGGCCGCATCGCCAGGATATCGGCGGTGCGCAAATAGGCTTCCGGTGTGGGTTTATAGGCCTGTACTACCTCTGCGCCGAGAATGGCATCCCACGGGAGCCCGCCCCGCTTGGCAATATCGAGCATCAGGATGATGTTGCCGTTCGATAGCGGTGCAATGATGTATCGGGTCTTCAGCCGCTGCAAACCTGCAGCGGAGTCCGGCCAGGGGTCGAGCCGGTGCCAAGCCAGAGTCAGCGCGTCAAGCTCCGAAGGGGGGATGTCTGCCGGGTCGATCCCGAATTCCGGCAGGATCGCCACAAGGTTTTCCCGGTGCAGCACATCAAGGCGCGTGAAGGGCCGCCTGCCCCGGCGTACCTCTTCCATCGCGGGTGAATAGCGCCGCCGCCATGCATCGGCAAAGTCGGCCGGATCGGCTTTCACCTGATGGCGCCTGAGAAACGGTGCCGCTTCACGCGTAATACCCCCGCGCCAATCGACTACGGTCCCGAAAACATCGAACAGCAGGGCACGCACACCTTCCAGACCCATAACCGGATTTCCTTCTTTTCCATGATACCAGCCGCATCGTTCGGAATCGCGGCCGTTGTTGACGCCACGTTGCTCTCTTTTGTCATTGCGCGTCGCAAGCTGCCCATACAGGAAGACTCAAAGCTCTCTATTTTGGAATAGGATTGTATAGTATTTCAGCGATCGGTTTTCAGGATGACAGAATGAGCACGCTCGACCTCGACGCCGTACAGACATTTTTGATGATCGCCGAATTGCGCAGTTTCACGCGGGCGGCGGCGGCATTGAACACCAGGCAGTCGGGTGTCAGCACGAAGCCTGAGGAAACTGGAAGAACAACTTGGCCATCAACTGGTCGAACGTACGCCCAGGTCCGTACGGTTATCGCCTGCGGGGGAGATATTCCTTCAACCGGCACGCGATCTGATAGCGGCGCACGGTCTTGCCCGTAACGCCTTTAATACCAGGCAAAGGCGGCTGGTTATTGGCCTTGGCAACCATCTGTTTGGACCGACGATTCCCGCATTGCTCGCCCGACTCCATGACTACGATCCGTCCCTTCGGCTGGAGATGAAGGTCGGTACGACGCGCGAGATTCTCAAAGCGCTGGATCGCGGGGATATCGGGGCGGCCTTCGTCTTACGTCTTGATGAGACCAGGCGAGGGGGTGAGATCGTCGGGTATGAAACATTCGGTTGGATGGCAGCGCCCAGCTGGTCATGGAGTGCAGGATCTCCCCTGCCGATTGCTGTCCAGCCCAGCCCGTGCGCCATCCGCGCCATGATCGTCGGCGCATTGGAGTCGGCTTCGATTCCCTGGGTGGAAACCTTTGTCGGTGAAGGTGTCGCAACACTCGGCGCGGCGGTGATGGCCGGCCTGGCCGTCGCGGCCCTTGCTCACCGCGTGGCGCCATCGGGCGTTGTCGATGTCGGGAACGCGCTGCATCTGCCACCGCTGCCAGATCAGGAGGTCGTGCTGTATTCCGCCTTGTCGGATCAGGCCTCCAGAACGTCCCTCCGACTGATTGGCACCAGCTTGGGAACGAAGGGACAAGCTGTTCCATAAACAGGCGTTACGCGGTGGCTGCCCCGCAAGCGGGGGCCTTCCCTGGGCGTTACCTCCCTTGCAAGGTCGGTACTATGTTCGGACCTGGTCCAGCAGCCAGTGACGGGCGGCCTCGATATGAAAAAACTTCCGTGCGGAACCCATGTGATCGACGCCTTCAAATGTCAGGAAGGTGATGTTGCCACCTTCTGCAAGGTAGCCATTGATCTGGCTGGTCAATGCCTGTTGCCGATCGACGGGGAAGATCAGCGCAGGGTCGAGGTTATGTTCGGGGCGTGTGATTTTCGCCCCGGCCTGTTTCCATACGGGCAGGCATTTTTCATTCCACGGCGTGGCCTTGTTGTCTTCCGACCCGGTTATGATCAGAACTTTCTGATGAGCGAGCGCAACCACGTCAGCCGGGCGCTGCTGACCGGCAATGATCAGGCCGGCGGCAAAGGTCCGTGGGTGCTTCGCCATAAGCCATAGGGAGGTCATGGCCCCCATGGACCAGCCCGTGCAATAGACCCTTTCGGGGTCGATTTTCAGGGTCTTGTCACATCGATCCGCCATGTTGGGGTTGCCGTAATTCCACGTATTGCTCAGCAGGGATTCAACCAGCCTGTACGTGTTCTCGACATCGGATGTGTGTTCCCAGTAATCATTCATGGTCGTGCGTTCATAACGCGGCGTGATGACCACACATTCGTGCCGGTCCTGCACTTCTGGCAGGCTCCAGATACTGGCAATACACTGTTCGGTCAGTGTCTGCGCACAGGTGCCATCGGGGCTCGTTCCCGAATGGGTTACGGCCAGGATTAACGGGTAGGACCGGTTTTCTCCCCCTTCCGCAAGAAAGGATTTCGGCAGGTAGATGCTGTATTCCAGCCAGGCCGAACGCGTATCGTCCCACCACCAGTGGTTCTGTTCCCACCCGTCCACACCCCGGATAACAACGTTGTTCCCGTGTCGACCGGTATTGTTCCAGACTGTTTTGCTTGCGGGATAAGTCACCCCACCCGTTGTGCGGACATCGCGGGTCTGTATCAGCGTAACCCGGTCACTATCTGTCGTGGGGAGACTGAGGTCCGGGTCATGGCTGAATTCGGTAATGACGAACCGGCCCGCAACACTTTTTCCGTCGGGACGCAGGGCTGGTTCGCTGTTGGTGTAGATGGCAAAAACCGCGCGCGGGCGGGCGACCGCCGTGGTGTCGTTCTTGTCGGGTTCGTGCGGCATGCCGGCGAAGAATCCTTTGGCCGCGGGAAAGACCGCGGTGATATAGGTGTTCGGCGCCAGGCTGGCAGGATCGATGGCGGCATCGTATTCCACCGCGATGCCGTATACTTTCTCTCCACCGCCGGTTACTTCGCATAAGGCGCGAATTCCTTGCAGCCCGGGCGTTTTCCTGTGGTGCGGGCCGGGGC
Source organism: Acetobacter garciniae (assembly GCF_017377735.1). Classification (GTDB taxonomy): domain Bacteria; phylum Pseudomonadota; class Alphaproteobacteria; order Acetobacterales; family Acetobacteraceae; genus Acetobacter; species Acetobacter garciniae. The sequence continues at coordinate 165,085 of NZ_JAFVMH010000002.1, forward strand.
CGTCGAAACCGTCCGGCCCGGGGGAGGACGCCGCCATAAACCCATGCCCTCCATCCGCAGCCTGAGCCCGCGGCACGCCCAGCCCGATGGTCGAGACGGCACTGGCAAGAACGGCCCCGGCGGTCACGAAATTGCGTCTTGAGACATCCGTCATGGCTTCTCCTCCCAACATATTCACAATCCCGGTGGTCTAAAAGGCGTGTTCCTTCAGACGATCAACGGATTATTCCTCAATGTTCTCGTGTAAAATACTGCCGTGCAAGCCTTGTTCTGGGGCGGACACAGCATGAGAAGGGCTGCGGATCGAACATATTTTAGAAATTCGTTCCATCGTCCCGTCCGCTGCCATGCTGACGATAAAGCCGGGTTGGCACGCCCGTTTGCGCTCAAGGTCATGGACCGTTCCGTCCTTCTGGCCGATATTGGGAACCGGCAGCAAGGGGGCCAATGACCCTGTTCTTGCAAAATCCGGTAATTTCGGCGGAGAGGTAGAACGCACATGACCGCGCAGGACATTATCAACCAGCTCGGACTTATTCCCCACCCGGAGGGAGGCTGGTACCGCGAAACATGGCGCGATCGGCACACCGGCGGTGATGGGCGAGGATGTGCTTCGCTGATCTATTATCTTCTGGAACGGGGCCAACGTTCGCACTGGCATAAAGTCGATGCCAGCGAGATCTGGCTGCATCAGGGTGGGGGCACGTTGCGCCTGCATACATGGTCCGGCGCGGATGTAACCACGCGCCGCCTCGGTCAAGACCTTGCCGAAGGGGAGGTGCTCCAGGCCTGCGTCGAGCCGGGTGAATGGCAGGCAGCGGAAACCAACGCCGCGTGGGTGCTGGTCGGCTGCATGGTCGCACCGGGCTTTACCTTCGCAGGATTCGAGATGGCGCCACCCGGATGGGAACCCGGCCATCCGGGTCACGACGCCGGCAATGCGGCGGATTGCCACGGACCTGCCCCTCAAGCCTGACCTCAGCATCCCGCGTTTTGCGCACCGGCCTGTTGCGATAAAGCCGTTCATCGGCTCCCGGACCTTGATCGCCGTTGGTGTCGTGCCTGCGATGATCGGACGAATATCGCGATTTTTGCCACCAGCAGGTAGAGTGCGGGTGTCGTGAACATGGTCTGCGCCTGGCTGACCAGCAACCCGCCGATCAGGGCAATGCCCAGCGGCTGGCGCAGTTCCATGCCGTAGCCGCCCATCAGCACCAGTGGCAGCGCGCCAAGGGCTGCGGCAAAAGTGGTCATGACGATGGGCCGCAGGCGCAGCAGGCAGGCCGCGCGGATCGCGTCCCGTGATGTCAGGCCGCGTTCGCGTTCGGCATGGACGGCAAAATCCACCAGCAGGATGGCGTTTTTCAGCGAAATGCCGGTCAGCAGCAGCATGGCGATCACCGCCATACCCGAGAACGGCAGCCCGAACAGGTCCAGCGCCAGCACCGCCCCGATCCCCGCTGAGGGAATGGTGGAAAGAATGGTCAGCGGGTGCCACACGCTTTCATACAGCATGCCCAGCGTGAGATAGACGGCCAGTACTGCGCCGATGATCAGGATTTCCCCGTCCCGGTTGCTCTTGTCCAGATCCCCCTCATCGCTCTGCAACTGTCCGCTAAGGGTCTGTGGCAGGTGTAGAGTGCGCCATTCCTGCTCGATAATGGCCTGTGCCTGCGACAGGCTCACACCCGGTGCCAGTTCCAGTGCCAGCGATGCGGAACTGGCATAGCCCAGATGGGTTACCGCCACGGGGTCCAGGCTGGGGGTGATGCGCGTGACCACCGAGAGCGGCACAAGCATTTCCGCCCCTGTGGCGACTGCCGATCCGGTCGAGGTATTGGCCCCGCCCGCCAGCGCATTGGCGATCTGGTTTTTAAAGGCGGTGCTATTGCTCGACGCGCTGGCCATGGCCGATGTCACCACCCGGATGGTGTTGGATGCGGAACTGCCCGACGCCGAACCGCCGGAGGGACTGACCCAGAACTGCCTGAGCATCTCCGGATCGCGCTGGAACCGGTTTTCTACCGTCAGCACCACGTTGTACTGCCCGTGTGTCGTGTAGACGACCGAGGCCGTGGTCTGGCCCAGCGCGTCGGACAGCATCTTGCCGATCACCTGCGGCGTAACACCGACACGCGCTGCGGTATCGCGCTCAATCGCCAGCGTAATGCTTTGTCCGGGCGGATTGACATCGGGGTCCACATCCCGAAATTCGGGGTGGTGGCGCAGGGCCTGGGCCAGCTTGCGGGTCGCCGGTCCCAGCAGGCGGTCATCCTCGCTGCGCAGGATGTAGCTGACCCCGCTGCTGTTCGATCCCACCCGCATCATGATGTTGCCCGGTGCCTGGGCATGGTATTCGGCGTGGATATCTTTCCCCATCCGCGCCACGACCCGAGCCGCCACTTCGGTGCCCGACGCCCGTCCGGTGGACAGGTCGCGCAATGTGGCGAACACCATGCCGTGGCTGGCCCCCTCGGACGTGTCCAGATAGGCGATTACATGCGTGACGGCGGGATCGTCCAGCAGAACGCGGCTGAACTGTTCCAGCCGGGCTTTCGTATCCGCCAGAGAACTGCCCGTAGCACGCGAACCACCCGACACGATGCCCACATCCTGGCGTGGGAACACGACCTTGGGCATGCGGGTGAACAGGACCACGCCCACCAGCAGGGTCAGCGGCAGCAGCAACGCCGTCCTGCCGGGATGGCTCAGGCAGGTTTCGAGTATCCGGCGATACAGGCTGCCGCTGTGCTTCTCATGATCCAGAAAACCGGCGGCATCGGCATGGCCATCATGGGTCGGGCGACTGTCCCCCGCCAGTCGCATGCACAAGGCCGTAAGACACGGGGTCACCATGCAGGACAGGATCAGCGACACCGTGACGGCTATGCCGACGGTGCCGGCAAACTCCCGGAACAGCCGTCCCGTCAGCCCCGCGGCCAGCCCGATGGGTGCGAACACCGCCAGCACCGACACGGTAATGGAGAGCAGCGTGAACGCGACTTCGCTGGCCCCCGCAAGGGCGGCCTCATCAATCGACAGACCCCGCTCACGCATGCGGATGATGTTTTCGATCACCACGATGGCGTCATCGACCACCAGACCCGTGACCACCGTCAGCGCCATGAGCGAGAGGTTGTCCAGCCCGAACCCTGCCAGATGCATCGGCCCGAGGCTTACGATCAGGCAGCACGGCACGATGATTGCGGCTGCCACGGATGCCGTCCACGAGCGCAGGAACACCCACACCACGGCGAGTGCCAGAACGCAGGAGGCCAGCAGCGTGACCAGCGTGTGGTGCAGCGAAGACCGGATGACCGCCGAGCCATCCCGCGCCACGGCAATATCCGCCCCCGGCGGCATGAGGGTGCGCAACTGCGGCAGGCGCGCCTTCACCGCATCGACAATGCCGACAAGATTGGCCCCCGGCTGGGCACGCACCATCAGGGTGAGCGCTGGTTTGCCATCGAAAAAGGCGGCGGCATTCACGTCCTGCATGCTGTCGGTCACGGTCGCCACATCGCGCAGCCGGATCGGGCGGCCGCTTTTATAGGCAATCACCAGATCCCGGTACGCATCGGCATGTTCGGCCTGATCATTGACGGAAAGCTGATAGCGCTGCCCGCCCATGTCGATCACGCCTTTCGGTGTATGCGCATTGGCCGAGGCGAGGGCTGCGCGCAGGTTTTCAAACCCCATGCCGTATTTGAAGAACAGCAGCGGGTTCATCTCCACCCGCACGGCGGGGGTGGAACTGCCCATAAGCTTCACATCGCCCACGCCGGGCACCTGCAGCAGCATGGGGCGTAGCGTCGTGTTTACCAGGTCGTACAGCCGTGTCATCGACTGCATGCCCGGTGTCACCGCCAGGATCAGCACCGGCGTCGCATTCGGGTTGGCGCGGTGATATTGCGGGTCTGACCCCGGCGTGGTCGGCAGGTCGCGCCGCGCGGCCCGGATCGCGGCTTCTACGTCACGTGCCGCGCCATTAAGGTCACGCCCCAGTTCAAAAGCCAGCGAGATGGAGGTCTCACCCCGTGTGGAGGTGGAGACCATCTGCGTGACACCGGCAATATTGCCCAGATGCCGCTCCAGCGGGGCTGCGACCGTGCGGGCCATGACCTCGGGCGAGCCCCCGGCATTGGAGGCGGAGACCGAGATCACCGGCAGGTCGACATCGGGCAGGTCTGAAACCGGCAGGTGGGGCAGGGCGATCAGCCCCGACAGCACGGTCCCGACCAGCAGCAGCGTTGTCGCCACCGGGCGACGGACGAACCAGGCGATGAATTTCAAAGGGGATGTCCCGTCCCTGCGGGAGGGCTCATTCTATAAGACGATCGGCAACGCCATTTTTTCAGCAATCGGATGAAAAAAAATGGATCGACCCTCAGCGGGCCTCCATTTCCGGCCCGGCTGATGGCGTAACGGTGATAAAGGCGCCTTGCAGGGCCAGCCCGCGCTCGGCGGCGACACGTTTCAGCAGTGTCGCCACTTCCGGGGCGTCACAGGCAATTTTTCGTCCTGTTCCGGCTTCAACAAAGGTAATGGCAAGGGCTGCCTTGCGTTCGGGGGCTATGTGATAATGCCACAGCCGGTCGGGCGAGACATCGCGCCGCAGGATGTTGCGCTCCACCAGCAGGTTCAGATTGCGCTGGATGGACCCCTGGCTGGGGGCATGCCCCTCCATCATCATGGCCAGCGTCTTCCAGATTTCCACCGCCGTCGCACCCTCTCCGGCCTCCAGAATACCGTGCAGCAGCACGCGGCGCAGGTCGGTCATTTTCACTCCTGCTTCCCCGCAGCGGGCTTCCAACTGGCGGACCTGCCTGCGGCTGGCCCCCATGCCGGGACGGATCGTGCCAACATCGGGCGGAGAACGGCGATGTTCGAAAAATGGAAGCATGATACGTATCCTTGTCAAAAACCGGGAGCGGTCAGTTCTGATGGATGTAGAATTCCACCGGAACGGTCAGCGTAATGGGATCGCCCTGCACACTGTCGGGCGGGATGGGCAGCGGCTGGGCCCGTTTGGGCAAGGCCACCGCTTCCTGATCCAGCAGCGCATGGCCCGAACTGCTGGCCAATGTGACCGAAAGCACATGCCCCTTGCGGTCCATGGAGAACGTCACGGTGGGCACGCCTTCCTGGTGATCGGCCATGGCGTCGGCCGGGTAACGCTTGAACTTTTCAAGCTGCGCCAGCAATGCGCCCTGCCACGTCACCGGATCATGCGATGCATGGGCCGAGGATGCGCCGGGGGCGGGGGCTGCCTGTGCGGGGGCCGGTGGCGCTTCGGATGAAGGCGGGGCGGTCGTGGTCTCGGCCGGGGGTGTCCTGTCGGGTATCGGTTTTTTGAGGTTCGGGACCGGCTTGCTTTTCTTGACGATCTTGCGCGGTTTTTCGGGCTTGGGCACCGGCACGGGCGGATTGGGTGCCGGCGATGGCGGGGCCGTGATCTTTGGCGGCTCGATCGGGGTCGGATCGGGGATGGACTGCGTCTGCTTGGGCCCGATGGGCGCATCGCTCGGCGGGGTGGGGGTGGAGACAGGTTCGGGCGCCATGTCGATGGCGATGGCCGCAGGCGGTGGCTCGGGCACGGCCATCATGGGTGGGGGCAGGCGCATGATCCACCAGATGGCGCCACCTGTTACCGCCAGCACGGCCAGAAAGGACAGGCCCCAGCGGGCCGCGTCATGCCGCCGGGCCAGACGGGCCTGTTCGCGCTGCCAGTCGGCAAAGGAGAGCGGGGCCGCAGGCTGCGTCATTCCAGCAGGTCCACTCTCCACCATGTCTGCCGTGCTGCTCACGGCGCGCCTTCCGCGGCGGGTGCGGCCGGGGGAGCAGCGCCGGGGGTCACCATGCCTGCCTCCTGGCCTTCTTCCTGCCCCTGCAGGTTGACCAGGGCCACCTTGAGGTATCCCGCAGTGCGCAGCTTATCCATGACCCCCATCAGCGTGCCGTAATCCACCGTCTTGTCGGCGCGCAGGAAGATGCGCTCGTCCTTGTTGCCTTTCGTCGCCGTTTCCAGTGCTGCGGGCAGGGCATCGGTGCTGATGTCGTCCTCGCCCAGGGCCAGGCCGTGGTCTGCCTTGACGGTCAGGAACACCGGATCGTCCGGCCGGGGGGCCGGCTTTTCGGTGGAGGAGGGCAGGTCCACCGGCACGTTCACCGTGGTCAGCGGGGCGGTGACCATGAAGATCACGAGCAGCACCAGCATGACGTCGATGAACGGGGTGACGTTGATCTCGCTGGCCTCATGCGGGCTTTCATCGGTGTGGCGGATGCGGATCATGCCGCTTACTCCCCGGCCACCGTGCGGGCGTCACGCGACGCACCCAGCCGCACCACCTGCCCGCTTTGGGTCAGGGCCTGCATGCGGCCCAGGTCGCGCGAGACCAGGCGCATGACCAGCGATGTCAGATCCGCCACCTGTGCGCGGCAGGCAGCGGACTGACGGGCGAGATGGTTGTAGATCACCACCGCCGGAATGGCTGCGACCAGACCCAGGGCCGTGGCCAGCAGGGCCTCGGCAATGCCGGGGGCGACCACGGCCAGGCTGGTGGCCTTGCTGGCGGCGATGCCGGTAAACGAGGTCATGATCCCCCAGACCGTGCCGAACAGGCCGATGAAGGGGGAGGTGGCGCCGATGGTGGCCAGCAGGCCGGTGCCGCGCATCAGCTTGCGGCCTTCCGCGGCTTCCAGCCGTTCGAGATGGAGCACGATGCGTTCCTTCAGGCCGTCATGGTCGTCGGGAATGTCGGCGGAGCGGTTGCGTTCGGTCTCTGCCGCCATGACCAGCGTGTGGGCAATGCCGCTTTGCCGCGTGCCTTCCTCGCCCACGTCCAGCGTATTGGCCTGCTCCAATGTCTGCTCGGCCTTGTGGAGTTTGAGCCGCACGCGCAGCAGTTCGACCGACTTGGCGATTAAGATCGTCCAGGTCAGCAGGCTGGCTGCGACCAGCAGGGTCATGACGCAGCGGACCACGGGACCGGCATTGAGGAACATGTCCCATGGGGAGAACGAAATCGGGGTCATGAGTGACCTCCTTTGGCAGACGGCCTACGGCACCACGCCCGGACCAGGCAGATGACCGTGACGATGAGGGGAACGGAAAGGGCGGCCCAGGACAGGGCCAGCCACACGCCGTGCTGGCCCAGCAGGGCAGAGAGCAGGCCAAAGACCGTCAGCACGCCAAGGGCGATCGGCCAGGGCCAGACAGCCACCGGGGCACGGGGTGTGGGATCAGGGGAAGAAGGCAGGGGCATTTCGGCAGAGACGGCGTTCATCGGCGGGCTTCCAGATGGGCAAGGGCAGACCCCGCGGGCATGACCCGGTCCGTATCGTCCAGGTCGTAGCCAAGGGCGCGCAGCCGGGCGTCGGTCGCGATCTTGCGCTTGGCCACCCACAGAACCAGACCGCTGACCAGCACGAAAATCACCACCACATCCAGCAGCGCCCACAGGATGCGCAGCGGCATGCCGCCGTAATCGCCAAAGTGCAGCGGGCGGGAAATTTCCAGAAAGCGCAGGTACCACGGCATGGGATACGCCCCGGTCAGCTCACCCGTACGGGCGTCGACCAGCACCGGTGTGAACAGCCGGGCCCGCAGCGGTGTGGCACCCCGCGTCCACAGCACGTAATGCACCGGGCTGCCGAAGGACGCACCGGGGAAGGAAAGCCCGGTCACCTCGTTCCCCGGGGCCGCCTTGGCCGCCGTATCGAACGCCGCCTGCACGGAGGACAGATGATCCTGCGCAGGTACATGCAGGTCGGCATAGGGCTTGAGAATCTGGCGCACATCCGTTACGCGCCACAGGCCGAACAGCGGGGTCTGGAGTTCATTGACCAGCCCGGTAAAGCCCACCACCGTCGCCCAGACCAGTGTGACGGCCCCCAGCAGGTTGTGCAGGTCCAGCCATGTCAGCCGGCTTGCCCGGTCCCGCCGGACGGAGCCGAACGGCAACCGCTTCATGAACCGGCCATACAGCACCATGCCAGACACCAGCGAGGCGACGAAAACACCCCCCATAAGCCCCAGGAACAGGCGGCCAGGCAGGTAGGCGAACAGGCTGACATGCAGGCGGGTGCAAATGCCCATGATAATGCCGGTCCAGGTCCGGGGTTCTTCTGGCGCATCGGCCGGGCGGGACTGTTTCAGCACCTTGGCCGTGCGGGCGTCGAACTTGATCCAGTGGCCGGAATGCCGGTCGGGGTATTTGTCGTCATCCTTCAGCGCCTGCCAGCTTGGCGCCATGGAGACCAGCACGGCGGGTTCATCATCATCCGGGCTGACATTGGTGACGATCTGGCCAGGGTAGAGGGCGCGCGCCTTGTTCACGATCGTATCGAGGCTGGCATTGGGCGTGCCGGGTGGCAGGACCTCGTACGGCGGGTCGTCATCGCCCACGAACGTCTCCCAGATCTGTTCGGAAAACAGCAGCGGCAGGCCGGTTGCGCACACGATCAGCAGGAACAGCGTGCAGACAAGGCTGGTCCATTTATGGACCACGAACCAGCGACGAATCGCGCGGGTGGTCATGAAAACGGCACGCACACAAATGCGTGTAATAGTGATTCGCAACTCAGTGGCATACGTTTCACCACGCTGTGCCTTTTCATGCCTGTCTCCATGGGGGAGCGCCCCTTTGGACCTTTATGCGCCCCGTGCCGCGGGGTTTCCCCCGCACAGGTGGCGCGTGAACAAAACTCTCTATTGTATATGACGAACGAGCCGCTTCTTTTTCTAATGACGGCGGGGAATTTTATGCCGGCTGAACCGGAAAGTCTGGCTTATCCTGTTCCAGCAAACGTATCGTCCCGCCCTGTGTGGGAACGACATGCCCCCCCCTCGGACACAAGCCGGGCCATCCCGTCCCGGCCGCCCCTGTATCGCTTCGGCAGCAAATCCTGTGCCGACAGGGTGCCGTCCATCGTTGCGGGGAATGTCACCACGAATAAGAGATATTTCCATATACGCGGCGGCCCTGGCCATAATAGCAGGTGCCGCCATACCCGTTGGATGAACAGGAGGCCAGATAACGCGTATCGGCAAGGTTGGACATGGCAAGGCGTGCGGACAGGCCTTTCAGAACGGGGGATGCCTGCCCAAAGTCGTAATGTGCGCCCGCGTCAAAAATAATATGGGGCGGCAGCTTGTAGGAGTTGGCGCTGTCCGAATAGGTCCACCCAATATAACGGGCGCCGAAATTGATGCCAAAACCGGGCAGGACGGAGCGCGGCAGCGTGTAATCCGCAAACATGTTCACCATGTTTCTTGGAACGCTATCCAGGTATTTGCCCTGCTCGGGAACAAGCCCGAGATCGTTTCCGTACATGTCGTATCTATCGACACTGGTGTCGCTTTTTGTCACCTTCGCATCCACAAAGGAATAGGAGGCAGTCAGGCGCAGGTTTTTTGTGACATTGGCATGGGCCGACACTTCGATCCCTTTTGACACGACCGTGCCTGCATCCATTTCAAGCCCGGGATTTTCCGGATCATCAACCTGGAAATGATGTTCCTTGATATGGAACGCGGATGCCGTGAGGAAAATATCCGTCTTGGGAATGATATATTTCAACCCCGCTTCAAACTGGTCTCCGGTCAGCGGGGCCATGGGCCGGCCGTCTGCGTTGAACGACCCGATCTGCGGAATAAAGGATGTCGCATAACTGAAGTAAGGGGTCAGCCCAAAGTCGAAATTATACGTAAACCCCGCCCGCCACGTGAATTTCGATGCGGAGGGTGCTTCCTTGGTCGGGGTGTACACGACCGGTGTCGTTGTTGCGGCAGTATGGCTGCCAGCGTAATACGGGCCGCCATTATTGTACCAGTCCTGCCGCCCACCCAGCGTAACGGTCAGCTTTTTCCATTTTATCTGGTCCTGGAAGTAAATCCCCTTCTGGTACACGGTATCGTAATCGTTCGTCACGCGAACGGTATTGTCGCCCGTAAAGCTGTAATCGGGGTGGGATACGTAATATTGGGGGGCCCATATATCGACGGAGGGAATGCCCGTAACCTGCGTTGAAATCTTCTGCACAATCTCGACACGCCGAAAATCCATGCCCGCAATGACTGTCTGGTGAACATCGCCAACAGAAAAATGACCCGTCAGTTGGCTGTCCAGCGCAATGGTCTTGTCCTTGTCCGTTTCCATGGTGGCATGGCGGGGATAGGTTTCCCCGTCGGACTGAAGGCCCTGCACCAGAATAACCCGGTTCATGTAGTCGTTGCTGTTTTCGTATCGGAATGTCTGGTGAAATTCCAGAAACCTGTTGAACTTATGATAAAACTGATATTCAAAATCCCCTTCATGGGCCGTATGGGTATTCGCACCCGGATCGCCCAGGTACCGGCTCCGTGGAATATACCCGTATTTGCCGGGAACCAGCGTGCCAATACCGGGGTAGCCGGTCGCCAGCCCGCTTTCAGGCGTATACATATACTGGCCCAGAAGGGTCAGGCTGGTCTTGTCATCAATATCCCATTTAATGGAGGGCAGGACGCCCACTCTTTTGTAATGCAGGTAATCAGTCTGGGTATCCTGCGTCACACCGATCGCCGCAATGCGATATTTCAGGGTGCCCGATGTATTGATCTTGTCGCTTACATCGACCGTGGCCTCATAACGTCCCCAGTTGCCAAATCCGACTGTGGCGTTACGCAACGGTGTCTGCGTGGGGGTTTTCAGCCGCGTGAGAATCATGCCCCCCGGGCTTGCGGCCCCGTAAAGTACGGAAGACGGCCCCATAAGGGCTTCGACACGTTCCACAAAAGCGGTTTCACCCGCAGAGGCGGAGCGTGACTGGATCCCGTCGACAAATTCGCTGGAAGCAAAACCCCGCATGCTCAAACTGCTCGATGACCCGGCCGCCAGGTTGCCTTCCGCCGCACCGTTATTGCCCGTTCCGCCACTTTCCGCATAAACGCCGGGCATGTAGCGCAGAACTTCATTAATGTTCTGGGCCTGCTGGTCCAGAATTTCGTCTTTCGTGATAACGTAAATGGAATTTGGAATTTGCGTGAGTGGTGTTGCCGTTTTTGTACCCGATTCGGTATAATGGGCGACATAGCCCACGCCCGGGCCGGTTGCACTTTCCCGCCCAAGGCTGCCACCCACCCGCACCGGACCAAGTGTTATGTTGGATGACGCCGGCGCGATCTGGTAGGCGTGATCGGCAGTGAGCCGATAGGTCAGGCCGCTACCCTGCAAAAGCCGGGCAAGCGCATCCGATGTCGTGAACCGGCCTTGCAGGCCGGGTGATACCTTGCCCGCCAGCACCGGTGCCTGCGACCCCAAGGGCGTATGGGCCTGAATGCTGAAGGCGGTCAGCGCGCTGGAGAGCGGGCCTGCGGGAATATTGAACGGAACCAGAGCATCCGGGCCATGCGACGGCACCCCCTGCGATGCGGGCGTGGCGGTCTGGGCACCTGCTTTTTCACTGACCAACGCTGTCAGCGCGGTCGTGGCCGCCAGAAGGAGAGCGGGCGCAAGAGACACGCTTCTGGCAATCACGGGCCTGGAATTCACCTTGCCAGAATTCACTCTGCCAGAATGCGCCAGGCCGGAACGCGTCATGTCAGGACTTGTGGAGGCAGGATATGCCGGGCTGGAACTTTTCTGCGGGCAGGCGTTGGGGTCCATTGGCGCGGCTCTCTCCTTCAGTCGCTTGCGCGTGTCTTGTTCGCCTAAATGCGATTACGTCGCATTAGTATCTTCTGATTCTAGAGATGCGTGCAGGAGAGGGTTTTTAACCAATCGGCCTGATTTTTTTTGCGCACGCACCCGTGCTTTCATCTATCCAATTGGAAAGAAAAAATTTTCTCGAACGTGGCAGAGGGATCAGCGCGCGCTTATAATGTCGAACCAGGGCGTGATGGGTGTGACCCTCCCCCCATAAGGTCCGACGATCAGGCGAAGCGATGCCTCGGGCTGATGCAGGTCATAGGTTCCCGTCACGCGCTGTTCGCCAAGCGCCCGGCTGGTCAGCACGATCCGCGCACCGGTCCATGGCCGAAGTGCGGCGATCACGTCCGAAACGGTCTGGTCGTTCGCAATCAGGGTTCCTGTGCGCCAGGCGCCGATTGCATCGATAGGCATGGTCCCCGTGGTGATATCGCCCGAAATACGGATCCACTGGCCGGGCTGAAGATCCCGATCCGCCCTGCCTGGCTGGCGGACATGAACCGCGCCCTGACGTACGGCCACCGTGGTGGCGTTGCGCTGCATCCGCACGTCGAACACCGTGCCGATATCGGTGGTTTCGACATCCTCTGCCTGAACGCTGAATGGTCGTTCAGCGTCGTGGTGCACGTCGAACAGGGCCTCGCCCCGCAGCAGCCTGACGTGCCGCCCGTCGGGTGTCATCTTGACGGCAATGGCCGAACGGGGCCCCAGCGTTACCGCGCTGCCATCCGCCAGGCGGATGGCACGGGTTGCGCCGACAGGGGTCACGTAATCCGCCCGCAGGGCCACGAGCAGATCCGGCCCGTTCAGCACCGCAAGCGCACAGATGGCGGCACAGGCGGCAATGGGCAGAAAAAACCGCGGGGAAGGGCGAATGGCACGCCTGCGCACAGGTGCTGAAAGCGGCGTGCCTGCGGGTGCAGGCCCATGCAGCGTTTCATGGGCGGTGACGATCCGGGTGGCGGTCGCGTTCATGCGCGCCCAGGCCGCCGCGTGCGCCGGATCCTCATTCAGCCAGCGTTCGAACTGGATTTTCAAATCCCGGTCGTCCGGATCTTCGCGGAGAAAAAGGTACCAGTCGGCGGCGGCCTGCCGGGGCGTTCGCTGTTCAGTCATGGCGCGCGCATTCTCCAAAGCAGGAGGATAATGGAACAAGACGCCAGGCCCGCAGCCTGACGTTTTTCGCCCTTACTTTGAGAGATGCGCGAAGGAAGGGTTTTTTTTACCAATTCCGGACAGGGCACGATGGGTCAGAGCCCTTCCTCATAGATCCGGTCGCAAATCGTCATGCCATCGGCGATCAACCGATGGACCATCGGAATGGACAGGTCGAGACGCATGGCAATTTCGCGCAGCTTCAGGCCTTCGAAATAATAGAGTTTGAACGCGTCGCGCTGGCGTGGCGGCATGGCGTCTACTGCCGCGACGACGCGGGCCAGGGTCTCGCGCGCGCTGGCGGCGGCCTCGGGCGACGCGGCATTGTCCGCCATGTCTTGCGTAGCGGCGTCGAAATCCACACCGTCGGTGCCTTCGTTCCGGGTACGGCGCAGGCGGGTTATGAACAGGTTGCGCACGATGGTGCGCAGATATTGGAATGGGGCGCCAATCTGTTCGACAGGCTGGCGGGCAAAGAGCAGCCACGTGTCCTGGACAATGTCCTCGGCCAGGGTGCGGTCTCCCGACAGACGGTTCGCATAGCTCAGCAAACGCTCACGATGGGCCTCGTAAAGCTGGAGCGACGTGCGTTTCGCCTTCAAGGCGGGGACCTCCGTGGGGCGAAATGCCCTTTCAGGCAACGGGTTACTGGAACAAGGTAAGAGTCTTTCGCAATTTCATGGCATAGGGTCGTCGATCTCGCAACCATCGGACAGGCGTGGCAGGCGTCGATCCGCGATCGGGCCGGGATGCCTGCGTGTCGCAGGAGAGAGGGTTTCCAACCAACGGATTGATAAAGAATAAAAGTTTTTGGTGAAGCTTTTTTCAAAAAGCTTCAGGGAACGGCACCTTTTTGAAAAAAAAAGGCGACACCCAAAAACTTTTATAAATGCTGGGATATTACTTGAACAAACTTTGCAGCAGCCTTTTACAGAAGCCCGCCAAGGCACGTGCGGTCAATGCAATGCATAGCTGCGCATGACCTGTCCACTGTCCCACCCCTGCCATGCTGCTTGATGCGGCTGTTTGAAAACATGCCCCGCAGCACTTAACGCCAGCGCCAGGCGGGAAATATGGTCGCAGGCGTCCAGTGCGGCGGCCTCGGTCATGAAGCCTGTCAGGATATCGAAAGCATCTTCATGGTTTTCCCGCTGTTGAAGCGCGATGGCATCCAGCAGCCGTCGTTCATCCGCCCCAACCCCGGGCGAGCAGATGCAGTTGATCTCGATAACCCGCCGGGCACCCCGCCCGGTCGCTACCATGAGCCCGTGCAGATCCGCGACGGTTTCGCTAATTCCCAGCTTTTCGAACGTCGCTTCGATCCGGTCCGCATAGCCCGAACGGTCGGACAGGCTGATAACCCAGGCCCGGATGCACCATAGCAGCGTCTTTTCCGCCTTTGGCAGGTCTGATCGCCGGTCGGCTTCATTTGGTATCGTCATGGCTGCATTCCTTCTGTTGCGTTATCCGAGTATCTGCTGCGTCGTCTTTCCGAGACCGGCCAGGCGACCCTTACCCGCGCAAGATCGACCCGGCGCATGCGCATCATCCCCAGGGCGCCGGCTGGCAGGGGTGGTGCGGACAGCCAGTGCCCGCAACCCGCCAGGCTGTTGGCCAGCACTGTTACCGCGCGCGCCAGGGCAGGGCGGGCCTGCGGATGGGGTGCGAGTTTGTACAGGACATTATCCATCAGCATGTCCTCTTCATCCTGGGCGGCAGCCGTTGCGCGCAGCAGGCGGCGTTCATGCCGCGTTATCCTGACAGTGCCCGGTGGGGCCAGTATCAACCCAGCTCCTTGCAGGATCAGCATTGTTTCCTGCGCCGTGCGGAACAGGGGGCTGATGGCGGCGAGATCATTTTCCCACGCTGTCGCGCGCTGCGATGCCAGGTCACAGCGTCGCGGTCCGTGCAAGGCATGCCGGACAGCACCGATGGTGCGGCTTGCCGCGTCTCTGATCATGGGGTTTTCCGCAAGAATGGCGTTCATGGGCGTTCCCTCGCCGCTGTGGGTGTTTCCGTTCTATATTGCGAACGCTTCTTAATTGCAATATGAAAGAGAGGCCAATCCCTCTTTGCGATGAAATGTGATGATCGTTCTCTCCTGCACCGTTCAGCCTCACGCACCCTCTCAACGCGGCGGTGCGTGGCGGCTGCCGCGATGGGGGCACCTGTCATGACGGCGGATGGTAAGGCGCCCGTTCGCTCCTTGCCGTATGGCAGCGCAGGGTCTGCCGGACTCCCTTTCCATGACTGGTGCCGCGCCATGCGCCAGTCGCAGGCCCGGCGGGAGAGATGGACCTGGGGCCTGTCTTTCCTGTTCTGCCTTACCGTTGGCACCACGGCGCTGGGCGCCTGCCTGTGGCAGCCTGTATCGCTGGATAATCCGCCACCCGTCCCCGAACCCGCAGCCATTGCCCTGGATATGGTCACGCCGGAAAGCAGCGTACCCACCCATGTGGCGACTGTAACAGCCCCCGAGCAGCGCAGGCCCGTACCTGAAGCGCAACGGGTCCGGCCGGTGCCCCCGGCCTTGCCCGCACCAAGGGCAGATGTTGCGGACATGCTGCGTCAATCGGTTCAGGCACCGCATGTGATGGTGAAAAAACGACCCAAACCCCCTGTCAGGCAGGCCCGATTCCCCCGACCTTCGCCCGCCCCGGCCGTGGCGACCGATGCCATGGAGGGCCATCAGACGGTTGTTTCAGCCCCGCAAGGGCAGGTAAAAGACGGGCTGCATGACGCCAGCGGCAGTGACGATCCCGGTACATGGCAGGCCCGCCTGCTGGGGCGGTTGGAGGTGTTCCGGCAGTATCCGAATGCCGCCCGGGCCGAACAGGCGGAAGGCACGGCCTTTGTGCGTTTCAGCATGGATCGCAAAGGGCATGTGCTGGAGGTTGCTCTTGCGCAGACATCGGGCAACGCCCTGCTCGATAGCGAGACACTGGCACTTGTCCGGCGGGCGGAGCCCCTGCCCGAACCGCCGGACAGTATCGGGGGCGATCCCGTCACATTGACAGTGCCAGTCGAATTCTATCTGAGCAAGGAAGGGGGAAGAGAGCCTTGAGGGGTTATTATAAATTCTTACCAAGAAAAACAGAAATTCTATAAAAGTTTTTGGGTGTCGCCTTTTTTCAAAAAGGTGACGTTCTTGGAAGATTTTTTGAAAAAATCTTCACCAAAAACTTTTCTTGTTTTCCGCCAAACATGACTGTCTGAGAAAGAGATGAAATTTTACCAGCTATAGGAGAGGTTTCCATAAACGCGTCGCCCCTGGCCAATATAACACTGTGCTGTGCCGCAGGAGGTGACGTAATATCTGTTGGTCAGGTTGGAAATGGTCAATTGCCCGACAAGTCCTTTCAGGAAAGACGCGGCTTTTCCGAAATCGTACCGCATTCCGGTATCGAAGAGAATAAAAGCAGGAACCTTGAAAGAATTGGCCGTGTTGGCATATGTCCAGCCCACATAACGGGTGCCAAAATTAAATTCCAGCCCCCGCAGTTTGCCTTTGGGCAAGGCATAGTTGACGAACAGGGATGTCATGTTGCGGGGCACGGCATCGGCGTATTTTCCCTTCAGGGGAACGGCTGCCCCCTCCCTCATGTGATATCCGTCCTGAACCGATGTCGGGTCATAATAATATGGCACGGTCGTGTCATTGCTCTTTGAATAGCGTACGTCGTCATAGGTGTAGGAGGCGAGAATGCGCAGATCCCTGGTCACGTTGGCCTGTGCCGAAACCTCGAATCCTTTGGATGTCATCTGGCCCGTCTGAATGGAATAACCGGGATTTTGCGGGTCCGATGTCAGCACATTCGTCTGATCGATGTGAAAAGCCGAGGCCGTGAACAGGGCGTCGAAGCCGTGCGGCTTGTATTTCAGACCGGCTTCGAACTGCTTGCCTTGCGTGGGTTTGAAGGCATGGCCTTCCACATCCGTACCCGTCTGTGGCTGGAAGGATGTTGCATAGCTGAAATAGGGCGCAAGACCGAAATCCAGTTCATATGTCGCCCCGGCGCGCCAGGTAAAGGCCTTTGTCGAAAAAGGAGAGGTCGTTGTACTGCTGGTGCCCGTATAGGGAAAGCTCGATTTTGACCAGCTATATTGCGAAAACCAGTCCTCACGCCCACCCAGGGTGACGGTCAGCCCCTTGTAGCGGATCTGATCCTGAAAATAGACGCCAACCTGGTCATAGGTATCCCGTCCGAACCAGGACCAGGAGGTTGCATCCGCCGAGCCCATTCCGGGGTAACCGAAATGCGGGGTGAAATTCCCGTATTGCGGCGCGTAAATATTCAGGCTGTTCGCATCGGAACGATAGTACTGGCCGTTTGAATGATAATCCCAGAAATCCACGCCCACGATCGCCGTATGCCGGACTTCTCCTGTACGGTAGTTTCCGACCAGATGGGAATCGAGGGCTGCGGTACGTGTGGTGTTGGGCACGGCGAAGGCCACGCGCGGCTGCGTGACCCCGTCCGCATCGAGCGCACCGTATTTGGTATAGACATAGCTGAAATTCGTTTTGGATTCCTCGTACCGGAATGTCTGCTGAAACGTCAGGTGAGAATTGAACCGATGCGAAAACAGATATTCAAAAAGTGCCCCGCTTTCCTTATGGTTGTTCCAGCCCGGCTCGCCCATGAAAAGATGGCGCGAAAGACGCCCGTATTTTCCCGGAAACAGTGTGCCGACAGCCGGCAGGTAGGAAGAATAAGCGCCATCCTCGGGTGTGTAGACGTAGTTGCCGATCAGGGTCAGGTCGGTCTTGTCGTCAATCTTCCAGTCAAAGGAAGGCGATACCCCAACACGGTGATAGCGGACATAATCCGTCTGCGTGTCTTGCGAAACGCCAATGCCCGCAATGCGATATTTCAGGTTCCCCGATGACGTGATCTTGTCGCTGACATCGAATGTGGCTTCATAACGGTTCCAGTTGCCAAAACCGACCGTGACATTGCGCAAAGGGGCTTCGGTGGGTCGTTTCAGGCTTTCGTTGATAATACCGCCAGGTGCTGCCTGGCCGTACATGACGGATGTCGGGCCATTGATCGTTTCAACGCGCTCGATAAAAGACGGATCGAGCGCGACCTCGGAATTCGAAATCAACCCGTCTATAAACTGCGATGACGAAAATCCCCGCTGTATGAAGGTGCCGCCGCCAAACCCGGCCGCTGCCCCGTTGGTCTGCTGCCCCATGCCTTCGGCATAAATGCCCGGTGTGTAGCGCAATGCCTCTGCCAGGTTCTGCACCTGCTGGTCCTGCATCTGCTGCTTCGTCACGACATAAATGGAATTCGGGATTTCGGTGATCGGCGTATCCGTTTTGGTGCCCGACATGGTATTTTCGGCAACGTAACCCACCCCCGGGCCGGTGGGGCTTTCATGGGCCACCGCACCTTGGACGCGAACCGGCCCAAGCGTTATGCCTGAAGATGCCTTCAGCAAAGAAACGCTGTTCGGCCCGGTGGAACGGTAGATAAGGCCGGTCCCGCTCAACAGGCGGGATAACGCTTCCTGCGGGGTCATATCCCCCGAAATCGCCGTGCTTCGGGCATCGCTTGCGATCATTGTGGGGTAGGCGACCTGAACGCCGGATTGCTGGAAATAATCCCGTAAGGCGTTGCGCAGCGGCTGGGCCGGGATAGAGAAGTGCCGTGTCGCACTGGCCGTTTGCGCCGCAGCCGATCGTCCTCCCATTTCCACCAGACAGGTGGATGTCATCAGGACGGCCGCACCTAATCGCGACAACAACGACACCTTCCGAGCGAATCTGTGGTCCGGCACCGATATTTCTCCTTGTTGCAAATGATAGCGGTTCTCAATAACTACAGACCTATGACGCCGCAGCGAACGGGGTCTCAACACCTTCGGCTCTTTTTTCTTTCGCTCGGGCGCTATCCGCGGTGGATGCTCAGCCGGCGCGGATAGCGTGGGAGCATTTGGCGCGCATCGTTGCACGCGGGTCGACACCAACGCCGCGGCCCCAGGGCTTTGGTGAATTTCCTTTTCTAAATCAGTATGTTGCCTGTCGTGTGACGTTAATTTGGGCAGATGCCGCCGTGACGTTGCCCTCTGTCTTCCGGCCTGTGCGAACCGGAACGGTTACTGGAGATCCGGTCCTGCTTGCCGGGTGCCCATCTTGCAACAGGGGAATTTAAATTACGCCGCGCTGTTGAATTTCGTCCCACCCGAACGTCACAGCCATCAGGCGCACAGGCAGGAAGGCGCGGTTGTTCAAGCGTGCGGGGAGAGGGGCGGAAGCGCCGGTGGGACGAAGTTGCAAGTCATTCTTATCAATGTTAGTCAGCCAGAAAAGAAGCATCTGGCAGGTAGCGCGTCATGCAGGACAATATCGCGGTGTTGACCGACTTGATCACGACGGAACGCCCGAAGCTTCTCAGCCTCATCCAGCGGATCGTCGGCAATCCGGATACGGCCGAGGACGCGGTGCAGTCGCTGTTCGAAAAGATCAGGCGCATCGAAAACGCGGCGGAGATCGTCAACCCCCGGGCCTTTCTCTATCGGCTGGCTTCCAACCTGGCGATCGACTATTCCCGGCGTGCCAGGCGGCGCGAAACGGTCCAGAGCGATATCCATGCGCTACTCTGGCTGGAAGACGATACACCTTCGCCCGAACGTTCGGTGTCGGCCAGATACGAACTGGAGATGATCGAAAAGGCTGTCGAGGCCCTTCCGGAACCCATGAGAACCATTTTCCTGCTCAATCGCTTTCATGGTGTGCCCCAGAAGGATATTGCCGCGCGCATGGGCCGTTCCGTGGCCCTTGTCAGTCGCTACATATGCCGCGCGCTCGAAATCATATCCTCGGCGCGGCAGAGCTGATTTTCGCACAATGATGACCGGCTTGTTCAATCGCCCGATGTTCATGCGTCCTGGAAGAAAAGGCGGCAACACGGCGAAGGATCCCACGTGACAGACGAACCGCACGATAGAACGCAAACCGCGCGCGGCTGGATCGTCCGCATGGCATCGGGCGCCATGACGGATGACGAACTGGCTGCATTCCGGCACTGGCGTGCGGCGTCCGAAGACAACAACACGGTCTTCGAGCGTGAGCGGGCTTTATGGCGCGCCCTTCGTGTTTCGCAGGAACAGGATCAGGCGGCACTGGGCACCTGGCGGCGGATGGGCCGCAGAAGACAGGCCCGGCGCGGTTTGTTCCTTGGTGTCTCGGCCGTGGCGGCGTGCCTGCTTGTTCTTTATGCGCCTGTCGCGGCAACCTGGCTCCAGGCCGATCGGTGGTCGGGGCCTGCGGTACAGACACTGACCCTGGCCGATGGGTCCCGTGCCGTTCTCGACAGCGATACCGCCATTGCCACGCATTACACGCCAATGGAGCGGACCGTCACGCTGTTGCGGGGCAATGCGCTCTTTGACGTGAAGCACGACCCGCATCGCCCGTTCCGCGTGCTGGCGCGTGGCGGAATGACGGAGGATGTCGGGACGGTTTTCGAAATACGCAGGGAATCCCGGCATGTTCGCGTGGCGGTGGTTCAGGGGCGTGTGGATGTGCATACCCCACAGGGCGAACCCGCCATCAGGCTTGGGGCCGGGGACCGTGCCAGCTACGCCAACGCGCTTGGTGCGTCTGTCGAACACGGCATTCCGCCGGAGGAGATCGCCGCATGGGCGCATGGCAACCTCATTCTGGACAATGCGTCGATCCATACTGCCGTGGCCGCCATGGCCCGCTACCGGCAGGGCCGTGTCTATGTCCTGGCCAATGATGCCGATATGCCCCATATCAGCGGGGCGTTCAGAATAGATCAGGCCGATACGGCCATCGCGACAATGGCCGCTACAGCGGGAATGACCGTCACGCGCCTGCCGGGCCGTATTCTCCTGCTGCGAAAAGGATAAGGGCCTGTTTCGAAACAGCGCGTTGATAAAAATTGGCAAAAGTTTTTGGTGAAGCTTTTTCCAAAAAGCTTCAGGCTGCAAGGAAGGCTGGCCTTGGCCCCATGCCCGTCCGGACCTCGCCCCGATCGCGTGCGATGGGGCGTTCGCTGGCCAGTCGAAGCCGTTGTGGATCATAGTTTGGAAATGGCGATGCGATTACGCTGCCGGACCGGTTTACTTGTAGCTCTTCTTTTTGCCAGCGCGCCTGCATCGGCGGCGGTGCGGGTTGTGGTCGGCCCCACGCCCATTCCCCACGGGCAGGCGAATGCCGCGGGCGATATCACGATCATGAACGATCGGGTGGCTGTGGCGATTGCGGTAAAAACCGCACCCCCCTGGGCCATTCCACACGGCGCGCTGATCGATGCGGCACCTGTTACAGGGGGTGTGATCGGCCCCGACCGGGTGACCTTCGCCGACTTCCTGCCCAATAGCTGGAGTGCGTGGCCCAGTGACCGCCAGACCGTCCGGATTGTCGAGGATACACCGGCCGAGGCCATTGTGGAGGCGGTGCGCACATGGGGGCAGGTCGAAATCCGCACGCGCTATATTCTCAAGGACGCGGATGACAGCGTGCATCTGTCCGTCACCATGACCAATGGCGGGCCCAGGCCGGTGGAAAAGGCGCTGTCGGGCTTTGTGCTGTGGTCGATGGGTGGGTATTTCTTCGGCGTTCCGGGCCTGCCAGACCAGACCGAGGGCCCGGCAGGCGGGGCGCTGGCGGACCGGATCACCGCCTATGATCGGGACTGGGCCATTGCCATGCACATGCCCGGCTTCGATCGCTTCGGCTTCGGGCAGAAGGACCTCTATCGCCAGACGACCCTTCTGCCCGGGCAGAGCGCTCAGTTCGATGGATGGTTGCAGATTGTCCCGCGCGGTGACCTGGCACCCATTGTCGCCTCTGAAATCCAGCGTGAAGGCCAGGGTGTCGCGCAAATTTCCGGCCGGGTGAGCGGGGCGGATGGCACCGGTCTGGCCGCCCCTGTCGTGGTGGTGGAAAAGAACGGCAGGCCCCTGGCCTGGACGCTGGGGCAGGACGGGCATTACGCCTTCACGCTCGCCCCCGGTTCCTACCGGTTCTACGCCACGGGTGAGGGCTATGCGAACACGCCCGGCGTTGCCGTGACCCTTGGCAAGGGGGACAGGCGCACGCAGGATTTTGCGGGGCTTGCACCACCGGGCCGCCTGCATCTTCTGGTGCATGACAGGGCTACGGGCAGGCCGGTCGATGCCAGTATCGCGATCGAGCAGGGCCAGCGCCCCCTTGTCCAATATCTGGGCCGGCACACCTTCTTTACCGAACTGGACCGGATCGGGCAGGCGGATATTCCGCTGGCCGTGGGCGATTATGTTTTTTCCGTCCAGTCCGGTGCGGGCTTTACCGCGCGGCCCGTTCTTGTGAAAGTTCATATTCGCCCGGGCCAGACCAGCACGGAAGATGTCAGCATCGAGCGTCTTTTCCGCCCCGAGGCGCTGGGCTGGTACACGGCGGATATGCACCACCATTCCGATCAGGCCGATGGCGTCACCCCACCTGCCGATCTTGCCCGGTCCGAACTGGCGGCGGGGCTGGACCTGCTGCTGGTCAGCGATCACGATCTGACGACAAACCACAGGGCGTTGCAGGCCATCGCGGACCAGCGCGGTGTGCCGTTCATTCCTTCGGCGGAGTTCTCGCCCTCCTGGGGGCATTTCAATGCCTATCCCCTGCGGCTGGGTGAGCCGTTGCGGCTGGAAATGGCGAAGGCCACCGCCACCGATGTGTACAGGGAAGCCCGCCGCCTGGGTGCGACGACGATCCAGGTCAACCACCCCGACGCCCCGGGGGAAGGCTACCTGGCAAGTGTGGACAGGGGGGTTGCGCAAGGCGGGCTGGACCCCGCCTACGACCTGCTGGAAATCAACGGCACAATGCCCGGTGACGACACGAAGGTGCTCAACCGCGCCTGGGCGTCGTGGACTACAAATCACCCCTATTTCCTGACCGCCGGGTCGGATACGCATGATGTCTGGAACGCCCAATCGGGCAATGCGCGGCTTTACGCATATGTGCCGGGCAAGCTGACAGTTACCGGCTTTATCGATGCGGCGCGTCATGGCCACGCCTTTGTCAGCCACGGCCCCCTGATCTTTCCCGATCATATGTTCGGGGAAACCTTTTTCGCACCCGCCGGCGGCACCGTTGCGCTTGGCTTCGACATTCGCGCCGTCAATGGTCTCAAGCGTGTCTCCATTATCCGTAATGGCAAGCTCGCGCGCCTGATCGATTATGATGGCAAGCGCGATACAGTCCATGTCACGGTGGATGCGGCAGGCGCGGCAGATGGCTGGTACGCCCTGAGCGTTGAGGATAAAGCGGGGTGCACCGCCTACACCAACCCGATCTGGGTACGGCCTGGACCAAAACCGGCCCATTGAATCCGGCGACCACCCCACCCTTTCGCCCCAGCGCGGCGTGCGATGAAGGGGCGCACCTGCGCCACCCTTGCGCGAGCCCCCTATAGCGTCGCCCTGTGACAGGCAGGGCGGAAACCATCCGGGCCTTGCGGGGTTTGGGCTGAACAGGCCTGTATCGGGCTGGGTGTTTTCTCCTGCGGGTAAAAACCATGTCGAAGCCTGTTCTTGTCGTGGGTGCGGGGCCGGTGGGGCTGACCATGGCCGCCGAACTTGCCCGCTACCGCGTTCCCGTCCGGCTGATCGAGACATTGCCCGCGCGCACCGATCAGTCCCGCGCCCTTGCCGTCTGGTCCCGAACCCTGGAGCTTCTCGATGCCGCGGGCTGCGCCGATGCCTTCGTGGCGACCGGCCTGCATGCCAGCACGCTGGGCATTCATTCGGGCCGGCAGCGTCTTGCCCGTGTCACGTTCAAGGGGATTGCGTCGTCTTTTCGTTACCTGCTCATTATCGCGCAATCGGAAACGGAACGCCTGCTGGAAGAGCATTTCCTGACCCTTGGCGGAACAATCGAGCGTACTACCGAACTGACAGGCTTTGTGGATACGGGGGAGGGGGTTACGTGCACCCTCACGCATGCCGGGGGCGAAAGCGAGCATGTGGATGCAGGCTGGCTCATCGGCTGCGATGGTGCGCATTCCTTCGTGCGGCGCAGGCTTGGGCTGGGTTTTGAAGGCGATACCCTGCCCACCGGCTTCATCATTGCCGATACGCGGGTTGCGGGCCTTGCCCTCCCCCCGGACGAGCTGGCCATTTTCTGGCATCATGACGGTGCGGTCATGTTTTTTCCGATATCACCCGGCCGCTACCGGATTATTGCCGATATCGGTGCAGCACCGCCGCCTGCAATGGATCTGGGCGTGGTGCAGGCGATTGTCGACCGGCGGGGGCCGGGGGGTGTCAGCCTGTCCGATCCGCTGTGGCTGTCGCATTTCGGCGTCAACGAACGCAAGGTACGCACCTACCGCGCCGGGCGCGTGTTCCTGGCGGGGGATGCCGCCCATATCCACAGCCCCGCCGGCGGCCAGGGCATGAATACGGGCATGCAGGACGCCTTCAACCTCGCCTGGAAACTGGCCCTTGTCGTACGGGGGGAGGCTAGGCCAGACCTGCTGGACAGCTACAGTGCTGAACGCAGTACCGTCGCGCAACAGGTGCTGAACGATTCCGGGCGCATTACCCGGGTTGTCCTGCTCAAAAACCGCTTGGCCCGGCTGGTGCGCTGCCTTGTCGTGCGTGGGCTTTTCCGTATTCCCATGGTTCCGCGCGCCATTGCCAACCGGCTGGCGGGGACCAGGGTGGGCTATGCGCACAGCCCCCTCAACGCCGGTTGCGCCACCGGCCTGCGTGGTCCGCGCCCGGGGCAGCGCTTTTGGGCCGATCATCCCTTGGGGCGCGGGGACGCACCCCGTTTTACACTGGCTGCCACGGATACCCCCGATGTGCGGGTGATCATCGCGCGTCATGCCGCCCTGCTGAACCCCGCTCCATGCCCGCCGCCCGATAAAAACGGCATCTGGCTGGTACGGCCGGATGGCTACGTTGCCGCCGCCGCCCGAAGCGCGGACTGGCTGGTGATCGATGCCGCCCTGGCAAGAATAGCCGCCAGCCCGCCAGTGCCGGAACGTATCTGAAACACGGCGGCCGAGCGCAGCCGCGCGACCAGAATAAAAAATGGAAACCTTACGTTTCCATGGTTGTTGTTTCTTGTGGCAATCCGGACCGGTAAGGAAGATGCCATAGAAACGGGGGGCCGGGGCCACGACGGATCATGCGGCCCGGTCCATGAATTCAGGACTGAACGGAGTAATATTTCATGGCTTACAAGCTGTTTTCCTTGCCTGTGGCAGGTCTTGCACTCGGTCTGGTGGCGGCCAACCCGGCTTGTGCGCAGGTCGTGACCGATGCGGCGCAGGCCCAGTCCGGCACCTACGATGTCGAGCCCGCGCATACGCAGATCACGTTCTCGGTCCTGCATCTTGGTTTTACAAACTATTCCGGTGTTTTTTCCAACGTGTCGGGCACGCTCAGCCTGGATACGAAAAACCCGGCCACGTCCAGACTGTCGGTGAGCATTCCCGTGGCGTCCGTGCAGACCACAAGTGCCAGGCTGACCGATGAACTCAAGGGCGATCAGTGGTTCGATACGGCAAAATTCCCCGCCGCGACCTTTGATTCGACCGCCATCCGAATGACCGGCAAGAACGATGCCGTGGTGACCGGCAACCTGACCCTGCACGGTGTCACCAGGCCCGAAACGCTGCAAGTCCACTTTATCGGGGCGGGCGTGAACGCGATGGACAAGAAATACACAGCAGGTTTCGAAGCAACAGCGACACTCAAGCGCAGCGATTTCGGCGTGAAAATGTACGTCCCCTACGTGTCCGATAGCGTGACGCTGCGCATTGCCGGTGCCTTCGAACGGCGGGACTGATCCACGCAGATACAAGACAGATAAAAGTTTTTGGTGAAGCTTTTTTCAAAAAGCTTCAAGGAACGTCGCCTTTTTGAAAAAAGGCGACACCTGGAAACTTTTACCGGTTCTTATCAATGCGTTGTTTTGAACCGCTCTTTCAAACTGGCCAGCCGCGCGGGCTTACAACATCGGCCGCCCGCCGGTAACGGGGAGAATGGCCGAACTGATGTAACTGGCTTCGTCCGAGGCCAGGAGAACATAGGCCGGAGCCAGTTCTGCGGGCTGCCCCGCACGGCCCATGGGCGTGTTCTGGCCGAAGGTCCGCACCGCTTCGGGCGGCATGGTGGAGGGGATCAGCGGGGTCCAGATCGGGCCGGGGGCGACGGCGTTGACCCGTATGCCCTGCGCGGCCAGAAGCTGGCCCAGCCCTGCCGTAAAGTTCGCAACAGCGCCCTTGGTCGCGGCATAGGCCAGCAGGTGTTCGGACGGGGATGTCGCGTTGATGGATGTGGTGTTGATGATCGCGGCCCCCGGCTTCATGTGCGGGACGGCGGCCTGGCATAGGAAGAATATGCTGTAGATATTGGTGCGGAAGGTCCTGTCCCACTCGGCCTCGTCAATATCGGCCAGATTTTCGATACTTTTCTGATGTGCGGCGTTGTTGACAAGAATGTCGATGCCGCCGAAGGCATCGAGCGTGCGTGCGACAAGGGCCTGGCAATGCTGCCGCTCCGTAATGTCGCCGGGAAGCAGAAGGGCCTTGCATCCGGCTTCCTCCACCCAGGATGCGCTCTCCTGTGCATCGTCATGTTCATTGTAGTAGGCAATGGCCACGTCGGCCCCTTCGCGCGCGAAGGCGATCGCCACCGCACGCCCTATGCCGGAATCGCCGCCGGTAATCAGGGCTTTTTTCCCCGCCAGGCGGCCTGAACCCTTGTAGGTGGCCTCCCCATGGTCGGGGCGGGGCCGCATGGCGTCGGTCCGCCCGGGCGGTTTCTGCTGCTGGGGGGGAAAGCCCTGCTCGGTGTCGGGTGTCATGGGGCCTCTCCATTTTCTTCAGGCGGCACGCGCTGCCTTGTCGTGCCTGACATGAAAACGACCGCCACGGCCCATGGGCCGGTCATTGCCGATGGGCACGGGGCAAGGCAGCGGGTCCGGTGGCATGGGGTTGATAAAAAAGACTAATGGGGCAGGGCTTTTGCCATTTTCAGGTGGTCCTCAAGCCGTGGCAGGGTCTGGGTGGCCCAGGTTTTCAATGCCGGGTTGTCGCCATCCTGGGAATAGCGACGGAAAAGGGACACCGCATCCTCATGTCCCGAAATCTGGTCCTTGCGGTATTCGCGGGTAAAGCTGGTGCCCTGCAGGCCCTTGAGCTTGTCGAGCGTTGCCTGGTGGCTGTCGTCCATGGCCGTGGGCTGCGTGACCGGCAGGTTGTTGCTGGCGATAATATCCTTCAGATCGGCGGATGTTTTCTTGTGATCCTGGATCATCGTCGTGGCAAAGGTGTTCAGCGCATGGTCCTGACCCTGAAGGGCCAGTTCGCTGGACTGGATTTCGAACAGATCGCTGACTGTCGCGATCTTGACGAAATCCGCCGTTGTGGGCGCGGCCCCCACCAAGGCATTCATGCCGGTTTTTTCTGACAGGGATTGCGCTCCTGCGGGCACCGACAGGCTTAAAGCCATAAGGAGCATGAGACTTTTTTTCATTGGAAGGCTCTCCTAGATCAGGGCGAGAACGAGGGATCGCCCGCCAGCACTCCCTTGGGCGAAACGCCCCGTGGGCAGGGCTGGTCCCTGAGCAGGACGCCCTGAGCAGGACGATCGGGTCACTGGCTGTGGATTTCTGCTGTTGAGAGGGGTGAAGGTGAACGGCAAAAGGGCGGCTCCTTGCAGGGGCCGCCCTTCCGGGGTCACGTCTTGCCGGAACTGTGCTGGCCACCCTTGTGGGTGGAGTCAGACGCGTGTTTCGACTCCCCGGTTGATTTCGACGTGCTGTGGGTGCCGGCACCCTGTTTCATCCCTTCGCTGTCTTTGCCGTGGCTGTGTTGCCCGCCTTTCTGCCCGGCTTCCGACGCTTTCTTGGGGTCGTTGGCAAAATTGCCCGGGTTATGGGCAGCGCCACCGCCGCCCCGGCTGTCGGCAGGCGCCATCGGGGGGAGGGTGCGGGCGTGAACGCCATGGATCTGATAAGACATAGTCGTCTCCTTTCGCGATTGCAGCGGCTCTGGAGAATGGTGTCGGTCCCCGATCCCATGAGGGTTGCGAGAAAGACGATCTCCGCAACGGCCACTGTGAAGCCTCAACGACAGGAAGATAGAGCAGTTGCAGTAAAAATAAGGAAAATATAAATACAATTTGAGTTATTATTTTCACGCGGAAAGATTTATACGGTATCGATACCGTAATAATATATCGTTATGCACTGCAAAACATCGAACAGGATCAATGCCCTTCTCCCCCCCCCGGCCTGCGGGCAGGGTGCCTTGTCGGGCAGGCTGCAAGAGGATCAACCCTTTCATGGAGGCGGGACGATAATATGTTTTGCGCCGTGGAGTGGGACGTTTTTCGTATTGTCTTTCCTCCTGTCGGGCTTGAGGCGGGGCAGGGAAGGTTGCTCACAATTCCGTGATGTTATCGCCGTCGGGGTCATGCCTTTCGAACCCTTGCCGGCGCCCCGCATTAAGGGGGGCATGACCGATGAGGACCCAATGACAGCAACCCGACGTAATCTTCTCGCACTGTCCGCCCTGGGGAGTGCCGCCGTCCTGATGGCCCGGCCCGGCCACGCCCAGGGGGGCCAGCAGGCCGGAGATGTCATGCCCACGCTGGGCCCGGTGACCCGCACCGCCCTGCCGGTGAACACAAGCCAGCCGGGCCAGCGGCTTCGCCCCCTGCACGGATGAGGACGCGCAGGCGACCCTGCAAGCCGCATGGGACTGCGGTGTCCGCTATTTCGATACCTCGCCCTGGTACGGGCTGGGGCTGAGCGAGCGGCGTTTCGGCCATTTCCTGCATACCCGCGCGCGCGATGACTTCGTGCTGTCCACCAAGGTCGGCCGCCTGCTGAGCGCGGCGCCAAAGCCACCGGCCACGATGTGGCATGACCCCTCCCCCTTCGCCTATCGCTATGACTATACGGCCGAAGGCGTGCGCCGCTCGGTGGAGGACAGTCTGCAGCGGCTGGGGCTTTCGCGGATCGATATCGTCTATATCCACGACCTCTCGCCCGAAAACAGGGATATGGGGGACCATTGGACGACCTATTTCGACCAGGCGACCAAGGGCGCTATTCCCGAACTGACCAGAATGCGTGAGGAAGGCACCATCAAGGCATGGGGGCTGGGCATCAACACGCCGCAGGCGGCCCTGCGCACGCTAGAGATCGGCGATCCCGACATTGTCCTGCTGGCAACGCAGTATTCCATCCTCCATCATGACGAAGCGCTGGAGCAGACCCTGCCCGCCCTGGCGCGTCGGGGCGTGTCGGTCGTGGTCGGCGCCCCCCTGAACGCAGGCTATGCCGCCGGTCGCGACCGCTATGACTATCAGGGCACCATTCCGCCGGGCATGGCGCGCAAGCGCGAGCGGATGAGCGTTATCGCCCAGCGGCACGGCGTGGACCTGCGTACGGCCGCCCTGCAATTCGCGACGGCCAACCCGACGGTGGCGGCGGTCATTCCGGGTGCGCGCAACGCAGCGCAGGTGCAGGCCAACGCGCGCTCCATGGAGGTTGCGATTCCCGCCGCGTTCTGGAGCGAACTGAAGCAGAAAAAACTGATAGCCCAGGCCGCGCCGATACCCTCCCAAATATGAGGGAAGATCGCCGCCACGCCGCAGACCCGCCCTTCCTGGCTGGGTTTTTTAGAAATAACGAGAACGTGATATGACAAGTTAACGTTTTGATAATCAATCTTAACAAAACCTAACCTCGGCCAGAAGTTTATCGCTATATTCAGGAGCTTCCCCCATGACGGCGATCATTCTCCCCGGCCTGTTTCTGCCGGTCGAAGGATGTGTGCGCCCCCGTCGTGTCGAAGGGTCTTGACCCACGCACCCGTGGCCATGGCCGGTCCTGCGCGGAACGGGCCCGGTGGGGGATGGGGGGGCGGGTATTCTTTATGACAAGCGTATGAATATATCAGGAAATTTCGGTTCAAAAGTGGCTTTTCAACAAGGACCGTCCGGCTGGAAGTGGATTGTTGACAGGAACGTCTCGGAAAGCGGAGTGATTTTAGCATGAATTCCATCAGAAAATTCGGTCTTGTCGGTAAAATTGTTGCTGTAACCTGTATTTTTATTCTGATTTGCACCATCTCCGTCACGGTGGTGGTGACCCGTCTTGTCCGGGACAACATGATGCAGATGCTCAACGCCAGGTTGCATGGCAGCATGCGGACGGCTGCCAGCATTCTCGAGCGCGATATTCCGGGCGTGCATGTGACATGGGGGGCAGGCGGCGCGGTGGAACGCATCGTGGCCGACGCGCTGCCCGCGCAATATTCCAGCCATGTCATGACCGACACGATCGGGCGCATCACCACGGGGCGGGCGGTCCTGTTCGTGACGGATGAAACGGGCAGCGATTTTATCCGCCGCATGACCACCGGCGATGGCGGAGACAACCAGCGCACGCTGGGAACGTCGCTGGCCCACGATAGCCTGCCGTACAAGGCCATCATGCGCGGGCAGGGGTATGAGGGCGAAACACAGCTTCTGGGCGTGCGCTATTACACCATGTACCAGCCCATCGTTTCTTCGCAGGGGCGGGTGGTCGGCATTATCAATGTCGCGATCAAGGCGGACGAGGCCGATTCCGTCATCAGCGGGTTTATCCGCACCATCGTCCTGCTTTCCGGCGCGCTGGTGGCGCTGGCCGCCATCGTAATGGGTTTTGTCACGGCGCGCCTGCTGCGACCGCTGCCGGTTATCGCGGGGTCCATGCGTGTCATTGCCAATGGGGATACGGATACGCGTGTGCCCTTTACCGAACGCCACGATGAAATCGGGACAATGGCCAGCGCGGTCGAGGTGTTCCGCGTGGCCGCGATAGACAAGGGCCGCCTGGAAGCCGAAGCCGCCGAAGCCCGCCGCAGGCAGGAGGCCGAACGCCTGGCCGCGCAGAAAAAGGCCGAAGACGCGGCGGCCCGCCTGAAGGTCGCCACCGACACCCTGGCCATGGGCCTGCGCAAGATGGCGCAGGGCGATCTGTCGTTCCAGATCGATACCGCGTTTTCAGAGGAACTCGATCCGCTGCGCCAGAACTTCAACCACTCCCTCGCCCAGTTGGCGGAGGCCTTCGCGTCCGTTTCCGGTTCCGCGCATTCCATTGGCGACAGCACGCGCGAACTGGCGACCGCAGCCGATAACCTGTCGCGCAGGACCGAACAGCAGGCCGCAACGCTGGAAGAAACCTCCGCCGCGCTGACCCAGATCACCCAGCGCGTTCACAAGACCACGGAAGAAACCCGCCAGGCGCATGAGGTCGTGAACGGCTCGCGCGTCAATGCCGAGCGCGCCAGTGCCGTTGTCGCCAATACGATCGAATCCATCAACCGGATCGATGAATCGTCAAAAGCCATTTCCAATATTGTCGGCATGATCAACAACCTGGCGTTCCAGACCAATATCCTTGCGCTGAATGCCAGTGTGGAAGCCGCCCGCGCGGGCGATTCCGGGCGCGGCTTCGCGGTTGTCGCCGCCGAGGTCCGGGCCCTGGCCCAGCGTTCGGCCGAGGCGGTCAAGGAAATTTCCACCCTGATCAACCATTCCGGCGAACAGGTCAGGGCGGGCGTGTCTTTGGTGCAGGAAACCGGCGATGTGCTGCGCCGAATCGTCGGGCAGGTGGGTGAGATCAACCAATTGGTCTCCAACATTGCGGCTGCGGCGGAAGATCAGGCCAGCAGCATTTCCCAACTGAATATTGCCATGAGCAATATGGAACAGACGACCCAGCAGAACGCCGCAGTGGCGGAGCAAAGTGCCGCGGCCAGCCAGAACCTGGCGAAAATGGGCGGCGAACTGGCCAGCCTGGTGGCCAATTTCAAGCTGGCCGATGCCGCCAGGCCGATCAGGCGCGGCAATGAAAGGCGCTCCGCCGCCAACCTTGTCCATATCGTCTAAAGGGCGCTGCCGGCGGGCAAGCGGGCGGTGGGTATCCCTGCCTGCGTGCCCGAAAAACCATGGCACCTCCGGCGTATCGCCGGGGGCATCAGGTGGTTTTTGGCAGAATACGGCCTATAAGGTATGGTGGGTGAAACAGATTACGCAGCCTGACCCTGCCCCCGTTTCAGGTCGCCGCACATTGCGAAAGTGACGTTGTTCCATATGCCCCAGCTTGACGCGCCCACCGCTATCCAGCCCGTGTTTGATGAAAGCCTGACCACCAGCGCAGCCCCGCCCATGCTGGGCCTGTCCGCGCTGGTCCGTGCTGCCTTTCACGAGGAAGATATTTCCGTTCATGCGGGCGGATTGCTCGAGCGCATGAACGCGGCCGATCCCTATGCCATGCTGGACCTCTCTTTAGTCCTGCAACTGTGCTACCAGAAGAAAAGCGGGCTGGACGTTCTGAACACCGCCTTGAAATTCCGCCAGATATTTCGGATCGCCACGGGGGGTGCGGGTGCTGTCCGGCTGCTGGTCATCAAGACCCCGGGCGACCTTATGGCCAATACGCCGCTCGAATGCATGCTGGAGAATGCGGGCTTCACCATCGATGTTCTGTATGTGGGGCCGGACCTGCCCTGGCCGTCACGCCTGCCGCCGCACGATGTCGTTTTCGTAGCCGTGGGCGAGGCGGATTCGCATGTCGAAACACTGGCCCGCCTTGCCACATACCTGCGTGACTGGCCCCGCCCGGTCCTGAATCTGCCTCAGCGCATTACGCATTTATCCCGGGCGGAGGCCTTCAAGGTGCTGGCCGATGTGCCTGGCCTGTGCATGGCCCCCACCCACCGGATCGATCGGCCGACGTTGCAGCAGATCGCCGCAGGCAACATTGCGCTGGAGCATGTGCTGGCCGATCTGCGGTTTCCCGTCATTGTGCGGCCGCAGGGGGCCCATGCGGGCATTCATCTCGCCCGGATCGACACCGCCGCCGATATCGCCCCCTATTTGCAGCAGGTTGAAGGCGGACAGTTCTTTATTGCCAATTTCATGGATTATGCATCGCCCGACGGGGTGTTCCGCAAGTTTCGGGTGGTCATGATCGAAGGCAAGCCTTTTCTGGCCCATATGGGCATTTCCCAGCACTGGATGGTTCATTATCCCTATCCGGAAATGAAGGCCGACCCCGCAAGACGGACGGAAGAAGCCGCGGCCATGGCCGGTTTCGACAGCGATTTCGCGCGCAGGCACGCAGCGACCCTCAACGGTATTGCCCAGCATATCGGGCTCGATTACTTCGGTTTCGACTGTGCTGAAATGCCTAACGGAGACCTGCTGGTTTTTGAACTTTCAAACGCGCTGATTATCCATGCGATGGATGACACCACGCTGTTCCCCTATAAAATTCCGCAGATGCGTAAAATCTTCGGCGCTTTTCAGGACATGGTGCGGCGCAAGGCCCTTGCGGCGAGCGCGGCCGTTCTGGCGGGGTCATAGTCCCGCAACCCGCCAGCGGCCTTCTATGCGTGAGGTCGCGCGGCTCGTCACGGCCGGCAGGGCGCATTTCATGGAATGCAGTCAGCCCTGCACGTTTCCACTGAGGGTATGTTTCCAAAGCATGGCCCGTCTGGCCCCGGCGGTTATGTGTTATTTTTTTATGTCGACTCGGCCCGCAGTCACCCTGCGCAGAGGGCGGGAATACACGCATGAAGGCGGTTTTCCGCGACTTTTTCCCTCATGTCGGCCCCGGTTTGCCCCCTGGTCGGCCCGCTGCGTGGCGCAGGCCATTGTTTGTGTTCTGAAATTTAAGTGAAACCGTGCCTTTTTTCGGACATTACATGTTGGCACAGTCCTTATGGACGGGGTCATTTTTACCCCGCAGGACTATTCTTGGACGTAGAAGGCGATATCTGATGAAAAAAATTATGATGGCGACGGCCCTCGTGGCAGGACTGTCAGCCTTTTCAGGCCCTTTTGCTCATGCGCAGGATGCGTCTCACGGCGGAACACCCAAGGCGCATAAAGGGTGTGGCCCCATGCATCATGGCTTTGGCATGCCCCCCATGCTCCGGCTCAAGGGCATCAAGCTGACGGCCGATCAGAAAACGAAGCTGAAGGCGATTTTCGAGGCCAACAAGCCCGCCGACCCCAAGGCTGGCATGGAACAGATGCATGATCTGCATAAACAGATCACGACCCTGCTGACAACGCCCGGCCCAGTCGATCAGACCAAGCTGCAGGCGCTGGAACAGCAGATCGACACGATGGAAAGCCAGCACACCGCCAAGCAGCTCCAGACCGCGGTGCAGATCCATGACCTGCTGACCCCCGAGCAGCTCAAGGAAGTTGCAGCCAAGGCCGACATGCCGCCCAAGCACAAGCATGGCTGCGACATGGAAGAGGGCGCTCCCCCGCCCGAGGATGACGCCAAATAAGGGGCTCTTCCTGAAAATTCCCCTGCTGGCCCCGGTCGATACCGGGGTCGTAAAGGGTTTTTCACGGGCTGCCGGTTTGACCGGTGGCCCGTTTGTTTTTATGGCGGGTGCCATGCCGGACATGGCGCGAAGGCCGCCGTGCGTTCCTGCCGGTGGACAAATGATCCCGAACAGGAAAAAATAACCGATTAATCGCCAGGTCCTTTCTGTATGTCCCCCAATACCTCTGCCCCGACACTTTCTCTCTCCTTTCCCATTATTGTGCTGCTCGGGCTGGTCACGGCCATTGGTCCGCTGGCCACAGACATGTATCTGCCCGCTTTTCCCGAACTGGAGCACGATCTGGGCGGGGGCGCGGGCTCGGCCCAGTTTACGCTGGGTGCGTGGTTCCTGGGGCTTGCCATAGGCCAGTTTTCCATAGGCCCGCTATCGGACCGATTCGGGCGCAAGGGCCCGCTTGTGGTGGGGCTTGCGGTATTCGGCCTGGCCTCCGTCGGGTGCGCCATGACACGGGACTTCAACCTGTTCTGTTTCTGGCGCTTTCTGGGTGCACTGGGTGGTTCGGCCTCCGCAGTCGTGCCGCGCGCTGTGGTGCGCGATGTGGCCACGGGTAAAAAGGGTGCGCATATCATGGCGCAGTTGACGCTGGTGTTCGGCGTCATGCCGATTCTCGCACCCTCCCTGGGCAGCGTGGTGCTCAAATTCGGAAGCTGGCGGGGTATTTTCTGGCTCGGGGCGGTTTATGCCGCCTTGGGGGTACTCGGCATTGTGTTCATGCTGTCCGATACGCTGGCACCCGAGCGGCGCATTCGCCTGGTGGCGGCCGAAATCCTCTCGCGTTACGTCACCATCCTGCATGAACCGGTTTTTCTTTCCAACGCGCTGATCACGTCGTTTTCCACCTTTGTCATGTTCGCCTATCTTGCCGCCGCCCCGACCCTGTTCGAACAGACACTGCATTTTTCGCCTGGCGGGTTCGGCGCGTTTTTCGGGGTGAACGCCGCCATGTTCATTCTGGGCACGCAGATCAACGGCCGCCTTGTGCACCGGCTGCCCATGCCCGGTATCCTGCAGGTGGCGATTATCTGGGCGTGTATCGTGGGCTCCGCCTTCGTGGTTCTGGCCATGAGCGGGGTGGCAGGGGCCGCCCATCCATGGCTGACCTGTTGCCTGGTCACCAGCATGACGGGTGCCCTGGGCTTTGTCGGGCCCAATGGCACGGTGCTGTCCTTTTCGCGCCATGGGCATCAGGCGGGCAGTGCATCTGCCCTGCTGGGCACCATGCAGTTCACGCTGGGGTCACTGGGCAGCGTGCTGGTGGGGCTTTTGCCGGGTGGGGGGGCCATTCCCACGGCGCTGGGCATGACGACCGGGGCAGTGGGCATGCTGGCGGGCAACCTGCTGCGCCGTCGTGCTACGGACCAGGCCGAACACGAAGGGTAACGCCCCTTTTATTGCGAATTCTGGCCCTGGCTGGAAACATTGCCCGGCTTGCCGTAGGTCGTCTGCGTCTGTGGAATAATGGTGTGGCCGTTACTCAGCCTGATGGGCCCGGCAACCCCGCCGGATTCGGGGGCTACGACCTCGTATTGATCTTCGGGCTTGGGTGGCGTGCGGGGCTCGCCCGGCTTGCGACCGGCCAGCCTGTCCTGTTCGGCGGCCAGGCGTTCTTGTCTTTCCACGTCCTTCTGGGCGGCCCTGCCTTCAGCCTCCGCCGCTTCGGGCAGGAAACGGCCGGGGCGTTCGGGGGGCAGGTCGATATTGTCGCCCTCGATCGGGACATGGCACGCGGCCAGCAGGGGAACCGTGAGCAAAAGGCAGCCAAGCACCCTGCTGATCTTTTTTTCACAGGACATGCGCGAGGTCCACACCACGGTAGGGAAAAAGGCGGTCAGCCTTCGATACGGCGGGCTTCGTCGGGCAGCATGACGGGAATGCCATCGCGGATGGGAAAGGCAAGACCGGCCTTCTCGCTCACCAGTTCGTTCGTGGCGGCGTTGTACACCAGCGGTCCTTTTGTCACGGGGCAGACCAGAACGGATAAAAGCCGCGCATCGAGCGGTGCGGTATCGGTCATCAACTCAGTATCCCATAGAAGTTTCTCAAGACGGTGGGCCTTCGGGTTCCGGCCCGGCCATGTCCAGCAGGGTTTGCAGCACCCTGACCCGGTCGGTCAGGCTTGTGGCATCCAGCAATGCCTGTTTTTCCGCCGGAGGGAAAGGACAGATCATGGGCAGCGTGACCAGCAGCATGCTGTCATCCATCTGTTCGATCAAGGACCAGCGCGCGTCGAGTCCCCTTTTTTCGAAATACCGGCGCATGGACGCCAGAAGCTGCGTGCGGTCGAACGGTTCGGACGGGATTTCGTTCAGGTCCCCCGTGAAGGAGGACACATCGATCCGCGCCACCCTGTAGCCGCGCCGCAGCCCCGTCTCGCGCAGAAGCCGAAAGCGCGTGACCCCGGTCAGGGTCACGGCGTAGGTGCCATCCGCGCGTTCGGTAAAGGAGGTAATGCGCCCCAGCGTGCCGATGGGGTAAAGCGGGGGGGCCTTGTTGTCCTCGTCGTCTTCCTCCCGCCAGCGGGGCTGGATCAGCCCGACCAGGCGGTTGCTGGCCAGCGCGTCTTCCATCAGGGCGATGTAGCGCGGTTCGAACACATTGAGCGGCAGCCGCCCGCGCGGCAGCAGCAGCACGCCGCTAAGCGGGAACAGCCCCGCTTCGGGCGGCATGTCGGCCAGCGTCATGTCCCCCACGCGCGGAACCTGGCGGGGGATATCGTCATCCACAAAAGGCGGAAGGGCGGAAGGCACGCTCAGGAAAACAGGAGCGAGGACAGGCGCCGACGGGCCACAAGCGTTGCCGGGTCGTCATGCCCCCAGGCTTCGAAAAAGCGCAGGAGCTGCTGGCGGGCTGCCCCGTCCTTCCAGGTGCGATCGGCCTTGATCACGTGCAGAAGCTCGCTCGCCGCGTCTTCGCGTCGGCCGGCCGCGTTCAGGGCGGTGGCCATTTCGCACCGGGCCTCGTAATCCTCGGGGTTGGCGGCCAGGCGGGCCTTGATGTCTTCCATTTCCTCGGCGGCCTGGCGCCCTTCCTTTTTCAGCTCCAGGGCAGCGCGGGCCCCGGCCACATCGGGGGACTGGGCAATTTTTTCGGGCACGTCGGCCAGGGCGGCGGCGGCCGATTCCTCATCATCCAGGGCCAGCATGGCGCGGATCAGCCCACCCCAGGCCTTGGGGTTCTCGGGTTCTTCCCCGATCACGGCGGAGTAGAGTTCGGCGGCTTCCCCCGGGCGGCCTTCCTCAAGGGCCAGATCGGCGTCCTTGAGGCGTTCGGTGGCGGGCAGCGTGCCCCCGCCACTGGTCTTGAGCAGCCCTTCGACGAATTTCTTGATCTCGCTTTCGGGCAGCGCACCCTGGAACAGGTCAAGGATCTGCCCTTTCCAGAACGCGGCCACCAGCGGAATGGATTGCAGCGGCAGCCCCACCTGCGCAAGCTGGGCCACCAGCGCCTGGTTGGCTTCGATATCGATCTTGACCAGGTTGACCTTGCCGCGCGCGGCCGTCACCACTTTTTCCAGAACGGGGGTCAACTGCTTGCACGGGCCACACCATTCGGCCCAGAAATCCACCAGAACGGGCACCGTGCGGCTGGCTTCGAGAACGTCCTGCATGAAGGTGGCCTGGCTGCCGTCCTTGATCACGGGTGCCCCGCTTGCGGCCCCACCCGGGGTTGCGCCCCCGCTTGCCGGTTGGCCGATGAGCTGTTCCATCAGGTTCTTTCCTCGCTCTGGCATGCCGCGCCAAGGTGGTGGCGGGCGTTTGTGCTGTTCGCTGTCCTAGATGGTCAATCATAACGGCAAGTGCAATGGCAAGTCAGCCCCGTCGGCGCAGGGATTTGCGGCCCGCATGGCAGGTAACGGCAGCAGGCAGGCGGGGCGGGAGACAGTGTAGGGCAGGTCGGCCCGTTGATCGGGCAGCGGGCTGGGAATGTCCGCGCAGCTCCCGGCCGCCCTGCGCGCTCGCCGCGGCTTGCAGGCACGGGCAAGGGCTTCAGGCGAAGACGACAAACAAGGCCAGGATGACTGCCAGCAGCGCGACAAGCACGGTCAGGAACGGCAAAAGGCGGCTTTGCGGCAGGTCTGTCTCCTGCCGCATGGCATGTTCGGCGCGGGCCCAGCGCAGATACGCCATGGCCGAAATCAGGGTTGCGCAACAGAACAGCACCATGGCCAGCACAAGCCGGAGCCGGGGTGAAGCCAGGGAGGCCGAAAACTGTTCCAGCGCCACCGCCCCCACAATCAGCCCCATGGCGGTTCTGATCCAGGCCAGGAAGGTGCGTTCATTCGCCAGCGAAAAGCGGTAATCCGGTCGTGTGCCGCTTTGCCACCATTTGAGCGGCTCCGGCCTGTCGGCGGGGCGTTGCATGGTCTTACGCGCCGCGCGGGTATCGCTTGGAATGTTCGAGAATATTCAGGTCCATATGGTTGCGCATGTAACTTTCGGATGCCAGCTTCATCGGCTGGTAGTCCCACGGGTAATAGGCCCCCTGGCGGAGCGCGTCGTAAACCACATGGCGGCGTGCCTGGCTTACGCGGACCTCCGCATCGAACCGTGCAAGGTTCCAGCGCGCGTTCATGGCCGCCATCATGCGCAGTTTTATCTGTGTGCAGGCCGGATCATCCGCGCGGTTGACGCGTTCGTGCGGGTCTTCCTCCACATTGGTCAGGATCGGGGGGTCAAGCTCGCACAGCACAAGTTTCCACGGCCCGTCCCGCAAGGCCACCAGCGGGGCGTAAGATCCTTCGGCCGCGTATTCCATGGGCACGGGCGCGCGCGTGCCCTGGCCGCGCGCAAGGGCCATCAACCCTTCTCCATCCAGCCCGGGCAGCGCGCTGGCGGGGTCCAGCCCCGCGAGTTCGAGCAGTGTCGGCAGAACGTCCAGCGTGGAGACTGGCGTGTCCACCCGCCCGGGTGCCAGGCCCGGGGCCGAGATCAGCAGCGGAATACGGGCCGAGCCTTCGAAAAAGCTCATCTTGAACCACAGGCCGCGTTCGCCCAGCATGTCCCCGTGATCGGACAGGAAGAGAATGACGGTGTTGTCCAGCATCTCGCCACGTTCGAGAATATCGAGCAGCTCGCCTATTTTTTCATCGACATAGGACAGGTTCGCGAAATAGGCGCGGCGCGCGCGGCGGACCATTTCGGGCGTGACATCGCTTGCCGCATAGTCGCTGGCCAGCATCAGGCGCTTGGAATGCGGGTCCTGCTCATCGAAGGGAATGGGGGGCACGACCGGGTCCAGGGCGGGGCAGTCTTCGTAAAGATCCCAGAACCGCTTGCGGGCCACATAGGGGTCGTGCGGGTGGGTGAAGCTGACTGTCAGGCACCAGGGGCGGTCATCGGCCCGGCGTGAGAGATCGTACAGCTTGCTGGCCGCGTGATAGGCCACGCTATCGTCGAATTCGAGCTGGTTGGTAATTTCCGCAACCCCGGCATCCGTCACGGAGCCCAGGTTATGATACCACCAGTCGATCCGTTCACCCGGCTTGGTATAATCGGGGGTCCAGCCGAAATCGGCGGGGTAGATATCGGTTGTCAGGCGTTCTTCAAAACCGTGGAGCTGGTCGGGGCCGACAAAATGCATCTTGCCCGACAGGGCCGTGTAATACCCGCCCCGGCGCAGGTAATGCGCAAAGGTGGGCACCCCGGCGGCGAATTCAGCCGCGTTGTCGTAAACCCCTGTGCTGCTGGGCAGCATCCCGCACATCAGCGCCGCGCGGGAAGGCACGCAAAGCGGGCTTGGCGTATAGCAGTTGGTAAACCGGACAGATCTTTCAGCAATTTTTTTGATATTGGGGGTGTGGAGAAAATCGGCCGGACCATCGGGGAACAGCGTTCCATTCAACTGGTCCGCGACCACGACAAGAATATTGGGTCTGGCAGCGGTCTTCATTCCGGTACTTTCACGACAGTTTCGGGGGTAAGGAAATTCTTCAGGCGCCTGTTTCACAACGATGCGCTGATAAAGGGTGGCAAAAGTCCTGGGGGGCGCCTTTACAAGCCAATCGCCGTTCTGACGGCGGCCAGGCCGGGTTTTCCGTCAAGGGTGGTTACACCTTCAAGCCAGGGGGCAAGTGCGTCCGGGTGGGTATTCAGCCAGGATCTGGCTGCGGCCTTCGGGTTGCTGTGTTCGTCCATAATGGCGCTGATCAGGGCGTTTTCCATCGGCAGATCGAATTTCAGGTTCCGGAACAGCCTTGCCGCATTCGGGCATTGGGCAGACCATCCGCTACGCGCAACGGTGCGGACAGACCCGCCACCATAGTTCGGGCCAAAATAGGCATCGCCACCGGAAAGATAGGTGATGGCGAATTTTTCGTTCATGGGGTGCGGGCTCCAGGCCAGGAAGACAATCCATTGCTTGCTTCGCTCCGCCCGTGAAACCTGCGCCAGCATGCCCTGTTCGCTGGATTCGATCAGTGTCCAGCCTTTCAGTTCGGGGCTTGGCCCGGCAATCATTTTTTCAATCGTGATGTTTGCCGGCGCTCCGGGTTCGATGCCGTAAATCTTCTTGCCAAATTTATCGGCGTTGGCGGCAACGTCCTTGAAATCCCTGATCCCCGCATTGGCCACGTAGTCGGGAACGGCCAGGGTGAATTTTGTCCCCACCAGATTGGTGGCCAGGACCTCTATGGCGTTGGTCCGGTTCAGGTCTTCAATAAAATTCTGTTGCGCAGGCATCCAGTTTCCCAAAAAAACATCGGTATTCCTGTTTTTCAGGGTCTCGTAGCCGATTATGACCGACAGCATCCTGACATTCTGGACATAACCCAGCGCATCGAGCAGGACACCGGCCACGGCATCGGTTGCGGTAATATCGATCCATCCGGGGTCGGACATGTTCACGGTCTTGCAGGCTGCGGCGTCCTGTGCCGCAGCAACGGGGCTTATGGCCGTGAAGACAGCAAGGGCCAGGGCGGCCAAACCAGTTCGATGTGTAAACGAATATGTCATGACAACCTCGTCTGGACGATGAAAAACGGACGGCCTGTCGTCCTTCATCCTGCTTTGGCCCAGGATAAGATCATCAAATGGCAGGGGTTGTGAAGCTACGGCGTTTTTATGCCTTCCATAAACCAGGCTTATGCCACCGCAGTGGCCAGCCTGCTCGTAGGCGTGCCGTGCAACAGGGCAGGGACATGCAAACTTCATGAAGAAGGACGGCCCAACGTCCAGGGCCGTTTCAACACAGCCTGCCGCGCAATACCGTATAAAAGTTTTTGGGTGTCGCCTTTTTTCAAAAAGGTGATGGTCTTTGAAGCTTTTTGAAAAAAAGCTTCACCAAAAACTTTTCTGGAGTGATGGGATATTTCAGGGGCCGACTTTGGGGGCATCCTTCCATTACAGGGAAGGGCCGCAGGGGCAGCGCATGGAGGTGGTACGCACAGGAAGCGGGCCGGAGGTTCATGCCCATACGGCCCAAGTGCTGATCGCAAGCCATAAGGTCAGGCTTGAGCAGGGATCACGTCCGCGTCATGCTACAGGGAATGGCGGCACACATCCAGAACATGCAATGTGGCGGCCAGGGCCACGCCGCAGGCAATGGTAAGCTGCCGCGTGCGGTCCGTGGCCGTGCTCAGCTCATTGTCCTTGTACCAGCCCAGCCTGTGGTTGCTGCATGAGAACATGAAGGCGGCCAGAAGCGAAAGGACCAGGCCGGCCAGAATATCGGCGGTACTCATGCGCCGTATGCCAAGGCGCAGGAGCAGCAAGGCGACAAAAACGGTCAGGAAACTTGTCCGAGACCAGGCAAGCCCCGTTCGTTCCCGCTGAACGCCACGATCTTTCATGGGTCTGTCTTATGCCGCTTGGCAGGTCGTCCGCCAAGGACGAATGTTGGCCCCAAAGACTGGTTCAATCAACGCATCGATAAAAAAGATAAAAGTTTTTGGGTGTCGCCTTTTTTCAAAAAGGTGATGGTCTTTGAAGCTTTTTGGAAAAAGCTTCACCAAAAACGCTTGGGCATTGGAGCAAGTGCGGGGTGTGTTCAAAAAATCATGATTGAGACGTTTTCCTGACCGAGGCCATGATCCAGTTCACCAGATCGCGCGCCGGTTCGGAAATATGCGGGGCCGTCAGCAACCAGTAGCCGCTATCGGGGCGGCAAAGGGGGGCGCCCAGGGCGACAAGCGTGCCATCGGCCAGGGAGTCATCCACAAGGCCGGTCCAGCCCAGTGCGATCCCGTGGCTGGCAATGGCGGCCTGAATGACAAGGTTATAGGTGTTCAGCGTAATGTCACGCGGGCTTGGCGTGCGGGTCGTGCCGGTGGCCGCGAACCAGTCCGCCCAGGTGAACCAGGGTGGATTGGGGGCGGTGTCCAGGTGCAGCAGGGGCATGTGGCCGATTTTTTCGGGGTTTTTGTCCAGTTCGTGGCGCTGCACGAAGCGCGGACTTGCGACGGGCACCACTTTTTCTTCAAAAAGCTGTTCGGCCCCTTTGGGAACATCGGCACGCGCGCCGAACAGAACGCCCACATCCTCGATCTCGTCATCATGCGGGTCGATGGTGGTGGAGGCGATAATATGCACTTCCGTATCCGGGTGAAGCTGACGAAACTGGGCGACGCGCGGCATCATCCAGCAGGAGGCAAAGCCGTAATCGGTAAAAAGCCGTATGGCGGACTGGCGCCCCATGCGGCGGATCACCCGCGCGCCGGAATCGATCTCGGACACGCAAACACCTGCCGCGCGGTGCAGAAGCCGCCCGGCGGGGGACAGCACGCTGCCCCTGTGGCCACGGGTCAGGAGCGGGGTTTCAAGCTGCGCTTCAAGCGACCGGATCGTGTAGCTGACGGCAGGCTGCGACAGGCCAAGCTCACGCGCCGCCGCCGTCAGGCTGCCCAGGCGGCCGACGGCTTCAAAAACACGAACCCAGCCAAGGTCCAGGGGGCGTTCCGTCATAATCCTTCTTTATGCAGGTCATAGGAAATATGGCTGTATTGCTGCTTCTTGCATTTAAGAATCTTATTGCCATATCAGCAAGGCAAAAGACCGGCCGCATGAGGCAGGCGTGGTTCAACAGGCTGTACCGGCGGCGGTGCGGCGCGTTTCCTTATGCCCTGTGGCCCTGAAAACGCCGTGGCATGCGCTTTCATCCATTGCGCGCGGGTGGGTACAGACGGCATACTAGGGACAAAACAGGAACGGCGGCAGAGCGATTTATGGGACAATCAGACATTTCAGGCCCGCAGGCCATTCGTGTACGCGGGGCCCGCGTCCATAACCTGAAAAACATCGATATCGATATCCCGCGCGACCGCCTGACCGTGGTGACGGGCCTGTCCGGGTCCGGCAAGTCTTCTCTCGCCTTCGACACCATCTATGCCGAAGGCCAGCGCCGCTACGTGGAAAGTCTGTCCGCCTATGCCCGCCAGTTCCTGGAACTGATGGGCAAGCCGGATGTGGACTCGATCGAAGGCCTGTCCCCCGCCATTTCCATCGAGCAGAAGACCACCTCCAAAAACCCGCGTTCCACCGTGGGGACCGTGACCGAGATCTACGATTACATGCGCCTGCTCTGGGCGCGTGCGGGGGTGCCGTATTCCCCCGCAACCGGCCTGCCGATCGAGGCGCAGACCGTCACCCAGATGGTGGACCGTATCCTTGCCATGCCCGAGGGCACGCGGCTGATGCTGCTGGCCCCGGTCATTCGCGACCGCAAGGGCGAATACCGCAAGGAACTGACCGAACTCCAGCGCAAGGGCTTTACCCGCGTACGGGTCGATGGCGAATTGTATGAAATAGGCGACGTGCCCAGCCTGAACCGCAAACTGCGCCACACGGTGGAAGTGGTGGTGGACCGGGTGGTGGTCAAGCCCGGGCTGGAAGCGCGTCTGGCCGACAGTTTCGAAACCGCCCTGGCCCTGTCCGACGGCATTGTCTATGCCGAGGAAGTCCGTCGTGACGGGGATGAGGCAGACGCCGACAAGCTTGTGTTTTCCTCGCGTTTTTCCTGCCCGGTCAGCGGTTTCACGCTGGAGGAGATCGAACCGCGCCTGTTCTCCTTCAATGCACCGCAGGGGGCCTGCCCGGCCTGTGACGGGCTGGGGGTGGAAACCTATTTCAACCCCGTACTCGTCGTGCCGGATGAATCATTATCCCTGCGCAAAGGGGCTGTTGCTCCCTGGAAAGATGCGAAATCTCCCCTGCTGGAGCAGACGCTGAACAGCCTTGCCGCGCATTTCGACATCGACATGGACACGCCCTGGCGCGACC
Source organism: Acetobacter garciniae (assembly GCF_017377735.1). GTDB lineage: Bacteria > Pseudomonadota > Alphaproteobacteria > Acetobacterales > Acetobacteraceae > Acetobacter > Acetobacter garciniae. Next base: position 209,539 of record NZ_JAFVMH010000002.1, read on the forward strand.
TGCCGCAGGCTGCGCGTGACGGTATCCTGAACGGTGTGGACGAAAACGTGGTGTTCACCTACCGCGACGGCAAGAAAGCCTATGTCGTGACCAAGCCGTTCGAAGGTGTGCTCAAAAGCCTGCAAAAGCGCCTGGCCACGACGGATAGCATGTGGGTGCGCGAGGAACTTTCGCGCTACCAGTCCGAAAAGCCCTGCCATGCCTGCGACGGCGCGCGGCTCAAGCCCGAAGCGTTGTCCGTGCGTGTGGCGGAAAAAACCATCGCCCAGGCGTCTGATTTGCCAATAGGCCAGGCCCTGGCGTGGTTCGATACGGTCTTGCCGACCTTGACCCCCCAGCGGGCGGAAATTGCCCGCCGCATTCTGCGTGAAATCAACGAGCGGCTGAAATTTCTTGATGATGTCGGGCTCGATTACCTGACCCTCTCGCGCGGTTCGGCCACGCTGTCGGGGGGGGAAAGCCAGCGTATCCGCCTGGCCAGCCAGATCGGTTCGGGGCTGACCGGTGTGCTGTACGTGCTGGATGAACCGTCCATCGGTCTGCACCAACGCGACAACGAGCGGCTTTTGGGCACGTTGCAGCGGCTGAAAAACCTGGGCAATACGCTGATTGTCGTCGAACATGACGAAGATGCCATTCGCGCCGCCGACTGGCTGGTGGATATGGGACCGGGGGCCGGTGTCGGCGGGGGGCAGGTCATTGCCGTGGGCACGCCCGAACAGGTGGCGAAGGTGCCCCAAAGCCTGACGGGGGCGTATCTGTCCGGGCGCAAGCGCATAGACGTTCCCAAAACCCGCCGCAAGATCGACAAGAAACGCATTGTCACGCTGGAAGGTGCGACCGGGCACAACCTGCAGGACGTGACAGCGCGTTTCCCGCTGGGCACGTTTACCTGTGTGACCGGTGTTTCGGGCAGCGGCAAATCCACCCTGGTGCTGGACACGCTGTACCGCGCGCTGTCGCGCCAGTTGATGGGGGCGGGGACAACGCCCGAGCCCTATCGCCGGATCAAGGGGGTGGAACTGCTCGACAAGATTATCGATATCGACCAGTCCCCCATCGGGCGCACGCCGCGTTCCAACCCCGCGACCTATACAGACCTGTTCACCCCCATACGCGACTGGTTTGCCGAACTGCCCGAAAGCAAGGCGCGCGGCTACAAGGCGGGGCGCTTTTCCTTCAACGTCAAAGGGGGGCGGTGCGAGGCCTGCCAGGGCGATGGTGTGCTCAAGATCGAAATGCACTTCCTGCCCGATGTGTTCGTGACGTGTGACGCCTGCAAGGGCACGCGCTACAACCGCGAAACGCTGGATATCCGCTTTCGGGGCAAGACCATAGCCGATGTGCTGGCCATGAGCGTGGATGAGGCCTATCCCTTCTTTTCAGCGCAAAGCCGTATTCGCGACCGGCTTTCGGTATTGCAGAAAGTGGGGCTGGGCTATGTGACCCTGGGCCAACAGGCCACCACCCTTTCGGGCGGGGAAGCCCAACGCGTTAAGCTGTCCAAGGAACTTGCACGCCGTGCCACGGGCCGCACGCTGTATATCCTGGATGAACCCACGACCGGGCTGCATACGGAAGACGTAAGAAAACTGCTAGAAGTTTTACATGCGCTGGTGGACCAGGGCAATACGGTCGTTGTCATCGAACATAATCTGGAAGTCATCAAGACGGCTGACTGGATCATCGATGTCGGGCCCGAAGGGGGCAGCGGGGGCGGTCGGATCGTGGCCGAAGGCACGCCCGAGGACATTGCCGCGTGCAAGCAGAGCTATACCGGGCGCTTTCTTGCCCCTCTTCTCGGGTAGGCAGGCATGCGTTTGAGGAATTTTTCTGCCCTGGTGCTGGCTGGCATGGCGTTGTGCGCAGCCCATGGCGCCCGCGCGCAATCATCCTGCCCCGCGGAGCAGAGCGTCGTGTTCGAGCGGCTGAGCTGGACGGAAATCCAGCAGGACATAGGCTGCGGTTTTACGACGATCATCATCCCCGTGGGGGGCACGGAACAGAGCGGGCCGTATATCGCGGTGGGCAAGCACAATGTGCGCGCCGGGGCCCTGGCCGAACGGATCGCGCAAAAAGCGGGCCGGACCCTGGTGGCCCCGGTCGTGGCCTATGTGCCCGAAGGTTCGACCTCGCCCCGCACGTCGCATATGCGTTTTGCCGGAACAATCAGTATTCCGACTGATGTTTTTGAAAAAATGCTGTCCTCGGCAGCCGAGAGCTTTCGTGTGCAGGGGTTCAGGCTTGTGGTGCTGCTGGGGGATCATGGCGGGTACCAGGCGGCGTTGCGCAAGGTGGCGGATACGCTCAACCCCGCATGGCGCAAGACGGGGGCCCGGGTTTTATACGTGCCGGAGTATTACGAGGTCGTTCCCCACCAATATGCCGACTGGCTGCGGCAGAAAGGGTACGGCGCGGATGTGGGCAAGCATGCCGATCTGAGCGACACGTCCCTGATGCTGGCGGTGGACCCGGGCATGGTGCGCGAACAGGCCCTGCGCCAGGCGCCACCCCCAACCCCCGCACAGGGTATTTACGGGGGCGACCCCAGGCCGGCCACGCCGGCACTGGGCCGCCCCGGGCTGGACATGCAGGTGCGTGCGGCCCTGACCGCCATCGAACAGGCCCGTGCGCCCTAGGGGGCAGCCTTCCAGCAAGTTACTGATAAAAAAGATAAAAGTTTTTGGGTATCGCCTTTTTTCAAAAAGGTGATGGTCTTTGAAGCTTTTTGAAAAAAGCTTCACCAGAAACTTTTAAAAATGTGCGAAATATTTCCCGGATCGGCTTTTAAAGCAATCTCTTAGGCACCGTTCCTGGGGTTCTCTTTGGCGCGGGCGTGTCGGGGCCCCTGTGCTGCTATAAGAATGGTGCTTTTTGCCGCACCCTGCGGACCCCTTCGGCGCAAAGCCACCTGATGGACGTTGCCTGCGCCACATGCTAGAGACGGCGGGATTTTCCGTACGGTTTTCCAGCGTTAGGTCAACAGGCGCAAAGGTTCGAAGACGATGGGTGTAAAGCAGTATCTGGTGGCTGCGAGCGCGATCGCCGCTCTCATGGTCCCTGCCGTGCAGGGCCAGGCCCAAACGGGCGCCACGGGCCCGGCCGTGCAGACCATCGCAGGCATGCCGCCGGTCATCGACCCGCAGAACCTGTATAGCGAGACATCGCCCGCGCATCTGTCCCCCGTGGTGGCGGATGACCCCGCACGGATCTATGTGCCGAACCTGCGTTCGAACGATGTGTATGTGATCGACCCCGCCACCAACAAGGTGGTGGACCGTTTCCCCGTTGGCAAAAGCCCCCAGCATGTCGTGCCGTCATGGGATCTGCGGACCCTGTGGGTCACGAACAATGCCGAAGGCCGGACCGATGGCAGCCTGACCCCCATTGACGCGCATACCGGCAAGCCTGGTGCGCCTGTCGCGGTGGACGATCCGTACAACATGTATTTCACGCCCGATGGCAAATCCGCCATTGTGGTGGCCGAAGCGCGCAAGCGCCTGGATTTTCGCGACCCGCACACCATGGCCTTGCAGCAATCGGTCGACGTGCCGGATTGCGCGGGCGTGAACCATGCCGATTTTTCCATAGACGGCCGCTACGCCATTTTCACCTGTGAATTCGGTGGCCATCTGGTCAAGGTCGATACCGTCAACCACAAGGTTCTGGGCTATCTCAAGCTGTCTTCGGGCGGCATGCCGCAGGATATCCTGATCTCGCCCAACGGCCGCACATTCTATATTGCCGACATGATGGCTGATGGCGTGTTCACGGTGGATGGCGACAGCTTTACCGAAACCGGGTTCATCCATACCGGCGTGGGCGCGCATGGCCTGTATCCCAGCCGCGATGCGACAAAGATGTATGTGGCCAATCGCGGGTCGCACAAGGTGCATGGCAAGCCGCACAGCAAGACCGGTGGCGTGTCGGTGATCGATTTTGCCACCAACAAGGTGGTGGCGGACTGGCCCATTCCCGGTGGCGGCAGCCCCGACATGGGCAATGTCAGCGCGGATGGCAAAAGCCTGTGGCTGTCCGGCCGGTTCGATGACGTGGTCTACCGGATCAACACCGAGGACGGCAGCATGATCAAGATTCCGGTAGGGGCCGAACCCCATGGCCTGACCGTCTGGCCCCAGCCGGGCCGCTATTCCATCGGCCATACGGGTATCCTGCGCTAGCATATGACGGGGCTGGGCCTGTCTTGGGCCCCAGCCCGTCACGCGACCGGGCGTATGGCTGACCTGCGTCGGGCTGGGGCTGCAAGCCGGTCCAGTCTCCGCAAGGCGGCTTGCGGTCCGATACGTCGCACGGCTAAGCCTGTGGGGAAGAATTTTTTATACCGGACTTGTCTTGTCCGTATTCCGGTGCCAACTGGAAGACAGCACCCACCGACACAGTCTTGCGAACGGACCCCTCGATATGTTCATAGAAACCGAAGGCACGCCCAACCCCGCCACGCTCAAATTCCTGCCCGGCCGCGCCGTGATGGGCGATGCGGGCACGATCGATTTTATCGATGCGGATGCCGTAGGCGGTCGTTCCGCGCTGGCCGAAGCGCTGTTCGCCATTCCCGGCGTGTCGCGCGTGTTCCTGGGGAATGACTTTGTGTCCGTCACCAAGGCGGACACGGTCGAATGGGACGAACTGCGCGGGCAGGTGCTTTCCACCCTGATGGATCATTTCGTCGCAGGTCGCCCGGTCGTGGCCGAGGGCGTTGGCGTGACGGAAGAAGCCATTGCCCCCGAAGATGCGGAAATCGTCGTCCAGATCAAGGACCTGCTGGACACCCGCGTGCGCCCGGCCGTGGCGGGGGACGGGGGCGATATCGTCTTTCGTGGCTATCGCAACGGGGTCGTACGTCTGACCATGCAGGGGGCATGTTCGGGCTGCCCGTCTTCACGCGCCACCCTCAAGCACGGGGTGGAAAACATGCTCCGCCATTACGTGCCCGAAGTGGTATCCGTCGAACAGGTGGACTAAGCTCAACCCCACCAAGGCAGACCAGCCACGCGGAACCCGGCAGGGCCTGTCGGGTGCATGCGGGGTTTGGACTGCGTACCCGGTCGTGGGTAAGGGGCCGTGGGCCCCGGGCCCGTCAGGCCGGGTGGTGCCCTCAGCATTCGGTCGAACAGGACCGGGCGGAGCAAAGCAGGGCCGGACAGGCACAACGAAGACGGAGCGGATATGTTGGATGAGAGCGGGCTTGATGGCATGTTCAGAACGGCGCGCACGCCCCGGCGCTGGACAACCCGCCCGGTCGAGCCGCATCTTCTGCGCCAGCTTTACGATCTGGTGTGCCTGGGCCCGACATCGGGGAACTGTAGCCCGGCGCGTTTTATCTTCCTCACCGGCTCGGACGCGCGCGAAAAGCTGCGGCCTGCCCTTTCGGCGGGCAATGTCAACCCGGTCATGGGTGCGCCGCTGATCGTTATCGTGGCGCATGACCCCCTGTTTTTCGAACAGCTCCCCTATCTCTCGCCCCAGGAAGACCTGCGCCCGTGGTTTGCGGCAGATGTCGGCCTGTCGGAGGAAACGGCGTTCCGTAACGGCACGTTGCAGGGCGCCTACATGATCATGGCGGCCCGCGCATTGGGGCTGGACGTATTGCCGATTTCAGGCTTCGACCAGTCAGCGGTGGAGGACGCCTTCATGGCCGAATCCGGCTGGCGCGCCAATTTCCTGCTCTGCCTGGGCTATGGCGATCTGGGCAGCCTGCCCCCCCGTGCCCCGCGCCTGGCGTTCGAGCAGGCCTGCGTCGTGGTGGACTGAATGCCCGGCGAAACGGCCTTGCACCCTGGCGGCCACCCCCAGCGCATTCTGGTTCTCGACGGCAGCCCGGCGGGGGAGAATGCCTGCGGCATGGCGGCCTGTGTGGTGCACGACGGCCAAAACCTGGCAATTTCCGCCCAACGGGTGGAGGCAGGGCGCCAGGCAGCGGAAGGCATTGCCCTGATCGCGGCCGATGTGCTGGCGCAGGCAGGCTGGCACAAGGCAGCCCCAGGCCCGCGCGACGGCGCTGCTCTGCTCAGCACGGGCTCGCAAGCGGATGATGGCACCCATAACGCGCAGGCCCCGACTCGGTCGGCCACTGCCGATGCTGATCGGGCGGGTGATACGCTTTCGAATAATCCGGAACTGAAGGGCACCGCGCCCGATTGTGTGGCTGTGGTGGTGGGGCCGGGTTCCTTTACGGGGTTGCGGGCGTCCTGCGCCGTGGCGGCGGGTTACGCGCTGGGTGCTGGCGCGCAACTGGTGGGGGTAACACGGGGCGAAGCCCTGGCCCCGGCGCTGGAGGCCGAACTGGCCCGGCACAACGGCTCTGGCAACGGAACTGTGACCCACCCTGACACCGGTAGCACGGCGGCCCGCACGGGCAGCGGTTCCGCTGATGGAGAGGACGGTTCGGGTCGCGGCCCGCATGGTGACGCCACAGGTGCAGCAGGGCAGGGGCTGGACGGCTGGCTGGTCATTACCGCCGCCCGCCGGGGCCGTGTGTTTGTGGAAGACCGGTTTGGCGTGCGCGCCGTGGCCGAAGCACAGGTGCCGCCCGCCTTGCTGGCAGGCCGGTGGCTGGTCGCGGGGGAGGCGCGCGGCGCACTGCCCTTGCCCGGCGCGGTGTTCAGCGACCTGACCCACCCCACGGCCGAACAGATTGCCCATGCGGCCCTGCAACGCCTGGCGGGTACGCTGCCGACGCGTGAGGCCCTGCCTTTATACGTGGACCCGCCTGAGGCCAAATTGCCTGCCGAAGGGCTGCGGGCCACCCCGGTATGAAACCTCGGCAGCCTCGCCTCCGGTTCTGGCTCGACATGCCCGCATCTACCCCGCACCTGTTCCCCAATGAGCCCGCCCTCGTGTCGGCTCGATGAGCCTGCCTGATATGAACGCGCCCGCCGCATGGGTGTGCCGATTACAGCGAGCATGCTTGTGCGCCCTGCGTTTGAGCACGCGCAATACCTGCCAAGCACAGCCATGCCCGGCGTGATCGAAAAAGCCGGCGTCGCCCATGCGGGCGTGCTGGCGGCCCTGCACGAACAGTGTTTTCCCCCCGCCGACCGCTGGAACGCCTCGGCCATGGCGGAGCTTCTGGCCCTGCCTGGAGTCGCGGCCGCGCTGATCTGCGAAGGCGGCCAGCCCGCCGGATTCGTCATGCTCCGCTGCGTGGTGGATGAGGCCGAAATCCTGACCCTGTGTGTCCTGCCTGCCTGTCGGCGGCGGGGGCTGGCACGCCAACTCCTGGCCCATGCCCTGGCCATGGCGTGCGATCTGGGGGCAGGCACTGTTTTCCTGGAAGTGTCGGTGCGCAACCCGGCTGCCACGGAACTGTACGCCCAGGCCGGATTTACCCGCCAGGGGCTGCGCAAGGCCTATTACCCGGACGGATCGGATGCCCTGATTCTGTCCTGCGCGTGCGGCGAACGAAAGGCCGATTGACCTTGCCGCGTCCTACGGGGGTGGAAGTGCGGTCAGTCACGTATAAGTCAAAAAATATGTATATCTAAAATTTAAAATATGTATAAGAATACCCCCAGCGAACAAGAAGAAGGGGTTAACCCTCTCTCCCCGCTATTTCCCCCACAAGCTCAGGCGTTGCGGCCTACCCCGAAAAGCAGGCCGGTGGGGACTTAAAGGGCCTTGTCCCCGATATCCGTACGCCAGACGGCTCCGGGCCAGGAAATGGCTTTCACACCCGCATAGGCGCGGGCCTGTGCTTCGGCCACGGTCTGCCCCAGCGCACAGACGGCCAGAACGCGCCCGCCTGCCACAATCAGTTCGCCCGCCATGTCCTGGCGCGTGCCGGCCTGGAACACATGCACGCCCTCCAGCGCGTTGGCATTGTCGATTCCGTGGATAACAGCGCCTTTTTCGGGCTCGCCCGGATAACCGCGCGCGGCCATGACCACACAGACCGATGCCTGGTCCGAAAACGTGATGGGTGTGGTATCCAGCCGGTCCTCGGCCAGGGCCTTGAGTGCGGGCAGCAGGTCCGATGTCAGGCGGGGCAGCAGGGCTTCGGCCTCCGGGTCCCCGAAGCGGACATTATATTCGATCAGCGAAGGGCCCTTGTCGGTCAGCATCAGCCCCGCGAAGATCACGCCACGGAACGGTGTGCCGCGCCGCGCCATTTCGCGCAGCATGGGGCGCACCAGCAGGTCCAGTGCCGCTTCCTGTTCTGCCGGGCCGAACCCCTTGGGGGGGGAGACCGCACCCATGCCACCGGTATTGGGGCCGGTATCGCCATCGCCAATGCGCTTGTGGTCCTGGGCGGCGCCGATCAGTGTTGCCGTCTCCCCCGCGCAGAAGGCGAAAAGCGAGACCTCCTCCCCCACAAGGCAGTCCTCGATCACCACGCTGCGCCCGGCATCGCCCAGCGCGCCACCGGTCATCATGTCGGTAATGGCGGCTTCGGCCTGCGCCACGGTTGTCGCCACCACAACACCCTTGCCCGCCGCCAGCCCGTCGGCCTTGACCACGATCGGCGCACCTTTGGCGCGCACATAATCAATGGCCGGGGCGGCTTCGGTAAAGCGTTCCCATGCCGCGGTGGGAATACCCGCCGCATCGCAGATTTCCTTGGTAAAGCTCTTGCTGCCTTCAAGCTGGGCGGCGGCGGCACTGGGGCCCGCGCAGGCCAGCCCGGCCCGGGCACAGGCATCGGCCAGGCCCGCCACCAGCGGGGCCTCCGGGCCGGGCACTACCAGGTCCACCTGCTGTTCCTTCGCGAATGCGACAAGGGCGGGCACGTCCTGCACCCCGATCGGCACGTTGATGCCAAGGGCCGCCGTGCCCGGGTTGCCCGGTGCGATGAACAGGGCCGACAGGTCGGGCGAGCGCGCCAGTGTCTGGGCCAGGGCATGTTCGCGCCCGCCCGATCCAACCAGAAGTACGCGCATTCTTTTTCTCCCGCTTTCGATGTCCGCTCTTTTCAGGGCGAGCGTCTGTAGCATAGGTTGGCGCCATGCACGAAGAGCTTGGAAACATCCCCCCTGCCCAGGGGCCCAATGGCGGCAATGTTCCCGAATATAGCGTGTCCGAAATTTCGGGCGCGATCCGCCGCACGCTGGAAGGCACGTTCGGCCGCGTGCGCGTGCGCGGCGAGATTACCGAATTCAAGCGGTATCCGTCGGGGCATCTGTATTTTTCCCTCAAGGATGAGCAGGGCAAGATTTCCGGCGTGGTGTGGCGCGGTTCGGTCTCGCGCCTGGGGCTGGTGCCCGAAAACGGGGTGGAAATTATCGCCACGGGCAAGATCTCGGCCTATGGCGAGCGTTCGAGCTACCAGTTGGTGGTCGAACGCATGGAATATGCGGGCGAAGGCGCGTTGCTGGCCCGCATCGAACGCCTGCGGCTGAAACTGGCGGAAGAAGGCCTGTTCGATACGCGCAGCAAGCGGGCCATACCCATGCTGCCCCGCGTGATCGGGGTCGTGACATCAGCCCAGGGGGCGGTGCTGCATGATATCCGCACAACCTTGCGCCGCCGCTTTCCCCGCCCTGTGCTGGTCTGGCCGGTGCCGGTGCAGGGGGAGGGGGCAGCCGCCCAGATCGTGGCGGCGATTAACGGATTCGACCGGCTGGACGGCACCGGCCCCATCCCCCGCCCCGATGTGCTGATTATCGCGCGCGGCGGTGGCTCGCTCGAAGACCTGATGGCTTTTAATGACGAAGCCGTGGTGCGTGCGGCGGCGGCCTGCCGCATTCCGCTGATTTCCGCCGTGGGGCACGAGATCGATACCACGCTGATCGACTTCGCCGCCGACCGCCGCGCCCCCACCCCCACGGCCGCGGCGGAAATGGCCGTACCCGTGCGCACGGAACTGCTGGCCGATATCGAACACCGCGCCGCGCGCGCCCTGGGTGCGCTTTCGCGCATGCTCCAGGGTGTGCGCATCAGGCTCGACCGTGCGGCAGGCGGGCTGCCCGACCTGCCCAGCCTGTTGCAGACCGCCCGCCTGCGGCTGGATGAAAGAAGCCACAGGCTTGGCGTGGCCCTGCCAGCCCTGGCCCAGCGCCGCCGGGCCGATCTGGTCGCGGTGGAGCGGCGCATGCCCGCGGTGGAAACCCTGCTGGCCGGGCGGGGCACGCGGCTTGCGGTGCTGGGCAATGCGCTGGGGGCGGGGCTGCGCAATACGCTCCAGCGCCAGGGCAGCCGCCTGGGGCAGGCACGGGTTACGCCGGCCCCGCTCATGGCCATCCTGCGCGAAAAGCGCTTGGCCCTGGGTGGGGCCGGGCGGCAGCTTGAGGCCGTCTCCCCCCGGGCGGTGCTGGCACGCGGCTACGCGCTGGTGAGTGCTGGCGGCCACCCCGTCACGCAGGCCAGGGCCCTGAAGGATGGCGAGCGGGTGGAACTGACCTTTGCCGATGGCACGCGCGATGCCGTCATCGGTCGGGGTGGGGCCGTGCCGGTGCAGGGTGCGCTGGATTTTTAAGAATGGCCACGGCCCATGGAAAAGCCCGGCCGTTCCCACCCGGTTGAGCCCGCCCGTGCAACGGGGCTATGCTGGGCACAGAAAAAATGCGGCGGGGCGGTTGGCCCGCGCCGTGCTGAAAGGCTGATGCGTATGCCCCGGTTATATTCTGCCCTTGTTGTTCCCTGCCTGCTGGCTGGCCTTGGGCTTGCGGGGTGTACCAACCCCACGCCACCTGCGCGCATACCGCCGCAAAGTTTCGCCCCGGGGCTTGCCGCAGAAGCCGCCAACCCCAATGAAAGCACGCTTACGAACGATCCGTCCGCCCCACTGAATACGCCGCTTTGCGGCACCGCCGCGCGGGAGGGCATGGCCATGGCGGTGCAGAACTATCCCCAGCCCCTGGCCGTGGGGAGCACCTGCACGCAGAATGCGTGCTTCAACACCCAGACGGGCACCTATATCGCCGCTGACGGCACCCGCCGGGTGTGCCGCTAAAAAGCCTGCCCCGAAATCGGATTCACAGACAAAAGTTTCTGGTGAAGCTTTTTTCAAAAAGCTTCAAAGACCGTCGCCTTTTTGAAAAAAGGCGACACCCAAAAACTTTTATCATTACTTATCAAAAGGTTGTTTGGGCGGGGTGTTCAGCAGGCGCGAGGCGTAACCGACGCCTGCGGCACCCTGCCAGCAACGACTGCGAAACCCTTTCCCGCACGGCGTTTTGCTGGTAGGGGAAGACAGTTCGCGAGAGTGACGGAACGGTAGACGTAGTCGACTCAAAATCGACCGCCGCAAGGCATGGGGGTTCGAATCCCCCCTCTCGCACCATGTTTTCCCCTCTCCCGGCCCGAGGTCATGAACGCCCCTTTCCCTTCCGTGCTGTCCCGTCCCGCGACCCGCCCGTTCAATCCGTGCTTTTCCTCCGGTCCGTGCGCCAAGCGCCCCGGCTGGGATGTGTCGGCCCTGGCCGGTGCGCTGGTTGGCCGGTCGCACCGCTCGGCCGAGGGCCGGGCGCGCCTGAATGAGGTCATTGTGCGTTCTGCTTCCACCCTGGGCGTGCCCGAAGGCTGGAAAGTGGGAATCGTGCCCGCATCGGATACGGGGGCGATGGAAATGGCGCTGTGGTCCCTGCTGGGCCCGCGCCCGGTGGATGTTCTGGCGTTCGAGAGCTTTTCGGCCCTGTGGGCGCAGGATATCGTCAGCCAGCTCAAGCTGGACAATGCCCGGGTGTTCAAGGCCGATTACGGCAGCCTGCCCGATCTGGCGCAGGTGGACTGGGCGCATGATGTCGTCCTGGCCTGGAACGGCACCACCTCGGGCGTGTGCCTGCCGCATGCCGACGTTATTCCCCCCACCCATGACGGGCTGGTGATCTGTGACGCCACATCGGCCGCCTTCGCCATGGACCTGCCATGGGACCGGCTGGATGTGGTCACCTGGTCGTGGCAGAAGGCGCTGGGGGGTGAAGCCGCACACGGCATGATCGCCCTTTCCCCGCGCGCGCAGGCCCGGTTGGAGACGTTCCAGCCCCCCCGTGCATTGCCGAAAATTTTTCGCCTGACTGCCAAGGGTGCGCTGATCGAGGGCATCTTCAAGGGCGATACCATCAACACCCCGTCCATGCTGTGTGTTGAAGACGCGCTGGACAGTCTGGAATGGGCCCGTTCGGTCGGGGGGCTGGAGGGGCTGAAGGCCCGCAGCCAGGCCAGCCTCGCCGCAGTCAGCGAGTGGGTGGCCCGCACGGACTGGGTGGAATTCCTGGCCACGAACAAGGCCGAACGGTCTTCGACCTCCATCTGCCTGCGCATTGTCGCCCCGTGGTTTCTGGCCCTTGAACGCCCGGCCCAGATGGCGGCGTTGAAAAAGATGCTGGCCGTGCTGGAACACGAAAAAGTGGCGTTCGATATCGGCAGCTATCGCGACGCACCGGCGGGCCTGCGTATCTGGGGTGGGGCCACGGTGGAACCGGCCGATGTTGCAGCCCTGCTGCCCTGGCTGGACTGGGCGTTCGCCCAGATCACCCCTGCCGCGTAAAGCCGGGGCGGATACGGCCCCATACGCGCCAGAATAAGAGGCTGATAAAAACAGCCGTTGATCAATAAAATAGAAAAGTTTTTGGTGAAGCTTTTTTCAAAAAGCTTCAAAGACCATCACCTTTTTGAAAAAAAGGCGCCACCCAAAAACTTTTATACATTGCCCGAGCTTTTAAACGGCCCGGGCAGGCTGTCAGGGCCGCCAGCGGGCAGCCTGGTCCAGAAGCTTTGCAAGCACTGCGCTCACCTTGCGGGTCTTGGCCTCATCGATCGGCCAGGGTGCCGCTTCGTGGGCGAGGTAGATATGCTGCGCTTTTTCAAGCTGGATGGTATGAATGTTCTGTTCAGGCTGGCCGTAATGCCGTGTGGTGTATCCACCCTTGAAACGGCCGTTCAGAACATGAGAAAATTCCTTTTCCTGTGCAGCGGTTTCTACAACCGGGGTAATCAGGCTGCCTGCGCAGGATGCCCCGTCATTGGTGCCGAAGTTCAGGTCCGGCAGGGCGCCGTCGAACAGGCGGGGCACTTCGGTCTTGATGGAATGGCCATCCCACAAAATGGCCCAGCCCCACTGCGCTTTTAACCGCGCCAGTTCTGCGGCCACGGCGTCGTGATAGGGTTGCCAGTAATGGCGGCGGCGGTCTTCGATCTCGGCGGTGTCGGGGGCCTGGCCCGGCTCGTAGATGGCGCTGCCGTCAAAGCTGAGTTCGGGCACAAGGCCGGTCTTGGGGCGGCCGGGATAAAGAACGGCATCGTCCGGCCCCCGGTTGAGGTCGATCACATAGCGCGAATAATTGGCGCGCAGCACACCTACGCCCAGATCGGGCGCGCAGCTGTACAGCCGCTCCATATACCAGTCCGTATCGGGCAGTTGCCGGCCGTATTCCGTCATGCGTTCGGCCATGCCGGGGGCAAGTTCCGTGCCCGCATGGGGCAGGGTGACAAGAACGGGTGCGTGGCCCTGCGTGAAAGTGAAAACAGGTGCGGTCATGCGGGCTATGTCTCCTGTCAGGAACGAAGGGCCATGATGGCATGGCGGAATGCGGCTGTAATGTGAATTTCGTTGATATGGCGGCCATCGCGCACCACCCACGCCCCGTGGCACAGCACATCGCTGACAGGCAGGGTGGGGCTGGCGAAAATCGCGCTGTCCAGAACGGCGTCCCCCTTCAGCCCGGGTAGGGACAAATCGTCTTCACGCAGGATGCAGGCATCGGCCCGCTGGCCCACGGCAAGCTGACCCGCCGCCGCCGGCCCCACTGGAGCGCCGGGGCTTGCGGGGTGCGCTGCCCCCAGCCCGCAGGCCTGGGCACCGCCCGCAAGGGCCTGGCTGTACAGGAACTGCCCGATCGATCCGGTCTGGCCCGTGGGCAGGGCCTGGCAGCGCTTTTGTGTCGCCAGCCTTTGTCCGTATTCGAGCAGGCGCAGTTCCTCCGCCGTGCTCAGCAGCACGTTGCTGTCGCTGCCAATGCCAAAACGCCCGCCTGCGTCGATATATTTTTCAAGCGGGAACAGGCCGTCCCCCAGATTGGCCTCGGTTATCGGGCACAGGCCCGCAACTGCGCCCGAGCGGGCAAGCCGTGTGGTCTCCTGCGCGTCCAGATGGGTGGCATGGACCAGGCACCAGCGCGCATCCACCGGCATTTCATCAAGCAGCCAGGCGACCGGCCTGCGGCCCAGAGCGCGTTCGCAATCTTCCACTTCCTTGACCTGTTCGGCAATGTGGATGTGGATCGGGCAGTCCTGTGGGGCCAGGCGCAGCATTTCGCGCATGTCCGCATCACTGACGGCACGGAGCGAATGCAGGGCGACACCGGTCCTGACAGCGGGGTGATCGGGATACTGTGCGGCAATGTCGGACAGGATGCGGGCAATAAAATCCGGTGTGCTGGCAAAGCGTTTTTGTTCCGGGGCCAGCGGGCGGCCGAATCCCGCATGGCGGTACAGGGTTGGCAGCATGGTCATGCCAATACCCGCCTGCCGCGCGCCCTCGATCACGCTCAGCGCCATTTCCGCCGGTTGGGCGTACGCTGCGCCATCGGGCGCGTTGTGCAGGTAGTGGAATTCCGCCACCTGCGTAAACCCGGCCTTGAGCATGTCCATGTAAAGCCGGGCTGCAATGGCGCGCAGCGTGTCCGGCGTGATGCGCGCGGCCAGGCCATACATCTGTTCGCGCCAGGTCCAGAAGGAATCCGACGGGTGATGCCTTGCCTCCGTCAGCCCCGCCATGGCGCGCTGGAAGGCGTGCGAATGCAGGCTGGGCAGCGGCGGCAGAGCAATATCGGCCCGTATGTCCTGCGGCTGTGGCCGGCCCTGCGGTTCGACTTGCGTGAAGAACCCCTGCGCGTCGAAGCTTAGGCGCACATTGTCGTGCCATCCGTCAGGCAGCAGGGCCTGTTTGGCGAAAAAGGAAGAAGAACCCACCGACTGAGACATGGACCCGCCTGTTTGGAGATCGGTTTTCTGGAAGAACGTTGCGTTACGATCTGCTTAGAACTAGACATGTATAGATGTATGAGGTCAAGGGCGGGATCGGGAGATGCGCATGTGGGATCGGTTGTGGATCGACATCAATCTGGCGACGGACGCCACAGGCACCGGCCAGCCGGGAGGTGACGATTTTGGCACGATCCCTGACGGCGCCATTGCCGTAAAGGATGGGGTCATCGCCTGGGTCGGATCGCGCGCGGACCTGCCCGGCACGCCCGAAAGCCTGGCGGCCGAGGTTCTGACCTGCGGTGGCCAGTGGATGACGGCAGGGCTGGTGGACCCGCACACCCATCTCGTCTTCGGGGGCGATCGAAGCGGGGAATTCGCCGAACGTCTGCAAGGCGTGTCCTACCAGGAAATCGCGCGCAGGGGTGGGGGCATCCTGTCCACCGTGCGCGCCACGCGCGAGGCGAGCGAGGAAGACCTGCTCCAGAGCACGCTCAAGCGCGCACGCACGCTGGTTGAAAACGGCGTGACCACGGTCGAGATCAAGTCCGGCTATGGGCTGCGGCTGGAAGATGAACTCAAGCAGTTGCGGGTGGCCCGTGCGGTGGGTCGGCACCTGCCCCTGCGGGTGCACACAACCTTCCTGGGCGCGCATGCCCTGCCGCCGGAATTTGCCGGGCGTCAGGCGGATTATGTCACCCATTTATGCAATGACATGCTGCCCGCCGTGGCCCGGGAAGGGCTTGCCGACAGTGTCGATGCGTTTTGTGAAACCATTGCCTTCACCCCTGCCGAGGTGGAGCAGATCTTCACCGTCGCGCGCGGGCTGAACCTGCCTTTGCGCCTGCATGCGGACCAGATGTCCGACCTGGGGGGCAGCGCGCTGGCCGCACGGTGGGGTGCGCTCTCGGCCGATCATGTGGAATACGCGACCGAGGCCGGGGCCCGCGCCATGGCCGAAGCGGGCACGGTGGCCATGCTGCTGCCCGGCGCGTTCTATTTCGTGCGCGAGGAAAAGCAGCCGCCCGTCGCCCTGTTCCGCAAGCATGGGGTGGCCATGGGGCTGGCCACGGACTGCAACCCCGGCACCTCCCCCATCCTGACCCCCACGGGCGTCATGAACATGGCCTGCACCCTGTTCCGCCTGACCCCGGGGGAGGCCCTGGCCGGGCACACCCATATCGCGGCCCGGGCGCTGGGCCTGGCGGACACGGTGGGCCGCCTGCGTGTGGGAATGGCGGCGGACATGGCGTTGTGGGATATCGCCGGCCCGCATGAACTGTCCTACTGGATCGGCGGTGTGCGGCCCACAGGCCGTGTGTTCGCGGGCCAGCCGGATTGCCAGCCGGCCCGCCAGCCGGACTGATAGTCCATTTCAACGGTGGTTAAGGCGTGGCGGCCTGTGGCACCATGGGGTCTCTTTTCTGGATAGGGTAAAATCGTGTCGCAGGTTTTAGGAAAAGACAAGCCCACGGCCCGGTATGAACAGGTCAAGCTGTATATTACCGAGCAGATCGAAACCGGCAAATGGGGCATTGGCCACCGCCTGCCGTCCGAAAGTGAGCTGGTCGAACAGCTTGGCGTCTCGCGCATGACCGTGCATCGCGCCCTGCGCGAACTCACGGCCGAAGGGGTCGTGACCCGTGCGCAGGGGGTGGGCACCTTTGTGGCGGAACCCGCGCAGCGGGTCGAGTTGCTGGAACTGCGCGATATTGCTGACGATATTCTCTCCAACGGTCATGTGCACAGCACCCGGATCATCACGCTCGATACGATCCGCGCCGATAGCGACCTGGCCACCGCCTTCGGCCAAAGACCCGGTGCCCGCCTGTATCATTCCATTATCGTCCATTACGAGGACGACACCCCCTTACAGGTGGAGGAACGTTTCGTCTCCTCCCATTTCGCGCCGGATTATTTGGAACAGGATTTCTCCCAGACCCATCCGCACCGCCACCTGTCCGCCATCGCCCGGCCGGAGGAAATCGAACACGTGGTGTTCGCCGTGACCCCCAGCCTGGATATCTGCCAGTTGCTTGAACTGGACGAACCCGAAGCCTGCCTGCAGCTCATGCGCCGCACCTGGGTGGACGGGCGCGTGGTGATGAAGGGTATCTTCACCTATT
Organism: Acetobacter garciniae; assembly: GCF_017377735.1. Classification (GTDB taxonomy): domain Bacteria; phylum Pseudomonadota; class Alphaproteobacteria; order Acetobacterales; family Acetobacteraceae; genus Acetobacter; species Acetobacter garciniae. Next base: position 226,545 of record NZ_JAFVMH010000002.1, read on the forward strand.
CGGGCAGCCGCTACAGCTTTGTGGGCCGCTACCGGCCCTGACCAAGTGCGGCTGGCGGCAGGGTGCGGGAACCGCCAAGCCAGGCTGAAGACGCATAGCGGGACAAAGGTTTTTTCGATCGGGGGCTGATCGTTACGTTTTCAAGTTGACAGGGGCGTCCGACCTGCGGCACATGAATGTATATACAAGTACAGTCAAGGTGTGCGCCATGAGTAGCCCAACGTCATCCCGCCTTTCCAATGATCGTGTCATCCGCGCGGCCCACGGTTCGCAGCTTACCGCGAAAACCTGGCAGACCGAAGCGGCCCTGCGCATGCTGATGAACAACCTGGACCCCGAAGTGGCGGAAAAGCCCTCCGAACTGGTTGTCTATGGCGGTATCGGCCGCGCGGCCCGCAACTGGGACTGTTACGACCAGATCGTCGAAAGCCTGAAGGGCCTGGAAGCGGACCAGACGCTTCTTGTCCAGTCCGGCAAGCCGGTGGGCGTGTTCCGCACGCATGAAAACGCGCCGCGCGTGCTGATCGCCAATTCCAACCTGGTGCCGCATTGGGCGAACTGGGACAAGTTCAACGAACTCGACCGCGCAGGGCTGATGATGTACGGCCAGATGACGGCGGGTTCGTGGATCTATATCGGCAGCCAGGGCATTGTTCAGGGCACGTACGAAACCTTTGTCGAAATGGGCCGCCAGTATTACGGCGGCGACCTGACCGGCCGCTGGATCCTGACCGGTGGCCTGGGCGGCATGAGTGGCGCGCAGCCTTTGGCCGCCGTCATGGCCGGGGCTTCCATGCTGGCGGTCGAATGCGAACCGGGCCGGATCGAAAAACGCCTGCAGACCGGCTATCTCGACCGCAAGGTGGACACGCTGGACGAGGCGCTGGAAATTATCGACGCCGCCTGCAAAAGCGGCAAGCCGGTCTCTGTCGGGTTGCTGGGCAATGCGGCCGAAGTGTTCCCCGAACTGGTGCGGCGCGGTATCCGCCCCGACGGCGTGACCGACCAGACATCGGCCCATGATCCGCTCAACGGCTACCTGCCCGCGGGCTGGACGCTCGAACACGCCGAGAAAATGCGTATCACGGACCCTGCCGCGGTTGAGAAAGCCGCAAAGGAATCCATGAAGTTGCATGTCGAAGCCATGGTGGCCTTCCACCGCATGGGTATTCCCACCTTCGATTACGGCAACAACATCCGCCAGATGGCGTTCGAGGTCGGCTGCGAGGATGCGTTCGCCTTCCCCGGTTTCGTTCCCGCCTATATCCGCCCGCTTTTCTGCCGTGGCGTGGGCCCGTTCCGCTGGGCAGCCCTGTCCGGCGACCCGGAAGACATTTTCAAGACCGATGCCAAGGTCAAGGAATTGTTGCCTGACGACAAGCATTTGCACAACTGGCTGGACATGGCGCGCGAGAAGATCCACTTCCAGGGCCTGCCCTCACGCATCTGCTGGGTAGGGCTGGGCGATCGCCATCGCCTTGGTCTGGCGTTCAATGAAATGGTGGCCAAGGGTGAACTCAAGGCCCCCATCGTCATCGGGCGCGATCATCTGGACAGCGGGTCCGTCGCCAGCCCCAACCGCGAGACCGAAGCCATGCGCGACGGTTCGGACGCCGTATCCGACTGGCCGCTGCTGAACGCGCTGCTCAACACCGCTTCGGGGGCCACATGGGTGTCCCTGCATCATGGCGGCGGCGTGGGCATGGGCTTTTCGCAGCATTCGGGCATGGTGATCGTAGCCGACGGTACGCAGGACGCCGCCCAGCGGCTTGAACGCGTGCTGTGGAACGACCCGGCCACCGGCGTCATGCGCCATGCCGATGCGGGGTACGACATTGCCGTAGCCTGCGCACATGAAAAAGGGCTCGACCTGCCCATGATTACAAAAGGCTGAGACACATGGCCAACAGTTTCGTTCTGACACCCGGCCAGCTTGACCTGGCCACCCTGCGTCGCTTCGTGTTTGAAAGCCCGTCCGTGACGCTGGACCCCGCAGCCCTCGATATCCTGGCCGAAGCCGCGCGTTCGGTCGACCGGATCGTGGCAGGTGGGGCCGCCGTTTACGGTGTGAACACAGGGTTTGGCAAGCTGGCCAAGACCCGTATCCCCGATGACAGGCTGCGTGACCTGCAACGCAACCTCGTGCTCAGCCATGCGGCGGGTATCGGCAAGCCGCTGCCCGAACGGGTCGTGCGTCTGATCCTGTTGCTCAAGGCCAATGGGCTGGGGCGTGGTTTTTCGGGCGTGCGTCCGCAGATCGTGCAGCTGCTGCTGGACATGCTGGACCGTGGCGTCATTCCCGTCATTCCCGAAAAAGGTTCGGTCGGGGCTTCGGGCGACCTGGCGCCGCTGGCGCATATGTCCGCCGTGCTGATCGGTGAGGGTGAAGCCTTCTTCAACGGCGAGCGCCTGCCGGGTGCGAAGGCCCTGCGTGCCGCAGGGCTTGAGCCGATCGTACTCGGCCCCAAGGAAGGGCTGGCACTGCTCAACGGCACCCAGACCTCCACCGCGCTGGCGCTGGTGGCCCTGTTCGATGCCGAGCAACTGTTCCAGGCCGCATTGGTCACCGGGTCGCTCACGCTGGATGCCGCGCGCGGCACGGATGCACCGTTCGACCCGCGCCTGCACACGCTGCGGGGCCAGACCGGGCAGATCGAATGTGCCGCCGTCTATCGCGACCTGATGCAGGGTTCGGGCATTCGTGCCTCCCACCTGGTGGATGACGAACGCGTGCAGGACCCGTACTGCCTGCGCTGCCAGCCGCAGGTCATGGGGGCGGCACTGGACAGCCTGCGCCATGTCGCACGCGTGCTGCTGGTGGAAGCCAATGCGGTGTCCGACAACCCCATTCATTTCCCCGATACGGATGAAATGATTTCGGGCGGCAATTTCCATGCCGAACCCGTCGCCATCGCCGCCGACCTGATGGCGATCGCGGTGTCCGAAATCGGCGCGATTGCCGAACGTCGCCTGGCCCTGCTGGTCGACCCGAGCATGAGCGGCCTGCCACCCTTCCTGGTCAATGACAGCGGCGTGAACTCCGGCTTCATGATCGCGCAGGTGACGGCCGCCGCCCTGGCGTCGGAAAACAAGACCCTGGCCCACCCGGCCAGCGTGGACAGCCTGCCCACATCCGCCAACCAGGAAGACCATGTTTCCATGGCCACGTTTGCAGCACGGCGCGTTGGTGATATCAACGACAATGTGCGCACCATTCTGGGAATCGAGTATCTGGCAAGCGTGCAGGGCCTGGACTTCCTGGCCCCGCTGACATCCTCCGCCGCCCTGGTGCGGGTGGCGGCGGCCCTGCGTGAACAGGTGCCGTTCTTCGCCCAGGACAGGCTGTTCACCACGGATATGGAAGCAGCCAATGCCCTGATCGCATCGGGTGTGCTGACAAAGGCCGTGGCCGATACACGGGTTCTTCCAACGCTAGAGGCAGTCTGATGGATGATGGCGCGTTTGCCGGGTTTTCGGAACAAGCGCGCCGTCGCCTGCCGCGATTATTTGCCGACTATATTGACGGGGGTGCGCATGGTGAACGCACCATGGCGCGCAACCGCGCGGCGTTCGGGCAATGGGGTATCGTGCCGCGTGGGCTGCGCGATGTTTCCTCCATAAACCTGGCCACGCAGTGTTTCGGCCGGTCCTGGGCGTTGCCGGTCTTTCTTGCGCCCCTGGGCTTTGCGGGCATGTTCCATGCCCATGGCGAACAGGGTGCGGCCTATGCCGCCCACAAGCGGGGCGTGGGCATGGGGGTTTCGACCTTTTCCATTGCCCCCATGGAAAAAGTGGCTGCCACCGGCGCCGATCTCATGGCGCAGATCTATGTCTTCCGTGACCGCGCGCTCACGCGCGACATGCTGGAGCGTGCGCGGGCTTGCGGCATGGACGGCATTATCCTGACAATCGATACCGCCATTACCCCCGTGCGCGAACGCGATATGCGCAACGGGTTTCGCCATCTTTCACGGCCCACGGCAACACAGATGGCGGGGCTTCTGCGCCATCCCTCCTGGCTGTATGGGCAGGTGCGGGGTGGGGCCATGCCGAATGTGGGCAATATTGCGGGCTATACCGGTTCGCGCGGGGTCATGGCCCAGGCGCGTGATGTCGTCGCCCAGATCGATGCGGGCCTGGACTGGGATGACCTGGCCTGGCTGCGCGCGACCTGGGGCGGCACGCTTGTCGTCAAGGGGATCATGCACCCCGATGATGCCATCCGTGCCGCCGAAATCGGGGCCGATGGGCTGATTATCTCCAACCATGGCGGCCGGCAGATGGACCCCGCCCCGGCCACGCTGGATGTCCTGCCCGCAATCGCCCAGGCCGTGGGCGGGCGCGTCGATATCATGCTCGACAGTGGCATCCGCCGCGGGGGGGATGTGGTTGCAGCCCTTGCTTTGGGGGCCCGTGCGGTCTCCATCGGGCGGCCCTGGGCCTGGGGGCTTGCCGCCGGCGGGGCACGCGGCGTGGGTCTTGTGCTCGATACGCTGGCGCGTGAAATAAGCGATGTCATGGCGCTGGCGGGCCTGCCCGATATTGCGGCCGTGCGGGCCGCGGGCCGCAACGCCCTGTGGCGATTCTGATCCGGGCGGTTCTGACCCGCCCGGGACCGGCAGACAAAAGTTTTTGGTGAAGCTTTTTTCAAAAAGCTTCAGGGGATGTCACCTTTTTGAAAAAAGGCGACACCCAAAAACTTTTATTCCTCTCTATCAAAGCCCTGTTTTGAAGCGGCCTCAGCTTGCCTCGGCCTTGGGTTTTTGCGATTCCCGTATGCGGCCGATGATATAGTCACCGGCCGAGACGGGTTCGAAAAATGCCTTTGTCCCTTCGGGAAGGTTCAGGTCGCGCGGGTCGACGATCGCGTCGTAGTCCGGGTCGTAGAATGTCGCGATCGACAGGCGTTCCTTGCCCGAACGGTTCGTGACCCGATGCATGTTGGAATGATAGCGGTTGTTCGACCACCGGCACAGAAGATCGCCGATATTGATGACAAGCGTGCCCGGTATGGGCGGTGCGGGAATCCAGTTGCCATCCGCGCCCTGTACGTCCAGCCCGCCAACGCCATCCTGCCAGAGCAGCGTAATGCACCCGTAATCGGTATGGGGGGCAACACCGAACTGGTCGTGCTCGCGTTCGGGCGGGTGGGGCGGGTACCAGATGGCCTGCGTGCGCTGGAGCGGGCGGTCGTATTTCCCCACGAAAAAATCAGGCGCAATGCCCAGCGAACACGCGACCGAGCGCAGCAGCGCCTGCCCGCAAACCCCCACGGCGTTGAAATAATCCATCATCGCCGTCCGGAAGGCGGGACGGCCCGCGGGCCACTGGTTGGGGCCACGCAGCGGCTGCCCGGCAAGAACGGCCGGATCGTCGGGCGGAAGTTCCAGCCCGATCTGGAAAAATTCCTTATAATCGGGGTTATCGGCCCCATACATGATCGTGCGGTTGAGCGCGTTGAATCCGCGCACGGCCTCCTTTGGCTTGCAGGCCAGTTTTTCTTCCATGGGGGCGTGGAAGAAATCCATCGCTTCGTGGCGGACGCGTTCGATCAGTTCGTCGGGAATGCCGTGGTTGCGGACATAGCAAAAGCCGGATGTGGTGAAGGCGTGGCCGATCTGCGCACCCGCCGTGGCATAGTCGCCCTGCAATGCAAGGCCGAGATCGATGATGGGGAGATAGGCGGTCTCGCTCATGATATACCTTGTCTCTGAATAGGGTTCTCAGGATAGGGAGGGAAGAAGAACGGCCACGAGGCGGCCTGCATGACCCGCCCGCCGCATGGCGCGCAGTGGCTGTCTGCCTGTCGGCCCCATGGCGATCATGCCCGGTGTCAGCGCCTGCTCGTATCCTTCAAGCCGCCATGTGCCGTGCACGGGCAGGAGAAAAGCCATGTGCCCGCCAGGCATGTCGGCCGACTGGGCATGGCAGTGCATTTCAGCCCCAAAGGTGGGGGCGGCCATGAGATTGAAGGCCTGCACGGGCGTGCCATGGCAACCGGCGAAAACGGCATCCTCCCCCGAAAAATGCACGATATCGCCAGAATTCTGCAAAACCTGCGGGCCCGTGGCCAGCCCGGTCAGCGTCAGCCTGCCATCGCACGCCAGGGCCAGGCTGCGTGCAAAGCCCGGAAAGAACGAGAAAGCGCAGTCCTGCGTGATGGAGGCCAGGCTGATGCGCCATACGGCCCCCGCGACCCCGTACCGATCCGCCGGGCTGATGGCGATTTCACGCGTCTTGCCCGCCCCGTTGCGCCAGGCCGAAACGGGAAAACTGTCCAGTGCGGCAAAGGTCATGCTCATGCGGGCTGGCAGGCCTTGGGGTGGGCGGCAACGGCGGGCAGCAGCTTACCGGGGTTGAGAATGCCATTGGGGTCCAGCGCATGCTTGATGGCGCGCATGACATCCAGGGCTACAGCATCGTGTTCGTCGGGCATGAACTCCATCTTGGCCAGCCCCACCCCGTGTTCACCGCTGGCCGAGCCGCCGAGCGAGAGCGCGCGGGCGATAATCCTGCGGTCCAGCGCGTGGGCTTTGGCAAGCCAGTCCTCCCCTTCGGGGACAAGCATGACCGTATGGAAGTTGCCATCGCCGATATGCCCGACAATGGGGGCGGTAATGCCCGAATCCTCGATGTCCTTCTTGGCCCCCAGGATCATGTCCGTCAGGGCGGAAATGGGAACGATGGCATCGGTGGAAATGCCTGTATAACCGGGCCGGTACGCAAGGCACGCCCAGTAGACGGCATGCCGCGCCTTCCACAGTTCGGCACGTTCCTGTTCACGCGTGCTCCAGGTGAAGGCGGAGCCGTGGTTTTCGGCCACGATATCCTCGACAAGGGCCACCTGCTCGCGCACGGCTTCCGGCCCGCCTGCGAATTCGAAGAACATGGTGGGGACGGGGCGGAACCCCTCAAGCTTGGAAAAGCGGATGCACGCATCCATCTGCACGTCATCGAGCAGTTCCATGCGTCCGATGGGCACGCCCATCTGCATGACCTGCACGGCGGTGTTGACGCAATCGGCCAGCGTGTCGAACTGGCAGACGGCGGCGGCCAGGGTCTCGGGCACGCCATGCAGGCGGACCTGCACTTCCGTGATGATGCCCAGCGTGCCTTCCGATCCGATCATCAGGTGCGTGAGGTCATACCCCATGGCCGACTTGCGCACCCGCCGACCCACCTGCATGACACGCCCATCGGCCAGAACCACCGTCAGCCCCAGCACGTTTTCACGAATGGTGCCGTAGCGTACCGCCCCCGTGCCCGATGCGCGCGTGGCGCACATGCCGCCGATCGTGGCCTCACCCCCCGGATCGACGGGGAAGAACAGCCCTTCGTCGCGCAGGTAGGCGTTCAGGGCCTGGCGGGTCACGCCTGCCTGCACGCGGCAGTCCATGTCCCCGGCATTGACCTCCAGCACCTTGTCCATGCGCGACAGGTCTATCGAAATGCCGCCTTCAATGGCGTTGACCTGCCCTTCAAGCGAGGTACCGGCACCAAACGGCACAACGGGGGCGCGCCAAGCGTTGCACACGCGCAGGATCTGCGAAACCTCCTGCGTGCTTTGCGCGAAAATGACCGCGTGGGGAAAATGCCGGGCGTGATAGCCCTCCCCATGCGCGTGCTGTTCGCACACGGACGGGTTGCGCGACAGGCGCTCGGCAAAATGCGGGGCCAGTTCGGCAATGGCGGCGTCGATGCGTTGCGGTACGGTCAGGGTCTGGCTTGTCATGTCGGATGTTCGCGTATCTGCTGTTGTCATGTCCGGGATGGACCCGGTTCTGGTTTATGCCTCGACGGGAGCCCGTGTGCCAGTCGGCCCTGCGCCCGTCAGCCCGGTGCCAGTCGGCTGCGCGGATGCGGGGTGTGCGGCCAGGATCGCGCTCAGGGCTGCGACAAAGCGCGCATTGTCCTCGGGCAGGCCGATGCTGACCCGCGTCCAGTGCGTGTAGCCCCGTTCCTTCCAGGGTTTGACGATAATGCCCTGGTGCAGAAGGGCTTCGGCCAGATCGCCCGACGATATTTCAGTCTCGAAGAACAGGAAGTTGCCGTAGGAGGGAGCGACTTTCAGCCCCAGCCGGACAAGTTCGGCGCGCAGGCTCTCACGCGCCTGGTTGGTTTTTTCAATGCTCCGGCGCATTTCTTCCAGGCCGTCGAGCGCACCCAGGGCTGCAAGCTGGGCGGCAATATTGGTGTTGAACGGATCGCGCACCCGGCCCAGCGTCTGGGCAATGGCGTCGTCGGAGGTAATGGCGTAACCGATCCTGAGCCCGGCCAGACCATACGCCTTGGAGAAGGTGCGCAGCACGATCCACGGGCGCGCCTGTTCCCGCAGGATGGCCTGTGCATTGGGGTAGGCGGGGTCCGTTTCGGCGTATTCGCGGTAGGCTTCATCCACCACGATCAGGCAGTCGGCAGGGCAGGCGGCAACAAGGGCGCGCAAATCGTCCGCCCCCATCATGCAGCCCACCGGATTGGACGGGTTGGCGAAGACCAGCAGCTTGACGGGCTGGGCCACGGCCGCGCGCAGGGCTTGCAGATCGAATTCGCATTCCGCCGTGACCGGCACCGCGTCCACCACGCCACCCATCATCTCGGCGGTCAGGATATGCAGCCCGAAGGAGGGCAGGACGGTCACGACCCGATCGCCCGCGCTGACATAGGCTTCCGGTATCATGCGAATGATCTGTTCCGAACCGTTGCCCAGCACGATGCGGGAGGGGGATTCGCCCACATGCCGGGCCAATGCATCCTTGAGCGCCTGGTCGGCCTCGGGGTAGAGTGCCACCTTGTGGCCAAGCCCGGCCAGCGCCGCATGAACGGGCGAGGGCGCGCCGTAGGGGTTTTCGTTGCTGCCCAGCTTGCTGATGGCGGATACGCCGTAACGGGCCTGAACGGCCTGGGTGCTGAGCCCCGCATTATAGGGCGGCAGATGCGCCACTTCCGGCCGGCAGGCGGGTGCGCAAGAACTGGCGGGTTTGGCGGACATGACCGGTTTCTCCTGTTCAATCTTGTACATACAAGCACATTGGAATTTGTTGGTCGAGCGGAATTATTCCCATCTTTCCGTCTGGGGAAAAGAGCGCAATGTTTGTATGGGGCCTCGGGATTATCAGGAAAAATATCCCCGATCATTTCGAAATGAGATTGACCGATCTTGTACAGACAACATAGAGTTCCCTCAGTTTCAGCCGCATAGGAATCACTGGGCTATGACGCAGATGGTATCGGCCATTCCCGGGTTCGAACAAGTCGAGTCTTTCCAGCGTGACGGCGCTGTCGTGCTGCGTGGCGCGTTCGCCCCCTGGGTTGAAATCCTGCGCGCGGGCATCGACCGCCTGATGGCTGACCCCAGCCCGCTCGAACGGTCCTACCAGCCCGAAGGCTCGGCCCCGTTTTTCCAGGATCTGTGCAACTGGCAGCGTATTCCCGAATTCCGCGACTTCGTGGAACGCTCCGGCGTGGGGGGGATTGCAGCAGCCCTCATGCGCGCGCGGGAGGTCAGGTTTTTCCATGACCACGTGCTGGTCAAGGAACCGGGCTCCTCCGTTGTCACACCCTGGCACCAGGACCGGCCCTATTATTGCGCGCGCGGGCCGCAGACCGTCAGCTTCTGGATCCCGCTCGACCCCGTGCCCGCGTCCTGCGCGCTGGAATGCGTGGCGGGTTCGCATAAATGGGGCATGGATCACAAGCCAATGCGCTTCGATGGCACCCCCCTTTACGCCGATGACGACAGCACCCCCATGCCCGATATCGACGCCAACCGCGATGCGTACCGTATCCTGGGCTGGGACATGGCCCCGGGCGATGCGGTGGCCTTTGATTTCGGAACCGTTCATGGGGCCGCGGCCACCGTGGGGGCGATCAACCGGCGGCGGGTGTTCTCCGCCCGGCTGGTGGGGGAAGGTGCAACCTTTGCCGACCGTAACGGCAAGGGGTCGCCGCCGCTGGCACATCTGACCCTGCACGACGGAGACCCGCTGGTGGGTGAGGATTTTCCCGTTCTGTATTCCGTTTCGGCGTGAGGGCGCGCCACCTTTTCTGGGGGCTTGCGGCCATGGCGCTGGCATGCGCGCCTGCGGCCCATGCCGGCTGCCTGGACGATATCCGGGCCGCCGGGGTCATGCGGGTGGGCAACGGGCTGCTGGGCGCGCATCCCTCCCTGTGGCAGGACAGGGACGGGGTCTATCACGGGATCGACGCGGATGTGCTGAGCGAGCTGACCCGGCGCATGGGCCTGCCCCGTTCGGAGTTCATCATTACCGAATGGGCCACCATGGTGCCGGGGCTCAAGGCCGGGCGGTGGGATATCATCCTGTCCGACACCAACATCACGCAGGAACGGCACGTGCTGGGGCATGTGCTGTTCTCCACACCGTATTTCATGCTCTACGACTATATCATCGTCCCGCAGGATTCCCCCATCCACACCCTGGCCGACATGAAGGGCAAGGTGATCGGCTCCGTTTCGGGCACGAACGATTCCGCCACCGCCCACAGGCTTGTCGAACAGGGAATTGGCGCGTCCGTGGCTGATTACGATACGTTCGGCGACCCTTTCATTGCCCTGCGCAACGGGCAGATCGACGCCATTGTGGTGGACCAGGGCACGCTTCAGGCACAGCGGCCGCATTTTCAGGGATTGCGCACGATCGGCGATCCGGTGTTCTACACGCCCAAGCCGCAATGGGCCAAGGCGGAAGCCGCCGCGTCCTACCGGCTGGGGAGCGAAGGGGTTGTCGTGCGCGAAGCCTGTCCGGACCTGCTGGCGGCGATCAATACCGCACTGGCGGGCATGCGGGCGGACGGGACGCTGCGCGCCATTCTCAAACGCTACGATGTGTGGGAACCCCAGCAGGACCACCTGATCAAGGGCCCGGGACAGGATTGAGCGCGGCGCATGTATAATTTCTTTTTCCATGAAGTGCCCGAGCATCTTCCCTTTCTGCTCCAGGGCGCGCTGGTCACGATCGAGCTGTCCCTTATCTCCATGGCGCTGGGCATGGTGCTGGGGTTCTGCGTGGCCGTGGGGCGCATGGCCGCCAGCCGCCTGGTGCGCTGGCCGCTCGATGCGGTGGTCGAGGTCGTGCGTGACACGCCGCTGATCGTGCAGTTGCTGCTGATCTATTTCGCCCTGCCCGAAATCGGGATCGTGCTCAATGCGTTCTGGGCGGGTATCGCGGGGCTTACGCTCAACCTTGCCGCCTATCTGTCCGAAGTGTTTCGCGCAGCCATACTGGCGGTGGATAGCGGGCAGCGGCAGGCGGCGGTTTCGCTTGGCATGTCGCGTATTGCGGTCTATCGCCGGGTGATCATCCCGCAGGCGGCCCTTGCGTCCCTGCCCACGCTGGGCGGGTATTTCATCGCCCTGCTCAAGGACTGTTCCCTCGTATCGTTCATTTCGGTCAACGAACTGCTGCGCCACGCGACCATCGTCATTTCGGATACGTTCGACAGCATGAACACCTATATCATGGTGGCCATCATCTATTTCATCATGAGCTTTGCCAGCGCGCGCGTCATTCGCTACATCGAACTGCGGCTGACCCCGTCGGATCGTCGCCAGACCATCAGCGTGCCGCTGACCATGGACAAGGAAGGTGCGCGATGACCGGCCAGAGCGGTGAACACAGGGCCGAATCCGCGCCTATCCTGACAATTCGCGGGTTGCACAAGGTTTTTCGGGGGAACCCTATCCTTAAAGGCGTGGACCTTTCCCTGCGTGAAGGTGAGATCGCCTGCCTGATCGGCTCAAGTGGTGCGGGCAAGTCCACCATCCTGCGCTGCATCAACTTTCTCGAACGCCCCGATGCGGGGGAAATCACGGTGTTCGGCACGCCGCTGTGCTGGCAGGCGGGCGAATGCGTGCAGATCGCGCCCGAGCGCACCGTGCAGGCGGCCCGGGCCCGCATGCCCATGGTGTTCCAGCATTTCAACCTGTTCTCGCACCGCACGGTGATGGAAAACGTGATGGAAGGGCAGGTCGTGGTTCTGCGCCGCAGCAAGGCCGAGGCCCGTGCGCGTGCCCGCGACTGCCTGGCCCGCGTGGGCCTGCTGGACCGTTCGGATTTCTACCCCCGCCAGCTTTCGGGCGGGCAGCAGCAGCGTGTGGCCATTGCCCGCGCCCTTGCCATGTCGCCCAGCCTGATCCTGTTCGACGAACCGACCAGCGCGCTGGACCCCGAACTGGTGCAGGGCGTGCAGAGCGTGATCCGCGATCTGTCGGCCGAAGGCATGTCGATGCTGATCGTCACCCACGAAATGCGCTTCGTGCGCTCCATTGCGCAAACGGTCCATTTCTGCGAAGGCGGCCGGATTGCGGAGAGCGCTCCGGTCAGTGAAATTTTTGGTTCGGACGCGCATGAGCGAATCCGCGCGTTCATGGAGGTCACTCATGGTTGAGCCCCGTCTTTTCCCGTGTGGAACATTTGGGTCATGACAGTGCAGGCAGGTACGACGGAGCACGGCCCCGACTTTCTTCCCGATTCTGCGGTCGAATTCCAGACGATCTATCCCGTGGCGGAATCCGAACGGCACGGCCGGGCGCGGGACCTGTTCGCCCTGTGGTTCGGCGCGAATATGACCATGCTGACCGTGACCACGGGTGGCGTCATGCGCGGCACGTTCCATCTTTCCCCCATGGCCGCCCTGCTGGCCGCCGTGGTGGGGAACCTGGTCGGCGGGCTTTTCATGGCGTTGCATGCGGCCCAGGGGCCCCATCTTGGCATTCCGCAGATGGTGCAGTCCCGCGCGCAGTTCGGCATGCTGGGGGCGGCCCCCATGACAGCGCTGATCGTGATCATGTTCCTGGGGTTTTCCGCGTCCAATCTCGTCTTGGGGGCCCAGGGACTGGCCAGCATGGACAGCCATCTCGGCGGGGTGCCGGGTATGGTTGTCGTGGCCCTTCTCTCGCTTGTGCCGGCTGTTCTGGGCTACCGGGCCATACATGCCGCAACCCGCGTGGCCTCGCTGTTCTGCGGGTCGGCGGTGCTGATCTGCCTTGTCGTGGCCCTGCGCCATGTCCCGCTGGATACCGGCTGGTGGCTGGGCGACGGGCATGACACGCTGCCGGGTTTTCTGGGGGCGATGTCGCTGGCCGCCTTGTGGCAGATCGCCTACGCGCCCTATGTGTCGGATTATTCGCGCTATCTGCCCAGCAGTCGCGCGGGCGAACGCCTGGCGTTCCATGCCACCTACTGGGGCTGCGCGCTGGGGTCGTTCGTGGCCATGCTGGTAGGCATTGTCACCGGTGCTAATGTCACCTCCGTGCTGCACCACGAACTGGGGGGCTTTGCCGCACCGATCCTGGCTGTCCTGGCCCTTGGTATCATCATCGCCAATGCCATGAACCTGTATTGCGGTGCGTTGTCGTCCATTACCGTGTTCCAGACCGTGGCCCCGGGCCGGCATTTCGGCCCTTCATGGCGGATCGGGCTGACCATAGGGTTGCTGGTCCTGGCCCTGGTCGAAGCCATTGCCATGGCGGGGCAGTTCGATGCGGCCTATACGGGTTTTCTCGAACTGCTCATGGCCATCATGGTGCCGTGGTCGGCAATCAACCTGGTGGACTATTACGTCTTGCGCCACGGCGCGTATGACCTGCCGTCTTTCTTCGCGCGCGATGGCGGGGTTTACGGGCGGTTCAACATACGTGCCCTGTTGTCCTACGCATTCGGCCTGCTCGCACAGATTCCCTTTCTCGCCAATGAGCTTTATGAAGGCCCCGTGGCAAAGGCGTTTGGCGGGGCCGATCTGTCCTGGGTTTTCGGGCTGGCCCTGACGGCTGTTGTCTACTGGCTGGCGATGCGTCGGGGCAACACGGTCATTTAATTGCATATCCGACATGAATTGTTGTTGACTATACTCGTATAGACAACATAGGCTTTTCCATAAGCAACAAGGGCCAGCGCGGCGTCTGCCGGATATGTGTCGGGCAAGCAGGATCCGGCGCGCCCCGGTTCGTCCTTGATATTGAAACGTGGTGTGTACAGGTGAATAAAATGCGAAGCATCTCGTTATCGAAACTCTGTCTGTTTTCGACCACGCTCGTCTCCCTCGGGGCTGGTGCGGCTTTTGCGCAGGACGCATCTGCCGGGGGTAAAAAAGCCGCCCTCAAGGCGCATCAGGCCGCGCACTCCACAGCGCAGGCCAGTGCCCATGCCGCAGCGCCCGCGGCCACCGCACCGTCGGCCAAGGTTGCGGCCACGGGCAAGCCCGCCACTGGCAAAGCGGCCGCGTCCAAGGAACCGGCCTATTACCTCAGCTCCACGTCTGAAACCTATGACGTCAAGGCCCATCATATCACGCGCGGAGCATTGGTAACGGTCAGCCAGAAGCTGCTGTCCCAGGCACCCCCGGGCACAAACCCGCTGAAGACGCTGGGCCAGTTGCCCGGCGTGATGTTCCAGGCCGCGGACGGGCAGGGTATTGATATCTGGTCCCAGCAGTTCTTCATGCATGGTTTCCAGCAGTCGGAAGTCGGCTTTACGCTCGACGGCATGCCCATGGGCGAACAGTCCTTGCGAAATTACAATGGCCTGAACGCCATTTTGGCAATTTCGTCCGAAAACGTGGCGCGGATCGATGTTTCGCAGTCCGCTGGGGCTGAATCGGTGGCGGCCACCAACAATCTGGGTGGCTCGCTGGCCTATGTCTCGCGCGATCCATCGCACAAGCTGGGCGGCACGGTCAGCCAGGGTTTTGGCAGCTACGGCAATTATCACACCTTTATCCGTTTCGAGAGCGGCGACCTGAACAGGACCGGCACGCGCTTTTATACCTCTTATATGCGCCAGGACGGCCAGATCTGGAAAGGTACGGGCGATCAGTTCATCCAGCAGGTCAACGCCAAGCTGGTGCAGCCCCTGGGTGAGGAAAGCACCCTTTCGGCCTTTTTCGACTGGGCGGACGAACACCAGTTCTCCACACCCGATGCTTCGCCCGAGGTTATTAAAAAAGCGGGTTATAACGTCACCAACTATTACAACGGCAAGCAGAGCGGCCTTCAGGCGGCGATCAATGCGGCCAACAACATCTTCCCGTCGTCCTTCGCGGGCCTGGCCGACCCGGAAGATTCCGCCTATTACGATGCGACGCTCAACAGCTCGGATTATTTCGGTGGGGTCAAGGCGCATCTCAAGCTCAATGACCACGTGACGTGGGACACCACGGCCTATGGGCACGGTGAAACCAACCAGTCCACCTGGACCACGCCGTATTTTCCCTCCCCCAACGGTTCGCCGTTGTCGGAACTGCGCAAGGCGCCGGGGATCCGCCGGTTCGGCATTATCTCGCAGGCGCAATATGCCACCCGCACCAACGAACTCAGCGGGGGTGTTTGGTACGAAAACAACAGCTACCAGTCCCCCGAATATGATTTCGAGATGCCCAATATCGTGAACGGGCAATTGACCTCGGCCCTGCCCAATCCGCTGAACTACTGGAAAAACCCGTTCGCCAAGATCTTCAACCAGGATTACAACACCAACACCTTTACTGCCTTCGTGCAGGATACGTACCATCCGGTCAAAAACCTTGCCCTGCATTTCGGCTTCAAGTCCGTGCTCAGCACCACGCGTGTGGGCAATGGCTATGCCAATCCGGACTATTACGGCGCGGGCACGGAGCTTGCCAGCGGCGTGGGCCTGACAACCGCAAAGCCGTTCCTGCCGCATATCAGCGCGGATTGGAATTTCCTGAAACATCATGAACTGTTCTTTGATATTTCAGAGAACGTGCACACCTATGCCGAATGCGGGTTCAAGACCTGTGCATCTCCGTTCGCGGTCACGCAGGCGGCGTTCGACGCCGGGCGTTCGTCCTTCCGCCCCGAAACGGACTGGACCTACGCCGTCGGGTATCGGTATTCCTCGCAGCGGGTAGGGCTGTCGCTTTACGGCTACCGCACCAACTTCAACAACCGGTTGCAGCAGATCACCTCCGGCTCCTCCGTCAATCCCATTTCCACCGTGGCCAATGTGGGCGGTGTCACCATGAACGGCGTGGATGCCGGGCTGACCGTCATGCTGCTGCCGCGCCTGACCTTTACCAACAGCTTCAGCTACAACCACGCGACCTATGACAACAACCTGGTCGAAGCGGGCGTTTCCTACCACACCAAGGGCGTGCAGATCATCAACTACCCGCGCTTCATGTACAAGACGCGCCTGTCCTATGTGTATCAGGGGCTGACAGCCTATGCCGATGCCAGCTTCACCAGCCACCGTAATTTCAGCTATGTGGGCGACGTGAAGGTTCCGGCCTACTGGATGTCCGATCTGGGCCTGCAGTACAATTTCAGCCGGATCCCGGCGGTGGAACGCGGGCTGAACCGTGTCAAGGATCTGACCCTGTCTTTCAGCGTCACGAACTTGCAGAACACCCATTATATTTCGACCATGGGTGAAAACGGCAACCCGGTCAGCATTTCGCAGGGGGCCCTGGCCTATCAGTCCTTCCTGATCGGCGCCCCGCGGATGTTCTTCGGATCGATCAGCGCGAATTTCTAAGGGTTCTGATATAGGCAAGCAGGGCCGGGGCGCGCTATCGTGGCGGGCCCCGGCCCTTTTTCATTCCCATGCCGATACAGGAGCGCGTCCATCCCATGTCGTTACTGCCCAGCCAGAATGCCCTTGATTGGATCAGCCGGCTGATCGCCTATCCCAGCGTGTCCTCTGCTTCCAATCTCGACCTGATCGGGGATGTGGCCGAGCATTTCACAGGTCTGGGCATGGAAGTGGCGCTGACCCAGAATGATGAGGGGACAAAGGCCAACCTGTTCGCCACCCTGCCGGGGCGTTCGGGTGCGTATCTGAACGGGCTGGTGCTTTCGGGTCATTCCGATGTCGTGCCCGTGCTCGGGCAGGACTGGGCATCCGACCCGTTCGAAGCAACGCTCAAGGACGGCAGGCTGTATGGGCGCGGGGCCTGCGACATGAAGGGTTTTCTGGGCGTGGCCACCGCCCTGGCCGAGGATTTCGCGCGCAAACAGCCCCAGGATCCGGTGCATTTTGCCTTTTCGTTCGACGAGGAACCGGGCTGCCTGGGCGCCCCCCTCATGATTCGCGACCTGGTGGCGCGGGGCTACCATCCGCGCGCGTGCATCGTGGGCGAACCGACGGACATGGCCCCCGTCACGGCCCATAAGGCATCGCGCGTGTTCGAATGCATGGTGGTGGGCAAGTCCAGCCATTCCTCCCGCCCGCAGGACGGGGTGAACGCCATCAACTATGCCGCGCGGATTATTGAATTCCTGCGCGTGCTGGCCGAATCCTTCCGCGCCGAGGAAGGGCAGGACATGGCGTTCGACCCGCCGTACAGCACGGTCTCGGTCGGTACGATCGAGGGGGGGATTTCATCAAACACCGTTGCCCCTTCATGCTTTTTCACGTTTGAATTCCGCGCCCTGCCTAACCATAGTGCCGACGCCATAGAAGGCGCGATCCGCACGCATATCGAGACCGAAATTCTCCCGCTCATGCGTGCCCAGGACCCCCAGGCCGGGGTAACGCTGCGCCGCCGCGCCAATGTGCCCGCCCTGGCCAGCCGCACGTGTGAGGCGCTGGACGTGGTCAAGGCCAAGCTGGATAGCCAGACCTGCTCATGCGTATCCTACGGGACGGAAGCGGGCATGTTTCAGGGTGTGGGGATCGACACGCTGGTCTGTGGCCCGGGCTCGATCGTGCAGGCCCACAAGCCGGACGAATATGTCACGCTGGAACAGCTTGCCCGGTGCGAACGCTTCCTGCGCGCCATCGTGACCTGAAAAACCGTACAGCATGCCCTAAACAGAAAAAAGTTTTTGGTAAAGCTTTTTTCAAAAAGCTTCAAAAACCATCACCTTTTTAAAAAAGGCGACATCCAAGAACTTCTATTCTCATCGACTGAGGAGTGTTTTGAAACCGCCCGCCTGGAGCGGGACTGCCCAACGCGACAGATCCCCCACAGGCATGGGGGCGGCCCGAAAAGGACTGCCCCCATCCGTGGGTGGAAAAAGCTTAGAACGGGTCGTCCAGCCCCACGATGTCGATCAGCTTCGTGTTGACAAATTCCTTCAGCCCCAGCCCCAGCAGTTCGCGCCCGAAGCCCGAGCGCTTGACGCCGCCAAAGGGTAGGTCGGCCTTCACCATGGTGGGGTGGTTGATATACACCATGCCGGTATCGATCTGGCGGGCCAGTTCCGCGCCGCGTTCCTCATCGGCGGTGAAAATGGAGCCACCCAGCCCGTAGGGCGAGTCGTTGGCGATTTCAATCGCATGTTCGGCATCGCGCGCGCGGAACAGCATGGTCACGGGGCCGAAGAATTCCCACAGCCGGGCGGGGTTGTTCTCGTCCAGTTCGCTCAGCAACACCGGGCGGAAGAAACAGCCCTTGTTGGGCATTTCCAGCGGAATTTCTTCAGCCTTCGCGCCATGCGCCACGGCATCGGCCACCTGCTGCTTCAGCCCCTCGACCGCCCCGCGTGAGGACAGGGGGGCCAGCGTGGTGTTGGGGTCCATCGGGTCGCCCATGCGCAGGGCCGCAACACCCTTGCGGTAGCGTTCGACAAAACTGTCGTAAATGCCGTCTTCCACGATCATGCGCTTCGCACTCACGCAGACCTGCCCGGCATTCCAGTGGCGGCCGAAGACGGCCCATTTCACGCTTTTTTCCAGATCGGCATCGGCCAGCACGACCATGGCATCGGACCCGCCAAGCTCCATGGTGCATTTCTTCAACGCAAGCCCCGCTTCGGACGCCACCTTGGCCCCCGCACCTTCCGATCCGGTCAGGGCCACGCCGCGCACACGCGGGTCGGCTATCACGGTGTTGAGCTGTTCATGCGTGGGATACAGGTTCTGGAACCCGCCTTCGGGCAGGCCGGCATCGCGCATCAGCTTGTCCATCAGGGCGGCTGACTGCGGCACGTTGGAGGCGTGCTTGAGAATGACGGTGTTCCCCGCCGCAAGCTGCGGCGCGATAATGCGGGCCACCTGATAATAGGGGAAATTCCACGGCTCGATCGCCAGGATAATGCCCTGCGGTTCGAACACGATCTTGGCACGCCCTTCCTTGAGCGAGGCCACGGGCAGGATCTCGGCGGCCAGGAGCCGCTCGGCGTTCAGGGCGTAATATTCGAAAATGGCGGCGGACAGTTCGGTTTCGGCCTGCGCTTCGGCAAAGAGCTTGCCCATTTCCACGGTCAGGAGTTTTGCGTACTCATCCAGATTGGCGCGCAGGATATCGGCGGCGTTCTGCAGGATGCGCGTGCGCTGGGCAATGGGGGTGTTCTTCCATGTCTGGAAGGCGGCATGCCCCTTGGCCAGGGCGGTTTCGATGTCGGCAGGGGTGGTGTTGGGGAAAACCTTGAGCTGTTCCTCGGTAAACGGATTGATGGTCGCGTATGCCATGCTTATCGTTCCTTCTGGTTCGTGGCCCAATCTGTCTCTGGCCCAGTGTGTCAGGCTCTGTGCTTACGGACAATGCGGCCCCGGGCATGGCCGCCCTTCGGCCGATCGAGCCGGGGCCAGGCTGTTGCTGACCGGAGCTTGCGCATGGGCCGGCGGGTGAACTGCCCCATGCGCAAGCCCCGGCCTGCCGAAAATCCGATGGTGTGTTCAAGCCCGGACAACAAGCCCTGACAGGCCCGAGCAGGTGGCGCCCTGCGGCCCGGGCAAAGGCCGCCATAAGTGGGGGCAGACCATGCCCGGGTCGCGGGCTGGTGCGGTGGCAGGGTTTTCATCCCCACCGGGACTTTATAAAACCACCGGCCGGGATACGGGAACCCCCTGCCAGCCCCGGCTGCCCAGTTGTGATGTCTTCAGGGCCGCCACCGTTCATTGAGGCAAAAAGGCCGCGAACTGTGGAAAGGTTCCCCCTGCTCGCGCCTTTGTTACCGGCAGGGGGCAGGCTGGGGCGTGGGTCAGGTGCTGCCCAGCGCCTTGACGGCCTCAACCATTTTGGACAGCACGGCCTGCGCATCCCCAAAGACCATGGTGCAGTTCTTCTGGAAGAAGAGCGGATTCTCGACGCCGGAATAGCCGGTGCCGGACCCGCGCTTGATGACGAAGACCTGATGCGCCTTGTAGGCGTTCAGAATGGGCATGCCGTAAATGGGCGACGCCTTGTCGGTCAGCGCTTCGGGGTTCACCACATCGTTCGCGCCGATGATCAGGGCGGCATCGGTGGTGGCGAAGCTGTCGTTGATGTCCTCCATGTCGTAGATCATGTCGTACGGCACGCCCGCTTCGGCCAGGAGCACGTTCATGTGCCCGGGCATGCGCCCGGCAACCGGGTGGATGGCGAACTTCACGTCCACCCCGGCGGCGACCAGGATCTTGACGAACTCGTACAGCTTCTGCTGTGCCTGGGCCACGGCCAGCCCGTAACCCGGCACGATGATGACACTGGCGCCATACCGCATGGTGGTTGCGGCATCGGCCGGGTCGGCGGCGGTCATTTCCCCTTCCGGGCCTTTGCTGCTGCCCCCTGTTTCGCCGAAATTGCTGAACAGCACATTGGTCAGCGAACGGTTCATGGCCTTGGCCATCAGCGCTGTCAGCAGAGTGCCGGACGAACCCACCACCATGCCCGCGATCATCAGTGCCGGGTCGTTCATGATATAGCCTTCAAGCCCGACCGCCAGCCCCGTAAAGGCGTTGTAGAGCGAGATCAGCACCGGCATGTCCGCCCCGCCAATGGGCAGGGTCATGCACACACCCAGCAGCAGGGCCGCGCCAAAGAACAGGTCGCGCGGCAGTTCGGCTGATGGGGTTGCGTAGCGCATGACCGTCAGCACGGCCAGCACCACGGTGGCAGCGAACAGGGCGGCGTTGAAGGCGCGCTGCCCGCTAAAGCGGAAGGGTTTTCGTATCCGCCCGTCCAGCTTGGCCCATGCGATGAGAGAACCGCTGAGCGAGATACAGCCGATCAGCGCGCCGATGACCGTCACACTCAGCGGCAGCAGGGGAATATCGTGGTTGCCCAGCAGTTCCACGGCGGCCAGGGCGGCGGCCGAACCACCCCCCATGCCGTTGAAGATGGCGACCATCTGGGGCATGCTGGTCATCTGCACGGTGCGCCCGCGCCAACCCGCCCACAGGCTGCCCAGCAGCAGGGCTACAACGCCCAGCCCGACATTGACCAGCAGGTTGGGCCGCGCTTCGGGCGTGATGTTGAACAGGTTGAGGAACGTGGCGGCGACCACGAACAGCATGCCGTAGCCGGCAGCGACAATCCCCGCCACCGCCGTCACGGGCGAGGACATGGCCTTGAGGCCGTAAATAAACAGGCCGGAGGCGACAAGCCCGCTCAGCCCAACGCAATATTCGACAAACATCTTACGGCTGGCCCTGTTTTTCTTGTCCGGGTTTTTCTTGTTCCGGTCTTGCCGGTTCGGCTTTCTGGCTGGGGCGGAACATGGCCAGCATGCGGTCTGTCACCACATAGCCGCCCATGACGTTGCCAGCCCCCAGGAACACACCCACAAAGCCGATGGCCTGTTCGGCGATACTGGTGGCATTGAACAGCGCGTTGAGTGCGCCGATCACGATAATGCCGTGAATGAAGTTCGAGCCTGACATCAGCGGCGTATGCAGGATGGAGGGCACGCGGCTGATCACGACATAGCCCGTGAAGGCGGCCAGCATGAAAATATACAGGGCAATGACAAAGGTCATGGATGTCACGCTCGCCATCATGCGTTCTCCGCCGGGCTGCCTTCGACCAACAGCCTTGCGGCGTCGTTCGTAATGGCCCCGTCATGGGTCAGGGTGGTGCCGGTTATGACGGCATCGGTAAAATCAGGGGCGAGCGTGCCGTCATGCACGACCTGTTCGAGCAGGGCGTAAATGTTCTTGGCGTAAAGCTCGCTCGCCTGCGCCGCCAGGCAGGAGGGCAGGTTGGTGGGGCCGACCAGTGTCACCGGGCCAATCTTCACCACCTCACCCGCCTGCGCGCCTTCGCAGTTGCCCCCGCTGGGTGCGCCCATGTCCACCACGACAGAGCCTTCCTTCATGGCGGCAAGCTGGGCGGCATCGATCAGGCGCGGGGCGCGGCGGCCGGGTATTGCCGCGGTGGTGATGATCATGTCCGCCTGGGCGATATGCTGGCTCAGCACCGCGCGGACCTTGGCTTTTTCCTCATCCGTCAGTTCGCGGGCGTAGCCGCCGGCGCCCGTGGCATCCACACCGGTATCGACGAACTTGGCCCCGACCGAGGCCGCCTGTTCGCGCGTTTCGGGGCGTACGTCATACCCTTCGCAGATCGCGCCCAGCCGGTGGGCCGTGGCCAAAGCCTGCAAGCCCGCAACCCCAAGCCCCATGACCAGCACCCGGGCCGCGCGGAGCGAGCCCACGGCGGTTGTCATCATCGGCAGGATCTTCTGCATGTGCACGCTGCCCAGCAGGGGCGCGTAATAACCCGCAAGGGCCGCCTGGCTGGACAGCGCGTCCATGGCCTGCGCCCGGCTGATGCGCGGGATCATTTCCATGGCGAAGGTGGTGATCCGCCCGTCGCGCAGGGCTTTGACAAGCTCGGGCTGGTTCTGCGCGTAAATGAAGGATACCAGCAGGCTGCCCGGCTTCATGGCCCTGATTGTCTCTATGGCGGGTGGCTGCACGGACAGGACGATATCCGCCCCGCCCACCAGGGCCGGAATGTCCGCAACCAGGCTTATCCCTGCCTTGGCGTAGGTATTGTCGGGGTAGGTGGCCGCGGTTCCGGCACCTTGCTGGGCGACAAGGCTTGCCCCCAGCTTGGCCAGGCGCTGGGCCACGGCGGGGATCATGGAAACCCGTTTTTCATCGGGCTGGGTTTCCTTGAGGATGGCGATTGTAAGGCTCACTTTGGGTTCTGATCCGCTCTGGCGGTAAAACAGCACAGGAAACACGCGCTGGAAGGGGGCCTGAGCCTGAACGCCCCCCGGCCGCGCGCGTTTCATGATCACACCGCGTGCTGTTTTTTTTGCTGTTTTTGCCGCGCTGATTGTGTTGAAACCATGATTGTTACAACAAGCACCGGAAGCGGCTCAATATTTTTTTTGTTTTCGTATAGAACCTAGTTGCGTTGCCTATGAATGGGGCACACATCGGAGGGTGGCAGTGCGGGTTCGCGGGTGCCGGACCGGGGTGCCGCCCCAGAGTCCTCCGGCAGGGCGGGTGCGCCGTCGCGACCGAGTCCCCCCAGCATCGGGCACGAGTCGGGGGGCGGGGTGGCTTGGCTGTGCCCCGCCGGGCGCATGGTGCGGGGCAATTCCCTTTGCGGGGGGAATCGTCTAGGGTCTGCGGCCAAATCATCCGGCCTCGTCGCGGGCCGGTATCATCACGAGATCGGAAAAGGTGGATCATGGGTTATCGGGTTGCTGTCGTGGGTGCCACGGGCGCAGTGGGGAGGGAAATCCTCAAGACATTGGCCGAACGGGAATTCCCGGTGGACGATATCGTGGCGCTCGCCTCCCCCCGTTCGGCGGGGCGCGAGGTGTCGTTCGGCAACCGGGTCCTGAAGGTGCAGAACCTGGAAACCTTCGATTTCAAGGGCTGGGATATCGGCCTGTTTTCCCCCGGTGCGTCCGTGTCCGCCAAGTATGCGCCCATCGCCGCCAAGGCGGGCTGCATCGTGATCGACAATACGTCCCACTTCCGCATGGACCCCGATGTGCCGCTGGTGGTGCCCGAGGTGAACCCGCTGGCACTCAAGGGGGCCAAGCGCGGCATTATTGCCAATCCGAATTGTTCCACCATCCAGATGGTGGTCGCCCTCAAGCCGTTGCACGACCTGTTCACGCTCAAGCGCGTGGTGGTGGCCACCTATCAGGCGGTATCGGGTGCGGGCAAGGACGGCATGGACGAACTGTTTGCACAGACGCGCGGCAGTTTCGTGAACGATCCGCCCAAGATCGAGCAGTTCCAGAAGCAGATCGCCTTCAACTGCATTCCCCAGATCGACCGCTTCATGGATGACGGCGCCACCAAGGAAGAGTGGAAGATGCGAGTCGAGACCAGGAAGATTCTCGACCCCGAGGTGGAAGTGCAGGCCACCTGCGTGCGCGTGCCCGTGTTTGTCGGCCATTCCGAGGCGATTGTCGCGGAATTTGCCGAACCCGTGGACCTCGAACGGGCGCGCACCGCCCTGCGCGAGGCCGAAGGGGTGATCCTGCTCGACCAGCGCGAGGATGGCGGCTACGTGACTCCGATCGAATGCGTGGGCGAGGACGCAAGCTACGTTTCACGCCTTCGTGTCGATCCGAGCGTACCCCACGGCCTCGCATTCTGGTGTGTGTCCGATAACCTGCGGAAAGGGGCCGCTTTGAACGCGGTGCAGATTGCCGAGACCATGATCGCGCTGGACCTTATTCCCGCACACGCCTGAGTGAGAATCCCCCCCCTCTCGGTGTCGTGTTGACCCGCTGAATTGACCGCCGGAAGGGGCGGGGCGTAGGACAAAACGATGCAAACCCGCCGGGCGTGGTTCCGGCGGGGTGACAGAAGACGGGGTACGAGGCTCACAATGCAGGATATCCGCAAGGCCCTCTATGTAGGGAGCCGAAGTGACGGCACGTTGATCGAGCGGCCCATGTCGCCGCATCTGCAGGTCTACCGTTACCGACTTTCCATGGTTCTTTCGATTTCGAACCGTATCACGGGTGTGATCGCCACCGCCGGGGCCGCCCTTGGCGTGTTCTGGCTGGGGGCCGCCGCCAAGGGGCCCAAGGCCTTCGCCACGGCGCGCAAGGTTACGGGCAACCCGCTGGGCCAGCTTGTGCTGGTCGGCTGGCTGGCATCGGTCATCTACCACACCGTGGGCGGGGTTCGCCATCTCATCTGGGATTGCGGCCACCGCTACGACAAGGAAGAGCTGAACAAGGACGGCCCGGTCGCCGTTGGTGTGGCGGTCGGGGCCAGCACGGTGCTGGCGTCGGCACTGCTATGCGTGGCCGCGTGCCGCCGGTCCCGTCGGGCCAAAGCAGGGAAGGCAGTCTGAGATGAATGCGTCTGTTCCTCATATCGAGACCATGCGTTCCCAGCTTGGGCGCGCGCGCGGGCTGGGTGCGGGTCATTCCGGCGTCGGCCACTGGTGGGCCGAACGCACGTCGGCGGCGACCCTCCTGCCCCTTTCCACCTGGTTCGTCGTGCAGATGTTCCGCCTTGGCGGCGCCGACCATGCCGAGGTGGTCAAATGGGGCGGCAAGCCTCTCAACGCCACCATGATGGCGGCACTGATCATTACCACGTTCTACCACGCCCAGGTCGGGTTGCAGGTCATCGTGGATGATTACGTGCATGGCAAGGCCCATGTGCCTGCCCGCCTTCTGGTCAAGATCGGCACTTCGCTCCTGGGGCTCCTGGGCGTGTTCGCCGTGATCAAGCTGGTGGCAAGCAGCAGCTCGGCGAAATAACCGGGCCTTCACCACCGAACCGAGAATGATGTGCCGCTGTCGGGCAGGCCGGATACGCGGCGGCATGAACCTGAACGACTGACAGGCCGAACGCACATGGGAGCGCCGTCACGATGAATGCCAATTCCTCTCCTTCAAGGGGAGCTTACAGGATTGTTGACCACGCATATGACGTGGTGGTTGTAGGTGCGGGCGGGTCAGGCCTGCGCGCGACACTGGGCATGGGGGCCGCAGGGCTGAGCACTGCGTGCGTCACCAAGGTTTTCCCCACCCGTAGCCACACCGTGGCGGCCCAAGGTGGCATCGGTGCCTCCCTGGGCAACATGGCCGAGGATAACTGGCGCTGGCATATGTACGACACCGTCAAGGGGTCGGACTGGCTGGGTGACCAGGACGCCATCGAATTCATGGTCCGCGAGGCGGTGCCCGCGGTGCAGGAACTCGAACATTTCGGCGTTCCGTTCTCCCGCACGGAAGAGGGCAAGATCTACCAGCGCCCCTTCGGCGGCCATATGAGCGATTTCGGCAAGGCCCCGGTGCCGCGTGCCTGCGCCGCCGCCGACCGCACGGGCCATGCCATCCTGCACACGCTGTACCAGCAGTGCCTGAAGCATAATGTCGAATTCTTTGTCGAATACTTCGCCATCGACCTGATCATGGATGACGAAGGGGCGTGTCGTGGCGTCATGGCCTGGTGCCAGGATGACGGCACCATTCACCGCTTCAACGCCAAGATGGTCGTGCTGGCCACGGGCGGTTACGGCCGCGCCTACCAGTCCTGCACATCCGCGCATACCTGCACGGGTGACGGCAACGGCATGGTCATGCGCGCGGGCCTGCCCACGCAGGATATGGAATTCGTGCAGTTCCACCCCACCGGCATCTATCCGGCAGGCTGCCTGCTGACCGAAGGCTGCCGTGGCGAAGGTGGTTACCTGACCAATTCCGAAGGCGAACGCTTCATGGAGCGTTATGCCCCCACCGCGAAAGACCTCGCCTCGCGCGATGTCGTGTCGCGCGCCATGACCATCGAAATCAAGGAAGGCCGTGGCTGTGGTCCCAAGAAGGACCACATCATGATGCATCTGGAACATCTGGGTTCCGATCTGCTGCATGAACGCCTGCCGGGCATTCTTGAAACATCGCGCATCTTCGCGGGTGTGGATGTGACCAAGGAACCGGTGCCGGTGCTGCCGACCGTGCATTACAACATGGGCGGCATTCCCACCAATATACACGGCGAAGTGGTCCGCCCCACGGCGGAAAACCCCGATGCCGTCGTGCCCGGGCTGATGGCCGTGGGTGAAGCGGCCTGCGTGTCCGTGCATGGTGCGAACCGCCTGGGCACCAATTCCCTGCTCGACCTGATCGTGTTCGGTCGTGCGGCCTCGCGCCGGGCGGCGGAAGTCGTCAAGAAGGCCGATTTCGTCCGTCCGCTGCCAGCCGGCGCGGGTGAATTCGCGCTCGATCGCCTGGACAAGCTGCGTTACGCCAAGGGCGGCACCAAGGTTTCGGCCATGCGTGAACGCCTCCAGCGCGACATGCAGACCCACGCAGCCGTGTTCCGCACGGAAGAAAGCCTGCAGGAAGGTGTCGACAAGATCCGTGAGATCTGGGGCGGGGTCGGCGACATTTCCGTTTCCGATACGTCACTGATCTGGAACAGCGATCTGATGGAAGCGCTGGAGTTTGAAAACCTCCTGGCCAACGCCACGGCCACGCTGGAAAGCGGTCTGGCCCGGCACGAAAGCCGTGGTGCCCATGCGCGGGACGACTTCCCCGATCGTGATGACAAGGAATGGCTCAAGCATTCCGTATCCTGGCTGGATGACAAGGGCGGCGTGAAGCTGACCTACCGTCCGGTGCACATGAGGACCCTGACCGATGAGGTCGAGGTCTTCCCGCCCAAAAAGCGCGTTTACTGATCTGCCGGGCAAAGGGAGGCGAACATGGTCGAACTCAGACTGCCACGTAACAGCACTATCGGGATAGGCAAGACCTTTCCCGCGCCGGCCGGTGCAAAGAACGTCAAGACATTCCGGATCTACCGCTGGTCCCCGGATGACGGCAAAAACCCGGTCATCGACATCTACGAACTGGACCTCGATACATTCGGGCCCATGGTTCTTGACGCGATTATCCACATCAAGAACGAGGTGGACCCCACGCTGACCTTCCGGCGGTCCTGCCGCGAGGGGATCTGCGGGTCCTGCGCCATGAATATCGATGGCGAGAACACGCTTGCGTGCCTCAAGCCGATCAAGAGCATCGAAGGCGACGTGCGGATCTATCCGCTGCCGCACATGCCCATCGTCAAGGACCTGGTTTCCAACCTTGACGGGGCCTATGCACAGCTCCGCGCCATCCAGCCCTGGATGAAGTCCGACAGTGCGCCCCCGCCCGATGGCGAACGCCGCCAGAGCATCGAGGAACGCGCCAAGCTGGACGGCATGTGGGAATGCATTCTGTGCTTCTGCTGCACCACGTCCTGCCCGTCCTACTGGTGGAACGGCGACCGCTACCTGGGCCCGGCCGTGCTGCTGGCCGCCTATCGGTGGATTGCCGACAGCCGCGACGAGCACACGGGCGAACGCCTGGACGAACTGGAAGATACGTTCAAGCTCTATGCGTGCCGCACCATCATGAACTGCACGCAGACCTGCCCCAAGGGCCTGAACCCGGCCAAGGCCATCGGCCGGATCAAGGAACTGCAGATCGAGCGCAAGCTCTAGACCACGCGGCCGTTCTTTCGGCTTCGTGTTACAAAAGCCCGGCATGGCGCAGGTCATGCCGGGCTTTTTGTGCCTGTCAGCCCCAAGGGGCCATGGGCTGGCGCATGCCCTTGCGGGTGACGGGCATTGACGCGCCCTGCGGGAAATGAAACATGTCGGGACTTGTTTCCATGAAAGACATGAGGGCTTTGCGTGTTTGACGGCCATCTTTCTTCTTTTTCGGGCCGTACAAGGGCGTGGGCGGACAGTCTCTTTGTCGACCATGCGGTCTTTCGCCTGGTGTGGACCAATTTCCATGCCGTGATTCCGGGCAAGGTCTACCGGTGCAACCACCCCACCCCGGCCCGGTTGCGCCAGGCCACACGGGTGCTGGGCCTGCGCACGCTGGTCAACCTGCGCGGACACAGGCAGTGCGGGTCCGACGCGCTGTCACGCCAGGCGGCGCAGGATGTCGGGCTGATCCATCTGGACATGGCGTTCGAAAGCCGGGGTGCGCCGCATCGCGACCGGATCCTGCGGTTTGCCAAGCTGTACCAGAATATGGTGTTTCCCATGCTCATGCACTGCAAGTCGGGTGCGGACAGGGCAGGGCTGGCGTCTGGCCTTGTGATCCTGCTCGAAGGGGGCACCGCCCGGCAGGCGCTGAAGGAACTGTCCTGGCGGTTCGGGCATTTCAGCCGTTCGCGCACGGGTATTCTCGACGCGTTTTTCCTGCGCTACCAGGCCCAGGCAGAAGGCCGCCTGCCGTTTCTGGACTGGGTGGCCAATGAATATGACGAAGCCCAGCTTAAAAAGGATTTCGTGGCGGGTGCCCTGTCCTCGTTCCTGAACGATCGGGTCCTGCTGCGGGAATAAACGCATCGCGCGTCGTTGGGGAAAAGGGCAGGACCATGGAGCAGGAGCAGACAGCCAGCGCGCCCCACCGGCCGGTGCCCGTCATTGCCGTGTGTGTTGCGCTTCTGGCGTGGTCCCTGGCTTACCCGCTGGTCAGGCTGGTTCTGCCTTATCTTTCCCCCGTGCCCCTGGCCGCTTTGCGCTACGGGATTGCGGCTGTTTTTATCCTGGCCTGGCTTGCCAGCACACGCCCCGTCTTGCCGCGCCGGGCGGATATGCCACGTTTTGCGCTCTGTGGCGTGATCGGCATTGCCGTGTACAATATTCTTTTCAACAGTGGCGAACAGACGATTTCGGCCGGTGCAACCAGCCTGCTGCTGAATATCTCCCCCTTTCTTTCGGCCCTGATCGCGGTTGTCGTGCTGGGGGAAAAACTCTCCCCGCTGGGGTGGCTTGGCTCGGCTGTCAGTTTTTCAGGCGTTGTCATAATCGGCAGTGGGCAGCCCGGCGGGTTCAGTTTTGGCGCGGGGGCAACGTATGTGCTGGCGGCGGCCCTGTGTTCGGCCACGTTCTACCTGCTGCAAAAGCCGCTTATCGCGCGGTATGGCGCCCTGACCACAACCGCATGGAACCTGCTGCTGGGCGCCATAGCCCTGCTGCCGTGGCTGCCCCAGGCCGTGTTCCAGTTGCAGGGGCACGGGGCATGGCCGTGGTTCCTGATGCTGCTGCTGGGGCTGTTTCCCGCCGTTGTGGCGTATGCCGCCTGGGCCAAGGTGGTGGGGGAGATCGGTGTCGCCCATTCGGCGGGGTTTCTGTACCTGCTTTCACCCACCACGCTTGTGGTGTCATTCCTGATGGTGGGTGAAATACCCAGCCTGCGGACAGTGCTGGGTGGTGCGGTAGTGCTGGCCGGTGTGGCGATGATGCAGCTTTACGGCCGTCCGCGCCCGGTTGCGATAACCCTGCCCCAGGCTGAGCCGTAAAAGTCCCATCGGAACAGTTTTAAAAACTGCCCGACCACAAACATCGACAAATAATAAAAGTTTTTGGTGAAGCTTTTTTCAAAAAGCTTCAGAAAACATCCCCTTTAAAAAAAGGCGACACCCAAAACTTCCATGAAACCGCTAATTCCGCATGACTGCAGAGGGTGCCGCACGGACTGGCATGGTTCGGGCAGAAGTCCGCAACACCCAGCACTGCATGCCGGGGCCTTCAGTCACCGCACCGGCCAATGCCCCGCCGCATGAAAGCCGCCCCGGGGTGCGGCCCCAAACACGGCGGGGAAAGCCCGCGTCAGATCGGCAGCGTGCGTTCGAGCGTGGTGCTGATGGCGGTCAGGCCGGGCAGAACCTTGCCTTCAAGCCATTCCAGGAACGCCCCGCCTGCGGTGGAGACATAGGTCATTTCATGCAGGACACCGGCATGGCGAAGTGCGGACACCGTATCGCCCCCGCCCGCCACGGTCTTGAGCGCGCCCTTGGCGGTCAGCCGTCCGGCTTCCTGTGCCACGGCGTTCGTGCCCTCGTCGAAGGGGGGGAGTTCGAACACACCCAGCGGGCCGTTCCACACCAGCGTCTTCAGCGAGGTCAGCTTGCCGTTGAGCAGCTTGACGGTATCCGGCCCGACATCAAGCGCCATCCACCCATCGGGAATGGCCGTGACCGGCACGATCTGCGTGGGGGCACCGGCCATGAAGTCGGAGGCAACCACCACGTCCACCGGCAGCACCAGGTCGCAGTTGCGGGCCTTGGCCTGATCCATGATCCTGCGCGCGGTGTCGAACATTTCCTCTTCCTTGAGGGACTTGCCGACATTCAACCCCTGGGCTGCAAGGAACGTATTGGCCATGGCCCCGCCAATGGCCAGCATGTCCACTTTTTCCAGCATGTTTTCAAGCAGTTGCAGCTTGGTTGAAATCTTGGCCCCGCCAATGATCGCACCGACCGGGCGTTCGGGGTTTTCCAGGGCCGTGTACAGGGCCTCAAGCTCCGCTTCCATCAACCGCCCCCCGAAGGAGGGCAGATGCGTGGCAACGCCAGCGGTGGAGGCATGGGCACGGTGCGCGGCAGAAAACGCATCGTTCACATAGACATCGCCCAGGCGTGCAAGGGCTGCTGCCATGTCGGGGTCGTTCTTTTCCTCCCCCGGCTGGAAACGGGTGTTTTCCAGCAAAAGTACTTCGCCGTCCTTGAGCGAGCGGGTAGCGGCCTCCACCTCATCGCCCACGCAGTCATGCACGAAGCTGACCGGGCGGCCCAGCGCCGTGGCCAGCGCCGTGGCAATGGGCTGGAGCGAAAGATCGGGCACCACCTTGCCCTTGGGGCGGTCGAAATGGCTGAGCAGGATCACCCGCCCCCCCTTGTCCGCCAGTTCGCGGATGGTGGGGACAATACGCTCGATCCGGGTCTGGTCGCTGACCTGCCCGTTCTGCACGGGCACGTTCAGGTCGACACGCACCAGAACGCGCTTGCCCCGGGGGTCAAGGCTGTCGAGTGTGGCGAAGGGAAGGGTCGTGGCCATTACAGGGCTCCAAACAGGGCGGCCGTGTCGGACATACGGTTCGAGAAGCCCCATTCATTATCATACCACGAACACACACGCACCAGTTTCCCGCCATCGACCAGCGCCGTCTGCGTGGCATCGAAGGAGGAGGAGGCAATGGCGTGGTTGAAGTCCGAGCTGACCAGCGGTTCGTCGCAATAGGCCAGGGCGTGGTGCATCGTGCCCGCGTCAACCACCGCCTTGATGGCGTTGTTGACCTCTTCCACGCTGGTGGGGGCCTTGCGCGGCACGAAGTCGAGCGAGACGACCGAGACATTGGCCGTGGGCACGCGAATGGCGGTGCCGTCCAGCTTGCCCTTGAGCTGGGGCAGCACCAGGCCCACCGCGCGGGCGGCCCCGGTCGAGGTCGGGATCATGTTCAGCCCGGCCGCACGCGCGCGGCGCAGGTCCTTGTGCAGCGTGTCCACCGTGCGCTGGTCGCCGGTGTAGGAATGGATGGTGACCATGTAGCCACGCTCGATGCCGAATGCATCTTCCATGACCTTGGCGACAGGGGCCAGGCAGTTGGTGGTGCATGACGCGTTTGAAATCACGGTCATGTCCTTGGTCAGGACGGACTGGTTGACACCGAACACGATGGTGGCGTCCACATCGGTCGCGGGGGCCGAGACAATGACCTTGCGCGCACCCGCCGCCAGAAGCTGGGCGGCCTTTTCGCGGCAGGTGAACAGGCCGGTGCATTCCATGGCCACGTCAACGCCTTCGAACGGCACGCGGGACGGATCGCGTTCGGCCGAAACCGTAATCGGCGCCCAGGTCCGGCCATGGGCGGTAATGATCAGCTTGTTGCCATCCACCTGCACATCGCCCGCCAGACGGCCATGCACGCTATCGTATTTGAGCAAATGGGCGTTGTCTTCCACGCTGCCAAGGTCATTGATGGCCACCGGCACCACGTCCGTGCGCCCGCTTTCGATAATGCCGCGCAGAACCAGACGGCCGATACGGCCAAAGCCATTGATCGCGATTTTGACTGCCATTGGGGTAATTCTCCGTTTTTGTCTTTTTATTTGTTACGGGTTCCGGTCCTTGACCGGGGCAGGGTCGGCGTTGGGGCAGGGGACTCCTTGGCGGGGGTGGATAACGCCAGGCGCTCCAGGACTTTGGCGCAGACAGCCTCGGCCGTAATGCCAAAGCGTTCATACACCGCGTTCGCGGGAGCGGATATGCCAAAATCGTCCATGCCGATGAAAATCCCGTTTTGTCCGAGCCAGCGTTCCCAGCCGAAACTGTTGGCCGCTTCAATGCCGACACGCAAACCCGTATCGCCCAGAACAGCCATGCGATAGGCGGGTGTCTGGCGCGAAAACGCCTCCCAGCAGGGGATGGAGGCCACGGCCACGCGCAGGCCGTGGGCTGCCAGCAGGGCCTGCGCGTGCCGGGCAATGCCGACTTCGGGGCCGGTGGCCATCAGGGTGACATCGCGCGTACCCTCGCCGCACAAAAGGTAGCCGCCATGGGCCGCCGTGCCGAAACGCCCGGCCAGCACGGCAGGTGGCCGGGGAGCCGTGCCCGAGGGCGGGCCGGCAAAACCCCCGCTGCCCGGCGGCGGGGCTGGCGGGGGCTCAGGCGTTTCATGCGGGGAGAGCACGAGCAGGGCCGGGCCTTCCACCCAGTCCAGGGCCGCCTGCCAGCAGGCAAAGGTTTCCTCGGCACAGGCGGGACGGAACACGGCGAGGTGGGGCATGGCGCGCAGGCTGGCCAGTTGTTCCACCGGCTGCCAGCCCGCGCCGCCATCGCTCAGGGCCAGGCCGTCATCGGTCAGCAGGTACAGCACCTTGCGGCGCATGAGGGCGGCCATGCGCAACGCCGAGCGCATGCGGTCGATGGTGATCATGCCCGCCACCCCGCAGGGCAGGATACCGCCATGCAGCGCCATGCCGTTGAGCATGCCCGCCATGCCGTGTTCCTGAAGGCCGCATGGCCAGGGGGCTGCGGCATGGGTGGCTGATGGCGCGTGC
Organism: Acetobacter garciniae; assembly: GCF_017377735.1. Taxonomy (GTDB): domain Bacteria; phylum Pseudomonadota; class Alphaproteobacteria; order Acetobacterales; family Acetobacteraceae; genus Acetobacter; species Acetobacter garciniae. Next base: position 260,009 of record NZ_JAFVMH010000002.1, read on the forward strand.
GGGGTAGCGTGCCACGCCCCCGAGCCGGAGGCCGCGGCCAGCACGCCCAGTTCGTGCCGCACGGCCCCCAGGGCCCGCAGCCCAGCAAGTGCCGCCTGCTGGGACGATCGGGCAGGCAGGGCGTGCAGCGCCTGGCGCCACAGGCGCAGCCAGTCCTCGGTCAACAGGGGTGGGGGGATGGAGGCGAATTCCCGCTCGAACGTATCGCGCCCGCGGTGCCGGGACAGGCGGCGCAGCCATGACCGCCGCAGGGACGCGCCCCGCCGGGCCGTCGGGCTCCACGGGCCGATCTGTTCTTCCTCCGCCACGGTGGCGGGGGCCATATAATCGGCCGGGGTACCGATGGGGGAGGGCATGCAGGCGATCAGGGTCGGCTTCCGGGCCCGGGTGCTGGCTGTCAGGGCGGCATTGACCGCAGGCAGGCTGTGCGCGTTCACCCAGCGTACGCTCCAGCCCGAGGCGGAAAAACGCGCCAGCGAATCCGAAAATTCCGCAGGGTCGGTATGGGAGCCGGGGCTGACGAGTACCGTCAGCCTGTTCAGCCCGAACCGTCCGGCAAGCTGGGCGGCTTCAAGGGCGACCCCGGTCAGCAGGTCGGTATCGCGCGCCATGACCCACACCCGGTGGTTGACCAGCGACCGGCCATGCCTGCGGGCCAGGATCTGTTCGGCCAGGGCCATGCCCGCCGCCGCCGCAACCCCCTGCCCGGCGGGGCCGGGGGCGACCTCCACCGCCGGGTGGGTGCCGTATTCGGGCATGGCCTGCGTGTCCGCCCCGATCGCCCCTGTCAGGCGCAGCATGGCATGCAGCAGCGGCTGCAAGGCAAGGGACGGCACGACAAAGCGGTCGCGGTCCGGCCAGTCGGGGGCTGTGGGGTCATGGCGCAGCACGCGGCACCACAGCATGGTGACAGGCAGGCACAATGTCGCAAGTTCGGGCAGGTAAGCGCTGCCCTGCTGGCTTGCGGCAAGGCTCTGGCGTGCGGCCCTGTCCAGCCGCAGGGTCAGGGCATCCTGCGGGTTCATCTGCGGGCTTGTGCGATCCTGCGCGACTGTGGTGCTGGGCGGGACTGGATCTGGTGCCAAGAACGCGGCCATGGGCTGGGTGTCGATCCTTGCATCGCCTGCGCGTGCAATGGGGGAAGATGCTGCCGATATTAAGCAGAGCGCACACCCCACGGGCAAGGGGCGCGGGCGCAAACCGGCAGGCCGGGGTGGTGCAGGCGGGGCAGGGGCTGGGCTTATTCCGCCTGGCGCATGCGCGTGGGGCTTGCGTCCGCCGCCTTGTGGCGCGAAAGAAGAAAAAACCTCTGGCCCTTTTCCCATGGCATAAGGGCGCGAATGCCGCAGACGAAAACGGAGAATCGCCCGCCCATGCTGTCTGTCTTTTCTGTCGCGCGACAACGGGCGGTGCTGCGGCGTGGTCTGGGCCTTGGTCTTTCCTGTATGCTGGCCGCTGGCCTGGCGGGCTGCAAGCTGGTGGACCAGAAAACCTTTAACCCCAGTGCGGGCGTGCGGCCCAAGCCCTATGTGCCGCCGCCCCCGCCAGCCCCACCGCCGATCCCCCCGCTGATTACGCTGGTCGCGGGCACGCCAGAGGCCGAATGGCGCGAACCTGTTGACAAGATTGTCCACGTGGCTCTCACTCGCAAGCCTGATATTCTGTTCGTGGTGCGCTGCCTGGTGCCAAGACAGGCGGACCCGCAGGCCGAGCAGGCGGCCCTGACCGCCCTGGTGGAAGGCGACGGCAGGGCCGTGATGGGAGAAATCGTCCAGGCGGGCGCGTCTGATGCACAGGTGGAGATGTCGGCCATGCCGGATTCGTCCGTGACGAAGCCCGTCGTGCAGGTGTATGTGCGATAAGGCCGCATGCAGCACCTGAAAGACCGGACGGACCCGACCGGCCTGGACCATGCGGTTTTGAATGACCGGGCAACCGCTCTGCCCTGCCGTTCGCGATAAGGAGCGAGGAGACACCGAGCGTGGGAGCGATCAAGAACGCCCGACACCCTTTTTACGACCATTGCGATGAGGCCCTCGACCGCATCCGGCACGAAGGGCGTTACCGGAACTTCACACCGCTGGCGCGCCACGCCGAGCGTTTTCCCGTTTATGGGGAAGAACGGCCCGACATGCCCGATGGGCGTGATGTCGTCGTGTGGTCCACCAACGATTATCTGGGCATGGGCGTTGTGCCCGAAGTGCAGGAAGCCGCCATTGCCGCCGTGCGCGACCATGGGGCAGGTGCGGGTGGCACGCGCAACATCGCGGGCACCAGCCCGCTGCATAACGAGCTTGAGGCCGAAATGGCGTCCCTGCATGGCAAGGAAGCCGGGCTTTTATTCGTGTCGGGCTATGTGTCGAACCAGGCCAGCCTGCAAACCATCCTGACCTCCATGCCCGGCTGGATCTGTTTTTCCGACAGGCTCAACCATGCCTCCATGATCGCGGGCATCAAGGGTGCCCGCGCGTCGCAGACGGTCATTTTCGAACATAACGACCTTGAAGATCTCGAACGCAAGCTGGCCGCGGCCCCGGCGGACGCACCCAAGCTGATCGCGTTCGAAAGCGTGTATTCCATGGATGGCGATATGTCCGATATCGGCGCCATCTGTGCGCTGGCGCGCAAATACGGTGCACTCACCTACCTGGACGAAGTGCATGCCGTGGGCCTGTACGGGGCCGAGGGCGGTGGTGTGTCCCAGCGTGACGGTGTGGCCGATCAGGTCGATATCATCGAAGGCACGCTGGCCAAGGGGTTCGGCGTGCATGGCGGCTATATTACCGCAGCCGCCGGGATCATCGATTTCCTGCGCTCCACGGCCTCGGGCTTTATCTTCACCACCGCCCTGCCGCCCTGTGTGGTGGGCGCCGCGTTGCAGAGCGTGCGCATGGTACGGGCCGAGAACTGGCGGCGCGAAGCCCTGTTCGAACGGGTCAACACCTTCCGCCAGCGCCTGCGCGCCGCCGGGGTGCCGTTCACCATGACCCCCAGCCATATCGTGCCCATTCCGGTGGGGGACGCGGAATGCTGCAAGCGCATCAGCCGCCGTCTGCTCAACGAATTCGGGCAGTATGCAACGCCTATCAACTATCCCACCGTGCCCGAAGGTACCGAGCGGCTGCGGCTTACCCCCGGCCCCTTCCACACGGATGAGATGATGGACGACATGGTGCGCGCCCTCGCCACCCTGCTGCGGGCCGAAGGGCTCATGCCCGAACAGCGCACCGGGCAGGCCGCCTGATCGGCCTACCCGGCGACTGGGTCGGGGGCGCTGGTTCTGCACGGATATCATCGGCCCTGCCGGCTTCGTTCGGGGCGGCAGGGCGGTGCAGTGGGTTGTTTTGAAACGGTCTTTTAGTGGGCCTGTTTCAGGCGACCCACTGCGGCCTTGAGTTCATCGAGCGAGACCGCACCGGGGATGATTTCCTTCCCCCCGATCAGGAAGGTGGGCGTGCCGTCCAGTTCGATGGAGCGGGCCAGCGCGACGTTCTTGGCCAGCGCGGTCGCGACCGGGGCACTTTTCATGTCGCGTTCCAGCCTGTCCACATCCAGCCCGGTCTGTGCCGCCACGCGGCGGATACGCTCGGCCCCGGGGGCGCTGTTATCGGTCATCAGCGCTTTCTGGAACGACAGATAGGCGTTCTGCTGCCCCGCCGCCATGATGGCCTGCGCGTCCAGCGTGCTGTTCGGCCCCAGGATGGGAATGATTTTTTCCACCAGCCGCAGGTCGGGTTCGGCCGCGATCAGCGCGTCCAGATCGCCCAGCATCTTGCGGCAGTACGGGCAGCGGGGGTCGTAGAATTCCACCACCCGCAGCGTGCCGTGCGGATTGCCCAGAACGACATCGGTCGTGCTGTCCCCGAACAGCGGGGCGTTGCGGCGCACCACATCCAGTGCCGAGGCCGCCCTCTGTTCGGAGGCCTTGCTTTGCAGTGCCGCGACCGCATCCGAGAGAATCGACGGGTCGGTTTTCAGTGCATCGCGCACGATGCTGACGATTTCAGCCCTCTGGGCAGGGGTAAAGCTGCTGCTGTCCGCACGGGCGGCGGATGGCGCGCCCGCGGCAAGCAGGGCGGCCAGCGTGCCTGCGGCAGCCAGGCGCGAAAGAAGGGAGGGTGATTGGGTCATGGTGTCCTAAGTCCGTAAAACGGGATGGTACGGCACGGCGGTGGGGGCTGCAAGTGCGCTGGCCGGGCACGGCCTGCATGCCTGCGCCCGGTGCCCGGCTGTGGCATGCGCACGCATGTCTGTTGCTGCCTGCTACAAAGCAGGTTAATCGAACTAGAGCATAAGGATGCGTCCGCCCGCCGGAAGACACGCCGGATCGCGGGCCAGTAGTGGAGACATCAAGGCGTGGCTGCCCAGTTCAAGCAAAACGGTTTTGTCCGGTTCAAGTCTGTCCGGTTCAGCGCGTCCCTGTCCAGTCTGTCCCCCTTTGGTCGCGCACGCACGCTGGCGTTGGGCCTGGCGCTGGCGGGGACATTGACGGCCTGCGGCAGCACGCACACGATCCAGCCGGTCACAACCGGCTATGTGGGCAGTGTCGCAGCCGACGAACCGAGTGCGGCCCTTGTCGCGCGCGATATCCTGGCCAAGGGCGGCAACGCGGCGGATGCGGCCACGGCGCTGGGTTTTGCCCTTTCCGTCACATTGCCTTCGCGCGCCTCCCTGGGCAGCGGCGGGGCCTGCCTGGCCTGGCGGCCGGGCGACGCGGCGGGCCAGGCGTTCATCTTCCTGCCCAAGGCGGGCACGGCCGATGCCAAGGCCGACCGCCCGGCGGCAGTACCCATGCTCGCCCGCGGGCTGTTCCTCATGCATCTGGGCTATGGCAGCGTGGAGTTCGGGCAGCTTGTCGCCCCCGCCCGCAGTCTTGCCGCCCAGGGTGTTTCTGTCAGCGGCCTGCTGGCGACGGACCTGAATGCCGTCAAGGCCCCATTGCTGAGCGATGACGCCGTGCGCGCCGTGTTCGGCAACGATGATGACGGCGCGGCATTGGGTGCGAACGATATCCTGCTTCAGCCCCGCTTGGCGGGGGCGCTGGAACGCCTGCGCATTGCCGGTGTGGGGGATCTTTATAACGGCGCGCTCGGGCAGACATTCGTCGAGGGCGCGCAGGCGGCCGGTGGCGGGTTGAGCAAGGCGGACCTGCGCGCCGCCCTGGCGGCGACCCAGACCCCGCTGAGCGCCCGGGCCGATGGCGTGGATATCAGCTTCCTGCCGCCCCCGGCCGATGGCGGGCTTGGCATGGCCGTGGCCTATCTGGCCGGCGGCCGTGGCGCGCGGGCCGAACAGGTCGTGGCGGCATGGCGGGCCCGTCCGGCCGCCCAGCAGGGCGTTGCCCAGGCCCAGGCCGTGCTGGAAGGGGGCGCGGTGCCCACGGGTGGCGCACTTCCCCCGCTGCCCGCTTCCACCAGCTTCGTGGTGACCGACCGCATGGGTGAGACGGTAAGCTGTGCCCTGAGCATGAACAACCTGTTCGGCACGGGCCGTATCGCCGGGTCCACGGGTATTATCCTGGCGGCGTCTCCCACCCGCCTGCCGCAGCCTTTGCTGCCGGTGGCCATCGCCCATCAGGGTGGGCAGTTCCGGGCCGCCGCTGCGGCTTCGGGGCAGAATGTGGCGGCCGACACGGCAGCCATCGCCCTGCACGCAGCCATTTCGGGTGTGCGTCCGCAGGTTACGCAGGGGCTTGGTCGCGCCAATCTGGTGTCCTGCCCCCAGGGCCTGCCGGGTGCCGGTGCCTGCTTCGGCTGGACAGACCCGCGTGACTACGCGCAGCCCCAGCCGCCCGTGGTCGCACCGCCCGCACCCCTGCACCCGGCCAAACGGCGGAAGTGATCGGACCGCAATGACAGGGCCCCTAATGACAGGGTTCCATGCCCGGACCGTGCGCGTCTTGCCCCGGCATGGCCGGGGCCGGGCGCATGCGTTCAGGCGGCAGGTTGAGCCGGCTCCGGCGCGGGTCATGTAAAATGTTTGCTTTTTGTTCTATAAAAGAACAAAAAGAGATCGTATTCTTAACGCGCCCGGTCGGAGTCGCAGGCGGGCCGGTGTGCGTTGCGAGGCCCTGAGCATTATGGCAGGGGTTGAAGTCCGATGTCAGGCCCGCGGGCAGAATGCGCGCGGCGGCAGGCCCAAAGCAGAGGGATAGAGGAAAATGGACAAGGCAAAGGCGCTGGAAGGTGCTCTGGGGCAGATCGAACGGGCCTTTGGCAAAGGCTCCGTCATGCGGCTCGGGCAGCGCCCGAAGGAACAGGCTGATGTGATTTCCACCGGCTCGCTCGGGCTGGATATCGCCCTGGGCATCGGTGGCCTGCCCCGTGGCCGCGTGGTGGAAATCTACGGCCCCGAAAGCTCGGGCAAGACCACGCTTGCGCTGCATGCCATTGCCGAAGCGCAGAAGCGTGGCGGCACCTGCGCGTTTATCGACGCCGAACACGCGCTGGACCCCGGCTACGCCAAGAAGCTGGGCGTGGATATCGACAACCTGCTGATCAGCCAGCCCGACGCGGGCGAGCAGGCGCTTGAAATTGCCGATACCCTCGTGCGCTCGGGTGCGATCGACGTGCTGGTGGTGGACAGTGTGGCCGCCCTGGTGCCGCGTGCGGAGCTTGAGGGGGATATGGGCGACAGCCATGTCGGCCTGCATGCCCGGTTGATGAGCCAGGCGCTGCGCAAGCTGACGGGCACGGTGGCGCGTTCGAACACGCTGATCATCTTCCTCAACCAGATCCGCATGAAGATCGGGGTCATGTTCGGCAGCCCCGAAACCACTACGGGTGGCAATGCGCTCAAGTTCTATTCGTCCGTGCGCATGGATATCCGCCGTATCGGTTCCATCAAGGACAAGGACGAGGTCACGGGCAACCAGACGCGCGTGAAAGTGGTCAAGAACAAGATGGCCCCGCCTTTCCGCCAAGTGGAATTCGACATCATGTACGGCGAAGGCATCAGCAAGGTGGGCGAACTGATCGACCTTGGGGTCAAGGCCGGTGTGGTGGAAAAATCAGGGGCCTGGTTCTCCTACGACAGCCAGCGGATTGGCCAGGGGCGTGAGAACGCCAAGCAGTTCCTGCGCGATCACCCCGAAATGGCCGCCGATATCGAACGCCGCGTGCGTGAGGATGCCGGTGTGGTGGCCGAGGCCATGATGGTCGCCCCCGATCAGGGCGAGGCCGAGGACGACGCCTGATCCACACGGCGTGTCAGCAGGCGGGCATTGGCGTCATACAGCGCCAGCACTGCCTGTTCGTGCGCGCAGGCGGGTTCGCTCGCAAAGCCTTGGCTCAGCCAGAAAGGTAGCGCGGGGCCGATTGCGGTCAGGCTCAACAAGCCCAGCCCACGCTTGCGGGCCTGATTTTCGGCCAGGGCAATGGCGGTGCGGGCATGTCCGCCCCCACGCAGGGCGGGGGCCAGTGCCAGGTCGTGGATATACCACCGGTCCGGGGTGTCCGGCAGGTGCCCCAGCACTGTGTTGAGCGGGACTGAAACGGCCCCCTTCCACGCGTGGCTGAAAAGGTAGCCCGCCAGACGGCCCCGGCATTCCAGCACGAAGCATCCTTCCGGGCTCAGGGCCAGGCGTTCGGCAAAAACGGCGGCGTCTTCGGGGTAGTCAGGGTAGCAGGTGCCCGCCAGATGCAGGGCAGGGCCAAGATCGTCTGGCGTCATAACACGCCAGATGGTATCTGCGCTTGAAGTGTTCATGCGAGAACTGTTTTCTAGGGATTGTTTTCGTCAAGGAATTATTCGGGAAAAATGGTGGCATGACAGATGGGGTGACGGGGGAGAAAACGGAAGCCCCCCCAGGGCGCACACCGCCGGCGGGCACGCCAAAAGGGGGTGCGACCGGACGTGTGAGACTGACGTTGCGTGTGGATGTGGACGGCCGCGCAGCCCTTGGGCATGGCAAGATACGGCTTTTGGAACATCTTGCGCAAACGGGCTCCATTTCCGCGGCGGGCCGGGCCATGGGCATGTCCTACCGGCGCACCTGGCTGCTGGTCGACAGCCTGAACAAGCTTTTTGCCCAGCCTCTTGTCGTCACCAGGCCCGGCGGTGGCGGCGGAGCGGGGCTGACGGAAGCGGGGCAGCAGGTGATTGCACTGTACCGTGGCGTGGAACGGCAGACGGCGGAACTGGCGGCAGACAGCCTGGCCCGGATCGAGGCCCTGCTGGCCCCGCCCGAAGCCTGCCCAGAAAAAACCGTACCACAGTGACAAACTGCCAGACATGACTAAAATCCCGCCGGACAGGTTTCAAGGACTGGAGACAGGTGTGCCATTTAATGTGCTAAGACGTGGGGTCATGCAGGCGGGGGCGGGGGTTGCACTCGCATCCCTCGTGGGCGGAGTCGCAAAGCCCGCCCGGGCCGATGATATCAGCGGGGCTACCGGCACATTCGACGACAACACGGTCATCCAGATCGCGCGGCGGCTTGCCGGTGCGTCCTATCACGCGCCCGACCAGCACCTGCCCAGCGCGGTGGACAACCTCAATTTCGATCAATATCGCGGCATTGCCTACCGTCCCGAACGGGCCCTGTGGGCGGGTGACAGCCTGGCTTTCGATGTCGAGTTTTTCCCCCGCGGATTCCTCTACCGGCCCCGGATCGAGATTTACGAGGTCAAGGACGGGCAGGCGGCCCCCGTTCCCTATTCTCCCGACCTGTTCACCTATGCCGATCCCACGCTCAGAACATCGGACACGCTCGGATTCGCGGGGCTGAGGCTGCGTACGGCCATCAACACCCCCACCGTGATGGAGGAATTCTGCGTCTTTCTGGGTGCCTCCTATTTCCGCGCCGTGGGCAAGGGGCAGATCTACGGGCTTTCAGCCCGGGGGTTCGCCAATGGCACGGGCGACCCGAAGGGTGAGGAATTCGCGCTGTTCCGCGCCTTCTGGCTGGAAAAACCCCAGCCCGGGGTGCAGTCGGTCGTGGTCCATGCCCTGCTGGACAGCCCGTCGCTGACCGGGGCGTTCCGCTTTACCATCCGCCCGGGCGACACCACGGTTTTCGATGTGCAGAGCACGCTGTTCCCGCGCACGACCATAGAGCAGTCCGGTGTGGCTACCCAGACGGGCATGTTCTATTTCGACGCCAACGACCGCAACCATATCGATGACTGGCGGCCCGCCGCCCATGACAGCGAAGCGTTGCAGATGTGGACCGGTGCCGACCAGCAACTGTTCCGCCCCCTGCGCAACCCGCTGGACCTGCAGATGTCGGCGTTTTCCGATATCTCGCCGCGGGGCTTCGGGCTCATGCAGCGCCGCCGCGCCTTCCACGCGTTCGAGGACCTGGCGCTGCATTACGAAAAACGTCCCTCGCTCTGGATCGAACCCATAGGCGACTGGGGTGCGGGCTGGGTGGATCTGGTGGAAATTCCCACCCCGAACGAGGTCAACGACAATATCGTCGCGTTCTGGCGACCCAAGGAGCCCATGCGCGCGGGCCGGGAATACAGCTACACGTACCGCATGTACTGGGGCTGGGACGTACCCTTTCCCACACCGCTTGCGCGGATCGGGGCCACACGGGTGGGTGCCGCGACCGATAACAGCGATGCGCGGTTCTTCGCCATCGATTTTCTGGGCACCCCGTTCGATCACCTGCCCAAGGACACGCATTTCCACGTTACCCCCAAGGCGTCGGCCGGGTCGGTCCGCAATGTGGTGGTCGAACCCAACCCCGAAATCAACGGCTGGCGCACGACGTTCGAATTCGTGCCGGGTGACGCCAAGGTGGCCGATCTGAGCTGCGTACTGGAAACGGATAGCGGCCCGGTTTCAGAACAATGGCTGTACCGATGGACGCCGTAAGCCAGCAAGCGAAGGTGCCGTCTCCTTCCCACCCCGCCCTGCCGCCCGAAGCCCCGCTGGCCATGCCCGTGCAGGACCTGCACGCGGCCCCGGACATGCAGGGCCGTGCGCACACCCCGGCCACCTCCCCGCGTTCGATCGTCCTGCGCCGGCTGGCCGTGATCGGCTCCGCCCTGCTGCTGACGGCTTACGGCGCATGGCGCACCCACAAGGTGATGGATGCGGCCGGGATTTCCACCCTGGGCGTGATCATGCTGGTGCTGTTCATTGCCCTGTTCATGTGGATCGCGCTGGCCTTTACATCGGCCGTGGCGGGCTTTTGCTCGCTGGTGGCCCATGGCGGGCTGGGCCTGGGCATCAGCCGCACCGGGCCGCTGCCTGTGCTGTCCCGCCGTACCGCGCTGCTGCTGCCGACCTATAACGAACCCCCGCACCGCGTCATGGCGGGGCTGAAGGCCATTTACACCAGCCTGCTCGAAACCGGGCAGATCGCAGCCTTCGACCTGTTTATCCTTTCCGACACCACCAACCCCGATGTCTGGGTGGAGGAGGAAGCGGCTTTCCTCGCCCTGCGCGCGCAGACAGGGGGGTACGACCGCATTTTCTATCGCCGCCGGCATAACAATGTCGAACGCAAGGCGGGGAATGTGGGGGACTGGGTACGCCGTTTCGGTGGGGCGTACGACCATATGGTCACGCTGGACGCCGATTCCGTCATGTCCGGGGCGACACTGGTGCGCATGGCCGCCGCCATGGAACGCAACCCCGGCGTGGGGCTGATCCAGACCCTGCCGGTCATTGTGGGCGGCACCACCCTGTTCGCCCGCATGCAGCAGTTCGCGGGCCGGGTCTACGGCCCGATCATTGCCTTCGGCATTGCCTGGTGGCACGGGTCGGAAGGCAATTACTGGGGCCATAACGCCATTATCCGCACCCGCGCCTTCGCAAGCCAGGCCGGGTTGCCGCATGTGCCGGGCAAGCCGCCTTTTGGCGGGCATATCCTCAGCCATGATTTTGTCGAAGCCGCGCTGATGCGGCGCGGCGGCTGGGCCATCCACATGATACCCGCCCTGGACGGATCGTACGAGGAAAGCCCCCCTTCGCTGACCGACGTGGCCATTCGCGACCGGCGCTGGTGCCAGGGCAACCTCCAGCACGTGAAAGTGCTGCCCACCAAGGGCCTGCACTGGATCAGCCGCATGCATATGGTGATCGGCATCGGGGCCTATGTCACATCGCCCTTGTGGCTCGTGTTCCTGCTGACCGGCATTCTCATTTCGCTACAGGCCCATTTCCAGCGGCCCGAATATTTTGGCGATACAAGGCTGCTGTACCCGCACTGGCCGCATGTCGATCCCGTGCAGGCCAAATACGTGTTCATCGGCACGATGATCATCCTGCTGGCCCCCAAGCTCCTGGCCTATATCGCTCTTTTGTTCGATGGTGAAGCACGTCGGGGCTGCGGTGGCGCGCTGCGGGCGGGCCTGTCCATCCTGGCGGAAACGCTCATCGGCGGGCTGATCGCCCCCATTGCCATGCTGATCCAGACCTCGGGTGTCATTTCCATCCTGACCGGGCACGATTCGGGCTGGAACACCCAGCGCCGCGACGATGGCGGTATTCCGCTATGGGATATCATCCGCCAATACGGCCGGTTCACGGTGTTTGGCATCCTGCTTGGGGCCGGGGCGTGGGTTGTGTCCTCATCCCTGTTTTTCTGGATGACACCCGTGCTGCTGGGGCTGGTCTTTTCCATTCCGCTGGTGGCCTTTACCAGCAGCCGTTCGGTCGGGCTCGATTTCCGCAAGGCGGGGCTGCTGCTCGTGCCGGAGGAAACCCACCCGCCAGAAGTGCTGACCAAGGTTGCCCAGGCCCTCGAATGCGAGGAAAGTCCCTCCCTTCCGCATGATGCGCTGCGGGCCCTGCGGGCGGATACCGCCCTGTCCCAGGCGCATCTGGCCATGCTGCCGCCCGAACGGCGGCCGGGCGATCCCATCAATGCGGACCAGCTTGTGGGCCTGGTCAAGCTTGCCGAGGCCCCGAGCCTGGCGGAAGCAGACACCGCGCTCACCCCCAAGGAAAAAGCAGCCGTGCTGGCCACCCGCAAGGGTGTGGACACCATATTGCGCCTGCCCGACTGAACGGGCGGGCGCCTTTTCGTGTCAGGCTATGCGCGTGCCTGCCACCCAGACTTCACGCACATGCAGATCGGGCGATAGCACCACAAGGTCGGCCCGGCGGCCCGGCGCCAGCATCCCCCGGTCCGCCAGGCCTAGGTAGCGCGCCGGGTTGCGGGTGAGCAGGGCGGCGGCCTGCGGCAGGGAGGTGCCCGTGGCCACGGCGTTGCGCAGGGCGGTATCCAGTGTCAGTACGCTGCCCGCCAGGCTGCCATTGGGCAGGAGGGCCGTGCCGTCTTGCACCATCACATCCTGCCCCCCAAGCTGGCTGGGGCCGTCGGGCAGGCCAGCAGCCCGCATGGCGTCGGTCACGAAGACAAGCCTGTCGGGCATGACACGCTGGGCCAGCCTGTACGAGCCGGGATGGACGTGGTGCATGTCGAAAATCATCTCGCTATAGGCGTCGCTGCACATCAGGGCGGCAGCCGGGCCGGGCCTGCGGCTTTCAATGCCCGGCATGGCGTTGAACAGATGCGTGCCCCCCACAACCCCGCCTGCGGCACAGACACGGCAGATGGCCTGCTCGGCCTGTTCGTAACCTGCTGTGGTATGCCCAAGGCTGACCCGCACACCCGCGCGGGCGAACTGCTCCATGGCGGCGGGGGCATGGGCCAGTTCGGGGGCGAGGGTCACAATCCGTACGCAGCCGGGGGCCAGGGCCTGGGCCACGCGTTCGGGCGTGGGCTCCAATGTGAAGGGCGGCTGTGCCCCCAGCCGGTGCGGGCTGACAAACGGCCCTTCCAGATGCGCGCCTGCAATATCCGGGCCGTCAGGCACCCCCTGGCGCATGACTTCGGCAATGGCCGCCAGTGCCGCCAGCACATCGGGCCACGGGTTTGTAATGGTGGTGGGGAGCAATGTGGTAGTGCCATGCCGGGCATGAAAGCGGCTGAGCGTGTGAATGGCGTCAATGCCGTCCATCGTGTCCGCCCCGTCGCCCCCATGCACGTGGCAGTCGATGAAACCGGGCAGAATATAGCATTCCGGTGCACGGGGTTCGGGCGTTAGCGCATGCAGATGGTCGGTAAAGGAAAGCCGGCCGGGCAGGATCCGGTCTGGCAGGACAAGCTGGCCGGTCAGGTCGGTCATGCGCATAACCTCGTATCAGTCATGGTATTTTGAAAACAGCACCCCATAGGCCGCGATCAGCCCGTAGGAGAGGAACGTGATCGCCACGAAAGCGGACTGGAAACCCAGCACCGGTTCAAGGGCCACGAAAACCTGCGGCACAATGCCCCCGCCGCAATAGGCCATGACCAGCATGGCCGAAACCGCTGCCGCCGCCTGTTCCGCCCCGCCGAGCACGATGGGGAAAAGAGATGGAAAAATCATGGAATTTGCAAAACCCAGCAGGCTGACCGCCAGGATGGAGGCATAGCCCTGCGTGCAGAACGCCATAAGGCTGAACACCCCGCCCAGGGCGCAGGACAGCAGCAGATAACGCTCCTGCGTGATGAAGCGCGGAGAAAGGGCCAGCCCCGCAAGATAGCCCAGCAGCATGCATGACAGGGTCAGTGACGTAAAAAACCGTGTTTGGTCAAGCGATATTCCAAAGCCCTGCGCATAGGTACCTATGGCGTCCCCCGCCAGAACTTCCGTCCCCACGTAAAGGAACATGGCCAGCGCCCCTAGCACGGCCCGGATGGACAGGACCTGCTGCCAGGCAAGGCGGGGCCGGGACGGCTGAGGGGCGGCAGGCGCGTAGGGGGCTGGCGCGTCAGGGGCAGGTGAGGGGCGGGGCTGAATGCCGGGTGCGGTATCCGAGGGCGGGGTAGTGTGCGCGGGCTCCAGGGCGGTGGCATGGGGGTTTTCGGGCGTGGGGGTGGCCCCGCCGGGGTCTATGTCGGGCAGGCCCGATCGCACGACCCAGCATGCCGTAACGGCCAGCAATGCGGCCATGCCGATATAGGGCCAGTAAATGGCCGCCAGAACATGCTGGCGCAGGGTGGCGCGGGCCTGCGGGTCGCTTTGTGCCGCAAGTTCGCTGGCAAAGCCTGCGATATGGCGCATGGCAAGGCTTGCCAGTACAAGCGGGGCCAGAATACCGCCCAGCTTGTTGCATACGCCCATAATGGCGATCCGTTGCGCCCCGCGTGCGCGTGGCCCCAGAAAGCTGACATACGGATTGACCGAAACCTGCAACATGGCAAGCCCGGCCCCCAGCACCAGGAACCCCGCCAATGTCGTGGGGTAATGCCCCGCCCGCATGGCCTGCCCCGCAACGGCCATGCCTGCCGCCATGATCAGCAGCGCGCAGCCCAGCCCCCGGCGCAGCCCGGTGCGGGCAACGGCCAGGCTTGCGGGAATGGCGAACAGGAAATACGCGATGTAGAAAACCAGCGGGACAAGAAAACTGCTGACATCATCAAGGGAAAACGCAACCCGGACAAAGGTTATCAGCGGTCCGTTCAACCAGGTGACAAAGCCGATGATAAAGAACAGCACGGCTGTCAGCACCAGCGGCTTCCACCCGTAAGCACCGGCCGGGCAGGCCACAAGGCTGTGGGTCATCCCTGCCGCCCCGGTGGCCGTTGGCGCAGACGGGTGCCGGCGGGGCGGCGGCCGGGTGGCTGAAGGCAGGCTCACGCGCCCCCTCCGGCGCCCTTGTTGCGGGGGGCGTTACTGTTCGGCAGGTTCGGGCACGTTGTCGATCTGGGCGCAGGCCTGGGCCAGCCCGGGGGAGGGGGAAGGTTCGGCGCACAGGGCCCTTGCGTCGGGGGAGCAGTGTTCGAGGGAATTTTCAAAGTCCGACTCCAGCACGTCCTGGGCCACCGCAATATCCTGATCGTGGTAGCGTGCTTCTTCCTGGGTCAACTGGTCCTGGGTCTTGTGCAGGGCGCTCAGGGCGTTGACGCAGGCATCGCTTGCGGCATCGGGCTTGAAATGCAGGATGGCAAGCTGTCTTTCCAGCTTGCGGTTGGGCACCGTGTCACGCGGGGTGGGGGGGGCTTCGGGTTCATCGTCCTGTGCGGCGGCGGGGGAGACCAGGGCTCCGGCAACCGGCATGGAGACCAGCACCATAAGGCAGGCCAGGGCCGGAAGGCGGCTAAAACCGGATACGGAACCAAACACGGCGGGGCTCTCCTGTCTCTTGCGGCTGTGCGTGCCGGTTTTCTAGCCTGTGCAGGGCGGTTGGGTCAAAGAAACAAGCCGGGCGCGCAGTGCAGGCTTGGCATGATGGCGCGATTGATGCTAGGTGTGAACCCGGAAAGTCGGCAGTGGACGGATACCTTGCCAACCCCGGTCAGGTCCGGAAGGAAGCAGCCATGACAAGTTTTGTCCGGGTCATTGTCCGGCTTTCCACCGCATTGTCCGCCCCATGTGGCGGCACGGCCCCCCTGCAAGAGGGGATGGCGCGCAGGCACGCGCTTCTTTTTTCGGACCCGTCATGACCGACGATACAGACGCCCTGCGTCCCGAGGATGAGGGCCTTCCCAGTCCCGAACCCGAAGGCCCCGGCCTGTTCGGCGATGCGGAACCCACCCCGTCCGCACCCCCGCCGGCAGTATCGGCGGCTGCGCCTTCTGTGCAGGAGCCGGCAGGTTCCGCCATGCCCGACGGGCAGTCGGCCTCGCCCTACCGGGTGCTGGCGCGCAAATACCGCCCCACCACCTTCGATGACCTGATCGGCCAGGAGGCCATGGTCCGCACCCTGCGCAACGCCTTTGCGCTGGGGCGCGTCGCCCATGCCTTCATGCTGACGGGCGTGCGCGGGGTGGGCAAGACCACCACGGCGCGTATCATTGCCCGCGCCCTCAACTGCACTGGGCCGGATGGCAATGGCGGGCCCACGGCGGACCCGTGCGGCGTCTGCCCCAACTGCGTGGCCATCCTGGCCGACCGCCACCCCGACGTGCTGGAAATGGACGCGGCTTCGCGCACCGGCGTGGACGATGTGCGCGAGATTATCGAGGCCACGCGTTTCCGCCCCATGCAGGGGCGCATGAAGGTCTTTATCATCGACGAAGTGCATATGCTCTCGCGCAATGCCTTCAACGCGCTGCTCAAGACGCTGGAAGAACCGCCAGCGCAGGTCACGTTCATTTTCGCCACGACCGAATTGCGCAAGGTGCCGGTCACCGTCCTGTCGCGCTGCCAGCGCTTCGACCTGCGGCGCGTGCCCCAGGCCGATCTGGTGGGGCTGTTCGCGCGCATTGCGGACAAGGAGCATGTTCGCCTGTCGGACGATGCGCTGGCCCTGATCGCCCGCGCGGCGGACGGGTCCGTGCGCGACGGGTTGAGCCTGCTCGACCAGGCCATTGCCCAAGGCAGCAGCCAGGAAAATGCCGAAGGGATGATCGAGGCCTCGGTCGTGACCGACATGCTGGGTCTGGCCGACCGCGAGGTGGTGTTCGACCTGCTGGAAGCCGCCCTGACCGGCCAGCCCGAACAGGCGCTGGCCTTGATGGATGCCGCCCATGCGCGCGGGGCCGATGCCGGGCTGGTGCTGGGCGACATGCTCGAGCTTGTGCATACGCTCTCGCGCCTGCGGGCCGTGCCCTCGGCCGCGCAGGCGGCGGACATGCCAGAGGCCGAGCGGGTGCGCGGCACGCAGATGGCGGGCAGTTTTCCCGTGCCCGTGCTCATGCGCGCGTGGCAGATGCTGCTCAAGGGCATGCAGGAGCTTGAAACCGCGCCGGACCGCCGGGCCGCCGCCGACATGGTGCTGATCCGCCTGTGCTTTGTGGCCGACCTGCCCTCGCCCGAGGATCTGGTGCGCCGTCTTTCCACCGGGCAGGGGGGTGGTGCGTCCGGTTCGGCGCTGGCGGGGCCTGCGTCCCCTACGGCATCCCTCATGGCATCCCCCACTGCATCTCCCGCTGGGCAGGGGCGCAATGTTGCGGCTGCGGCCCAGGGGCACAATGGCCCGGCGGCAACGAGCCCGCAGCACGGAGAGGCGGCACAAGCCCCGTGGGGGCAGCCGGGTGGCGGGCGCGCCCATTTGCGCATGGTCGCGGGTTCGGCGGCATTGTCTCTGGCTCCCGCATCTCTTGCACCTGACGGGCAGGCCACCCCCGCCCCGGTAATCCACGCGCCGCCCGCCCAGCCCCTGCGCCCGGTCGAGCCGGGTTTGCAACCCCCCGACCATGCCGAAGGGCAGGGGGCCAGCCCGCTGCATGAGCCGCCGGGCAAGTCATCTGGCACTGCTTCTGGTAATTCCTCTGGCGACCCGGCTGGCGTCCAGTCCGGCACCCCCTCGGGCGAACCGGTCGCGAGCCCGGCCGCCGATGCGCCCCCCCCAATGCCCCGCACCTGGCGTGAGGCCGTGGCCCTGGTCAAGGACCAGCGCGAGGCGATCCTGCACGGGCAGTTGCGGCATGCGGCCCATCTGGTTTCCTTCGCGCCCGGTCGGATCGTGCTGCGCCTGGCCCCCGGTGTGCCGGCCGACGTGCCGCGCCAGTTGCGCCAGGTGCTTGAACGCGCGACGGGCATGGCGTGGCAGGTCAACGTGTCCGAAGCCCAGGGTGAGCCCACGCTGGATGCCCAAGGGGCGGAGGTCATTCAGTTCCGCCGGAAGGAGGCCGCGTCCCACCCGCTGGTGCGCGCCATTCTGGCGGCCTTTCCCGATGCCGAGCTGGGTGAGGTGCGCGACCACGATCTGGACGATTACGGCCTGCCGCCAGAGGAAATACCCCAGGCCCTGTCAGCGGGCTTCGCGGGGGTGCCCGAAGCTGCGTTCGATGATGCGTTCGGCACCGATTTCGGTCCGGATTATGGCCCCGATTTCGGGGCGGACATGCCTGATTTCGCGTTCGCCCCGCTTGACGCGGCCCTTCTGGACGCTGATGAACGACCCTACGATCCGGGCCAGTCGCCCAACTGAACGCAATGCCCGCCCGCACCGCGTGCCAGATACACATCTGGCGGGGAGTGCGGGCAGGATAACGATACGGTTTTGAAACCAGGGGAACGACCATGAAAAACCTTGCCTCGTTGATGAAGCAGGCCTCGCAGATGCAGGCCAAGATGGAAGCCATGCAAAGCACGCTCGAGGGGATGAGCATCGAAGGCGCCGCCGGTGCGGGCATGGTCAG
This sequence comes from Acetobacter garciniae, assembly GCF_017377735.1. Classification (GTDB taxonomy): domain Bacteria; phylum Pseudomonadota; class Alphaproteobacteria; order Acetobacterales; family Acetobacteraceae; genus Acetobacter; species Acetobacter garciniae. Next base: position 278,043 of record NZ_JAFVMH010000002.1, read on the forward strand.
CGTGGTGCTGAGCGGCAAGGGCGACATGCGCTCCATCAAGATCGATCCCAAGCTGGCCGACCCGTCGGATATGGAAATGCTCCAGGACCTGATTGTCGCGGCCTGTGCGGATGCGCGCAAGAAGCTGGACGCCACGGCGGCGGAGGAAATGCAGAAGGTCACCGGCGGGCTGAACCTTCCCCCGGGGCTGAAGCTGCCGTTCTAAGCGCGCGGTATTACGACAGGGCGGGGAAAGGCCGGGCATGGACGCAGGCGGCGGGCAGGAAATAGAGCAGCTCATACGCCTTTTGGGGCGTCTGCCGGGGTTCGGCCCGCGTTCGGCCCGGCGTGTGGCGCTGTACCTGCTCAAGGAACCGCAGACCCGCCTGGTCCCGCTGGCCCGCGCGCTTGAAAAAGCGGGTGATGCGATCAGGACCTGCTCGTCATGCGGGAATCTCGATACGCTGGACCCGTGCCATATCTGCCGCGATCCGCTGCGTGAACACGCGGTGGTATGCGTGGTGGAAACGGTGGGCGACCTGTGGGCGCTGGAACGCGCGGGCGTGCACAGGGGCGTGTACCAGGTCCTGGGCGGCACGCTGTCGCCCCTGTCCGGCACGGGGCCGGAGGATCTGAACGTGGCCCCGCTTTTTGCCAGGCTTGAGGCCGGGCAGGTGCGCGAGGTCATTCTGGCCCTGGGGGCCACGGTGGAGGGGGCGACGACCATGCACTGGCTCATGGACAGGCTGGTGGCCTATGGCGGCGTTACCGTCAGCCGGGTGGCGCAGGGCGTGCCCATGGGTGGCGCACTGGATGTGCTGGACGATGGCACCCTGGCAGCAGCCCTGGGTGCCCGCCGCCCGGCCTGAAGTTGCGTGTTTGAGACTGCCTGTTTGAGACTACCGGCCTGAGACCCTGCCTGAGATGACGGGCCTGCGATGACGGGCCGTAGAACTGTTTTTGCATGAGTGACGGTGGCCGGTCAGGCAGCCCCGTTTACGGAGACTGAGCGTAATGAGCACGGGCGAATTTCTGATCTCCGCCGCTATTCCGCGTCGGGCGTTGGTTACGGGCGGTGCCACGCGGCTGGGCCGGGCCCTGGTGCTGGCCCTGGCCAGGGCTGGTTTCGATGTGGCCATCCATTACCGCGACAGCGTTGCCGCGGCGGAAGAAACCTTGCAGGACGTGCGCGCGCATGGCCGCAGGGGCGGGCTGTTGCAGGCCGACCTTGCGCGGGAGGAGGAAGTGCAGCCCCTGATCGAACGCGCGACCCAGTTGCTGGGCGGGCCGGTAGGGGTGCTGGTGAACAATGCCTCCACCTTCGAGCGGGACGAATGGGATGACGCCACGCTGGAAAGCTGGATGCTGCATATGAAGCCCAATCTGCGTGCGCCTTTCGTGCTGACGCAGAACTTCGCCCGTGCCCTGCCGGTCGAAGCCGAAGGCATGGTGCTGAACATGCTCGATGAACGCGTATGGTCGCTGACCCCGCATTTCATCAGCTATACCGTCTCCAAAAGTGCGTTATGGACACTGACCCGCACCCTGGCCCTGGCTTTGGCACCGCGGCGGATCCGCGTGAACGGCATAGGCCCCGGCCCCGCCTTGCCCAGCCCCCGCCAGACCGAGGAACAGTTTGCCCGGCAATGCGCTTCCGTACCGTTGGGTCGGGGCACATCGGCGCAGGAAGTGGCCCAGGCCGCCCTTGCCCTGCTTGCGCTGCCCTCCGTAACCGGGCAGATGCTCGCACTCGATGGCGGGCAGCACCTGCAATGGTCTGCCCCAACACCTGCGGGCACCGCTGTGGAAGAATAAGAGAATGGCCGTTTTTGCTCCCTGGGCGGAAGAACCGCCCCTGCGTTGCCTGTTCCTGAAAAACATGGTGCTGGACGCCAATATAGGCGTGTTCCCCCATGAACAGGGCGTGACACAGCGTATTCGCGTGTCTGTCCATTACGGGGTGGAAGACCGCACGGATCTTGAAATCGGCGCGGACGATCTCAGCCGCACGGTTTCGTACGAGCATGTCGTGGTCCTTGTGCGCAAGATCGTGCATGAAGGGCATGTCAGGCTGGTCGAAACCCTGGCCGAACGGATTGCCGCAGGCGTGCTGGCCGATGCACGGGTGCGGGTCGTGCGCGTACGCATTGAAAAGCTGGATGTGTTCGAGGAAATCGAGGCAGTCGGCGTGGAAATAGAACGCAGGCCCGTCCGGACCTGAGGTCCAGCCGATTCATCGATAAAGAAGAGATAAAAGTTTTTGGTGAAGCTTTTTTCAAAAAGCTTCAGAAACTGTCACCTTTTTGAAAAAAGGCGACACCCAGAAACTTTTCTGAATTCGCCCGGTAGGTGCAGGCCGTTTTTGCAAACGATCTCTGCCCCCAACGCTTCGGCGTGCCGCCCCGGCAGGCCTGCCCCGGGCCGATCGACGGATCGGGACCGGCCCGAATGACCGGGGCCTTATGGCCCACGGGCCGGCAGTGCTGGGCGCAGCCTTATTGCGGCGTGGGCGCGCAGCTTGGGGTTACGGGTTCATTGGCCATGACCGCCGTGGTGAAGGCTTCTGAATCCTTCAGCGATGCCAGCACGGTCTGCGAATGGTCCAGCCCCTTGTACAGATGGGCCTGCACCGTGGTGCCGGCCTGGCAGGCATCCTTGACCAGCAGCAACTGGCCCTGCGGGGCCACGTCCACATCCGCCGTGCCCGTCCCCACGAAAAGCGGGGCATTCAGCTTGAGCGTGGGGTAGGCCATGGCTTGCAACACGGGGGCAAGGGCGTGGCCAAGCCCGGGCTGGAAGGCGTTGGCGCGTGTCAGCCCATCCGCCTTGACGACATCAAGCAGGCCGGTAAGGCACATTTGCGACGCGGCCCCGAAGGCGTGCATCGCCTTGGGGGTAAAGGCCTCGGTGGGGCTGAAGGCGGGGTTCAGCCCGGCTTCGGATGCACCCATCAGCAGCGCATAGGCCACGATCGGATCGGGCTCGTCCTTGACAGATCCCTTGCCGGACCCTTTGCCGACGGGCTTGCCGGGGTCGGCCAGCAGCGCCTGGGCGATCTGCGGTGTCATGTAGGGGATACCGGTCGCCACCGTGCCGCGAATATCCAGTGTCGGGGCATAGGTCTGTGCGTAAGCAGCAGCGGCAAAGGCAGCCCCCGCCCCCTGCGACTGGCCAACGATCAGCACTTTCCTGTCCAGTTCAGGCAGGGCTTTCTGGGCCGCACGCACGCTGTCGAGCACGCTATAGGCTTCCGCCCGGGCGTTCAGGTAGGGGTGAACGCCCTCGCCCCCCAGACCCTGGTAATCCGTGGCCACGATCGCAAAACCCCGTTTCAGCCACGCACCCAGATAGGTGGCGTTGCGGGAAGAAGGCGGGTTGCGTGAGGGCGCGCAGGCCTGGGCAATGCCCACCGTGCCATGCGCCCAGGCCACGACCGGCCAGCCGCCTGCGGGGGCCGGGCCCGCGGGGTAGATGACCTCCCCCGTCACGGGCACAAGCCCGGTCCCGGTCACGCCGTTGGTGGACAGGTAGGAAATGCTCAGCGCCTTGCCCGCACCGGGAATGCTGTAGGCGGGGTCCAGCGGGGCGCTCTGGATCAGCGTGCCGGGCACGCTGGTGGCGTCCAGCCCTGTCTGGTCGGGCAGCGGGGCATCCTCGCACGCGGCGAGGGAGAGCAGGGCTACGGCACTCAGGATAGGGGGAAGGCATTTCATGATCGCGCGAGACTCCGGCCGACAGAACAGAAAAGGAAGGACACCACCATTTCCCGTCGCACTCCAGCCCTGTTTTTCAGCCCGAGGCCAGATGGCGGCGGCGCGGGGGAAAAGCAGGGCGTGCCCGGGCGTGCCGGCAGCATGATGCGGGCACAAAAAAACCCGCCGGGTGGCGGGCTTTCCTGTCGCGTCTCGTTATCTGTCACCTATGCGAAGGCGATGCTCAGGATTCGTGATCTTCCGAATCGGTATTCACGTCGATATCCGAGCTGATGTCGTCGTCATCGTCATCCAGGTCGGTGGCGTCTTCGAGCACGTCATCATCGTCATCATCGTCCGAGGTGTCGAGATCGATATCCTCTTCATTGGTCTTGACGGGTGCTGCCGGCACGGGGGTTGCGGCATAGCTGTCCATGCTCCGGCGCAGGCGCGGTACCAGGGCAGGCTGTTCCGTGCCGCATTTGGGGCACACAGCGGGAGAACGATGCAGGTCGTAAAAGCGGGCACCGCAGGAGACGCAGACGCGTTTGGTGCCGAGATCGGGCTGGGACATCTTGCTACCTGTCGATCCTGAACAGACATTGTAGGGGCAACGCCCCCGGACACGGACGATTCCAAAGGCTGCGCACATACGCGGGAATCGACCAGACTATAAGGCGACGCCAAATGCCACTGTGTTCGCGCTCCTGTCAAACCCGAGTTTGGGTCTGGCGTGTATTTTCTCCGCCACGCGGTGGGTTTTATGCGCCCCGGCGGATTGACTTGCACCGCCCAACGCCGGAATGAGAGGGGCATGACACACGCTCCCTCTTCCAGCGCACGCCCGTTGCGGGTCGTTCGTGCGACAGCGCCGCTTACCGGTACATTGCGCGTGCCGGGCGATAAATCCATCAGCCATCGCGCCCTCATGTTCGCCTCCCTCGCACGGGGGGAGACCCGTATTTCCGGCCTGCTGGAAGGGGAGGACGTGCTGTGCACGGCTGCGGCCATGCGCGCCCTGGGGGCCGATGCCGTGCGCGAGGGCGCAGGGTGCTGGCGGGTCAGCGGTCCGGGTATCGGCCAGTTGCGCGAACCCGACACCGTGCTGGACATGGGCAATTCCGGTACGGCGGCCCGTCTTCTGTCCGGTATCCTGGCCAGCCATGGCATGACATCGGTCATGACGGGGGATGCCAGCCTGCGCCGCCGACCCATGAAACGCGTCATGGACCCGCTGGCCCAGACCGGGGCCACGTTCCTTGCCCGTGAAGGCGGGCGCCTGCCCATGGCCATTCGCGGCCTGGCCGACCCCCATCCGCTGGATTACCGCCTGCCCGTGGCCTCCGCCCAGGTCAAGTCCGCCGTGCTGCTGGCCGGGTTGAATGCGGCGGGCCAGACCCGGGTGGAAGAACCCGTGGCCACGCGCGACCATACCGAAAACATGCTCCGCCATTTCGGGGCCACGGTCACGGTAACATCCACGCCGCAGGGCGGGCGCGTGATCGTGCTGGAAGGCCGCCCCGACCTGGTGGCGCGCGATATCGTCGTGCCGGGTGACCCGTCCTCGGCCGCGTTCCCGATCGTGGCGGCATTGCTGGTTCCCGGGTCGGATATCGTGATCGAAGGCGTGGGGCTGAACCCGCTGCGCACGGGGCTGTTCACCACCCTGCGCGACATGGGTGCCCAGCTTGAAATCAGCGGCGAACGTGTTGAAGGGGGCGAGCCCGTGGGCGATCTGCATGTGCGGGCCTCTGCCCTGCATGGGGTTACGGTCCCGGCCGAACGCGCACCGTCCATGATCGACGAATACCCGATTCTGGCAGTGGCCGCGGCACAGGCTGCCGGCGTGTCGCGCTTTTGCGGCGTGGAGGAACTGCGCGTGAAGGAAAGCGACCGCCTGGCGGCAACCGTGGCCCTGCTGGAAGCCAACGGCGTGCAAACCCGCGTGGAAGGGGACGACCTGATGGTGTTCGGTACAGCCGGTGCCGTGCCCGGTGGCGGGCTGGTGCAGACCCATATGGACCACCGCCTGGCCATGAGCGCATCCGTACTGGGACTGGTCGCGCAAAAGCCGGTGGCAATCGACGATACCGCGTTTATCGACACAAGCTTTCCCGGCTATCTGGACCTTATGAACACGCTGGGCGCGGGGTTTTCGGCATGAGCCCGGCCCCGGGCACCACGCCCCTGCGGGGCGGGCCGGTTATCGCGGTGGACGGGCCTGCGGCGGCGGGCAAGGGCACGCTCGCACGCCGCCTGGCCGAAGCTTTGGGCCTGCCCTATCTGGATACCGGCCTGCTGTACCGTGCCGTGGGCCGCATTGCGCTGGATGCCGGGCGCGATCCGGCCCAGCCCGCGCAGGATATCGCCCACGCCCTGCTGGCCACCGACCTGCAACGTCCCGACCTGCGCCTGCCCGAGGTCGCGCAGGCGGCCAGCAAGGTCGCGGCCCAGCCCGCCGTGCGCGCGGCCCTGGTCGAAACCCAACGCCGTTTCGCCCTCGATCGGGGGGCCGTGCTGGACGGGCGCGATATCGGCACCGCCATTTTTCCCGATGCGGATGTCAAGCTGTTCATTACCGCATCCCCCGCCACCCGGGCCCTGCGGCGCTTTCTGCAAATGGGGGGGGACAGCACCGCCCCGGATTGCGCCGCCCGCCTGCGCGAGATGGAAGAAGCCCTGCGCGCGCGCGACATGGCGGATGCCAGCCGCGAAGTCGCCCCCATGCGGGCGGCGGCCGATGCGCATGTGATCGAAACCGACACCATGAACGCCCAGGCCGTCCTGGCCGAAGCCTTGCGGATCGCGCAGGCGCGACTCGCGACCATCCGCGCCTAGCCCCGCCACCTGATCCCCTGCCGTGGCGGCCCGGCCGGCGCGCCATGGGGCCATGGGGCGCGGTTTGCCGCTCTATCAGGTGTGATCGGGGGCGAAAAAAGCGCTCCTGCGGGGTGGAACGCGATTGGGGGCGGGTCTGGGGCGTTCTTTTGCGGCCTGCCTGTCGGTTTGAGTTGACAAACCGGGCGTGCAGGGTCTCTGTGCAGAGCAGAGAACGGCCCGTGCAACAGGCTGGCTCGCCTGAATGCCTCATTCAGGATCATATCGTCTGGCCCGGTAACGCGGTCGCGGGGGATGGCTCCTGCGGCAAGCCCGGGCAAGCCGTGCCGCATTGCGGGGCGCAGGAACGCCCGGCCTGGCGTATGGTTCAGGCTGGCGCAAGGTTAACTGTTACACATGGCTTCAGCCACTACCCAGACCGCGGACCATTTCCGTGGCGAAGATTTTGCTACCCTCCTTGACGAAACCCTGGGCCGCGATTCCGGCTTTGACGGGTCCGTCGTTCGTGGCCGTGTCGTCCGCCTGACGGATGACTACGCGATTGTCGATGTCGGGCTTAAGAGCGAAGGCCGCGTGGCCCTGCGCGAATTCGCACCGGCCGGCGCCAAGCCCGAAGTCCAGCCCGGCGACGTGGTGGAACTGTATGTCGAACGGTACGAAGACCGTGACGGCAGCATTGTCCTGTCCCGCGAGAAGGCCCGCCGCGAGGAAGCCTGGACCAGCCTGGAAAAGGCGTTCGAGGCCAACCAGCGCGTGAACGGCACCATCTATGGCCGCGTCAAGGGTGGCTTTACCGTTGACCTGGGGGGCGCCATGGCGTTCCTGCCCGGCAGCCAGGTGGACATCCGCCCCGTGCGCGACGTCGGCCCGCTGATGGGTATGCCCCAGCCTTTCCAGATCCTGAAAATGGACCGTGCGCGTGGCAACATCGTTGTCTCCCGTCGTGCCGTGCTGGAAGAAACGCGCGCCGAACAGCGCAGCGAACTGATCCAGGGCCTGACCGAAGGCATGATCCTTGACGGCGTGGTCAAGAACATTACCGATTACGGTGCGTTCGTGGACCTGGGCGGCGTCGATGGCCTGCTGCACGTGACCGACATCGCCTGGAAGCGCATCAACCACCCGTCCGAAGCGTTGCAGATCGGCCAGCCCGTGCGCGTGCAGGTGATCCGCTTCAACCCGGATACGCAGCGTATTTCCCTGGGCATGAAGCAGCTCGAGGCCGATCCGTGGGAGAACGTGGCGCTCAAGTATCCGCCGGGTGCCCGCTTCTCCGGCCGCGTGACCAACATCACCGATTACGGCGCGTTCGTCGAGCTGGAACCGGGTGTCGAAGGTCTGGTGCACGTTTCCGAAATGTCCTGGACGAAGAAGAACGTCCACCCCGGCAAGATCGTCGCGACTTCCCAGGAAGTGGACGTGATGGTTCTGGACGTGGACAGTGCCAAACGTCGTATCTCGCTCGGTCTCAAGCAGGTTCAGCGCAACCCGTGGGAGCAGTTCGCCGAAGAGCACAAGGTGGGTTCCACCGTCGAAGGCGAAATTCGCAACATCACGGAATTCGGCCTGTTCATCGGCCTGTCCGCGGATATCGACGGCATGGTTCACATGTCCGACCTGTCCTGGGACGAAGCTGGCGAAGAAGCCATGAAGCACTTCGAAAAGGGCCAGGTCGTCAAGGCCAAGGTTCTGGACGTGGATGTGGAGAAAGAGCGTATCTCGCTCGGCATCAAGCAGCTTCAGGAAGACCCGGCAGCCGACGCGCTGGCCAGCATCCAGAAGGGCAGCATCGTGACCTGCATTGTCACGGCCGTTCAGGCCAATGGCATTGAAGTGAAGGTGGACGACGTTCTGAGCGGCTTTATCCGCCGCGCCGAACTGGCCCGTGACAAGGCCGAGCAGCGCCCCGAGCGCTTCGCCGTTGGCGAACGCGTGGATGCGAAGGTTGTCTCCGTCGATCGCACCGCCCGCAAGGTCGCCCTGACCATCAAGGGCCGCGAAGTGGAAGAAGACAAGCAGGCCATCAACGAATACGGTTCCGCCGATAGCGGTGCCTCCCTCGGTGATATCCTGGGTGCGGCCATCCGCCGCCGCAACACCGACGGCGAAGGCTGAAAAACAGCACGGGCCGGGGTTTGTTCCCGGCCCATGCCCAGCCTTGGTTGTTAAAAAAATGGCGCCCCAGATGGGCGCCATTTTTTGTGGTTGGAAACATCCTCAAAACGATAAAAAGTTTTTGGTGAAGCTTTTTTCAAAAAGCTTCAGGAAACGCCGCCTTTATGAAAAAAGGCGGCACCCAAAGACTTTTATCTCTTATCTCTTTTATTTTTCGAGGCAGGCGGTGCGGAAGGCGGCAAAGGCGCGGGCCCGGTGGCTGACGGCGTTTTTCTCGGCCTCGCTCATTTCCGCAAAGCTGCGGGTTTCCCCTTCGGGCTGGAAAATGGGATCATAGCCATGTCCCTCCGTCCCACGGGGTGGGTAGACAATTTCGCCATTGATCCGGCCTTCAAAACTCTGCGTGGCTCCGTCCGGGGTGGCCAGGCACAGCACGCAGACAAACCAGGCATCACGCTCGTCCGGGCCGATCCCTTCCTCGATCCGGGCCATGGCCCCCGCAAAGTCCTTGTCCGGCCCGGCCCAGCGGGCGGAATAAATGCCCGGCGCACCCCCCAGGGCCGATACGCACAGCCCGGAATCGTCCGCAAGGGCGGGCAGGTTCGCAGCCTTTGCCGCTGCCAGTGCCTTGATGGCGGCATTGCCCGCGAAACTGGTGGCGGTTTCCTCGGGTTCGGGCAGGCCCAGTTCCCCGGCGGAAACAACGGTAATACCGAACGGGGCCATGAGGGTGGCGAATTCCGCCAGCTTGCCGGCATTATGGGTTGCCAGCACCAGGCGGCTGCCGCGCGCGAGTTTGCAGGGGGGCATGTCAGGGGGTCTCCGCTTTTGTAATCGCCGCCATCTGGGCTTCGAACAGGTCCGTGCAGCCCTTGCGGGCCAGGGTGAACAGGCTCTCGAACGCATCATGCGTAAAGGGCGCAGTTTCCGCCGTGCCCTGAATTTCCACAATGCGGTTATCGGCCGTCAGCACGAAATTGGTATCGGCCGCGGCGGCGCTGTCTTCGGCATAATCCAGGTCCAGCACGGCCCCGGCCTGGGTCAGCCCGCAGGATACGGCGGCAACCTGACCGCGCAGGGGCAGGCGGGGCAGCACCCGGTTGGCGACCAGCTTGCCCAGGGCCAGGCGCAGCGCCACCCATGAACCGGTAATGGCCGCGCACCGCGTGCCGCCATCGGCGTTCAGCACGTCGCAATCCAGCGTAATGCAGATCTCGCCCAAAGCGTTCAGGTCAGTCACGGCGCGGAGCGAGCGGCCGATCAGGCGCTGGATTTCCTGCGTGCGGCCCGACTGCTTGCCCTTTGCCGCCTCACGCGCGCCGCGCATATGGGTCGCACGCGGCAGCATGCCGTATTCCGCCGTAACCCACCCGCTGCCCTTGCCCCGCAGGAAAGGCGGCACACGGTTTTCCACGCTGGCGGTGCACAGTACTTCCGTGCCGCCCAGGCGAATCAGTGCCGAGCCTTCCGCATGGCGTGAAAAACCTGTCTCGATCACGATGGGGCGCATCTGGTCGGGCTTGCGACCCGAAGGGCGAGCGGAGACCTGATCAGAGGAGGAACCAGCGGGGCGATCGGGCGCGCGGGTGGCGCGGGTGGGGCTGCCCGGCACATGGGCAAGCGGCTGGCCTGATGGGGACCCTGGTGGGGACATGGTGTATTCCTTGAGGTGGCGCGGCACGGGCACGCCGGTATAAAATGCCCCGCACACATAAAATGTTTGAGGCCGGAGCAAAACCGCGCATGAAAACGTAATAAGATGACACGGACCGACTGCACGAAGGGAGCCTTGTTGCCATGAAGCGTGGTTTGCTGCCAGCCAAAGCCGCCCTGCCGCCGGGACTGGATGCGCGTTCGGCAACCATCCTGCGTGAGATTGTGGAGGAATACGTGGCCAGCGGCGAACCCGTGGGCTCGCGCACGCTGGCGCGCAAGCTGGGCCAGCCGCTGTCCTCGGCCACCATCCGCACGGTCATGGCCTCGCTGACCGAGGCGGGGCTGCTGTTTTCGCCCCATACCTCGGCCGGTCGCCTGCCCACGGAAAAAGGCCTGCGCCTGTTCGTGGACGGGCTGTTGCAGTTCGGCTCCCTTTCGGAGGATGAGCAGAAGGTCATCGGTCATTCGCTGGAAGCGCGCGGGCGCTCCTTGCAGGATACGCTGGTCGAGGCATCGTCCCTGCTGGCGGGCATGTCGGATGCGGCGGGGCTGGTGGTCGCCCCCAAGGGCGAAGGCGGCATCAAGCATATCGAATTCGTGGCCCTGGGCAGCAACCGCGCGCTGGTTATCCTCATGGGTTCGGACGGCCATGTCGAAAACCGCGTGATCGAAACGCCCGTGGGCATGCCGCCTTCCGCCCTGGTGGAAGCGGCCAATTACCTGAACGCGCGCGCCATGGGGGCATCCCTGCCCGACCTGCGCACCCGCGTCAGCGCGGAAATGAAGGAAGACCGCACCGCGCTGGACGGCTTGGCGGCCGAGGTGGTGGAAAGCGGGCTGGCCATATGGAATGGCGGGCGCGAGGAAAGCGGGGGCACGCTGATCGTGCGCGGGCAGTCCCGCCTGCTGGCCGATGTCGACGGGCAGGAACGCCTGCTGGCCATCCAGACCCTGTTCGACCGGCTGGAAGCGCAGGAAACCATGCTGCGCCTGCTCGAACTGGTTGACAGTTCGCAGGGCGTGCGGATTTTCATCGGCGCGGAAAGCGGGCTGTTCGGGGCCACGGGCATGTCCGTGGTCATGGCCCCCGCCCGGAACGAGGCCAACCGGATCGTGGGGGCCATTGGCGTGATCGGCCCCACCCGCATCAATTACGGGCGCGTGGTGCCGGTGGTGGATTACACCGCACGCATCCTAGGCGAACTGATGGGCTCGACAGGGTGAACCACGCCCGTGCCCCAGTCGGAATGCCGCGTCGGAATTCCGCCACGATTATGGACACAATGCGCAAGATGAGGAAGACGACACGCCACGCCAATGGTAAAGGACCGGTATGACAAGCACTTCGCCTTCCGGTGATCAGGGTTCTTCCTCCAACCAAGACGATACAGCCTCCCCCCCCACCGGGTCTTCCACCTTGGGATCATCCGCCGGGGGCCGTTCGCCTATGGTGCCGCCAGACGAACCCCCACAGGAGCCCCCCCGGGAACCGCCGGAAGAACCGCCAAAGGAACCGCCCCAGGGCCCTGGCGAAGGGTCTTCGGGCGGGCATGCGGGCCCACCTGCGCTGCGGCGGCCGCGCTTTCGCTACTGGCGCAGTCTGCTGGGGGCGACCGCCGCGGTCATGCTGGTGGGGGCCACGGGTGGTGCTGTCGTGCTGTGGTCCCAGTATGAAGGGATTGTCGCCGACCTGCCCACCGTGGAGGGGCTGCGGTCTTACCAGCCCCCGGTGATGAGCCGCCTTTACGCGGGCGATGACCAGCTTGTGGCCGAACTGGCGAACGAACGCCGTATTTTCGTGCCCTACAGCGCCATTCCCGACAAGGTGAAGAACGCCTTTGTCGCGGCGGAGGACCAGAAGTTCTGGACCCACAAGGGCGTGGACCCCGCCGCCATTATCCGCGCGGGCCTGACCGACCTGACGCGCGGCAAGGGGCGCAGGCCGATCGGGGCCTCCACCATCACGCAGCAGGTCGCACGCATCATGCTGCTGGGCACCAATGCGGTGTCCTTCCGCCGCAAGGCCAAGGAAGCGTTCCTGGCCATGCGGATCGAGCAGGTGCTGCCCAAGGAGAAGATTCTAGAAATCTATCTCAACGAAATTTACCTGGGCAATGGCGCGTACGGTATCGGGGCGGCCGCGCAGACCTATTTCAACAAGCCGCTCGACCAGCTTGACGATGCCGAGGCGGCGTTCCTGGGGGCGCTGCCCAAATCGCCCACCAACTACAATCCCGAGCGCTTTCCCGACGCGGCACGCGGGCGGCGTAACTGGGTGCTCGAACGCATGGCCGATATCGGCTCGCTGTCTCAGGAGGCCGCCCGCACGGCGGAGGCCGAACCGCTGAGCACGCGCAGCTTCACCCGCCCCGGCCCCGCCCCGGGTGCCGAATGGTTTGCCGAGGAAGTGCGCCGCGAACTGCTGGAACGCTACGGCCAGGCCGCGACCATGCAGGGCGGGCTGGACGTGCATACCAGTCTCGACCTGCCGCTCCAGCGTTCGGCGCAGGCCATTCTGCGCCAGGGGCTCATGGCCTATGACCGCGCCAATCGGGGTTGGCAGGGGCCGGTCCACCACCTGCCCGGCATGGGGCCCGATACCGATCCCGCGCAATGGCAGCCTGCTTTGCGCAGTGTGCCAGCCCCCCTGGGCATGCTGGAACAATGGCGCCTGGCCGTGGTGCTGGACGCGGCAAAGGGTCGCGTGGGCTGGGTCGAAAGTAGCGTGGTCTGGCGTGGCGGGCAGAATGGTGATGCGGGTGGCCAGACGGGTGGCCAGATGGGCGGGCCGATGGGTGCGGCCCAGACGGGGCTTGTCCAGGCCCGCGACCTGTCCTGGGCGCAGCGCGCGCATGGCCTGCATAATGGCGATGTGGTGATGATCGAACCCCAGGCCGAAGGCAACCGCGTGGGGCTGATGCAGGTGCCGCTGGTGGAAGGGGCAGTGGTGACGCTGAACGCCCGCACCGGTCGCGTGCTGGCCCTGGTGGGCGGGTGGTCTTTCCAGGCATCCCAGTTCGACCGCGCCACGCAGGCCCTGCGCCAGCCCGGTTCATCCTTCAAGCCTTTCGTCTATCTGGACGCCATGGAACAGGGGGTTTCGCCGTCCCAGAAGTTCGAGGATTCGCCGGTGTCGTACGGCACCTGGCACCCCAACAACTATGAAAAGGATTTCTGGGGCCCCACCACCCTGCATGACGCACTGCGCGAATCGCGCAACCTGGTCACCATCCGCCTTGCGGCCCATCTGGGCATGAAGACCGTGGCCGATATGGCGGTCAAGCTGGGGCTGGTCGATTCCATGCCGCTGGTGCTGCCCGCGGCCCTGGGGGCCGTGGAAACCACGGTGCTGAAAGAAGCCGGGGCCTACGCGGCGCTTGCGGCGGGCGGGCGCAGGATCACGCCCACGCTGGTGGACGATATCCAGGACCGGGATGGCCGCGTGGTCTGGCGTTCTTCCGCCCTGTCCCTGGTGGCGGGGGCACCCGATGCCGGGCCGAACGGTGGGGCGGCGCCCTCAGGCGGTGCGCAACCCGCAGCACTTCAGCCCGGAACAGCACCGGCCGTGCCGCCCGGTGGCGGGGCACCTGCTTCCGTGGCTGCGGTCCCTCTCGGGCCTGACGACCTGCCGCAACTACGTGACGACCGGCCGCGCATTGCGTCCGAGGAAAGCACCTTCCAGATCACGACCATGCTGCAGGACGTTATCAAGCGTGGTACCGGTATCAAGGCGGGGGAAGGGATCGACGTTCCCATTGCGGGCAAGACCGGCACCAGCCAGAATTTCAACGATGCCTGGTTCGCGGGCTACACGCCCGATATCGTCACCGTCGTCTGGTTCGGCTTCGATACGCCCCATACGCTGGGCAAGAACGAGACCGGCGGGGCCATTGCGGGGCCGATCTGGAACAAGGTCATGAAAACCGCGCTGGTCGGCCACCCCCGGCTGGACTTTGTCGCCCCCCAGGGCGTTGTGCTGGTGCAGTACGATACGGGCCGGGGCGTGACGACCGACGCCTTCAAGGATGGCCAGATCGCGGGCGTGAGCGTGGCGCTGGCCAATGTCTCGCAGGAGCTGACGGCGGCCGATACGGGGGCTGAAAACATGCCCGATTCCGAAAGCGACATGGCCGCGGGGGCCGGCTCGCAGGATTCGGGGGGCGGGCATGACATCCCGCCCGGGGCCAACAGCGCATCTCCTGCGCCGTCCGGGGGTGACATCGGCATGGGCGGCCTTTATTGAAGGCCCGATGACGCGGCACCCCCGCCATTTTTCAAGATGTGATGGAGAACCGGCCCATGTCCGCCGAGACAGACGCCCTGAACGAACAGATCAAGCAGTCGGTGGCACTGCTGAGGAGGCATCTTTAACTGGGATGTCGCCCAAGACCGCCTGGCGGAACTGAACAACCGCGCCGAAGACCCCGACCTGTGGAACAATCCCGACGCCGCGCAGAAAATGATGCGCGAACGCACGCTGCTGGCCAACCAGCTCGAAGGTGTGCAGACGCTTGAATCCAATGTGCGCGACACGTGCGAGCTGATCGAACTGGCCGAGGCGGAAGGCGATGCCGATCTGGTCAAGGACGGCATGGTCGCCCTGCGTGACCTGGCGGAGGAAGCCAAGCGGCGCGAGACCGAAAGCCTGCTCTCGGGCGAGGCGGACAGCAACGACTGCTATGTGGAAGTCAACGCCGGCGCAGGCGGCACGGAAGCCCAGGACTGGGCCGAAATGCTGCTGCGCATGTACACCCGCTGGGCGGAAGCGCATAACTATAAGGTGACGCTGATCGAAAGTTCCGAAGGGGAACAGGCGGGGCTGAAATCCGCCACCATCCTGGTGTCCGGCCCCAACGCCTATGGCTGGCTCAAGACCGAGGCCGGTGTCCACCGTCTGGTGCGTATTTCGCCCTTCGATGCGGCGGCGCGGCGGCAGACCTCGTTCGCATCTGTCTGGGTCTATCCGGTCATCGACGATTCGATAGAGATCGAAATCAATGATTCGGACCTGAAAGTGGACACGTTCCGCGCATCGGGGGCCGGTGGGCAGCACGTCAACAAGACCGATTCCGCCATCCGCATCACCCATATTCCCACCGGGATCGTGGTGGCCTGCCAGACGGATCGTTCACAACACCGCAACCGTGCCACGGCCATGCAGATGCTGCGCGCACGCATGTATGAAGCGGAACTGCAAAAGCGTGAGGCCCAGGCCGCCGCGACCGAGGCCGCCAAGACCGATATCGGCTGGGGCCATCAGATCCGTTCTTACGTGCTGGCTCCTTATCAAATGGTCAAGGACCTGCGCACGGGGGTCGAAACCTCCAACCCCGATGGCGTGCTGGACGGGGACCTGGACGCCTTCATGGCCGCGGCTCTGGCCGGGCGCGTGGGGGCCACCCGTTCGGAAGCCAGTGCCAACGCGCAGTAAGGCCGCAGGCGGGCCGTACGGGGCCCCGAGATGTTAAGAATTAAAGGCAGTGATTGACTGCGGGGATCGAAAAAAGGCAGGCTTTACGGAGCCTGCTTTTTTTGCCACGGCAGGCTAGGCCAAGCCCGTGCGCGGGGCAAAAAACTATTTCGTGTCAAAAGTGTGCATAATCTCGAATTCGTTATGGAACCCGCACGATTATTCCGATACATTCTTGACATCTGCCGTTTCAGATTGCCCAATCGTACCCTGGAAAGATGAATTGCCGGTGGTTGCATTGCGGGACAGAGAGGGTTTCCTTTTTGTTGCTGTAGTGGAATAATGATTGCGGGTGTCGTCTGTTCAGGTGACCCTAACTAGGAGGGCTGACAAATATGATTGACCGAGAGCAGCAGCAAGGCTCGGCAAATTATTCTGTCCGAGTGAGCGCTGTTGTTAGCATTGGCGCGCTTCTGATTGTGCTTCTGCTGCACGGTCTGGGGATTCTTGGTCTGATTCGTGGAATGGGCGGCACTGGTGAAGCTCCGCCCGAACCCCCGCGACCACCAATCCAGACGCGTGTTCTGCCGCCGCCACCGCCGCCACCGCCACCCCCACCGCCGCCGCCTCCTCCGCCGGCCATGACGGCACCGCCACCGCCGTTCATCCCGCCGCCGCGGATCGAGATGCCGCCGCCGCCGAACCCGCCGATGAGGCATGTGTCGCATGAGCCCCCCAAGGAGCCCACGCCGCCTGCCACGCGCACCAACCCAGCCCCTCCCGGGCCGGAAGTGCCCGATACGTCAGCAGGGTCCGTGCCGATGAACAACGTGCAGCCGGTCTATCCGCCTGAAATGGAGGACGACAACGTTGAAGGGCGTGTGACACTGGTTTGCGACGTGGAAACAACAGGCAAGACCAGCAACTGTTCGGTGCAGTCGGTCTCGGGCGGTCAGGCCTTCGCCCGTTCGGCGCTCGACTATGTGCACCGGGCCCAGTATCAGCCCGCGGTGCGTAACGGTCAGCCCGTCAAAGAGCTGCACAAGGTTTACGTGATCAGGTTCCGGCTGGACAACTGATCTGGCAAACCGTCAGAACTGAACAAATTATCTATGGTGCCTGGTGCCGGGCAGTTTTCCCCGGACCAGGCTGCAGAAACGAGGATTTTGAGTGCGATGACCAGACTGTCCCGTTCTTCCGTTGCAGGCCTTGCCGTTCCCGCGCTTGTGCTTCTGATGAGCACGGCCGCGCCGGTGGCGGCTCTTGCGCAGGACGCTGCTCCGGCTGCCTCCGCCCCGGCCGCTCCCGCCCCTGACGCCGCGGCCCCTGCTCCCGCTCCGGCAGCCGCACCCGACGCGTCTGCTCCTGCGGCTCCTGCGCCTGACGCATCTGCGCCTGCCGCTCCTGCACCCGATGCAGCGGCTCCCGCTCCGGCAGCCCCGGCGGCCGACGCCAGCGCACCCGCACCCTCCGACGCACCCGCGAAGGAAGAAGGCAATCCCTACGGCCTGGGCGCTCTGTGGTCGAATGGTGATATCATTGCACGTGGCGTGCTCGTGATCATGCTCATCATGTCGCTGGGCACCTGGTTCATCATGATCACGAAGTTCATCGAGCAGGCCCGCCTGTTCGCCGCCGGCAAGGAAGCCGTCAAGAACTTCTGGACCAAGCACAGCATCCAGGAAGGCGCGTCCGCCCTGGCCACGACGTCTCCGTTCCGTTACATCGCCGATACGGGTATTGTCGCGGCTGACCACCACGAAGGCACGATGCAGGAATCCATCGACCTGCATAGCTGGACCTCCATGTCCATCCAGCGCGCTGTCAACAACATCCAGAACAGCCTCCAGAAGGGCCTGGCCTTCCTGGGCACCGTGGGTTCGACCTCTCCGTTCATCGGTCTGTTCGGCACGGTCTGGGGTATCTATCACGCGCTGACCGCCATCGGCATCGCAGGCCAGGCATCGATCGACAAGGTTGCCGGTCCGGTCGGTGAATCGCTGATCATGACCGCCATCGGTCTGGCCACCGCCGTTCCCGCCGTTCTGGGCTACAACCTGCTGGTGCGCCGCAACAAGGGTGCGATGGACCAGGTCCGTGACTTCGCGGACGATCTGCAGAACATCCTGATCGGTGGCGTGCGCCATGGCGCGAACAGCGGCATCGTGGTGCGTCCCGACGCTTCCCCCACCACCATCACCACTTCTGAACGGGTAGGCTGAACATGGGTATGCAAGTTGGCGGCGATAGCGGGGAAGACGACGTCGTCTCCGCCATCAACACGACGCCACTTGTTGACGTCATGCTGGTGCTGCTGATCATCTTCCTGATCACCATTCCGGTGGCAACGCATTCAGTGAAGGTGAGCCTGCCGAAAGACAGGAGCCAGGCCACAAAGACACAGGTCAACAATGTGGTGTTGGCGATCACGCCGGACGGGCGGGTATGGTGGGATCAGACCCCCATGGCCGACCGGGCGGATCTGGCAAGCCATCTGGACAAGATTGCCGTCCAGACACCGCAGCCGCAGATCCAGATCCGTGGCGACGCCAAGGTGCGGTATGAAGCTGTAGGCCGTGTGGTGGCCGCCTGCCAGGAAGCGGGCATCTACCACATCGACTTCATTACCGAGAAACCAAAATAGGCAGAGGACCGGTGCCGCGTATCGCGCGGCACCACCTTCCTGGCTGAAAAGAGAGTGACAGACCATGGGTATGAATGTCGGGTCGGACAGCACGACGGAAGACGAAGGCATTGTCGACATCAACACGACGCCGTTGATCGACGTCATGCTGGTGCTGCTGATCATGCTGATCATCACCATCCCGCTGCAGACGCAATCCGTCGCTATTGACCTGCCGCAGGGCAACCCGCCGCCGCCGACGGTCGAAGTGCCTGTCGTGACGCTGGCGGTTGATTTTGACAACAGCCTGACATGGAACGGCCAGCCCATCGCATCCGAGGACGAGCTGCAAAGCCGCCTGCAGGGGATCGCGCAGGGGCCGGAAGACATGCGGCCTGAATTCCATCTTCAGCCGAACAGGCTTGCCGATTATAAAACCGTGATTCATGTCATGTCCGATGCCCAGAGACTTGGCGTGACAAAAATTGGTATTGTTGGGCAGGAACAGTTTGCTTCACCGTAAGCAACAACTAGGCAACAACAAGGTTTGGTAAAAATGGCTTCTCGTTTTTTGCGCTGTGTCCTGTTTGCCGGAGTGGCGCTGACGTGCATGCAGCCACTCGCGCACGCGGCGGATACGTTGAAACCCGACGTCGCCAAGGCGTTGCAGCAGGCTCAGACCGCCCTGGCGGCGCACAAGTTTGCTCAGGCACAGGATGCGGTTCACGCGGCGGAGGCCGTAAAAGGCAAAACCGACTACGACGACTACGTCATCAACCAGATGGGTGCGGCTGTGGCGACCCAGGCGGGCGACATGCCTGGGGCGGTTGCCGCGTATGAAAAGCTGGTGGCGTCCCCCCGCACGCCGGCTGCCATGAAAACCCAGATGCTGATGTCCGAAGCGACAATGGCTTATACCGCCAAGGATTATCCCAAGGCGATTGCCGCGATCGAACGGTACACGAAAGCGGCCGGTCCCAACCCGCAGATGAATGTCCTGCTGGTGCAGTGTTATTACCTGCAAAAGGACTATGCCGGGACCATTAAGGCGCTCAATCCTCTTATTGCGGCGGATATCGCAGCGGGCCGCAAGCCTGCCGAATCCATGTTGCAGATGCTCGCTGCCAGCGCGACGGCGTTGAAAGATCCTTCAACCTCCTCACACGCTTATGTGCTGCTGGCCAAATATTACCCCAAGAAAGAATACTGGGCCCTGCTCCTGCATGATCTGGTGACCAACACCAAGATCCCGCCTGCCTTGCAGCTTGATGTCTACCGTATCCGCCTGGCGGTCGGGGACACGTTGCAGACCCGCGATTTCATGGAAATGACCGAAATCGCCATGCAGATGCGCATGCCCCAGCTTGCCCTTGACCTGATGAACCAGGGCTATGCGGCAGGCGTGCTGGGCCAGGGTGCCGAAGCACCGCGCCAGGCCAAGCTGAAAGCCATGGTCGCCCAGGCCGCCACCGACCGGAAAGCGGCGCTCGCAGCCGATACCAAGTCGGCCCAGGCGGAAAGCAAGGGCGATGAACTGCTGTTGGTCGGCTACAATGCCGTGACGTTTGGCGACACGGCCAACGGCCTTGACCTCATGCACCAGGCCATCGCCAAAGGTGTGGCCGATCCGGGCGTTGCCACGCTGCATCTCGGCCTGGCTGAAATGCAGGGCGGCAAGACGCAGGATGCGATCAAGACGCTGCAAGCCGTGCCTTCAAGCAGCAGCGCTTACGATATTGCCCAGCTTTGGGTTCTGAAACTGACACAGCCCCCGGCCAAATAAGGCCGATCTGGTTCAGCAAGGTTAAAAAAGGTCGCTTTCGGGCGGCCTTTTTTATTGCCCCATGGTGGCAGGGCCATACAGATATCTCGGCTTATCGGCTTATCGGCTTATCGGCTTATCCCACCACTGCCGGGTGAGGGGCAGCGCGCATTGCCAGATATTTGCAGGGTAGCGAATACATCCGGGCAACCATGGGCCGGAGGGAGGTGCCGTTGCCGGGCAATGGGATGCGTTTGATCGTCGGAGATGGAGGGGGCTTGTTATCGGACCCTCACCGGGCGTGGATTGTATGGACCGCTCGCGCGCTGCATCCTTGGGCACGCTTTCCGGCGGTGCAAGACTGTTTCAAGACAAACGATCTGATAGATAGGAATAAAAGTTTTTGGGTGTCGCCTTTTTTCAAAAAGGTGACGTTCTCTGAAGCTTTTTTTGAAAAAAGCTTCACCAAAAACTTCTCTCTATTTAAGGGATATTTTTGACGCGGCGTCTGGGGGATACTCGCCCCCGGGCATGGGCTGCGGAGGCGGGTGGGCCCGTGGGGCATTTCCGCCTTCGCAGCCTTATGCTGTGTACTGCCTCTTGCGAGGCCGTGTGTTCAGTCTGCCGTTTATGCCGGTTTGCTTGTTGCTGGGGTAGCAGTGGTGACGGCCGGGGCCGTGTGTTCGTTCCAGCCGCCGCCCAATGCGCGGTAGATGGTGATCAGGTTCTGGTATTTCGCCACGGCGATTGTAATCTGGTTCTGCTGCGCTTGCAGGAAGTAGCGTTGTGAATCCAGCGTCGTCAGGTAGGAATCCGTGCCTGCGTCAAAGCGCAGCCGTGCCAGGCGATACGCATCCCCCGCCGAGGTGACCAGGGCGTCGGCCTGCTGTTTTTCGTCCAGATAGGCCTTGCGGCTGGCCAGCGCGTCCGCCACTTCGCGGAAAGCGCCTTGGACGGTTTTCTCATACGCGGCGATCTTGCCGTCGCGCCGGGCCTTCGAGGCATGCAGGTTGCCGCTGTTTTCGCCCCAGTTCCAGATCGGAATCTGAAAGGACGGGTTCAGCCCCCAGGTCGTGGCGGCGGAGGTGAACAGCTTGTGGAATTGCAGGCTCGAAACCCCGTCTGTCGCGGTCAGCGTGATGCGCGGGAAAAAGGCCGCCCGCGCAGCCCCGATATCGGCCTGGGCCGCCAGCAGGTTGTGTTCCGCGGCAATGATATCGGGCCTGTGTTCCAGCACGTCGGACGGCACGCCCGCGGGCAGGTCGGCCAGGATCGTCTGTTCCCCCAGCGAGCGCGGCGGCGGCAGGTCGGCGGGGATGGGCGCGCCGATCAGCAGGGTGATCAGGTTTTCATCCTGCGCGATTTTCTGCTGGGCATTGGTGCGCAGTGTCGCACTCTGTTCAACCTGCGTTTCCGCCTGGCGCACGCTCAGCAGGTTGCCTTCGCC
Source organism: Acetobacter garciniae (assembly GCF_017377735.1). Classification (GTDB taxonomy): domain Bacteria; phylum Pseudomonadota; class Alphaproteobacteria; order Acetobacterales; family Acetobacteraceae; genus Acetobacter; species Acetobacter garciniae. Next base: position 299,565 of record NZ_JAFVMH010000002.1, read on the forward strand.
GTGGCGATAGGTTTCCTCGATCAGGCGCAAATTGTCCTGCTGGTTGGCCAGGGTGGTTTCGGCCAGGGCCAGCGTTTCGCGATCACCCAGCCAGGTGACATAGGCCGTGGCCACCTGCGAAACCACGCTGATCATCGTGCTGCGCAGGGTCGCGATCTGTGCAAATGCGCTTTCGGCGGATTCCCGCGTCAGGGAACGGATCCGGCCGAACAGGTCGATCTCGTAGGATGAAAAGCCGATACCGCCCTGATAATAACGGAACGGATCGCGCGCCATGCCGGTACCGGTGCTGCTGGTGTCCAGCCCCGGCGCAAAGCTCAGCCCTGCCGCGTCGGACGGCGCCTGATACATGGGGCCGCCTGTCGCGCCGATCTTGGGGAAAAGTCCCGAATGCTGGATATCGTAGGCACCCTGGGCCTCGGCCACACTGGCAATGGCCGAACGCAGGTCGCGGTTTTCGCGCAGCGCAATGGTAATCAGCGCCTGCAGGCGCGGGTCGGTAAAGAAGTCCCGCCAGCCCAGGTCGTACGCCTTGGTGCTGGCAGTGGCCGACCCGGTCGTCTGGTAAGCGGGCCAGGTCGTCGCCAGCGGCGGGTGCGGGCGGTGATATGTCGGGATCATGGTGCAGGCCGCCAGTACCTGGGTTGCGGCCATGCCCAGAAGCACGCGCCTGAAGCCACGCGCCCGGAGGGGGGAAAACGAAAAAACCATGATCTCAGTCATTTCCGGTTGAAGGCTGTGACGACGTGGAAAGGCCGGTCCGCTCGCTCAGGCGCTTGACACGGAACAGGCGCAGCACCGCAACGAAGAATACCGGCACGAAATAGACCGCAAGGAACGTAGCCGACGCCATGCCGCCCACGACCGCCGTGCCAATGGCCTGGCGCGAAGCCGAGCCCGCCCCACTGGCCACGGCCAGCGGGAACACGCCCACCACAAAGGCGATGGAGGTCATGAGAATGGGCCGCAGGCGTTCGCGTGCCGCCGTCAGCACTGCCTCTTCCAGCGAATTGCCCCGCTCGAACCCCATCTTGGCGAATTCCACGATCAGGATAGCGTTTTTCACCGCAAGCCCGACGGTGGTCAGCAGCCCGACCTGGAAGTAGACGTCGTTGTTCATGCTGCGGCCCAGCGTGGCGGCAATCGCGCCAAGAACGCCCAGCGGTATGACCAGCATGACCGCAAGCGGTATGGCCCAGCTTTCATACAGGGCGGCCAGGCACAGCAGGATGACAATGCCCGCAAGACCGTAGAGCGGACCGGTGGAGGAGCCGGACGAAATTTCTTCGAACGACAGGCCGGTCCATTCATAGCCAATGCCCGTGGGCAGCTTGGCCAGGATGGCCTTGATGGCGGCCAGCGCATCGCCCGAACTGTAGCCAACCGCAGGCTGGCCCAGGATTTCGTAGGAATTCAGGCCGTTATAATCCTCGACCTTCTGCGGGCCGCTGATCCAGTTGCCGCTGATGAAGGCGTTGAGCGGGGTCAGCGTATTGGCCGCGTTGCGGATATACCATTTGCCCAGGTCCTGCGGCAGCATGCGCGAGTCCGCATTGCCCTGCACATAGACCTGTTTCACACGGTCTTCGCGCGTGAACTGGTTGACATAGATCGAGCCCAGTGCCCCTTCGATGGTGGTGTTGATATCGTTGATCGTAATGCCCAGCGCATTGGCCTTTTCACGGTCGATATCGAGGTGGTACTGGCTTGCATCCTCCATGCCGTTGGGGCGCACGGCCAGCAGGCGCGGGTCCTTGCTGGCCATGCCCAGCACCATGTTGCGGGCTTCAAGCAGTTTCTGGTGGCCCAGATGCCCGCGATCCTCCAGTTCCAGGTCGAAGCCGGTCGCGTTGCCCAGTTCCAGCACGGCGGGCGGGTTGATGGCGAAAATCTGCGCGCGCGGGTCGAACCAGAAATGCATCATGATCCGCATGGCAATGGCCGAGGATGTCTGCGACGGCTTGGGCCGCAGCTTCCAGTCCTTGAGCCGCACGAAGAACGCGCCCGAATTCTGGCCCTGCCCCGCGAAGTTAAAGCCGTTGACCGCCAGCACGGATTCGATCATCCCCGGTTCGCTTTTGAGAATGTAATCCGTGATCTCGCGGTTCAGGGCCGATGTCTGCTCGCGCGGGGTGTTGGGGGGCAGGGTGATCTGCCCGAAAATAAGGCCCTGGTCCTCATCGGGCAGAAAGCCGCTGGGCAGGCGCGTGAACAGGAACACCGCCAGGGCCGAGATGACCGCAAACCCAAGGAGGGAGATAATCTCGCGGTGGATCAGGAACCGCACGCCGCGCAGGTAGCCCCCGGTCAGCCGCGCGAAGTTGCGGTTGAACCAGCCGGCCGGGCCTGTGGTCTTTTCATGCGTTCCGGGCTTGAGCATGGTGGCGCACAAAGCAGGGGTCAGCACCATGGCCACCAGCACCGACAGCCACATGGCCGAGACGATGGTGACAGAGAACTGCCGGTAGATCACGCCCACCGAACCCGAAAACGCCGCCATGGGCAGGAACACGGCCGAAAGCACGAGCACGATGCCCACAAGGGCGCCCGAAATTTCATCCATCGAGACACGGGCCGCGTCGGCGGGGGAGAGTTTTTTCTCCGTCATGACGCGTTCGACGTTTTCCACAACCACGATGGCGTCATCCACCAGCAGGCCCACGGCCAGCACCATGGCCAGCATGGTCAGCGTGTTGATGGAATAGCCGAACAGTTCCAGCAGCCCGAACGTGCCCAGCAGCACCACCGGCACGGCAATGGTCGGGATCAGCGTTGCGCGGAAATTCTGCAAGAACACCAGCATGACCAGGAACACCAGCCCGATGGCTTCGAGCAGGGTCTGCACCACGTCCTCGATCGACAGGGTGATGAAGGGTTCCGTATCCAGCGGATAGACGGTCTTCAGCCCCGGCGGGTAGAACTGTTCCAGTTCATGAATGCGCTGGCGCACGGCGGCTTCGGTCGCAAGCTGGTTTGCACCAGGTGCAAGCTTGAGCGCCATGGCCGATGCAGGCTGGTTGTTATAGAAGGACTCCGTGTTGTAGGTCTGCGGTCCCAGTTCCACCTTGGCGATATCGCTGATCCGCACCTGCGAGCCATCGGGCTGGACCTTGAGGAGGATTTTTTCGAACTCCTCGGGCCTGGTCAGCCGGGTCGGGCCGATAATGGTCGCATCCAGCTTGATCCCCTTGTTGGCGGGCAGGCCCCCAAGTTCACCCGACGACACCTGGATGTTCTGGGTCTGGATGGCGGCCACCACGTCGTTCATGGTCAGGCTGTAGCTGAACAGCTTGTCGGGGTTGATCCAGATCCGCATCGCGTATTCCGAACCGAACAGCGTATGGTCGCCAACGCCGGTCACGCGGCTGAGCGGATCGGAAATGTTGGAGGCCACGTAATCCGCGATGTCGTTGCCCGACATGCTGCCGTCGGTCGAGATAAAGGCCGCCACCAGCATGAAGTTTTTCACGGCCTTGGTAATGCTCAGGCCCTGGGCGGTGACTTCCTGCGGCAGTTTGGGCTGGGCAAGCTGGAGCTTGTTCTGCACCTGCACCTGCGCGATATCGGGGTTGGTCCCCTGCGCGAAGGTCAGGTCGATTTCCATCTGTCCCGACGCGTAGGACTGCGACGAAATATATTCCAGATGGTCCAGGCCGAACATCTGCTGCAAAATCGGGCGCACGACCGTGTCATTGACCGTATCGGCCGAAGCCCCGGGATAGGTCACGGTAATGGCGATCTGCGGCGGGGCGATGGAGGGGTACTGCGCAATGGGCAGCCGGAACACGGACAGCCCGCCCACCAGCATGATGATAAGGCTGACAACCCACGCAAAAATGGGCCGGTCGATAAAAAAGCGGGAAAGAGACATGGCGTTTACTGCCCGTTCTTGGTCGGCTGGGCCGCGCCATCTGCCGGGGGCGCTGGCTGGTCGTCCTTCGGCTTTTCTTCGATAGCCGTCACTTTCGCGCCGGGCGTGATCTTCTGCACGCCGCTGACCACCACGCGTTCATCCGCCTTCAGCCCGCCCAGAACCACCCAGTCGGTGCCGATCGCCTGGCCGATCTGGATCTGGCGCAGGGCCACCGTGCTGTCGGGCTGGACAACCCATACCTGCGGGTCACCATGCGTGTTGCGGCTTACGGCGTCCTGGGGCACCAGCAGGGCCTGCGGGTCCGTGCCTTCATCGAGCTGGGCATGCACATACATGCCCGGCAGCAGCAGTTTTTGCGGATTGGGCATGATCGCGCGCACGATCACCGATGACGTGCTGGTATCCACATTGACTTCGGCCAGCGCCATGCGGCCCTGATGTTCGTATGTGGTGCCGTCTTCCAGTGTCACGGTTACGGGCACGTTGCCGTCTGGCTGGCGCTGGATACGCCCTTCGGCCAGTTCCCGCTTGAGCCGCAGCAGCGTGATGGCGGGCAGGTTGACGTCCACGTAAATGGGGTCCAGCCGGGTGATGATGGCCGTATTGCCGGTCTGGTTGGCGGTGACCAGCGCACCCACGGTCATAAGCGTGCGCCCGATCCGGCCGGAAATGGGGGCGTACATCTTGGTGTAGCCCAGATCGACCTGGGCGTTTTCCACCTGGCCCCTGGCACTCAGGATCGCACCTTGCGCTTCCTTCTGGGCGGCTACGGCGTCGTCATAATCCTGCTGGCTTACGGCATGTTCGCGCACCAGCATCCTGTAGCGGCTGACCTTGGCGGTGGCGGTGGCCGCACGGGCTTCGGCCTGCTGCAACTGGCCGCGTGCCGCGTCGTACGCCGCCTGATAGCGCGAGGGATCGATCTGGTAGAGCTGCTGGCCCGCGACCACATCCGCCCCTTCGGTGAACAGCCGCTTTTCGATCACGCCCGTCACCTGCGGGCGCACCTGCGCGATTTCGAACGCGTCGGTCCGGCCGGGCAGGCTGGTATGGACTGCAACGGCATGGGGGTGAAGTGTGACCACGCCCACGGACTGGGGCGGGAGCTGCATGGCCGCGTCCTTGCGTTTGCAGCCATCAAGCGCGAGCAGGGCAACGGCTGAAAGCAGGACCGGGCGGAAGGGGAAAGAGCGTGGCGTCACCTGTTATGGTCCCGTTGCTTGACAAGATTATCCGAGCGGGCGCCCGATGGCCCACAAGGCAGGAAAGGAAAGAACAGCCCCGGACTCATCCTTGCCGGTGCCATGCGCAATAGGGCAGGCGGCGGCGCGAAGGACGAAAACGGGCAGAGGGAGGCTTATGGAGAGTGAAACGGAAATAGTACTAATTGTTACTTTTAGGCGGAAAATTAGAAGCCAGACCGAAACCTGTCAAGTCTGTAGCAGGCCGGGTTAAGAAATCCAGAAAGAACGCAAGCCGGTCGGCGTTCCCAGTGGCGATCCCGACAGGCATTCCCGCCGGACTTGCGGGACACACTCCCGATGGGCACTCGGGCTCGCGTGGAATGGCTTTTGCCCGAGGGCTGAAGGGGCTCGCCACGCCGCGGGCCCAGGCCCGAACCTTCTCGCGGGCTTCTCGTGGGGCGAGCGGCCGGCAGGTGGCGTGCTACGCGGGCCTAGCTTTGTGCGTCGGTCAGGCTTTCTCCATAGCGGCTGTCCCGATGTACCCAGGTCGAAAGCAGCAGCCCGAAGCCGAGCATGACATTAAGCATGGCCGACCCCCCGTAAGAGATCAGCGGCAGCGGCACGCCCCCCACCGGGATCGCGCCCATGACCATGGACAGGTTGACCAGGCAGTAGAAAAAGAAGTTCATGCTGATGCCCAAAGCCAGCAGCCTGCCAAAGCGGTTGCGGCAGCGTATGGCCATGGCCATGCCGCCCATGATCACCAGCAGCAGCAGGCCCAATATGGTCACCGCACCTGCGAACCCCCATTCCTCCGCGATCATGGTGAAAATGAAGTCGGTCTGTTTTTCGGGCAGGAAATTCAGTTGCCCTTGTGATCCGTGCAGGTAGCCCTGTCCCCACATGCCGCCCGACCCCAGCGCGATCTTGGACTGGATGATATTGTAGCCAGCGCCCAGCGGGTCGTCTTCGGGGTGGAGGAAGGTGGTAATGCGCGCGCGCTGGTAATCATGCAGGTGGGCATAGGCGAATTTTATCAGTGACGGCACGGGCAGCAGCAGCAGGACTATCTGCCACAGCCGCATGCCCGCCGCGAAAAACAGCGCCGCCCCGATCCCGCCGATAATCACGGCCGTGCCCAGATTGGGCTCCTTCAGCACCAGCGCCACGGGAACCAGCACCATGGCGGCGGGTGGGATCAGCCACAGAGGGTTGCCCATGCGGGCATAGCCCACGCGTGAAAACCAGGCCGCCAGTGCCAGCACCAGCGCGATTTTCGCGAATTCCGAAGGCTGGATCTGCATGCCCCCGATAATCAGCCAGCGCTCGGCCCCCTTGCCCACATGCCCCGCATGCAGCACCGCAAGCAGCAATATGAGCGAAAGCCCGTAAAGCGGGCCCGCCGCCAGCACAAGAATGCGCGGGGGCAGCATGGCCACGGTGATCATTATCACCAGCCCCACCGCGAAACGAATGGCCTGGGGGGCGGCGAACGGATAGGGCGTGCCCCCGCCCGCGGAATAGAGCGTGACATAGCCCACCCCGGCCAAAGCGCAGATCAGCAGCACGTACAGCCAGCTTATCCGCCACAGCTTGGCCAGCAGGCGAAAGCTCGGTTCCGCGCGCAGCAGGCGCTTGTGGAACCGGACCCGGCCGTGCAGCGTGCTACTCAAGGGTGTCGCTCGCATCGGCCACGTTTTCAGGTGGCGGCGTGGTGTGGTTGACCGGATCGCGCAGCAATGTGTCGCGCATGATGTCGCGCGCCAGGGGGGCCGCGGCATCGGCCCCCGTATTGCCATGCTCGATCACGACGGACACCGCATAGCGCGGCGCATCATACGGGGCAAAGCATATGAACAGGGCGTGGGGCCTGTATTCCCACGGCAGGTCGGCGGAATTGAAATGCCCGGTCTCACGCAGCGCGCGGGAGACATGGCGTACCTGGGCCGATCCCGTCTTGCCCGCCATGGTCATGCCCGGCAGGTCGAGCTGTGCCTTGGGGGCCGTGCCATGCGGTTCGTTCACCACCGCGAACATGCCGTCGCGCAGGGCTTGCAGGTAGTTCTGCGGCATGCCCAGTTCGGGCCAGTGCTCGGCCTGTGCGCGGGGGTCCAGTTCGCCGTTGATGGCGCGGACCAGATGCGGCTCCACCGCCCGCCCCGTGGCGATACGGGCCGAATAGGTGGCAAGCTGGAGCGGGGTGACCTGAATGAACCCCTGCCCGATGCCGCTGACGATCGTATCACCCCCGTTCCAGTGGTGGTGGTGCGCCTGCCGCCACGCGGGGGTGGGAATCAGCCCGTCGCGCGTGTGGGGCAGTTCGATATCCAGCTTCACGCCCAGGCCCATCTGGTGCGCGGCCTGGGCAATGCGGTCCATGCCGATCCGGCGCGCCACTTCGTAGAAATAGACGTCGCACGAATATTTCAGCGCCCCGTGCAGGTCCACCGAACCATGCCCCCAGCGCGACCAGCAGTGAAAGCGCGTGCCGCCAACATCAAGGTGGCCGGGGCAGAACACCCTGTTGGTCGGGCTGACAAGGCCGGACTGCAACGCCGCCATGGCCACGGCGGGCTTGAAGGTGGACCCCGGCGGGTAAACCCCCGCCACCGCCTTGTTGATAAGCGGCGTATGGACATTGTCGGTCCATTCGATCCACTGCGCGTGGCTGACACCGCTGTCGAACAGGGCCGGGTCGAAGGAGGGGGTGCTGACCATGGCCAGCACCTCGCCATTATGGCAGTCCAGCACCACAGCGGAAGCGGTCTGGTCGCCTATGTGGTTGAGCACCTTCTGTTGCAGGCCACGGTCGATGGTCAGGCTGATTTCCTCGCCCGGCATGCCTTCCACGCGGTTGATCTCGGACATCATGCGCCCCACGGCGTTGACCTCCATCTCGACCGAACCGGCATTGCCGCGCAGGCGTTCGTCCTGGCTCTGCTCTATGCCCGCGCGGCCCACGCGCATGCCCGGCAGGGCCAGCAGGGCCGATCCCGCCACGTCGCCTTCGTTGGGGGGGGCCACGTAGCCGATGATATGGGCCAGCATTTCGCCTTCGGGATAGACACGCCGCGTGCCCACATCGATCAGCACCCCCGGCAGGGAGGGGGCGTTGAGTTCGATACGCGCCATTTCATCCCAGGACAGGAAATCGCGCAGCATGACCGGCACAAAGCGGCGCTGATGGCGCATTTCCCGCCCGATGCGGCTGCGATCGCGTTCATCCAGCGGGATAATGGCCGAAAACCGCTCGATCGTGGCGCTGACATCCGTGGTTTCCTCGGGCATCAGCAAAGCGCGCCAGTTTTCCTTGTTGCTGGCCAGCGCAATCCCGTAGCGGTCGACAATGCGCCCGCGCGGCGGGGCCAGCAGGCGCTTGCTGACACGGTTATTGGCCGCCATGCGCGCGTAGTGGTCGCCATCATTGATCTGGAGCTTGTACAGCCGCCGGGCCAGTTCCCCCATCGCCCCGGCCTGCACGGCCATGAAAAGCAGCGCGCGGCGGGTGAACACGCCACGGGCGGGGTCCTTCTGGTCACGAATGGGCATCAGGCGCCGGTTTTCGCGCTTGCGCCACTTCATGGACACGCCCCCCGCCACCCTGCGGTCATGGTGTGTCCTTCTCGTCCAGAAAACGCAGGAACCACGAAGAGGTTGCGGACAGAAGCGGGTAAATTCCTATGCACAGCAAAGCTTCAAAAAATGCGGGCGCGGGATCGAGGGAATGCAGCCGAAATACGCAGGCAAGGGTCCATTGCAAGGCGGCGGCTCCTGCTCCTACCAGTCCGAATACGCACCATACCACCAAAAAATTCGACCGCATCAGACCGAAGCGGGCATAGCTTGCGGTGCCATGGGCCAATAGAAGAATAAAGGCACTGACCCCAAGCGGTGTAAAGCCCACCAGGTCCATGAAAAGCCCAAGAACAAAGACGTTCAGCGGCGGCATGCCCGATGGCCGCCAGACGGACCAGAAAAAGACCGTGCTCAGCACGATGGCGGGCAGAAGTTCGGCCGCGCCGGGCAGCCCCACAGGGGCCGAAAAAATGATGATGGCAAGGATGGCGAAAACGGTGGGCAGCAGGTGGCGCGCCGCACGGTCGAGTCGCTGCCGCAGGGTCAGTTGCGGTTCGGTATCGGGGTCCCAGGATGTATGGCGTGGAGAGGGCATGGCCTTGCGTCTCTACCCTTCCTGGCCGGGGGGCAGAAGGGTCTTGAACGGCAGGGCCAGCGGGCGGCGCGGATGGGCCAGCGGCACATGGCCCGGCGCTTCGGGCGGTTCGATTTCGGATGGCTTGAAGTCGAACACGCGCAGCATGGTCAGGTGGTCGAGTGCTGCGAAAGGCTGCACTGCCGGCTGGCCCGCATGCAGGTAATGCACCCGCCCGATGGGAATGCCCGCAGGCAGCGCGCCGGCCTGCCCACCCGTCACCACGCGTTCGCCCTCGATGGGGCGGGCGTCCTGCGGGTAGTAGAGCAGGTGCGGCGTGGGGCTGTTATCCCCCGCCATGATGGCCGAGGCATGGCTCGATTCAAGCAGCACCGGCAGGCGGCTGGCAATGTCGGTTATCAGCAGGATGCGCGCGGCATGGGCCCCGACCTCCGTCACCCGTCCGGCCAGCCCGTCCGCCGCCAGGGCGATATTGCCCGTCTGCACCCCGCTTTGCGTGCCCGCCACCAGCAGCACTGCGCGGGCGTAGATCCCCCCGCTATCGGCCACCACCCGCCCCGTTACGAAAGCGGGCGTGGGTTCGGGCACCCAGTGCAGTTCGGTCTTGAGGGCGTCGTTCTCGCGCGCAAGGGAAATCGCGACTTCGTACCAGCGGCGCAGATTGGCGTTTTCGGCTTGCAGGCGGCTGTTTTCCTGCGCCAGGTGCCGTGCTTCGCGCAGGCCGTCCACGATTTCGAACGCGCCGTTCTGCCCGTGGGCCAGCAGGCTCCATAGCGGGGCCAGCCCGTCGGCCACATACATGCGCGCCCTGTCGGCCACGGGTTTTTCAACCTGCCCGCCAATCATGATCCCGACAGACAGCAGCAGCAAGGCTGGCAGAACCAGCTTGGCCAGGGCCTGTCGTACCTGAATGGAAACCGGGAGCATGGAAACCGGGGCCCCTTTCGGGCGCTTGCGGACGATTGCGGCCCGCGTTGTCTAGTCTGGCACCATGGTCGGATCACCAGGGTCAGGTCATGGTGCCGGGTGGGGCTGTCAATACATGGTGGTCAGGACGTTGCGCAGGCGCTTTATTTCTTCCAGCGCGCGGCCGGTGCCCAGGGCCACGCAGGACAGCGCATCCTCCGCCACCGTCACGGGCAGGCCGGTGGCGTAGCGCAGCACGTCGGCCAGGCGGAACAGCAAGGCCCCGCCGCCGGTCAGCACAATGCCTTTGTCCACGATGTCGGCTGCCAGTTCGGGGGGCGTGTTTTCAAGGGCCGTGGTAACCGCGTCTATGATCTGGCTGACCGGCTCCATCAGGCTTTCGGCAATCTGCGCCTGGGATACGGGCACTTCGCGCGGCACGCCATTGATCAGGTCGCGGCCCTTGACCTGTGTCCACGGGCCCTGGTCCTCGCCCTCGCCCGGCTGCATGGCCGAGCCGATGCTGATCTTGATCCGTTCGGCGGAGCTTTCACCGATCAGCAGGTTATGGGCGCGGCGGATGTAGGAGATGATGGCTTCATCCATCTTGTCCCCGCCCACGCGTACGGACCGGGCATAGACAATACCGCCGAGCGAGATCACGGCCACTTCGGTCGTGCCGCCGCCGATATCGACGATCATGCTGCCCGAAGGCTCGGTCACGGGCAGGCCGGCCCCGATGGCCGCGGCCATGGGTTCCTCGATCAGCAGCACGCGCCGTGCGCCCGCACTTTCGGCACTTTCCTGGATGGCGCGGCGTTCCACGGCGGTGGAGCCCGAAGGCACGCACACGATTATCTGGGGGCTGGCGAAGGCGCGGCGGTTATGGACCTTGCGAATGAAATGCTTGATCATTTCCTCCGCCACGTCGAAATCCGCGATCACGCCGTCGCGCATGGGGCGGATGGCGGTAATGTTGCCGGGCGTGCGCCCGACCATCTGCTTGGCTTCCTCGCCCACGGCCAGAAGCTGCTTTTTCCCGCGCATGTCCGCAATGGCCACGACCGAGGGCTCATTCAGGACAATGCCGCGGCCCTTGACGTAGACAAGGGTATTGGCGGTACCCAGGTCGATAGCCATGTCGGCGGACATGAGACCGAGCAGACGAGAAAACATCCAGGACTCCTGGTTCAGGCGGCACGATACAACAACTCGCTGGCGCGGATGGCCACTGCACGCGCCGTGACGGGCGTGCAAGAAGCCAGACGCTGGCCATGTTGTCGTTCACTTGGAAATCTGTGCCCGGATTACCGGGGTGCGGGCAAGCAGACAAGACCCTGTGTCAAGAAACTGACGCATTAAAATGCCGCGTCAGCCTGTCTGCTCCCCCGCATGCCGCCTAAATGGCTGTTTTACGCCGTCAGGGCCTCGGGTTCGGTGCGGGCGCGCTTGACCAGCAGTTTGTTCAGCGCATGCACATAAGCCCGCACGGCCGAGACGACCGTGTCCGCATCCGCGCCCTGGCCATCCACCAGCTTGCCGGATTCTTCGAGCCGGACAGTGGTGCGGGCCTGGGCATCGGTACCTTCGGTCACGGCACCGACCGAGAACAGGGCCAGCCGCGCCTCATGCGGGAACGCCTTGCGCAGGGCGTTGAAGGCGGCATCGACCGGGCCGTTGCCGGTGGCTTCCGCCTTGATGTCGCGCCCGTCCACTTGCAGGTTCAGTTCCACATGCGAAGGCTTGCCCGAGACCGATTGCAGGCTCAGCGACCCGAAGCGGATATGGTCGTGGTCGCGCGCTTCCTCGTCCACCAGGGCTACGATATCGTCGTCGTACACGACCTTTTTACGGTCGGCCAGGTCCTTGAACCGCGCGAAGGCGTCGTTCAGGCGGGCGTCGTCCATGTCGTCATAGCCCAGGGCCTTGAGCTTGTCGCGGAATGCCGCGCGGCCCGAATGCTTGCCCATGACCAGGGACGAACGCGACCAGCCCACGCTTTCGGGGGTCATGATCTCGTATGTGGCGGCGTTTTTCAGCACGCCATCCTGGTGAATGCCGCTTTCATGCGCGAAGGCGTTGCGCCCCACGATGGCCTTGTTGGGCTGCACGTCGAAGCTGGTGATGGTGGCCAGCATGCGCGAGACCTTCAGCAGGTTGGGCGTATGGATATTGGTGGTGAAGGGGTACTGGTCGTGGCGGGTGCGCAGCGCCATGACAATTTCTTCCAGCGCCGCATTGCCCGCGCGTTCGCCAATGCCGTTGACCGTGCATTCCACCTGCCGCGCCCCACCCCGGATGGAGGCCAGCGTATTGGCAACCGCCAGGCCCAGGTCGTTATGGTTATGGGCCGAAAAAATCACCTGGTCCGCGCCGGGCACGCGTTCGCGCAGCATGGAGAAAATGCGTTCCATGTCCTCGGGCGTGGCATAGCCGACCGTATCGGGCACGTTGATGGTGGTCGCCCCCGCCTTGATGGCGGCTTCCACGCAGCGGCACAGGAAATCGGGCTCAGTGCGCGAACCGTCCTCGGCCGACCATTCCACGTCATCGGTCAGGTTGCGTGCCGCGGCGTTGCCCGAGGTGATCAGGTCCAGCACCGTCTGGGGTTCCATCCGCAGCTTGTATTTCATGTGCAGCGGGGAGGTGGAGATAAAGGTGTGGATCCGCTTGCGCTCCGCCGGGGCCAGGGCCTCACCGGCGGCGGCGATATCCTTCGCCCCGCCGCTGCGGGCCAGCGCGCAGATGACAGCACCCTTCGCGTGGCGTGCGATTTCGTTGACGGATTCGAAATCCCCTTTCGAGGCGACGGGAAAGCCCGCCTCGATCACATCCACGCCCAGGTTGACCAGGGCTTCGGCCATGCGCAGCTTTTCCGCCAGGTTCATGGAAAAACCGGGGGACTGCTCGCCGTCGCGCAGGGTGGTGTCGAAAATAATGACACGCTCGGCCGTCATGCGGCCAAAGGAAGGGTGGATGAAGCTGGTGTGATCAGCAGACATGGACGTATTCCTGGATGATTCTGGTCTGGCACAGGAATGGGCTGGCTGTGCCGCATTCTGCCCGCACGCATGCGGGCGCTCTCTCATGGTCCTCCCCTGGGCGCAACGGCACAAAGCCGCCCGGCTCGCTCAGGGGCAGGTAAGTCGAAGGAGAAGGTCCAGACGCCGCGCCACGCCGCCCGCCGCCACGCTTGCGCGGCACGATGCAGAATCGGAAAAGGGGCGGTGGCGAGTCATGGCCGCAACCATACAGCGCCTGTGTACAAACGCAACCACAAAACGCCCCCCGTACACGCAAGCGGGTTCAGCGGGTGGGGGTGCTTCGCAGGCTGTGCAGCACGTACAGCATCGTGCCCAGCAGCACGGCGGCAAAGGTCTGGTGCACCGCACCGGCCCAGACCGGCACCACCAGCAGCAGGGTCGTGACACCCAGGGCGTACTGAATTCCCACCGCCCAGCCCAGCAGAACAAGTGCGTTGCGCGCACGTGCCCCCAGGCCCTGCGCGCGCAGGCCCACCAGCAATGTGGCAGCCACGCTCAGCGCGGTCAGTGTCGCCAGCAGGCGGTGGTCGAACTGCACGGCGGCCTTGTTGGCAAACCAGTTCAGCCAGAAGGGGGACAGGCTGGCATAATCCGTGGGTATCAGATGCCCATCCATGAGCGGGAAGGTATTGAACAGGAACCCCGCATGGGTGCCCGCCGTGAACCCGCCCGCGACAATGGTGGTGCACAGCAGTGCCGTCGCCACCCCCGCCGCCAGCCGCACCGGCCGTGCGGCCGCGGCGTCGGGTACTGCGCCGGTGCGTGGCCAGCGGACGGAAAAGGCCGTCCACAATATGGCGGCGTACAGCAGAAGGGCGGCACTCAGATGCAGCACCAGCCGCACGGGCTCGACCGCCGTGCTGTCGGGCCGAAAGCCCGAGGCGACCATGAACCAGCCAATCGCGCCCTGCAGCGCGCCCAATATGAAAAAGGCGAACAGGCGCAGGGCCAGGGCCCGTGTCATCATGCCCTTGATGGTGAACCACACCAGCGGCACCAGCAGCACCAGCCCCATCAGGCGGCCCCAGAAGCGGTGGATCCATTCCGCCCAGAAGATTTTCTGGAACCCCGCCAGCCCGAAGCCTTCATGCTGGAGATGGTATTGCGGAATGGTCTGGTACAGCGCGAACAGCCGTTCCCATTCCGCATGCGACAGGGGGGGAATGAACCCGCTGACCGGCTGCCAGTCCATGATGGACAGGCCCGAACCCGTCAGCCGCGTGACCCCGCCAATGGCGATCATGCCCAGCAGCATGAAGCACAGAAGGAACAGCCAGCCCGAAATCAGGCGGCGGTGGGCGGGTGTCATCTCCGGCTGGGGGCTGGGGCTCGGTTTGGGGCTTGCGGGCATGGTGGCCTTTGGGGCTGGGGTTGCACGGTAGTCGGGCCGGGCGGTGTTCGGCTGTGTCGCTGTTGGGGTTTACAGCCAGCTTGCAGGGCGCTGCAAGAAGATGGTACCAGCAGCGCTGATGGAACCTGCCCCGCCTCCACCCCCGCCAACCCCGCCTGACCGATCTTCCTCCCCCACCCGGCCGGTGCTTTCCGTGGTCCGCCCGCTTGTCATGCTGCTTGTGCTGGTGGCGGGTGCTTTGTGGCTGCGGCATGTTCCCCTTCTGCACCATATGCTCGACAGCACGGCCATGGCCCGGCGCGGCGTGTCCGGCCATGTGGTTTTTCTGCTGGGCGCCACGCTGTGGTGCGCCTTCGGCCTGCCGCGGCAGGTGGCGGGGTTTGCTGCGGGCCTGGCCTACGGGCCGTGGATCGGCCTGGCCGCGATCACCCTGGCGTCCACCCTGGGCTGCCTTGGCGGGTTTTTCTGGGCGCGCTGGGGCGGCCGGGCCTGGGCGCTGGCGCGCCTG
This sequence comes from Acetobacter garciniae, assembly GCF_017377735.1. GTDB lineage: Bacteria > Pseudomonadota > Alphaproteobacteria > Acetobacterales > Acetobacteraceae > Acetobacter > Acetobacter garciniae. The sequence goes on from NZ_JAFVMH010000002.1 coordinate 314,603, forward strand.
GGCAGCCGGTTCGCGCGGATCGATACGGTGCTGACCCAGCGCCCGTTCCTGAGCATCCTTACGTTGCGGCTGCTGCCCGTGGGTTCGGCCTTGCTGCTGAACCTGCTGGGCGGGCTGTCGGGTATCGGGGTCTGGCCCTTCGTGGCGGCGACCGTGCTGGGGGCGCTGCCCCAGAACCTTATTGCCGTGCTGCTGGGCTCGGGCGTGCGGGTGGGGGCCGGCTGGCAGTTTGGCGCCGGGGCGGCCTTGTTCGCGCTTTCGGCCGGGGTAGGACTGTGGCTGTGGCGATACAGCCGCGTGGCATCAGCGAACAGGTAGCCTCGCCTTTGGCCGGTGCCAATGGTATGGAGGGGATACGGGCAGGGCCTGCGGGCCGTGGCCCCGGGGGCCCTGGCGTGGAAGGCCCGCGACAGTAAGGAGGCGCGTATGCGCTGTACGAACTTGACGGAAAAGCCCGATGCGGCCCTGATGACGCCGGACAGGAAGGAGCATGTCTGACATGCAACGGCATCCCGCAAGATGGGCGCATGTTCTGGCTCTTATCGGGGCTGGCCTGCTGATCGTGACCTTCGGGGCGATGGGCATCGAACTTGGCAATGAAATGGCGCGCCACGGCGACCTGGACCGGCAGAGTACGGCCGCGGGCAGCTATCTGCGCGGCCTGCACCACGCCACAAGTGACGCGCGTATCTGCCATTATGCCTGGCTGGCCGAACACCGGCCCGAAGACGCCGCCTGCTATGAACAGGCCGTTCATCAGTTGTCCGACGGGAAGAACCAGTTCGAATCGTTCCGGGCTGTGGAATCGCGTGAACAGGGTGGCCGGGCCGAACCGCTCAATACGGTTGAGAAACAACTTGGCGTTATTGCCGCCTGGCCCGCCCGTGTGGATGCCATGCCCGCCGGCGGGGAGCAGGTGCTGGCAAGCCTTGACCAGAACCTGTCCGTGCTCAGCCGTGTCAGCACCATGGACCAGGCGGACCGCGTGGCCAACATGCTGCGCAACACAAGCTGGCAGCGCAGGCTGGCCCTGCTGGGTATCCTGACCGGTGTGTTCAGCCTGATTGCAGCCGGCTGGGTGCTGGACCGTTCCTCCGTCGTGGCCGCCCGGGCCGAGGCCTCATCGCGCGATCTCGCACTCAGGCTGCGGGCAACACTCGACAGCCTGAGCATGGGTGTTGCCGTGTTCGGGGCCGATGGCCGGCTGTGGCACTGGAACGAACAGCTTGCCGTGGTACTGGGGCTGGACAAGGGTTTCCTGCGCACCGGCCTGCCCTATGACACGCTCAGCTCCGTGCTGATGGTGGACGGCGTGCCGCTGATGGAGCCGCTTGAACATATCGAGGCAAGCCTGGCCAAGCCGCAGCCCGACGCACCCGTGGTGGTGGAATGCAAGGGCACCAACGGGGCTGACCTGGAACTGTGCCGCACGGTGTTTTTCGCCCCCGATGGCCCCATGGACCGCCGTGGCTTCGTGCTGACCGCGGCCGATATCACCATGCGCCTGCGCAGCGAACGCGCGCTGGGCGAGGCGCAGAAACTGCGCGCCCTGGGGCAGTTGACGGCGGGCATCGCCCATGACTTCAAGAACCTGCTGACCGTCATTCTGGGCAATCTGGAACTGGCGGCCGAACACGACCAGGACGACCAGGTGGAACAGCGGCAGGAATATCTTTCCGCCGCCGCCCATGCCGGTCGCCGGTCCGAAGCGCTGACCGGCCAGCTTCTGTCCTTCATGCGCCGCCAGTCCGGCGCGCCCGACTGCCTTTATTTGTCCGACCTGTTTTCCTTCCTGGGCGGGCTGCTGGGCCGCGTGATCGGGCCGCGCATCGTGGTCGAATGCGATCATGTGGGCGATGTCTGGCCCGTGCGGGTGGACCCCGCGCAACTGGAAAGTGCGGTGCTCAACCTCGCCATCAACGCGCGTGACGCCATGCCTTCGGGCGGGAGCCTGCGCATCGTGGCGCGGAACGTGACGTTCTCGGTCAATTCCGATCTCATGAGCCTGCCGGTCGAAGGTGGGCGCAACATGCGCGTGGTATCCGACACCACGCCCCTGCCCGCCGGGGACTGGGTGCGGCTGGACGTGATCGACAGCGGTTTCGGCATGACACGCGACGTGCTGGACCGCCTGTTCGAACCATTCTTCACCACCAAGCGCGAAGGGGCGGGCACGGGGCTTGGCATGGCCATGGTCCTGGCGTTTTCCCAGCAGGTGAATGGCCGCGTGGTGGTGGCGACAGGGCGCGGCAGCGGCACGGAGGTATCCCTGTGGCTGCCCCGCGCCATCGCCACGCCGGAGGTAGAGGCCCCCGTCACCCCATCCGTGGCCGAAGCGCGGCCCGCGGTTCCCGCACCCAAGAAGCCCGAACGCAGCCTGCAGGTGCTGGTGGTGGAGGATGACGCGGTTATTCGCGATATCGTCGTGACCATTCTGGGCATGGCCGGCCACCGCGCGTTGGAGGCAGGCGATGGCGAGCAGGCCTTCGATGTCGCGGCCGGGGTGGAAGGCCCGCTGGACCTGCTGGTGACCGATATCCAGCTTCCCGGCCCGCTGGACGGGGTCACCCTCTCGCGCGTGCTGGTGGAACGCTATCCGGGCCTGGCGGTGGTGTACATGTCTGGCGAACTGACTGCGGATTCCCCGCCGCCGCGCGCGGGTGTGAACGGGGCAAGCCTGCTGGCCAAGCCATTCCGGCGCGACGGGCTGATGGAGGCGGTGACAAACGCCCTGAGTGCCCGGGCCGGTAGCTAGAAGCTGAAAAGGGGCGAGGTCGCGCCGGCAGTCCGCGCCAGGGGCCGGTGCCGGGTTTTCTGCTCCGGGCTGGCGGGTCTTCCGGTGGTGATCGGGGGCGTGGGGGCAGGCGCGCGCACCGCGGGGTCGCATGGCCCGGTGCATGCCGCAGCCCTTGCCGAACGCCGCGTCGCGGGATAGAGCGGGAACACAGGATAAAACACGCCCGCTCCCATGTGGGGGTGGCCATCGGCAACCCGGCAGGGGCACGGGCAGGAAGGATTGTACAGCACCATGACGGCACAACGGGACATAGATCTTAAAGCCTATATCCGCCATATTCCGGATTTTCCCAAGCCGGGCATACTGTTTTACGATATTTCCACCCTGATGCGGAACCCCGATGCCTGGCAGATGGCCATGGGCCGCCTGGCGCGCCAGGTCGCGCCGTTCAAGCCCGATATCCTGGCGGCGGTGGAATCGCGCGGGTTCCTGACAGCCGCCCCCCTGGCCGACCGGCTGGGCTGCGGCATGCTGATGCTGCGCAAGAAGGGCAAGCTGCCCGGCCGGACCGTGTCCCACACCTATGAACTGGAATATGGCAGCGATACGCTCGAAATCCAGGAAGACGCCGTAAGCCCCGGCCAGCGCGTGGTGATCATGGATGACCTGCTGGCGACCGGCGGCACGCTGTCGGCTTCCGCCGCCCTGTTGCGCAAGGCAGGGGCCGAGGTCGTGGGCGCTTCGGTCCTGGTGGAACTGACCGGGCTGGGTGGGCGCGCGAAAATGGACGGCATTCCCATAACCACGTTATTGTCCTACGAAGACTGAGGCGGGTCGGGCGGCGGGGCCTGCCTGCTGGCCCCGCTCTTGTTCCGTTCTGCTCCCGCTCGGGGCGGTGGGCGCAGAACAGGGCATACAAGCCGTGAATACGCTTTTGCACGCCCTTGAGGTAAAGAAGCGTATGGCAGTATCCCAGACCAGACCGGTTACGCAGGCGAGGGCATGAAAGAGGCGGTTCTTCGCACCGGCGCGTTGTGCCGCTCGATCGGGATTATCGCCAGGCAGGCTTTGCTGGGTGGGGGACCGCCCCGGCAACTGGACCATCTGCGCTGGCTGTACGCGCCAGACCTGCTTTCCTTCGGCTATGCGCTGCGCACCACCATTGCCTCGCTCATCGCATTGGGCATTGCCCTGTGGTGGCAGTTGGGCAGCCCGCAATGGGCGGCCCTTACGGTGTGGATGGTGGCCCAGGGCACGCGCGGCAAGTCCATTGCCAAGGCGCGCTGGCACATGTTCGGCATGGTGATCGGCATTATCTGCGCCTTCGTGCTGGTAGGCACCATGCCGCAGTCCCCCCTGCTCTATATCTTCTGGGTGGCGGTAGGCATCGGCTCGTTCTGCTTCATCGGCACCCTGCTGCCCGGCCCAGCCACCATGACCAACTACCGTATCCACGGCATGCGGGCTTCCGGGTTCACCTACGCCATTATCGCGCTGGATGGGGCCGCCGCCCCCGATCAGATCTTTCACATCGCCATGGCGCGCGCCACCTACATCACGCTGGGTATTGTCGTGGAAACCACGGTGTCTTCCCTGTTCCAGTACCAGCTTGGTATGCGGGCCCGTAACAGGCTGGCCGGCAATTTCATCCAGGCGCTTAAAAGTGCGGTGCCAACGCTCAAGCGCCTTGTCGCGGGGGAAAGGCGGGCGATCCTGTCCTCGCCCGAGGTGTTTTCGACCATCGCGACATTGAGCGACCAGGTCGAGTTCGCCGAAATCGAAATGGGCAAGCACCAGCATGAAGGCGATCACGCCCGTGCGGCCCTTGCGGCCATTACGGTGCTGATGTCGCGCGGGCTGGACCTGGGCGCGCTGGTCGATGTGCCGCTGAGCCTGGGCCCCGACTACCTGCGGGTGGCGGCAAGGGTGCAGGATTTCCTGCAAGCCCTGCCCGGCAGGCTGGGGCAGGAGGACCGTTCCCTGGCCTCTGTCCTGGACGAACTGACGGAACTGCGCGCGACCTGCCGCCAACTGGCCGCAACCTGCCTTGAGGAGGAAATGGTCGCCGCCACCCACCCGCCGGTCGACCTGGCGGATGAAATGCGCCTTTCAAGGCAGGGCGAACTGCTGCACAAGCTCGGCGCTTTGCTGGACGAACTGCAACTGGCGATCGAGCAGTTCCAGATGAGCCGCGACCCCCAGCCGCACGACACCTTCCGCTATCCCATGCGCACCTATCGGGACTGGCGCATGGCCTTTATCAACAGCCTGCGCGCGTCCGTCACCATTTTCGTGTCCGGTCTCGTCTGGATCACCACCGGCTGGCCCGATGGGCTGACCTTCATGATGTTCGCGGCCATTATCTGCGCGCTGTTTTCCACCCTGGAGCAGCCCGCCCTGGCCACCCAGGCATTCCTGCGCGGGACCATTTTCGTCATCGGCATGTGCTGCCTGCTGGACCTGTGGGTAATCGCCCAGCCCACGGTCTACGAGATGATGGCCATGACCCTGGCCGTGCCCATGCTGGTGGGGGGGCTGGCTTTCGCCTGGCCACCTTTGGCGCTGGCGGCGGTGGCCTACAACCTGTTCCTGCCCATTCTGCTTGGTCCGGATAACCAGGCCCGCATGAACGAGGTCATGTATTTCAACACTGCCCTGCCGCTTTTTCTCGCCATTGCGTTCTGCATGTGGATGTACCGCGTGTTCCTGCCCGTGGACCCCGACGGCCTGCGGTGGGACATGCGGGTGGATATCCTGCGCAGGCTGCGCCGCCTGGCCCGGCCCCGCGTTTCCCTGCCCATGACGGAGGTGATCGGCCGCAATGTGGAAGGGTTCGTCCGCCTCTCCACCACGGCTGCGGCCGATGGCAAGCCGTATGTGCTGGAACGCTACCTGGGCGGGGTCCTGTCCGCCATGACGATCGAGATCAACCTGCTGCGGCTTAAAGGCATTCTGGCCCGCCATGTGCTGCCGGATGACGCCATGCGGGCCATCGAGGTCATGATGACGCGCATGCAGCGCTTTTCGGGCCGTTACGGCGGACAATACGGCCGCACTGCCCGCGCCGCCGGCCTGGCCGTGCGCTACCTGATCCGCCGCGAACAGGCCGAGACCAATCTTTCGGTCCGTGAGGAAATGCTGAGTGCGCTGGCCAGCCTGCGGGTGATAGAAACCGAACTGCGCGAAAACCAGCTCTTTTTCGATGCGTCCTCCCCCTATCTGGACAAGGCCTTTACCTGACGGGGTAGGGCGGCCCCGTAGTCCTTACCCTTCCAGCGCCCGGCGAATTTCGCGCCTGAGTGCTGGCAGGACGACCTGCCCGAAAGCTGGGGTTGCGCGTTCCCACTGGCCGGTTCGCCAGGACGGGTGCGGGAGCGGAAAATACTCGGGTAAATACCGCTGGAACTGCAAGCTCCGCTCAAACACCGGACCTTTTCCAAGCACATGGTTCTGGGCGTAGGACCCCACGAGTAGGGTAAGCCGTATAGCGGGAAGCTGGGCCAAAAGGCGTTCGCGCCACAGGGCGGCACATTCAGGCGGGGGTGGGCGATCGCCCCCCTTGGGCAGTACCCCGGGGTAGCAGAAGGCCATGGGCACCAGGGCGACCCGCGTGGTGTCGTAAAATTCGTCCCGGCTCATGCCCAGCCATGTGCGCAGCCGATCGCCCGAGGCATCGTTGAAGGAAATGCCGGTTTCATGCACCCGTGTGCCCGGGGCCTGGCTTGCAATCAGCAGGCGCGCGTGCCGCGAGACATGCAAGACCGGTCGGGGCCCCAGTGGCAGCTTGTGCGCGCAGGCCGAACAGGCACGAATGGCGTCGACCAGTGGCTGCAAGCCGTCCTGCAGGGGGCAAGCCGGTTGCTTCGGGCCGGCCCGGGTGGCGGATACCGCAGCAGGCGGTATGGGGGATGATGGCATGACATATTCCGATATGACCCTGCCCACCCCGTCCCGCAATGGCCGGGCCGCGAATTAAGGCCCGCTTGGTAATCTTCCTTCAACAGATAAAAGTTGGTGAAGCTTTTTTCAAAAAGCTGCAGGAACCCTCATCTTTTGAAAATGGGCGAAATCCCCTGAAAGGCCGGTACAAAAAGAAACACCGTGACGTTGCCGCCACGGTGTTTCCCTAACTCGGTTTACCAGACCCGCCAGGCGGGCCGGTAGGGCCAGGGGGCTTCAGGTGCCCCACAGGCTTTGCTTACTGCGCAGCATCCACACCCACATGGGTCTGGGGTGCGAAGGTCCAGCCAGAGCCATAAGGCTGCGGCATGAACAGGCCCCAGGTTGCGGTCTGGGACGTGGCGTCAGCCCAGCCAGCGGTCGGGAGCGGAGCGTTATCCAGCCGAAGCTTCTGGATATCGGCCGCCGTCACGTTGGCAGGTGCCTTGTTGCCCCAGGCAGAGCGGATGAAGTTCACCACATCAGCAATCTGCTGGTCGGACAGGAAGCGCTTGTAAGCCGGCATCGCCACCGCGGAAGGCGCCCAGTTGGTGGGGGGCAGCACACCGCCTGCGACAATGATATGCGCAACCGATGTCGGGTTGTCGGTCACGACAACCGGGTTCCCGGCCAGCGGCGGGAACATGCGGGCCACGCCGCCACCGTCGTTACGGTGACAGGCCGAGCACTGTTCCACATAGACCTTTGCACCGGGGTTACCCGCCACGCTGCCGGAATCCAGCGTCTGCGCGGTGGAGGCGTCATAGGTGTAGTCGCCCCGAACGGGTGGCACGGGCGGCAGCGCCTTGAGGTATTTCGCCATGGCGTGCAGGTCGGCATCGGTGAAGTACTGGGTGCTCCAGCCCACCACGTCGGCCATGCCGCCGAACACGGCGGTATGATCCGTGCGGCCCGATTTCAGGAACTGGTACAGATCATCTTCAGACCAGCGGCCAATCCCCACGACAGGGTCGTTACGCAGGCTGGGGGCGATCCAGTTGTCGATCACGTCGCCACCGGCCAGGAAGTCGGCCCCGCCCGATGCGTCGAGGGCCTTTTCCTGCATGCCCAGGCCGCGCGGCGTATGGCACGCCCCGCAATGGCCGGCACCCGTTACCAGGTATTCACCACGGGCGATGTCAGCATCCGTGCCCGGTGCGGGGGTGAAGTCCTTGGGGGTCGGGGCGAACACCGAACGCCAGATCGCCAGCGGCCAGCGCATGGACAGCGGCCAGGTAATATCCGCGTCGTGGTTTTTCTGGGCGACCGGGGCCACGCCATGCATGAAATATGCATACAGGGCCTTGATATCGGCCTGCGTCATGCGGGCGAAGGAGGGGTAGGGCATCGCCGGGTAAAGCGTGCTGCCGTCCTTCTTCACGCCATGACGCACGGCGGCATCAAAGTCCTGAAGCGTGTAGGTGCCGATCCCGTAGGTGGGATCGGGGGTGATGTTGGTGGAATAGATCGTGCCGATGGGTGTCTTGATAGACAGCCCACCCGCAAATTTCTGACCGTTCAGGGCGGTATGGCAGGCCACGCAGTCGCCCAGCCGTGCCACGTATTCACCCTGTTTGATCAGGTCTTCGTCCGTCCCTTGCGCATGAGCCAGGGACGTGCCTGCCAGAAGCCCGACAGTGACCGCTCCCAGAGCGGCCTTGAGTCTGTTCATCATCATTTTTACCACTGTATCGCTTGTGAGCCGAATGACGCCATGACTGCCGGATTACTGGGGCGTAATGCCGAGTGTCGGATTTTCAGGGACACCCTTGTCATTCTTGCGGGCATCCACTTCGCGCTGATAGGTTTCGTTCGCCCGCTTGATGAGGAACTGGCGAATGGCCTCGATCTCGTCAGGCTTCATGCTGGAATCAAAGCGATCCATGCCATAGGCCGTCAGGGCCCCGCGACCGACCACGTTGTAGAACGCGTCCTGGTGGCGGATGGAACCGGACCAGCGCAGGTCAGGCAGAACGCCCGCACCTTCCGCATTGTCGCCGTGGCAGGTCTGGCAATAGGTCTGGTACTGGAAGTACCCGTTATCGACCACCTTGCTGTCATACTGCGCCGGCGGCTTGACGGGCAGGAAGCCCAGTTCGTTCATCGAGGGGAGCTGGCTCTTTCCGTCGAGCGAGAACACCGCGATGTAGGAGTGGTTCACCGTCCAGCCCGAGGTGCGGCCCATGCCACCCATCGAGATCGGATAGATACCGCCCCAGCCCACTTCCACCGCGACATACTGCTTGCCGTTCACGCTGTAGGTGATCGGCGGTGCGATAATGCCGCTCTGGGCGTTGAACTTGTAAAGATCGGTGCCGTTGGTCGCGTCATAGGCGTGGAATTCGCCATTGGCGAGACCCTGGAACAGAAGGTCGCCACCGGTGGCCAGAACGCCGCCGTTCCACGGGCCCTTGTGGTCGATCTTCCACACGGTTTCCATCTTCACGGGATCCCATGCCAGCAGTTCGCCGTGCAGGTCCTTCATGTAGGCGGTGCGCGCTTCAGGCGTGTCGGGCAGACCGTTCTTGGTCATGTCCAGACCCAGGTTCCAGGAATCGGGATGCGGCTTGAAGCCACCGACCTGGTTCTTGTAGCCGAACGGGATCTGGTGCGCGGGCAGGTAGATCAGGTGCGTCTTGGGGCTGTAGGCCATCGCCATGAAGTTGTGCGCGCCCAGCGGGCCCGGAATGCCGTACCAGAAATTGCCGTTCAGGGTCCACAGACCTTCGGGCTTGAAAATGGGGCGGCCCGTCAGCGGATCGAGACCGCTGGCCCAGTTTTCATAGGTGTAGTTCTTGCCGGAAATGAATTCGCCGGTCTTGGCGTCCAGAACGTACAGGAAGCCGTTTTTGGGCGCGTGGACGATCACATGGCGCATTTCGCCGTTGACGGGCATGTCAAGCGTCATGATCTGCTGGACCGAGGTATAATCCCACTGGTCCATCGGCGTTTCCTGGAAGTGCCAGACATATTCGCCGGTTTCGGGCTTGAGGGCCACAATGCTGCCCAGGAACAGGTTGTTGCCGATCCCGTCGGAACGGTATTTGTAGTTCCAGGGCGAACCGTTGCCCACGCCCAGATAGACCAGGTCGGCCACCGGATCGTACACGATGGAATCCCATACCGTGCCGCCGCCACCCTGGCGAACCCACGCACCGGTGGGGCTCCAGGTCCTGTAGGCCTTGGTCATCAGGATATTGTCGGACGCGGCGTGATCGGGTTCGTTCTTGTTGTTCGGAACGGTGTAGAAGCGCCATTTCAGCTTGCCGGTCTCGGCATCGAAGGCGGAGACAAAGCCGCGCGCGCCGAATTCGGCGCCGCCATTGCCAATCAGCACCAAGCCCTTGACCACGCGCACGCCACCGTCAACGGTGTAGGAGCGCTGCTTGCCCAGGGAGGCTTCGGGCGGGATGGTGTTGACTTCCCACACCTTCTTGCCGGTCTTGGCGTCCAGGGCGACCATGCGACCGTCAAACGTGCCGAAGAAGACCTTGCCGTTCCAGTAGCCCGCACCGCGGTTGACGGTGTCGCAGCAGCCCTTGTCGGCAATGTTGCCCGGCACCTTGGGATCGTATTCCCAGATCAGCTTGCCGGTGGCGGCGTCCAGGGCTTTCATCTTGGACCAGTTGGTCGTGGCATACATGATGCCGTCGACAACCAGGGGGGTACCTTCCTGGCCACGGTTCGAGTCCAGGTTGAAGTACCAGGCCAGTTTCAGGTGGCCGACATTGGAGCGATTGATTTCGTCCAGCGGGCTGTACCGCTGCTCCATGTAGTTCCGGCCGTAAGTCAGCCAGTTTTCGGGGTGCTCATCCGCATGGATGATAGCTTCTCCCGTATCACCCTGCCCTGCGGCATGGGCGGAAACTGCGGTATACGGCAAGGCAGCAGCGCAAATGGTTCCAGCCGCGAGAAATCCTAGCAGCGAACGTCTCTTGGTGGAGGCGGGGCGGGTCATGCGTTCATGTCCTCGACTAGTATTGAGGAAAAAAGCCGGTGGTCCGGTTTCCTACACATGAGCCAACGCAGGTGTCCGATGTCAATCACGTGTCGTGAATAGCTGCCCCATTTCTGATGGATAACTTTCTGTTATTACAGAGTGATAGACCCCATTTCGGTGCTCACGAAAAGGGTGCGCTCACCACGGTGCGAACCCCTCGGACTCCGTGTGCGGCGGCATGGCATGCGGTGTGAACGGGTAGTGGTTTTCTGCCTCCACGCCGGGGCCGTATTCGGTTTTTTGGGTGCTGAATACGGTAAAATTATAGATTTCCTCCCTTTGCGGGCAGAGTTGGCGATGGATGCCAAGCCAGAGACTGACCTCCTCCGCGCTGACTGTTGTAACATCTGCCAAAGGCACCCCGAAGGGGGTGGAAAGCCGCCCGGCCGCCAATCCCGCCCGTCGTCCTGCCTGGCGGATTTTCACGGAAAGGTGATCAATTTCAGTGGGGGCGAGTAACGCCTCAAGCATGATTCGGTTCCCCCGCCTGACGACCGTGTACCCCGTATGCTGTAATTTCACCGGCGTGCGCATGCGCACCGACAGCAGAGAAAAATCAAGTTCTTCAAGAACAAAAGGGGTATCGGCTCTGCCCAGGGTCACCAGCGGCAGATAAAGATATGGCACACGGTGCCACGCCTTGCTCGGAAACAGACCCTGCATCGTCTGGAAAAAGAAACTCATATCGGGCGGCAGGGTTATACCGGCGATCAGGAACATGGCTTGGGCATCCGGTAGCGGGTTGTCGCCCCCACGGGGGCAGGGGGCAGGGGCTGCCGCATCGTGGGGAAAGCGGTGGGGATGTGCGTCATGCGTGCCACCCTTGACGAAAAGGCAGGGCAACCCCAATTATAAAGCAAAGCCGGCTAGCCCGGACAAGGAGTGTAAGATCATGTCGTTCAGTGGCGACTACCGTTCCCCCGTCAATGCCACGAGCTGGAATGCCCAGGCCAGCATTGATGCAGGGCTGCGCGCCTACATGCTACGCGTCTATAACTGGATGGCCTCTGGCCTGTTGCTGACGGGTATCGTTGCCTACGCCATTGCCAATACGGCGCTGGGCAGCCTGTTCTTCCAGGTCGTTCCGACCGCCGCGGGCCCGCTGCCCCGCCCCACCCTGCTGGGTGACGCGGCCATGCTGTCCCCGCTGGTGTTCGTGCTGGTCATGTCCTTCGGTATCAACCGCCTTTCTCTCCAGGGGGCGCAGGCGCTGTTCTGGGCGTTCTGCACGGCCATGGGGGCCAGTCTGGCCAGCATTTTCGTCGTCTATACCGATACGTCCATCGTCCGCGTCTTCCTGGTGACGGCCTGCATGTTCGCGGCGACCTCGCTGTGGGGCTACGTGACCAAGGCCGACCTGCTGCGCTTTGGTTCGTTCCTGATGATGGGGCTGTTCGGGCTGGTTATCGCGGGGCTGGTGAACCTGTTTCTCAAGAGCCCGACGGTGTACTATATATACAGCATCGTCGGCGTAGTCATTTTCACCGCCTTCAGCGCGTTCGACGCCCAGCGGATCCGGGTGACCTACACGCAGCTTGCCGCCTATGAAGGCCCGGACGTGACAGCCAAGCGCAGTGTCTACGATGCCCTGAGCCTCTACCTGAACTTCATCAACCTCTTTCAGTTTCTCATGCAGTTCATGGGCGTGCGCAATTCGAACGACTGACGCAGCCAAGTCATGCAGGGCTGGGCGCATCCCCGTCCTGGCAAAACCCGGTCCGAGAGGACCGGGTTTTTTTGTGCCCTAAAGGCATGTCCAGATCGAATGCCGGTATGTTCAATCAGAATAGGGAGCAAAACGGTCCTGATACGATTTTTTTGTGCTGTAACAGGAATGTGAGTGCTGAACTCCCGGCTAACAATATGAAAATTAAGGCCAAATTTTGCCATTATTCGAAATTTTGAAATATTTGGTAATAGTGAGTGATATCGATCCGAGGCGGTCGGATGACCCCAAAAAGGGGCCTAAAACCGAGTCAGGGCCGCTAACCGATTGTGATGAAAGGCAGATGAAACTTTTATGCCGTTTGAGAATCCCGCCCGTTGAGCATAAAGTGGTCTCCATGGCGTTTCCGCCTAGCGTTGTAGACCGCATGCTGCGTAGACAGTTCCTGGTTTTCCCCCGGATGGGTGGCCCGGTCCTGTGTGCGGAACAGACCGGCCGCGACAAAAGCCGGAGCGCGGTTTTTCTTGCTGTTGCTAGGCTTCTATGGCAGCAGGGCAAGAGTCTTTACGAGGCTAAGTTGATGTCAGAACCAAGAGGCGTGCGATGAAAAACAAGTTACTGGCGAGAATGGCGCGATTGGGCGGCCTATCGTCAGCGTTGCTGCTTGCCGGGTGCGAACTGGACGTTCTGGACCCGAAAGGCCCGGTGGGGGAGGGGGTTAAATCTCTGATTGCCACCTCCACAATCGCAATGCTGATCGTTGTGGTTCCGACCATAATTTTGACGCTGGTTTTTGCCTGGCAGTATCGCCAGTCCAATACCAGCGCCGAATATCTGCCGAAATGGAGCCATTCCAACACGATTGAAATGGTGATCTGGGGCGTTCCGTCGCTGATCATCCTGTTTCTGGCAGTGATCACCTACCAGACCTGTCATTCTCTGGACCCCTACAAGCCGCTCGAGGCTGAAGCCAACACCAAGCCGCTGCATGTGCAGGTGGTGGCGATGGACTGGAAATGGCTGTTCATCTACCCCGAACAGGGCATTGCCACGGTCAACCAGCTGGCCGTTCCGGTCAACACACCGGTTGATTTCGATATCACCTCTGATTCCGTGATGAACTCGTTCTTCATCCCACGTCTTGGTTCCATGATTTACGCTATGGCGGGCATGCAGACCCAGCTTCATCTGCTGGCCAGCGAGCCGGGTGATTATCTGGGCGAATCTGCCAACTACAGCGGTCGCGGCTTCTCTGACATGAAGTTCCACACGCTGGCGATGAGCGGTGATGAATTCAATGCCTGGGTCGAGAAGGTGCGCTCTTCCTCCGAAGAGCTGGATGGGCAGACCTATCCGAAGCTGGCCGCACCGAGCGAAGCGAACCCTGTCGAATATTTCGCACATGTTGAACCCAGCATGTTCAACACGATCGTTGCCAAATACAACAACGGCATGGTCATGGACAAAAGCACCGGCAAGATGATCCAGGTGCAGCAGTCCGCGATGTCCGACATGAATATGAAGGAATAGGATCTATGCTAGGGAGACTATCTTTATCGGCCATCCCGTTGGATGTGCCGATCCTGGTGGGAACATTCATCGGCGTCGCCATTGTCGGTATCGCGGTGCTGGGGCTCATCACCTATTACGGCAAGTGGGGCTATCTCTGGAAAGAGTGGTTTACCTCTGTCGATCACAAGCGTCTGGCTGTCATGTACATCGTGCTGGCGCTGGTTGCTCTGTTCCGCGGCTTCGCGGACGCTATCATGATGCGTACCCAGCTTGCGCTGGCCTATGCGGGTAACCCCGGTTATCTGCCCCCGCATCACTACGACCAGATCTTCTCGGCCCACGGGACGATCATGATCTTCTTCCTGGCCATGGCGTTCATGACCGGTCTGTTCAACTTCGTCGTGCCGCTGCAGATCGGCGCACGTGACGTTGCATTCCCGTTCCTGAACAACCTGAGCTTCTGGATGACGGCTGTCGCGTTCATCCTGGTGAACGTGTCCCTGTTCATCGGTGAATTCTCGCAGTGCGGCTGGCTGGCTTATCCGCCCCTGTCCGAGACGCAGTTTAGCCCCGGTGTCGGCGTTGACTACTATATCTGGGCCATCCAGATCTCTGGTGTCGGCACGCTGCTGACCGGTGTGAACTTCTTTGTCACCATCGTGAAGATGCGCGCTCCGGGCATGAGCTGGATGAAAATGCCGGTCTTCACCTGGACGGCGTTCTGCTCCTCCATCCTCATCATGGTGTCCTTCCCCGTCCTGACGGTGGCTGTCGCTCTGCTGGGTCTGGACCGTTATTTTGGTATGCACTTCTTTACCAATGACGGCGGCGGCAACCAGATGATGTACCTGAACCTGATCTGGGCCTGGGGTCATCCGGAAGTTTACATTCTTGTCATTCCCGCATTCGGCGTGTTCTCCGAAGTCGTGCCTGCCTTCTCCGGCAAGCCGCTGTTCGGTTACGCGACGATGGTTTACGCGACATGCTCCATCATGGTGCTGTCCTTTGTCGTGTGGGTGCATCACTTCTTCACCATGGGTGCTGGTCCGGACGTCAATGCCTTCTTCGGCATCGCGACCATGATCATCTCCATCCCGACGGGCGTTAAGCTCTTCAACTGGATGTTCACCATGTATAAGGGCCGCATCCAGTATCATGCTTGCATGTATTGGGCTGTCGGCTTCATGGTCACCTTCACCATCGGTGGTATGACCGGTGTCATGATGGCCATCCCGGGCGCTGACTTCGTTCTGCATAACAGTCTGTTCCTGATTGCCCACTTCCATAACGTGATTATCGGCGGTGTGTATTTCGGTTACATCTGCGGCATGAACTTCTGGGCTCCCAAGGTCCTGGGTTTCAAGCTGAACGAAAGCTGGGGCATCCGTGCCTTCTGGTTCTGGCTGGTTGGCTTCTTCTTCGCGTTCGTTCCGCTGTATGTGCTGGGCTTCCAGGGCATGACACGCCGTCTGAACCATTACGACAATCCGGCCTGGCATCCCTGGCTGCTGATTGCCGAAGTGGGTGCGGTGCTGATCCTGCTGGGTATCGCCTGCCAGCTTATGCAGCTCTATGTTTCCATCCGCGACTGCAACCTTCCCGCCAACCGCGACGTGACAGGCGACCCCTGGAACGGCCGTACGCTGGAATGGTCCACGTCTTCCCCGCCGCCGATCTACAACTTTGCCATCGTTCCCAACGTGACTGCGCTTGATGCGTTCATGCACGACAAGGAAGGCGGCATCGATACCCGTCAGGCTGGTGGGCATTACGAAGCGATCCATATGCCGAAGAACACGGCTGCGGGTCTTGTCGTTGGCATCTCCTCCCTGGTCTTCGGTTTCGCGGCTGTGTGGTATATCTGGTGGCTGGCGGCCCTTGGCCTGATCGGTGTCATCGGTGCTGTGATCGCACGTAGCGCGAACAAGGATATCGACTACTATATCCCCGCCGAAGAGGTTGCCCGGATCGAAAACGAGCACACCCGTAAACTGTTGGCACAGGCAGCTGAATAATGGCACAGAATACAACTGTTCAGACCGACGGCCACGACGAACATCACCACGAATCTCCGGTGGTGTTCGGGTTCTGGGTCTATCTGATGACGGACTGCATCATTTTCGGCACGCTTTTTGCCGCATTTGCAGTCCTGCGCAATCAGTTCAACGGCGGTCCGACCGGCCACGAACTGTTTGAATTCGGCGGACTTGGGCTGGAAACAGCCCTTCTGCTGGTTTCTTCCATCACCTATGGGTTTGGCATGATCGCCGCCCATAAGGCCGAAGTCAGCAAGGTTATCATGTGGCTTGGCGTCACATTCCTGCTGGGTCTTGGGTTCGTGGGGCTGGAAGTGCGTGAATTCGCACACATGATCGCTGATGGCGCCGGTCCGGATCGCAGCGCGTTCCTGTCTGCGTTCTTCACGCTCGTATCCACGCATGGTCTGCACGTGACCTGCGGCCTGATCTGGATTGTCACCCTGATCGTCCAGCTGATGGGCACGACGGAAATCCCGGAACGCATGATGAACAAGCTCACCTGCCTGAGCCTGTTCTGGCACTTCCTGGATATCGTCTGGATCTGCGTTTTCACCTATGTCTATCTGGCGAGCATGATCTGATGAGCACTTCTCATACATCCTCCTCGGGAGAGAGCCACGGTAGCGTAGCGTCCTACGTTATCGGGTTTGTTCTTGCCGTTATCCTGACGGTCCTGTCGTTTGCCGTGGTTTCGACCCACAGCCTTTCCCCGACTGGCACGCTGGGCGCTCTGTCGGTGCTGGCTCTGGTTCAGGTTCTGGTGCATCTGCACTACTTCCTGCACATGGGCGGGTCTTCCGAACAGCGTTGGAACAACATTGCGTTTGTGTTCACCGTGAGCTTCGTTGCCATCCTGATCGTTGGCACCGTGTTCATCATGACCAACACCGCAGCCCACATGATGTCCCGTTAATCAGCGTCATGCTGGGGCCAGCCCGAACGGGTTGGCCTGCGGGTACAGGACAAGACCCCGGAGCGACATGCTCCGGGGTTTTTCTGTTTGGGGTCTTGAACGCGGCATGAAAAGTCGCGCCGGGTGTTTGCCGTTCGGCTGCTTGATGCGCCCGCTTGATCTGCCCCCGGTTGGTCCGCGCGGTTGGTCGATCCGGTTGTTCGGTCTGGTGTTTCAGTCCGGTGGCTTAGTCGGCTGTTCGGCCTGGCGGCTCGGCAGAGATTTGGTCTCTCGGGCGGCGGACGGCGATGAGCGCTGCGGGCATCCGACCTGGGGGGCTGGCCTAAAGGTTCGGCTTGGTGCGGCGAGACCTGGTGGGTTCTGGCCCGGTGGTGTTTAAGGGTTGCACGGGTTTGGACTGAGCGCCCTTTGTGGTTTCCAATCCGCTTGCAAGGGGCCAGAACTCCTCCCGTCCCTTGCCGCAAACAGTGAGGCGGCCGTCAGGAACCCCGACTGAACTGCAACCGGTATCCGAAAGTCGCCTTGGGGTTCGCCGGGGGCAGGCGATCCGGTTCTTAGGCGCCCTAGAAATGGCCGAAATCTCGATAAAAAAATGGCACCAGCTTGCGCGGTGCCATTTGCCGTTTTGCAACGGGTGCGTGAGAAGATCAGTCCTTCTGCGGGTTGGGGGAGAGCAGGCCGGTCTTGTCGGGCTTGTCTTTCCATTCTTCCGCATCGGCGGGCGGCGTGCCCTTGCGTGTGATATTGGGCCACTGCGTCGAATATTTTGCGTTGATTTCCGCCCAGGCGGCCGCACGATCGTCGCTGTCGGGGAAAATCGCCTCCGCAGGGCATTCCGGCTCACACACGCCGCAGTCAATGCATTCGTCCGGGTTGATTACCAGAAAGTTCTCACCGGCGTAGAAGCAGTCAACGGGGCAGACTTCCACACAGTCCATGAATTTGCAGCGGATGCAGTTTTCAGTGACCACGTAGGTCATTGCCATCTCCGAATTTATCTGGCGGCTGAGGAACGCACGCCGGGTGGGATCAGATAGCTGACCTGTTGCAGGTCCAGCCACGAGGGTTGGCGCAGATATGAGGGGCTTTTCGCCCAATGGCAACCCGTTAGCGCGACAGGATACCCCGCACGGGGTGCAGTGCCGTACCGCAACCGGCACGGCTGGATGTTACTGGCGTTCTTTCAGCCGCGCCAGCACGGCAAAGGGGCTGTCGCTTTTCATGGTGCGCGGCCTGGCTGGCGCATGCGCGAAAGCGCGGAGCTTCTTCTGGTTTTTTTGCACCCGCGCGGGCAAAATCATGAAAGGTGCCGGCGGTCCCGGCTGGTTTGCAGGCAGGGCCACGGGGGGCTGGACGCGCCCCCCCAATGCCGTGAGCAGGACTGGCAGTTTTTTTTTCACCACCCCCAGGCGTGACGCCAGCGCATAAGGCAGGGGCTTTTGCCCCAAAGCGCTCAGCGCGTCCATTTCCCGCCTGACGGCCACGGCCCTGTCGAGTCGGACCGCGAATGCCCCGGCGCAGACCCAGCCCAGGCTGAGGAACGCGGCTTTCTCTGCCGGCAAGGGCGGGTGCTCCAGGGCGAACGATACCGCACCCGGGGGCGGCAGGTCCGGCATGGTGTGGCCCAGGCTGATCCCCAGCAGCAGGCGGCGCAGCGCCATGGGGTGTGGCTTGAGCAACCGCGTGCAGAACAGCGTGTCCAGCCCGAAGGCGATATGCAGGCGCGCCAGCAGCAAGGCATCAGCCCGGGTAAGGGACGGGCGTTCGGGGCAGGGCGTGACCCCGCCATGTTCCATCAGCCGATGGATCAGCCCGCGCAGGGCCGGATGGGGGGCTGTTGCGTCCTCCGCATGGAAAAGGGGGGCCAGGTCGTGGCGGATCCGCGCGGTGACGAATTCTGCAAGTTTGTGGCGGATTTTCTCTTTCTGGATGGCGTCCAGAAATTCCGCATCCCTAACCGCAATGGCGGGCCGCAGCACGGACGGGCCGGGCCGCAACTGGCCGATCGGTTCATCCCCCCACAGAAGGGCCCCGCTTTGCAGGTCGAGGGCAAGCTCCCCCTCCGCCTGAAGGAAACGGGCCACCATGCGGGGAATTTCGCTCCGCGCGGCACGGCGGGCGGCGCGCAGGACAAGCGCCTGGTCGGCCCGCGCGGCTTCGGGGTCGGGGATGAAGGTAAAGCCGCGCATATGGCCTACCGCGTGCCCTTCCACACTGACTTCGCCCAGGCGGTTCATGGCTGAAAGCAGGGGCTTGCCATCGGCTTCTTCAAGGCGGCGGGCCAGGCTTGCGGCCCGCCGGTCCACGAAGCGGGCGGTCAGGCGGTCATGCAGCGCATCGGACAGCGTATCTTCCAACTGGCGCGTGTGGCGCTGCCAGTGTTCGGCATCTTCCACCCAGCCGGTGCGGGCCGCCACATAGGACCAGACCCGAATGCCCATCAGGCGCTGCATCAGCGCTTCTATATCGCCCTCGGTATGCTCAAGCCCGTGCAGGCGGGCGCGCAGCCAGTCGGACGGCAGGCGGCCCTGGCGCACCAGCAGGGCGAAAATCTGCGCGCATTGGCGGATATGGCTGTCTTCCCCCAGCTTGCGGAAGTCGGGGATCTGGCACACTTCCCACATCAGGCGGGTGTGTTCGGGCGTGCGGGCCAGCCCGCTTATGGCTTTATCCTGCATGAAGGCGCGCAATACCAGCATGTCCGTGGCGGGTTCGGCCGGGCGCAGGCAGGCTGTGGGCGGTTTTACGCACAGGCTGGCATGCAGAGCCGCAGGCGTGGCAAAATCCAGCACGGAATTGCGCCACCACAGGAAGGACAGGGGCTCGAACCGGTGCTCCTCCACCGCTTCGACCAACGGTTCGGGAAAAGGCGGGCATTCCCCAGTGGTGCCGAAGGTGCCATCCCGCGTGCCGCGCCCGGCCCGGCCCGCGATCTGGGCCACCTCGGCCGCGTTCAGCAGCCGGTGGCGTTGCCCGTCGAACTTGGCCATGCCGGCAAAGGCCACATGGTGGATATCCATGTTCAGCCCCATGCCTATGGCATCGGTCGCGACCAGGTAGTCCACCTCGCGATTCTGGTACAGGGCGACCTGCGCGTTGCGCGTGCGCGGCGAAAGCTGGCCCATGACCACCGCACACCCGCCCCGCTTGCGGCGGATCAGCTCCGCAATGGCGTAGACCTCGGCCATGGAGAAGGCGACAATGGCCGAACGCGGCGGCAGGCGCGACAGCCGGTTATGCCCCGAACAGGTCAGGTTCGACAGGCGGGGCCGGGTTTCGATTTCGATCCCGCGCACCAGGGTCCGCAGCAGGGGGGCGATGGTGTCCGACCCCAGGAACAGCGTTTCGGACAGGCCCCGGGCGTTCAGCAGCCGGTCGGTGAAAATATGGCCGCGCTCGGGGTCTGCGCAAAGCTGGATTTCATCCACCGCCACGAAATCGACCGGGCGGTCCATGGGCATGGCTTCCACCGTGCATGAAAACCACCGCGCATGGGGGGGAATGATTTTTTCCTCCCCCGTGATCAGGGCCACGGCCCGCACCCCCTTGAGCCGCACCATCCGTTCGTAATTTTCCCGCGCCAGCAGGCGCAGCGGAAAGCCGATCACGCCCGAGGCATGGGCCAGCATGCGTTCAAGGGCCAGATGGGTCTTGCCGGTATTGGTGGGGCCCACAATGGCCCGTACGGGTGCCACCCATGCGCCGTCTCGCGCAGGCGGGGGGGAGATCGGGCGCAGGGGAACCGTCATGCCGCCATGCTCTGTCGCGCCGGGCGGAAAAGCAAGCCGTTGCGCTAAATTTCCACCCCCGTTGCATTGGCCGGGCACGCGGCGCACTGTGCGCGACAGGAAAAAAGGGAGGTTACCCATGCGTGAGCCAGACTGCCTGAGCGTGCCGCCGCGCCGCAAGAAATCCGCCGGACCCGGTACTGCCACCAGCATGCCCAATGCCGTTTATGCCGTGCGCCCGTCCGAATGCGACCTGCTGGCGACCTGGATCAGCGAACAGGCGGCGGCCTTCGCCCAGGGCTGCGGGTTTACGGCCAGCCCAGGCCAGCTCATGCTGGTGCCGGGGGAAGCCGGGGGCCTGCAAGCCGTGCTGGGCATTGCCGAAAAGGACCAGCCGCGCGATCCGTTCGTATTCGGCGTGCTGGCACGCGACCTGCCGGGGGGTGACTGGCGGGTGGAAACGCCGGACGATATCGCGCGGGACGACGTCATTCTGGGGTTCTGCCTCGGGGCTTATCGCTATGGGCTCAAATCCGGCGATGGGGCGGGCAGCGCCAAGGCGGGGCGGTCCAGGAACAAGGCGGCCCAACAAGGCAGCGCATCGCAAGGCAATCCATCGCAGGGTGGCGCGGGGCAGGGCAAGCCGCGCCTGGTGGTCAGCCGGGCCGAGAGCGAAGGCCTGGCGGTCGAGCAGGCGCGCTCCATCTGGCTGGCGCGCGACCTTATCAATATGCCCGCCAACCTGCTGGGTCCGTCCGAACTGGCACAGGCCGCGCGCGACGTGCTGGAGCCCCTGGGCGCACAGGTCGAGATCGTGAAGGGGGCAGCACTGGCCAAGGCCTATCCGCTGGTGGCCCATGTCGGCATGGGGTCGGAGCGCGGGCCGCGCGTGGTGGTGGCACGGTGGCAGGGCTCGGGCGCCGGTGCTGCGGCCCCGCTGCTTTCGCTGGTGGGCAAGGGCGTGTGCTTCGACAGCGGTGGGTATGACCTCAAGCCCTCAAGCGGCATGCTGCGGATGAAAAAGGATATGGGCGGGGCCGCGACGGTCCTGGCGCTGGCACGCCTTGTGATGGCGCGCGACCTGCCCGTGCGGCTGGAACTGCGGCTGGGCTGTGTGGAGAACAGCGTTTCGGGCCGGGCCATGCGGCCGCTGGACGTGGTGACAAGCCGTGCTGGGCTGAGTGTGGAAATCGGCAATACGGATGCCGAAGGACGGCTGGTCCTGTGCGACCTGCTGCATGAAGCCTGCGAGCACGACCCCGCCCTGCTGCTTGACGTGGCGACACTGACGGGGGCCGCCCGCGTGGCGCTGGGGCCCGACCTGCCCGCCCTGTTCTGCAATGACGACGCGACGGCCCAGACCTTTCTGGAAGTATCCGTGCGCGAATCCGATCCGTTATGGCGCCTGCCGCTCTGGCCCGGCTATGCCAAATGGCTGAGCAGCCCAGTAGCGGACCTGAACAATATTGCCTCCAGACCTATGGCCGGCGCCATTACAGCCGGATTGTTTCTTGCGCGTTTTGTAAAGCCTGCTCAGCGTTGGGTGCATATCGACAGTTATGCGTGGAACGATTCAAGCCGGCCCGGCCGCCCGGAAGGCGGGGATTCTCCCGGAATTCGGGCGTTTTTCACGGCTGTGTGTACGGTGCTAGGCGTTGGGGTGGACCCTGTGTCTTAAAGTCGTCACATGAATGAACGAAACTATTTCTGTATTGAAGGGTTAATTGTGTTGTTTCGGTTCCTATATAAACCGGGTAGATGATCTGGCTTTAATCCGGGCCGGAAAAGAGAAGTGGGCTGTCCCCGACTTTCGAGGGACCGGTCCGGAAAGGAAAGTGGAGTTATGGTTCAGACAGCAGAAAAAACAGAGGATCTGGTAAGGACCCTTCGTGACACGATCGTTTCTCTCGTCAGGGGTGCGGGGCCGGACCTGTCCGCCCGCCAGCTGGCGGTGTTCCTGACATGCTACCTGGATGAAAGCGGGCACACGGTGCGTGGCTTGGCCGCCAGCCTGAACGTGTCCAAGCCCGCGATTACCCGCGCGCTGGACCGGCTGGGCGAGCTTGACCTGACCCGCCGCAAGGTGGACCCGCTGGACCGCCGGTCCGTGCTGGTGCAGCGCACGCCCAAGGGTGCGGCGTACCTCAAGGAAATCCGCTCCGTCATGGGCGATGCCGCGCACGAGACCAGCAAGAAGCCGCGCCAGGAAGACAAGACAGCCACCGTTCGCAAGCTGCGCCGGGTTGCCGCTGCCTGATCGGCACTGGCTGCAAAAGGGCAGGTTTGCGGCCCGGTTTCGCTTTTCATGCGTGATCGGGCCGGCTGATCTGGCCAATGTGCATTTGGGGCAACTTCGTACTCGGTAGGGCGTTCTTCTTTCAACTCTCCCGGTCATGACCGCATCTCGCCGCAAGGTGGGGCTGGGGCGCCAGGGAGGGAGATAGAAAGAAGGATGGCAGCCATGCGATTTTCTTCCCTGATAGGGGCAAGCGTGCTCGCGGCATCGCTGAGCGCGACCCCCATGGCCCATGCGGCCGATGCGCTGGGTGCCGCCACAGGCACCATGACCATGGAAATCAAATCGGCCGATGTCGGTGTCGGCTATACCTGGGGCCAGGGGCGGGTGCGGTTCAACCATCGCAACTACCCCTTTTCCATCGAGGGTGGGACGATCGCGGCTGTCGGTTTCTCCAAGATCACGGGAAGCGGGACGGTCTATAACCTGCACCGCATAAAGGATTTCGAAGGCACTTATGGCGCCGTGCATGGCGAAGCCACGCTGGGCCAGGGACTGGGCGGCCTTGTGCTGGAAAACAAGAACGGCGTGCGGATCAAGATCGAGACCATCACCAAGGGTGCACGCCTTGCGGGCTCGGCCCAGGGCCTGACCTTCAAGCTGAAATAACGCCTGCTCTCCCACCCCCGCCAGTTCCATCGCCCTTCGCCGCAGATTTGTGCCTGTTCGCGCCAGCCCTGTGGCCCAGCCCGTTCGCAGATCGGCCGGGGCTACAGGGGGCAGGGCGTTCAGGCTGCTACCACGGCCCGACCGGGTGGCGGCGCGTGCGCGCAATGGCGTAGGCCGTCCAGGCCAGTTGGGGTGGCAGGACCAGGGCGGTGGCTGCGAGCAGGCCCGTTTGCCAGGGCAGATGGGCCACGGTGCAGGCCACAATGCCGCCCCATGCCGTAAAACCCCATTCCATGGCCGAGATCGCAGATGCGCTGACACCGCTGCGATGCAGGACCTGGTACAGATGGCCCCGATGCGCCTGCACCACGGAATGCCCGCCAAGCTTGCGCCGGGCCAGCGTGAACAGCACGTCATAGGCCAGCGGGGCCAGCACGGTCGGGCCGAACAGCCAGCCCGATGGCAAGGGCGTATGGCGTGCCACATACAGGGCGGCCGTACCTGCCAGAAGGCCGCAGCCCTGGCTGCCCACATCGCCCAGGAAAATACGCGCATGCGGGAAATTAAAGGGCAGGAAACCCGCCAGGCAGCAGGCCAGCAGCAGGGCCGTGCCCCTGGCCCCGGGCACGCCCAGCGTGGTTGCGCCCCCAGCCAGGGCAAGGGCCGCCACCAGCAGGCAGCCTGCAACCAGGCCGTTCAGCCCGTCCATGAAATTGACCGCGTTGCAGATGAAGACCAGCCACAGTACGGAAAAAACGGTGCCGCCCAGCGGGGTGGGCCAGTCCAGTGCCAGCCCGCCGCCCACCACAAGACCGGCCGCGGCACATTGGGCCGCGAATTTTATGGAAGGCGGCCACTGGTACACATCATCCAGCCAGGAAACGCCGCAGAGCAGCAGCAGGGCAGCCCCCGTCATGACGGTGCTCAGCGAAAAGACCGCCTGCCCGCTTGTGGCCTGCAATACCGGCCAGACAAGCAGGAATGCGACCATGACACCGACCCCACCCCCCTTGGGTGTGGGCCGCACATGCGCGCTGCGGTGGCCGGGATGGTCGAGCACGGCCAGGCGGATCATGGCGCGCACGAGTGCAGCCGACAGCAGTGCTGCGCAGAACAGGCAGAAAAACGCCACAGCGGGCAAAGAAAAGGGCATGAAGTACTGCTATCTGGTTTGTGCTGCTTCTAGGATGTCAGGTGCTAGGCTATAGGTGCAAGATAATGGCATCGCAACGCTCCAAGGCACTGCATCGTAACCCCCGGCTTCGGCCGCTGAACAGAATAGCCGTGAACGTCCTGCTCGATGGTGTTCTGGCTGCGCTGGCAGCCCCCGTCGCGCGCTGGCTGGCCGCCCCGCAGGACGGGCTTTTGCACCCGCTCTGGTTCGTGGCCGGCGGGGCGATCACGCTTGTCGTCAGCGGCCTGCCGTTTCGGATGCCGCAGCAATACTGGCGTTTTTCGGGCATGTCCGATCTTATGGGCATTGCCGGTGCGTCCATCGCCAGCGCCGCGCTGTTTTCCATCGGCCTGGTGCTGACGGGCTTTTCCCTGCCCAGCCCGACCTTTCCCGTCATTTACGCGCTGGTGCTGCTGGTGGCCCTGGGTGGGCTGCGCGTGGCCTACCGCCTGGCCCACAGGCGGCGCCTGCGCAGCGCCGAACAGCACCGCGTGATCCTGATCGGGGCGGATACTGCGGCCGATATCTACATGCGCGCCCTCGACCGTGCGGGGCAGGGCGGGATCAAGATCGTGGGTCTGGTGGCCCTTGGCACGCATCAGGCGGGGCGGCGTATCCATAACGTGCCCATTCTGGGCCATGTGGACACGCTCCCCACCATTCTGGACCGGCTGGACAAGGCGGGTGGCCTGCCCGAGTCCCTTGTCATTACAGACCCCACATTCCGGGGCCGGATGCTCACAGCCGTGCTGGACGCGGCCGTGGCGCACGGTATTGCCGTGCTGCGCGCCCCCGTGCTGACCGACCTGGCCCCGGCCGAGCGGGTGCAGTTGCGGCCCGTCCCGCTCGAAGACCTGCTCAACCGCCCGCAGGTGGCACTGGACCTGGACGGCATGGAACGCCTGATCGGCGGGCAGACCGTGCTGGTCAGCGGGGCTGGCGGCACCATTGGCTCCGAACTGGTGCGCCAGATCGCGCGGCTGGGGGCCAAAAGGCTGATTCTGCTCGACCATGGGGAATTCGCGTTGTGGCAGATCGATGTCGAACTGGCCGAAACCGCGCCGCATATCCCGCGTGAGGCAGTGGTGGCCGATGTGCGTGACGCCGGGCGGATGGATGCGCTCATGGGCCATTTCCGCCCCGATCTGGTGTTCCATGCCGCAGCCCTGAAGCATGTACCCATTGTCGAGGCCAACCCGGCGGAAGGAATTCTGACCAACGTGCATGGCACGCGGGTGGTGGCCGATACCGCCGCCCGCCACGGCGTGCGCGCCATGGTGGTGATTTCGACCGACAAGGCGGTCAATCCCTCCAGCCTGATGGGCGCGTCCAAGCGGGCGGCGGAAATGTACTGCCAGGCGCTGGATATCAAGGCGCGGACCAGCCCCACCCCCGGCGGCATGCGCTGTATCACGGTGCGGTTCGGCAATGTGCTGGGTTCGACCGGCTCGGTCGTGCCGCTGTTTCGCCGCCAGCTTGAACGCGGCGGGCCGCTGACGGTCACCCATCCCGACATGCGCCGCTATTTCATGACCGTGCCCGAGGCCGTGGGGCTTGTTCTGCAGGCCAGCGTGCGCGGCATGGCGGGCAAGGATGGTTCGGGCACCGATACGCTGCTGCGGCATGGCGGCATTTTCGTGCTGGATATGGGCGAGCCGGTCAGGATCGTCGATCTGGCCCGCCAGATGATCCGCATGGCAGGTCTGCGCCCTGAAGAGGACGTGGCGATCCGCTTCACCGGTTTGCGGGCCGGAGAAAAACTGTATGAAGAACTGTTCCACGGGCGCGAGGCCCCGGTTCCCACGGATGCGCCGGGCCTGCTCATGGCCACGCCGCGCGTGGTGGACTTGGCCGAAGTCAGCCACGTGGTGGAGCGGATGACACACAGCGCGCGGATGGGGGATATCAAGGCGGCTTTGCGGGATTTGGCGGCCCTGGTGCCGGAATTCGATCACAACCCCCATGGAGAGGTGCGCAAAGCCCCTGCCCATGTCGGGGCAGCCGATCATGCCCAGCCCAACGGCCGCGCCGGCGGGGACAAGGCCGGCGACCCGGGGACCAGCCCATCAGGCACCCCACCGGGCATCCCATCGGGCACCCAGCCTGCCGCCTTGCCGGGCGGGCCGGTGGCCCCTTTCAGTACCGATGGCACGGAACAGGTAGCGTCATGAACAGTGCAGACAACAGGCCCATTGCTTTTCTCGATCTCGCAGCCCAGCAGGCGCGGCTGGGGCCCGCCTTGCGCGCAAGGATCGATGCCGTGCTGGCGCATTGCCGGTTCGTGATGGGGCCCGAAGTCACGGAACTGGAAGA
The DNA here is from genome assembly GCF_017377735.1 of Acetobacter garciniae. GTDB lineage: Bacteria > Pseudomonadota > Alphaproteobacteria > Acetobacterales > Acetobacteraceae > Acetobacter > Acetobacter garciniae. The sequence goes on from NZ_JAFVMH010000002.1 coordinate 341,529, forward strand.
CCGCCTGGCCCAATGGTGCGGCGCTGCGGAATGCGTTGCCGTATCCTCGGGCACGGATGCATTGCAGATCGTCATGATGGCCGAAGGCATCGGCCGGGGGGATGCGGTGTTCCTGCCCGCCTTCACCTACACCGCAACGGCCGAAGTGCCGCTGGTGCTGGGGGCGGTGCCGGTTTTTGTCGATGTCGATCCCGATACGTTTCAGATCGACCCCGAGCATCTGCGTGCGCGCATCCGCGCCGTGCGTGAAGCGGGCGTGCTGCGCCCCCGCGCCATCGTGGGGGTGGATCTGTTCGGCCAGCCCGCCCCGTGGGATGCCCTGCGCGCCATCGCGCAGGAGGAAGCGCTTTTCCTGCTGGCCGATTGCGCCCAGTCCTTCGGGGCGGAACTGCACGGCAAACCCCTGGGGCGGGAGGCCACGGCCACCACGCTGTCGTTTTTCCCGTCCAAGCCGCTGGGTGGTTATGGCGATGGCGGCGCGATCCTGACCGACGATCCCGAACGCGCGGCCCTGTACCGGTCCCTGCGCACGCATGGGGAGGGCACGACCCGCTACGAAGTGCTGCGCACCGGCATGAACGGCAGGCTGGATACCTTGCAGGCGGCTGTCTTGCTGGCCAAGCTCGATGACTTTGCCCGCGAACTGACCCGGCGTGATGAAATAGCCACGCAGTACGACAAGGGCCTGGCCCACGTGGCGCAGGTACCCGTACGCGTGCCCGACAGCCGCAGTGCCTGGGCCATTTACGCCATTCTGCTCAAGGACAGTGCGGCGCGTGACGCCCTGCAGGCCCGGCTGAAGGAAAAAGGCGTGCCCTCGGCCATTTATTACCCATTGCCGTTGCATTGGCAGCCTGCCTACCGCCCGCATCATGACGGCACGCCCATGCCGGTGTCAGAAGCGCTGGCCGGACGGATTCTGGCCCTGCCCATTCACCCCGAACTGACGGATGAAGACGTGGCCCGGGTTATTGCTGCTGTGTGTGCTCAGGAAGGATAGTTGGGAATGCGCAAGGAAACGGCGTTCATTATCGGGTTTGTGGTCTTTACGGTCAGCACGGCGACACTGATCTGGACGTTCGCATTGCCCAATTTCAAGCCCGTCACCTTTCCGCAGGTGGTCAGCGGTTCGGTGGATGTGGGGCCCATGCACCGCACCCGGGCGCTGAGTGCGGATGAAATCAAGACAGTCAACGACTGGACCACGCACCACAAGTCCGGCTGGGGGCCGCTCAGCCGCACGCCGCCTTCCTCGGGGGATGCGCATCTGCTGCTCAAGGATGCGCAGGGCAAGGACGTGATGGTGCTGACCCTGTGGACCGGGATCAGTGCTGCCGACTGGAATTCCACCGTGTTCGTGGAATCGCCCGATGGCACGCAGGTGCATATGGAAAGCTTTTCCAACAAGGAATTCGCTCCCCTGCGGATGATTGTCGACCGCTTTCCCTACCACCATTCCGGCTACCCGTAACGCGCCAGGCCTGGGTGACGGCCCTGCGGCCAGACCCATGTTGGGGTCGTATGATCGGATGATGTTGCGCGGGCTGGCCCGATGGCTGGCCCCGATGCGCAACTGCTGAAGAACAGGCCGGGATGGGACTGGCCGGACAACCGGACCGGATGGATGGTCTGACCATGCAGCAAGCCCAGCCCACTTGCCCATACCCTTGGCAGACGCCCCCGCGTGAGTGGTGCCGGGGAGTGCTGTCTTCCTTCAGCTTTTTGCGCGACCGGGGGGGCGGGGTCAGCCTTCCCGGGGCGAGAACCACAGGGCGATGCCGCCGACGACCGCGGTGAGCGCCACATAAATGGCCGGGGCCACAGGTGTGTGCAGTGTCAGCGAGGAAATGGCCGCAGGCGTCAACCCGCCCGAAATCGCGTAAGACAGGTTGTAGGATAGCGACAGCCCCGAAAAACGCACCTTGGCGGGAAAAGCGCGCAGCATGCCCACCGGCACCAGCCCGATGAAGGCGCAGCTCAGCCCGCTCAGCCCCGCCCAGAACACCAGCGTGCCCGGAAACAGCGGGGACATGCCATAAAGGCCGAACGCGCCGAGAATCAACGCCAGAGCGAAGGTAACGGCCAGCGTTCTCATGCCGATGAAATCGGTCAGGGCCCCCGCCGTGACAACCCCGATCGTCAGGCAGACCGTCGCACTCAGGCTGGCCACCATGGTCTGGGCGGGGGGAATGTCGTGCAGGCTCTGCATCAGCGGGGGCATCATCAGCACGACGACGATACCGCCTGCCGTCAGGGTCCAGGTCGTGAGCATGGAGCACAGAATGGCCCGGCGGTGTTCGCGCAGCAGAATTTTCACGGGCAGTGTTTCGGCCGTTTCCGCACGGGCATGCATTTCGCGGAAAACGGGTGTTTCCTCCAGCCAGCGGCGCAGTACCATCGCCCCGAGGCCGAATATTCCGCCGATCAGGAAGGGAATGCGCCAGCCCCAGTTGGCCACGTCATCGGCGGACAGCACCACGTTCAGCACAAGGATCACGACCGAACCCAGCAGGATGCCCCCTGTAAGCCCGCCGGTCAGCAGACCCGCGGCAAGCCCGGCCCGGTGTGGGGGCGCATGTTCACTGACGAACACCCAGCCCCCCGGCGCTTCCCCGCCGATGGCAGCACCTTGCAGGACGCGCATCAGCAGCAGGCCGAGCGGGGCGGCGGCCCCAATGGTTTCGTAGCTGGGCAGCAGGCCGATCAGCAGCGTGGGCACGGCCATCAGCAATACGCTGAAGGTAAAGACCTTCTTGCGGCCCGCGACATCGCCGAAATGCGCCATGATCACCCCGCCCAGCGGCCGGACAAGGTAGCCCGCGCCGAACAGCCCGAACGCTTCGGTCTGGCGCAGCCATTCGCTCTGGCTTGCGGGGAAGAAATGGGTCGCGATCAGCTTGGCCAGGAAGGCGAAAATGACAAAATCGTAGAATTCCAGCGCCCCGCCGAGCGAAGCCAGGGCAAAGGTCCTGAGCTGGGAGCGTGAAAGGGCAGCCGATGGCACCGCCGTTGCTGATAAAGACGACATGATTGCAAGTCCGTAACGAAGGGGCCAGAAAGATTCGGTTCGCGCCGAGAGCACGGTCCGGGTGGCGGTGTTTACAAGTGGATGCTTATAAAAGGGGAGGAAACGCCCCGTCCATGCTGTTTTTGGCCCGATCCTGCGTTCAGGCCGCTGGAATGCGCGTGCGACACCCAATGCCGCTCGGCCCTAACGCTAATGCCAGTCCCCTCCGGCACTGCCGATATCGGTCGGGCTGGAAATCAAAGAAAAGTTTTTGGTGAAGCTTTTTCCAAAAGCTTCAAAGACCGCTCCCTTTCTGAAAACAGGGGACACCCAAAAACTTTTCTTCTTTTACCGATCAGGCAGGCCGGTCGGTCGCATCGAACAGGAAGGGCTGGCCCACGGCCGTGTCCGCCAGGGTGCCCTCCCACATGACCTGATGGCCGCGAATGATCGTGCCCACGGGCCTGCCGGTAATGCTTTGCCCGGTAAAGGGCGACCAGCCGCAGCGCGAGGCCAGCCAGTCTTCCTCGATCGTCCAGCGGGATTTGAGGTCGACCACTGTGAAATCGGCATCGTACCCCACGGCAATACGGCCCTTGCGCACCAGCCCGAACAGGCGCTGCGCCCCGGTGCAGGTCAGGTCCACCAGGCGGCGCAGGGTCATGCGGTGGTGGGCGACGTGGTCGAGCAGCAGCGGCAGCAGGGTCTGCACGCTCGGCATGCCCGAGGGGGATGCGGGGTAGGGGCGGTTCTTGGCTTCCAGCCCGTGGGGCGCGTGGTCGGAACCGATCACATCGGGCAGGCCCTGGCTGACCCAGTGCCACAGCCCTTCGCGGTGGGCGCGGGAGCGAATGGGCGGGTTCATCTGCGCCAGCGTGCCCAGGCGGGGATAGGCGTCTTCCGCGCACAGGGTCAGGTGCTGGGGGGTCAGTTCGCAGCTTGCGATATCGCGGTGCTGGGCGATCAGTTCCAGTTCCGCCGGGGTGGTCACATGCAGGATATGCACGCGCCGCCCCGTCTTGCGCGCCAGGGCCAGCACGCGGCGCGTGGCGCGCAGGGCGGTTTCATCGTCCCGCCATACGGGGTGGGAGGATGCATCCCCTTCCACCCGCTCGCCCAGCCGGGCCTTCAGCCGGGCTTCGTCCTCGGCGTGGATGGCAACGCGGCGCTGGCCGGATTGCAGCACACGTTCGAGCATGGCGTCTTCGGATACCAGCAGGTTGCCGGTGGACGAACCCATGAACACCTTGATACCCGCAGTACCCGGCAGTTTTTCAAGCATGCCGCAGTCATCGGCATTGTCCACCGTGGCACCCACGTAAAAGGCGTGTTCGCACCACATGCGGCCTTTGGCGCGGGCCAGCTTGTCGGCCACGGCCGCGGGGGTGGAGGTCGGGGGTTTGGTGTTGGGCATTTCGAACACACCCGTCACCCCGCCCAGAACCGCCGCGCGGCTGCCGGATTCGAGGTTTTCGTTCTCCTCCGCCCCGGGTTCGCGAAAATGCACCTGCGTGTCGATCACGCCGGGCAGGATGGTCAGCCCCGTGCAGTCGATCACGCGCGCGGCCGGGGCTTCGCCCCCCAGCGCGCTGATCAGCCCGTCGCGCACATAAACGGTGGTCTGCACCGTGCCGTCGGGCAGGACGACCGTGCCGTTTTTAAGGGCCAGGTCATGGCCCCTGCCGGTCTTGCCAGGGGGGTTCGGATCGGTGGGCAGGTCGGGGGTGCTGGAAGCCACGGTCTTTGTCCTTGCGTCTGTGCGGCCGGTGGGGGCGGTATCCTGCCGGTCAGCCGGTTTTAAGGGTTTCGCGCGTGCGGGTGCGCATGGTCACCAGTTCCTCGGCCGAGGTGGGGTGAATGCCGATGGTGCGGTCGAAATCCGCCTTGGTCAGCCCCGCAGTGACAGCCACCGCCACGGCCTGGAGCATTTCTGGTGCGTCATCGCCAAGAATATGCACGCCCACCACCTTCTGGCTGGCCTGGTCCACCACCAGTTTCATGACCGTCTTGCGGTCGCGCCGCCCGCCCAGCGTATGCCGCATGGGGGTAAAGCGCGCGATATAGATATCCACCGTGCCATTCTGGGCGGCTTCCGTTTCGGTCAGCCCCACGCTTGCCACGGGGGGGGAGAAGAACACCGCCTTGGGCGTTGTGGCGTAGCACCATTGCCGGGGTGGGGCGGTGCCGAACAGCCGGTCCGCCAGGGTATGGCCTTCGGCAATGGCCACGGGGGTCAGGTTGATGCGGTCGGTCACATCGCCAATGGCGTAAATGCCCGCATGCGCGGTCTCGCTGCCTTCGTCCACCTGGATGCGGCCGTTCTCGACAGTGACGACCTGGGTGTTCTCCAGCCCCAGATTGTCGATCTTGGGCCGTCGCCCGGTGGCCAGAAAAACGCAGTCGGCCCGCAGGCTCTTGCCGTCATCCAGGGCCAGGACAAGATCCGCCCCGTCGCGTTCAAGCTTGACCGGGTTGGTATGGCGGTGCTGGGTAATGCCGCGCACGGCAATGGCTTCGGACAGGGCGGTGCGCATGTCCTCGTCAAAGCCGCGCAGGGGCAGGTCGCGCCGATAGACCAGATCCACGCGTGAACCCAGCCCCGCGAAAATTCCCGCGAATTCGACCCCGATATAGCCGCTGCCCATCAGCACCACGCGCTGGGGCCGCTGGGGCAGGTGAAAGGCCTCATCAGATGTAATGGCCAGCTCGACCCCCGTGAAATCCGGCTTGAACGGGGTGGAGCCGGTCGCGATCACGATCCGCTCGGCCGTGACGGTGTGCGGCGTGGCCGACGGGGCCAGTTCGGAAGGTTCGATCCTGAGCGTATGGCCATCCACGAAGCGGGCATGGCCGGTCAGCAGCGTGACCCCCGCCTTTTCCAGCATGGACACATAAATGCCGTTCAGCCGCGTAATTTCACGGTCCTTCGCGGCGATCAGCGTGGGCCAGTCATGTGTGCCCGGTGTGGTGTTCCAGCCAAAGCCGTGGCTGTCGGTCACCATGTCGCCAAATTCGCTGGCCTGGACCATCAGCTTCTTGGGCACGCAGCCCAGGTTGACGCAGGTGCCGCCCCAGTGGCGGCTTTCCACCACTGCCACGCGCGCGCCATAGCCTGCGGCCACGCGTGCGCAGCGCACGCCGCCAGACCCCGCCCCGATGACAAGAAGATCGAAATCATAGGCCAAGCTGGGGCCCTCCTGCTGTTGCGGTGACGAAGGGACTGTATTCAGACATCAGTCGTCGGTCTGGCAGGCCCGCCACGAAAAAGGGGCCTGCGGGAATGGGGTCGTCGGGCCTGGAACAACACGGCGGCAACAACCGGGCTTTGAACCGGCTTTTGAGCCGCCTTCGGGCGCGCGGGCTGGGCTCCCGGCCGCCGGTGCTGGCTGGCCGGGCTGCTTGCCGCGCGCCGCTTTTTTCAGCGTTCGGCGAAGGCCTTTTCCACCACGTAGGAACCGGGGGTGGACATGTTGCCTTCATCGAACCCGCGGGCCTGGAGCAGGGCTTCCGTATCGGCCAGCATCTCGGGCGATCCGCAGATCATGACGCGGTCATGCTCGGGGTCCAGTGCGGGGATCTTCAGGTCGGTGAAGATCTTGCCGCTTTCGATCAGCTTGGTGATCCGATCGGTCACGGCAAAGGCTTCACGCGTGACGGCGGGGTAGTAGAGCAGCTTGCCCGTAATATCCTCGCCCAGGAATTCATGCTTGGGCAGTTCGTGGCGGATATGGTTGGCATAGGCCAGCTCGCCCGAAATACGCACCGTATGGCTGAGAATCACATGCTCATACCGTTCGTAGCATTCGGGGTCCTTGATCAGGCTCATGAACGGGGCCAGCCCCGTGCCCGTGGACAGGAAATACAGGTTGCGGCCGGGGCGCAGGTTGTCCAGCAGCAGCGTGCCGGTGGGCTTGCGGCCGATCAGCACCGTATCGCCCACCTTGACATGGCGCAGGCGCGAGGTCAGCGGCCCGTCGGGCACGGCGATGGAAAGAAACTCCATCTCGTCCGCATAGTTGGGCGAGGCAATGGAATAGGCGCGCAGCAGGGGCTTGCTGTCCACCTCGATCCCGATCATGGCGAACTGCCCGTTCTCGAACCGCAGCCCGGGGTCGCGCGTGGTGGTGAAGGTGAACAGCCGGTCGGTCCAGTGGTGCACGCTCAGCACCTTGGCGGGATACAGGTTGCCGTATTCCTTGGTCGGCGGGGCAAGATGCCACACGCCGTCCTGGCCTTCCACCGGCAGCAGGCTGCTGGGCACTTCGGAGGCGGACATCCGGGGGAGAACGTCGTGTGCGAAAATGGTTTCAGACATGGACCGCTTTGTACTCCGCTTGTAGCAGATCAGAAAGGAATGGTCCGGCTGGCATGGCGCGGGCCGTCATGACACCGGAGAGTCTTGAACGTTGGCGGCGTTTTTAAGGGGCGGGGCCCCGGAATGCCAGTGCAAATTCATCACGGGACCTGTTCGCGCGCGTCAAATGTCCTACGGTGCGGGGTATAAAACCCGCAAAGTACGTGGTTTTCTGGTGGAATAGGCAGGCGGAACCGGCTTGGTGCGGAGCGGGATACGGCCGGATTCCAGCGTTTTTCGACAAGGCGGTGCAGGCCGTGCAAGGCAGGGGGCAGCCCGTCTGCCCGGCCCCGGTTTTTCTTAAATTTTCGGGACCAGCCCGGCTTGGCATTGTTCCCGCGCGTGGGATGACGCAAGAGTAGGCGCATGACCTCAGACGATCCCATTTCCGGCCGCCCGATCTCTCCCGCCCGGCAGGCCCTGGCCCATGTCATGGCCCGCACCGGCCTTGTGCCCGAAAGCAAGGAAGAGCCCGAAGTCCTGCGCAGGCTGGCCCGCGCGCTCGAACCGGGCATGCAGGACGTGGCGGACGAGAAATACCGCCATATCCTGTGCGTGGTGCGCCAGAAGAAATGGATTTCCCGCCTGCTGGACCGCACCCGCCGCAGCGGGCGTGTGTGGATCATGCGGGCCGAAATCGAACAGGCCGTGGCCGGAATTACCGACCCCACGGCCGATGACGCAGCCCTTGAACGCGCACTGGCCCCGGTGGCCGAAGCCCGGCTGCGCGAATACGGCACTTCCCCCCGCGCGGCGTTCGAGGCCGTGCAGGCCGATCTGGTCGATACGGGGCGTGTGCTGTCCCCCGTCCAGACCGACCTGCTGCTGATGGCCATTGCCGTGGCGTTCGGCCTGGGCGCGGACGACCCGTTCCTTGAAACGGCAAGGCGTGAGGAAAGCCGGCGGCAGAGCACCACCTCCCGCATCGAGAAAGTGGCGCGCGAGCGGCGTGAGCAGGAAGAACAGCACCTGCGCACATGGGAGGAAAGCCTTGTCCCGTTCAGCGAGGTGCCGCGCCTTTTGCATTGTTCATCGCGTGAAGCCCTGCGCTGGATCGCTGAAAACCGCCTGCCCGTGGCCCGCAAGGTGCTCGAATCCGGCGGCCGGGAACGGTGGGAATTCGACCCCACGGCCCTGGTGGCCCTGCGCACCCAGCTACCCGAATGGCGGCGCGGTTCGGGCCGTGACGGGGCGGGTCATGCCGGTGGGCCCGGCGGTTCTGGCGGCCCCGGTGGCGCGGCCCCCCACGCCCCGGATATGGGCCGCAAGGTGGCCAATGCCGTCATCGCCCGGGTGGCGGCACTGGACCGCTATGCCGCGCATTTTCGCACGGCCCGCGCGCTCAATCGCCGGATCACGCTGGTAACGGGGCCTACCAACAGCGGCAAGTCCTACACGGCGCTGAACGCGCTGGCCCAGGCCGAAAGCGGGCTTGCCCTGGCCCCCCTGCGCCTGCTGGCCCACGAATTCCGCGAAGCGCTGGCCGCGCGCGGGGTGGAGGCATCCCTGTCCACGGGGGAGGAGCGGATTCTCGTCCCCGGCAGCCGCCATCTGGCCGCCACCGTGGAAATGTGCCCCTTCTACAGCCCGGTTGACGTGGCCATTATCGACGAAGCGCAGATGCTGTTCGACACCGACCGGGGTGCCGCCTGGACGGCGGCCATCATGGGCGCACCGGCCCGCCACCTGTACGTTCTGGGTGCGGCGGACTGTATTCCCATGGTGCGGCGCATTGCCGAACTGTGTGGCGACCCGCTGGACGAAATCTCGCTCGAACGCAAAAGCCCCCTGCGCGCGGCATCGCAGCCGGTAAGGCTGGCCGACCTGGGCTCGGGCGATGCGCTGATCGCGTTCTCCCGGCGCGAGGTGCTGGACCTGCGCGCCTCCCTCATGCAGCACGGCAAGCGGGTGGCGGTGGTGTATGGCGCGCTCAGCCCTGAGGTCCGCCGGGCGGAAGCCCAGCGCTTCAACAACGGGCAGGCCGACATTCTGGTCGCGACCGATGCCATCGGCATGGGGCTGAACCTGTCCATCAAGCGGGTGGTGTTCGCATCGCTGAAAAAATACGACGGCCGGCAGACACGGGATCTGAGCGTGCAGGAAGTCAAGCAGATCGGCGGTCGCGCGGGGCGTTTCGGCAAGCACGAAACCGGCGTGGTGGCCGTGCTGGCCGGGGCGGGCAGCCCGTCCTTCGTGCGCCGCCAGTTGGAGGCCGATCCCGAACTGCCAGCCGACCTGCGCCCCTTCGTGCAGCCGGATGTGGATATCGTCAAAGCCGTGGCGTCCGAAATCGGGTCTCAGAGCCTGTATGGCGTGCTGGCGCGTATCCATCGCGCCGTTCTGCGCAAGGACGATCCCAATTACCGCCTGTCGGACATGGAGCAGGCCTTCGCCATCGCCTCCGCCCTGGAAGGGGTGGAAGGGCTGGACCTGTCCACGCGCTGGGCCTACGCCATGTGCCCGGTCGATGACCGCGACAACGGCATTCGCCGTCTGGTGGGGTGGGCTGCGGACCATGCGGCGGGGCGCAAGGTGCTGCCCCCGGGCAGCGGGCACCTGCCGTCGGCCGAGCGCGCGGGGCGCGAGGAACTGGAACGGGCGGAAAAGCGCCACAAGCGGCTGGTGGCCTGGCGCTGGCTGGCCCTGCGCTTTCCCGATTTCTACCCCGACCGGGAAGAGGCCGAAGATACGACCCGCCGCCTGAACGACTGGATCGAAAGTGTTCTGCGCCAGCAGAGCAGGGCCCGGCGCACGCAGAAATTTTAGTACTCGCAAACGCTCCCAGGGGGCCAGCAACAGGCGTGTTGATAAAAGTTTTTGGTGAAGCTTTTTTCAAAAGCTTCAGGGAACGTCACCTTTTTGAAAAAAGGCGACACCCAAAAACTTTTGTTTTTTATCAACATGTTATTTTGAAAGCGGGTCCTTGGCACATGCCGTGGTGGACCAACAGCTACAGCACCCCGGTCAGCCGTTCGGAAATATCCCATAGTCTTGCTGCCGTGCTGGCCTTGCGGGCGGCGGCCGGCATATGGGCGGGTCCGGGTGGGCCGCGCCGTTCGCCAACACCTTGGGGGCCGTAGTAATCCCCGTCCCGCGCGGTGGGGGCAAGGGCTGCGTACAGCAACGGTTCGGCCCCCCGCGCGGCCGACTGGCCCAGCACGCGCAGGATGACATCGCCCAGCACCTGTTCGATCCTGCCCAGGGGTGCGGGCAGGCTTGCGGCCTGTCCGTTGCGGATGATGGAGGTCGCGGCCCAGCCGGGATGGGCCGCGCGCGCATGGATGTTCCAGCCGTTTTCACCCGCGCGGCGGGCCAGTTCCAGGGCGAACAGCAGGTTGGCCAGCTTGCTCTGCTGATAGGCCCCGAAGGGGCTGTAGCGGTGGCGGCTTTGCAGGTCATCGAAATGGATGGTGTTGCGCCCCGCCGCCAGGCTTGCCACGGCCACCACCACCCCACCCTGGGGGGCAGCTTCAAGCAGGGGTCGCAGGTGGCCGGTCAGGGCGAAATGGCCCAGATGGTTCACACCGAACTGCAATTCGAACCCGTCCGCCGTCTCGCGCCTGCGGGCGGGGGCCATGACGCCGGCATTGTTGATGAGAATATCCAGCCTGTCGGTCTCGTTCCCCACCAGGGCCGCGCAGTCGGCTACCGAACGCAGGCTTGCCAGGTCGAGCGGGAGCAAGGTCGCCACCACCTGCGGGCATGCGGCGCGGATCTGGTCCAGTGCGGCATTGCCCCGGCGCATGTCACGCACGGGCAGCAAAAGCCTGGCCCCCCTGTGCGCAAGCCCCAGCGCCACCTGCAGGCCCAGCCCGCTATTGGCCCCGGTGACCAGGGCCACCTGCCCGTGCAGGTCCGGCTTGGCGGCGTCTACCCGCCACGGATGCCTTGCCCCGATCATGGGTGCAGGACTTTCAGGCGTTCGTCATGCTCGGCTGCCTTCATGGCTTCCTCCGTCAGGCGTTTCTCGTTGCGTTTGAAGAAGACGAGTGCCGTGAGAATAAGGACCACGGCGATCGCGCCGAATGCCAGGGCGAACCAGCCCGAAAGCCGTATGATCTGGCTGCCCAGCATATAGGCGCAGAACGCGTAGCCGCCAGCCCAGAACAACCCGCCCAGCGCATTATAGAACAGGAACGAATGCCACGGCATCCGGTTCGCCCCGGCCAGCAACGCCACGAACATGCGCAGCACCGCGATAAACCGGCCCAAAAAGACCACCGGCCCCCCGTGCTTGAGAAAGACATACCGCCCCAGCAGCAGTCTTTGCGGGGTCAGCCCGAATTTGGGGCCGTATTTGCCCAGAAGCTTCAGGCCCAGCGCATGGCCGATCAGGTAGCCCAGGTTGTCGCCCATGACCGCACCCGTGACCCCCGCAATGATCACCCCTTCGATCTGGAGCTGGTGGGTGGTCGCACAGAACAGGGCGCCCGTAATCAGCAGGCTTTCGGCAGGCAAGGGAAGCCCCATGCTTTCCAGCATGACCACCACGCCGATCACGCCGTAGCCGTACCGGGCGAACAGGCTGATCAGGTAATCAAGCGAAAAGAAGGTTTCCAGAGCGTGTACCAGGATGAACGATCCAGTTCAGGGAATGAGAACGCATAACGCAGAGACGGAGGAACCGTGTAGTCCCCCCGCTGTCAACCCCGAAAGCGGTTGGGCGCTGTCCCGGCCGGGCCGGACCTTATGCGTACGGGCCGGGTGCCGGGCTTGCGGGCGTGCCCGTTCGGGCTGATGGGTTGGGCCGATGGGTTTGCATGCGCGGGCATGCTAGAGTGTAACGCATGATACAGCACCGCGATGCCTCGGGCCATGTCCGCCTTCCCTTCGGCAGTTGGCCTTCCCCCGTTACCGCAGCCCTGGTGGCGGGCAAGACCCTGACCTTTTCCGAAGTCAACGCCGTGGGGCGGGCCGTCTACTGGCTGGAACGCCGCCCGGCGGAAGGGGGGCGCACCGTGCTCATGCGCTGGACAGAGCGCGAGGGCGTGCGCGATGTCATGCCGCCGGAATTCGATGTCGGCACACGGGTGCATGAATATGGCGGCGGCCCCTATGCCGTGGGCCCGCACGGCATTGCCTGTTCCGACCGCAAGACCGGGCGCGTGTGGTTCATGGCCTGCGGGCCGGAACGCAACGCGGCAACGGATGGCGATGGCGCCTTTCCAACCCTGCTGGCCGGGGCTGACGGCCTGCGCTTTGCCGACCTGCGGTTCGATCGGCAGACCCCCATGGTCCTGGCAGTCAGGGAAGACCACCGTGCGGAGGGTGAGCCCAGGGCTGCCCTTGTGGTGCTGGGGCAAGCTGCGGAGAGTACCGGCCGGGTGCTGGTGCAGGGGGCCGATTTCTACGCAGCCCCCGCCCTTTCGCCCGATGGCGCCACCCTGGCCTGGATCGAATGGAACCACCCCGCCATGCCGTGGGATGCAACCCGCCTGTGCGTGGGCCATGTCGCACGCGGGGCGGATGGCGCAATCATGGCGGTGGAGCAGCCACGCGTGCTGGCCGGGGCCGACGGTGCCGAATCCCTGGGCGAACCGCGCTGGACACATGATGGCCGCCTGCTTGTCATTTCCGATCGCTCAGGTGCGTGGCGTGTGTGGGAAGCCCCATTGGCGGATTCTTCCGCCCGGCAGAAGGGGCAGGGGGCAGATACCACGGACGGCTTGCGGCCTTATCCGGCCCCGGCGGGTGAAATCGGCCAGCCTGCCTGGGTGTTTGGCCAGCGCAGCTACGTGCCCCTGCCCGATGGGGGCTGCCTGTTCCTGAGCGTGCGGGAGGGGACAGGCGAGTGCCTTCTGCGCAATGCCCACGGGCAGGTCACCCTTTTTGCGGGGCATCCCGAACAATGCCCTGTGCCGCTGGAAGGGGGAGGTTTCGCCTGGCTCGATGCTCCACCGGACGCACTGCCCGCCATCATGGTGGGGCCGGGCATGGTCGAGGAGAGGCCCGGTGAGGGGACCGGCAAAGGAGCCATCAGCGGGCCCGGCAACGGGCCCAGTAACGGGGCCGGTCATGCAGCCAGTCACGCGCCCACTCATCAGGCCCCCCACAAAGCCGGCAACAGGGCCGGGCAGGGTGCTGGCGGTTCTGGCTCCATCGCGGGCGGGATCGGTAGCGCGACGGAAGCAGCCCTTTGCGTGCGGCGTTCCGCCCCGCCCGTGCTGGCGCGGCAGGATATTTCCTGTGCGGTCTCGCTCAATTTTCCCGTGCCCGATCTTGCCTCTGCCGCACCACCTGTTCCCGCGTCCTCCGGGGCTGGGGTGCAAGGCCATGCGTTTTTTTATCCGCCCACCAATGCCCGGTTCTGCGGGCCGGAAGGGCAGCGCCCGCCGCTGATCGTGCAGGTGCATGGCGGCCCGACAGCCCGGGCGCAGGACAGTTTTTCCTTCAAGGTGCAGTGGTGGACATCGCGCGGTTTCGCCGTGCTGGATGTCAATTACGGCGGGTCTACCGGTTTTGGCCGGGCATGGCGCAACCGGCTTCTGGGCCAGTGGGGCGTGGTGGACGTGGCGGACTGCATTGCCGCAGCGCGCGAGGTCATCAAGGCCGGGCTTGTGGATGCGAATCGCATCGCCATTCGGGGGTCCAGTGCCGGGGGCATGACCGTGCTGGTGGCACTGGCCGAATCCGACCTGTTCGCCGCAGGGGTGAGCCTGTACGGCGTGACCGACCTGCGCGCCCTGGCGCAGGAGACGCACAAGTTCGAATCGCGCTATCTCGACGGGTTGATAGGCCCGTGGCCCCAGGCCGAATCGCTGTATCTTGCGCGCTCGCCCTTAAGTGTCGCGGCCCGCATTTCAGCCCCCGTCCTGTTGCTGCAGGGGATGGAGGACAAGGTCGTGCCGCCATCGCAGGCCCATGCCATGGCCCGGGCCCTGCACGCCGTGGGCACGCCCTGCCACCTGCGCGAATTCCCCGGTGAAGGGCATGGCTTTCGCAAGGAGGCCACCATCCGCACGGCGCTGGAGGAAGAACTGGCCTTCTACGGCCGGGTTTTCGGCTTTACCCCGTATCAGCCCGACGGCATTGACCCTTCTGAAGCCTGACCTGCCCGCTGGCCGGCTTGGCGGGGCGGCCGGCCAACCCGCTTTGGAAACCATCGTCCCGCGCACCCCAGCGCCCGATTGACTGTCCGGTTCGCCGTCTGACGGGCCGTCTGATTGGCCGTCCGGGCAGGTGTTGTCTGGGCGGCCCGTCGGGGTGGTCCTTCTTCGGGTGCCTTGTCCGGGCTCGGCTTGCGTTCAGCCCTCGTAATGCGGGACGTAGGTCAGGCTTTCGATCCAGGCCCGGATATCGGCGGGCCGTTCCACCGTGGCCATGCCGTGGTCGAAAATATATTCCGCGATTCGGGCGGCAGAGGTTACGGACACCTCGAGAATATCGTCCTGCGGGGGGTAAAGCTTGCCGCGTTCGCGCGCCGTCAGGCCAACCTGCCCCGCCAGTGCGCGGGCCGATTCGATCACCACGTCATCAGTCATCAGCCGGGGGCGGGTGGCATAAACGGCCAGGCCAAGGGAGGGGAAGATATAGAAATTATTGGCCTGTCCCGGATAGAAAACATGCCCGTGCAGCGTGACCTCGGGAAATTGCAGGCCGGCTGCGAACAGCGCCTTGCCTTTGGACCATTCGTAAGCCTGTTCGGCCGTGCACTCGGCATTGCTCTGCGGCAGCGAAAGCGGGAACAGAATCGGGCGTTCATTGATATGGGCCATGGCCTCCACCACCGCGCGGGTGAACGCCCCGCCCGCGGTGGATACGCCGATCAGCACCGAAGGGCGCACGGCCTTCACCACCTCCAGAAGATTGTCGGTCGTTGGCATATCGCGGGCATAGCGCGCCTGCTGGGGCGACAGGTCCTTGCGCGATGTCTCAAGCAGGCCGTTCACATCCATCAGGGTTATGCGCTCGACGGCTGCGGGTTCCGACAGGCCTTCCTGCATCAGGGCGGAAACCAGCATGTCCGCCGTGCCCAGCCCCGAAGACCCCGCCCCCAGGAACAGGAATCGCTGCCGCGACAGGGGTTCGTTCTTGATTTTAAGGGCGGAGATCAGCCCCGCCAGCGTGACCGCGGCAGTGCCCTGTATGTCGTCATTGTAGCACAGCACCTGCGTGCGGTATTTTTCCAGATAGCGGATGGCGTCCGTGCCTTTCCAGTCCTCGAAATGCAGGCAGGCTGCGGGAAAGACGTCCTGCACGGCCTGGACGAATTCATCGACGAATTCGTCCAGTTCGGCGGTGGGGGGCGGTTCGCGGCGCAGGCCCAGATAGAGTGGGTCGGCCCGCAGGGCCGTGTTCGTGGTGCCGATATCGAGCTGCACGGGCAGCAGGGTGGCAGGCGGCACGGCGCCGCAGGCGGTATAAAGGTCGAGCTTGCCGATGGGTATGCCCATGCCGTTCACCCCGATATCGCCCAGGCCGAGGATTCGCCCACCCGTTGTCACGCACAGGAACCGTACGTCGCGCACCGGCCAGTTGCCCAGCACGTCGCGTATGCGCCCGCGCATGTCCAGGCTGATATACATGCCCCTGGGCCTGCGATAGATGTGGCTGAACTGCTGGCATACCGCCGCAAGGGTCGGTGCGTAGACAATGGGCACGAACCGGGCGGGGTTGGACATCAGCACGCGGTAGAACAGGGTTTCGTTCTGGTCGCGCAGGCCCGAAAGATAGATATAGCGCTCCAGGTTGCTGCCCTTGGCGTCCAGGTGCCGGTGGATTCGCTCCACCTGGCGTTCCAGGCTTTCCACCTGTGTGGGCAGCAGCCCTTCCAGCCCGTAAAGACGGCGTTCTTCCTGGGTAAAGGCGGTGCCCTTGTTAAGCTGCGCGTTATTGAGAAGGGCCAGACCTCTGGGATGGGTCGCGGATGACATGACAGCTCCTTGAACGGCGAACCCGCAAAAGCTCACCACAGTGCAAACACGAGCCGTGCGGCGAGGGTTTCAGGACCGGAAGAAGCATGGGCATAAAAAAAGGCGGCACGAGGCCGCCTTGGAAAAACGTGTGAAAACGTGAAAAGCGCTTACAGCTTTTCCACCTGGTTGAATTCCAGGTCGACCGGGGTGGAACGGCCGAAAATGGAAACGCTGACCTTCAGGCGGCCCTTTTCCTCGTCCACTTCCTCGATAATGCCGTTGAAGGACGTGAACGGCCCATCGGCCACGCGAATCTGCTCGCCCACCTCGAAGGTGACAGCCGAACGCGGATGCTGAACACCCTCTTCGGTCTGCTGGATGATGCGTTCCGCTTCCGCCGCCGAAATGGGGGTGGGGCGGTTGCGCGTGCCCAGAAAGCCGGTGACCTTGGGCGAATCCTTGACCAGATGCCAGGTTTCGTCGGTCATTTCCATCTTGATGAGAACATAGCCCGGAAAGAACTTGCGCTCGGTGCTGACCTTCTGGCCGCGGCGCATTTCAATCACTTCCTCGGAAGGAACCATGATCTCGTCAATATGATCGCTCAGCCCTTTCTGTTCCGCTTCTTCGCGGATGAACTGTGCGATCTTCTTTTCAAAGCCCGAATAGACGTGAACCACATACCAGCGCTTGGCCATGTCGCTTTCTCAGCCTCCCAGCCCGAAAAGTTGACGCAGACCCAGGCCGATCAGCTGGTCAACGACAAAGAAGAAGATGGATGCCATGCCCGCCATGGCCAGAACGGCGCCGGTGGTTACAAGTGTTGCCCGGCGGGAGGGCCAGGTGACCCGTTCCGCCTCGGCGCGCACGTCATGCAGGAACTTACCGGGACTGAGCGACACGAACCAACCTCTCTTCTCTGCCTGACTCCGCTGAAACTGGAGGCGGCCCTGAACTTCGCACGGCCACCGCAAGAAAAACCGCACTATCAGGGACGGGAGCGGGATTTTACTCGTACGGCGCCAGAAAAAAATGGCAGGGGTGGAGGGTCTCGAACCCACAACCTCCGGTTTTGGAGACCGGCACTCTAGCCAATTGAGCTACACCCCTGCAGCGTGTCCGCCACGGCTGGGAAGACCTATAACGGAAAGCCGTCGGTCTGACCAGCCACTTAAGCGACCATCGCAGGAGGCGGAACAAAATATGTTGCGCGCCCAAAGTCAAGAGGCCGCGATGGATTTTGCCCGCCTTCGTGCGGATGGGCTTGCGCGCTTTCGGCGTTTGAGGCTATGGGAAAACCACAGGGCGCGCGGGCATAGCATAGTGGTAATGCAGTAGCCTTCCAAGCTACCGAGGAGGGTTCGATTCCCTCTGTCCGCTCCAGTTTCTCCTCCATCGGTGGCATGTTTTCACTCTACTGCGTCCCGGTGGGGTTTCGTTATCGCCCGGCCTGCATTTTCTGCCCCGGAATCGTCGGGGCCCTGATTTTATGACCCCTGTTCCGGCCTGATTCGGGCCGTTTTTTTTTGCCTCGGCCCAGCGGCCACAACGCGCGTGTTCGACCCGACAATGAAAATTGGGTCTCGTGCCGGTTGCGTGCCTGTTGCGGGCATGCTAGAGGCCGCGCCGATAGATGCCTCGAACCGGTTTCGTCCGCGGATGGTCGGCGGGGTGTCGTTTCAGTGTGGAATGCCGGCGCGCACAGAAGGAAAGAACCAAAAAGTGGTGGCCTCGGGCGTAACGACAGCACAACCGGTTGCTTTTGCTGCCAACGGTCTGGAAGGCCGCTATGCGACGGCGCTCTATGATCTGGCGGCCGAGCAGCGGCAGTTGGATGCAGTCCTGGATGAAGGCGCGGCCCTGGCCCGCCTGATCGATGAAAGTGCGCCGCTGCGCACCGTTCTTGAAGACAGGCGGCTTGATATCTTGGTGTCTCGCAAGGCCCTTCAGGCCGTGCTGGAAGCCCAGGGTTTCGGCAAGCTCTTGCAAAATTTCGTGGGTGTGGTGGCCGATAACCGCCGCCTGCCCGTGCTGCGCCGTATTCTGGCCGCACTCGACGCCTTGGCCATTGCCCGCAGGGGTGAGGTCGTGGCCGAGGTGACCAGCGCCATACCCCTGACCCCCGAGCAGCGCGCCCAGCTTCAGGCGCGCCTGGCCGAGGTCAGGTATTCGCGCATTACTGTTCGTGAGCGTGTCGATTCTTCCCTGCTCGGCGGTCTTGTCGTGCGTGTAGGGGCGAAGCTGTATGACGCAAGCCTCAAGACCCGCCTGTTTCGTTTGCATTACGCCATGAAGGGAGCCGCGTGATGGAAATCCGTCCCGCAGAGATTTCGGATATCCTCAAGCAGCAGATTGCCTCTTTCGACAAGGAATCTGATGTTGTCGAGACCGGCACTGTTCTGTCCGTCGGCGATGGCATCGCCCGTGTTTTCGGCCTGCAGAACGTCATGTCGGGCGAGCTGGTGGAGTTCCCCTCCGTCGGCCAGCGGGGCATGGCCCTGAACCTCGAAAGCGACAATGTCGGTATCGTCATTTTCGGTGACGACACCAACATCCGCGAAGGCGACACCGTCACCCGTTCGGGCATGGTCGTCAGCGTTCCCGTCGGCAAGGGCCTGCTGGGCCGCGTGGTCGACGGGCTGGGCAACCCCATTGACGACAAGGGGCCGCTGGTCGACGTCGAACTGCGCCGGGCCGAAGTCAAGGCGCCAGGCATCATGCCGCGCCAGTCCGTGCATGAACCCATGCAGACCGGGATCAAGGCGATCGACGCCCTGGTGCCGATCGGCCGTGGCCAGCGCGAACTCGTGATCGGTGACCGCCAGACCGGCAAGACCACCATCCTGACCGATACCATTCTGGCACAGAAAGCCGTGAACGATGCGGGGGACGACAAGAAGTCGCTCTACTGCATCTATGTCGCCATCGGCCAGAAGCGCTCTACCGTTGCCCAGCTCGTGCGTCTGCTCGAAGCCAAGGGTGCGATGAAATACTCCATCGTGGTCGCCGCAACCGCGTCCGACCCGGCCCCCCTGCAGTACCTGGCACCCTACGCCGCCTGCGCCATGGGCGAGTATTTCCGCGACAACGGCATGCATGCCCTGATCTGCTACGACGACCTGTCCAAGCAGGCCGTGGCTTACCGCCAGATGTCCCTGCTGCTGCGCCGTCCGCCGGGCCGTGAAGCCTATCCGGGCGACGTGTTCTTCCTGCATTCGCGCCTGCTCGAACGTGCGGCGAAAATGTCCGATGCGCATGGTGCCGGTTCGCTGACCGCCCTGCCGGTGATCGAAACCCAGGCAGGTGACGTGGCGGCCTATATCCCCACCAACGTCATCTCCATCACCGATGGCCAGATCTTCCTTGAAACCGACCTGTTCTACAAGGGCATCCGCCCTGCCGTGAACGTTGGCGGTTCGGTCTCGCGCGTTGGCTCCGCCGCCCAGATCAAGGCGATGAAGCAGGTCGCGGGCAAGATCAAGCTGGAACTGGCCCAGTACCGTGAAATGGCGGCGTTCTCGCAGTTCGCTTCCGACCTGGACCCGGCAACGCAGAAAATGCTGGCCCGTGGCGCGCGGCTGGTGGAACTGCTCAAGCAGCCGCAGTCTTCTCCGCTTTCGGCGGCCGAACAGGTTGTCCTGCTGTTTGCCGGCACGCGCGGCTTCATTGACGATATCGCCGTCAACAAGGTCGTGGCCTGGGAACGCGCGGTGCTGGACGACGTGCGCAGCGCTGGCAAGGACATCCTGGACACGCTGGGCAAGGAACAGGCTCTTTCCAAGGAGCTGGAAGCCCGGCTGACGGAATACCTGACCACCTTCAACCGTAACTTCGCGGGCTGAGGGAGCAACAGCGTCCATGGCCTCCCTCAAGGAACTTCGCGCCCGTATCGGCAGTATCAAGTCGACACGCAAGATCACGAGCGCCATGAAAATGGTGGCGGCCGCAAAGTTGCGGCGCGCGCAGGCCAGTGCCGAAGCGGCTCGCCCCTATGCTGCGGCCATGCGCCGCATGCTGGGTGAACTGGCTGCCGCGACCCGGGGCGAAGACGGGGCCCCCCGTCTTCTGGCCGGTACCGGGCAGGACAAGGTGCACCTGCTGGTGCCCCTGACCAGCGATCGCGGGCTGTGCGGGGGGTTCAACTCCAACGTGCATCGCCTGACGGTGCAGACCATCCGCCGCCTCCAGGCCGAAGGCAAGACCGTCAGGCTGCTGCCGGTCGGCCGCCGGGCGCTCAACTTCTTCATGCGTGAGCATGCCGACCTGATCGTCGATCACGTGACCGGCGTCAGCGGCAAGGAAGTCCCGTTCTCGGTCGCCAGCGGCCTGGGTGACAAGATCAACACCCTGCTCGAAGCAGGCGAGATCGATGTCTGCACGCTTGTGTTCAACAAGTTCAGCAACGCCATGCTGCAGGTGCCGGTGTGCCAGCAACTGGTGCCCATGGTGGTTGACGACGCGGCCAAGGACGCAGAGCCAGCCAATGACGTGGCCCAGGGCGACGTGGCCCAGTACGAGTTCGAGCCGGATGAGGCCACGCTTCTGGCCATGCTGCTGCCCCGTAACCTCCAGGTTCAGATTTACGCTTCCCTGCTCGAGACGGCAGCGGGCGAAAACGGAGCCCGGATGACGGCCATGGACAACGCCACGCGTAACGCGGGCCGCTCTATCGACAGTCTGACGCAGGTCTATAACCGGACCCGCCAGACCAATATCACCAACGAACTGATCGAAATCATTTCGGGCGCCCAGGCTGTCTGAGCCCGCCCGCATGCCCGCAGGAGCTGACCCCATGTCGGATACCACAACCCAGACCCAGGCCCCTGCGGCCACGAAGACCAATGCAGTTGGCCGCATTACCGAGATCAGAGGTCCGGTCGTTGACGTGCAGTTCCAAGGCGAACTGCCCAAGATTCTCAACGCGCTGCACGTGACGCTGGACGGCCAGACCCTGGTTCTGGAAGTCGCGCAGGAAATTGGCGAACACGAAGTGCGCTGCATTGCCATGGACTCGACCGACGGTCTGGTGCGTGGCGCCGAGGTGGTTGACACCGGCGCGCAGATTTCCGTGCCCGTCGGCCCCGAAACGCTTGGCCGCATCCTGAACGTGATCGGTGAGCCGATCGACGAGAAAGGCCCCGTGCGCACGACCCGTCGCGCCAGCATCCACCGCGATGCCCCCGCTTTCGACGAACAGGCCGCCGCGTCCGAAATCCTCATGACCGGTATCAAGGTTGTCGATCTGCTCTGCCCCTATCTGAAAGGCGGGAAGATCGGCCTGTTCGGTGGTGCGGGCGTGGGCAAGACCGTCATCATCCAGGAACTGATCAACAACATCGCCAAGGCGCATGGCGGCGTGTCCGTGTTCGCGGGTGTTGGCGAACGTACCCGTGAAGGGAACGACCTGTATTACGAAATGCAGGATGCGGGCGTCATCAAGCTCAAGGAAGACGGTTCGACCGACGGTTCCAAGGTGGCACTGGTGTTCGGCCAGATGAACGAGCCGCCGGGTGCGCGTGCCCGCGTGGCGCTGACCGGGCTGACCATGGCGGAATATTTCCGCGATGAAGAAAACCAGGACGTTCTGTTCTTCGTGGACAACATCTTCCGATTCACGCAGGCGGGTTCGGAAGTGTCCGCCCTGCTGGGCCGTATTCCCTCCGCCGTGGGCTACCAGCCCACGCTGGCGACCGAAATGGGTGCCCTGCAGGAACGTATTACCTCCACCAAGAAGGGGTCCATCACCTCGGTCCAGGCCGTTTACGTGCCTGCGGACGATCTGACCGACCCGGCCCCGGCTGCCACCTTCGCGCATCTGGATGCCACGACCGTGCTCAACCGCTCCATCGCGGAAATGGGGATCTACCCAGCGGTCGACCCGCTGGATTCCACATCCCGCGCGCTGGACCCGCAGATCGTGGGTGAAGAGCATTACCAGGTCGCCCTGGAAGTGCAGCGCATCCTGCAGACCTACAAGTCCCTGCAGGACATCATCGCCATCCTCGGCATGGACGAACTGTCCGAAGACGACAAGCTGATCGTCGCCCGCGCACGTCGTATCCAGCGCTTCCTGTCCCAGCCGTTCCACGTGGCCGAAGTGTTCACGGGTGCGCCGGGCAAGCTGGTGTCGGTGGCGGATACGGTTCGTTCCTTCAAGGCCATCTGTGCCGGCGAATATGACGACCTGCCCGAAGCCGCCTTCTACATGGTTGGCTCCATCGAGGAAGCAGTCGCCAAAGCGGAAAAAATGAGGGAGTCGGCCTGACCGCCGGTTTCGGGAAGGAGCGTCGTTGATGCCGATCCAGATTGAGATCATCAGTCCCGAGAAGGTTCTGGTGTCGCGCGAGATTGACATGGCCGTCCTGCCCGGCATGGAAGGCGATATCGCCGCCATGCCGGAGCATTCGCCCATGATGCTTCTGCTGCGCGGTGGCGTCGTCGCTCTGTACGAAGGCGACACCGTAACCGACCGCTATTTCGTGGGCGGTGGCTTTGCCGATATCACGCCCACGCGCTGCACCATCCTTGCGGACAAGGCGGTGCCGGTCAGCGAGATCTCCATCGACACTGCGACAGCCCAACTGGAAGCCTTGTCTGAAGCGTGGGACAAGGCCGACAAGACGGACATGACCCGTCTGAGCGTGTTGCAGGACCAGATTCTGGCCGTACGGGCGGAGATCGAGGCCGGTTCGGGCGCTGCCTGATTGGCGACCGTGCCGGGCTTTCGGGCCTGGACATGACGCCTGACACGAAAAAGCCACCCAAGCGGGTGGTTTTTTTTATGCCGAATATTTAAGGGCCGCTTCAAAACAGTCCATTGAGAGAAAAATGATAAAAGTTTTCGGGTGCCGCCTTTTTTCAAAAAGGTGGCATTCGCAGAAGCTTTTTGAAAAAACTTCACCAAAAACTTTTATTGAATTTATGGTCTCTCAGCCCCGGCCACGATAGGCGGGTACGTCCTGTGCCGGAATCCAGACGCCCTTGGGTGGCTCGCCCGTCTGCCAGAACACATCGATGGGCATGCCGCCACGCGGGTACCAATATGCGCCGATCCGCAGCCAGACCGGGTCAAGCAGGTCGACCAGGGTCGTTGCGATCTGGAGGGAGCAGGCCTCGTGAAAGGCACCGTGGTTGCGAAAGCTGGTCAGGAACAGCTTGAGCGACTTGCTTTCCACAATCCATTGCCCGGGCACGTAGTCGATGACGATATGCGCGAAATCCGGCTGGCTGGTAATGGGGCACAGCGAGGTGAATTCGGGTGCCGTAAAGCGCACCATATACTGCCTGCCCTCATGCGGGGCGGGCACGCGTTCCAGAATGGCCTCTTCCGGGCTGGCCGGGGCGGCGACAGAGCGGCCGAGCTGTGTCAGGGCCTGGCTGCCGTCATCGGGTCTGCTCATTTTCGTGTCTCCCATCGACTATCAAGGGCTCATGTCCCGATGGCGGGCGCGCAAGTCAAGTCTTGTGTGGAACATTTGGCGGGGCGTGGCTGTCGTTTTCGGGGCGGCTGGTGTATGGGA
This sequence comes from Acetobacter garciniae, assembly GCF_017377735.1. Lineage (GTDB taxonomy): Bacteria > Pseudomonadota > Alphaproteobacteria > Acetobacterales > Acetobacteraceae > Acetobacter > Acetobacter garciniae. Next base: position 365,265 of record NZ_JAFVMH010000002.1, read on the forward strand.
AGACCATGGCCAGATCACCTTCCCCCGTTTTTCCCACGCCGCGCCTTGTCACCACCACGCAGGAGCTTGAAACGCTTCTTGCCCCGCTGCACGGCGAATCGTTTGTCACGGTCGATACCGAATTCATGCGCGAGCGCACGTACTGGCCCGAATTGTGCCTGGTGCAGATCGGTGGCGCGCAGGATGTTATCCTGATCGACGCCCTTGCGGAAGGGCTGGACCTGGCCCCCCTGGCCGCGTTGATGGCCAATGCGGCGGTGCTGAAGGTCTTTCACGCAGCCCGCCAGGACCTGGAAATTTTCCTGCATATATTCGGCGCCCTGCCCACCCCGGTGTTCGATACACAGGTTGCGGCCATGGTGGCGGGCTTTGGCGATCAGGTCGGTTATGACAGCCTGGTCGGTTCCCTGGCGGGCTATGTCATCGATAAAAGCCATCGTTTTACGGACTGGTCGGCCCGGCCCCTGTCCGAGGCCCAGCTTGCCTACGCGGCGGGCGATGTCACATGGCTGCGCGTGGTTTACGAACGCCTGATCGCCAAGCTGGAGCAGGAAAAGCGGCTGAGCTGGGTCGCGGCCGAAATGGCCGAGCTGGAAGCGCCCGAGACATTCCTGCCCGATCCCGAACGGCAGTGGGAACGCCTGCGGGCCCGCACGGGCAACAGGCGCATGCTTGCGGTCCTGCGGGCCGTGGCGGCCCTGCGTGAGCGCGAGGCGCAGCGGATCAACGTGCCGCGCCAGCGCCTGATCAAGGATGAAAGCCTGCTTGAAATCGCTGCCACCACGCCTGCCAACCTTGGCGCCTTGGGCCGCGTGCGTGGCGTGTCGCGCGGTTTGGCGGAAGGGGCCGTGGGTCAGGCGTTGCTTGATGCCGTAAAGCAGGCTCAGGCCCTGCCCGAAAGCGAACTGCCCAAGCTGCCCAAGGGCCGCAACAAGGACGCGCCGCGTCCTCCCGCATCGCTGGTGGCCCTGCTGAAGGTGCTGCTGGCCGCCTGCTGCGAAGAGCATGACGTGGCCCCCAAGCTGGTGGCATCGCAGGACGACCTGGAGGCATTCGCCCTTGATCCCGACCAGCCCGGCCCGCTGACGGGCGGCTGGCGCGGCCGTGTGTTCGGACAAACCGCGCGCGCCCTGTGCGTGGGTGAGGTTGCCCTGTGCATTCGCGATGGCAAGGTCGGGACCGTTCCCTGTCAGGGAACAGCCGAGGCGGGTTGATCGCATCTGCTCAGAGACTGAATCGAAAAGCCAGTCGTCGTAAGAGTCTGCAAATTTGCTGAAAGTTTTTGGTGAAGCTTTTTTCAAAAAGCTTCGGGGAACGCCGCCTTTTTGAAAAAAGCGGCACCCAACGGGTTTGAATCGGCCTCGTGGCGACCACGCGCTGCTTTGCGGATTGGCAGCCAAGCGACAGCCTTCGTGACGGCCCGGGCTGCACGATCCGGCGCAAGGCAAGCCTGCGGGGCCGGGGTTCCGGCCCCGTGACTGGCTGTCAGAAGCCCATTTCTTCCCATAGGTTGGACAGCGGGCGCGCGCCGTAATGGGAAATGATTTCCGACGCCGCGACCGAGGCCAGCCGTCCGCATTCGGGCAGGCTGCGGCCCGATGTCAGCCCGGCCATGAACCCGGCCGCATAGGCATCGCCCGCGCCGGTCGTATCCACCACCTGCGTGGGCACGGGTGCGACCTGGGTGAACGTGCCGTCATGGATGACCACGCTGCCCAGGGCGGAGCGCGTCAGGGCTGCAAAGGTCGTGTCCTGTGCGGTGTGGCGGGCGGCCTCGTCAAAGCTTTCGGTCTCGTACAGGGCGCAGATTTCGTCTTCATTGGCGAACAGGATATCCACATGCCCCTTCACCAGATCCAGGAACGCATCGCGGTGGCGGCCCACGCAGAACGGGTCGGACAGGGACAGAGCCACCTGCCGGCCATTCGCATGGGCAATAGCCGCGGCGTGGCGGAAGGCTTCCTGCGCATGGGGCGGGTCGAACAGATAGCCTTCAAGATAGACGATCCGTGACGCGGTAATAATGTCGGGCAGCACGTCTTCGGGCGTGAAGCACGAACACGCACCCAGATAGGTGGCCATCGTGCGCTGGCCGTCGGGCGTTATCATGACAATGCAGCGCGCGGTCGGCAGATTTTCGAAGGTTTGCGTGTTCAGCGGCTGGGATGGAAATTCCACACCGTTATCGCGCAGGTCCTGGACGAATTTCTGCCCGGCATTATCGCGCGCGACCTTGCCCAGATAGGCCACGCGCGCGCCGAACTGGGCGGCCACCACGCAGCTATTGGCGACAGAGCCGCCACCCATCACCTGTTCGGGTGTCAGGGCTGCTTCAAGGGCGTGGGCGCGGTCCGCATCCACCAGCGTCATGCTGCCCGGTGTCAGGTTCTGTTTTTCCAGAAAGGCTGGCTCGACCTTGGCCAGAATATCGGTAATGGCATTCCCGATCCCCAGAATATCGTATTTCGTCTCTATGGCTGTCATGGTCGCGAAAACTTCTCTTAAAAAATGAAACTCTGTGGCTGTTTGGCTAGCGCGCTGCCACAAAAAGGGCAACACTGGCGTGTAGGCAAGCTTTGCCCGAAGGTGCGACGCCTGTATAGAATCGGAACGGTCTTGAGCAGGCGGCTTGGGGCGCGGGCAGCGCCTGCACGGGTGGGGTTGCTGTCCGAAAACCAGATAGTTTGAATGGCGGGGGGAATTTCTTGTTCAGAAGACGAAAGCCTGAAGACAAACGACCATCGGAACAGACCTCCGCTGCCAGCCAGTCGGCGCCTGCGCGCCCGGCCGGGGTATCGGATTCCAGTTTTTCATCCACGACAGGGCGGCCAGGAGCATCCGCAGCGGGCCCGGCTACGTCTCGTCCTGACACACTCAAGGAGACCTCGCTCATGGGCCGTGCGCCACTTCCTTCTGGTTCCCCCCTTCCCTCAGGCGCTGGTATTCCGCCTATTCCGGGTGCTGCCGCACGCGGGCTGCCCCCGCAGGCACCCGGTCGCAAGGACGTTCCCGATCAGCGCACGCTGGTTGTCGGGCGCGGGATCAGCGTCCAGGGTTCGGTCCAGGATGCCGAACGGCTTGTCGTGGAAGGCACGGTGGAATCCAGCCTGATCAACGCCAAGGAACTGGTTGTGATGCCCGGCGGCCTGTTCCGCGGCGGGGTCGAGGTCGAGAATGCCGAAATTGCCGGCACGGTCGACGGTTCGCTGATCGTGCGTGGCAGCCTGACCGTGCGTGGCACGGGCCGCCTGCTGGGCAAGGCGTCCTGCCATCGCCTGAAGGTGGATGACGGCGGCCAGATTACCGGCCAGTTGGAAATGCTGCCCGAAAGCGGGGCTGCCCCGGCTATCGCATCCGATAAGCCCGCGGAAGCCGCGCCGGATGCAGAACCCGCGGCCTGAGACCGATAGAGGCCAGGGGCCGTAAAAAGCCTTTGGACAAGGCAGCAAAAAAAGGGCCGCACCATCACAGGTGCGGCCCCTTTTTATTCTACCCGGTAACCGGCGACAGCGTTGCCGGCGCGTGTGTGGCCAGCCGTGGTTTCAGGCCATGGTGTCGCGGCGGTCACGCAGCCTGACATAGGCGATCTGGGCGTGTTCGTCGCAATAAGGTTTGCCGGGCAAGGGCGTTGCGCCGCAAAAGTGAAAGCCCGGCGTGCCGGGGTCACCAATCGGCCAGCAGCAGGACGGGCCGCGCCGCTTTTGTGGCTCGGCATCCGAAATGGTGCGAAAGACCGGCTTGGACTTGGGGGCGGCCTTGGGGCTTGCAGCCGCTTTTTCCTTCGGCGCCACTTTCTCCTGAACCGGAGTGTCCGTAGCCTGGGGGGATGATGGGGCGGGGGCGGGCTGTTCGCTGACACTGGGTGCAAGAGGGGCGCGGGGTGCTGCGGGCGCGGGTTCGCTGCGCTGGGCGTCGGCCGTCACTTCCGCCACTGGCTGCGCGGTTTTTTCGGGCTTTTCCGCGCCGGTCGGCTTGGCCTTGCCTTCACGCCGGATGGGGGAGGGACGGGGCGGCAGCCCCAGCCGGTGTGCCTTGCCAACGACAGCGTTTTTGGTGATGGAGAGACGGCGGCCGATTTCCGCGGTTGACAGACCTTCCGCCCACAGGTCCTTCAACTGGGCGATTATTTCTTCGGTCCACTCCATCCACAGGCACCTTTTTCACTATTGCGCGGCCGGCAAGCGGGGTGCCAGCCTTTCAGAGGGTCGCATACTAAGAGGATGTGCGGCGCTTCTCAAGCGTAAAGCCAGAAAAGACGGGTGCGTGCCCGTTTGGTAGCCAGTTCGGGCCGCCCGGTTGAACTGCCGGGTTCGCGCCGCCGGTTCGGCCGCCCGGCACGGGCACGGTCTTCAGGCGTCGCCGAACGCCAGCGGGCAGGGGCCGGGCCGGCCGAGGAAATAGCCCTGGGCCTCGGTGCATTTCATGGCGCGCACGGCATCAAGCTGGATCTGGGATTCAACGCCTTCGACAATGACGGTCTTGGCGCGAATACTTGCAATACCTACAATGGACTGGATAATTTCTTTTGCGGTCGGGTCGGGCAGGGCCTGGACGAAACTGCGGTCGATCTTGATCTTATCGAAAGGCAGTTTCCACAAATAACTCAGGGATGAATAGCCGGTTCCGAAATCATCTATACTGATATTGCAGCCGATTTCGCGAATATCGTTCAGGATGGAATTTTTATATTCATATTCATCCATCAAAACGCTTTCTGTAATCTCCAGATCCAGCCTGGAAGGTTCCAGTCCCGTTTCCTCCAGGATTGTCCGGATAACGTCGGGGAACTGGCGGCGCTTGAGTTGCAGGGGGGACACATTGACCGATACGGTCACGGTCTTGGGCCATGTCCGGGCTTCGTAACAGGCCATGCGGAGCACGCGTTCGCCAAACTGGTGGATCAGGCCCGTATCTTCGACCAGGCGGATAAAGATATCGGGCGGGATCGTGCCGCGTTCGGCATGGTGCCAGCGCGCCAGGGCTTCGAAAGAGCGGATCTTGTTGGTGGTAAGGCAATAGATGGGCTGGTAATGCAGGCTCAGCCCTTCGCCATCGACCATCTTGTGCAGCGCGGCGACAAGTTCGGCCCGTTCGCTCATCTCGCGGCTCAGGGCGTTGTCGAACAGCTTGTACTGGCAGCGGCCAAGGGCCTTGGCCTTGTAGAGCGCCATATCCGCATAGCGCAGCAAGGTCGCACTGTCATTGGCCTGGTCGGGGAAATGGGCCGCACCTATACTGGCCCCCACAACGACTTCATTATCCTGAACCGTGTAAGGCGCACTCAGCAGCTTGATCAGTTCCCCCAGGCGGGGTTCGATCGGGGCGGTGGCGGAGCAGTAAGGCCAGATCATCGCGAATTCGTCGCCGCCCAGGCGCGCGACAAAATCGTCCTGGCGGCAGCAGGCCTGAAGCCTCGACGCAGCCTTTCGCAGCAATTCGTCCCCGCCGCTGTGGCCATGCACGTCATTGATGGATTTGAAGTGGTCCAGATCGATATAGAGCAGGAAAAATTCGAATTCCTGCTGGTCGGCCATGGCATTCAGCTTGGAACTGAAGTAATTTCTGTTGGGCAGGCCGGTCAGGTTATCGTAATGGGCGAGTTGTTCTATGCTGCGCTGGGCTTCGCGATATTCCGTGATGTCATCCGCAACACAGAGTTCCCACCGCCTGTTGCCATCGTCATCGTCGATCAGCAGGTTTCTTTTTGAAAGAATACGCTCGATTCCCTGGCGGTCTGTCAGCGTCTGTTCCGATTTGCCGATGCGGGCATGCCACGTGGTGTCGTCCGCCTGGCTGACCGACACATCGGGCAGCGTGTCGTCCAGCGCATTCAGGATGAAGGATTGGGAGGACAGTCCCACTTCCTCCGCCGCCCGGTTATGGATGATCGTATCCCCGGTATTGACGTCGCGCACCTGGATGGCGGTGGGAATATTATCGATGATGGTGGAAATGAATAACTTGTCGCGCAGGATGATCTTGTTGGCCTGCCGTAATTCACCCGCGGTCTGGCGCAGTTCCTTGATCGTGTCGACTGCCTGCGCATGCAGCGCCTTGGTGAGGTTGAAGGTTGAGCCAACCCCGTAATATTCCTGGTTTTTTGTAATAATGAACCCGGTCAACTGGTTCAGCAGATGGGTGTTGAGAATGGTATCCACAAAGTCGGACACGAATTCATCCGCATCGACCAGAATGGGGTTGCGGTCCATCAGCAGCGAAATGGAGCGGTTGGCGAATATTTCATAACCAAACCGGTGCCCCACCCGTAACAGAAAGGTCCAGCGGCCGATAATGCCGACAGGGCGGTTATGCGCATCGACAACAGGAATTTCGGAAAGCTCCGTGTTTTCCTGGAACAGGGCAAAAATATTCGCACCCGTTTCATTGGATGAAACGGACGGCACGTTAACGGCAATATCTCTCATCCGTCGTTGTGCTATATGGTCGCGCATGGCTGCCTCAGACGAAAACAAGATGGCATGTATAAAGCCGCATGATGAAATTCCGCCTTGATTCGGTGGAGGTTTGGATTTTTAAAGGCCAGTCATAAAACGAAAAGCGTCATAATTGTCGTATGAATTTATTGTTGCGCCGCCCGGCAGATCATTCCCGCGCGTGGGATATGCGGTGGCGTCGCGTGGGGGTTTCCTTTCCTGACAATGGCGATTCCCCGCTCGCCATGGCGCGGGGTGTTGCCGCCTTGAAAAATTCCTGCGGTATTTGGATGGAAAAAATCACACTTGGCAATACCAACATTGCGATTGGCTTGCAGATACGGCTGCCGACAAACTGTTTTTAGAACAGGTGATCGTCCGGCATGGTTCGCCCGTTGGCGGGGCTGTACGGATCGTGTTTCACGCTTGTCGGGGGTGTCGTCCGCGCTGGGGCCGGGTGGCGGTCGGGGGTTCTCCGGGCCGCCCGTGAAGGGCGCGGCCATCACAGGGCAGGCGGCATCCCGCGTGGCGGTGGTCTGCCCGGAAGCCCGTAAAAAGAGTGTTCCTGTCATGGAAAGGAGTACTCCCAAGCATTGGAATGCGCTCTTGAAGAGCCGTAAAAGCCCGGAGGCAAAGACGCCCATGAAATTGAAACCGGCCGGATCGATATTCCGTCGGCGCCAAGATAATAAAAAATATTCCTTATGAAAGCAAACAGGAATTTGCCTAAATATCGCCTGCTTCAATATACGGATTGTAAAATTCATCTCCTGCGGATTATTCCCCTCCGAAAGGGTTTTACGGTTTGGTGAATACCTTAATCGGATCTTATCCATCTGGGCGGCATGACTGTTCATGGGAATTGCGTTGACCACTCGGTAACGAATATTTCCGCACCCATCATGCCAATGCCTCCCGCCTTCCTGTGGCGGAGTCCTGACTGTCCGTCAGCCGGGTCAGGCATCGGGCCGGACACGTGCTGGGCGATCCGGACCGCAGTTTTCTGCCCCGGCGTTTGTGGCGCATAACGCCGCTTTGACAGGGTGAGGGGCTGTTTTAAAAGTCAGCAGCACAGGGCGGATGTTGCCCGGAATGGGCCCCATGCGTGCGCCATGTTTGTGGTTCCAGCCCGACCGCAAACCCCGTGCCTTGTTGCCTTGAATCGGGTCGGTTCGGGGAAATTTTGCGTGCCATCCCGGGCGCATAGAGTAAAAAGGAGGCGTTTCGTCCGTCTTCTTTACAGAGGAACAGCAATCATATAATTATAAAGACTGTTAAATGTGTTTAACGGTAGCTGAAAAAGGTTGATACGGGAGCGTACGCTGCGCATTGAGATGTATCAATAGTGATATGAACCATAAAGTTTTTGGCTCCTGAGTTTCTAGGGACATACAGGGAATGGATAAAAAGTTTATTTATTTAAGCCCGAAGGAGCAATGGAAAGATATTATCACGCAGGCTCCCGCACGGCAGAGAGCGTATGTCAGGGGGGTGATCCAGGACAACGCTGTCGGGTGCATAGATCTTTTTGTTAAAGCGATTTTTCAATATGAAAGTGCGACGGAGTTTCTCAGGAAAGAAAATCTACTGAGAAAAATGCGGAAAAACCTGTATTTTTATATCAAGGCAGTCTTTTCCGCCTCCCCCGAAGATATCGAACATCTGTGCCTGCTGCAAAAACGCATGGGTAGCGCTTATGCGCGGCTGGAAATACCGGCCCATCTCATTGCCTACGGCTTTTTTATTATCAAACGGCAAATTACATCCCTGTTCCTGGCGGACAAGTCCGATCAGTTCGATACGTCATCCGTGATCATTTACATTGGTTCGATGATGGATTTCTCGTTCAAATTCGTCATGCGCGCCTATGATTCCCGGTTTCGCAAGGCGGTGGAAAGCAAGGAAGTCCTGCGCATGGTGTCGTTGGGACAGGATCTGGCCTTCGAGCGGGAAACACAGGTCCGGACGTTCTTTGCATGGAGCACGCAAACCCTGACCTTGCTGTGCGAAAACAGGGCACAGGAAATTCAACTGGTCGAGGATTCCGATTTCGGCTTGTGGTTCACCCATAAAGGGCGAAACATGTTCAAGGGAACGCGGGAATTCGATACGATCCAGAAGGAAATAGAAAAAATCGACAGCGATATCGCCCTGGTCCAGAACACGGGCGAAGTTCCGAAGAAGTTTTCGGAAAAAGTCTATCGCTCGATAAGGAAAATCAATTTCCTGGCCGAAAACAGCTTTCACCAGATAGAAAAAGTCGAGAGCGGGAAAGACCCGCTGACAAAAGTCCTGAACAGGAGATTTCTCGACGCTGTCATGCAGAATGAAATTTCATACTCCATGACAAAGGAGAAGAAATTCTGCATCATCCTGTTCGACATCGATCATTTCAAGAGCATCAACGACAAATATGGCCATCTGGTCGGGGATGACGTGCTTTGCTTTGTCGCCAATACGCTTGTCGCGCTGTTGCGGGTCAATGACTATATTTTCCGTTACGGGGGCGAGGAGTTCCTGATTATTCTTACGGAAATGACACCGCAGGAGGCCCAGAAATGTGCCGAGCGTCTTCGCGCCAGCATGGAGAAAAAGCCCTTGCTGTTGTCTTCGGGCGAGACGATTTCCGTAACCCTGTCGGGTGGACTCACGTTTTTCGACGGGAAAACGAACGCAAAAGTGCTCATAAACCAGGCCGATCAGGCCTTGTACAAGGCCAAGCGCCAGGGCCGGAACCGTATTATAACGTCCGTCCCGTCAGACGGGACAACCGTCGTGATCGGTGAACCCGACTTGCCCTGATACGGTGCTGCGCGATACGCCCATGCCCGCCTGGCAGGACGGGGCCGGTTATCCGCCCCATCGTTCTATAGTTATGGATACTGTATTTGTGGATACAGTGCGATCCGGGCGCGCAGCGGTATGGCGGCCCCGATAGGGCCGCCTAATGCGCGAATTTGCAGTTTTTGACCGGTTCGAGAACTTTGTCGAGATGGTCGATGCAGACTTTCGCCAGGTCGGGGTCGTAGATCTTGCCGGTTTCATGCTTTAGAAACGTCTGGACAAAGTCAGGCTTCCACGGCGCCTTGTAGTCCCGGCGGGATGCAATGGCGTCAATCGTATCGGCCAATGTGACGATCCGAACCAGAAGCGGGATATTTTCCCCCTTCAGGCCGAACGGGTAGCCCGTGCCGTCCCACCGTTCGTGGTGCATCAGCATCGCATCCCGAATTTCCTCGCAGAATTCGTGATTATACCATTGCGTTATGGCAAGCCCCAGCAACGGGTGTTTCTGGACGGTTTTTCTTTCCTCCGCGGTCAGGCTTCGCGGGGCTTGCAGGATTTCGTTCGGGATCAGGATTTTCCCCGCATCATGCATTTTACCGGCCATTTTCAGCTTATCCCGGTCGATGGACGTAATGCCCGCCAGATCGGCAATAATGCCCACAATCTCGCCGACCCGGAAACCATGGCCCCGATCTACACTGGCGACACCATGAATGAAGGTATCGAGCGGTAAATCCTTGGGAGGGAGTGTTTTTTCATTCCATTCCGGGTTTTCGTTGTCTGGCATAATCAAATCCTCCAAACACCCTTTTTAGAGATAAAATTTATGCCCGTAACGTATATTTCGCACGATTTTATACACGGATAACAAAAATTTTTACCCACACCCGTCTTGTCGAGAGCGCTCATTTCTGCGGCCCTCCTGCAGTCTCATTTACTGAGTCGGAAACTAAGGGAGTGTCCGGACGCCGGTAAATGATCTTGGTCAACTGGTTGGGCAGAAATGACCTGTCATACCATCATGGGAGATATAAGAGATCTGCACGCTCCCAGAGATGGACAAACCCGTTGCATTGGCAATGCATAACAGGCCCATCTGGCCGAAAAATCGTTCGGATGCACGGAATTGTCTTGGCAGGAAAGGCCACGGTAACGCCAGCGGGCCAAGGGGAAATGGCCAGTCACGATCGAGCATGGCTTGCGGCAAGTCTGGGGGGAGCGCTGTCGCCCCAGCACTGGGCCGGGGTGATGGGTACCGGGTGGAGGTCCGGACGATCTGTTTTTGTAGTAACTCATTGATAAATAATAAAATTTTATGGGGTGGTGCCTTTTTTGCAAAAGTGACGTTTTCTGACGCTTTTTAAAAAAGTTTCACCCAAAACTTTCCAATATTTCGTGGCCGGGCTTTTGAAACAGTCTGATCCTCCCTGGTGATGCAGGGCAGGATCAGTAGCGTTTCAGATGGAAAAGGTCTGCTCAGGGGCAGATATCGGTCCTGGTTTACCTCTTGATGAGTTTCAACAGTTGAACCGCCATCTTCTTGGGAATTTTCACGTTGATCCGATCGGAGTTGATATAAAGCATCTTCTCGTCAGTGCGGAGTTTGATTGTCGTGTTGCTTTTCGAGATTTTTTCGTAAAACGAGATCGGTCCCGTATCCGCCTTTTCCCTATAAAACCAGTACAGTAGTTTCAGGGGGTGGGTGCAGGAAAATTTCCAGGGTTTTCTGCTATCCGTAAAATGCACGATCTGCGGGTTTTCACGGGCATCCTGTTCCGCCTGCGGGGAATAGGCGTGATCCAGATCGTTCGCCGTGTAAATGCGGGAGTTCGTGTTCCAGTTCAAGGGCAGGATATGAAGGTCGTCCTTGTAGGCGATATTGATGATATCCTGATCCTGCAAGGTGATGAGCGGTTGGTTCTTGTAAAAAACCTCAGAGTAATAAAAAGAGAGGTTTGAATATTTCTCAACGGCTTTCTGGATATCAAAGAGCAATATGCCGGCATTGACGTAGGTATTATTGGCCTTGTTGCCAAAAAGACGACGCGATTGCAGCACACCCCCTTCATCCAGGCAGCCGCCGACTATTTTTCCGCCAAGATCGATATTCCACAATTTTGTTATATCGTCACAGATGATGATATCGGAATCAAGGTAGATCACACGGCTGACGGATGCGGGAAAAAGATCCTGCATGACCAGTCTGTAATAGGTGTTGATACTGATATAGCCCCTGTTCAGAGGGAATTTTTCTATAAAAGTATTTTCCGCAAGATAGAACGAGAAATTTGTTCTTCCTTGATAGGTGTTTTTGAACTGATGGATCTTGTCCTGGGAAAGACGCGCGTCATGAATAATATGGAAATATATGCTGTTGCCATTGCGCGTATGGGCCAAAAGAGATTCTATCGTGGCCTGCGCATGATTGGCATAGCGGTCATCGAAGGACATGACGATATTGATGGCACCCCCAAAGGAAATAGCATTTTCCTGTGGCGTCTTTTTGATAATACGGCTTGAAAGGGAGGCATAATCAAAAACCGGGTCTTTTTCGCCGACATAGACCATCGGGGCGTGATGAATTTTGAGCGTCTTGTCCCTGGATTTCAGATGTTCAAAAAAAACATTCGTGAGCCGCTCCGCCAGGAAGCCGAAAATTCTTTTTTGATATGGATCGTAGGGAGAAATATCAATGCGTCTTTCAACCTCTTCCAGAACGGAGAAAAGGAAAGAGCAATAGTCCTCAAAAATATCGCGGCGCATAATGGCAATATTGCCAAAAAAGCATTGATGCGCATAAATCGAATGGAGGGAATCAATATAATAGTCTGGAAATTGCTCTTCGATAATAGACATCATCGTGTCTATATCTTTTTTGTAGTGTTCATTGCAGTAATGGTCATACGATGACTGAATTCTGTGCGGCAGCCCAGGCGGATGAATGTTGTAAAGGGGAGAGGTGACGACGGAATAGGTCTGGAACAATGCGGCCAGCCCGTCATGGGTCCACCTGTTCCGTTTTGTGTCTTGCGGATCGATGCCGTGAATGACCTCATCGCGATGAATGTCCGGATTGAAGGACACGTACCGCCTGTAATGCATCAGCCCGACATAGTCATGGGACGTGTTCTTCCAGATCCAGTAAAGGGCTGTCAGTTCACACCATTCTTTGTTCTTGTCAGAAATATTGTCTTCGGTATCGTCCCCGATCATTCCCGGCAGATAGGTCTTGGCAAGACTGCGTCCGACCTGAATAGGCTCGAACACCTCGTTTTTGAGTGTTGACCATGGTTTGTGGTGGCAGACATAAACTTTAATATCCATGGGAGACGTCCTGAGCCGATTTATTTTCTAAGTTGTTGTCTTCTCTAGCGTTGCTTTGAAATTTCTCCAAGCCATGAATGGCCTTTCTGCATAGGGGGAAGGCAATTTCCCCCTGCGCGCTTGTTCCGCGTCGGGGTGGTGTCGCGGCGGTGCAAACGCCCGCTCATCAGGACAGGACCCGCATCTGCTGCACAAAGGCAGGGAAAAGCTCTTCCAGGGTCTTCAGCACGGTCTGTGTCAGGCATTCGCGCAGGAAAAGCGTGAAGTCGAGCGGAAAGCGCCCGAATTCGCGGCGGCGTACCACCAGGGTCAGGCGGCGCACAAAGTGCCCTGTGGGCAAGGGGTGGCATGTCAGGCCGCAGCCTTCGGCAAAGCCGGCTTCGTACAGGCAGAGCGGGGTGGTAATGGCAATGCCACCGGCCTGGCAGGCCGCGAACACGTCATAGGGCAGATCGAATTCCTGCTGGAACGGCACGTCTATTTTCAGGCGGCGCAGGAAGCGTTCGATATCCGCCCCCGTGCGCGAGCGCTGCGAAAAACGGACAAAGGGCCGGCTGCCCAGGCAGGCGCCAAGCTCCTGCGCTGTTCGGGGTGGGGGCATGTCGGGCGGGCAGAGCAGCAGATAGGGTTCCTCGAACAGGGGCCAGCGCTCAAGCCCTGCCACGTCCTCCATGTCGTCCACCCCGATCACGAAGTCGATCTGGCGTGTCAGCAGGGCGGTGGCGTGTGTTTCCGTCAGCCCCGCATGCATGATCAGCCGGCCCACGCGCCCGTACATATAGCGTGAAATATGCGCGGACATGGCGCGGGAGAGCGAATCGACAACCCCCATGCGCAGTTGCGGCACATGGCCCAGCCGTATTTCCTGGATGTTGGTGGCGATATGCCGCACTTCCGCCAGCAGGGTGGTGGCGTACTGGCGCAGGACCGTGCCTGCCGCCGTCAGGGCCAGGGGGCGCACGTTGCGGTCGAACAGGGTTGCCCCCAGGCGGCTTTCCAGCTCGGCGATGCTCTGCGATATGGCGGGTTGCGTCACCTTGAGCACGCGTGCCGCCGCTGCCATGCTGCCATTGTCGCATACGGCCAGGAAAACGCTGAGCGATGAAAGCTCGAAGGGTAGGTCCACGATTGCCATGGGCCTATTATAAGAAAAATTTATTGTGTCTCAAGCCGGATCGGTCCCTAGATGGGGATCAGGATTACAGAGCGGATTAACCATGCCAACCGATCGTTACTCCCTTTTCTCGCTTCTGCGCGAAGGCCTGCGTGGCAATACGGGCTGGAAGGCTGCGTGGCGCAAGGCCGCCCCGGCCCCCGCCTATGATTACGTGATTGTCGGTGGGGGTGGCCACGGGCTGGCGACTGCCTATTACCTGGCACGGCGTTATGGCGGGCTGCGGATCGCCGTGGTGGAAAAGGGCTGGATCGGCGGGGGCAATGTCGGGCGCAACACCACCATTGTCCGCTCCAACTACCTGCTGCCCGGGAACGAGCCGTTTTACGAATGTTCCATGAAACTGTGGGAAGGGCTGGAACAGGATATCAACTACAACGCCATGGTCAGCCAGCGTGGCGTGCTGAACCTGTTTCATAACGATGCCCAGCGCAACGCCTATATCCGGCGCGGCAATGGCATGCGCCTGCACGGTGTGGATGCCGAACTGCTGGACGCCACGGCAGTGCGTGAAAAACTGCCGTTCCTGAACTTCGATGACGCACGCTTTCCCATTCGCGGCGGGTTGCTGCAACCGCGTGGCGGCACGGTCCGGCATGATGCCGTGGCCTGGGGCTATGCCCGCGCCGCCGACCGGCTGGGGGTGGATATTATCGAGAATTGCGAGGTCACGGGGATCCGTATCGAGCGTGGCCGGGCCGTGGGGGTTGAAACGTCGCGCGGGTTTGTGGGCGCGGGCAAGGTCGGCCTGGCCTGTGCCGGCAATTCCTCACGCGTGGCGGCCATGGCCGGGCTGCGCCTGCCCATTGAAAGCCACGTGTTGCAGGCTTTCGTCAGCGAAGGGCTCAAGCCGTTCATCGACTGTGTCGTCACCTTTGGCGCGGGGCATTTCTATATCAGCCAGTCCGACAAGGGCGGGCTTGTGTTCGGCGGCGATATCGACGGCTACAATTCCTACGCGCAGCGCGGCAATCTGCCCGTGATCGAGGATGTGTGCGAAGGCGGCATGGCGCTGATGCCGCGTATCGGCCGTGTGCGCCTGCTGCGCCACTGGGGCGGGCTGATGGACATGTCCATGGATGGCAGCCCCATTATCGACCGTACCCCGGTGGACGGGCTGTACCTGAACGCGGGCTGGTGTTACGGCGGGTTCAAGGCCACACCGGCTTCGGGCCTGTGTTTCGCGCATCTTCTCGCCCGGGACGAACCCCACCCCGTGGCCACCGCCTACCGGCTGGACCGCTTTGCCCGCGGTGCGGTGATTGATGAAAAAGGCATGGGCGCACAGCCCAACCTGCATTGAGGTTTCCATGCGTCTGACCTGTCCCTTCTGCGGTTCCCGCGGGCTTGAGGAATTCACATACCGGGGCGATGCTCTGGTGCGCCGCCCGGCTGCCGATACCTCTCTCCAGACCGATGCCCAGGCCTGGACCGACTATGTCTACCTGCGCGACAATCCGGCGGGTTTGCACAGCGAACTCTGGTACCACGGGGTGGGCTGCCGGTCCTGGCTGGTGGTCACGCGCGATACGCGCACCCACCGGGTGGATGACGTGCGTGCGGCAAGTGCTGTCGCGGCCGAGCGTTCGGGTGGCGCGGCATGAGCGGCGCAGCCTCACATCCCAAGGCGGGCGCCCAGCCCATGCGCGTGGCCAATGGTAACGCGGTGGATACCAGCCGCACGCTGCACTTTACCTTCGATGGCCGCAGGCTGAGCGGGCATCCGGGCGATACATTGGCTTCGGCCCTGCTGGCGCATGGTATTCACCTGGCCGGACGGTCGTTCAAATACCATCGCCCGCGCGGTATTCTCTCGGCCGGGCCGGAGGAACCAAACGCCCTGGTGGAACTGCGCGATGGGGCCCGGCGCGAACCCAATACACGCGCCACGGTGGCCGAACTGTTCGACGGGCTGGTGGCGCGTAGCCAGAACCGCTGGCCCAGCCTGGCGTTCGACGCGCTTGGCATGAACGGCCTGCTGTCTTCCGTGCTGGGGGCGGGGTTCTACTACAAGACCTTCATGTGGCCTGCCTCCTTCTGGGAAAAAGTGTACGAACCCGCCATTCGCCGCGCGGCAGGGCTGGGCCGTGCGGCGGATGAGGCCGATCCAGACCATTACGAAAAAGCCACGACATTTTGCGATGTGCTGGTAGTGGGCAGCGGCCCGGCCGGGCTGGCGGCAGCGCTGGCGGCGGGGCGTGCGGGGGCACGGGTCATCCTGTGCGAGGAAGACAGCCTGCCGGGCGGTCGCCTGCGTGCCGAACACATGACGCTGGACGGTGCCCCGGCGGCCGACTGGGTGGCCAAGGCCTGTCAGGCGCTGGCTGCCATGCCCGAGGTCACGGTGATGACGCGGGCCTGCGTATTCGGCACCTATGACGGCGGCACCTATGGCGTGCTCGAACGTGTGGCCGACCACAAGCCCGTTCCCGCCGAAGGCGAGGCGCGTCAACGGCTGTGGCGCATTGTGGCGCGCCGCTGCGTGGTGGCCACGGGGGCCATCGAACGGCCTGTGGTGTTCCCCAATAATGACCGGCCGGGCGTGATGCTGGCCGGGGCGGTACGTACTTATGTGAACCGTTTTGGCGTGGCACCGGGTCGTCGGGCCGTGGTCTATACCTGCAATGATGACGGGCTGCGCACGGCACGGGACCTGGCCCGCGTGGGGGTGAAGGTCGCAGCCATCGTCGACTCCCGGCCCGAAGGCACGGGGGCCGGGGCCCAGGTTGCGCGCGATTGTGGCGCGCCGTTCTTTGCCGGGGCATCCCTTGCCGATGTGTATGGCAGCAAGGGTGTGAAATCGGTGCTGGTGCGCGATCATGCGGGGCAGGCGCATAATATTGCATGCGATCTGGTGGCCATGTCGGGCGGCTGGTCGCCCAATATCGCGCTTACCACGCATCAGGGCGCGCGGCCCGACTACCGGGAGGACATATGCGCCTTCGTGCCCAGCGCGCTGCCGCCGGGCATGGTCGTGGTCGGCGCGGCGGCCGGCGTGTTCGACACGGCCGAGGCGTTGGGCCAGGGTGCGCAGGCCGGGCAGGCGGCTGCAGCCCTATGCGGGTTCGAGACCGCGTTGCCCGACCTGCCCCGGGCCGAACCCGCCTCTTACGGGATTCAGGCCCTGTTCCATGCGCTCAAGGGTGTGGCCGCGGCCAAGAAGGGCAAGGCGTTCGTCGATTTCCAGAACGATGTGACCGCCAGGGATATCGGCCTTGCCGCGCACGAAGGCTTTGTCTCGGTCGAGCATCTCAAGCGCTACACCACGCTTGGCATGGCGACAGATCAGGGCAAGACCTCCAACGTGAACGCCCTGGCCCTGCTGGCGGAAGTGAGTGAGCGCAGCATTGCGCAGACCGGCACGACACTGATCCGCCCGCCCACGCAGCCCGTGGCCATTGGCGCGCTGGCCGGTGCGCATCGCGGCCCCCATTTCAAGCCCGAACGGCTGCCCCCCACGCATCAATGGGCGATGGCGCAGGGGGCGGTGTTCACGGCGAACGGGTTGTGGCAGCGCGCGCAATGGTACCCCCGCGCGGGTGAGCAGACCTGGCAGGAAACAGTCAATCGCGAGGTGCGCACAGTGCGCGAGGCCGTGGGCTTTTGCGACGTGACCACCCTGGGCAAGATCGACATCCAGGGCCCGGACGCCGCGGAATTTCTCGAACGCGTTTATGTCAACGCCTGGAAGAAACTGCCCGTGGGCCGCGCCCGCTACGGGTTGATGCTGCGTGAAGACGGTTTCGCCTATGATGACGGCACCACCGCGCGGCTGGGCGAGAACCATTACGTCATGACCACCACCACGGCCAATGCGGGCGGGGTCATGGCGCATCTGGAATTCTGCCACCAGTGGCTCTGGCCCGAAATGGACGTGCAGTTCATTTCCGTCACCGATGAATGGGCGCAGATCGCCGTGGCCGGCCCGAAATCGCGCGATGTGCTGCGCCAGATCGTGGACCCCGAATACGACCTGTCGAACGAGGCATTCGGCTACATGGCGGCGCGGTCCGTCACGGTGTGCGGCGGGCAGGAGGCGCGGCTGTTCCGGCTCTCGTTCTCCGGCGAACTGGCGTATGAACTGGCCGTGCCTGCGCGGTACGGCGCGGCATTGGCCGAGCGGCTGATGCAGATGGGCGCACCCTACGGCATCGCCCCGTACGGGACCGAGGCGCTGGGTGTGCTGCGCATTGAAAAAGGCCACCCCGCCGGGCCGGAACTCAACGGCCAGACCACGGCTCACGACCTGGGCATGGGGCGGATGCTGTCCACCAGAAAGGACTTTATCGGCCGTGTCATGGCGCAGCGTCCGGCGCTGACGGACCCGGCGCGGCCCACGCTGGTGGGGCTGCAAC
Organism: Acetobacter garciniae; assembly: GCF_017377735.1. Classification (GTDB taxonomy): domain Bacteria; phylum Pseudomonadota; class Alphaproteobacteria; order Acetobacterales; family Acetobacteraceae; genus Acetobacter; species Acetobacter garciniae. Next base: position 383,339 of record NZ_JAFVMH010000002.1, read on the forward strand.
CCCTGTGCGCGACCGACACGCTGGCCGCAGGGGCCCATCTGCTGCCCCAGGGCGCGCTGGCGACTGCCGCAGCCGACCAGGGATGGATTTCCTCCGCCGCGTGGTCGCCCACCGTCGGGTCGTGGATCGCCCTTGGCTTCCTGGCCAATGGCGCCACCCGGCTGGGCGAGGTGGTGGCCGTGCATAATCCGCTTGCGGGTACGGTTGTGAATGCGCGTGTCGTATCCCCTGTTTTTGTCGATCCCGAGGGAGAGCGTCTGCATGGCTGACAAGCTTCATGCCACGGCACCCATTGGCGCCGAGGCTATCAGTGCCAACGGGCTGCGGCTTGCCCTGGCCCCCCTGGCCGAGGCCGCAAGCCTTGGCGCGTTCGCGGGTTCCGGCCGGGCCGAACTGCTGGCATGCGTGCGTGCCGAATTCGGGGTGGACCTGCCCCAGACCCCAAAGGCCGTGACGACGGCAGACGGGCTTGTCACCTTCCTGTGGTGCGGGCCGTCGCAATGGCTTGCACTGGCTCCGGCGGAGGCGTCCGGGCCATCCGGGGCAAGTTCGGGCGGGCAGGGGCTTATGGCGCGGCTGCGGGCGTCATGCGGGGCGGTCTGTGCGCTAAGCGCGCAGGGCGACAGCCGGACCGCCCTGCGCCTGTCGGGGCCGGGCACGCGGGCCGTCCTGTCCCGTCTTGTGCCGGTGGACCTGCATCCGCGCGCCTTCAGGGCGGGCGATGTCGCATTGACGCTGGCCGGGCATATCCCCGTTATCGTGCGGCATCTGGACGATCAGCCCGAAGCCTGCGAACTGCTGGTGTTTCGCAGCTTTGCCGCGAGCCTGTTCCATGATCTGCATGTCGCCATGACTGGCCATACATCTTAAAAATCGGATTTCATCGCATGACGACACTCTCCCCTACCGCAAAGGGCTATATTCTTACACTGAGCTGCCCCAACCGCCCCGGTATCGTGGCAGCACTCAGCCAGCCGCTGTACAATGCCGGTGCGAACATTACCGAAGCCCAGCAATATGACGACATGGGAAGCGGCAGCTTTTTCATGCGCATCATGTTCGATATCGTCAAAGGTCAGACGAGCGAGGCCGACATACGCGCGCTGGTGGACAAGGTGGCGGCGGATTTCAGCATGGAGTACCGGCTGAACTGCCAGTCCTACCGGCCCAAGGTCATTATCATGGTCTCCAAGTTCGACCATTGCCTGATGGACCTGCTGTACCGCTGGCGGATCGGCGAACTGCCCATAGACCCGGTCGGCATTATCGCGAACCATCCTCTTGAAACCTACAAGGATATCGACTTCTACGGCATTCCCTTCTATTACCTGCCCATCACCAGGGAAACCAAGGCCCAGCAGGAAGCGCGTATTCTCGAAGTGGTACAGGCCAGCAAGGCGGACCTGGTGGTGCTGGCGCGCTACATGCAGATCCTCTCCAACGACATGGCGGCGGCGCTTTCGGGGCGGTGCATCAACATCCACCACTCCTTCCTGCCCGGCTTCAAGGGCGCGCGGCCCTACCACCAGGCTTATGACCGGGGCGTGAAACTGATCGGTGCCACGGCCCATTATGTCACCCGCGACCTGGATGAAGGCCCGATCATCGAGCAGGATGTGGAGCGGATTTCCCATGCCGACAGCCCCGAAGACCTGATCCGCAAGGGGCGTGACATCGAACGCCGCGTGCTGTCCCGGGCCGTGCGCTACCATGTTGAAATGCGCACGATCCTCAACGGCAGCAAGACCATCGTTTTCGTCTCCTGAGAGCGAAGGATCCTTCTTCATGCTGCCAGATGACAAGTCGGCCGATACCACGCTGCCCCCTACCCGGTTGATAGACGGCAAGGCCTTCGCCCAGCGCCTGCGCCATGACCTGCGCGAACAGGCACTGGCCCTGCACGCGCAGGCGGGCGTTCTGCCCACCCTGGCGGTGGTCATGGTGGGGGATGATCCGGCCAGCGGCGTTTACGTGCGCAGCAAGATCCGCGCCACCGAACAGGCCGGCATGCGCTCGGTGTCGCACCACCTGCCGGGCCACACGTCCGAAGCCGAATTGCTGGGCCTGATCGCGACCTTGAACGCCAATCCCCTGGTGCATGGCATTCTGGTCCAGTTGCCCCTGCCCCCCCAGATCCGGCGTGACGCGGTGCTGGACGGAATAGCCCCTGAAAAGGACGTGGATGGTTTTCATGTCGTCAATGCCGGGCGGCTGGCGGTGGGGCGGCGTGACGGGTTCATTCCCTGCACGCCCATGGGTTGCCTGATGCTGCTCAAATCCGTGCGGCCGGTGCTGGCGGGGTTGCAGGCGGTGGTGATCGGCTGTTCCAATATCGTGGGGCGTCCCATGGCGCGCCTGCTCCAGCAGGAAGGCTGCACCGTCACCATGACCCACCTGCGCACGCGTGACGTGGCGGCGGAGGCCCGGCGGGCGGATATTATCGTGGTGGCGGCAGGCCGGGCGGGGCTGGTGCGGGGCGACTGGGTCAAGCCCGGTGCGATCGTGATCGATGTCGGCATCAACCGCGTGGAAACACCCGATGGCGCGCGTATCGTAGGAGATGTCGCGTTTGACGAGGCCTGTCCCCACGCGGGGGCCATCACCCCCGTGCCCGGCGGGGTCGGCCCCATGACAATCGCCTGCCTGCTGCAAAATACGCTGCAAGCCGCGCGGAATACCGTCTCCGCCCCGTAGGGTGTCCATCCGCCATCGGCCCATGTCTTGTCCCCCGGGGCGGTGTTTGTCTTCCACTTTGCACAAACCAACGTACCATCGGCGGGGTGAGCCGCGTTCCGCAAGCGGGTAGGCATCATGCACGGACTGGGGGCGTATCTCTTGCGTTTCGCGAATCTGATTGTCGTGTATTCTGGCTCCGAAACGAAATGGGAAAAGCTGGATGTCAGGACGAAAGACCACCCTCCTGTTGCCCGTGGCGGCAGTCTTGCCCGCACTGTTCGCCCCGGCCCCGGCTTTCGCGCAGGCTCCCGCACCCCCGGCCGCCTACGGGCTGGCTGATACCGCCTATATCGCGACATGCTGCCTGTTCGTGATGCTGATGATGCTGCCGGGCCTGGCGCTGTTTTATGGCGGCATGGCGCGCAGCAAGAACGTGCTGTCGGTGCTGACCCAGGTTTTCGCGGGGTCCTGCCTGGTTATCCTGCTGTGGACCGTTATCGGCTATTCCCTCACCTTCAGCGTGGGGCCGTACCAGCCGGTCATTGGCGGGCTGCATAAAATCCTGCTCCATGGGGTTACGCCGCAGGATGCAGTCGGCGTGTTGCCCGAATATCTGTACTATCTCTTCATGGCGCTGTTCGCGGCCATTACCCCGCCCATTATCGTTGGCGCGTTTGCCGAACGCATGCGGTTTGCCGCGGTGCTGGTCTTTCTGGGCGTGTGGTTCCTGATCGACTACGTGCCCATGGCCCATATGGCGTGGGGTGGCGGCTGGGTGGCCGACTGGGGTGCGCAGGACTTCGCGGGTGGGAATGTCGTGCACATGAATGCGGGCGTTGCGGCCCTTGTGGCCTCGATCATGATCGGTCGGCGTCGTGGGCTGGGCACCGTCGTCATGGCCCCGCATGACATGACCATGACCTATGCCGGCGGCTGCATGCTGTTTGTCGGGTGGCTGGCCTTTTGCGGCGGCTGCGATTACGCCGTGAGCGGGCATGCCATCGAACTGGTGGTCAACACCATGCTGGGGGGCGTGGGCGGTGCATTGGGGTGGATGGCCATGGAATGGCTGCATCGCGGGCGGCCCAGCACGTTCGGCATTGTTTCGGGCGCTGTGGCCGGGCTGGTGGGCATTACCCCGGCCTGCGGTTTTGTCAGCCCCGCAGGCTCCATCGCGGTGGGTGTTCTGACAAGCGGGGCCTGTATCTGGGCTGTGGATACGCTCAAGCTCAAATTCGGCTATGACGACGCGTTCGACGTTTTCGGCATTCATGGCGTGGGGGCCATCGCAGGGGGGCTCCTGACGACCGTGTTCGCCTGGCCGGTGCTTGGGGGCGTGGGGTACGAACATGGCCGCACCCTGGTTTCGCAGATGGGCGTTCAGGTTTTCATCATGGGCTTCAGCATCGCGGTCTCGGCCGTTACCACCGTGATCGCCATGAAGGCCGCGGCCCTGACAGGGGGGCTGCGCGTGCCCGAGGATGTGGAGGAAACGGGCCTGGACCTGCCTTGCCACGGCGAAATGGCTTACCGCCTGAACGCCTTTGGCGGGGAAGACGAAACCCTGTTCGGCTGACGTTCCTTGAAGCTTTGAAAAAGCTTCACCAAAAACTTTTATTCCCTGAGCGGATATTGCGCGGGCAAGCGTTTAGGTAATGGTGGCGACCGTCTTGATCCGCGCGCGCGGATAGATCTCGGACTGGGCAAGCACGGATACGGCCGGGCGCACCCGTTCCACGATGGCGTACATGGAATCCCGCACCGGGGTGGAAACGACAACGACCGGCGTTTCCCCATTGGTGGAAACGGTATTGAACACGTCGCGCAGTTTCACCACAAACTGGTTCAGCATCGAGGGCGGCATGGCCAGGCGCCGTTCCTCTGCCGGCCCAGTCATATGCGAGATGAATTCCGATTCCCATTCCGCCGAAAGCGTAATCATGGGGATATAGCCCGCCGGGCCCACCAGCGCGTTGCAGATCTGGCGCGACAGGCGCACGCGCACATGGCCTGTCAGGGCGGGCACGCCGCGCAGCCCCAGGCCCGCGCCTTCCTGGATGCTTTCCAGAATGGTCGGCAGGTCGCGGATGGAAACCCGTTCGGCCAGCAGCGATTGCAGGATGCGCTGCACGGTGCTGAGCGTGACCTGCGAGGGGATCAGGTCGTTGACCAGTTTCTGCTGGTCGCGTGGCAGGTCGTCCAGCAGGGACTGGGTGGCCACATAGGTCAGCAGGTCGGGCAGGTTCTGGCGCACCAGTTCGCTCAGATGCGTGACAATGACACTGGCCGGGTCCACCACCGTGCATTTGAGGGCGATCGCCTTGGCCTTGAGCGAGGGGTCGATCCACACCGCAGGCAGGCCGAAGGCCGGTTCCGTGGTCTTGTCGCCCGGCAGGGGCGGGCCCATGCCGGCGGGGCTCATGGCCATCAGCCGTCCGGGCTTGACCTCGCCCGAGCCGATCTCGATTTCCTTGAGCTTGATGACATATTTGTCCGAAGGCAGGAGAATATTGTCCTGAATGCGCACCGGCGGGGTCACGAACCCCATTTCGGTGGCGACACTTCGCCGCAGCGCCTTGATCTGCTCGGTCAGTTGCGAATTCTCGCCACTGGTCAGGGGTAGCAGGCCAAAGCCCAGTTCCAGCCGCAGCAGGTCCAGCTTGAGCACATCGGCAATGGAAGGGGCGGCAGGCTGCGCGCTGACTGCCGTGACATCGCCATCCGCATCCTGGGTGGGGCTCTTGTGGCGCATCCACGCGCCAAAGCCTGCGGCCCCCGCGATCATCAGGAAGGGCATGGCGGGCAGGCCGGGCATAAGCGCGAAAAGGGCTGAAAGCGTTGCCGCCAGGGCCAGCGGCTTGGGGTTGCCACCCAACTGGCGCACCAGGGTTACGTCGGCCGAGCCGTCGGTGCCGCCCTTCGTCACCACGATACCCGCGGCGGTCGAGACCAGAAGTGCAGGGATTTGTGAGACCAGCCCGTCACCCACCGTCAGGGTGGTGAAGGTGTTGGCGGCTTCGCTGACCGGCATGCCGTGGCGCAGGACGCCGATGGCAAGGCCGCCCACGATATTGATGGCGGTGATGATGATACTGGCTATGGCATCGCCGCGCACGAACTTGGCCGCACCGTCCATGGCGCCGTAGAAGGTGCTTTCGTCCTCCAGGTCCTTGCGCTTCTGGCGGGCCGCGCGGTCGTTGATCGCCCCGGTCGAGAGATCGGAATCGATCGCCATCTGCTTGCCGGGCATGGAATCCAGGAAGAAGCGCGCCGCCACTTCGGCAATACGGCCCGACCCCTTGGTGATGACCATGAAGTTCACCACCAGCAGGATGCAGAACACGATCCCGCCGATCACGACATCGCCCCCCATCAGGAACCCGCCAAAGGCGGCCACGACATGACCGGCGGCGTAGGTCCCTTCGCTGCCATGGCTGAGAATGAGCCGTGTCGTCGCGATTTCGAGCGAGAGCCGCAACAGCGTGGTCAGCAGCAGCAGGGTGGGGAAGGAGGTAAAGTCGAGCGGGCGTTCGAGGAAAAGGGCCACCATCAGCACCAGCACGGAGGAGGTGATGGAAAGCGAAAGCCCCAGGTCCAGGATAAAGGTGGGCAGCGGAACGATCAGGATGGACAGCAGCAGCAGCACGCCAAGGGCCAGGCCCACGTCCGTTCCGGGAATGATGCTGCGCCATGAAAGGCTTTTCCACCCGCCTGCGCGCAGGGCCTCCGCCGAATGCGTAAGCGCCTGCGATGCGGATGAAAGCTTGCCTCGGGCCATTGCCGTGGTTTCAGCAAGCTTGCCGCCGCCCGACTTCTTGCCTGGTGTGCCTTCGGCAGTATCCAAGAACCACGCTTCCTTTCAGGTCATGCGTCTTCAGCTACACGGCCTTCCGGCATGCCGCCCGATCGTGAGAACCCTCTTTCCGACTGGGAAAATACTGGTATCCTAAGTGATGGGCAAGGTAAACAAGGCGGTCCGGCCATAAACAGCCATGACCGGCCTGGCTTGCGCACAGGCAGTGTGACATGCGTTCGGGCATGCTTCATGAACAGGCCATACAGGGTCCAGCGGGCGGATGCCCGCAGGGCGGGCAGCACAAACGCACGGGAAGCGGCATGCAGGACACACAGTTGCGCTCACTGGTTGGAACGGCGGGCAGCAAGCCCGATATCGCGGCACTGCGCAAGATCTTGCACGACGCCCCCACCGCAGCAAACATGGTGCTGATATGCCACCCCCTGCTTGAGGAGGGGAACGTGAACGACGCCCTGCGCCTGATGCTGGAGACGGTGTCGCGCAGGCTGGACGATGCGGAACTGAGCACGCTGGCGGCGGGGCTTTTGCTCAAATACACGGCCCTGCACGAGGTTATCGTGACCTTGCTGCGCAACGTGGTCGAACGCACGCCCGACAATGTGGAGGCCTGGAGCTGGCTTGCCGGAGCCCTGGTGGCGGATGAGAAAATTGCCGAAGGGCTGGGCATTTTTTCCGATCTCATCCAGCGGTACCCGCAGGACCGCGCCATGCTTTATGAGAACATATCGGCATCCCTGATCGATGCGGGCTACCTGGCCGAGGCCCTGCAGGTCCTGAGCGTATGCCTGGAGCAGGAAAAGCCGACGGTGACCCTGATGCTGAATCTGGGCAACACGTATTTCGGCCTTGGCATGTGCGAAAAGGCCATCGCGGCCTACGACAAAAGCCTTGAACTGATGCCCTATGACAATCCGGCGCGCCTGAGCCGGAGCTACGCCCTGCTCAAGGCCCGCCGCCTGGATGACGGTTGGGAGCATTACGTGCTGCGTTCGCCCCATGTCATGCACATGCCTGACTGGATTCTGGCTCTGCCCCGCCTGCGCCGTGGCAATGACGTGGCGGGCAAGAGGGTCCTGATCTATCAGGAACAGGGGCTGGGCGACACGATCCAGTTCATTCGCTCGGTCTCCTTCCTGCTCGAGCACGGGGCCAAGGTCACCGCTGCCGTTCCGGACAATCTCGTGCGGCTTATGGACATGTCCTTTCCCACGGTGGTTTCGCGCACGGCCGAGGACATTGCACCGACCGAGCGCTTTGACTACGGCCTGCCCATTCCCGACCTGCCCTATATCGCGGGCATCCGGTCCGAGGCCGATATTCCAGACCAGGTGCCCTACCTGCGGGTGGATCCGGGCGATATCGCGAAATTCGCCGCCATCCTTCCGCCCGCGCGGCCGCGGATCGGTCTGGTATGGGCGGGGGACAGGCGGATCCGCTCCCACGACGTGCTGATAGACCGGCGCCGCTCCACCACCCTGGCGGAGATGGCATCCGCCCTGACGCCGGTCGATGCGACGCTGGTCAATCTCCAGTTCGGTCCGCGCCGGGCCGATCTTCAGGAATGGCACGGCCAGCCCCTGTTCGATCCCATGGGGAGTGTGCGCGATATCGCGGATACGGCGGCCCTTATGGAAAGCCTCGACCTCATCATTTCCGTCGACACGTCCCCCGTGCATCTGGCCGGAGCGCTCGGGCGGCCTGTCTGGCTCGTCAACCGCCGGGATTCCTGCTGGCGCTGGGGGGAAGAAGGGGAAAGCACAGTCTGGTACCCCACCATGCGTATTTTCCGTTCGTGGGAAAAATCGTTCGGGCCGGTTCTCAAGGAAGTGGGCGACGCCTTGCAGCAATGGGTGGCGGCCTGGAAAAAGGACTGAGCCACGAGCCCGAAAAACCCTATGGGTCCGCCCGTCTTTCAGCCCGCGCGCGAACCGGGCCCGTGATCAGCCAGGCTGCGGGTGGAAGCGGCCCTGCCCGGTCCCGGCGGCAGGGGTTCCGTAGTCAGTTGCGTGCCGGGTGGCCGCCCTTATGTCAGTCCTCGTCCTGCCGGACGGGGGGAATAAAGGGCCTTTGCACGGGCGTTGCGCGGTAGGAGGCCAGGGTCCGCCCATGGGTGCCTTCCATGACCGGGCGGCGGGACGCGGGTTCGGCGTAGTGCCGTACGCCGGTGAATGGATGAAACAGCCTGGGGGCTACCGCGGGTGTGCCGGGGTTTCCGGTGGGGGCCTGCGCCACCATGACCGGGTTCTGCCCGTCCGGCGCACGGGGGGCTGCGGGTCGGGCGAAATGCTGCGCCATGGTTGGGGTCATGCCAGCGGTCGTCCCGGGGGGCATGGCGGAGGCCATCGCGTTCGGCGGGGCGGGGTGCTGGGGTATCATGCCCGGTGGCCCTTTCGCGCGTGGGTCGGGCAGGGTCGGGCGACCGTCCTGCGGCACAGCCCAGGCTTCCAGCACCTTCCATTGGTAAGGTGTGCCGATACCCGGTGTCTGGGAATGATAGGCGGCCGCCGCACGGGGCCAGCTTCCCATCTTGTTATGCATCTGAAGCAGGAAATCCGCCGCATATAAGGCGTTGCGGGTCGGGTCGAATGCCTGGTCGAGCGATGAAAACGCATTGGGGTGCTGTTGCAGGTTCACCTGCATGCAGCCGACATCGAGCGAGTAGATGCCTTGCAGGTGGAACAGTTCGACCGCGTCCAGGGCTTCGCGCCGGCTGCCGTAGTAATGGCCCACCCCATCCGCCGTGACGGTCCACGGCCAGGGGGAGATCACGCCCCCACCTTCGGGCCGGCCACTTTCCACGCGGCTCATGGCGGCCAGGAATCCGTCGGGAATATGCATCGCCCGCTCGGCCTGCGCGGTCGCGGCAATGCACAGTTCCGCGTCAGGCGAATGGGCAAGTGCCTGCGGCACGGTGGCGGCGAGAAAGGCCGGCAAGGCCAGTGCGACAGGCCAGCGGGGGAGGAAGCAAGACGACATGGCGCACTCAGCCAGGCGGCACGGGGCCGGGCCGGGTCATTGCGCGGCCCGGTGTGCCATAGGGCGCGCCATGGGGAATGCCACGGCGCTTGCCATAAGGCTTGCCAACCCGGTAGCGGAAGATTTGCCGGAGCACGTGCCGGTCATGATCGTCATTTTCCTGCCTTGGAGGCGTCGTGTTCAGGGCGGTTCGACGGAGCAGGCCCAAGGGTGTGCGCCCGTGCGCAGAGGTCTGTCTGGCCTGTTCCATACCAAATTCCGTGCAATCCTGGATACGTCTTATTGCCTCCGGCATGTCTTTTCCAGCAATAACGGGCCGCAGCGTTGCGATCCATCGGGGTATGAGCATTGAATGTCAGGGCCAGTCGGCGTATTCTGCGCCAGAGCCGTGGCATGGTTCCAATGTCACGCAGCGAGAACGCAAGGGTTGTCAGTTTATGAGGAATCGCCTCAAGGCGAGTACTGATCGGCGTTGCCATGGTCTGCGTGGTGCCAGCCGCACTATCAGCAATACCCTGTTGCGTAGCGCCACGCCGGGTGCTGGGCGGCTTGCGCGCTGGGCGTTTTCCCTGGTCGCAACATTCTGCCTGCTGGCGGGGCTGGGCGGTATTCACGCCGCCAAGGCCGCCCCCGTGCGTATCAAGGATATCGTCGATTACGAAGGCGTGCGGGACAACCAACTGGTCGGTTACGGGCTGGTGGTCGGCCTGCGGGGCACGGGCGATCGTCTGACCAATACCATCTTCACGCGTGAAACGCTGATCGGCATGCTCAACCGCCTGGGCGTGAATATTCGCGACCGCGAAATCCAGCTCCAGACGCATGACGTGGCCGCTGTCATGGTTACCGCCACCCTGCCGCCGTTCTCGCACGGGGGCGGGCGGATCGATGTCACGGTCTCGGCCGTGGGCGATGCACGCGATCTGACGGGGGGCACCCTGCTTGTCACCCCCCTCCAGGCCGCGGATGGAGAAGTCTACGCCGTGGCCCAGGGGTCGCTGGTGACGAACGCGTTTGCCGCAGGCGGGGCCGGGGGTAGTGTGACGCAGAATATTCCCACCAGCGGGCATATCGCCAACGGGGCGGTGGTCGAACGTGAGGTACCGGTGGCACTGGGGGTGAATGGTGTGGTGCACCTGTCCCTGCATAACCCGAATTTCACGACCGCCAGCCGCATTGCCGATGCCGTGAACGCCTCGATCCGCCGGGGCATTGCCCGCGTGGACGATCCGCGCACCATCGCGGTGGACCTGTCCGGGCGCGATGCCGCACAGGTGCTCTACCGTATTGGCGATCTGACGATCGAGCCCGACACCATGGCCAAGGTCATTGTGGATGAAGCCAGCGGCACGATCGTCATGGGCGATAATGTGCGCATCAGCACCGTGGCCATAGCCCAGGGCAACCTGACGATCCAGGTGACGGAAACCCCCGTTGCCTCCCAGCCCGGGCCGTTTTCCAACGGTACGACCGTTGTGCTGCCACGCACCCAGATCAATGCCAGCACGGATAATTCGCACCGCCTGGGCATATTGCGTGAAGGGCCGACCCTGGCCAGCCTGGTTTCGGGCATGAACGCGCTGGGCATGGGGCCGCGTGACATGATCAGCATCCTCCAGGCCATCAAGGCCGATGGCGCACTCCAGGCCGATCTCGAGGTAAGGTAAGCCAGAGCATGAGCATAGACAGTGTCACCGCAGCTCTTTCCGCCACGGCCCAGGCCGGAGGCACGCAGTCTACGGGGCTGAGTGCCAGCCAGATGGAACAGGCCCGCAAGGCGGCGGTCGAGTTCGAAGGCATGACGATCGGCGAATTGCTGCAACCCATGTTCGATACCGTCGATACGGATGACATGTTCGGTGGCGGCGATGCGGAAAAGCAGTTTCGCTCCCTCCAGGTTACGGAACTGGGCAAGCAGATCGCCCATAATGGCGGGATCGGCATGGCCGACAGCCTTTATACCCAGATGCTGAAAATGCAGGAGCAGGCGCAGGCTGCCTCCCAGACACGCAGCCATGCCCGTGCTGACGCGGCCGCGCAGGCGGGAACCCAGTCGGCCACTTCGGCGGCTACCGCGGCAGTGGCTACCCCGGCGGCCCAAACGACCGCTCAGTCGGGCACTTCGGTGGCTACCCCCGTGGCCAGTCAGTCACCCACGGGGTCGCAAGGCCAGGTGAATGCTGAAGCAGGCGGTCAGGCAACGGGCGGGCAAGCGACCGGTGCGCAGGGTCAGTCATGAGCCAGAAAATGGATAAATCCTCCGCCCAGCTTCTGCGCTGCTTCGATGATGTCTGCAAGCTGATCGAAAAAGAGAACGATTTTCTCGCCGCTGGCAAATTGTCCGAGGCAGTGGCCCTGCTTACCAGCAAGCAGCAGCAGATGGAAAAGCTCGAGCACGCGCTGGAGGCAGATGCCCCCTCCGGGCCCGAGGGTGTGGAGCATAACGCGCCGGTCACGCATGCCGATGCCCCTGCTGGCGATGCCGGGACCGCGCAGGCAGCTTCGGCCAATCCCAGAAAGCACCTGCCCCAGTTGAACGCGGCCGCCCGGCGTTTTTCCGATCTGGCGCGCCGGAACCGGGTCTTGCTGAGAAACGCGATCGACACGCAGAACGCCCTTCTCAAGCTGATTGTCGTCGATGCTGTGCAGGACACGGGCACAGGCTACGGGGCTACCGGCCGCTATACGGTGGACAGTCAGGCCCATGGTGCGCTGGCCCTGCGCAGTGACGTCTGATAGCGGTCGCGTGCGCATGACGGCATGCAGGGGGGCTGGCCATTGCCGTGCCGATAGGGGTGTGCACCACCTTGCGGCGGCATGATGGTGCGCGGGCCTGTTCCTGAAAACAGAGTGGTTTCAACGCCTGGCATGGAGAATTGTCAGATGGATGCGCATGGCCGTTTTTCCGGCACGGTTATCTGGGTGCGTGGGGTTGCCAGTGCTGGCGCCGCTCTGGCGTTGTGTATGGGGCTTGCGGGATGCACCCCGCCTGCCAAGCCCTATCTGGACGAGGGCAGGAAACTGGCGCAGGCGGGCTTTGTCGCCCATGCCGCCGATACCACGGCCCGCTACGCCATGATGAACACGCTGCCGCCGGGTATGGTTACGTATCGTCCGTCTTCCGTGGGGCCGGTCTATCTTTATGCCGACCCGATTGGCTGCGGCTGTGTCTATATGGGGTCGGAGAACGCTTACAAGGCGCTGAAAAATATCGACACGGTCATGGTGAATAAGCAAAGAGTCTCCGCCGTGCCGGAATCGCCTGAAATGGACGCCGAAAACAGGCGCGATACAGCGGCATGGGACTGGAGCGCCTGGTCCTCCGCCGCTGATCCGGGGCCCAGCCAGCCCAAGCATGTGATTGGCGGATACTGGTAAGCAGGGTTCATCCGCCTGATCGGACTGCCAAAACTCTGTCCGAACTATCGGGTTAATATTTAAAAGTTTCTGGTGAAGCTTTTTTCAAAAAGCTTTAAAGAATGTCACCTTTTTGAAAAAAGGCGACACCCGGAAACTTTTATTATTTATCAGTTATTTGTTTTGAAACAGTCTTGCGCAAGGCTGCGGTTTGTAAAATCGGGCCGTTCCGTCGCGTTTACCTGCGCCCACGGGTCTTGTTGCGGCCCGCATTGCTGTTCGGTCCTACAATCGGCGCTTTTGGCTCATTCTGCCCGTCCTGACGACCCAGGAAGGTTTTTTCCAGCATCTGCAGGTTGGGTTCCTTGCGCAGGGGCGGGGTGGTGAGCGCTGGCTTGTCGGTGGTCGAAAGAACCGTCTGGGGCTTTACCGATCCTTCCCCCTGCGCTGCCTGTGCACTGCTGGAGAGCGCCTTCTGCCCTTCGGCGGGTGAGGTGCTGGCAGGAGCTTGCGCGGCATCGGCAGCGCTTGCAACCGGGCCACCCGCTTCAGCCAAAAGGGATTCGGCTTCCTTGATCAGCGTGATCCGGATCGCACTGGCCTGTTCGACCAGATTGCCCAGCCTTTTTTCCTGCGAGGGAAGCTGCGTTGCCAGGATCTCGATCCGGTCGGCGGTGGCGTCGGCCTTGCTGACGACACTGTCGAGTTCCACCCCCGCCATTTTCGCCTGTTCGATCATGCGGCTGAGCGGGCGGCCGCTGACTTCCCCCGCGATACGCAGTTTCTCAACCCCTTCTTCCGCACTTTTCACGCTGCTTTCCAGTTTTTCGACAAGGGCAAGCAGGCTGGCGCGGTCCCGTTTGAGGTTGGAGAGAATGCGACCGAGATAAAAACTGTAGACTATTCCCAAAAGCAGGAAGAACGACAGAACGATCTCAATGATCATTTGAATCTGTGTCAGCATCTGCCTGAAGGTCTCCAGTCTGGCCGGGCTGCGGTGGCAGGCCGGTTATGGCGTAATGAAAGGGTGATGTCAGGGCCTGCTCGCCGGGGCGTCGGGCAGGGGCGGTGCGGGCGTGGTGGGGGCTGCGGTATGGTTATGCGGGCTGTCGTCGGGGACAAGTCTTCTCTCGACCTTGACGGCGGCTTTGCCATGAAGCTGCCCCAGCCGCCCTTCGAAAAGCTGGGTATGACCGCATTGCAGCCTGACATGAAGGGGCGTTCCGGTCCGGTGGGGAAAGGTGATCTGCATTCCGGGCTTGAGGTTCAGCACATCGGACAGGGGAACGGTCTTTTCCTCGAATACGGCGGAGACTTCCACATCGGTTTCCAGAATTTCGGAAATCAGATGGCTTTCCCAGATGGAATCCCGGCCGAACCGTTCGCCCATGAACTGCTGCGAAAGCTGGTCGCGCACCGGCTCGAGCGTGGCGTACGGAATGATCAGGTCCAGATTGCCGCTGCGGTCTTCCATGTCGATATGCAGCTTAGCCATGACCACCGCGTTCGACGCGCGGGCGATGGCCGCAAAGCGTGAACTGACCTCAAGCCGTTCAAAAGACAGGTCGATCGCGCAGACGGGACTGAAAGCGGCGGACAGGTCGTTCAGCGTCAGGACAATCAGCTTTTCGATCAGGGCCCGCTCGATGGCGGTATGCGGTCGTGTTTCGGTCCCGGCATGGCCGGCGCCGCGCGGTCCGCCCATAAGGATATCGATAATGGAATAGGAAAGGGAGGAATCCACGACAAGAAGGCCGTAATTCTCCCATTGTACGGCCTTGAAAACCGCAAACAGCGAGGATGACGGCACGGCGTTCATATAGTCGCCAAAACACATGGAGCGCATGCTCTCCATCGTGATTTCGACATTGTCGTTCGTAAAGCTGCGCAGCGTGGAAGACAGAAGCCGCACCAGCCGGTCAAAGACGATCTCGAGCATGGGCAGGCGTTCATACGCCACGAACCCCGCCTTGATCACCCGTTCCATGCCGGTTTCTTCCTTGGTGGGAAGTCCGGCAAAGGTATTGCCCAGCAGGCTGTCGATCTCGGACTGATCCAGCACGTGCCCGCTCATCATGTCATGCTCATGCACGGCCGGACCGGGAGCGGCACCGCCGGGTTCAGCATGGGCTGCGTCGGCCTGTGTCGGGGCCGCGGTATCGGGGTGTTCGGCATGATCTGTCCTGTCGTCCGTGCTTTGCATGTCGTTTTCGCAACATTTCCCGGTTGGCGTTACCGTTGGAGGGTCAGTCGGCTTGCGGGTCTATTGAACAAGAAATTCGACAAGATAGAGATTGGTTACCTGCAAAGGAGCCAGTTCGGCCTGCAGGCGGCGCAATATGGCTTCACGCAGCCTGTAGATACCGTTGCCGCGAATATCCTGCGGGCGGGTTTCATGCAGGTAGGTCTGGAAAATATCCTGGATGACGGGAACGGTGTCCTGAAGGGCGGTGGCATCCTTCGCGCCGACGATTTCAACCTTGGCGGTCAGCTTGACATAGACCGTGCGCCCGTCACCGCTGTCCAGATTGGAGACAAGGGTAGGAATACCCAGGATAATCGGCGGGTGCAGCATGCTGCCAGCTTCTTTTGTCTGCTTGCTGACGTCATTGCCCAGAAAATGGAACAGATGGGTGAATTTTCCAACCGCGACCCCGCCAATGACCAGGAGCAGGATCACCACGCCAAGGAACATGATCTTGCGTTTGCGCAGTTTGGAGGCTGTATCAGCGGACGCTGTCTCCTTATGGTCTTCCCCCGCAGAGGAAGCGGGCACGCCGCCGGTAACAGTCTCACTCATGTCTGGTTGGCTCCGGGAATGGTTGAACAAACTCACCAGCGCGCAGTCTAGCTATTGGGCCGCGCCTACTCAATGGTTTCTGTAAGGCGGTTTCTGTAAGGCGCGTGCTAAAGTCGCGGGGGAATGGAACCGTTCATGGCGGGAGCAGGAAAGTGGCCCGAACCTGCCTGATGGAGAGGGATCCGGATTGGGGTAGCCAAAACACGAACGCGCCACAGAGGTGGCGCGCAAGGTCGGGCCAAAAGCAGGTAATTCGCCCCGCGCAAAACCCGCCTTCGCGCGGGTAACGCAGGCCGCTTGTATCCCACCCCGTACCGTACGGCTGGCCCGGTCGAAAAAGGACAGGCCAGCCGGAACAGCAGCCAGGTGGTTAGCTCTGCTTCATGGCGATGGTGGCCTGGAGCAGGTTGTCCGCGGTCGTCACCACCTTGGTGTTGGCGGAATAGGCTTCCTGCGCAACGATCAGGGCGGACAGGTCGCTGGTCAGGTCCGTGGTGGAGGATTCGACATAGCCGACCGAAAGCGTGCCGGTGCCGTTTTCACCGATCAGGCCGGTCTGCGCGCTGCCGGATGTGGCCGTGGCCGTATAGGCCTGCCCGTCCACCGCGTTCAGCCCGTTGACATTGGCGAAGTTGCTCAGCGCTACCTTGCCGATCAACTGCGTGTCGCCATTGTCGAAAGAGGCCATGACCGAGCCGTCGCTTTCAATGCTGACACCGGTGAAATTACCGCTCGTGACACTGTCGCTGGCGGTGCTGACCGTGTTGGTCGTGGCGGTGGAGGACACCGTCATGCCGCTGGTGCCGCCGATCGTGCCCAGGCTGAGATTGACGGTCTGGGCCGTGCCGTCCCCGTATGTCACGGTGATGGGCAGGGTGACCTTCGCGCCGCTGAGCGTGGAGGAATAATTGACAGTACCCGTGGAATCCGTGACGGATTCCAGCGCGCCGCTGCTGTCGAAATTGACGTAATAGGTGTCGGACGTGACAGAACCGGTGCCCGTGCCGCTGGCCGTGACGGTCCAGGTCGTGGAACCATCGCTGGTACCCGCCGTCGCAGTGGCCTGCGGTGTCCAGGTCAGCGTCGTGTCCATCGTGCTGTCTTTGGGGGCGTTCTGGTTGTAGCTGCCGTCGTAAACCGCAGTCGCATCCGTGGTAACGGCCCCCGCACTGGCGGACAGGCTGCCCGTTGCCGTCAGCGTGGTGGTCTGGGTGGGGCGGAAAGCCACATTCGCGACGTTGATCTGGGTCAGCGTTGTGCCCAGTGTGCTGGTCGTCGGGTCGACCATATAGCCGTCCAGGTAATACCCGGCGGTGTTGACCAGATAGCCGGCGTTGTTCTCATAGAACTCGCCGTTGCGGGTGTAATACTGCTGGTCCTGGAACTGCGTGGTGCCGGATGACGTGGCCCCTGTTTCCTTCGAAACGTCGAACAGGCCGCTGCCCGAGATCGTCAGGGCCAGGGTGTCCGTGCTGCTGGACGCTGTACCCTGGTTGTCGACATGCTGCACCGTCACGGCGGCCACCGAATCCGAGACCCCTTCCGCGAAGGCGGCACCGCTCAGCGATCCGGCGACAAAGTCCTGGAACGCCGTACTGTCGGCCTTGTAGCCAACGGTCTGGCTGTTGGCGATGTTGTTACTGAGGTTCGTAAACGCCGTTGACTGCGCGTTAATGCCGCTGACAGCCGTGGAAAGGGCATTGAAGACCGACATGAGTTATCCCTGCCTTGCGCGCGCTGCTGTACTGTCCCGTCCCGCCCTTGGCCCCTGTTGCCGGGGCGAACCAAACGAGCGTCTTACGGTACGGAATGGCGGCTAATTACATTCCCAACGCGACATCTACGCCTTAATGGTTTTTTGACTAGCACGTATGACACAAAACGCAAGGTTTTCCTGCGCTGCGGGGTGTTGCTGGCGGGCGCCGCGCGGGCCTGCCCCAGGCTTGGGGGCAGTGCGCGCAAACAGGGCGTTCAGCGGCGCGGGGCCGCGCGTGAACCGGGGGTTTTCAGCTTCATGACATAGGCGATGATCGCCGCCACGGGCTGGAAATATTCAGGTGGGATCTCGGAATCCAGCGGCAGGGTGAACAGGGCGCGCGCGACGGGCGGGTTGGAGACAATGGTCACCCGCGATTCCTCGGCGGTCTGGCGGATGCGTGCCGCAAGCTCGTCCGCGCCCTTGGCCACGATCGTGGGGGCCGTGTCCGTCCCGCTTTCATAGGACAGGGCGACGGCGTAATGGGTCGGATTCGTAATGACGACCGTGGCTGTCTTGACCGCCTGGAGCATGCGCTGGCGGGCGCGCTTGCGGCGCAGCACCCGCAGGCGGGACTTGACCTGCGGGTCCCCTTCCGTCTGGCGCGTTTCGTCCTTGATGTCCTGGAAGCTCATGCGCAGCTTGCTCAGCCTGTGGTAGCGCGTCCACAGATCGTCCAGCAGCCCTATGGCGCACTGCACCACAAGAATGGTGAGTGTCGCGTACATGAACCACGACCCCAGTTCGGATGTCAGGCGGATAATGGTCCACCGTTCGGCCTGGGGGGCGATGGCGAGCGTGCCCTTCGCCACGCCAAAAAGCAGGAACCCGAAGACACTGAACTTGACCATGCTCTTGATGAGTTCGATCAGGTTCGTAACGCCGAACAGGCGCTTGATCCCGTTCATGGGCGACAGGCGCGAGATATCGGGTATCAGGCTTTGCGGGCGGAACAGCATGCCGGTCTGGAGCATGCCGCAGGCCAGCACCGTGACAAGACTGGCCAGCACCAGCGGCAGGGCCAGCTTCAACCCTTCAAAGCCCGCCTGCCGGGTCATCCGGTTGATCGATGTCATGTCGGTGGGGATCTGGTCGAAATGTTCCATCAGCCCGTGCATGTTCTGCACGAACACCTGCGCGGACGATGCCGCCGTCATGCTGAAGACAAGCAGGAACGCCCCAAGGACTGCGAACATCTGCACTTCGCGCGATTGGGCGATATTGCCTTCCTCACGCGCGGTTTCCAGTTTCTTGCTTGTGGGGGCTTGTGTCTTTTCGCCGCCACCCGAGCCTTCGTCCGCCATGACCGCGTGTCCTCAGTGCCTGGGCGCGCCTACGCCAATACCCGGAAGACCCAGCAGCAGGTCCCCCATTCTTTCCTGCCAGACCCCTGTCATGACCTGGATCAGCAGGGCCAGAAGAAAAACGCCGCCCAGAAGCTGGGCAGGCATGGCAAGGGAATAAACCTGAATGGCGGGCAGCAGCCGGTTCAGCACGCCCAGCATGGCCGGCCACAACGTGCCGATCAGGATAAAGGGGCCCGCCAGTTGCAGGGCCAGGGCAAAGGTCTGGCTGGTGGCATGCGTGATGCTGATCGCCATGTCGCTGATCATGGGCATATGCCCGGGCGGGAACAGCGTGTATGACCCGGTGACAGCGGCCAGCGGCAGCGCGTACAGGCCGGTGGACAGGAAAATGACCGGCACCAGGGCCGAGGCCATGTGGCTGATGGCCGTGCTGCTTGCCCCCAGTTCGGGATCGGGCTGGAGCACGCTGCTCAAGCCCGTGAATACGGCGATGATCTGCATGGCAATGGCGATGGCTTCGGACACCAGCCGCGCCAGAAGCCCGATAAACGCGCCGCACAGCAATTCACCCACGATCAGGGCGACGGCCAGGAACGGAATATGGATGGCGTGGGTCGCGACATCCATCAACTGGTCCTGCAACACGGGCAGGACGGCCACTGTGGTGCAGAGCGAAAGCCCGGCCCGGACCACCATGGGCGATGTGGTGTCGCCCAGCCCCGGCGATGTCATGATGAGCGCGCTGATGCGGCACAGGATGATAAGGAAAAGGGCTGCGAGCACTGCCACCGACCCGCCGGGGATAAACGGCACCCCCGTCATTCCCGCGCGCCAGCCCGGCTGTTCAGCCCTGTGTGTCGGGCCAGGCGTTGCGGGCCACATCTGCCCAGGCGGGAGAAATGAAACGCGCCAGCGGGGAGAGGGGCGGTCATGACCCGCCGACCAGGATCATCTGGTCGAAAATGGTGTGGGCGTATGTATTGAGCGTCGAATACATGAACGAGCCGGTCATCAGCAGGGCCGCCATGGCGGCGACGAATTTCGGCACGAAGGAAAGGGTCGCTTCGCTGACCTGGGTCATGGCCTGGAACAGGGACACCAGCAGCCCCGCACAAAGCGAGGCCAGAAGTGACGGCGCCCCCATTTTTACGGCGACAAGCAGGGTCTGGCGCAGAATCTCATGAATATCGACCGTATGCTGCATATGATTATGGCGGCCTAGACCGACATTTTCATGACATCCTGATACGCCTGGACAACCCGGTCCCTGACTGTGGTGACCGTTTGCAGGGTCAGCTTGGCTTCCTCGACCGAGGTTGCGATATCCGTCAGGCTTCCCTTGCCCGACAGGCCCGTCGCGGTCTGGGCTTCCGCCGTCTTGCCGGTCGCGATGGCGCCGGTCAGCGCGTTGTTCAGGACATTCGTGAACCCCGATACCGCATCGGAGGTCTGTGTATCGTCGTTCGTGCCCAGCCCCGTGGCGGTGGATTGCAGGGTCTGCTGGGTTTGCCCATAGGCGTTCAGCGCATCGAGACTGCGTGTGGCGTCACTAATCATATAGGTCGGTACTCTGCTTGTGTTGACCTCAGCCAACAGGCTGAAAACCAGGAAAACCGCATTGTGGCGGTGGGTTCCAATGGCCCGCAGTCTACGCATTCCCGCCCCATAACGCCAGAGACTTTTCCGCCCGCAGGCGGTGCAAAACCAACAATCTTGCCCCTGCCGGTTGATGGCCATGCCGTGACGTGAAATGGTGTGCGCGAACGCTGCCGTGCAGGCATGGCGGCGGGGAACGATTTTAGCTTTTCCGCCCAGCACCGGGCGCGTGTGCCCGCAGGCCTGCCGCGGCATGTCGGCCAGGGGGTGCCCGTGCTATGGGCAGGAACGGCGGGTATTGCCTGCTACGGGTATTTCACTATGGGTATTTCAGTTGGATGATCGGATCATGCCGTTCAGCAGAAAAGGGCGCGACAGGGTGAAAAAGCGGAGCTTGGCGCAGAAAATACGTTGGAACGCGGCGCTGCCGGGTATGCGCAAGACCATGTCGGTGATGCTGCTTGCAGGCCTGTGCGCAGGCGTGGGGAATGTCAGCGGCATGGCGGCGACCGGCACCCGCACGACGCCCGTCCATCGTTCCGATCTGCCCGACACGGGTGATGACGGTCTGCGCTGTCCGTCCGGGCCGGTCCACATTGTGGAGGTGCACGCCTATGCCGGGCAGGCCGAAGGGGCCGGGGCGGGTCTTTCCACCGGTGTCGCCTCGGCCGAGATATGCGCGTCCGATGCCACCCGTTTTACCGATGTGGTGACACGCGGCACCCCGGGCGATGGAAGCGGGCAGACCGCAGCGGGCGAGAAGACCGGCGTGGAAGGAACTATCCAGATTCGCGGCCGCACCGCCCAGATGGACGCCAATATCTATATTCCCATGGGCATGGATATCGCCCAGTGCGCCCAGGCGGATACCCAGCAGCAGGATGGTTCCCAGCCATCCACCCCATGCAGGCCCCACCCCTTTGTGGCGAGCTTTGCCGGGACATGGGTTTTTTCATCGGGCAAATGGTCGCATTTTTCCGTCGGCACCGATGCTGCGGGCAATCCGGTCACCCTTGTGGTGCGGCTGACCAACGGCCCACAGGAGTAGAAGCGGCGTTCAGGTGCCTCAGGGCTTCTGAATCACGGCCCGGTTTCGATCGTTACGATTCCCTGCGGTTTTCCGCCCTGTCCATTACATAAGCAGGGCAGTGCGGTCGCACGCTTGCTGCCCTATGGCGGGGGGGCGGCCCATCCCGCGCCGATTTCCGGGGGTGAGAGAAAATTCATGGCAGGGACGAAAAAAAATAGCGTTCTGGTAACCTTCTCTTAGCCATTGGCGCCTTTATTGGTCTCAAGCGGGCGTGACCAACAGTCCGCCGTAGTATGGAGAAACCCCAGTGAGCCTTTCCGTCAACACCAACACCTCCTCGATGATCGCCATTGAAACCCTCAATGCGACCGAGACCTCCCTGAGCAAGACCCAGAACGCCGTTTCCACCGGCCTGAAGGTTGCCACCTCCGCCGACAACGCCGCGTCCTACGGCATTGCGCAGCAGATGGATGGCAACATCGCTGGCCAGGGCGCTGTGAACGACGGCCTGACCTATGCGTCCCAGGTTGTCAGCTCCACCAACACCGCCGCCGCAAAGATCCTCAGCATCCTGAGCAGCGTGCAGTCCGCCGTGACCTCGCTGGGTGACAACTCCGGTTCCGCGACCGCGATGGAACAGATCGCCACGCAGATCGACGGTTACCTCGACAACATCGACACCATTGCCCGTACGGCCACGTTCAACGGCGTGAACCTGCTTTCCGGGACCGGTACGGTCACGACGCTGGGGATCACCGCCAACACCATGACCTTCGTCACGGGTCTGACGGGTGATACGTCCACCATCAATACGCAGGCCTACATTTCGGGCCTGACGGCTGGCAGCAGCTTCTCCATGGCTCTTGGCCTGGGCAGCGGCGGTTCCAACACCGTCAGTGCGACAGCCAACGCATTTGTCAGCGCTGCTGGCAGCATCAGCGGTGGTGTGAGCGCCCTGAACACCCTGATCTCCAAGGTGACCGACGCCATCAAGGAAATGACGGCGCTGACCTCCAAGCTCGGTTCCGAAACCAACGTGATCACGACCATGGCCAGCTATGGTTCCACGCTGTCTGACAACCTGACGTCCGGCGTTGGCGCCCTGACCGATGCCGACATGACCGCTGAAAGCGCGAAGCTGACCTCGCTGCAGACCAAGCAGTCCCTGGGCATCAAGGCGCTGATGATTGCGAACTCGCAGTCCCAGAACCTGCTCTCGCTGTTCCAGTAAGTCGCTTTCTCGCTCCGGGCCTTGTGGGGTCCGGAGCAGCAGGCAAAAAATGCCCCCGGCTTTGGCTGGGGGCATTTTTTTGTGCCGGTTCAATCTCTTTGCGTCTTTGAATCTTATGGATTCGGAAAGGTTCCAAATTCGGAATTTCATCAAGCCGAAGCAACGCAGGGGATAGGCCGCATGCCCGAAGGGACCAGACCCTGCAAGCTGATCAGGCTTTCCGTCTGGCGGCTTATGGGGTGCCGCATTATGCGACAGGGGTCGTCCCGCAGCCTTGCGTCGCGATAGTTGATCGACCGTTTCAGGCGGAAACCCTCGCCAGCCTTCCGCCGTGACTGTCGATCAGGCTTCTAGAACGGCAGGACGCTGTCCAGAATCTGCTGGCCGTAACGCGGGGTCTGCAGTTTGGTAAGCTGCCCGCGCCCGCCGTATGAAATACGGGCTTCGGCTATCCTGTCGTGGGTGACGGTATTGTCTTCCGTAATATCCTGCGGCCGTACAACACCGCTGACCATCAGTTGCCGCAGTTCTCCATTGATCCGCACTTCCTGCCGGGCCACGACCACGAAATTGCCGTTGGGCAGCACCTGCGTGATCGTGCCCGCCAGGGACAGGGTCACCGTTTCGTTGCGTCGGATCGTTCCCGCCGCCGTGTTGGCGCTGGCGCTGCTGGTATCGAGTGCCGTCGAACTGGTCAGGTGCGAAATACCCTTGCCCTGGAACCCGAACAGGCTGGGAATACCGAAATTTTCCGAACCACTCCCCGCGGCCGATGTGTTGTCCGTCAGGGCGGCATTGTCGGCAATCAGCACGCTGATCTTGATCAGATCCCCCACCTGCGATGCCCGCTGGTCCTTGAAGAAGGCGCGGCTACCCGGCCGCCACAGGCTGCCGACTTCCGTCGGTGGCGGTTGCAGCGGGGGCATGGGCATGGTCACGGGGCGATAATCGGGGGCCTGGGTCGGGTCCGAGGTCTTGGTCATGCGTGGCGGATGACCCGTTTCGCTCAGGTCGGCAAGGCCCGAGCAGCCGGTCAGGCACAACAGCCCCGCGACAACGGCACCTGGCAGGCGGTGTTTCCCCAATGGTCAGCTCCCACGCATCGAAAGGCTACCGCAATGACGTGTCTGCCCGCGTATTCGCGCGGGCAGACGCCGTCAGGCGGCGCAGGGTGTTTGAATCGGACGGTATGGCGGTCGATCCGGGATCGACTTCGATTTCCGAGCTGTTGATCACGCGGCCGGTAATGATCATGGCGGTCGCCAGGTTCAGCGCGCGCATATATTGTCCGGCCCCCCCGTCTTCCAGCGCCCGGCCGGTCGCGGCCAGATGGATGCCGGGGGCGGAAAAGGCGATCAGCACCGGGTCGCCCCTGTGGACCAGGATCGTGCGGTGCAGGTCCCGGTCCAGAACCGGCTCACCCGCCAGAACCGTGTTGGCCAGGGTCATCCCGTCCACATCGGCTTCGTTCGCGTAGGTCTTGGCGTTCGGGGTGCCGGTATAGGAATCGTTGATCTGCACGTCGGCCGGGGTAATGACGGCCCCGGTCTGCAAGGCGTGCGAGAACACCAGCACCTTGCGCGCGGCGTGGATCGCCCCGGTCAGCATGAAGGAATCCTGCGTGATATCGCCCGTGGGCTGCGCCCGATAGACCGTGGCCGAAAACCGCCCGCTATGCTGATCCCAGTTGAGGTCGGACAGTACCACCGGCTTGGGGTCGTTGGGGGGCACCGTTATGGGATGGAAATCGAACAGATCGACCGAGACAGCGCCTACCCCGATATCGGGCAGGTTTTTCTCGACCAGGTCGGCAAAATAGCTCTTGTCCAGCACCCGCCCAGCCCGGGTAATGGTGGCCAGGGCAGAGGCCGACTGGTCCAGCCAGTCAACCCCGTACTGGTCGGCAATGGCGATCAGTTGTCCGCCACCGACCTGAATGCTCGTGCCCGGTGCGGGGGCGGGGCCCAGAACCTTGTCCTGGCCGGGTTCAAGGTCCGCGAACAGATCGGACAGCTTGACGGTGCTGGCGCTGATGACCGTGGCAGTTCGAAGGGTCGCCGCCGACAGGGGGGCGCATTGCAGCGCAACGCAGGCCATGGCGGCCATTCCCCCGATTGCAACGCGCCGAAGCATGTTATTTCAGGTTCGTCAGGGTCTGAAGCATTTCGTCGGACGCGGTAATGACCTTGCTGTTCATTTCATAGGCACGCTGTGCGGTGATCAGGTCCGTGATTTCCGTCACCACGTTCACCGAGGATTCTTCCAGGAATCCCTGGCGGATCGACCCGTATCCCACGCTTTGCGGCGTGCCGAGATTGGCCGTGCCCGAAGACGTTGTTTCCGTAAACAGGTTCTGGCCCATGGCGGCCAGGCCGTTTTCGTTCTGGAAGGTGGCAAGCTGAAGCTGCCCCGCGACCTGTGCCGTTGTCTGGCCAGAAACCGTGTACTGCACCTGCCCCGTCTGGTCGACGGTGATGTTTTCGGCGTTGTTGGGCAGGGAGATATCGGGTGTCAGCGGATAGCCGTCGGCGGTCACGATCGTACCGTCCGAAGACAGCGAGAACGTGCCGTCACGCGTATAGGCATATTCGCCCGAAGGCAGGGTGATACGGAAATACCCGGTCCCTTCAATGGCCAGATCCAGGGCATTGCCCGTCTGTTCCAGGGTGCCCTGTTCGTTGATCCGGTAGATACCGGCCGTGCGCACGCCCAGGCCGATCTGCGCACCCGCGGGCACCAGATCCCCGGTGTCGGAGCTCATGGTTCCCGCACGGCGGAGATCCTGGTAGATCAGGTCCTGAAATTCCGCCCTGCGGCGCTTGTAACCGGTGGTGGTCATGTTGGCGATGTT
The DNA here is from genome assembly GCF_017377735.1 of Acetobacter garciniae. GTDB lineage: Bacteria > Pseudomonadota > Alphaproteobacteria > Acetobacterales > Acetobacteraceae > Acetobacter > Acetobacter garciniae. The sequence goes on from NZ_JAFVMH010000002.1 coordinate 408,736, forward strand.
GTTGGAAATCGTCTCGACGTTCGTCGTCTGGGCCTGCATACCCGTGCCGGCGATATCAAGGGAACGCATCATCGGATGACAGTCCTCCGGGTTTGGCGTCTGGCCTACCCAACGTGACAGGTGTGGATCAAGGGCGTCGTGCCGGCAGCGTCATGATCTGCCGCATGACAAGCGTATCTCGTTCACAGGTAAGACGACGGCGCCGCCATGGCAAGGATTTTTGTGCCGGAAAGGTGATGTCGCGCCTGATCTGTTGCTGCGGCGGTCCTGTTGGGCTATTCTTGGGTCACTTATAGTACAGGCACTGTGCGTTCCGCCAGCATGACGGGCGGGCGGAGGTGGTTGAGCAGGCGACAGCCCGACGGATTTCTGGAGACAGAACATGGACAACACGACTTATATCGCCTTGTCCCGGATCGATGCGCTGTCACGCGCGCTCGATGTCACGGCCAATAACCTTGCCAATGCCAATGTCGACGGCTTCAAGGCCTCGAAAGAGCTTTTTTCCCAGTACCTGGTCAAGCAGAAGGATGCGCAGGGCGTTCCCGGCAGCAAGGAGGAATCCTTCAGCCAGGACCAGGCGACGTACCAGGACCATTTGCAGGGTGAACTGCGCCAGACCGGCAACATGACGGATTTCGCCATCAATAATGAAGGCTATTTCGCCGTGCGCACCACCCAGGGTGTCCGGTTGACCCGGAACGGGCAGTTTCACCGCCGCATGGACGGGACCATTGTCGATGGGTCGGGCAACCCCCTGCTGGACACGAACGGGCGCAACCTGGTCATCCAGCCGCAGGAGGATATCCTGTCCGTAGCGTCGGACGGAACGATCTCGACCCAGGATGGCGCGATCGGTTCCATCGGGCTTGTAACGGTGGACAACGTCAATACCCTGGTGCCCGAAGGCAGCTACCTGCTCCGGCCGACCACGCAGACCCACCCCGTGGCCAACAGGGAAATCCGCCAGGGCATGCTGGAATCGAGCAATGTCAACACGGTGGCCGAAACGACGCGGCTGATCGAAATCCAGCGCGAACACGACCTGATATTCCAGCTTGTGCAGACCGAATCAACACGTCGGACCAACGCGATCGACAAGATCGCAACGGACCCGAGTTCCTGATCCCCGCCTGCCGGCACGCAGGGCCGGCGGTATCTGCGCTGCGGAAGCGGGCTTGGGGGAGAAGGCTTTTTGTATTTTGGTAACTTTCTGGAAACCGTTTGCCTGTAACCAGATGGTTGATAGGGCCCAGCCCGGTCTGGCCGTTTTTTAGTGTCGTCGCGTAAAACAAGCCGTGGGCCTGCCGCCCATGTGCGGGGAATTTGAGAATGGATCTGCTTTCATCACTTTCAATAGCGACCGGCGGCCTGAACGCGCTTGAATATGAACTGTCCGTAACGTCTCAGAACGTCTCGAATTCGGGAACGACGGGTTACGTGGCCGAAGTCGCCAACGTCGTGTCCGACGTGCCCGGCGGCCTGCGCAACGGTGTAAAGGTCGCCACGACCACGTTGAACATCAACCAGGCGCTTCAGACGGCACTTTACAACCAGAACGCCAGCGTTGCCTCCTATACGGCCACAAGCAATTCGCTCGCGGCGGTGTCGGCCGTGCAGGGCACGACATCGGATTCGGATTCGGGCAGTTCGGACACCCTGTCCGACATGCTGGGCAGCGTGCGTGACGCGCTGACAAGCCTGACCGCCACCCCGCTGGACAGCGGCGCGCAATCCACCGTGATCAGTGCCGCGCAGGCCCTGACCACCAACATCCAGACCCTGTCCGAGACATACCAGACCCAGCGCCAGACGGCGGAGGACGATGTCGTATCGACCGTGTCCTCCATCAATACCAACCTGACGGAAATCGGGGCGATTTCGAAGCAGATCATGACCCTTAAATCCACGGGCGTGGATACGGCGGATCTTGAAAACCAGCGCCTTGAACTGATGTCGAGCCTGTCGTCGCAGTTGTCGGTGACATTTTCCGAGACATCGAGCGGCGACATGATCGTGCGCACGGCCAACGGGACCGAACTGCCGACCCGCCCGGACCAGATGGGCCAGAACGACAATACGGTGACGCTGCCAAGCTCGACCTGGCCGCTTTCCACCTCCGATACGACCGTCACGCCCACGATGTATTACGCGGCGGGGGATTCGGATTCCGCAATTCCGGGGATCACGCTTGGCGGCAAGGACATTACCTCCGACCTGACCGGCGGCACGCTGGGTGCGGATATCACCCTGCGCGACACCACCTACCCGCAGATGCAGGCGCAGCTCGATTCGTTTTCCTACACGCTGATCAACCGTTTTTCGAGTGCCGGCATGTCCCTGTTCACGAACGGGACCGATGCGACAGGCACGACCGTGGCGCAATCGTCCGATCCGACCACGGGAACACCCAACGGTATCGTTGGCCTGTCTTCTACCATCAGCGTCAGCCAGACATATGTGAACACGCCGTCATTGCTGACGACCGCGACGGCGACAGACGGCACCACGACCACGGGAAGCACCACGCTGATCTCCACCGTGCTCAGCGACACGTTCGGCACCGCCTCCACCGATGTCAGCGGCAGCCTGGCCGCACCGTCGACCGGCCTTGGCCCGGACGGAACCCAGTCCACCGGCTATACCGGCGCACAGGGGCTGATCGCCCTGGCCACGGCCCTGACATCGAACCAGGGAGCCACCATCAGCCAGGCCACCGACGGCCTGACCTCCGCCACCACGACCCAGACCGTGATAGCGACCAGCGTGTCGAATGTTTCGGGCGTGAACGTGAACGATGAAATGTCCAAGGTCGTCGCGTTGGAAAACGCCTATACAGCCAATGCAAAGGTCGTCACCGCAGTGCAGTCCATGTTCACCGCGCTGCTGGATGCAATCGACTAAGAAGACTGGGAAGGTCCCGCCATGAGCACGTCTATCGGTGGTTACGGAAATACCGGCACCTCAATCATTCTCTCTGCCGGGATCAAGCAGATGACCCTGGAGCAGCAGGCCCTGACCTGGGAGACATCGGGCGGGACATTGTCCGAGACTTATGCCGGGCTGGGGGCTTCGCGCTCGACCGTTATCGCTCTTGCGCCCCGAATCACGCAGATCACGGCCTGGCAGGGCAATATCTCCACGGCGCAGAACAACCTGACCATGACGTCCTCCGCGCTGGCGGATATGGTGACGCAGGCGCAGGCCTTGTCGACCAACCTGCTCAGCATCATGGGCACGACCGAATCCTCCACCGTGACCTCTGTCGCGACAGAGGCCCAGACCGCGCTGACCCAGCTTGGCAACACGCTGAACACCTCCAACGGGGTGGGGTATATTTTCGCGGGCCAGGACTCTTCCGAACCCCCTATTCCCGATGGGGCGTCGTCCCTGGACAGCAGTTCGCTTGCGACCCAGATCGCCAGCATCGTGTCCACGCTGAGCACGGCTGGCGCTTCCAGCGTCATGGAACAGGCGACGACCGCGGCCATGGACAATGATTCGGGCACGTCTGTTTTTTCGACATCCCTGTCCGTTTCGGCCGAGGATGCGGACGATCTGTCGGCCTCGGTTATCACCGGCAGCAGTTCGTCCACCACGATGGGGATCGTTGCGACCCAGAGCAGCACAAGCTCTTCCGCCTCCGCCACGTCAACGGGTTCGCCCATCCGGGATCTGATGCGCGACATGATGGTCATGTCCGCCATGAGCGGTATGTCGTCCAGCACGCCGGGCTATTCGGACCTGGTCACGCAGTTGAATACGTCGCTCCAGACAACCATCAGCCAGTTGGGTGAAATGGAGGCGACGGTCGGCACGACGCAGAGCAGCCTGACTTCGACCTCCTCCACGCTGACAAACGTGCAGACCATGCTGGAGACCCAGGTTACGAACATCCAGGGGGCCGATATCGCGCAGGTGGCAACGGAAACATCTGCCCTGAGCACCAATCTCGAAGCCTCTTACGAGCTGATCGCCAAGATGAAGAGCATGACGCTGGCCAGCTATATCTGATCGCGTAAGCGGGCGGGTGCCTGTCGGGCCCGCGCCGTTGCCACGGGTCGCGCAGCCTTTATGCGGCATGGGGCAGGGCGCGCGCGTGGTAAACTGATCTGCCTTCCCGCCTGCCGATGAGGCCGGGCGGAGCCAGCCCTTGTGAATAAGGCGCGGCGTCCTAAATACTGGACGGATGCCACGCGTGAGCCCGTTGGGGCAATGACGGGCCGGGTCGGAGTTTTTCATTATCCGCGTTGACCCAAGGAGCCGTTGCCCAGCCTGAAGTGGCGGGCGGCGTGCGGGTTTTTGCCATTGTTCTCCCCATCAGGCATCATGGGCGTGGCAAACAGGGAAAGCGAATGACATGCGCAAACGAATGGTGATTCTTGCGACCGTGTGCCTGGCCATGGGCTCACATGCAGCACTGGCACAGGAAGAGGACGACGATTACCGGGCATTGATGCAGAAAACGACAACCCATGCCCATGCCTCCTGCATCGATTACCTCAATGCCGAACATGGCGATTATTCGGGCGACAAGATGCGGGAGTCCCTTTCTCCGGACGAGGTGACAAAAGGCCTGTCCAAGGCGATCCGTGACGAATGCCAGAAATACCCGAAAGAACCTGTCGACCGCGCTGTCGCCAATGTCAGGCAGGCCTATACAAGCAGGCTTTCAGAAATTACCAATAAAATCAGAAACAATACCGATACACTCAAAAGTAACGGTGGCGCGTAGAGCGGCTGCAAGCTCTGCCGTCGGGCTTTCCAGCCAGAAAACATCCGCATTTTTTACCTTTCACGCACCATAATGGTGCAGACTGTTCCCGAAACACCGATGGCATGCCCTTGCGAGACGAGATCGTCTCGTATATTATTGGCGAAGGCGTGCATGAGGGAAGGGCCATGACCGAGCAGAACCAGCGGAAGAAGATTTCAGGTCGGCCCGATAGCCGGATGTCGGAAGAACTGGATGTCCTTATCCTTAAAACAGCCGCTCAACTGTTTGGGGAGCAGGGCTATGCGGCCACCTCTGTCGAACAGATCGCGGCGGTAGCGCGGGTGGGCAAGCAGACCATCTATCGTCGCCATTCCTCCAAGGAAAGCCTGTTCAAGACTGTCATTGCGGAACTGGGGCAGAGTTTTCTGGTCTCTGCGGCCCCGTCGGAAGAAATGGTTTCCACCGATCCGCTGCTGGCCCTGCGCAATACGATGCGGATGCTGCTGGACCTGGTGCTCAGCCCCGAAACGCTGTCGCTGAGCCGTACCTTCATTGCGGAAGGATGGCGCTTTCCCGACCTGGTGGATCATGCGGGTGCGCATATTTTTGACCCGCTGGAGGAGCTGACATGCAAGCTTCTGGGCGCTGTTGCCAAAGCCGGCCTGCTGAAAGAGGGCTACGACCTGGAAGGAACAAGCCGGATGCTGACCGGCCTCTGCCTGGGCTCGCCCCATCAGCAAATGCTGTTCGGGCGCAAGATCCTGCTGACGCCACAGGACCGCGATGCCTATCTCGATAACGCCTGGGCCGTTTTCATGACCGGAATACTGGCCCCGCCTGCGCCAGTCCGCTCAGGAGCCAAACGCCCATGAACGCGCGGATATCGTCATACAGGACCGGCTTTTGCGTGTTCGCACTCATGGCACTTGCCGGGTGCCACAAGAAAGCGCCCAAGCCCGAGGTACGGCCTGTCCGCTCGGTTGTGGTCCGGCCGAGCATGGGCGGGGCCGAGGAATTCCTGACCGGCCAGGTGGCGCCGCATCGCGTCGTCAACCTGTCGTTCCGCCTGCCGGGCAAGATCGTGGAACGGACCGTGGCCATGGGTGACAAGGTGCAGGTCGGGCAGCTTCTGGCCCGGCTGGACGACACGGAAGCCAGCCAGACGCTGCGCGCCGCCACGGCGGATGCCCTGGCCGCCAAGGCGTCCCTCGCACAGGCGGAACCCTTGCAGAAACGGGCGACAGCACTGCTGCCCGACCACGCCATTTCGCGCAACGCCTATGACGAGGCCATTCTGCGCTACCGTACCTCCGTTGAGGCGGTGCAGTCGACAGAGGCCCGCGAACGCATCGCGCGTGAGGAACTGGACCATACCCGTCTGGTGGCGAATGCGGATGGTGTGATCACGGACCGTCTGGCCGAGGTGGGGGAGGTCGTGGCCGCGGGCCAGCCGGTCCTGCGTCTGGCCGAAGCCGCAGGGCGGGATGCCCAGTTCGACATATCGGGCGATCTGCTGCGGTCGGGCCTGGCGACGGGTGCGGGCATGACTGTGTGCCTCGATGCCGACCGGCAGGCCTGTACGGCTGGCACGGTGTACGAACTCGCCCCCGATGCCGACCCCCTGACCCGCACCTACCGGGCGAAGGTCCTGCTCGATGCACCCCCTGCCGCCATGACGCTGGGTTCCGTGGTGGTCGGGCGCCTGGCCGGGGCCACCGGGGCGGAGATCCATCTTCCGCCATCGGCCCTGACCGCGCAGGACGGCAAGCCCGCCGTCTGGGTGATCGCCCCCGATACGATGACGGTGACATTGCGAAAGGTCGAAATTGCCCGCTATGGCGCTAGTGACGTTACCCTCGCAGCAGGGCTTGCGGCGGGAGAGCGCGTGGTGACGGCCGGCGTGCAGGCCCTTTATCCGGACCGGAAGGTTTCCCTGCTGGATGACGCCGATGTCCGCCCCTGAAGAACCCGGGCAGGACGCAAAGGCAGGCCACCTGCTGAATCTTTCGGACTGGTCCATCCGGCACCGCGCGCTTGTCGCCTTTTTCATGATCCTGATCGTGGTTGCGGGTGTTCGCTCCTACTTCAATCTCGGCCGGAACGAAGACCCGCCCTTTACGGTCAAGACAATGGTCGTCCAGGCCATGCTGCCGGGCGCGTCCGTGGACGAAACCACTCACCAGCTAACGGACAGGATCGAAAAGAAGCTGCAGGAAACGCCATATTTCGATTACGTCAAAAGCTACACCGTCGCGGGAAAGACCACGATCCTGGTCAACCTGCTGGGCAGCACGCCCAAGGGGCAGGTAGCCGATATCTGGTACCAGGTTCGTAAAAAGATAGGCGATATCAAGCCTTATCTTCCACCCACCACCGTTGGGCCGTTCTTCGATGATGAATTCGGGGATACATACGGCATTATCTACGCCTTTACGGCAGACGGCTTTTCGCATCGCGACCTGAAGGATTATGTCGAAACCGTCCGGGACGAATTGCTGCATGTGCCCGACGTCGCCAAGATCGAAACGCTGGGGGCGCAGGATGAAAAGATCTATGTCGATGTGTCCAGCCGGCATCTGGCCCGGCTGGGTATCAACGGTGCAATGATCGCCGCGGCCCTTCAGGCCCAGAACGCGCTTGTTCCCTCCGGTTCGGTCGATACCGGCAAGGAGCGGATTCTCGTCCAGCCGACCGGACAATTCAATTCGGTCGAGGATGTCGCCAATGTCACGCTCTATGCCGGCAACCGCAAGATTCGCCTGGGCGACATCGCCACCATCACGCGCGGTTATGCGGACCCGCCGCAAACCCTGTTCCGCGTGAACGGACACGACGCGATCGGCCTGGCTCTGTCCATGAGCCGCGGCGGCAACGTGCTGGCGCTGGAAAAGAATATCTCCGCCAAAATGGCAGAACTGCATACACGCATGCCCATCGGGATTGAGGCGCATCTGGTCGCCAACCAGCCCCAGGTGGTCAAGGACGCGGTGGGTGATTTCACTGAGGCGCTGTTCGAAGCCATCGCCATCGTGCTGGGCATCAGTTTTCTCAGCCTTGGCGGGCGGGCGGGCACGGTTGTGGCGTTCTGCATTCCCTTCGTGCTGGCGGTGGTGTTTACCAGCATGGAAATGCTCGGCATCGACCTGCAGCGTGTCTCGCTTGGTGCGCTGATCATCGCCCTCGGCCTGCTGGTGGATGACGCCATGATTACGGTCGAAAGCATGGTCAGCAAGATCGAGGAAGGCTGGAGCCTGCCGCGTGCTGCGACCTTTGCCTATACTTCCACCGCTTTTCCGATGCTGACGGGAACGCTGGTTACGGTGGCGGGCTTCGTGCCGGTCGGCTTTGCGCATAGTGTAGCGGGCGAATACACGTTTTCGCTTTTCGCTGTGGTGGGTCTGGCCCTGATCGTGTCCTGGTTCGTGGCCGTTCTGGTGGCGCCGCTGATCGGCGTGACCATTCTGCGCGCGCGCCCGGAAATGGCGGGAAAAGCGCGTGAGGAACCCAAAAAAGGGCGGATCATGACGGTGTTCGAGCGTTTCCTGCTCGCCACCATGCGCAGCCCCCGCATGACGGTCGGGCTCAGCCTTGTGGCCCTCCTTGTGGCGCTTGCCCTTTCACCGCTCGTTACCAAGCAGTTCTTTCCCGCATCCGACCGGCCCGAACTGTTGGTCAACCTTTCGCTGCGGCAGGGGGCGTCCATCAAGGCAACAAGCGACGTGTCGCGCAAGCTCGACGCCATGCTGGCCAACGATCCGGATATCGACCATTGGAGTTCCTATGTGGGGCGCGGGGTCATTCGCTTCTATCTTTCGCTCGATGAACAACTGCCGAATGATTTTTTCACCCAGACCGTGATCGTGGCCAGAAATGCGCAGGCCCGCGAACGCCTGCGCCACCGGCTTGACGCCAGGCTGACATCGGAAATGCCCGACATCGTGCACGGGCTGTTCCCGCTTGAACTGGGCCCGCCGGTGGGCTGGCCGGTGCAGTATCGCATGTCGGGCCGGGACCCGGACAAGGTGCGCCATTACGCGCAGGATATCGCACGGATGATGGCGACGAGCGGGAATTTGCGCCTGATCAATTTCGACTGGGGCGATCCGGCCCGCAAGCTGCGCATCGACGTGCGGCAGGAAGAAGCGCGCCGCCTGGGCCTGTCCTCCGCCGCCATTGCGCTGGCCATCAATTCCACCGTTACGGGCATGACGGCAACGCAGGTGCGCGACAGTATCTACCTTGTCGATGTCGTGCTGCGCGCCAAGGCGGAAGAACGGCTGTCCATCGAAAGCCTGCGCAATCTCGATATCCGCCTGCCCAACGACCTGACGGTGCCGCTGTCCTCGGTCGCGACCGTGTCCTACGTGCAGGATTATCCGCTGATCTGGCGGCGCGACCGCCTGCCCACCATGACGGTCCAGGCGCAGCTTCGCGACGGAGTGCAGGCGGATAGTGCAGTCTCCGCGCTGGCTGGCAAAATTGCCGATTTCAACGCCCATCTGCCGCCCGGCTATAGCGTGAAAGTCGGCGGAACGGTGGAGGAAGCAGCAAAGGCCCAGAATTCGGTCATTGCCGTCATGCCCGTCATGGTGCTGATCATGGTGGCGGTGCTGATGATCCAGCTCCAGAGCTTCAAGCGGCTGGCCCTTGTGCTCAGTGTCGCACCTTTCGGGCTGATCGGGGTGGTGATCGCGCTCCTTGTTACCGGCAATCCCATCGGGTTCATCGCCCTGCTCGGGCTTGTGGCGCTGGTGGGCATGATCATTCGCAATTCGGTCATTCTCGTGCACCAGATCGAGATCGAACAGCGCGAAGGCAAGGCGGAATGGGATGCCGTGGTCGCGGCCGCCATGATCCGTTTCCGCCCCATCATGCTGACAGCCGTTGCCGCCATTCTGGGCATGGTGCCCATAGCTTCGAGCGTTTTCTGGGGCCCGATGGCGGATGTCATCATGGGCGGGCTGGCCGTTGCTACGGCGCTGACGTTGATCTTCCTGCCCTCGCTCTATGTGCTGTGGTTCCGCGTGAAGGAACCCGACCCGAAAACGGAGGCAGCGCCATGAGAAAAATCCTGTGCCTGCTGCCCCTTTTCCTTGCCGGCTGTTCCTGGCTTGCGCCGGAGTACAGGCGGCCTGTCCCAACGTTGCCCGCGACATGGAACGGTGCGCGCGTTGTCCCCCGCGACGACCGCGCATGGTGGCAGCGATACGGCGATCCGGTGCTTGATGAACTGGAGGCCGAAGCCGCCCGGCATAACGATGATCTCGCTCTGGCAAAAAGCAGCCTGTCGCAGGCACAGGCGCAATATAGCTACGCTTTTGCGAACCAGCTTCCCTCTCTTTCCGTTGCGGGGAGCGATGCTTACGGCAAGTTTGCCGATGGCAGGGTGCGGGCCATGGGGCAGAGTTTCCGTTTTCCCGGCAAGACGAGCAATTTCGGCTTTGTCGGCGGGGTGCTGAATTACGAACTGGATCTGTGGGGCAAGAACGCCAGCCTCAGCAACGCGGCCAAGGCTGGCGTTCAGGGGGCGGTTTATGCGCAGGATGCAGCCCGCCTGTCGGTGGCGGCCGGGGTTGCCAAGCTCTATTTCAGCCTGCGCGCACTCGATCGCAATGTCGCCATTTTGCAGGACAGCATAAGAACGCAGGACGATATTCTCGCCCTTGTGCAGCACCAATACGATGTTGGTGCCGTCGATGCCCTGCTGCTGCAGGACGCGACAGAGCGCCGGGACGCCGTCCATGCGGCCTTGCCCGACATGGAAGACCAGCGCAACAATGCGGAAACGGCATTGTCCGTTCTGGTCGGGCGTTCGCCGCAGGATATCGTCCAGACCGGCATTGCCAGGGGACGGCCCTTGGACGAACTGAGCGTGCCCGAGCCCACGCCATCGGTCCTGCCGTCAGAGCTTCTGGAACGTCGCCCCGACATTGCCATGCATGAGCAGATGCTGATCGCGAGCAATTTCAACATCGGTTACGCGCGCGCGGCCTATTTCCCCAGTATTTCGCTGGCCTCCCTTGCCGGGGTGAACAATATCGATATCGACAATCTCTATCGGGCCACCAGCCGGTCCTGGACATTGGGTGCGGCCATGGCGGCCCCTGTTCTCGATTTCGGGCGTACGGAAAGTGGCGTGAAACTTGCAAAGGCCAACAGGGACCAGCAGGTTGTCCTGTATCAGCAGTCCATCCGCACGGCGTTCAAGGAGGTCCGCGACGCGCTTTTGGCACAGAACACGGCGTCGGAACGCGATACCGACACCCTTGCCCGCAACGACGCGGCTGCGCAGACACTCCGCCTGATGACGCTGCGCCTTCAGCAGGGATATGCGAGCCAGATCGATGTGCTGGCCGCACAATCCACCGTGCAACTGGCAGAGCTTTCCCGCGTGAAGGCACGGCTGCAACGGCTGGATGCGTCGGTCGATCTCTACAGGGCGACGGGCGGTGGATTTACGGCCGCCCCCGTGAAGGAAAAGAAGTAGAGCGCGGCTGAAGAAATCCTCCCCATCGCAACGCCCTGATCAAGACTGGTAAAAGTTTTTGGTGAAGCTTTTTTCAAAAAGCTTCAAAGAATGTCACCTTTTTAAAAAAAAGGCGACACCCAAAACTTTTATCTATTGAATGCTGCATCCGGTTCGAAGCGGCTGACCTCAATCCCCGTGCCCACCGGCAGCAGCACACTGGACATGCCGGGCAGGGCGCGAATGGCGAGGCCATAGCGCTTGACGTCTTCCGTTCCGGGCCGGATCATGTTGTCCGCCACGATGATCGCCCCCGGGTTAAGGCGCGGATAGAACGCTTCCAGACAGGGAACGTAAAGATCCTTCCACAGATCGACAAAAACGAAATCGACCTTCCGGGCAAGATCCCCGATCATGGAAACGGCATCGCCCACACGAAAATCGATCCAGTCGGCCAGCCCGGCCTTTTCCGCCATCTCGCGCGCATGGGCAGATTTGTAGCCGTGCAGTTCCATGGTAATCAGTTTTCCACCCGTCGCGCGGGCGGCCTCGGCCAGCCAGATCCCGGAATAGCCGAAGGATGTGCCCAGTTCGAGAATGGTCGGGCTGGGCAGGCTGCGGGCCAGGATGTTCATGACCTGCCCCGTCTCCGGCCCGATGGCGCGCATGCGCTGATCGTGCCCGCCGTCGCGGCCGCCCGGGGCCTCCTCCCGCGGGCGGCTGCGTTCTTCCTGCATCCGGGCGTGGTAGAGGTCCAGAACCGCCTTTATCCTGTCATCCATCCTGTCATCCATGTCATGCTCCATCCGGTGCGGGGTTGTGCTCAGGCCTGTTCGATCGCGCGGGCGGCATCGTCCAGCACTGCGGCGATACGGGCTTCGGCTTGTAAGTCCAGGCTGGCGTTGCGCAGCCGCAGCCGTAATGCGGTCTTCAGGTTTTCCATCGCCCGCACTACCGGGGCGGATGTATTCCTGCCACCCCCTTTGCCCTGGTCATCGGTGCTGGCGGCACGTGCAAGGATTTCTTCAAGTGCGGGCTGGTTGGCGGCCAGGAAGGCAGCGCCTTCGGGGGTGATGCCGTAGCTTTTGCGCCCGTCTTGCTCGGTCGGGCGGATATAGCCTGCTTCTTCCAGCCAGGTGAGGGTGGGATAGATTACGCCGGGGCTGGGCGTGTAGCTGCCACCGAATTTTTCCTCGATGGTCTTGATGAGTTCATAGCCATAGGTCGGATTTTCCGCACTCAGGCTGAGAACGAGCAGGCGCATTTCGCCATAGTCGAAAAGCCTGCGGCGTCCGCCGCGGCGACCGCCGCCCCGGCCGTGGTGACGGCGGGAACCGGCAACGCCCGACAGGCCTTCGGGAGAGAAAACGTGGCGGTTGCGACCGCCCTGGTGTCTGTTTCTGTGTTTCATGATTCCCGATATAAGTCTCGATATATCGTAAGTCAAGATATATCGAGATATGTTTTTATTCGGCAGGGCGCGTGTTGCCCCGTATGGATCGGGTATCCAAATATCTACAATATTTTCAAAGGGATACAGGATCACCCATTGGGGCGACAATGATCGATGCTTCCTGAACGGCCAGGCCGCGCTCGGCCATGAGCAGGCGCAGCACGGCCGTGATTTCGCACGAATCGCAGGGAATTTTCCGTCCCGTCCCGGCTTCGACAAAGGTGATCATGGGGCCCGCCCGGCGCGCGGTACTCACGCGGTACCGCCAGATACGGTCCACCCCTGCGTCGCGGCGCAGCACGTCATGCTCGACCAGAAGGTTCAGGTTCCGCTGGATCGATCCCTGGCTTGGCGGGTGGCCTTCCACCATGGCCGCAATCGTCTTCCAGATCGCGATCGTGGTGGCTGCGTTCCCGGTTTTTAGAATGCCATGCAGCAGCACGCGGCGCAGGTCGGTCATTTTCAGCCCCGATTCCCCGCAGCGTTCCTCCAGCGCCAGAACCTGCTGGGCATTCGCCCCCATGCCCGGACGAATCCGGTGGCTGTCCGCCCGCGACCGACGATGTTCAGGAAAGACAGGCATGGAATGATCCTTTTACGATCTGCACAAATGTCAGGTCCGGTCCTTGTTGAGGTAGAATTCGACAGGCACGCTCAGGATAATCGGATCGCCCTTCACGTCGTCGGGTGGGGCAGGCAGCGGGTCCGCGCGGCTGGGCAGGGACACGGCTTCCTGGTCCAGCAGCGCATGGCCCGAACCCCCCTTCAGCCTGACCCAGAGCACATGCCCCCTGCGGTCCATGGAAAAGGTGACTGTCGGTGCCCCTTCCTGGTGTTCGGCCTGGGCCGCAGCGGGGTAGCGCTTGAATTTTTCCAGTCGTGCCAGCAAGGCGCCCTGCCACGTCATGGTTTCCTGCGAATGGGACGAGGATGCCCCAGGGGCCGGAGCCGCCTGGGCAGGTGCGGGCGGTGCATCGGAGGAAGGAGGGGCCGTGGTTTCCGTCGCGGGTGACAGCGCATCGGGTGCTTTCACCTGCTGGGTGGGAACGGGCTTGACCTTCTTCTTCAGCGGCTTGGGTTTTTCGGGCTTGGGCACCGGCACGGGCGGATTGGGCGCGGGCGATGGCGGGGCCATGACCTTGGGCGGCGGGTCGGGCTGGGGAATGACCTGGGCGAGCGTCTGCTGCGGGCCGATCGCCGCATCGCTCGGCGGTGTGGGGGCCGACACGGGTTCGGGCGCCATGTCGATGGCAATCGCAGCCGGGGGTGGTTCGGGTGCGGCCATGACCGGCGCAGGCAGGTGCGTGACCCACCAGATGACACCGCCTGTTACCGCCATGACCGCCAGAAAGGACAGGCCCCAGCGCAGCGCATCCTCGCGCTGTGTCCGGCGTAACTGGTTACGCTGCCATTGGGCGAAGGTGGATGGGGCGGCGGCATCCATACTCTGTGCCGTGCTGCTCACGGCGCGCCTTCCGCGGCGGGTGCGGCCGGGGGAGCAGCGCCGGGGGTCACCATGCCTGCCTCCTGGCCTTCTTCCTGCCCCTGCAGGTTGACCAGGGCCACCTTGAGGTATCCCGCAGTGCGCAGCTTATCCATGACCCCCATCAGCGTGCCGTAATCCACCGTCTTGTCGGCGCGCAGGAAGATGCGCTCGTCCTTGTTGCCTTTCGTCGCCGTTTCCAGTGCTGCGGGCAGGGCATCGGTGCTGATGTCGTCCTCGCCCAGGGCCAGGCCGTGGTCTGCCTTGACGGTCAGGAACACCGGATCGTCCGGCCGGGGGGCCGGCTTTTCGGTGGAGGAGGGCAGGTCCACCGGCACGTTCACCGTGGTCAGCGGGGCGGTGACCATGAAGATCACGAGCAGCACCAGCATGACGTCGATGAACGGGGTGACGTTGATCTCGCTGGCCTCATGCGGGCTTTCATCGGTGTGGCGGATGCGGATCATGCCGCTTACTCCCCGGCCACCGTGCGGGCGTCACGCGACGCACCCAGCCGCACCACCTGCCCGCTTTGGGTCAGGGCCTGCATGCGGCCCAGGTCGCGCGAGACCAGGCGCATGACCAGCGATGTCAGATCCGCCACCTGTGCGCGGCAGGCAGCGGACTGACGGGCGAGATGGTTGTAGATCACCACCGCCGGAATGGCTGCGACCAGACCCAGGGCCGTGGCCAGCAGGGCCTCGGCAATGCCGGGGGCGACCACGGCCAGGCTGGTGGCCTTGCTGGCGGCGATGCCGGTAAACGAGGTCATGATCCCCCAGACCGTGCCGAACAGGCCGATGAAGGGCGAGGTGGCGCCGATGGTGGCCAGCAGGCCGGTGCCGCGCATCAGCTTGCGGCCTTCCGCGGCTTCCAGCCGTTCGAGGTGAAGCACGATGCGTTCCTTCAGGCCGTCATGGTCGTCGGGAATGTCATGTGAACGGGCCCGTTCTTCCTCTGCTGCCGCGACAAAAATATGCCCGATGCCGTGCGTGGTGCTGCCCTGCTCCTGCGCGACCTGAAGGGACTCGGCTTCGGCAAGGCGGCGCTCGTCCTGGTCGAGACGTCGCCTGATCCGTATGAACTCCACGGATTTGGCGACAAAGATCGTCCAGCTCACGACCGAGGCAAAAGCCAGCAGCGACATGACCATACGGACAACCGGACCGGCATTGAGAAACATCTCCCACGGAGAAAAAGACATCGCAACGGGCATGGGGGGCATGGCAGGGGATCCCTTCAGGCGGGGTGGAGCGTCGTGCAACGGCAGAACGCCCCGTGCTGTCGAAAATTTTGTCAGATATATGGCGTATCCGCGCATATTATGCAACTAAGAATCGGTTGCATTACCAGATCGGCGCAATGCCCCGTCCATGGATGCCGGAAAAGACCGGTGCTCGTGCATAGTAAACGTATTGACGTCCGACGAACTGGCATACTGCTGCGCATTGCGGGAGGGAATGGATCGACCGCAGGAGGTAGCTAAAAATCAGCCCGCCGGGATGAAGGTCGGCTTCCCAGCTTCCTTCATCTTCGGACACCGGCGGGGAACTGGGAACGCCCGCATTACGGGCACGGCCTCGGGGCGCGCGGGTGACAAGACGATCCAGCCTGATGCTGAAAGTGATTTTCGCATCCGCACCGATGTGTCATCCACATTTTTCCCGGCAGGACCGGAGGGGCGACCCGGTGGATGTCCCCCCTCCGGCCTTGATAAATGGTAAAAGATTACTGAAAATACAAGATTCTTTGCGAATTTGATCAATGCATCCGGGTGATCGGGCAGGGCATGGAAGACAGCAAGCGGGCCATTCCGGGCCTGACATCGACCGATTGCAAACTGATCCGCAAAGGGACGGAGCTGTGACGAATCCGCAACATCAACGCCTATGAAATGGGGCTGCGCCGGAAGCGGACGGATTTTGTTGTTGCGAGTGGTTATTATTTGCATATAAGGCAGGCTCTCGTGAAGACACACGGTCTCGTTAATATGCGGGCGCATCCGCCCCCGCTGAGTGAGGTGAGAATGGAACAATCTGGTCGCGCCAGTTCCCCGGCAAGGCGTTTCGGGATGGCAATTATGTTGGGCGTTACCGCCGGTGTCGGGCTGATCGAAGGCGAGGCCGACGCCCAGGACAACAAGACCGACCCCGAAGCCACGGATTCCGCCATCAAGCTTCCCGCGGTCCGCGTTCGTGGGGAAGATACGCCCCATGACATTCCCAATACGAACGAGATGACGCTCGATATCGGACGGATGCCCACATCGGTGCGCGAGACGCCGCAGGTCATCAATGTCGTGCCGCAGGAAATCATCAAGGAACAGCGCCTTTACACGCTGGACCAGGCACTGGCGAATGTTCCGGGCATTACATTGTCCACCGGCGAAGGGCGTGGCGGCCTGAACGGTGACCAGTTCCGCATTCGCGGCCAGCAGGCGCGTGGCGATGTCTATACCGACGGGTTGAAGGATTTTGGAACATATACGCGTGACATTTTCGATATCGAGAATGTCGAGGTCATCAAGGGCCCGGCTGGCGAGTATTTCGGGGCGGCCAATCTTGGCGGGTTGATCAATGAGTCCCTCAAGAAAGCGCATGCGGGTACATCGTATAATTACGATCAGGCCTTTGGCAGCGCAGGCCTGTATCGTGGGCAGGCGGATGTCAATTACGGGATCAATGACAATGTCGCCCTGCGTATCAACGGCATGTACAACCAGAGCGGCGTGCAGGATCGGGACTATGTCTATTCCAACCGCTACGGTGCGGCTGTCGATCTTGGCGTAGGGCTGAAGAGCAAGACCACGTGGCACCTGAACTGGCGCTGGCTGCATACCGATAGCATACCCGATTACGGCGTTCCCATGATCCTGAAAGGGAATGTCTACCGTCCGATCACCAGCGAGGGGCTGAACCGCGATACGACCTACGCACGCAGCGCGGACCGCGACAATTCCGATATCCACAGCCTGACATCGTCCGTGAAATCGGAAATTGCATCCTGGTTTACATTCTCGAACAATACGCGTCTGACCAAATACGAACGCAATTATGCCTCGACAACGCCGGGGGCGTGCAGCACCACGGCCTGCGTCAGCCAGTTCCTTGGTGGCGGCAATCCGGCCCTGACCTACGGCGCAGGCGGCGGTGCGGCCTATCTGTCCAAGGGTTGGGGTGCTGAAAATGTCATGATGGGCAATGCCCGTTTCAATACCGGCTTTGTAAAGCATGACCTCAAATTTGGCGTGGATGTGAATTACCAGGACGAAAACCGCTATGTCGGAACCTGGTATAATCGTACCAATACCCAGACGATCCGCAATTCATCCCACACGTCCAATGGCGCTTATATTACTTTTCCCCGGTCGCAGATGGCCAATTCCGACGAACGCGACGTGGGTCTGTTCATTTCCGATCATATCCAGCTGACAAAGCAGCTTGCCCTGTTCGGTTCCGTGCGGTGGGATGCGTTCCAGTCCACATTCGCGGGTTATCAGCTATCGACAACGCCCGTGTCACGCCAGAAGCAGAACGCCGACAGGTGGAGCCCGTCGGGCAGCATCGTCTATTCGCCGCTCGATGCGTCCTCCTTCTATTTCACCTTTTCGCGGTCCTACAAGCCGATCGGCACGGATGTTTCGTCCCAGGTCACGATCCTGGCAAGCGATACGGCGCAAAACAATGCCAACTTCAAGCCGCAGCGCAGCGATCTGTTCGAATTCGGCAACAAGACCGACTTCTTCAACAAGCGTCTGGGAATGGGGATCGCGTTCTTCCAGATCAGCCAGAACAATTCCTACTATTACGATGAAAACGGCGATGTCGTAACCGGTTTCAGCGACTCTGGCGTTGGCCTGCGCACGCGCGGCGTCGAACTGAGCCTGACCGGCAAGATCACCAAAAACTGGGATATTTACGGCTCCTATTCCTATATGGACGGGCGGATCACCCATAGTGCCGCCTATGACGGCAATCAGGCCCCCGGTGTTTCACACAACAATTTTTCTCTCTGGTCGTCCTATAACGTGTCGGATCATCTGCTGAACCCGGGCTGGGGGGTTCTCAAGGTTGCAGGTGGCGCACAATATGCATCCGGATACTGGGCCAATGGGGATTTCAGCAATTCTGCACGTATTCCCTATCAGTTTTCCCTCAATGGCATGCTGTCGTGGGAAATGAAGCACTACCGTGTTTCGTTCAACGCCAACAACATCACCGACCACCTGAATTACGCCTCCTCGTTCAGCACCAGCCGTGCCGTTCCTGGTCCTGGTCGCTCCTTCATCGGAAATATCGGCCTGACCTTCTGATGAAAAACGACATGTTGGGGAGGGAACCCTCCCTCCCCGGCAATGGGCTGGATCAGGTGGAGATCCAGCTTCTGCTGGGGCAGATTTCCCTGGACAAGGGCGATTTCGCCCATGCGTTCGAGATGTTCGCGGTTGCAGCGCAAAGTGGCCAGCCCCGGGCCCTGAATATGCTCGGGCGCGTCTATGAACGGGGTTGGGGCGTGGAGCGCAGCGTAGCCCGCGCGCTGGACTATTTCGAAGCCGCGGCACAGGGCGGGGATGGCTGGGCGGATTTCAATATAGCCGATCTCTATCTTGCGGGGGACGGTGTGCCCCGCAATGTCGAACGTGCTTATGAGCATTACCTTCGCGCGGCGCGCCGGGGGGTGGCCAAAGCCCTGAACATGCTGGGGCTTATGCATGAAAAAGACCTGCCGGGCGGACCCGACCCCGATGGCGCACGCCTTTTCTTCGAAGCAGCAGCCCAGGGTGGCGATTGCTGGGCCTGTCTCAACATGGGGCGTCTGTGCCTGGACGGGAACGATATGCAAGCGGCAGCCCGGTGGTTCGAACGCTCCCTGCCCCTTGGATTTGCGCAATACTGGCTGGCCCTGGAGCGGGTGCTGGCCGATGCGGATAACGCGGTGTTCCAAAACATCCTTATCGAAGCACGTCGCCGCCGCATGGCTAGCGAGGGCGGCACGGCAAACAGGGAACGGGCCGGCTGCCCCCCCCCCAGCCAGGTATGGTCCCGACAGCGCTACCTGGAGATGGCGTCAAAAGCCTGCCCACAAAATATCCGGTAAATATATTAAAAGTTTTTGGTGAAGCTTTTTTCAAAAAGCTTCAGAAACTGGAACACTTTAAAAAAACTCTGGCATTCCTTATCAATGCGTATCTTTTTATTTCCGCTGACATGGTGCCCTCGTGGGCGGAAGGCCGACAGCGAGAAAAGCCACGGCCACCGGTAGCGGCATTATTCCTTCTCACCGATCGGTATGGAGCGGTAGAGAGCGGGCCATTCACCCAACGGCGCGCTTCCTCCGCAGGCTGCCTGAAAATTCATGCCGGTCAGAACGAAATGCGTGCGGTCCCAGCGCCATTCGGCTTGCGTGCCGCAATCGTTCCAAGCGCGTCTTTGGCGATAAGTGGTCAATGTGCCGGTGGCTGAGTCGAAGTCGGGGTAGGTGAGTGCGGGACCATAGTCGCCGGTATCCTGCCGTTTCAGGACGGGCACCGGCAAGCGGGCCACCACGGGCAAGCCCCCTTTGGCACGTGGCACCACAAACACGTGGCACCACAAACAGGAGCGACCATCCCTGATACGGTCCCATCTGGCAACCAATCACGACAAGGGCGTTGTTATCATCCAGGCCGTATACATCATTTTTCAAGTATTTCTGCGTGGCGTCGGTCGGCGGGTCGCAGTCCTGTCTGCTGATGAAATCTGCTTGCAGCTTCCGCGTCCGTGCCATCAGGCGTTGCGGCTCGCCCGCATCGAACATAATATGAGCGTGATAAAGCGGTATGTGTGGCAATGGCGGCGGGGCGGGGACCATGCGGGCCGGACGCGTGCCACGACGCACGAGTGCCGTCTGGCCATTCATCCGCCCCTGTCGCGCATCCATACGGGATAGAGCCGCGACAAGCCCCTTCAGTGGCACGGGGGCTGAATCCTTCTCGACCCGTAGCGATGTGGCATTGCGGATACGGGCCAGGAAAGCGGCAACAGCCGCAGGCTGACGGGTGCTTAGTGAACCGTCGTCGCCGCTGGTCCACGAAGCGGCGGGAAGCACCAGTTCCCGACCATCCATCCTGATCGCGGTACGGTTGACGGGTAAGGGAGCGTAAATTGTAACACTGGTCTCTCCCTCCGGGCCCGCAGGGCGGCGAAAGACCAGTTCGGCATCCTGTCTTCCATCGTCGGAAAAACCCCTGGCATCGCAGGCCAGCCCGTTGTCACAGACCACAAACCATGTGCCGTAAGTATTGTAAGATGGCGTCGCCGCCCATGCATGACCCGCCCACAGGGATAAGATCACCATCAAGCCCCACCAGCTTTTCATCCTGCCATCTTTCGACATTATGTCCATGCTTCTGACTCATGTGCGAAAGCGAGGTTTGGACAAATGAATTTTACAAAAAACAGCAGATGATCGAAAAAACTGTTAGTGTAGATAATTGCAGATCGTCATACTCCCATCCCTGACAACGACATTGATAGGGACGGGAGAGAGACTGTATGGCAATGATATCCTGCCTTATTCAGCCAGTTCCTTGATCCGCGCGATCAATCGGTCGAAAACCGGCTTGGCTCGTGCAAGTTGGTCAAGGGTTTCGCGATATTGATGCAAGCCGGCTTCAAGATCGTCATCGCCTACGCCTTCCGCCAGGACCGTGGGGTTGATTTTGACGGGAAGGAAGAAGCCACGATTCCTTTCCTCAAGAAGAAAACCTGTCTCGGTAACGAGTTCGGCAAGTTCGGGGAATATTTTTTTCCATTTGGCCCGACCGAGCAAGTCCTGCGTAAATCGCAAGCCTAATTTATCCTGACCTGCCTGACATAACTGCGTAACGTAAAAATTATCTTCCTCTTGATCTTCAAAATTTGCCCATTCGAAATATGCCCCCGATTCATCTTCGGCAGCAGGGTTGTACCATCCTGTACCTGAGGGGGCTAAAAGCCACGAATCGTCGTCGAATTGTCCCGACCAGCCATTCTCATCTGCCCAATCACTGGTAATTTTGTTAATGGCCGCGTCGATAGGTTCACCCAGCATCTGGATACGTTTGGCAACAGCTTCGAGATCTGCAATATTGTCCACAAAGGCGTTGTTTAGTTCAGGACTGTTCATTTCGGTTTCTCCTCAGTAAAATTTACGGATATGTTGAGCGAATTGCTGGGTGATTGCGCCGTTAAACCCGTCCTGCGGCGTATGTATCAAGATATCTCCCACATCCTGCCAGTTTATGAGCGCTACTTCGTCAGGGGGATCTACGGGGGCTGCGGAACTGAGATAAAGAACAAGCCCCCATCTCTTGTTGGTCACTTGTCGTTTGGCCTCGGCGGCCTTTACGTAACGGACCAATTGTTCCTCGCCTTCCTGTGCACGGATCTTGATTTCGATAAACAGAACGAAATCATCGCCATCGATCGCAATGTCGACACGATCGGTCACGCTGCCCATTGGCCAGCATTCGCTCGTGACCGATATATTGTTCAGAGAGTCCTCCAAATTTGGCCAGT
This sequence comes from Acetobacter garciniae, assembly GCF_017377735.1. Taxonomy (GTDB): domain Bacteria; phylum Pseudomonadota; class Alphaproteobacteria; order Acetobacterales; family Acetobacteraceae; genus Acetobacter; species Acetobacter garciniae. The sequence continues at coordinate 430,393 of NZ_JAFVMH010000002.1, forward strand.
CCGCATGTCGCATGTGCGCCAGATGCAGCAGATCGCGCAGCACACGCGAACCCCAGCCATGGGTGCCCCGCGGGTCAAGCAGCCAGGCCAGAACCGCGCTGTTGCGGCCTTCATTATATCCTAGCCCTGCGACGTCCCAGATATTGATTGCAAGCCCGGCCTCCCATGCCTGCTTATGCAGTGGCGCGATTTCGCATATGAGCGCTGTGACACGATCGGGCGACAGATCGGGTACAGTGACCGGCACCTCGACCACGTTCTTCATCAGCGGTCGGAGAGTGTCCAACAACACAGGCAGACGACGGGAAAGCATTATGTCATCGTCGGGGATTTTCTGTAAAGAATTCACACCGTCTTCTCCTTGTATTCGTAAATAGAGTGAACTGCGCTATAGTTATAAGAATTCATTATAAATTGACCGTATCAAGCTGATGCATCATCAGAGAAACTTATATATTTATAAAAGGATACCGCTATTTTTATACCTGTCAACAGACACAATGTCATTGCGTCATTACCCATGTCTTATGTCTATGACGTTGGAATAGGTCCGCATGCCAAGGTTACGTGCATGGTCGGTCCAAAGTGCCCAAATCATGCGTAGGAAACAGCTTTTCCGGAATGTTGGGGAAGGTGTTTATGTTAAAAATGCAAGAAAAATACGATTAATATTCGGTAGTGGAAGGGTTTTGTCCCGCTCCCTGCCAGTCGTATGGTTCATGGTCACCTCCCTTTGATGGAACCACTAAAACACGTCACTCCGTCAGAATCGGTCGGCCTTGAGCGTGGGCATGAAATTTAAAGGGTGAGCAACGCTTTCCTACTGTGATGGGACAACGCCATCGTCAGCATTTTCTTCAGTTCCCGGCGGAGTGATTGCGGTTGAAGGATCTCGACTTCCGTCCCCCAGGTGAAGAGATGATAGGCCATTTCACGGGAGCCGCCGGCTTTGAACCGGACGATCAGGGCGCCATCGGGCTGGGGTTCAAAAACCTGGCTGGGGTGAAACAAAAAGCGGGCGGCATCTGCTGCCGCGTTCGGGGAAAAGCGCAGAACGACGTTTTGCGGCTCCTCCTGGAATATGCCGAACGAGTGCAGCGCGAAATCCCCCATGGACCAATCTTCGGGAGGTAATGCCGCTGGACCGGCGATGGCGAGCCCGCTCATCTTGTCGATACGCCAGAGCACGGGCTCGCTTTTTCCCAGATCGGGACCAACCAGATAATAGGCGCGTCCGTATAGAATTCCCCAAGGCGACACGGTCCGGAGCCAGTTGGCATGCGGCCCATAGGTGAATGTCAGGGCGTTCCCGCCCTTAAGGGCCGTGCGGATGACGTCCAGCGTTTGCGCATCGGCCTGCGGCCGCGGCCCGGCCTGCTGTGCATGGGCTTCCGCGCTGCTCAAAGCCTGGATGTCCGGCGCCATTCTGCGTCGATCCACGGGGCGCAAGGCTGACTCGATCTTCTGGCACAGGGAATCGAGCAACTTTGCCCGTTCCAGGCCTGCCGTGGCTTTCAGCGCGGCAGAAGCGGCCCTGAGTTCAACCAGTTCCTCGGTTGTCGGAGTCTGAAGAAAGCCGTCCAGGCCACCCCTGATGCGAAAACGCAGCTTATGTCCATCGGATTCGGATTCAAGCTGCGGGAAAAGAGTTTCGATCGTAGCCTTCAGCCGTTCTGCTGTCCGTTTAGAAACATGCAGGACAGAAGCGATCTCGTCGAGCGTCATGCCCTCCGCACTTCCGGCAAGCAATCGGGCCAACTCGATCAAAACGACCGCTTTTTCGAAACGCATAGCCCTTCCCCGTCAACTCCGACCGATCCTGACGTAGGAGGCCATTATCATCCGGAAACGTCAACAGAGGAGAAACTTCATGACAATCGCAAGCGCCATTCAAAAAGGACGGTCTGTCTACGTCTATGACGAAAAGGGCCGCCAACTGACAATTCTTTCCGGCGGTTCAAAACCGGAGGATGGTCTCGTGGGGTATACTGCGGCGACCGTCAGTATCCGCAGGGGGTCTTCAATATACGTTTACGATGAACGCGGGCGGCAGAAATCAATACTGTCGGCACGATAGTATCTGTCTGGCGAGATCGTTCGATATCGGGCGTTCAACCCGCTGCCTGCCGGGTGGCGCGTGGCATCGGCCAAACATGGTCATGATCGAACCAGATGCCCATCTTCACGCGCCGATCTGCTTCTTTCCCTCACCCTCGAACGCGATCACCGTTCAGCCAGTCCTTGAAGGGGGCTGGCTCTGACCGGACATGGGTGGCCCGAGGGGCAACAGCATCCGGTCAGCAGTAAAATGCTGTTCCATTGCTGTTGGAAGATGGACTGTCTTATTCGCGCATTCCTGCATCTTCTTTGGATAAAATGCAGAACGATCTGTTTTTAATAAGGAAAAAATTGGCGGAGGGGATGGGATTCGAACCCACGGTACAGCTTGACACTGTACAACGGTTTAGCAAACCGCCGCCTTCAGCCACTCGGCCACCCCTCCGCCGAAGAGCGCGCACATACACGACGTTTGCATCGCTGCTTGTAGGGGGTTCGGCGCGTTCCGTCAAACCCCCTGTTGGCCTATTTGGCGCTTATTTTTCGGCCTGTGGTTTTTTGTCGTACCGGCTTATGCGTCAAGCCTGGTTTTCAGGGCCTCGTTCACCAGGGCCGGGTTGGCCTTGCCCTTGGTTTCCTTCATCACCTGGCCGACAAAAAAGCCGAACAGCTTGTCCTTGCCGGACCGGTATTCCTCCAGCTTGTCGGGGTGTTTTTCCAGCACGGCGGCAATGGCGCTATCGATCACGCCGGTATCGGTCACCTGGCGCAGGCCCTTGCGTTCCACGATGGCATCCGGGCTGTCGCCGGTTTCCACCATGTCTTCAAAGACTTCCTTGGCGATCTTGCCGTTGATGGTCTTGTCCGCGATCAGGTCCAGCATCTTGCCCAGGGCGTCCGCACTGACCGGGCTGGTTTCGATCGTGGTGCCGGTGCGGTTCAGGGCTGCGAACAGTTCACCCGTCACCCAGCTTGCGGCAAGCCTGCCGTCGCGCCCCTTGGCCACGTTTTCGTAATAGTCGGCCACTGCCTGTTCGGCCACCAGCACCCCGGCATCGTAGAAGGGAATGCCGTAATCGTGCTGAAAGCGCGCGCGCTTGGGGTCGGGCAGTTCGGGCAGGGCTGCGTGCAGTTCGTCCACCCAGGCCTGTTCCAGCACCAGCGGCAGCAGGTCGGGGTCGGGGAAGTAGCGGTAGTCATGCGCGTCTTCCTTGGAGCGCATGGTCCGGGTTTCGCCCCGGCCGGGGTCGAACAGGCGGGTTTCCTGATCCACCTCGCCACCGTTTTCCCAGATCTCGATCTGGCGGGTGGCTTCGACCTCGATCGCCTGCATGACAAAGCGGATGGAATTCACGTTTTTGATTTCGCAGCGCGTGCGGAAGGGCTCGCCCGTCTTGCGCACGGACACGTTCACGTCCGCACGCATGGAGCCTTCCTCCATATTGCCGTCGCAGGTGCCCAGGTAGCGCAGGATCTGGCGCAGCTTGCGCAGATAGGCCCCCGCTTCCTCCGGTGCGCGGATATCGGGTTCGCTGACGATTTCCATCAGCGCGACACCCGCACGGTTCAGGTCCACGAAGGATTTTGTGGGGTCCTGGTCATGCAGCAGCTTGCCCGCATCCTGTTCCAGATGCAGGCGGGTAATGCCGATCTCGCGCGTGTCACCATTTTGCAGTTCGATGGTGATGGTGCCCGTACCCACGATGGGGTGCGTGAACTGGCTGATCTGGTAGCCCTGCGGCAGGTCGGCATAAAAGTAGTTCTTGCGATCGAACCGGCTGTGCAGGTTGATCTGGGCTTTCAGCCCCAGCCCGGTTCGGATGGCCTGGGCCACGCATTCATGGTTGATGACCGGCAGCATGCCCGGGAATGCCGCATCCACCAGGCTGACCTGTGTGTTGGGGTCCGCCCCGAAGGTGGTGGAGGCCCCCGAAAACAGCTTGGACTGGCTGACAACCTGGGCGTGGACTTCAAGCCCCACCACAATTTCCCACGGGCCGGTCTGCCCTTCGATCACGTAGCTCATGCGCCTGCTCCCGCATGGACGGCGGGCAGATGCGTAAAGCCCGCCGCCGCTTCCAGCGCGCCGCCAATGGACAGCACGGTTTCTTCATCGAAATGTCGGCCGATCACCTGCAACCCAAGCGGCAGGCCGGCACCATCCAGCCCCACGGGCACGGACAGGGCGGGCACGCCGGCCAGGCTGGCAGGCACGGTGAAAATATCGTTCAGGTACATCTGCACCGGATCGTTCATGTTCTCGCCTTGGGCGAAGGCAGCCGACGGGGCTGTGGGGGTCAGCAGCACGTCCACGTTTTCGAACGCCTGTTCGAAATCGCGGCGGATCAGCGTGCGCACCTTCTGGGCCTTGAGGTAATACGCATCGTAATACCCGGCGGACAGCACATAGGTGCCCATCAGGATCCGGTTGCGCACTTCCGGGCCGAAGCCTGCCGCCCGGCTTGCTTCGTACACCCCGTCGAGCGAGGGTGCATCCACCCGCGTGCCAAAGCGGATACCGTCATAGCGCGCGAGGTTGGAGGAACATTCCGCCGGGGCGATAATGTAGTAGCTGGTCAGCCCGTAGCGCGTATGGGGGAGGGAGACATCCACCACCTCGCACCCGGCATCCTTCAGCCAGGCAATGCCCTGGTCCCACATGGCCTGGATTTCGGCAGGCAGGCCGGGGGCGCGGTATTCCGCCGGAATGCCCACGCGCAGGCCCTTCACGCTCTTGCCCACGGCTTCGTGGAAGGCGGGCACCGGCCGGTTGGAACTGGTGCTGTCGCGTTCGTCGAACCCCGCCATGGCCTGGAGCATCAGCCCCGCATCCGCCACGCTGCGGGTCATGGGGCCCGCCTGGTCGAGCGAGCTTGCATAGGCGATCACGCCCCAGCGGCTGCACCGGCCATAGGTGGGCTTGAGCCCCACGATACCGCAATAGGCGGCGGGCTGGCGGATGGACCCACCCGTATCCGTGCCCGTGGCGGCAAGGGCCAGACCAGCGGCCACGGCGGCCGAAGACCCGCCCGAAGACCCGCCGGGCACCAGTGCCACGCTGGGGTCGGAAGCTTTCTGCCACGGATTGGTGGCGGGCCCGAAGGCGGAGGACATGTTGGCCGAACCCATGGCGAACTCGTCCAGATTGGTCTTGCCCAGGAACACCGCCCCTTCGCGCAGCAGGTTGGCCGTGACCGTGCTTTCATACGGGGGCACGAAATCAGCCAGGATCTTGCTTGCAGCCGTCGTGCGCACACCCTTAGTGCAGAACAGGTCCTTGATACCGATGGGCAGCCCGTCCATCAGCCCCGGATTGCCAGCGGCGTAGCGGGCGTCGGCTGCGTCGGCGGCGGCCAGCACGTCTTGCGCGGGCAGGGTGGTGATATAGGCGTTCAGGGCCGGGTTCAGCCGGGTTATGGCGTCCAGATGGGCGGTGGCGAGTTCACGCGCGGAAAACTTGCGCGCGCTCAGGCCCGCGCGGGCCTGGGTCAGTGTCAGTCGGCTCAGCATTATTCGACCACCTTGGGTACTGTGTAGAAAGGCCCGGATGTTTCGGGCGCGCAGGCCAGCAGGGCGTCGCGGCAGTTGCCGTCGGTCACCTTGTCCGCACGCTGGCGCAGGGCTTCCGTTTCGGTTCCCACCATGGGGGGCACGCCCTCGACATCCACTTCGGCCAACTGGTCGATCCAGCCCAGAATGTCGTTCAGTTTCTGGCGTGTGGCCTCAAGCTCTGCGTCTTCAAGGCCGATGCGGGCCAGTTTGGCGATGCGCCGGGTGGTCGCAAGGTCTAGCGACATGAAAGCGGACCCCTCTTTGTTCAGGCTGATATGGTGAAAAGCCCCTAGCATAATCGGGGGCGGTGCAACATACCATGGGGCATGACTCTTCTCAGCCTGGACGCCCTTGCCGCAACCCTGCCCCCCCACGCCCGCCTGCTGGGCATAGACCCCGGCAGCAAGCAGGTGGGGTTGGCCATGTCCGATGTCTCGCGCATGGTGGCCTCCCCGCTGGAGGTGCTCAAGCGCGGCAAATTGGGGCCGATGGCAGCCCATATCACCACCCTGGCGCGCGAACATGGCATAGCAGCCATGGTGGTGGGCGTGCCGCTTTCGCTGGACGGGTCTTTCGGCCCGGCGGCACAGGCGGCGCGCGACTGGGCCATGGCGCTGTCCGAACAGACGGGCCTGCCTGCCTGCCTGTGGGACGAACGCCTGTCTTCAGCGGCTGTTAACCGCATGCTGATACTGGAAGCCGACCTGACCCGGGCCCGCCGGGCGGCAATGGTGGACAAGCTGGCCGCCGCCTACATCCTGCAGGCCGCACTGGACCGGCTGGCCGCGCTGTAAGCTGCCGCTCACCCGAACTTGCGGGGTGGGGGCTCATATTTGCCATAAAGGCGGGTCATGGTGAAAATCATAGTCGGGATCACAGTGAGAAGGAGAACCGCGTGTCCAGACAATTATTTTCCTCCGCCGTCTTGACCATGGTGGGGGCTGCCGTCTTTGCATGCAGCCTGCCTGCGGCCCAGGCCCAGACCAATTCATCGTCCACCGCGCAGCCGGGCGTGCTGGGCCAGACCTGGCAGCAGACCCGCAACGATACCTCCGCCGCGTGGGACAAGACCAAGGCGGGCACCGCGAAGGCGTGGGACAAGACCCGCAACGGCAGCGAGACCGCGTGGGACAAGACCAAGGGCGGCACTGAGAAGGTGTGGGACAAGACCCGCAACGGTAGCGAGACCGCGTGGGACAAGACCAAGGGCGGCACCGCGAAGGCGTGGGACAAGACCCGCAACGGCAGCGAGACCGCGTGGGATAAAACCAAGGGCGGCACCGAGAAGGTGTGGGACAAGACCCGTAACGGCAGCGAGACCGCGTGGGACAAGACCAAGGGCGGCACCGAAAAAGCGTGGGACAAGACCCGGCAGGGAACGACCCATGCGGCCCAGGACGTAGGGCAATGGAGTGAAAAGACAGGCCAGAAGATAGGCTCGTTCGGCCGCAATGTCGGCAACAGCGTCGGCCAGGGTTTTCACGACACGTTTTCGGGCGACAAGTAACCGCGATCCCGTAGCGCCTGCATCCGCGGTCCCGGTCGCGCCGCGTTGCGTGTCAGGCGTGGGTGAGCCCGCGCAACCTGCTGGCGCAGGCGGGCTTGCGCTGGGCTATTGCGCGGGGCTGGCAGGGCCTGGACTGTCCGGCGCAAGGCCTGTCAGTTCACCGTTCTGACGGGGTCGGCCGGTGCGCCGGGTGCCGCCGTAAAGACACCCTGCCACGTGGCGGGCTGGTCTTTCATGCCGCTGTCATTGCGGTGCCACCAGCCCCCGCCCAATGCCTGGAACAGGCCGACCGTGTCTGAAAAACGGGCAACCCGCGCCTGAACCAGCGCCTGGCGGGCTTGCAGGGCCTGCTGCTGGATTGTCATCATCATGGCCACGCTGACATCGCCCATCGTGTTCTGCGCATGGGTGATTTTAACGCTTTGCTGCGCTGTCGCATCGCTCTGCTGCGTGGCGGACAGGGTATCAGCATCGTCCTGGAGGGCGTGGAGCGCGTCGGCCACGTTCTGGATCGCGTCCAGAACCGTCGCGCGATAGGTCTTGCTGGATGCCAGAAGCGTATCGCGCGCCTCACGCTCCAGGTGCCAGAGTTGAAAACCCTGAAAGAGTGGCTGGGCCAGCATGGCACCAATCTGCCAGTTGCCCGAACCGGGCGCGAAGAACTGGCTCATGGCGTTCACGGCTTGCCCCGGCGTTGCCGAAAGCTGGACATTGGGCAGCCGGTTGGCGATCGCGACCCCCACCTGCGCGCTGTTGATATGCATCTGCGCTTCCGCCGCGCGCACATCGGGGCGCTGTTCAAGCAGTTGCGACGGCAGGGAAACGGGCAGGTTCTGCGGCAGGTGGAATTCATCCAGCCGGGGTTCGGGCAGGACTTCATCGGGGGTGACACCGACAAGCGTCGCGATCTGGTCGTGCGCCTGTTCGGCCTGCAGTTTCAGCGGCGGCAGGCTGGCTGCGGTATTTGTCACCACGGTCTGCTGGGCCAGCACGTCCGCCAAGGCCACATCCCCCAAGCGGTACCGTTCCTGTAGAATATGCAGCAGGTCTTTCTGCATGGTAAGCTGGTCGTTCAGAACCGCGATCTGCGCATTGGCGCTGGCCTGCTGCAAAACTGCTACCAGCAGGGAATTGATGATGGTGTTCACCATCGCCTCAAGCTGGAAACGCTCCACCTCCGCCTGGGCCGCCGCCGCCTCCATCTGCCGCCGCAACCCGCCCCACAGGTCGGGCTGGTAGGAAATATTCAACTGCAACGTATGCAGGTTGTAGAGATAGCTGTTGTTGCCCGGCACGGGGGACAGGGCCCGGGTGGTCTTGTTGCGCGTGGGGTTGAACATGGCCGAAATGCTCGGGAACATCGGGGCAGCCTGGACCTTGGCCTGTTCCCACGCGGCCTTGAGCGTGGTCTGCGCACTTTGCAGGGTCGGGTTGTTCGCGCGCGCGCGCGCGACCAGCGTGTTCAGTTCGGGCACGCCGAACAGCGTCCACCATTCCCCTTCCACGTCCGCACCCTGGTTCAGGGTCTGGCTGGCCATGGTCTGGCCGGTCAGGGATGTCTGGGTCACGGTGGTCGGGGCCGGGCCGGGCTGGTAGCGCGCCTTGCCATCAAGGGTCGGGCGATGGAAATCCGGCCCGACGGAACAGCCTGTCAGCGATACGGCAATGAAGGCCGCCAGCACCGTGCGGTAGTCAAGAACGCGCGCCATCATCCGCCTTTGGTTTGACACCGGCCCGGGTGCCGAAAGCTGTTCGAACAAAATTACGTCAGGCACGCGACCCATGCCGGATGCCAACGATCATGACATCGTCCGTCCCGGCCCCGTACCCCGACTTTGTTTTTCTACAGAGTATTGCGCCGCAATCAAGGCAGGCCGTCCTGTCCGCCGGCGTGGCCTGCTCCCCGTCGCAAGACGGTAGGCAGGCTTTGAGGCAGTGCGGTCAAGTGCGATCACGAAAGTTTCATAATCGCCGGGGCGATGGACGCAGGGTCAAGGCGGCTCTCCCGCCGAAGGCTGATGCCAACAGGGCAGGCAAGGGGGTAACGCAGCGTGCGTCTTGTTGCCGGAGCGGTTCAAACCGGCTGGGGGCTTTGCGGTTTTGGGCAAAAAAATGCGCGCCCCAGCCAGGAAAAGGGCCGGAGCGCGCATAGGCATGGGCAGGGGGCAGTGCAGGTGCTGCGCCCTGTGAAGTGGCTGGCCTATTCGGCTGCCGGCACGTAAACCTTCCCGCCGGCCTGGCGGAATTCCTCGCTTTTTTCCTCCATGCCCTTGAGACGGAGGGCCTCGTCCTTCAGGTCGTGGCTGATGCGCATGGAACAGAATTTCGGCCCGCACATGGAACAGAAATGCGCGGTCTTGTGCGCTTCGCGCGGCATGGTTTCATCATGATACGCGCAGGCCGTATCGGGATCGAGCGAGAGATTGAACTGATCCTCCCACCGGAAGGAAAAGCGTGCGCGGCTCAGCGCATCGTCGCGCAGGCGGGCTGCGGGGTGGCCTTTCGCCAGGTCGGCCGCGTGGGCTGCGATCTTATAGGTGATGACGCCGGTTTTCACGTCATTGCGGTCCGGCAGGCCCAGATGCTCCTTGGGGGTGACGTAGCAGAGCATGGAGGTGCCGAACCAGCCGATCATGGCGGCCCCGATGGCCGAGGTAATGTGGTCATAACCGGGCGCGATGTCGGTCGTCAGCGGGCCAAGCGTGTAAAAGGGCGCTTCCTTGCAGTCGCGTAGCTGCTTGTCCATGTTTTCCTTGATCTTGTGCATGGGCACGTGGCCCGGCCCTTCGATCATGACCTGGCAGCCCTTCGCCCAGGCGATCTCGGTCAGTTCACCCAGCGTTTCCAGTTCCGCGAACTGGGCGGCGTCATTCGCATCGGCAATGCTGCCCGGGCGCAGGCCGTCGCCCAGAGAGAACGAGACATCGTAGGCGCGCATGATGTCGCAGATTTCTTCGAAATGCTCATACAGAAAGCTTTCGCGGTGACCGTTGAGGCACCAGCTCGCCATGATCGACCCCCCGCGTGAGACAATGCCCGTCACGCGGTTGGCAGTCAGTGGCACATGGGCCAGGCGCACCCCGGCATGGATGGTGAAGTAGTCCACACCCTGTTCGGCCTGTTCGATCAGCGTATCGCGGAACACCGGCCAGTCCAGCTTGCTGACATCGCCGCCCACTTTTTCCAGTGCCTGGTACATCGGCACGGTGCCGATGGGTGTGGGGGCGTTGCGCAGGATCCAGTCGCGGATATTGTGGATATTGCGCCCGGTCGAGAGGTCCATGACCGTATCGGCCCCCCAGCGAATGGCCCAGACCAGTTTTTCAACTTCCTGTGCCGCGGAGGAGGTAATGGCCGAATTGCCGATATTGGCATTCACCTTCACCAGGAAATTGCGCCCGATAATCACGGGTTCAAGTTCGGGGTGGTTGATATTGGCCGGAATAATGGCCCGCCCGCGCGCGATTTCGTCACGCACGAATTCGGGTGTGACAAATTCGGGAATGGCCGCGCCAAAGGACTGCCCGTCCTTCATGCGCTCCGCCGCCCCTTCGGCTGCCTGCTGGCGGCCAAGGTTTTCACGGTGGGCGACATAGATCATTTCATCGGTAATGATCCCGGCCTTGGCGAATTCGTACTGCGTGACAAGCTGGTCGGGTCTTGCCTTGTAGACCGCATGCGGCGCGGGGCAGGGCTGGACCAGGTAGGCCCCTTCGGCATGGCCGTTGTCTTCGGGGCGGATGGCGCGCGGGGTTACCGTCTCGAATCCGCGCGCCGCAAGCCAGGAAGCGCGTACGGGGGGCAGGCCCCTGCGCACGTCGATCTCGATCGCCGGGTCCGTATAGGGGCCGGACGTATCATAGACCCGCAGTGGCGCTTCCTTCGCGGACGGGTCGAGCGCGATATCGCGGAACGGCACGCGCATGTCGGGCCGGCCGGCCGGGCTGGTATAGACCTTTTGCGAACCGCGCAGCGGGCCGGTCGTGACCTGGCCGGGGCCGTTCGGATCGGGCGTTGCGGGTGCGGCAGCGCTCGTGCTGGGGGGTGGGGCGGTATCGGTCAAAGACATCAGGTTTCTCCTCCGCCGAGGAGGACAGGCCCGAAAGACTGGCCGAAGGGTGACCCATGTCGGGGCAGACCCATATCCGGCACCTTGGCAGGGATGGCCGTGCTAAGCGCGGCGCTGGCCTGCGGGCGTTGTCTTCAGGCACCAGTCCCTCCGCCGGTATAAGCCGGATCAGGTTCCCCGCCAGAAGCCGTATGCCGCTGGCGGCAGGGTCGCCACGGTGCCCCTGTTACGGAAGCATGAAGTGGCCTCTCAGTTCCTTGCCGGAACCCCCCTTGGTAGGGTCAATCAGATAGCCAAGCCTTCGCAACTGTCAAGAAAATTCACGGAGGAATAAAAAATGCCCACAGCTTGTTCAGGATTGCGCAACGCTGATAAGCGTAATTGGCATGCACTGTCCCGAATACGCTAATAAATAAAAAAATTTAAGATGTAAAATTTTTTCTGAGTCTGTCATGCTTTTGCCATGAAAACAGAAAAGAAAAACGCACTCGATGCGGTAAAGAATTTGGAAATGTCGCCCAACGCCAACCGCGTATTATGGGCGGCTGCTTTTGTGTCCGCGATATGTGGGGGGCTTTACGGCTACGACACCGGCATCATTTCTGGCGCTCTATTATTAATAACCAAAGATTTCCATCTTACCGCGGGGCAGGAGGAAATGGTTACTTCCGCCATTCTGGTCGGGGCTGTCCTTGGCGCCATGGGTATATCATGGTTATCTGAAAAGTTTGGACGGCGTATTTCCGTTATGGTCGTCACCGCTGTTTTCGTGGTGGGCGCACTGGCCTGTGGCCAGGCGCCCGATGTCACAACGCTGGTGGTGGCCCGCGTGTTCCTTGGGCTTGCGGTGGGCGGGGCCACGCAGGTGGTGCCTACCTATATTTCCGAACTTGCCCCCGCCGCCAAGCGCGGCAACCTGGTGACATTGTTCAACGTCGCCATCGGTGTCGGCATTTTCCTGGCCAACCTGGTGGGGTTCGCCATGCGCGACGCCTGGGGCTGGCGGCCCATGATCATGATCGCAGCAGGCCCTGCGGCCTTCGTGTTCATCTGCATGTTCTTCCTGCCCAAGAGCCCGCGCTGGACGGCCGAGAACGAAGGGCTGAAATCCGCCGTGGAACAGCTTGGCCGCGTGCGCTCATCACGCAAGGCCATCCAGCGCGAAATCAACGAGATCCACGAAAGTGTCGTGGGCATGGAAGATGACGAACGCGGCTGGAAGGGGCTCATGCTGCCCTGGGCGCGCCCGGCCCTTGTCGCGGCGCTTGGCATTGCCTTCTTCACCCAGGCGGGGGGGCTGGAGATGATGATCTATTACACCCCCACCTTCCTGTCCGATGCGGGGTTCGGCAATTCCTCCGCCCTGCTGACCAGCCTTGGCGTGGCCATGGTCTACCTGATCATGACGCTGCTGGGCTGCCTGTTCGTGGATCGGATCGGCCGCCGCAGGCTGGTGCTGATCATGGGGCCGGGCTCGGTCGTCAGCCTGCTGGGGCTTGGGCTGCTCTTTGCCATGCACCCCGACAAGGGCAGCGTGGGAAGCTGGATGATCGTCGTGTTCCTGCTGCTGTTCATGATGTTCAATTCCGGCGGAATCCAGGTCGTGGGCTGGCTTTTGGGCGCCGAACTGTTTCCCTTGCCCATGCGTGCGGCGGCAACAAGCGTGCATGCCGGCGTGTTGTGGGGGGCCGACCTGCTGGTGACCGCCACCGCCCTGACACTGGTGCAGCTTATTTCGCTGGGGGGTACCATGTGGCTTTACGCCGGGGTTAACCTGGCGTCGGTGATATTCGTCTATTTCTTCGTGCCCGAGACGGCGGGCGCCTCGCTCGAGGAAATCGAAGCCGCCTTGCGCAGGGGCGATTTTGTCCCCACCGCACGCAATCACCGCCGCATCCTCACGGAAGAGGAAGCCGCGCGTGAGGAAGGCCCGGGCGGGGCGGAAACGGCTTCAGCCCCCGGCTAGGCCCCGCGCGCCCGTTCGGTGCGCAGGCGCATGGTGCTGGGTTCCGGGTCTGGGGCCCGCTACCGGGGCCCGGCAGGCCGGTGCGGCAGCCCGGCTTCGCTGGCCAGGGTCGGCTCAGCCTATGCCCTGGCGTATTTCGGCGGCCCCGCTTTTCTTCAGAAGGAACAGGGCCACCAGATAGACGAGCAGGCCCGTCCCGGACAGCAACGCGCCCCCCACGCCCAGCGAGCCATAGCCGAAATGGTCCGCCAGCAGCACGCTGCCCAGCGACGCCCCCAGCGCGTTGGCGATATTGAAGGCGGAGTGGTTGAGGGAGGCGGCAAGCGTCTGCCCATCGCCTGCGAAATCCATCAGCCGGGTTTGCAGGGCCGGCCCCAGCGCGTTGACGAAGGTGGGCACCAGGAACACGTCGATCATCAGCCCCGTCGTGTCGTGCAGTACGGCGGGGAACGCCACCATGACGGCCGCACTGCCGCCCAGGGCCAGGATAACCGCCAGATCCAGATTGCGGTCCACGATCCACGCACCGATATTGGCCCCGGCCAGCATGCCCAGGCCCCATACGACCATGAACAGCATGACCATCCATTCGGGCACGTGCGTCACGTTTTCAAGCACGCTGGTCAGGTAGGCATAAAGTGCGAACATGCCGCCAAACCCTACCGCTGCGGTCAGTAGGGTCAGCAGCACCTGTGCATTGCCCAGTGCCGCAATTTCCTTGAGCGGGGAATTGGTGCGGTTGGGCCGGTCGGCGGGAATATAGCGCCATACGCCCGCAAAGGTCACAAGGCCGAACAGCCCGATAACCAGATATGCCACGCGCCACCCCAGATGGTCGGCTGCAAAGGTCGAGAACGGGGCCCCGACCAGGGTCGAGATCGCAATGCCCGAAAGCACGCGCCCCACGGCCCAGCCCCGCCGCGACGGTTCCACCATGGAGGCCGCGACCAGGGCCGAAATGCCGAACAAGGCGCCATGCGGCAGCCCGGTTATGAAGCGCGCGACTTCCACCAGGCCGGGTGTGGGCATGAGAACGCTCAGGAAATTGCCGAACCCGAACAGGACCAGCAGCCCCAAAAGCAGTTCCCGCCGCGACAGCCGCGCCCCCAGCACCGTAATCAGGGGCGCGCCGATGACAACCCCCAGCGCATAGGCCGTGATGGCGTAGCCCGCATCGGCCTCGGACAGATGGAGCGAGGTCGCGAATTCGGGGAGCATGCCCATAATGGCGAACTCCCCCGTTCCTACGACGAACGTGCCGAAGGTCAGGATGAACAATGCCGCGGCACGTCCGTGTGGCGGTGCGATCCGGGTCGCATCGCCCTGAGAGAGATGTGTGTCGGTTGTCATGAAAAACCCAGGGAAAATGTGGTCAGGGTAAAAACAGGATCAGGACGGAAGGGCAAGCAGGGCGGCGCGGGCAATGGCGATGTCATCCGCCGTGGCCGCCCCCGATACGCCGATAGCCCCCAGGCAGGCACCGTCCGCCGCCCTGATCGTCAGGCCGCCGCCAAAGCTGGTCAGGCCGCCATTGGTGTTCTCAAGCGAATAGGCATCCCCGTCGGGGCGGGCGATCTGCGCGAAATCGGCGCTGTCCATCTGGAACAGGGCCGCCGTGCGGGCCTTTTTGTTGGCAACATCGATCGCACCCAGAATGGTGCCGTCCATGCGCATGAACGCCACGGGCCATGCGGTCGCATCTACGATGGAGATGCAGACCTTGACACCCAGTTGTTCGGCATGGGCCACGGCCGCGGCAAGCATGGTGGTGGCAGAGGAAAGCTGCATGGTGTTGACCTTACGTAATGTGGGAGGGGCTATCGCGGCAGAATAATCCGCACGCCCCGTTGCCGACCTGATGCGTGATGCAGCCCATGCGATCATGTATCGCATACGGGGCTGCACGACTTGGGGGAGCCCAGGTTCGGGCGGTAGGTTTGAAAGCTACTTTGACCCGGTGGCGATGGTCGTGGAACAGCCAACACCCCCGGGCAATAATTCAGTCAACATCACATGGGGCGCCATATGTGAAATGAAATTCTTATGGCGCCACCGGAATTGGAACGAAACGTGTTCGATCGGTCACGCTATTGCGCCGTTACCGTCGCGGCGGCGGGCGGGGCACACCGGAGGGTTCCCAACGGGCGACAAACCCCGTCGTTCGCCCATTTCCGCCCGGTTTTCGCACACGATGCCGCCCGCCCAGGCGCACCCAGCCCCAAAGGGGCAGCCGGCCTGCAAGGGCTGCCTTTACGCAATGATCACGATGGCGTTATCGGTGTGCGATTACGGGCGGATGAGCATCCGGCATGCCTGCGCGAACACATGCCTACCCCTTGCAGATGTCCTGACCGTGGCTTGGCCCGTCAGGCGGTCAGCAGATGTGCGATCGGGCCGTGCCTGGCTGGAACATGGTCCCTGCCAGCGCGGATGCACCGGGCGCGCTGCCTTGGGGCAAGGGCGGCGCGCCCGGTCCGGCCTAGCCTTGCAGGCGGGCGGTGAACTGTTCCAGCCAGTGGATGGTATAATCCCCCTTGCGGAACTGGGGGTCATCGAGAATCTGGCGGTGCAGGGGAATGACGGTCTTGATCCCTTCCACCACAAATTCGTCCAGCGCGCGCTGCATGCGGGCAATGGCCTGCTCGCGCGTGGGCGCATGCACGATCAGCTTGGCGATCATGCTGTCATAGAAAGGGGGCACGCGGTAGCCGGTATACAGCGCACTGTCCACCCGCACGCCCAGCCCACCCGGCGGGTGATACACCGCGACCGTGCCCGGGCAGGGCGCGAAGGTCACGGGGTCTTCCGCGTTGATACGGCATTCGATCGCATGGCCGGAGAACGTAATGTCCTTTTGCGCGTAGCCAAGCTTCTCGCCCGCTGCCAGGCGGATCTGTTCGCGCACCAGGTCCACGTCGCACACCATTTCGGTCACGGGATGTTCGACCTGCAGGCGGGTGTTCATTTCGATAAAGCAGAACTGCCCGTCCTGGTACAGGAATTCCAGCGTGCCCGCGTTGCGGTAGCCCATGCGCGACAGCGCTTCGGTCGCGGTACGGCCGATGGCGTCACGCTGTTCGGCGCTGATCGCGGGGGAGCCCGCTTCTTCCAGCAGTTTCTGGTGGCGGCGCTGGAGCGAGCAGTCACGTTCGCCGAAATGCACCACGTTGCCGTAGTTGTCGCCCAATATCTGCAATTCGATATGGCGGGGGCGGTCCATGTATTTTTCCAGGTACACGGCGTCGTTCCCGAAGGCCGCGCGGGCTTCGGTCCGGGCCATGTTCCAGGCATCCTCCAGTTCGTCGGCCGTCTGCGCCACTTTCATGCCGCGTCCGCCACCGCCTGCCGCCGCCTTGATCAGCACGGGGTAGCCCACGCGGGCCGCGACCTCACGCGCCTGCTCCAGGCTGGTCAGTTCCCCGTCCGAACCGGGGACCAGGGGCACGCCAAGGGCCAGCATGGTGGTCTTGGCGGTGATCTTGTCGCCCATCATGCGGATATGGTCCGCCGTCGGGCCGATAAAGGTCAGGCCGTGGGCTTCCACCGTTTCGGCAAAATCCGCGTTTTCGGACAGGAAGCCATAGCCGGGGTGAATGGCCTCGGCCCCGGTAATGGTGGCCGCAGACAGGATCGCCGCCACGTTCAGGTACGAATCGCGCGAGGAGGCGGGGCCGATGCACACGGCCTCGTCAGCCAGGCGCACATGCATGGCGTCCGCATCCGCTGTGGAATGGACGGCCACGGTCTTGATGCCAAGCTCCCGGCAGGCGCGCAGGACGCGAAGGGCGATTTCGCCGCGATTGGCGATGAGGATCTTGGAAAACATTACTCGATAATGGCAAGCGGCTGGCCGAATTCCACCGGATCGCCCGAGGCCACCAGCAGGGACTTGAGCGTGCCACCCTTGGGGGCCTTGATCTGGTTGAAGGTTTTCATGGCTTCAATCAGCATCAGCGTCTGCCCGGCGGACACGACCTGCCCTTCGCTGACAAACGGGGGGGATGACGGGTCGGGCGTAAGATAGGCCACGCCCACCATGGGGCTGGACACCGCACCCGGATGGCGGGCCAGGTCTGCCGGGGCCGCGGGCACGGGGGCTGCGGGGGCAGGGGCCGCAACGGCGGGCGCTGCAGGTGCCGGGGCCGCCGCCTGCACGGGGGCGGGCATGCGCGCGACGCGAATGCGGCTGTCCTTTTCGGCGACCTCGATTTCGGTCAGTCCGGTTTGGGTCAGAATTTCAGCGAGAGCCCGAATGGCATCCGCATCCACGAGCAGTCCGCTCATTGGTTTTCCTCACGCACAATAAGATCAGTCATTGCCTGCAATGCCAGAGAATACCCCCCCACGCCTAGCCCGCAGATAACGCCTGTCGCGGCGCGGGAGACATAGGAATGGTGGCGAAATGGCTCGCGGCGGTGAATGTTGGAGATATGCACTTCTATGACCGGCAGGTCCGTGGCCAGTAACGCATCAAGCAGGGCAATGGATGTATGCGTATAGCCCGCCGGGTTGATAACGATGCCCTGAGCACGCCTGCGGCATTCCTGAACCCAGGAAATCAGCTCGCCTTCGATGTTTGTCTGGCGGAAATCGATCGCCAGATCCAGCTTTTCGGCCGTGCGCTGGCAGAGCTGTTCCACGTCGTCCAGCGTTGCCCGCCCGTAGACTTCGGGCTGGCGCTGGCCGAGCATGTTCAGGTTGGGGCCGTTCAGGACAGCAATGAGGGGTCTTTCCATGGTAGAGCGGGCCGTAGCACGATGGCGTGCGCTATCCAAGAGAGGACAGAAGTCCGGCACCTAAAAAACGCCCCGCCAACCCCGCACGCATGCCCCGCGAACGCTCCATGACCGCGCCCCGGAGCCGCCCCGGCTTTGCCCCGGGCCGCCCATGAGCGGCCCCTGAATGGCCGAAGAACGCCGCCTGAACGCCCTCCCGAACGCGGCTGAACACCCAGGGGAATGCCCCCGGATGCCGGTCGAGGGAACCCGACTGTCGCCGCGCGCGTCTGTAATAACAACGCAGCGCGGCATGGTGCCCCAAGACCTGTGGGGAGAAAGGACGCCATATTTCCGCCATGACACGCTGGCAGATCGGGCCAAATGGCCGCAACTGTGCCGTCGCGGACGAAAAAGATTGACTTTCGCGTAGCGGAATCGGTCTTCTACGGGCTCGATCGCGACAGACGAACGGAGTAAACAGGCGGATGTCAGCCCTGCGCCGGGCACTTCTAGGAAGTGTGTTCCTCTTCACCGCCCACACTGTGGCCGGTGGGGTCATAGCCCGCACCGCCCATGCGGCGGATACCGCGGACACTGCGGATACGGGAGAGAGCGGAACGGCCTGGGCCGACTCCGTCAACCGCGCACTGGCCGCCCGCGCGGCGGAAGAGGGCGGGTCCACCGATTTCGCCCCGGCCGAGGGGCAGCTTTCCCAGCAGCACATTTCCTACCAGCATGGCGTTGCAAGCTGGTATGGCGGGCGGTTCCATCATCGCCGTACTTCGTCGGGTGCCCTGTTCGACAAGCATACCCTGACCGCAGCCCATCCCACCGCACCCCTTGGCAGCAAGCTGCTTGTCACCTCCGAGGAAACAGGCCGGTCGGTGGTGGTGACGGTGAATGATCGCGGGCCCTACAGCCGGGGCCGGGTGATCGACCTTTCCCGCGCCGCCGCCGCACAGATCGGCATGCTGGGCAGCGGTGTCGCCCATGTGCGCATTGCCACCGCAACACCCGAGGAAGTTGCCGCAGCCCCCGAAAGCCCGGCCGTCACGCCGGATGAGCGTGCGGATAACACGGCGGACGACATGCCAGCCCGTACCCCGGCCGCGACCCGTCATGCCCCGTTGCGCGGCAAGGCGCTCCACCGCGCCCGGCCCCAGCACTAAGGGACTGCTTCAACAGTCGGTCGGGTCGGTCTGCGCGGGTCTTTGTGGGCCTGGCCCCGCAACGTTCCCGCCTGATGGCGGAAAGTTCATACAGCCTACCAACCTGATATATAAAAGTTTTTGGTGAAGCTTTTTTCAAAAAGCTTCAAAGCACGTCGTCTTTTTGAAGGCGACACCCAAAAACTTTTATCATTATTTCATTTGTCAGCCGGGCGTGGGGCCATCCACATTTTTTTCGGAGGTGGTGTCCTGCCAGGCGATCTGGCGCTGGCGGCCATGGACATAGCTTTCCATTTCCGCATTCAGTTCCGCCCCCATCAGCACCACCCAGGCGGTGACGAAAAACCACATCATCGTGGCGATCACCGCCCCCAGCGATCCATAGGTGGCGTTGTAGCTGGCCAGATGCGCCACATAATAGGAAAACAGTTGCGAGGACAAAATCCACGCCAGGGTCGCGGCCACGGTGCCGGGCAGCACCCAGCGCCAGTGCGTGCGGCGCTTGCGGTCCGGGCCGTAGCGGTACAGGGCCGACAGGGCCAGGATTTCGAACGAGAACATCACGGCCGACCCGCTCCACCGGCCGATGAATTCGACCGAACCGGGCGGGGTGGGAATATGCAGCAGCGCAGGCAGGCTCAGCAGCAGCGGAATGGCCACCATCAGCGCGATCGTCAGGGCCGCACCCAGTACGGCTGACAGGGTCAGCGCGAAGGCCGTAATCTGGAAGACAAAGAAATTCCGGCTTTCATGCACGTTATAGGCCATGTTGAGGGCCGAAATGATCGAGCGCGTGGCGGCGGAGGCAGACCAGAGTGCGACCGTCAGCGAGACGATCAGGTTCATGGTCAGCGATGTATGGGGCTCGGCCACCAGTGTCTGCACCCGGTCGTAGATCAGGGCGAAGGCGGTGGGCGGCAGCAGGTGGCGCAGCGTGTCCATCTGCGGGGCGACGGTCTGCACGTCGAACGCCAGCCCGTAGATCGAGATCAGCGAGCTTATGGCCGGAAAGAGCGAGAGCGTACTGTAGAAGGCGCAGCCGGCTGCGACCAGCGTCGTGGGGCCGAAAATCAGGCTTTTCAGGGTCCGGCGCAGGATGATCTTCCAGTCCCCCAGGCGCAGGCGCGCGGGATGGGCGAGCGGTTCTGGCGCCTGCCGACCCTGCCCGTCATGAGTGTGCTGTGGTGTATCTGCCTGCGCGTCGGTTGTGGTGGGGGGCGGCGTTGCGGCGTGGTCCTGCCGCGCGGAATCGATATGACAGAGAGCCTGCATCGGAGACGAGGTATCCTTTTTCCTCTGGTCCGGCGGCACCGGGTGCCGGAATGGGCGGGACAGCGCAAAGCCGACATAGCGGCCCATTCTGGCTGTTCGCGGTCTTGCGTCAAGGGCGGTGCGGGCCACACCGCATGGCGGCCCGATAGGCAAAAACCCCGGTTATCGGCCTTTCACGCTGGTCCGTTCCCATGCCCGCCCCCTATTCAGCCGGGCAGCGCGCCTGCTGGCGGGGGTGGGGGAAAAACGGTCTGACGCATCAGCTAGTGCCCCCAGTCTTATCGACCCGGGCGGGGGTGTGTCATGTTTTTTCGCGCATGGGGCTTTTTTCACTTGCGCTTGTGGCGGTTTGGCCTCATATGCACGCCCCTACGCAGCAACGCACGTGCCACTGGCCCTCTGAGGTTACGCAACGACGTCAAGCGTTCTGGCAATCGGGATTACCCGGGTTGGGGTGGTCCGCCTTTGGTCGCTGGTCCGTTAGACCGTTTCGCAACGTCCTTCTCCGCTGTATTGGCAGGAGAAGCCTGAACTGGGGGAGTGGGGATATGAATCCCAAAATCACCCGTTTTCTTGCCGAGCAAAAGCCGGCAACGCCCTGCCTTGTCGTCGATGTGGACGAGGTGGAAGCCCGCTATCGCGCCCTGGGCCGCGCCCTGCCGCAGGCGCGTATCTATTACGCCGTCAAGGCGAACCCTGCCATGCCGATCCTCAGCCGTCTCGTGGGGCTGGGCTCGTGCTTCGACGCCGCCTCGTGGGAGGAAGTGTCCCTGTGTCTTCAGGCCGGGGCGGAGCCCGACGCCATTTCCTTCGGCAATACGGTCAAGAAGGTGTCCGCCATCCGCGCCGCTTATGAGGCCGGGGTGCGCATGTTCGTGTTCGACTGCCGTGAAGAGCTGGAAAAACTGGCCCGTCACGCGCCGGGCAGCCGTGTGTATTGCCGTCTGCTGGTCGATAATTACGGGGCGGAATGGCCGCTGTCGCGCAAGTTCGGCACCACGCTGGAATCTGCGCGCGAACTCATGCT
Organism: Acetobacter garciniae; assembly: GCF_017377735.1. Classification (GTDB taxonomy): domain Bacteria; phylum Pseudomonadota; class Alphaproteobacteria; order Acetobacterales; family Acetobacteraceae; genus Acetobacter; species Acetobacter garciniae. Next base: position 451,731 of record NZ_JAFVMH010000002.1, read on the forward strand.
CGCCGCGCGTGACCTGGGGCTGGACCCGTATGGCCTGTCCTTCCATGTGGGCAGCCAGCAGCTTTCGTCCGACGCGTACGAGGCCGCCATCGGTCGCGTGGCCACACTGTTCACCGACCTTTCTGCGGCCGGGCTTGAACTGCGCATGATCAACCTGGGTGGCGGTTTCCCGATTCGCTACCGCGAGGACGTGCCCGAGATCGACCATTTCGCGCATGCCATCTGCCACGCCATGACAGAGCATTTCGGCAATGCCCTGCCTGAAATGCTGGTCGAGCCGGGCCGTTTCATCGTGGGTGAGGCCGGTGTGGTGCGTTCGGAAGTCGTGCTGGTCAGTGCGCGCGGCCGCACGGACGGCCTGCGCTGGGTGTATCTGGATATCGGCCGTTTCGGCGGGCTGGCGGAAACGGAGAACGAATCCATCCGCTACGCCATCCACACCGGTCGGGACAATGCGCCCGCAGGCCCGGTCGCCCTTGCGGGGCCGACCTGCGACGGCGCGGATATTCTGTACGAGAAAAGCCGTTACGAACTGCCGCTGGACCTGGAATCAGGCGAGATGGTGGACCTGCTGGGCACAGGGGCGTATGTGTCCACCTATTGTTCAACCCGTTTCAACGGTTTTGCCCCGCTGGGCGAGTACTATATCTGAAGGATAGGGTGCAGGGGGCAGGCCCGAACCGTAGTGCTGGCAGGGCGCGGGATGGAAGTCCCGCGCCTTTGTGCTGTCGGGCGTTCGCATGTCCGCGACCCGCAAGGCGCGCAAACGCCATGGGGTTGTGGGGGAGAGAGGATTCATGAAACCAACCGCTTCATCATGCACACGGCTTTGCGGTGCGGCACTGGCAGGCATGGTGGCGATTCTGGGCGGTTGCCCCGGTCTGGGCCAGCACCTTGGCCCCCGGCCGGTTCTGGCTCAACCTGTTGCCCAAACTGCCGCTCAGCCCGGTGCGCGGCTCACGGCCCAGCCGAACACGCAACCCGTGGCCCAGGCTTTTGCCCGTCTTTCCCGCGATGGCGGGGCGGCTTTCGAGAACCTGACCCTTGCCCGCCGCGCCATTTTTGATGGGGACACGCCCAGTGCCGCCCCGCTGATCCTGGCGGCGCGCCAGGCCCTCGATCACGCCCAGGCCGACAAGACCGCCTTTCTGAAGGCCGAGGCCGAGCTTATGCCCACCCGCGTGGGCCAGCCGCCGCGCCAGATCGTATCGGGGGCCGAGCAGATGCTCTGGCTGCCGATCGGGGGCGAACTGGTGCTGGACGACATGCAGGAACCGACCGAGGAACGACTCGCGGTGCTGGCGGCGGCCAATCGCCACCTGCTGGCGGGCGATCTGGCCCGCGCGGCGGAAATCCTGCGCGTCACCAGTGTGGATGCCAATTACGTCATGACCGCCATGCCGGTGGAAAAAACCCGCCAGGACGTGGCGCGGGCCGCACGCCTGATCAAGACCGATCCCTACAAGGCGGGCGAAGCCCTGCGCGAGGCGGAAAATGCGGTGCGTTATGCCTCCGTCGCCATTCAGGCGGTGGTCACCCCGCAGGACACGACGGCAACGCCCTGACCGGCCCGGTTTCTGCCGGTTTGTGGCGCCCGGACTCCGGGCCTTGGAGCACGGCTGTGGAGTGCGAGCCGCGCGTGGGGCAGGCCGACCCCTAACCCTTATTCCGCCGCCGCGCGTAATCCGGCTCCCGCTGCCAGGGGGCACAGGGGCAGGGCGGCAGCCACAAAGGCCCCCAGCAGTTCCAGGTCGGGCTTGAAGGGCAGGCCGGTGGTCGCGGCATCTATCGCGGCTGCACCGAAAATCAGCGCCGGGGTGGCCAGTGGCAGGGTCAGGAGCGGCAGCAGGACGCCCCCCCGCCGTGCCCCCAGCACGATGGACGCTCCCATGCCACCAATGAGCGACAGCACCACAGACCCCAGGAACAACCCGCCCAGCAGCACCGGCAGGGTGGACGCGGGCAGGCCCAGCATGGTGGCCAGGGGGATTGCGGCCAGCAGCAGCGGCACGCCCGTTGTCAGCCAGTGGGCGGTCATTTTGGCCAGGGCCACAAGGGCGGGCGGCAGGCCCAGCAGCAGAAGCTGATCGAGCGAGCCATCCTCCAGTTCCGCGCCGAACAGCCGGTCCAGCGGCAACAGGGCTGCCAGCAGCGCGCAAACCCAAAGAATGCCCGGGGCCATATGGCGCAGCAGGGCGGGTGAGGGGCCTAGGGCGAGTGGGAACAGGGTGGCGGTGACAATAAAGAACAGCACGGCCCCCAGCGTATCCGCGCCGTGGCGCAGGGCCAGCCGCAGGTCACGCAGGACAATGCCCCAGAACAGCGCGGTCATGCATAGGCTCCTTCGTCATGCAGGTCGGCGGGGGGCAGGGTCAGGGTCGTGGCATCGGGCAGGGGCAGGGGCACATGGGTGGTCGCAATTACCAGCCCGCCACCCGCGCGGTGCCGCGCCAGCGCCGCCCCCAGCAGGTCTATGGCGGCGTGGTCCAGCCCCAGGCTTGGTTCGTCTAGCAGCCATAGCGGGGCCCGGGCCAGCAGCACGCGCGCCAGGGCGGTGCGGCGCTTCTGCCCGGCGGAAAGCAGGCGCGCGGGTAGGTCGGCCAGCGGGAGCAGGTCCATGGCCGCAAGCGCGTCGGTCATGTTCGGCCATGCAGTCTGGCCCCGCTGTGCGCCGGGGGCATGGTCTTTGGCTGGGTTGTCGCTGTCCTGTGCGCTGTCGGCCCCAGCGCGCCCGGCCCGGGCGAAAAGGGCCAGGTTCTCCACCACGCTCAGCCCGGGCTTGAGCGCGTCCTGGTGGCCCAGATAGGCCACGCGCGCCGCATGGGCGGCCGTGTCGGCCCCGACGGGGTGCCCGTGCCAGAGCACCGTCCCCGAATCCGGCTGGCGCAGCCCGGCCAGCACCCGCAGCAGGGTGGACTTGCCCGCCCCGTTCGGGCCCCTGAGCAACAGCGCCCCGCCTGTGCCAAGGCTGAACCCCACGGCATCGAGCACCAGCCGGTTGCCCCGGAACACGCACAGGTCCTCGACCACCAGCGCCGTGCCTTCGGGCGTGCCATCCTGTGCCGCGCCTGCTGTCGGGCGGGGCACATCCCGGGGCGTGGGGTGCGGGGTGTCAGGCCCCGTGCCGGGTGCCGTGTTATGCATCTGAACAGGCCGCCCAGCGGCGGCATTGGCCGCAAAAACGGGTGCGGGCCCAGGGATAAGGGGGAAACGGCATGCCGGAGATAGGACTTCTCCTTATTGTTACCAAGCGATTGCGCCAAAAGCGGGAAAGCTCTCGTTCTCGTGGTTGCTACCCCGCTTGTGCCTTTCCCAACTGCCGGTATGTTCTAGCCCCAACGGGATAGCAAGCCGGTAACCCGTAAGAAGCGGGTCTGCACGCCGGAGCGTGCGGCGGTATCCTGAACGTATCACCAGCCGTCGGCTGTGATCGGGGAGAAAGCAACTATGAAATCGGTTGGGCACGACTCACTCAAAACTGGCCGCACCCTTACGGTGGACGGCAAGACCTATCACTATTTTTCCATTCCTGAAGCGGCGAAGACGATCGGCGATGTCAGCCGTCTGCCGGTATCGCTGAAGGTCCTGCTGGAAAATATCCTGCGCTTCGAAGATGCGCGCTCCTACAACGTGGAAGACGCCAAGGCCATCGCTGGCTGGCTGCCCAAGGGCAAGAGCACGAAGGAAGTGCCCTTCAAGCCTTCGCGCATCCTGATGCAGGACTTCACGGGCGTTCCCGGCGTTGTGGACCTTGCGGCCATGCGCGACGGTATCGTCAACCTCAAGGGCGACCCGCAGAAGGTGAACCCGCTGGTTCCCGTCAACCTGGTGATCGACCATTCCGTGATGGTGGACTTCGCGGGCACCAAGGACGCCCTGCAGGAAAACATCACCCTCGAATTCGAGCGCAACGCCGAACGCTATGCGTTCCTGCGCTGGGGCCAGGAAGCGTTCGAGAACTTCTCCGTCGTGCCGCCCGATACCGGTATCTGCCACCAGGTGAACTTGGAATACATCGCGCAGGTGGCCTGGACCGCCAATGTCGACGGCAAGGACTATGTCTATCCCGACTCGCTCTACGGCACGGACAGCCACACCACCATGATCAATGGCCTGGGCGTTCTGGGCTGGGGCGTGGGCGGGATCGAGGCCGAAGCCGCCATGCTCGGCCAGCCGATCGCCATGCTTATCCCCGACGTGATCGGCTTCAAGCTGACCGGCAAGCTGCCTGAAGGTGCGACCGCCACCGACCTGGTGCTGACCGTCACGCAGATGCTGCGCAAGAAGGGCGTTGTCGGCAAGTTCGTCGAATTCTTCGGCCCCGCGCTCGACCACCTGCCGGTGGCCGACCGTTCGACCATTGCCAACATGGCCCCCGAATACGGTGCGACCTGCGGCTTCTTCCCGGTCGATGCACTGACGCTGGACTTCCTGCGCCAGACCGGCCGCGACGAACACCGCATCAAGCTGGTGGAAGAATATTCACGCGCCCAGGGCATGTTCCGTACGCACGAAACGCCCGAGCCCGTGTTTACCGACATTCTCGAACTGGACCTGGCCACCGTCGTGCCGTCCCTTGCCGGCCCCAAGCGCCCGCAGGACCGCGTCGAACTCAAGAGTGCCAAGACCGCGTTCGAAAAAGAGCTGACCTCCTCCCTGGGCGTGCCCGAGGGCGAGGCCAACAAGAAGGTGCCGGTTGCCGGAACCAACTACGAGCTGGGCAGTGGTGATGTGGTGATTGCGGCCATCACGTCGTGCACCAACACCTCCAACCCCGCAGTGCTGATCGCGGCAGGGCTTGTGGCCCGCAAGGCGCGTGCGCTGGGCCTGACACCCAAGCCCTGGGTCAAGACCTCGCTCGCTCCGGGTTCGCAGGTGGTGACGGATTACCTCAACCGTTCGGGCCTGACGACCGACCTGGACGCGCTGGGCTTCAACACCGTGGGTTATGGCTGCACAACCTGCATCGGCAATTCCGGCCCGCTGCCGGGGCATATTGTCGACGCGATCGAGAACAACAACCTGGTGGCTGTTTCCGTCCTGTCGGGGAACCGCAACTTCGAAGGTCGTATTTCTCCGAACGTGCGCGCCAACTACCTGGCAAGCCCGCCGCTGGTGGTCGCGTATTCCATCCTGGGCACGATGCGCAAGGATATCACGACCGAGCCGCTGGGCACCTCCAAGGACGGCAAGCCGGTGTACCTCAAGGACATCTGGCCCACGAACAAGGAAATTGCCGATCTGATCGCGTCCGCCATCTCGCGCGAAGAGTTCATGAAGCGCTATGCCAACGTGTCCAAGGGCACGAAGGAATGGCAGGGCCTGAAGGTGGCCACCGGTTCGGAAACCTATCCGTGGGATCCGAAGTCCACCTACGTGCAGGACCCGCCCTACTTCAAGCACATGTCGGTCGAACCCAAGGCTCCGGGCAATATCGAAGGTGCGCGTATCCTGGCCCTGCTGGGCGACAACATCACCACCGACCATATCTCCCCTGCCGGCTCCATCAAGAAGGACTCCCCTGCGGGTCGCTACCTGATGGAACACGGCGTGGACGCCAAGGACTTCAACTCCTACGGTTCGCGTCGCGGCAATGACCGTGTGATGGTGCGCGGCACCTTCGCCAACATCCGTATCAAGAACGAGATGCTGCCCGGCACGGAAGGTGGGTATTCCAAGCACTATCCCGACGGGAAGGAAGCGTCGATCTACGACGTGGCCATGGAATACAAGAAGGAAGGCGTGCCGCTGGTCGTGTTCGGCGGCAAGGAATACGGCATGGGTTCGTCCCGTGACTGGGCTGCCAAGGGCACCCTGCTGCTGGGCGTGAAGGCGGTCATCGCTGAAAGCTTCGAGCGTATTCACCGTTCCAACCTGGTGGGCATGGGCGTTCTGCCGCTGGTCTTCAAGGAAGGCACCACGCGCAAGACGCTGGGGCTGACGGGTGATGAGACCATCAGCATCAAAGGTGTGGAAAAGCTGTCACCCCGTATGGACGTGACCATGACCATCACCCGGGCCGATGGTTCCACGCAGGACGTGCCGCTGCTCTGCCGCGTCGATACACTGGACGAGGTCGAGTATTACCGGCATGGTGGCATCCTCCAGTATGTGTTGCGCGGGATGACAAAAGCTGCCTGAGCAGAACTTCGTTCAAGGTGATGCACAGACTGCCGGCCCGGGTCACCCCGGGCCGGCTTTTTGCGTAGAAGCCCCTATTGTTCTGAAAGCGGAACATATTGCCAAGCGCTTTGGCGATGTCGAGGTGCTGCGCGGGGTCTCGCTCCAGGTCGGGCGGGGGGATCTGGTATCCATTATCGGCCCGTCGGGCTGCGGCAAGTCCACCTTCCTGCGCTGCCTGAACTGTCTGGAAATTCCCGACCATGGGTCCATCACAGCCATGGGCGTGCGGATCGAGCGGGCCGGCGGGCGGTGGACGCGAGCTGACGATCATGCGGCCCACAGGCTGCGCAGCCATGTGGGCATGGTGTTCCAGAGCTTTAACCTGTTCGCGCATCTGAGCGTGCTGGACAACATCGTACTGGCCCCGCGCGTGGTCAAAGGCGAGCCCGCCCAGATCGCGCGCGAACAGGCCATGATCCTGCTTGAAAAAGTGGGGCTGGCGGATGTGGCGCGGCGCTATCCCGCGACCCTGTCGGGCGGGCAGCAGCAGCGTGCGGCCATAGCCCGCGCTTTGGCCATGCGGCCGGAAATCATGCTGTACGATGAACCCACATCCGCCCTGGACCCCATCGTGGCGGAGGAGGTGCTGGCGGTCATGCGCACCCTCGACGAAGAGGGCATGACCCAGATCGTTGTCACCCATGACATGCGCTTTGCCCAGCAGGCATCGGACACGGTCATCTACATGGATGGCGGCCAGATCATCGAATCCGGGCCGCCCGATATGTTATGCGTGAACCCGACCGACGAGCGCACCCGCCGTTTCCTGCGGACCGTGCTGTAATGGCCCGCTCCACCCCCGGCGGCCGCGCGCTGCCCCCCTGGGCCCAGGCCCTGATGGCGCTTGTCTGGCTGGCCTGGATCGCGCTTGCGGGCTCCCCCGCCATGGCCCAGCCTGCCACCCAGGCCGTTCAGGCTCCACCCCTCCGCGCTAATGGTGCGGGCGGGGCCTCGCCCATTCGCTGGGCGGCGGATGCGTCGGCCGATGTGCCCTTTACCTTCCACGACCCAGCCAGTCCCGCGCGGCTGACCGGCTTCGAATACGACCTCATGCAGGGGCTTGCGGCCCATATGGGGGTGCCGTTCGTCTTCGTGCAGAATGACTGGGACGGGCTTATTCCCGGCTTGCAGCGCGGCCTGTACGATATCGTGACATGCGGTATCGAAATAACCGCCGAACATGCCGAATCGGTCGATTTTTCCGACCCGTACTACGTCACGTCCGAAAGGCTGGTCGTCCGGCGCAATGGCCCCCAGCTTGTGGATCTTGCCTCCCTTGCGGGCCATGTGGTCGGCACGCTGCGCAACACGCAGGCCGAGCGTATTCTGGCGCAGGCCCCCGAGCTGCAAATTCGCAGCTACGAGGAAGAAACCCAGGCCTTCATGGACCTGGCCAGCGGGCGGACAGATGCGATCCTGATCGATGCGCCCATCGCCAAATATTACGGGCAGGTCAATCCGGCCCTGCGTGTGGTGGGCGCGCCCATAGGCCGGGTCGAATACGGCATGGCCTTTGCGCGGGGCCGTAACGCCGCCCTGCGCCAGCGCGTGAACACGGCCCTGGCCGCCATGCGCGCGGATGGCACGGTGCATGCCATTCTGGCCCGGTGGGACCTGTGGACGCCCGAGATGGCGGCCAGCCTGCACGACTCCACAACGCCGGACATGGCCCCCACAGCCTGGAACGCCTATGTCGCGGCCCAGCAGGGGCAGAATGGCTGGCACACCCGGCTTGCGCGTTACGTGACCTTTCTGCCCCAGTTGGCGCACGCTGCGTGGCTGACATTGCTGGTCTCGCTGGTGGCGATGGTGCTGGCCGTCGGGCTTGGCCTGGGGCTGGCCCTTGCGCGCCTGTATGGCCCTGCCCCCCTGGCCTGGCTTGCGACGCTGTATGTCGAGATCGTGCGCGGAACGCCATTGCTGATCCAGGTGCTGTTCATTTTTTACGGCCTGCCCGAGTTCGGGTTGAGCCTGACCCCCTTTGTGGCGGGCGTGCTCAGCCTGGGGCTGAACTACGCGGCTTACGAGGCCGAAAATTACCGCGCGGGCCTGCAATCCGTGGCCCCGGGACAGATGGAGGCGGCCCTGGCCCTGAACATGACCCATGTCCAGGCCCTGCGTTACGTGGTGGTGCCGCAGGCTTTCCGGCTGGTGATGCCGGTCATGACCAACGACTTCATTTCCCTGCTCAAGGATTCCTCGCTGGTCAGCGTCATCACGCTGACGGAGCTGACACAGACCTATATCCGTCTGTCTTCCACCTATTTCGATTATTTCGGCACGGGGCTGATGGTGGGGGCGACCTATCTGCTGCTGGGCCTGCCTTTCGTGCGGCTGGCCCGTATGGTGGAGCGCAGGCTGTCGGCACCGCATGCCAGGCAGCGCCCCAAACCGTGACATGATCCGCCCTCTGATGGCGCAGGCATAAACAGGTGGCCGGGCAGAAGGCAGCCTGTGCCGAAATGCCGGCGGATCGGTGTTGGGAGCGTCTTTTTGCCGGCCTTTGGAGCACGCGCACGCCCCGCGCCGGGGTGATCGGGCCAGCCGGGGGATGGGCCGCGCAGTAAATCAGGGGCGTTTACTTATGCAATTATTGCATGGGCCATATGGTTCAGACTGGCGCGGGCGCATATTGTCTCCCCCGTTGCTTTGCTGCACAAGAAATTTACCAAATAAATACGATAGTCCAACTGTCCGGTCCCCTTCGGGTCGTGGCACAGGAGGTCCAGATCGTATTCAACAAGGCAGAGCCGGAATTCGATGGACCTTCTTTCAGCGCTTCATAGCTTTGTCCGGGTAGCGGCGACCGGGTCGTTTTCCGCCGTTTCAAGGGAAACAGGGGTCAGCCAGCCCACCATTTCCCGCCATATCGCGTTGCTGGAAACGCATTACGGCACCACGCTGTTCGCGCGCACCACCCGCAGCCTGACCATGACCGAGGACGGCCGCAGTCTTCTGCCCCACGCCTACGAGGTGCTGGAAATTCTGGAAACGGCCGAGACCGTCCTGGGGCGTAGGCGGGCTTCCGTTTCGGGCCTTGTCCGGCTGGGGGTCACGACGGCCTTTGGCCTGTGCCTGAGCCGCCGCCTGGGCGAACTGCTGGACCGCCACCCCGATCTTTCGGTCGAGATCGTCATGCGCGACGGCTTTGGTGACATGGTGGAGGAAGGGCTGGACCTGGCGGTGCGGGTGGGCGAAATTGCCGAAGGTTCGCTGATCGCGCGCAAGCTCGGCCTGGTGCAGAAATGGCTTGTGGCCTCACCCGCCTGCCTGCAACGCCACCACATGCCCGAACACCCGCGCGACCTGACCGATTACCCCGGTGTCGTGTATAATTACGGTACAAGCTGGCTGGACTGGAATTTCGAACGCGACGGGGAAGAAAGCGTGATCGCTCCTTCCGCCGTCTATCGGGCCAATAGCAGCGAAGCGGTCCTGTACGCGGTGGAAGCGGGGATCGGCATCGGGCTTCTGCCCGCCTTCCAGGTGCGCGAAGGGGTGCAGGCGGGTCGCCTGGTGCGCCTGTTTCCGGACTGGAACATTCCCGCTCTGCCGTTTTACGCGGTGCATACCGGCCCGCGCACCCTGCCGCTGCGCACACGCACGGTCATGGATTTCCTGATCGATATTTCAGCCGAACTGCTGAGCGACACCCCGTCCGTTCCGGCCTGAACAACAGACCGGCCCCGGCGAGGGGGCAGGTAGTTTCCAAATAAAATCTTGATAAATAAGAGATAAAAGTTTTTGGGTATCGCCTTTTTTCAAAAAGGTGACGTTCATGAAGCTTTTTGAAAAAAGCTTCACCAAAGCCTTTCGTTCTTGGCGGAATATTCCCCGGACAGATCCAGCCTGAAAAACCGCCCCAGCGCTGGGCCGCGGGTCTATCCGTGAAAGGCCGGGTCGGCGGAGGCATTGCCCGGTGTGGGTGTGCTGGGCAGGGTGCCGGCGAATCCCTGGCGCAGATATGGGGTCCAGCCCCGCAGCCAGTCATTGGTGCGATGCACGAAGTCAGACACGGCGAGCGAATCCGACATGCCCGCGCGGGACCAGTTTTCCGGGGCACCCGGCACCGCACGGCTGCCGATATCGGCGGGGCTTATCAGCGCATGCACGCTCAGGAAATCCACGCGGTGGTCGCTGCCGGGTTTGCCCTGCACGGATTTGCTTTTTTCAATCCGGTTCCACGCCGCATCCACCAAAACGGAAGGCAGGTCGAAGCCCATCATGGTCAGCCGCTGCACGGCGGGCGGAATGAACAGCGGGCTGCCGATCAGGGCCTGCAGCGCCTGGTTGGATGTCAGGAACACGTTGTTCACCACCCTGATGGGCGATGTCATCCAGCATTCCGTGCTTGCCCCGTCCGCCGGTAGCGACTCGGACATGAAATTGAACGTGCTGTGGCATTCGTCCTGAACAAGCTGGGTATCCCCCAGCGGCAGGGACTGCGTGGTGGCCTGCGCGATCAGCAGCCCGGTCACGATCCCCTGTTCGGAGCGGACGTAAAGCGAGGTCAGGATTTCCCCGTGGGCGACGTCGTCCTGATAATTCAGCAAGGGGTGCCATTTGCCCGCCGGCAGCGGCAACTGCCTGCCCGCAAAGGGAATCGTGCCTTCGAACTGCGCATCCATCGGCGGGGCCGAGACTGTGCGCCGGTCTTCATCCGGGTGCAGGGCGTTGCTGCTGTCCTCGTTATCCGTCTTGTCCGAACCGGTGCTGTCCGCCCCTATCATGTGGCGGATCTTCCCGCCCAGCGAACCATAGGCGGGCAGGCGGCTGGCCAGCCAGGGGGCGGGGAACATGACGGTCAGGATACCGCACACGCCAGCGGTAAACAGTGCTGCACGCCATAGCGGGGCACGGTGCCACAGGCGGGTAAAAGCGGACATGGGGGCCTCGGGTCAGCAAAGAAAAAGAAGAATCGGGGGCAGGGGGGTACTGGCGTGTGCGTGTCGTGCCCCTATCGGCGTGGCAGGTCCCGAATCCGGCGGGCCGTTCATGGCGGCCCTGTGGATCAGGCAGGCGGAATACGCGCGCGAATACTGCCCGCGACGAGTAGGCCAAAAAAGCCTACGGCGTCATGGGGGCGTGCAGGCTGTCGCGTGCTTCCGCCGGGCTTGTGGCTACCTTGGCGATCACGCTGCCGTCGTCCTCCTTCACCAGCCGGACCATGCTGGCCCCCTGCTGGCGCGCGATAATGAGGGATTCGCTGATCATGTCCTCGATGGAGCGCACCAGGTCGCGGGCGGATGCGGCATCGCCCATGCGGCTCTGGCGGCGCATGACGTCGATCAGCAGGGCCGCGTCGATCCCGCCCGTATCCACCTTCAGCCCGTAGCCTTCGATCATGGTTTCGATTTCCAGCGCGGCCACACGGGCGATATCCAGCCCCCGCAGCGGACGGAACACGAAAATACGGTCCAGGCGGTTCAGCACCTCTGGCGCGAACCCGGCCTGGCGCAGGGCCTCGACCGACTCGGCGCGCATGCGATCGGGGTCGTTGTGCAGCCGGTCGGCAATCTCCGTCAGCGCCTCGGTGGCGATGTTGGAGGTCAGCATGAAAATGGCGCGCACGGTGGAAATCTGCTGCCCGGTGGAGGCCTCGGTAATGTGGCCGTCATTCCATGCGGTCAGGAATTTCTTGAACACATCGGGGTGGGCTTTCTCGATCTCGTCCAGCAGCACCACGGCGTCGGGCTTTTCCTGCAACCCGCCGGTCAGCTTGCCGTAGCTGTCCGACCCCACATAGCCCTTTGGCGCGCCAAAAAGCTGGGTGGCGGCGTGGGGGCTGCTCATCTGCGTCATGTCGAAATGCAGCAGCGGGCGGTCAAGCTGGCGCGCAAGCTGCTTGGCCAGGTAGGTCTTGCCCGTGCCCGGCGGGCCGGCCAGCAGGAAAATGCCCACCGGCTTGCCGCGCACCTGCAACGCCAGGCGACGGCGGAGCTGCTGGGCCATGTCTTCGCACACCTGGTCCTGCCCGATCACGCGGGCGCGCAGGTTGGCGGCCAGTTCTTCGGCATCCAGTGTGGTTTCGCGCTGTTCGCGCGCCAGCATGTCTTCCAATGCGGCGCGGTTGGTCAGTCTGGCCAGAACATCCATGATGAACCCCCTGCGGCGTAATAGCCCCTTGCGTGCGATTTTTTCGGCGCGTGTTTCGAACAAAAGGCCTGCGACACTCAGCAACAACCCGCCCCCGGCCAGTGCCGGCCAGAGCGATGCCCCCCATTGCAGCACATGCACGATGGAATGCACGGACAGATGCAGGCTGAGCGCGATCTGGATGCTGGCCAGCAGCAGGAAGATCACCATCATCAGCGGCATCAGCCGGTTCAGGGTCGGTAGCAGCGCCTTCATTGTGCAATGACCGTCAAAGCCAGGGTATCCCCTTTATATACGATCGGCAGGGTTTGTGGGCCAAATACGGTCAGAACGCCGCTGGCAATACCTGTCGGGCCGGGGTCCGTCACCGGTATGATATCGACATGCCCGCTCATGGCAATGGGCAGCACCACGGTCTGGGGCGTGGGGGTCAGGTGCACCACATGGTGCCATGCCCCGCAGATAAGGGTGACGGTCCCCCCCGTGCCCGACGCATCATAGATGGGCATGACCGCAAGACGCGCATCCCGGCGTTTGACGGCGGCCAGGATACTGGCCTGTTCATCGGCCGAATAATCGGTTGCAGCCAGTGTCTGTGCGGCTTTTTCGGGGGATATCAGGTTCAGCGGCAGGCCCGTGCGGTTGGCGTCATCCGCCGCCTGCGTGCTTTCCACGGCGGGCGTGGTGCCCACACCCTTGCCGCCCCCCATGAAATGGACACCCGCCCCGGCCACCAGCACGCAGGCGGCCAGCCCGATCAGCGCCATGCGCCCGCCTGACGCGGCTTCCGCCGCGCGGGGCTGTGGCTTCCAGGCCGGTTCCGGTTCTTTGTGCATGAACGATCTGCCCTCCCGGCCCGCCATAATGGGTGCCACCCGCTTTTGAAGCACCACGTTGCAAATATGTCGCGCCGGTTTCCATAAAAGCATGGTCGCGCCACGATGCAACGCGTAAACGTCATGCCCGGAACTAAACTTATTTTCAGGTCCGGCTGCGTGTAAAGTACCAGCTCTGCGCAGGGATGGCAGTTTTTTCCGCCCCTTGCGGTTTTGTCGCCCATCCCCTACATACAGGCTCATCCTTCTCAATAAGTCATAACGTTTCGGGGGGTGGCCTTGACGGGCCGCCTTTTTTGCATTGGACGCTGATCTTTCTGCCCATACTGGCCTTGAAGGCCGCCTTGTCGCGCTGATTTCTCCCGCCCTGGACGACATGGGGTATGAGATCGTGCGCGTGGCGGTGCTAGGGCGCGAACGCCCGACGGTCCAGATCATGGCGGACCGGGCCGATGGCGCGCTGATCGGCGTGGAGGATTGCGAGCGCATCAGCCATGCGGTGGGTGCGCTGCTGGATGTGGAAGACCCCATTCCCGGTGCCTGGACGCTGGAAGTCTCCTCCGCCGGAATCGACCGCCCCCTGACACGGGCGAAGGACTGGAACCGCTTTGCCGGCCATCAGGCCAAGGTGGAGCTTATGGTGCCCCAGGACGGGCGCCGCCGCTTTGCAGGCGCGGTGCTGGGGTGTGACGACAACGTCGCGCGCCTCCGGCTGGACGATGGCCAGGAAGTGGCGCTGCCGCTGGCCGAAATCCGTCGCGCAAGACTGGTTCTGACCGACGCGCTGATCGAGGCCAGCGCACGCCTGGCCCAGCCCGCGGCGGAGTCTGATACGGATACGGCGCCAGGTGGGCGCGAAGGCGGGCAGGACCCGTCGGCTCGCCCCGCCCCCCGCCCGAATTCCGGGCGTAAGGTACATTGATGAAGCTGCGTGCTTTGGAGAGCTGAGAGCATGGATACCTCTGTTTCCCGTCCTGAACTGCTTTTGGTGGCAGACGCCGTCTCGCGCGAGAAAGGTATCGAGCGTGAGGAGGTTCTGGAGGCCATGGAGCAGGCCATCCAGAAAGCCGGACGCGCCAAATACGGCCACGAAAAGGACATTCGCGCCACCATCGACCGCCGTTCCGGCGAAGTGCGGCTGTCGCGCTGGACGGAAGTGGTCGAGCAGGTCGAAAACGAAGACACCCAGATCGCCCTGGCCATCGCCCAGCGTTTCCGCCCCGAAATCCAGGCGGGTGAATACCTGATCGATCCGCTGCCCCCGATCGATTTCGGGCGCATTGCCGCCCAGACCGCCAAGCAGGTCATTGTCCAGCGCGTGCGTGAATACGAGCGCAAGCGCCAGTACAACGAATTCAAGGACCGCGTGGGCGAGATCGTCAACGGCACGGTCAAGCGCACCGAATACGGTAACCTGCTGGTCGAAATCGGCTCCGCCGAGGCCCTGCTGCGGCGTGACGAACTGATCCCGCGTGAGACCTTCCGCAATTCGGATCGCGTGCGCGCCTATATTTATGACGTGCGTGACGAACCCCGTGGCCCGCAGATTTTCCTCTCCCGCACGCATCCGGCCTTCCTGGCCAAGCTGTTCGCGCAGGAAGTGCCCGAAATCTACGACGGCATCATCGAGATCAAGGCCGTTGCGCGTGACCCCGGTTCGCGCGCCAAGATGGCCGTGATCTCGCGCGATGCGTCCATCGACCCGGTCGGCGCGTGCGTGGGTATGCGTGGCTCGCGCGTGCAGGCGGTCGTGGCCGAATTGCAGGGCGAGAAAATCGACATCATCCCCTGGAGCCCGCAGGCCGCCACCTTCGTGGTGAACGCGCTGGCCCCGGCCGAAGTCTCCAAGGTGGTGATGGATGAGGAAGCCGGGCGGGTTGAAGTTGTCGTGCCCGATGACCAGCTTTCCCTTGCGATCGGTCGGCGCGGGCAGAACGTGCGTCTGGCCAGCCAGTTGACCCGGTGGGATATCGATATCCTGACCGAGGCCGAGGAATCCGAACGCAGGCAGGAAGAATTCCGCCGCCGCACCGCGCAGTTCGTCGAAGCTCTCGATGTCGACGATGTGATTGCCAGCCTGCTGGTGACCGAAGGCTTCCACAATATCGAGGAACTGGCCTACGCCGACCCGGACGAGCTGAACACGATCGAAGGATTTGACGAGTCGGTCGTGAGCGAGCTGATGCAGCGGGCGGAAGCGCATCTGGTCCGGCAGGAAGAAAAGCTGGACGAACACCGCCGTGACCTGGGCGTGTCCGACGATATTGCCAATATGGGCGTGTTCACGAACCAGATGCTTGTGACACTGGGTGAAAAAGGTGTAAAAACACTGGACGACCTGGCCGATCTGGCAGGTGACGAACTGGTTGAGCTTCTCGGGGCCGAGGTCATCGAAGAAGACGCAGCCAATGAAATTGTCATGGCAGCCCGCGCGCATTGGTTCGAGGATGAAGCCAAGCCGTCTTCCACCGAGCAGGAAGACGGTGGGGCCAGCGCCTGAAGGTAGCTCTGGAAGGCCTGATACAAGGGTGAGTAATACCGACCTGCCCGAGCGCCAGGACCCTGCCCCTTTGGCACCCTGTGCCCCTGAACCCGGTTCGGATGCGCAGGACGAAAAAGGGCGGCACAGGCGCTGCGCCCTGACGCGGGAGGAAGGGGTGCCGGAACTGATGCTTCGGTTCGTCGTCTCCCCCGCCGGTGTCGTGGTGCCCGACCTGGACGCACGTCTGCCCGGTCGGGGAATTTGGTTGAGTGCCCGGCGGGATGTGATAGAACAGGCCCGCGCTCGTGGCGTGTTCGCACGTGCCGCGCGGATGCAGGTCAAGGTGCCGGAGAACCTGCTCTCCCAGGTGGAGGGCGGATTGCTGCGGCGGGTAACGGATTGCATCGGACTGGCGAGAAGAGCCGGTCAGGCTGTAAGCGGTTTCACGAAGGCGCGCGAATGGGTGGTGCAGCATCGTGCTGCGGTTATCGTCCACGCGCTGGATGGAAGTCGTGAGGAACTGGACCGCCTGCTTTCGGGTGGGCGGGATATTCCAGTGGTAAGAACGTTGACGGCAGGGGAACTGGCAAAGGTTTTCGGGCGTGAACGGGTTGTGAATGTGGCGCTGGCGGCCGGCGGGCTGGCTGAGCGTCTGAGTCATGAAAACACGCGTTTTACGGGGGTGGCACAAAGCGGCTCCCGGGTCTGTCGGACCTTTCCGGCAGACGGGTTTGAACAGGCGGGTCAATGAGCGAAGGCAAGGATCAGGATCAGGGTAAAGGGCGTTTGTCCCTTCGGCCGGCAGGACGT
This sequence comes from Acetobacter garciniae, assembly GCF_017377735.1. Lineage (GTDB taxonomy): Bacteria > Pseudomonadota > Alphaproteobacteria > Acetobacterales > Acetobacteraceae > Acetobacter > Acetobacter garciniae. The sequence continues at coordinate 468,138 of NZ_JAFVMH010000002.1, forward strand.
TCGGAGGTTGGACGGACGGTCGATGCCGGATCCGTGCGGCAGAGTTTCAGTCATGGCCGCTCCAAGGTTGTGCAGGTAGAGGTGCGTAAAAAACGCGGTGCGGGTCCCGGTGGGGCTGGCGGCGCGCGTCCGGGTGCTGGCCGTACACTGACCGCGGCCGAGCTGGCCATGCGCCAGCGCGTGCTTGAAGAACAGCACAAAGAAGCAGAACTGGCCGAGCGGCGCGAAGCCGAACGGCGCGAGGCGGAGAAGATCCGCATTCTCTCCGCGGCGGAAGAAGCCCGTCGCAAGGAAGAGGAAGACAAGCGCGCCGCCGAGGAACAGGCCGCGGCCCAGGCCCAGGCGGAAGAAGCCGAGCGCAAGGCCCGTATCGACGCCATCAAGCCCATCGAATCCAAGGAACCCGTGGTTTCCGCGGTCCCCATCCCCGGTGAGGTCACACTGGCGCCACCTGCCGGCAGGCTGCGCCCGCTGGCTGAACGCGCCATCATGCCGCCCAAGCCGCTGCGCCCCGCAACGGCTGCTCCGGCCAGCCGCCAGCCGGCGGAAGGTCCCGCGGCCGATCGTGACGCGGCAAGCCCGGCCCAGACCCTGCGCCTGCGTTCGGGTCGCGGCATGGAGACGGAAGAAGAGCAGCGCCGCGGTCCGGTCCGTAACAAGGCCGTCCCGCCCCGCAAGAGCAGCAGCGGCCGCAAGGGTGAGACCGGCGGTGGCCGTCGCGCCGGGCGGATCGACGTGCAGGCCGCGATCGAAGGGGATGACGACAAGACCCGTTCGCTCGCTTCCGTGCGGCGCCAGCGTGAGCGTGAACGCCGCCAGGCCGAGCTTGAACGCCTGCGTTCCGACCAGGTGAAGGTGGTGCGCGACGTGATCCTGCCCGAAACCATTACCGTGCAGGAACTGGCCAACCGTATGGCCGCCCGCCAGGGTGAGGTGATCAAGGCGCTCATGAAAATGGGTGTCATGGCCACCGTGACCCAGTCCATCGACGCCGATACGGCCGAACTGGTGGTGGAGGAATTCGGCCACCGCGTGCGCCGTGTTTCCGAAGCGGACGTGGAACTGGGTATCGAAGGCGGCAAGGACACGGCCGAGGACATGCAGGCCCGTCCGCCTGTGGTGACCATCATGGGCCATGTCGATCACGGCAAGACCTCGCTGCTGGACGCGCTGCGCACGACGGATGTTGCGGCGGGCGAAGCCGGGGGCATTACCCAGCATATCGGGGCCTATCAGGTCACCCTGCCTTCTGGGGCGCGGATCACCTTCCTCGATACGCCGGGTCATGAAGCCTTTACGGCCATGCGTGCCCGTGGCGCGTCCATTACCGACGTGGTGGTGCTGGTGGTTGCGGCGGATGACGGCGTGATGCCCCAGACCATCGAGGCCATCAAGCACGCCAAGGCCGCCAAGGTTCCGATGATTATCGCCATCAACAAGATGGACAAGCCCGGAGCCAAGCCCGACCGTGTGCGCCAGGAACTGCTGCAACATGAAATCGTTGTGGAATCCATGGGTGGCGACACGCAGGAAATCGAGGTTTCGGCCCTTAAGCGGACCGGCCTCGACAAGCTGGAAGAGGCCATTCTGCTCCAGGCCGAAATCCTGGAACTGCAGGCCAATCCCGACCGTCCGGGCGAAGGTGCGGTGATCGAAAGCCGTCTGGATCGCGGACGCGGTTCGGTGGCCTCCGTGCTGGTGCAGAAGGGCACGCTGCGCAAGGGCGACATTGTGGTGGCCGGCGCCGAATGGGGCCGCGTGCGCGCCCTGGTCGACGATCGCAGCCGTCAGGTGGATGAAGCCGGGCCTTCCATGCCCGTGGAAATCCTGGGCCTGTCGGGTGTGCCCGCCGCAGGGGCTCCGTTCGTGGTGGTGGAAAACGAGAATCGCGCTCGCGAGATTTCCGAATTCCGCCAGCGCAAGCTCAAGGAACACCAGGTGGCTGGCCAGGTTGCCGCGCGCGGCACGCTGGACCAGATGCTGGCCCGTATCCAGGCAGGCGACCAGAAGGAAGTCTCCGTCCTGATCAAGGCGGATGTGCAGGGTTCGGCGGAAGCGTTGCAGGCGACGGTGCTCAAGCTCGCCAACGAGGAAGTGGGCGTGCGCGTCCTCAACGCCTCGGTGGGGCAGATCACCGAAAGCGATGTGCAACTGGCCAAGGCGTCGGATGCGGTCATTATCGCCTTCAACGTCCGTGCCACGGCACAGGCCCGTACCTTGGCCCAGCGCGAAGGTGTGGATATCCGCTACTATTCCATCATCTATCAGGTGGCGGATGACGTGGAAGCCCTGGTGCGCGGCAAGCAGGCGCCCAAGCACCGCGAGAAGTTCCTTGGCTATGCCGAAATCCGCAAGGTTTTCGAAATCAGCAAGGTTGGCAAGGTGGCCGGTTGCTTCATTACCGACGGCGTGGTCAAGCGTGGCTGCGGCGTGCGTCTGCTGCGTGATGGCGTGGTGATCCATGAAGGCGATCTGAGCCAGCTCAAGCGCTTCAAGGACGACGTGAAGGAAGTGACCAAGGGTTACGAATGCGGCCTGTCTTTCGCGGGGTATAACGACCTGCGCGAAGGCGACGTGGTGGAATGCTTCGAAAGTGAGCTGGTTCCGGCATGAGCCGTAAAAACAGTGCGGGTAAAGCGGGAGGGCCGGCGGACTATCTCGCCGGCCTTTCCTCATCTGGCCCTTCACAACGTCAGCTTCGCGTAGGCGAGGAAGTGCGGCGTGTTCTGGCGGAACTGTTCGCCCGCACCGCCTTTCGCGACCCGGACCTGTCTGACGCGACCATTACCGTGACAGAGGTTCGGCTGGCCCCCGATTTCCGGCATGCGACGGTTTTTGTCACCCGGCTGGGCCGCAGCGATATTGCCAGCCTGTTGCCCGCCCTCAAGCGGGCTGCACCCTGGCTGCGCACGCAAATGGCCCACACGCTGCGCCTGCGCACCGTGCCGGAACTGCATTTCCAGGCCGATACGGCGCTCGATACCGCCATGCATGTCGACACGCTTCTGCGCCTGCCCGAAGTCAAACGCGACCTGGACAAGGACGCGGATGAAGCGGACGAGGACTGAAAGCCCCTGCCGGCAGTTGTGGAAAAGTTTTTGGGTGTCGCCTTTTTTAGGTGACGTTCGTGAAGCTTTTAAAAAAAGCTTTACCAAAAACTTTTCTTCTATTTTACGATCAGGTGTTTGAGGGAAGTCTTTTCGCGACAGCGAAGGGATTATTGCACCAGGCGTGGGCGGGCGGGGCTGCGTTCTTCTATGGCCAGATCCTGACGGTAGAAGCCTGTTTCCTCGGGGAGTTGGAACTGCCTCACCAGCCCGTTGAGCTTGTGGCTTTCATCCGCCAGGCTGCGGGATGTGGCGTTGAATTCCTCAGCCACGGCCGCATTCTGCTGGGTGGTCTGGTCGAGCGAGCCCACGGCGGTGTTGATTTCTGACAGGCTGGAGGATTGTTCACGCGCGGCCGTGGCAATGGCGTCCAGATGTTCGCCCATTTCGCTGATAAAATCGGAAATGGTCCGTAGCGTGTCGCTGCTGTCGCGCACGCGTTCCGACCCTTCTTTTACGTCCGCGGCGGTCTTGCGAATGACGGCGCGCACGTCCTTTGCCGCTTCGGCACTTTTCTGCGCCAAGGCCCGAACCTCGTTGGCGACGACGGCAAAGCCCCGGCCGACATCCCCCGCCCGCGCCGCTTCCACACTGGCGTTGAGCGCGAGAATATTGGTCTGGAAGGCAATATTGTCGATCACATCGACAATGGAGGTAATCTGCTCCGAACCGTGCTCGATCCGGCGCATGGCTTCCTCTGTCTCGTGGGTGATGGTGGCCGAAGTCGCTGCGGACTGGCGGGCCTGGGTTCCGATCTGCTGCGCATTTTCCGACCGCTTGGCCGAATCCGCCACACTGCGGGCAATTCCTGCGACGGACGCCGCCGTTTCTTCCAGCGATGCGGCCTGCTGTTCGGTCCGGCGGGCCAGGTGGTCGGCCCCGGTGGCCAGTTCGCGGGTGCCGTTGGTAATGGTGTGCACGGCACGCGACATCTGCGAAAACGCTTCCGCCAACTGGGCCAGGGACTGGTTGAAGTCATGGCGCAGGGGCTCGAATTCTTCGGAAAACATCGTCTCGACCTGAAAGGACAGGTCGCCCGCCGCCATCCGCCGCAGCCCGGCCGCCAGATCGCCCGTGGCCTTGTGCAGCCGTTCGGACGCTTCGGCCTCGGCTCTGTTCTGGATGGCGATCCGCTCGGCTTCCGCCTGCTGGCGCTGGGCTTCGGAATCCCGTTCCAGCTTCTGCTTGGCGATGGCCTCGGCCCGGAAAATTTCCAGCGAACGCGAAATATCGCCAATTTCATCCTTGCGGACAGAAAAGGGGAAGGTCTGGTCCGTCTGCCCCTTGGCCAGGCGGGTAATGGCGGTGTTGATCTTCTGGAGCGGGCGCAGAATGTTGTACATGACCACAAAGGCAGAGACGACCATGACCACGAACAGCGCAGCATAGGCGGTATAGACGCGCCACAGCGTTGCCTTGTAGGCCGCCTGCGATTCCCTGGCGTAGCTGACGGCATGGGCGATGTTGACGGTGGTCAGCGACGCCAGGGTGGACGCCATGGTTTCCTGCAAGTCGCGCAGGCGCGCCCCTGCGGCAATGGCGTTGCTTTTGTCCGCCGAAATCACCCAGTTCTTGAATGTGTCGTCATGGTCGGTCTTGTATTGCGCCCATTCCGTTTGCAGGTTGCGAAACAGCGTTGCCTCCTGCGGGGATGACACCAGCGGCGCATAGGCCTTGATATTCGCCCCTTCCTCATCCTCGATCGCGGTGACGAGGGAGGCCAGCATGGCCATGGTCTCGGGCGTTGTGGCTGCAAGCTGTTCTGACTCGGTTATCCGGAACGCCCGCAGCAGGTCGTCGATCGGGGCAATGGCCTTGATGCTGGCAATGGATTTGTGGTCGATCTGCTCGATCTGGTTACTGACTTCCTTGAGCCCCCAGATGGAGCTGACGCCCGCTACAATACACGCACCTGCGACAAATAACTGCACGAGGCCGAGAGAAGCTTTGATGCCTAATGGTCGCAAAGGTCACCTATTCGTTTCGGTTATAATGCAGGGCGGCGCGTGGGCGGCCTGTCTTCAATGGGGCGGCGTCTATAAAAATCTGAATTTCGTGGGTACGGACCGGCCGTGCGGCGAACAGCGCATGTATAGTGCAGGCATTTTGCGTACAGGCATCATACATGCTTTCTGATCGTGTTCGCAGATACGGCAGCCATCCTGCTTTCGGGCGGCTTATCGTTAACTATACGTAAAAAATTCTGGAATGCGAACAGAATTTTAACGGACTATAGTTTAACTGATGCGACATAATTCTTTTCCGTAACGGACTTGGCGGCGCCGGCAGACCTGACGGGGAGGGGGCCGGGCCGGTTGCGCCCCAATGGGGGCCTGGCAGTCAGGTCCTGTCCTGCTGCTGCACGACCGGGCGAATGGCGAAGTTGCTCTGGATACGCACCACGCCGGGCATGCGGGAGAGTTCTTCCTTATGGATGCGTTCGTAATCCTGCATGTCGCGTGCTTCCACCCGCAGCAGGTAATCGGCATCGCCCGTCATCAGGTAACATTCGCGCACATCGGGGCATTCGCGGATACGGCTTTCAAACCGGCGCAGGCATTCTTCGGTCTGTCGTTCCAGCGTGATCTGCACGATCACCGTGGCAACGGGAATCTGGCTCCGCCGGGCGATAATGGCCTGGTAGCCGCGAATGACGCCTTCCTGCTCCAGCTTGCGCACGCGGCGCAGGCAGGTCGATGGCGAAAGCCCGATTCGTTCGGCCAGGTCGGCATTGCTCAGCCGCCCGTCATGGCGCAGGTGCCGCAGAATGGCCTCTGTCGTGCGATCTGACATGATCTGTCTTTTCCCGTTATTTTGTGCAAGATAATTCTAGAATAAAGTAATAACGGCAGAATATGCTACATAATGGCAGGATTTGCCATTCGGACTTGATTAAACTTTCATCATCGTAACAAAGCAGGTGGTGTGCGTGGCCATGCTTTCCAACCCGGCATTTTTCCCCGCGGGGGCTGCGGCCCAAGGGGCTTGCGGCACCCAGTCGTCGGGGCAGGCCACCTGGCCGTCCAGTCGCGCGGGGGCGGTGCTGACCATCGATCTGGGGGCTGTCGCGTTCAATTACCGGCACGTGGCGCATCGCGCATCGCGCTCCATCTGTGCCGCCGTGGTCAAGGCCGACGCTTATGGGCTGGGCGCTGCCCGTGTGGCCCCGGCCCTTGAACACGCGGGGGCGCGGCAGTTTTTCGTCGCCCATGTGGATGAAGGCCTGGCCCTGCGCCAGCATGTCTCCGCGCGTTGCGGCGTGACCGTGCTGCATGGCCCCCGGCCCGATGCGGTGGCGGACTGCCTGGCCCACGGGCTGCGGCCGGTGCTTAACAGCCTGGAGCAGATCGGCTGGGTGCGCGATGCGGCCCGCAAGCGTGGGCAGGCGGTGGATGTCGCCCTTCAGCTTGATACGGGCATGTCGCGTTTCGGGCTGGCGGAGGCCGAACTGCGTCGCGTCGCGGGCGACCCTGCCCTGCTGGAAGGGCTTTCGGTCTCGCTGATCATGAGCCACCTTGCCTGCGCGGATAATCCGGCGGACCCGGCCAACGCCATGCAGGCCGCCCGGCTGCGCGACTACGCCGCCCTGTTGCCGCCGGCCCCCCTCAGCCTTGCCGCGTCATCGGGCGTGTTTTTGGGGCCGGATTATCACTTCGACCTCGTGCGCCCCGGTGCGGCCCTGTATGGCGTGGCCCCCAACATGACGGGGCCCAATCCGCTGCGCCAGGTAGTGCGCCTGCAGGCCCATGTGTTGCAGACCCGCGCGCTCAACAAGGGGGACCGCGTGGGCTACGGGCTGACCTGGCAGGCGCAGGGGCCGTGCCGCGTGGCCACGATCAGCGTGGGCTATGCCGATGGCTTTGCCCGGCAGGGTGCGGGTACGGGCTGCGTGTGGTTCAGGGGCGTGCGCCTGCCCATTCTGGGCCGGATTTCCATGGATTCCATGACAGTCGATATTTCACACCTGCCCCAAGGCCAGCTTGAGGCCGACGGCATGGTGGATCTTTTGAACGAGACCTACGGCGTGGATGCCGTAGGGGCGGCGGAAGGGACGATCGGGTACGAAGTCCTGACCTCGCTCGGGCGGCGCTATCACCGGATTTACGCCGACAATCCAGCCCCTTGAGTGTGACGGAAAGAGCATCAGCATGAAAATTCTTGTTCTGGGCAGCGGCGTCGTGGGCGTGACCTCGGCGTGGTACCTGGCGCGCGCCGGGCACGAGGTGACGGTGGTCGACCGGCAGGAAGCCGCCGGGCTTGAAACCAGCTTCGCCAATGCCGGGCAGGTTTCACCGGGGTATTCCTCCCCCTGGGCCGGGCCCGGTGTGCCGCTGAAAAGTGTCAAATGGCTGCTTATGAAATACCGGCCCTTCGTGTTCTGGCCCATGCCGGATCCGCATTTGTGGCGCTGGCTGGTACAGATGCTCGAAAACTGCACGACCCCCGCCTATAACCGCAACAAGGGGCGCATGGTCCGCCTGGCTGAATACAGCCGCGACGTATTGCGCGATTTGCGGGCTGAAACCGGCATTACGTACGATGACCGCCAGCAGGGCACCTTGCAGGTGTTCAGAACCGCCAAGCAGCTTGACAGCATCGCCTCCGACCTTGCCGTGCTGCGTCAGTACGACGTGCCGTACGAAGTCATGGACACGGCGGCCTGCGTGCGGGCCGAACCGGGGCTTGCGGCGTCAGCCCACAAGATCGTGGGGGGCCTGCGCCTGCCCGGTGACGAAACGGGGGATGCGTTCAAGTTCACGCAAAACCTGGCCGAAATGGCGCGTGCGGCCGGGGTGACGTTCCTGTACGGGACCACCATCCGCCGCATCCGTGCCGATGGCGGGCGTGTTACGGGGGTGGAAACCACACGCGGCGTGCTGACTGCCGATCGCTACGTGGCTACCATGGGCAGCTACACGCCTGCCCTGCTGCGCCCCCTAGGCATGCGTCTGCCGGTCTATCCGGTCAAGGGCTATTCGCTGACGGCCGATATTACGGATGCGGCCCGCGCTCCGGTCTCCACCATCATGGACGAGACGTTCAAGATCGCCATTACCCGCCTGGGGGACCGCGTGCGCGTGGGGGGCACGGCGGAACTGGCCGGGTTCAGCCTGCGCCTGCGCGAACCCCGGCGCGCCACGCTGGAACATTCCGTGACGGATATGTTTCCCGGCAGTTGCGACGTGTCCAAAGCCCTGTTCTGGACCGGCCTGCGGCCCATGACGCCCGACGGCACACCCGTGATCGGGCGCACCGCGCTGGAAAACCTGTACCTGAACACGGGCCATGGCACGCTTGGCTGGACCATGGCCTGCGGATCGGGTCGGGTGCTGGCCGATATCATGACCGGGCGCACCCCCGATATCGCCTATGAAGATCTCAATATCTTCCGCTACGGCACGTAATCGCCCCTTCAGCGCCTCCAAAATGTCATAGATCGGGTAGCAGGGTTGTCTTTGTGGCGTCGGCGACAAATTTCAATCATGTGTTAACCTGCGTACAGGACGCCCCGCAGGGGGATTCCTGTTGGACGATGGCAAGGGCAGGACGGAGTATGGGTTAAGGTGATAACGACCAAAACGACGAAAAGTGACATCGTACAGACAAAATGGCGGGCAGACAGACAGGTGCAGGCAGTGCCGTCTTCTGTGTCGACAGGTGCGGGTAGAATTGCAAAAGGCCTGAGAGCCCTGGCTCTGGCCAGCGCCTTGACCGGCCTGGGCATTGGGCTGGTGCCCGGCGCCGCCCAGGCGCAGGTGGCGGCATCGGCCCAGGCATCGGCGGCCAGCCAGGCTGCGGCCCCTGCCGCGCGGGCCGTTCCCGCCGCCATGCACAAGTCTGGTGCCGAGCGTCCGCTTCCCGTTGCGGACAAGCCCCTGGTCGAAGACCTTGAACACCGGACATTCGACTGGTTCTGGGATTCGGCCGACCTGACCACCGGCCTGGTGCCCGATCGCTACCCGTCCGACCAGACCCAGAGCAGTGTTGCCTCGGTCGGCTTCGGGCTGACGGCTTACGGTATCGGGGTTTCGCGTGGCTATATCACGCGTGAGCAGGCGGTGGAGCGCACGCTGCTGACCCTGCGCACCCTGCTGCGCCTGCCCCAGAACGCAACGCAGGACCGGACAGCCGGGTATCACGGGTTTTTCTATCATTTTCTCGACCATAAAACCGGCATGCGCTTCAATCACGATACCGAACTTTCCAGCATCGATACGGCGTTGCTCATGCAGGGCGTGCTGTTCGCGCGCAGTTTCTATACGGCCGATACGGTGCAGGAACGCGAAATCCGCCAACTGGCCGATACGCTGTTCAACCGCGTGGACTGGCAGTGGATGCGTCGCCCCGACAACCGCATGAGCATGGGCTGGTCGCCCGAGCATGGTTTTCTCGCCAATTACTGGGAAGGGTATAACGAGGGCATGATGCTCTATATCCTTGGCCTGGGGGCGACCCATTCGCCGCTTGAACCCGCGTCATGGCAGGCCTGGCTTTCCACCAATGCGCAGCGCTGGGGCAAGTCCTACGGGCAGACCTTCCTTAACTTCGCGCCGCTGTTCGGGCACCAGTATACCCATGCCTGGATCGACTTTCGCGGAATCCGCGATGACTGGAGCCGCGAGAAACAGCTCGATTATTTCGAGAACAGCCGCCGCGCGGTCTATGCCCAGCGCAATTATGCCCAGGCCAATCCCGGCAAATGGCATGATTACGGCCCCAATGTCTGGGGTCTGACAGCAAGCGATGGCCCGGCCGAGACAACCCGCACGGAAGATGGCCAGCAGCGCAAGTTCATGAGCTATTCCGCCCGCGGCGTGGGGCGTGACTACACGCTTGATGACGGCACGCTTGCACCCACGGCGGCAGGTGGCTCCATCGCCTTCGCGCCCGAGATCGCCCTTCCCGCCCTGCGGACCATGAAAAACCGCTACGGCCAGCGCATTTACGGCCAGTATGGCTTTGTGGATGCCTTCAACCCCAGCTACCACGAAAACGGGCAGCAGGATTTCTGGGCCGATAACACCTATCTGGGCATAGACCAGGGGCCGATCCTGCTGATGACGGAAAACTGGCGTACCGGCCTGGTATGGGACACCATGAAGACCAACGACGTGATCCGTCGGGGGCTGGAACGCGCGGGCTTTACCGGCGGCTGGCTGGGCAAGGGTGAACCCCAGGCCGTGCCCGCCCAGAATGGCGCACCCACCCATGCTTCCACCGGGACAGGGGCTGCCCACAAGGACTCGGCGGCGGCCGAGCCCGCGCATGCGCAGGGCACGCCGCAGGCGGGGTAAGGCCGGTCACCTTGCCAGCCATGCACCCATCTGTGGTGGGTGCATGGCGCAAGGCTGGCGGGGTCCTGCTGCAAAGCAAACCATTTGATAAATATAAAAGTTTTTGGGCGTCGCCTTTTTTCAAAAAGGTGACGTTCTTTGAAGCTTTTTGAAAAAAGCTTCACCAAAAACTTTTCAGTATTGAATGGGATGTTTCGGGCAGGCTTTTGAACAGTCTCCCGCCTGTTCAGGCATAAAAAACAAGGGTGCGGGCGGCCTGTTTTACCAGCCTTCCCGCACCCTTGTTTTTGGTAATGCTGCCGGCATAGGCCGAGGCCTATCCGTTCAGCCCTGGTAGGACGCGATTTCGATCAGGTTTTCATCCGGATCGTGGCAGTAGACGGAGGTAATGGGGCCGATGGCACCCAGCCGCGCCACTGGCCCTTCCACCACCCGCACGCCGCAGGCCCGCAGGTGGTCGACCACGTCGTCACTGGTAATGGCCGCGATGAAGCACAGGTCGTTCCCGCCCGGCAGGGCATGGGTCGCGGTGTCCCACCCCTGGGCGTCATAGGGGCGCAGGTTCAGCTTCTGCCCGCCAAAGCGCAGGGCCGTGCGGTTGTTGCGGCCATATTCCTCCCGCTCCATGCCCAGCACGCGCTGGTACCACGAGGCGGAAATTTCCAGATCCCTGACAGTCAGGACAACATGGTCCAGACGATCCACTGTAAAGCGCATGAAACCGCACCACTCCTTTTCTGTCGGCCCTTCCGTCAGGGAAGGGCCGCACCCTCTGGCACGGGGCCGCTGTAAGGGCCCCGCCGGGTTTACAGTTCAGCGTAGAAGTCGTTGCCCTTGTCATCAATAACAATAAAGGCGGGGAAGTCTTCCACTTCGATCTTCCAGACCGCTTCCATGCCCAGTTCGGGATATTCCAGAACCTCCACCTTGCGGATGCAGTCCTTGGCCAGGCGTGCCGCCGGACCGCCGACGGAGCCGAGGTAGAAGCCGCCATATTTCTGGCAGGCATCGCGCACGGCCTTGGAACGGTTGCCCTTGGCCAGCATCACGTAAGACCCGCCATTGGCCTGCAATTCGGCCACGTAGGAATCCATCCGCCCCGCCGTGGTGGGGCCGAAGGAGCCTGTGGGCATGCCTTCGGGGGTCTTGGCCGGGCCTGCGTAATAGACCGGATGGTCCTTGAGGTATTGCGGCAGGCCTTCCCCACGCTGCAGCCGTTCGCGGAACTTGGCATGGGCGATATCGCGCGCCACAACCACCGTGCCGGTCAGCGCCAGCCGGGTCTTGACCGGGTATTTGGACAGTTCGGCCCGGATTTCGTCCATCGGGCGGTTCAGGTCGATCTTGACGGCCTCGCCTTCCAGATGTTCGTCCGTGGTTTCGGGCAGGAAGCGCGCGGGGTCATGTTCGAGTTCTTCGAGAAAGAAGCCCTCCGCCGTGATCTTGGCCTTGATCTGCCGGTCGGCCGAGCAGGAAACGCCAATGCCCACGGGCAGGGATGCACCATGCCGGGGCAGGCGGACCACGCGCACGTCATGGCAGAAATACTTGCCGCCGAACTGCGCGCCAATGCCCAGCTTGCGGGTCAGTTCCAGCACCTTGGCTTCCATGTCCACATCGCGGAAGGCATGGCCCGTAATGTCGCCCTTGGTGGGCAGGGCGTCATACCAGTGGGTGGATGCCAGCTTGACGGTCTTGAGCGTCTGCTCGGCCGACATGCCGCCAATGACAATGGCCAGGTGGTAGGGCGGGCACGCCGACGTGCCCAGCGTGCGCACCTTGGTGTCCAGCCAGTCCAGCAACTGCTGTTCCGACCCCAGCAGGGCGCGCGTTTCCTGGAACAAAAAGGTCTTGTTGGCCGAACCACCCCCTTTGGCGACGAACATCATGTCGAATTCTTCGTCATGCTCGCCGGCGGGGCTTGCGAAAATATCGCACTGCACGGGCAGGTTGGTGCCGGTGTTCTTTTCCTCGAACATGGTCAGCGGCGCCATCTGCGAATAGCGCAGGTTGGTGCGGGTATAGGTTTCGTACACCCCCTTGGAGAACGCGATTTCCTCGTTCCCGTCCACCCAGACGCGCTGGCCCTTCTTGCCGAAGACAATGGCCGTGCCCGTATCCTGGCACATGGGCAGCACCCCGCCCGCCGCGATACAGGCGTTCTGCAACAGGTCCAGGGCCACGAAGCGGTCATTGTCCGAGGCTTCGGGGTCCTTGAGGATGGCGGCCAGTTTTTCCAGGTGCGAGGCCCGCAGGAAATGCGCCACCTCGTGAAAGGCCTGGGCCGTCATTTCGGTCAGGGCTTCGGGTGCGATATGCAGCACGGTCTTGCCGCCGCATTGCGAGGTGCTGACACCTGAGAGAGCAAGCTTGCGGTAGGTCGTGGTGTCCTTGCCCATGGGGAAAAGGGGCGAGTACACAAATTCGGGAAGAGGGGGGCGAGGGGGCTGGCTGGTCATGGTCTTGTCTGTTCTCCCATAGGCCGTTGCCCCCTGGCGGGGGGTCAGGCTGGTGATGGTCCTTTCCTGCGGAACGCGTCAAGGCTGACAACCTGGGAGGCTGCGTCCTCTTCCGGCTCGCCTGCCTCGAACTGCAGGCTGAAGCGGATGGACGGGTCCGCGAACCCCGTAATGGCCCGCACGGGAATGACCAGGATCGAGCCAACACCCCCGAAGGACAGGCCGACGGAGACAGTGCCTGCCGCGCGGTCCACCTTCAGGTCCCAGAACTGGTGTTGCAGCACGATGGTCATTTCATGCGGGTACTGGGCGCGGAGCCGAGAGGGAATATCCACCCCCGGGAAGTCCGTCAGGAATGTCAGATAGAAATGGTGCTCTCCTGCAAGCCCTTCACGGCTCACATGTTCGAGTGCGCTCAGCATCACGCCGCGATAGGCGTCGTCCAGCCAGTGGTCATAGGGCAACAGGCTGGTGGACGGGAATGTCTCATCCCCGCTGGTGTGGTCATGGTCATCAGCCATGCTGGTCTCCCGTTATGGTCTTCTTGCTGGTCCTGGTCATGCCGGGTGCCCGCTGGGCCGGCCCTGGCTGCGTGGCCATCAGCCATGCGCGAAAGGTGGGGCCAGTGCAACCCGCCCGAGCGCTCCTTTTACCATATCCCGGCCCCTGCCGCGACCGTTCAGGTGCCGCCAGACGCCAGCCCCGGGCCAAAAAACCGGGACACGGGCCGAAAAAAACAGGCGATGGAGAAAAATGGCCCGGGCAATGCCGCGCAGGCCGGCCGCAACAACGCTCTCCCGCCCGGTGGTGGGGCAGGACCCTGCCGCGCAGACGGCCATAGGCTGGAAGTGTTGCAAGAGGTGGGAGGGCTTCTGTTGCCCGGTGCCCTCCCGAACCGCGCTTATCGCTTATGCAGCGACAGCGAGCACCTCAGAGTTATCATTGGCACTTGTGAAAATAGCCCGATATCGGTGGTACAATGCCGAGCAAAAAAAGTGTCTTTACTGCGCGTGTCGAGCCTGTTTCGTCCCCTGCGATCCGGAGCATACCTGCCCGGATACATGGTGGAGACGCCGGGTACCGCCCCCGGGTCCACTACGCCTATGCCACACCCCGTTTATTGCCATAGCCGCAAGAAATCTTCCGGCACCCGAAACATAGGCACCCCTTGGGCCCAATGCAAGCACGCACGGGGCTTTTGCCCCTTTTATCCCGCTGGGCTAGCCTGTACAAGCGCCCGGCGCGCCCCGGTCTGAGCCGGCCCGGGCGCGCTTTGTTGCAGCCCAGCATGGTGGAGGCCCCGCGCATGTCCCTGACCGAAGACCAACGCGCGGAAATTGCCGCGCACGCGCAAGACACCCAGCCCACCCGCAGGCCCACCGTGCCCGCGCTGGAGACACTTTTGTACCAGCCGCTCGAGGTGCTGGACCACGGTTTCCTGCGGGTGATCGATTACATGGGCGATGACGCCGCCATTGTGCAGGCGGCCCGTGTTTCCTACGGCCGGGGCACGCGCAAGGTGTCGGAAGATGCGGGGCTGATCCGCTATCTCATGCGGCATCGCCATTCCTCGCCGTTCGAGATGTGTGAGATCAAGTTCCACGTCAAACTGCCCATTTTCATCGCCCGGCAGTGGATTCGCCATCGCATGGCCAGCGTGAACGAATATTCCGCCCGCTATTCGATTCTCGACCGGGAATTCTACCTGCCCGCACCCGAACACATGGCCGTGCAGAGCGAGGTGAACCGCCAGGGGCGGGGCGATGTCCTGGCCCCGCAGCAGGCGGCCGAGGTGCTGGATATCCTGCGTGATGACGCCATGCGCACCTATCGCGATTACGAACGCATGCTCGATGCCGATCAGGGCTTTGGCCTGGCGCGCGAGCTTGCGCGCATCAACCTGACGCTGAACACCTATACCCAGTGGTACTGGAAGACCGACCTGCATAATCTCATGCACTTCCTGGCCCTGCGCATAGACCCGCACGCCCAGTACGAAATTCGCGTCTATGCCGAGGAAATGCTGAAAATCCTGCATGCCTGGGTGCCGCAGACGGCGGCCGCGTTCGAGGAATACCGGCGCGGTGCCGTCACGTTCTCGGCCACCATGCTTTCGGTCCTGCGCCGCATGCTGGCGGGCGAGGTGGTGGAACAGCCCGCATCGGGCCTGTCGCGCCGCGAATGGGACGAGATGATGGCGACCCTGAAGGGCTGAAACCGCGTGGCGCATGGGGCACGCGGGGGCCCGACCCGTGTTCCCACGGTTTTCCGGCTTTTTTGCCCCGGGCGTTGCGTCTTCGCGCAGCGTTATGGCGTTATAAAGGGGTGGGCGGTTAGTCTCCCATGGGGTGCTGGTTCATCTCCGGCACTCTCGCATAGTCGGAGGAGCCCATGCCCATGCCCCTGAATTCCGCACCCATCAGTGTTTTCTTCCGGCCAGCCATGCTGCCCCGGCACCGCACAAGCGCGGTGGGGGCGGGGCGCCAAGCCGGGAAGTCCAGCCCCGATGCCGCCTGCCACACCGCACCGCGTCCTGCTCCATGGTCCCGTCTTCGGGCCTGCCTGCCGGGCACGGCGTTCGGGCTTTCAGCGCGCGGCATGTCTGGTTCGCGGTGGCAGGCCCGCGCGCTTATTCCGGCTGGTTCTGCCCGGGGAATGACGTGGCGGACTGTGCGGGCAGCCGTTTGCGTGGTGGTCGGTCTGGCAGCCTGCGGGTTGGGCCCCGTGGGGCCTGCCCATGCCCAGACGGAACGCGAGCGGCAGACCCAGGCCTGCCGGGGGGATGCGGTGCGGCTGTGCACGCTGGCCATTCCGAACGAGGAAAAAATTACCCGCTGCATGGAACGCAAGCGCGACCAGCTCAGCCCGGCCTGCAAGGTTTACTTCACGCAAGGTGGGCAAAAATCCGGGCCCAACAAGGGCGGGGCGGGCAAAGCTGGAGCGGGCAGGAATTCTTCCAGGGCAGGCAGTCGCAAATAGCCTGCGCCACCGGTCCGTGCCGTTGCCCGCACGGGGGGTCCCGCGCGGACCCGGGGCGTGTTTTCAGGCCCGGTGCATCGCGCGCACGGCCTGGGCTACGGTATGGGCAATGCGCCGCCAGGCCTTGCCCCCTTCGCTTTCGGGCGCGCCGATCACCACCGGCACCCCGGCATCGCCACTGGCGCGGATATCGGCCAGTAGCGGAACCTCCCCCAGGAAGGGCACGCCCAGCGTCTGCGCTTCCTGCCGCGCGCCGCCATGGCCGAACAGTTCGGTATTGTGGCCGCAGTTCGGGCAGCAGAAATAGGACATGTTCTCCACCAGCCCCAGAACGGGGATCTGGAGCTTTTCGAACATGCTGACCGCTCGGCGCGCATCGATCAGGGCGATATCCTGCGGGGTGGACACGATCACGGCGCCGGCCAGCGGCACTTTCTGTGTCAGGGTCAGTTGCGCATCCCCCGTGCCGGGGGGCAGGTCCACCACCAGCACGTCCAGCGTACCCCAGTTCACATCGCCCAGAAGCTGGTTGACCGCGCCCATGACCATGGGACCACGCCAGATCATGGCGGCTTTTTCATCCACCAGCATGCCAAGGGACATGGCGGTAATGCCCCAGGCCGCCACGGGCTGAAGCACGCCATCCACCACATCCGGCCTTGCGTTCGCGCCCAGCATGCGGTGCAGCGACGGGCCGTGGATATCGGCGTCCATCAGGCCGGTTTTCAGCCCTTCCATGCCCAGCCCCACCGCCAGGTTGACCGCGGTGGTGGACTTGCCGACCCCACCCTTGCCCGACGCCACGGCAATGACGGTTTTCACCCCGGCCAGGATCGGCCCCTGCTGGGCTGTGCCACCCAAGGGCCGGTGCCCTCCGCCCGCATTGCCTGCGCCACCCCTTGCGGCACTTCCCGCGCCACCCGGCGCACCACCGGGCGGCGGCGCGCTGGCGGGGGCCCCAGCGGGGCGGTGGGCGGTCAGGACAATGCTCGCACTCTTCACCCCGGGCAGCGTTTCGACCTGGCGGGCGGCGTCGGGGCACAGGGCGGCCAGGGCCTGCGCGCTCTCCCGCGGGACAGCCAGTGTCAGCACCAGCCTGCCGCCATCCAGCGTGCAGGCCTGGATTGTCCCTTCCTGCGCCAGAGAAAGCCCGGTGCGCGGGTCACGGGCCCGGTGCAGGGCCTGGGTGATGTCATCGGAAGAAAAGGGGAGGTCGTGCGCCAAGGGTATTGGTCCTGCATGCTGTGGGGCCGCGTGGGCAGGGTGTTACCGCCCGATGCGGGGGAGGGCAACGGCCCATCGTGTTCGAGGCGTGGCATTGATAAGGGAGCGCCAGCCGGTTGAGCGGGGCTTTCCCGATCCCGACAACGCGGGAGCAGTCCGGTACGATGGCACAAAACGCCGTGAGGAAACATCACGCAACCCACCGCGCGACACCCGGGCTCCCACCGCTCCGGACCGCTATGGCGCATGCATTGTCCCCCGCCCATATCAGGAAGGCGAAGGTTATGGCGGATTGCGCGCGCGCGATTGCAGGCACCGGGCCGATCGCTCCCGCACTGGCGCAAATGTTGCGCGATCATTATGGAAGGAACGACCAATGGCAGGCCACCCTTCGGCCTGCGTAATCTGACCCGCAGCAGGCGGGGGAAGATTTCAGGGGCCGCATGCCTGGGGGGCCGAATGGCGGGATTACGCGCCATAGCTATGCCGTGATGGGGTGCGAGAAATGTTGCATCCGGAGTCGCCGGGACTTAGAGCCTGTTTCGAAACGCGGCGGCAAAGGGGCTGGTGAAAGGCGTTCAGCGCTGGACACGCACAGCGTATGCCCTGATTGAGTGCGGGCCGCGCTGTCAGGCCTGAAAGAACCTGGCAGCACATGCCGCCCCGCTGTTCAGGCGGGGGGCAGGGGCGGGGGGTGCGTATCTGGTTGGTATGGTAAGAAGGAAATACGGTCCGATATGCCGGGCAGGGTCATGACGGCGCACAAACAGGACAGGCAGGCCACGACCGCGCCCCGCGACAGGGGTGCGGGTGGCAGCCTGCGCGGGGGGCTTGCGGCCACGGCGCAGGCGCTGGCGGCCAAGGGGCGCGATCACCGCATAGACGCCCTGCGCGGTGTCGCCCTGCTGATGATGTTCATAGACCATATTCCCCAGGACCTGCTGAACCGCTTTACCATGCGCAATGTGGGCTTTGCAGATGCGGCGGAAGTGTTCGTGCTGCTGGCGGGTTATGCCTCCTGGCTGGCTTACGGGCGCGGGTTCGAAAAATACGGCGTGGTGGTTACGCTCAAGCGGCTGTTCCGGCGCTGCGTGCAGCTTTACATCGGCCAGACGATCATGGTCGCGGTCTATGTGTTCACCATCCGCATCTGGCGGCATTTCACCCCCGTTTCGGTCGATTATCTCGAACCCGAACTGGCCCACGGCATGAGCTGGGTCTGGCGGGTGATGATGTTCGACGCGCTGCCCAGCAACCTGAATATCCTGCCCCTCTATATCGTGCTGCTGGCGGGGTTCCCCGTCTTTTACCTGCTGGTGCGCGCACAGCATTCGCTTGCCCTGCTGCTGGCCGGGGCGTTGTGGCTGCTGGTCAACCTGGACCCGGCCCTGAACTTCCCCAACTGGCTGGACCCCGATGGCTGGTATTTCAACCCGCTGGCCTGGCAGTTCCTGTTCGCCCTGGGGCTGAGTGCATCGGCCGAGGCGCAGCGCCATGGCGGCAATTTTCCCCATCGCACCTGGCTGGTGGTTCTGTGCTGGGGGTATCTGGGGTTTTCGGCCTTGCAGGCTTTCCCCTGGGTGTTGTGGGGCCTGCCCGACCTGCGCCCCTTTGGCGATGCCGTGGCCCCCGCCAAGACCTGGCTGTCGCCCCTGCGCCTGCTCGATGTGGTGGCCATTTTCTACCTGGTGCAGTCCTCGGTCGCGGCGCGTCGCTGGTCGGCGGAGTCGGGGATCGGGCAGGCCCTGGCCTGTGTCGGCCGCCATTCGCTGGAGGTGTTCGTGGTGGGCACCGTGCTGGACCTGTATGCCCGGCTGATTTTCAGCACCTTCGGGGAAAGCTGGCTTTTGCAGGTGGGGGTCAATGTCGTGGGGCTGGCCATTCTGTTCAGCGTGGCTTTCTGGCTGGACAGGCGGCGCAATGTCCGCGTGCGGGCACCGCGCACGCCCGGTGCGCCCGCGGTGTAAGCCGCACCGTAGCGGGCCTTTGCCGCTTCGCCCCATACCCCACCCCAAAGCGTGGGCCGGGGTCGCGGCAGGTGCCTTGGTCTTGCTGCGGGCTGAAGGAATGGCCTAACATTTTCCGCTATTCGTTTTTTATCCGTTTCCGCCTGAAAGTCCGCGTGCCCATGCCCTTGTCTGTTCGTCTGTTCGGTACCGTCTCCCTTTCCGGCCTGTTGATGGGGGCCAGCCTGTGCGCTCCGGCATGGGCGCAGAACCCCGCCCCGAATGGCGCTGCCCCGCCCGCGGCACCCGCCCCGGCCATAGCGGTATCGGGGGCGCGTCCCGTGCCCGACAGCTTTGCCGACCTGGCTGCCCGCCTGCTGCCTGCCGTGGTCAATGTCTCCACCACCCAGACGGTGCGGGGGGATTCGTCGGATGATGACGATGATGACGACCAGCAGCCGCAACTGCCGGATTTTCCGCGCGGTTCCCCGTTCGAGAAATTCTTTCATGATTTCATGAACCGCCAGACCGATCCCAACGCCCCGCCGCGGCGCATGCAGGCCCTGGGGTCCGGCTTCATTATCGACCCCGCGGGCTATATCGTGACCAATAACCACGTGATCCACCGCGCGGACCGGATCACGGTCACCTTGCAGGACAACACGGTGCTGACGGCGCGCGCCATCGGCCATGACGACCGAACGGATCTGGCCCTGCTGAAGGTCGAGAGCAAGAAACCCCTGCCGTTCGTCTCCTTCGGGGACAGCGACCACCGCCGCGTGGGGGACTGGGTGCTGGCCATCGGCAATCCGTTCGGCCTGTCGGGCACGGTCACGGCGGGTATTATCTCCTCACGCGGGCGCAATATCGACCAGGGCCCGTATGATGACTTCATCCAGACCGATGCCCCCATCAACAAGGGCAATTCCGGCGGCCCGCTTTTTGACATGGACGGCAATGTCATAGGCGTGAACACGGCCATTTACTCGCCCTCCGGCGGGTCGGTGGGTATCGGCTTTTCCATTCCCTCGGACGAGGCGCGCGGCGTGGTCGAGCAGTTGCGCAAGAGCGGCAAGGTCTCGCGCGGGTGGCTGGGTGTGCGTATCCAGAACGTCACGCAGGATATTGCCGACGGGCTCAGCCTGCCTTCGGCCAGTGGCGCGCTGGTGGCCGGGGTGGAAAAGGACGGTCCCGCCGCCAAGGCCGGGCTGAAGACGGGGGACGTCATTCTCTCGCTCAATGGCAAGCCGGTGGATGGCCGGGCCCTGCCGCGCCTTTCCGCGCAACTGCCCGTGGGCGGGCAGGCCCATCTGGGGCTGTGGCGCAAAGGCAAGACGCTGGATACGCCCATAACCATCGCCGCCCTGCCCGAAACGGAGGACGACCCCACCCCCAAGCCGGTGCCCGACCACAAGGGCGCCAATTCGCTGAGCTTTGCCGATTTCGGTTTTTCCGTCAGCGCGCTGGACGCCCCGGCCCGGCAGAAATACGGGCTTTCCCCCGGGCAGAAGGGGGTCGTGGTCACCGCCGTGCATGATGACGGCGTGGCGGCCGATCGCGGGTTGAAGGAAGGGGATGTGATTACCGAGGTCCAGCAGGCCGAGGTCAACACCCCCGCGGCGTTGAAGCAGCGCATAGAAGCGGCCCGCAAGGACAAGAAACGCTCCGTGCTGCTGCTGGTGCATGATGCCGACGGCCTGCGCTGGGTGCCCCTGCCGCTGAACGGGGATGACACGCCCTGATCCCGCTCCTGGCCCCAGGCCGCCCGACGCGCACGCCCCGGGCTGAATGCCGCTCCGGCCCCCCGCAGGACAAGAGCCACCTCTTTTTTGCAAGGGGCGGCTGAACCCATGCGGAACATGGCATCCCTTTTCGCGCGCTGGCGGGCGGATACGACCGTGCGCCAGACCGTGCGCCTGCTCAGCGCCGTGGGGCTTGCGGCCTTCGTCGCCTGGCTTATCAACTTGCAGGAACCGGGCTGGGCGCTGATCACTTCTGTCATCGTCACGCAGAACAGCATTACCGACACCATTTCCAAGGGGCGGGACCAGCTTGTCGGCACGTTGATCGGGGCGTCCGTCAGTATCGTGCCCATTACGCTGATCGCGGTGCTGCACTGGCCGTTATGGATCGCCTTCACCCTGGCTTTCGTGCCGCTGGCCGTGCTGGTGTCCTGGAAGCCGGAGGCCCGCATGGGGGTGGTGACGCTGATGATCGCCATTCTCTTCCCCACCAATAACAGCCCGTATCTGCAACCGGTCGAGCGGGTGCTGGCCATTCTGATCGGGGTGGGGGTTTCCACCGTGGTCACCTATGTGGTGCTGCACGAACAGGCCCGGCGCGATGCGTTCCGCAGTGCGGCCCAGACCGTGCGCCAGATCGTGGACATGCTGCAAAAAGCCCGCTCGCGCGATGTGGGCTGGCCCCAGATCCAGGACATGAACGACGATTGCGCGGCCTCCCTGCGCAAGGTGCAGGCCGCGTTGGAGGAAGCCCGGCGCGAACACTGGCGCCCGCTCGAGGCGCGCGACCCCATGCTGGCCCGCCTGCCGCAGGGGCTGCGCCAGTTGCAGATCGACGCCTTGGTGGTGGCCCGCGCCCTGCTCAGCCTGCCCGACGGGGCGGTGGCCATAGACCCGCAGGAGGTGGCGACCATCCGCGCGGGCATGCAGCGCGGTTTCGGCTGGATCATAGAACGCTGCGAAAGCGAGGCCGTGGCCCGCACGGGGGAAGACCGCCGTGTGGCCGCGGGGGTGATTTCGGCCCTGCCATCGCTCAGCGCAACCGGGGACCCGACCATTCGTTTCCTCGTGGGTATTCTGCTTGCCGACCTCAAGCAGTTGATCGGCCTGCTGGGCGATGACGACACCGAACGTCCGGCCCCAGATCCCACCTGACGGACTGCTGGCATCGGGCAGGGGCAAGGTGGGCGATATGGGTCGCAGAGACAGGGATACCGGCTACAAGAACAACGGCCCGGCGATAAATTAGGAGAACGCCGCCCAGAAGATGACCGGCGGACAGAGGCAGGAAGGAACAGTTATGGTAGCGCAGTCAGATAGCGTGGTGCGAATTCATCGGACCGGTGGGCCGGAGGTGCTTCAGGTCGAGAGCGTACCCGTAGCCCAGCCGGGGGAAGGGCAGGTTCTGCTGCGGCAGGATGCCATAGGCGTGAATTTCATCGACACGTATTTTCGCGCGGGCCTTTACAAATTTCCCTCCATGCCGGGCATTCCCGGCATGGAAGGGGCCGGTGTGGTCGAGGCCGTGGGGCCGGGTGTCACGACCCTCAAGGTCGGGGACCGGGTGGCCTATGCGGGCGTGCTGGGGGCTTATGCGCGTTACCGCGTGATCGCGGCCGACAGGCTGGTGGTGCTGCCCGATGGCGTGCCCACCGATGTGGCGGCGGCGGTCATGCTGCGCGGGCTTT
Organism: Acetobacter garciniae; assembly: GCF_017377735.1. Taxonomy (GTDB): domain Bacteria; phylum Pseudomonadota; class Alphaproteobacteria; order Acetobacterales; family Acetobacteraceae; genus Acetobacter; species Acetobacter garciniae. Next base: position 490,578 of record NZ_JAFVMH010000002.1, read on the forward strand.
CGGCCCATATGCTGCTGCGCCGGGTGCATGAGGTGCGTGCGGGTGAGAGCATTCTTGTCTACGCGCCGGCAGGCGGTGTTGGCCAGTTTTTGTGCCAGTGGGGCAAGCATCTGGGGGCCCGGGTCATTGGCGTGACCTCGTCCGAGAAAAAAGCCGAAATCGCGCGGGCCTGCGGTGCTGCTGACGTGGTGGTGGGTCGGGACAACCTGCCCGAACGCATCCGCGAACTGACGGGGGGCAGGATGGTGCCCGTGGTCTATGACAGCATCGGTCGCGACACGTTCGAGGCCAGCCTGTCCTGCCTGGCCCCACGCGGGCTTATGGTCAGTTACGGCAATGCGTCGGGTCCGGTCACGGGGGTCGATGTCGGCACGCTTGCCACCCATGGCAGCCTGTACCTGACCCGCCCGACCATGATGACCTATGTTGCCGCCCGCGCGGACCTGGAAAGTGCCGCCCACGAACTGTTCGGCCTGCTTGTGGCCGGCGTTCTGCGGCCCAGCATCGGCCAGCGTTTCGCGCTCAAGGATGCAGCCCAGGCCCATCAGGCGCTGGAATCGGGCCAGACGACCGGCAGCACGATCCTGATCCCCTGAGCGGACACACCGCCCATAGGTGCAAGCGCAGGGCAGGTATGATCCCACCTGCCCATGCCGGGTTCGGGGCCTGCGTCGCAAGGCGGTCGGCTGGGCCTGGCAGGACGTTCCCGGCCTGGAAACGGGGCTTTTGATGCGTCTTGTGCGGCCGATGCGCTCTGGTCGTCATGCGGGTTTTCCACACCCGTGGGCCAGATGGCATGACGTGGGGGCACGGATGCGCTAGGATGATGCGATCGCCCGGCCCTGGTCGGGTGGCCCATGAGTTTCAAGGATGCTTCGAAATGGCGAATTGCCCCGTAAAATGTCCCAAATCCCCCTGCGTGCGCGGCCTGCTGCTGGTTGGCCTGGCCGCAGCCGCGTTCTTCTTCTTCCGCAAGAAGAAGTGCTGCGCCTGAGCATGGACCCCGCGCGGGCCAGGGGGTGATCCCCCTTGGGCTTGCGCGTCAGGACATATCGAGACCCCGTCAGGCCTGGCCGGACGGGGTCTTGTTTTTGGGGCATGAACCCGCTTGGGGAGGGTGCGCGCAATTATGGCTGCGACGGATAACGTTTTTCCCGCTCCTGTGTTAGGGTGGCCTTACGCGGCTTGGCGCCGCTGGCCCTGTGAGCAGATGTTTCGGATAGCCCGGCCCCGGTCGCCCTTTTAGGAACGCGGCCTGCCTTTGCCTGATCCGGTCTGCCTGGGCCTGATGAAGGAAAGGATAGAGACCGTTGCAATCTCCTGCCTCACGTTTTTCCTCTCACGCCACGGTGATGGTGGCGAGATGCGCGTTCGCCCTGTTCGGCCTGGGCACTGCGGCCCTGGTCGCGCTGCCGTCTGCGGCACATGCCCAGGCTTCAGTTCTGCTGAAGAACCAGCAGGCTGGCGCTGTTGTCGAAACGGTGGATCGCGACGCGCGAGAAATTCTGCTGCGTGAAGATAACGGTCACCTGCTGACCGTCGAATACGGATCGGCCGTCAAGGACCTGCCCCACATGCATGAGGGCGACCACCTGCGCATCAGCTATGTGGAAACGCTGGGCGCGCAGATCGCCCCTCCCGGCAGCCCTATGCCTGAATCCACGCTGACCACGGCTCGCGGCTTCGTGCATGGGCATCCGCGCGGGGTTATCGCCGCCTTCAACCGTGAGCGCGCGACGGTCAAGACCATCGACCTGAAAACGCACACGCTCTCCTTCGTCACCGATGACGGCAGCCTGCACGTGACCGTGCTGCGCACCCAGGCCATGCAGGATTTCCTGGCAACCCTGAAGGTGGGCGACGTGGTGGATATCACCCGTATGGAATCCATCTCCTATGTCATTACCAGCAAGGTCGTGCCCCAGCCGCAGGCGGCAACCCCGCAACTGGCCGTGCCTGCGGGGGATGTGGTCTCTGCCGCGCCAGCCGGCCAGTAAGTCGGCCGGGCAGCCTGGCCCCGGCCTTGCCTGCCCAACGGGTGGGCCCGTGGGGCAGGCTGGCCATGGGCCCAGCGGTAGATAACCCGATCATGATCCACGCCTCTCCTGTCAGTCTGCGGCATTATGGTGTGGGTCACGCCAGCCATACGCATGAGTTCGTGCAGATCGTCGTACCCGTGCAGGGGGCGTTATGCCTGGAAGTGGCGGGCCGCCAGGCCTGCCTGACCGAAAGCCAGGCCGCCTATGTGGGGGCGGGGGCGGCCCATGCGCAGGAAGCGCGCGGGGGGAACTGTTCCCTCGTGCTTGAACTGGACTCCGCCGAAATCAGCCCTGCTCTGGCGGAAAATCTTGCCGGGCAACGTTTCTTTTCGCTTCCACCGGGGGCGAGCGCATTTGTTTCCTACATGGCGCTCAGCCTGCGGCACAGGCAGCCATCGGCCCTTATGCTCGCACAATGGAAAAGTCTGCTGCTGGCCGAACTGGCCCCGGGCGACAGCCTGCCCGGCGGGCGGCTGGCGACCCTGCTGGCGCGGATCGATGCAAACCCCGCCGCCCATTGGACCATTGCCGCCATGGCGCGCACACTGGGGGTCAGTGCCAGCCGGGTGCATGTCCTGTTTCAGCACGAACTGGGAACGACCCCCCGGGCATGGCTGGTGCAGCGCCGCTGTGCGTGGGCCCGCACATGGCTGGAGACGACAACCCTGCCACTGGCGGACATAGCCTGCCGCGCGGGCTATGCCGACCAGGCTGGCATGACGCGCGCCATACGGCACGAGACGGGCCTGCCACCCGGTGCCTACAGGCGATTGTGGCGCGAGTTGGAGACAAAACCACAAGACCCCCCGACAAGACGGAGCAGCCCCTTCGTTTCATAGACATGCGGTATGAACACGCATGATGTGGCAACACCGCGATTGGGAACCCGGCAACTGGGCGAAGGGATTGCCTGCGGCATGGGCGCGGGGGCGCTATGGGGCGTGATTTTTCTGGCCCCCGAGCTGATCGGGCCCTTTACCCCCATGGAACTGGCATCCGGGCGTTATCTTTTTTACGGCCTGTTCGCGCTGGTGCTGATAGCCCCCCGGTGGGGCCGTATCAGCCGCCATATCGCACAGGCCGACTGGTGGCGGCTGGGCTGGCTCTCCCTTGCGGGCAATACGGCGTATTACGTGCTGCTGTGCAGTGCGGTGCGTTATGGCGGCGTGGCCATGACATCCCTCGTGACCGGTTTTCTGCCCGTCGTGGTCGCCTGCATCGGCAGTCGTGGCGGGCATATTTCCCTGACCCGGTTACTGCCCGGCATGGCTTTATGTGTGGCGGGCGCTGCCTGCATTGCGTGGCAGGCCATGGCCATACCGGCGTCAGCCATGGCCCCGGCCCCGCTTGGCGGGCTGGCCTGCGCGCTGGCGGCCCTTTTGTGCTGGGCGGGTTTTGCGGTGGGCAACGCCCGGGCCATGGCGCTCCTCGATCAGATCGGCCCCATGGACTGGAGCCTGCTGATGGGCCTTGTCACGGCGGCCCAGGCGCTGGTGCTGGCCCCTGTGGCGTTCGGCCTTGATCGCGTGGCGCATTCCGCGCCCCTGTGGTGGCGGTTCGGGCTGGTCTGCGCGGGGGTTGCGGTTCTGGCCTCCATCGGTGGCACGGCGCTGTGGAACCGCATGAGCCAGCTTTTGCCCCTGACACTGGCCGGGCATATGGTCCTGTTCGAAACCCTGTTCGCGCTGCTGTATGGTTTCGTGTGGGAACAGCGGCTGCCGACCGTGCTGGAAAGCCTGGCGTTCTGCTGCGTCATGCTCAGCCTGCTGGCCTGCGTGCGCGCCCATGGAACACGTGACCATGCCGCCGGGCAGGGCGATCTTTTTTGACGGGCTTCAATACGGAGGAAAACAGCCATCATGACATCGGAGTCTGCGTATCATCACTTCACTCAGGTCGATATCCGGGTGGGCACCGTGCTGGCGGCCGAGCCTTTTCCCAAGGCGCGCAAGCCTGCATGGAAGCTGAGCATCGATCTGGGGGATGAAATCGGGGTCAAGCGTTCCAGTGCGCAGATCACGGCACTTTACACGCCCCAGGACCTGGTGGGGCGGCAGGTCATGTGCGCGGTCAATCTCGGCCCGCGGCAGATCGGGCCGTTCATATCCGAAGTGCTGACCCTTGGCGTTGCGGATGAGAACGGCGCGATCGTGCTGCTCCAGCCCGAACGGCCGGTCCCCAACGGGCAGAAAATGTTTTAAAGCCTATTCAAGAAATATCGGCTGAACCGAGAAAGGTTTTTGGTGAAGCTTTTGCCAAAAGCTTCAGGGAACGTCGCCTTTTTGAAAAAAGGCGACACCCGAACTTTTATCAGTCCCGAACTTTTATGATCGATGGCTGTTTGAACCAGCCTTCAAGGCAGGGCAATCTGCCGGCCCCTGGCAAGCCAGGGCATTCTCAGGCCCGGCAGCCAGGGTGTGTCCCTGCCGCCGGGCCCGAAGGCTGTCTTTGATCAGCGTGCCACGCGGTGGGGGATCTGGCTTACGTCGCGCACCGCACCCCGCGCGGCACTGGTGGTCAGGGCCGCATAGGCCTTCAGCGCGTTGGACACCACACGCTCGCGCTTGGGTTTCCAGGCCTTTTCGCCCAGTTCATCCATGCGCTGGCGGCGGGCCGCCATTTCGGCATCGGACACGGCAACGCTCAGGCGGCGGTCGGGAATATCGATGTCGATGATATCGCCTTCCTCCACCAGCCCGATGGTCCCGCCTTCGGCCGCTTCGGGGGAGATATGGCCGATGGAAAGACCCGCACTCCCGCCCGAGAACCGGCCATCGGTAATCAGCGCGCATTTCGACGCCAGGCCCTTGGATTTCAGGTAGCTGGTCGGGTACAGCATTTCCTGCATGCCGGGGCCACCACGCGGGCCTTCATACCGGATCACGACCACGTCGCCCGCCTTGATCTCATCCCCCAGAATGGCTGCCACCGCGGCTTCCTGGCTTTCGAAGATCCGGGCCGGACCGCTGAAAATTTCCTGCCCGTCCGAAACACCGGCGGTTTTGACGATCGCCCCATCCTCGGCCACGTTGCCGTACAGCACGGCCAGCCCGCCATCCTGGCTGTAGGCGTTGTCGCCATCGCGGATGGCGCCGTACTGCGCGTCCGTATCCAGGGAAAGGTACTGGCTGGACTGCGAAAACGCCTCCGTCGTGCGCACACCGCCGGGGGATGCGCGAAAGAATTCCTGCGCATGGGCGTTGGGGGTAGCGCCGGGGCGGCGGATATCCCATTGCGCCAGCGCTTCGGGCAGGCTTTTGGCATGCACCATCGACACGTCATGGTGCAGCAGGCCAAGCCGGTCCAGTTCACCCATGATGGCGGGCACCCCGCCTGCGCGATGCACGTCTTCCATATGCACATCGGGGCGGGAGGGCGAAACCTTGCACAGATGCGGCACCTTGCGCGACAGGCCGTCGATATCGCGCATGCTGAACGGCACTTCGCCTTCATAGGCGGCGGCCAGCAGATGCAGCACCGTGTTGGTGGACCCGCCCATGGCGATATCGACCGTCATGGCGTTTTCAAACGCCTTCATGGTGGCGATGCTGCGGGGCAGGGCGGTGGGGTCGTCCATTTCGTAATAGCGGCGGGCCAGGTCCACAATGCGGCGGCCCGCTTCCACGAACAGGCCGCGCCGGGCGGAATGGGTGGCCACCAGGCTGCCATTACCCGGCAGGGACAGGCCCAGCGCTTCGGTCAGGCAGTTCATGGAATTGGCGGTGAACATGCCCGAGCAGGACCCGCAGGTGGGGCAGGCGGAACGTTCGATGCTCAGGGAATCGGCATCGCTTACGGACGCACTGGCGGCTGCCACCATGGAGGTGACAAGGTCCACGCGCTGTTCGATATCGGCCAGCGTGACACGCCCGGCTTCCATCGGCCCGCCGGAAACGAAAATGGTGGGAATGTTCAGCCGCATGGCCGCCATCAGCATGCCCGGGGTGATCTTGTCGCAGTTGCTGATGCAGACCAGCGCATCCGCGCAGTGGGCGTTGCACATATATTCCACCGCATCGGCGATCAGCTCGCGCGAGGGCAGGCTGTACAGCATGCCGCCATGCCCCATGGCAATGCCGTCATCCACCGCGATGGTATTGAATTCCCGCCCGATGCCGCCGGCTTCCTCGATGGCCTTGCAGACAAGCTGGCCCATGTCCTTGAGATGCACATGCCCGGGCACGAACTGGGTGAACGAATTGGCGACCGCGATAATGGGCTTGCCGAAATCGGAATCCTTCAGGCCGGTCGCGCGCCACAGGCTGCGAGCACCTGCCATGTTGCGCCCATGGGTTGTTGTGCGGGATCGGTAGGCGGGCATACGGGTCTCTCTGCTTTGTTGGGCACCGGGCAATGAAGGGGTGCGGGACTGGGGCCGGGGTGTCCGGTCGGGCGGGGCCCTTTGTTATATTGGGCGTGCACACTACGCCACAATACGGCGGCTGTCAGGTCAGGATTGCACATGGCCCCCCTCGGGCCCCCACCCTTGGTCGCACCCGGGGTCATATCTCCGCTCGCATCTCTGGCCGCTCGGGGGGCAAAGCCCCCGTAGCCACGGCGCACGCGGCCGGCTGAAGTGCTACAGTTTGATGATATTCGGGTCTAAACTCCTTCTTTGCGAGCCGTTTGTGTTGCAGGAGCGGCAGGGCTTTATTATTGCTCGGCATCCGGCTGAGAGTCCGGCAACGGAGAACAGATGGACGTTTCCGCAAGGCAGACGCTGCCCGCAACGCAAGAAGGCCCGCTGGTGGCCCGTAACCGAACAGGCGATCCGGCTTTCCGGATCCTGGCGAGTGCCACCGGCATCGGTGTGCTGGTGATCATGGGGGCGATTATCGCCGTCATGGCCCGTGGCGGCTGGCGCGCCTTTGCCACTTTCGGGCCGGGTTTTCTCATTTCCGATGTCTGGAATCCCGTCACCCAGCATTTCGGGGCTGCGGCCCCTGTGTTCGGCACGCTTGTCAGCACCGCTTTGGCCCTGTTGCTTGCCGTGCCGCTGGCATTCGGCACGGCGTTCTGGCTGACCGCGCTGGCTCCCCCGGCTGCCGCATCCGCCATTGGCATGGCCGTGCAGCTTCTGGCGGCCGTGCCTTCGATCATTTTCGGCATGTGGGGGTTTTTCGTGATCGTGCCTCTGGTGGCGCATTACGTCCAGCCCACGGCGCGGCACCTGTTCGGCCACGTGCCCGGGCTTTCGGCCCTGGTGGCGGGGGCCCCCTTTGGCACCGGCCTGCTGACGGCGGCCTTCATCCTTGCGGTCATGATCACGCCCTCCATTACCGCGGTCATGCGTGACGTGTTCGCGTCCATGCCCACCGTGCTGCGCGAAAGCGGCTTCGGCCTGGGGGCCACACGGTGGGAGGTCATGCGCAACGTGGTGCTGCCGTGGTCCCGCCAGGGCATGGTGGGTGCCGTGGTGCTGGGCATGGGCCGCGCCATGGGCGAGACCATGGCCGTCACCTTCGTGATCGGGGACAGCAACCATATCGGCTGGTCGCTGTTCGCCCCGGCCAACACCATTGCCTCGCTCATCGCGCTGGAATTTCCTGAAAGCCCGGCAGGCAGTCTCAAGCTGGCATCCCTTCTCGCCCTTGGGGCCATTCTCATGGCGATTTCGTTCATAACCCTCTGGTTCTCGCGCTGGCTGCTGGCCCGGGGCGACAAGGCGGGGCGTTCGGCATGACCTCTTCCTCCTCCCCCTCCCTCATGCGGGCGGACCGCTCGGCGGCCCTTCTGCTACGTCGGCGCATGATGGACCGGCTGGCCACAGCGCTGAGCTGGCTCGCCATGATTGTCGTGGTATGCATGCTGGGCTCCATCCTGTGGTCCCTGCTCAGCAACGGTGTCGGCGGGCTGAGCCTGCACCTGTTCACCCGGTCCATGGCCCCCCCGGGGCAGGATGGCGGGCTGGCCAATGCCATTGTGGGCAGTATCCTGCAGACCGGGCTTGCCATCCTGCTGGGCGCACCGGCGGGGCTGCTGACAGGGATCTACCTGGCCGAATATGGCCGCACCAGCCCGCTGGCCCAGGCCGTGCGCTTTGTCTCGGACATGCTGCTTTCGGCTCCTTCGATCCTGGTCGGGCTGTTCATCTACATGGTGCTGGTGGCGACACTGGGCCATTTTTCCGGCCTTGCCGGGGCGGTGGCGCTGGCGATCCTGGCCATGCCGATCGTGGTCCGCACGACGGAGGACATGCTGCGCCTTGTCCCCGTGGCCATGCGTGAGGCGGCAATTGCGCTGGGTGCCCCCAAATGGCGGGTTATCCTGTTCATCTGCCTGCGGGCCGCGCGCGGCGGGGTCATGACCGGAATCCTGCTTGCGGTGGCCCGCGTGGCGGGGGAGACAGCGCCCCTTCTGTTCACATCGCTTGGCAATTCCGAATGGTCGCTCGACATGGGGCGGCCCATGGCCAGCCTGCCCGTGGCGATCTACCAATATGCCGGGTCCGCCTACCAGGACTGGATGCAGCAGGCCTGGACCGGCGCGCTGCTGGTGACCGTGGGCGTGCTGATTATCAATATCGTGGTACGGGTGGGAACCCGTGGAGGACGGACATGAACCCAAGCGTCCAGAACACCGGGGTCCAGACCGGACCGACAACCCAGGCCGCCCCCGGCCCAGCCCTGACCGAAGGTGGAAACAGAGCCATGGCCAGCACCGCCCCCGACAGCCTGATGACCCCTGCGGACCGCCAGGCGCCGACCGCGATCGCCGTGCGGGACCTGAATTTCTATTACGGCACGTCGCACGCGCTGCACGATATCTCGCTCGCTTTTCCCGCGCGCAGTGTCACGGGCATGATCGGGCCTTCGGGCTGCGGCAAGTCCACCCTGCTGCGCGTGCTCAACCGGATGTACGACCTCTACCCCGGCCAGCGCGCCACGGGGGAGGTGATCTTCGACAACCAGAATATCCTGGCCCCGGGCATAGATGTGAACGTGCTGCGTTCACGCGTGGGCATGGTGTTCCAGAAGCCCACGCCTTTTCCCATGTCGATCTACGACAACATCGCGTTTGGCATCCGGCTGCATGAACGTGTCTCCCGCTCGGAAATGGATGGCCGGGTAGAGGACGCCTTGCGTCGCGTCGCCCTGTGGGCGGAGGTCCAGGACCGGCTGAACAGCTCGGCCACGGCCCTTTCGGGCGGGCAGCAGCAGCGCCTGTGCATTGCCCGCACCATTGCCGTGCGGCCGGAAGTGATTTTGCTCGACGAACCCACAAGTGCGCTCGACCCGGTTTCCACCGCCCGGATCGAGGAACTGCTCGACGAGCTGAAAACCGAATTCACCATCGCCATCGTCACCCACAACATGCAGCAGGCCGCCCGCTGCGCCGATCAGGTGGCGTTCTTCTACATGGGCCGCCTGGTGGAAGTGGACAGCACCCCGCGCATGTTCACCGCCCCCAAGGAAAAGCAGACGCAGGACTATATTACAGGCCGGTTTGGCTAAGCATCGTCACCGTCTCGGACCAGCCAGGAAAGGCAGCGCCATGGGCAACGAACCCGCACACACCATTACCCGTTACGACCAGGAACTGGAAAGCCTGCGCGGCATTGTCGCCCGCATGGGCGGGCTGGTGGAACGCCAGACCGCCCAAGCCGTCGCCGCCGTGGTGGACCAGAACGAGGACGCCGCACGCGAACCCCCGATGCTGGACCCCGAGGTGGACACGCTGGAACGCGAAGCCGAACAGCTTGCCATCCGTATCCTGGCCCTGCGCGCGCCCATGGCGGTGGATCTGCGCCAGATCGTGGCGGTGCTGAAAATGAGCGGCGACCTGGAGCGGATCGGGGATTACGCATCTTCCATCGCCCGTCGCGCCCTGAAGGTGGAACCGCTCGACGGCGCGCTGTCCTTTTCAGCCTTGCGCGCCATGGGCCGCTTGGTGCAGGAAAACCTGCACCGCGCGGTGGAGGCCATGGTCGAGAACGACGCCGAGCGCGCCAAGGAAGTCTGGAACGCAGATACGGCGGTGGATGAGCTTTACACCACCATGTTCCGTGAACTGGTCACCTACATGATGGAGGACCCGCGCAATATCGGCCCGTGCATCCATCTGCTGTTCGTGGCCAAGAACCTGGAGCGGATCGGAGACCACGCCACCAACATTGCCGAGCGTGTCTATTACGCCGTTACGGGGGAAATGCTGCCCTCCGAACGCCCGCGTGGCGGGGAAGCGGCCAAAAAGCCTGCATCCCAGGGGGAATAGGGGCGCGGGCTCTGGTGGCCGCTGGTTCAGTGCAATGCATTGACAAAAAAGGATAAAAAGTTTTTGGGTGTCGCCTTTTTTCAAAAAGGCGGCATCTTTCTGAAGCTTTTTGAAAAAAGCTTCACCAAAAACTTTTATGACTTTGCTGGCTCTATCGGGACTGAAAAGTCCGGGCCAGGCCGTCTTCCAGCCCGATCGGGGTAATGCCCAGGCTCTCGCGCATCGGGGCGATATCGAACGCCTTGTCTTCCATCAGGCGGCGTATTTCATCCGCCCCGATCCGGGGCAGGAAAGGGATGAACGGGGTTACGCGCGCGGCCAGTTGCAGCAGGGCTACGGGCAGGCTGACAAACGGCCGGGGCCGCAGCCCGGCGGCCTGGCCGACCAGCGTTACGAACTGCTTGTAGGACACCGCATCCCGCCCCGCGATCACGATGGAGCGCGGGCCGGACCAGGGCGCGTTCAGTGCGGCCAGAACACACGCCGTCACGTCACCCTGCCAGATAGGCTGCACCAGCGCCCTGCCGCCACCAGGCAGGGGTACCACCGGCAGCCAGCGCAGCAGGGCGGCCAGACGCTGCACGTTGTTTTCGCCCTGCGCGCCGTAAATCATGCTCGGGTGCAAGATGGCGCCCGGTCGCCCGGATTCCAGCAAGGCCCGTTCCCCCAGCAGAACCCCGTTGCCATGGGCATCGGGCCAGCGGGTGAACTTGCGGGTGCTGCCCAGCCCGATCAGGCGGGCATGGGCGGGGGCCGCCTTCAGTACGGCGGGAATATGTCGCGCATGGGCCGTGCAGATGATCCGGCTCGCATCGGCCAGGGCTGCCTGCAAGGCCGCTTGCGGGCCTGTCAGATCCGCCACCCGCACCTGCGCGACGGGGGCGCCCGCGCCAGCAGATCCAGTGCCAGGTCCGTTGGCGGCCAGGCGGGCGGCATTACGCACCACGGCCACCACCGGCGTGCCTTGGGCCGCAAGGGCTGCGCATATCGCCCGGCCTGACCGCCCCGAAGCCCCGATGACATGCACGGGGGCTGCGGAACCGCCCCCTGCGGTGTCACGATCAGCGGACACTCAGCCCGATCCGCTCGGCCATCTCGGGTGTGGTGCCCACGGCCCCAATGGCTGCGATAACGCCAAAGAGCGGCAAAGGCTGGGGCGGGTGCACGTCCAGCTCAAGCGGTCCGTTCTCGGGATGGGTGAGAAAATCCACGATATGGTCCAGCGCCGTAGGGGGCTGCGGCGCGGCGGGGGTGGCTTGCGGCACATCGGCAGGCGGCGGGGCGGGAAGGGCGGCATGCCTGCCTTTCTTCCCCTTGCGCCCTTTTGCCGGTTCGGGGGCCGGTGGTGGCGGGGCCGGGGCTGCCGCCTGCGGGGCCGGGCCGCGCAGGCTGGCCAGAACAGCCTGCACCGTTGTCCCTTGTGCGGTGGCGATGGCCTGCAACGCCTTGGGCACAAGCCCGTGGTCCACATAGGTCAGGGTCAGGGCAATGACCTGCATATCCGGGCTGGCGCTTGTCAGCACCGAGGTGGAGGAGGCCTGCGAAAAATCGCCATGCAGGTGCATATGGCCCATGTCCGGCGAATCGAGGCTCAGCTCATCCACATGCAGGCCGCCGGTCTTGAGGTCATGCGTGTCGTTCAGCACCAGCGCCCCATGGAAATGGTCATAGCCCAGCAGCGTCAGCCAGCCCAGGTTGGGAATGCTCGGCCACAGTTCCAGCCCCTGCGCGCTGGAAACTTCGGTTTCCGCCGTGGCGGTGCGGTTGGCATGCGAAAGCAGGTGCTCGATCCTGAGCAGCGGTGTGGGGCCGCTGATGGCAAGCTGGCGGATATCGATATCGCGCCCGCCGGTCAGGGGGGTGTAGGGCGTACCGTCGGACAGGTTGCGATACAGCCCCGCCAGGTCCACGCCGTCCACCGTAATGGTTTTTGCCGTGACATGGCGCGATGCCGCATCGTCCGTTGCCAGGGCCACGTTATCGGCCTGCAGGTGTGAGAACTCGCCCGCGCCGAAATCCGTCATGGTGAGGGTTGTCGCGGAAATATCGGATTGCAGGCTGCTGACAAACCCATGCAGCCTGCTGGCCTGCGCCTTGCCGATGCTGATGGACTGCGCGGCCGCGGCCTGGGGTCCGTCATAGGTGCTGCCATCGGTCATGCGCGCGGGCAGGATCACGTTGTCCATGTCCAGCCTGTCCAGGCGCAGGCTGCCCGACGGATCGGCCAACTGGAAATTGCGAAAGCTCAGGTGCCGGATATGCGAAGCACCGTCCTCGTTCGTGTCGGGCTTGGTCAGTTCGGCCGTGTCGGCCGTTATGGTTTCAGGCCCCTGGCGGAACACAAGGTTCGTGAATTCCAGGCTGCGGCCCAGCAGGCCGGGGCGCGCCTTGGCGTAGGTCAGCGAGGCATCGGGCCCCAGCGCTTCCTTGAAATGGGCAAGCCCGGTATCGAGCATGACATGTTCGGCATGGCGCGTGCCCAGCCAGCCAATGCCGCCCAGAAGCCCGATGCCGCACACCATGAAAAGGACGTTTTTTTTCAACCCACGAGGATCCTGCTGTTCAGCCTTCGTACAAGCTTTAGTGCATGGCCGATGCGCAGGCAAGCGGCGATGCGGTAATATGTTACCTGACAAAAATAGCCAGAAAATAACGCCCATAACGGCAAAAGTGCTTGACTGGGACCATCGCGCGCAGCATAACGCGCCATCAATTACGTAACTGTCCTAAATGGAATCAGTCTCATGAAGACCACCCTCTCGCTGAAACCCGCGGAGGTGACGAAGAACTGGATCCTGATCGATGCCGAAGGCCTCGCTCTTGGTCGTCTTGCTGTCATCATCGCCCAGCGCCTGCGCGGCAAGCACAAGCCCCAGTTTACTCCGCATGTCGATTGCGGCGACCATGTCGTCGTCATCAATGCCGAGAAAGTGGCGCTGAGCGGCCGCAAGGCCGAGCAGAAGCTGTTTCACTACCACACCGGCTATGCTGGCGGTATCAAGACCCGCACCGTCAGGCAGCGGCTTGAAGGCAACCAGCCCGGTCACCTGGTCGAAAAAGCTGTCGAGCGCATGATCACGCGCGGCCCGCTCCAGCGCCAGCAGATGCGCAACCTGCATGTCTATGCCGGTGGCGAACATCCGCATGGCGGCCAGAATCCACAGATGCTCGATGTTGCGGCCATGAACCGCAAGAACGTCGTTAACGCGCAGAAGGGCTGAGTACCATGTCTGAAACTCAGGAACGTACAGGCACCCTGGCCGATCTGAAGACCGTGGCCCCGGTGGTTTCCGCCGATGCCCCGGTTTACGAAGCCAAGCGCGACGCGCAGGGCCGCTCCTATGCCACGGGTCGCCGCAAGGACGCGGTTGCCCGCGTCTGGATCAAGCCGGGCAAGGGCGAGATCACGGTCAACGGCCGTCCTGTCGTGCAGTATTTCGCGCGCCCCGTGCTGCGCATGCTGCTGACCCAGCCCTTCCTCGTCTCCGATCGTTACAACCAGTTCGACGTGGTCTGCACCGTGACCGGTGGCGGTCTGTCCGGCCAGGCCGGCGCAGTGCGCCACGGGATCAGCCGCGCGCTGACCTATTACGAACCGGAACTGCGCAGCATTCTCAAGGCTGCCGGCTTCCTGACGCGTGATTCCCGTCAGGTCGAACGTAAGAAATACGGTCGCGCTAAGGCTCGTCGTTCCTTCCAGTTCAGCAAGCGCTGATCTGCAGGAATACGCAATGCCGTTCAGAAAAGGGCGGGGGAGCGATGCTCCCCCGCCCTTTTCGTATGTGCCCTTTTTGATCCCGATCCCCACCTTCGCCGATCCGTGGCAACCTTCCGGTATGTCCCAGGGAACGTTGCCAGGGTTCGAGCACAACCTCCGAAAACAACCGGGTTTCCAAAGGGCGATTGCCCTTTGGTGGGTCAAGGGCAAAGCCTCTGAAAGCTGCCCGCAACCTCACCTTCCTGCCTGCCGACGGGCGCGGCAGCAGCAGGCGGCATCAGGGGGCCAGGAACGCCTTGACGTCCTGCGCCATGGCGGTGCGGCTGTCGGGGCGGGTGTAGAGCATGTGCCCACCCGGATAGACATGCAGCCCGATGCGGTTACGCCCGACGGGAATATGCTCCACCACCCAGCGTGACGATGCATAGGGGCAGACCAGGTCGTAATAGCCATTGGCGATGAAGACCCGCAGCGTGGGGTTCAGGGCCAGCAGGCGGCGCAGGGTGGGAATGGGGCGCACGATGGGGTTGTCGCCTTCGCGGTAATCCCAGGCGGTGTTCACCTTCATGTTCAGCAGGCTGTAGCTGAGTTCGGTGCGGAAGTTCAGCTCGGTTGCCGCGTAATGCTGCATGGCGCTGCCATAGGCGCGGGTAAAGCCGTCCAGCACCGCGTCGGGGCTTGCGCCGTTGTCCACCCCTTCGGGGAACGGATCGGCTATGGACAGGGTCGCGTCATACAGCGAATACAGCCGCCCGTCGCGGCTGCGCACGTCATGGGCTTCGGGCTGGAGCCTGCCGCGTTCACGGACGACCACATCACGCGGCAGGCCGGTGCGGGCGGTGACATCGTCGTAGAAATCGTTTGCTGCGTCGCCCGTGGGCTCCCGGCCGACCAGCGTGCTCAGATAGGGGCCCAGCGCGTAGGTATACGCGTCCTCCTGGTGGGTGGGGGCGTTTTCAAGCGTCAGCTTGTGTTGCAGGGCGAGCCCCGCCAGTTCGAAGGAGGGCAGCACGAAGGCCTGGGCCAGGACGTCGTTGGCGGTATCGAGCAGGGTCATGTCCAGTGCGGGCGAGATCATGACAAGCCCGTTCACCAGAATGTTCTGGTCTTCGGCCAGGGCGTTGGCCACTTCTATGGCGCGCAGGCCGCCATAGCTTTCGCCCACCAGGTAGCGCGGGGATTCCAGCCGCCCGTTGCTGCTGGCCCAGAGCTGGATGGCCTTGGCGAAGGCTTTGGCATCCTGCTTGACACCGTAGAACTGGTCCCTGGCCTTCTGCGGGTCGGTGGGGATCGACCAGCCGGTGCCCGGCGCATCCAGGAATACGAGGTCCGCTGCGGCCAGCCAGCTATCGGGGTTGGGCTGGAGCGTGGCATTCGCGCCGTCGGCCGGGTTGCCCGTGGGAAAAGTCAGCACCTCGGGCCCCGCCGCGCCCAGATGCAGGTAGGCGGTCGCGGCCCCCGGCCCGCCATTGAAGAAATAGGCCACGGGCCTGCGGGCTGCGGGCGCGCCGTCCTGCGTATAGGCGGTGTAGAAGATATGGGCCGTGGGTTTACCTGCCTCGTCCCGCAGGATCAGGGTTCCCGCCTTGGCGGTATAGGCGATCTTGTGGCCCCCGAATGTGCCGCTGTGGTGGGTCAGCGCGTCGGCTGGCAGCAGGGATGTGGGGTTCGTAACCGGGTCGGTGGCGGGCTTGGGAGGTTGCCGGGCTGTCTTTTCAGCAGCGCTGGTGGATGCCGCGGCCGGTATGTCGGCCCAGGCCTGCGTGGGCGCGAGGGCGGCAAAGGCTGCGAAAGGGGCCAGTGGTGCGACCGCAAGGGCCGTTGCCAGCACAGGTGCCCACATAGGTGCGAGCATGGATGCCCGCTGGGGTGCCGGTAGGGGTGACATCCGGGGCGCCCCCGCGCCGGGGCACGGGGTCTTCACGCGGCGATGGGGCAGGCGGGCCTTGGTGGGGTGGGGAAAATGCGGGCCGTGGTCTCTCATGAAAAAGAAGGGTCCTCTCCTTGCCGTCAGGCAGCCATGCCGTGCCTGCAACGGAGCCTGTGCTAAAAGAATGCAGACTAGTGGGGAACGTAACCACTTTTCGCCAAAATTGAATGGCTAAAGACAAAACGTGTCACAAACGTCCTGCTGTCTGCCCGGGTAAGATCTTTGGCCAGGGTGGGCCGGGAAAAAGGAAAACATATGCGATTTGTTCAGAGAATTGCAGCCCTGGTGCTGCCCGTGGCAGTTCTGGCGGGGGCGGCCACGGTGGCCCATGCCGATCCGTGCCTGTCCATCGGGTCCTGCGCGCAGGAAGGTGTCAGCAACCAGATCGGGGCGACCCGCAATGCCATTAGCCGCGATGGCGAGCAACTGACCTCGGGCGCCACGAACATGCGCCGGAACCTCAAGAATGGCGTGTCCTCGCGTATCGACGGTGCACGGGACTCCGCGACCAACCGCGTGAGCAATGCCGAAAACTCCGTCACGAACCGGGTGAACACGGCGGCCAATGCCCCGAAAAACGCAGTGAAAAAGGAACGCAACCGCCTGTCTTCGGACGTGCAGGACGCAACCACCCTGCCGCGTTTCTAACGGGCTGGGCGCAAGGCGGTCCTGTTCGGACTGCCGAATGCAATAAAAAACGGGCCGCGTGGATAATACCACCGCGGCCCGTTTTTTATGGATGGCGCTGTTCACCCTTCATGCCCTGGCGTGGTCCAGGCCACGGCAGGGGCCACGATAAGGCGTCAGTAAGCCTTGCGCTTGCGTGAAGATGCGCCGCTTTTCGCGGGTGCCCCACCGTGTTCGGAACGCGGCGCGCCCTTGCCACGGGGTTTTCCGGGCTTGCGTTCGGCATAAGGGGGGCGTCCGCCGCCGCCACCTGCTCCTTTATGGGGCGGCTTTGCGGGTTCGACGGTGATTTCATCCGCGTCGGCACCGGCGGCACAGCTTGCGAAACGGTCCGCCTTGTCCTGCGCGATTTCGACCAGCGTGTGGTCCGTGCCGATGCGGATACTGCCGATATCCTGCTTCCTGATCCCGCCAAGGCGGCACAGCATGGGCACCAGCCATTTTGGGTCTGCTCGGTCGGCCCGGCCGACCGACAGGCGGAACCAGCTTCCCGCCATGGGGGCGGCGCGATCGCGCGGCGTGTGTTCGCGCTCCCTCGGCCCGTCATGGGCCGCCCCACGGGTGGTGCGGCTGCCATCGGGGGTGATCACGCGCACGTTCACGGGTTCGGGCAGGCTGGCCTGCCACAGGCTGATCAGGGCGGTGGCAAGCTGTTCGGGCGTGCGGCTGGCCACAAGCCGCTGGACCAGGGCGGGCATGCCCGTGGCCGGGGTTCCCGCGGCGGGGGCGGACTGGGCCGTATCCACCACGGCTTTTTCAATGACCGGGGTTTCGGCCACCGGCGTGTCATTCGCCTGGCTTGCTGCTGTATCGGGGGTCGCATCGGCCCCGGTGCCCTCGGGCGTGCCAGTCTGGGGCACGGCCAGGAAGGGTGCATTCAGCAGGCGTTCGGCATCGGCCTGGGCAATGGCCTGCTTGCTGGGCGCACCACTCCATTCCGCCGTGACCTTGGCGGCCTGCAACAGGCGTTCGGCCATGCGGCGGCGCACGGGTGGCACCAGCAGCACGCAGGTTCCTTTGCGGCCTGCGCGCCCCGTGCGGCCGGAGCGGTGCAGAAGGGTCGCGGGGTTGGTGGGCAGGCTGGCATGGATCACCAGACCCAGATCGGGAATGTCGATCCCGCGGGCGGCAACGTCGGTTGCGACACACACGCGCGCCTGGCCGTGGCGCAGGCTTTCAATGGCGCGGCTGCGTTCGTTCTGGCCCAGATCGCCCGAAATCGCGACGGAGGAAAACCCCCGTTCGGTCAGGATGGCCTGAAGCTGGCGCACCGCTTCACGCGTGTGGCAGAACACGATGGCGGTGCGGGCTTCTTCCAGCCGCAGCACGTTGACGACAGCCCCGGCCATGTCCGGCGGGTCGGCCAGAACGGCGCGGTAGGTGATGTCGGCATGCGGGGTGTTGGCACCGATCGTGTCAACACGCAGCGCGTCATGCTGGTAACGCCGGGCCAGGCCCGCGATTTCGCGCGCGATGGTGGCGGAAAACAGCAGTGTGCGGCGGGTTTTGGGGGCCGCATCCAGCAGGGTTTCCAACTCGTCGCGAAAGCCCAGGTCGAGCATTTCGTCCGCTTCGTCCAGCACCACGGCCTTCAGGCCCGAAAGGTTCAGGTTGCCGCGCTTGAGATGGTCGCACAGCCGTCCGGGCGTGCCCACCACGATATGGCAGCCCGCCGAAAGGGCGCGGGCTTCCGTGCGGGGTTCCATGCCCCCCACGCAGGAGACGATGCGCGCCCCGGTCTTGGCATACAGCCAGTCCAGTTCGCTGCGGACCTGCAAGGCCAGTTCACGCGTGGGGGCGATCACCAGCGCCAGCGGTGCGCCGGGCGGGGGGCAGCGCCCCGTATCGTCCAGCAGTTCATCCGCCAGGGCCAGACCGAAGGCGACTGTCTTGCCCGACCCCGTTCGGGCCGAAACAAGCAGGTCACGCCCCAGGGCGTCATCTGCCAGAACGGCGGCCTGCACGGATGTGGGGGCGGTAAAACCGCGCGCAGCCAAGGCTTGTGCAAGCGGAGAGGGGGCTTTTTGAAAAGGCATTCGGTCAGGTCCAGGCAACAGGAAGAGAACACGGATTATAGACTCCGGCCCCGAAAGGCCAGCATCTTGTCTGCCCGGCGTGTTTTTATTCCCCTGTGTCTCTTTTGCGTATTCCGCCCGTCTTCCCTCTGTCCCGTGCTTTTGCGGCCTCGCGCAGGTGCGGCTTATAACCTTGTTGTGTGGGCGTCCTTATCACCCGTCCGGCCCCGGTGTGCGGGCTTACTGGAACGGCAGGTAGCGGAAGTCCATGAACACTTCGCTCAGGCTGGTGTCGGGTGCGCCACCCTGGCCGGACCATGCGCTCCGGCGGGAATAGGCCAGCTGCACGCCTGCTTCCATGGTGCCGTAGCGCCCGTGGAAGAAGCGGTACCATGCCCCGGCCGTGGCCTCCATCACGCTGCGCGTATTGCCCGTGCAGGTGGAGGCATCGGACAGTTCGATACCGCAGCCGGCATTGTTATAGGCCGGGTTGCCGTAGCCGTAATTGGCCCCGTTGGCGGAGAAATAGCTGCGTCCCGCTGCCTGGTAGCCGAAGAAACCATAGACATCGAGCAGCGGATTGGGGTGGGCGACAATCCCCCCCGTGCCTTGGATGGAGGGCAGGGGGGCGGGTTCGCCCTGGGCGTTCAGCGTGGCGTCGGGCAGCAGGACGGAGCCATAGCGCCCGATACCCACCCCGGCCAGACCCGCCAGGCGCAGTTCCACCTTGTGCGGCACCACGGGCAGGACCATGGAGCCACCGCCTCCACCGGCGATGGAGGTATTGTTGTGGCCGCTGCCCAGTGTGGCTACGCGGTCATGCGGGAAGTGCAGGATGCCTTCGATCTCGTAATGGCCCCAATGGGGGTCCCATGCGATCTTGCCGATGATATCGGGCGCGATCTCGTTGGAGAACGGGGCGGAATTGGTCAGGCCCGTGCCATTGGTGGAAATGGTGGCGATCTTGCCGTTGGGCAGGGTGACGGCGCCGCTGTTATCGGTAAAGCCCGTCGTGTCGTACAATGTTGCCGAGTTCTCGATCGACAGGCCCGCCCACAGCCGGTGCTGGAGGAAGTCCTTGACGAAGCGGAACTGCAACTGCCGGGTCCAGGTCTGCCCGGCCAGCATGGAGGATTCAATGGTTTCGGGCAGGCTTTCCTGGCGCGGCGTAATGCCGATACGCCCGGGCGTAAGCATGCTCCACGCCTGGCCCGCCAGGAAATGGAAGTCCAGGTCGGAATTGTCATAGGCCAGATAGGCCTGGCGCATGCGGAACGCGTAGCTGTTGCTTTCATACGCATCGGTCGTGGCGGCACCGGCCCCGAAATCCATTTCGAAAAAGCCCGAAATGGTGGAATGCGCATCCACATTGCCGCGCGCCATCAGGGAAAGGCGGCTGTAACGCGCGCTGCCTTCGAAATTGTCTGTGTGGTAGCGCGATTCATTGCGGTAGGGGATATCCTGCCAGAAATTGAACGTGCCGGTGGCGGTGTGGCGGTTTTCCTCCACGGCGGCGGCGTCCAGGTAGCCACCAAGGATAAGCGTGATGGGCCCGAGGCGGAACACGCCGTGATCGCCCAGCGCACCCGCCGCCTGCGCACCCGCCGTCTCGCGCCCGTGGGGGCCTACGCTGTTATCCGCCAGGCGGGCCACGACGTCTTCCGCCCTGTGGCCAACCACCGATTCCACATCCGGCGTATCGTGCGCGCCAGAAAAGACCGGCTGCGCGTCCGGGCCGGTGGCGCGGTGGTGGTTCAGGGCGGTGGCCATGCCATGGGGGTGGCTGGGCATGGCAAGGCCCGGCCCTTCCTCATGGGGGGATTCCACTTCCGCCTCCTCGCGCACGCCGTGCAGCATGCTGGCATGCGCGCTGGCGATGTGGTGGCTGCTAACCCCGCCCCCGTGTTCCGCGCTTGTCTCGGCGCCACCGGCGGCGCGCCGGGCCGCGATCTGCTTTTGCACGCTGACCAGCGCCTTTTGCAGTTCCCGCTGTTCGGCCTGGATATGGGCGATCTGTTCTTCCAGCGCGTCAAGATCGGCCGCATGCGCGGCGCGGGGAAGCACGCTGCCCGTGATCAAGCCGGTGATCATGCCCGTGGCGATGACCGTGCCGGCGAACAGGCCGGCTTTGATGCGAACCCCCATGGCGGGGGAAGGGGCGGGGAAAAGGTGCATGCGCTCTTGTTCAAGTATAGGGACGGGGAAAACCTATTGGGTTTGAAGCATTTTCACCGGGCCTTCGTAAAGGCGTCGGGGTTTAAAAAATAATTTTAGAAAAACCCGCCTATTTTATGGCGCTCTGCAAGATTAAATATTTCTTCATGCCAGCCCGACGCCTGTCGCCAACCTTGTCATCCGGGTGATGGGCGCGCATGACAGGATGGCTGCGCGTATTGTCCTTGCGCTTGACCATGGCGTTGCCGTGTGAGGTGCCCGCACGCGCTGCGTGGTGGGGACAGGCATGACCGTGCCGTGGTATAGAGCATGGCGTTAAGGCGCGATTTCGCTTATAACACGCCCAATGCCGACATTTTTTTACAAAATGCACGGGCTGGGGAACGATTTTGTCATATTTGACGAACGTCCCGGCCCCCTGCCGCTTACCCCCGCCCGCATTGCCGCCCTGGCAGAGCGCAGGCGCGGTATTGGCTGCGACCAGCTTGTCACCCTCAGCCCCGCCACGCGGGCGGGGGCGGATGCGTTCGTGCGGTTCTTCAACCCCGACGGGTCGGAGGCCGGGGCCTGCGGCAATGCCTCGCGCTGCGTGGCGGACCTGCTGTGGCGCGCCAGCGGCAATGCGCATCCGGTGTTGCAGACACTCGCGGGCCTGCTGCCCGCCACCATCAACGCGCCGGGCCTGGTCACGGTGGATATGGGCATTCCCCGGCTGGGCTGGCAGGACGTGCCCCTGGCCGCACCCGCCGATACGCTGCACCTGCCCCTGCCGGGCGATCCCGCGGCTTTGTCCATGGGCAACCCGCATGCGACGTTTTTCGTGCCCGATTTCGCCATGCTGGGCGAAGGAGAGGGGCTGGAGCACGCGCCCCTGTTCCCGCAGCGGGCCAATATCGGCTTTGCCATCATGCAGGGGCCTGCCCGCATGCGCCTGAAAGTGCATGAACGCGGGGCAGGCGTGACCGAAGCCTGCGGTTCGGGGGCCTGTGCCGCCGTGGTCAACGCCGTGCGCCGAGGCCTGGCCGAACGTGTGTGCGACGTGGAACTGGATGGCGGCATGCTGCGTATCGAATGGACGCAGGACGATCATGTGCTCATGACCGGCCCCGCCGCCACCGCATATGAAGGGACGGTGGATCTCACCGCGTATCCGTCATGACCGACACCGCATACGCACCCACCGCCATGCCCGGCCCGGCCAGCGCCCTGTCCGGTGCCGCCGCTCCCCCACGCGTGGCCCATCCCGCGCCGGAGCTTGCCCCGCAGAGCGCATCAGGCCCCGCGCTTGCGGATCGGCCTGCCCAGGTGGAGGATGCGCAATGTCCGGCCCCGGTCGCCCCATCAGGCCCCGTGCCCGAAATCCTGACCTTCGGCTGCCGCCTGAACACGTGGGAAAGCGAAGTCATGCGCAACCACGCGCAGGGGCTTGAGAACGTCATTATCGTCAACACCTGTGCTGTCACGGGGGAGGCGGAACGCCAGGCCCGCCAGGCCATACGCAGGGCCCATCGCAACAACCCCGATGCCCGTATTGTCGTGACCGGCTGCGCGGCGCAGATCGATCCCACCCGCTGGTCCGCCCTGCCCGGTGTCGCCCGCGTTCTGGGGAATGAGGAAAAGCTCAAGGCCGAAAGCTGGTCCCCCACCGCCCTGGCCGAACCGCTGGCGGTATCGGATATCATGGCGGCGCATGAAACGGCCGCGCATCTGGTGACCGAATTCGCCGGGCGCACGCGGGCCTTCGTGCAGGTGCAGCAGGGGTGCGATCATCGCTGCACGTTCTGCATCATCCCCTTCGGGCGCGGGCCGTCGCGCTCCGTGCCGGTGGGGGCGGTGGTCGAGCAGGTACGCGCCCTGGTGGCGTCTGGCTACCGCGAGGTCGTGCTGACCGGCGTGGACATGACATCCTGGGGGGCGGATTTGCCGGGTCGCCCCGCCCTGGGGCAGTTATGCCGCCGGGTGCTGCGTTTGGTGCCCGAGCTTGAGCGGCTGCGCCTGTCCTCGGTCGATCCGGTGGAGATCGATGAAGGGATCTGGCAGCTTCTGGAGACCGAGCCGCGCTTCATGCCTTACCTGCATCTGTCCTTGCAGGCGGGGGCGGACCTGATTCTCAAGCGCATGAAGCGCCGCCATCTGGTGGGCGACGCCCTGCGCGTTATCGAACGTGCACGCGCCCTGCGCCCCGATATCGGCATCGGCGCGGATGTGATCGCGGGCTTCCCCACCGAGGATGACGGATTGTTCGAGGAAACACGCCAGTTCCTGGCCGAGACGGCCTTGCCTTACCTGCATGTGTTTCCCTATAGCGAACGCCCCGGCACCCCGGCCGCGCGCATGCGTGCGGTGCCGGTGCCCGAACGCCGCGCCAGGGCCGCAAGCCTGCGCGCGGTGGGCGAGGCCTCGGCCGCGCGGTATTACGCATCTCTGCTGGGGCGGCCCCTGCATGTGCTGATGGAAACCGCAACCACGGGGCATAGTGAACAGTTCGCCCCCGTCCGTCTGGCCCAAGGCGAGGCAGGGGTGGGGGATATTGTCACCCTCGTGCCCGTGGGTGTGGATGCCACGGGCCTGGTGGCGGAAAGGATCTGAGATGGCGCTTGGTTTTTTCTCTCGTCTCAAACAGGGGCTGTCGCGTTCCACCCAGAAGCTCGGCGGCGGGCTGAGCGGCATGTTCACCCGCCGCCGCCTGGATGACGAGGCGCTGGAAGAACTCGAGGACCTGCTGATAACCGCCGATCTCGGCCCCGCCGTGGCCGAACGGGTGATCGAATCCTTCCGCCGCTCGCGCTTCGGCACCGAAGTGACGGATGACGAGATTCGCGCCACCCTGGCTGATGAGATCGCCCGGATTCTCGAACCCGTGGCCCAGCCTTTCGAGCCCGACCCCGCCCACAAGCCGCATGTGGTGCTGGTGGTGGGGGTCAACGGCGTGGGCAAGACCACCACCATCGGCAAGATGGCGCGGTTTTTTACCGAACAGGGCCGCAAGGTCATGCTGGTGGCGGGCGATACGTTCCGTGCCGCGGCAGTCGAGCAGCTCCAGATCTGGGGTGAGCGCACGCATTGCCCTGTCATAGCGGGCCCGCCCGGGGCCGATGCGGCGGGGCTGGCGTTCGAAGCGCTGACCCGGGCGCGGGCCGAAGGGGCGGAGCTTGTCTTCATGGATACGGCGGGGCGGCTGCACAACAAATCCGCCCTGATGGAAGAACTGGCCAAGATCATCCGCGTCATGCGCAAGTTCGATGAAACGGCCCCCCATTCCGTGCTGCTGGTGCTGGACGCCACCACCGGGCAGAACGCCATGGAGCAGGTGCGGGTGTTTCGCGAACTTGTGAATGTCACCGGGCTTGTGGTCACCAAGCTGGACGGCTCGGCCAAGGGCGGGATCGTGGTGGCGCTGGCCGATGCGTTCGGCCTGCCGGTGCATGCGGTGGGCGTGGGCGAACAGGCCGAGGACCTGCGTCCGTTCGATGCGCGCGATTATGCGCGTGGTCTGGTGGGCCTGGCCGATGCCCCCGTCGCCGGTTGAGCCTGCCTGCGGGTCGGGTATTGCGGCAACACAGGGCGGGTCATATGTCCCTAAGGCGGTGTGCTTGCGATATTTTGCTGCCCAGCCCCCTCATGCTTTCTTGACAGGATATGGCAGCCCCGTTAGCAAGCGCCTGCACCCCTTGGGAGGTGCGAGGAATGAGTAAGGAAAAAGACGAGTCCTTCGATGCCCGGCTGAAGGCGGCTGAACGCCGTAACGGCCTGGTGACCCAGGACACATCCACCAGTCCCGAGGCGGACGCCGACAAGCCCCTTGCCACGCTGGCGCTACGGGCGGGAACGGAAATGCTCTCGGCCCTGATCGTGGGTGTGGCCATAGGGTGGGGGCTGGATCACTGGCTGCATACCAGGGCCGTGTTCCTTATTCTCTTCGCGCTGCTGGGTGGCGGTGCTGGCGTGCTCAATGTCTGGCGGCTTGTCAGGCCGACGGACGAAACATAGGAAGCTAGGCCCGAAGACACGATTCGGGTGCAGGGTTTTAGGAGAGCGGTTGTGGCGGGCGGTTCCAGCATCAACGTACTTGAACAGTTTGAGCTTCATCCCGTTCTTGGCGGGCTGGGCGAAGCGCTGCGATTCAGCCAGTCTCCCCTGTACATGATCATCGCCGTCTGCCTGGTGCTGGCCTTCCTGTATTTCGGCATGCGTCCCGCCGCCGTCGTGCCCGGTCGCCTCCAGGCCGCGGCCGAGGTGTGCTACGAATTCATTCACAACATGGCGCTGGATACGATCGGGCCGGAAGGTGCGGCCTTCTTCCCGTTCGTCTTTACCCTGTTCTTCTTTATCCTGGCGGGTAATTATATCGGCCTGCTGCCGTTCTCCTTCACCTTCACCAGCCATATCGCGGTCACGCTGGCCCTGGCGCTGATGGTGTTCGCCCTGACGGTGGTGGTTTCGTTCAAGGTGCAGGGGCTGCGTTTCTTCGCGCATTTCATGCCTGCGGGGGCAAGCCCCTTCCTGGCGCCGCTGCTGATCCCGATCGAGATCCTGTCCTTTCTGTCCCGCCCTGTCAGCCTGTCCATTCGTTTGTTCGCAAACATGGTGGCCGGGCATGTCATGTTCGATATTTTCGCAAGCTTCGTCATCATGCTCGCCGGGTTCGGCGTCGTGGGCGACGTGTTTGCGATCGGGCCGATCGCCATCAACGTGGCGCTTATGGCTCTTGAGTTGCTAGTCGGTGTGTTGCAGGCCTATGTGTTTGCCATTCTGACGTGCATCTACCTGCGGGAGGCCGTGGCTCACTGAGGAGCTGCTTTGCCCGTTTCTTTTCAAACTGTCTTGAAACAAGGAAGTGACTGATATGGACATCGCTGCAGCCCGGGAAATCGGTGCAGGTATCGCCGTTATCGCCCTCGCCGGCGTTGGTATCGGCCTCGGCAACATCTTCTCCACGCTGGTCAGCAGCATCGCGCGCAATCCGGCTTCCCGCCCGCACGTGTTCGGTCTGGGCATGCTGGGCTTTGCCCTGACGGAAGCTATCGCGCTGTTCGCCCTGCTGATCGCGTTCCTGATCCTTTTCGTCTGAGAACGTCCAGGATTTAAGAGGAGACATTTCCGTGGGTGTCATGACTAGGACAGTGCGTACCGGGCTGCTGCTGACGGTTTGCGGCGTTTCCCTGCTGGCCGTTTCAGCGCCGGGTGCGTACGCCACGGGAATGCCTCAGCTTGATTTTGCCAACCCTCTGGTAACCGGTCAGGTTTTCTGGGGCGCAATTATCTTCCTGGTTTTCTACCTTGTGCTGAGCAAGGTCATGCTGCCGGGTGTGGCCCGGGTGCTGGAAGATCGCGGCCAGCGTATTTCCGGTGACCTGGAAATAGCCCGCTCGGCCAAGCACGACGCCGACAAGGCGGTGGCTGAACTGCAACAGGCCCGCAAGGATGCGATGGCCGAAGCGCAGGCGCATCTGAAAACCGTTCTGGAAGAAGAACACCGTGCGGCCGAGCAGCAGCTTGCGCAGATCAACGCCCGGCTGGATACAGAAATTGCCGACGCCGAAAAGCGCGTGGCCGACGAAAAGGCCCGTGCCGTTGGCGCGCTGAAAGACATCGCGGCGGAAACCACCCAGGCTCTCGTGCAGCGCCTGACGGGTGTTGTCCCCGATGCCCAGCTTGTTGCCCAGAGGGTTGAGACCGCCTGCGCGCCTCATACCATCTGATCCGACCCATCTGACCACCGCATTTGGCCGATTCCGGGGGAATTATTCGTCATGTCCGGCATTTTTCACGAAGCGGGTTTCTGGGTTGCTGTTTCGTTTGTCCTGTTTTTCGTCCTTGCGGGCAAGAAGCTGTGGACACCCATTGCAGCCATTCTGGACAACCGAGCGGAACTGATCCGCAAAGAGCTGGACGAGGCCGCCCGTCTGCGGCGCGAAGCCGAGCAGATGCTCGAGGACGCCACGCGTGAGCGTGAACAGGCTTTTGCCGAGGCACGCAGCCTTGTCGAGCAGTCCCGCCAGCAGGCGCAGGACATGGCGCTGAAAGCCAGGGCGGAAGCCGAAGCCGCGGTGGCCCGTCACGAACAGATGGCACGTGACCGCATTGCCGCCGTTGAACGCGCCGCCGTCAAGGAAGTGCGCCAGCTTGCGATCGATGCGGCGGTGGAAGCGGCACATGGCATTATTCCCCAGACCCTGGACGACAAGGGGGCTTCGGCCCTGATCGACCAGGCGCTGGCGGGCCTGCCTGCCGCCATGGCCCGCCAGATTGCCTGACCGGCCCTTGCTGGCCCCTTTTCCCCCGCTATTTCTTAAGGGAGTGCCCCGGTCGTGACAGATCAGGCACCCTCTTCCCTGTCGGCCATGGGCATGCCCGATTCACCGCAGGGGGCAGAACGGCCCGTGCTGAGCATCGTGATCGCGGTACTGGACGAGCAGGACAACCTGCCCCAGGTCTGCCGCGAACTGGCCGAAATGCGTGCGGCCCTGCCACTTACCGAAATTATTTTTGTCGATGATGGCAGCCGCGACAACAGCGTTGCCGTGCTGGGCCAGCTCAGGCAGGACTGCTTGCCGGGCCTGCGCGTGCTCTCGCATGATCGTCGCTGCGGTAAATCCGCGGCGCTGCGTACCGGTATTACCGCGGCACGCGGCGAATGGATCGCCACAATCGATGGCGACGGGCAGGACGACCCGCGTGAACTGATCGCACTGCTGGCCCTTGCACGCGGGGCGAACGGCACGCCGCCTCTGGTGGTTGGCGTGCGGACCCGCCGGCGTGATGGCTGGTCGCGCCGCGTGGCCACGCGTTTTGCCAACGGGTTGCGCC
Source organism: Acetobacter garciniae (assembly GCF_017377735.1). Taxonomy (GTDB): domain Bacteria; phylum Pseudomonadota; class Alphaproteobacteria; order Acetobacterales; family Acetobacteraceae; genus Acetobacter; species Acetobacter garciniae. The sequence continues at coordinate 518,166 of NZ_JAFVMH010000002.1, forward strand.
AGCGCCTGCTGCACGATCATTGCCCCGATACGGGGGCCCCCATCAAGCTGTTCCGCCGCATCGATTTCCTGCGCCTGCCGCAGTTCGAGGGGCTGCACCGCTTTCTGCCTGCCCTTCTGGCCGCGTATGGCGTGCCGCTGATCTGTTCCCCTGTTTCGCATCGGCCGCGCCTGCATGGCCAGTCGAAATACACCAATTTCGGCCGGGCCGTAGTGGGTGTGCGCGACCTGCTTGGTGTCATGTGGCTGCGCAACCGTACCCGGCTGCCGCGCTCGGTTCGTGAATGCTGACACTCGGCAAGGGGTTGCGCGCGCTGATCCTGCTTGGGCTTGCGGCGTTTGTGCTGTTTCTGCCCGGGCGGGCGTCCATACCACCCTTCGACCGGGACGAGCCACGCTACATGCAGGCCTCCGCCCAGATGCTGCAGACGCATGACTTCATTGACGTGCGTTTCCAGGACAAGCCCCGCTACCTTCAGCCTGCCGGTATTTACTGGCTTGAATCGCTCAGCGTTACTGCTGCCAGTGCGTTGACCGGCACGTGGCAGGGCCGCGCTGTCTGGCCGTATCGGGTGCCCTCGCTGCTGGCCATGACTGGATCGGTGGTGCTGACGGCGTTGATCGGGGGCATGCTGTTCAGCCCGCAGGCCGGTCTTGGGGCAGGGGTCCTGCTGGCGGCCAGCGTGCTGGTGACGGCTGAAAGCCGCATGGCCACGATCGATTCCTGCCTGTTGCTGACCGTTCTGCTGGCCCAGTTCGCCCTGGTCCGCGCCGTGGGGGACCGCCAGGCCGGCAGGCCTACGCATGTGGGCACGGCGTTACTGTACTGGGGGGCGATCGGCTGCGGGTTGATGCTCAAGGGGCCGGTCATTCTCATTCCAGCGCTCGGCACGCCGCTTTCCCTCGCGCTGGTCGAGCGTAATGCCAGCCTGTGGCGCAGGTTGCGGCCGCGCTGGGGGTGGCTTGTTGCAGCCGCAATCCTGCTGCCGTGGTGTATCGCCATTGGCGTGGTCAGCCATGGGGATTTTTTCCGCCGCGCGGTGGGGGTGAATTTTCTGGGCAAGGTGGCGTCTGGCCAGCAGGCGCATGGCTTGCCGCCGGGTTACCATGTGCTGGTCTTCGTGCTGGCGTTCTGGCCGGGGTCCTATTTCGCGGCCAGCGTTCTGCCGCAGGCCTGGCGCGAGCGGGGCAATGTCGCGATACGTTACCTGATGTGCTGGATCGTGCCGCACTGGCTGGTGTTCGAGGCCATAGCCACCAAGCTGCCGCATTATGTGCTGCCTACCTATCCGGCCATTGCCATTCTTACCGCCGGGCTGCTGGCCCAGGGCGGGGCGGTCTGGCAGGGCGGCCCGCGCGCCTTGTGGGGCCGGGTGCTGATGGGCGTATACGGTGTGGTGTGGTGTTTCGTGGGCTGTGCGCTGGCCATGGCTGGCCCGTTGCTGCTGTGGAAGCTTGAACACCGGATTTCCTTCCCCGCCATGGTGCTGTCGGCGGGGGTGCTGCCGCTGGTCGGGCTGTCCATGCTCCAGATCTGGCGGGGCACGTTGCGCTATGCCGCCCTGAGCAGCGTTGCGGCGGCGGCCCTGCTGTATATGGGCCTGTTTACGGTCGTGGTGCCCGAACTGCGCAGTATCTGGCTGGCCCCGCGCCTGGCGGCGCTGGTCCAGGCGGAACAGCCCTGCCCGCAGACGCGTATCTACTCGGTCTCGTTCTCGGAACCCAGCCTGGTGTTCCTGCTCGGCGGCAACGTGGTGCTGGACGGCCCGGCGGCGGCGGCCCAGGCCATGCGCGCCAAACCGGCCTGCACGGCAGCGCTGGTGGATGCACGCGACAGTGCCGCTTTTCTGGCGGCATTGGGGCCGGATCGTGCGCGGGTTACGCATCGTGATGGTGTGTCGGGGCTGAATTATTCCACCGGCCATATGCTGGCCATCAGCCTCTATACGCTTCGCCAAGGCAGCCCCGAAGGGCCCTGAGGGCGTCAGGGAATAAAAGTTTTTGGTGAAGCTTTTTTCAAAAAGCTTCAGGGAACGTCGCCTTTTTGAAAAAAGGCGACATCCAAAAACTTTTATTATTTATCAACGGGTTATTTGGATCGGTCCTCAGCCTTCGTCTTTTTCCAGCGTGAAGCGGAAATCGCAATGGCTCGCACCTTCCATGATGGTCTGGCTGCGCTCGAAGGTGATCGCGGGGTTGAAGCCCTTGCAGAACGTGCCGTCGCGGCTACAGGACAGAATACCCCCCAAGGCACCCAGCCCCATCTCCCGGTACAGTTCGGCGTAACGGCAGCGCGTGACATTGAAGGCGAGTTCGTGGGGCGTGGCTTGCAGCACGTCGAGCCTGAGCGCGTCCTCGGCGGTCCAGAGGGCGAGAACATTCTTCAGGTCCACCAGGTCGGGCATGTGGTCGAAGCGCTTTCGCATGGTTTCCCCCTGCTGCTCGGCCGAGCGGATAACCGTGTCGCGCAGGGTTTGCGTGGCTACGGCCTCGCCATGGCTGGCCACAAGCGTGTCATAGACCTGCTTGAGGATATTGGCCTCGATCCGGCGCTGCTCGATAATCGGCACTTCCGCGCTGGCTGTGGCCTCGGATTCTTCCGGCGGGGTGGGTTCGTACCCGCCGTTGACATGGCGTTCCGTGCCGTTCACCGCCGGATCGAACACGCAGATCAGCCGCAGGGTGGATGTGGTGGCGCGCAGGATATGGGCGTCGTTCCTGTCGAGCGCATACAGCACGCCGGGATAGATCGGGTGAACCTCGCCCGTGGCGCAATTCACCACCTCGCCTTCGCCGCCCACGCAGTAATTGGCTTCGAGATGATGGCGGTATTCGAGATGGAGGTCCTGGCCCGGATGCACATGCGTTTCGTGCAACGAAAACCCCATGCGGTCGCAGGCCAGCAGCAGTCGCGTGCTTTCCCAGCCGGGGCCCGCGGCAAAGCGCTCCGTGTTCCGCAGTTCAGAAATATCGCGCACGATCATGCCATGTCAGCCTTTGGTGTGAATGAAAACATGTTGCTATCATGAAACCAAATGCCCGCCGGCATCAAGGGCTGGCCTTGCCCTGCCGGTAGCACGGCAGCGCCGTGAACGGTGCTATGGAAATAAGGGGGAGGAAAACATGGTGCCCGCTGACGGATTCGAACCATCGGCCCCATCATTACGAATGATGTGCTCTACCAGCTGAGCTAAGCGGGCTAGGAGTGTTTCCAGCGCGGTGACTATCATGATCGTACCCCCCACGCAACCGCAAATCTGACAAAAAAAATGCCTTCCCCCCGCGTAAAGGCGGGGCGGGTTTGCGGATTTTTTACGGTTACAGGATCAGGATTAGGCTTTAGGGTCGAAAAGGATGAGAATGCAGCACGTCGTGGCCCTACTGAGGGAAGCGCTGGCCCCGGGCCAGGATGTCCCCGTCGAGGAAGAACGGCATGTCCGTCTTCTGCGCGGCGTGGCGGAATGCCGCTGCTGCGGGCATATCCAGCTCATGCCCGAACTGGCACCCGGAACGCAGGCGCGCTGCCGCCGCTGCAACGAACTGCTGGACCGGCGCAACCGAACATCGCCCATCGCCACGCCGCTGGCCTTCTGCATCAGTTCCGCCGCACTCTACCTGGCCATGCTGGCCTCCACCCTGATGATGCTCGACCTCTACGGGCGCGAACGCACGGTCGATATCCTGACCGGCCCTATCGAACTGCTGCATGAAGGCTGGGGGGAGGTGGCGGTGCTGGTGGCCATTGTCACCATTCTGGTGCCCGGGCTTGTGGTGGGCATGATGCTGCTGATCCTGACCGGGGCCCTGCAGCCGGTCCTGCCGTTCTGGGTGCCGCATCTGCTCAAATGGTACGAAAAGCTGCGCCCGTGGTCCATGGTGGAAGTGTATATTCTGGGTGTGTTCGTGGCCTATACCAAGCTGGTGGACCTGGCCTATGTGCATGTGGGGGCGGCGGTGTTCCTGGTGGCCGGGCTGATGGTGACCATGGCCGCGACCGATGCCACGCTGGATACGGAACTGATCTGGCAGAAACGTCGCACCGATCTGTCCCTGCGCCGGATGGATGACAGCCGCGTGCGGCTGGTGTGCGAAACGGTGGACCGCACGACACCGCTGCCCGCCCCTTCGCATATGGCGTCCTGCCTGTCCTGCGGGGTGGTCATGGCGTTCGATGCGGCCCTGCCCCCGACCAAGGCGGTGGGCTACTGCCCGCGCTGCGGCCATATCGTGCGCAGGCGCAAGGTCGACAGCAATGCCCGGACATTCGCCCTGCTGCTGTCTGCCGTGGTGTTCTACCTGCCGGCCAACATCTACCCCGTCATGACGGTGGTGCAGTTGGGCGGCGGCACGGGGCATACCATCATTGCCGGGGCGATCGAGTTGTGGAAAGACGGCATGATCCCGCTTTCCCTTCTGGTGCTGTTTGCCTCCGTCACCGTGCCGGTGCTCAAGATCGTCGGGCTGTTTACCCTGCTGGTGGGAACGCGGCGGCATTCGCACGCGCATCTGGCGTTTCGCTCCCGCCTGTACAGGGTTATCGACGTTATCGGCCGCTGGTCGATGATCGATGTGTTCATGGTCTCCATTCTGGTGGCCATGGTACGTTTCAACAGCATGGCCAATATTACGGCCAATGGCGGCATGGTCTGCTTTGCGGCGGTGGTGGTACTGACCATTTTCGCGGCCCATGCCTTCGATCCCCGCCAGATGTGGGACGCGGCAGGTGCCAACGGCCCGGATAGCGAGCCATCCCGCACAGGCGGGGCGGCGGGCCGTGCAGGCAGTGCCCCGCAGGCGGGCCTGGTATCGGCCGTCCACCATACGGGCATGGCGGGCGGCACACAGCCGGACAGGGACTTCAACATGGAGCCGAACAGGGCGTGAACGCAGACAGGCATGATCAGTCCGCTTCCGGGGCGACCGGGGGGGACGGCGATAATCAGGACGCGCTGGTGCGGCGTATCCGTTTTTCGATCATATGGGTCATTCCCATTATTTCCGTGCTGATTGCAGGCTTTCTGGTCTGGCGCAGTTTCATGGATAACGGGCCTGACATCACGGTCGTGTTCGATACGGCGGACGGCATTACCAGCGGGCAGACCCAGGTCAAGAACAAGGCCGTGGTGCTGGGCACGGTCGAAGGCATTTCCCTGACCGATGACCTGCGCCATGTGCGCGTGCGGATCCGCATGAACAAGGGCACGGGCGACATGCTGACCGACAAGGCCCGGTTCTGGGTCGTGCGGCCGCGTATCAACGGGGCCAGCGTCACCGGGCTGGAAACGCTGATGTCGGGTGCGTATATCGCCTTCGATCCCGGGCTGGACACCACGGGCCGGCCCGCGGGCCGCCATGTCGCGACCTTTACCGGGCTGGAAGCACCACCCGGCGTGCGGTCCGACCAGCCGGGCCAGACCTATACGCTCGTCTCCGATACGCTGGGCTCGATCGGGCAGGGGGCACCTGTCTTCTTCCGCGACGTGTCGGTGGGCGAAGTGCTGGGCTACACCATGCCGCCGGGCGGGCGCGGGCCGGTGCTGATCCAGATTTTCGTGCAAGAACCCTATGATCACTACCTGACCGCGTCATCGCGCTTCTGGAATGTCTCAGGCGTGAAGGTGGGTTTTGGCGCAGGCGGGCTCAAGGTGCAGTTGCAGTCCATTCAGGCCCTGTTCTCCGGCGGTGTGGCCTTCGGCCTCCCGCCCGAGGACACCGCTGCCTCCGCCCATGCGGCGCAGACCCCGGCCGATACGGTGTTCAAGCTGTACGACAGCAAGGAAGATGCCGATAACGCGGGCTATCACGAGCGCATGCCGCTGGCCACGTATCTGACATCCTCCGTCAAGGGGCTGGCCCCCGGCGCGCAGGTGGACATGTTCGGCATCCAGGTGGGCAATGTCACCAGCGTGAAGCTGGACCTGACATCCTCCCCCGGTCATCCGCGGGTGCGCGTGGGCATGGAAATCCAGCCCGAACGCGTGCTCTCGGCGCGTGAACTCCAGCATGGCGACCTGGTCGAGATGTTCCGCACCCTGGTGGCCAACGGCCTGCGCGCCTCCACCGACAGTGCCAGCTTCCTGACGGGTGAGGGCATGATCGCGCTCAACTTCGTCAAGAACCCCGACAATGCCACCACCAGCATGGAAGGCCGCACGCTGGTCATTCCCGGCCAGGCCGGCGGCATGAGCGGGATCATGGATTCGCTGTCCACCATGACCGCGCGCCTGTCCGCCATGCCGTTCGAACAGATCGGTGCGAATGCCAACAACCTGCTGGCCCATGCGGATGCGACGCTGAACGGCCCGGATGTCAAGCAGTCGCTGGCCAGCCTGCGCCAGTCCTTGCAGAACTTCCAGGCTCTTTCGCACGATCTGCGCGAAGGGGTGGCCCCGCTGATGCAGCGCCTGCCGCAGATGGCCGACCAGCTCGACCAGGCGCTGCAAAACGCCAATCGCCTGCTGGCCAGCTATGGCGGCAACAGCGATTTCCACCGCAACCTGCAATCCATGGTCCTGCAACTGGGGCAAACGGCGCGATCGCTGCGTTTTCTGTCCGATTTCCTGACCAACCATCCTTCCGCGCTGCTATCAGGACGATAGGATCATGACACGTCATATGAAGGGGCAGAGGCTGGCCCGTTTTTCGTCTTCCGTTCCAGGTGCGGCCCGTGCCGTGCGCCAGCTTTCACGCCGGGGGGTGTTGCGGGGGGCTGGCTGTGCCGCCATGGCCGTGACCCTTGCGGGTTGCGGGGGCAGCGGGCCCACGCTGTACACGCTTTCGGTCGTGCCGGGTGCGGTCGTCACCCCGGCGGAAGGGGCTGCGGGCGCTCCTGCCTATATAGAAGTGCGCCAGCCCTCGGTTGCATCGGGGCTGGACCGGGACCGGGTTGTCACGGCCGATAGCGGCTACAAGCTGGATGTTTCGGCGGGGGATGCCTGGGCCGATTCCCTGGCCGGGCAGGTCAGTCGCGTGCTGGCGGGCGATCTGGCCCAGCGCCTGCCTCGCAGCAATGTCTTTGTCGAAAACGACGCTGTCACGGCCGAACCCCAGGCCTATGTGGAACTCTCGCTCAGCCGGTTTTCCACCGGGCCGTCGGGCCTTGTGGAACTGGACGCCATCCTGTCCGTCCAGCCGGCCATGGCAGGCGTGCCGGCCGGACAGTCGGGGACTGCAGGGGTGCCGCCCTTTATCCAGCGCGTGACCTTGCAGGGCCCGGCGGCGAGCAGCACCGTGAGCATGGTGCAGGCACTCAGCCAGCTTGTGGGCCAGGTAGCTGACCTGGCCGCCCAGCGTTTGAGCATGCTGCCTGCATCCCGCCCCGTATCGCCGCACGCGGAAACACCCCCCACGCGCAAGACCCGCGCGCGCTAGCAGAGAGCACCCGAAATCCGCAGCCTGCGGGGCGGTTTTCGGGCTCTATTTCCTCCCTCGTCAATCATGAGAAATGCGTCGGGCGGGTCGGTTGATAACCGCCCGCTTGCCCCATTGCCGTGTCGCCACGCAGCGGGTGGCGCAGGTTGGCGGGGTATTTTTCGCCGCCCACGGGCCAGATGAGTCCGAGAAAGACAGGCGTGATATCGTTATTGTATAGAAACGATTTAAGTTATACAGAAATTGTATTGATAAACCCTGATGTGGTTGCGCAGGCATTTCTTTCAGAAAAAACGGATAATAATTTTATTCGAAACAGTGCGTGAAATGTAAAAAGTCGCACAATATGAATATTTTAAAATAAATGAGACAATAAAGAGTATAAGAAAAGATGATTATTTTCCCGGCAGGAAAAATATTTTTTCCGTTCTATGCCTGATCGATGGGCGTTGGTCTGAACACCAGCAGCCTGCACTGTCATGACCAGAATTCAACCCGTTGGTACCATTTGTGTAATATCGGCTGTTTTTAGCGCTTTTCCGGTATGTGGCGGGCCGTGTCAGTTCCATTCAGTTTCGAGTCCGAAATAAGCCAGCATTTCAGATATGGAATGGTGATCATGCGTATGCCGAATAGCGCTAAGCCGCATGAAAACTGACGAATACTATGAACGGATTTTTTTTGAGGAGGTGTCCGCACGGATCGCGGCACTGAAGGATTGAATGAGACGGCGAAGCGGGCCAACCAAGGGTGGTATCGTCATGAAGTCTACAAAATTACTGTCGTTCCTTTTATTGACCTCCTGTATCGTGGCAATTCCCGACACGCTCTTTCCCGCCATGGCGGCAACAGGGGTGTCCAAGGCCGGTGGGGTAAAAGCACGCAAGGCCGCAACATCCAAAACTGTCACGCCCAAGACGGGGTCATCCCGTGTTGTCGCCGCCAGGACCGGAACACCGGTCAGGGCGCGCAGCCATGCCGATCTCAATTCCCGCTCGCGCGAGGAACTGATGGTCTCTTCCATGCGCCGGACCGGTGCCGGGGCCACGGAGACCATGACGCGTGTGGAAATGGACAAGTTCGTGCAGGGCAGCAGCCCGATGATGATGCTGTCGCGCAAGCCGGGTATCAACTTCGTGGCGAACGACCCTCTGGGCGTGGATACGTGGGGGTCCAGCCTGTATATGCGCGGCTTCCAGCAAAGCCAGCTTGGCGTGACACTGGATGGCGTGCCGCTGGGGGCGCAGGATTATTATACCTATAACGGGCAGAGCATCAATTTTTCCATCCTGTCCGATAATATCGAACGCATGGATGTCTCGGACGGGGGTGGGGATGTGGAAGTGCCCTCCACCACCAATCTGGGCGGGTCCATCCAGATCACCTCGTCCGATCCGCACGATCATTACGGCGGAAAAGTCTCGCAGATGTTCGGCAGCTATAACGCCTTCCGTACCTATGCCCGCGTGGATAGCGGCAGGCTGAACGCCTCGGGCACGAAATTCATGGTGTCCTATGCGCGTTCGGACGGGAATAAATGGAAAGGCTCGGGCGAGCAGTTCGACCAGCAGATGAACGCCAAGATCGTGCAGCCCATAGGCGAGCAGAGCAGCATAAAGGCATTCTTCAACTGGAACGACGCGACCCAGTTCAACTATGCCGACCAGACCATAGACATGCTGAACCGCTTGGGCCACCACAACGATTATTATTATCCCAATTATAATGCGGCCTATCAGGCGGCGGCAGGTAATTTCAGCGGCGCTCTGGCGCAATATAATTCACTGCCGGGGTCCGATGCGCTGGACGCGTCCTATTTCGATGGTGTGACCCATGCGGTCGATTACCTGGGCGGGCTGAACGCGCATCTGGTGCTGAACCGGCATCTGGAATGGAATTCCGTCATTTACGGACAGGCCGAAAACCACTGGGGCACCTGGACCACGCCTTATGTGCCATCACCCAGCGGGTCGCTTTTGTCCGAGCAGGTCAATTTCGGCGGCAACCAGAAATTCGGTTTTACATCCGCCATCCGCTACCAGCTTCCCAAGAACACCATCGATACTGGCGTGTGGTATGAAAACAACCGTTACCATATCGACCAGTATATGTACGCCCAGCCTTTCCCCGGTGAGGGAACGCCCGTCAGCGGCGTGCTGCATAATTTCGGCACGCCGTTCCAGCATAACTGGGGCGAGAATTTCAACACCAACACGTTCCAGTTCCATCTGGAAGACACCTACCGCCCGCTTTCGACCCTGACGCTGAAAGCAGGGTTCAAATCCATGCTGGTCACGACAGTTGGCGGTGCGACCGCCAACGATGCCGATTATAACGGCCAGTCCCAACTGGCCAATGGCAGCCTGACCAGTGCGAAGGCGTTCTTGCCGCATTTCAACGGTGTGTGGCATTTCCTGCCTGGCCACGAAGTCTATTTCGATATCGCGCGCAACATGCGGGCCTATAGTTATGGTGGCTACCAGCTTGGTTCGGCCTTTGGCGGCATTGCCAACCAGGAGACGTTCAACAGCCTGAAAAACACGCTCCGGCCTGAAACCGCCTGGGTGTACGATGTCGGGTATCGCTATAATTCCAATATCGTCACTGGTTCTCTCAACCTCTACCACGCGGATTTCTCAAACCGCCTGCAAAACCTGACGGCGGGCACCATTACGCAGCCGGTCTCCACCGTCGTGAACGTGGGCAGTGTCAGCATGTATGGCGTGGATGCGTCGTTCACGGTGCGGCCGATCAGGAATCTCTCGATCACCAACAGCATCAGCTACAATCACTCGACCTATGGCGACAATATCCAGGACCAGGGCGTGACCTATAACCTGGCCGGGAAAAAGGTGATCGCGTATCCACAGTTGATGTACAAGGCCAATATTACCTACGCGTATCGTGCGGCGACCGTTTACCTGGACACCAATTACATGTCCAAGCGCTATTTCAGCTATATCAACGACATGTCCGTACCCGGCTACTGGATGACGTCGCTAGGGGCGAGCTACAAGTTCGGCAAGGTCGGGCCGCTGCACAACCTGAAATTCGATCTCAATATCTATAACCTGACCAATATTTCCTATATTTCCCAGATCGGGGAAAACGGCTTTCCGCTCTCGGGGGATTACCAGTCGGCACTGGCTGGCTCGCCGCGCACCTATTTCGGCACGATCAGCACGGAGTTCTAGGAAAGATCTGCCAGACCGCGGTGCGGGGGAGTGCGCCCCTGCATGCGCGGTGGTGGTGGGAATGTGCCGCCCCTATGGTGTGCCCCTGCGGTTCCTGTTACGTCCCCCGCCCTGGCGCGGTAAGGCTTCTCCTGCGTGGCATTTGCCCGTAACACGGTTGCAGGCAGCCCTGGGGCCCGCTGCCTGAGCGAAGTGGTGGAGTGTCCATGAACCAGCCAAGATCGATCCAGCAGGGGCGGGGACAGCATCCCCTCGTGCGGAGCCGGGGTGACGCGCCCGCGCGCGTGATGAACGAGGAACTGTTTTTCGACCTGGTCTATGTGTTCCTGGTCACCCAGATCAGCCACGGGCTTTTGCACCATCTCGGCTGGCTTGGGGCGTTCCAGACGCTGATATTATGGTTCGCGGCGTGGCTGGGCTGGCAATATACCGGCTGGGTGACCAACTGGTTCGACCCGACCCATCCCGCCTTGCGCGGTGTGCTGTTCGCCACCATGGCGCTGGCCTTGCTGTGCGGGGCGGCCGCCCCCGACGCCTTCGGGCCGCGCGGGCTGGTTTTTGCGGTGTGCTTTGCGGCCATGCAGGTCGGGCGTTCGGCCTTTATCGTGTGGCGTCTGCCCGCCACGCACCCGCTGGCCCCCAACTATCGCCGTATTCTGGGCTGGGGCATGATTGCCGCGTGTTTCTGGGTTGGCGGGGGGCTTGCCGGGGCCGACGGGCGGCTGGTGTTATGGAGCATTGCGGTTCTGTGCGAATATATTTCGCCCATGTTCGGCTTCTGGCTGCCGGGGCTGGGCCGGTCCCAGACCTCTGACTGGACCATTTCGGGCAGCCATCTGGTGGAACGCTGCCAGTTATTCGTGATTGTGGCATTGGGCGAAACCATCATGGCTTCGGGCCTGTCCATGGCGGAGGCCGAACATTGGACGGTTGCCGAGCTGGCGGGGTTCGGTGCGAGCTTTGCCTGCACCCTGGCCATGTGGTGGCTGTATTTTGGCACATCGAGCGAGGAGGCCGAGCACGCCATTGCCCGCTCGGCCGATCCCGGGCGCATGGGGGCGTATTTTCATTACCTCCATGCCGCGCTGATCGCAGGGATCATTGTGGTGGCGGTCGGCATGGATCTGCTGCTTGAAAACCCGTGGGAATCGGCTGAAGGGGCGCGGGGCCTGGTCATGATGCTGGGCCCGATGCTGTACTTGCTGGCCACGGCACTTTATCGCTGGGTGGCCACGCGCCGCGTGGCGCGCGCGCAGGTGGTGGGCGCGGTCGTGCTGGCGGGGCTGGCGGTGGTGGGGCAGTCCCTGCCCATGCTGGCTCTTGGCTGGCTGGGCACCACCATCCTGCTGGTGGTGAGCTGGCGGCGAAAGCCCTGTCCGGCCTGACCGACCCTGCCAGGCGTGGCAGCCCCTGGCATGGGTACGGAATTTGCAGGGGCAAGTCAGGTGTGGATATAAGGGACAAAAGACGATATGGTAACGATTGAAGGTGTATCCATGTCCTGGGCTGCGACCGGGAATGAAGGGTTGGATTGATGAGCATCTCGACTGTCTCGCCTGTGTCCCAGTATGTCAGCGCCGTGAAGGATGAAACCTCGGCGGCGGCTACCTATGCCATCACGGATGCGACGACCAAGAGCGAAGTGGCGACCTTCACCAAGGATGCGGCCTCCATCACCTCGGCCGACGGGTTGCTCAAGAACTATTCGGCCTTGCAGGTGGTGCTTGGCGCCTACGGGCTCAGCTCCATCTCGGGGGAGACGGCGCTGATCAAGGATCTGCTGACCCAGGACCCCACATCGTCCAAATCGCTGGCGAAATCCTCGGGCAATGCGACATGGCTCGCCTTTGCCGATGCCTTCAGCACCTGGGGTGAAAATGGCGGGTCGTCCTCGACCTCTCCCTTCACGTCCGATCTCATCAGTTCGATCACCTCGCAGTTCGAGGAAACCCAGTACGAAAACAATACCGCCAATACCGATAGCGGTCTTGGCAACGCGCTTTATTTCACCCGCAAGATGGGGAGCGTGACCTCCATTGCGGGGCTGATGTCTGACCCGACCCTGCTGAAGGTGGTCGAAACCACGCTGGGTTACGATCCCGACCAGTTCGGGGCGCTCGATTACAGCCAGCAGACCCGTATCCTGACGAGCAAGGTCGACCTGTCCAAGCTTTCCACGCCCGATGAAATCCAGAAATACGCCGAAAAATACCTGGCTATGCTGCAGATCAATCCGCAGACGCCCGAGAAGGACGCGACCATGATGGACCTGTTCGGCGGCAGTTCGGATGACAGTTCCATCGTCCAGTTGTTTGGCGGGAGCAGCAGCAGTTCCTCGTCATTCAGCAGTTCGTATTCCAGCCTGTTCTAAGGGCGGCGCGCGCGTGCGAACGCCCGGCCCACCTGCCATGATCAGCCCGGCCCACGGCCTGCTTACGTGAGCACGCCGCCCGACCCCTTGTCGAAGTCCATCGATTTCGCGGCGGGTCTGCCCAATATTCTCGAAGCGATACAGGATGCGGTGGCCCGCCCGGGCTATGACGTGCCGGTTGGTGTGCTTGAAGGGCGCGTGGTCGGGCTTTCAGGGCTGACGGTCTCACTCAGTGGGCTGTGCGATTTTACGGGGGTTGGGGATCGTGTCAGCATTTTCGGGCTGGACGGGCGCGAAACCATTGCCGAAATCGTCGCCTTTCGCGCGGATCTGGCCATTGCCATGCCGTATGGATCCCTTGAAGGGATCGGTTCGGGGTGCAAGGCGACCTTCCAGCTTTTCGATCAGGAGCAAAGGCGCAAGCGCGCGGGCGGTACGCTGGTTGTCAATGCCTCCTGGACCGGGCGTGTGCTCGACCCCATGGGCAGGCCGATCGACGGCAGGGGCCCGCTCCTGCCCGGCGGCACGCCGCAGCGGCTGCATGCCTCCCCGCCCGATGCCGCGTTAAGGGCGCGGCTGGGCCCGCGTATCGATCTGGGGGTGCGGGCACTCAACCTGTTCGCGACCTGTCGGCAGGGGCAGAGGCTGGGCCTGTTCGCGGGCTCGGGGGTTGGCAAATCCACCCTTATGGGCATGCTGGCCCGCAATACCGCGTGCGACGTGGCGGTCATTGCGCTGGTGGGTGAACGTGGGCGCGAAGTGCGCGAATTCGTTGAGGACGATCTGGGCCCCGAAGGGCTGGCCAAGTCCGTTGTGGTGGTCGCAACCTCCGACACCTCCCCCCTCATGCGCAGGGAGGCAGCGTATACCGCCATGGCGGCGGCCGAATATTTCCGCGACCAGGGCAAGTCCGTGCTTTTGCTCATGGATAGCGTGACCCGCTTCTGCCAGGCCCTGCGCGAGATTGGCCTGTCCTCGGGCGAGCCACCCGCTACGCGGGGGTATCCGCCCAGCGTGTTCGCCGAACTGCCCCGCCTGCTCGAACGCGCGGGCCCCGGCCTTGCGGGGGCGGATGGCAAGGCAGGCCAGATCACGGCCATGTTCTCCGTCCTTGTCGAGGGGGATGACCATAACGAACCGGTGACGGATGCCGTGCGCGGTATTCTGGACGGGCATGTGGTCATGGAACGGCGCATTGCGGAATCCGGTCGTTATCCCGCCATCAATGTGCTGCGCTCCCTCTCGCGCACCGTGCCTGGGTGCAATTCGGCGGCGGAAAACGCCCTGGTGCAGGAAGCCCGGGCCGATCTGTCCACCTGGGATGAAATGCAGGACATGGTGCGCCTAGGTGCCTACCGACAGGGCACGGACCCCAAGGTGGACAAGGCCATTCGCGTGGCCCCGGCCATTGAGGACGTGCTCAGGCAGGGGCGGGGCGAGAAGGCCACGCTGGAAGAAAGCTTCGCGGCGTTGCGCACGGCGCTTTCCAAGTCCGGGTCCGCATAATGGACCCCCGCACCCGTGCGCTGCACGCCCTGGCAAGGCTGCGCAAGACCGAGGCCGACCAGGCCCAGGCCGCACTGGCCCAGGCGCTGGCGGACGAACGAACGGCATCGGGGACGGTGGACGCCTGTCGCGCGCGCATAGAAAGCGAACGCGTTGCCGCCACGGGGGACATTACGCTGGCCGAGGCCTTTCGCGACTGGCTGCCCATTGGGCGCGAGGCGGTGGAGCGCGCGCAGGAAGCGCTGAACGCCGCAAGGCGGGCCAGCGGGCAGGCACGTGCCGCCATGATCCGGGCCAATGCGGCACTCAAGGCGGCGCAGGCCATAGTGGACAAGCGGCAGGAGGAGGAAAACGAGATACGTGCCCGGCGCGAACAGGCCGAGATAGATGACCTGTCACGCCGAAACAGCATGACGTTAACATAGTATTTTCAGGGGCATAATAAGCCATGCCAAGCCTGGATCGGGCCGATTGATGCGAGGGGGGGCGGTTTTTCGTCATGTTTCGTCCTTGAGAAACTGGCAGACGCCCGCTATCGCTGTTCAGGAAGGCCAGACAGCGATCGAAACAGCGCGATCCGGTACAGCCACTGGCCGCAAGCAATTAGGATAGCGTATGCAACAGACAGAGCAGCCGACACCGAAGGTATTTATTGCAACGCCTTGTTACGGTGGGCTGGTGACGCAGGATTACATGGAATCCGTTATTGCCTGCACCAGCGTCCTGCGTATTCCCATGACTCTTTCATTGCTTGGCGACGATGCCATGATCAGCCGGGCGCGCAATACACTTCTGCATCAGTTCTTCACGCGTTCGGACGCCACGCATATCCTTTTCATCGACGCCGATATCGGTTTTCCGGCGGAAGCACCGGCCCGGCTTCTGGCCGCGGACAAGGACGTGGTTGCGGGCATGTATCCGATCAAGGACCGGTTCTGGGACAAGGCGACGCAGGAAAACGTGCTGCACGGCGAATCCCAGGACGAGGCATCCCTGCGCTATGTGGGGGAAACGGCCGCCATGCACGAGGCATGGGAAAAAGGCCCCGTGATCAAGACGCATTACGCGGGAACCGGGTTCATGATGATCAGCCGCAAGGCGATTGCCATGATGGTCAAGAGCTACCCCGAAACCGCCTATCGCCGCATTGATTCGTCGGGCGAGGGCGATGGCACGCTGTACCACGCCCTGTTCGACGCCAGCATAGACCCCGAAACCGGCACCTATCTGAGCGAGGATTTCACCTTCTGTCGCCGCTGGCGCGAAATCGGGGGGGAAGTCTGGCTCGATACGTCGATCTCGCTCACCCATACCGGGCGTGCGTCCTTCCGTGGCAATCCGGCCAGCCGCCTGGGCATGGCACACCGTAAGGGCGCCTGAAGGCGCGGTAGCACCACATGGCAAAGAACAACAACCATCCCGTCATCGTCAAACATGGCGACGACGATCATGAGGACGCCCATCACGGTGGGGCGTGGAAGATAGCCTACGCCGATTTCATGACGGCGATGATGTCCTTCTTCCTTGTCATGTGGCTGCTCAACGCGACGACGGACGAACAGCGCAAGGGCATTGCGCAGTTCTTCAACCCCATGGCTGAACGCGACACCCATTCGCAGGCGACGGATTCGATGCTCGATGTCCAGCCCTCTCCCCTTACGGGCGGGGCCTCGGTCAGGCGCGTCAAGGATGGGGAGACATCGACAGGGGCCGATGCGGGCGGGGCCGGCAGCAAGGATACGGGGCAGGGCAGTGGCCAGGCGGCGGATCAGGGCGTGGCCGGCGAACTTGAGCGCATGACGGCGTCTGACGACATAACAGCGGGCATTCGCGCACAGCTTGCCAGTGCGCGGCCCAGTATCGTGCCGATCGGCGGGTCCGGCACGGGGAATGCGAAAAATGTCGGTTATATCGGTGCCGACGGTTCCGCCCCGGCGGATACGGCGCAGGATCAGGACAGCGACCAGACCAGCGCGGGCCAGGCCAGCCAGTTCCAGGGCAATCAGCCCCAGACGGAAGAGGCCCAGCTTGATAAAATGACCGCGGGGCTGGAAGGCGCGATCCAGAACAATCCCGAATTGCGGTCTGCCTCTTCCAATGTGTCCGTCAAGGTCGGGCGGGACGATATCCGTATCGAACTGCGGGATGCGGAAAACGCGCCCATGTTCGATTCCGGTTCGGCCGTGCCCAACAGCCGTGGTCGGCAGATGCTGGCGGAAATTGCCAGTTGGCTGGCCCCCATGCCGGAAAATATCTCCATCATCGGCTACACGGACGCGGCGGCCTACCGTGCCGGCAAGACATGGGGCATGTCCAACTGGACCCTTTCAGCCCTGCGCGCCGACCATGCGCGTGAAGCGCTGGTGCATGCAGGCTACCCCGATACCAAGATTCTGGACGTATCGGGCAGGGCGGACCGTGACCTGGCCATTGCATCCGACCCGTCAGCGGCGGGGAACAGGCGCGTGGTGCTGGTCATGCACCGCCGCTTTGCCGACCCGGCGGCCCCCGTACTCCCTCCCGCTTCCGCCCCCACGCCCGGGCAGGCTCCCGCACCTTCGGCCAGTGCGCCTGCTACCCCTGGCGGCCCTGCTTCCAATCCGGGCACGGGTGCTGCACCTGCTGTTGCGCCATCCCAACCCCAGGCCACACCCAATACGACCACGCCGGAATAAACTGACAGCGTCGCCGCGCCCGGTGGTGGGGGCGGCATTCATTTAAAGGCGGACATTCCGCCGGGAAAACTATAAAACGCCGCAGGTCGCCTTTCGCTGCCCGGCACATGAATTATGAAAGTGGAGACTGCTCAATGCTTTTCCTCGGAGGGCTTATTTTCGCGCTGCTCTGCGTTTTTGGCTCGTTTGTGGCCTCCGGGGGTGTGTTGGGGCCGTTGCTTGCCTCCATGCCGTTCGAACTGCTGACAATCCTTGGGGCGGCGGCGGGCATTTTCGTCATGGCCAATTCCAAGGATGCGCTCAAGCAACTGGTGGGGGACCTCAAGCTGACACTCGGCGGCCCGCGCTACGACAAGGCCGCCTATGTCGAACTGCTTGTCACCCTGTTCCGCTTTACGCGGCTGGCGCAGGCGAAGGGCAACATGGCGCTTGAGGAGCACGTGGAAAACCCGAATGAGAGCAGCATCTTCACGCTTGCGCCCAAGGTCCGCGACGATGCGCCCACCCGCGACCTGATCTGCGATTATCTGCGCCTGGTCAGCCTGAACGTCGAGGATGCGTACCAGCTCGATGAGGTCATGGGCCGGGAGCTTAAGAAAAACCTGAACGAAAGGCTGCGGGTTTCCAACAGCCTGCAAAGCATTGCCGATGCCTTGCCCGCCCTGGGTATCGTGGCCGCGGTGCTGGGGGTCATCAAGACCATGGCCTCCATCAGCAAGCCGCCCGCCATCCTGGGTGAAATGATCGCCGGGGCCCTTGTGGGCACATTCCTTGGTGTGCTCTTATCCTATGGTGTCGTGGCACCGCTGGCGTCCAGGATGCGCGATGTGATAATGCAGGACGGGCGTTATCAGGATATCATCCGAATTGTCTTTGTGGCGCATCTTCAGGGCAGCCCGCCCCAGGTCAGCGCGGAAATCGGGCGTAAGGATATACCGCATGCCTTCATGCCGTCATTTACCGAGCTGGATGTCGCATTGTCGGAATCCTCTAACCATGCGGCGGGGACAGCGTAAGCGGGCTGTCGCCATAGAGGCCCGCCTGCGGGCACGGAGCATCTGATGGGCATGATCGTCACCAAAACCTCGACCGCGACCGAACAGGTTCAGGAATCCTCCGTGTCGAGCCTGCTTTCGGCTATCGCTCCGGCCCAGGCGGCGGTCTCCTCCACCCTGTCGGGCAGTGCCCGCAAGAACGCTTACACCGCCGGGCAGGGGACGTTCGGCACCATTCTCAGTGGCATGACCCATGCTGTCTCCCAGAATGACGGGCAGGCGGATCAGGTGTCGGGCGGCACCACGTCGCATGCAGCGTCCGCCACGCAGGACACGCATCAGTCCAATACCTCCTCGCATCATGCCAGCGCTGGCACGGGTTCGGGCACATCGACCCGGGCATCCGACACGACAGGCGCGCAGGCATCCACCGGGCATGCGGGCAAGGCTTCCACCCGGACGGGAACGCAGGACGTGGCTGAGGGCACGACCGGCAGGTCGGGCAAGGGGCACAAGGCTCATTCTTCTTCCGAATCGACCGACACCACCACGGATACCGCCCAGCAGGCCGATCAGGCATCTTCCTCTTCCACGCTGAGTCAGGCTGCACCTTCGCAGGCGCAGGCTTCTGCGGCGGATGCTTTGTCAGGCAGTGTCGCTGGCGCTGCGGATGGCTCAACGCCCGCGGCCGCAACCCCGGGTAACGGCGCTTCCAGCCTTGCCGGCACGACCGCCACGGCGAATTCCGCAACACTAGGTGGATCGCCCCTGCTACTCGCACAGGAAGCCTCTCTTGTTGCTTCTCCTGCCCAGGCGTCGGCGGCAGGGACGACACAGGCTGCGGCCCAGCAGGCCGCCGCCAGTGACGATGCGGGGACTGCCGCGAACATGGCGCAGGCGGATGCCACGCCCCAGCTTAATGCGGCGTCGGCCGGGCCGCTTTCCGTGGCGAACGGTTCTCTCATGGCGCAGGTGTCATCCCTTTTCATCGCGAAGGGGCAGGGGGCGCAGGGCGCGCGTTCGGCCCTGTCCGATGCGCTGGTTGCCGCCGCAGGGGCCGACACGGCAGACACCACGACCGCCGTTGCAGCACAAAACACGCCCGCCCCCACCACCCCGACGTCAACCCAGATGGCGGCTACTGCTGCTACGGCCGGTGCCGCCGGGTTGCCCCAGGATGCCAGCGGGCAGGATCTGGCCGCCCTGGGGGCCGATGGCCTGTCTGGCCAGGCATCCCGTTCCGCCGTGCTGCCCACGGATGGGTCCGGCCAGCTTGCCGCGGTCGTCAACCACGCCGCATCGGGGCATTCCGGTTCGTCCTCCGACCAGGATGATGGAAATGCCGGGCAGGGTCTTGCCACGACCACGGCCCAAATCCTGCCGCAGGTCGGTCTTGCCTCCACCACCAGCTTTACCGCAGCGCTGGAGCAGAAAACGGCCGAGGCGCAGACGGCCCAGGGGCTGGAGCAGGCCGAAGCGAACAGCGAACTGGAAGGCTCGGCGGTTCCCACCCCTTCTCTCTCTCAGTCCTCGGACGGGTCGACCGCCCTGTCCATGACCGTCATGACCGACGATTCTACCCCGGTCCATGTCAGGCTGGAGGGCACGGACGGCGTGACGACGGGGGTCGTGCTGCAAAGCGAGGACTCGGTCACGGCTCGGCATCTGGCCAACACGCGGCACGAACTGGTTGCGGCACTGGGTGCCGCCGGCGTTGATGTGGGCAATGTGAAAATAGATATCGTCACGGCCAGCCAGGGTGGGGACACCAGCTACGACCAGGGTAGCGCCAGCGGCGGGACTTTCGATAACGGCAATGCGTTTGCCGGAACCGCCGGTGGCGGGCAGTCGGGCGGGCAGGCCTATGCCGGCGGGGGCAGCAACGGCGTGGGCGCGTTGTCCGGCCAGCCCGATGCGGACAGCACCACCCCCGGCGGGGAAGGCATTGCGCGACCCACGGGCATGTATGCTACAAGTGGCGTGAATATAACTGCCTGACGGCGGTGACAGGGGAAGGAAAGAGGGTATGGCCACGTCGACTATCAGCAACGAACTGACGCTGATCCAGGCTGCGGAGTCCTCGGCCAAGAGCGCTGCGAGCACGAGCACCAGCACGACGTCATCTTCCGCCAGCACCACGACTTCGGCCAATGCCCTGTCATCGCTTGCAGACAACTACACCACGTTCCTGACCCTGCTGACGACGCAGCTCAAGAACCAGGACCCCAGCAGCCCCATGAGCACGGACACCTTTACGTCCGAGCTGGCCCAGTTCGCCGGGGTGGAGCAGCAGGTCCAGACCAATACCAATCTTGCGACGCTGATTTCCCTCAACGAAGACAGCCAGCTTACTTCCGACACCAGCCTGGTGGGCAGCACGGCCACGGCCAGCACCTCCACCCTGCCGTTGCAGAATTCCTCCGCATCGCTGAGCTACACGGGCAGTGCTGGCAGCATGGTTGCCATTGCCGTCGCCAATTCGGGCGGCACGATCGTGAAGGATGCGGTGCTCAGCCCGACGACCGGCACCAATACCTGGACCTGGGATGGCACGGATAATAGCGGCAACCAGCTTGCCGACGGTGCCTACAGCGTATCGGTGGAGACGATCGATTCCTCGGGCACCACGTCCGAAGTGCCGTTTACGGTCAGCGGCACCATAACCGGCGTGGAAAAGGGCACGTCGGACATGATGGTGGAGATGGGAAGTGCGAGTATCCCCATGTCCGATCTGGTGAATATCTCTCCCGCATCTTCCTCTTCCTCGTCAGATACGAGTGCATCCACGGATTCGGACACGGATACGGATTCCTCGACCTCCTGAACGGTGGGGCAGGCGGCGGAGTAGGCTCGGCTAACCTTTCGGGGCTGATGCGCAAAAGCCGCCTGCGCGGCCGGGTTCCAGGCTTTCACCTGCCGGGCGTGTGGGCGGTGTTACGCCAGATCCAGCGCGTTGGATGACGCGAGGATATTGATCCCCGACGTGACGGGAATACAGCTTTCGCGCGATGGGCGGTTACCGGCATTTTCCGCGCTGCTCATCTTGGCGCCGAGGGGAATGAAGGCTTCCTCGTTCAGGCGGTAGCCAATGCCCCACAGGGTGGTAAACGGTTCATCGATACCGAATTCGCGGATTTTCTTGCGAATTTTGCAGATCATGACGTCAATGACCTTGCCGTGCGGCTCACTTTCTCCGCCATACAGGCTGTCCAGCAGGGTTTCCTTGTTCAGCACCTGGCCTTTGCGCAGGGCCAGAAGCTGGACCAGTTCGTATTCGCGCCGGGTCAGCGGTACCAGCTTGCCATCGATATGGGCCACCCGCCGTTCGGGGCTGACGGAAAGCCGCCCGATCTGCAAGGTCAGGCTGTCATGGCCGCTGACACGCCGGACAATGGCGCGCAGCCGTGCCAGCAGTTCCACGGGTTCGACGGAAATCGGCACGCAGTCATCGGCCCCGGCCGAGAGTACATCGGCCACCGTTGTCGCGGTAAGGGTGCGGGCGATGATCAGCAGCGGGGTGGGAACGCGGCTTTTGCGAATATGGCGCACCAGCCGCGAATCAGGCGCTGCCTGCTGGATGACGGCCAGATCGTAATGGGAACGGCGCAGGGTTTCGGCCACGCCTTCGGGGCCGGACATCGTAATGGAGATCGTGCCGTCCAGCGCTGCGCGGGATAATCCGCTGCATGGCCTGCCATCGCCCTGGGTCGAAGTATCACCGATGCACAATATCCGCATGTCTATTTCCGTCTCTAATACGCCCGACATCCATGTCTTGCCTGCCAGGGCGCATGGAAGGGGCATGCCCATCCTGTCGGGCGCCGGCTTTCGTTCAGTATGTCAATCCGGGCGAAGTCGGGCGAGCAGGCTTTAAAATTTTGTCACATAAACCGCCCGGCCTGATTTTCGATTGTTCAGGTACCGGGCGGGTCGGTGCATGCGCGTTTGCACCGTTGTTCCAAATGATTACAACCTCTTGGATATTTGGTTCGAAGGCAAGAAAAAGCAAGGTGGAACGTTAAAAAACACCTTGGCGAAGGCAAGGCCATCTCATAAAATAGCTGTGTATCGTTTCGCAGGCGTGGCATAGGGTGCGGGCGTTCGGCTTGACGTGGCTGCTCGTTCCATGTGCAAGGCAGTGTTCCCGTCGGTATTGGAATGGATGGGGATCGCCGCACCTGAAGGAGACGCTACCGTGCAAGCTATTGCCAGGCGCGCTGGCCAGCCCGGCGGTGTAAGGCCGGGCAGGGATATTTGATTGAGTGTAATGCCGGTGCCCGGTTGTTCGGTCCGCCGGGACTTTTCTTTATAGGGATAATGACATGGCAGACACCACGGCAGCCTCGGCACTGGCTTCCAGCCTTCGCAACGTCACCACGGCAACGTCAGAGGCCGCCTATCGCACGTCCCGTCCCGAACATGCCGTGGGGAAAGGCATCAACATCATCGACCAGAATGTCGATGGTTCTTCCTCCTCCATGCAGTTCGATGCATCTGGCCAGATTATCCCCACCGGAAAGGCGCAGAAAGCCGAATCCGCAACGGCCAGCGCTGTTGATCTTTTTGCCTGACTGGTCTTCTCACCCTGCCCGGCGCCGTCATGCGGCTGCCCGGACAACGGGCGGGGCATAGCCCTTTCAGGATGAATGACACGTGCATTTTAGCAAAGTCCCGTGCGTGAAACGCTGTTTTGCCGTTTCGCTTGCCGTGCTTCTGTCTTGTTCCGTCGCCATGCCAGGTCTGGGTGCGGGCAGGCGCGCACAGCCTGTGCGGCATGCGCGTCAGGCCCCTGCACCCCGGAAAAAACCGGCCCGGCCCGTCAAGGCGCCCGTCAAGACGGCGACCCCCGCGCAGGCCACCCCGCCAACGGCGGCACCCACCGGGGCCTCCGCGGCAGATGCCATCGTGCTCAAGGGCCTGCCTGCCGCCTGGGCGGCCACGGTGCTGGACAAGCCTGCTCCGCCGCCACCTCCTTCCCCCGCTTCGGCCTCGGCCGGCAACAAGCCCGCCAACGCGAAGACCGCCAAAACCACGCCCGCAAAGGCGGGTGCACCGGCCAATGCGGCAGTCGCGGCCGCTGGGGCCAACCAGGGTGGGGCGTCCGTTGCATCCTCGCAGGACCGGATTCTCATCCCCACCCCCGCCGGTGTGGGGCTCGCTGCGTTCCAGAGCGGCAACCGCTTTATCATCGTTCTGGACAAAGCGGAGGCGATGGATACCAGCGCCCTGCGTGGCGATGGTATTTTCTCGGCCCTGACGGTCACCACCCTGCCGGATGCCACCCTGATCCAGGTGCCGCTGCCCGATACCCGCGAACTTTATCTGTCCCAGCAGATGGAAGGGTGGGTGCTTGGCGACAAGCCGCCGCCGGGCAACGATTACGGGGATCGCCGCGTCATCAACCCGCGTCAGGCGGAAGGCGGCATTCTCTACCCCATGCGCCGCCCCGGCCGGGTGCTTTCCATTACCGACCCGGCATCGAACGCGCGGCTTCTGGTCGGCACGTCCACCACCGATGACGGCGGCATACTCTCCCTGCGCAAGGGGGAAGGATACGATGTGTGGCCCACGACGGAAGGCGTGGTCATTGCCGCGTGGTCGCAGGGGATCGGCCTGCGCGCAACGCCTGAGGGTGCGCTGCTGAGCATGGACGGCAAGGCGTTCCCCGATACCGGGGCGGCCGTTTACGCCAGCGATGTCGATTTCAAATGGCTCGGGCTTCGGGACCTGCCGCTGCCGGACCTGGCCAAGCGTTTCCGTGCGGCAACACTGGCCGCGGCGGCGTCCGAGCCGGCCCAGCGTTTTGCCCGCCGGCTTGACGCAGCAAAAGCCGCTTTCGCCCTGGGCTCCTTCGTGGAAGCGCGCGGAATCCTGACCGTCGCCCTCGAGGACGACCCGGAGGAAGCCGCACAACCGTCTGTCCGTTTCCTGCTGGCCGCGTCGGAATTGCTGAGCGGGAACCGCCAGGGCGCGTCCTTGCTGGAAGGCCCATGGCCCGACAACCAGCAAAGGGCGGTCCAGCTTTGGCGCGGTTTGTATCTTGCCGCCCTGGGCGGGCGCGATACGGAGGCATCGCACATGCTGGCCCGCGATTTCGGGCGGCTCAAGAGCTATCCTGCCGCCGTGCGTGACACCATTCTGCCGGTCGCCGCCGAAGAAATCGGGCGTTACGGTTCGCAGGACGATGTGGAGGCCATGGGCAAGCTGCCCACGGGGGCACCGTACGAGCTTGTCAGCGCGTTTACCCAACTGCGTTCGGGCAACCGCAAGGCGGCTTATGCCGGGTTCGAGAAACTGACCAGGGACAAGGACCCGCTCGTGGCTGAAAAAGCCATGGAGCAGAAGGTCTCGCTCGATCTGGCCAATGGCAGCATGACCCCGCCCGCGGCTGCGGATGCTTTCGAACTGCTGCTGCCCGATGCGCGCCTGGCAGGGCGCGAAGCACCCGTGCGCCTGTTGCAGGCCGATGCCTATATGCGCGCGCAGAACTGGCCCGCAGCCCTGGGCGCCATCGACAATGCCCTGTCTTCTCCCGCGCCGATTGCCGTATCCGTCACCACGCCTTTGCTGCTCCAGACCCTGGCGGGCATTGCGGCACAGGGGGCGAAGGAGACCGACAAAAAAGCGCTGCTATACGATACGGCCATGCTGAAATCGCATCTGTCCATTTTGCCGCCTGGCGAAAAAAAGGCGGAGGTCATGGGCGGGTATGCGGGCATGCTGCTGAACCTGGGGCTGCCTGATGACGCAGCCCAGGCCTATTCCGACGCCATTCCCATGCTGGACGGGGCGGAAGCCCGCGCGCGCCTGGGCGAAGGCCTGGCCAATGCCGATCTTGCGCGCAAGCGCCCGCAGGATGCCGTAACAGCCCTGACCCGGACCGATGCGCCCGACCTGCCCGATGACATCAAGGCGGCCAGGCGCCGGGCTGCGGCGCGCGTGGCTTTGGCGCTGGGTGACCAGGCCAAGGCGCTTTCCCTGTTGCAGGGCGATACAAGCCCCCAGGCGCTGGACACCAGCGCGCGCATTCATGAGGCAAAGAATGAATGGGCCATGGCCGCGGCCGATCTGCGCATAGTGGCCGAGACGGCCATTCCGCAAACCGGCACCCTGTCCGACAGCCAGCAGGCCCTTGCCCTGCGCCTGGCGTCCGACGCGTCGCAGGCAGGGGATCATGCAACGCTGGACTGGATTGCCGGTATTGTCGGCAACCGTTCCATGACGGGCGATAACGACCGGATGTTTCGGCTGCTCACCCAGCCGCCCGATGCCTCGATGGCTGCGGCCTCGCCGTAGGGATCTGGTCGTATCGCCGCTTGGCTGGCGGATGGCTGCGCCGGACCTGGCGTGATCGTGCTTCGGCCCGGTGCTTTTTGATGCGGCGTTTCAGTGCCCGGTCAATGCCTGCACCCAGCCCGGCAGGGCGGGACAGGCCTGGACCAGCAGGGTAAGTGTCAGCCCCATGGCGAAGGACGGCCCCATGGGGCGCGCCCAGGTCCGTTCCGGCCCGTCCAGGTAGACATGGCGGGGTGGCGGGATATTGAGGGCGCGCATGACCACGCAGGATGCCCAGTGGAGCAGCGCGCTCAGCAGCAGGAACGTCGACAGATGGGTGCTGCCCACCCACGCGCCGCAGGCCGTGGCCATGGTGATATCCCCGCCCGAGAGAAAATTGGCCCTTAGCGAGATGGACATGAATGTCAGCGCCAGGCTGACGGCCACCCATGCCGCCGCCGCCCCCAGAATGGCCGCGTTGGCGCTGTCATGCAGGACGTTGGAGACAAGCCCCGCCAGCATCATGGGCACGAGCACGTAGGTCGGCATCCAGCCTTCCATATAGTCGAGCAGGGCGGCCAGGCAGGCGAAATTGAGTGCGATCGCGTCCGCCACGGCCACGCCGGGCGGCATGCTGGCCAGGAAAATGATGCATAGCGAGGATGTCAGCAGGCAGCTTGCGGTGATCTCGCGCCTGCGTTGCGCCGTGGCGGCCGGTGGCCCGGCGCGTATGCCGCCGATCATGGGCAGCCAGCGCAGGGCCGCGCGGTAAAGCACCACCGATATGGGGAACCACAACGCGATCCCGAGCCCCGCCATGCTGGCCCTGCTGTCATGGGCCAGCAGGCTCCAGACAACCATGACGGCCGTCGCCCCGGCGGACAGGAGCGTATCGCTCATGCCAGGTTTCCGTATCCCGTTCTTGCCTGATCCATTGGGCCCTGCATGACCTGTCCTGCCTGAAATCCTGATTTAGCCATATCCGACATCCGCCCCGAAGCAAATCTTGCGATACCGAGAAAACTGTGGATTTCGATGCAGCCCCACGGTATCCATGACCTCATGGGTCTGTGATGGCCCTTGTTGGAACATTCAGGCGCGCGGGACGCGGGAAGGAAGTAGACGCCACATGCTGGAAGCACTGTCACCCCACACCACGCAGGCCAGTACCGGCACGGATGTGCTGGGTCTTGCCGAACGCCGCATGCAGTGGCTGCAGACGCGGGAATCCGTTCTGGCGGGCAATGTCGCCAATGCGGATACACCGGGTTACGTGGCCAAGGACATTGCCCCGTTCCAGGGTGTGTTGCAGTCGCAGATGACCATGATGCTGGCCCAGACCGAGGCCGGGCACCTGCCCGGGCGCAGCGGCAGTGCGGAAGCCCGCAAGGTCGGCGGCACGTCCTCGCCCGACGGGAACGAGGTCACGCTGGAAACCGAACTGGAAAAAGTGGCTGATACCAACGACCAGCAGCGTTTTGCGACAAGTGCCTACAGCACCTATATGTCGATGTATACGATCGCCCTGGGCGCAAGCGGCAGCTAGGCAGGGTAGAAGATGGATTTTTCGGATACCATAGGTATTTCCGCCTCCGGCATGCAGGCCCAGGCGGATCGGCTGCGGGTCGTGTCGGAAAACCTGGCCAACCAGGAAACGACAGGCACAACGGCCGGGTCCGACCCGTATCGGCGCAAGACGATCACGTTCAAGGAAACCCTGAACCACGAGACCGGCGCATCCAGCGTGCAGGTCAAGACTATCGGTCAGGACCAGACACCGTTCGAAACACGGTACGAACCGGGCCACCCGGCGGCGGACGCCAAGGGCTATGTGAAGGTGCCCAATGTGAACATGATGGTGGAAGTCATGGATTCACACGAGGCCCAGCATTCCTACGAAGCCAATCTGAACACCATGCAGATTACCCGCTCCATGCTGACCCGCACTATCAACCTGATGAAATAATCCCGCCTCTTTTGGGGGCCGCTCTGCGCCGCCCGGGGGCAGCCCCGGGGCGGTGATGCCGGGTGTGTTCTCCAGGCAGGGGCAGGTCCGGCCGGGCGGGGTTTTGGATCGCCCTGCAAGGCGGCAGAATTGTCACACGCGGCGTATGTCTGCGGCCTGGGCAACGGGGTGCCGCCCCGCCTGCCGGGAAAAGGGCTTTTTCTTCAATAACTTCGGCATGAATATACGCCGGGCCTGGCACTGGCCCGGCCGCCATGCACGTCGGGCGGCGGGAAAGAACGAGAGAAAAAGGCGCGAATGTGGCGATAGCAACGCTTGACAGGAGCCTTGGGTTCGCAGCATCAACAACAATTGTAGCGTTAGATTTTCCAACTTGTGGCCATACGGTTCTGAAAAAATAAAAAGTGACCGATTTATATGAAATATGAATGGGTTGGCTATCAGGAATACACAGCGCAAAAGCGGTCCGGGAAGACAGGGCCCGATATTGGACCGAAGGTCTGTTGTGTGCTCATGTTTCGAAACGTGACAGGGGCATTCCGTATCAATCGTCGGCAGTGACCGGCAGGTGAGCTAGGTCGTCATGCTAATACCCCGCTTGTCATTCGGGAAGCTTGTGCATATTTCGTCAAGTCTCATGACGCTGTTGCTGGCGATGAACATGCACGCGCTTGCCGGACATTTCAGAGACGATACCCAGGATACGGGCGGTCAGTCGACTGGGCGGCCGGCGGTCAGTGCCGGCGCGTCCGATGCCGCCAAGGCGGCCACCACGAACGGGGCCGATGCGGATACGTCCAATTCCGTGACCGCCACCAGCGCGGACCGCAATGCCATTGAAGGCTGGAAGTCCGTCCTGCCGACCACAGCCGAGGCACCTAGCCCCCCCGTTGCAGCCGCTGCCCCGCCGGCCGAGCCCGCTCCGGCCGCGCCCACGGGCGGAAAGGTCATAACGGCCGAGGCCGACTGCCCCAAGGATATTTCCTGTTCGGGCGGTGCGGTGCTGGTCGCAAGCCAGTCCAATGAAAGCGATCCCGCCGTGAACCGGGCCGAGACCGACCTTGTTAAAGGGCTGCTCGCCCGCCAGGTCGATGTGGATAGCGAACAGAAGGAACTGGAAGTCCAAAAGCATGTGCTCGACGCCGCGAAAGCGGCACTGGACGAGAAAATGCATGTGCTGGACAACTCGCTCGCAGTACTGGCCGAAAAGCAGGCCGCCCATCAGGAGACACTTTCGGCCGAGACCGACAGGCTGGTGCGGATCTACGAGGAAATGCCCCCCAAGGAAGCGGCCGCCGTTTTCAACATCATGGATATCCATGTGCTGGTCTCGGTCGCGAGCAAGATGACGCCGCGCAAGATCTCTGCCGTCATGGGCTACATGATGCCCGAGCGTGTCAATCTGGTCTCGCAATATATGGCGGGTGTGCGCAGCTTCCGCCCGGCTCATGTGCCGGGGGCGGATTCCGCGGCGGATGGTACGGCGGCCTCCTGGCTGGCGGGGAATTCCACCGCCCAGCCCGCGCGGGAGACGCTGAAGCTGTCGCGGCAGTAAGAACAATGCAGGCTGCAAGGCAGGCTCTTGCCGTGAATGGGCGGGTGTGGTTCATGCGTTTATGCGTGGGAGTGCCCGGCATGCGGGGCCACCAGGCCCGGATGTGCCAGAGGGGTGTCGCGCCCGACAGGGTAATGGGTGCCATGGGCGGGGCTGGGCCGCGCAGGCATGGCGTATGCAAGTCATGAGTGACAGGAACGGGTGTCTATGATGATCAAGTCCCGCATCGCCGTCTGTCTGGCCCTGCTTGTTGCGGGATGTTCGCCCGATACGGTCGCACGTCATCTGACCGGGCGCGAATGCAATGCCGGCTATATACAGGAGGGGGAGGACTGGTGTGCCCCGCCCGAACGCCCGCCGGTGCCGCAGCCCTACTGCACGCAAAGCTGGAATGGCGTGGATTGCTGGAGCCGCCCGGACCAGATGCCCAATGTCGCCCGGTCGGTGGCCGAAGGGCCGACAGGGCTGACGCAGGACCAGAATGCGAACAGGCTGAACATGCCGGTCAAGCAGATCCCGCCGACCAACGCCTATATTCCGTAGCGGCGGGAACGGGCGGGGGCGGCGGCCTTCGTTCTGGTCCATCCGTCCTGCGGTACGACACAGATGATTTTATCCATGCGGGAGAGCGTGCGGGGGGCCGGAAAAATGGCGTCTCGCAATGTCCGCCCCGCCTTGACGCGGATTACAATGCAATGGCAAGGCGAGAGGCGAAGGGGTGCTGAATGGTTGAGTTGACCGGAGGATTATGTGACGTCCCGATCCCGTGTTGCCATAGCGTAGCGGCTACGTGATGCAGAATATACTGGCCAGCCTGAAAAGCCTTGGGCGCACGCGTCTGTTCGCACTTGGGGCTGCGGCGGCATTGCTTTTGGGGGTTATCGGGGTTTTCGCATTCCGTGGCAGCACGCAGTCGATGGCCCTTCTCTATGGCGATCTCGACCTGAACGAAGCCGCCCAGATGGTCGAGGACCTGAACAAGTCCCATATTTCCTCGACCACCAGCCCCGATGGCACCAGCCTTTACGTACCGCGCGACAAGGTGGCCAGCGCGCGCCTGCTGCTGGCGCGCGATGGCCTGCCCAGCGGGGGGGCGGTGGGTTACGAACTGTTCGACAAGAGCGGCACCCTGACCAGCACGCAGTTCGAGCAGAATATCAACGAAACCCGGGCGATGGAGGGCGAGCTGGAACGCTCGATCCGCCTGCTGCGGGGCGTGCGCAACGTGCGTGTGCATCTTGTCCTGCCGCATCGTGACCTGTTTTCGACCCAGACCAGCCCGTCCCAGGCCAGCGTCGTGCTGGATATCGGGCGTTCGGGGCGTATGGCGGCGGACGGGATTCTGGCCATCCAGAACCTTGTCGCCGCGGCCGTTCCGGGCCTGCGGCCGCAGAATATTTCCATTGTCGATACGCGGGGCGATGTTCTGGCCAAGCCGGGTGATCCCGACAGCACGGCGGGCCAGGAATCCACGCTGGAAAAACTGCGCTCGGCCGAGGAACAACGTCTGGCCCAGGCGGTGGAGGACATGCTGGTGCCCACCTTGGGGGCCGGGCATGTGCGTGCGCGTGCGGCCGTGACCATGAACACGGACGAGATACGCGAAACCGAAGAAAGCTACGACCCCAACCAGCAGGTCCTGCGCTCGCAGCAGACGACATCGGACAAGAACGTCAATACCGAGGCAAGCCCGAATACATCGGTCAGCAACAATCTGCCCAACGCCAATGCGAACCAGAACAACCGGGCCGGCTCCAGCGACGACCGGGAAGAGGAAACCGATAATTACGAGATCGGCAAGCGTGTGCGTGTGGTCAACCAGACCCGTCCGCGCGTGTCCCGGGTCAGCCTGGCCGTGCTGGTCGATGGAACGCTGAGCGAGGACAAGTCCGGCAAGCAGGTCTGGCAGCCTCTGGGCGATGCGGAACTGGCCCGGATCACGGCGCTGGCCAAGACGGCCATCGGCTACGACAAGTCGCGCGGGGATGATGTCAATGTCGTCTCCATGCGCTTCATGCCCGATGGCGGGCTTGGTTTCGCGCCCGAATCCAGTTCCATGTTCACGCGTGAGACCCTTATCTACGTGGCGGAATGGGTCATTCCCATTCTTCTTGCCCTGGGGGCCATCTATATCGCCCTGCGTCCCATGCTGCGCCGCGGCAAGCTCGGCCTGCCCGCCCTGGCAGGTGGGGCCGCCGGTGCAGGTGCGGGCGGTGCGGATGTGGGCGCGGGCGCGGGTGCTGCGGGCACGGCGGCCCTGGCCCGTTCGGCCGGTCCCGCCCTTATTCCCGCAGATGGCGCCAGTGCTGATCCGACGGTCAGTATCGAAGGGGTTGACGGTCAGATGCGGCGCGAAGCGCTTGCGGCCGTGCTGACCCATATGGGCGAAAGCCCGCGTGAGACTGTCTTTATCATTCGTAACTGGTTGGCGGCGGCGGACGTCAAGAAGGGAGCATAACCGTGGCCGAGCCCGCTAGCATGACTTTGGAGGGCGCGCAGGGCGCGTTGCAACCGGCCCTGAACGGGCGACAGAAGGCGGCCATCCTTATGCTTGCTGTCGGGCGTGAACAGGCGGCAAAAATACTCAAGCTCCTGCACGAGGACGAAATTCGCGATATTTCCATTGCGATGTCGAGCCTGGGTATCGTCAAAGCCGAGGTGGTGGAGCAGGTCTGTCTGGAATTCGCCAAGAATTTCGAATCCCCCGAAGGCCTTGTCGGCACCTACGAGACGACGGAAGAATTCCTGCGCAAGGCGCTGCCGCAGGACCAGGTCGAAAAGATCATGGACGAGATCCGTGGTCCGGCAGGCCGTACCATGTGGGACAAGCTGGGCAACGTGCAGGAGACGGTGCTGGCCAACTACCTGCGCAGCGAATACCCGCAGACGGCAGCCGTTATTCTCAGCCGCCTGCAGCCCGCCCATGCCGCCCGCGTGCTGGCCTTGCTCCCCGAGGATTACGCGACCGATGTGATGATGCGCATCCTGCATATGGAGACGGTGCAGCGCGAGGTGCTGGACAGCGTGGAGGCCACGCTGCGTTCGGAATTCATTTCCTCCCTCGGGCGTTCGGCCAAGCGGGACAGTTACGAACTTCTGGCCGAGGTATTCAATAACTTCGACCGCAAGACAGAAACGCGCCTGATGGACGCCATGGACAAGCGCAACCATGACGACATGGAAAAGGTGAAGGCGCTGATGTTCACCTTTGAGGACATCAAGCGCCTGCCGCATGAATCCGTCATGCGTATCGTGGCCGAAATCGATCGCGAAAAGCTGCCGCTTGCCCTCAAAGGGGCGTCCGAGACGGTGCGGACCATGTTCCTGGCCTGTATGTCCAAGCGTGCCGGCAGCATCCTGCTTGAGGAAATTTCGGCCCTGGGGCCGGTCCGCGTCAAGGATGCGGACGCCGCGCAGTCGGATATTGTCGCCACGATCAAGAACATGGCCAATGCCGGGGAAATTGACCTGACCGACAATGGCGGCAATGACGAGATCATTCCGTGACAGCCTCGCTCTCCCCCGGCGCGGCGCAAGGGAGCGCTGCCAGCGCAGCGCCTGCCGCCCGGATTGGTACCGGGACGGGACCAGTACTGCGGCGCGGTTTTCTGGACCTGGAGGATTTTGGCGCAGCCCCCGGCCTAGACGAGAGCGCGAAGGAGGCGGCGGCCGAACCGCCCCCGCCCGTGGTCGAGCCCGTTCCCGACCCCAATCTGCTCACCATGACCAGGGACGAAGCCGCCGCAGCCCATGACGCGGCGTTCAGGGACGGGTATGAAAAAGGAGCGGCCGAAAAGGAAGCCGCATTGCAGAGCCATTACGAATCCTGCGTTGCCGCGCTGGCGGCGGGGTTCGAGGCTGAAAATCTCCGGCGTGACCAGGCGCTGGAGGACCTGACCCGCACCTTCGTTGCGACGGTGGTGGAGATCGTGCGGGGGCTGACCGCGCTGGATGGCTCTGTGCTGGGGGGCATCGAGCGCGATTTTGTTGCTGATGCGCAGGCTTTCGTGAAAGAGTGCGAAGGGCCGGTCACCATCCGGTGCACGGCGGGCGACGGGGCCCCCCTTCAAGCACTTTTCAAGGATAATGAGGCCGTTCGCCTTGAAACCGTGCCGGGTGATGCGGACAGTCCGATCACGATCGTATCGGCGGCGAATACCATAGTTATCGACCCCAAGGAGTGGCGCAGATCCATGGCGGAGAAAATCGTCGCCGCGGTTACGGCCCTTGCCGGGCAGCGTATCGGCCAACCCTTGCACACCGCATAGACCAGGCAGAGAGAAGCATGAGCACAGATAACACGAATTTCGGACTCGAGGATTTCGCCACCACAGCCCCGGATGCCGCCCACCCGGCCGCCGCAGCCCCGGCAGCGGAAGGGGCGGCCAAGGACCAGCCCGCCGCCGAGCCGATGACGATCGGGGCCGGGCAGATGGAGGCGGTCTATGACATTCCCGTCAAGATCACCGCTGTCATCGGCAATGCCGTCATGCCGGTCAGCCAGTTGCTCAGGCTCGGGCGCGGAGCCGTGGTGGAACTGGACAAGAAACTGGGTGAAGCGGTGGATATCTTTGCCAATAACCGCCTGATCGCCCGGGGTGAGGTCGTGGTTGTCGATGACAACCATATCGGCGTGACGATGACGGAAATTCTTTCCTCCACGCCCACGTCGAACTAGCGGGGCCGGCGGTGGCGGGGTCTGCTCTTCTCTCCGCGTCCCAGCCTGGCACGTTCGCGCCGGGGTCGGGGACGCTGGCAATGCCCTGGCTGACCGGCTTTGCCTCGCTGCTGCTTGTCATCGCCCTTATTCTGCTGACCCGCTATGGCGTGAAGTTTGTCGAACCCTACCTGGCGCGGGGGCGGCGTACGCGTGACCTGGCGGTGGTCGAAAGCCTGTCCATTGACCAGCGGCGCAAGCTCAGCCTGATCCGCTGCAAGGACAGGACGGGCCTGATCCTGACCGGCGGCGGCAGCGATGTCTTTCTTGGCTGGATGGACGAACCGCAGCCCCCCGCCGCTCCCGCCTTCGTGCTGCCCGAGATTGACCTGGATGAATGATGCGCAAAGCGGAACAAGTATCGTGATTGCCCAATGCCTGAAAAAATCCGCCCAGCCCCTGATGCGTGGGGCAGGGACGGGGCGCCGTGGCATATGGGTCGTGCTTGTGGCGCTTGCGGCCGGGCTGCTGTGCCCGGTTCTGGCGCAGGCCCAGTCCCTTACGCTTGATCTGGGCAAGGGGTTTGGCGATACGGGCACCACCAGCCACCTTGTGCAGCTTACAGCGCTTATCACGCTGCTTTCCCTGGCCCCCAGCCTGCTTGTGATGGTGACCGCGTTTACACGGATCATCGTGGTGCTGTCGCTGTTGCGCGGGGCCATTGGCGCGCAGGGCACGCCGCCCAACACGGTGCTGATCGGCCTGGGCCTGTTCCTGACATTTTTTGTCATGCAGCCGGTTTTTGAGCAATCCTGGGACCAGGGCGTCGTTCCCATGATGGATGGCAGGCTCAGCGAGATGGACGGGCTCAAGGCGGCGGCGGAACCGTTCCGGGGGTTCATGCTGGCCAAT
Organism: Acetobacter garciniae; assembly: GCF_017377735.1. Taxonomy (GTDB): domain Bacteria; phylum Pseudomonadota; class Alphaproteobacteria; order Acetobacterales; family Acetobacteraceae; genus Acetobacter; species Acetobacter garciniae. Next base: position 552,642 of record NZ_JAFVMH010000002.1, read on the forward strand.
GCCCGGCCCACCGACCTGGCGACATTCGCGCATCTGGCCAATGTGGCCCCCCCCAAGGTCGCGGCGGATACGCCCTGGCGCGTGCTGATGCCCGCCTTCATGGTCAGTGAACTCAGCCGTGGTTTCGAAATGGGTTTCCTGCTCTACCTGCCGTTTCTGGTGATCGATATCGTCACCTCCAGCGTGCTCATGAGCCTGGGCATGATGATGCTGCCCCCCGCCACGATTTCCCTGCCGTTCAAGCTGATTTTCTTTGTCATGGTGGATGGGTGGCAGATGGTGGCCGGTGGCCTGATCAGGAGCTTTGGCGGGGGCTGAATGCGGCACCAGGGCGGGTCGATGTCCGCACGCGGGCCCGTTTTGTTGAAACAGGACTATTTCAGCCCTCTTTTCTGGGGTGAATTATTTATATTATTTGAACGAATATTGATTTTTTTATTTAACCCGTCCCGGCCCGTCCCGCCAGATGGCGGGCGCGTGCAGGCTTTGTCGCCGGCTCCCGCCCGGCGCGCAGATCATGCAGGCTGTTCATTTTCCTGGATAAATGGGGCGGGCCACGCCGCAGGGAGCATGACAGGCCAAAAGGCCATCTTTACAGAAAGCCGCGACATTCATAATCTTGTTTCAAGGCCTTGGATGGTAAAGGACGGAACGACCATGGACATGACCGCCGTACCGGGCATTGCGGGACGGCAGGCTGTGGCCAGGGCGCCGAAAACCGTGCGGCAGGTGACATTGCCGGGCGGTCAGCACCATGCAAAGACTAAGAAACGGCTTAGGGTACAGGGCCTCGGATGACGCCAGCGCATAACGGTAATCCATGTGAACGGCAACGCGATGGCGGGAGCGCCCCAACGGGTTCGGCCTGTTTCGCCACGACACGCGATCGGTGGTGGGGGCTTGGCGCGCGAGCGGTTTCATGCACGGTGCCCCATGCAACACGAAGGAAAGTTGGATCGGCATGTTGAACTGGCTGTACAAGGACGCTCCGTTCCGCGTTAAGATCAAGACGGTAATGCTGGGTCTGGAAATATACCTGATGATCCAGATCATTATCGAAATTGTCGGTTATCTTATGCATGAGCCGGTCGGCCACATGGTTCTGATGAACATGAGCGCGCTGGCCCTTGGGCAGGTGGTTGTCTTCCTCATATGGTCGGCCATGACGCGTGTCGTGATCGCGCCGCTGGAAACGCTGGTGAATGTTGGCGAACAGCTTGGCCGGGGCGAAGTGCGCGGCGAGGTGCCGTTCCTGCATAACAAGGACTGCACGGGGCGCCTGGCCCGGGTCATGGTCGAGTTCGCGCAGATCGTGCGTGACCAGACCGAGGCCCAGCAGCGGCAGGAGGCCATGGGCGCGGAAATCAAGCGCTCGCTCGAACGTAGCGAAGGGCGCGACAGGCAGACCCATGCGGTGATCGACGTTCTGGGCCAGGCGCTGGCCGACATGGCCCAGGGCGATCTGCGCGGCCGCATTGACGACCCCATTTTCGATGGCGAGTTCGCCCCCCTGCGCGATGCCTTCAACAACTCCGCCCTGCGCCTGAACGAAGCCCTGCGCGCCGTGGCCAACAATTCCGACCTGATCGCGACCGGCGCTACCGAGATTTCGACCGCATCCGACGACCTGGCCAAGCGGACGGAAAAACAGGCCGCCAATCTGGGCCAGGCGGCGGCATCGGTCCGCACCATCCGCGATGGCGTGCAACTGACCGCGAAAGCCTGTGCCGAAGCCAGCGACGATACGCGCCAGGCGCTGGAAAAGGTCAGGCTGGCCACGAATGTCATGGCCGAGACCACGCGCGCCATGGACGGGATCAAGACATCGTCGGATTCCATTGGCGAGATTATTTCGGTGATCGACGGCATTGCCTTCCAGACCAATGTGCTGGCCCTGAACGCGGGGGTCGAGGCGGCCCGCGCGGGGGATGCGGGGCGCGGTTTTGCCGTGGTGGCGCAGGAAGTGCGGTCCCTGGCCGAACAGTCCGCCAAGTCCGCCAGCGAAATCAAGCGGCTGATCTCGCTCTCTGCCGTGCAGGTGGGCAAGGGGGTGGAGCTTGTCCAGCAAACCGGCCATTATCTGGGCGAATTTGCGGGCAGTACGCAGAATATCGCCACCCGGGTCGAGGAAATTTCGGTTTCCACGCAGGATCAGGCGCAGCGCCTGTCTGAAATTACCGCCTCCATCGGGGACATGGACCAGGTCACCCAGCAGAACGCCGCCATGGTGGAGGAAACAACGGCTGCCAGCCATAACCTGACAGCCGAAACCCGCACACTCGGGCAGACACTCAGCCGCTTCAAGATCGGTGGCGAGCGTGATCGCGACGGGCAGTACGAAACCGTGGTGGCCCTGCCATCCGCCCGCGCCGCACAGCGCGCGGCCCCTCGGGCGGCTACCCCCGCGGCACCCCGGCCCAGCCGCCCGATCGCCCCCCCTGCGCCGCCGCCCGCCCCGGCACCGGTTCTTGTCTCCTCCATGCCCACCACCGCCTCAGATGACGGGTGGGAGGAGTTTTGATGGCCGCCGCGCCATCGCACGAAGGGGTTGCGACATCGGTGGCCGGCATGGCTGAGGGCGGTACCCTGCCCGTGGTGCTGCCTGAGCGGCTCGATACCGCCGCGGCCCCCGCACTCAAGCACCTGATCGAACAGGCGCGTGCGCAGGCCGGGGCCGGCCGGGCCGGGCTGGACGCATCGGCGGTGACTTATATCGGTGGGCTTTGCCTCCAGCTTCTTCTTGCCAGTGGCTGCGCCGTCATCGCGCCGTCAGAGAAGGTGCGCGAGGCGTTTTCCCTTTTTGGCGTCAGCGAGGTTGTGGCAGACCTGCTGGCTCCCTCCAAGGAACAGTGAATATGGTTGAAAAAAAGGATCTGCGCGTCCTTACGATTGATGATTCCCGCACGATGCAGGGCATGTTGCGCAAGGCTTTGGAGGGGGCCGGTTACGATGTCATCCAGGGTGGAGACGGGGTGGAGGGGCTCGATGTCCTCAAGGAGGCCGAACCGCCGCCCAAGGTGATCATTACCGACATCAACATGCCCCGCATGGACGGGTTCGAGGTGATCGAGGCCGTGCGCAAGCTCGATCGTTTCAAGCACCTGCCCATTATTGTCCTGACGACGGAAAGCGATCCCGAAAAAAAGGCCAAGGCGCGTGCGGCCGGGGCCACGGGGTGGATCGTCAAGCCGTTCAGCCCGGATAGCCTGGTGGCGGCCATTCGCCGGGTCACGGCCTGAACCAGGGAGACTGGCATGAGCGACGACATGGACGATATCCTCCAGGTTTTCTACCAGGAGTGCGACGAGCAGCTTCAGGAGCTTGAACGCGGGCTGGCCGTTCTGGCGGATGGGGAATCCGGGCAGGAGACCATCAATGCCGTCTTTCGCGCCGTGCATTCCATCAAGGGGGGTGCCGCGTCGTTCGGGCTCGATAATCTCGTGCGTTTCGCCCATGTGTTCGAAAGTTCGCTCGACGGGTTGCGCTCTGGCCGTGTCGTGCCCACGCCCGATGTGGTCAAGACCTTTCTCAAGGCGATGGACGTGCTGAGCGATCTCGTGACCGAGGCGCGCGAGGGCACGCCGGTGGATCCCGCGCGGATTGCGGAAAGCCAGGTCGAGCTTGAGGCCATTATCAGCACCGGGGGGGCGGCATCTGCCCAGGCCGATATCATCCCCCAGGACTTCGTGCCCGTGCCGATGGATTTCGAACCGGTGCCCATGGATTTCGAGCCCGTGCCGGTCGCCTTCGAACCCGTGCCCGTGGCCTTCGAACCGGTGCCGGTGGATTTCGATTTCGGGGCGGATACGCAGGCAGAACCCGCCACGGGGTGCCTTGTCGTCACCTTCCGCCCGCATGACGCGTTGTACGAACGCGGGGATGACGCGCGCAACATGCTCAACGGCCTTGCCGATCTCGCGGCCGGGGTGCCGGGCGGGCATATGACGACCACATGCGATTTTTCCGCCCTGCCGGTTTTCGAAGCGGTGGACCCGCTCAAATCCTACCTGGCCTGGCGCGTGGTCCTGCCGCCCGAAGTTACGGAAGACAGCGTGACCGCTGTTTTCGACTGGGTCAGTGACGCCTGCGATGTTACCACCACCCGCGAAGACGGCGCACAGGCCAACCCGGCCGCCGCATTGCTGGATGAGGAGCCGCACGCCCAGGCCCCTGCCGTTCCAGCCCCCACCGTTCCCGACAATGTTGTGCAGGACAGTGCGCCTGTGACTGCCGCGCGGGATGTCGTGGCGGAGCATGCTCACCCGACCGAACCGGCCTCCCCGGTCGCCTCCACGGCCGCGCCCGTATCGCAGGACGTGCATGCCGCTGGCGGTGCGCATCCCCATCCCGCTGCGGCGGGGGGTGCGGCCCGCAAGACGGAACAGCAGGCTTCGATCCGTGTCGACCTGCACCGGATCGACGGGCTGATGGATCTGGTGGGCGAGTTGGTGATTGCCCAGGCCGCTATTGAATCCCTTTCGCGCCGGACGGACCCGGCTGCTGCCCAGGAACTCATGCAGGGTATCGGCAGCATGCAGTCGCTTACGCGCGATATTCAGGATGCCGTCATGGCCGTGCGAGCCCAGCCGGTGCGCGGCGTGTTCCAGCGCATGCAGCGCGTGGTGCGCGAAGCCTGCTCCATGACCAAGAAAGACGTGGTTCTCACCCTTGAAGGGGAGGACACGGAAGTCGATCGCACGCTGGTCGAGAAACTGACCGACCCGCTGACACATATGCTGCGCAATGCCGTCGATCACGGTATTGAAAAAGTGGAGGACCGGCTGGCTGCGGGCAAGCCTGCGCAGGGGCATATTCTCCTTTCGGCGGGGCATCGCTCCGGGCGGATCCTGATCACGATCAAGGATGACGGGGCCGGGATCAACCGCCAGCGCGTTCTGGAGACCGCGATCAAGCGCGGCATTGTGGCACCCGACGCCCAGCTTACGGATGATGAGATCAACAACCTGATTTTTGCCCCCGGTTTTTCGACAGCCGCGACCGTGTCGGACCTGTCGGGGCGCGGTGTCGGCATGGATGTCGTCAAGCAGGCGATCCTCAGCCTTGGTGGACGCGTCGCCATTCAAAGCGTGCCGGGCGAGGGCACGACATTCAGCCTCAGTCTGCCGCTGACGCTTGCCGTGCTCGACGGGATGCTGATTGCGGCAGGGGGTTCCACGATGGTGATCCCCATCTCCTCCGTGGTCGAGGCCATGATGATCGACCAGCGCGACGTGTATGTCCTGCCCGACGGGGGCAATGTCATTTCCATTCGTGGAAGCTGCATGCCCTTTATACCGCTTGCCGCGGCCCTCGGGCTGGCGCAGAAACCATCGGATGAGGATATCCGGGAGGCCGTCATTCTTGTGGTGGAGAATGAATCGGGTGGCCGGGCTGCTCTCGTCGTGGATGAAATTCGTGACCAGACACAGGTCGTTATCAAGAGTATCGAAAAAAACTACAGGCAGATAGAAGGTGTTTCGGCAGCGACCATCCTGGGCGATGGCAGCGTGTCCCTGATCCTTGATGTCTCTGCACTGATTGCCGCCACCGTGGGGCGCATGGACAAGGCATTGGACCCACGTCGCGGCATGGCGGCGTGAAAAGACCATATCATCAGACGGGTATTTGATTAGGGACACGGATATGACGGAAAAAACCGAAGGTACGGACAGCAGGCTTGTCAAGATGATCGTCTTCGCGGTTGGCGAGCAGGAATATTGCATCCCGATCCTGAGTGTCCGTGAAATCCGCGGGTTCGAGAAAACCACCGCACTGCCCTTTGCGCCGCATTATGTCTGCGGGGCCATCAACCTGCGCGGCGTTATCCTGACGGTGATCGACCTTGCGGTTTATCTCAATATCCAGCCGCTGGCCGATAATCCGCGCCGCGTCGTGATTATCGTGGAATCGAAAAACGATACGGTGTGCGGCCTGCTGGTCGATCGCGTGATCGACATGGCGGATATAGACTTGGGCGACATCCAGTCCGTTTCGGAAGAAGGGGGCAGCCTGAACGGGCTTGTGCTGGTCAACCAGCGCATGATCGGCGTGCTGCGGCTTGAAACCATTGTCGGCCAGCTTGTCGGGGATACCGTCGCTGAATGACATATCCGATGTCCAGCAACGAGGCCGAGTATACAGACGCGGACTTTGAAACCGTGCGGCGCATCGCGCAGGACGAGGCGGGCATACACCTGCCCGAGTCCAAGAAAACGCTGGTGTATTCACGTGTGTCGCGCAGGCTGCGTGAGCTTGGCTATACGTCGTTCCAGGCGTATCTGGATTTTGTGCGCATGCCCGGCGCGCGGGACGAGATGGAAAAGCTCATCTGTGCGCTGACCACGAATGTCACGCATTTCTTCCGTGAAAAAAAGCATTTCGAACATCTGCAGACCGTGGTGGTCCCGCATCTGGCGGCAAAGGTGCGCGCGGGCGGGCGGGCAAGGCTGTGGTCGGCGGCGTGCTCGACCGGGCAGGAGCCGTGGAGCATGGCCATGTCGGTCATGACGGCCTTTCCCGATGCGCCATCGCACGATGTGCGCATTCTGGCCACCGACATCAATTCCGAAGTCGTGGCCCGCGCCGCAAGCGGCACCTACCCCGAGGCGGAGACAGAGGGCATTCCCCAACCCTGCAAAGCGCAGTACATGGTGCCCGACCCGTTCGGGGATATGTGCTTTTCCGGGCCGATCTGCCAGTTGCCTGCCTTCAAGGTGCTCAACCTCAACGCCGCATGGCCGATCAAGGGAACGTTCAGCGCCATTTTCTGCCGCAACGTCGTGATCTATTTCGACGAGGCCACGCGTGAACGCCTGTGGCAGCGCCTGGCCGAAAAACTGGAGCCGGGCGGGTTTCTTTACGTAGGCCATTCCGAAAGGGTGACGTTTGTCGATCGGTGCGGATTGCAGCAGATTGCCCCTACAATCTACAGAAAGGACCACTGAACCATGGAGAAACCGGTAAGGGTTCTCGTGGTCGATGACTCACGAACGATCAGGGCGCTTATCAGGCGGTCTTTCAACCAGTATCCGGATATCGTCATCTGTGGCGAGGCCGCGAACCCGATTGAGGCACGGGACCTGATCATCCAGGATCAGCCTGATGTCATTACGCTCGATGTCGAAATGCCGGGCATGAACGGCCTGCAGTTTCTAGACAAGATCATGCGCCTGCGCCCCATCCCCGTCGTCATGGTTTCCAGCCTGACGGCCCGCGGGGCGGATACGGCCATTACGGCATTGCAGATGGGGGCGTTCGAGTGTTTTCCAAAGCCCACTTCTGTGGTGGGGACAGATGCGTTCGCGGGCCTGGCAAGGCTGGTCATCCAGGCGGCGCAGTCCCACCCCGTGGCCCGAACGGAACGGGCGAACCCCGTGCTGGCGGCGGATTGCCCCAAAAGCTGGGCGCATCATTTCGACCTGGTGGCGATCGGTGCATCGACTGGCGGGGTGGAAGCCCTTGAACAGGTGCTGTCGGGCTTTCCCGCGCAAAGCCCGCCCATTGTGGTCTGCCAGCATATGCCGCCCCTTTTCACGGCAAGTTTTGCAGGCCGGCTCGACCAGAAAATTGCAGCCCTTTCCATCCGCGAGGCCACGGATGGCGAGGTACTGGGGCGTGGCTGTGTCAGGATTGCGCCCGGCGGCACGCAGCATCTTGTGGTGGAACGGCGCGAGGACAGCTATGTGACAAGGCTGAAGCACGCGCCCCCGGTCAACGGGCATTGTCCATCGGTCGATGTCCTGTTCGATTCCGTTGCCGGGCAGGTCGGGCGCAATGCGCTGGGCATTATCCTGACGGGCATGGGGCGCGACGGGGCGGAAGGCCTGCTGGCCATGCGCCATGCAGGGGCGCGGACCATCGCGCAGGACAAGGCATCTTCGGTTGTTTATGGCATGCCACGCGTCGCGGCCGAAATCGGGGCGGCGGGCCAGGTTGTACCCCTTGCCCGCGTGAGCGAGGCCGCCATGGCGATCCAGGCGTGACGATCCAGGCGTGACGGGCCAGAAGCAGGCGGCACGACCGGACGGCACACGACCGGACAGGATTTGACATCGGCGCGATTGGCCGAAATTGAAAAAAGAGAAAAGGGGGAGACAATGCCAGCAGCATCGCAGATCAAGGCTCTTATCGTTGATGACCAGTCTTCTATCCGTCAGATTCTGGCCAATAGCCTGGCCCAGCTTGGCTTTGCGCATGTCGCGCAAAGGAAGGACGGCAAGGAAGCCATGGAATATCTGGAACAGAACCCGACCCATCTGGTGATTTCAGATTTCAACATGCCCGTCATGGACGGGCTGGCCCTGTTGCGCGCCGTCCGCGCCAACCCCAAGACCCAGAAGGTCGCCTTCATCATCCTGACCAGCGAGGCCAGCAAGGACCTTGTGCAGGAAGCCATCAAGGCGGGTATCAACAACTTCCTGGCCAAACCCTACACCGTGGCGAAGCTGCGCGAGGTTCTGGAAAAGGTGTTCGGGCCCATAACGTGACGAGTACTCATACAACGACGACTGTTGTACAGGGCGAGGTGGTCATTTCCGACGACCCCGCCACGGTTCTTGTCACCTTGCTGGGGTCGTGCATTTCGGTCTGCATGTTCGACCCTGCAGCGCGCATTGGCGGCATGAACCATTTTCTGCTCCCCGGGGTGGGGGAGGGCGAGGACAGCCTGGCCATGCGCTTTGGCGTCAACGCCATGGAAATGCTGATAAACGGTATTCTCAAGGCGGGTGGCAACCGCGACCAGCTTGTGTGCAAGACATTCGGCGGGGCGGCTGTCGTACCCTCGCTGGGGCGGGTCGGGCAGGATAACTGTCATTTCGTCTTGCAATATCTGTCCGACGAGGGAATACGCTGTATTTCGCAAAGCCTTGGTGGCAGCCAGGCCAGGCGCGTGCGTTTCTGGCCCACGACGGGCCGGGCACAGCAGAATCTTGTGCATGATGTCCAGGCGATCGGACATCAGGAAGAAGCCTATATCCGGCGCCGGGTCGAGGCCGAACGGACATGGGCGCGGGGTTCCGCGTCCGATGTCGAACTGTTCTGATCACCGGCGCATGGAGAAGACACGCGCGATGCAAAGCCCTACCGCCGCACCAGACAGCCCCCCACCCCTTGAGGTGAGCGTGCAGGACGCGGTTGCAAAAGTCGTGGAGATCCTGGGCAGGGCCCATGGCGAGTGCGTTGCGGCACAGGGTGTGGTGGAACTGTGCATGCGAGATGAGGCGCTGAGCACGCAGGACATGCAGTCTGTCCAGACGCTGGATGTGGCGACCCAGACCGTGGAGGCAGCAACCCTTGTGCTGCAAAACCTGCTGACCCTCATGGGGGATGCAAAAATGCCGCCGATCAGCGTGGCGCGCCTGTCAGCGGGTGTGAGCCTGCACGATATCGTGCGGACCCTCAAAGGCGAGAAGGCCCCCACCCCCGCCATACCGGCCGGGGATATCGACCTGTTCTGAAAAACCGGGCGGGCGGGGCGTATGCCCTGCCTTCAGGCGTTGCGGTTCTGTTTGTTCAGGAAACGGTCAGGGAATGTTCCGATAGCCGGAAATTGCTGACCAGCTTGACCATTGTATCGGAACGCTGGTTCAGGGCCTCGCAGTCGGTGGAGGCGTGCTTGGTCATGGACGAGGTTTTTTCCGAAAGATCGCTCAGGCCGGCAGCTTCGCTATGGGTGCTGCGAACGCTCTCTTCCTGGCTGCCCATTTCCTTGTTGATGCGCGAAACCGCATTGCTGACCACGCCAAGGCTGCCGCTGATCTCGGACAGGGCAGCGGCCATCTGCTTGACCGCCGTATCGCCGTTCTTGATGATGGATTCGCTGCGTTGCGCGCTGGCCGCGATCTGCTTTGCGGCTTCCGTGGTCTTGGAGGACAGTTCGCGAATGGCCGTGGCGACAACCGAAAAGCCCCGCCCCGCACTGCCCGCGCGTGAGGCTTCGACATTGGCGTTCAGCGCCAGAAGATTGGTCTGGATCGCAATGCCCTGAATGGTGCCGACCAGTTCGGAAATCGTCTCGCCCGCCATCCGGATATCGGACATGGTCTCGCGCACACTGATGATATTCTTGTCCCCGCGCGATGCGGCGGCCACGCATTTCTTGACAGCGCTTTCCACCGCGGTGGTCTGCCCCGCGACATCGGAAATCGATGCTTCGAGCGAAGCCGTGGCATCCGTGATGCGGCGGATCGAGCCGGTCTGCGCTTCGTTCTGGCCAAGAATGCGGGAATTGCTCTTGCTGATGGAGGCAGCCGAATCCTTCACCAGCCCCGATGCGCGGCGAATTTCCGAGACAATGCCGCCAAGCCCGCTTTTGAGCTTGGCAAAGACATTGGCCAGCATGGGAGATTTTTCTGCCACACTCTTGTCCAGCGATGTCGCAAGGTCACCGCTGGCAACCTTTTCCAGCGCGCGGGCAATTTCTTCCAGCGCGGCCTGTTCGCGTTCGGCCTTGCGGCTCGCTTCTTCCAGCTTGTCCAGATAGGTGGCAATCGCCAGGTCCATGTCCAGCAGGGCGGCCTTGATCAGCGTTCCGATCTTCTCGCCAAGCTGCTGTGCCATTTCGGCGTTCCCCGCCGTCTCCGCATTCCCGCGTGAGAACAGCGAACGGCGCGGGCCGGTATGGGCTGCAAGTTCGCGTTCCACCAGGCGGCGTATCATTCCGTCCAGCAGCAGGCCGTACCCGGCCAGGTACCAGCGGGGTTCAAGCCCGATCTTGGCGTGCATGCCGCCAATTCTTCTTACGGCTTCGACATAGTTCGTATCGAACTTGCCCGAAAAGATCATGTTCCAGTGGACCGCCTGGCGGGACTGGGCTTCGCGCATATGGGCGGTGTCTTTGAAAAAATGCGCGACCTGGGGTGTCTTCTTCACCTGCGCGTAAAAGTCGTTCAGGCTGGCTTCGAGTATGCCCGTCATTTCGGTGCGCATATGCGAAAGGGTAGCGCGCTCTTTCTTGCCGATCTTGAGGAATGACAGCCTTTCCGCAATGGATTGAAGCATGTTTTGATCCGTATCGGGGTCAGATGTCCGCATTACCACTTTCTTTCTTCATGCCTGCGCTGGAAATACCCGTGCCTTTTGCTCAGAACATCGCGTAGGGGTCGGAATCAGGCGTTGTCAGGGGATCGGCCGGGTTGGTTTCCAGCCCTTCCAGCACATTTGTCGCGATTTCGATCAGCGGGGCCAGCGACAGTTCCGGCTTCAGGATAGCCATGATCCCGTATTGATGGGCCTGGGCCGCCAGGCGGATAAACAGCTCCCTGTCTTCTGCGGGCGTTACCCCGACATCGAGCGAATTCACCTTGATGATGCCGGACCACAGGCGCTGATGCTTGGCGAGAATATGCTGGCGAAAGGTCGTATCGGAACTGGCTGCCGCAGCCTGGAGGTCTTCAATCAGAAGTCTGAAGCACAGGGCGTCGGTCTCCCTGTCAGAGAGCGAGGATTCCGCGACGTTTTGATAGGCTTTCATTGCTGGGTGAATCATCATGCCACCGTGTCTTGTCCATATACTCGATATTGGCCATGCGCCTGAGGGTGAGAATTATCCTACAACGCGGCTCATGGCCATACCACCGGGGCCATACTACTAGGGGCCGGACCGCAGTCCGGCCCGGGGGACAGGCCCGCTTTCCTCCCCCGGCCGAAGCCAGGCCCCGGGGCGGGCCCAGCCGGGGGCTTATGTCACGCGCAGGGGGGCAGGGCGTGGATGTAATCGATGTAGAGCTTTTGCAGGGTGCGGGTCACGGGCCCGGGCTTGCCGTCGGCAATGGTTTTTTCGTTGACCTGGATAATCGGCACGATAAGGCTGGTCGCACTTGTCACAAAAGCTTCGCGCGCGGTGAGCAGTTCTTCCACCGAAAAAGCCTGTTCGTGCACCTGTATGCCGTGATCCCGGGCCAGGGCTACGATCCTGCCGCGCGTGCAGCCGGGCAGCAGCTTGTGCGACAGCGGGCGGGTCCGCACGGCCCCGCTTTCCGTCACGATGAAAATATTGGACGACGCCCCTTCCGTAATGCCGGTTTCGTCGTAGAAAACGGCGTCCTTCAACCCCTGGCGGACGGCGTTTTTCTTGGCCATGACCTGGGGCATCAGCATGGTGGTCTTGATATCGCGCCGCAGCCAGCGGATATCGGGCACCAGATCGACGGCCATGCCGCTTTCAAGTGCGGGGGCCCCCAGCAGGTCCTTTTTGCGCGCCATGATAAAGAGCGTGGGACGGGTATCGGCCGTGCCGGTAAAGTCGCGCTCACCCGCGCCGGGGGTGATCTGCAGATAGATGAACCCGTCGGTAAGGCCGCCACGCCTGACCAGTTCGGTCAGGATCTGGGGCAGGGTGTCCCGTTCGGGTGGGGTGGGCAGCCCGCATTCGGCCAAGGAACGGTCCAGCCGCTTGAGATGGCTTTCGGTATCGACAATGCGCTGCCCCACCACGGCCCAGACTTCGTAAATGCCTTCCCCGAACAGGAAGCCACGGTCAAAAACGGATAATGTCGCTTCGGCCGGGGACAGGAACCGGCCGTTTAGAAATACGTCCTCTGACATGCAAAGCCCTTATTCGGATATCCGTTGCCGATCCAGCACGTGCGGCCACAGTAACATGCCGGTCCAGGCCCGGCAAGGTCGTGATCCGGGGGCCGGCGTTGCATTTATTGACAACCTCCCCCACGCGTGGGAGCGTCAGGATCGTTTCTTGCGGGAAACGAGACGCACACCAGGGAGAAGAAAAACCCATGTCGCCCCGTGGCGCAGCTACGCGGGAGCCCATGCAAAAACCCCGGCGGTTCATTGCTTCGGCCCGTACCAACCTGCCTGTCTGGTCCGACCTTTCGTGGGACGCGGCACCTGCCTCGGTGGATGCGGCAGGCAGGGGTTTTGTGCTGGTGGGGGTAGGGGCGGGCACCGCCCCCGTGATCGAGGCCTGGCGGCAGGGCGTGGGGGCGTGGCCCTGCATCGCCTGGGTGGAGACGGGAGATCTGGCCGATGCCGCGGTCAGCACGCGGTTCGGCGCGGCACTCGAGAGCATGGTAGTGGGGTGGCGGCTGATGCTTGCGGGGCCGCCGGCCGAAATCATGGTGCTTGCAGCCCAGGCCCGGCGCACGGGCCTGCTGGACGAGGAAATACGTCTTCACGTGCTGGAAGATGGCCGGGTGCGGGTGCAATGCGCGCATTGCAAGACGCTTTTTCGCGCAACAGCCGAGCCGGGCGATATCGTAACCTGTCCGGGATGTGGGCAAAACATTCTGGTGCATCAGCATTTTTCGCGCCATCTGGGCGCATTCGTGGGTTTCAGCGCGGATGTGGAGGGCGAACCTTGACCCGGGGCAGGCAGACAGCCGAGTTGCGTATCACCCATGCCGAGGAGGTCGCACCCGGCGTGCGTTCCCTCATCCTGCGCCCGGTTGCGGGCGGTGCGTTGCCGTCTTTTGCGCCGGGCAGTCATATCGCGCTGTCCTGTGGCGGGCAGGTCAATGCCTATTCCCTGACCAATGACGGCCACGACCCCGATCACTACGCCATTTCGGTCCGCCGGCAGGATGACGGGCGGGGTGGTTCGGTATGGCTGCATAACGCCCCGGTGGGTACGGTGGTGGATGGTGCCGCCCCCCGCTGCGATTTCGGGCCGGTGCGTACGGCGCGCAGGCATCTGCTGATCTCGGCCGGGATCGGGCTGACACCCTTCCTGTCCTACCTGCGGCTGGTGCCGCGCTGGGGGCATGCCATGCAGATGCTCCATGTCGCTCCATATGGGGCGGTCATCCCCCATCTTGCCGAACTTCAAGACCTGGCGGGCCCGGGCAATTTCCAACTGGCCCGGGGGCGGCAGGCTTTCGCGGCGGCGCTGGAACGGGCCTTGCACAGCCAGCCCATGGGCACGCATCTTTACATCTGCGGGCCCGCCGGTTTCATGGACGATGTCCTTGCCAAGGCGCAGGCGGCCGGGTGGCCACAGGCGCGCTGCCATATCGAACGCTTTGGCGCGGCCCAGAGCGTGAGCGGCCAGGCCTTTACCGCCGTCCTTGCCCGTTCCGGCCGGGTGGTGGAGGTTGCTGCGGAGACAAGCCTGCTGGACGCGCTGGAAGAAGCGGGCGTGTCCTGGCCTGCCCTGTGCCGCAATGGCGTGTGCGGAGAATGCCGGATGGACGGCGTATCGGGCGAAATCACGCATCATGACTTCGTGCTGGACGATGCGGAACGGGCATCGGGCACCTGCCTCATGCCCTGCGTGTCGCGCGCACGGGGCGGCTTGAGCTTGATCTGTAGGGAGAGTGCCATGCAGCCGGGACCAGCGTATCGGGAAGCATCAGCGCAGGGAACAATGCGATGCCAAGCCGCATTGCCCGGACAGGTGCCACCGGCACCAGCACCAGATGCAGGCAGGCTACCGGCAGCAGAACGCCAGGTGCCGGGCTTACAGCCGGGGCTGCACGCAAGCCGGTTCCCCTGGCCGTTCTCCGCCGATCACTACGCCTATAGCGCCAATGTCGAACCCGCCCCCGGCTGCGTGCGGACGGCGGCCGGGGCGTGGGGTGCGACGATCCTTGACGTGGACGGGGAATACGAGCGCGAACTGGCGGAACGCAGCGCCATTCTGCAGCGCGATCTTTCACGCTATGCCAGCCTGGAGCATATGCGCGAAGCCGGGTGGGACGCGCTGCTATGGGGCCTGCGCGAACTGGCGGCCAGCAACCCGACCATGCGGCTGGAACGGCGGGGTGAAGCATATGAATGGACCAATCCGCGCCTGAAGACCACGCAGGTCTTTCGCTACGGCGATGACAGCACCCTGCCCATGCCGCCCCTTATGTACCTGGCCTCGCAGGTGCAGGAGGACGTGGTTCTGCTGGACCAGCGCGAAGGCCAGCTCTGGGTGGATGCGGGCTGCGTGACCTTTGCCTCCAACTGGTCGATGGCGTTCGACGCGGGCATGTCGTTCATGGAAATCCACGGCCCCATCCCGCATGACTACGCCGATGGCGCGATCCCCCGTGCGCAGCAGTTTCTTATGCGGCTGCAACCCGGCCAGGTCTTTCGCCGGTTGAACTGGACCTCCACCGCCGGGTACCGGTTGGACACAGCGCTGGACAGCTACGACCAATGGGGGGCCACCCGCACTGCCATGGCGCGTGATCCGGCGTTGGCGGCGTTTCACATGCGGGTGGAGGTCCAGCACCTGATCCGCCTGCCCAGAAGTGGCGCCATCATGTTCCTGATCCGCACCTATCTGCTGCCGCTGGCCGATATTCTGGGCGTGCCGCAATGGCGGGCGCAATTTGCAGCGGTCCTGCAAACCCTGCCGCCCGACCTGGCGCAATACAAGGGGCTTGGCACCATCCGCCAGCCGTTATTGCGGGTGCTGGCAGGGGCTGAGCGCGCCTGATCGAATCTGCCCAGGGCCTGCGGATATCGATGCAGGCAGGGCGGGAAATTGCGCATATCCTGCGGGCAGGTCATGGAACTGGGTCGTGGGGCGTGACACGATAGCGGCGCGATACCGGCCCACTACCGGCCCATAACACGCAAGGATTTTTTGCATGCCGCCTGCCCCGTTACCCTTCGTGTGTGAAAAAAGCCCCGTAAGCGGGCGCAGGGGTGTTGTCGTCACCAACCATCCGCTCGGCACGGCGGCGGGGGCGGAAATGCTGGCCGCAGGCGGCAACGCGTTCGATGCCGCCGCCGCCGCCCTTCTGGCACTGAGCGTTGTCGAACCCATGATGGTGGGCGTGGCCGGTGGCGGGCTTGTCCATGTGCGACTGGCCACGGGCGCGCACCATATTATCGATGCGCTGTCCTGCGCCAGTGCCAGCATGACGCCTGATCTTTACGAACCCCTGTCCGACGAGCCGGAGCACTGCATGCAGGCCAAGGGGCGGCGCAATCTGGTCGGCCCCACATCGGTCGCGGTACCCGGCAACCTGCTGGGGTGGCATGGCATGCAAAGCCGTTTCGGCCGCCTGCCCTTTGCCGATACGGTCGCACCTGCCATCAGGCTCGCCAAAGCGGGTTTTTGCATTACACCTTACCTGTCCGGTGCCATTGCCGAACAGGCGGCCGATCTGTCGGCCGACCCCATGATGCGTTCCGTCTTCCTGCCCGAAGGTGCGCCACTTGCGGCGGGGGCGCGCCTGCGCCAGCCCGTCTATGCGCAAGCGCTGGAACTGATCGCCGCCGAAGGGGCGCATGCCCTGCATGGCGGGGCGCTGGGCGCATCCCTTGCCCGCTGCATTGCAGACGCGCCGGACCCGGGATGGGTGACGCAGGCCGACCTGCTGGCCTATCGCACATGCGATCGTGCGCCCATTATCGGTAGCTACCGGGGGTTTGACATCATAGGCCCGCCGCCACCGGCCTCCTCCGGCGTGCATATTACCCAGATGCTGAACATGGCGGAAAATTTCGATATGGCGGCCTTGGGTTTCGGCAGCCCCGAAAGCCTGGGCCTGCTGGCCGAAATCATTGGCATCGCGTTCACGGACAGGGACCGTTACAGCGGAGACCCCGCTTTTGTAAACGTGCCTGTCGCGCGCCTGACCTCCAAGGCCTATGCGCGGGACTGCCTGGCCCGGGCCGCCGCCCATGCCCGCCACGCCCGGTCGTCTCCCGCATGGGAAAGCCAGGATACGACCCATGTCACTATCGCGGATGACGAAGGCAATATCGTCAGCGCCACGCATACCATCAACGGTCTGTTCGGCGCGCGTTTCATGGACCCCGAAACCGGCATTATCCCCAATAACTACATGAGCAATTTCGACCCCCATCCCGGCCGTGCCCTGTCCATTGCGCCGGGCAAGCGCGTGCCGACATCCATGGCGCCCATGATCGTCTGCCACAAGGGTGCCCCACGCTACGCCCTGGGCATGCCCGGCGGCCTGCGCATTTTTCCTTCGGTCTTTCAGGCCATTGTCAACCTGCTCGACCACGGGATGAGCCTGCAGGCCGCCGTGGAAGCGCCGCGCCTGTGGACACAGGGGCAGGAGGTCGAACTGGAACCGGCTTACGCTCCGGCATCCGCTGCGTTGAAGGGTATGGGGTATGACGTGCGGGTAAAACCCCATATCGGGGGCGGGATGAACGCCATTGCCTTTCATGCCGATGGCATGATGGAAGGGGCGGCATGCTGGCGGGCCGATGGTACCGCCATGGCGCTGGGTGGCGGGCCGGCGCGGCCGGGTATTCGCTTCTGGCCCGACAGGGCACCGGACAAGCCCGAGTATAGGGAAGGGAGCAGTTAAATTTCTTTATTATTTCTATAATTATCTTATTTATATGCCGGAACCGCAAAGGGTGGGGACAATACGGACCGTCACTGCGTGGGAGCGTATGAGTACTTTCCCGTTATATGCCGGCGGAACATGCTCGGGCGTATCCAATAAGATGGCAGAAGGGATTTTTTCAAGGTTCGGGCAGGGTTCCTGGCAGGGGTTTTCCCGCAAGCTGCTGGATGCATAATTCCATAAAGGCCGAAACGCCCAGCGGTTGCCTTTGCCCCGGCAGCGTGAAGAACCCATATACCAGCGGGTCGCAGTGTTCCTCCAGGCTCAGATAGACCAGGGGCCGCCCGTCCAGCGCGTGGCGGTTGCGGGGGCGGGCATTGCCCAGGCCGAACCCTTCCCCCCGGGCCGCAAGGCTACGTATGACATCCATGCTTGGATACCGGCCCACGATTTTGGGTGTCACATGGGCTGCGGCAAAAAGTTGCAGGAAATACTCCCGCGAAAAGGGCAGGTCGAGCAGCAGGAAGGGGTCTTCCGCCAGGTCGGCCAGGCTTACCCGACCGTCGGCCGCGCGTGGGTGATCTTGCGACACGAACGCGTACGGGGCCAGGGCGGAAAGGGGCCGGAAATCGAGAATGGACGGCACGTTCATGTCATAGCCGAGCATGACGGAGATTTCGCCCATTCGCAGCTTGTCCACCAGTTCTTCATGATGGCCGGCTACCACATGCAGGCGCGCCTGGGGGTAGGCTGCGGAAAAGCTCTGGATCAGGTCCGGGGCAAGCAGGGGGAAAAGGGTTGTCATGCAGCCGACCGTGATTTCGCCGCTGACGCGCCCGAGCATGCTGTGCAGGGAACTGTCAAAATCCTGCGCATGGGTCAGCAGCGCGCGGGCTTCTTGCAGGATGATCCGGCCTTCGGGCGTGAGCGAGAGCCCTTGGGCGTGGTGGCGGATAAAGAGCGAAACCCCGAAGACATCCTCCAGATGGGCGATGGCGGCGGAAATGGCGGGTTGGGAGATCGGAATCTGCCTGGAAGCCTGGACAATGGAGCCGGTTTCAGCCGTGGCCACGAAATACTCGATCTGACGAAGGGAAAACCGCACCCCGATATATCCTTTTGCACGGCGAAAATGCTCTGCACCTGACCCTTTTCACGCGCGATCGGGGCAGGTCGGGGGATGATACAGGCTTTCATCGCCCCCCGTCCAATGGCCCGCCCGGCCAAAAGAGCATGTCAAAAGAATCCATCGATCAAAATCGATAAAAGTTTTTGGTGAAGCTTTTTTCAAAAAGCTTCAGCAGCCGTCACGTTTTGAAAAAAGGCGATACCCGAGAACTTTTATGTATTGAAAGCATCTTTCCTGCTCACGCTTGTGAAGCAGTCCCTTGATGTTCCCCGGGGCTGGCAGGTTCATAGGCCAGATAGCCCCGCTGCTTGGAGATATGGTCCGCCACGTATTTGGCGTCGTGCCAGACACCCCAGATAAAGGAGGAGCCCCTGCGGGTCTGCCAGGGCAGGCCAAGAAAATACACGCCCGGTTCCGACGATACGCCGCGCTGGTGGCGGGGGCGGCCGTTTTCGTTCAGGGCATCGACTTCAAGCCAACTGTAGTCCACGCCAAACCCCGTGGCCCAGATAATGGTGGTAATGCCCGATTTTTTCAGATCCATCTGCAGGATGGGATGGCGCATGCATTCGGGGTCGGGGAGAAAATCACGGGCCGATGGTTCCTCGGGCAGGGTAATGCCGTTGCGTGCGACATAGGCATCGGCCTCATCCAGGAGCGAGAGATAATTCGCATCCCCCCGGGCTATGTTTTCGGCCAGGTCGGGCGCGAAAGTCATGATACCGTCGTGACAGGTTTCCGCCCGGCCCAGAAGGGTCATGCCTTCTGCCGCCAGCCGCCTGAAGTCCACGGTGTGGCCCCCACCCGCGCCGCTGACCGCGATCGTGGTGTGTTCCACGCCCGGCGTTGCCTCGGCATCCCATTTGTTGAGCACGCCCAGCCACCAGACAAAGTCGCGGCCACGATAGCTGCGCGGCGGCCGGTCATGGGGCCCCACGGCAAGATAGACCTTGCGGCCGCTGCGCATAAGCTCCTCAGCGATCTGCGCGCCCGATGATCCCGCGCCAATGACCAGGACATTCCCATCGGGCAATTGGGCGGGGTTCTTGTAATCGGCCGAATGGATCTGCATGATCCCTGAATCGGCGGGGACCACGGGGGGTATGACGGGGATCTGGAACGGGCCCGTGGCAGCCACCACATAGTCGGCTTCGATCGGGCCGCCTGATGTTTGGACCGTAAAGCCCGGGCGGCCTTCGTTGCGGCGCACCTGCGTGACGGTTACGCCGCAGCGAATGGGGGCGTGGATCTTGTCCGCATAGGCGTGCAGGTAATCGGCCACTTTCTCCTTGGGCACGAAATCATCCGGCCCGTTTTCGGGAAAATCGAGGCCGGGAAAGCGGTCATGCCAGGCCGGGCCATTGGCCACCAGGGAATCCCATCGGCAACTGCGCCACCGTTCGGCAGGTCGGCCGCGTTCGAGCACAATATGCTCGATACGGCAGGCGTGCAGGTGTTCGCTCATGGCAATACCAGCCTGACCGGCCCCCACCACAAGAACTTCGGTTTTCTCGATGGGCATGAAGAGATCCTTGTCAAGAACATGGGCGCGACGCCATCGGCCATAAGGCGTCCGCGCTGCGATACCGGCACGATAGCAGCGTCGTTCCTGCACCCAAACACCGTCTTTCCTGTGCTCAAGTTCTGTTTTTCTGAGGCAGTGGCCAGGCCCGCTGGTTTTTTCAGCGAGCGGCCCGGGCTTTGGCACGCAGGCTCGAACGCTCAGATGCACAAGGGCTTGTTATGATGTCATGGATCTGGCGTGCGGAGATGTTTTTCTGTGCCTGTTCCATCGGTACGGGGGGGAAATCCAGAACGGCATAGGGCGTGCTGCGGCCCGCACCCGCTGATGTCATGCCCGGAATGGAGGGGCGATGGTCCCCGAAAAAGACAAGCCGCGCCGTTCGCCCGCTGCGTTCAAGACCCGTGACAAGCTGGTCGATCATGGCATCGGTATGGGCCAGATGATGCAGATAGTGATGGACCGGATGCGTATCATCATGCCAGGGCCCATGGTTTTCGATGCTGACGGCGTAAAGGAACAGCGGTTTGCGAGACGCGTGAAGCGTATCCAGAATGCGGTGTGCAAGGTCGCTGTCAGGAACATAGGGTGCGGTGGCGGTCGGTGTGTAAGCGAAGGCGTCCCGGCCTTGCAGGTGTTCGAAACCGATTTCGCGCATCATGGTATTGCGGTTATAAAAACTCAAATCATATGGGTGAATATAGACAGTTTCAAAACCGGCCTGCCGGAACAGATATGGCAGTGCGGCCTTGCTTTCCGTATCGGCGGTCAGAAACGGGTCGAACTGCCTGAAACCCAGCTCCTGCGCGTTGCGTCCGAAAAGCACGCCATATTCAGTGCGGTTGGTATAGGCGCCAAAGCCGCTGACCTCCAACATCCCGTATTGCGATGCCATGGCCCGCGCCCGCGCCAGACCCGGCAGCGGCGGGACAGGAATGTCGGGCGGCAGGCCCAAAGTGGCGGGGTCCGCAAAGGATTCACACTGCACGACAACGACCAGTTCAGGCAACTGCGCGGGCAGGGCCGGTGCAGGGGGGCGTGGTGCCACAGGCTGCTGGCGCCAGCGCCGCCAGTACACGAACAGGCAGCCGGTCAGCCCCAGGCGCGATATGTCGCGGGCCAGATCCGGCCCGGGTGCTAGACGCCCGGCGGGCAGTGCGGCCAGGGCCACAAGGGCGGGAAGCATGATGCCCACCCCCCATCCATGACGGGCAAGGGGGGCACGCCACACAGCCAGGCCCAGTGCCGTCAGCACCAGTACCGTGGCCAGGACAACCACGACACGAACGGGGCCGGGAACAGCGAAAATATAAAATCTGGGATGATTGAGAAAATTCTTGAGAACAAAAAGATCGCTGAACACAAGCGGTTCGTCCAGCACGGATAGTTTGATGTTCGATCCGCATACCACGGAGGCGACAAGTGCCATGGATAAAAGCCACGCACAGACCGTGGAGCCGCAGAGTGCAAGAAAAAACCCGAACACAAGCGTGCTCAGAACCGCGCCCAGCATCAGGGCCGGATAAACCGTCCTGCTCCCGCGCGGGCAGGCTGCCCCTTCGATAAGGAAATTGCCGCCGATCGTGGCGGCAAGCATCAGAAGCGGATGACAGGAACTCATGACAGTGCGGGAGCGGCCGAAATTACGGGCATGTTCCGTCTCAGGTCAGATCATGGCGCACGCCGCGCAGGCCTGTGCGCGGGCAGGTCAACGGGCTTGGCCATGGGGTGGGGCACCGGGTGCCGTTCCCGCATAAGCGTGGAAAACGCCCAGCGATGTGTAATGCTGCACGTTCTCGAACCCCGCCTGGCGGAGGGTACGCACGATGTCCTCGGGCGGGACGCATTCGGCAATCGTATCCCAGTAATATTCCATGAGCTGGCGACTGTCGCGCGATGCCGCCACGCCCGAGAGCAGGGGCACCACCCGGCCCAGGTAGAAGCGCAGAAGAGCCTGCACGAAGGGGCGGCGTGCGCGCCCGATTTCAAGAATAAGCACGCGGCCGCCAGGCTTGAGCACACGGCAATACGCCATGAAGGTCGCGCGCAGGTCGCTGACATGCCGCAGCGCATAGCCCATGCTGAGAAAATCGAAATGCCCGTCGGGAAAAGGCAGGCGCTGGGCATCGGCCTGGACCAGGGCAATGGGCAGGTGCTGGCGGCATTTGGCCAGCATGCCCGGGCTCATATCCAGCCCGATGACGGCATTCATCCCCGCGATACGGCTTGCTTCGCGCGCGACCAGCCCCGTGCCGGTCGCCACATCCAGCAGCCGGTCCCCCGCCTTCAGGCCCACGCGCTTGAGCATCCACCTGCGATACCAGCGCCCGCTGCCGAGCGAAAAAATCGCGTTGATCCGGTCGTAATGGGAAGCCGTCCTGTCAAACAGGCCGCGCACGAAGCCCTGCCTGCTCGCGGCATCATGGTAATAGGAGGACAGGACGGGATGGGGTGGCGTGGTGCGCTCCTGGGTCATCGTATTATCATCTGTCATCGTGGGTAGGGGCTCCGCAGCGGGCATGAAGGTGGCTTTTTCGGCTGAACCTCAAGGATAAGCAAGCCCTTGCACGCATCGCGTGCCCCATGGTGCGGGGGCGACACCGGTGCGGCAGAAAGGCCGGGCACCCTTATCAAGGTGCGCGGTGCCGGTCGGGGCACGCCTGGGGGGATGAGGGGTGGTTGCGGAACGCCTTTATGGCGGCCAGGGGCGAGGCATGGTGGAAATCCCGGATGACGATCCGCCGTAACCCGTATTCCAGGCCCGCCAGCACGCAGGTCAGCACAAGTACTGCGCCACTTGCGGGCCACCGCCATGAACCCGCCGGCCCGACAAGCCAGAGTATTGGCGGTGCAAGCAGCGCCAAAGCGAGAAAGCCGGTCCAGAACCATGTCAGGGCCAGTGTATAGCGGGCCACGTCGGGGCGGAGCGTGCCATGAACCTGTCGCGCAAGGGCGCTTGCCAGCGGTTCATGCCCCTTTTGCAGCGAACGGGCAAACAGCACGAAAGGGATCATGACTGCGCATTCATACGCAATGACGTGGTCCACGGTCATGGCTGTGGCGGGCCAGTGCCAGGCGGGGTAGAACAGGGCCGCCATCACGGCCAGGCAGGGCAGGGGGCGCCGCGCGAGGAGGGCGATGCCCACACCCTGGCAGGCCAGGACGCAAAGGGCGGCAGCGCGGGCATCGACCCCGAAAAACGCGGCCCCAGAGGGCAGGAAAAAGCTGGTCGCGAGCAGGAATGTCGCCATGGGTCCGGGATTGAAGGATCTGTCCATGACCGGCTTTTCGATTTCCTTTTCTTCAATCTATCCGTGTGATAGGACGGCCATCACTTCCTGTCTGGCATGAGAATCATGAATACGCATTTGAGCGATCCATCGCAAACGCCATTTGAACGTGAAATTGCCGAACGGCTGGTGGATGTCCTGCAACTTGAGATTGCACCGGAAGAGATCGATCCCCTCGCTCCCTTATTTGTGGAAGGGCTGGGCCTGGATTCAATCGATGCGCTTGAAGTCGCGTTGATGATCAGCCGGGCCTACGGGGTGACGCTGAGTTCCGATGACCCGAACAGCCGCGACATTTTCGCGTCCCTGCGCGCATTGGCCACCCATGTCACGGTCATGCGTCCGGCGGGGTAAGCTGGAAGGCGGATTTGTGCATTTTCCCGACACTCCCGATTTTTCCCTGATCCACGCGCCCGATCGTGTCGTGGTGCGTCGGCATGGCGGGGAGATGACCGGCCACGACCTGCTCAGGGCCGCCTATCGCGTGGCCGATCTGCTGCCCGATGCGCCAGTCGTGCCCGTATGCCTCGATGTCGGGCATTTTATAGTCCTCCTTCTCGCAACCCTTCTGCGGGGGCGCCACGTGCTGCTGTCCAGTGACCGGACAGCGACAAGGCTGGCTGCGCTGGCTGCCGAACATGGGGCTGTCTGCGTGGGTTTTGCGGATGATCTGCCCGATGGGGAGCACCCGGCCCATATGCTGGTCCTGCCCCCGCCCGACGGTTCGGGGGTAGGCTGCCCAAAGAACCCCGCCATCGATGGCGAGCGGCTTGTCGCCATCGTGTTCACCTCGGGCAGTACGGGGCAGCCGGTTGCGCATACCAAGCGGTGGGGCGCACTGGTGGTGCGCAGCATCGTGGCGCGCGTGCTGCTCGACCCGGTGGAACAGGCCTCCACCCTGGTCGGCACGGTGCCGCCCTACCACATGTACGGTTTCGAGACCCTGGTGCTCCAGGCCATTCACACGCGGTGTGCTGTAGCGAGCGGGCCTGCCTTCTACCCGTCGGACTGGCGGAAAATGCTGGAATTCTCGCCCGCACCCCGCGTGCTGGTCACCACGCCGTTGCAGCTTCGCCTGCTGCTGGGTGCCGAACTGTCCTGCCCCGCCATTGCGCGGATCATTTCCGCGGCCGCCCCCTTGGGTGAGACCCTGGCCCGGCAGGCCGAAGACAGGCTTGGCGCACCGGTCATGGAAATTTATGGCGCGACCGAGATCGGCTCCGTCGCCATGCGCCGCACCACGGCGGGCCCCGGCTGGGAACTGTACGACACGGTCGAACTGGCGCAGGACGGGGACGACGCCACCATCGCTGCCCCGGGTGCCCCGGCCTATCCGCTTTCCGACCTGGTGGAAAAGGACGGGCCACGGCATTTCAGGCTGATCGGGCGACGCAACGACATGGTGAAGCTGGCCGCAAAACGGGCGTCGCTTTCCGCGCTGAACACGGCGCTGACAGCCCTGCCCGGGGTGGAGGACGGCGCGTTCCTGCCGCCCGAGGGCGATGCGGAAAGTGCCTTCGCCAGGATGCGGGTTTTTGTCGTCGCCCCTGCCCTGAGCGCGGAGGCGGTGATCGCGGGGCTGCGTGGTCGGATCGACCCGGCCTTTCTGCCCCGCGG
This sequence comes from Acetobacter garciniae, assembly GCF_017377735.1. Lineage (GTDB taxonomy): Bacteria > Pseudomonadota > Alphaproteobacteria > Acetobacterales > Acetobacteraceae > Acetobacter > Acetobacter garciniae. The sequence goes on from NZ_JAFVMH010000002.1 coordinate 577,419, forward strand.
CGTCGTTTTTGTGGACGCGCTGCCGCGCAACGGCGTGGGCAAGCTGACCGTTCAGGCCCTTCGCCAGTTCGCCGCCCGCCTTGCGCAGGGGAAGGAAATCGGCACGGCGGTCATTCCGGCCAGCCATCCCTGTCTTGCCGGGCATTTTCCCGGCCGGCCCGTGGTGCCGGGCGTCGTGCTGCTTGAAGAAGGCCTGGCCCTGGCGGGGCTCTGCCCCACGCGTATCGAGCAGGTGAAATTCCTCCGCCCCGTCTCCCCCGATGAAACGGTGACGTTCTTTGCAAAGCACGAGGCCGCGCGGATCCGGCTGAGCGCGTATGTACAGGGGCAGGTCGTCCTGCGCGCGGTCATAGGCCATGGCCCGCAGCCATGACCGCGCGGGGTGAGACCTGGCTCGCACCCGAGCGGGGGAACCATGCCGTCATGGCCATCATGCTGCGGCTTGCCGGGTTGCTGGGGCGGCGCAGGCTTTCGCGGCTGATCTGGCCCATCTCGCTCTATTACCTGCTGAGCGACGGCACAACCCGGCGGGGGTCGCGCACCTATCTGCGGCGCGTTCTGGGGCGGGAGCCGTCATGGCGCCTGATCTGGCGGCATATCCATTCCTATGCGCTGATGACGCTCGACCGGCTGTTCATCCTCGATGACAAGGTGGCCTCCCCGCCCATGTCGATCAGGGGGACCGATGCGGTCGTTGCCGCGCTGGACCAGGGGCGGGGCTGTATCCTGCTGGGGGCGCATATCGGCTCGTTCGATGCGCTGCGTTCGGTCGTCAGGGCATCGCCCCGCCAACTGTCGCTGAAAATTCTCATGTACCGGCAGCATACGGGGGACGCCACAAGGCTGATCGAAGCACTGGACCCCGGTTACGAGAGCATCCTGATCACGCTCGGCCAGCCCGACACCATGCTGCGCGTGGCCGAAAGCCTGCAGGCGGGGGATATCGTCGCCATTCTGGGCGATCGTGCACATGACATGGGGCGCAGCCTGCCCGTATCGGTCCTGGGCAGGGACGCGCCGCTGCCGACCGGCCCTTTTCGGATCGCGGCCATAACCGGTGCGCCGGTTGTCCTGTTCAGCGGGCTGCGCTGCGCGGACGGGCATTACGATATCCGGTTCGAAAGCCTGGTGGACCGGCTGGAACTGAAGGGCCCGCGCGCCGGCCAGGCGGGGGAGCTGCGCCTGTGGATGCAGCGTTATGCCGACTGGATGAGCGACCTTTGCCGCCGGCATCCTTTATCATGGTATAATCTTTACGATTTCTGGAAGGAAAGATCATGAAGCTCCGGCCCGTCATGCTGCCTTTGTGCCTGAGCGTCCTGTTCTTTCCGCTCCTCTGCGGTCCCGCCCGCGCACAGGACCTTGCCGATGCGATCGTGACCGGGCTGGGGCAGGTGCACCAGCGCCAGAATGTCTTTCATGAAGAACGTGTGATCGGCGCATTGACCCAGAAGCTGGAAAGTGCGGGCAACCTGTCTTATCGCGCGCCCGGGCATCTGGAAAAACTGACCCTGACACCCCGGCGCGAAGACCTGGTCATCGACGGCGACATGGTCACCATCGCGCGCGGTACTGCGGCCCCCCAGACGCTTGACGCCAGCCGCGAACCTGCACTCCAGCTTCTGGTCGATACGCTGCGGGCCCCCTTGGATGGGGACGTGGAACGGCTCAAACGCGCCTACCACCTGCATGCATCGGGGGATCTGGGTGGGGGTTGGACGCTGGAGATGACCCCGGCGAATGACGACGTGGCAAAACAGGTCCGCACCGTGACATTCACCGGCAGGAACAACGCCATTCTCGGCCTGCGTATCGTACAGGCCAATGGCGATACCCAGAGCCTGACGATCACGCCCTGATGCGTCGCAACCCCAAACGACTGGCCTTTGCCCTGCTTGTCTCGGCGCTGCTGGCGGCGGTTGTCTTTGCGTGCATTCCCCTGCGCGTCGACATGGCGGGCTTTCTGCCGCAAGGGCATGACGCGGGTTCGCGCTTCCTGTTCCGCGAAGTGCGTGGCGGGGTTGCAGCCTCCATCATCACAGTCGGGATCGATCGGGCCCCCCCGGCTGAACTGGGGCGCATCAGCCGAGCCATGCAGGGGGCGCTGTCGCAGGATACGCGTTTTTCCGTTGTCCTGAACGGGTCGTTCCCCATGGCGGATAACGCATCCCTGCGCGACGTGCTGTTCACATACCGCTACCTGCTGGCCCCGGACCCCGCGACGCGCGATTTCTCGTCCACCGCCCTTGCAGGCGCGTTTGCAAGGGCGCTTGACGGCCTGCAATCCGCGGCGGAACCGCTTTTTCTGGAACTGGCACTGCGCGATCCGACCGGGGCCCTGTTCGACGTGCTGCGCCATCTCCAGCCCGATGTGCATGCGCGCGTGCAGGATGGCGTGTGGTTCGCCCAGGACGGCAATCGCGCCCTCATGCTGCTGCGCACAAAGGCTGCGGGCATGAACCTGGCCGCCCAGCAGGCCGCGCAGGATGCCATTCGCACGGCCTTTGCCACGGCCCGCCCCGGCGGGGCGCGGTTGCTGCTTAGCGGTCCGGCCATTTTCGCGGTGCAGAGTGCGCATGACATGCGGGCCGATATCGAAAAAATATCCATCCTTTCGCTGTGTCTTGTCATTGGCGTGCTGTACTGGCGTTTTCGCTCCCTGTGGGTTCTGGCGGCTATCGGGGTACCGTTCCTGCTCTCGCTCGCGGTGGCCATGGTGGTGGTGCGCGTGTGTTTCGGCTCGGTCCACGGGATCGCCTTTGGCTTCGGGATGACCATGCTGGGCGTGTCGCTCGACTATCCCGTGCTGCTGATCGGCCATCGCGACGCAGGCGAGGGGCCACAGGCCACATTGCGGCGCATCGCACCCAGCCTGCGGCTTGCGGTCGCCACCGCCGTGCTGGGCCTGACCGGCATGATCCTGTGCGGCCTGCCCGGCATTGCCCAGCTTGGCACCTTTGCGGCAGCGGGCCTTGTCACGGCGGCTGTCGTGACCCTGTTCATCATGCCCCGCCTTATCGTTGCGGCCGATCTGGCGCCCTTTATCAGCGGCCCTTCGGCGCCACTGGCGCGGGCCGAACGGTTGCGGCGCTGGCGTGGCCTGTGCGTTCTGCCCGTGCTGGGGGCGTGCGCCATCTTCCTGATCCGGCCTTTGGTGATGGAAACCGACCTGACCGCACTCAGCCCCATCCCGCCATCTGCCCGGGCGCTGGATCAGGAATTGCGTCGCGGGCTGGGCGTGCCCGATTCCTCGCACCTGATCGTCGTGCGCGGTGACAGCCCCCAGGCCGTTCTGCGGCAGGAGGAAGATCTGGCCCCGGTTCTTGCCAGCCTGGCCGCGCACGGCGCGTTGGCGGGGGTGGAAGATGCGGCCCATATCCTGCCCTCCGCCGCCATGCAGGACCAGCGTCGTGCCCTTTTGCCCGATGATGCGACGCTGGCTGCGGCCATAAGCAGCGCGCAGGCGGGGCTGCCTTTCCGGCCGGGCAGTTTCGACCGGTTTCGCGCCGATGTGGCAGCCGCGCGGGCATTGCAGCCTTTGACACCCGCAGGTCTTGCCACCACTGCGCTGGCCCCGGCTCTCGAACCCCTGCTTTTCCAGCGTGACGATGGCTGGTGGGGCATTGTCCTGCCCGAAGCGGTCGCGGATTATGCGGCCATCAGGGGGGCGCTGGCGCCTGTCCCCGGTGTGATGGTGCTTGACCTGAACCAGGAAATTTCTGCCCTGACCGCGTACCACACCCGCCTGACCCTGCGCTGGACGGCAACGGGCATGGCTGCGGCCCTTCTGCTCCTGCTATGGGGGCTGCGGGATGTGGGGCGTCTGTGGCGGGTGCTTTCGGCCGTCGGGGCGGCCATGGTGGTGCTGCTGGCCATTCTTGCCGTGCGGGGCGTGCCCCTTTCGCTGATCCACCTGGTTTCGATGCAGTTCGTGCTGGGGGTTGGGCTGGACTACGCGCTGTTCTTCGCCCGCCCCCAGCTTGACGATGCGGAACGCGCCCGCACGATGCGCACATTGCTGACCTGCAATGTCATGACCGTGCTGACCTTCGCTCTGCTGTGCCTGTGCCACACGCCGCTTTTGCGCGAGATCGGCTGGACCGTTTCATGCGGCGCCCTGCTGTGCCTGATATTCGGCTTCATGCTGGCTGGACAGGCTGCGCCCAATTCGGCAACACACAGCCTATGACCCCGCTTGTCGTAACCGCAGGAACGGCGCTGAGCGCCATCGGGCCCGGGCTTGACGCAACCCGGCAGGCCCTGCTCGCACGCCGTTCAGGGCTGCAACCGTGCGATTTCGCGGGGGTCAGCAGCGGCTATGCGGGGCGCGTGGCCGGGGTCGAAACCCATGTCCTGCCCGCATCCTTGCGTATTTTCGACTGCCGCAACAATCGTCTGGCGGATATGGCCCTGCGTCTCGACGGCTTTGCGGACCATGTGGCCCAGGCCCGGGCGTTTTATGGGCCGACCCGCATGGCCGTGGTCATGGGCACATCGACTTCGGGCATTCTCACGACCGAAAACGCCTATGCCCGCCGGGATGTCGCGCACGGCACACTCCCCGCCGATTTCGACCAGGAACACACGCAGGACCTGTTTTCCCTGCCACGCCTTGTGGCCGGGGCACTGGGTCTGGGCGGGCCGGTTCTGAGCGTATCCAACGCCTGTGCGTCATCCTCACGCGCGTTCGTCGATGCCTGGCACATGATCGAGGCGGGCCTGTGCGATGCGGTCGTGGTCGGGGGGGTGGACAGCCTGTGCGGCATGACCCTGCGCGGGTTTGCGGCCCTGGGGCTGATCGCCGCAGGCCCCACCCGCCCCTGCGATGTGGCGCGCGACGGTATTTCCGTGGGGGAGGGGGCAGGGTTCGTGCTGCTGGAACGCCCCCATGCGCGGGTCGGGACCGGGCTGGCCCGGTTCCTGGGCTTCGGGGCCAGTAGTGACGGGCATCATATGTCGTCGCCCGATCCTGCCGGGCGGGGGGCCATTGCCGCCATGCGCCACGCTTTGGCCCGCGCACGGCTGAGCGCGGCCGATATCGATTATATCAACCTGCACGGCACCGGCAGCCAGGCGAACGACGCCATGGAAGACATGGCCGTGTACTCCGTCTTCGGGGATGGCGTGCCCTGTTCGTCCACCAAGGGCTGGACAGGCCATACGCTCGGGGCTTCCGGCACGGTGGAGGCTATCATTTCCATCCTGTGTCTCCAGCACGGGTTTTTGCCAGGCTGCCTGAATGTCGGGCAGGTCGATCCGGGCTTTCGCGCACGTGTTGTCACGACCAATGCAGCCGCGCCGCTGCGCCATGTGCTGAGCAACGCATTCGGTTTTGGCGGCACGAATTGCAGCCTTGTCTTCGGGGTGGCGTAATGCGCGTTGTCGTAAGATCGGCCTCCGTCTGGGGGCCGGGCCTGCCCGGCTGGGCGCGATCGGTGGCGGTCCTGCGCGATCCGTCCCTGTGGGATGGCACCGTTGTCGCTGCCCCCTCCGCTACCGCCCTGCCCCCTAATGAACGGCGGCGGGCGGGCCCCGTCACGCGCCTGGCCCTTGCCGTGGCGCAGGAGGCCTGTGCCCTGGCACGGGTGGAGCCGTCCGAAATAGCGGCCCTGTTTTCAAGCGCCAATGGAGATGGCGGTGTCATAGATGCGATCCTGAACGCCCTGTGCACGCCCGGGGCGGATGTTTCGCCCACCCAGTTCCATAATTCGGTGCATAACGCCCCGGCGGGGTACTGGACCATCAGCCATGGCTCCATCGCCCCCGCAACGGCTGTCAGCGGGTTTGACTGGTCGTTCGGGCAGGGGCTGCTCAAGGCCGCGGCGGAAGCGGTGGCGGAAGCACACCCCGTGCTGTTCGTAGCCTATGACCTGCCCATACCCGGCCCGATCGGCATGGTGCGCGTCACGCAGGAAGCCTTTGCCTGCGCCTTCGTGCTCGACCCCGATCCCGAAGCACCGGGGCTGGCCACCCTGAGCATGACCTACGACGCCACGACGAGTGAGGGGGACGCGCCGGACAGTGCGGCCTTCCGCCAACTGGCCCGGGGCAACCCTGCCGCCTGTGGCCTGAACCTGCTTAGCGCCCTTGCGCGGCGGGACGAGGGGTGCATACGTGTGGCGTGCTTTAACGGCCAGTTGAAAATTGAAGTGAGCCCATGCTTGACCGCGCCGCAATCCTGAACCTTGTTCCGCATCAGGGGGCAAGCTGTCTTCTCGACCATTGCGAGACATGGTCCGATCACGCGCTGCGCGCAGTCGTGCAGGACCCGTGCGACCCGCGTAATCCCCTGCGGCGCGATGGCAGGCTGGGGCCGGTCGTTGCGGCTGAAATCGCCATGCAGGCGGCGGCCCTGCATGGCGCGCTGACCGGCCGGGCGACAGGGCGGCCGGGTTATCTTGCGGCGCTGCGCGGTCTGGAAATTCTTTGCGACAGGCTGGATCATCCGCAATACGGCGCGCTTGTGGTCGATGTCGCGCGCGAACATGCAACGGCGGACGGACTTGTCTATACATTCCAGGTGGCCTGCGCGGCCGGGATGCGGCTTGCCAGTGGCGCAGGCACCGTGCTGTTTCCCGGCATGGACAGCACGGAAAGACCGGCATGAAGCGCGCGCTGGTCACGGGTGGTACCAGCCCCATCGGGGCGGCAATCTGCCGCAGGCTGGCGGCTTCTGGCCTGCATGTCATCATCCACGCCCATGCCTCGGTGGAGACGGCGCGCGCATTGGCGGCCGAATTGGGCGGGCAGGGCCATAGTGCCACAGCCTGGCAGTGCGACCTGTCCGATATCGCCGCGACACAGGCGGCGCTCGCCCCGCTGATCGAAGGGGGTGTGCCGCAGGTGGTCGTGCACAACGCCGGAACGCATGACGATGTGACAATGGCGGGCATGAACGCCGCGCAATGGCGTGACGTGATCGGTGTTTCGCTCGACGGGTTTTTTGCCGTGGTGCAGCCCCTGCTTTTGCCCATGACCCGGACCCGCTGGGGCCGGATTATCGCGCTGTCTTCCGTCACGGCGCGCATGGGCAATCGCGGGCAGGTCAATTACGCGGCGGCCAAGGCAGGGCTGGAAGGGGCCGTGCGCTCGCTTGCACGCGAAGTGGCAAGCCGGGGCATTACCGTCAATGCGGTCGCCCCCGGGGTGATTGATTCCCCCGCCACCGCCAGGGTCATGGACGCGGCACAGATCGCAGCCCTGGTGCCGGCGCGCCGTGCTGGCACGCCTTGCGAAGTGGCGGAGCTTGTCGGGTTTTTGGCATCGGAACAGGCCGGCTACATCACGGGCCAGACGATCGGGATCAATGGGGGCATGGTATGACTGTTCGCGACAAGGTGGTTCACGACATGGCTGTTCACGCATGCGACGTTCTGGTTATCGGGGGCGGTCCGGCGGGCAGCACGGCGGCAACCCTTCTGGCGCGCGACGGCTACGATGTTGTCATTGTGGAAAAGGACGTGCACCCGCGCTTTCACATCGGGGAATCCCTGCTGCCGTGCAACCTGCCGATCCTGCGCGACCTGGGCGTGCTGGAGCAGGTCGCGGCCATGGGGGTTTACAAGCCGGGCGCGGAATTTGTTTCCGATACGGATGAGCGCTGCGTTCCCTTTCCCTTCCGGTATGCCATCGGTGCGAAAACGGACCACGCCTATCAGGTGGTGCGGGCCGATTTCGACGCGCTTCTCTTCCGCAATGCGGGCCAGCATGGTGCAAAAACCTGTGAGAATACGCGGGTCTTGTCCGTGCAGTTCCAGCCGGGGCAGCGTGCGCGCGTGCTCACGTGCGATGGCGCGGGTGTCGAGCAGGCCTATGCCCCCCGCTTCGTGCTGGATGCGTCGGGGCGCGACGGGTTGCTGAGTGCCCAGACGGGGCGGAGACAGGCGAACAAGAAGAATTCGACCGCCGCGATATTCGGGCATTTCCGAAATGTCCCGCGCCGTGCTGGCGATATGGGGGGGTATATCTCCATTCATCTGGTCAAGGATGGCTGGTTCTGGATGATCCCCCTGCCTGACGGCGTGATGAGTGTCGGCTTTGTGGGCGACAAGGTGGCTTACCGCGAACACAAGGGCCCCGTGATCGACCTGTTCTGGAAAAAGGTCGCTCAGAGCCCAAGTGTTGCCCAGCGGATGCGTGACGCGCAGGCGCTCGCCCCGCTGTCCACCACCAGCAATTATTCCTACTGCGCGCAAAAGGTCTGGGGGGATGGATATTACCTGATCGGTGATGCTTATGCGTTCCTGGACCCGGTGTTTTCATCGGGCGTGCTGCTGGCCATGCGCAGTGCGTATCGTGGCGCCAATGTCGCGCGGGCATGGATGCGCGACCCGCTCGAAGGTGCGCGGGTCGCGGTGCGGGCCGAACGCCGGACCCAGCGGGAAATGCGGCGCATTGCCTGGCTGATCTATCGGATCAACACACCTGTCCTGCGCATGCTGTTTCTGAACCCGCGCAATATCCTGCGCATGCGCGATGCGATTATTTCCCTGCTTGCGGGCGATTTTGCAGCGGGCTGGCGTGTCATGGTGCCATTTGGCGCATTCAAGGCCATAGTCGGAATAACGTGGCTGAAGAAAAAACTCTTCACGAAATAGTCTGTAGATAAAAGTTTTTGGTGAAGCTTTTTTCAAAAAGCTTAGGGGAATGTCCTCTTTTTGAAAAAAGGCGATACCTCGATAATCTCCTGCCACGTGCCGCGGGTCATTGCGTGTGATTGGACAATTCCTGCCCCCGGTGCTGGAATGCAGGGTCTGGGTCGGGGGTTTGTTGAATTTTAACAAGGATTTTTTCATGTCGTTTTCCACGAAGACCGTACGGCTTTCCGCAGTCGCTACCGTTCTGGCACTGCCGCTGGTGGGCTGCGCCAGCCCCGAATGCCAGAGCAAGCATTATGAATGGGACGCCCCGCGCCGCCCGCTGAGTGCCGCGGTCGAGAATATCCGCCAGCGTACCGGCTGCACGGTAACGGTCGATCCGGACCTTCTGACCGGGAAGACGAGTGCTGAAATTCATGGCAACTATCGGCCCCTGCAGGCCACGCGGCATGTTCTGCGTGGTTCGGGGCTGAAGGTCGGGCGGACGGAAGGGGGGCTGATCATCGTGGCCCGCCACCCCCAGAAAAGCGGCACCGCCGCATCCCACGAAGACGAAGACTGATCCCACCCGTTCGCGCATGTCGCTCGACCGGCGATATGCGCGAAGTCGGCTGGACGTATTTCCCGCCCCCCGGTCCGGATGCCATTAAGGGCACGGGCAAACCCTGCCGCAAAAGACCCGCGCGCCGAGCGTTCGGACAGGCCGGGCGATGCCCCGTGCTAATCTCAAGCAGCGTTAAGACATAAAAACCTGCGGGTTGCGCAAGCAAACGCAGCGAGATGCCGGTTTGTTCTTTCTGGCCGAATGTGCGGAACGAGCGGCCGTGGCGTGTTCTGTCGTCCTGAAGTCCCGGATCACGGGTCCGAGCATACCGCATTCTTCCCCCCGAACACGTATTCGTCATGACAGTGGCCTTCGGGCAAATGGCGGCACGAAGCCTATGGGCAAGAGCTTGATTTATTTGTAATGAAAGCGGAACGATATGGGCTTGGGGCCAGTCCCGCATGGTGGGTGAGAGAAACGGCCCGCCATGCCCAATGGCGGGGCGCAGGCAGGGTGTGGCTTTGTGGATGAGCGGGAAAAAGGGGTGCAAGACAGTATGAAAAACCTGTCATGCCGGTGGTCTGGTGCCCAAGGCCCGTTTCGGTCGCGGACGCGGTCGATTTCGGAATAGTAATATAACTTTTTGTGGCAAGAAAAAAGACGCGTCTGAGAGACATTCTGTGCAAGATAAAGAATATTACGTTTCGTTAGAGAAATGGAATGGCAAAGGGCTCGCTTAGCTATTGGAAAGGGCAGGGCAGAATGATTTTTTCACTGTTTCGGCGTTCACTGTCCGGTTCGCGGTCATACCGGACATATGAACCGCTTTTTTGTGGCTTGATTCTGTGTTCGACGGCATCCTGGGTCGCGCCGGCCGCCTATGGCGCGACCGCGACAAAGGACGCGAGCACCGCGGAAACAGCCCACCCCGTTGCAGGGGCCCCGGCCAAGTCGACAAAGCGTGCGAAGGCGCCCCAGAGTATCAATGCCGGTGCCGCCGAGGAAATGAGGGTACGCGGCCGACGCGAAACCCATGCCGCCCAGACGATCGTGACCATGAAGACGTTTGCCAACGCGGTGCCCGGCACCAGTGTCATGAAGGCCCTGGAGCAGGTGCCCGGTGTCATGTTCGCAACCGATGACGCGCAGGGCCTGGACCCCTCGGGCACCCAGTTGATGATGCACGGGTTCGACCAGACCCAGATCGGCTTTACGCTCGACGGTGTTCCCCTGGGTGAGACGGGGTACCGCAACTATAACGGTCTGAACGTCTACCAGGCCGCGTCGTCGGAAAATATCTCGCAGATCGAAGTGTCGCAGGCGGCGGGCGCGCTTTCCATGCCCAGCACCAACAGCCTGGGTGGCGGTATCGAAATCCGCACGCGCGATCCGTCCCACAAGGCGGGGGGATATATCTCCCAGACCTTTGGCAGCTATAATATGTTCCACACCTTCATCCGCGCGGACAGTGGCGACCTGACGCCCTCGGGCACGCGGTTTTTCGTGTCCTACATGCGCAATGACGGTGACAAGTGGAAAGGCTATGGCGACCAGTTCGTGCAGCAGGTCAACGCCAAGTTCCTGCAACCGATCGGTGAAAACAGCAGTGTTTCCGTCTTTTTCGACTGGTCCAATCTTGCGCAATACGCCTATCAGGCTGAATCGCTGGAGATGATCAACAAGCTCGGCTCGCGGGTGGATTATTATTACCCGGACTATCATTCGGCCTATCTGGCCGCGCAGGGGGTTTATTCCCATCATGAAAACCTTGTCAGCGATGCCAAGGACGTTTCGTGGTATACCGGCACGACTGCCGAGACGGATTACCTGGGCGGGCTGAACCTGCATTTGCAGATGACGGATAATTTGCGGTGGAACACGGTCATTTACGGCCACGGCGAAAAATCCGCCACCGAATGGTCCGACCCTTATCTGGCGTCACCCGGTACGGGTGCGCCCCTGTCCGAAATCGTTAAGATGCCGCAGATCGAGCGTTTCGGCCTGACCAGCAACGTGGAATACGATATCGACAAACATCATATGCGTGCGGGCGTATGGTATGAAAACAACAAATATATCAGCAATATGTACGGCTACGACGATCCGGTATGGGCGCCGGGCGTGCAGCCCAACCCCTATCGGAGCTGGAAAAACCCGTTCGCGGAACTGTGGGGCCAGACCTACAACACCAACACGTTCGTCGGGTTTATCGAGGATTCCTGGCGGCCGGTGGATTCCCTGATCCTGCATGCCGGTTTCAAATCCATGCTCAGCACCACGCGCGTTTCCGCCACGGGGAACACCCCCTCCTATACGGGCACGGACCAGCTTGCCGGGGGTGTGGGCCTGACGGCGGAAGATGCCTTTTTGCCGCATTTCAGCGCCGAATGGCATTTCCTGACCTATAACAGCCTGTTCTTCGACGTTTCCAAGAACATGCGCAGCTACCCCGAAAGCGGCTACCATCTGGCAGCCTCCCCCTTCGCGGTCTCGCAGGAGGCGTTCGACAATGCCCGCAGCAGCATCAAACCTGAAAAGGACTGGGTGTATTCGGTCGGCTGGCGCTTCAATCATCCGATCGTTTCGGCGTCCGTGATCGGTTACCACGTCGACTTCTCAAACCGTCTGCAAGCCAGTGTCACGGGGTCTTCGATCGATCCGGTGACAACGGTCATGAACGTGGGTGGTGTGACGATGAACGGGGTGGATGCCGGTGTGACGGTGCGGCCGATCAAGGGGCTGAGCATTTTCAACTCGATCAGCTACAACCATTCGACATATGACAACAATCTCAACCAGGTCGGGACCATCTATCCCATCAAGGGCAAGAAGGTCATCGATTATCCGCAGCTTATGTACAAGACGAGTGCGACATACGAATACCGTCATGCCAGCGTGCACCTGGATGTCAATTATGTCGGTCGTCGGCCGCTCAGCTACCTGAACGATACCTCGGTACCGGGATATTGGCTGGCCACGCTTGGCGCCAAATATGACTTTGGCGACCTGTGGCATCTCAAGGGGTTGACCGCGTCCTTCAATATCAACAACCTGTTCAATACAACCTATGTTTCCATGATGGGCGGGCAGGGCGGCAGCCCGATGTCGGGCGATTACCAGACCCTGCTGATGGGTGCGCCGCGCATGTTCTTCGGAACCATCAGCACCGGTTTCTGAACATGATGCGCAAGGGGGCGGCCATGCAGGGTCCAACACGGCAGGCGGCAGCATGAACGGATCGCAGACAACGCAGGCCCCCGCCACAGGCCATGTCGGTGGTGGGGAAGACCTGGTCGAGCAGTACGGCATTCAGCCGATCCCGCTTGCGGACAGGGCTTCCACCCTTGGGGCCGTGGCTGTCATCTTCTTCAATATCTGCCTCAACCCCGGTGCCATCATGCGCGCCGGGCTTTCCGTGTGTGCGGGCCTGCCCTATCTGTGGGCTGTGGGCGTGCAGGTGCTCGGCACGTTCAGTGCGGCCATATTCTGCATTGTTCTTGCGCGGATCGGGTGCGACTATGGCATTCCCGGCCAGGTTGCGACCCGTTCGGCCTTTGGGGTCATGGGGGCGCGTTATTTCTGTTCCCTGACACGGGTTCTTGCCTCCATCTACAATTTCGCGTTTCAGAATCTGGTGGGCTGCCTGTCCATACAGGAATTCGTCCGGCTGACGACCGGGCACACCGTATCGCTGACGGTGTTCGCTGTCCTGTTCGGTTGTGCGCAGGCCCTTGTGGGTATTTTCGGTTTTCGGGTTCTCAAGAACCTGTCCGGCCTGGCCACGCCCATCAAGGTTGGCATCATATTTTTCCTGATGACCCGACTTCCCCTAGGGTCGCTGTCATTGACCGCCCAGCCCATGACGGGGGTTATCGTCTGGCCGTCCTGGCTGCTGATTGCAACCTGGGTCGATGTCTATGCCAGCGTGTGGATGACCCTTGCACCCGATGCCGCCGACTTTACCCGGCATATGAAAAGCCGACGCGGCCTGTACCTGACCATGACGCTGTCGATTATTGCCGGCAGCCTGCTGGCTTCGGCCTTCGGGGCGCTGGGCCCGGCGCTGAGTGCAGGCAAGGACGCCAACGTGTTGAGCGTGGTCATGGATGGCGGGGCGGGGTTTCGGACGAACTGCCTTGTCATATTGCTGGTCGTTTTCGACAACTGGACGATCAATGCACTTAATGTGTACACATCCGGCTTGTCGCTGTGCAACCTGCTGCCGCGTATCAGCCGGTTATTTGCGACCATTATCGTCGCCGTTCTGGGGCTGACCCTTTCCATGCTGGGCAATGCCCTTTCGGACCTGGTGCAGTTCCATGCCTGGATCGGCACGATCTTCGCGCCCGTGACGGGTGTGCTGATCGCGGATTACCTGGTCGTGCGTCGGCAGGCGCTGGACGTGCCGGCCCTGTACACGCGGCACGGCCAGTATTGGTACACTGTGGGGTTCAACCCCCGGGCCATCGCGGCTGTGGCGGTCGGGGTCGTGGTTTTTCGTTTCCTGCCTGAAAGCACATTGCGCCCCCTGGCCTGTTTCCTGATTGTCGCCCTGTGTTATCTGGCACTGTGCCTGGCGGCCCGCCGTGGGGCAGGGCAGGGCGGTCTTGCGGATGGTCTGCATGCCCCGCGATGAAAACAGGCTTTTCCAGGCCATCAACAGGCGTATCCTCCCGCCCCTTTTCGCGGCCTATCTGCTCAATTCCATAGATCGCGCCAATATCTCCTTCGCGTCATTGCGTATCCTGCACCATTATCGTCTGAGCGGGGCGGATTTCGGATGGATCGGCGGAATTTTCTTCATAGGCTACGTGCTGTTCCAGGTTCCGGCCTCGATTCTGGCCCTGCGTGTCGGCCTGCGTCCGTTTCTGGGCATTATCATGGTGGCCTGGGGGCTGTTTTCGGCCCTGATGTGCTGTGTTGACAGCAAGCTGGGCTTTTATACCTGCCGCTTCCTGCTGGGTGTGTGCGAAGCAGGGTTCGCGCCGTGCTGTTTCCATTATCTGTCCTGCTGGTATCCGCCGCATCGCATTACCCGGGCCCTGACTTTTCAGCAGATATCCGCCCCCCTTGCCGCCGTGATCGGCGGCCCGCTATCCGGGGCGATCATGTCCGGCATGGACGGTGTGTGGGGGCAGGCCGGGTGGCGGTGGATGTTCCTGCTCGAAGGGCTGCCCGCCGTCGTGCTGGGGGTGATCGTCATGGCAACACTGCCTGAAAACCCCGAAAGTGCCCAATGGCTCACCCCGGAGGAACGGCAGGCCCTTGCCGCACACCATGATGCGCCGGTGGTGCGGGGCGGTCGCGTTTCAGCGCGTGCGCTTGCCATTCCGGCGGTGTTCTATTTCAGCCTTATTACCGGCATGTACGCGGTCAATCTGTGGCTGCCACAGATTATCGCAGCGCATGACGGCGTTGGCCTGATGGCGACAGGCTGGCTCTATGCCGTGCCTTATGCGGCTGCCATGATCGCCATGCTGCTTTTCACGCATTCCCACGAGCGTATGCGGTGCGGTGCGTGGGGGCTTGCCGCCGCCCTGGCCCTTGCCTGTTCCACAACTGCGGGAGCGGGGCTTGCGATACAGATGGCAAGCCTAGCCTGCGCCATGGCGGCGCTGTATGTTGCCTACACCATGTTCTGGGCTGCAACGATCAACCAGGGGCGGTCCGGGCCGGGGGCGGTGGCGTTTGCCGCCGTCAACGCTTTTGGTCTGCTGGGCGGTGTCACGGGGCCGGTTATCGTGGGGCATCTCAAGGACATGACGGGCACCACCGGCACGGGCTTGCGGGCGATCGCGCTGCTGATTGTCCTAACCGCCCTGTTATATGCCCTGCTGCGCCCGGGCGCGCGTCGGGCCACTTTTTCCCCACAGGAGCCCTCCCCCTCATGACCGATGCTCTCTGGCGCTGGAGTGCCACCCGGCTTGCCACCGCCATTCGCGCGCGTGACGTGTCCTGCGTGGAGGTCATGACCTCCGTCCTGGGCCGGGTGCGGGCAGTCAATCCCCGCATCAACGCCTTGCCCGAGGTGCTGGCGGATGCGGCTCTTGAGGCAGCACGCCGGGCGGATGGCGCCGTCCTTTCCGGTATCGACCTGCCGCCGCTGCATGGCGTCCCGCTCAGCATCAAGCTCAATATCGATCAGCAGGGATGTGCGACCTCCAACGGAGCCGTCGCCCTGAAAGACCGCATCGCGGCCCATGACGCGCCGGTCGTGGCCCTGCTGCGCCGGGCCGGAGCCATTCCATTCGCGCGCGCCAATGTGGCCGAATTTTCAATGCGCTGGGACAGCGACTGCGCCCTGCATGGGCGTGTCGTCAATCCGTGGAACGCCGCCTATACCGCCGGTGGGTCCAGCAGCGGGTCGGCGGCGGCGGTCGCGTGCGGGCTGGGGCCTGCCAGTATCGGCAATGACAACGGTGGTTCGATCCGTTACCCCGCCCTTGCCTGCGGTGTCGTGGGGCTGCGGCCGACACCGGGGCTGGTTCCATTTTTCAACGACACCGACACCGCCGAACGCGGCATGATCGGGCAGATGACGAACGTCAACGGACCGATCGCGCGCGAGGTGGAGGATGCCCGGCTGATCTTCAGCGCGATCCGGCGCGAAACCCCCGAAGATCCGCTTGGCATTCCGGCAGGTCCGATCCCGTCCACCCCGCCGGCCCGGACACCGGTGGCACTGTTTACGGGTGAGGCGGCAGGCTTTACCCCCGCACCGCGGGTGCGCGCCGCCCTGCTGGCCGCGGCACGCCGTCTTGAAGCTGCGGGCTACGTGGTGGAGGAAGTAACACCCCCCTGTTTCGCGGAAGCGGCGGAACTGTGGTGCAACCTGACTTATGACGACCGGCACCGGGGTGGTTTCGATGCGCTGCTTCAGGCGGGCAGCCCTGCCGTGAAGACGCTGATCGGTTATATCCAGCAGCATTTTCCCCCGCGTGACGCGGCGGCAAGTCTGGCAGGCTTTGCCCGCAGGCTTGGCATATTAAGGGAATGGCGCGCCTTTCTTGCGCGTTGGCCGCTTCTTCTCATGCCCGTGTCCTGGGACGATCCCATCCATCCGGATGCGGATATCGTATCAGTCGATGGGCTGGCGGCACTTGTCCGCGCGCAAAGCCCTTTGCTGGCGACATCGCTTCTGGGCTTGCCCAGTGTCGCGGTTCCCGTCGCACTGGCACCTGACTATGGGGACGGCCTGCCGGCCGGGGTCCAGATCGTGGCCTGGCGGTACCGCGAAAACTGCTGCCTGGATGCGGCCACCCATGTGCGCGCACCCATCCACTTTCCCTTTGCCGATCCTTATGCCGCAGACATGCCATGAAACTGTTTATCGCGACCCTGCTGACGGAAACGAACACGTTTTCCCCCATTCCGACCGGCCTTTCCAGCTTTACGGATAACCCGACATGGTCCCGCCGGGACGGTAGCCGTGCCGCGCCGAACCTGGCCAATATTCCCCTTATCCGCTGGCGGCGGCAGGCGGAATCGCGCGGCATGGAGGTGGTCGAAAGCCTGTGCGCCTTCGCCCCCCCGGCGGGGACCACCACACGCGCGACCTACGAGACACTGCGGGGCTTCATTCTGGACGATCTGCGCGCGGCCGGGCCGGTCGATATGGTGCTTCTGTTCCTGCACGGCGCCATGGTGGCCGAGGGGTATGAGGATTGCGAGGGGGATATTCTGGCCCATGTGCGCCAGATCGTGGGGCCGGGCGTGACACTGGGCTGCGAACTTGACCTGCACGCCCATTTCACCCCCACGATGATGGAGAATGCGGATATTCTTGTCAGCTACAAGGAATATCCGCACACGGATGTCGATGCCATGGCCAGCGAGGTGTTCGACCTGTCCCTGCGTGTGGCCCAGGGGCAGGTCAGGCCATGCCGCGCGGTGTTCGATTGCGGCCTGCTGGGTGTCTGGCGTACGCCGGTCGAACCCGTGCGCGGCCTCGTCCAGGCCATGCGGACCATAGAAAGGCAGGCGGGCATCCTGTCCGTTTCCTTCATTCATGGTTTTCCCTGGGCGGATGTCGAACATGTCGGCGCGCAGGTGCTCGTGATTACCGATGGGGATGCGGTGCTGGCCCAGATGACGGCCCAGGATGTGGGCGAGCGCATTCGTGCGCTGGAAAGCCCCGAAGGTGCTGGATATACGCGCCTGGCCGATGCCCTTGCCCTGCGCGCGCGCACACCCGAAAGAACCATGGTCCTTGCCGATGTTTCGGACAATGCGGGCGGTGGCGCGCCATCGGACAGCACCTATATTCTGGAGCATCTGCTCAAGGCCGGGGTGCAAAACGCCGTTCTGGGCTGTGTGTGGGACCCCGTGGCCGTGGATATGTGTTTTCTGGCGGGCGTGGGTGCCACGCTGCCCCTGCGCCTGGGCGGCAAGAGCGGCGTGTGTTCGCATGTTCCGCTGGATGTGACGGCCCGGGTGCTGTCTCTTTCCCCCGAACTTGTCCAGCATGGCTATAGCGGTGATCGCACGGTCATGGGGCGGGCAGCGCGGATCGCGGTGGACGGGGTAGAGGTCGTTCTGGTCTCGGTCCGGCGGCAGACCTATACGCGCCAGGCGTTCCTGGACATGGGGTGCAAGCTGGAAGGGTGCCTTGTCGTCGTGAAATCGGCTCAGCATTTCTACAAGGATTTTTCGGTGCTGACCAACACCATCCTCTATGTTCCCGTCCCCGGTGCGGCAAGCCCCGATTTCGCGAAACTGGCCTTGTCCACCAGCCGCCGCGACAGGCTGGGCATTCCCGCGGGCCAGCGCCTTTAAAGCCTGTGTTCGGGCGGCCTGCGCGCTATTGCGTGGCGCTCAGCCCTTTCTGTTCAGCCGGGTCGAAAGAAGGATGGAGGATGTCGTGCGCCGCACGCCCTCCAGTTGCCCGATCCGGTCGATCACATCGTTGATCTTCTCGGTCGATGGGCCGGCGATGACCGCGATCAGGTCGATTTCGCCACTGACCGCATGAAGTTCACGAATTTCCCCGATCTGCTGCAACGCGGTTTCCACCATCCGTGACAGGCGCGGCACGACCGTGATCATGACATGGGCTTTGACGACCTCATCCGCTTCGGGGATCGTCTGTATCGTATATCCCAGGATGACACCGGCCTGTTCAAGCCGTTCGATGCGGCTTTGCACCGTGGTTCTCGACATGCCAACCCGTTGCGCCAGAGCAACAGTGCTGATGCGGGCGTTCTTGCGCAGGAGGGCGATCAGGGTCCGGTCGACAGTGTCAGGAGTCATAATGGCGATACTACCATGCATAATGCCGAAAGAAAGGGGCGCTCGCGCAGCAGACTGTCAATTGATTCCGGAAGCGTTTCCTTGTCCCATGTTTTCGGCGGGCACTGATGCTGGAAAGGTTCCGATGAAAAAGATACTCGTGATAGGCGCAGGCAAGATCGGCGCGACCATTGCCGCCTTCCTGTCTGGAACGGATGACTACGCTGTCACACTGGTCGATCACGATCAGGCCAGGCTGGATCGGGCAGAGGCTGCGGGCATTGCACGGTACCGTGCCGATATCGGCACGGATGGAGCTCTCGACACGGTCATCGAGGGTCATTACGCCGTGCTGTCCGCAGCCCCGTATGCCCTGACGACGCGGATCGCGAGTGCCGCCGCCAAGGCAGGCGTGCATTATCTCGACCTGACGGAGGACGTCGCCAGCACCCGCGCCGTGCGGGAACTGGCACGTGGCGCCACGACGGCGTTTATTCCGCAATGCGGTCTGGCACCCGGCTTCGTGTCCATTGTCGCCCACGACATTGCCCAGAAATTCGACAGGCTGGATACGATCCATCTGCGGGTGGGTGCGCTGCCGGAATTTCCGTCCAATGCGCTGGGATATAACCTGACCTGGAGCACGGACGGCGTCATCAACGAATATATCGAACCGTGCGAAGCCATTGTCGACGGGCAGCGCCGCCTTGTGCCTGCGCTGGAGGAGTGCGAGACACTGGGTGTCGATGGTGTAACGTATGAGGCCTTCAATACCTCGGGCGGTCTGGGGTCCCTGTGCGAAACATATGAAGGTGCGGTCAGGGAACTGAACTATCGCACTATCCGCTATCCGGGCCATGCCCAGATCATGAAAATTCTTTTGCAGGATCTCCGTCTGTCAGAACGGCGCGCGGTCCTGAAGGATATCATGGAACACGCCGTGCCCCTGACCAGCCAGGACATGGTGCTGATTTTCGTGTCCGTAACCGGCTGGAAGGGCGGGCAGCTTACGCAGGAAAGCTTCGTGCGGAGCGTTTATGCCGGTATCGTCCAGGGCCAGCCGCGCACGGCCATCCAGATCACCACCGCAGGGGCGATCTGCGCGGTTCTCGATCTGCTGGCGCAGGGTCAGATACCAGGCCGCGGCCTGATCCGGCAGGAGGATATTCCCCTGTCCCTGTTCTTGGAAAATCGTTTCGGCGGGTTTTACCAGGGGAACAGGGCAGGCCGTCTCAAAGCTGCCTGAACGGGACATGGGCCGCAATGGTCCGTGTTGGAATAATGCCATCACCAAAATTGACTGGAAAATTTCGTGTCTGACATGTCCATGCTCTGTCCATCGATTTTCACAGATACAGGACGCAACATGCCACGCATGGAACGGTGGGCGGAATTTTCGGCTGCCACCAAACTCGACGGGATCGGGGTTTCAGAAATCATCAGGATCGGCGCGCAGGCCCGGGCCCTTGTGGCAAAAGGGCATGACGTGATCATGCTCAACGCCGGGGAGCCGGATTTTCCGACCCCCGATAACATCAAGCTGGCGGGAATTAACGCCATCCTCACCAACCAGACCCGGTATACCGCACTGGATGGCACGCTGGCGTTGAAGGCGGCCATCAGGCGTAAATTCCTGCGCGAGAACGGGCTGGATTTTGCCGATGACGAGATCAGCGTGGGCGCCGGGGCGAAACAGGTTCTCTTCAATATCCTGATGGCGACCCTCAATCCGGGGGATGAGGTGATTGTTCCCCTTCCATGCTGGACCAGCTACCTGGACATGATCAAGCTGGCCGGTGGTGTGCCGGTCTGCGTATCCTGCCCGGAAGATGCGGGGTTTCGCCTTTCGGCTGACGCATTGCGCGCGGCCATTACTGAAAGAACACGCTGGCTTCTTCTGAATTCTCCATCCAATCCAACCGGCGCCATTTACAGCAGTGCCCATCTCCACGCCCTTGGCGCGGTCCTGCGCGATGCGTGTCGCGTTGGGGTGATCGCCGACGATATTTATGAACATGTCCGTTATAGTGACGTGCCGTTTGCAACAATGGCGGCTGTCTGTCCGGATCTACGGCCCCGGGTGGTGATCGTGAACGGCGTTTCCAAAGCCTATTCCATGACAGGCTGGCGGATCGGTTACGTGGCGGCCCCCGCCCAGATGATCGCCGCCATGGCTGTCGTGCAGAGCCAGTGCTCGTCCAACCCCTGTTCCATAAGCCAGGCGGCGGCGATCGAAGCGCTCGACGGACCGCAGGACAGCGTGCGGGCGCATTGCAGGGATTTTCAGCAACGACGCGATATGATCGTCGATCTTCTTAATTCAATTCCCGATATACGATGCACGCTTCCCGACGGCGCATTCTATGCCTTTGCTGATGTCAGAACACTTCTCGCACGACCCTCGGTCATCGGTCAGGGCATAACCGACGACATGGCGCTGTGCCAGTTTTTCCTGAACGAATGCCATGTCGCCGTTGTGCCGGGTTCCTGTTTCGGGGCACCGGGTTACATGCGGCTTTCCTATGCCTCATCCGAGAGCATGATCGCGCTCTCCCTCGCACGCATGAAGGCGGGCGTGGAACGCCTGCTCGCGCAATGAACGGATCACATCTGTGCCGAAACACCCAAAGAGAGGCTTTGCACGCCATGAGATAAGGTGAATGATCGTGTGATTCAAAGGGAAGGCGGGTCGCGCAGGCGGTGCTGCTGTCCAGTTCAGCGAAGGGAGTCATCATTCATGGATCTGCAACTTGCCGGTCATAAAGCTATTGTTTGCGGTGCCAGCCGGGGTATGGGGCGGGCGATTGCCATCCAACTGGCGGCGGAAGGCGTAAGCGTGACACTGGTCGCCCGCGATGCGGACAGGCTTGCGCAAACCGCGGCTTCCATAACCGCCATGTCCGGCGTGCCGGCCCAGTACGTGGTGGCGGACCTTACGGATGATGCGGCGCGGGCCAGGGTGTTCGAAGCCTGCCCCGAGCCCGATATTTTGGTGAATAATGGTGCCGGCATGCCACCGGGGGATTTCAGGGCATGGGACAGGGCCTGCTGGCTGGAAGCGCTGGATATGATGATGCTGGCGCCCATCGACATGATCCGCCGTGCGGTTGACGGCATGACGGCGCGCGGTTTTGGCCGTATTGTCAACCTTGTCTCACGCAGTGTCAAAAGCCCGCAGGCGGAAATGGGACTTTCCAATGGGGCGCGTTCTGGCCTTGTCGCGTTCTCATCCGGCCTGGCCCGCCAGGTCGTTGGAAAGAACGTGACAATCAATAACGTCCTGCCCGGTATTATCGATTCCGACGCCCAGCACGCCCATGTGCGCGAACTGGCACATCAGACCGGCCGGAGTTACGAATCCCTCTGGCAGGAAAGGGCCGCGGCCAATCCGGCCAAAAGATTCGGAAAGGCTGAAGAAGTGGCGGCAACTGTTTCCTTTCTCTGTTCCGTGCAGGCTGGCTTTATCACGGCCCAGAGTCTTCTTGTGGATGGTGGGGACTATCGTGGCGTGTTCTAGGGTTTTACGCCCTATTCTATATTGGAATGATTCCCCAACGGCTTTTCTCCCAAACGTCGCAACGGAGCGTGCATGATGGATACGAAAGGAACTAATCCTGTTCTTGAAAGGATTTTTCCTTTTTTATCTCACACAGTATGGAAAGAAAACATGACGTTTCTGTGGAGTGGCGATCAGCCCCGGGTTTGTGTCGCCCATGCTCATTACGACCTTAAGGGAGAACTGGAACGCAGGCCCAACCCGCCGCCATGCGTGCAGGTCCAGACACTGGACGAACTCGAAAAAGTTGCTGCTGATGCGGATGTTCTCGTAATTTCCATGCTCTGGAAGGATCGTATCCTTGACTGGGCGCCCAGGCTGAAACTGGTGCAGTCGGTCAGTGCGGGGGTCGACCATTATGGGCACGACCTGTTCCGCGCACGGGGTGTGCATCTTTGCAGCGCGCAGGGGGTGAATGCCAATGCTGTCTCCGACCATGCGCTCGGCCTGCTGCTGAGCCTGTCGCGCCGCCTGTACGAGGCCCGGGACGACCAGGCGAAGCCCTACTGGCGGCCGACAAGCAGCGACCCTGCAACCCGGCTTCAGGAACTGAGCGGGAAAACCGTCCTGGTCGTCGGGTATGGCGGCATTGGCGCGCGGGTGGCGCAGTTGTGCAAGGCCTTCGACATGAATGTCCTGGCCATGCGCCGTACGGTTTCTGCTGCTTCGGACGGGGGCATTCGCATGATCGGCAAGGATGACCTGCTGGCGACCCTGCCCGAGGTCGATGTGGTGATCCTGACATGTCCGCTCACCCCCGAGACCTTCGGCCTTATGGGCACGGAAGCATTTGCGGCGCTGCGGCCCGGTGCCGCACTGATCAATGTCGCGCGGGGCAAGGTGGTCGATCAGGCAGCCATGATCGCGGCGCTGAATTCCGGGCGGCTTGGTGCGGCGGCGCTGGACACGTTCGTGGAGGAACCCCTGCCCGCGTCTTCCCCGCTCTGGGGAATGGAAAACGTCGTGATCACACCCCACGCGGCGGGCGAGACGCAATTTTATGAACGCAATGTCATCGATATCCTGCTGCACAATATTCATGCGCTGGAACATGGTGGCAAGCTGAAGAACCAGATCGTCTAACCACGCTCTGGGTCGATAACGACCGAGGCGGGTTGTGGGGCACCCTGGAGGAAAGGAGGCGGACCGATGAGCGTTTTCCGGTTTTCCAGGGCGATGCCAGAAGGCAGATACGGGATTTTCCCGAACGTGTGGAACTGAAGAAGGCAGGATGATGGATCAGGTGGAAAGGATTGCCGCAGGTTCGCATGTTGTGGTTGTGGGCGCGGGTATTGTGGGCGTGACCGCTGCACTGGCGCTACGGCGGCGCGGTTATGAGGTCAGCGTTCTCACATCCGCCGAACCTGGGGCGGAGGAGGCTGCCAGCTACGGCAATGCGGGATGGCTCAACCCCGGTTCGGTCGTGCCGCATTCCATGCCCGGTATGTGGAAGAAGGTACCCGGCTACCTGCTGGATACGCATGGCCCGCTGCGGATCAGGCTTGCCGCCGTGCCGCAGGCCTGGTCCTGGCTGCTGAGATTTGTCACCTGCGGGGCGACGGAAGCCAGAGTGCGGCGGATCGCGCGGGCCTTGCGCCCGTTTTTAAGTGACTCCCTGGATCGGCATGCCGCACTGGCGGCCGAGGCAGGGGTGGCGGAACTGATCGAAGGGAAGGGGCTTCTGGTCGTCTATCCGGACGAACAGGCCTTTGCGGGGGATGCCCTGGGCTGGGAATTGCGCCGTGCGAACGGTGTGCGCTGGAAAACGCTCGATCGTGCGGGGTTGCTGGCATTATGTCCGGGACTGGGTGAGAATTACCGTTACGGCGCGCTGATCGAAGGGGGCGGTCACTGTACAGACCCCGGTGCGTACGTTGCGGCCCTTGGCCTCCATGCCGTGCGCCAGGGTGTGCATTTTCTGACGGCCCGTGCGGATGGTTTTGTTGTCAAACACGGGGTGCTGCATGGGGTCAGCCATGCAGGGGGTATCCTGCGCTGCGAAAAAGCCGTTATTGCCGCGGGGATCGCCACAAGGGAACTGGCTGCGCTACTGGGCGATCCTATCCCCCTTTTCAGTGAACGGGGGTACCACGTGCAGGTTCATACCACAGATCAGGCGCCGTCCGTGCCGCTTATGATGTCGGACATGAAATTCGGCATTACCCCCATGCGCGCGGGTGTGCGGGCCGCCGGGCAGGTGGAATTTGCACCCAAAGGCGCGCCACCGGACTGGCAAAGGGCGCGCATTCTTCTTGATTGCCTGCGCCGTGGCCTGCCGGGCATGACGATCGCCCATGGCGATGGGGTGCGGCGCTGGTGGGGGAACCGTCCGTCCACGCCGGACTGCCTGCCGGTTATCGGTCCTTCTCCATCCGTAAAGGGCGTGTTTTATGCCACGGGCCACGGTCATCTGGGCCTGGTCAGCGCACCCTGGACGGCGGAGCTTGTGGGGCGGATGGCAGACGGCGAAACCGTAGAGGAGGCCGCAGCCTATGCCCCGTCGCGTTTTGGAAAATTCAGGTTGTGACATGGTGTCACGTAAAAATGGCCCTGCATTGGCGGGCATGTCATCCAGGATCGAACCGGCACGAACCGGATTTTCGGATGTCCTGCCGGTCGGATATGAGGCCGATACAACCCGCATGTTGATATCGGCATGTGTTATGGAGAGGAGGATATGATGCTGCTACCCCGCCGTCTGATACCGTCCATACCCGAACTGGTTGCCTTCGAAGCGGTGGCGCGACACCAGAATTTCAGCGCTGCGGCGGAAGAACTCTGTCTGACGCAAGGTGCGATCAGCAAGCAGGTCCGTAATATGGAAATAACCCTGGGTGTTTCCCTGTTCGACAGGCGGCGCAAGCGCCTTGTGCTGACACGGCAGGCGCAGTCCATCCTGCCTTCGGTCACATCGATCCTGGAACAGATAGCGGGAACGACCTATCGCGTCCTGTCATATGGAAGTGGTGAAAACACGATAAACCTGCATATGTTTTCCAGCTTTTCTTCAAGGTGGCTTGTTCCCCGGCTGCCACGCCTTTTCAAGAAGCATCCAAAATTACGCATTAACGTCAAAACGGTTTTCGAATCCTTCAATTTTGAAGGAACGGGGTGTGACGTGGCCGTGCATTACGGTGCACCGGTCTGGCCTGGCGGATACCTGCACCACCTGTTCGATGAAACCCTCATTGCCGTATGCAGCCCGGCCTACAAGGCGGAAATGCGGCTGCAGAGTGCGGCTGACCTGCAACGCGCGCAACTGATCCAGCTTACGACGCGGCCCGCCTTGTGGGAATACTGGTTCGAGCATATGGAAATCGACATGGCATCCTCGTTCAAGGGGCATGTTTTCGATCAGTTCAATGCCGCGGTCGAAGCCGCTGTGGCAGGCGTGGGTGTGGCACTTGTCCCGGCCATATTTGTGGAACGCGAACTGGAGGATGGTTCACTCTGCATAGCCGTTCCGGGAAAAATCCGATCACGCGGATCATACTATGTTGTGACGCCAGTCGAAAAATCGCACGACCCGGTCGTTAACATGTTTATTCGGTGGATCTGTTCGGAATGTTCAGAATACAGCGATGAGATCATTCCCGTACATACGGCAGCCCATTTCAACGATTACGAGGCCCTGAGAAGCTGAAAACACCGCCCCCTGTCGGTCGTGCGGCCCTGTTGTTTTCGCTCTGGAGACCGCGTAGCCCCACGCTTGTCCTTCACCCCTGAGCGTCCGGCGTTTCGATATCGCCCCACACGGTGTGGAGCGGCATCCCGCCCACCCTGGAAGAAAATGATGGGCGAGCCGCCATGTGAGCGGTGACGTGATGCCGCGTTCCTTGCCAGCAGACAGCACGGCCCATAGTCCCGCGCCATGTCCGCGGGTGCCCGGGTTTCGTCGATGCGGACCAGCCGCGGGAGCGAGACCGGGCTGGGCATCGCATCGATCCTGGCGTCGCGGCTGAAGGTCCGGGCGGTTCTGCGCCACTGCGTGAGTGGTCTTTTTTCACATGACCGGTAAGCCTGCGTGGTTGGGTCGTCCTGTTCGGTTCGGGGGTTCGGTTGCGCGAACGGCCCTTCGTACGCCATTAAGGCGCCAGAATGTTCGTCATAACCCAACAGTCCAGCGCCACATGACCACCTATGCCCCTGCTATCATCGGTTACAGCACGGCTGTCACCTTTCTGATAGGGCTTGTTTTTCTCCTATCGGGGGGAACCCGCGGGAGGTTTTCCACGGCTCACTGGCTGGCGGCACCTTTCCTGATTGGTGGGGCGGCGGGCGCTCTTCTGACGGTGCCGTGGATCCTGCCCGGTGCGCTGGGAATACCGGCGGGTGGGTTCTTGCTGACTTTGGCCTATGGCTTTGGATGGCTGGCCATTCGCGTTACGGTCGGGCGACGCCCACGGATTGCGCCCACAGTTCTGGCCTGTTTAGGGCCGGTCGCCCTGTCCCTCGTTATTGAGCCGGGAAGAACCAGCGAGGTTGTTTGTTCGATCGCGCGTATCCTGGTGATTGGAAGCTTCAATGCCCTGGCCGCCCGTGACGTCTGGCAGGCACTGGGCAAGACGATCCCTGCGGCGAGACTGCTGGCCCGCCTGCTTGGCATTTACGCGGCGATCGAATGGGGGCGCATTCCCTTCGCCGCCTGGCTACCGAAGCCCCTTGGTGCCGAACCTACCACGTTTTGGGCGGTCGTTATATATAACGCGCAGGCGATGATCGAGGTCCTGCTGCTCACGGCTCTGCTGATCGCTCTCCCGCGTGAGCGTCAGGCGGTGGAACATCTCCGTCTTGCAAGGCGCGATCCGTTGACCGATCTGGGAAACAGACGCGCCCTGGACGAATGGCTGGCCCGCCGCGACGGCTGCCCAGGCGATATTGCAGTCCTGATCTTTGATCTGGACCGATTTAAATCAATCAACGATACGCACGGTCATGCGACCGGCGACCAGCTTCTCATGGTAGCTGCTGACGTCGCCCGCCGCGTGCTGCCGGACAGCGATACCATCTATCGTATCGGCGGTGACGAATTCCTGGGTATTTTCTCCGCGACGGCTGAAGAGGACGTCCGCCTGATTTCGAACCGCCTGAGGGCCGCTTTCCAACACGATGCACGCCTGCTGCCGGGAAAGCCTATCGATGCGACACTGAGCGTCGGCACGGCTCTATCCCGGGGGCGACCGGTCCCCTTGGAGGTGCTCCTGGAACGTGCTGATGCCTCGCTCTATGCGGCCAAACGGGCCAGGGGTGAAGCGGGGGTGTAAGCCCGCTCAGGTCCCGCGCATTTTTTGTCTCGACGCGTGGGGGCTTCTCCGCAAGGTTCAGCTTTGCTGATGGCGGAAGATCCTGAGGATCTGGGCTGCAATGTCCGCGCGGGAAAGACGGCCTTCGCGGAACCAGCCATCGGCCGAATTCAGCAGGCTGAGCAGCAGGATGCGGTAGAGATTCTTGTCGATATCCCCATCAAGCGGCAGGTCAGCGACCAGCTCGCGGAAAATCTTTTCAAAATCGTCGCGCTGCTGGATCAGGACATCGCGCACAGTGTCGGGCACGCTGCGCAGGTTGTTCATGATCGGCAAGGTCAATGACCCGGAATTGAGCTGGATTTCCAGCATTTCCAGACAGGCCGCCTGCAGGCGCGCCCATGGGTCCGTCAGCCCTTCCAGCGCGTTGGTGATACGCGTTGCCGCCGCGGCCAGCGCCGTGTTGTGGATCTCCACGAACAGGGCTTCCTTCGAGCGGATGTGATAGTAGAGCGATCCGGCCAGCAGGCCGGCCCGTTCCGCAATGTCGCGAATCGATGTGGCCCGGTAGCCCCGTTCCGCGAACAGCTCCGCCGCTATTTCCAGAATTTCATGCCGTCTGTCCGCCTGCTCCTCTTGCCCGGGGGGGCGGGGTTTTCCGCTTTCCGGCTGGGTTCGTGCGCGGGCGGGCGCGTCTTTTGCGTGTCTGGTGCGCGGGCTTTTGGGTGCGGCAGCGGGCAGGGCGGATCGTTTCATCGGCAACCGGAAGAAAAGGCGGATACGTGCCGCAGAAGAAGGCGGGAACGCGCCTGCTCATACAGCTGTGAACCATGTCTATGTGCATTTTCTCTCGACAGCACGCAAAAAATTGCCTTCCTTGCATTCTAACAAATGTTTGGTTGTGAATCGGGAACGCAATTCCCGGCTGGAAGGCGCTGGCAATGGACGAAGTGACGCAACGCGACCACGTGACCTGCGACGTGGTGATTGTAGGGGCAGGCCCCGCCGGGCTTGCGGCGGCCATCAGGCTGAAGCAGCGCGCGGCGGATATATCGGTCATTGTCGTGGAAAAAGGGGCCGAACCTGGGGCGCACAGCCTGTCCGGCATGGTCATGGATCCGTCCGCCCTGGATACGCTGGTGCCCGACTGGCGGAGCGACCCCGATCGCCCGCTGACGATAGAGGTCACGCAAGATCATTTTGCGTTCCTGACATCCGGGCGCGCCATTCCCCTGCCCGAAAAGCTGTTCCCCCCTTTGATGAGCAACAAGGGCTGCTTTATCGGCTCCCTGGGCACGGTGGTGACCTATCTTGCAAAAAAAGCCGAAGATCTTGGGGTCGATATCTACCCCGCCATTGCCGCGACGGAACTGCTGTTCGATGCCGCAGGGCGCGTCACCGGTATCGTGACGGGGGATATGGGCGTCAACAAGGATGGTACCCATTCTAAAAACTACACACCCGGCATGGAATTGCGTGCACGGCATACGCTGCTTGCCGAAGGGGCGCGCGGTTCGCTGAGCAAGATCGCCATCGCGCATTTCGGCCTGGATGCCCAGTCAGGATTCCAGAAATTCGGCACAGGGCTGAAGGAAGTCTGGGAACTGCCGCCCGGGCGGGTCGTGCCTGGCCGCATCGCGCATACGCTCGGCTGGCCCCTGGACCGCAAAACCGGTGGTGGTTCCTTTGTCTATCACGGGCAGGGCAATCTGCTGACCGTAGGATTTGTCGTGCATCTGGACTACCAGAACCCGACGCTCTCTCCCTTCGATGAATTCCAGCGTTTCAAGACCCATCCGAGCATGCGCGCTTTGCTCGACGGTGGCAGGCGGATCGCCTATGGCGCGCGCGCTTTGACGGAAGGCGGCTGGCAGGCCGTGCCGCGCCTGACTTTTCCCGGCGGGGCGCTGATCGGTTGTGCGGCTGGTTTCATGAACGTGCCCCGCATCAAGGGGTCGCACAATGCCATTGCCTCGGGCATGCAGGTGGCCGACGCCATCGTGGCCGATCCCGATGCGGTGGAACTGACCGCCTGGCGCGATGGCTGGCAGGACAGCCCCATCGGGCGGGATCTCTTTGCGGTGCGCAACGTCAAGCCGCTGTGGTCGCGCCACGGATTGCCGACGGGTGTGGCCCTCGGTGCAGCCGACATGTGGTGCCACACGCTTTTCGGAAAATCGCCTTTTGGTACGCTGCGCCATGACAAACCCGACTGGGCGTCGCTCAGGCCGCTGGCGGAGGTGACGCCCATCACCTATCCCAAGCCCGATCATGTCCTGACCTTCGACCGGCTGTCTTCGGTCTTTCTGTCCGGCACCACCCATGCGGAAAACCAGCCCTGCCATCTGAAACTGGCCGATCCTGCCGTTCCGTTGGCGCGCAACCTGCCGCTTTACGGCGAACCCGCCCGGCTCTATTGCCCGGCCGGCGTATACGAAATCGCAAAATTACCAGACGGAACGGACAGTTTCGTCATCAATGCGCAGAACTGTGTGCATTGCAAGACCTGCGACATCAAGGACCCGGACCAGAACATTACCTGGACCCCGCCCGAAGGTGGGGGTGGGCCGATCTATGCCGGCATGTAGGCCAGGGCTGAACACTCCATAACCCGCAAGGAACAGGACATGTCTTATCAAGGCGATAAATTTCGTAAATGTGGTGTTATCGGCGCCGGAACGATGGGTTCGGGCATTGCAGCCCATATGGCCAGTTGCGGTGTGGATGTGGTCCTGCTCGATCTGGACGGGCAGCTTGCGGCCGATGGTGTTGCGCGGCAGGTGAAATCGGGCGGGTTCATGATGCCCGAATTCGCCGCGCGGGTGGCGACCGGCAGCACCAGGACGGATCTGGGTCTTTTGCAGGATTGCGACTGGATCGTGGAAGCCGTGGCCGAACGGATCGACATCAAGCGCGCTCTGTTCGCCCAGATCGATACGGTGCGCAGGCCGGGCTGTATCGTGTCCTCCAACACTTCCACCATCCCGCTGGCCGAACTGGTCGCCCAGGCCTCGCCCGAACTGGCGGGCGACATGCTGATCACGCATTTCTTCAACCCGCCCCGTCATATGCGGCTTCTGGAACTGGTATCGGGGCCGCGCACGAAACATGAAACCGTGGAACGCGCCACCCATTTCATGGACCACGTCCTGGGCAAGACCATTGTCCCGTGCAAGGACACGCCGGGATTTATCGCCAACCGCATCGGCTGCTACTGGCTGGCTGCGGGCCTGGGCGAAGCGCTGAAGCTGGGCATTTCGCCCGAACTGGCCGATGCGGTCATGGGCCGGCCCTTCGGCTTTCCCAGTACCGGCATGTTCGGGTTGTGGGATTTGATCGGCATTGACCTCATGCCCGGGTTGATCCGCTCCTTGCAGCACGCCCTTCCCGCGGGGGATGCCGTGCAGGCGTACGAGGCCGAGCCCGAACTGGTGGCGGCCATGCTCGCCCAGGGGTTGAAAGGCAGGAAATCGGGTGGGGGGTTTTACCGCCAGAGTGTTGATCGGCGCGTAAAGGAAACATTCGACCCCGCAACCCGTACCTGGCGCCCGCGCGAAACCCCGGTCCTGCCGCAGACGGGCGCGGCGGCCCTGATCGCGTCCGACACGCTGGCGGGCCGCTACGCCTGGGCGGTGATGTCGCGCACGCTGGCCTATGCAGCCGCCCTGGTGCCCGACATCGCGGACCGCCCCGATCAGGTCGATACGGCCATGCGGCTGGGTTACGCCTGGCGGGCGGGTCCGTTCGAACTGATCGATCAACTGGGACCGGCGGCTTTCGTAACCCGTCTGGCCCAGGACGGGCAGGCCGTGCCCCCCTTGCTGGCGGCGGCCGGGGCAGATGGGTTCTACGGCCAGGCCCACGGCCAGCGCACGGTGCTGGTTCCGGTCGGGGCAGGGGCCATGCGCCAGCCGGTTGCCCAGCCCCCTGGCGTTATCGCGCTGCCCGCCCTGCGCCTGGCCGGGTCACCGGTTTTCAAGACGGAGGCCGCAGCCCTGTGGGACATTGGCGAGGGCGTGGGCCTGTTCGAATTCCGCACGCCGATGAATGTCTTTACACCTGCCCTGCTGGAAGGCCTGCGCCAGGCCCTTGTTGAAACGCCCAGGCATTTTCGTGCCCTTGTGGCGGGTAACGATGGGCGCGTGTTCAGTGCGGGGGCCGATCTCAAGGGCATGCTGGCCATGTCCGAGAAGAATGACAGGGCGGGTCTTGCGCATTTCATTACCGAGGGTGTGGACACCTTTACGTCCCTTGCCGCGGCACCATTCCCCATTGTCGGGGCGGCGGGTGCGATGGCGCTGGGTGGTGGCTGCGAATTCCTGCTGCATGTCGGCGCGGACGCGCTGCATGCGGAGGCCGGGATAGGCCTTGTCGAAAGCCGGGTGGGCCTGCTGCCGGGCTGGGGTGGTGTCGCGCGCTGGCTGCTGCGCCATCACGAGGCGGGATTCCCGCCCGATGAGGCTGCGAAACAGGTCTTTGCCGGGGTCATGCGTGGCGTGGCCGCTCCCTGCGGCTTTGCGGCCCAGGCCCAGCACCTGATCCGCCCGACCGATCGGGTGGTGATGAACGCCGACCGCCTGATCGCTACCGCGCGCGACTGGGCGATTGACCTTGCCGCCGGCTTTACCCCTGCCGCGCCGCCTGCCGTCATCCTGCCACACCGCACAGTATTGGCCGAGGTACTGGCGCAGCAGCAGGACAGCCTGCCCCCCCATGACCGGGTTCTGGGGGCCATGCTGGTGGAAATCCTCTCGGGCGATGCAAAGACGCCTGTCCCGCTGGCCGAGATAACGCGTCGTGTTACCGAGAGTTTTCTCGAAATCGTTTTGACCGGGCCCACGCGCGCGCGCATCGCGCACATGCTTGAGACCGGAAAACCCCTGAAAAACTGAACTTCCCGCTCGAACTGGATCCCAATCATGCCGCACTACAAAGCCCCCGTCGAGGACATGATGTTTCTCCTGCGCGACGTGTTCCGCGTGCAGGACATATTTGCCGAACTGCCCGAGCAGAAAGAGAACGATCTTGAAATCATAAGCAGTATTCTTGAAGAAGCAGGTAAATTCTGTTCGGAAATCCTCTACCCGCTGAATGCTGCGGGCGATATCGAAGGATGCCGTCTGGAAAACGGTATTGTCCGCACCCCCAAAGGGTTTGCCGAGGCCTGGAAAGCCTTTTCCGAGGCAGGGTGGGGTGGTTTGTCTGCGCCTACGGAATACGGGGGGCAGAACCTGCCGCGCACGGTGCAGATTCTGGTCGATGAAATGCTTTCGGGCTCCAACCTGTCCTTCGGCCTGTTCCCCGGCCTGACACGCGGCGCCTGCGAGGCGATCGAGGCGCATGCCAGCCAGGCGCTCAAGGATACCTATCTGCCCAACATGGTCAGCGGTGTCTGGACGGGGGCCATGGCGCTGACGGAAGGCAATGCGGGCTCCGACCTCGGGCTGCTCAAGGCCACGGCCACACCGCGTGCCGATGGGTCGTGGACCGTCACGGGATCGAAGATTTTCATCTCCTCGGGCGATCATGACATGGCGGAAAACGTCATTCACCTCGTGCTCGCCCGCATTCCCGATGCGCCTGCGGGCACAAAGGGCATCAGCCTGTTCCTGTGCCCGAAAATCCTCGTCAATGCCGACGGTACGCTCGGGGCGCGGAATGCGATTTCCGTCGGCGCGCTGGAACATAAGATGGGTATTCACGCCCAGCCGACCTGCGTGATGAATTATGACGGCTGCCAGGGCTGGATGGTGGGTGAGCCAAATCGCGGGCTTGCGGCCATGTTCACCATGATGAACGCCGAACGCCTGTTCGTGGGCGTGCAGGGGCTGGGTGTGGCCGATGCGTCCTGCCAGACGGCACTGGCCTATGCGCGCGAGCGCATGCAGGGCCGCTCCCCCGATCGCGCCGGCACTGTGCCCATCATCGCCCATGCGGATGTCCGCCGCACGCTCTTGTCCATGCAGTCCTTCATCGAAGCGGCCCGTGCCATGGTCGTCTACACGGCGCTGGAAATGGACCGCGAGAAATTCCACCCCGATGCAACAATCCGCCAGCGTGCGGGCGAAAACGTCGCCCTCCTGACCCCCGTCATCAAGGCGGCGCTGACCGATTTCGGGTTCGAAGCGGCAGTTGCGGGGCAACAGGTGCTGGGCGGGCATGGCTATATTCGCGAATGGGGGCAGGAACAGTATGTGCGCGATGCCCGCATCGCGATGATCTATGAAGGCACCAACGGTATCCAGGCGCAGGACCTTGTCATCCGCAAGCTGACCTTGGCCGAAGGCCTGCCGGTGCGCAGCTATTTCGCCCAGATCCGCCAGACACTCGCCGTTGCCGCAGCGCATAGCAATGCCGCCCCCCTGGCGGAACCGCTTGGTGCGGCGCTGGACCTGCTCGAAGGTGTGACGACACGGCTCATCAGCGGGGATCTTGCCGGGCCGGATGACCGTAACGCTGCCGCCGTCGATTACCTGCGGCTTTTCGCCCTGGTCAGCTTCGGCTGGATGTGGGTGCGCATGGTGCTGGCCTGCGCACCCGGCCAGCCATTGCCGGATGCGCTTGTGCAGCACAAGCGCGCGGCCGCGACCTTTTTCATGCAGCGCGTGCTGCCGCAGGCCACCGCGCTGAGCCAGCAGATCAGTGCCGGTGCCGGCTCCATCATGGCGCTGCCCGATGAGCTGTTCTGAACCGGATGCAACAAGACAGGACATAATGCCGTGAAAAAAATTCTTGTTCCTATAAAGATGGTTCTGGATGCCAATATGCGCCCGCGCGTGAAGGCGGATGGCACCGGCATCGATCTGTCGGGCATGAAGCTGTCGATCAACCCGTTCTGCGAAATCGCGGTCGAGGAAGCCGTGCGGCTGAAGGAAAAAGGCCTGGCTGAACAGGTGGTGGCGATCAGCATCGGCCCGGCCAAGGCGCAGGATAGTCTGCGCCAGGCCCTGGCGATGGGGGCGGATAGCGCGCGTCTGATCGAGACGGATGGGCCCATCGAACCGCTGGCCGTGGCAAAGCTGATCCGCATGGTGGTGGATGAGGAAAAGCCCGAACTGGTTATTCTGGGCAAGCAGGCCGTGGATGATGACTGCAACCAGACTGGTCAGATGCTGGCAGCGCTTCTGGACTGGCCGCAGGCGACCTTTGCTTCCGCCTTGCGCGTGGAAGGGACGGTCGTGCACGTCACGCGGGAGGTCGATGGCGGGCACCAGACGCTCTCCCTGCCGCTGCCTGCGGTCGTGACCACCGATCTGCGCCTGAACGAACCGCGCCATTGCTCCCTGCCCAATATCATGAAGGCGCGCAAGAAAGCGCTGGATGTCACGCCGGTTGCGGCCTGCGGGGTGGATACGGTGCCACGGCTGAAGGTGCTGGGCGTAAAGCCCCCCGAACCCCGCAAGGCCGGACGCCGCGTAGCAGATGTGAGCGAACTCGTCGGGGACCTGCGCGCCGCCGGAGCGATCTGAGCCCCCGCAGCCCGAACGGAAAGACCAATGACATGACACTTCTTCTTCTTGCAGACCATGACGGGCATACGCTCAGTGACGCTACAGCCCGCGCCGTCAGTGCCGCCCGCGACATGGGGGGTGCTCTCCACCTGCTGGTCGCGGGCGAGAACGTGGAGCCCGTGGCAAAGGCCGCGGCGGATCTGTCCGACGTGGACAAGGTTCTTATGGCCGATGACCCGGCACTGGCGCATATGCTGGCCGAACCGGTGGCGGAACTGCTGGTGGGGCTCAGTGCGGATTATACGGCCGTGATCGCCCCGGCCACCTCCATCGGCAAGGATATCCTGCCCCGTGTCGCGGCCCGGTGCGACGTGATGCAGGTTTCCGACATAACCCGGGTGATCGCGCAGGACACGTTCGAGCGGCCGATTTACGCAGGCAATGCTATCGAGACGGTGCAAAGCACGGACCGGCTCAAGGTCGTCACCATCCGTTCTTCCGCTTTCGACGCCGCACCACCTGGCAATGCCTCAGCCCCGATCGCGCGCGTCAGCCTGCCAGCGGGGGCGTGGAAAGCACGGTTTGAGAGCGAGGAACTGACCAAAAGCGAACGGCCCGAACTGACATCCGCGCGGATCGTCATCTCCGGCGGGCGGGGGCTGGGATCGGCCCAGGCCTTCCAGACAGTGCTGGCGCCCCTGGCGGAATGCCTGCACGCCGCCATCGGGGCATCCCGCGCGGCGGTGGATGCCGGCTACGCACCGAACGACCTGCAGGTGGGCCAGACAGGCAAGATCGTGGCCCCCGAACTTTACATCGCCATAGGCATTTCCGGCGCGATCCAGCATCTGGCGGGCATGAAGGATGCGAAAGTGATCGTGGCAATCAACAAGGATGCCGATGCCCCCATCTTCCAGGTCGCGGATTTCGGCCTTGTCGGCGACCTTTTCACCCTTGTTCCGGAACTGGTGCACGCACTGGGCTAAGCCCGCGGCACCCCGAGGAGTCCCTGAAAAATGACTGTTTCCGATCCTGTCGTCATCGTTTCGGCAGCCCGCACGCCCATTGGCTGGTTCCAGGGCGATTTTTCCACCATAGAGGCACCCCATCTGGGGGCGACCGCCATTCGCGCCGCTATCGCGCGCGGCGGCGTGGACCCGCTGCTGGTTGATGCCGTATTCATGGGCTGTGTGCTGAGTGCCGGCCTGCGCCAGAACCCGGCCCGCCAGGCCGCCCATTACGGTGGCCTGCCGTTCAGTGCCCCCACGCTCAGCGTCAACAAGCTGTGCGGTTCGGGCATGATGGCGATGGGCCTGGGGTATGACGCGCTGATCGCCGGTTCGGCCAGCCTTGTCGTGGCGGGCGGGCAGGAAAGCATGACCAACGCGCCCTATCTGCTGAAAAAGGCCCGCAGTGGCTACAGGCTGGGCCATGGCGAAATTTACGACCACATGTTCCATGACGGTCTGGAAGACGCTTACGAACCCGGCCAGCTTATGGGGCATTTCGCGGAACTGACAGTGCGCCAGTACGGCTTTACCCGCGCACAGCAGGACGATTACGCCATCCAGACCCTTGAGCGGGCCCGCAATGCGGTGCAAAGCGGTGCCTTCACGGCGGAAATCGCCCCGGTAACCGTCAAGACCCGCAAAGGCGATGTCCAGATCGATCATGATGAAAATCCGCCCAAGGCCGATCCGCAAAAAATTCCTACGCTGCGTCCTGCTTTCGGCAAGGACGGCACCATCACCCCGGCCAGTTCGTCGGGTATTTCAGACGGCGCGGCGGCCCTGGTCATGACCCGGCGGAGCCAGGCCGAAAAACTGGGCCTGCCGGTTCTTGCGACCGTCAGGGGGTATGGCGTGC
Organism: Acetobacter garciniae; assembly: GCF_017377735.1. GTDB lineage: Bacteria > Pseudomonadota > Alphaproteobacteria > Acetobacterales > Acetobacteraceae > Acetobacter > Acetobacter garciniae. The sequence goes on from NZ_JAFVMH010000002.1 coordinate 613,904, forward strand.
ATGCGATGGCACCGCGGGATTTTACGATAGCCCCAGTTCCCGCCATGGAAAAACTGCTCAGCCATGTTCAGTGGAGCGTGGCGGATGTCGACCTGTTCGAGGTGAACGAGGCGTTCGCCGTCACGGCCATGGTGGCGCAGAAAGAACTTAGCATTCCGCACGACCGGTTGAATGTCAATGGCGGGGCCTGTGCGCTCGGCCACCCCATTGGCGCGACCGGCGCGCGGCTGATCACGACACTGATCCATGCGCTGAAAGCCCGCGGCCAGCACAAGGGGGTGGCTTCGGCCTGTATCGGCGGTGGCGAGGCAATCGCCATGGCTGTGGAACTGCCCTGATACAACACGGAACGCTCCGGGTCCGGTCGGGCCCGCAGCCAGCGCGAAAGTCTGACAGAGAATGACAACAGAACGGATCGGATACCACGCGTTCCGCGACAAGGTGATGACCGCCGAGGAAGCCGCCCGGCTGATCGGTAATGAGAAGACCATCGCCACCAGCGGTTTCGGGGCAGGGGGCACGCCCAAGGCCGTCCCGCGCGCGATTGCCGCCATGGCGAAGGACCGCCACGCCCGGGGAGAGCCATTTTCGGTCAGGCTGTTCACCGGGGCCTCCACCATGACTGATGTCGATGGGGTGCTGGCGGATGCGGATGCCGTCAGCTTTCGCATGCCTTATATGAGCGATCCGGCCATGCGCAGGAAAATCAACGCGGGTAGCATTGCCTATGTCGATACGCATCTCAGCCGCATGGCGCCTTGGGCCCGGGCCGGTTTTTTCGGCAAGATCGACGTGGCGATCGTCGAAGTGGCCCTGATCCGGGGGGATGGCGGTCTTGTGCCCACTTTCGCGGTCGGCAATGCGCAGACCTGGCTCGACCTGGCCGAGACGGTGATTATCGAGGTCAATACATGGCACACGCCCCAGATCGAAGGGCTGCACGACATCTGGAACACCGCCACCCCGGCCGCTGCCGCCACCCTGGCGCAGATTACAACCCCGGACAGACGCGTGGGCCAGGAAGTCCTGCATGTCGATCCCCACAAGGTTGTGGCCGTCGTGCTTACGCATGAAGCCGAGCAGAGCATTGCGTTCCGCGCCGACCCGGACGCGGCCACCATTGCCGGGCATATCCTCGATTTTCTTCAAAACGAGGTCGCGCGCGGTCGCCTGCCGCGTGCCCTGCCCCCCCTGCAATCGGGCGTGGGCAATATTGCCAACGCGGTCATGGGTGGGTTGGCCGATGCCCCGTTCGATAACCTGACCGCCTATACCGAGGTGATTCAGGACGGCATGCTGGACATGCTGCGAAGCGGGAGGATGACAGCCATTTCAGGGGCGGCACTTTATCTCAGCCCTGCCTGCGCGGATTTTGTAAACACGCAGATGCACAGCCTGCGTGACAAGATCGTCCTGCGTTCCCAGGAGGTCAGTAACAACCCCTCCGTCGTGCGCGCCCTGGGTGCGATCGCCATGAATGCAGCCATCGAGGTCGATATTTACGGTAACGTGAATTCGACCCGTGTCGCGGGCTCACGCGTGCAGAACGGGATCGGTGGCTCGGGCGATTTTGCCAGAAGTGCGATGCTGTCGATTTTCATGACACCGTCCATTGCAAAAAATCGCGATATTTCTTCCATCGTTCCAATGGTGTCGCATGTCGATCATATCAGCCAGGATGTGCAGGTCGTGGTGACGGAACAGGGACTGGCCGATCTGCGCGGCCTGTGCGCGCGGGACCGGGCGCGGCAGATCATCACCCATTGCGCCCATCCTGATTACCGCCCATTGCTGCTGGATTACATGAGTCGCGCCGAGCGCCATCCGGGTGGGGACACACCGCATATCCTGTCCGAAGCGCTTTCGTGGCATCAACGCCTGATGGACACAGGTGCGATGATGCCGCGATAACCCTGCGCTATATTGCCACATGATAGACCTTTTCGCGTTGCCACAGACAAGGAATGCACCATGTCCAGTTCCTTTCCGCCCGACATCATTCCGACCCTGCGTGTGGTCGCCATGCCGATGGATACAAACCCGGCGGGGGACGTGTTCGGCGGATGGCTGATTTCCCAGATGGATCTCGCGGCCGGTACTACGGCTGCCTTTCGGGCGCGCGGGCGGTGCGTGACGGTGGCCATCGACAGCTTTACGTTTCACGAACCGGTGGTGGTGGGCGATGAGGTCAGCATTTACACGAAAATCGCCCGCATCGGCCGCACCTCGATCACCGTGCATGTCGAAACATGGCGTCGTGCGCGCAACACAACTGATCGCTACAAGGTCACGCAGGGCAAGTTCACCTTTGTCGCGCTGGACGACAGGCGCCAGCCCCGCCCCCTGCCACCCGAAGACGGGTTCAACACCCTTGCGGAATGGGACCAGGATAGCCTTGCCGGCCTGCCCGATAATGCAGTACCCCGTAAGTCGCTGCCGGGCAACGGCGGTTCAGGGCAAAAATTCAGCAAACCCTCGGGCGATCTGACGGTTCGGGTCATTGCCATGCCGAACAACATCAATGCGGCCGGAGATGTATTCGGCGGCTGGGTCATGTCGCAGATGGACCTGGCCGGGGGTTCGATGATGAGCATGCGGACCTGTACAAAGACCGTGACCGTCGCCATTGATCGCGTGTCTTTCCTGGCCCCCATGATGGTCGGGGATGAACTGTCCGTCTATACTGAAATCGTGAAAATAGGCCGCACGTCCGCGACCATTGCAGTCCAGGCCTGGCGCCGTCCACAACGCCAGCGTTGCCTGCAACTGGTCACGCACGGAACATTTGTTTTCGTCGCCCTCGATGATAATAACCGCCCCACACCCATTCCCGCGTTCCAGCAATGAAACACCGCATGGTGGGAGAAAATCGGCGCGCACGAAACATGTGGCGAGATTGCCCTTTCAAGAAGCAGGTCGGTAGCGCCGAGGGTCCCATCAGGTCGAGGACGGCGGAAGGTAAGGTATTTACGGTCATCCCGCCAAACTCCGTTCAGTGTGACGGGTTCTGGCGTTTCGGCATGGATGAAGTCCACGGCCTGTGATAAGCAGAAGGTCGGCATATCAGGCAAAGCATATACGGTTTTATCGTGATATTTTTGAGTTGTCGGTTCCAATATTCAAGCGGTTCTGTGCGTTTTCAGGGAAAACTTTATTTCCTGCTCGCCCTTTTCGCGGCGCAGTTGTCCCCGGCCTTTGCGCAGGCCAAGTCTGTCGAAACACCACCTGTTGCAACAGAGCAGCAAAACCTGCAGTTGTCCAGTAGCCAGGTTTATAAAAAAGCCCTTGAAAGCTGGATGAACAAAAGAATCTATCTACCGCCGGAATGCGCGTCTTCGGCTTGCCCGCCGGGCACGGCAGTCTTGTTGGTGACATTAAATAAAAACGGCCATACGCAGGCGACCTCGTTAAGGCAAACGAGCGACACCGTAGTTCTGGATTCTGCAGCGCTCGGAGAATTTTACCAAGCGACATTGCCCGTTTTACCGAAATCCTTTCCGGACGTGCTCTACACACTGAGAATAGAAGTGCGTTATTTTTACTCAACAGTCGTCCCCCATTTCCTGACAGCCCATTATGCTCTCCTAAAGCCTGAGACCAGCGACATAGAGCAGACCGACCCCACGTACAAGAAAACGCTGCAAGCCTGGATGGATAAGAAACTGCATTATCCCACAGGAACCCGGGCGCAGGGTTCGTGCTCTGTGCATGTGGTCATGGATCGCGCTGGCCATGTCAAAAGTGTTACTGTTATACATTCCTCGGGATCTTCCGATCTGGATGCTGCAACACGAGGCTTGTTCACCGATGCGCAGCTTCCGCCGGTCGAACACGGAACCAGAAAATATTATGATTTTGATACAACCATGACGTACGTTTTAAAATCAGACAAAGCAGTGCCCTCGCCGCATCCTTGATCCATAAAGAGGCATCAGGCGCTGAAATGGCGAAAGTCCTTGACGAGGAATAATCTCGTTGCGTTCAGATGAGTGGAGGCGTTTCGTCCGTAAGATGGGATGGCGCGTTAGCGCTGGTTTGCAATCTGCCCGCTATTATTGCAGATTAACGGCATGACCCGGATTTTTATTGATTCTGATGCCTGTCCCGTAAAAGACGAAGTGTATCGCGTGGCCGGACGTTATGGCCTGCATGTTTTTGTTGTCTCCAACCGGATGATCGCAGTGCCCGTTGGGCCGCTGATTGAACGGGTGGTGGTCGATGCAGGGCCTGACGTCGCGGATGACTGGATTGCAGAACGCGTGTCAGAGAGGAATATCGTCATCACGGCGGATATTCCTCTGGCGGCGCGCTGTGTGGGGAAAGGCGCATATGTCCTTGAACCAAAAGGGCGGCTGCTCGATGGTGACACAATTGGCATGGCGCTGGCGATGCGGAACCTGATGACCGATCTGCGTTCGGCAGGCGTCGTAACACCAGGCGCGGCAGGGTTTGGGAAAGCCGATCGGTCCCGTTTTCTCTCGGCGCTGGATACACTGGTTGTAAAAGCGCGAAAGTCACGCCCCTGATCACACCATGCAAGGGGCGCCGCATGCTCCTTGCATGCAACAGAGCAGCAGACGGGCTGGAAAGGGTCGTAGGAATAGCGCGCGTTAAGAAGGCGCGACCTGTTTTTCATCGCAGGCAGCCCAAGTTCAGCCGAACATTGCCAGAGCTTATAGAGTCCCTTGGTGTATTTCGGCTTGGGGAGCAAGGTGCTGAGGCTTTGAGTGGTTTGACCTTTTGTAGATATCAGCGGGACATAAGAAGCGAGCCATATATTCACGCACAAGATCGTTGGCTGGAATGTCACGGCTTTTTATCTGGTTTGTGATGCACCCATATTGTTTATCCGAGACCGGAGGTATTCGTCTGCGAATACGAATTACGCAAGGATTATGCTTCGTGCTCTAAGAGCATCCGGTTTTCGTTAAATTTCATCCGCAGGACCATTTCGGGGTAGGAGATGTCCCGTTATACAACCTGTCACACGACATTCTGCTGGACATACGTGCATATTCGGCAGTAACATTTGGCAATCAAATTCAAATAATTTCTTGGAATTCACTTTGGATTAATTATCCTGATGAAAAAACAACCTATAAAATTTACAAACATCCATAATAGACTGAAAATGTTAGGTGTCTGTATTTTCGTCTTCTTTCCGCTCTGGGTACGTGCCCAGCGCATAACGCCAGAGCAAAAAGTTCTAGAGTTTTATCAAAACTATATGACTGCATGTGCTCAGCCATTTCCGGGAAAATCAAAAGTTAATCTAGATGGTTTATTCTGCAACATGGATATAAAAAATTATGTTACGAAAACATTATACAAAAAAATAATCCACGCTTATAAATCTGGAATTTATGGCGATTTGACTGGAGATCGGGATTATTTCACACATACTCAGGATTTTGATGTCCAGTGGATTGCCGGTATGAAAGCGATGGAGACAGAGAAAAGCGGAAATAATTCAGTTATTCGACTTCTTATGAATTTTCCGAAAGGGACTGGTGAACCGCTTGCCGTATGCATCAGGTTACAGCGGGACGGGAATGATTGGAAGATTTATCAGGTAGACCCTTCTCTCTATAATGACTTGCCTGATTGCAAGGATAAATGAGTAATGATTAAGAGCGGGACGCATTTTTTAGAAATGGAGGCATAATCTCGTTTAAAGGAGAATGGTCACTATCTATGATGACCGGTGATATTTTTCTGTTGTCGTGATTTCCTGCGAAGCTCCCTGCTGCCAGCATCCTTGAATGCATAGGCATGGTTCGTGAGTTCTGTAAGGCTCTCGTCTTCGCTCAGATCTGTTTTTTGGTGTATTACGGAACGGAACAGCTTCACCCCCCGTTTGTTATTGCCCAGAAGAGCCATAGTCCTTTTTTGCCAACAATATCATGGATATGTGAAGTGGCGGCCCTACGGAAATGATACCTGGATTGGAGAGGAATCAACAGGCAGACGGCTCACTTTATAGAAGGTTCGACTTTTATGGTTACGGAAAGACCATAAAAGTACATTAAATTAATGTGTTATGAGTGGTGCGAACTGCGGAACTCGAACCGGCATGTGGCAGTTGACCATAGGCTTTTACCCAGGAAAATTCCCCGTTGTTTCGTATGGTCAAATGTCTACGCCACACCTTATGGGAAAGGCAAATGAGGGTTCAGGGCGAGGCCTATACTAAAGAAGTATTTTTATCAGTCTCCCTCTAAGAGCCTGAATCAGAAAGCGGCCTGATTTATTTTCCGTAGAATTCTGCGGATATGGGCGATTATCAGCCATGCGTGGGATGACGAGAGTGTTGCCTCGACATCCTTGGTGAGGCGGCGGCAGCGTCCGAGCCATGCAACGCTGCGTTCGACGATCCAGCGTTTCGGCACGACGACGAAGCCTTCGGCCTAGTCGCTGCGTTTGATGATCTCGATCGTCCATCGGCCGAGTTCAGCAGCGCAACACGCAACTTCTCGCCAGCATACCTTCTGTCACCGATTAGATGGCGAAACTAGGGGAACAATGAGCGTATCCTGATGGCGACCAGCGGCGCGCCGTCACGATCCTGAATGTCGGTAGGATGCACGACAGCCGCCACGATATGATCTAGCGTGTCGGTCGCGATATGCGAGGCCTGTTCGGACCAGAACGCGTCTTCCTTTTCGCCCATCACCTGATTCGTAACGGTTTTCAGCATCGTCGATAGTTCAAGTGGGGTCATGCCGGCGACGAGATTGACGCCGAATTGGCCAATGCCTGTGCCGAGGACGCGGATGTCGCCACGGGCCTGCACCTCGGGAAGTGCCAGGACGTCTTTATACAGGATGCCCTTGCCGTCAGTAATGTAAGAGGCAATTCAGTTCTTTGATTCTTCCAGTTTATCCGGCATGATACCGGGCAATTTTTTAGCGTCAACAGCTTCGTGGCAGTGATCAATAAATGCCCGGATCGTACGCGAAATATGGGCGGTACGTGACAGAACTATACCAAGCTTTAGCGGCTGGATATTGCTATGCAATGGAACAAACTTCAGTTCCCTGCCATCAAGCGAAATGCCCGATACCGTACGAATATTCGTAATGCCGAACCCATAGCCGTTAGTGATAAGAGCGCGTTGTATGTTAATCTCGGATGTGCGTTCCGCAACAGGGGGGCGGCGGTTGAGATGGCGGAAGAAAGACAGGAAATAATCGGAACTGTGAGGAAGGTCCAAAAGCACCATGGGTTCATCGAGCAGGTCTTCGGGAGTAAGAAAAGAGCGTTGTGTGAGAGGGTGATCCGCAGCCAGCATGACGTAAGGAGCAAGAATGGCCAGGGGCTCGAACCTGATATCTCCCGGAACGGATAGATCATAGGTCAAGGCAATATCGATACGTGAGGAACCAAGTTCGTTGAATATCTGTGCCTGATCCAACTCTACTTGAGTAAAATCGACATGAGGATATTTATTTTCAAAACTCCGGCGTAAGCTGGGAACCATGAGCTGGACAAATGTTCGCATTGCTCCAACGCGCAAGGATCCCCGGACGGCGTTGGTCATGATGTTGGCGAGGTCATTTAATTGCTCTGCTTCGGCAAGAACGGCTCGCGCCTGTTCCATGAAGCGTTCCCCCGCAGGTGTCAGCGTCGATCCCTGAGCATGTCGGCGGGTGAAAAGCTGCAATCCAAACCCGGCTTCAAGCTGCGAGATGGCCGAAGACATCGATGGAGCAGTAACATTGACCTTTTCCGCGGCAAGGGCAATGCTTCCAGCTTCTCCTGCGGCGACAAAATATTCCAGTTGTCGCAAGGTAAATCTCAGCGGCATATCAGCCCTATCCTGTTATCTTAGATCAATGGCGCACATTATCATCTATCATGCATGGCGTTCTTTTACATCTCTTCTGCTACTTCGCAGGAGGGAGCCATGCCGGGTGCGAGCGCGCGAGTCACATAATCTTCTATCTGTGGCTTGTAGATGTCCCAGGCTTCCTCCAGAGCTGCGATGGGGCAATGTTTTGTCCAGTCTATCCGAAGATCGACCAACGGCCATGACTGTTTATCCACAATCAGCAGGCCGGCGGAATGCAAGGGGTCTTTTTCGCCCCCGGCATCCAAGCCCGCCCGTAGGGCACGAACAAGTCTGTCCCCGATATGGCCACTGGCATTCCGGAATTGCAGAATCATAGTTTCCGGGACATTCACGTCTGCCAGAAGGTCACCCGCTGCTGCTGCGTCTTCACATTGTGCTTCGCTCCAGCAGCCAAGAACCTTCGTCCCGGAATAGATAGCGCTTTCGCCCGACGCCCCCAGGGCGAGTAATTGGCGAAACTCCATGTGAGAGCCCACGCGCTCCAGGATTGCTAGTGTCTCGCTTGCTGTCGCTCCGGATGCCATAATATCCAGCGCATGAGGTCCTAAGCGTGGGTCGGTAATGTTCTGGGTTGCCACAACGCCAACACCGGCGCGCGCAAAGGCGCAGCGCGCGGCAACAGCAGGCGATGACGAGGAAATGGCAAGACCGAACATGCCTGTCTGGGGACAATGGCCAAGAATGGAAAAAGTCATTGGCACCTATCATGAATATCAAGAACTATTCTGTAGTGCGGTCACGCTTCATCAATCAGGAATTACGGCGGTCGCGTCGATCTCGACCAGCCATTCCGGACGTGCCAGAGCAACAACAGTTAAACCGGTACAAACCGGATGCACATTTTTGATGTAGCTCCCCATTGTGCGATAAACTGCCTCGCGATGGCGAATATCGGTCAGATAGACCACGAGCTTGGTAACATGCTCCATTTTGCCGCCGCATTCTTCCACGAGCGTCTTGATATTCTGCATGACCAGGTGGGTCTGTTCAGTCGGATCGTGACTATCGATATTCCTGGCCGTGTCCAGATTCTGCGGACACTGTCCCCGCAGAAAAATTGTCGTACCTTTTTGCGCGACAACCGCCTGGGCAAGATCGTTATCCAGGTTCTGCTCCGGATAAGTTTCCCTGGTATTGAATTTGCGATGCCGGTAATGGGCCATGGCATTCACTTTCCTTGTCTTGAATTTTTAAAAATATGGTTAAAAAAAAGCGCAACAGGCTTATGACCTTGGGCGTGTTACGACCATTGCTGGCCGTGTTTCATAGGTAGCGTGCCAATCCGCCAATCCGCGGCGCTCTTTGGTCCAGTCAAGGTCCGGGAACCGAAAGCTCAGCCACCCCAAGGCGCACGCGTAGGCGATCGTTCCAATATCGACCTGCGTGTCCGCGGGCACGTCTTGCTGCATGGCATTGAGCGCGTCGTTGACTTTTTCGGCCTGTTTGTCGGTCCACGTCTCCCAGCGAAATTCCGCGGGACGAATCAGGTTTTCGTAGCGGATCAACAGCAACGCATCCAGAAGGCCATCGGCAAGCGCCTGACGCCGCAGTGCCTGCCATCGGCTGGGCCCGGGGGCGGGGAACAGGTTGCCATCTGCATGAGTGTCCAAATATTCACAGATAACCCGGCTATCATAAAGACACAGGCCATCGTCAAGTTTGGCAGCGGGCACCTTGCAGAGCGGATTGAAATCCCCGATACGATAATCACGCAGGACAGGGTTGGCCGCACTGTCGATGATTTCGATCCTGTCTTCCAACCCAAGTTCATGTGCAGTGGCCATGACCTTCCGCACAAAAGGGGAGGCCGATCCCCAGTAGAGGAACATCTTCATTTCCCTACCTCCTCCTGCACGACAAGCGCTATTTTTCCGAAATTGTTCCCGCTTTCCAGGAATTCATGCGCCTGACAGGCCTGTTCCAGTGGGAACGTCCGGCACAACACGCCCTGCGCTTTCTTTCGCGCAATCAGCGGTAAAAGCCGATGTTTTACCTGCGTGCAGATAAGGGCTTTTTCCTCATCGGATTTGGGGCGCATGGTCGAAGAGGACAGCCACAGCCCTTTGCGCATGACTAGACCGAGATCCACAGAGGCCATTGCGCCCTGCATGAAGGACAGGCCTATATGACGCCCCTCTGGCGCCATGCAAAACAGGTGCTGATTGACGGCGTCACCGCCCAGAATGTCCAGAACGACGTTGACACCCTGCCCCGCGGTTATGTCCATGACACGTGCGGCAATATCTTCCTGACGGTAATTCAGCGCGATGGCGCCCATTTGGGTCAGGCGCTTGCATTTTTCCGGTCCGCCCGCTGTCACGATGACACGGGCGCCAACGGCCTGCCCAAGCTGAAGGCCCAATGTGCCAATGCCGCTTGCGCCACCTTCGATCAGCACCCAGTCACCGCTGGCCAGACCGCCTCGGTCAAAAAGATTATGCCATAGCGTGAACAGTCCTTCGGGCAGAATGGCCGCCTGCGTCAGCGAAAGCCCATCGGGGACCGGCAGGCATTGCCCAGCCTTGGCGACAACGTATTGCGCATAGCCACCAGATTTCACCAACGCCATGATATCCTGGCCGATCAGATCGGGACTGACACCTTCTCCAACGTCGACAACACGCCCGGCAACTTCCAGCCCCAGAACGGGAGATGCATCGGCGGGAACCGGCAAAGCCCCTGTGCGCTGGCCGATATCAGGGCGGTTCACGCCTGAGGCGGCAACCTGGATCAGGACTTCCTGCGCGGCCGGACGAGGGATGTCGCATGTGATCGTACGAAGAACCTCGGGGCCACCTTTACCTTCGGCTATAACGGCCTGCATTTTTCCAGTTGTCATTAAAAAATTCTCGCATCCAGGCCGATCGGGGCGACCAATGTCTTATGTTGGTCCAGCCTTTTCCATAAGAGAGCCCGTGTGAAGCAAGCCTGCGGTCTATGGATACGACAGCTTCAAACGGGCTTGTGCCTTACGATTTTTTGTAGGCCATATAGTCGCGCTGGACGGAAATATGATCGGCAATGAACTTGGCGTCGTGCCAGGCGCCCCATATGAACGAGGATGAACGGTTCGTCAGATTGGGCAATCCGAGAAAATATATCCCGCTCTCTGGTGTTATACCGCGCTTGTGGAGCGGGGCTCCTTTTTCGTCGAAAGCGTTGACGTTCAGCCAACTGAAGTCGAACTTGAAACCCGTGGCCCAGATAATGGTTTTAATCCCTGCTTCGGCCAGATTCAGGCTGGAGAGGGGATTTTTCAGGCAGTCGGGGTCCTCAAGAAGATTCCAGGCTTCCGGTTCGGGGGGCAGGTCAAGGCCGTTACGGTCGATATAGGCATCTGCTTCGCGCAGGACTTCAAAATAGTCCGCATCGCCCTGGGCAATGTTTTTTGCCAGATCACCGGCGAAGTGCACAGCGCCATTGTCATAGCGTTCCGTGACACCGACAAGCGTAATACCGGCTTTTGCCAGGCGGCGAAAATCCATGGTCTTGCCGCCGTCGAACCCACTTACCGCGAATGCGACATGCTTTTTCTTCTCCTTGCCCACTTCGTCCCACATGCCGAGGGCGCCAAGCCACCAGCAATAGTCACGGTCGCGATACGCCCGTGGGGGGCGATAGTGCTCACCCACTGAAAGATAGACTGTCTTGCCCGCCCTGTTCAGCTCTTCTGCTATCTGTGCGCCAGACGAACCGGCGCCAACCACCAGCACCGCGCCATCCGTAAGCTGCTGCGGATTTTTATATGCGGATGAATGAAGTTGCTGAACACCTGTATCAGCCGGCACGATATCGGGAAAACTCGGAACCTGGAAAGGCCCGGTCGCCACGACGACATTGATGGCCTCGATATCGCCGTCAGATGTCTTGACGGTAAAACCCGGCCGCCCGTCGTTGCGTGTCACATGCTTGACAGTCACGCCCGTTCGCACGGGGGCGTCGATCATCCTGGCGTAATCCTCAAAGTATTTCGCCATGCGCTCCTTGGGCGGAAACGCCTCGGGGCTGATATCGTCAAATTTCAGGTTGGGGAAACGGTCATGCCATGCGGGGCCGTTTGCAACCAGCGCGTCCCAGCGTTCGGAACGCCAGCGTTCGGCAATCCGTTTACGCTCCAGAACGACATGTGGAATCTTCATGCTGCTGAGGTGTTCACTCATGGCGATGCCAGCCTGCCCAGCCCCCACGACCACTGTATCGACTACTTCAACTGACACTTGCTTACCCTTATTCAGGCCCGTTTCAGGACTTCAGCACGGAAATGCTGACAGAGCGGACTTTACTGAAGAATCGCATAATCGGCGACGCCGGTTGTGCGCAATGTAGGAATTATGGGTAATTCCGAGGTAATTAAAAAATTCAATTTTCAGATGCCGTGCTTAGGAAAAAACATTTAACAGCAATGGTGATTGACGAGAAGCATAAGTTCCCGCAATGTGGGTGAGCATCAAATTTTTGAACCGATCATGATGCTTATCAATAACGGCTTTTTCTGGAGCGTATAAAAGTCAATATCCCAGGTCTCTTCTTACATAATTATTTAATGGCGTTTCCGCTTGTACTGCGCGTATCGCGGCCGCTATTTCCGGAGCGGCTGAACGGGGCAGTGCTACTGACGCCAGGTGCGGCGTAATAAGGACATTCGGCAATTCCCAGAGCGGACTTTGGGGGGCGAGTGGTTCCTGTTCGAAGACATCGAGCGTAGCACCCGACAGATAGCCTGATCGCAGGGCTGCAATCAGGGCGGGTTCGTCAACCACCTCCCCACGGGAAAGGTTGATGAAGGCAGCACCCTGTTTCATGCTTTTAAAGGCGGACGCATCCAGCAAATGATACGTGTCGGGTGTCAGAGGTAGCATCGAGACCACAATATCGGCCTTTGCCAGCAGCTTGTGCAACTCGTTCTGCCCAGTCACTATATTGACCCCGGGCAGGTCTTTGGGCCGTGTCGCCCAGCCGTGCGTAACATAGCCTTGCCGTGCTATTTCCGTGGCTACGAGACCGCCCAACTGGCCCAGCCCTAGGACGGCCACATGAACTTCAGAGGCAGGGCGGGGGTGAATATAGGACCACTCGCGTCGGATCTTGGCATTTTCGAAGTGGGGGATGTCCCGCGCGTGACGGATGACCGCAAAAAGGGCGTAGCTTGCCATCATGCGCGCCATTTCCCGGTCCTGGAGCCGAACGATCGGGATATCGGGCAGGTCGTCCCGTTTGAGCAGTTTGTCGACCCCCGCACCGAGATTCACGACCAGTTGAAGGGATGGAAAATCCGTGAAAAACCCCGAAGGCGGGTTCCAGACCAGTGCGAAACGCACATGCTCTGGCTGCACGATGTCTTCTGCGCGTTTGATGTCGAGATCGGGCAGCAGCGGCTTCAGGGCGTCCGCCCAAGGCTCAAACGGGTCCGGCTTGGAATAAAAGACAAGCGTGGCTGTCATTTCACGGGCTTTGATAGAATCGTGTTGATCGCGCTTATGGCGAGTAGGTAACCATCGACCCCGAGCCCCGCGACCACGCCGGTTGCCGCCTTGGAGATATAGGATGTGTGCCGGAAGGGCTCACGTTTCCATATATTGCTCATATGGCATTCAATAATGGGACCATCGAATGCCAAAAGCGCGTCCAGAATGGCGATGGAGGTATAGGTCAGGCCTGCGGCATTTATCAGCAGGCCCTGGTGCATCAGCCGCGCTTCCTGGATCCAATCAATGATGATTCCTTCATGATTGGACTGCCTGAAATCAAGCTGCACGTTCAACTGCGTGGCGTGAGCCAGGCAGGCTTCTTTAATGGCAGGGAAGCCCTGATCGCCATAAACGCCTCCCGGAGCAAGTCCATAGAGGTTTGCATTCGGCCCATTAATGAACATCACATGTGAGATGGTACTGCTCCTGACTGATGCTTCTTGCGGAGTTTAGAATCCACAAGATGGGTGTAATATAAGATTTTCGCTAACCTGCGATAAGGTTTCGTTTACTCAGTGAAATGCGCCGGGGTTTCCGCCGTTTTTCAACACGTTGCGGAACCGGATATAACTCTGGTCGATGTCTGTGCAGTTGGTCAGCCCCAGCATGGCCATGTTCCTATCCACTTCGGCTTTCAGCAGGGCGATGGCGCGGGCAACGCCTGGCTGGCCGGCGATTACCGCGGCATAATTGAACGGCCGCCCGACAAAAACGAAGCACGCCCCTAGAGCAAGCGCCTTGAGGATATGGCTCCCGCGCCGGAAGCCGCTGTCGATCATGACCGGCAATGTTGTCGCCGCGATGACTTCGGGCAAAATACGCAGGGGCGCAATGGCGCCGTCAAGCTGGCGCCCCCCGTGATTGGAAAGGATGAGACCGTCAACGCCCACATCCTGCGCGATGCGCGCATCGGCCGGGTGCATGATCCCCTTGATGACGAGGGGGCCTTTCCAGGCCCGCCGGAGATGTCTGATATGGTCCCACGTGAAATGATCGTGGTCCGCGAAATCACGCAGGGTCTCGGGGGCCAGGATCGGCAGGCCGCGCTCGGCAAATGCGTTCTCGAAATGCGGCATACCGTAACGCCAGAGTGTCCTGAGAAAAGTCTTTAGCAGCCATTTGGGCCGGGTAAGCCCATCCATCGCCAGACGGACGCTGGGACGCAGCGGAAGGGAGAAACCATTGCGGATGTTATTTTCGCGATTGGCGCCCACAGGCAGGTCGACAGTCACCACTAGCGTTTCAAAACCTGCTGTTTTTGCACGACTTATGAGCGCATCGATATGCTGCATGTCCCGTGGCAGATAAGCCTGGAACCACGTATGGGGTGCTATGGCGCGCACATCTTCCATACGAATTAGCGACGCTCCGCTGAGAATCATGGGGATCGAGGCCTCTGCCGCCGCCCGAGCCTGCACAATATCGCCGCGATAAGCCGTCATGGCCGATATTCCCATAGGGGCGATACCGAACGGGGCGGAATAGGTGCGCCCAAAGAGGGTCACATTCTGGCTACGGGCCGATACATCGACCAGAACCCGGGGCACGAGATCGACATCGTTGAACGCATCGGCATTGGCATTGAGGGTCGTATTGTCTTCAGCCGCACCGCTGACATAACCGAAGAGCGGGCGCGGAAGGCGCTTTCGGGCCGGTTGTTCGAAATCCTTCAGGGCAAGAAATGTGTCCAGGTTGCGTGAAGACTGCATGATGGCGCTCCAGACGCAGGGTATTCGGCCGTCCTTGCCGCCTGCTGCTCTGCTTTATAAATGGTGACGAATCTTCGTGAAAACGGGCCGAGAAATAACGGTTTCTTTCGAGTGTCCTCTCTCGGTGCCGGAGAAGCGTATTGGAGCTCTTATAATCATAAATCCCAGATATTTCTATATATGACGAATTTGGAAAGATTGAATTTTCCGATGCAAAGGTATGGAAATATATTATTGCGACCTAGGAATTATTTTGTTTCTGTCCTCGCTGTAACACGCCCTGATGTCGTGCCAACTAACCGTGCCCTGAACCCCAGATAGCATAGGTTTTTCTGGAAGAGCTGGCCAGTAAAGCGCAACTGCCCGCCCCAATAGGAAGATTGTAAGCATGTTGACGCCCTTCATCCCCCGCTA
The DNA here is from genome assembly GCF_017377735.1 of Acetobacter garciniae. GTDB lineage: Bacteria > Pseudomonadota > Alphaproteobacteria > Acetobacterales > Acetobacteraceae > Acetobacter > Acetobacter garciniae. The sequence continues at coordinate 629,347 of NZ_JAFVMH010000002.1, forward strand.
TCGTAATTTCTATAAGGTCCGATTCCCTACACGCCGCCAGGCTGGCGGAAAAAGCCTGCTGTTGACGACGGCCCTTGCGGGACTTGTGCTGCCGAATATCGCATCTGCCGAATCCACTGCCAGCGCCCCCCATCGTCACGCCGATGCAACGGTGGGGCATGTCGAGGCGAAGCCGAGCAGGAAAGCTGAGGCTCTGCGCCCCGTGAAGGCAGCAGCGGGCGAGGATATCCTGGTGTCGGTCGCGCGGCGGGCGCACGGCACGATGATTTCAGTGGGCGAGGCGCAGATCCAGCGCGCAGTCCCCGGCACCAACCCCCTGAAGGTTCTTGGTCAGGCTCCCGGCGTCATGTTTCAGTCGGCGGACCCACAGGGGCTCGATGTCTGGTCGACGCAAATCTACATGCATGGGTTCATGCAAAACCAGATCAGCACCACCTTGGATGACGTGCCGTTGGGTGAGTTGACCTATCGTAACTATAACGGCCTGAACCCCATCCAGGCGATCTCTTCGGAGAACGTCCAGCGTGTTGACGTCTCGACCGGCGCAGGCGCTGAGTCTGTAGCCAGCACGAACAATCTCGGCGGATCGCTGGAATATCAATCGTCCTCGCCCAAGGATAAAGTCGGCGGTCAGGTTGTCCAGACGTTCGGAAGCTACGACCTGTTCCATACCTTCATTCGCGCCGATTCGGGGAAGCTGAACGAAAGCGGCACGAAGTTCTTTGTGTCCTACATGCGAAACGATACCCAGAAATGGAAGGGTGGCGGCAACCAGTTCTCGCAGCAGGTCAATGCCAAGCTCGTTCAGCCAGTCGGGGAAGAGAGCAAGATCACGGCCTATTTTGACTGGTCCGATCTGCATGAATATCTGTACCAGGACTATTCGCTCGATATCATGAATAATGGCGGATATAATATCGACAATTACTATAATGGCCGCTATAGTGGGTATGTAAACGCCTATAATGCAGCGCTTGGCCACTATCCAGCGAATTTTTCAGGTATTTCAGATAAGGCAGACGCCGCCTATTACGATGGTGCCGCCAATATCAACGACTATCTTGGTTACCTGCAGGGTGACTTCAAGATCACCGATCGGCTGCGCTGGAAGACGACGGTCTACGGCCACGGCCAGACAAATGCGCTGACATGGACAAATCCGTTCTATGCATCACCAACCGGTTCGCCCATGTTCGAACAGGTGAAGCAGCCTTCGATTCAGCGCTTTGGTATCCTGTCCGCAGCTCATTACGATATTGCGCATAACCATATCGAAGCCGGGGTGTGGTACGAGAATAACCAGTTCAATTCGACAATGTACGGCTATGCGGAGCCTGCTCTGGGGCAGGGCGCGCCCCTGAACGCCGTAGACAGCTTCCATACGCGCGATGCCTTCATGCAGCTTTTCGGCCAGCATATCAGCACGAATACGTTTACGGCCTATGCGCAGGACACCTACAATATCATGCCGAACCTGGCATTGCATTTCGGGTTCAAATCGCTTCTGAACACGTCCAATGCCGGTAATGGCTATTATAACAACGCGTATTATGGCGATGGGGAGATGATGCACGGGTCGCTGACCACGTTCCGCGCCTTTCTGCCGCATATCAGCGGGGACTGGCACTTCCTGAAGCATCACGAGCTTTATTTTGATATCGCGGAAAACGTTCACGCCTATCCGCAGGCGCAGTTCAAGACGGCGGCGTCCCCTTATGCCCAGACGGAGGCTTCTTATCTTGCCTCATCCGCAAGCCTGAAGCCGGAGAGCGACTGGGCCTATGCGATCGGGTATCGTTACAGTTCTCGTATTTTTGATGCATCAGTTCATGCTTATCGCATAAACTTCTTTAATCGCCTGCAGCAGATTACGACCGGCAATATTGTAAACCCGGTTGCGACAGTGATGAATGTTGGAAACATCACGACCAACGGTGTCGATGCGGCCATCACCCTGCGCCCCGTCAATGGTTTGTCCTGGACAAACAGCATCAGTTACAACCACAGTACATATGACAATAATCTGAACAGCCAGGGCGTGACCTATCACACCAAAGGGCAGCAGGTCGTAGCGTATCCCCGTATCATGTACAAAACCAGCGCCATATATGATTACGGCCCGATGGAAGCGACGATTGACGCGTCATGGACGTCCCAGCGTAATCTCAGCTACACAGGGGATGCGAAAGTGCCGTCCTACTGGATGAGCAATTTTGGCCTACGGTATCGCTTCGGCAATCTGGGCAAGTATGCGCACGCTCTCAATCGTGTGGAGAATCTTGATCTTTCCTTTAATATTTACAACCTGAATGGCGCCAAATATGTATCGACCATGGGGGAAAATGGTTTCCCCTTAAGCGGAGATTTCCAGTCCTTTCTGGTGGGTGCCCCTCGTATGTTCTTCGGGTCGATCAAGGTCAGTTTCTGAATTGACAGCCCACATCCTTGCGGTCACTCCATGCCGCAAGGGGCACAATCTCCATCGTGTGGAAACAAAGACTTATGGCATTGTCCTGTAAACGAGGCCGACAGCACAATCGGAGGCAAGACAAAAAAATATCTGGCATAACGTCTTGTTTCCCGGAGAAAATTTCTGCCAGCAGGACGGTGCACAGGATTGCGTTCGTCCTTGCGGGGGTAGTGAGCCTGTCCGTCACGCAGGCTTCGGCAGAAACACTTGCCGTAAGTACGTGGGGAGGGAGCTTCCGTGATCTTATCGATCAGACCATTGCGAAAAAGTTCACGGAGGAAACCGGCGTAAAAGTTGAATATGTGACAGGTGGGACGATTGATCGTCTCAATGACGCACGACTGGACGAAGGTGAGCCATCGAGCGATGTTACTTTCACCACATCGCATATTGGCTGGCTTTATGCCGATAATGGCCTGTTCGAAAAGCTGGATTTCTCAAAAATCCCCAATGCCCAACATCTGGTCGCGCAGGCCAGGATCAGTCCTTATCATATAGGGGTATGGGCCTATGTTTATTCCATAGCCTATCGGCCCTCCATGATTCCTCCCGGCTTTCATTTCGAGAGTTGGAACGATCTCTGGTCGCCAAAACTCAAGGGGCTGGTCTCAGCCCCTGATTTTGATCCGTCACATTTAATCGCCGTGGCCTGCAAGCTTGAAGGAGTCAATATTGCGGACTGGACGCGGGCAACGCCCAAATTGTTGGCCTTACTGCCCAATTTCAAGGCCTTTTATACCAACGATGCTAACGGAGAGCAGATGCTTTCAACCGGCGAAAGCCCGGTTGCAATCATGCTCTCCATGAACGCCTATCACATGAAGGCGGAAGGAGCGTCGATCGAGTTCGTGATCCCCAAAGAGGGGGCTGTACTGGGCGTTGATACCATTGCCATCAATAAAGGATCCCGGAAGGTCGATCTCGCGTACAAGTTTATCAATATAGCACTCGATGTTTTGGTGCAGACAAAAATTACGGAAATAAAAAAGAGCAGCCCTGTTGTCGAAGGCGTTGTCTTGCCGGAAGAACTGAAATCCGTACCCGGTATCTTTACCTCTCCACAAGAATGGCTGCAGCAAACCATCATCGTTCCAGACAGATTACGTGCTCGTGATCTCGCCGAATGGCGGGCGTGGTTTGCCGAGAATATGATCTCCCGATGAGTTCCGCTGGCCCGTCCTGTCCGGCCGCCTCATGTGGTGGTCTGTCGATCTTTTTGTGGTGAAAACTATGTCAAAGCGCCCTTTTCTCGGATTGTTCGCCAGTCCGGCCACCCTTGTCGCAATTAGTATTGTCGCTGCGCTGCTGGCAATTTTTCAATACAGTCTGCGCGCGTATGTTCCCGGTTCCCTGCGGCCTGGCGGTTTTACGATCGAAAATTTTGCGGTTCTGTGGAAACCCATGTTCCGCAAGGCCTTCCTGACAACGTTTCTCCTGTGCTTCTGGACCGCACTTCTAACCCTCCTTGCGGGTTTCCCGCTTGCCTATGCCATGGTTCGGAGCAAATCCTCGCTTGTGCGCGGGGGCATTCTTATTACATCCTTGACCCCGATGTTTCTGGGCGAGGTTATCAGAACTTATTCATGGATGATCGTCCTTGGTAAGCAGGGCATCATCAATGTATGTCTCTTGCGGCTGGGGGTGATTTCAGAACCGATCAGCCTCATGTTTACAACAACGGGGGTGGTGATCGCGCTCGTTCATTTTACCCTGCCCATAGTGATTATCATGATCGCCGCTGCTCTTTCCCACATTGACTGGAATCTTGAAAAAGCGGCTGCCTCTTTGGGTGCTGGACGTGTCAGGATCTTTTTTACCGTCACGCTGCCGCTTGCGACACCGGGTCTGGTTGCGGCGACGTCCACGGCTTTTTCCTGGACTTTTTCTGCGTTTGCAACGCCACAGATGATTGGCGGGGGCAAAGTTCAGACAATCTCCACTCTTGTTTACCAAGTCGGGTTTAGCTCCTTCAACATGCCGTTGGCTGCGTCATTATCGTTGGCGGGTTTGCTGTTCACAATTGCAGTTTTGACTCTTTTCAACGTGGGGATGCGTAAAATCGAAAAGCTTGGAGACTGCTGAAATGAAGAAAGCTTTTTCAGATCACCTTCTGGACTGGAGCGGACGGCTGCTGGTTCTGCTTATTCTGATCTTTATTGCTCTGCCGTTTATTGTGGTTTTCATCGTTTCGTTCAATGACAGTTCAGTTGTAGAATTCCCGCCCAAACACTGGTCGCTTCGATGGTATTTTAACGCCTTCTCTTATGAGGATTTCGTAAAAGGGCTCAGGAACTCGCTTATGGTCGCGGCTGTGGGGTCGGCAATTTCGCTTATTGTGGGAGCAATGTTCGCTTTTGTCTTTAATCGCTACGAATTTTCCATACGCAGGCCTCTCCATGCCATTCTCATGTCTCCCCTGATTGTACCGAATTTTACAATCGGCCTCGGAGCACTTCTTTTGGCCAAAGGAATATTTGTACCACGCTCCTTCGGGTTGCTGGTCCTTGTTCATGTAATGGTGACACTTCCTTTTGTCGTGCGGGGTGTGTCCGTATCGCTGCAGAACTTCAATCAGGCTTATGAGCGCGCCGCAGAAAGCCTGGGGGCGTCACCGTGGTATATTCTGATAACTTTAACCATGCCTCTCCTGCTGCCTGGCCTTATTTCCGGCTGGCTGTTTGCCGCAGTGTTGTCCTTTAACGAATTTTCAGCGTCTCTCTTTGTTGCCAATCTGCGGAATCAGACCCTCCCAATTGCAATGTATAACTATGTTCGGGAATATGCAGACCCGACATTAGCTGCGCTGGCTGTTCTTTACGTCGTCACGAGTGCGGCAGTCTTGACTGTGCTCCATGTCTTCTTTCGTCTCGAAAAGGTGCTAAATGTCGAGTGACCATCAATCTTCAGAAAATGTCAGTGCGCGTCCGGCGGTCCAGATTGATGGTGTCACCAAATCATTTGGAAACACCCCCGCCCTTGAACCATGCTGGATGAAGATCAAACGGGGAGAATTCCTGACTCTCCTCGGACCATCGGGGTGCGGTAAGACGACCCTGCTCAATCTTATCGCTGGGTTTCTGGAGGCCGATAACGGTGAGCTTTTCCTTGGGGAGGATCTCGTTACCCAGGTGCCCCCGCATAAACGCGAAATCGGGATTGTTTTTCAGAATTATGCGTTATTCCCGCATAAGACTGTCGCACAGAATGTGGAATATGGACTGCGTACACGCGGCGTTCCCAAAGAAGAATCCCGCGCACGGGTAAAAGAGGCGCTTTCTCTTGTAAAGCTTGAGAATTTCGCGGACAGAAAGCCCCGGCAAATGTCGGGAGGACAGCAGCAGCGGGTCGCTCTTGCGCGCGCGCTTGTCATACGTCCCCGCGTCTTGCTGCTTGATGAGCCCTTTTCCGCCCTGGATCGCAACCTGAGAGTCTCGATGCAAATCGAGCTCAAGGAAATCCAGACGAAACTGGGCCTGACGACAATATTTGTCACGCATGATCAGAATGAAGCCCTTTCAATGTCTGATCGAATTGCGGTAATGTCGCGCGGCCGCGTCCGCCATGTTGGCTCACCCCAGGAAATTTATGAGCATCCGAAAGACCTCTTTGTCGCGACATTTGTCGGGGATACAAATCTTTTCCGTGCACGAATTGAGTCTTCTGAAGGTCGAACACGGCTTGATATAGGTGGTCGGAAAGTCGAGATTTCCTCGGAACAGAAAGAACCCCGGGATTTGCCCTCCGCCGTGATTGTTGCTGCCCGTCCCGAACAGTGCAGCCTGACATCCGTCGAAAGCCCGGATGCCATTCCAGCGACGGTTGCTGTAGTTGTTTACCAAGGCAGCTATGTCGAACTATATCTGGAGTGCGAAGCCGCAGTGCATGGAAGGATCATGATGCGCGACGTCTCTAAGTCATTCTTTCATATTGGGGATAAAGTAGGCATCCGCCTTGCTACGAAAGGTCTTAATATTTTTGGTTCTGAGCAGGAGATCGGCTAGCACTACTTTGACAGAATATATTGGGAGGAGCTTCCCCTGGGGGCTAATCGCTGATTCATAGGAGACCGGTTGTGACGAGGGCTGGTGATGGACAGCGATTGGCGAACGGATCTGGAGGGGTGGCTTGGGCCGTTTGTTGCGACGGTCGGGTACAGGGCGCGGATGTGTCCAGCCTATACCGCGGGACTGACCGGTCCGGGAGATCGCAAGAGCATTCAGCCGATGGCAACGCGCGCTGATGAGATATGAATAGCCCCTAGATTTCTGGACGCCCTGGCTCCTAAAAATGCGGACAGGAGGCGTTGATGGGGAAGCCCAATTTCAGTGATGAGTTCAAGCGTGATGCGGTGGCGCAGATTACCGAGCAGGGATATCCGGTAGCGGAAGTTTCGCTGCGGCTCGGGGTCAGCACACATTCGCTGTATGCGTGGAAGCGGCAATTCGCGAAGGTGGCATCAGGCGATACCGGCAAGGATGCCGAGATCCGGCAACTGAAGCGCGAACTGGTCCGGGTGACCGAGGAGCGCGACATCCTAAAAAAGTCACCGCGTATTTCGCCAGGGATGCAAAGTGAGATACGCCTTCATTGCCGAGCATCGCGATCATTTTGGAATTCGGGCGATATGCCGCTGTCTGGCTGTGCAGCCCAGTGGCTATTATGCCTGGCGGAAGGAGCCGCTGAGCCGACGGGCTTGCGAGGATGCCCGACAGACCACGTTGATCTGTCAGGCCTGGAACGACAGTAGCAGGTTTTATGGCTACCGTAAGCTGCACGATGATCTGCTCGATCAGGGCGAGACCTGCTGTCCGAACCGCGTGGCACGGCTGACAAAACTGGCGGGTATCAAGGCACAGATTGGCTACAGGCGGCGGCCAGGCAGCCATAGTGGCAGGCCATCCCTCGTAATCGACAACACGCTGGCCCGGCAGTTTGATGTCGAGGCGCCCGACAGGGTATGGGTCACAGACATCACCTACATCCGCACCATGGAAGGGTTTGCCTACCTTGCAGTCGTGCTCGACCTCAATTCGCGTCGTGTGGTGGGCTGGTCGATGCAGTTCTCTTCGAGGGTGACGGGTAGCTTGTCGATGCCATTCATGAGCCTGGCCATGCCAGCGTTAATGGTCGCCAGAAAATCCGTCAGGCGCTTGGCCTGCTCATATTTATCAAACAGGAACTCGGCACGCTCGGAGGCACGCTCGGAGGCATGCTCCGCTTTCTCGCGCTCTGTATCAAGCTCCATGACCCTGTCGGTGCCCTTGATGATGTCCTCGTAGACAGTGATCAACTTTTTGAGGTCATCAGGGGAGGCGTCGTCATACATGGCGCTGGCTTTGCTGAAGAACTGTCCGGTTCTGGCATAAAGCGCCGCCGCCCGTTCTCGTGCAACCCGTTTGCTGTCGGTTTGCAGGGAGAGTGAAATTTCCGTGCGTCCAAACAAAGGGCGAAGCGCGTGGGGAATGGTGCGTCGGAAGTGGTAGTGTGAGCCGAGAAGGCGGAGCATGTCTTTTCCCATTATGGGAAGGTGAACGGGACACGGTCCTTTTCCCCATCATTTTGGGAAATTTCTTTGCAATTTCAATAGGTTAGTGGTGCGAACTGCGGGACTCGAACCCGCACGCCCGTACGGGCTGGAGATTTTAAGTCTCCTGCGTCTACCATTCCGCCAAGTTCGCGCAGGCTGGTGGCGTGTGTGCCGGGCCGCGTGGATGACGCGCTTTTAGCAATGCTTTGGGGGCGGGGCAACTCCTGCTTTGCGGACGGTTCGTTATCCGGCGCGTAGCAGAAGCGGGCCGTGGTAACGCAGCCAGGCTTCGGCCTGCTGCCTGTAGGGTGTCAGGCTGGCGACCTGTTTCCAGAATTGTGGGCCGTGGTTCATGTGCACCAGGTGGCTCAGCTCGTGCGCGATCAGGTAATGGCGCACCGGGTGGGGGGCCATGACCAGACGCCAGGACAGCATGATGCGGCCCGTGCTGGAGCAGCTTCCCCAACGGCTGCTCGTGTCGCGGATATCCAGCCGGGTGGGGCGCAGCTTTGCTGCCTGCGCCATCTCCCGCACTTCCTCCCCCAGCACGCGGGCTGCATGGGCGCGCAGGAAATCCGTTACGCGGCGGCTGATGAAACTGGCATCTCCGCTGACGACAAGCTGGTCTTTTTCAATCCATGCACCGCCGCGGCGTGTCGGGTCGTGGGTGATGCGGTGGGGCGTGCCTTCAATGGGGATGATACTGCCATCGGTAAAGGACGGGGTTTTTTCAAGACGTTGCAGGCGCGATGCGATCCATCCGCCATGCTGGCGCACAAAGGCATGGGCATGGGCGGGCGGGCATTTGGGGGGCAGGGTGACGGTAACGGAATTTGCCCGTGGGGCAATGCGCAGGGCCAGCCGCCGCGCGCGGGGTGAAACACGCCATTCGACGTGAACCTTGCCGAAACCTTCTACAGTTATTTCATCGGGTAACACCTGCGCGCACTCCCGCTGGGGTGGGCCCGGGCCTGGCGGCTTCGGGCGTTGTGTCCGGCGTTGCGGGTTCGCCAGGCCAGGTGACGATGTAATCTTCCAAAGCGCCTGCGCGGCGTTCGCTGATACAGCGACCGGCGGCCGATGCGCCAGAGGTGATGACGGTCTCGGGCGTTCCGCTCAGCAACGGGTGCCAGTCGGGCAGGGACTGCCCGTTGGCCAGCCGACGATAGGCGCAGTCAGGTGGCAGCCAGTCCAGTTCGGGGATCATTTCCGCGGTCAGGGTCACGCAGTCCTGCACCTTGCGCAGCCGGTTCGGATAATCCGTGCATTGGCAGGTCCGCACGTCCAGCAACCGGCACGCCACGGACGTATAGTGCAGTTCCTCCGTGTCGTCATCGCGGAGCTTGTGCAGGCAGCACCGTCCGCAGCCATCGCACAGCGATTCCCACTGCGTGCGTGTCATGTCCGCCAGGGGCGTGGTTTCCCAGAAGGGGCGGGGGGCTGGGGGAGGATTCATTGCAGGGCTCCGCAGGCCAGGGCCAGGACAAGGCTGGTCAGAAAAGGTTTTTTAAGCAGCGGCCACCATAGCAAGCGCAGGCGCATGGGGCGCGACGTGGCGCCAAGTTCCCGCGCAGTCGCGGTCCAGTTGTCCTGCACGCTGCGCAAGGGTAGCACAAGGGGCAGGCTCAGCAGCGGGGCCAGCATCATACCTTGCAGCACGGGAACGCCAGGACCACGCACGCCCAGCGGTAGCAGGACTGCGCCTGCCGTTGCGGGAATGACCGTCAGCAACGCTAGCGTATAGGCAGCCCCACTCAGGCGTGTTGCAATGACCAGGGCCGTAACAAGACACGCCACCCCAAGTCCGATCGCGGCCATGACCAGTCCCGAGGCCAGAAGCGGGTAAGGGGGTGGGACAGCGCCCATCAGCGGGATCACGCGTGGTCGATCCAGTGGGCGAAACGTTCCGCGATGGGGGCCAGGTTGCGGCTCCAGAACAGGTCGTCAACCGGGATGGCGGGCGGCAGGCGCGCCAGCCTGCCGCCGGAAGCATCGATATCCTGCATGGATGGCAATGACGGCCACGCATTGGCGAAGGCCTGCTGCTGGGCGGGTTGTTCCAGCCAGGATGCAAGGGCCAGGTTGGCGCTATCGCCTGCGGCACTTCGGGGCACGCCCCAGCCGTATTGAACAAGCAGGCGTTGGTTCCAGTTCAGGCTGAAGCGCTGGCGGTCCGCCTCCTTCGCGCCCAGAATTTCGCCCGTGGGCACGAAGCCGGTCAGCGCGCCGCCGGAGGTGAGGATACGCGCAGCCTCCTCCGGGGTGGACCACCAGATAAGGTACGGGCGGATCTGCTCCAGTTTCAAGAAGGCGCGGTTCTGGCCATCGGGCGTGGCCAGAACGCGGTACACCACATCGGCGGGAACACCGTCTGCCAGCAGGGCGATTTCAAGCGTCGTGCGTGGGTCGCGCCGTAAGCTGCGGCGGCCGGGATGGCGCGCGACATCCCAGAAATCCGTCCAGCTCGGGGGGGCATCAAAACGGGCGCGGTCCCAGGCCATGGCATAGTCGATCGCAGCGGACATGGGGCCGCATGCATTGGCGGAGGTATCGCCCTCGTCCCGGGCAAGCAGGCCCAGCCCGCAGCAGATCTGGAGCATGCTGCCTTCCATCATCACGGCGGCCCAGTGGCCGGCCGCGTGCTGTTCCTGCTGTTGCAGGCTTTCGGTCGTGCCGTCCCAGCCATGGGGGGTGACCGTGCGATGTGTCAGGCGTTCATAGGGGGTGAACAGCACCCGGCGCTGGATGTCCGTGATCTTGCCCGCAAAGGTCAGGACATTCAGGCGGGGTGGGGTGGGGGCATGGCCGCGCTTGCGGGGGGCGGCTTGTGGCTTTCCCGCTTCCGCCACCGCAGGCAGCAGCGCACCCAGCCCGGCCAGCAGGAGCGTGCGGCGCGCCAGCGGGGAAACGACCGGGGGTGAAAGGGAGGACGCGCGGTGTAATCCGGCAGGCACAGGCGCTGCTTTTGGGCGAGCCTTACGAAGAAAAGGAAGGGGAAGCAGGGGAAACCTCGCGCGCGTCTGTCTATGGCCTGGGATGCCGGGCGGCAGTTTAGCCTATTTTTTGATCCATCGGAAAGGCAATGGCGTTCTGGGCCTGCCACGCCAGTAATCCCTCCCGCCCGGGTGCCAGATCCCGCCCGGCATGAACCGGCGGGCGGCGGGCGATTATTTCGGTTCCATCACGCGCGCGCAGCCGCATGAGAACGCTCTGGCCAAGATGGTGGGCGCTGACAAGCGTGCAGGCAATGTCGCCGGGTTCCGGGGGTTCGCCCCCGCCCTGGCGCATGAACATTACGGAAAGCCGGTCAGGCGGAATGCAGATGCTGGCCAGGTCATCGGCATGCAGGCCCGGTGCCGCCTGCGCCTGCACCGTCTCGCCCGAAGGCAGGCGCAGGGTGGCGAGATCGTCTTCGCAGTCCAGCACCTTGCCGGTCAGCACATTGGCATCCCCCATAGCTACGGCCACACCGCGGCTGGCGGGGCGGTTCAGCAGGATGGGGGCCTGGGCGAGTTGCAGCAGCACGCCGTTTTCCATGATACCGATCCGGTCCGCGGCCATCAGGGCTTCGGGGCGCTGGCGTGTCAGCAGCAGAAGGCTCAGCCCCATGGCGTGGCGCAGCCGGTCAAGCATGGCGAGCATGCGGTCCTTTGCCGTCTGCTTCATGGTATCGAAAGGCTGCATCAGCACAACGACCGCCGGCATGCCCACAAGGGCGCGGGCGAGCCCTGCGCGAAAAACCTGTTCTGCCGACAGGTCGCGCGGGTATCGGGCGCGCACGCCGTCCAGCCCGGTCAGGGCTAGGACCTCGCTCGCCCTGCGCTGCATTTCATTCGCACCCAGGGTGCGTGCGGCCCGCAGGGGAAAGAGAATATTGTCCATAACCGACAGATGCGCGAAGAGCGGCGCATGCGCCCCCACGGAGGCCACGCCCCGCTGGCCCGGCCTGTGCGCGCTGACATCCATCCCGTCGATGCGCATGGCGCCCTGGCATGTCGCCCGCCCGGTCAGGGCGGCTGTCAGGCTGGGCATGTCGTCTTCGTCCGGGCCGATTCCCAGCAGGGCCACGCAGTCCTGCCTGCGCAAAATCAGGTCCAGCGGCGGTGTTCCCGCCCGGAAAACGAAATTGTGCAGTGCCAGGGCAGGGGGCGAGCCATGCGTAAGCTGCATGCAACCGGACTCCTTGTCTGCGGGTTTAATGGAAGGTGTGCATCCCAGTACACGATATAGACGAGGTTTGGTGCATGTCTTACGACAAAATCAAGGAAGTCAAAGCCGCTGGCGAAGCGGCGACCGATACGGCGCGTGAAGAGCTGGAGGCCGTCAAGGCCCATCTCGAACGCCTGATCACCCAGCACATGGTGCCTGCCCTGGGCAGGGCGGGGGACAAAGCCGGCAGCCTGACCGAGCAGGCAGTTGCCAATGCGCGCGAACTGGCGGATCATACGCGCCAAGATCTCGCAAAGCGAACGCGGGGCCAGACGTCCTGGCTGTCTATTGCCATTTCCGGGGTGGTGGGCTTTATCCTGGGGCGGTTGTCTCGCTGACGCCTATGCGTCACCCGAACGTAAGGTAGCCGCAAAGCCCATGCATATTTTTGACCTTGGTAAATCCGCCCTGAACGCCCAGTCCAGCGTGATGCAGCAGATGGCCATACGATATGGCCGTCAGGTCGCGTTCCTGATCATGGCGGCCCTCTTCGGTTTTTTCGCCCTTATCACGGGGCATGGGCTTGTGTGGATCCTGCTGGTTTTTGCCGCTCACATGGGGCCGGTCGGCGCGTCGTTCACGGTTTTCGGCCTTGACGTGCTGGCGGCCCTTGTCTGCATCCTGTTCGGTCGGCGCACCTACCTGACCGTGGCCGAAGTGGATGCCCGCATCGCGCGGGACCGCTACCTGAACCAGATGCGCGACTCCATGACCATGGCCGCCGTGACCGCGACCGTCGCTTCGGCCATGGGGCGTGGCAGCGCTGGCAAGGTGTGGGATATCGTACGGCGCAAAAAGGGCTGAAAAAGCGTTCAAAGCGCTTGCACGGAGCCAGCCCATAGGTTCCATTCCAAATTTGCATTGGCGTGCGCCATTGTTTCTGTAAATGATGGCGCAGTCATTTAATGAGCGTGTAAATTGTTTGCATGCTTTCAGGCGTTGTGCAGTGAATGGACTTTGAACATAACTTTGTTATGGCAAGTGAGACGCGCCGGTTTTTCGGGTACCGGCTGGCTCGGCTTGCAGCGGTATGGCGGCGCGAGATTGATGCCGACCTGCGCGCTTTCGGTCTGACCGACGCAACATGGCGCCCTATCTATTATCTCAATTTCTCATCCACCCCCATGCGGCAGACGGATCTGGCGCGCTCCCTCCTGCTGGAAGCGCCGTCCCTGGTCCGCTTGCTGGATGTACTCGAAAAGCGTGGCTATGTCGTACGCGAAACGGATGAGGAAGACCGCCGTTCCAAGCTGGTCAGCATTACGGATGAAGGGCGCCAGGTGGCGGCCCTGGTCAACCGGGTGGCCGATACCGTGACCGCACGGCTGACCGATACGGTCACGGATCACGAGCTTGAGGAGTGCTGCGGCGTGCTGGACCGGGTGGAGCAGGCTGCACTGACGCACCGCGACACGCCGCGCCCGCCTTCAAGGGATGCGGCCAGCCCGACCGGGACGGCATCTGCCAAAAAGAGCACACAAAAAAAAGGCGAGCGGCCATGAAGGGCCCGGCACTCGTTACCAGGACCGTGCAATGCTGACGGAATTCAATCTCTTTGGCGTCTTCATGGCGCCGATTGTCGTCTACGCGCTGGCGGCCCTGCCGCTGACCATGTGCGTACGCTTCGTGCTGTGGTGGAGCGGCCTGCTGGGCTGGTTCTGGCACATCGCGCTGTTCGAAGTATCCCTTTACGTTTGTATTCTTTGCCTGCTGATTCTCTATATCTGACCTGAAAAGGCTTTTGAGTCGTCGCGATGCCCCTCCTGCGCACCCTGATACGAATTGTCCTGACCCTGGCGGTCGTGTCCCTGGCGATTATCCTGGGGATCACCTTGTGGAACGTCTATATGATCGCACCCTGGACCCGTGACGGGCGCGTGCGCGTGTACGTTGTGGATGTCGCCCCCGAAGTCTCGGGCACCGTGGTGCAGATCCCCGTCGTGGACAACCAGTTCGTCCATAAGGGCGACCCGCTGTTCGTTCTCGACCCGGTCCGCTTCCGCCTGGCGATCCGCGAGGCACAGGCCCGCCTGGACGGCGCGATGGAAGACCTTAAGCTCAAGCAGAACGACGCCAAGCGCCGTATGGGCCTGGGCGGGATCGTCTCGGCCGAAGAACAGGAAGTGTTCAACTCGAACGTGGCGACCCAGATCGCCTCGGTCGATGCGGCACGTGCGGCCCTTGATGTCGCCAAGCTGAACCTCCAGCGTTCGGTTCTGTATTCGCCGGTCAACGGATATGTGACCAACCTCAACCTGCGGGTGGGGGACTATGCCTCGGCCGGACAGGCGCGCATGGCCGTGATCGACTCCGATTCCTACTGGGTCTACGGCTACTTTGAAGAAACCAAGATGTGGGGCGTGCATGTGGGTGATGAAGCCCGCGTGAAGCTCATGGGCTACAAGCCCATCCTGCTGGGCCATGTCATCAGCATCGCCCGTGGTATCGACGATACCAACGGCTCCCCCGACAAGCTGGGGCTGCAGGCGGTCAATCCGATCTTTACCTGGGTGCGTCTGGCCCAGCGTATTCCCGTGCGCATTCATCTCGACCATGTGCCCGACAGCGTGACCCTGGCCGCGGGCATGACCGCTACCGTCAGCGTCGGCCCCGAGCCGACGGGGCGCAGGGGCAAGCTGACGACCTGGTTGCAAGACCATCTCTGAGCGTGGGCAGAGGATGAAAGTCATGAAGGTTCATCGCCGCCTCGCGCTTGGCCTGGCAACGTCATTGTTGCTGTCGGCCTGCACTGTCGGGCCGAATTACCAGCCCGACCGGATGAAGCTGCCCGCGCAGTTCAAGGAAGCCGCGGAGGAACACACCGCAACGCCCGAGGAAATCGAGCGTACCAACAAGGAAATGACGGAATGGTGGGCCCTTTTCAAGGATCCCATCCTGTCACGCCTGGTTGAGCAGGCCATCAAGGGCAATTACGACCTGCAGATCGCAGGGGAGCGTATCCTGGCCGAACGCGCGGTCCGTGACCGTTCGGCGGCGCAGTGGTACCCGCAGGTTGACGCCAATATGGGCGGGGGCGATGTCCGCTATTCGCTGAATATCGACAACTGGCCGCTCCGCCCCGGCAACCCCGCCAACCGCCCCGAAGCCTCCATGCTGACCTACGGGGCCACCGCGTCGTGGGAGCTGGACATGTTCGGGCGCATCCGGCGTGATGTGCAGGCGCATGAACACCAGGTGGAAGCCACGATCGAGGCGCGGCGGGCCGTGCTGATGGGGCTTTTGTCGGAACTGGCATCCGACTACATGCTGCTGCGTGTCACGCAGTTGCAGATCAAGATCGCGACCGACAACATCCGCGTAGCCCAGGACGCGCTGAACCTGACCAACCAGCTTTACCTTGAAGGCGTGGGCAACAGCTTGCAGATCGCCCAGGCGCAGGCGGAACTGGATGCCCAGGTCGCTGCGCGCGAGCCGCTCAGAACCCGTGTCTCGCAGGTCACGCACGCCATTGCGGTTCTGTTGGGCCAGATGCCCGGCACGCTGGAAGACGAGCTCAAGCAGCCCAAGCCCCTGCCGGTGGTGCCGGAATTCCCCGCGACGCTGCCCTCCATCGTGATCGCCAACCGGCCCGATATCCGCATGGCGGAGCGGCAATATGCCGTGGCCACGGCCCAGATCGGTGTGGCGGTGGCCAATCTTTACCCGCATTTCGTGGTACCGCTGACCTTCAACCCCAATGCGTCGGCCATGTACCAGGCCTTTCAGGTCAATGGCATGAGCTGGCAGTTCTTGCTGATGGCCAGCCTGCCGCTGATGCATGGCGGCAAGATGACGGCGGAAATCCGCGCCGCCCAGGCCTCGGCCGAGGCCGCACGGCTGAGCTACCGCCAGACCGTGCTGACAGCGTTCAAGGAAGTTGAAGATTCCATGGCCGCCTGGCATGACGATATCGAATATGCCGAGCAATTGCACAAGGCTGCCGAAGACAGTGCGACCGCCAGCGAGCGGGCCCGCAAGTTGTACAGCGCCGGTCTGGTCGGCTTTCTGGAAGTGCTGACAACCGAACGCACGACCCTGAACGCCCAGAACATGGAAGCACTGGCAAGGCTCGAGCGCCTGCGTGACGCAGTGAACCTCTACACCGCCCTTGGTGCGGGGTGGAAGGGTGTTGCCCTTACCAATTCCACGCTGCCGGTCTCGCTGGAAACGCAGAATATTCTGGCCCGCGCGTTCAAGCAGTAATGGCGTAGCCCCGTGGCAGGGTAGCGCCTGTCGGGCGCTGTCGCAGGCCGTGACGGTGTGCGTGGGAACGGGCATACCGTCCGGTCTGAAGCCGGACTGGTCGACTTTTCTATAAAAAGAATAGAAGTTTTTGGGTGCCGCCTTTTTTCAAAAAGGCGGTATTCTTTGAGGCTTTTTGCAAAAAGCTTCACCAAAAACTTCCTTCATGGTCGATACGATGGCGCGTGGGCAGGTGTTGAAGCTGCCTTTCGGGCAGTCAGTCTCTCACGCGGCCAGGCGCTGAAAGGCAGGCCGGTCTTTCTGGGCGCGCAGGAAGTTCAGCATGGCCTTGCGCGCCATGCCCGCATCCTGGCCGAGGCGGATCAGACCACCAATCTGGCCCGGGTGGCGCAGCAGGGAGCGCAGCAGCGTTCCAACCTGTAGCCCGCCATCGGGCGAGAGCACGCTTGCCGCCACCGGGGGCAGGGACCGGCTGGCCGGGTCACAGATCACGCGCAGCACTGCAAAGGGCAGCCCTGCCTCCTCCGCCGCACGGGCGAGAAACGCGCTTTCCATATCCAAGGCCGCGCAGTGCGAAGCCGCGAACAGTTCCGCCTTGTGCGCGGCGTCCAGCACGACATCGTCGCTATGCAGAAGGGCCCCCCCAATCGTGCCCGGCTGCTCACCCCCCAGAATGTGGCGCAGTGTCGCATCGCATGTCCAGGTGGATTGCCAGCCCTTGACCGTTGCGGGCACGACAATGGTTCCGGCGGGCAAACTGGGGTCCAGTCCCGCCGCAAGCCCGAAGGAGAGCAGGCAGTTCACCCCGCAGGCAGCCAGGCGTGCCGCCTCGCGCTGCGCACCGGTCCGCGTGGCCCCGCTTGCGGCAATGGCCGCGTGCGGGAAGACCGAACGGATCAGGCCTGCCTCGGCCTTCAACCCGACCAGAATGCCAGGTCGGGACAGGGAGAACGGAACAGCGGCCAGCGCCATGGCGCCTAGAACCCGAACGCCACGCGGCGCGTGTTGCTGCTTTCGAGATTGCGGTAACGCGCAAGCGCCATAAGCGGGAAGAACTGCTTGTAGCCATGGTAGCGCAGGTAGAACACCTTGGGGAACCCTACGGCGTTGTAGGGGTCTTCATGCCATTCGCCGTTTTCGTCCTGCTGGCTGGCCAGCCAGGACATGGCGCGCGCCACGGCCGGGTCGTCCCGCCGTCCGGCGGCCATCAGGGCCAGCGCACCCCACGCGGTCTGCGACGGCAGGCTTTCCTTGTAGGTGCCATGCGGCCCACCTTCGTAGGACTCGCAGCCTTCACCCCAGCCCCCGTCGGGGCGCTGCACGGAGCGCAGCCATTCCACAGCGCGGACAACGGCCGGATCGTCATGCGACACCCCGGCGGCGTTGAACGCGCACAGAACCGACCATGTGCCATACACATAATTGGTGCCCCAGCGGCCGAACCACGACCCGTCGGCTTCCTGGTCGCGGCGCAGGTATTCCAGGCCGCGCTGGATGACGGGTTCATCCGCCGGATTGCCAAGCTGTGCCAGGAAGGAAATGCAGCGTGCGGTCACGTCGGCGGTCGGCGGGTCCAGCAGCGCGCCATGATCGGCGAAGGGAATGTGGTTGAGAATCTCCTTGTTGTTGTCGATATCGAACGCACCCCAGCCGCCATTGCTGCTTTGCATGCCGACAATCCATACGCGTGCGCGCTCGATGGCTTCGGCATTGGCGGGGTCGCCTTCGCGGTGGAGCAGCATGCCCACCACGGCGGTATCGTCCACGTCGGGGTAATAGTCATTGCCGTACTGGAACGCCCAGCCGCCGGGGGCCAGGCCGGGGTTGCGCACGGCCCAGTCACCCTTGACGTCCAGGATCTGCTTGCTGCGCAGCCAGGCACTGGTTTTCTTCAGCGCTGCCAATGTGGCTTCGGGGGCGATCCCGTTCGGGCCGGACGCGGCTTCGATCATGGCATGGCCCGACAGCCCCGTATCCCAGATGGGGGAAACGCAGGGCTGGCAGTAGGCTTCGTCATCCTTGGTGACGACCAGCCTCTGCACAGCCTCCCATGCGGTGGCGGCACGCGGGTCGGTGTCCGGCACGCCCAGCGTGCGGTACATCATGACCGTATTGGCCATGGCGGGGTAAATGGCGCCGATCCCGTCCTTGCCGTTCAGGCGCGGTTCAATGAAGTCGATCGCGGCCTTGATGGCTTTCTGGTGCGTCCTGGCGGGAACCAGCGGCAGCAGGGGGCGCATGGCCATGTCCAGCCCCTTGAACACATAACCCCAGGCTGAGCGGTACGGGCCGCGAATCCAGTCCTTGACCTTTTCGGGCGGGGTCACGAACAGTTCGCGCACATGCACGCGTCGCGGGTTGACGGCAACCGGGCGCAGGGCCGCCAGCACCAGCAGTGGTGCAATTACCGTGCGCGACCAGTAGGACATGTTCCATACGGAAAAGAAGGCCGAAGGCGGCAGCAGCATGATCTCGACCGGCATGACCGGCGTGGCGCGCCAGGGCACATCGCCGAACAGGGCAAGCTGGAAGCGGGTGAACACGTTGGTGCGCTCCGCCCCGCCATGGTCCAGAATGGCCTCGCGCGCGCGCTTCATGTGCGGGGCGTTGATGTCGTCGCCTGCCGCCTTGAGCGCGAAATACGCCTTGACCGAGGCCGAGATATTGAAATCCCCATCATGGTAAAGCGGCCAGCCGCCGTGATCCTCGCTCTGGATCCGGCGCAGATACACGGCCATTTTCTGTTCCAGTTCATCATCGATCCGGTCCAGGAAATGTTCGAGAAGGATATATTCGGCCGGAATGGTCGCGTCGGCTTCAAGCTCGTACACCCAATGCCCGTCATCGCGCTGGGCACCCCCAAGCGCTGTATGGGCAGCGGTGACCACGCGGTCCAGTTCAGCCCCGGAAAGTTGGGTATCGGAAAGAGCGCTGCCGTCGGCGGCCATGTCGAGTGTTCCTCTATGCTTGGCTGGCGTGGGGGTGCGGGTAGGCCCGCCACGCATCAGGATGGGTGTCAGGTCGGTATTCAGCCGGGTGTCTTCAGGCCAAGTGCATGCACGGCGCTGACACCCGATCTCATTGCTCCTTCAAGCGTAGCGGGCAAACCTGTGTTGGTCCAGTCTCCGGCCATGGCCAGGTTGACCAGGGCGGTGGCGGGACCGGGGCGCAGGCGGTTCTGTGCAGGTGTTGCCGCGAAGGTCGCGCGTTTTTCCCACACGATACGCTGGGCCGCCGGGGCTTCGGGCAGCGGGCGGGTCAGGGTTGCATCGCATGCGCGGCGCACGTCCAGCCATATGGCGCGGGCCAGGTCTTCGGGGTCGTGCTTGGCCAGGCGGTTGGCGGCACTCACCGTGACGGAAAGGATGTTCCCGCGCAGAAACACCCATTCCGCAACGCCGCCGATAACCCCCATGAACCCGCAGTGCGCGAAGGACCCCACGGGCACGGGTGCCTCGTCCAGGCGGAAATGCAGGTTGAGAATGCTCTCGAATTCCGTGGGCGTGCTCAGCCCCGCCAGCTTGTCGCCCAGCAGGTCGCGCGCCACGGGGGCGGGGGCTGCCAGAATGACGCGGTCCTGCTCGCCCAGGGGAATGACGCCATCGGCCGTATTCAGGGCGGCCACGCGGTTATGGGCCACATCCAGGCCTGTCACGCGGCTCTGGGTCCTGACTTCGGCGGTCATGGCGCGCAGATGGGCGACGGCCGGATCGACCAGGGATTCGGATAATCCCTCCCGCGCGAACCAGGGAATGCAGGCCTCCCCCCCAAGGGAGAGGGATTCGCGAATGACAGCCCCCAGCAGGGCGGCACTGCCGCTTTCGCAGTCGGTATTCAGCGCGGAGATGGAAAAAGGCGCCAGCAGCCGGCGCGAAAACGCACCCGGTGCAAGACATTGCGCAACCGTGGTCGCACCCTTTGCCTGCATGAGGCTGTACAGGCTGCGCAGTTCGGGCAGGCGCATGTCGGGCACGCGGCGGTGGGGCTGGAACACCCACCACGGTGCGCGCCCGCGCGAGAGGTCGAGCGTCCAGCGATTGTCCTCGGCCAGGTCCACGAACGGGAAAAGCGGGGCCTTCGGGCCGGTCAGCGTATCGAGCGCGCCCGTCAGGCCCAGATAGCGGAATACCGTCTTGTTGGCCGAAAGCAGAAGGTGGTTGCCATTGTCGATCCGGCAGCCAAGCTGGCGGTCCTCGTAGGAGCGCGCGCGCCCCCCGCAGGCCCGGCCCGCTTCATGCACGATCACATGCGTGCCGGACCCGGCCACTTCCACCGCTGCGGCAAGACCTGCCATGCCGCCGCCGATAATGTGCAATACACCCGCCATAGGCCTGATCTTCCGGCTTATGGGAGGTAGGAGCAGGCAAGTCCCGCGACTTTGCCCAGCAGGGTGGAACGCGGGCGGTCGCGCAGGACGGCGGGTGCCCAGCCGCGCTTGCACAGCTTGAGCAGGATCGCGCGATAGCCCGCCCCCATGATGCGCGCTGGCATGATGGTGCGGCCCCGGCAGGCTTTCATGATGGTGAAGGCCGCACGGAAATGATCCTCCGCCCGGGTGGCCAGGACACGGCAGACCCCTTCCAGCCCGGGTGCGTCCATCGCCTTGATCGGGTCGTGCGGCACCTTGAAGCGGGTCAGCAGGTCCGCGGGCAGGTAAAGGCGGCCGCGTGCCGCATCCTCGGGGATGTCGCGCAGGATGTTGGTCAGTTGCAGGGCGCGGCCCAGATGGTAGGCGATGTCATCGCCGTTTTTCGAGCTTTCCCCGAAAATCCGCACCGAAAGGCGGCCCACGGCGGAGGCGACACGGTCGCAGTACTGATCGAGGGTTTTTTCGTCCGGCGCGACAATGACGGTCTGCGTGTCCATGATCATGCCATCGATCACGGCGGTAAAATCTTCCTGCCTGAGCGAGAAGAAATGCACCGCGGCCAGCAGCACGCGGTCCAGCGGTTCATGCAGCGGGGCGGACTGGTCACCGTAGAGCGCTGCAATCCGCCCATGCCAGTCTTCCAGGGCCTGCGTGCGTTCGGCCAGGGGGGCATGGCCGTCGGCTATGTCGTCCACCACGCGGCAGAAGGCGTAGATGGCATACATGCCGTAGCGGCGCATGGGGGGCAGAATGCGCATGCCCGCCGCAAAAGAAGTGCCCGCCTGTTTTACGGTGCTTTCCACCCATGCAAGATCGGCGGGGTCGCACCCCAGGGGGGTCGGCTCGTCATGCGTTTGGATGCTGTCAGATGTCACGCGCGTTTACCTGTTCGTTCAGTCACAAGGGTACCAAGCCATGGTAGGGGCCATGCAGGGGGGCCGTGCAGGCACCCCGGACCGGCCTCTTTTTACAGAAGTTTCATGGTTCGGGAAGGTCAGCGCCATGTGCGCAGGGCCGCAAAGGCCGCATGCATGGCGTCTGTCCGGCGCAGGGCAACCCGGCCGGCCAGGGGGTCTTCACGCCGCAGGCGCAGGGTCAGGCGTTCGGCCAGGGTGACGATGGCCGCGCATTCCATGCGAAAACGGCGGTCATGCACATGGGCGGGCAGGGCGGCGGCCTGCCGGTTCAGCGCGTCTACCCCATCAAGCATGGTGTTGAACACGCGGCGCATGGCGGGGGAGAGGCGGCCAGCCAGCAGGTCGTCCTGCGTGGCGCCTGCCGCGCGCATCAGCCCTGCGGGAATATAGCACCGGTGCAACTGCGCCAGATCGCCGGCGCAATCCTGCATGTGGTTGAGAATTTGCAGGGAGGTGCACAGCGCATCCGACGGGCCGAAGGCGGTCGGGCTTTCGCCGTGCAGGCAGATCAGGTAGCGCCCCACCGGGTTGGCGGAATAGCGGCAGTAATGCAGCAGGTCTTCCCAGCTTTCGTAGACGTGCCCGCGGGAATCGTCACGAAAGGCGATCAGCAGGTCGGTCGCGGTCTCGAACGGCACGCCGGTTTGCAGCAGGGAGGTACGCAGGCGTGCGGCACTGAGCGCATCGGCCCGGTCTATGGGCTGGCGCTGGCCGTGCAGCACCTCTTCCATCGCGTCCAGGCGGGCGATCTTGTCGGTGGGGGACAGTGCGGTGCTGTCCGCTATGTCATCGATGACGCGGGCATAGGCGTAATAGGCATGCACATGCGGCCGCAACTGCTTGCTGATCAGCACGGAGCCGACCGGAAAATTCTCGTCGGACTTGCCCTTGCCGGAGGAAACGTCGGCAATACCCCATACGCTTGTGTCTTCAGTCATGCCCTGGCTCAATATAATACGCACCCTAACGGCAGCCAGTGGTTTACACGACGCCGCCGTAACTGCCTACCCTTCGTGCCGGAGAACGGGGCCGCGTTGCGCTGGCCGGAACCCCGGGCCAGGGCCCGGTTGAGCCCGGATTGCGCATCGCCCGCTTTGGGGGGCGCGCCCCGCGACTTGATAGCCCCGGCTTTGGGTCCGGCTTTAGGCGCGTTCGCGCGTCTGCGATCCGGCGGGGGGTGCTGGCTGAGCCAGTCCGGCCGGGTTCGCGCGGCCGTCATGGGGGATGGCGTCGGTATAGGCGCGGTTTTTCCACACCACGCCACGACCGAGATGGTGGTTGACGGCCGAACCGATGGTGGCGGCGGTATAGAACACCGCGATCAGCGGCAGGGCGAGCGCCCAGAGCGGGGAAAGCCGGAAACGCCGCAAGGTCGGCAGGAACGAGCAGATGGAGGCAAGCCACGTCGCCGCCCCGATCCACTGCGCGGGACCATGGGCGAACACCGCCAGCAGGGCCGGCGCCAGCCAGACCAGCACCATGCCCAGCACGGTCAGGACCAGCAGGGCGGGTGAGAAACGCAGTTGCACATAGGCCGTGCGGGCGATCATGCGCCAGATATCGCCAGGGCCGGGATAGGGGCGGATGGACGTGGCCAGGCAGGAATGGCCCAGATACAGCAGCCCGCCCGCCTGCTTGACGCAGCTTGCCAAGGTGCAGTCATCGATCAGCGCACCCTTGAGGGCGGCTATCCCGCCAATCTTGCGCAGCATGTCGCGGCGCAGCAGGATCGTGCCGCCAGCCGCCCCGGCCGTGCTGCTTTTGGGGTCGTTGACCCGGGCAAAGGGGTAAAGCAGCGTAAAGAAGAACACGAAGGCGGGCACCAGGGCGCGTTCGGCCAGGCTTTTGCACTGAAGCTCCACCATTTCGGAGACCATGTGCAGCCGGTCGGTCTGCGCCTTGGCGACCAGTGTCGCCACATGGGCCGGTGCGTGAATGATGTCCGCATCCGTGAGCAGGATATAGCCGCTGCCTTCGGGGTTTTGCCGTTCCGCTTCCGCCACCCCCTGCGATACCGCCCAGAGCTTGCCGCTCCAGCCCGGTTCGGGGTTGACCCCGTCCAGCACGCTCAGGCGGTGCTGGGGGTCGGGCAGGGCGCGGGCCAGGCATGCCGTATCGTCGGTGCTGCGATCATTGATCAGGATGACCGAGAGCTTGCCCGGATAGGCCTGTTCCAGCAGCGATGCCAGCGCTGCCTGGATCGATTCGGCCTCGTCCCGGGCGGGGACCACAACCGTGACATCGGGGGCGATTTCGGCCGGTCGCATGTCTGCTGTACCAGCAAGGCTGTCCTGCATCTGGGGCAGGGGCCGCAGAATCGGGCCAGCCTGCCAGAACCTGCCATGGCAGAAAATCAGGCCTATCCAGATCAGGGCGCACAGAACGGCCAAGGCCAGAGCCATCATGACGTCTTATCCCTTGCTTATTTCAGCATGCCGCTGGCCCGGAACCAGGCAATGGCGTCTTCCACCGCCTGGCTTGCGGGACGCGGAGCATAGCCCAGTTCCTGCGTGGCCTTGTCCGAGGAAAAAAACATTTTCTTGCGCGACATCGCGAGCATTTCGCGTGTGACGCGCGGAGAAAACCCAAAAGAGCGTGACAGCCATTCCGAGACGACGGCAACCGGCCAGATCACTTCCTGCGGCAGGCTGATCCTGGGCGGGGGGACCTGGGCCATGTCCGACACCATGGCGAACAGGTCGCGCAGGAGGAAATTCTGTCCGCCAAGAATGTATTTTTCCCCGATCGTCCCGCGTTCGAGAGCCAGAACATGGCCTTCGGCCACATCGTCCACATGCACGATGTTCACGCCCGTATCCACATAGGCGGGCATGCGCCCGGCCGCGCAGTCCAGGATCATCTGCCCGGTGGGCGTGGGCTTGATGTCGCGCGGCCCCACGGGGGTCGACGGGTTGACGATCACGGCGGGCAGGCCGCGTTCGCGCACCAGTTGCAGCACTTCCTGTTCAGCGCGGTATTTCGAACGCTTGTAGATGCCGATCACGGCGTGTTCCTCGATCGGCGTGGTTTCATCGGCGGTGGTGCCATCGCCGATCAGCCCCAGCGCCGCAACCGACGAACAATAGACGATCCGTTCCACCCCGGCGGCCTGGGCCGCCAGCATCAGCAGGCGCGTGCCTTCGACATTGGCTGTCATCATGGGCGCGGGGTCCGGCACCCAGAGCCGGTAATCCGCTGCGACATGAAAGACATAGCGGCAGCCTTCCACCGCGCGGGCGAATGTGTCGGGGCGTGACAGGTCGCCTTCGACCAGTTCGGCGGGGATATCGGCAATATTGCTCCGGTCACTGCCTTCACGCACCATGAGCCGGAGTGAATGGCCCCGTTCGAGCAATGTGCGGGCTACGGCGGAACCGACAAAACCTGTGGCGCCGGTCACAAGCGTATGACCTGTCATAATGGCGAGCTCTCCCGGAAGAAGGCTGAAGGGAAAGGAAAGGGCGCATGCCCCAAAGGAGGTGGTCTGCTTCTTTATCCTGCCCCCCGAGGTGGCGCCAGACCCCGTGGTGGTGTAAGGGGGCGGTTCATTCACACGCGCGCCCATATGGGCCCTCTGTCGTGCCCTGGCACGGCAGGGCTATCCCGCGTGCGGGCAGACAGAGCTTTGGTTTTGAAGAAATTTACGGTTTTTCTCACCTTTTTAGGGCTTGTTGCCATCACCGGGGCCATGGCCTGGAGCGGGTTCGATTCCGTTCTGCGGGCCGTCATGCGCATAGGTATGGGCGGCTTCCTGGCTGTGGTATGCGCTCAGCTTGCCGTGAACGGGGTGCTGGCGCTGGCCTGGAAGGCCGCTTTTCCTGAAATCGGGTATCTGCGTCTGCTGGGCGCGCGCATGATAAGGGATGCCGCGGCCACATGCCTGCCTTTCTCGCAGGTCGGGGGTATGGTGGCGGGTATCCGGGCCACCTGTTCGGGCCACGGGCTGGATATCGGCGACAGGCGCGAGGTGGGCCTGCCCGAGGCGACCTGCGCCAATCTCGTGGATATCACTACCGAGGTGATGGGCCAGGTGGGGTTTGTCCTGCTGGGTGTTGTCTGCCTGGTGGCGCATACCCGTTCCAGCCCGCTGGTGGTGCCGGTCATCTGCGGCGTCGGGTTCCTGGTGGTGGGCGTTGCGGGGTTCATCTGGACCCAGCGCAGGGGCGGCTCGCTGTTTCGCAGGTTCGGCGGCGCGATCACCCGCAACATTGCCGGGCAATGGAGCGACAGCCTGCAGCAGGGTGCCGACAATATGCAGGAACTGCTGGAGGCCGCATGGAGTCGCCCCTGGAATATCGTGCGTTCGGCCCTGTACCACCTGCTGGCCTGGCTGGGCAGCGCGGGGCTGCTGTGGCTGACGGCATGGTTCCTGGGCGCGCGGCTGACCCTGCCCGACGCGGTGGCGGTCGAGGGCGTGACCTGTGCGATCATGTCGGTCGGCTTTCTGGTGCCCGGCAGCCTGGGTGTGCAGGAAGGGGCCTACATGGCGCTGGGGCATGCCTTCGGGATCGAACCTTCCGTCGCGCTGGGCCTGTCGCTGCTGCGGCGCGGGCGTGAGATCACGATCGGTATTCCCGTTCTGCTGGCGTGGCAGCTTACGGAAATGCGCGCCCTGCGCCAGCGCGGCGCCCGCAGCCAGGACGTGCGCGCCAATGCGGTTGGCGTGGGAGAGAGTAGTAAAACACGCGACGGCCGGGTGCCCCCCGCCCCGATGGTGAAGGATGGGCAGGTTGGCTGAAGATCTCCCTTCCTCCGTGGGCGCGGATATGCCGGTCTTCGGCACGCTCGTCGTGGTGGGGCCGGGGCTGATCGGCTCGTCCGTGCTGCGGCGCGCGAAGGCCCGCGGCGATCTGGCGCAAAGGCTGATCGCCGTGGACAGCAGCGAACAGGTCTGCGCGCGCGTGCGCGAGCTTGGCATTGCCGATGAAGCCACGACCGATATCACGACGGCGGTGGCCCAGGCGGATTGCGTCATGCTGTGCGTGCCGGTGGGGGCGATGGGGGCCGTGGCCGCAACGGTCGTGCCCGCCATGAAAAGCGGCGCAGTGCTGACGGATGTGGGCTCGACCAAGGTATCCGTGATCGAGGCCATAACCCCCAGCCTGCGGGCGGACATTGCCTATGTCCCGGCCCACCCCATGGCAGGCACGGAATTTTCCGGCCCCGATGCGGGGCTTGCCAACCTGTTCGAGGACAGGTGGTGCCTGCTGACCCCGCTGGCCTGCACGACCGCGCAAAGCCTGCACGACATTCGCAGCCTGTGGGAACGATGCGGCGCACGCCTGCGGGAAATGACGCCCTCGCACCATGACCGCGTCTGCGCCATTGTCAGCCACCTGCCGCATCTGCTGGCCTTCACCATCTGCGGGACGGCCGATCACCTGGCGGCGGAAACCCGGTCCGAAGTGCTGGATTTCGCGGCCTCCGGCTTCCGCGATTTTACCCGAATCGCTGCGTCCGATCCGATCATGTGGCGCGATATCTTCCTGGCCAACAAGACAGCCCTGCTGGAAATGCTGGGGCGCTTCATGGAAGACGCCAAGGCCATGGGTCGTGCGATCGAAGAAGACGATACGGCCTATATCGTCAGCCGTATCGAAGAAGGGCGGGCCATTCGCAAGAGCCTGCAGGAAAACCGCCAGGCCTGAGCGGCGTAACGCTTCCCTTCCGCGTGGATGCAATCACGCCCCGTTCCGTTGTGGCGCGGGCAGAACTCATGGTGAAGAACCGGGCGGCCTGACGGTGGATTTGCGGGCACGCTCCCCCCTGCAGGGTTGGGCGGGGCCTTATGTAGGCTGGCCGAACGCCTTGATCTTGAGCTGGTCCAGCCGCTTGTGGGTCGGGTCCAGCATGGGGTTCAGCCCCAGGGCCTTCTGCCAGGCCTGAAGGGCTGCCGCACCGTCGTTGCGGCGTTCCTCAACACTGCTCAGTAAAGACCAGCTCTGGGCGTCGAGCGGATCACGGGCGAGGGCCTGGCCCAGATCGGTCACGGCACCATACAGGTTGCCCGCGACAAAGCGCATCTGCCCCCGCCCACGCCACAGTACCGCCTGGTCGGGCTGGAGGGCGAGCGCGTCGCCCATGTCTTCCACCGCATCATCGGGTTTTTGTGCCGCCAGGTCGCTTTCGGCCCGGTGCATCAGCAACCGCGTGGTGGGGGAGAGATGCTGCGTGCGCAGGGCCTCGAGCTTGTCCTCGATCGTATGCGCGTCCTGCGGAGTCTTGGCATGGGCAAGCTGGTCCGCCAGCATTGCCAGCAGCGCAGCCTGGGCGGCGGAACGGGACTGGGGGGCAGAAGCTGCGTGGGATTGCGGCGCTGGATCGGGTTTGGGGCCGGGCTTGGGTGCGGCTGGGGTGGCGGTTCCCTGCCCGTAGGGGGTCCAGGCCCCCCGGGGTGCCAGGGGTGACGCTGGCGCGTTCTGCGGCGTTGCCGCCGGCATATCCTGCGCACAGGCGGGGGTGTGGAGCGTGGCTACCCCCACCCAGGCTGCCAGCAGGGGTACAAACAAAAACCCGTTTCCCCGGCATGCGGGAAAACGGGTCATGTACATGGCAGGCATGCGGAGCCAGCCATTCAGGGCTGGTTCGGCCATAGGCTCAGCCCTGGCGTGCCTTCATGCGGGGGTTCTTTTTGTTGATGACGTAAACCCGGCCACGACGGCGAACCACACGGCAGTCCTTATCGCGTACCTTGGCTGACTTCAGGCTGTTTCTGATCTTCATGGCCCGTATTCTCCGCCGGAACTGGTTACTCTTTAAACAAGTTGGTTCGGCACATACCCACCCTGCGAGGGTGAGTCAATATTTCCCCGGCTTTGAAGGCATTTTTATTGCCCGCCCGCATGCTTTGCGAAGGCGCCCGCGCCGGTCCCGCAGGTATAAAGGCCGCTGTGCAGGCCAGCCGGTCCTGTCTGGCCGATTGCTCAGCCATCCGGGAGCCGGTTATTGCGATTGTCGCAGACGGTCTCAGCTATGGGCAATCGCGTCCTGGCGGTTGCGGTCGGCGGGGTGTGGGGGCGGGGCCAGGGTGGCCAGCGTGCTGGTCAGGGTCTGGAAATCCGTCGTCCGGGGCGAGCGGGGGCGCCATGCCAGGCCAATGGTGCGCCATGCGGGCCCACCCGTCAGCGGGCGCGCCACGATCCGCCGGCCGTCCAGGACGCCGCCATCGATGGCCAGGGCCGGCATGATGGCGATGCCAAGCCCAAGTTCCACCATTTCCGCCATGCTGTGCAGGGACATGGCGGTGAAGGTTGCGTCACTTTCCCCTTCCGAGCCGTTGCGGTTCGGCCCCTGGCGGCAGATGGCCAGGGTCTGTTCGCGCAGGCAATGGCCGTCTTCCATCATCACCAGTCTCTGTTCCGACAGCCGGTCGACCGGCACGGTCTTCATGGCCGCGAAAGGATGGTCCTGCGGCATGATGACGCGGAACGGGTCCTGCCAGAGCGGGCGGGTTTCCGTGCCGTCGCACAGGCAGGGCATGGCCAGGATGAGCATGTCCAACTGGCCGAGTGCCAGTTTTTCCAAAAGATGTTCGGTCGTGTCCTCGGTAATGGAGAGCAGGAGCCGCGGAAAATGCTCGCGCAGGGTGCCGACGGCCTGCGGAATGAAAAACGGGCCGATGGTGGGAATAATGCCGAGTCGCATCGGCCCGGTCAGGGGCGCGCGGGCGGCGGCGGCCATTTGCGGCACGGCTTCAAGTGCGGCCAGCGCCTGCCGGGCCTTGAGGGCGATTTCATGCCCCAGCGGGGTGAACACTACTTTCTTGCCCACGGTGCGATCGAGCAGGGTGGCGTCCAACTGGCGTTCAAGCGCCATGATCCCGGCCGAAAGGGTGGATTGCGTGACCGCACAGGCCGCCGCCGCCCGCCCGAAATGCCGCAGTTCCGAAAGGGCGATCAGGTAGCGCAGTTGTTGGGCGGAAGGCAGCGGCAGCATGGCGGAGTCCCTGATCGAAAGGCGAGAACGCATAGGCGGGCGTTCAATCGACGCGTTCAATCATTCTTATATAAAATATTCATTGGCTTAAATGAAAAAGCCGCGCCATACATAAACCCGCAGCCGACACTGCCGGGTTATTCCAGCCGGGCGCTGACGGCACGAAGCCTTTGATGCAAGGAGCAAGATAATGCTGACTGTTGGCGATAAGTTCCCAAGTTTCGACCTGACCGCAGTACCGGGCGGCCCCGAAGGGCTGAAGGGTGAGTTCGTCCAGATTTCCGACAAGACGGATGCTGGCAAGTGGAAGATCGTGTTCTTCTGGCCCAAGGACTTCACCTTTGTCTGCCCGACCGAAATCGTGGCTTTCGGCAAGCTGGCGAAGGACTTTGCCGACCGTGACGCCGTTGTGTACGGTGTGTCGATCGACAGCGAATTCGTGCATCTGAACTGGCGTCTTCACCATGACGACCTGAAGGACCTGCCGATTCCGATGCTGGCCGACATCAAGCGCGAGCTGACCGAAGGCACCGGTGTCATGGCCAAGGACGCGGGCGTTGCCCTGCGCGCCACCTTCGTTGTCGACCCCCATGGCGTGATCCGTCATGTGTCCGTCAACGACCTGTCGGTTGGCCGTAACCCGCAGGAAGTCCTGCGTATCCTCGACGGCCTGCAGAGCGACGAGCTGTGCCCGTGCAACTGGAAGAAGGGCGAAGCCTTCCTCAAGCCCTGAGCCGGGTTTTTCACCCTGGTCCGATATCGGACCAGGGTGCCGCAGGGGTGGTCCAGTCACCCCCTGTGGCCCTCTCCCGCATGCCAGGCGGCCTGCACGCACCTGCAAGCCGCCGACGGGCCGCCCGGCATGCGGGATACGGTTTGCCCGCCCCCAGCCTTCTGCCCCGCTATGCCGCCTGTGGCGGGCATGGTGCATCGCCCCGGTGGTTTACCCGGTGTGGTTTTTTGGCCCGCAGTCGACCTCGCTGGTCCTGCCGCCCGAACATTACTCAGCTACGGAAAAAACCTATGTCCCTCGATATCCTTAAAGATCGTATTCCCGATTACGCCAAGGACCTGCGGCTCAATCTGGGCACGCTGTCCAACGACATCACCCTTACACCCCAGCAGCTTGCAGGCACGTTCGTGGCCTGTGCCATTGCCTCGCGCAATGATGCCGTCACGCGCGAGACCGTGGCTCATTTCAAGAGTGTTCTCTCGGCCCCGGCCCTGGCGGCCGCGCAGTCTGCTGCTGCCATCATGGGCATGAACAACATCTATTACCGCTTCGTGCATATGGCAGGTGGCGAATATTCCAAGATGCCGGCCCAACTGCGCATGAGCGTGATTGGCAACCCGGGTGTGGACAAGGTCGATTTCGAACTGTGGTGCCTGGCCGTATCGGCCATCAATGGGTGCGACCTGTGTGTGACCAGCCACGAGAAAATCGTGCGCGAAGCCCTGGGCACGGCGGCCGTGCAGACGGCGGCCCGTATCGCGGCCGTAATCCACGCGGTTGCGGTAACCTTGCAGTCCGCCACCGCGCTGGAAGGCTGAAGAGCGTTTCAAAACAACGCTTTGGTAAAGAATGAAGGTTTTTGGGCGTCGCCTTTTTTTTAAAAGGTGACGTTCCCTGAAGCTTTTTGAAAAACGCTTCACTAAAAACTTTTATCAGGACATGTCCCGGGCAGCTTGAGCGATCAAGGCGTATCTGCGCAAGGGCAGGGACGGCGTGTTGCTGATGCGAAGGCACGGTAACTCAAGCGCTGCGTGCTGCATGCGCTGCCTGATCCGCTGAAATTTTCAAGGGAAAGTGGCGCGAGTGACGGGGCTCGAACCCGCGACCTCCGGCGTGACAGGCCGGCGCTCTAACCAACTGAGCTACACCCGCAATCTTGACGCTCACTCTCGTGTGCGTCGGTATGTGCCGCTTTATACTGATGTTTTTTTGTTTGGCAACAGGGTTCTGAGAAAAAAATGAGCCATCGGGTTTTTCCGGCAGGCAGGGGCCATAAACCCGCCATGGCCGGGGGGTGCGACCGGGCGGCGGGGGCCGGAACTGGCCCGCCTGCCGCCCTGCCGTAGCCGTTTACTTGCCTTTGGCGGCTTCAAGCGCCTTGAGAATGAAGGCGCCCGCTTCTTCCTTGGTGCCCCAGCCCGTCACCTTCACCCATTTGCCGGCTTCAAGATCCTTGTAGCGGGTAAAGAAGTGCTCGATCGCCTTGACGGTGATCTCGGGCAGGTCGGCCACCGTCTGCACCTTGGTGTATTCGGGGTGGACCTTGTCATGCGGCACGCAGATGATCTTTTCGTCCTGGCCGGATTCGTCTTCCATCTTCAGCACGCCGATGGGCCGCGCGCGGATCACGCAGCCGGGCACCACGTTGGTGGGGGTCAGCACCAGGGCATCCGTCGGGTCGCCATCGGCGGCCAGCGTGTTGGGAATGAAGCCATACGCGGTCGGGTAGGCCATGGGCGTGAACAGGAAACGGTCCACGACCAGCGCGCCGCTCTCCTTGTCGATTTCATATTTGACCGAAGAACCCTGCGGAATTTCAATCACGACATTGATGTCAGAGGGCACATCCTTGCCGGGGGAGATTTTCGAGACGTCCATGAATGCGGTTCCGTGCATGAGAATTGCAATGCAGCCGACCCTATCGGGCTGTCCGCCACTTGCCAAGAGCGAGAGCAGGGGCCACATTCAGGCAACTGCGCAAAGCGGGCCAAGGCGGATTTTCCTGCTCAAGGCCCTTGCCAAACGGCGCTGGTTGCGTAATCAGGAAACCGCCTGCGCGCCCGTAGCTCAATTGGTTAGAGCGGGCCGCTCATAACGGCTTGGTTGCGGGTTCAAGTCCTGCCGGGCGCAGGCGCTCCTGTCGCATCGCGCGGCGGTTCTCATGTTCATCTGCATACGGGGCTCATCATCATGGCATCCTATCAATACGTCTATGTGATGAAGGACGTGACCAAGTCCTATCCCGGCGGGCGCGAACTCTTCAAAGGCATTACGCTGTCCTTCCTGCCCGGGGCCAAGATCGGCATCCTGGGTGTGAACGGTGCGGGTAAATCCACCCTGCTCAAGATCATGGCGGGGCTGGACAAGGAATACGGGGGCGAAGCCTGGGCCGCGGAAGGCGTGCGTGTGGGCTACCTGGAGCAGGAACCCAAGCTCGACCCCAAGCTGACCGTGGGCGAGAACGTCGCCCTGGGCTTTGGCGAACTGAAGAAGGCCGTGGATCGTTTCAACGAAATTTCCGCGCGTTTCGCTGAACCCATGGACGATGACGAAATGAACGCCCTGCTGGCCGAACAGGCCGAATTGCAGGAAAAGATCGACGCGGGCGACGGCTGGGAACTGGACCGCAAGCTCGAGATCGCGCTGGACGCCCTGCGCTGCCCGCCGGCCGACAGCCCCGTGGACAAGCTTTCGGGCGGGGAACGCCGCCGGGTGGCCCTGTGCCGCCTGCTGCTGGAAAAGCCCGACCTGCTGCTGCTTGACGAACCGACCAACCATCTCGATGCGGAAAGTGTCGCCTGGCTGGAAAAGACTCTGCACGACTACAATGGCACCGTCATGGTCATTACCCATGACCGCTACTTCCTCGACAACGTGACCAACTGGATTCTTGAAATCGAGCGCGGGCGCGGTATTCCGTTCGAAGGCAATTATTCCGCCTGGCTGGAACAGAAGCGCAAGCGTCTTGCCCAGGAGGAAAAGGAAGAGAGCGCACGCCAGCGCGCCCTTGCCGCCGAGCAGGAATGGATCCAGGCCAGCCCCAAGGCCCGCCAGACCAAGAGCAAGGCCCGTATCGCCAAATACGAGGAAATGCTGGCCGCCAGTGCCGACAGGGCGGGCGGTGTGGCCGATATCGTCATTCCGCCCGGCCCACGCCTGGGTGGCACCGTGATCGAGGCCGATCATCTGACCAAGGGTTTTGGCGACCACCTGCTGATCGACAACCTGAACTTCAAGCTGCCGCCGGGCGGCATCGTGGGTGTGATCGGGCCGAATGGTGCCGGTAAATCCACGCTGTTCAAGATGATCATCGGCCAGGAAAAGCCCGATGCCGGTGAACTCAAGATCGGCGAGACCGTCAAGCTTGGCTATGTCGATCAGTCGCGTGACGATCTGGACCCCGACAAGACCGTGTGGGAAGAAATTTCCGGCGGCACGGATGTCATCTATCTGGGCAAGCGGGCCGTGCCCTCACGCGCCTATGTGGGGGCGTTCAACTTCAAGGGGTCCGACCAGCAGAAAAAGGTCGGACTGTTGTCGGGCGGTGAGCGCAACCGCGTGCACCTGGCCAAGATGCTGCGCCAGGAAAGCAATGTGATCCTGCTTGACGAACCGACCAACGACCTGGACGTGGACACGCTGCGCGCCCTTGAAGACGCCTTGGCCGAATTCGCGGGCTGCGCTGTCGTGATCTCGCATGACCGCTGGTTCCTCGACCGTCTGGCAACGCATATCCTTGCCTTTGAAGGTGATTCCCACGTCGAGTGGTTTGAGGGTAACTTCCAGGCCTATGAGGAAGACAAGCGCCGCCGCCTTGGCCCCGACGCCACGGAGCCCAGCCGCATCCACTACAAGCCGCTCGCCCGCTAACACGCGCAAGGCCGGGGCTGCATCTGCCGCCCTTGGTCCCGGGGGCTGATGGTGGACCTGCGTTCCCTGCGAACCCCGCGGCTTGTGCTCCAGCCCGTCACCTGGCGGGATATGGAGGACATGGTCCGGCTCAAGGCCGATAGCGGGGCCTTCGGGCGCATGCTGGGCGGGGTCTGCACCCGCCAGCAGGCCGAACGCGACATGGCCGATGACATCGCTTTCTGGGCGTGCCACCGGGTGGGTATTTTTACCATCCGGGAAAATGGCCGGTTCGTCGGCATGACCGGCATTCATGACCGGCCGGACGGGCGGGGCTTTGCGCTACGCTTCGCGCTGTTCCCCTGGGCCAGCGGGCGTGGCCTGGCGCGCGAGGCGGCCAGTGCGGCACTCAATTTCGCGCATGATGCGGGGCTGCGCAAGGTGCTGGCGGTGGCGGCGGAAAACAACATGGCTTCGCGCACCATTCTGGGTGGCATTGGCATGCATGTCAGCGACACCTTCATACGCAACGGCCAGACCATGATGGTCTATGAAAGCGACCGCCCCTAGCCTGCACTCTGCCCGTCCAGCGCGGGGGCGCGTCACACCCCGAACACGCGGCCGATCCCGCTTGTGACAAGCATGGCGATGACACCCCAGAACGTCACCCGCACCGCGGGCCGTAAAGGTGGCGCACCACCGGCAATGGCCCCCACGACGCCCAGAATGCAAAGGGCTGCGACGGATGTCAGGGAAACAGCCCACGAAACCCAGGCCTCGGGCGTGAGAACCGCCGCCATCACGGGCAGCAGCGCGCCGGATGAAAAGGCCGTGGCCGAGGCAAACGCCGCCTGAAGGGGCCTTGCCTCCATCGCCTCGGACAGGCCCAGTTCGTCACGGGCATGCGCACCCAGGGCGTCATGGTTCATGAGTTCGATCGCGACCTTGTGGGCCAGATCTTCGCTCAACCCTCTCTGGCGGTAAATTCCCGCCAGTTCGGCTACCTCGCCATCCCAATGCGTGGCCAGTTCCTGTTTTTCGCGGGCAAGATCGGCCTTTTCTGAATCGGCCTGGGAACTGACGGAAACATATTCGCCCGCCGCCATCGACAGGGCCCCGGCCACCAAGGCCGACAGACCCGCGATCAGGATACTGCCACGCGTCGCATGTGAACTGGCGACCCCGACAATAAGACTGCCGGTGGACAGCGTGCCGTCATTGGCACCCAGAACAGCCGCGCGCAGCCACCCCAGTTTTTCGACGACATGGCGTTCGGCCAGAGGGTGAAGGCGTGACATAAATAACCCATTCCTTTCGATAACTATACCGCAGGACTAGGGGCTGGCGCATTCTGCTACAATAGATATTTTTATTTCGAAATTGAGAATTATTTTCATTATTACTACTGCTATCATACCTTCTGTTCTGTTCAGCTTCGTGTCAGGAAAGCATGATACGCAATCAGATTGCCCTGCTGCGTTTTGGCCCAAGCAGGCAGGCCCGCCCACCAACGCGCACGACCGGCAGCCCCACCCCGACAGGGCAGTTCTTCATCCGCTCCGGGGTAACGGGCATGCTTGCGGCAGTCCCGCCAGCTACGGCTGCGTAGCGGAGAAAAGACATTCATTATCATAGGGTTGTTGGACCTCTGCCAGCCGGAAGTCCGCACGCCGCAGTCAGGATATGTCCTGATATCCGCCGCCCGGCCAACAGCCGGGGATTTCGCATTTCCTGTTTTTATGGTCCGCAGGTGTCGCAGAGGGCGGCGCTATGGTGATCCCGTCGTTACGTGGCCAGAACGCATGGCTGGCACCCGCAAGCACGACGGCTCATGCCGCCGCCGCTGACTTTGCAAGCGGCGGCCAGGCCGATTCGGAATGTCGGGATAAAATGCCGCACGGATTATTCCCTGCACGCCGCCACGGGCAGGCCGGATTACATGCCCGGGATCACAGGGCGGGGAAAGGCACCCGGACGAACCCTGCTCCTGTTTTTGTTGCTGCCTGGCTGTCGTCGTCTGGGGCGTTCAGTCAGTGGAGGTAGCGGCTGCCGTATGGGCTGCGACCTGCTTTTTCAGCGCCTTGATCAGGCTTGCCACATCGCCCCCATTGCGCCCCACATAGGCTTCGTAATCGCCGCGCTGGGTCATGCGCAGGCTGGCACCTTCCCCGACCATGTCCACCACCTTGGGCGCGCCGCTTTCATAGCTGACGATCCATTTCACGTCGGCGGGGGGCTGCTGCGGCAGCACAAGTGTCGTCTGCACCGCGTCCAGATCCCCTGACTTGCTGACATCGCCGATCGTGAAGGTGACGCCGCGATAGGCACCCAGCTTGTCGATGATGGTGTTGACCAGCACGTCATGGAACAGGGAAAGATAGGTCTGGCGCTGTTCGGGGGTGGCCAGTTTCCAGTAACGGCCCATGCAGAAGCGACCGATGGCGTCGATATCCACGTTCTGCTGCACCAAAGGCAGGATTTTCACCTTTTTCTCACCCAGGGGAATGGGGCTGTTCACGATGCTGACCAGCGTGTTCCCGAAGGTCTGGATAAAGGTCCTGGGGTCTTGTGCGGCGCGCGCCGGCATGGAAACCAGCAAGCCCGCGCATGCCAGGGCCAGGGAACCCAGAACGATACGTCGGCCAGCTTGAAAAATCATGGTGCGCTACCTTGTCTTGTTGTTGTTACTGGTACCAGGCGGGCACGGTGGCGCGATGGTCGTTCTTCAGGGCTTCGGCCTGTGCCTTGCGCTGCTGCTGGTACGCACTGCGGATGGTGGCATAAGGATCAAGGGCGTCGCGCTCCAGCGCGTCCAGGTCGTCAAGGTGTTCGGACCGGCCATGCACGACGCCGAACATGTTATACGCCCAGTTGAAGCTGATCAAACCATAGCCGCGTGGCACATAGTTCCACGGCGACAATCCCTGATCAATCCCGTAGCCGATTCCATCCCGGAAGGAAGACGGCCCCATGGGCAGGAACAGGTACGGGCCGGAGGAAATGCCCCAGTTGGCCAGGGTCAGCCCCGCATCGTTGTCGTGGTGCGGGTAGCCCGCCATCTTGGCTACATCGATCAGCCCGCCAATGCCCACGGTCATGTTCAGGCACCAGCGCACGAACGCATCCCCCGCGCGGCGCGGCTTACCGGCCCCCACGTCGTTAAAGAACACGGAAGGTTCGTTCATGGTGGTGATCATGTTGCCCAGCGAATTGCGCACAGGGCGCGGCACGGTCCACACATAGGCCTTGGCCACGGGGCGCAGCGCCCATTTGTCGAACTTCATGGTCAGGTTGAAGGTCTTGCGGTTCAGCGGCTCATACGGATCGTTCGCGGCCTTGTATTCAGCCAGCGAGTCCGGGTCCGTGGGAACAGGGGCCTTGATCCCGCTGCATCCCGCGACGCTGAGAAAGACCAGGGCGAGGCCCGCTTTGCCCATACGGAAGCGGCATGATGCCGAGGAACCCTCCCGCGTCTGACCGCGAGGGCGGAGCCGCGAGCCGTTCCGTCCTGAAATCATAGTCACCGTCGCCTTTGTTCTGTGCGCTTGCATGGTCCGTTCCTGCCGGACGGGCCTGTTTCAACTTTCTTGTGTAGCATGAGACGCGTGGCACGCAATGGCAGGGCTTCCCTGCATGAAAGGCAACGGCGGAAAACCGGGGCTGCAAGGGTGGTTTCATGCGCCCGGGGCAGGATTTTTGTCAGTCCTGTTGCCTGAAAGTCGCTTTTGGTGGCGGCGTGGGCCGGGTGCGCGAGACTCCACAAGCCGCCTGCGCGCCATCCGGCCCTGGGCGGGGCTGCACTAAAACCCGCAAGGCAGGAGGGGTTCAGCCCTTCGTCCCCACGCTCCCGTGTAAGGGCCGCTACAGGCCGCGATCGCGCTTGATGATATCCCACGCGGCGTTGATGCGGGAGATGCGGATGGAAGCGG
Source organism: Acetobacter garciniae (assembly GCF_017377735.1). Classification (GTDB taxonomy): domain Bacteria; phylum Pseudomonadota; class Alphaproteobacteria; order Acetobacterales; family Acetobacteraceae; genus Acetobacter; species Acetobacter garciniae. Next base: position 667,488 of record NZ_JAFVMH010000002.1, read on the forward strand.
TGCGGATTTCCTCCGCACTGGCCGCGCGGGCGGCCATGACATCGGGGTGGTACTGGCGCACGAGCTTTTTCCAGTGCGTGCGCAGTTCCTCGTTGGTGAGCGTGGCGCTCACGCCCAGGATGGAATAGGCGTCTTCTTCCCCCATGGCGGGGCGGGCGCGGCCCTGTTCCACCCGTTCCCACGCCCCGCGCCCCAGCCCGAACAGCGCATGCACGCGTTTGAGAAAACGCAGCTCTTCCGGGGCAAGGGGTTCATCCCCCGCCAGGTCGGCGCGGGCGATGGCGAAAAGAATACCCATCAGTTCTTCAAGCGGCTGCTTGTCATCGCCATAGGCCTTGCCCAGTTCGCGGGCGAAGGCTTCGTAATCGTCCGTGCGCTGGCGGGCCATGTCGAACAGGCGGCCGATATCGCGCATGTTCTCCTGCGGAACCTGCACACGCGCCTTGAACACGTTGATTTCGCGCCGGTTGACCGGGGCGTCGCACTTGGCCAGCTTCGCACTCAGGATCACGCAGCTCAGCCCGTAGAGCTGCTCTTTCTTCCCGAAGGCCGCCGCCAGCTTGGCTGCCACGAACGTGGCCGCGCCGTTGGGGTCGGGCCTTGCACGGGCCGACCACCGGTCGCTCCACCCGCCGGTAGGGGGCTGGAGCAGCTTGCCCGTATCGGCCGCGTGCCCCAGTGCGGTGCCCATGACAGCGCCGATCGGGCCGCCCATGGCAAAACCGCTTACCCCGCCAAAAATCTTGCCCCAGATCGCCATACGATCCTTCTACCATGTTCCGCCCGCCACCCCCAAGAGGGCAGTGCGTCAGGCCAGGGTATCGGTGCGGGTCTGCTCCGCTTTCCGGCCCGTATTCTGCGCATGCGCCGGGCTGCCATCCGGGCCTGCTGGCCGGGGGGCCGTCGCCTGTTCCCCGATCTGGGCGCGCAGCCATTCCAGCGCATGCACCCGCAGGGCCGAAGCCAGGGATTGTTCAGGCGCGCGCCGTGCATCGACCTGCGTGACAATCTGCGCCAGGGGCAGGGCGCTGCGGGCCGCCAGCAGTTCCAGCACGGACCAGAACTCCCGCTCCAGGGCGACACTGGTGTCATGCCCGGCCAGGACAAGGCTGCGTTTTTTCAGATGCGCGCTCACGCGTTGTGTCCCATGCCTTTGGCGTTATTCCCGCTCATGCCCATTCGGGCCCCAAACATGTCAGGGGGCTGTTCATGGGGGCAAGTATGGCGGCGTTTGGCGCAGGCGTGCAACGGCCCAGCGCGCGGCGTCGGCCACCACCGCGTCCGGGTCGGCCAGCAGGGGGATGGCATGGGGCAGGAGATGGGGCAGGCCGGAATTGCCCATGGCGATCAGCACATTGCGCACGAAGCGGTTGCGCCCGATCCGCTTGATGGGAGAGCCCGAGAACAGGGTACGAAACCCTGCGTCATCAAGGGCTGCCAGCATGGCAAGGTCGGGGGCGACCAGTTCCGGCCGGGGCTGGAGCTTAACTTCGCGCGCGCTGTGTGCGAATCGGTTCCACGGGCAGACGGCCAGGCAGTCGTCGCACCCGTAGATACGCGTGCCAATGGCCGGGCGCAGGTCTTCGGGAATGGGGCCTGCATGCTCGATGGTCAGGTAGGAAATGCAGCGCCGCGCATCCATGCGGTAGGGGGCGGGGAAGGCCCCCGTGGGGCAGGCCTCCAGGCAGCGGGTGCAACTGCCGCACCCCCCGCCTGACGGGGGTGATGGAGCAAGGTCGAGCGTGGTATAGATCTCGCCCAGGAACAGCCAGCTTCCCTGCTGGCGTGACACCAGGTTGGTGTGCTTGCCCTGCCAGCCAAGCCCCGCCTGGGCCGCCAAAGGTTTTTCCGCCACCGGGGCGGTATCCACGAACACCTTGACATCGGGCGGGGTGTCCCCGGCAGCACCTGCGCGCGGGCGGCCTTCGCGCACCATGAACTGGGCCAGATGCTTGAGCATGCCCTTGAGCACATCGTGGTAGTCCCGGTTGCGGGCATAGACCGAGATATTGCCGCAATCGGGGCGCGCAAGCGTTGCCAGCGCATCGCCTTGCGGGGCGTAGGACAGGCCGAGTGCCACCACGCTGCGTGCCTGTGGCCACAGGGCCGTAGGCTGGCTGCGTTGATCTGCGCGTTCAGCCAGCCAGCCCATATCGCCGTGATAGCCGCGGGCCAGGAAATCGGCCAGGCGCATGCGGGTATCCGGTCCCAGATGGGCCGCGCAGAAGCCCACCGCGTCAAACCCGAGTGCCAAGGCCTTGTCGCGGATTTTCTGCGTCAGCCGGGCCGCGGGGTGGGGTGTTACGCCTGCCGCTGGCGCAAGACCGGTCACGGCCGGAGGCCCGATGGGAGAGCGCGGCGCCCGGTGCCGGAAAGTCCAGTCGCTCCTGGCCCCGTGCCGGCCGAACTGGCGGCAGGTGAGCGCGTAACGGCAGGCCCGCCAGCCCCGCCAGCCCCGTGAACAGGCTGGTGGTCCAGGTCAGGCAACGGGGGGAATGGCGGGTTGCTCCATTTCATCTTCTGTCCAGTCACTGGCCTGCCATTGCGCGCGCAGCGTGTCGGCCAGCGCGTTCAACCGGCCCTGGCCGATGGCGTCGCGGATCTGGCGCATGAGGCGTTGGTAATAGGCAATATTATGCCATGTCAGCAGCATGGGGCCGAGAATTTCATTGGCCCGGAACAGATGGTGCAGATAAGCGCGGCTGTGGCGCGTGCAGGCCAGGCAGTCGCAATGGGGGGAAATGGGGCGCGCATCGGTCGCGTGGCGGGCGTTGCGCAGGTTCAGCGTGCCGCGTTCGGTATAGGCACGGGCGGTGCGGCCCGCGCGCGTGGGCATGACGCAGTCGAACATGTCCACCCCGCGCTGCACGCTGCCCAGCAGGTCGTCTGGCGTGCCGACACCCATCAGGTAACGGGGGCTGTCCTGGGGCATCAGCGGGGTTGTAGCGTCCAGGGTCGCGAACATCAGTTCCTGCCCTTCGCCCACCGCCAGACCGCCTATGGCATAGCCCTCGAAACCGATTTCGGTCAGGGCGCGCACGCTTTCGGCCCGCAATTCGGGCTCCGTCCCGCCCTGCACGATGCCGAACTGGCCATAGCCTTCGCGCGCAACGTAAGCCTGGCGCGACCGCGCGGCCCAGCGCATGGACAGGCGCATGGACGCGGCAATGGCCTCGGGCGGGGCGGGCAGGGCCGGGCATTCGTCGAAACACATGGTGATGGTGGCATCGAGCATGTGCTGGATTTCGGTCGAGCTTTCGGGTGTGAGCCGATGTTCCGACCCGTCGATATGCGAGCGGAAGGTGACGCCATCCTGGTCCAGCCGGCGCAAAGCCCCCAGCGACATGACCTGGAACCCGCCCGAATCGGTCAGGATCGGGCCCGGCCAGTCCATGAAGCGGTGCAGCCCGCCCAGGGCGCGCACCCGTTCCGCGCCGGGGCGCAGCATCAGGTGGTAGGTATTGCCCAGCACAATGCCCGCCCCCGTGGCGCGCACCGCGTCCATGGTCATGGCCTTGACGGTGCCAACCGTGCCCACGGGCATGAAGGTGGGGGTGGGCACGGGGCCGTGGGCGGTATGCAGCATGCCCGCGCGGGCCGCGCCATCCGTGCTTTCGCAGGTCCAGGCAAAACGGGTCATGGGGTGGCTTTCGCGTGGGGGACAAGGGGGGCGGCGCAGCGCAGCAGGCAGGCATCCCCGTAGGAATAGAAACGGTAGCCATGCGTTACGGCATGGGCATAGACCGCGCGCGCGCGCTCCACCCCGGCAAAGGCCGAAACCAGCATGAACAGGGTGGAGCGGGGCAGGTGGAAGTTGGTCATGAGCAGGTCCACCGCCCGGAACCGGTAGCCCGGGCGGATGAAAATGGCGGTGCTGCCATCGAACGGGTGAACGATGCCGTGCTCGTCCGCCGCACTTTCCAAAAGCCGCAACGTGGTGGTGCCAATGGCGATGATACGCCCCCCCGCCCGGCGCACAGCATTGATGCGCTCAGCCGTTTCGGCGGTGATGATACCGCGTTCGGAATGCATGCGGTGGCGGCTGATATCCTCTTCCCGTACGGGCAGGAACGTGCCTGCCCCTACATGCAGGGTCAGCGTGCAGCGCGCAGTCCCCGTAGCGTCTATGGCCTCAAGCAGCGCGGGGGTGAAATGCAGCCCGGCGGTGGGGGCTGCCACAGCGCCCTTGGTGTGTTCGAAAATGGTCGCGTAATCGCGGCTGTCCTGCGCCGTGGGGCCTTGCGGGCGATGAATGTAAGGGGGCAGGGCCAGCACGCCCGCATCCTGCAGGAACGTATCGAAGGCATCGCCCTCGGCACTGAAGCAGAGCACGCCAGCCCCCCCTTCTTCCAGCGCCTGTACCTGTGCGGTCTGGGCGGTGTTGAGGAAGGTCAGCGTATCTCCCACCTTCAGCCGGCGGGCGTTGCGGATGAGCACATGCCACGATCCGTCGGGGCGGATCTGGTCCAGCGTGATCCCTATTCTGGCCTCGCCCCGCATGGCGTGAAGCTGCGCGCGCAGGACGGCGGTGTTGTTGGCCACCAGCAGGTCCCCCTTGCCCAGCAGGGCGGGCAGGTCGCCCACATGGCGGTCCGTCAGGCGGGCGGGATCTGTCGCATCGAGCAGGCGGGCGGATTCGCGCGGGCGGGCCGGTTCCTGGGCGATCAGGTTTTCGGGCAGGTGAAAATCGAAATCTTCTGTGCGGTCGCTCATGATGGGGCCGGGTTTACGCAATCGCCCGCGCGAACGCCAGAGGAAAGCCAAGGCGCGAGGCCCATGCGCCCCAAGGTGCTACCGTGCGATTTCAAACGGGTAGCCCGATGCGGGCATAGGGAGCACAGGACAGGGGCCCCCTGACAGGCCCCCCAAAAAGGGAATGCAGGACAGGGCACGCAAGACAGGGGTTGAAGAGTGCGGCCGCCCGCGCCAGTCTGCCCCGGAACAGGCCGCGTTATTGCGTGGTGCAAAGATAATGACTGACCAGCAAGGAGATCATCCATGTCCTACGCCCTGCTTGATGCGGCCCGTGTGGCCAAAGCCGCCGGTGTTTCCCTGAGTGTGCTTAAAACATCGGGTGAAACGTCTGAAGCGCATGTGCGTAAGGTTGTCATGATCGAACGGATCGAAGCCCTGGCCAAGGCAGCCGCTGATTCCACCCAGGGTGTGACCCTGACATCGGAGGAATTCTGGCTGATAAGCCGCAACTGGTAAGGAACCACGCGTCATGGCGTTTACGCTGACAAGCCCCGCTTTCATCACGGGCGATGTCCTGCCCCAGGCCCAGGTCTATAACGGCATGGGCCAGAGCGGGCAGAACCTTTCACCCGCCCTGACGTGGAAAGGTGCGCCCGAGGGCACCAAAAGCTTTGTCGTGACTGTATACGACCCCGACGCGCCCACGGGGTCGGGCTGGTGGCACTGGGTGGTGGTGAATATTCCCCCCAACGTTACCACCCTGCCAGAAGGAGCGGGCTCGGGCCGGGGCGGAATGCCCGAAGGGGCCTTGCAGATCCGCACCGATTTCGGCGTGCCGGGCTATGGCGGGGCTGCACCTCCACCGGGCCGGGTGCATCGCTATGTGTTCACGGTCTATGCGCTGGATGTGCCCAAGCTTGAAGCGAGTGCGGATTCCAGCCCGGCTCTGGTCGGTTTCATGGTGCATCACCACCAACTGGCCGCAGCCAGCCTGACAGCACTTTATGGTGGCCCCGCGAAGTAAGTGATATAAATCAGGGGGGCGGCAGGCCGGTTTTTCCAGTCCCCGAATCCCGCCCGCCCTGATTGAATAACGAACGGTTTTCCAAAGGGCGACCGCCCTTTGATGGGTCAAGGGCAAAGCCCTTGATAGCCCCTTCTCCCCTGCCCGATGCGGCCGATCAGCCCAGAAGTTCAGCCAGGGCCGGCAGGTAGTGTTCAAGCTTGATGCGCACGGGCATGAGATACGCACTGCCCCCATCCTTGCCGAGTTCGCGCAGGACGGTTGCGGCAAAGGTGATGTTGGCTGCAAGCGTGGGCGAGAAATCGCGCGGGAAGACGACATGGTTCGTCGTTTCCCAATAGGAGCGTGAACGTGGGCCGATCACGGGGGAAAGTCCCCAGAACACGGTTTCCCCCGCCAGCCATTCGCGGCACAGGTCGAACAGCTTGAGATCGAAGACCGGCTGGGTGAAAAACCCTGTGGCTCCGGCCTCCTTTTTACGGGCGACGTCTTCAAGCTCCTGCCAGGGGGCGCGGCGATAGGGGTCGAAGGCCGCGTAAATGCGCAGATGCGGTGCTTCCCGCCGGTAGCGGCGGATAATGCTTTCCGTGCTGTTGGGGTAGGTGCGGCGCGACAGATCGGCCGGGGGGTCCCCATGCACGATCAGGATTTCGCTCAGCCCCGGCTGCTCGGCGCCGGGCAGCGGCGCATCGGGGGCGATGTCGATTGCGCGGATATGGGGAATGACCTGGCCGAACAGCGGTCGGGTCAGGGCTGCCGCATCCCAACTGCGCAGGGGAAAGCGCATGAGATCGGGAATGTTGAGCGTATCGGCAAGGGGGAAATGCGCTTTGACAAGGGCGACATCCTCCACCAGCGCTTCGGCCGAGCGGGGGATAAGCTCGACGGAAAGGCGTGCGATGCTCACGCGCCTGCGCCTTCCACCTGCATGCGGGCGGCGGCCAGGGTGTTGTTGAGCAGGCAGGCAATGGTCATGGGCCCGACACCGCCGGGCACGGGGGTAATGCGGCCGGCCACCTTCACGGCCTCGTCGAACGCCACGTCGCCCACCAGCCGGCTCTTGCCCTCCGGCGTCTGCATGCGGGTAATGCCGACATCGATCACCGTGGCCCCGGGTTTGATCCAGTCGCCCCGCACCAGTTCGCGGCTGCCTGTCGCCACTACAAGAATATCCGCCTCCCGCGCCAGGGCGGCGGTGTCGCGCGTGTGGATATGGGCGATGGAGACCGTGCAGCCTTCGGCCAGCAGCAGCAGGGCCAGCGGCTTGCCCACAAGGTTGGAACAGCCGATGACCACCGCGTGCAGGCCGGTCATGTCGCCAAGCTGGTCGCGCAGCAGCATCAGGCAGCCCAGCGGCGTGCAGGGCACGATTCCGGGCTGGTTCACGGCCAGCCGCCCGGCATTGACCACGCCCAGCCCGTCCACGTCCTTTTCGGGCAGGATAGCGTTGGTCACGCGGCCCGCATCCAGCCCGCCGGGCAGGGGAAGCTGCACAAGGATGCCGTGAATTTCGGGGTCCTTGTTCAGGCGTTCGACCAGGTTCAGCAGTTCCTGTTCCGACGTGCTTTCAGGCAGCATGTGCATGAAGGAGCGCATGCCCGCATGGTGGGTCTGGATGGCCTTGTTGCGCACATAGACCTCGCTCGCCGGATCGTTGCCGACCAGAACCACCGCAAGCCCCGGGGTTATGCCGTGCCGGGCGCGGAAATCCTGCACGTCCTGGCGGATTGTCTGGCGCAGGGCGGTGGCGAAGGCCTTGCCGTCGATCAGGCTGGCCCTGTGGTCGGATGGGAGGGGGGAGGGGGTGCTGCTCATCGGTCCTGTCATGCGTCGCGTATGGGGTTACGCCGTAATGGGGTGGGGCATACGCAAAAAAACGGCATACGGCAATGACAGGTGCGGCTTGCCGCCATTTTTCGGCCCCAGGCGGGGGTAGGGTCAGCCCTTATCATCGTCCTGGGCATGTCGGTAAGGAGAAAGTTCGGCCAGGGCCTGGGCTTCGGCCATGATCGCGGTGCGTTCGGCGTTCAGGAAGTCCGCCACGGCGCTGCGCAGGCCGGGGTTTTCCAGCCAGTGGGCGGAATGGGTCAGCACCGGCAGGTAGCCGCGCTGGATCTTGTGCTCGCCCTGGGCCCCGGCCTCCACCCGCTTGAGGCCACGGGCAATGGCGAAGTCGATGGCGCGGTAGTAGCACAGTTCAAAATGCAGGAAGGGCCAGTCGCCGCGGCAGCCCCAGTTCCGGCCGAAAAGCGTGTCGCGGCCCAGAAAGTTCAGCGCGGCGGCCACGGGGGTTTCGCCGTCGCGGGCCAGCATCAGCACCACCTTGTCCCCCAGCCGTTCGGACAGCAGGGGAAAGAAGTCCGGGCTCAGATAGGCGCTGCCCCATTTGCGGTCGATCGTATCCTGGTAGAAGCTGTAGAACGCCTGCCAGTCCGCCGGGGTGATCTCTGCCCCGCAGAGCGTGTGAAAGGTCAGGCCCTGGGCGTTGGCGTCGCGCCGTTCGCGCCGCACGCTCTTGCGCTTGCGCGAAGACAGGGCGGCCAGGAAGTCGTCGAACGTGGCGTAGCCCTGGTTTTCCCAATGATATTGCAGGCCAAGGCGGGGCAGCCAGCCCTGTTCGGCCAGCAAGGTGCTCTCGCTTTCGGGGCAGAAGGTCACATGGGCCGATGAAAGCCCCGTATCGGCACAGATCTGGCGCAGCCCCTGGGCCAGGACCGCACCGGCTTCAGGCGGGGCGTTGGGGTGGACCAGCAGGCGCGGCCCCGTGGCGGGGGTGAACGGGACAGCAACCTGGAGCTTGGGGTAATACCGCCCGCCCGCTGCCTCGTAAGCGCGGGCCCAGCCATGGTCGAACACATATTCGCCCCAGGAATGGCCCTTGATATAGGCCGGGCAGACGGCGGCCAGGCTGCCATCGGGGGCTTGCAGGCGCACATGCCGGGGCAGCCAGCCGGTTTTCTGGCTGACCGACTGGCTGTCTTCCAGCGCGCTGAGGAAATCATGGCTGACGAAGGGGTTGTCATCTCCCGCACAGGCCGCCCATTCCGCCGCGGGAATGGCGTGGATCGTGTCGTGGAGCGTTACGGACCAGTCAGCCATGCGGGTTTTCTCCCCAGGTCAGGAGTCTGGGTCAGGACTCTGGCGGGATTGCGGTGTTCAGGCGATTTCGAAAAGCCCTTCCACTTCCACAGGCGCGTCCAGCGGCAGGGACGGCACGCCCACGGTCGAGCGCGCGTGGCGTCCCGCATCACCGAATATGGCCACCGACAGGTCCGAGGCCCCGTTCATGACCGCGGCATGGGCGGTAAAGTCGGGCGTGCAGGCAATGAACCCGCCCAGACGCACGACGCGCCTGACCCGGGACAGGTCACCCACGGCGGCTTTGACCTGGGCCACGAGGTTGATCATGCTGTAGCGCGCGGCCTCCGTCGCCACATCGACCGCGACATCGGCCCCCAGCTTGCCGGTGGCGAACAGCTTGCCCGCCACAAGCGGCAACTGGCCGGACACGACCAGCGTGTTGCCGGTCTGCACGCAGGCCACGTAATTGGCCACGGGCGATGCGGGCGTGGGCAGTTCGATACCAAGGGCCGCCAGGCGGGATTCAGGGGTGCTCATCAGGCTGTCTTTCCTTTTTGCTCATGCGCCCCATGCGGCGGGCCGCAACCCCCGGTGTCCCTGGTACTAGCTGACAAGCCGCAGGGCGCGTCTCTTGCGTTCCGAAGGGGTATCATCCTCACCGGGCAGGTCAAGCGGCAGAAGCGGGTCCGGGTCGGTCTGCGGGTCCTGGCTGGGGCCGTCGGGCAGGCGCTTGCCCAGATACGCATCCGACAGGGCGCGAAACGCGTAATCCAGCATGGACGTGGCGTAGGAGGCCACGGGGTCGCCCTCTACCGTGCCGGCGGGGCCGAAGCAGGAATAGGCGAAGTTTTCCACAAAGGCATCCAGGGGTGCCCCGTATTGCAGGCCGATGCTTACCGCCTCGCCCAGGCTTTCCATCAGCCCGCGTACCATGGGGCTTTCACGCGTGGGGGTCAGGGACAGTTCACCCAGCGTGCCATCTTCATATTCACCCGTGCGCATGAACAGCCGGTGGCCGCCGATGGTGGTTTTCTGGGTAAAGCCGCCATGCCGCGCGGGCAGGGTGCGGCGCATGCCGCGTTCCAGCCTGTGGCGCGCCGGGGCTGCCATGGTTTCGGGCCGGGCGGGCATGCGATCCACAAAGCCGGTCAGCGCCCGGTACATGGCCAGATGCGCGCCCGGTCCGGGCTGGGGCAGCACATCTTCGCCCGCCAGGGCTGCCGCCAGGGCCGCATCCACCGTAAAGCCGCGTATTTCCAGCCGCTGGCGGGTGCTGGCGGCCAGACGGCCATCGGGGCGCAGCAGGGAAAATACCGGAGCCAGGCCGCAGGCTTCCACGCCCAGCAGCCCATCGACCGGGTTGGGGGTTGAAAAACCGGTCTCGATCGGGGCCACGGGAGTTTCGGTTTCCACCGCCGCTTCGTTCCAGACGGCGCGCAGGGTCTCCCCCAGGCCGGGCAGGACGGTGCGCACGGGCGGCAAAGGCAGGGCTTCGGGCCCGCGTCCAGCATGGGCGCTCAGCGTGGCCAGGGCCGCTATGGCGCAGGCGGCGGCGCGCCCGTCTTCGCTGTCGTAATCCAGCCCTACGCCAGCCAGGCAAGCGTCCAGATTGGTCAGCAGGATATGGCCCGCTACGGCCTGCGCTGGCATGGTGCCCTCAGCACCCGGGGCATTGTCCGCGGGGGCGAACAGGTCGGGCAAAGGCAGTTCACCATTGCGCTGGCTGGCCATGGTCAGGGCGGCTTCACGCAGGACCGAGCAGATCAGCTTGAGTGCCGCAACAAAAGTGCGCGCGGCGAACCCTTCCCCCGGCGAGACAAAGGCCGCAAGGTTGAGGACAAAGCCCGGCGGGCGGTCATACGCACCATGCCACACGGCCTCTGTCGGGGCGGCCTGGCTGCTCAGCAGCAGCCAGACGAGCGAGCGCGCGGTCGCGTTGTCGGGGGCGAGGGTCGCGATCCATTCGCCTGCCAGGGTGGGCAGGTCTATGGGGCCCTCTCCCGGCACGAGCTGGGCAAGGGCGGAGGCCGCCCCCGCGTCCCATTCCGCAGGCAGGGTGACGGCGCGCGCAGGCGCGTCGGGGTCGGCCGTGGTGTCCAGTGTGCTCATCAGCACACCGTCCCAATGGTGTCTGGCTGTTGTCATAAAGGCATGTTACCGCGCCGCTTCGGGCTGGCGGAACCCGTTTTCAGGCCCCGCAAGCCCGGTTATCACCCTGCATAATGAGGATATGGGGGATAACTTTTCCAACCCCCCTCTCGCGCACAGGTGATAGGGGCGCGCGCCATAAAACAATCGACGCCGGGCAGTGCGGAGTCCTATCATGAAGCCATGGCAAATTTCGGAACATGGCTGCATACGCGCCGCAAGGGACGGCTGATCGGCAAGGACGCCGATGGTCGCTGCTATTACGAGTCGACCGGCCCGGCCCGCCTTGGCGGCGGGGTGAAGCGGGCCGAGCGCTGGGTGATCTACCACAAGGGGGAAGATGCCTCCGCCGTGCCGCCGGAATGGTGGGGCTGGCTGCACCACACGCTGGATGCCCCGATCCCCGCCGAGGAACGCAAGCCCTGGCAGATCGCGCACCAGCCGAACATGACCGGAACGCCCCAGGCCTATCGCCCGCAGGGCAGCCTGTATGAAAAGGGCGAACACCCGCCCGCAACCGGGGATTACGAAGCCTGGACGCCGCAGACGTGATTTAGCGCGCATTCCCTGCTAGAAGACCTTATCTGACAGGGAGTACACGCAGCCCATGGCTTCAGCAATGGCGGAAAAATCACGGCGCAGTCTGGCGGAACTCCTGACCGGGGGTGCCGTCCTGTGCGGCCTGGCTGCCATGCTGGCCGCAACCGTTCTGAACGAAGGCCGCAAAAGCGATTCGGCTGGGTATCAGCTCAATGCCGATTTCGCGCATATAGACGGGCTCGATATCGGCTCCGATGTCCGGCTGGCCGGTGTGACTGTGGGCACGGTGGTGGCCGAGACCGTCAACCCCACGACATACAAGGCCCATGTCACCTTCACGGTCCGGCCCGATATCAAGCTGACGACGGATACGGCTGCGATCATTACCAGCGACAGCCTGCTGGGCGGCAAATATATCGCCCTCTCCCCCGGCGGGGATGACAAGATGCTCTCGCCCGGGGCCACGGTCACGCAGACCCAGGGTGCGATCAGCCTGGAACAGTTGCTGAGCAAGTTCATCTTCTCCGTAACGGATACGCTGACCCGCGCCAACAAATCCGCCCCGGATGGCAAGGCGGCTCCCGGTGGGGCTCCCGGCGGGGCGGACCTGCCCTGAAACAGACATAAACCTGCAACATCAGGTGTAGTCGGGTTGGATCAGTGTGGCGGGTTGGGCTATTTTGGTAAGGCAGAAGATGGAAACAGTGCGTATCTGGCCGCAGGACGATGGGCAGCCTGTCGCGTGCCAGGAAAAACTCCGTGTCCTGGAAGAAAACTGGCAGGAGTTGTCCGAGGTGCTGACAGACGCGTTCGACGACGCGATTCTGATGGGGGTGAACGAACAGGCCATGCGTGAACGGCTTGTGGCCCTTGTCCATTCCCTCCGTTCCCCGAAAGCCGACGCATGAAGGCCGGGCTGTTGCTGTCCCGGGGGTGCCGGGTTGGGGCGGTACTGGTCGGGCTGGGTGCCTCTGCCGGGGTATGGGCTGCCGACCTGCCGGGCGGGGTTCCCCCCGCGCCAAGTGGCGCTGCCCCTTCGGGGCCGGTCCTTGCCCCGCCGGCCAGCGTGGCACCCGGCAGCGCGCCCTATGCCGCGCCGGACAGCGCGGCCAGCATGTCGGGCTCCGTTTCCACCGGGGCTTCGGGCGGCACGCCGGTCGCACCCCCCGCCGCCTATCCCGCGCAGACATGGCAGGGCAAGACCGTGGCGGTGGTGCGCGTGCTCGACAAGCTGGACGCGCACGTGGATGTGCTGTCCGTCCCCCTCGGCACGCCGCTGCATTACAAGGCGCTCGATATTACCGCGCGCCGCTGCCTGCTGCGCCCGCCCACCCTGTCGCCCGACGCCGCCGCCTGGCTGGAGGTGCAGGACACCCACCCCAACGGCGTGGTGTTCAAGGGCTGGATGCTGGCTGCCGAACCCAGCTTGGGCGTATTCGAAAGCCCGGTTTACGACGTACGCATGGTGCGGTGCGAAGGGGCTGACACAGCCCCCGCCCTGCCGGAACTGCCCAAGCCGGTCGTCCCTGTTCTGGCACCGAGTTCGGCGCAGCCTATGCCGGGGGGCGGGCAGACCCTTCCCGCTCAGGCATTGCCCCTGCAGCCCCCTGTGCAGCCCTCTTCGGGGCAGGCCCCTTTCACCCAGCCGCCATCCACGCAGCTTCCCCCGGCGCAGGCACGCCCCCCGCAGGCACCTCCCTCGCAGGTGCTTTCCCCGCCGGGTTCGGCGCGCGGCGTTCCCGCCTTGCCGCCGCCTGTTCCCTATTCATCCCCCGGCCGCGCGCCCGCACAGGATGGTTCCAGCACGCCCGAAGCGGGGGGAGATTACTAACCCGCTCATGCCGTCTGTCAGGCGGGTGTCGTGGGGGGCTTGTGCGCGTGGCGTTACAGGCACTGACTTTGCGGGGAGCACGGTTTGCGCGGCCTCCACCCCTATCCGGGAGGGGGCCGGGGCCTGTGTGGGCCGGTAGCGGCCCGGTGCGCGATTGCACTTGTCGCGCCGGGGGGATAGGCGCATCGTCCCTGTATTGGAGAGGGCGCAGGCGACCGGGTTTTTCAGGCGTGGCGGCACATGCACAAGCCCGCGCTGCGGTCGCGAATGGCGCATGGCCATGGCAGGCCAGTATAAAGGCAGGAGAGTAAGGCGTGTTCGGTTTCCTTGAGGCAGAGAATTCCCGGTTTCAGAGCCCGCCGCTTAGCGAAGCGGCCTTTTTGCTGGATTTTGACGGCACTCTGGTCGATGCCACGCCCCTTTCGGATTCGGTAAGCGTTCCGCCCGACCTGCCGGGTGTTCTCACCCGCCTGCGCGCCGCCTGCGGGGATGCGCTGGCCGTGATCTCGCGCCGCCCCATCGCGCAGATCGACCAGTTTCTGGGCGATGCCCCTTTTGCCGTCGCGGGGGAGCACGGTGTGACCATCCGCCACAGGCCCGGCGGACCGGTGGAACACGCGGCCCTGCCGGTTCTGCCGCAGGTCTGGCTGACTCAGGCGCGCGATCTGGTGGCGACATTGCCCGGCACCCGCCTTGAACATGTGGCGGGTGGGCTGGTCCTGCATTACCGCGCCGCCCCTGAGGCCGCGCAGGCCCTGCATGCGGTGGCGTCGGGCTGGGTCAAGGATTCGAAAGGCGCTTTCCGTCTGGTGGCCGATAAAATGGCGTGGGAAATCCGCCCCAATGGCGTGGACAAGGGCTACGCCGTTGCCCTGCTGATGGAAAACGCGCCGTTTCTGGGCCGCAAGCCGGTCTATGTGGGGGATGACGCCACGGATGAAGACGGTGTGGAGGCCGCGCGCCGGCTGGGCGGCATGGGGCTTCGGATCGGGGCCGATTTCCCCACCCCGGCAGTTTTTCGGGCCTGGCTGGCTTACCTGGCCGACGGGCACTGAACCATGCGGCAACTGGCTGTTTTCATGGTTCTGGCGGCATGTGCCGCACTGGGTGTCGCCTGGTGGACGGAGCATGAACTGGGTATCATGCCGTGCGAACTCTGCCTGTGGGAACGCTGGCCCTGGCGCGGTGTGCTGGCCGTAGGGGCGGTGGCCGCCTTCCTGCCCGTGCGGTGGGGCAGGCGCGCGCTGTGGCTGTGTGCGCCCCTGCTGGTAGCCGGGATCGGCCTGTCCATCTGCCATGGCGGGGTGGAATGGGGGTGGTGGCCCAGCCCGCTGCCTGCCTGCCATGCCCCGCATATTTCCGGGCAGACCCTGGCCGAACGCCTGGCGTCCATGCCGCTCCTGCCGTCCAAGCCTTGTGACGCGCCAACCTATCTTATCCCCGGCCTGCCGGTTTCCATGACGGTCATGGGCGGTGTCTACGCCCTGTTCGTGCTGGTGATGCTAATACTCTCCCTTTACCGGCAGCAAAAGGAAAAGCGGCGTATTTTTCATTAGATCGTCGCGGATTGTTAGAGCCTGTTTCGAAAGCCACCAGCGGAGGGTTGGCGATGGATTTTCTGGTCTGAAAAGACCCGCTCAGACCGACCCGGCTGACTTTCGAAACAGTCTCTTAAGAGTCTTGTGCCATTTTCCATCCTTGAAAACACTGCGTGGCAGTACGGCCCGGCGGTAGCGCATCCCGCGCGCAGGGCCGAAGCCTTCGGGCATGACCGCCGCGGTCGGGGTGGTCTTTCAGGGTCTTGGCATGTCTGGTGGGATGACGAACGAAACAAGGGACTGGGCGGCGTTCGACCGGGACTGGTACGGTGCCAGGTATGGGGAAATACTGCGCCGCCTGGGTGTTGACGACCCTGCGGCGTATCACGGTTTTTATAAAGACCATGGTGTTGCGCTGCGGCATTCTCCCAACCCGTATTTTGACGAAGCCTGGTACCTGAGCCGCTACCCCGCCGTGGCCCGCGCGGTGGAGGACGGAAAATTCTGCTCCGGCTTCGATCATTACTGCCGCGCGGGGCTGGCCACCCATAACCCGCACTGGCTGTACAATGAAAATTTCTACCGCGCACGCCTGCGCGCCGCCACCGCGTCGGGGGCCACCAGCGCGGATGCCGACGGGTTCAGGAACGGCTACGATCATTATCTGCGGGTGGGCGATGCACAGTTTCTGAGCGGGTCATGGTTTTTCGACCCCATGGCCTATCTGGCAGGTGCGGGTGTGGCGCAGCGCGGCAGCACCCCATACGATCAGGCCCTGCGGACCGCCCCCGTGCCCGGTGCCAGCCAGCACCGGTTATCATGGTATTTCGACCCGGAATGGTACCTGCAAACCTACCCGGACGTGAAAGCCGCACTCCTGGCCGGGGAATGGCGTTCGGCGCTGCACCATTACCAGACCAATGACAATCCCGGCCAGTACAACCCCAATCCCTTTTTTTCCGAAGAATTCTACAGCCGCGTCAACCATGACGTGGTCGATGCGGTGGAGGACGGACGATTTCGGAATTTCTATGAACATTTCCTGATATTTGGCATGCATGAATTGCGCAGGCCCTGTGCCGACATCGACCTGGAGGTATATTACCGCAACGCCCATGTGCAGCACGAGGTCGAACGGGGGGACTACCATGATGCCTTCGCGCATTTTATCGCCCATGCGCGCAAGCCGGGGGCAGAGGTCTCGTTCCTGAAGGATAGCGAGCCCCTGGCCAAGAAAATCCATCTGGACATGTGCCGGATCAGGCTGCCGCTCCTGCTGGGGGGGGAGATCGATTTTTCCTGCGACAGTCCGGATCTGAGCGTGATCATGGTCGTGCATAATCTCTTTGCCATGACGCTGAACGCCCTGGCCTCGCTGCGGGCCAATTATAACGGTCCGTTGCAGGTCATTGTGGTGGATTCCGGCTCCACCGACAGTATCCGCCAGATCGAGCGGCATGTGCGCGGGCTGGACGTGGTGCGTTTTCCCGCCAATGTCGGCTTTCTTCTGGGGGCCAATGCGGGGCTTGAGAAAGTGCGCGCGGCTTTCACGCTTTATCTGAACAACGATACGGAGCTGATGCCCGGCGCCATAGGCCACGCGCTGGCCCGGCTGCGTAACGCCTGCACAACAGGTGCTGTAGGCGCAAAGCTTGTGCGCACGAACGGACTTTTGCAGGAGGCGGGCAGCATTATCTGGCGCGACGGGTCCGTGCAGGGTTATCTGCGCGACCAGTCCCCCGATACGCCGGAGGCAAATTTCGTGCGCTCGGTTGACTACTGTTCCGGCGCGTTCCTGATGGTGCGCACCGCCCCCTTGCGCCAGTTGGGGGGCTTCGACCCCGCCTATGCCCCTGCCTATTTCGAGGAAACGGATCTGTGCGTGCGCCTGCGCGAAGCGGGGTGGGACGTTGTGTACGATCCTGCGGTGGTGGTGCTGCATTATGAATATGGCACGTCAAGCTTTGTCAGCGGCGCGTCCATGATCGCGCGCAACAACGCACTGTTCCGCAGCCGGCACGCGGATTACCTGCGCAACAAGGCGTTCGCGAATACGCTTTTGCTGGCCCAGGCGCGTTCGGCAGACCGGCGGCAGAAGCATGTTCTGTTCATCGAGGACCGGCTGCCCTATCGTTTTCTGGGCTCGGGCTTTCCCCGCGCGAACGATATCGTGCATGCGCTGGCAGCCCTTGGGCACCATGTGACCCTCTACCCCGTTTTCCGCCCTACGGAAGGGCGCGAGGACATGCACGGCCATTTTCCCGACACGGTGGAGGTGATCTGGGATCGTGAATTGCCCGAGCTTGAAGAGTTCATAAAATCCCGCCCGGGTTATTATGACGCGGTATGGATTGCCCGCACCCATAATGCCGACCGGGTCGCACCCGTGCTGGTATCCTGTGCGCAGGCCCTGGCGGGCAGCCAGCTTGTGGTGGATACGGAAGCCGTGGCCGCCCCGCGCACGCATATGCACCGCGTGCTGAAGGGTGAGGGCGGGGAAAACACCGTGGCCGATATGCTGGAACAGGAATTCCGCCACCTGTTCATGGCGGAGAAAATCATTGCCGTAAACGAGAAGGAAGCCAGCATCATCCGCGCGCATGGTTTCGGGAATGTCTCTGTCCTTGGGCATATGCAGGCCCCGGCGGCAACGTCACCCGGGTGGGAGGAGCGGCGTGACCTGCTGTTCGTGGGGGCGGTGCATGACCCGCACGCGCCCAATCTGGACTCGCTGCTGTGGTTTGCTGAACATGTGCTGCCTTTGCTCGATGCCAGTCTGCCGCCCGATGTGCGTTTTACGATCTGCGGTTATCTGGACCGGCGGGTCGATCTGTCGGGGCTTGTGGCCCATCCGCGTGTGTCCCTGCTGGGGCGGGTGGAGGATATCGGCCCTGTTTACGCACGTCACCGGGTTTTTGTCGCCCCCACGCGCTTTGCCGCGGGCATTCCCTACAAGCTGCACGAAGCCGCAGCCCACGGCCTGCCCTGCGTTGCCTCCGCCCTGTTATGCGAGCAGATGGGCTGGAGAGCAGGGCAGGACATGCTCTGCGCCAGCGTGGCCGACCCCCAGGCCTTCGCGGATGCCATCACGCACCTGTATACCGGACAGGAACTGTGGGAGCATATCCGCAGCAACGCCCTGGCCCGGATCGCGCGTGAAAACGGGCCCGATCTCTACCGTGAAACAATAGCCGCCATACTGGGCTTTTCATAAACCTTGTGCGGGCGTACCATCGGGCCCGGGTTTTTCCTCCGTCATGATACGCTCCACCAGTTCCAGCAGGCGCGCACTGGCCTTGCTGCCCATCTGGCGGATGGCGTCATGGGTAAACCATTGTGCCTCCAGCGCGTCGTCCCCGGCCCGGAGCGTGGCCTGCCCGGTCTGCGGTTCGGCACAGCGTATGACGACAATCACGTAATGAAACGCCAGCGTCCCGTCGGGCGTGTGGTGCAGGCTGTCGAATACGCTGACGATGCGCGTGGCCCGGGCATGCAGCGCCGTTTCTTCCAGCAGTTCGCGCTGGGCGGCCGCGAACAGGGTCTCCCCTGCCTCCACCTTGCCGCCGGGAAACCCCCATAGCCCCGCATCCGGCGCCTTGGCCCGCCGGACCAGCAGAAAACTGTCATCGCGCCGCACGACGCTCAGCACGCCCAGACGCGGGGCGGGCGGTGGTGTTATCGGTGTCATGGCGCGCAGGATGCAGCGTGGCCAGGGGCGGGTCAATGGCGGGTCAATGGTGGGGCAATGGTGGGGCAATGGGATGGGTCAATCTGGGCGCGCAGCCCCATCCTGCGCCGTTGCCGTTTGCCACAAGGGGCTTGCGGCGTGTTTAATGCGTTATGTTCCCCAGTCGCGGTGCTGGGGGGCGATGCGTTTACAGTTAAGGAGAACCGCTGACATGACGGCTGAAACACTCATGATCCCGGGTATTGCCATGCCCGCGTCCCGTATTGCCCTGGGCACCTGGGCCATTGGCGGGTCCATGTGGGGTGGGGCGGATGATGTCAACGCGGCCAAAACGGTGGAAGAAGCGCTGGCCGTGGGGATCAACGTGATCGACACGGCCCCGGTCTACGGGTTCGGCCATTCCGAGGAAGTCATAGGTCGCGCGCTTGAAGCCCATCGCGACCGGGTGATCCTGGCCACCAAGGTCGGGCTGGACTGGAAAGACGGCAAGGTATTCCGCGACAGCCGTGCGTCGCGTATTGCGGATGAGATCGAGGCATCCCTGCGCAGGCTCAGGACCGATCGGATCGATCTGTACCAGGTGCATTGGCCCGATCCCCAAACCCCGATCGAGGAAACGGCAAGGGCGCTGGAAAAACTGGTGCGCGACGGCAAGGTCCGCGCTCTGGGGCTGAGCAATTTCTCGCCCGAACAGATGGATGAATTCCGCAAGTTCGCACCCGTGGCCGCCATCCAGCCGCCCTACAACCTGTTCGAGCGTGAGATCGAAGGCACCGTCCTGCCCTATGCGAAAGATAACGGGCTTGTCGTGCTGGCCTATGGCCCGCTGTGCCGCGGCTTGCTGAGCGGTAAAATGACGGCGCAGACCACCTTCACCGGTGATGACCTGCGCAAGGTGGACCCCAAGTTCCAGCCGCCGCGCTTTGCGCATTATCTCCAGGCGGTGGCGGACCTCAAGGCCATTGCGGACAGGCACGGCAAGAGCATGCTGGCACTGGCCGTGCGCTGGGTGCTGGACCGTGGCCCCACCATCGCCCTGTGGGGGGCCAGAAAGCCCGAGCAGATCAGCGGCGTGCAGGACGTTTTCGGCTGGAGCCTTTCCCCCCAGGACATGGCGGAGATCGACGCCATTCTGGCGCGCGACATCCCCGACCCCGTGGGGCCGGAATTCATGGCCCCACCCCCACGGGCCTGAAGCCCGGCCTGCCTGGCCCCGGCCATGCAGCCCCGAGAGGCGGGGGCCGATACGGGGCCAGGCAAGAGGGTTCGGGTCACAAGTGCGGGGTCATGGCTGGGGGGCGAAGGCAAGCATTGACTTGCCCCATGCTTTTTTCCCAATCTGGTTGGCCATGACCTATCCTGACGACCATTCGCAAGCCGTATTGGACCGGACGACCGTTCATCCCTTTCCGCTCCAGCAGGTGCTGGGGCGGAAACAGGCGGCAACGTATCTGGGCATACCGGTGCGGCGGCTGTGGTTGCTGGAAATGCTGGGCGGCGGCCCCCGCCCGGTCAGGCAGAGCACGGCCACCTTCCAGTTCCGCAAGGAAGATCTCGATCGTTACAGTGCGGAACTGTTCAGCCGTGCGGGGTTCGCAGCCGACGTGCTGGCGCGCTATCGCCGGCAGCGGCAGCGGCAGGGGGATGAACCGCTAGGGCTGGACCCGTTCATGGACATGGCCACGCGTGACGAACTGCGCGAAGTCTGCACCTATCTGGGCAGCCGGGCGATCATCCTGCTGGGGCTTGTGGTGATTGTCCTGTCCCACACGCCGCTTTCTCGCATGCTGTTCCACGTCCTGCGCTGACACACGCATGTCTTTGACACGGCGGCACACCCGGCACGCATAAAGCCCGCCTGCTGCTGCTGGCCGGTCGTGCAAACGCCCGCCCGGCCCGTGCGGGGGAGGGGACGGGTTTGCGCAGCAGGGCGTTGAGCGGGCCTGCGCATATGCAAGAACCCTTGCGTGGGGCGGGGGCATGGCCCATCTTTGCAGCATGGCTGCTTCACCGACATTGTCCTCCACCCTTGCGCGCGGCAAGAAACGTGCCTCCCTGAGCGAGCGGGCCGCGAGCCTGCCCGCCGTCACCTTCGTGCCCGAACGCCAGGCCCCGCGCCCGCGCCTGCGCAGGATGGAGGTCGTGTCGGAATACGAACCCGCGGGCGATCAGCCCCAGGCCATTGCCGAACTGGTCAAGGGTGTAGAAGAGGGCGAGCGCGACCAGGTGCTGCTGGGTGTGACCGGGTCGGGCAAGACCTTCACCATGGCCAAGATTATCGAAGCCACCCAGAAACCGACCCTGATCCTGGCCCCCAACAAGACGCTGGCCGCCCAGTTGTACGGGGAAATGAAACAGTTTTTCCCCAATAACGCGGTCGAATATTTTGTCAGCTACTACGATTACTATCAGCCTGAAGCGTATGTGCCGCGCTCGGACACGTATATCGAAAAAGACAGCCAGATCAACGAACAGATCGATCGTATGCGCCATGCCGCAACGCAGGCGCTGCTGGAACGTAACGATGTCATTATCGTCGCCTCGGTGTCGTGCATCTACGGTATCGGGTCGGTCGAGACCTATTCGCGCATGGTGGTCAAGCTCGAACTCGGCGGGCAGATCGATCGGGACAAGCTGGTCAAGAGCCTGGTCGAACTGCAATACCGCCGTAACGACGCCGCTTTCGCGCGCGGGGCGTTCCGTGTCCGGGGCGAGAGCGTCGATATCTTTCCCGTCCAGAACGAGGACAGGGCGTGGCGTGTCTCCCTTTTCGGGGATGAGGTGGACGGAATTATCGAATTCGATCCGCTGACGGGCGAAAAAACGGCTGATCTGCAGGAAATCACCATCTACGCCAACAGCCATTACGTGACCCCGCGCCCGACGCTGAACCAGGCCAATACGGGGATCAAGCAGGAACTCCGCGAAAGGCTGGCCGAATTCACCAGGGCGGGCAAGCTGCTGGAAGCTGAACGGCTGGACCAGCGCACGACCTTCGATCTTGAAATGCTCGAGACCACGGGCGTGTGCAAGGGGATCGAGAACTACTCGCGCTATCTGTCGGGCCGCAAGCCGGGCGATCCGCCGCCGACCCTGTTCGAATACCTGCCCGAAGACGCGCTGCTGATCGTGGATGAAAGCCACGTGACCGTGCCCCAGATCGGCGGCATGGAACGCGGAGACCATGCGCGCAAGTCCATCCTGTCGGAATTCGGCTTTCGCCTGCCTTCGTGCCTGGATAACCGCCCGCTCAATTTTGCCGAATGGGACAAGTTCCGCCCGCAGAGCATATTCGTCAGCGCTACCCCCGGCCCGTGGGAAATGGAGCGCACGGGCGGGGTGTTTGCCGAACAGGTGATCCGGCCCACGGGGCTGATCGACCCGGTAACCGATATCCGCCCGGTCGAACACCAGGTCGATGACCTTCTGGCCGAATGCCGCACTACCATTGCCAAGGGTGGGCGCGTGCTGGTCACGACCCTGACCAAGCGCATGGCCGAAGACCTGACCGATTACATGAACGAGGCCGGGATAAGGGTGCGGTACCTGCATTCCGATGTGGATACGCTTGAGCGGATCGAGATCATCCGTGACCTGCGGATCGGGGCGTTCGATGTGCTGATCGGCATCAACCTGCTGCGCGAAGGGCTGGATATTCCCGAATGTTCGCTGGTGGCCATACTGGATGCCGACAAGGAAGGTTTCCTGCGTTCGCGCACATCGTTGATCCAGACCATAGGGCGTGCCGCGCGTAATGTGGATGGCCGTGTCCTGCTCTATGCCGACAAGATGACGGACTCGCTGGCTTACGCGGTGGAGGAAACCGCCCGGCGGCGCGAAAAGCAGACTGAATGGAATACGGCGCACGGTATTACGCCCCAGAGCGTGCGCAAGCAGATCGGCGATATCGTGAGTTCTGTTTTTGAACAGGATTACGTGACGGTCGCCCCCGACCAGGATACGGGTGTGGCCGAATTTGTCGGCAAGGATCTGGGGGCCGCCATAGCCGGGCTGGAAAAACGCATGCGCGAAGCCGCCGCCGAGCTGGAGTTTGAAACCGCAGGCCGCTTGCGCGATGAAATCAAGCGGCTGGAAGCCCTGCAACTGGGGATCGAGCCCCCACCCCCCACGCCAAGCGCGCAAAAGCCCGGAACGCGGCGCAGCGCCAAGCAGCAGGTGCCGCGCCCGCTGGGGCCGGGCGGTGGCGGATACGAACCCAAAGCCCGGGGCGGCAAGGCTGGCGGCGGCAAGGGGCGCGGCCGCAGCCGGGCCTAGGGCAGGGGGCGAAAACCCGCGGGGCTTGTCTCGGGCCCGCAACCCTCCTACCGTCGGGGGGGTAGAGAGAGGGGTTTTTTGCCTCTTTGGAATGTTCCGAGCACTTGAGCGATGACCGTGTCAGATACCACCATCCAGCCGGATTACGAGGCCCTGTCCAGCGCACCCGTGTGTTCCGATCCTTTCGAGCATGTGCTGGTGCCGCATTTCATCCGCCAGGCCGATTTGCACTGCCTGTTCGCCAGCCTGCCGCATATCCCCTCGGGCGGGTCTTTCCCGCCCGGTTCGCTGTCGCTTTCGCCGCTGGTGCAATCCCTGGTGCGGGAAATGGAAGGGCCAAGGCTGCGCCAGATGATTGGCGACAAGCTTGGCCTGGATCTGTCGGACGCACCCTGCATGCTGACCATGCGGGGCCGCACGCGTGAAAAGGACGGGCGCATCCATACGGATTCCCTGGCCAAACGGGTGACGATCCTGCTGTACCTCAACCCCTCGGACGATACCTGGACCCGGCAGGAAGGGTGCCTGCGCCTGCTGCGCGGCCCGCACGATATAGAGGATTACGCGCGTGAAGTGCCCCCCGTGGATGGCACGTTGCTGATCTTCCCCAACGGCCCCACTACATGGCACGGGCACCGGCAGTTTGTCGGGCAGCGTTATACCATACAGCTCAATTACATGACGCGTGACGCCATGGCGCGGTCCGAACTGCGCCGGCACCGGCTGTCCGCGCTGGCCAAGACCATGGCGTTGCCCGGTCTCGGTTCCAAGGGGTAGCCCCACGGCTAACCCTTGCGACCGCGCTTAAATTTCCAACAAGAACAGGAAGCCTGCTTATGATGTGTACTGCCTCAACGATCCGTCGCAAACGGTTGGCTCTGCTTGGCGTGGCCATGGCAGCCATGGCCGTCGCAACGGGGGGTGGTGCAATCTGGCCCTGCGCGCCCGCACAGGCGCAGGAAATGGAACACGACATGGGGCCGGGCATGCCCTCTGCCCTTGTGCCCGCGGTGCTGAGCAGCGCGCAGGTGGTCCGCGCCACCCTGCCCAACGGGTTGAAGGTGGTGATCGTGCCCGACAGGCTGGCTCCTGTGGTAACGACCGAAATCAATTACCTGGTGGGCTCGGCCGAAGCCCCGCAAGGCTTTCCCGGCACGGCGCACGCGCTGGAACACATGATGTTCCGTGGCAGCAAGGGGCTGGACAAGGACCAGTTGGCGGCAATCGGCACCCGGCTTGGGGGCAGCTACAATGCCGATACGACCGAGGATGTCACCCAGTATTTCTATACCGCACAGGCGCATGACCTGCCGGTTCTGCTGAAAATAGAAGCCCTGCGCATGAACGGGCTGAGCCTGTCGGAAGAGGACTGGAGCAAGGAACGCGGCGCCATCGAGCAGGAAGTCTCGCGCGATCTTTCAAGCCCGGCTTATCTGTACCTGTCGCAGTTGCAGGAAATCCTGTTCGCGGGCACGCCCTACGCGCATGACGCATTGGGCACACGCCCGTCCTTCGACAAGACGAAGGCTGCCGATTTGCGCGCCTTTTACGAAAAATGGTACGCGCCCAACAATGCTGTTCTGGTCATTGTAGGCGACGTCAACCCCGTGACGGCCCTGCAACTGGTGCAGGACACGTTCGGTTCCATACCGCGCAAGACCCTTCCGGCCCGCTCACCCGTCAAGCCCGTGCCGCCGCCCGCGAAAACCCTTTCCCTGGCGACGGATTATCCGGTCGGGTTCGCAACTTTGGCCTACCCGCTGCCGGGTTCCTCCGCCCCGGATTTCGCGGTGGCGGATATCCTGTCCGATGTCCTGGGCAGCCAGCGTGGTGCCCTGTATGACCTCGTGCCCCAGGGCAAGGCGCTGTTCGCCGGGTTTGAATTCGCGCCCAAGAAAGAAGCGGGCTTCGGCCTGGCCCTTGCCGCCTTTCCCAAGGGGGGGGATGCGACAAAAGCCATGAACGACCTGCGCGGCGTCATGGAGACGATCCGCAGGCAGGGCGTTCCCGCCGAACTGGTGGAAGCCGCCAAGCGGCGCGAGATCGCGCAGCTTCAGTTCGCCGCCAATTCGGTCAGCGGTCTGGCATCCATCTGGTCCAACGCGCTGGCTTTCCAGGGCCTGGATTCGCCGGGCGATCTGGTGGCCGCGTATCAGGCGGTCACACCCGAGGCGGTGAACAAGCTCGCCGCCCGGCTTCTGGACCCCGCCCATGCGGTCTCCGCCGTGCTGAGCCCCGAAAGCTCGGGGCAGGCTGTCGCGGGCTCGGGCTTTGGCGGGGCGGAATCCTTCGCCAGCGCGCCTGACAAGCCGGTCAAGCTGCCAGATTGGGCCGAAAAGGCATTGGCCCAGCTTGAAAAACCCCAGCCCACGCCCCTGCCTTCGGTCGCGACCCTGCCCAATGGCCTGACCCTGATCGTCTGGCCATCGCATGTCAGCCACACGATCCAGCTTTCGGGCCAGATCAGGCAGGCCCCGTCCTTGCAGGAACCCGCCGGGCGCGACGGCGTGCATGACATAACCGAGGCCCTGTTCTCTTACGGCACGACCACGCATGACCGCCTGGCGTTCCAGAAGGCGCTGGACGATATTCCCGCCTGGGAAGATGCGGGTGGTTCCTTCTCGCTACGCGTGCTGACACCGGATTTTGAAAAAGGCGTGGCCCTGCTGGCCGAGAACGAACTGCATCCCGCCTTCCCCGAAAAGGACTTTACGGTCGTGCGCATGCAGACCGCGCAGTCCCAGGCGGGGGAACTGGCATCTCCCGGTCATCTGTTCAACAGGGCCGTGAAAATTGCCGTCCTGCCACCCAAGGACCCGGCCCTGCGTGAGGCCACGCCGCAAAGCATCCTCAGCGTGACGCATGATGACGTCATGCGGTATTACCAGCAGGTCTGGCGCCCGGACCTGACCACCATTGTCGTGACCGGCGACATAACGCCCGAGAAAGCCCGCGCGGTTGTCGAAAAAGCCTTTGGCGGCTGGAAGGCTGAAGGGCCCAAGCCGGTTGTCGATCTGCCCACCGTGCCGCTCAGCCACGCATCGCGCGCGACCGTGCCCGACAAGAGCAGCGTGCAGGACGAAGTGATCCTGGCGGAAACGCTGGGGCTGACCCCGACCCATCCCGAACACTTCATGCTCCAGCTCGGGAACGAGGTTCTGGGCGGGGGGCTGTTTTCTTCACGCCTGTATCGCGACCTGCGGGTCAAGACCGGCTATGTCTATTCGGTCGGCAGCGGGTTTGAATGGGGGCGCACGCGCGGCCTCTATACGGTGACATTCGGGGCCGATCCCGACAAGGTGGGCAAGGCGCGCGCCGCCGTATTGCGCGATATCAAGGCCATGCAGGCTGCCCCGCCCACGGGGGAGGAACTCTCCCTTGCCAAGGCGTCGCTTTTGCGCAGCCTGCCGCTGGGCCGCGCCAGCCTGGACCGGATCGCCGCACAATATCTGCACCTGGCGGAGCTTGGCCTGCCGCTCGACAATGCTGACCGGGGTGCGCTGGCATACTATGGTGCCTCGGGTGCCGATATTCAAAAGGCGTTTCGCCAGTGGATGCGCCCGGACGATCTGGCGACAGTCGTGAAAGGCCCGGCCCCTACCCTGTAAGTGGCAAAACCGTTCCGATCGGGCGCAAAGATGCTGCCTGTTATGGGAGTCTTTACCCTTTGTGGCCTATCCAGGCCGGAGTTGCAGGGAACACGGCGCTGTAACTCCGGCAGGGGATAGCCTGCCTGCCCCGATCAATCGGGCAGCGCCGCCAGGCGGAGCAGGCCATGACAAAAGCGACACAGACCCCCGTGCCTTCAGCCCCAGCGGCATCTGCCCCAGCGGCACCGGACACGACGCATGCCAGCTTGCGCATGCGCCCCCCGCGCGACCGGTCGGCCGGGCCGCCGCAGGGCATGGTATCTCCGCCGAACAACGCCCCGGCTGCAACACCTGTGGCGGCACAGCAGCACCGGGCGGTGGCCGAACAGGTCGTGCAGGCGTTGCAGGTCCAGGCGGATAGGGTGGAACAGCAGGCACTCAAGGAACGTCAGGACGCCATTTTCTTCGACGGGCAGTGGTATCTGAACGCCTATCCCGATATTGGCGCCGCCGGCATGGAACCGGTGGAACATTTCCTGAAATATGGTGCACAGGAAAAAAGAAACCCGAACGCCATCTTCAACAGCATGGCCTATCTGCGGGCAAACCCCGATGTGGCGGCTTTTGGCCCCGGGCCGTTCCTGCATTATGTCTGTTTCGGCTTTCGGGAAAAACGACCCTTGCGGTAGCGGGCTTTGCCGGTTCCTGAAGCTTTTTGAAAAAAAGCTTCACCAAAAACTTTTATCTATAAAGCAGATATTTTCTGGGCAGAATTTCGAGGTCGCCTGTTAGAAAAATATCAAGAGTATCGGGTCTATAAAATCACCTTGGAGCGTATGGCACGAGAATATCGTGGCCGGTCCTGTCCCGATGTGTCGAACGGCGCTGGCAAGGCTTTGTCCTGCAGTCATTCCTGGAAAGCATGATGGTGATTCTGACAGCCTGGAACAAGAAAGATATCAAGACCATAAGCGAATCAGGGCTGTTCGATGCCGAATTCTATACCCATGACAATACGGATGCCCAGCAATCCGGCCTGGACCCGGTCGTTCATTATGTTCTGTCCGGCGTAAAGGATGCTAGGAATCCGAACGAGAATTTCAATACCGTTATTTATTATAATCTTTACAGGAATGTCATAGGGCAGAACGAAAACCCGTTCGCCCATTATATCCGTAACAATAATCATCTCATGTTTTTTGAAAAAGGTCTTCTCCAGGATTATTCTTACGAGACGATTACAAAGCTCATCACCCGGTTCAGGACCTATCCTTTTTTTGATCCTGATGACTATATTCGCATGAACAGCGATCTTTCAACGGCGCATATTCCCGCACTCCAGCATGCCGTTCTGTATGGCATAGCCGAAGGGCGCGAGGTTTTTTCCAAACGCGCCATTGTCCGTTTTCTGGGCAATGCCTGCAAGAAGCCGCTGGACTACACCCTGTCGGGGGCCGAAAAAATCTCTGCCGGTCCGCAATCCATAGGGGTTTTCCACCACAGCGCGGGCAATTCCTTTATCGTGGAACTGGCTGAATGCCTTGTCGGGTATTTGCGCGACAGCGGCTTGAACGCCACCGTCATGACGGAAAAAACAGCGGCGGCGGATGCTCCCGATCTTTGTATTTTCTGCGCACCGCACGAATTTTTCTTTCTCGACGGCAACGAGACCTGGAAGCGCGATGAGATCATTCAGAAATCCATCATGTTCAATACGGAGCAACCGCAAACCGTGTGGTTCACACGGGGTATTCTGTATATCCTGATGTCTGCCGGTGTCATGGATCTGTGCCACCAGAACCTGGACGGTTTTGCCCTTTCCGGATTGCCGGTTTTCCATTTCGACCCACCGTTGAAACCGCAGGCCTGCCGCCTTCTTGCAGCGGACCGAACGCACCCGCTCTTTCGGGTTCTGCCCAAGGCGGCCCGGCAGGGATCTTCGCCCTTCACGCCTTTTGCCGAGCGCAGTATCGATATCAGTTTTTTCGGCAATGCCTCAGCCCGGCGTGAACGGTTTTTTGCCCGCGCGGCACGGTTCTTTTCCGATTATCGGTGCTTTTTCTATTACCGCAAGGCAGACGGGCCGATCCCGTCCACGGGGGCTTACGATATTCTCTCCCGTCTGCCACGGCTTGTTGCGGAAAATTCAAAAATTGCCCTGAATATTCACAGGGACGATAACTGTTTTTTTGAATGGCACCGTATCGTCGTGCAAGGCATGGCATCGGGTGCGGTCGTCGTTACGGAAGACTGTTTCGCTCATCCGCTTTACAAAAGCGGCGTGCATTTTCTGGCCGAATCCCCGCGGCATATTCCCAACCTGGTCGAATGGCTGGTGCGCACGCCAGATGGCCAGGAAACCGCCAGCCGGATCCAGGCCAATATGTTTGCCGTCTTGCAGGACCAGGCCATCGCCCAATCCAAGACCCGCGACCTGCGGCGATATGTATCGAGCGTGTGGAGTGCGGTGCAATGAGCGTTCTCAAGCCCTGGGACCCCGTACCTGATATTGCCTTTTTGCATAAGAAAAAAACCAGAAAGCCCAAGAACCTGGTTTCCGTCTGTGTGACCAATTTCAACTATGCCGCACTGATTGGCGACTGCCTGGACAGTATCGCCCGGCAGACCCATCGCGATCTTGAAATTGTGGTGGTGGATGACTGTTCTGGCAAGGATGCGTCCGTGCAGGTCATAACGGACTGGATGGCGGAGAACAGGGCCCGGTTCTACAGCTTGAAATGCCTGGTGAACCGCCGCAATCAGGGGCCGTCCTTTGCGCGGAACATGGCGTTCGAGCATGCCCTGTCGGATGTGGTCTTCATTATCGACGCGGATAATATGGCCTACCCCACCGCATTGGAAAAACTCTATGCAGCGCTTCAGGAAGGGCCGTTCCCC
The DNA here is from genome assembly GCF_017377735.1 of Acetobacter garciniae. Classification (GTDB taxonomy): domain Bacteria; phylum Pseudomonadota; class Alphaproteobacteria; order Acetobacterales; family Acetobacteraceae; genus Acetobacter; species Acetobacter garciniae. The sequence continues at coordinate 696,796 of NZ_JAFVMH010000002.1, forward strand.
GCCGTTTATCCCCAGCTTGAGGAATTTGGCGGCCGGCAGGGCGTAGGCAGTGCGGATCTATGGGACGCCACGCGCATGCGCCGCAACAACTACGTTGATGTCATGGCGCTGATCCGCAAGACGGCGTGGGAGACGGTAGGTGGTTTCAGCCATATCGAACGTGGCTGGGAGGATTACGATTTCTGGCTGAAATTCATCGATCACGGGCTGGAGCCCGCCTACCTGCCGGAGATTCTGTGCCGCTACAGGGTGCATGACCAGTCGCGCACGGCCACGGATGCGCTGGCGGCCCATTACGACCTGGAACTGGTCATGGAATTCCGCCACCCGAGTGCGGACAATGCCGAACCCTAGGCCTGCCGAATAAAAGTTTTTGGTGAAGCTTTTTTCAAAAAGCTTCAAAGAACGTCGAAATTTGTTTAAAAAAAATACCCGGGAACTTTTATATATTTACAGGGTATTTCGTTCAGAACCCGCCGACAATGCTCAGTCTGGTGCCATCCGTAAAGCGCGACAGGCGGAACGGCGTGGGGTCCACCACCGGGGTGCGACCCGTGGCAAGGTCGGCCGTCAACTGCCCGGCTCCGGGGCCAATACCAAAGCCGTGGCCTGAAAAGCCGGTGGAAATGGTCAGTCCCGGCACGTCGGGCACGGCGTCGATCACCGGCACCGCGTCGGGCATGACATCGATCAGCCCGCCCCAGTGTTGCAGCACATGAATGGGCTCGGCCGCGGGGAACATGGTCTGCAACGCAGCGACCGCGCGCCGTGTCAACCTGATGTCGGGCATGGGGTCCAGCACGCGGGTTTTTTCGAAAACCGTAGGTGTATCCAGCGCCCAGCGGCGGGGGGTGAGCAGTTCGATCAGGAACCGGTTGTCCAGCCGGGGCCTGACCATGTCGTGTTCGGCCTTAAAGGCGGGCAGGTACTGCCGGGCCAGCCGGAACATGTCCGGGACGATGGGCACGCTCAGGTTCATGGTGGGGGCTATGTTGTAGCCGCCATCGTCGCGCTTGCGATACGCAACACTGCCCAGATAGGCCGAGGTTTCGGGCAATCCGTCAACGGGTGCGGTACGGCACACGGAAGACAGGATTTTCATCTGCGGCAGGTCCACGCCCATATTGCCCAGGAACAGGCGCGACCATGCACCCCCGGCCACGACGACCTGGCTGGTCCTGATATAGCCAAGCTCCGTCACCACGCCGCAGATCCGCCCGGCCTGGCGTTCGATCCCGCGGACGGCGCAATGCTGGATAATCTCCGCCCCCAATGTGCGCGCGGCCATGGCAATGGCGGGGGCCGCACGCTGGGGTTCGGCCCGTGCATCTGTCGGGTTGTACAGGCCCGAGCGGTAGGGCGCCCGCAATCCGGGCAGGATGTCGCGCATTTCGGCAGCACTGACGATACGGCTGCCGATCTGGAAAGGTTGCGCATCCTGCACGAACTGTTCGTGGCGCTTCTGGTCGGCAGCGTTTCGGGCCACCGCCACCACGCCGCAGACCGTAAAGCCGGTATCGAGCTTGCGGGCGGCAAATTCGTTCCAGACCCTGAAGCTTTCCATCATCAGCGGCAGTTCACGCGGGTCGCGGCCGTTACGGCGCACCCAGCCCCAGTTGCGGCTCGACTGTTCTCCCGCGATATGGCCTTTCTCGCACACGATGACCGACACGCCCCGCTGGGCCAGCGCATATGCCGTGCAGACGCCTACGATCCCGCCCCCGATGACCACGACATCCGCATTGGGCGAAGGCTTGGCGTCGGTGCTGATTTTCGTGACTTCGGGGCCCATGTCCTGCTTCCCTGCGCGTTGCCTATACCGCCGTGGCGGGTGCATTGCAGGCTAAAACGGGGCCGCACATCTTGGCAACCTGTGCGGATACGAAATGACAGGCATGGCAGCCCGGCATCGGGCAGGGTTGTGTCGGCGGGCCGGGCCTAAAGCCGGTCGAGCGTGTGGGTGCGGCCCACGGGGTCACGGACCTGCAAGGGGCCCTGCACGTAATCCGGCCCCAGCGGGACCTTGCCGTAGCCGCCGGGAATATCCAGCACATAAAGGGGCCAGGCCAGGCCCGTCACCCGCCCGCGCAGCCCCGCCAGCAGGCGCTGGCCTTCCTCTACCGGCACATGAAAGCGCGCGGTACCCGGGGCGGGGTCGAGCTGGTGCAGGTAATAGGGACGCATGCGCTGTTCCACCATGGCGCGGAACAGGTCTTCCAGTGCGCGTTCGCTGTCGTTCACGCCGCGCAGCAGGACGGACTGGCCAAGCAGGGGAATGCCCCTGCGCACGATCCGGCGCAGGCTTTCGCGTGCGGCGGCGGAGAATTCCCGCGCGTGGTTGATATGGACCGCCATCCACACCGCCTTGTCGGTTTCAAGTGCGTCCAGCAGGGCAGGGGTGATCCGTTCGGGGGCGGCCACGGGCACGCGGGTATGCAGGCGAATGGTGGTGACATGGGCCATGTCCGCAAGGGCCGCCATGATGGCGTGCAGCCTGCGCGGCGAAAGCATGAGCGGGTCGCCCCCGGTAATGATGACCTCGCGGATCTGCTCATGCGTGCGCAGCCAGTCCAGCGCGCCCGCAAGGGCCGCATCGTCCAGCACACCGCCATCGGGGCCCACATGTTCGCGCCGGAAACAGAACCGGCAATAAAGCGGGCAGACCAGCAGCGGCTTGAGCAATGCGCGATCGGCGTAGCGGTGGACAATACCCGGCACGGGGGAAAGGGCATCATCCCCGATGGGGTCGGTGCGTTCCTCGGGCGTGATGTCCAGCTCCCCTGCGGTGGGAACGACCTGGATCCCGATCGGATCGTCCGGGTGTTCGATCAGTGCTGCAAAGGCGGGGGGAATGGCGGTGGCGTAATGGCGCGCGACCTCGGCCAGGCCTGTCGCCTGTTCGGGTGCTGCCAGGCCCGCCTGGATCAGATCCTCGGGCGTGCGCAGCGTTCTGGCCGATGCAAAAGGGGGGTTGACCGCGCTAGACATGTACCGCCTCTACTCTGCCCATGTCCGCTAGCGCAACTCCTCATCCTGTCCCCGGCGGGGCCGATCCGCAGCATATCCGCGACCGCCTGCCGTATCTGCTGCGGCGCAATCTGGTCCAGCGGGGGGCCCGCGCCTTTCTGGAAAGCCGTGGCTGCGTGGAGGTGGAAACACCCTACGCCGTGCCCACACCGGGGGAGGAGGTGCACCTACTTCCCTTCCGTACCCTGCACGAAGCCCCGGATGGCGCACGAAAGGCGCTGTTTTTGCATACCAGCCCTGAATTTTGCATGAAGCGCATTGTCGCGGCCACGGGTCTTTCGGTGTTCCAGTTCGCCCGGGTCTGGCGCAATGGCGAAGGCAGTGCGTTGCATGCGCCCGAATTCACCATGCTGGAATGGTACCGCCCCGGGCTGACACTGGCGGGGCTGATGGACGAGACAGAAGCCCTGCTGCGCGCGGTCCTGCCCCCTACACTGCGTTATGGCGATGCAAGCCTGGACATGGGCGGCCCGTTCGAACGCCTGAGCATGCAGGACGCCTTCGCCCGGCATGCGGGGCTGGACCTGCTGGCCACCGGGGATGATGCAGACCTGCTGGCCCAGGCCGCAGGCTGCGCGCGACGTGCGGGGGAAAGCTGGGAAGACCTGTTTTTCAGGCTGCTGCTTGAACGGGTGGAACCCGCGATCGGGCGCGAACGTCCTACATTTCTGACCCATTGGCCCGCAAGCCAGGCCGCCCTGGCCCGCAAGGACCCCCACGACCCGCGCGTGGCGCTCAGATTCGAACTGTACGCAGCCGGAATGGAACTGGCCAACGCGTTCGAGGAACTGACGGATGCAGCCGAACAGCGCAGCCGGTTCATGGCGGACCGTGCGGCGCGCAAGGCCCAGTACCCCGCGCGGGACGACTGGCCGATGGATGAGGCCCTGCTGGCGGCCCTGGCGCATATGCCGCCCTGTTCGGGCATAGCGCTGGGGTTCGACCGGCTGAGCATGCTGGCCTGCGGCACCACGCGCATACAGGACGTCTTGTGGATAAACCACTAGTCTGCAACATTTGTCTTGATTAAGACGTTTCAGTAACTGTGGGTACTGTAACTGTCACAGAACATCTTGCCAGGATTCGGGTCTGTCATGACACATAGAAACAAATTGCTGCTGGTAGGATTGCTCACCCTCGCGGCCTGTCAGGTCCCGACCGAGAAGCAGCGCCGCGAACTGGATTCCATGATCGGCAAGCAGGCCGCCGACGTGGTTCGGACATTCGGCGTTCCCACCCGCCAGTTCATTACCGGTAATCACGCGTTTCTGGCCTATATCACCCAGGAAACCAGCTATTCCTCCATGCCCATGGGCGGTTGGGGCGGTGGCTGGGGCGGTCCTGGCTGGGGTGGTGGCTGGGGCGGCGGCGGCTGGGGTTGGGGCGGTGGCTGGGGTGGCGGCTGGGGCTGGGGCGGCAGCATGGGCACCGCCTATACCTATTCGTGCCAGACCACCTTCGAACTCGTGAACGGTGTTGTCTCCTCCTGGACAATGCGGGGCGACGGCTGCTGAGCATGCCTGCTGCCCCCTGTCCGGGCCCCGATACGCCCGCTGACGCGCCCACTGACGCGCCCACCGGCATGCCCCATGGCACATCTGCCGGCACCCCCGCTGACACGGCCATTGCCACGCCTGCTGCCAAGCCAGCGGTCAGGCCCCGCATCCGGGGTGGGGCCGCGTGGGTTGGTGTTGCCGGCGCACCCCGGCGGGTAGCGGCTGTTGCCCGTAGGGGCGGATTAGGGGTGGGCGTTGCGGGTGTATTGCTGCTGGTGTTGCCCGGGTGCCAGAGCAAGGCCCGTCAGGATGTGTATACCACCCCCGCATCCACCTGTGCCGCCCTGCTGCCCACCGTTTCGGGCACGCGGACCTATGTTCCGGCCGGGGCTTCGGCGCGTGTCCAGACAGCGCATGAAGGGGCTGGGCTTACCGAAAGCCTGCACGGAGCACCCGATAGTGCGGTCGCCTATCCGGACCCCCAGACCCCGGTCTTCTGCGATCGCCCCTTATCCGACACGCTGCCGACTTCCATAGAAATGGCCGATTATGTCCATCTGCTGAACACCACGGGTACCATGCCCCTGTTGCAGCAGGGCGGACCGTTCACGGTCTTCGGCATACCCAATGGCGCGCTGGAGGCCTATAATGCGCGCCACCATGGCCTGCTGGTCGCGGCGGCCCGCACGCCCCAGGGCCTGGCGTGGGCCCGCGCACTGGTCGATTACAGCATTGCCCGCGGCAACTGGAGTGTTGCACGTATTCGTGCCGCCGTGGCCGCAGACCCTGCGCACCGCGCCGCTATTCCCACGCTGGGCGGGCTTCCGCTTTATGCGACGGTTGAAGCTGGCAGCGGGCAGATCGTGCTGGATAACGGCCAGGGCGTGATCAGCCGCCTGTGGGTCATGGGTGTTCCGCAATCCAACGGGGTGCTGTATTTTACCCAGTCCCTGCTTGTGCCCCCAACGGTGGGGCAGGGTGCGCATGGCTGAGCACGCGCGGGCCAGGGGCTGCTTCCATAATCAGCGGTAATAAGCCGGGCGGGCCAAGCGCCTGCCCGTAATTCACGTGCTGGCGGGCACGTGCTGGCGGGCGGTCAGGGAAGGCTCAGTCCGAACTGGTGCCGAAGGGGCGGCAATGGCCCCAGCCTGACTGGTGCATAATGGCTTGTGCAGGGCCGGTGACGCGGTTTGCCGAGGTCGCCGGGCTGCACGCTCTTGCTTCGCCCCGTAGGTCTTTCAGAGCGTGGGCCAGTCGGTGGGGTTGTCCCACCACGTGGCGGATGGCATGAGAAAATCCGCCGTGCCGGAGGCCAGTTGCCGTGCGTCGTCCGGCGTGCGCGCACAGGCGACCACGGGCAGTTCCATCATGACCGACCACCACTGCGCCAGTGCCGCCACGGGAGCATTTTCGGGCTCCGCATCGGCAGTGACATGGCCCCCGTTATCGCTGCCCGCGATCTCGGGCGGCTGCGTGGCGGCGGCCTGCGTGTTTTGTGTGTTTGCGTTGCTTGCAGCGTCGGGTTCGGGGCCGAAGCTGATATAATCCGCCCCGTCCTCACCCGCCTGCATGGCCGCATCGCGGCTGGTGCCGGCGGCCACGCCCAGTTGCAATTCGTCGCCCAGCATGCGGCGGACGTCACGCACGTTCAGCGCTGTGTAATTGGCGGAAAGATGCACCCCGTCGCATCCCGTCTGCCGGGCCAGGGCGGGCCTGTCCTCCAGCATCAGGGCAACGCCTTTGGGCTGTACTGCGGCCGCAATGGCGGTGATAACCGGCAGGGCTGCCGCATCCGTCAGGCCATCGACCAGCCGCAGCAGCAGGGCTGCGGGCTGGTAGCGGTCCAGTGCGCGTTCGACAGTTGGCAGGAAAGGCTGCGCATCCGCAAGGGGCGGGGTCACCAGATAAAGTTCAGGCACTATGTCTGTTTCTCCGCCCCGGCAGTGCGTGGGCTCAGCCCTTGAAGATGGTGGTGATCTGGTCCAGCAGGGCCAGGGCTTCGGCCTTGGGGCGCTGGAAGACGTTACGGCCGATGATGGAGCCAAAGCCGCCACCGTCCTGGATCCCCTGGATGGTCTTGAGCAGGCTGTCGCTGCCGGTATGTTCACCGCCGGAGAAGATCACGATGCGACGCCCCGCGAAGGAGGACTGCACCACATGGCGGATACCGGCCGCCAGGGTGGAGACATCGACATTGTTCTTTTCATAGACGGGCTTGCACGCATCCAGCGCCACGACATCGGTCGGGGGCTTCACCTTGATGATATGTGCACCGCAAAGGGCCGCCATATGGGCCGCATAGGCGCAGACATCGGCGGCGGTTTCGGCCTTCTTGTCCAGCAGCGGGCCGCGCGGATAGCTCCATACGATCACGGCAAGGCCTGCGGCCTTGGCTTCCGCCGCCAGTTCGCGCAGTTCTTCCATCTGCTCGAAGCAGTATTCCGAACCCGGATAAATGGTAAAGCCAATGCCCACGCAGCCCAGGCGCAGCGCGTCGGCCACGGTGCCGGTCACGGCCTGGTCCTTGATGGTGGACAGGCTGTTGGAGCTGTTGCACTTCAGGATCAGCGGAATTTCGCCCGCATAGGTCGCAGCCCCGCATTCCAGCATGCCAAGGGGGGCGGCAAAGCCGTTCAGCCCGGCTTCGATCGCCAGTTCGAAATGATAGTGCGGGTCATAGGCCGCGGGGTTGGCGGCAAAGGAGCGCGCGGGGCCATGTTCAAACCCCTGGTCCACCGGCAGGATGACAAGCTTGCCCGTGCCGGCCAGCTTGCCGGTGTTGAGCAGGCGGGCCAGATTCGTTTTGCTGCCGGGGTTGTCGCTCTCATACTGGCTGAGAATTGCCTTGACCTTCGGGGTAAGCGCCATGACGGAACAGTCCTTCCTTTGCCTTGGTGTCCGGCATCTTATTTTCCGGACGTTATTATTCGCAATAACCGTGCCTGATATACGCGACAAGAGATGAAGTGGCGTGTACGCCCGCTATAAGGTCAAATGATGGCGGAGAATGCGCAGCAAGCGTGCCGCCTTCCGCCGCGAAGGCCGCGCGGGCGGCAATACCCTGGCGGTCGTCCCCCGCAAGGACCGCCAGCCGCTGGCCATGGCTGAGGGCGAGAAGTGCGTGGGCCGGGCTTGCCCCGCAATCGAGCAGGTGCACGAAGGGCAGGGCGGTCGACTCTTGCAACGCCCGCATCAGCGCCAGCCACCATACAGCCCCCATGGCCGCCCCCGCCCCGGGTGGGGAAAGAAAACCGAACAGGGCCGAAGCGGGTGGGTGATCACCCGCCCCAACGGCCGGGCCCGCACCCGGTTGCACGTTCTCCCCCGTATCTGCCCGCGTATCGTCCCCCCTGCCGGGCGAAATGCCTGCCGGGCCGGGCACCGCCCTGTTTCCCGGCGCGTTCAGCGATGGGCAGGCCCGTTGGCCCGCCTGTTCCGCCCGCACCGCGTCGATCGCGTGCAGGACCCGCAGGCCTTGCGCGTGATCGGCAATGGTGAAGAAGAGCCGGGGCAGAAAAGAAAGGCGTGAAAATGGCTTGTTTTCCATAGGCATGCTTGACGCCATCGCGTTTGCAGGTGATTCCTGCCATACAGAAAGGGAAAAAGAATGCAGGATCAAGTCGTGCAGCCGTACTCCTCCCCCGAGAATGCCAGCACGGGCGTGACGCCGCTCAGCGCCCCCGCAACGGACGACCCCGTGCTCCGGCTGGACCGCGCCCTGCAACGCATATCCTTCGTTCTGGAAAAAAGCAGGCAGAAAAAAAGCCGGGGCGATACCGACCGGCACGAACTGCTGGCCAATGTGGATGCGCTGATCCTGCGCGTGCGTGAAGCCCTGGAACGCACGGCCCCGCCGCCAGCGGTGGAGGAAGGGCCTACGGACGGCACAGTAGCCGGTGTGGCCCCGCCCGATGTGTCCCGCGCAGCCGTGCCGCAGACGGGTGCGCCCCAGGCGGTGGCCCCGAACCCATCCGTGCCCCGCCTGGGCACATCGCAGGAACGGGAGGGCTGATCCATGGCTCTTGTATCGGTGCATATCAACGGCCACAGCTACACGGTAGGCTGCGAAAACGGTCAGGAACGGCATGTGCAGGTCATGGCCCAGCAGGTGGAACGCCGTGTCCAGCGCATGCGCGACCTGGGCTTTACGGGCGAAAGCCGCCTGCTTGTCCTGGCCGCCCTGGTCATGGCCGATGAAATCCAGGACCTGGCCAGCAACCGCCTGCCCGAAGCCACGGCCGAAGCCGCGCACGAGGCCGAACGCATGCGTGCCGAACGCGCATTGCAGGCCGCCCGCCTGACCGATCTTGCCGAACGTGCGGAAACCCTTGCAGCCGAACTGGAGCGCGCCTACATAGAGGATGCGGGGCTGCCCGACGCGTGAGGCATGTCATCCCCTGGGCCGATAAGCACTTCCTAGGGAGCTGGCTCTGTTGTGGCCCTGGTCACATTACCCGGCGCCCACCTGCAAACGCAGGTCCTGGAGGTTGAAAAGACCCACGGTCATGGTGGCTCCGCACTTATCCCATCATCAGGGCGATCCGCCCGAGATCGCCGAACATAAGGCGCGCCTGCGCGCACAATGCGTGGCCAGCCTGCGCGCCCGCGACAGGCGGCATGACGCGCGGGTACTCGCCAGCCTGCAGACATTGCTTGCCAGCCAGCTTTTTACCCTGCCGGGCAGGCCCGCCACCGGTCCTTGGGGGCATGATGGGCCGGACGGAACGACTCTGCACGATCCATCTACCGCCGCAGCGCCTGCGGCCAGCGGGCGGCCACCGGCCGTGGCCTGCGTGTGGCCCCTGCCGCATGAGCTTGATCTCACCCCCCTGTGCCACTGGCTGGACCGGCAGGGCGCAACGGTTCTCCTGCCAGACACGCCCCCGCGCGGAAACCCGCTGGTGTTCCGGCAATGGCGTCCGGACTGCACCATGCTGGCCGGCCGTTTCAGGACCCTGGTGCCCGACGGTCCCGTCATGCAGCCCGATATGGTGCTTGTCCCGCTTCTGGGGTTTGACAGGGCGGGTAACAGGCTGGGTTATGGGGGCGGATATTATGACCGCACGCTGGCCGCTATGCCGCATGTCGGGCGCATAGGCTATGCGCCCTCCACGCAGGAGGTGGCCGCCCTGCCCGCCGGGCCGCATGACCAGCCCCTGCCCTGTATCGTGACCGACAAGGAGACACTCTGTTTTGACTGACCAGCCACGCCGCGCCAGAAAGTCCCGCGCGTGAAAATTCTGTTTTTGGGCGATATTGTCGGCCGGACCGGGCGCGAAGCCGTTTTGTCCCGCCTGCCGGGACTGCGCCAGACGCTGGCGCTCGATCTTGTCGTGGTCAATGCGGAGAACGCCAGCCACGGTTTCGGCCTTTCCCCCGCCATAGGAACATCGCTGTTCGAAGCGGGCGTGGATGTGATCACCCTTGGCAACCACGCCTGGGACCGGCGCGACCTGATCGGCCATATCGATGCCGAACCCCGCATTGTCCGCCCGCTGAACTACCCGCCCGGCACACCCGGGCAGGGCAGCGTAGTGGTGGACCTGGCCGACGGGCGCAGGGCCCTGGTGGTCAACGTCATGGGGCGGCTGTTCATGGACCCGCTCGACGATCCGTTCCGCAGCATTACGGACCTGCTGGCCCGGCACCGCATGGGGGCCAAAGCGGCCGGGGGCACGGTACAGGCCGTGGTGGTGGATATCCACGCTGAGGCCACGAGTGAAAAATGGGCTTTCGGGCATATGCTCGACGGCCGGGCCTCGCTCGTGGTGGGCACGCATACCCATACCCCCACGGCGGATCACCGCATTCTGGCGGCGGGCACGGCGTTCCAGACCGATGCGGGCATGTGTGGCGATTATGACAGCGTGATCGGCATGGTGAAGGAACCGGCCATAACGCGTTTCGTGCGCAAGATGCCGACCGAGCGGCTGCAACCCGCCGAAGGTGAGGCGACCATTTGCGGGCTGATGGTCCAGACCGATGACAGCACGGGCCTTGCCGTGCGCGTGGCCCCCCTGCGCCAGGGCGGATTGCTGGCCCAGACCCTGCCCGATTTCTGATCCGCCTGCCCGGCGCAACGGGGGCGGTTGGGGTGCTTGCTTGCCGTGTGGCCGGTTCTGCTACCAGACCAGGCGGGGGACGGCGGCCACGGGGTGCAGGCCCGCGCCATGGACCTCGGCCGCGGCAAGTTCCGCGTCGTTGCCGATCATTTCCTGGTGAATGCCGCCAAGAATCCACAGGCTGTCCACCCCTGCGGCGGCGGCGCCCCTGATATCGGTTTCCAGCGCATCCCCAATGGCCAGGATACGTGTGCGTGGCACGTCCAGCATGGCCAGCACGGGTTCGTACACGCGGGGATAGGGTTTGCCGATCCAGCAGACATCTCCACCCTGTTCGGCGTAGGACGCGGCCAGCGCACCCGCGCAGATCTGGCGCACCCCACCTTTGATGACCACCATGTCCGGGTTGGCGCAGATCATGGGCAGGCCACGGGCCAGGCAGGTCTGGAGTTCGGGCAGGTAGGGGTCGAGCGAGCCCGCGCCGCGGTCCAGGTCCGGCCCGGTATTGATGACAAAATCCGCCTCCCGCGCGGAGTTGACACGCCGCAGGCCCAGATCGTCATACAGTTCCTGGTCGTACGTGCCGCCGATATGGAGCATGGTATGGCCCAGCCGGGCAAACCAGGGGTCCGTTTTCTCGCGCAGCAGGCGGTGGGTTTCCTCCCCGCTGGTCATGATCCCGTCATACAGTTCGGAGGTCACGCCAAACCCTTCAAGCTGGCTGGCCACCACATGGGCCGGGCGTGGCGCGTTGGACAGCAGGACCACACGCTTGTCCGCCTTGCGCAGGGCCTGCAGGCAGGCAATGGCCCCGTCGAACGGGCGCACGCCGTCATGGACCGTGCCCCACAGATCGACGATATACCCGTCATAATGCTGTGCCAGGTCCGCAAGTCCGCCCAGCATGGGCAGGGAAGGGGGAATGTGTGCGTTCACAGGTCTGCTCCGCGAATATCGGCCAGGGTTTCAATACCGTCGCGGCGCATGATGGCCAGCATTTCCTGCTTGAGCCGCGTGACAAGGGCCGGACCTTCATAGGCGAAGGCGGTGTAGACCTGCACCAGATCGGCCCCAAGGCGAATCCGCTTGAGGATATCGGCCCCGGTTTCTATGCCGCCTGCCGCCACCAGCGTCAGCCGACCCGCCGCCACCCTGGCCGCCAGATGCAGCACGGCGGTCGCGCGCGGGGCCAGCGGGCGGCCTGACAGGCCACCGGCTTCCCCCTTGTCGGGGCTTTGCAGGTGGGGTGGGCGGGCCAGCGTGGTGTTGCTCAGGATAAGCCCGCTGGCCCCACCCGCGATCGCGGCTTCGACAATGGGGGGAATGGCGTCGTCTTCCAGGTCGGGGGCCAGCTTGACCAGAATGGGCGGGCAGTCCCCACCGTGGCGGGCGGCTATGGCGTCCAGGATGCCCTTCAGCCGTGCCGCATCCTGCAAGCCGCGCAGCCCCGGCGTGTTGGGGGAGGACACGTTCAGCACGACGTAGTTCACATAGGGTTTTACCCGCGCGACCAAGGCCGGGTAGTCCCGTTCGGGGTCGGCCCCCGTCTTGTTGATGCCGATATTGGCCCCGATCGGCACGCCGGCCCCACCACCCTTGCCCGATGGCAGGGGGCGCGTCAGCCGGGCCAGCCTGACCGCGAACCGGTCTATGCCCTGGTTGTTGAAGCCCATGCGGTTGATGACGGCCCTGTCTTCCTCAAGCCGGAACAGGCGCGGGCGGGGGTTTCCGGCCTGCGGGCGGGGGGTTACGGTCCCCGCCTCCACAAACCCGAAGCCCAGCCGGGCGAGTGGGCGCAGCACGCGGGCGTTCTTGTCGAACCCCGCCGCAATGCCGATGGGGTTGGAAAACCGCATGCCCAGTGCGCGCGTGGCCAGGGCGGGGTCATCCTCGGGGCGGCGAAAGGGAACGCCCACCCCCAGCATCAGGGCATCGAGTGCGAGCTCGTGCATTTTTTCGGGATCGAACTGGCGCAGCACCGGCAGTGCTAGGGAGGTAAGGCTGGACATGGGCTGAGTACTGCCTCAACTCCCCCCGCAAGGAAAGAAAAAAACAGAGCGCCGCATGGCGGGCCAGGGCGGTGACTTTTCTTGGTTGCAAATGAGAATGATTATCAATAAAAGGGTGTTATCGCAGAACAGGGGGATGGAGGCGACCTGCCTCCAGGACATGCCATGACAGATTCGCCCGTTTTCCTGACCGACCTGCCCGCCTCCGAAAGGCTGACAGTATGGGCCATTCGCCGTCTTGCGGGGCAGGCCACCCCCCAGGCCGCGCCCCAGTCCACACAGCCGGGGCGTTGCATGGGGCGTGCGGTGCAGTCCTCATCATCATCGTCACGGGGCAGGGGGGCGTCATCGGGCACGGCGGCTGGGCTGTTCCTGCCCTGTTTCCGGCGCGAATTCCTGGCGGTTGCCCAGGCTTTTCACGAGGCGATGACCGATATCGCGGCCCTGGAAATGCCCCGGCTCGATATCCGTTCGGGCAGCATGCTGGCCGTGACCGAGACGGAATACGCGCTTTTGCTGGCCACGGCCGCCGGCCAGAACGAGCGCGAAGCCGAAATGCACGCCGTGCTGCGCCATGTGCTGCCCTTCGGGGGGCTACGCGCACGCATGGTCAGTGCGCTGGCAACGCTGGGGGCCTGCCTGGCCGGGGCGGGCTACTGGCTGTCGCACCATGTCGCGCGCATGCCGCTCTCGCGCATGGATGAACCGGGGCGTGGGGCAATGGTGGCTTACCCGCAGGCTTTGTCCCTTTCGCGCTGGCAGGATATCGGCCTGGGCGGGCCTGCCGCCCCCGGCCTGTCGCCGGTGAATTCCTACCTGGCCGATGCAACCCGCGCCTGAGCGGGAACGACCGTAATCGTCCCGGCAAATCCCGTGTTCGCACGGGTTGTTCCTCTTCTGTTCCAGAACGGGCGAGGGCGTGCTATGGGTTGTGGCCATGACGTCGAGCCTGCGCCGCATTATCCATATCGACATGGATGCCTTTTATGCATCGGTCGAACAGCGCGACAATCCTGCCTTGCGTGGGCTGCCTGTCGCTGTCGGCCGCAATCAGGAACGCGGTGTGGTGGCCGCGGCCAGTTACGAGGCACGTAAATTCGGGGTCCGTTCGGCCATGCCGTCTTTGCTGGCCAGCAGGCGCTGCCCCAACCTTGTGTTCACCCCACCCCGGTTCGAGGTGTACCGCGCGGTCTCGGCCCAGATCCACGCCATTTTTACCCGGTTCACGCCCCTGGTGCAGCCGCTTTCGCTGGATGAGGCCTATCTGGATGTCACGCATCCTTTGCTGGACAGGCCTTCGGCCACCGCCATCGCGCAGGAAATTCGCGCCCTTATTGCCCGGCAGACGGGGCTTACGGCCTCTGCCGGTGTGTCCTACAACAAGTTCCTGGCCAAGCTGGCATCCGATTATCGCAAGCCCGACGGGCTGTTCGTCATCCCACCCGGCAAGGGGGAGGCCTTTGTGGCCACTCTGTCGGTCAAGGCGTTCCATGGGGTGGGCCCGGCCACGGCGCGGCGCATGAACGCGCTGGGTATCCAGACCGGGGCAGATCTGCGGGCCTGCCCGCTGGACGTGCTGCAACAGCATTTCGGCAAGGCGGCGGCGTTCTATTATGGAATCGCCCGGGGGGAGGACAATCGCCCCGTGGACCCCGACCGCCCGCGCAAATCCCTGGGCAAGGAGACGACCTTCGACCACGACCTGCACGCCCCGGCCGATCTGGCCGATGCCGTGCGCGATCTGGCGGCCAAGGTCTGGGCAGGGTGCGAAAAGCGCGGGCTGTCGGGCCGTACCGTAACGCTGAAACTGCGCCATGCCGATTTCAACCAGGTCACACGCAGCAGTTCGGTCATGCAGCCGCTCAGAAACGGGCCGGAACTGGAGCAGGCCAGCCTGCAACTGCTGCGCGGCCTTTACCCCCTGCGCGCCCCCGTGCGCCTGCTGGGGGTGACGGTATCGGCCCTGTGTACCGCCCATTCCGCGGCCGAGCAGCTTAGCCTGCTCCCCCTTGCCTGAGACTGCGGCCCGTCTTCGGTTTCAAACAGGTGGGACCAGCCACTTACGGTTATGAGCGCCCACCGCGATCGCCTGCGGGGCTATTCCCCTATTGCCGCACCGCCGGGGTGGCGGCGGTCATAGCCGCCGTAATAGGGCGCGCTGCCACGCACGCCCAGCCTTGGGCCACCGACCAGAATCCCTTCGGGAATACCCCAGGGCGCATGGGGCGTGAAACGATAGCCCTCCTGCTCGAGTGTGTGCTCCACCTGCGGGCTCAGCGCGCCCGATTCCATTTCCACCACATCGGGCAGCCATTGTTCGTGCAGGCGGGGCAGGTCGATGGCCTGCTGGATATCCAGCCCGTAATCCACCACACCCAGCACCACCGACAGCACAATGGTGGGAATACGCGACCCGCCAGGGCTGCCGATGACCAGCACGGGCTTGCCCCCACGCGTAAGAATGGTGGGCGCCATGGAGGAAAGCGGTGTCTTGCCGGGGGCTATGGCGTTGGCCGTGCTGCCGGGAATGCCGAACATGTTGAAAGCACCCGGCTTGATGGAAAAATCATCCATCTCGTCATTGAGGAAAAAGCCCGCATCCCCCGCCATGACTTTCGCGCCGAACCAGCCGTTCAGCGTATAGGTGGTGGAAATGGCAAAGCCGCTCTTATCGATCACCGAAAACTGCGTGGTTTCCAGCTTTTCGGCGCTGGCCTGTCCGGGCTTCAGGGCGGTGGATGGTACTGCACGGTCGGTGGGGATCTGTGCGCGCACGGCGGCTATGTAGGACAGGTCCAGCAGGTGGGTCACCGGATTTTGCACAAAGGCCGGGTCGCCCAGGTCGCGCCTGTCCGAATAGGCATGGCGCATGGCTTCTATTTCACGTTGCAGGGCAGGGGCCGTATGCAGCCCCAGGGCGTGCATGTCGTAGCCCGAGAGAATATCCAGCATTTCGCACAGGGCCACGCCACCAGCGCTGGGTGGGGGGGCGGTTTCCACCAAATAGCCGCGGTAACTGCATTGCAGGGGGGGCAGGTCACGCGGCCTGTAGCCTGCGAAATCCGCCATTTGCAGCAGGCCGCCACCTTGCTGCGACGCGGCGATGACAGTGCGGGCGATCGGCCCCCGGTAGAAGGCGTCCGCCCCGTCGCGGGCGATTGTCTCAAGCGTGCGGGCCAGGTTGCGCTGCACAAGCCTGTCGCCCACCTGAAGGGGCGAGCCATCGGGCCGCAGGAAAATCCTGCGCGCGTAAGGGTCTTTGGCAAAGGCCTCGGTCGAGGTGTGGAGCAGTTCCACATCGCCCTCGCCCAGCACAAACCCGTCCCGCGCCAGGGCAATGGCGGGGGCCATCACCGTCTGGCGCGGCAGGTGCCCCCAGCGGCGGTGCACGTCCTCAAGCCCTGCGACAGTGCCGGGTACGGCCACCGCCTTCCAGCCCAGAATGGACTGCCCGGCTATGACATTGCCCTTGCTGTCCAGGTACATGTCCGGTGTGGCGGCGAGGGGGGCTTTTTCACGGAAATCGATGAAGACGGCGGGTTTGCCCGGCGGGCGCAGCAGCATGAACCCGCCCCCGCCAATATTGCCGGCCGCCGGGTACACCACGGCCAGCGCGTAGCCCATGGCCACGGCGGCATCGGCCGCGTTACCACCCTGCGCCAGAATGCGCGCCCCCACTGCCGAGGCAAGTTTCTGCGCGGATACGGCCATGCCGTGCCGGCCCTCGGCCGGGGCCAGGGGCGTGTACCTGCTCGCCTGGGCGGGGCCAAGGGCCAGCGGGTCGGGGTTGCTCGATGGCGTGGAACTGGAGAGTGCGGGTTGGGCCGTGCCGGGGCGTGGTGCGGGCAGGCTGGCCGCAAGGGCCGCCCCCGCCCGGTCCGTGCCCCGTGCGCCGGGTATGCCCATGGGCAGGGCGGGTGGCAGGCACGCAAAAAGGGCCGTGAACGCAAGGCCCGCAACAAGACGGGTACGGCTTGGGGGCCTGGCGTTCATGGCGGTTATCCTTTGGGCGTGTAGGGCGGGCAGGTATAGCCGGCAGGCGAGAGCGTGAAGATCTCGTACCCTGTTTCGGTCACGGCCAGCATATGCTCGAACTGGGCGGAAAGGGAGCGGTCACGCGTGACGGCGGTCCACCCGTCTTCAAGAATTTTCACGTCCGGCTTGCCGATATTGAGCATGGGCTCGATGGTGAACACCATGCCGGCCTTGAGCTTCAGCCCTTCGCCCGGGCGGCCGAAATGCAGGATATTGGGTTCGGCATGGAAGGTCCGGCCAATGCCATGGCCGCAGAAATCCTCCACGATCGAATAGCGCTGCTTTTCCGCATAGCTTTGAATGGCATGGCCGATATCGCCCAATGTCGCACCGGGGCGCACGACCTCTATGCCGCGCATCAGTGCTTCATAGGTGGCGCTCACCAGCTTGGCGGCCTTCACGGCAACCTTGCCCACGGTATACATGCGGCTGGTATCGCCAAACCAGTCATTGAGCTTGGGGGTGACATCGATATTCACGATATCGCCCTCCTGCAACAGCCGTTCGCCCGGAATGCCGTGGCAGACCACATGGTTGATGGAAATGCAGCACGACTTGGGATAGCCGCGATAGTTCAGCGGCCCCGGCGTGGCCCCATGCGCCAGCGTATATTCGTGAATAATGCGGTCCAGTTCCCCTGTGGACATGCCGGGGCGCACGTAGGGGGTGATCATGTCGAGCGTTTCAGCGGCAAGACGGCCTGCGGCGCGCAGCCCTTTGTAATCTTCTTCAGTATGGATAACGATACCGCCTCTACCCGCCATGTCCGACCCTCCGTCTCAACTGTGTCGTCACGCCGTCCGTGCCGGCGCGTTTTTTTGCAAGGCGGCAAAGATGGAGATGGCGGACCATAAAGGCAACCCGTTTTCAGCCCCCAGCAGGCGCATAAAATATCCGGCCCGCCTGCAAGGCAGGGGGCAGAGGATATTCGCGCCACCCATCAGCCGGGCGGAAAAGCCAGCCAGCCCCACCCATCAGCTCCGCCAGTGACAGGGCCGCCAGTGACAGCCCCGCCAAGCAGGCGCGCCTGTCAGGTCCGGTTGGCTGCGGCGGAACGCCGGGCGGTCAGGTGGTGGGTTTCCACTGTGGAAATGGCACGTACCTTCGCACCCACCAGCCTGACATGGTGGCCATGTGCGGCAGTGGTCGCGGCAGCCCGATGTCCGTGGCGGACAGCATGGGGGGCGGGGGCCTCCGCCACTTCAAGCGGCCGATGCCGGGTGCTTGCTGCCATGACAAGGGCGCGCCGTCCATTCCGGCCCGTGGCATGCGGGCTGGCGTGGGCCAGCAGCAGCGGGCGCGCGACGGGGGCGACCCCTTCGGCGTCAAAACCATGGTCGAGCTGGTCCGCCATCGCCAGCGAACGCTGGGTGTTGCTGGCCGCCCCCATGACAACGCCGACCAGGCGCACGTTATCGCGCACGGCCGAGGTTACGAGGTTATGCCCAGCTTCCTGCGTGTAGCCGGTCTTCATGCCGTCGGCCCCCACATAGGCTTTGAGCATCGGGTTGTGGTTGGGAATGATCCGGCGGTGGAAGCGGAAGGATTCGGTGGAAAAATAATGGTAATATTCCGGGAAATCCGCGATCAGCCTGCGGCCCAGCGTTGCCAGGTCGCGCGCGGTGGTCATCTGTTCGGGATCGGGCAGGCCGGATGCGTTGCGGAAGGTCGTGTTCGTCATGCCCATGGAACGGGCCTGCTGGGTCATCATGGCGGCGAACTGCTGTTCATCCCCCCCGCCGATCAGTTCGCCCAATGCACAGGCGGCGTCGTTGGCGGACTTGGTCACCAGGGCCAGGATGGCCTCTTCCACATTCAGATGCGTGCCCGGCACCAGCCCCAGCTTGGACGGTTCCATGGTAGAGGCATGGATGGAGACCGGCACGGTCTGGTCAGGCGTGATGGCCCCGGCCTTGAGCGCGCGGAAGGCCATGTACAGGGTCATGAGCTTGGTCAGGCTGGCGGGGTAGCGGCGCAGGTCCGGGTCGGCCTGCGACAGCACGGCCCCCGTATTGGCATCCACCACGATGGAGCTGATCTGCCCGGCGTACTGGGCGTGGGCCTTGCCCAGGGTTACGGCGCTCAGGGCGATACCGGTGAGAAGACCCACCCATCTGCCGCGAGCGCGCTGCGTTTTCGCGGCTGTTGCGTCGGTCCGATGGGGTGCCTGCCCATACGCGTGTTGTTTCGCCACTGTTACCCCCGCCTGCTCACTGTAAAGCACTATTCCGCCTGTTGTTCAGAATCGCAAGGCCGCGACTGCAAAAAACTGGAGCGGCGTGAGGTGGCATGCGGTTTGTCGCACAACAGTTTGTTCATGACATGTTGATGTCATCTATGGCACAAATATGGCGATTCCTGTGCAAGAAAGCCGGGTTTTCCGCCCATTTCAGGTCTGCCCGGCCTTTTATCCGGCTTGCGCTTTCCAATATGATGGAAAAGAAGGGTCTTTCTAAAACCAGCTTGTTGGAGTTCTACCGTTATGGTCTCGCGTCGTTATCCTGATTTGCATACGGGCAATGGGCCGTCGCGGCGTGGGGGCGGCGGTACGGAGTCGGACCGGGAGGACGCGGATATCGGCGTGGTGGTGCGTGCCAAGCCCAAGACCCGCAAGCCGGCCATGTACAAGGTGCTCATGCTCAACGACGACTACACGCCCATGGAGTTCGTCGTGTATGTGCTCGAACGCTTTTTCCAGAAAAACCGGGAGGAAGCGACCGATATCATGCTCAACGTCCACAAGCGGGGCGTTGGCGTGTGCGGCGTGTTCACTTACGAGGTGGCGGAAACCAAGGTGTCCCAGGTCATGGATCTGGCTCGCCAGAACCAGCACCCGCTGCAATGCACGATAGAAAAAGACTGAAGGGCGAAGGCGCAGGCCCGGCCCGGGGCCCCGTTTTGGGCGCCCCAAAAGCGGATGTGACAATTTTTCTGCGCTTATGACTCGCAATTCCGGACGAAGCGGCCAAATATACTTTTCAGGGCATCCGGTCGTGGCGCTTCATGCTTCTGCCACGTCGGTAAAGCCTGGGGAAAGGAGCGTCTCGTCATGTTGTCACGCAATTTGGAGCAGACGCTGCATCGGGCACTTATTCTGGCCGGGGACCGGCATCACGAATATGCGACGCTTGAGCATCTGCTTCTTGCCTTGGTCGATGATGCGGATGCCGTCACGGTATTCCGGGCATGCGGGGTTGATCTCGATCGCCTCAGAACCGATCTGACCGGTTTTCTCGACAAGGACCTGGCGGGTCTGGCATCCGACCGTCCGACCGAGCCCAAGCCGACGGCGGCATTTCAACGCGTTATCCAGCGTGCGGCCATTCACGTCCAGTCCACCGGCCGGGACGAAGTCACGGGTGCGAACGTGCTTGTGGCGCTGTTTGCCGAACGCGAAAGCCATGCCGTCTATTTCCTGCAACTGCAGGACATGACACGGCTGGACGCTGTCAATTTTCTCTCGCACGGGATTGCCAAGGCGCCTGATCGCTCGACCCGTCGTCCGGTCACAGGCACCGGCCCGGGTGCCGACAAGGGCGAGGAACCCGAACGCAGCAGTGCCGAAAGCAAGCCGCAGAAGAATCAGGACGCGCTGTCGACCTATTGCGTCAACCTCAACGACAAGGCGACGGCAGGCAAGGTCGATCCGCTGATCGGGCGCGATACGGAAATCGAGCGCACGATCCAGATCCTGTGCCGGCGCACCAAGAACAACCCGCTTTACGTGGGCGATCCGGGCGTGGGCAAGACCGCCATTGCCGAAGGCCTGGCCCGCCGGATCGTGGAAGGCAACGTGCCCGATGTGCTGTTGCAGTCCACCATCTATTCGCTGGACATGGGCGCGCTGCTGGCCGGCACCCGCTACCGTGGCGATTTCGAGGAACGGCTGAAGGCGGTCGTGACCGAGCTTGACCAGGACCCGCACGCCATCCTGTTCATCGATGAAATCCATACGGTGATCGGGGCCGGGGCGACATCGGGCGGGGCCATGGATGCGTCCAACCTGCTCAAGCCCGCCCTGGCGGCTGGCACGCTGCGCTGCATCGGTTCGACCACGTACCGCGAGTTCCGCCAGCATTTCGAGAAGGATCGCGCGCTCGTGCGGCGCTTCCAGAAGATCGACGTGCCCGAACCCACCATCGACGATGCGGTCAAGATCCTGCGCGGGCTGAAAGGCAGCTACGAAAAGCACCACAAGGTGCGCTACACGGACGAGGCCATTCGGGGTGCTGTGGAACTGTCGGCGCGGTATATCCATGATCGCAAGCTGCCCGACAAGGCCATCGACGTGATTGACGAAGTCGGTGCGTCGCGCATGCTGCAACCCGAAGGCCGCCGCCGCAAGACGGTGAACCTGAAGGACGTGGAAGACATCATCGCGCGGATTGCCCGTATTCCGCCCAAGAGCATTTCCGCCGACGACAAGGAAGTGCTGCGCTCGCTCGAGCGTGACCTCAAGGGTATGGTGTTCGGGCAGGATCAGGCGATCGATGCGCTGTCGGCCGCCATCAAGCTGGCCCGTGCTGGCCTGCGCGATGCGGAAAAGCCGATCGGCAACTACCTGTTTTCCGGCCCTACGGGTGTCGGCAAGACAGAGGTGGCCCGTCAGTTGGCGACAGCTTTGGGGATCGAGCTGATCCGCTTCGACATGTCGGAATATATGGAACGGCATTCGGTGTCGCGCCTGCTGGGCGCACCGCCGGGTTATGTCGGGTTCGACCAGGGCGGCCTGCTGACCGATTCCATCGACCAGCACCCGCACGCGGTCCTGCTGCTTGACGAGATCGAGAAGGCGCATCCCGACCTGTACAACGTGCTTTTGCAGGTCATGGATAACGGCAAGCTGACCGATCATAACGGCAAGACGGTGGATTTCCGGAATGTCATCCTGATCATGACCACCAATGCCGGTGCGTCCGACATGAGCAAGGAGGCCGTGGGCTTTGGCCGCCAGGTGCGCGAAGGTGAGGATGAAGAGGCGATCAAGCGCCTGTTCACGCCTGAATTCCGCAACCGTCTGGATGCGATCATTCCCTTCGCGCATCTGACACAGGAGATCGTGGGCCAGGTGGTCGAAAAGTTCGTGTTGCAGCTTGAAGCCCAGTTGGCTGACCGTAACGTGACGATCGAACTGTCTTCCGCCGCCAAGGAATGGCTGGCCGAACGGGGCTATGACAGGCTTTACGGGGCGCGTCCGCTGGGGCGTGTCATCCAGGAGTCGATCAAGAAACCCTTGGCGGAGGAACTGCTCTTCGGCCGCCTGGCCAAGGGTGGCGCGGTCAAGATCGGCCTGAAGAACGGCGAGCTGACCTTCGATATCGTGGAGAATAGCGGGGCAGGCGCCCTGGGTTCAGGCGAGGACGAGCGTGGCAGCGAACGCGAGGAAGAAGCCGCCGACTAAACGGCTTTCGTTTTCTTCGCAGCTAACAGACGGTCGGTCAGAGTATTCTGGCCGACCGTTTTTTATGGATACCCGTTTAGGCGAAGGTCGGAAAAACCTGGCTCACGAAATAGTCCGTAAAAGTCTAAAAGTTTTTGGGTGTCGCCTTTTTTCAAAAAGGCGACGTTCTTTGAAGCTTTTTAAAAAAAGCTCCACCAAAAACTTTTATCAATTTTTCATCAAAACCCCGGGCCTTAATCGTATTTCGTGCCATTGACGGTAACAAAGCCGGGGATCGGCCAGGACCGGCCCGTGCCGCGATGGGTCCAGTCAATGCCCTGGCTGCGGTAGGAATCGTAATAATACCGCCCGACCACTTCCACCTTGTCGCCCTTGCTGACCCACGGCCATGCTGGCGTGTGCATTTCGTCCAGATTGGTGACGATACGGATGGAAATATCGGGCGCGACCGCAACATAGAAATAGCCATGCACGCCGCTGCGGGTCCGGCTTGAATGGGCGGCCACGGCCACGACCGTGCCGCAGATATGCACTGCCACATCGCCCTTGGGGCCGCCATTTTCAAAAGCCTGCTGCTTGGCCTGGAAGTCAGCGTTATCGCAGATGGCCGCAACGCTGGTGGGCGGTGCGGCTTCGGGCTTGTGGCTACGGTGTCGGGCCAGCGCCGCAGGGGCTGCGGCCTGCATCAGCAGGGCACTTGCCACAAGGCAGGCCGCGGGCAGGGATAAATGCCCCCCCCTGCGCGGCGGGGGACCGGCGGGCATGGAGGTGGCAGGGCGAGGGCGGTAAAATCCGGTCATGATAGGCAAGCCTGACTGTGCGAATAAAACTGCACTGGCATGGCGGGCCGCCTGGCCAATGTCAAATGGCGGGCATGCACATTCCCTTTGCCGTGACCGCGTTACCGAGCCTGTCAACATGCCCAAGGTGCTGCCTCGCGGCGGCGAGTCTTGTCATTTCCAGCCTCTGTGCGGCTGCTTTGCGTCTCACCCGCTGATGGCTCTTCCCTGCCCTGAAGGTGGCTGGCACCGCACGGGCCGTTTTCCGCTCAGGCTTTGGAATGGCTGGCCTGTTTTTCGTTCCGCAGGGTGGTGCGGTAATCGTCGATCTGCTTGGCGATTTCGGGGGCCAGTTTGGGGGTCACCTGATGCAGGCCGCGCAAGGCGCGAATAATGGTGCCGATCACCACCAGCCTTGCGTACCATTTATGGTTGGCGGGCACGATGGTCCAAGGCGCGTAGGGGCGGGCGGTATGGGTTATGGCCTCCTCATACGCGGTGCGATAGCTGTCCCAGAATTCCCGTTCGCGCAGGTCAGCGGGGGAGAATTTCCAGTGTTTGTCGGGCACGTCCAGCCGGGCCAGCAGGCGTTCGCGCTGTTCCTCGCGCGAGATGTGGAGAAAGAACTTGAGAACAACCGTGCCCTGGCGGGTCAGGTAGCGTTCCAGATGGCGGATATCGCTGTAGCGCCCGTCCCAGAATTCCGGGGTGTTGGTGGCGCAGGGCAGGTGTTCGTTCTCAAGAAGCTGTGGGTGGACCTTGGTAACCAGCACGTCCTCATACTGGCTGCGGTTGAAAATGACGATGCGCCCGGCCTGCGGTGCGGCGGCGTGGATACGCCATAAAAAGCCGTGCAGCAGTTCCGTGGGGCCGGGCTGCTTGAAGGATGTGACAGCCACCCCCTGCGGGTTCACGCCCGACATCACATGCTTGATGGTGCCGTCCTTGCCCGCCGTATCCATGCCCTGAAGGACAATCAGCAATGACCGGGTCTGGTTGGCGTAAAGCAGTTCCTGCAAGGTCTGGAGCAGGCCCTTGACCTTCTTGAGCAGCTTTTTCCCGTCCTGCTTGTGCAGGCCCAGATGCCCGTCATCGTTGGGGTCGTGGTCGCTGAGCTTGAAGTTATGGCCATGGGTGACCTGGTAACTGTCGAGAGCGTCGAGAAAATGCGAAAGCGTTGTCATGGGCTCAAGCCTGCTGCAAGGATCGGGTTCTGTAAAGCCTACAGGATGGTTCGAAATTACGGCGTTAATCTTGTCAAAATCGTCAAAGACCTCATATTTCCAGGTATGACATCCTTGCATTCCGCTCTTTGTGCCAATGCGATGCTCGAAGAAGGCGTCTCCCTCGCGGGCATGCTGCTTGTGGCCACCCCAATGCTGGGGGAAACACCGTTTTCCCAGAGCATCATCTATCTATGCGCCCACACGACCGAAGGCGGGGCCATGGGACTGGTCGTCAACCGCCGCCTGGCCCGACCCGACCTGACCGAACTGCTGGAACAGCTTCATATCCGGCCCGCGCCGTCCATGCGCCGCATCGGCCTGTGCGCCGGTGGCCCCTTGGACGAAGGCCACGGGCTGGTGCTGCATTCCTCCGACTGGAAAGGGGAGGAAAGCATGACCGTGACCTCCAACGTCACGCTGACCGCCAGCATGGACGTGCTCAAGGACATTGCGGGCGGGCAGGGCCCGCGCGATGCGTTGCTGGCCATGGGCCATGCGGGATGGGCGGCTGGCCAGTTGGAGCAGGAAATCCTGCATCATGATGCGTGGCTGGTAGCCCCCGCCACGCGCGACCTGCTGTTCGGCCTGGACCAGACAGCCAAATGGCGACGGGCCCTGGCCTCCATCAGGATTGATCCCGCCCGGCTGAGTTCCCAGACCGGACACGCCTGAAAAACGGCCCCCGGGGGTGTTCCCCGGCTGGGCCCTGAACGGCGGTCCTCACATAGGTTCTGACCGGCTGAGGCTGAAGGTGTAGCCCCCGGGGAATATGGCCGCAGGCCTGTCAGTTCCGTTGGTCCGGCAGCGCGTCATGGCCTGTGCCGTGTCTCAGCTTGCGGGAACCTGGGGCATGTCGGGCTTGAAGCCTTCTACCGGCTTTCTGGCCCAGCGCCAGGAGGTCAGTCCCTGGCGGGCCAGTTCGCGGTGCATGATCATGATCGGCCATTGCCCGGCCCCTTTATAGGCCCCCATGCCATCGGGGGCGGCCAGGCGTGCGGCAAGGGCTTCGACAATGGTGACCGAGCGGTGCCGCCCGCCCGAACAGCCTATGGCGATGGTGGCGTATTTCTTGCCTTCCTGCACGAAGCGCGGCAGCACAAGCTGGAGCATGGCGTGGATCTGGTCCAGGAACGGCGCATAATCCGAATCGGCCATGACATAGGCCGCCACATCCGCATCCAGCCCGGTCTTGGGGGCGAGTTCGGGCACGTAATGCGGGTTGCGCAGGAAACGCGCATCCAGCACCAGATCGGCTTCGCGCGGCAGGCCGGATGGATAGGCAAAGGACATCAGGGCCACGGTCAGCCCTTCGCTGCCTCCCCCTTCCCACGGGCTGAACCGGCTTTCGACAAACCGGCGCAGTTCCGGCGGGGGCATGTCGGTGGTGTCGATCACCAGGTCGGCGGCGGCGCGCAGCGGGGCTGTCAGGGCGGTTTCGGCCTCGATTCCCTCGGTTACGTTGCCATGCAGGGCCAGCGGGTGGCGCCGGCGCGTGGCCGTATAGCGGCGCAGCAGCACGTTTTCATCCGCGGTGGCGTAGATCAGTTCCACGCGCAGATGCGGGTTCACGCGCAGCCGGGCCACGGCGTCCAGCACGGCCGTGGCGTCGAAGCCCCGGGTGCGCGAGTCCACGCCAATGGCGACCGGCCTTTCCGCACGGGCGACAATATCGTCGAGCATGCCCAGCGGCGGATTATCGATGACCTCGTGATCGAGATCTTCCAAAATCCGCAATATGGACGATTTCCCTGCCCCGGACAGGCCGGAAACCAGCAGAATGCGGCGTGGCGCGGGCGTGTCATCCGCCGAAAACATTGACGGCTTTTCCTCTCCATGGGTCGGGAAGGTGGTGGCTTGGGGCAGACAGGCTGCGCGAGGAAGTGGTCACCTTCAAGGACGACGCGGTACTTTAGAGCAAATTCCGGCCGGGTGAGAAGGCTTTACTCATCAAATCAGGCATCACTTCAGGGCGGGGCGGTCATTCCTTTTTTGAAATAAATATCGCCTTCACATGCAAAGAAAAATTGCGGTCGGACCGTTCCTCGCCTAAATCATGCTTCCGTGATGACAGACAGACGAAACGTGGCGCGCAGCCAGGGTGACGACCAGTCCACCCCTGCGCCAGCACCCCATTTGGAAAAGGGTCGTGCGGGCCGTACCCGTGGGGGCAGGCCCCGCCCACAGGGCCCACGTGTCAGCCAGACACCTGACGGGCTGGTTATCAGCGGGTTGCAGGCGCCTTCGGGCGGGGCCATGGATGTGGCCGATCAGTGCCGTGCGGCGTTGGATCTGGGGACGGAACTGCTGGCGGCCCACGGGTTCGCCATGCGCGATGTCACGCAGCTTGTCTGTATTATTGGCGATGCGGATGGCTTTCCGGGCTGCTTTCCCGTCCTGCGGCATTATTTCGCATCCGCCTCCCCGGTCCTGACCCTGATCTGGCTCAAGGATGGCGGAGCCGGCGCGCCTGCCATCACCTTCGATCTGGTGGTCCACCAGCCCCTTGGGGAAGACGACGTATTATAGTGCTTCAGCGCTGCGGGCCCGGTGCCCGGGGAAGCTGGATGGTAAAGCACGCGCCGCGGACATGGCCCTGGCCGTCATGCAGGTTTTCCACGGTGATCGCACCGTGCAGCGCTTCCACGATCTGGCGGCTGATGGACAGGCCCAGCCCCGAATGCTGGCCGAAATTCTCGTCCTTGGGGCGTTCGGAATAAAAACGGTCGAAAATTGAATCGAGCTTGGCCTGCGGAATGCCCGGCCCTTCATCCGAGACGGAAATGTTCACCATCGTCCCGTGGGCTGCGGCGTGCAGGACAATGCGCCCGTTCGGCGGGGAGAAGGAAATGGCGTTGCCGATCAGGTTGCGCAGGACCTGAACCAGCCTGTCTTCCACGGCCAGGACTTCCAGCGGGCGTTCGGGCGTATCCTGGTGGATATCGGTCACGATCACGGGCTGGCCGTCCTGGCGGGTGGCCTGGTGGATTTCGGCCAGCACGCTCAGCAACGGCCCGATGGCCACGGGCCTGGCCTTGGCGCGCGACATTTCGGCATCCAGGCGGCTGGCATCGGAAATATCGGTAATCAGCCGGTCCAGGCGGCGGACATCGTCGTTGATGATCGTCAGCAGGCGGCGCTGCTGGTTCAGATCCTCGATCCTGAGCAGGGTTTCGATGGCCGAGCGGATGGAAGAAAGCGGGTTCTTGATTTCATGGCTGACATCGGCCGCGAAGCGCTCGATCGCGTCCATGCGCTTCCACAGGGCCTGCGCACTGGCCTGCAGGGCGCGGGCCACATCCCCGATTTCATCACGCCGGGCCAGCAGGCGGGCGGGCACCGTGCCCGTGCGCCCCGTCGTATCGCGCATGATCTGGGCGGAAGCGGCAAGCCGCAAAAGCGGGCGCGCAATCGTCAGGGACAGGTACCATGACAGCAAGACCGTCAGGATCAGCGCCATGAACACGAGCGAGAGAATCGTGGAGCGGATGGTGAACAGCGACCGGTCCACCTGCGAGGCCACGCGTGTCAGTTGCAGGACGCCCACCGTATGGCCGTCATGGATCACGGGTTCGGCTACCGTAATCAGCAACCGCCCGCGTGCGGTGCGCCGGATATAGGGCGGTGTTTCGGGCTGGGGGTGTGGCATGCCTTCGGGCATGACGATCCCCCCGGGCCCCGGCGGGCCGGGAGGGCGTTCGGGAATGTCCTCCTCATCCGTCTGGAGCGTGACGATCTGCGGGTTATGGCTCGACCACAGCCAGGTCAGGAACCGTTCGTACAGCCCCGGCTGCATGGACGGGGGAAAGGGAATGGTGCGGGCATGGCGCTGCGCCATGGGGGGAATGGGTGTGTCCTGCGTGTCCGAGACATCGATCAGGTTGTCCGCCACAAGCCGCCCGTCGGGTCCGAACAGGCGGGCATGGGCGGTGGGGCTTGGTTCTGTCAGGCGCTGCACCAGCGGGCGCGCGAGGGAGGCTTCGAGCACGTAGCCGTTATCGGCCGGGTTCGCAGCGCGGCCGTGAACGCTCTTGACCGCACTCTGCCCCAGCGCCCCCGCGTAAATGCGGGCCTGTTCGCGCAGGCCGGTCACTTCCGTGCTCAGCAGGCTGTTGCGGAACTGGTTGAGGAACAGCAGCGTTACCCCCAGCAGGGCCAGGGGCAGGATATTGACCAGCAGAATCCGCCGCATGAGGGGGGAGACCAGCCGCGTGCGGGACGCACGATAGGCGGCGGTTGCCTCGACACTGTTCCTGTGGGGGCGTTGCCCGGGCATGCGCAGCCCCCGCAGCGGGCCTGTGCGCAGGGAACCCAGCCTGTCCGCCAGCGGCGCAAGAAGGGGAATGCGGGGCCGATCCGTCATGGGGCAGAACAGGTCATGCGGCCGGGCGGGGCATGCCGCCTCTAGTCCTCACGGTAGCGGTAGCCGATGCCGTAAAGGGTCTCGATCTGGTTGAAGTCGTCATCCACCTGGCGGAATTTCTTGCGCACGCGCTTGATGTGGCTGTCTATGGTCCGGTCGTCCACATAGACCGTATCGCCATAGGCTGCGTCTATGAGCTGGTCGCGCGACTTCACCAGCCCCGGGCGCTGCGCCAGTGTCTTGACCAGCAGGAATTCTGTCACGGTCAGGGGTACGTCTTCCCCTTTCCAGGTGCATTTGTGGCGCAGCTCGTCCAGGGCCAGTTCGCCGCGGATCAGCGCGCCACCGGCCGGTGCGCCATTGGCTTCCGCACGGCTGGCGTCGTTGCGGCGCAGCAGGGCGCGGATGCGTTCAAGCAGCAGCCGCTGGGAAAACGGCTTGGTGATATAGTCATCCGCCCCCAGCCGCAGACCCATGAGCTGGTCGACTTCCTCGTTCTTGGACGACAGGAAAATGACAGGCAGGTTGGAGCGGGTGCGCAGGCGTTGCAGAAGCTCCATGCCGTCCATGCGGGGCATCTTGATATCCAGCACCGCCAGGTCGACCGGATAGGCCGTCAGCCCCTGCAAGGCCGATTCCCCGTCCGTATAGGTGCGGACATTGAAGCCTTCGGCCTCAAGCGTCATCTGAACCGATGCCAGAATGTTGCGATCGTCATCAACCAGCGCAATTGTCTGTTTGGTGCGCTCAGTCATTGTTTACGTATTCCTTCACAGCCATCGCGCAGGCGAAACAGATTAGGCTTGGCGGGCGCACCGTGCCAAGGGGCGGGGCGGAGGAATAACGCTGTTTTTTCCTCCCGCCCGCTGGACCGCGCACCAGACCGCGACACGGACCGCCCGACCTGCCAGGTGCAGGAGCGGTAAAATCATGCCCCGGATGCGGTGGCAAGGTCTTGTCGGCTGCGGTGGTGTTGCTTACCTATTGAAATATGACCCAAGATACAGATCCCACCCAGGTCGAGGCACCGGCGGAGCCGACCCCGGCCGAACAGACAGCCCCCCAGGCCGAACACCCTGGCCAGGGGGATGCGCGCATTCTCGAACTTGAAAACGCTGTTGCGGAGTTCAAAGAAAAATGGCTGCGCGCCGAGGCTGAAAACCACAACCTGATGGCCCGCGCCAAGCGCGATGTGGAGGATGCCCGCCAGTACGCCGTGCAGAAATTCGCGCGCGACGTGGTGGAAGTGTCCGAAAACCTGCGCCGCGCCCTGGCCAGCCTGCCCCCCGCCCAGGAGGGGGAGGATTCGGTCGTGCAGAAGATGCGTGAAGGCATTGAAAGCACCGAGCGGTCCTTCCTGGCCATCCTGGAGCGGCACGGCATCAAGAGCGACGACCCGGCAGGCAAGCCGTTCGATGCCAACCTGCACCAGGCCATGGCCGAACAGCCCAGTGCCGAGCACGCCAACGGCACGGTGATCCAGGCCTGGACCCCGTCGTGGACCCTGCACGGGCGACTGCTCAAGCCCGCCATGGTCGTTGTCGCCAAGACACCCTGAGCGGGCTTGGCGGCAGGTAGCCGGATGAAGGCGGGGCACATGCCGGAGGGGGGCGAAAAATCCTGTCCCGGCAGGGGGCTCCGTCTTGAAAAAGGGAAAACGCTCCCCTACATCCAAGAGTGTCATTCAGCGCCGTTCCGATGGTTCATGGGGCGACGCTGGCATAGATAAATAAAAGGGGCCTTCCGTGGTGCTTCGGGCCGCGAGAGGTCGCTGGAGGGAATATACATGAGTAAAGTTATTGGTATTGACCTTGGCACCACCAACTCCTGCGTGGCCGTGCGTGAAGGCAATGAAACAAAGGTTATCGAAAACAGCGAGGGCGCGCGCACGACGCCGTCCATGGTCGCCTTTACCGAAGGCGGTGAAATGCTGGTCGGCCAGGCCGCCAAGCGCCAGGCCGTAACAAACCCCACCAACACGCTTTATGCGGTCAAGCGCCTGATCGGTCGCCGCTTCGACGATGCGACGGTCCAGAAGGACAAGGGCATGGTGCCCTATGCCATCGTCAAGGGTGACAATGGCGATGCCTGGGTCGAGGCACGCGGCACGAAATACGCGCCTTCCCAGATTTCCGCCTTTATTCTTGGCAAGATGAAGGAAACGGCCGAAGCGTATCTGGGTGACAAGGTGACTCAGGCCGTCATTACCGTTCCCGCCTACTTCAACGACGCCCAGCGCCAGGCCACCAAGGATGCCGGTCGTATCGCGGGTCTTGAAGTGCTGCGTATCATCAACGAGCCGACCGCGGCCGCACTCGCCTACGGGCTTGAGAAGAAGAGCGGCGGCACGGTTGCGGTCTATGACCTTGGCGGCGGCACGTTCGACGTGTCGGTCCTGGAAATTTCCGACGGCGTGATCGAGGTCAAGTCCACCAACGGCGATACGTTCCTGGGTGGTGAGGATTTCGACAACCGCGTGATCGCCTACCTGGCCGATGAATTCAAGCGCGAGCAGGGCATCGACCTGCGTTCGGACAAGCTGGCTCTGCAGCGCCTGAAGGAAGCGGCTGAAAAGGCCAAGATCGAGCTTTCCTCCTCCAAGGAAACCGAGATCAACCTGCCCTTCATCACGGCCGATGCGTCCGGGCCCAAGCACCTTGTGCTCAAGCTGACCCGTGCGAAGCTGGAAAGCCTGGTGGACGACCTGATCGCCCGCACGCTTGAGCCCTGCAAGGCGGCGCTGAAGGATTCCGGCCTGTCCGCGTCCCAGATCGATGAAGTCATCCTGGTCGGCGGCATGACGCGGATGCCCAAGGTGATCGAGACGGTCAAGGAATTCTTCGGCAAGGATCCGGCCCGCAACGTGAACCCGGATGAAGTGGTGGCCATCGGTGCGGCCATTCAGGGCGCTGTGCTCAAGGGTGACGTGAAAGACGTCCTGCTGCTGGACGTGACGCCGCTTTCCCTGGGTATCGAAACACTGGGTGGCGTGTTCACCCGCCTGATCGATCGCAACACCACCATCCCGACCAAGAAGAGCCAGGTGTTCTCCACGGCGGATGACAACCAGGGTGCTGTGACCATCAAGGTCTATCAGGGCGAGCGCGAAATGGCGGCTGACAACAAGCTGCTGGGCAATTTCGACCTGACCGGCATTCCGCCCGCACCGCGTGGTGTGCCCCAGATCGAAGTCACGTTCGATATCGACGCCAACGGCATTGTCTCGGTCTCGGCCAAGGACAAGGCGACCGGCAAGGAACAGCAGATCAAGATCCAGGCGTCTGGCGGTCTGTCCGATGTCGATATCGAAAAGATGGTGAAGGATGCCGAAGCCAACGCGGCGGCTGACAAGGCCAAGCGCGAGCAGGTGGAAGCCCGCAACAGTGCCGAAGCCCTGATCCATCAGGTCGAGAAGTCTCTGGCCGAAGCGGGCGACAAGGTTCCCGCGGCGGAAAAGACCGAGGCGGAAGAAGCTGTCGCCGCCGTCAAGTCCGCCTTGGAAGGGAGTGACGCGGAAGCGCTGAAGAGCGCGACCGAGCGCCTGACCCAGGCTGCCATGAAGGTGGGTGAAGCCGCCTACAAGGCTGGCCAGGAAGGGCCGGAAGCCGGTGCCGCCCCTGCCGGCGCCGCGGACGAGAAAGAAATTGTCGACGCTGACTTCGAAGATGTGAACGACAGCAAGAAGTCCTGATCGGACGCAAGTTTACGGGGTGGCCATATACCAGGAATGGCCATCCCGCCTGAGAGTTACGGCGTCCGTGCTTCCTGAAGGCGGGCGCCTTTTTTCATTCTGGAGAGTTGCTGTGCTCAGGCAAGAGGCAGCCCAAGAGGACATCCATGGCCACGCAGGTTGATTACTACGAAGTTCTTGAAATTTCCCGCACCTCTTCGGCCGAGGAAATCAAGAAATCCTATCGCAGGCTGGCCATGCAGTACCATCCCGACCGCAATCCGGGCGATGCGGCGGCCGAAGCCAAGTTCAAGGAAATCAACCAAGCTTACGACGTTCTGAAGGACGAGCAGAAGCGTGCGGCCTATGACCGTTTCGGCCATTCCGCCTTCGAAGGCGGGGGCGGTGGCCCGGGCGGGTTCGATTTCAGCGGCTTTGGCGGCGGCGGGCTGGGCGATATTTTCGAACAGATGTTCGGCGATATGATGGGCCGGCGCGGCGGTCAGGCGCGCAGCGGCAACGATATCCAGACCCAGGTCGAAATCACGCTGGAAGAAGCCTTCTCGGGCGTGAAAAAGGACGTGCGCGTCATTACCCGCGTGGCCTGCGAAAGCTGCCACGGCACCGGCTCGGGCGATGGCGAGGCAGGGGTGCAGACCTGCCCAAGCTGCCATGGGGCGGGCAAGGTGCGGGCCCAGCAGGGCTTTTTCATTGTCGAACGTCCCTGTCCGACCTGTCATGGGGCCGGCAAGATCGTCAAGGATCCATGCAAGACCTGCCACGGGGAAGGCACGGTCGAGCGTGAGCGCACCATTGCCGTACAGGTTCCCGCTGGGGTGGAGGACGGCACGCGCATCCGCCTGACGGGCGAGGGCGAGGCCGGCGGCAATGGCGTGCCCCCCGGTGACCTGTATGTGCATGTCGCGGTGGCCGAACACAGTCTTTTCCAGCGCGACGGGGCCAATATCTATTGCCGCGTGCCATTGCGCATGGCGCAGGCCGCCCTTGGCACGGAAATCGAGGTACCGGTCATAGATGGCAGCCGCACCAAGGTGAAAATTCCGCCCGGCACGCAGACGGGTGCGCATTTCCGGCTGCGCGGCAAGGGGTTTTCGGTGCTCCGTTCGAGTGCGAGGGGCGATATGTATATCCAGGTCACGGTGGAAACGCCGCAGAACCTGACCAAGCGCCAGCGTGAGCTTCTGGAGGAATTCGAGACCGAAGCGGGCGAGGACGTCAAGCACAGCCCCGAACACACCGGCTTTTTCCGCCGTGTCCGCGATTTTTTTGAAGGAACGGAATAAGCCCGATGCGTATTGGCATAGCTGGCATCACCGGCCGGGTCGGCCGCCTGCTGGTGCAGGAAGTCCTTGCAGCGGGCGCTGTTCTGGCGGGGGGCACAACCCGCCATCCTGAACAGGCCGGGGATCTGGCCCGGATACTTCCCCAGAACACGCCCCTGCTTGCGGACATGGCCGAACTGGCCCGTATCAGCGATGTAGTGATCGACTTCACCCATGCCGATACGGTCATACCCAATGCCAGGGCGCTGGCCCAAGGGGGGGCTGCCTGGGTGCTGGGCACGACGGGGCTTTCCCCCATGCAGCTTGATGCCGTGCGGGAGGCTGCGGGCCATATCGCCGTAGTGCATGCTGCCAATTTTTCGCCCGGCGTCACGCTGGTGCAAAGGCTGGCCACCATGATGGGGCGCGCCTTGCCCGCCGAGTCCTACGATGCGGAAATTGTCGAAATGCACCACCGCCAGAAAGTGGACGCGCCTTCGGGCACGGCCCTGGCGATAGGCGAGGCCGTGGCCCGCGGGCGGGACGTGGCTTTGGCTGAAGTGCGTGAAAGCGGGCGCGACGGCCATACCGGCCCGCGCAAGCCCGGTGCGATCGGCTTTGCGGCCCTGCGTGGCGGGCAGATCGTGGGGGAGCATGAGGTACTGTTCACCTCGGCCGATGAACAGATCAGCCTGGCGCACAAGGCGTTTGACCGGCGTATTTTTGCAACCGGTGCCGTAAGAGCGGCGCTGTGGCTCGAAAACCGCGATTCGGGTTTGTATAATATGGAAGACGTGCTGGGTCTCCCACCTCTTTAGCGTGTTTTTTGCAGCCCATACGGGTATATGTGCAGACTGCGGGGCAGAAAACCGGCGCCGACCCCCATCCGGCCCGTTCAACCCCTTGACCATTGGCGCCTATACCGCCATACGCGGACCATCCCCTTTGTTGATCACGGGGGATGGTCACCTGTTTCCTTTTTCACTCTGCGTGGGGCGAACGGCACCATTATGCGTAAAGACGGCGATTTTCTGTTTACTTCGGAATCCGTTTCCGAAGGCCATCCCGACAAGGTAGCTGACCGGATTAGCGATACCGTTCTGGACGCTTATCTGGCTGCGGACCCTGAAGCCCGCGTGGCATGTGAAACGCTGGTGACAACCAACCGCATCGTCCTGGCAGGGGAAGTGCGCGGCCCCGCCAGCGTGACGTCCGAGCAGCTGATCGAAGCGGCGCGTGAAGCGGTCAAGGATATCGGTTACGATCAGGCCGGTTTCTCCTGGCGGCATGCGCATGCGGCGAACTACCTGCATGCCCAGTCGGCCGATATCGCCGTGGGCGTGGACAGCACCGACGACAAGGACGAAGGTGCGGGCGACCAGGGGATTATGTTCGGCTATGCGTCGAACGAAACCGACACCCTCATGCCGGCTCCCCTGTATTACGCGCACCGCATCCTGCACCAGATCCGCGATCTGCGTCGCGCGGGCGATCCGCGCGTGGCGGGGCTGCAGCCCGACGCCAAAAGCCAGGTCACGCTGCGTTACGTCAACGGCCGCCCGGTGGGTGCGACCTCGGTCGTGATTTCCACCCAGCATGATGAAGGCGTGAAGCAGGATGCGCTGCGTGAAGGCCTGCTGGCCATCACGCGTGACGTGCTGCCCGAAGGCTGGATGCCGCCCGAGAGCGAATTCTACGCCAACCCCACCGGCGTGTTCGTGATCGGTGGCCCCGATGGCGATTGCGGCCTGACCGGGCGCAAGATCATTGTGGATACCTATGGTGGCGCGGCCCCACATGGCGGTGGCGCATTCTCGGGCAAGGATCCCACCAAGGTGGATCGCTCGGCCGCCTATGCGTGCCGTTACCTGGCCAAGAACGTCGTGGCGGCCGGGCTTGCCGATCGCTGCACGATCCAGCTTTCCTACGCCATTGGCGTGTCGCATCCGCTGTCCGTCTATGTGGACCTGGATGAAACCGGCAAGGATGTGGACGAAGCCCGCCTGGGTGACGTGCTGCGCCAGGTCATGGACCTGACCCCGCGCGGCATTCGCAAGCATCTGCGGCTCAACCGTCCGATCTATGCCGTGACCTCCGCCTATGGCCATTTCGGCCGCACGCCGGACGACGCGCTGGATACCTTCACCTGGGAACGTACCGACCTGGTCGACGCCCTGCGTGGCGCCCTGAAGGCCTAAGAAGGCAAGGTGTCGATGCCGGAGGTCAAAGGTCAGGCTGCCATGGCCCGTGCCGTAGGCAGCCAGCCTGAAACGGCGGATGTCAAACCCCCGCCCGAGCGGCTTTATGGCCGCCAGCGCGGTCATCCGCTCCGGCCCCGGCAGGAACGCCTGCTGGAGGAAACGCTGCCCCGGCTGCGTTTCCCGCTTGAACAGGCGGCCCATCCGGCTGCCGTGTTCGGTCACAAGCCCGAACAGATCTGGCTTGAAGTCGGGTTTGGCGGGGGCGAACATGTCCTTGCCCAGACCCGCGCCCACCCCGAAGTGGGCTATATCGCCTCCGAAGTGTTCCATAACGGGTTGTGTTCCCTGCTGACGCATCTTGTGCCCATGGAGCAGGAAGCCACGGCCCCGCTGCCCGACATGCTGCGCCTGTGGGACGATGACGCACGGCTGGTGCTGCGCGCGCTCCCCGAAGCCAGCCTGGACCGGATGTTCCTGATGTTCCCCGACCCGTGGCCCAAGGCCCGCCATGCCAAGCGGCGTTTCGTGCACCCGCAGAACGTGGCCCTTGTCGCCCATGCCCTTAAACCCGGCGCTGTCTGGCGTGTTGCAAGCGATGACCCGACCTATCAGGCCTGGGTGAATGACGTCATGGCCGAGCAGACATATTTCGATGCGCCGCCCCCCGTGGCCGAGCGGCCCGAAGGCTGGTTCCCCACCCGGTACGAGGCCAAGGCCATCGCCGCCGGCCGCCAGCCGCTTTACTGGACATTCACCCGCCGTTAAGGGTGCCCGGATTTCAGTTTTCTCAGGCTGGTTCCTTCCGCGCGGGATGATGGTGCCAGCCGCATTTCGTTTCCGCCGTGCGAAAGGTCCCAACCATGAGCCAGACGACGCTGCCCATCCGCCGCGCCCTTGTTTCCGTTTCCGATAAAACCGGCCTGCTCGATCTGGCGCGGGCCCTTGCGGCCCAGGGTGCGGAAATCCTCTCGACCGGGGGGTCCGCCAAGGCCCTGCGTGAAGCCGGGGTGCCGGTGACGGATGTGTCCGATTATACGGGCTTCCCCGAAATTCTGGATGGCCGGGTCAAGACGCTGGTTCCCAAGATCCACGGTGGCATTCTGGGGCGGCGCGACCTGCCTGCGCATCTGGCACAGATGGAAGAGCACGGCATCGGCCCGATCGACCTGGTGGCGGTGAATCTCTACCCGTTCGAGAAAACCGTGGCCTCGGGCGCGGATAGCGAGACCTGTATCGAGAATATCGATATCGGTGGCCCCGCCCTGATTCGCGCCGCCGCCAAGAACCATGCCCATGTGGTGGTGCTGACCGACCCCGCCCAGTACGAAGGCCTGATAGATGCGCTGGGCGATGGCGGCACCACGCTGGAAGCACGCCGTGCCTATGCCGGGGCGGCCTATGCCCGCACGGCGGCCTATGATGCAGCCATTGCCACTTGGTTTGCCGAACAGGCGCAGCAGCCTCTGGCAGAGCGGTTCATTCTGGCGGGCCAGCGCGCCGAAATCCTGCGTTATGGCGAAAACCCGCACCAGCAGGCCGCCTTCTACCGCGACGGCAGCACCCGGCCCGGCGTTGCATCCGCCGTGCAGGTGCAGGGCAAGTCCCTGTCCTATAACAACATCAACGATACCGATGCGGCGTTCGAGGCCGTAGCCGAGTTCGACAGCCCGGCCGTGGTCATTGTCAAGCACGCCAATCCCTGTGGTGTGGCCGTGGCCTCCAGCCTGTCCGATGCATGGGACCAGGCGCTGAAATGCGACCCGGTTTCCGCCTTTGGGGGTATTGTGGCCCTGAACGGCACGCTCGATGCCGCCACGGCCGAGAAAATTTCCACCATCTTTACCGAGGTGATTGTCGCCCCCGATGCGCAGGATGAGGCAAAAGCCCTGCTGGCGCGCAAGAAAAACCTGCGCCTGCTGCTGACCGGCGGCCTGCCCGACCCGGCCGCGGGCGGCATTGTCGTGCGCTCGGTCGCTGGCGGCTTCCTGGCCCAGACCCGCGATAACGGCCGTGTCATGCCCGCCGACCTGAAGGTGGTGACCAGGCGCGCCCCCTCCGCGCAGGAAATGCAGGACCTTCTGTTCGCGTTCCGGGTCGCCAAGCATGTGAAGTCCAACGCCATTGTCTACGCCAGGGACGGGGCGACGGTTGGTATCGGTGCGGGGCAGATGAGCCGCGTGGATTCAGCGCGCATTGCCGCGAGCAAAAGTGGGGAGGCCGCAAAGGCCGCCGGGCAGGATACGCCGCTGACCCAGGGTTCGGTTGCGGCCTCCGATGCGTTCTTCCCCTTCGCCGACGGGCTTGAAACCATTGTGGCGGCAGGGGCGACCGCGGTTATCCAGCCCGGCGGGTCCATCCGTGATGATGAGGTCATTGCCGCAGCCGATGCGGCGGGCATTGCCATGGTGTTTACTGGTATGCGCCATTTCCGGCACTGACACGCTATGCGCGCTCTTGCGGGAAATGCTTTTCGTGGCGAAGAATGGCAGACGAGTCCCGCCCCATGTGCGTAACATGCGGCGCGGGGCCTGTTTCTGGCCCATTGGGGCCGCGATTTTCATAGTCGGTTGAATGATGCGCCATCTGTCTTTTTTCTGTGCGGCTCCCCTGGCTGCTGTCCTGGCTTTTTCCACCGCTGTGGCGGCCCCTGCCCACAGGCGGGTGGTGTCCCCCCAGATCGAGACGGCCCCCCCTGCCGCCGCAGCCCCCCAGCACAGCACGCAGGGTGTGTATGACCTTTCCCCCCTGCCGGTGTTCACGGGCAAGATCGAGCAGTTCCTGCCGTCCTCCCATGGCGGGATCATCGGCTTTATCCTGACCGATGGCACGCAGGTTTTTGTTTCCGTGGCGGAAGGGCATAGTTTTGCGGGGCTGATCAAGCCGGGCGATACGGTGCAGATCAGCGGGCTCAAGGGGGTCGGGCTGCCGATCATCCGCGCGTTCGAGGTGACAAGCCCGCGCGGGCGCAGCGTGCAGGACAATTTCATCAGCATGCCGCTGCATTCGACGGAAATGATTTCCGGCCCCGACCTTGTCCAGCATGGTGAGGTCTGGATGCCGCTCTATAGTGTGGGCGGCAAGCTGACGGGTGCGGTGCTCAAGGACCATTCCGTCATTTACCTGTCCACGGCGGAAGCCGCGCGGGTGGCCAACCTGCTCCAGCCCGGGCAGATGCTCTATGCCGTGGGCACGGGCAGCAGTGGGGAACTGGGTACTGCGATCGATGCGCGCGAAATCGGCCCGTCGGCTGACAAGCTGGTCTCCGTAACCGTGGGGGAAGCCCCCCCGCCCGGCCCGCCGGCGGGGAGCGCGGGTTACGACGTCATTCCCGGTGCCGGGGACCACTAATCCGGTTTCCACGCGCATGGCATGGTCGAAGCCTGCGTGAAAGACCGCGTCTTTGCGGCGTTTCGACAGGATTGAAAAAAGGGCGGTCCCGGAAGTGGGACCGCCCTTTTTTATTGAATGCCGTGGGGGAGCGTTTTTTGCCGCAAGCGAGCCCGGCGGGGCAGGTCTTGCATGGACCCGAAAACTCCCCGCGAACCCGCTCATGCGGCCGCCCGCTGCTGGTGGCCTTCAGCCTTCGATCTGGCTGAAATCGGCGATCAGCCGCATCATCCGTACGAGGCGGGAGAGCAGTTTCAGCCTGTTCAGCCGCAAGGCAGGTTCTGGCGCGTTGACGGTCACCTGTTCGAAAAAGCTGTCCAGTTCCGGGCGCAGGCTTGCGGCCTCGCGCATGGCATCGGTAAAGCGTTCTTCGGCAAAGGCGGCTTCCACCGTCGTTTCCACCCGCTCCAGCGCTGCGAACAGGGCGCGTTC
Organism: Acetobacter garciniae; assembly: GCF_017377735.1. Taxonomy (GTDB): domain Bacteria; phylum Pseudomonadota; class Alphaproteobacteria; order Acetobacterales; family Acetobacteraceae; genus Acetobacter; species Acetobacter garciniae. The sequence goes on from NZ_JAFVMH010000002.1 coordinate 736,164, forward strand.
TTCGGATTGCTGGAACAGGGCGGGGTCGGGCGTGCCTTCGTGCGGGCCGTCTTTCTTGTCTTCTATGCGCAGGATGTTGGCCGCGCGCCGTGTGGCAGCCAGCAGGTTCTTACCGTCTTCGGTCTCCAGCATGGCTTGCAGGGCCTGTGCACGGGCCAGAAGCCGCACGATGTCGGTATCGGTATTGCCGACCGAAATCGCGGCCAGGCAGTCATGCCGAGCCCCCTCCGCGCGAAGCTGCACGCGCAGGCGTTCGGCCATGAACTGCGGCAGCAGGTCCAGGTCCGGGGCGTCGCGCAGGTCGGCGGGCAGAGCTTCGGCCGCCAGCGTGAACAGCTTGACCAGGTCCAGCCGCAGCCCGTTTTCGCGGATCAGGCGGATAATGCCTAGGGCGGCGCGGCGCAGGCCGAACGGATCGCCCGAACCCGAAGGTTTTTCACCTGCCGCAAAAAACGCGCACAGCATGTCCAGCCGGTCGGCCAGCCCCAGCACGACGGAAACCGGGGCCGTGGGCACCCCATCCCCCGGGCCGCGCGGCGTGTATTGTTCGCGCACCGCCTGGGCGACGGCTGGGCTTTCTCCGTCATGCGTGGCGTAATACCCGCCCATGAGCCCCTGCAATTCGGGGAATTCGCCCACCATGCCGGCGGTCAGATCGGCCTTGCTCAGCAGGGCGGCGCGTTCGCATTCGGCAACGGGTGCCCCCACCATGGGGGCCAGAAGGCCCGCCAGACGCGTGATGCGGCGCGTGCGCTCACCCAGTGAGCCAAGCCTGGCGTGGAAGGTCACGGCATCCAGCAGGCCCAGGCGGGATTGAAGGCTCTGCTTGCGGTCCAGATCCCAGAAATGGCGGGCATCGGCAAAGCGGGCGCGCAGCACACGTTCGTTCCCCGTCACGATCAGCGTGCCATCGTCCGTGGGGGCGATATTGGCGACAAAGGCAAAGCGGGGTGCGGGAGAGCCATCGCTGTTGCGCAGGGCGAAGTAGCGCTGGTTGACGCGCATGGATACCTGCATGACCTCAGGCGGCAGGTCCATGAACACGGTGTCGATCCGGCCCAGGAAGGGAACGGGCCATTCCACCAGCCCTGCGACTTCATCCACCAGCCCCGCATCGGGGACGACAGACAGCCCTTCGGACGTGGCCAGGGCGTTCAGCCCTTCCGTAATGCTCTGGCGGCGTTCGGCCGCATCCACCATGACATGGCGGGCTTGCAGGGTTTCCACCCAGTTGGCCACACCGCTGACCGCGACCGGCCCGGGGTTGAGGAAACGGTGCCCTTCCGTCAGCCCGGCTGCTTCAAGACCGTGGCCGTTATCCTCCCCGTGCGCGAGGGAGAAGGGAACAACCTCCCCATCCAGCAGGCACAGGATCCGGCGCAGCGGGCGCACCCAGGTAAAGGCGCTGCCCACGCCCCAGCGCATGGATTTGGGCCACGGAAAATGGCGCAGCAGATCGGGCAGGCAGGCCGCGATATGCGCGCGGGCACTCAGCGCGGGTTCGTCGCGTTCAAGCAGCCAGAAACCGTTGCTGAGCACGAGCGCATCCCGCGTGACGCCATGCTTGCGCGTGAAGCCTTCAAGCGCCTTGTCGGGCGCACCCTCACGCGGGCCGCGTTCGGAAATGGTGCGGCCCGGCACTTCATGCGTGACGGTGAAGGACGCAGCGATCCGGCGCGGGCCGGTATAGGCCACGCCATGGGTGGGGCTCAGCGGGGCCACGGCATCGCCCAGCAGGCGGAGCAGGGTTTCACCCCCCTGCTGCTGCATGCGGGCGGGGATTTCTTCGCAGAACAGTTCAATCAGCAATTCGGGCATGGTGTTATTGGTCCTCGCCAGCCAGCCAGGTTTCGCAGCACAGTTTCGCCAGTGTGCGCACGCGACCGATATAGGCCGCGCGTTCGCTGACACTGATGACACCGCGCGCATCCAGCAGGTTGAACAGGTGGCTGGCCTTCAGGCACTGGTCGTAGGCCGGCTGGGCCACCCCGGCTTCGGCCAGGGCAACGCTTTCCTTTTCTGCATCCTTGAAGTGCTGGAGCAGGATGGCCGTGTCGGTCAGTTCGAAATTATGGCGCGAATAGTCCTTTTCGGCGCGTAGGAACACGTCCCCATAGGTCAGGCCCGCACCGTTGAAGTCCAGGTCATAGACATTTTCAACGCCCTGCACATACATGGCCAGCCGTTCCAGCCCGTATGTCAGTTCGGTCGATGGCACGCTGACAGGAATGCCGCCCACCTGCTGGAAATAGGTGAACTGCGTCACTTCCATGCCGTCGCACCAGACCTCCCACCCCAGGCCCCAGGCCCCGATGGTGGGGTTTTCCCAGTCATCCTCGACAAAGCGGATATCGTGGCGTTCGGGGTCGATGCCGATGGCGCGGTAGCTGTCGAGCAGCAGTTTCTGGCTTTCCTCCGGCGTGGGTTTGAGTAGCACCTGATACTGGTAGTAATGTTGCAGGCGGTTCGGGTTTTCGCCGTAGCGCCCGTCGGACGGGCGGCGGCAGGGCTGCACGTAGGCCGCCCGCCACGGCCGGTTGCCAAGGGCGCGCAGGGTCGTGTGCGGCGAAAGCGTGCCCGCGCCGATTTCCTGATCGTAGGGCTGGAGGATAGCGCAACCCTGTTTCGACCAGAACTGGTGCAGGGTCAGGATCAGGTCCTGGAAGGAAAGAGGTCGCTCTGTCGGGCGGGGAGACGCCGGGTCCATGATCGGGATGAAACTCCGCAAATTAGACTGATATCGGATGCGTGGCTGGCACGCGGCGGCACACCATACGCTCCCCCGCCCCGAACAGGAAGAGAGGGCAGGCCCGCGCCGTGCGCTCCGGTCTTCTTGCGGCACCTCCATGGCAGGGGCGGGAAGGGGGGCTTGCGACGGGCACCACGGCGTAATCTTGGGCAATGGCGCGGGTCGTGCCCCTTGTAACGCCCTTGTGTCCTTGCCACATCTTGGTCAAGGTATGCTGCTACGTACTGCGCAGCACAGCAGCCCGTCGCGGGCAGGAAGGGATGGAATGACCAACGAGGAACGCGATCTTATCGAGAAATTCTTTGCCCGTGTGGGTGGTTCGCCCCAGGGTTTTGGCAGCGTGCCCGGCACGCAGCCCGCCCTGTCACCGATCGATCCGCAGGCTGACCAGTTGATTGCGCAGGGTTTCCAGAAATATCCCGAAGCCCGTTACCGCATTACCCAGATGGCGGTCGTGCAGGAAGCAGCCCTCGTGCAGGCGCAGAATCGCATCCAGCAGTTGCAGGCCCAGCTTCAGCAGGCGCAGCAGGCCTTGCAGGCGGCCCAGCAGCAGGGCGGGCAGAAATCGGGCGGGTTCTTTGGCGGCCTGTTCGGCGGCGGCCAGCAGCCCCAGGCGGCCCCGCAGGCAGCGCCCCCTCCGGGTTGGGGTGGCGCACCGGCACCGGGTTACCAGCCCCAGCCCATGCCTTACGGCATGCGCCCGTCCATGTTCCAGGGCGGATCGGGTTTTCTGGGTGGCGCGCTGAGCACGGCCACGGGTGTGGCGGGCGGCATGCTGGCCGCCAATGCGCTGAGCAGCCTTTTCAGCGGTTCGCATGAAAGTGCCGGCGGCTTTGGGGCCGGGCAGGGTGGTGAGACCATCATCAACAACAATTATGGCGATGGCGCTTCCGCAGACCCGTTCGGCGGGGCGGGCACGACGGCGGACCAGGATTTCAGCACTGGTGGTGATGCGGGCGGCGATTTCGGTGGTGGTGACTGGGGTGGTGGGGACGATCAGAGCTTCTGACACTTCAGGCCAGACAGTCCTATGACGAAAAGGGGTGGCACACTGTGCCGCCCCTTTTTTGTTGTGCGCGCGGACCGCCTATAATTCCGTTTTGGCGCAGCAGCACCCGGTCACGGGCATAATACTGGCGTGGCCGGGCAGTACCCCTGCTTGAGGCGTGGGCTGTTCAAACTGTTTTCGGGACGGAAGGAGCCAGGCCGGAGGCCGCTTCAGGACTGGCCGGTCGTGTCCGGTTCGTCGGCCGACATGGACTGGACAAGCTCCAGCACCTTCTGGCGCAACGCGGGCTGGCGGATACGGTAATAGGCCCGCACCAGTTCCAGCGTTTCCTTCTTGCCCAGAAGCGTTTGATCCTCATTCGTAACTGGCGGGCGCGGTGCTGCCGTCGCTGGGGCGAAGGGTTTGCGCGTGTCGGAAAAACCGCCAAAAGCCGGGGATGGCGGGGGAATTTGCAGCGCTCCCGCACTGTCGGGCTGGGCTTGCGGGGGCAGCATGTCGTCGAAAAAAAAGCTGATCGGCACATCCAGGACGGTCGCGATGTCATAGAGCCGCGAAGCCCCTACCCGGTTTGCCCCGCGTTCGTATTTCTGGATCTGCTGAAAGGTGACACCCAGCGCTTCGCCCAGTTTCTCCTGCGACAGCCCCAGCAATGTCCTGCGCAGGCGAATGCGTTTGCCCACATGGGCGTCAATGGCGCTGGCATGGGACGAACCAATCGTGACGTTCTCGGTAAGGCGGGTTTCTGTTGGTGTCACGCTAGAGCTTTCCCCAACACGAGAAAAAGGAAGAGAGCGGCCCAACTCGGCAGGCGCAGGATTATAGGGCGCGCCGCAGATCATGCGCTAGTGACTTCTGCTGGACGCCAGATGAACGATTGTTTAGGTAACGGGTTGCACACCCGCTTGCCAGCCTGCCGCCCGCACCTGTTACGCGGGCTTTCGCCGCCGTGCCGCAACACCTGCCAGCAGGCCCACAAGCACGCTGAGCCCCAGTGGAATCGCCTGGCCGAAATGGCTGAACAGGGGCGGGGCAAGTGGCGCGGGCAGGGGCACGACCAGTACTGCCGCGTGCCCCCATCCCGCCCGCGCCAGCCTATGGCCCCTGCCGTCATAAGCGGCGGAAATGCCCGTATTGGCGGCGCGTGCCACGGGCAGGCCTTCCTCCACCGCGCGCAGGCGCACCGATGCCAGGTGCTGGCGTGGCCCGGCACTGTCGCCGAACCAGCCGTCATTCGTCACATTGGCCAGCCAGCGGGGCCGGTCGGCGCGGTCGATGATCTCGCCCGAGAAAATGACCTCGTAACAGATCAGCGGTCCCACGGCGGGAATACCTGCCAGGTGCCAGGTTCGCGGTCCGGGCCCAGCCGCCATGCCGCCCTGGGGCACGATCTGCAACGGTATGAACGGCGGCTGGTATTCACCGAAAGGAACAAGCCTTGCCTTGTCGTACACGGCCTCCACCGCACCATCGGGGGCCAGGGCAAGGACGGAGTTGCGATAACGCTCATCCTCATCGGCCCGCAATGCGCCGATCAGCCCCGCATCGGCCGGGTTGGCCCATTCCATGATGACCTGCCGTGCACGGGGGCTGTCCTGCAACAGCGTGTAGCCGGGGAAAGAGGTCTCGGGCCACAAAAAGACGATGGGCCTGTAATGCCCGGCTGTATCCATCTGTGCTGTGCCACCCTGGCCGGGAGGGACTTGTCCAGCAGGCGGTTGCCCAATAGGCGGTTGTCCGGGAGACGGTTGTCCAGCGGGTGCTTGGGAAGCGGCAGACTGCTGTGCGGGGGAGGGAGCAGGTTGGCGTTGTTCCGGCGCTGCCTGCCCGGTTCCTGCGCCCGTTGGGGGCGGGGCTGCGGCAAGCTGTTCCGTAGCGATGGGGCTTGCGGCAGGGGCCTGCGCATTCGCCCCCGTCAAGGGCATGGCCTGCGCGTTCTGGATCGCCTGGGCGTCATGCACGCCCTGGGCCGTCAGGCGAAGGTAGCGTTCGAAGATTTCACGCGGGTTCTGGCGGCCCATTTTTTCGGTTTCGGGCACGTTGCCCTGTACGATCACGGTAATCGGCCCGTTCTCGCCCACGGGCGTGACCGTGTAAAACCGCGCAGCCCCCGCCCCGATCCAGGCCAGCGCGAAAAATGCGCCCCCCAGCAGTACGAACGCGCGCTGCCGGGCGGAATAGCGGGGTGCTTCGGTGCCATGACGTGGGCCGTCCACAATTGCTGCGCCACACAGGCTTGCCAGCAGAACAACGACAAGCGTCATCCCGTCCTCTCCGATCCAGGCGGCGGGCTGGATCAGGATATCGCCCGCAAGGCCCGGAATGGCCAGGCAACTGCCCAATGCGTTCCATGTAAACCCGCTGAAGAGGAAGGTGCGGCTCATATCCGCGATCGTCCAGGCGGCGGCGAAAAAGGCCAGCCGACCCAGGCCGGGGCGCACCAGCAGGCTGAGCATGGCGGGCACGGCCACTGTCGGGGCCAGAATGAGCGCGCAGCCGATGGAGGGAAAAGGCACGAACCACCAGAACTCGGCCGCGCGCACCATGACGGCGTTGACAAGCCAGTACAAGCCCGTGGCGTAGAACCCGAACCCGAACAAAGCCCCCGCCCATGCCGCGCGCCGCCAGCTTGTGGCAGCGTTCAGGTACCGGCCCAGCAGCCCGAATGTCAAAAGCAGGACCGGCAGCACATGCAACGGCGGCAGGGCCAGCGCGCTCAGCGCCCCCAGCCCCAGCATATACACGGCAAAACGCAGGCGTTGAGGTATGCTGCGCCGGTAACGGGCAAGAAATGTCTGCACGGTCATAAGGGTGCGTTCAGCACGCTGCCCCGCTGTTCAGCCACCCCGCAGGGGCTTGCGCCAGGCCGGACGCGGGCCAGTATGTCCGCGCAGCCAGGAACGGAGTGGCTGCATGGACAGGATCAGTCCAGCGCGTCACGCAGCCTGCGTTCGTAATGGCGGTAGTATTTGTCGGCCAGCAATTCGCTCTTGACCAGAATGGCCACATCCGTGGTGTTGAACTGCGGGTCGATAACCGCGCCATCCCCCACATAGCCGCCCAGGCGCAGATAGCCCTTGATCAACGGCGGCAGGCCCGCAAGGCATTTGCGCACGTTCAGCGCATGCGGGTCGGTGCGCAGCATTTCCACCCGGTGGCTTTCCAGGGCGCGCACCCGCAGGGCCGGGGGGGCCAGGTGGTTGTGGTAGAGATAGGTCAGCTCGTCCGCTATGCGGTCGGGGTCCGTGCCAGGCAGGCTGGCGCAGCCGAACAGCAGGTCGATCCGGTGCAGGAAGATGTAGGAGGCAATGCCCCGCCACAAAAGCTGCATGGCCGTGCGACCGCGATAGTTCTTGTCCACGCAGGACCGGCCGACTTCAAGCAGCTTGCCGGGAAATTCCTGCAAGGGGGTGATATCGTATTCGCTCGAGGAATAGAACCGGCCGATCTTGGCTGCGGCCTCGCTCTGGACCAGGCGATAGGTGCCGACCACGCCGCGCGCGTCCGAGGCAATGGCGTTGTCGATAACCAGCAGGTGGTCCGCCACGGCATCGAATTCATCGATATCGCGTTTCAGCAGCCGGGCTTCGGGGTTGCCGGTGGCCCCCATTTCCTCATAGAACACGCGGTAGCGCAGGGCTTGTGCGGCATCGCGCTCGTCATCCGTGGCGGCTATGCGCACACTCAGGCTGCCGCCGCGCAGTTCGGGGAAAATGGTGCGGTCCAGGTCCAGGGTCGACAGTCCGCCCCCGCTGGCGCGTGCGGAACTCATGCGACGTCTCCCTTCTTGTGAACCTTGGCGACCTTCTTGCCCGCGACCCGGGCGGGGGCCTTGGCAACGGGCTGTTTTTTCCGGCCGAACAATTCCAGGCGCATGGAAACAAATTCGAACCCGAGACGGTCCGCCAGTTTCTTCATCAGGTTTTCATGCTCCGGGTCTTCAAATTCGATTACCCTGCCGTTATCGACATCGATCAGGTGATAGTGATGCCGACCGTGTTCGGTTGCTTCATATCGGGCCCGTCCGCCGCCAAAATCCCGCCGTTCGAGAATGCCTTTCTCTTCCAGCAGGCGGACTGTCCGGTATACCGTGGCAACGGAAATACGCGAATCAAGCACCAGGGCCCGGCGATAAAGCTCCTCGACGTCCGGGTGGTCATCCGCTTCGGACAGGACTCGGGCGATAACACGCCGCTGTCCTGTCATTTTCAGGCCGTGTTCGATACATAACTGCTCAATTCTTGACTCTGCCGCCTGTATCTTCAAGGTCGCAAACCCTGCCTTACGTTGCCATCTTCATGTTCATCAATTAGGTAGCCGAACTCAGAGGCGTTTGTCCAATTTTACCCTGCGGTGCCCCCATTTTCCGTACCGCAACACGCCGCCATGATCGATTTGGCCTTATGGATCATGGCTCGCCCGCTCCCCACCGCAGGGGCGCGGATTTTGAAAAGGCCTTTTGGGAGAAGGGAGTAGTCCCATGCGCGATGCCGATACGCCCGGGCCTGCACCGCAACGGGATGCGGGTTGCGCAACCGCAGCACCCGACATGCCGGTTCTGGATATCACGCGTGAGAACTGTCCCATGACATTCGTGCGCACGCGCCTTGCACTGGACAGGCTACCCCCCGGTGGCATGCTGGCCGTGCGGCTGAAGGGGGATGAACCCCACCGCAATGTCAGCCGTTCCGTGCGCGCGCTGGGGCATGAGATCATGGCCGATACGGCCCAGTCCGATGGCAGCGTAATGCTGAACATTCGCAAGGCTTGCGACCCGGGCGCGTAACAGACGATCCGTGTCAGGCCACAGGCAGGCTTTGTCGGACCCGGTTTCCCCCAGCGCGAACAGGGCCGGGCAACAGGGCGGGCGCAAGAAAGCCAGAGCGGATAAGCCTTGCCAGAAAAACAGAACGGCCCGCCCGGAATGAACCGGGCGGGCCGTTTGCGCAAATACCGGGCCGTTCAGGGCTCAGTTGTTCATGGCTTCGAAGAAGTCGTTGTTGGTCTTGCTGTATTTGAGCTTGTCGAGCAGGAAGTCCATGGCGTCCATCGTGCCCATGGGGGCCAGGATGCGGCGCAGCACCCACATCTTGGACAGTGTCGCACGATCGACCAGCAGTTCTTCCTTGCGGGTGCCGCTCTTGGTGATGTCGATGGCCGGGAAGGTGCGCTTGTCCGCAAGCTTGCGGTCCAGCACCAGTTCCGAATTGCCCGTGCCCTTGAATTCCTCGAAAATCACTTCGTCCATACGGCTGCCGGTATCGATCAGCGCGGTGGCGATAATGGTCAGGGACCCGCCTTCCTCGATATTACGGGCCGCACCGAAGAAACGCTTGGGGCGCTGCAGGGCGTTGGCATCCACACCGCCGGTCAGCACCTTGCCCGATGACGGCACGACGGTGTTGTAGGCACGTGCGAGGCGGGTGATGCTATCCAGCAGAATCACCACGTCGCGCTTGTGTTCGACAAGGCGCTTGGCTTTTTCCAGCACCATTTCCGTCACCTGCACATGGCGGTGGGCGGGTTCATCGAAGGTGGAGGCAATGACCTCGCCCCGCACGGAGCGGGCCATGTCCGTCACTTCCTCGGGGCGTTCATCGATCAGCAGGACGATCAGGAACACTTCGGGGTGGTTGGCGGTAATGGAGGAGGCAATGCTTTGCAGCATGACCGTTTTGCCCGAACGCGGCGGTGCCACGATCAGCGCGCGCTGGCCCATGCCAATGGGGGAAACAAGGTCGATCACGCGCGGGGTAAAGTCTTTCTGCGCGCCTTTCTTGCCCTTTTCGCCCTTGGGCTCGGGGGCTGTTGCCTCGCTCTCCACTTCCATCTGCAGGCGCCGCTCGGGGTAGAGCGGGGTCAGGTTGTCGAAGTTGATACGGTGGCGCACGGCATCGGGCGGCTCGAAGTTGATCGTGTTGATCTTGAGCATCGAGAAATAGCGTTCGCCGTCGCGCGGGGCGCGAATCTGGCCTTCCACCGTGTCACCCGTGCGCAGGGCGAAGCGCCGCACCTGGGTGGGGGAGATGTAGATGTCGTCCGGGCCGGGCAGGTAGTTGGATTCGGGCGCACGCAGGTAGCCGAACCCGTCATGCATGATCTCAAGGGTGCCTTCGCCATAGATGGCCTGGTCGTTGTCGGCCAGCGCCTTGAGAATGGCGAACATCATGTCCTGCTTGCGCAGGGAGGATGCGTTTTCGATATTCAGGTCTTCAGCGCAGGCCAGAAGGTCGGCGGGCGACTTGGCCTTGAGTTCCGCAAGATGCATAGAGGACTGCCCTGACTGGCAAGAAAGTTCAGATGGGGAAGGTCTGGACCACGTCATGCCCTGAACATCGGCCAAGGGGATCGGCCATTTGCATGCCCGCCTGCAAGGCGGGGGCGTTCAGGGAAGGGATGGTCCTGACAGGAGATGAGGAAAGCATTGGGCGGGTGAAGTCCGCCAATGTCTGGGGGCGGATACTAGTCAAAACCTCTGCCCTCGTCAAGACGGGCGCGGTTTTCCGGCAGGGGCAAGGGCAGGGACCCTGTGCGGTAGCACTGTGGTCGGGGTGCCTAGCTGATTCCGCCCAGCCAGCCTTTTTTCCAGAACCACAGCAGGGGCAGCACGGTCGTGGCCCCCATCAGCCCCAGCGCATACCAGTATCCGAACGCCCAGTTCAGTTCGGGAATGTTCCTGAAATTCATGCCGTAGATGCCGGCCACCAGCGTCGGGGCCACGCCAATGAAGCTAACCACGGTCAGAACCTTCATGACGCCGTTCTGCTCGATATTGATAAAGCCCAGCGTGGCGTCGAGCAGGAATTCCACCTTGTCCTGCGCCTGCGAAAGATAGGCGTCCAGCGATGACAGGTCGCGGCTGACGGTGGCAATGCGCGCGCGCAGGGCGCCGGGCAGGGTATAGGCGGCGGGCCCGATTTCTTCTTCCCCCGGGGTTGCGGGGGTGATCCGGCGCGTGCCCACGGAAAGGACGGGCATGGCCGACCCGGGGGCCGGGGCGGCCGCTGCGGCCTTGCGGCTTTCGCTCAGGAAAAGGGCGATCCGTTCCAGGCCCAGCAATGTGTCACGCATGCGTGAACACAGGCTGCCCGAACTGCCCACGCGCTGGAGCAGGTCGCGCTGCCAGGATGCAATGTTGCGCTTCACCCGTGTCTGGGGGCGCTGGCGGAAGATATCGTGCGAGAGTGTGTCCAGCAGGTCGCCCACGCTTTCGAGAATATCGGCCAGCCGGTCCACGATGGTCTCGATCAGGGTCACCAGAATTTCGCTGGCGTGGAAGACGACGCCATGGGGCGGGGCGATCACGCTGCCGGCGGCAGCCCCCGTCGCGGGCATGGCAGGCATGGCAGGAGCCTGTTCGGCCACGAGCTGCGTCACCGCCTCGAACGCCTGGTATGACTGGAAGCGGATGGTGAACAGCCGGTCCTCGGTCAGGATGAAACCCACCGGCATGGTCTGGAACTCGGTTCCCGTTTTCTTGAGCAGGGGGGAGGACAGAAAGGCAGCCCCCTTGCGCACGCTGATGCGCGACGAACTTTCAATAGCGTTCAGGTCCGCAAGGGTGGGCAGGGGCTGGCCGCAAAGCTGTTCGGCCAGGGCCTGTTCCTGCGGGGTGGGGTCCAACAGGTCCAGCCATACGCAGCCTTCGGCGTCGTTGGGGGTCTGAACGGCCTGCGCGGGCATTCCGGGCCTGTGGGCCAGAAACATGCGAGTCTCCCTTACTGTCCTGTCATGGCCACAAGCGCTGCCGGCCGGGAATGCTCCGGCTTCTCGCTGGCCGTGCGGGGTATGGCTGCCCTTGTGGCTGCCCGTGTCGTGGGGGGCTGGCCACAGGTGCATGTGGCTTTTTCTCCCCTTTCAGGCCCGCCGACTATGAAGCAGCTTTTCCCGTCCTGACAAGATTGCGGCGCGGGACGGTGCAATTCGGTATTGCTTCTGGTAAGCCGGTTCCACAGAAAAACGGACACGTCACAGTACCGGGAGCCAACGCCCATGCGGCCGCAACAGGGCATGATACCCTGGGGGCCGAATACCACGGCAGGCGGCCGGGCTGGAACACAAGGCGGCGAAGGAGCGGTAGAACTGGTAATGGTGAACCCGACTGAACAAGCGGCGATCCCCCGCGGGGGCAATTCCCTGCAAAGCCAACCCGATGGCAAGGGCCATTTCGGCGGTGTGCATGGCGGGCGTTTCGTGGCCGAAACCCTCATGCCCCTGATCCTGGAACTGGAAGCCGCCTATGCCAAGGCCAAGGCCGATCCCGCGTTCCAGGCCGAACTGGCCTATTACCTGAAGGATTATGTCGGCCGCCCCAGCCCGCTCTGGTTCGCCCGCCGCATGACGGAAAAGCTGGGGGGTGCGAAGATTTACCTCAAGCGTGAGGAACTGAACCATACGGGTTCGCACAAGCTCAACAACGTCATGGGCCAGATCCTGCTGGCCCGCCGCATGGGCCGCACGCGGATCGTGGCCGAAACCGGGGCTGGCCAGCATGGTGTGGCCACCGCCACCGTCTGCGCCCTGTTCGGCCTGAAATGCGTGATCTACATGGGTGCCACCGATGTGGAGCGGCAGAAGCCCAACGTGTTCCGCATGCGCCTGCTGGGGGCCGAGGTCGTGCCCGTCACATCGGGGGCAGGCACGCTCAAGGATGCGATGAACGACGCCATGCGCGACTGGGTGGCCAACGTGGCCGACACCTACATGCTGATCGGCACCGTGGCGGGCCCGCACCCGTACCCCGCCATGGTGCGCGATTTCCAGAGCGTGATCGGGGAGGAAACGAAGGCGCAGATGCAGGCCGCAGAAGGCCGCCTGCCCGACGTGGTGGTGGCCGCCATTGGCGGTGGGTCCAACGCCATGGGCATTTTCTACCCCTTCCTGGACGACAGCTCCGTGCGCCTGATCGGGGTCGAAGCCGCGGGCCACGGGCTGGACAGCGGCAAGACCGCGGCCTCCATCGAGCGCGGGCGGCCCGGCGTGCTGCACGGCAACCGCACTTATCTTCTGCAAAACGCCGATGGCCAGATCGAGGAAGCCCATTCGATCAGTGCGGGGCTCGATTACCCCGGCGTGGGGCCGGAACATTCCTGGCTGCACGATATCGGGCGGGCGGAATATGTCGGCATTACCGATGGCGAAGCGCTTGAGGCCTTCACGTTCTGCACGGAAATGGAGGGCATTATTCCCGCCCTCGAATCCGCCCATGCCATTGCCCATACCGTCAAGATCGCGCCCACCCTGCCCAAGGACGCCCTGATCGCGGTCAGCCTGTCCGGGCGGGGGGACAAGGATATCTTTACTGTAGCCGAACATCTGGGGGTCACGCTGTGAGCCGTATCGCCGCCCGTTTCAAAGCGCTTGCAGACCAGGGTCGCGGCGCGCTCATTCCCTATCTCGAAGCCTATGACCCGGACCGGGAGACCTCTCTCGCGCTGCTGAAGGCCATGCCCGCCGCCGGTGCGGACCTGATCGAGATCGGCATGCCGTTCTCCGATCCGTCGGCCGATGGTCCGGTCATCCAGGCCGCCGCCATCCGGGGGCTGAAGGCCGGGGCCACGCTGGTGGGCGTGCTGGACATGGTTTCCGCCTTCCGTGAGGACGACGCCACGACCCCGGTTATCCTGATGGGGTATGTCAACCCGGTAGAATCCTACGGCTACGAGCGTTTCTGCACTGATGCCGCCGCCGCGGGGGTGGACGGGCTGATCCTGGTGGACCTCCCGCCCGAGGAAGCAGAAGTGCTCGAAGGCCCGGCGGCCAAGGCGGGGCTCGATATCATCCGCCTGGTGGCCCCCACCACTACGGCAGAGCGGCTGGGCTATGTGCTCTCGCACGCATCGGGCTTTGTCTATTATGTCAGCATTACGGGCATTACCGGCACGCGCTCGGCCAGCGCGCAGGACCTGCGTGCCGCCCTGCCGCGCCTGCGTGCGGTAACAGACCTGCCCATAGCCATCGGCTTTGGCGTGCGCACTCCCGAACAGGCCGCCGAGGCCGCCACGATCGGGGATGCCGCAGTCGTGGCATCCGCCCTGCTGGCCACACTGGCCGAAACGCTGGACGATCAGGGCCGGGCGAGCGAACACACGCTACCGCGCGTTCTGAGCCAGATCGAAGACCTGGCCAAGGCCGTGCGCGCCACCGCCCGGACCCCGGCATGACGCTGCGCCCCATGGCATGACGGCGTCACCACGGATCTGCATTATCGGTGGCGGGCCCGCGGGGCTGGCGGCGGCCGAATACCTGGCCGAAGCCGGCTGCGCGGTCCAGATTCTGGACGCCATGCCCAGCTTCGGGCGCAAGTTCCTCATGGCCGGGCGGGGTGGGCTGAACATCACCCATTCCGAGGCATGGCCCACCTTTCGTGACCGCTACGGCCCCGCAAGCGCCTGGCTGCGGCCCGCGCTTGAGGCCTGGACCGCACAGGATATCCGCGACTGGATGACAGGGCTGGGGCAGGAAAGCTTTGTCGGCTCGTCAGGCCGGGTTTTCCCCACCGCCATGAAGGCATCGCCCCTGCTGCGGGCGTGGCTGGCCCGCCTGCGCGATCTGGGCGTCACCTTCACGCCCCGTGCCCGCTGGACCGGCTGGAATGACCAGGGACAGGCGGTTTTTACCCATGAACCACCCATGCCGAATGGGGTCGCCGGCACGGGTGGCGAAGCTGGGCAGGACAGTTTTTGTGTGCAGGCCGATGCCTTTGTGCTCGCACTGGGCGGGGCCAGTTGGCCCCGGCTGGGCAGTAATGGCGGCTGGGTGAATGAACTCACGCGGCGAGGTATCGCCATAGCTCCCCTCCAGCCCGCTAATTGCGGCTTTCGCGTGGGCTGGTCCGACGTGTTCGCGCAGCGTTTCGCGGGCACGCCGCTCAAGCCCGTAGCGCTGTCGTTCGAGGGCGTTCGGGTGCGGGGCGAGGTCACGATCACCCAGGGCGGGCTGGAGGGCGGGGCTCTGTACGCCCTGTCCACCGCGTTGCGCCAGAGGGCGGGCGAACACGGGCGTGCTGTCGTGCTGTGCGACCTGCGCCCCGACATGACGCAGGCCGATATCATCCACCGGCTGGCACAGGTGCGCGCGCGCGAAAGCCTGGCCAACCGCCTGCGCAAGGCCCTGCGCCTGCCCCCCGTGGCGGTGGGCCTGCTGCGGGAGGCCGGACCGATCCCGGCGGAGTCGGCCACATTGGCCGCACGGATCAAGACGCTGCCTGTGGTGCTGGACGGCCCGCAACCCCTGGCCCGGGCGATTTCGACAGCAGGTGGCATCACGCAGGACGCCTGCACGGAGCAGTTCATGCTGCGCGCCCTGCCCGGCGTGTTCGTGGCGGGCGAAATGCTGGATTGGGAGGCCCCGACAGGCGGCTACCTGCTGCATGCCTGTCTGGCCACCGGGCGGGCGGCGGCCCGTGGTGTGCTGGACTGGTTGCATGGGCAGGGGGCAAGGCGGTATCCCCCTCAACCATGAACAGCATGATTACGATGGGTGCGATCCCGGGTGGCGGCCCGGCGCAGATGGACCTTGGCGAACTTCTGGCCACACGACTTCTGGTCCAGGGCAATTCGGGCTCGGGCAAGTCGCATCTGCTGCGCCGGCTGCTGGAACAGACCGCGCGCGTGGTGCAGCAGGCTATTATCGACCCGGAAGGGGATTTTGTCAGCCTGGCCGAGAAATTCGGCCATCTGGTGATCGACGCCGCCGATCATTCCGAAGCCGCGATGCACGCGGCGGGCGAGCGCATGCGCGTGCATCGCGCTTCTGTCGTGCTCAACCTCGAAGGGCTGGATGCCGACCAGCAGATGCGCTGGGCGGCGGCTTTCCTGGGCGGCATGTTCGAAGTCCCGCGCGAAC
This sequence comes from Acetobacter garciniae, assembly GCF_017377735.1. GTDB lineage: Bacteria > Pseudomonadota > Alphaproteobacteria > Acetobacterales > Acetobacteraceae > Acetobacter > Acetobacter garciniae. The sequence continues at coordinate 751,766 of NZ_JAFVMH010000002.1, forward strand.
ACTGGTACCCCGTTCTGGTGGTGGTGGACGAAGCCCAGCTTTTCGCCCCGGCCGTTGCGGGGGAGGTCTCGGACGAGGCGCGCCGGGCCTCGCTCGGGGCCATGACGAACCTCATGTGCCGTGGGCGCAAGCGCGGGCTTGCGGGCATTATCGCGACCCAGCGCCTGGCCAAGCTGGCCAAGAACGTGGCGGCGGAAGCCTCCAATTTTCTCATGGGGCGCACGTTTCTCGATATCGACATGGCGCGCGCCGCCGACCTGCTGGGCATGGAGCGCCGGCAGGCCGAAGCCTTCCGCGACCTTGCGCGCGGCACGTTCGTCGCACTGGGGCCGGCCCTGTATCGCAGGCCCACCACGGTGCGGATCGGTGCGGTGGAAACCGCCAGCCGTTCGGCAGGGCCCGTGCTGGCCCCGTTCGAACCGCCTTCCGCCCCCGTGCATGAGCTGATCCTGGCCCCTGTGCCGGTGCATGACCTGCCACCCCGCCCGCGCAGGCCCGCCCAGACCCCCATGCCCGACCTGCTGAGCCAGCTTGCCGCCCACGGGGAGGCCCAGGCCAGCGGCGCGCTGAACGGCGATGCACACGGCCAGTCCGATGCCGGGGCGGATGACAGGCCAGCCGAACAGGAGGAGGATACCTCGCCCCAGTCCCGGGCCGAGCGCGAGGCGCAGATGACCGCCATCCTGCGCGACATGCTGGCGGATGAGGACCAGGGTTTCCGCCCCGCCCCTGTTCTGTACCAGGATTTTCTGGTGCGCTGCCGCATTGCGGCCCTGGGGCGCAACGCGCTGGACATGCGTCGCTTCAACCGCCTGCTGGCCACCGCACGCAGCGGCGTGGGCGAGGACACGGCGGGTTCGCCCGACTGGCAGCAGGCCGAATCCCTGGCCAGCACCCTGCCTGAGGATATCCAGGCCGTGTTCCTGTTCCTGGCGCGTGCGGCCATCGAACGGCAGGCCTGCCCGTCGGATGCGCGGATCGCCCAGGTTTACGGCACCGTGTCCAAGGGCCGCGCCCGCCGCCTGCTGGGCTGGCTGGAAGACCGCAACCTGATCGTGCTGCGCGCCGATGGCGTGGGCCGCCGGGTGCTGACCTTTATCGGTTCTGGCTGGGAAACCCTGCCCGGTGCGGCGGAAGGCTGAGCGACATGGGAGCAGGATTTTTGGTGCATCCCGCCACCGGCCTGCCGCGCGTGGCGGGCCCGGCCGTGGGGTGCTTGCGTAAAAAAGTGCTGTTTTGCGGGCATGACGGGCAGGGCAGGGGATGCTATAGGCCGTGGCATGACGGATGACCCGCCCTTGAGCCCGGCCCTGCTGCCCTCCGGCTTTGTTGACCTGCTGACACCTGACGCCCGTACGGAAGCCGAGGGCGTTGCGACGTTGATGGATGTCTTTGCCTCCCACGGGTACGACCGTGTGCGCCCTCCGCTCATGGAGTTCGAGGAGACGTATCTGGCCGGTGCCGGCGCATCCCTTGCCGAGCAGAGCTTTCGCGTCATGGACCCCGATACGCGGCGCATGATGGTGCTGCGGCCCGACATCACCCCCCAGATCGCCCGCATGGCGGCGACTCGCGCAGGGGGGGCGGCGCGTCCGCTGCGTGTGTCCTATGCGGGAACCTGCGTGGTGGTGGCCCCGGTCGCGGCAGAGGAAAGCGGGCGCCAGGTCATGCAGACGGGGATCGAACTGATCGGCCCGGATTCGCCCCAGGCCGATGCCGAAATTCTGGCCGTCGGCGCGGAAGCGCTGGAACGGCTGGGCGTTACGGGTGTGTCCTTCGACCTGACCATGCCCCCGTTTATCCCCGCCCTGCTGGAGGAAGCGGGCATTCCCGCCTCCAGCCGGCCCGCACTCCTGCGTGCGCTGGACCGCAAGGACGCGGCGGCCGTGGCCGAACATGGCGGGGCGCTGTCCACCACGCTGACAGCCCTGCTCGAATCCAGCGGGGCGGCCGAACATGCCGTGGCCCGGCTGACCGGGCTGAACCTGCCGCCGCGCGCGCGCGCCATTCTGGACCGGCTGGTGGATACCGTTGCCGCGATCAGGGAAAGCCGCCCCGACTTGCGCCTGACAGTAGACCCGGTGGAATTCAGGGGCTGGAAATACCATACCGGCGTGTGCGTGACCGTATTCGCCACCGGCCGGTCCGAGGAACTGGGCCGGGGTGGGCGCTACCTGTGCAACGATAACGAACCCGCCTGCGGGCTGACCTTCCGCCCCGATGTGCTGTTCCGCCTCATTCCCGCCGCAGCCCCGCGCAAGCGCGTCTACCTGGCCCCCGATGCCGACCGGGCGGAGGCAGCCCGCCTGCGCGCGCAGGGCTTTGCCACGATCGGCGGTTTTTCGGCAGGCCCCCAGGCCATGGAAGACGCCCGGCGCCTGGGGTGCGATTTTGTATTGTCCGGCCTTGCGCGTACGGACGTTTCCTAGCATCCCCGCACCCGGTGCGGCTTCCTTGTGACCAGCAGACAGAGTTTTCAGGAGCAGACCCTCTATGTCCAACGTAACCGTGATCGGCGCCCAGTGGGGCGATGAAGGCAAGGGCAAGATCGTTGACTGGCTGGCCAGCCGGGCTGACGTGGTCGTGCGTTTTCAGGGTGGCCATAATGCGGGCCATACGCTGGTGGTGGGGAATCAGGTCTACAAGCTTTCGCTGCTGCCTTCGGGCGTGGTCAGCGGCAAGCTGGGCATTATCGGCAATGGCGTGGTGGTGGACCCCCAGGCCCTGCTGGCCGAAATTGCCCGCATTGCCGACCAGGGCCTGAAGGTCACGCCCGAGACGCTGAGCATTGCCGAGAACGTGCCGCTGATCCTGCCCGTGCATGGCGCGCTGGACCGCGCGCGTGAGGCAGCACGGGGCGAGCGCAAGATCGGCACCACGGGGCGCGGCATCGGCCCCGCCTATGAAGACAAGGTGGCCCGCCGCGCCATCCGCCTGTGCGACCTGGCCGAGCCCGAAACGCTGGACTGGAAGCTGGACGAGCTTTTGCTGCACCACAACACGCTGCTGGCAGGGCTGGGTGCGCCCACCTTCACCAAGGCGGATCTGCTGGCCTGGCTGGCCGATGTGGCGCCCAAGGTCCTGCCCTTCATGGCCCCGACATGGGACCTGCTGGACGATGCCCGCCGCCAGGGCAAGCGCATCCTGTTCGAAGGGGCGCAGGCCGTCATGCTGGATGTGGACCACGGCACCTATCCGTTCGTGACCAGTTCCAACACCGTGGCGTCCAATGCAGGCACGGGGTCGGGCATGGGGCCCGGGGCTGCGGGCTTTGTGCTGGGCATTGCCAAGGCGTACTGCACCCGCGTGGGTGAAGGCCCGTTCCCCACCGAACTGTTCGACGATACGGGCCGCCGACTGGGTGAACGCGGGCATGAATTCGGTACGGTTACCGGTCGGCCGCGCCGCTGCGGCTGGTTCGATGCCGTGCTGGTCCGCCATGCGGTGCGCGTGGGCGGGGTGAACGGCCTGGCGCTGACCAAGTTGGACGTGCTGGACGGGTTGGACGAAATTCGTATCTGTGTCGGCTATGAACTGGATGGGCGCAAGACCGAGCGCTTTCCCTCCGCCCCGGCGGCGCAGGCGCGTATCAAGCCGGTTTACGAAACCATCGAAGGCTGGAAGGAAACCACCCATGGCGCGCGCCGCTGGGCCGACCTGCCTGCCCAGGCCATCAAATACGTGCGCCGGATCGAGGAACTGGTGGGCGCGCCGGTCACATTGCTCTCCACCAGCCCGGACCGCGAAGACACCATTCTGGTCCGCGATCCGTTCGAGGGCTGAACAATACCCCAAGGGCCCGCAAAATGGCCGACTGAATATGAAGCCCCCGCCCTGTTGCGGGGGCTTTTTTATGGGAGTGTTCCTTGCAGACTGTTTCAAAAGTCAGTCGGGTCGGGCTGGGCGGGTCTTTTCTGGCCTGCATGCGTTGGCTTTTGAAACAGCCGCTTAACCTTTCAGCCGTTCGCGCGCTGGAGAAAGGGGCCATGCCCTGTCCGGCGGGCGGCCCGTTCGGGCCATGCGCGCGTGGGGGGCAGGGATATGCTGCATAATCAGACTCTGGTCATCGTGTTCAGGCTGGGGTAGCAGCGATCCATGAGCATGTCTTTTCGCAGCAGGATGAATGTGGCGGCCTTCTGGCCGCTGGTGCTGCTTGCGCTTCTGGCACGCCTGTCCTTTGGCAGCATGGCCCAGCCACTGTCTGTCTTCGACGACTCGTTGCGGGAATTGTCCAGGCTTTCCGTTCTTTGCGACGATCCCGCGCCCCTGTCCCACCCGGATGAAAAGCATCATGCATCCGACGATGATCAGAGCGGGTCGTTTCTGCTGGCCGAGGCGCTGGAACTGCTCTGCCTTGCACTCGGCATCTGCTTTCTTGCAGCGTTTTCCGTAAGTTGCCTGGACCCGGTCTGGGCCTTCCCGCCCGTTCGCGGTCCGCCCTTCTGCCGCTGGTCCTCGCTTTGCCCGCAGGGCCCGCCCGCCTGACCTGACTGTTACCGAGCCGCCTGCGCGCATCACGCGCGGGCTTTGCGTGTTGACTGTTCGGGTTCCCAATCCATGTCTTCCTGTTTTTGTACGGCCCGCCACCTGTGTGGCGCAACGGCGGGCGTCATTGCATTTCTCTGTGTCGCGGCCCATGCCGCAGCACCGCCGAAAAACGCGCCTTCCAGGGCGTGGCAGCACAAGCCTGCCCCCAATCCCCAAGGCACTTCCCCCAGGAGTGCGCAGGCGGGTCAGCCCGGTGCCAAGCCCCGTCCGGGCCCCGTGATCGGGCCCAAAGCTGCAGGCCTACCGGCTGTCGAGCATATTGTCGTCACGGGCATCAGCCGCGCACCGGCCACCATCCGCCCGGCGGGGCAGACAACCTATAGTGCGGAGGCAAGCAGTTTTGCAGGCCAGGTCGGCCAGAGCGTTGCCGATATGGTCGTCACCATTCCCGGGGTCAGCTTTACGCAGGGCAACGGCCCGCGTGACACGGTTGTTTCGGTCCGTGGGTCGGGCGACAGGCAGTCCTACGGGTTGAAGAATCTCCAGGTTCTCGAAGACGGTTTTCCCATGACCCAGCCGGACGGCACGGCCCGTGCCGACCTGATCGACCCGCACGCCTATGACGGTGTGGATGTGTTCGAAGGACCGGCCTCGACCGTGTATGGCAATTACGCCATCAACGGCGCCATCAATTTCCGGACCCGCCAGGGGGCGGATATCCACGGGCTGGAACTGGGTTCGGATTTCGGCAGTTTTGGCATGGTCAACACCTACGCCACGCTGGGGCTGGGAAACCACGCCTACGACCTGATGGTGTTCGGCAGCAATGTGCGGGGCAACGGCTTTATCGCAAACAGCCATTACGATACCTCGACCGAAAATATCCGCCTGCGGGTCAATCTTGCACCGTCTGACCGGCTGATCTTCAAAGTCGTCAACAACATCACGCATGCCAATCTGCCCGTGCGGCTCTCTCTCGATCAGTATCGCGCCAATCCCTATCAGCATGGCTGCGCCGATGCGTCGGCGGCTGCGGCCGGGTGCGCTTCTGTCAATCTTCTGCTCAACGGCCGGTTCGGGGCCAGGGAAGCCGTAAGCCCGCAGGCCGCCGGGCTGGGGCGGTTCGATCGCCGCACGATAATCGGCCTGCGGTGGGAGCATGATTTCAGCAGCCGCACGACATGGCGCAACCAGTTCACCTACGATCAGCGCCATATCGACCAGCCGACATCCCCCACCTCTTTCGTGGGGCCGTATAATTCCTACAATGCCAGCAGCGATGTCACGAACCGGGCCAGTATCGGCGGAACGTCGCTGGAAAGCTTTGCCGGCATAAGCTTCGATTATCTCGATTACGGGTATCAGACCTACAATATCCTGCCGCTGGGTGGTGCCGCGCGCGGGGCCATGAGTTCACAGTCCTACGGCCATCAGTGGAACCTGGGCGCGCGCTTTCAGGAAGACTGGCATTTCGCACCGGACTGGCACGCCGTGGTGGGGCTTGGCGGCACCTATTCCGATATCGGGGCGACCCAGGCGCTCTATGCCTATTCAGCCGCAGCCACGACCAGCAACCTTGTTACGGCCAACCGCTTTTTCTTTAACCTCGCACCCGAAGGGGCCCTGATCTACACGCCCGCCAGGGACTGGGCGCTGTATGCGCGGGTCGGGACTGCTTATGGCACGCCGTCCGCCTCGAACCTTTTTATCACCCCGCAAGGGCAGTATGGCAGCAATACGCAGCTAAAAAGCCAGAGCAGCGTGGGGGTGGACCTGGGGGCGGACTGGCGCCTGGGCAAGATCGTTCATGTGCAGGCAACGGGATTTTACGAATTCTATAACAACGAACTGGTCAGCCAGTCTGCTGGTGTCAACACGGTGGGGGCCTATACTTTCAATGCCCCTGCATCGCAGCATCGCGGGGTGGTGCTTGGCCTGGACTACACCCCCATGCCCCATATATTGCCGGGCGGGAAGATCGCGCTCAGCTACACCTACGACAATCAGGTCTACACCAATTATACGGAAGTCCTGTCCAACAGCCAGGTCTCGCGCGGTTTCAGCCGCAAGGGCGATCATATTCCCGGCGTCATTCCCAATTTTCTCAATGCGCGCTTTCTGTATGACCAGCCAACAGGCAGGTTCGAAGGGCTGGGCGGTTATGCGGAAGTCACCTGGCGGGACGCCTACTGGCTGGACAACGCCAATATGCTCAAGGCGCCGGGCTATGCCCTGCTCAACCTGGAAATCCATTACGATCCGCCCAGGCATATGGGCTGGGTGCATCGGCTGCACTGGTATTTCGAGGTACAGAATGTCGCCAACCAGACCTATATTGCCGGTGCGACCCCCATCAGCGACATACTGCTTGCCAACGGGCAGCAGGCCGGGGCCGGTAATCTCGGGGCCAGCACCGGCTCGATCTACGCCGGATCGCCCCGGGCGTATTTTGGTGGCGTGCGGCTCCGGCTTTGATCGGGGCGGGCTTTTTCGGGTGCGGGTTTTTTATCGGTCTCCTGCCTGCCGCCCGCCTAGCGGCCCGGGCGGGTTCCGATATTGCCGCGCAGGGTTGGCGCTTCATACTGCGTGCGGAACAGGCCGCGCCGCTGCAATTCCGGCACGACGGCGCGGGCGAATGTCTCGTGGCTGGACGGGGCCGTTACGGGATCGAGCACAAACCCGTCGCAACACCCGGAGGTGAAGATATCTTCCAGCCTGTCCGCAACCGTTTTGGGGGACCCCACGATCTGTTCGGGCAGCATCTTGCGGGCCGCCGCCAGGAACTCCGTTTTGGCGGTTTTCTGCAATTCCGAAACGTCTTCGATAATCGCGTGCATGCCCTGCGCCCCGGCTTCGGACCCCGGCTTGTCCTTGTCAGAAAGTTTGGTGACATCGACCCCGGCGGATGCGGACAGATGGGCTGCGTTCAGTTCTCCGACAACCAGGCTGTTGATGTAATCGGCCTTTTCGCGCGCGATGGAATCCGTCTCACCCACGATACAGGTGGCAAGCATGGCCACGGCGCAGTCACCTGGCCGCCGCCCGTTTTCGACAATCTTCTGCTTCAATGCGTCGTAATGCGCGCGGGCCTTTTCCCTGGGCGCGTAGAAGGTAAAGACAAGCTCGGCCCAGCGTGCAGCGAATTCCGTGCCCCGTGGGGATGACCCTGCCTGCATGAGAACAGGGTGACCCTGCGCACTGCGCGGAATGGTGATCGGCCCGCGCGTGCGCACGAAACGCCCTTCGTAATTGGCGTAGTGAACCTTGGCGGGATCGCCAAATATGCCGCGCTCCTTGTCCAGCACCCAGGCATCTTCATCCCAGCTTTTCCACAGCTTCATGCAGGCTTCGACAACCTCATCCGCCTGGTCGTAACGCAGATCCTTGTCGGGCAGGCTGGCAAGGCCGTAATTGCGCGCTTCAAGCTCGGTAGCCGATGTCACGATATTCCACGCCACGCGACCACCGCTCATGACATCGAGCGACTGCAAGGAGCGCGCCAGATGGTAGGCTGGCAGCAGCGTCGTGGACAATGTCGCCCCAAGGCCGAGATACCGCGTGGCCGCGGCCATGACGGGCAGAATCGTCATGGGGTCCAGATAGCTTACCTGCCCGCCGTACCGCACATAGGCATCGTAACCCCCGGCATGGATATCGTACAGGCCTTGCAGGTCCGCGAAAAAGCAGCCATCGAAACAGGCATCCTCCAGGGTGCGCGCGATATTTTCATACCGCGAGGGCTTGAGAATATCCCCCAACGTCGCCTCCGGGTGGCGCCAGCCAGCGGGATGCAGCGCGGTCGGCCCTGTCTTCAGATAAGCAAACAGGTTCATTTTTCTGGACATGAGGAATTTCCCGTAAGGCAGGCACCAGCAAAGGCTGAAAAAACACCGATAAAGACGCTACCCGGATTTGCAAGGCAGGATTTGCGGATCGTATCAGATAACGTCCGACCTGACGTGCCGCCCCGGCTTGCCGGGTGCCCTTGGGGAATGGTTCATCCAAGTTTTCTGCCCCAGCAGGGTCAGGGTGTCCGATCCAGCATTCTTTTGACCGCGTCCTTGCCGGGCTGGCCGTCCATCGTGACAATATCTTCCAGCCATGCGGACCATTCAGCGGGATGATCGCGCAGCCATTGCCAGGCGACAGTGGAGGGCTTGGTGCGGTTCTCCTCGATGGCCCGCATCATCGTATTTTCGTCCTGCACGCTAAAACGAATGCGTGTCAGCAATCGCGCGGCGTTCGGGCAGGCCTTGTCGTAACCGGCGCGGATCACGGTATGGACCGATGTTCCACCATCTGCGCCGAACACGCTTTCGCCCCCGGTCAGGTAACGGATTGGAAAGGTCATGTTCATCGGATGGGGTTCCCAGCCCAGAAACAGGATCGGCTGGTGTTTTTGAATATTACGGGCCACCTGGGACAGCATGCCCTGCTCGCTGCTTTCCACCAGGCGGAAATGGCCCAGGTTGAACTGGTTGTGCCTCAGCATGTTCAAAATAAGGGCATTGCCGTTATTGCCCGCCTCAAGCCCGAAGATCATGTAGCTCAGTTGCGGGCCCCAGGCCTGAATATCCTTGTAATCGCGCAGTCCGGCATTCCAGGTGTAATCGGGCACCGCCAGTGTCAGATGCGCCCCCGACAGATTGGTGGCCACCTGTTCGACACTTCCATCGGCCAGGAACGGCGCGATGGCCTGGTGCCCGATCGGCTCCCAATTACTCAGAAACGCATCCACCCGCCGGTCCCGCATGGAAACATAGGTCAACGCCAGGGTCAGCATGGGGGCCTGCGGCCTGTATCCCAGGGCATCAAAAAGCCGCACGGCGACAGAGGTCACCGCTTCCGCATCGGTCCAGCCCACATCGGAAAGGCGGATCGGCGCACAGGACGGCGTATCCGCGACCGGCAGGGCCGCGGCCCGCTGGGTGGGAAGCAGTGTGGACAGGAGCGTCAGCCCGACCAATACGATACGGCCCATCCGCCTGCAATGTTGCAACGCAGGTGCTGCGGCCGTGCCGAACAGGTATCGGAAAAAGGCATTATAACGCATTGCATTGCCTGTCGCGGGTTTGCTCTGGGGGGATGGGATGGGTCACCTCGTTTCAAATCAAGGGGTGTGCGGTTCGGCTCTCAAGCTCTTAGTGCATGATCAGACTGTTCCGCTATGTCAACAATCATTTCAGATACTTACGCGCCTTGCCCGGCCCGGTTCGCAGGGGCCTGCCATGGCGCCCTGTGGACTGCAATGGCGCATTTCCGCGCCTGGATGGTACGCGCCAGCCTGCGCAGGCCGTGACCGGCACCCGGGTCAGAAGCCAGCCCGAATGGTGCCGAAATACTGGCGCGGTGCGCCGACCAGGAAGGACTGGTAATCGCCGGTCATGGGCAATCCGTTCTCACCCATTGTGGAGATATATTTGACATTGGTCAGGTTGTAGACATTGAATTCGAACGTCAGATCCTTGAGCGGGCTGACTTTCTGGATCGTCTTGCCGAAGTGATAGCGCGCGCCAAGGGATTCGACCCAGTAATGGGGCACTTTCATATCGCCCGTATAGCTGAAATTTCTTGTTCCCACATAGCTTGTATCAAAATGCGCATCGAAATCGCGCCATGTGTAGGACAGGCTGTTTTTATACATCAGCCGCGGGTAGGACACGATCTGCTGTCCCTTCAACTGGTAAACGACGCCCGGTTCGGACAGATTGTTATCGTAGGTCGCATGATTGTAGCTGATGCTGTTATAGATCGACAGTCCACGGATCGGGGTCAGGGTCAGTCCCGCATCGACACCGTTCATGGTGACGCCGCCCACATTGGCCACGGTGGAGATCGGGTTGACGATCGTGCCCGAGGTAATCTGCTGCAAGCGGTTTTTGAAATTTGTGTGGTAGGCGTAAATCGAGGCCTGGGCGAACGTATCCGAAAACCGGTATCCCACCGCGTAGTTCCAGTCCGTCTCGGGCTTGAGACCGCCCTGTTTTTGCAGAAGATTGAACGTGCTCTGGCTCAGGGCGAAGGGCGATGCGCCCTGCTTGTAGGCTGCAAGGGGGTAGGACTTAACATTTTCCGTAATATCAAAGAAAAGTTCGTGATGTTTGAGGAAATGCCAGTCCGCGCTGATATGGGGCAGGAACGCCTTGGCCGTGGTGATCGAGCCCGAGGCAAGGGCGCTGGTCCCTGTATAGGATTCAAGATTTTGCGTGTCTCCCGCCCGCGCCGTTTGCAGCAGGGACCGGAAGCCGAAATGCAGCGCCAGATTGGGCAGGGGGCTGTACGTATCTTCCGCAAAGCCGGTCAGGCTGTTGGAATTGATCTGCTCGCCCCATAACGTGGCAAAAGGTGCGGGCAGGGAGCCAAGCGAATTGACCGGCGCGCCTTCGCCCAGCAGCGGTTCCTGGAACGCCGCGCGGCCGACAGAGGCATGCAGCCCTTCGTACCAGATACCGGTGCTGATATGGTTATGCGCGATATCGTAATGCAGGGCGGTGGTGAAGCCGCCCCGCTGGCTGTGCTGGAGCGTCATCTGGTCGATCAGCGGCGCCCCGTTGGGCGATGCCATATAGGGGCTGGCCCAGGTGCCGCGCATATATTGGCCGTGCCCGTAAACGACGCTGTCCCAGCTCAGCCGGTTCGTAAGCAGGAAATGGAAGTTCATGCCGCCAAGGTAATCGCGCGACAGCGTGCCGCCATCGTAATAGGACGCATCCCACGGATCTGACATTTTTTCGTAGCCTGCGGGCAATGACCCGCCGGGCAGGGCGTTCGCGGACAGGGCGGAGCGATAGGCCTTTGCATAGGCATTCCGTGTGCCGATGAAATTATCTATGTCATATCCGCCATTTTTCAACATATCGAACGACATGTCCTGGTAGTTGTACAGTTCTATGTCGCTCCAGTCGAAATAGGCAGAAATCGAACTGGATTCCCCGACCGGCTGGACAAACTTGGCATTGACCTGCTGCGAGAACTGGTTGCCCCCACCTTTCCATTTATGCGTGTCGTTGCGGGCGTAAGAAACATAGAAACGCGACCCTGCGGCGTTCAGGTCGCCCGAATCCCCCCGGAAATAGGTATGGAACATGTCGTTGCTGCCAAAGGTCTGAACGATCTTGGCACCCATCTTATGACTGGGATCGGAAGAATGAAACGCGACAGCCCCGCCCAGATTGCTGGTCGAGGCGGTATCTTCCGCCCCCGCGCTCATTGTCGCATCCATGCGCGAGACATTTTCCGACGTGATGGCGGCTACGGAATTCAGGCCGTTCATGCTATGGAATTCCTGATCGCCCAGCGGAATACCGTCCAGCGTCATGCCGATCTGGTCCTGGAAAAACCCGTGCATGTAAAACTGGTTGGACCAGGTATCCAACCCCAGCGGATCATCGGACTGAAACATCACGCCCGGCATCTGGGCCAGCACCTTCAACGGGTTGCTGCCCGGCACGGATTTGGCGATCAGGTCGCTGCCCACCACAACCGATGTCGATCGCGACTTGTGCAACCCCACCACGCTGAACGATTCGGCGCGCGATGCCACAATGTTTCGTGCCGCATTCCTGCCCACGGGCTTTCCACTGGCCCTGGCTGCATGCGAACCGGGTGCGGAAGCTTGTGCAACGGCTGCGGTCTTGGGGTGAGCACCCGATTGCGCGCTGCCTGGCGCTGCTTTTTTCGCCGCCAGCGCTTCATGCGAGGATGTGACGAGAAGCAGGCTGTAAAATGTGGAAACCAGGTGAATTTTCTTCATCTCAGCGCCTCTCTTGGCATGGAGGGATACAGTATGGTGCGGGCCGCGGGCCAAAGGTTGCTGACAGCCGCACCGCCAGCCCCCGTCACTGCGTGAACAAGGAACAGGCCGGTTTTCATGTGGCTTCGCTCTCGTGCCTGACAGCGGGATATCGTATTCATTCCGTAACGAGTATCGCCCGTGGCAAGGTTGGCATGCGTGACGGTTCACGCCCTTCGTGTCGCGATTTCGGCCATGATCGTGTCAGGAACGAATTGCCCCGGTCTTTCGGGTGGCACAGACGGGAAAGGAAAAAGACAGGATGGCGGACAAGGTGGTGGCCATTGGCGCGGACCCGGCAAGATAGCCCCGCAGGAATGGCATTATGGCGCTGCCCTTTCCTGCGCGAGAGGAAGCTTTGCGCAATAACTGCGCGATTTTTGTTGAAAACGTCCCTCCAGCCTTCGGGATAATCTTCATGACATGCCGTATCGGCTTTCTGCTTATTTCGCGCTTTTCAGCACTTGGCTTTCTCTGCGCCGCCGAACCGCTGCGCGTGGCCAACCGGATGGCCGGCGAAGTCCTGTACCAGTGGGAAATCCTCTCGCTCGACGGCAAGCCGGTCATGGCGTCGAACGCAATGCAGATGGAGGCGGCGCGTTCGCTGGCCAGCGCGGCCGGGGCCGACGCGCAGCCCCTGGACTGGCTGGTGATCTGCGCGGGGTTTTCGCCCCTGGCGGGGCTTGCGCGCACGCATGACCGGACATTGCGCATGCTGGCCCGGCGCGGCGTTCAGATAGGCGGGATCGATACCGGTGCGTTCCTGCTGGCCCGGGCGGGGCTGGGGCGGGAGACACCGATGACAATGCATTGGGAAGCCCTGCCAGCGTTTGTCGAGGCCTTTCCCGACTGGACCGTGTCGCAGGAATTGTTCGAGGACCATGGCGCTGTTTTCACCGGTGCGGGTGGCACGGCCTCGATCGATCTGATGCTGGCGCGCATTGCCACGCTGCGCGGGGCCGGATTTGCCCGGCTTGTGTCGGAACAGTTCATTCATACGGTCATCCGCCGGTCGGATGCTGCGCAGAAAGCGCCGCTGCGCGCGCGTTCGGCAGCCCATAACAGGCGGCTGGCGCGGGTGCTGGCGCTAATGGAACGCACGACCGACCGGCGGCTGGGGGTGGAGGAACTGACCGAAATCGCCTGCTGTTCAGAACGGCATCTGGAACGCATGTTCCATCACGAATTCGGTCGGGGAATGGTCGCCCATCATCGCAAGCTGCGCCTGGCCAAGGCGCGCACCATGCTGCGCGAAACCGACATGATGGTGACCGAAATCGCCACGGCCACCGGTTTCGAAAACCGGTCCAGCTTTTCGCGCGCCTATCGTGACGCATTCGGTATTTCACCCGGTGGTGACAGGATCGAACCCTGATCGCGCCCACCCGTTCGCTGTCGCGGGTTTTTGTCTTTTCCCGAACCGGCGCAATTCAGCCTTGACGTGATCATGGCTGAAATTGCGCCATGGATGGCGCAAACCGTCACGCATGCTTCCCGGCCCGCAGGCGATACTGCTAAAAAGGGGCAGACATGATGCCTGTCCGTCAAAACATGAGAGCGAAGCTGCATGAAAACCAGTCTGTTCATCACTTGTGCGGTTACGGGAGCGGGCGATACGGCTTCCAGCCACCCTGACCTGCCGATCACACCCAGGCAGATCGCGCAGGCCGCGATCGATGCGGCCAAGGCGGGGGCCGCGATCGCCCATATTCATGTACGCGACCCCCAGACAGGCAAGGCGGCGCGCGATGTTGCCCTGTACCGCGAAGTGGTGGAGCGTATTCGCGATGCCGATACCGATGTGATCATCAACCTGACTGCGGGCATGGGGGGCGACCTTGTGCTGGGCAGTGGTGAAGCCCCGCTGCCGTTCAATGCCGCCCAGACGGACATGATCGGCCCGACCGAACGCCTGGTCCATGTGGCGGAACTGCTGCCCGAAATCTGCACGCTGGATTGCGGGACGATGAATTTCTCGCTGGGCGATTATATCATGGTCAACACGCCATCCATCCTGCGCGACATGGCGCGGCAGGTGCAGGCGTTGGGCGTGCAGCCGGAACTGGAGGTTTTCGATACCGGTCATCTGGTCTTTGTCAAACAACTGCTCAAGGAAGGCCTGCTGGACGCCCCTTTGATGATCCAGTTGTGCATGGGCGTGCCTTATGGCGCCCCCAATGACCTGCTGACCCTGCAATCCATGGTCAATGCGCTGCCGGCGGAATGTGTCTACAGCATGTTCGCGCTCGGGCGCTTCCAGCTTCCCTATGTCGGGCTGGCCCCCATGGTGGGTGCCAATATCCGCGTGGGGCTTGAGGACAATCTTTATCTGTCGCGTGGCAAGCTGGCCAGCAACGGCCAACTGGTCGAACGCGCCGCGACGATTCTGAGTGCGATGAATGTCGAGGTCATGGGCCCCCAGGCGGTGCGTGATCTGCTCAAGCTCACGAAGAGAGGCTAAGCCGATGAGCGGACAGGATTTTTCCCCCAGACGCTGCGTGCTGATCGGTGGCGGTGTCATCGGGGCGGGTTGGGCCGCGCGCTTCGTGCTGAACGGTCTGGATGCTGTTCTTTACGATCCCAGTGCCCAGTCGCGGGCGCGTGCCCAGGCCATTCTGGACATGGCGCGCGCGGCCTGGATGCGACTGCTGCCCGGCGCCCTGCCGGCGGAAGGGCGCCTGCATCTCGCCACAACGCTGGAGGAGGCACTGGAGGGTGCTGATTTCGTGCAGGAAAACCTGCCGGAAATCGAAACCCTGAAATTCGACGTGCTGGCGCGCATCGACGCGCTGCTTCCCCCTTCGGTGCCGATTGCTTCTTCCACTTCGGGGCTGTTGCCCACACGGTTGCAGGCGGGGTTGCGCCACCCCGAACGGTTCGTGGTCGGCCATCCCTTCAACCCCGTCTACCTGCTGCCGCTGGTGGAAATCTGCGGTGGTGAGCAGACCTCGGCCGAGACAAGGGACAAGGTTGCGGCCTTCTATACCGCCATTGGCATGCAGGTTCTGCATGTACGCAAGGAAGTAGACGGGTTTATCGCCGATCGCCTGCTCGAAGCCCTGTGGCGCGAAGGACTGTGGCTGATCGAGGAAGGTGTCGCAACCACGGCGGAACTGGATGACGCCATCCGTTATGGCGCGGGCCTGCGCTGGGCATTCATGGGAACGTTCCTGACCTATCGCCTGGCGGGGGGCGATGCGGGAATGAAGCATTTTCTCGCCCAGTTCGGCCCGGCTCTCAAGCTCCCGTGGACCAAGCTTGTCGCCCCCGAACTGACGGACGAACTGATCGAGCGTGTGGCCAGCCAGTCGGATACCCAGGCCGCAGGCGTGAGTGTGCGGGACCTGGAAAGCCTGCGGGACGAGGCCCTGGTCAAGATCATCCGCACGCTGGCCACTGTCGGGCCGCAGGGCTACGCGGCGGGTGCTACGCTGAACGCCTTTGCCGCGCGCCATGCAGGTGAGGGGGCGGATGGTTCGGTGGCGGCAGATGGCACGCTGACAAGCTGGCGCGGCATGGTACCGCTGGACTGGATCGATTATAACGGCCACATGACCGAACATCGCTATCTGCAAGTGTTCGGCGAGGCGACGGATCACCTGCTGGCCGCCATTGGCGCGGGGCCGGATTACGTTGCAACGGGGCATAGTTTCTATACGGTCGAGACGCATCTGCGCCATCTGGGCCAGGCGCATGAAGGCACGGCAATCATGGTGCGGACCCGCGTTCTGGACGCAGACGGCAAGCGGCTGCATATATTCCACACATTGACGGCGGTGGGGGACGATACGCCTTTGGCCACGGCGGAACATATGCTGATCCATGTCGATGCGGCACAGGGCCGCAGCGCGCCGATTCCCGATACCCTCGCCTCCGCCATTGCAACATTGTGCGCAGCCAAGGAGGCATTGCCGCCACCGGAAGGGGCAGGGCGCGCTATTGCGATGCCGCGACGGTCATGACCGCCCTGCGCCTGTTCCTTGCCGTGTTGCTGGCCGTGCGGGTGCTGACCGCCCCCACGACAGCCGCCACGGCGCAACCCGCCCCGGCCGGGGCCCAAACGGGGGCCCAGACGGGGGGCCAGGCAGAGGCCCACCAGATGGGGGCCCACCTGACGGGGCCGCACCTGACACTGGCGCAGTTCGACGCGGCCCGGAAGGTTGTCTCCCTGCCCGACGGGATAGACATGGCCTATATCGATATCGGCCCGCGGGACGGGCGGCCGGTTATTCTGGTCCATGGCTATACCGACAGCGCGCGGGACTGGTTTCCCGCGCTGGGGGCTTTCTCGCCCCATGATGACCGGCTGATTATTGTCGATCTGCGCGGGCATGGACGGTCCTCTAAACCCGCCTGCTGCTACGCCCTGGTGGATTTCGCCTGGGATATCCACCTGTTGATGGACCGTCTGGGCGTGCAGAAGGCCGATCTGGTCGGCCATTCCCTTGGCAGCATGATCGTTCAGGTCTTTGGCGAGACCTGGCCCGAGCGCGTCAGGCATGTGGTGCTGATTTCCTCGACGGGGGGGCCGTCTGCCGCCCCGACACCGCGCGAGCGGGCGGAACGCAAAACGGCCTTCGACTTCCGAACGCCGATCAGCCAGTTGCACGACCCGATCGATCCGAACTCGGCCTTCATGCGGGCGTGGTGGTCGTCCCCCACACCGGTCGATCCGGAATTCCTGAGCCGCCAGCGGGAGGATTCCGCACATATGCCTGCCGCCGTGTGGCTTGCCGTGCTGGACCAGGGCCTGACCGGTTTCGACCCGCAGCCCGGTCTTGCGCGCCTGAAAGCGCCGTGCCTGCTGATCTGGGGTGAAAAGGATCCGATCATGGTGCCCGAAGTCCGTCATTCCCTGATCGCCGCCCTGCCCGGTGCCCAGGTGGCGATCTATCCGGGGCTGGGGCACAATCCGTTCTGGGAACAGCCGAATGCCGTGATCGGGCGGATCGACCGGTTTTTAAGCGGTTTATGACCCGGAACGTGCCAGGAATTTTCTGGAGCCCACACGCGGGGAGGGAGGTAGTATCACCGCAGTACTGTTACCCTGACGCTGCGCGAACAGGGCATGGAAGCGGAAGGGTTGCATGATAAGGCGTTTGCTTGTGGTGTATGTCGTCCTGTGCGCGCTGCCCGTGGCCTGTTCCGATGACCAGGGTTCGGGTGCGATGCATGAGGCGGTTTCCACCTGTTTTGCGCGGTATCCCTTTAAAAAGGGCAGCGCGTATGACCGGTTCATGTGCATTACCGAGGCGCATCTGAAATACGGTCCCAACGCCATCGGCCCGCGTTATGACCTGGTGTCGCAGGTCGATCTGGCCTCGCTGCGTATTGGTCTGGATGTGGATGCGGGTACTCTTACGGTGCCGCAGGCGCAGACGGAACTGAACTGGGTCACGACCAAGGCCCAGACGATCGCGTTCCACAAGCCCAGCACCCCGGTGCCGACCCCGCACGAACGCCAGGAGGTAACCCTGCCCGCGAAATATCAGGTCAACAGATAAAAGTTTTTGGTGAAGCTTTTTTCAAAAAGCTTCAAAGAACGTCATCTTTAAAAAAAAGGCGACGCCCAAAGACTCTTATTAATTACCCCCGGGCATGACACCGGGGGCCAGGGTTGCAGCGAAGAAAATGCCCGTTATTGCGTGCGAGGAATAATGACAGCATCCGAAGATTTCTTGTCCGGATTAAGCAGAGTCATGCCCGACTGGGGTGAATAGGTCGCACCGGTCGACTGGTTGGGGGTGACGGGCGAATGGAAGGCGGAAACCGGGCCGAACACGCCACCGGCGGATTTGTTCATTGTCCCTTCCGGCTGGCGGGCGCAGCCGCGGGTAATAATGGAACAGATCCCGTCCGTTCCGATCATTTCATCGTTGTTGCCGGTATAATGCACATCGGACACCCGGTCATGATCCAGGCGGATCACCGCCGAACAGGATGTTCCCCCGCCGCCGCCAAGCTGGGCAAGGGTGGTTGCGATATCGCCTACGGGAATAAGGGTCGAACCGCCATAGCTCGGCTGTGGCTGGGTTCCGGTATAGACAAAGATCTGCGTCGTATCGTTGATCTGCTTGGTGGCCGTGGGCAAGCCGGCACAGGCCTGCAGATCGTAGGATGTCATTCCGATCATGGTGATCTGCGCCTTGTGGGCAGCCCGCGAATCAAAATAACCGCACCCGCCCAAGCTCAGGAGAAGGGAGGGGACGGCGAGCCAACACACAATGCGACACTTCATTTCCTGGATGATCTCCAAACCTCGATAGGAATACGTCCCGTGGCACGCCCCATGGCATGCCCCGTGGCATGCCTGCCTGACAAGCCTAGTGCGCTCCTTCCAGTCGGCGCAAGGCCTGTTGCCGCGCAAAATGCGCCCCGCCCCGTTAAACAGGATATGAGAGAAAGGGGGTTATCATCCTGTGACCTATTGCTGAATGACGCGTGAACACAATAGGCCATTGCCTTGCGCCCGATGGGCTATCATCATGGGGCCTGTATCGGCGGCCCTTTCGAAAAGGCCATCTCGTGTCATGGCCCGCCATTGTAAACCATATTGGACATTCAGGGAGTTTCTGCCGATCATGTCGCTACTGCCTCGTTTCTCGTCGCATGCCCCGGCCGCGCTTATAGTGGCCCTTCTTGCACTTGGCGCGTGCGTCAACGGACAGCCTCCCGCGCCGCCCCTTCCCCCGTTGCAGAAAGCACCGGCATTCACAGTCGCCGACGCCACGTTCGCGCAGGCCCTCAACGACATGGACCTGACCCAGATCGCGCTTGCGCAAATGGTGCCCACACACGCCGCCCGCGCCGATCTGGCAGCACTTGGCGCAACCATCGCCAAGGATCTGACAGCAAACCAGGCGACACTGACAAAGCTTGTCTCACCGCACGCCATCAGCCTGGCGACAAAACCTTCCAGCGCCGACCAGAAGAATATCGACCAGCTCAAGGGTTTTCATGGCGCGGCATTCGACCGGCGTTATATCCGCTATTTTTCGCGCGACCAGGCCCGGATGAAGCCTGTTCTTGAAAGCGAAATTGCCAATTCAAAAAATCCGGACCTGGTCAAGCTCGCCACCGACACCAAAACCCTGCTTGCGGGGTATGCGGCGCAGCTTAAATAGTATTTCCCGTGCGCGCCCTGTTGGTGCGATCACCCGACGGCGACACATTGGGCCACGGGCGCACCAGCACCGTTGTCGCAAACATGGCCGGTCAGGAGGCGGGCAGCATGCGGGCAAGGTCGGTCGCGATCTCATGGGCGCTGGAATCGACGGGGATCATTCCGACCAGGTGGTTGTGGCCGTCCATCAGGTAAAGCAGGGAGCTATGATCCACCAGCCCGCTTGCCCCCTGGCCCGCATGGCGCCTGACCGTGACATGGAATTCATCCAGCACCGGCCCAAGCTGCGCCTGTGTTCCGCTTAACCCCACGATATCGGGCGAAAAGCGCGAGACATAGGTCCCGACCACCTGCGGCGTATCGCGCTCCGGGTCCACGGAAATGAAGATGGGTGTGACCGATCGCCCCTTGGGGCCAAGTTCATCCAGCGCGGCCGAGACGGTGGCCAAAGTCAGGGGGCAGACATCCACGCAATGGGTGTAGCCGAAATAGATCAGGGTATAGCGTCCCTTGAAATCGGCCTGGGTGACAAGGCGGCCATTGGCGTTTGTCAACCCGAAAGGCCCGCCAATGTCCGGCCCATGCCGCGTACCTACAAGGGCGCGAAATCCCGCAGCACCCGCCAGCAGCACAACAGCCACGCCCGCGATCAGCAGAAATGCCCTGCGGTCCTGTTGCGGGGTAGCCCCCTTGCGTGTTCCGGTGCGACGGTCCTGGCGTTTCATGCAGGTACTATAGGCGCAATCCGTTATTCCCGCACCCTGTTCCGTGGCGCGTGGAGGCTGTATCGCAAGGCAGCGCTGTTCTGATATTTATGGGGTTTACAGGACCGCTCGGCTCTGCGCTTTTGTGAACGCGTACCGTAACCAGGAAAGGCAGGCCGCTGAACACGCCCCACCCCGCATGTTCCATACATGGACCCGGCGTTATCCTGCGCTGGCTGGTGGTGCTGTGCGTCCTGCTGGGGCTTGTCGGCCAGCTTGCGTTGCAAAGCAACACACGTCTGGGTGAAGCACCGCGCGCGACCTTCGAACGCCTGACAGGGCTGCATATCGGCCCCGCCGCCCCGATAACACGCCAGGCCGCACGCCAGACAGCACGCCAGACGGGGCGGACAATGCCCGCCCCTGCCGCCATGGCGGGCATGAGCATGCCCGGCATGGATATGAGCGCCATGGCCATGCCAGCGGCACACACGCCCGACCGGGCCACGCCGGGCAAAATATCGGGGGCCGATCCTGCCGATCCTGCCGGTCCGGCCCGGGGCGGGCAGCATCATCACCATGATGACGGCTATTGCCCGCTCTGCCCGCTTTTACACCTGCCCGTAGTCGTTCTGGCGGTAGCGCTCGCGCTGGCCCTGCTCTGCCTAGTGCTGTGCGGCCTGGCTTACGCGCCCCCACTGCCCCGCATACCGTTCCGTGGGCGCATTGCGGTTCTCCCCCCCGCGACCGGACCGCCCGCTTTCGTCTGAAACACACTGAGCGCTGGCCGTCATGGGTTTTTCCCCCAAGGGGAAAGTCATGGCGCTGGCTGTTACCGTTTCAGACCAGGGCTTTTTCCATGACCTTGTCTTTTCTTCGCTGCGTTCCGCGCGCGGGCCTGCTGGCCTGTGTGGGCGTTGGTGCCATGCTTGCCGAAACACCCGCCCATGGCGCGGATACGGCCCAGCCTGTTCCGGTGGCTCCCATGCCGGCACAGGCAGCCAGCGGAACAGCGGCTGCCCATGCGCACTCCAGCCCCGTCAAGCCGGAGCAGATTACGGTCAACGGCATCAGGCATATGAGCACGACCACCGCGGATACGACCGATCTGTTCCGCCACAGCCTGGGGTTCAGCGCCTATTCGGGGGGTGGTGTTTCTGCCCTGCCGGTGCTGAACGGCATGGCGGATGATCGCGTCGCCACCTTTGTCGATGGCATGCGTATCCAGTCGGCCTGCCCCAATCACATGAACCCGGCCATGTCCTATATCGACCCCGATGCGGTCGAGACGGCCCAGGCCATTGCGGGCATCACCTCCGTCAGCCAGGGGGGCGACAGCACGGGCGGGACCATCGAGGTCAATCGCCGCGACCCCATTTTTTCCTCCACCGCGAAATTGCTGGTTACCGGGCATGTGCGCGGCGATTATCGCAGCAATGGCGGCGGGTCGGGCGCGTCCGGGTCGATCACCCTTGCCAATGACTGGCTGAGCCTGCGCTACACCGGCTCCTACAGCCACGCGAGCGACTACCACACGGGCGGGAACGAACAGCGTGTGCTGTCCACCAGCTATCTCAGCTTCAACCATGCCGTGACACTGGGGGTGAAAAAGGAGAACCACCTTCTGGCCCTGACCTTCGGCCAGCAGGATATTCCCTATGAAGGGTTTGCCAACCAGTACATGGACATGACCAACAACCGCTCCACCTTCGTCAACGGCAAGTACAAGGGCGATTTCAACTGGGGCACGCTGGAGGCACGCGGTTTCTGGCAACGGGTGGACCATGCGATGGACATGCTGTCCGACAAGGGCGGCCATACCGCCACCACCGGCATGCCCATGGATACCGCAACGCGCACGGCGGGCTATTCCATCAAGGCGAGCATCCCGCTGGGGCGCATTCATACGCTGGGGCTTGGCAGTTCCTTCGACCATAACGGGCTGAACGACTGGTGGCCCCCGCTTGCGGGCAGCATGATGATGGGGCCGGGCACGTTCCATAACGTCAATAACGGCCATCGCGACCGGCTGGGTCATTACGTGGAATGGAAAGCCCAGTGGCTGCCGCGTTTTTCGACCGAGCTTGGCATGCGTAGCGATCTTGTCATGATGAATACGGGCCCGGTTTCCCCCTATTCATGGACCAGCATGATGGACATGACCGACGCCATGGCGGCCCGGCAGTTCAATGCCGCAAAGCGCGGGCGGACCGACAGCAATTACGACGTGACGGCCCTTGCGCACTGGCACCCGCTCGACAGCCTGATGATCGATGGCGGTTATGCCCGCAAGACACGCTCGCCCAACCTGTATGAACGCTACGCCTGGGGCATGGGCCAGATGGCCACCACCATGATCGGCTGGTTCGGGGACGGCAACGGCTATGTCGGCAATATGAACCTGACACCCGAGATCGCCAATACCGCCAGCGTGACGCTGACCTGGCACGACCCGGTGGAACACGCGTGGGAGGTCAGGGTGCAGCCTTATTACACCTACACCCATCACTACATCAACGTGGTGCGGATCGGCGCATTTTCGGACGGGCTGTCGAAACTGCAATTCGCCAACCATAATGCGCAAAGCTACGGCATCAACAGTTCCGCCTTCGTGCGGTTGTGGAACACCACCACCTACGGCATGGGGGAACTGCGCGCCAACCTGAACTGGGTGCGCGGCCAGGACCTGGTGACGCATTCCGGCCTGTACCACCAGATGCCCACCAACGGTTCCATCACCCTGCATGAAAGCTGGCAGAACTGGACCGGCCATGTCGAAGTGACGCTGGTCAAGGCCAAGGATACGGTGGACTGGCTGCGCAACGAACCCCGCACGCCGGGCTATGCCCTGCTGGGGCTGGGGGGAAGCTACCGGTGGCGCAATATCACGCTCAACGGCAGTATCGATAACGTGCTGGACCAGAAATACTACCTGCCACTGGGCGGCCTGTCCCTGGGCGATTACGAGGCAACGGGCAATCTGGGCCCGCTGCCCGGACTGGGGCGTTCCTTCAACCTCAGCCTGACAGCCACGTTCTGACAGGAACGGGCAGGGGGCGCAGGTGACCTGGCCCCAAACGCGCATCCCGTAGCAGGGAACGCGCAGGGGGTGAGCCGGTGGCGGCCCGGAGGGCGGGCCACCAACCCGCGCGTGGTGTTACGGCGCGTCCGGCCTGAAGCGAATGCGCGCCAACCTGCTCTCCCGCCGGCTGACTTCTTTGGCCTTACTGGGCGGTGTAGCCGCCGTCGATCACCAGTTCGCTGCCGGTCATGAACTTGGATTCGTCAGAGGCCAGGAAAAGGATGCCGTAGGCGATATCCTCGGGCTCACCCAGATGACCGAGCGGGTGCAGGGCCACCAGTTTCTGGCGGGCGGCTTCGTCCTGCTTGGTCAGCCCCTGCACCATCGGCGTCCAGATATAGCCCGGATGGATGGAATTGACACGGATCTTGTAGCCCGATTGCGCGCAATGCAGGGCGGAGGACTTGGTGAACAGCCGCACACCCCCCTTGCTGGCGTTATAGGCCGCCAGTGTCGGGTCCCCGATCAGCCCCTCGATGGATGAGAGATTGATGATCGAGCCTCCTCCTTCATGCTTGCGCATGGCCTCGATGGCGTATTTCGTGCCCAGGAACACGCCGTCCAGGTTGATCGACTGCACACGCTGCCAGTCATCCAGGCTGGTGCTTTCCACCGTGCCGCTATAGGCGATTCCCGCATTGTTCACCGCAATGTCGAGCCGCCCGAAGGCCGCCAGCGTGGCGGCCATCGCCGCCTGCCAGTCTTCCTCCTTGCGGACGTCGAGCTTGACGAAAATGGCCTTGCCGCCCCCCGCTTCAATGTCGGAAACGACCTTTTTTCCCTCATCCTCGTTGATATCGGCGATGACGACCGCAGCCCCTTGCTGTGCCAGGAGCAGGGCTGTCGCCTTGCCGATACCCAGCGAGGCTCCACTGACAATCGCGACCTTGCCTTTAACGCGCGCCATTTTTCTTTCCTTTGCTTGTTGGGTCGGGACGGGTGGTCCCGTTGCCGGTTGGTGCCGCCGGGGGCAGAACGCTGTCGGGCAGCTTGGGGCGCATCATCGCCCGGCGGTCCAGAACGGGGCCGTCGGTTATGAAGGTGCCGTCCCCCACGGCATGCAGGGTCCTGCGTTCCTTGCGGGCCGGGTCGATATGGGCCGCCACCCCTTCCAGAATGACGATACCATACTGCTCGATAATCTCGACCACGCGGCATTCGATATTCGCCAGGCAGTCGCCCAGCAGGGGGGCCTTCACCTGGCTGGCCTTGTGGCGGCTCAGGCCAAATTTGGCGAACTTGTCCGTATCGCGCCCCGAACACAGCCCGATCCCCACCACCGTGTCGAGCATATCGACCGGTGGAATGGCGATCACGCATTCACGCCGGGTCGTGAGCGCATGCCACGAATAATTCCACTCACCCGTCGTAATGGCGAAACGCGCGGCGAAGTCCAGCACCATTGTCCAGGTAATGGTCATGACATTGTCGCGCTGCCCGTCATGGGTCGCAACAAGCGTCACGGGCCCGGACTCGAGGAAGGTAAACGCCCGGTCGAGCGGAAATGGTTTCATCGGCTCCCCCATGCAGGATCGGCTGCCTGCCTTCCTGATACAACAACGCCGCATGAAAAGCGTTGCGCTCGATCAATCCGCCCTGTCGTGCGGCGAAGAGCCATGTCGTGCGGACACAGGCCATGTGTGGGCAGGCAATGGGTGAGTGGGCGATTATGCACAGGCGGGAGTGTTACAGTCAGCTGGGTGGTTCGGGCGTGTTTTCATAAAAACGTCATACGTCGGTTTCATGTCCGATTTTTCTGGTAATTTCCAATGTTTGCGCGGGGCTGTCCTGTCATGTTTCCTTTGGTCGGGTGTGGGGAGAGTTGTTTTTTGTCATAAGCGCGTCATATCCTCAGGGCGGTCCGAAATAAGGCGAAATACGAATGCAAAAGCCAGATCTGCTGGTTGTCGAGGACGATCCGGCCCTTGCGCGGCTGATATGTTACAATCTCGAGAAACAGCATTACGTCGTCAGGCACGCACCTGACGGGGAAGAGGCCCTGGAGCAGGTACGCAAGCGCCGCCCCGATCTTGTGCTGCTGGACTGGATGCTGCCCGGTATTTCCGGGCTGGAGGTCTGCCGCCGTCTGCGTGAACAGCCCCGGACGGCGGCGTTGCCCATTCTCATGCTCAGTGCGCGGGGGGAGGAAACCGACAGCGTGCGCGGGCTCGATACCGGGGCGGATGACTACCTGGTCAAGCCGTTCGGCATGGATGCGCTCTTCGCCCGGGTCAAGGCCATCCTGCGTCGCGCGCCCCCGGCCGACAAGACCTTGCAGTTCGAGGACCTGAGCATGGACCGCGTCGCCCACAAGGTGGAACGCGGTGGCCGCCTTCTGGCCCTGGGGCCGACCGAATACCGGCTTTTGGAATTCCTGCTGCTGCACCCCGCGCAGGTCTTCTCGCGCGAGGAACTGCTCAAGCACGCATGGGAGCGCAGTTCCAGCGTGGAATTGCGTACGGTCGATGTGCATATCCGCCGCCTGCGCCAGACCCTGAACGAAGGGGGCGAGCCGGACCTGATCCGCACCGTCAGGGCACGCGGCTATGCGCTGGACAAACCCACGGAGCAGGACTGAGCCCGATTACATGAAGGCGCTCTGATCGTGCACGCATGGCTTGCCGCATGCTATGGACTGGTGGGGGGTGGCGTGCTGGTGGCGATGCTGCCAGCCCTTGCGCGCGCGGTTGTCGGGCGTGGGACAGAAACATCCGTTATCCCCGCCCGGCGCGCCAGCCGGGCGGAAGCCGCGTCCATGACGCTCGAACAGCTTATGGACTGCCTGCCCGCGGCAACCCTGGCCCTGAACGAAACACGCCAGCCCTGCGTGATATCGCCCGAGGCCCATCGGCAGTTCAAGGACTGCGTGGGCAGTATCATCCGCCATCCCGCCTTCCAGAACCGGCTGGACCACGTGCTGGCCGATCTGTCCGACAGCCCTGCCCCGGGCGAGGCCGTGGTGGTGCTCGATATTCCCCAGTACCGTGTGGTCCGCGCCTGGATGCGCAAGGCCACGGTTCCCTCGGCCCTGGTGCCAGAAGGCTACCGCAAGCCGGGTTTTTCCCCCACCACCCCGACCACGCTGATTTTTGTCGCCCTGCATGACGAAACCGAGGCTGTCGTGGCCGAACGCCAGCATACGGATTTCGTGGCCTTCGCCAGCCACGAACTGCGCACACCCCTTGCCGCGCTGCTTGGCTTTATAGAAACCCTTCAGGGCCCGGCGGCTGACGATCCCGCCGCCCAGAAGGAATTTCTGGATATCATGGCCGTGCAGGCCCGGCGCATGCAGCGCCTGCTGGACAGCCTGCTCTATCTCTCGCGCGTGCAGATGCAGGAACACCTGCGCCCGACCGATGTCGTGGCCGTGGGGGCCTTGTTCGATCATGTCCGGGCCGAGGCGGCAGGGCTGATGGCGGGCAAGAACGTGCGGCTGGAGGTCACGCCCGGGGCCGAGCCGGGCCTGAGTGTCGCGGGGGACGAAGTGCAGTTGCAGCAGGTGCTGATGAACCTGATCGAAAACGCGCTGAAATACGGCCTGGCCGATCGTGGCCGGCGCCAGGGCCAGCCCTTGTGCATTACCCTGAGCTGCGAACCACCCCCGCCCGATGGCTGCTGGCCGGGGGAACCGGGGGTGCTGCTGAATGTGACCGACACCGGCCCGGGCATACCCGCGCGCCATCTCTCGCGCCTGACCGAACGGTTCTACCGTGTGGCCAGAACGGCGGCCAGCGTGCAGGGCAGCGGGCTGGGCCTGGCCATAGTCCAGCATGTCGTCACCCGCCATGGCGGCCGCTTTGTCGTGGAAAGTGCGGTGGGCAAGGGCACGACATGCCGCATATGGCTGCCGGTTGTCCGCGGCCTGTCATAAAACCGTAACGGAACTGTCCTGAAAACATCACACCGTTTTGGTGTTTGCTCCTTTAAGCACCGGGGGCGCGGCATTGTGTCGCAGGCTCACTGCTAAGGGATTATAGCAACAATGCGTCTCTCAATCAGGTCCGGAGTATGTCTGGCAGCCGTTACGTGCCTTCTGGCCGCCCATCCCGCGATATCCCGGGCTGAAAGCGTGACCGGCGCGGGTTCCAGCTTTGCTGCCCCCATCTATGGCGCCTGGAGTGCAGCGGCCCAGTCCGCCACCGGCGTGACCGTCAATTATCAGAGCGTGGGCTCCAGCGCAGGCCAGAACCAGATCCTGGCCGGCACTGTCGATTTCGGCGCCTCCGACGCGCCCATGGATGTCCAGAAGCTCGAATCCGGGCACCTGTTCCAGTTCCCCACCGTCATGGGCGGGATTGTGCCGGTGGTGAACATCCCGGGCATGAAGGCCGATGCGATCACCCTCGACGGTGCCGTGCTGGCCGGGATCTACGCCGGTGACATCACCGCCTGGAACGATGCCAAGATCGCAGCGCTCAACCCCGGCGTGACCCTGCCTGACACCGCGATCGCGCCGGTGCACCGGGCCGATGGTTCGGGCACCACCTTCGTCTTCACCTCCTACCTTGCGGGTTCTTCCGATAGCTGGAAGCAGAACCAGGGTGCGGGTACCTCCATCAGCTGGCCGGGTGGCCTGGGTGCGCGTGGCAATGACGGCGTCGCCTCCACCGTGCGCAACACCGAAGGGGCTATCGGCTACGTGGAATTCGCCTATGCCAGCCGCAACCACCTGACGACCGTGCGCCTCAAGAACCGTGCCGGCACCAATGTCGCAGCAGGCCTGGACAGCTTCTCCCACGCAGCGGAAGCCGCGGATTGGAAAAATGCTTCGCATTTCGCGGTGGATCTGCTGAACACGCCCGGCAAGAACGCCTGGCCCATCGTGTCGGCCACCTATGTGCTGGTGCCCCTGCCCGCACGCAACCCCTCGCGCGATGCGGCGGTGCAGAGCTTCTTCGCCTGGGATTTCGCCAATGGCGACAGCACGGCCGAAAAGCTTGATTACGTGCCGCTGCCCAAGGCCGTGAAGGACAGCATCATCGCTGCCTGGAAAAGCGGAAAATAAAATAATTCAAGTAATTTAATAGAACGATCCGGACGTGTTTGTCCAAGAAAGCGGCTTTGGCATACAAGGCCGCTTTTTTAATAAATCCGTCATGCAACTATCATCGAAGCGTCACACGCAAGGCGGAACAGGCACGATATCCATCGCTCACCGTTTCAGTTTTGGAATCGCCCAGATGCGTCGTAATTCATTTTTTCCCTCTCTTGCTTTTTCCGCAGCCCTTATGGCGGGAATTGCCCCGATCGCGCAGGCAGCGCCGTCCGACGATGCGCAGCTCAGCGCGCTGAAAGCGGAAATGGCCGAAATGCGCCGCGAGATGATGGGCCAGATCTCATCCCTCAAGGCCCAGCTTGCCAAAAACGAAACCAACCAGAAACATCTCGGCTCGCGCCTGAACGATGTGGCCAACCGTCGCGGTGGCGCCTATCACAGCCAGGTGGCCTCGGGCCCGGCTGAAACCGGCGTGCAGTTCGGCGAAGAAGCGCCCCCGCACAAGAATATCCTGGCGGCGTCGGGCATTGGCCGTCCGCCTTCGGACCGTGGCGACACCATGTCGTGGAAGGATTTTCGCGCTGCCACCCAGGCTGATGAGGAAGTACGCGTCGGCGGCATGATCGTGGGCTTTCCCAAAGGGCGCTTCACGATTTCATCCGAAGACGGCGCTTACGGCTTCTCGGTCGGCCTTGCTTTCCATGAAGACTTCGGCGGTTTCCTGGGCAGCGGTCCGCGCGGCAACGAAACACGGGGTGATTTTTCGAGCTTTACCGAAAACGCCCGTCGTATCCGTATTCCGTTCACCTTCCGCTACAAGGACTGGGTGGCCAACGTAACGCCTGACTTCGGCGCGGGCAGTGCGGATGGCGCGGCAACGGACCAGACCCTGTATGAAGCCAACCTGAACTATACGGGCCTGCACAACACGATCCTGACGGTCGGTTACTTCCAGCCCCGCGTGACGGAAGAAGACTCCGAAAGCTCGAACGATTTTGAAATGATGGAACGTCCGGCCATTACCGATGCCGTGCGCAAGATCGCCGCAGGTGACGCCCGCTTCAGCTTCGGCGGCCTGCATTACGAAAAGCGCTGGTGGATTGCGGCCTACTTTACGGGGCAGAGCTTCGGCAACAGGTCGGCACTCAGCAGTGGCAGCGGTATTGTCAACAGCCAGACCGGTGGCACGTTCCGTGCGGCGGGCCGCCCCTATATGTCCAAGGATATCGATCTGCATGTTGGCGTGTCCGCCATCAGCGCGTTCAAGGTCGCCGCAACCTGTGCAACCGGCAGCAATGCTGCGTGCTCGCGCAGCTTCAGCTTCGGACAGTCGCCCGAGGTCAACCTGACGACCACCAACCTGGCGGTGGCCGCGGTCAGCAACGCATCCTCTGTCTGGGCTGCCGGCCCGGAACTGGGTTTCCGTTGGAAAAACCTGCTGTTGAAGGGTGAATACTACCATATCGGTGTCACGCGCGGCGATGCGGCGAATGTTGCGGGGCAGAACAATCAGGGTACCGTCAACCTCGAAGGGTATTATGGGTCCGCCAATTATACCCTGTTCGGCAAAGGGCGCGCCTATAACGAGAAGGAAGGTGCATTTGGTGCGCCGGGTGTCGAGCACGAGTTTGATCCGCGGCACGGCAGCTGGGGCGCGCTTGAGCTGACCGGTCGTTACAGCGTTACGGATTTTCATGACGTGGGCATTACGGGCGTGTCCAGCGGCGCTGGTATCGCCAACGGAACCCAGCAGACGGTCTGGTCCGGTGGCCTGAACTGGTATCCGAACCGTCATTTCCGCGTCATGCTTGATTTCAACCATTTCATGGTGACCGGCAACGGCAACACGTCGGCTGCCGTGATCAACGAATACGGTCGCACCGGCAATTCGCTGGCAGCGCGTGTTCAGGCGGCGTTCTGATTTAAGCCAGAGGCACAGTATTTCAGCATGGTTTTAACGGAAACGGGCCATTCCAGCGGAATGGCCCGTTTTTCTTTACAAAAGATTCTGGGGCGCGGGCAAGGCTGCGCCGTTTAACGGGGGCCGTAATAGCCAGGCCCATACCCGCCCGAGCCATAAGGCCCAGGAGCGTAGCCGCCGGGCGCATAGCCACCCCCGCCGTAATTGCCCTGCCCGTAATATCCGCCGGGGGCCGGGGCGTTATAGACAGGCGGGACGCCGGGAATGACGTTGTGGTAGGCCGCCATGCATTGCACATAGGCATTGTTGTACTGGACCTGAATGCCGCGCTGGCGGCCCTGGGAATAGGCACCCCCGCCAATGCCACCGCCCACGGCACCCGCCGCGGCCCCGATCCCCGCACCCGTGCCGCCACCCACGGCGGCCCCGAGCCCGGCCCCCAGTGCGGTTGCCGCTATGCCGCCGATCAGGGCTTTTTCGTTCTGGTGGGCGGCCTGGCCCCGCACGGCCTGTTCGGCCTGCGAGCGGCAGAAATTCTGTTCCTGCACGAAGGTGCCGTAATCCTTCCCCGGGGTGGGCAGGACCTGAACGGTAGGGCCCATGGGGGTTTCGGCGCAAGCACTCAGCAGTAAGACCGGTATTACCGCAAGGAACGCTTTGTTCGGGAGCATATGGTGTTTTTCCCTCTGGTTTTCGCTACGGAATACAATCCGCAAATATGTCATTTTTCAGGTGAATGCAGCCGTGCAACGCGCAAGCCCGTGGCGGCGTTGCACGGCCTTGCCACCCGCGCACGGCCCGCTTGCGAAGGGGTGCGACACCGCAAGGATGCGAGGCCGCCATCATGAGCCTGAATGCTTATGAAAGGTTTTAAAGCCTGTTTTAAAAAGCCCCATCATCGGCCGCCTGATACGCGTTTGTGGCATATCGCCATGCGTGGCCCGTTCAGGGGCGTGCCGCAAGGTTGGTGACAAGAAGCTGGTTGATCCGGAACCCCTCCACATCCACCACTTCGAAACGGAAGCCCGCGGCATCCACCCGGTCGGTCCTGCGGGCCATGCGGCGCAGGCGGTGCATGACAAAGCCGCCGATCGTATCGAACTGTTCGTGGCCGGGCAGGGCGGTAATCTGCAATTCGCGAATGACATCGCCAATGGGGGCGGCGCCATCCACCAGCCAGGACTTTTCGTCGCGCCTGACAATGGCCTGTTCTTCGAACGGGCTGGCCAGCCCGTCCATCAGCACGCCCATGATATCCTTGAAGGTGATCAGCCCCACGACCAGCCCGTATTCGTTCACGATCAGGGCAAAGCCGGTACCATGGCTGTCGAA
Organism: Acetobacter garciniae; assembly: GCF_017377735.1. Lineage (GTDB taxonomy): Bacteria > Pseudomonadota > Alphaproteobacteria > Acetobacterales > Acetobacteraceae > Acetobacter > Acetobacter garciniae. The sequence continues at coordinate 783,204 of NZ_JAFVMH010000002.1, forward strand.
CTGGGCCAGCGTGTCCCACAGGTGCAGCGTTTCGGGGACGGACAGCACATCGCGCCGCATGCGGGCTATGGGGTTGTCCGTCGCCTTGCCCCGTGGCGCGTCGGCAGGGTTGACCACGGAGGCCAGCACGTCTTCTGAGCGGATGGAGCCGATAACCCTGTCCAGCCCGCCATTGCACAGCGGATAGCGCGAATACGGGGCCGCGCGCACCTTGTCGTAATTATGCTCGGGCGTATCCTGTATATCCAGAAACACGATTTCATCACGCGGGGTCATGGCGGAGGTGACGGAACGGTCCTGCAACGCCAGCACGTTGCCGATCATCTGGTGTTCCTGCTGCAACAGCGCGCCCGACGCCGTGCCCGCCGCCAGGATGGCGTGCAGGTCTTCGGGGGTGACGGGCTCCACGGCGGAGGCTGCGGGAATTTTCAGCGCACTGAGGATCGCATCGGAAATCTTGGAAAAAATCCAGACGAACGGGTAGAGCACGCGCAAGGCCAGCCGCAGGAACCAGCCCACGGACAGCCCGACCTTGTCGGGGTTGTTCATGGCCACGCGCTTGGGCAGAAGGTCCGCGAACAGCACGAACATGCCGGTCACGAACACAAAGCAGAAAGCCGAAGACAGGTTCTGCGCGCGCCACGCCGACAGGCCCCAGCCTTGCAGGCTTTGCGCCAGAGGGGGGGCCAGCATTTCGGAACTGACAATACCGCCCAGAATGCCCACCCCGTTCAGGCAGATCTGGATCGCGGTCATGACCTGTCCGCTATTGCGGCGCAGGGCAAGGAAGGCCTGCGCCTTGCGGTCGCCTGCATCCGCACGGGTGCGCAGCCTGACCTCACGCGCGGCGGCGAAGGAAATTTCGGACAGGGAAATAAGGACGCTGAAGGCGATCAACAGCACCAGGGCCAGCAGGCCCATAAAAAACAGAAGCACGAGAATATCCGGCACGAAGTGGGCCTTGCGGCCAATTTACCCAATCATAGTCCTGCCCGGTCGCGATCCCTAATGTATTTTTGAAAGGGGCAGGGGTGCGGATGGCTTCAAAAAACTGTCAGCAACGCGACAGGGGGGCTTTGCTGGCGTTAGTGCTGCGCTACCGTGCGCGTAAAGGGGGCGCATGGGCGGCCTTGTGCCGTTTTTCCCTGTTCTGACATGACGGAATATAGAATGTTCGAGGCGCTGTACGTCGAAAAAACTCCAGCCGGGCAGACAACCACCCTGCGGCAACTCTCCGAACAGGATTTGCCCCAGGGCGATGTGACAATCCGCGCCCGCTGGTCTGACCTGAATTACAAGGATGCCCTGGCCGTGACCGGGCGCGGCCCCGTTGTGCGGACATGGCCCATGGTGCCGGGCATCGACTGCGCGGGTGTGGTGGAAAGTTCCTCCAGCCCTGCCTTTACTCCGGGGCAGGAGGTCGTGCTGAACGGCTGCGGGGCGGGGGAACTGCACTGGGGCGGCTTTGCCCAGCGCGTGCGCGTGCCCGCGCAATGGCTGGTGCCCCTGCCGGCGGGGCTGAGCGCATACCATGCCATGGCGCTGGGTACGGCGGGTTTTACGGCCATGCTGTGCGTGCTCGCCCTTGAGCGCGAAGGCGTCAAACCCGCCAGCGGCCCGGTTCTGGTCACGGGGGCAACGGGTGGGGTCGGCAGCATTGCCGTCATGCTTCTGGCAGGCCTGGGGTACCAGGTGGTGGCGGTTACGGGTCGGCTTGCCGAACAGCCCTACCTGCATGCGCTGGGTGCGCAGGACGTGCTGCCCCGCGCGCATTTCGAAGCCCCCTTGCGCCCGTTGGAAAAAGCCCGCTGGGCCGGCGCGGTGGATGTTGTTGGTGGCCATGTGCTGGCGGCCGTATGTGCCTCCATGCGGCCTTCGGGCGTGGTGACGGCCTGCGGGCTGGCCGGGGGCATGGATTTTCCCGCAACTGTCGCCCCCTTTATCCTGCGCGGGGTGACACTGGTGGGGATCGACAGCGTGACCTGCCCGCCCGCGCTCAGGCTGGCGGCGTGGCAACGCCTGGCGGAGGTAATAGACCCCGCCAAACTGGATACGCTGACACGCTGCGTGCCGCTGGCCGATGTGCCGCAGGCGGCACTCGACCTGCTCGAAGGCCGGAGCAAGGGACGTATCGTGGTCGATATTCCGCAGTAAAACCGGCAGTAAAACCGGGCGGGATGGCGTGGAGCGAAGCCACGCAAACGCCCGGTGAAAGCCAGCCCCGCCCGCGACCGGCCGGGCTTCACCCGCCCTGACCCGGGGCGGGGGTATAATCAGCCGGCTACTTCAGGCTTCCAGCCCGCCATCGACGGGAAAGGCAGCGCCCGTGACATAAGAGGAGCGCGGCCCCGCAAGGAAGGACACCATGGACGCGATATCCTCCACCTTGCCGTAAGCGCCCGTGGCGACAAAGCTTGCGATCAGGGCCGCGACATCGCCTTCGGCCGGGTTGAGTTCCGTATCGATCGGGCCGGGTTCGACCACGTTGACGGTAATGCCGCGCGGGCCCAGGTCCCGGGCGACACCCTTGGCAAAGCCGCGCAGGGCGGCCTTGGTGGCGGCGTAAAGCGAAATACCGGGAAAGGGTGCGCGTTCCCCGAAAGCCGAGCCGATATAAATGATCCGCCCACCCTTGGTCATGTGCTTTGTCGCTTCCATGGTCTCGACCATGGCTGCCCGCACGTTCAGGTTGAGGATATGCTCGATCTGCTCCAGGCTCATCTCATCGATCGGGCCGGAAAAGAACGTGCCCGCATTGCAGATCAGCGCATCGATCCGGCCAAAGGCGGCCAGTGTCTGGGTAATGACCGCGCGGTTGCCGTCCATTGAAGCCCCATTGGCCTTGATGGCAACGGCCTTGCGGCCCAGAGCGCTGATTTCGGCCGTGACCTGCTCGGCCGCCGCGACGTTGCTGGAATAGGAAATGGCGATATCGTAGCCATCGGCCGCGAGGGCGCGCGCGATGGAGGCACCGATGCCACGGCTGCCGCCGGTGACGATGGCAACGCGATGTGTCATGAGCAAAAACCTTTCTCTGTCATTCTGTCGATCCGCCCGTTCGCGCTTGCTGGCGTTGGGGCGGCACCGGCTTGCGGTGTCAGTCCAGCCCCAGCATGAGGCGGATATTCTGGAGCGCTGCCCCGGACGCACCCTTGCCCAGGTTGTCCAGCCGTGCGCTCAGCAGGGCCTGGCGGTTGCGCGGGCTGCCATGCACGCGCAGTTCCATCCTGTCGCTTCCGGCCAGGGCTTCGGCCGACAGGGTGGGTTCGGGGGAGAGAACACGCACATGGTCCTGGCCCGCATAATGCGTGGCCAGCACGGCGTGCAGGTCCTCGGCCGTGACATGCCCCGCCAGATCGTCAAGATGCAGCGGGATGGAGACAATCATGCCCTGGGCGAAATGCCCGGCAGAGGGCACGAAAACCGGTCGGCGGGTCAGGGCGGCGTGTTTGTGGATTTCGGGCACATGCTTGTGCTCCAGCGCCAGGCCGTACAGTTCAAAGGCCGGCCCGCCATCGCGTTCATGCGCTTCGATCATGCTGCGGCCACCGCCACTATAGCCGCTGACCGCGTTGATGCAGACCGGGTAATCGGCTGGCAGCACGCCCGCGCGCACCAGGGGCCGCAGCAGGCCAACCGCCCCCGTGGGGTAGCAGCCGGGGTTGCTGACGCGCGGCGCGGTGGCAATGGCGTTCGCCTGTTCGGCTTCCAGTTCGGGAAAGCCATAAACCCAGCCCGGATCGGTACGGAACGCCGTGCTGGCGTCCAGAATGCGGGGGGCGGCATCTCCCAATGTCGCGGCAAGGGCCACGGCCTCGCGCGAGGCATCGTCGGGCAGGCAGAGCACGGCAAGGTCTGCGGCCTGCATGGCGTCGCGCCGCGCCGCGGGGTCCTTGCGCCGGGCCGGGTCGATGGAATGCAGCGTGACAGGCAGGGCGGCCAGGCGTTCGCGTATGCCAAGACCGGTGGTGCCTGCTTCACCGTCGATGAAAATGATGGGTTGGTGTGCCATGCGTTGCTTCCTTCGGTACTGGCCGGGCCTTTCGGGCAGAATAGGCGCATCGGCCAGCCCCGCATAGACGGCGGGGGTTTTTATGGCACAATGCGCTGGCAGGAAAACCCCGCAACCGGCGGGAAGTAGGCAGGAGCAGGGCGCAGGGCATGACCGTATCTTCAGCACCATCGGGCGCACCGCATACGGGTTCGGGCACTGGCGGGCCTGTCAGCAAGGCGGGCCATGAAGTTGCTACCGAACCGGGTCACGAACCGGACCATAAAGGGGGCAGCGAACCGCACAACATCTCTGCCGCCGGCCCGCACGAGGCAGCGCGGCAACTGGAGCGCCTGCTTGCCCTCATGGCCCGGCTGCGCGATCCCGCGGGGGGGTGCCCGTGGGACCGGGAACAGACATTCGAGACCATAGCCCCCTACGCGATCGAGGAAGCCTACGAGGTGCTGGACACCATCCAGCGGCAGGACTGGCGCGCCTTCCCCGATGAACTGGGCGATCTGCTGCTTCAGGTCGTGTATCAGGCGCGTATGGCCCAGGAACGCGGGCTGTTCGATTTTGCCACCGTCGCGCGCATGGTGACGGAAAAAATGATCCGCAGGCACCCGCATGTGACCTTCGGCCCCGACGTGCTGCAAGGCGCACGGCCGGCGGACGCGGCCAATCCCACGGCGCAAACAGGCCCTGATGCGCCGACTGCCCCGGCACAGGCCATGCCCGGTCAGTGGGAAAAGATAAAGGAGCGTGAACGCCAGAAATCGGCAGCACTGGGGCCCGATGGCACGGCCGCGGCGCCGCCCGGGGCGCTGGCTGGCGTGCCGCCATCGCTTCCGGCCTTGCTACGCGCATCCAAGCTGGCCAGCCGTGCCGCCCGCGTGGGGTTCGACTGGCCCGATGTGGCGGGTGTTATGGAGAAAGTGCGCGAGGAAATAGACGAGTTTGCGGTGGAAATGCAAAGCGGCGATCACCCACGCATGCGCGACGAAATGGGGGATATCCTGTTTTCCGTCGCCAGTCTGGCGCGTCGGCTGAACCTGGACCCCGAAGCCTGCCTGCGCCAGGCGTGTGACAAGTTTACCCGCCGTTTTGAAGGTGTGGAGGGCCATCTGGCGGCCCAGGGGCTTTCCATGTCCGAGCAGAGTGTCGAAACGCTGGATGCGTTATGGCGCAAGGTCAAGAAAGCCGAAGCGGCGGCGGGGAAATAAAAAAACCGCCGCCCATGGTCACGGGCGGCGGTTTTCCGGGCGGGGCTTTTGGGCCTCAGCCTGCGGCAGATGGGCTGCCGCCCGCCAGGTAGTCCATCACCCTGCGTGAAAAGACGTTGATATCCTTGGGCGTATCGCCATTCTGGATACAGGCGACATCAAGCAGGATATGCGCCAGCGCATCGATGTTTTCGCCCGCCTGCACCTTGGCGGCGAGCGTATGCATGACCGGGTGCTTGGGGTTCAGTTCCAGAACCGGGGCGGACTCGGTCATGGCATGGCCGCTGCGCTGCATCATTCTCAGCAGTTGCATGTCCGGCCCGCCTTCGGGCGCGCTCAGCACCATGGCGGAAGACACCAGGCGGTCTGTCGCGCGTACGTCGGACACACTCTCCCCCAATGCGGTTTTCAGTGCGGGCAGCAGCACGTCCATATCCGCCTTCTGGGCCGGTGTTTCGTCCAGGATGCCGAATTTTTCAAGATCGTTCAGGCCATGCGCCACGTTGCACAGCTTCTTGCCTTCATAGGTGCCAAGCCGTTCGGGCCAGAAGGAATCAACCGGGTCGGCCAGCAGCAGAACCTCGATCCCGCGCGCCTTGAACCCTTCGATCTGCGGTGACGCAGCCAGGATTTCAGCACTTTCACCCGTGACGTAATAAATGCTGTCCTGTTCGGGCTTGATGCGCGTGATATATTCGTCAAGCGAGGTCAGGCCATCCACCGCGCTGGAATGAAAGCGGCTCAAAGCTGCGACTTCGGTGCGGTAGACCGGATCGTCCCACATGCCTTCCTTCAGCACGGGGCCGAAGTTTTCCCAAAATGGCGTGTAGGTTTCCATATCCTTGCTGCGGGTTTTCAGCTCGTTCAGGACCTTGCTGGTCACCGCCTTGCGAATGCGCGCAAGCACCGGGGTCGCCTGCAACATCTCGCGCGAAACGTTCAGCGGCAGGTCTTCCGTATCGACAACACCTTGCACAAAGCGCAGCCAGGACGGCAGGATTTCGGCATCGTCCGTTATGAACATACGCCGGACATGCAGCCGCAGCTTGCTTTCACGCACCTGTTCGGCAAATTCGAGCGGGCGGGTGGAGGGAATGAACAGCAAGGCTGAAAATTCCATCGTGCCTTCCGCACGCCAGTGCAGCGTATCCCACGGCTTGTCGAAGTTGTGGGTCAGGTGACGGTAGAATTCCTCAAGCTGTTCTTCCGTCACCTCGCTGCGTGGCTTGCGCCACAGGGCCGTGCCGTCATTGGCGGCTTCTTCCTGCCCGTCGCGCAGGATGGTGACAGGCCAGGCGATATGGTCGGACCATTTGCGGATAATGGCCTGCAACCGCCACGGATCAAGGAACTCGTCCGCGTCGGATTTGATATGCAGCGTAATATCCGTGCCCGCCGTCTCACGCGTGGCGGGTTCGAGCGTGTAAGATCCCTTGCCGTCCGAAGACCAGCGCCAGGCCTCGTCCGAACCAGCCCGGCGGGACACCACGTCCACCTTGTCCGCCACCATGAAGGCCGCGTAAAACCCCACCCCGAACTGGCCGATAAGGCTGGGGCGGTCTTCGGGCTTGGCGTCTTCAAGCTGCTGGCCGAAGGCGCGCGTGCCGGAGCGGGCAATGGTGCCCAGGTTGTTTACCAGTTCGTCACGGCTCATGCCCGCGCCATCGTCGCTGATCATCAGCAGCCGGGCATCCCTGTCCGGGTTGATGCTGATCTTGGCATTCTCGGGCAGGGCGCGCGCGCCATCCGTCAGCGCTTCGAACCGCCTGCGATCGGTGGCGTCGGCGGCGTTGGCCACCAGTTCGCGCAGGAAGATCTCGCGCTCGGAATAAAGGGAATGGACCACCAGATCGAGCAGACGTCCGACCTCGGCGCTGAATTCACGCGTCTCGCTGCCTGGGTTTGAAGCATTGCCTGGGGCTGTCTCTGTCATACCTGATTCCCGCGTCTGTTATCGGTGCCCACGCAATAAGGAATGAATGGAGTCGTGGGACATCCCGCACTGTTTTTTATCATATAGACAGACATGTAAATGCCGTAATGTGTTTTCAATGCCCCCGGACGCTCTCTAGCGACGATGGGCCGAAAAATCATCCAGCAGGGCCTCCACCAGCCGGGCGATGGCATCGGCCAGCCGCCCGAATCCCGCATGCGGGGCGTGTGTGGCCTCATCCATATACAGGCTGCGGCGGATTTCGATCTGCAAGGCATGCTGGGGCGTGCGCCCGTCATGCGGTCGGCCGTAATGCTGGGTGATGTAGCCGCCCGCATAGGGCGTATTGCGCGCGGTACTATACCCCAGCCCCTGCACGATCCGTTCCGCCGTTTCCACGAACGTGTTGGCGCAGGCCGCGCCATGCCGATCACCCAGCACGAAATCGGCCGTTTCGTTATCGGGCATGTCGGGCATGGAATGCAGGTCCAGCAATAGGCACAGCCCGTATCGGCGGCGGGTCTGGTCCAGCAGGTCGGCCAGGGTGGTGTGGTAGGGCATCCAGTAATTGCGGATACGCAAGGCGGCCTCGGAAAAGGGCAGGCGCGCGCGGTAAATGGGGCGCTGGTTGCCCGTCATGCGCGGGATGGAACCCAGGCCCGCCAGCCCGCGTTCGGTCGGGCGCACGAAAGAGGGAATGGTGCCGTGGAACATGCGTGTATCCAGGTCCCAGGCGGCGCGGTTGGGGTCGCAGAACACACGCGGAAAAGTTGCCTGCACCAGCGTCGGCCCCAGCGCGTTGGCGGGTTGGGCCAGAAGGTCGATATAGCTGTCCTCTCCACTGCGCAGCACGGCCAGAGGCTGGCGCGACGCCTGGACGAAACGCTCGGGGTAGAAGCGCCCCGAATGGGGTGATGCCAGGACAATGGGCGTCTGGACCGTGCCGGAGACCATGACCGGTGGCGGTGCGGCCTGGCGTTGGGCCATGTCCACCACGGCCCCTTCCACTCCGGGCAGGGTGGGGGGGAAGGTGGCGAGTGCGCTGGGCAGAAGGGCGTGCATAAAATTTTTCATCTCCCGCCATTTTGGAGGCTTGCGCGCACAACGCAAGAAGGATAAAAGGCCACCACACATCGGGAATGGGCGCATAGCTCAGCGGTAGAGCACTACCTTGACATGGTAGGGGTCACAGGTTCAATCCCTGTTGCGCCCACCATTCCCGGATCGCAGAATTCTGCGGTTTTTGCCATGTCATTCCACCAAAGCAAAAAGCCTCTCAGTGGCAATTATCGGCATTAACCGGCACGTAACAGCAATGCGTGTCGTGCTAAATCTGTGCCAGATATTTCACTATTGTTCCCGTTTCTGGCAAATCTTGCCGTTGTCTGCCTTGAGTTTGATACGCATCTGGCATCCTTTTGGCGTAACGAGCTACGATTCTCATCACTGACCAGACAAGGGCCGGCAATTGGAGCTATGGCGGCGCAGGGAAGGTCACATCGCAAATCAGCCCTTAGGGGGCAGCTCCTCGCGTCTCACTGATCCGGGCGTCGGTCGCCATGGGCGTGGCCCATGGCCTGAAGTTCGATGGTCGGGGCAGGTATTCTGCTGCTGCATGTATGAGCGTTGTTTTTGGTGCGCTCGCATCCCGGGAATTGTAGTCGATAATGCTGCGCGCGCCCATACTGTTGCGGGCCAGTAGAAAAAATCGGTTCAGGTCGTGGTGGCGTCCTTCTGGGTGCGTGCGATAAATAACCGCATAAGCGGCATTCCAGCGTTACATGAGCGCATCATTTTCTTCATAGTCCTGATATGCTGGCACTCCGTGCATTTCCTGGGGCAAAGCGCCCGGCATCTACGGGGCGGATCGCACCGTTCTTCGATGGCCTGATGCCAATAGAATTTGGCATAAATCCTGAATCTAGATTAATTATGTGATCGTACGCATCAAAACCCGAAACATGCAGGTGGTTAAGGAATCGCGATCGTGTTGTGAGTTTGAATATAAAACACATAACCCATGCAGCCAGGGCGCCCAAGATGACATCAAAGCTAAAGCTATTTATTCTATATTTTTTATTTTCTGCGATTGCCGGGCTGTCATGCTTCGTGTTTGGCAATCACATGTATATCGATTCCGATGAGGCCAATTACGCCCTGGCAGTGCAGGATATGGCGCAGGGGAACTTTTTTTTAAAGAAATGGATATTCTCGCCGGATAATTTTTGGGTCATTGATTTGATGGGGATGCATGTCCTTACCACTCTATTAGGAAGCACACCCGTTATACCTCATGTTATGGCGGCTTTGTGGTGGGGCGGTGTTACGTTTCTCTGCTTGATATTGTGCAACATGTCCTGCAAAGAGCCGTCTTGGAAGCGTTGCCTTCCCGTTATAGTGTTCATAGCGCTGATGCCACTTTACGATCATGGGCCGGAAAACTTCATAACCTACATACCTTATCATGTCGGTACGGTATTTTACGGATTGTGTATTTTCGTGGCCATACAGGCCCTTCTTGACGGAAGAAATAACATCCTTCCTCTCTTGATGGTGTTTTTGTGTGCCACACTGATATCGACATCTGATTTCTTTGGTGTCGTGACAGCGATAATTCCAGCATTTGCGGCATTGATTTTCAATATGAAATCAGACCGGGTCCGACGGTCTGTCTCTCAAATAACCGTGGCGCTCCTATGCGGATTTATTATGTCGAAAATCCTCCACGGTCTTGTTGCCAGGAATGGGGGATTTCATGCACTGGACATTCACCCAAGATTTGTCGCGTTTGATGCCCTGCCGACCCGTATAATATACACGATCCAGTCTGTGCTTGATTTCTTCGGCGTGGATTTTTTTGGAAAACGGCTGGGAAGTTCATTGATTTGTATGCTGCGGGCGATTCCTTTTGTGGGAATGGTTTATGGTGTCTTTCTATTGGTAAGGAAAGTCACGCCAAGCACATTCAATAGATATGATTATTTGTCTCAGGCGTTTTTCATCGGGTTTTGTATAGATTTCCTGGCGGCCTTCCTGTCGGATTTTTACTTGGAAAAAGAAGATATCATCAGATATTTTCTGCCGTCATTCCTGTATTTCGTATTATTTTTTGCCAGAACATGTCGCATAACGCCCGCCATGTTTTATGTGCCCATATTGGTAACACTGGTCATTTATCCCTTTGCATGGAGGAACATGTCCCGCCAGAAAGCTGACCCTTTTCATGTCGGTCATCAGCTTAATGCAAGCCCTCTCATTCACGTTCTTAACGATAACAACCTGCACAGAGGGTACGCCGGATATTGGGAAGGCTCCCTGGTCACCTATCAGAGTGGGGGAAAGATTGTATCCCGAGCGATATATGATGAACATGCTTCCGATCGTCAGAAGAAATGTAATCTCTATCCCTACCAATGGCTATCCAGACTGGATTGGTATGCCAAACAGAATATCGCAGATGAAAAATATTTATTCTTTATAACGCACAACTCTGTTCCGAATGATAATAAAGAGATGCTCCGTAGGCGGGATGTGTTCAATACGTTCGGAACTCCGGTTAAGTCTTTGAGTGTCGGTGACAATACCAATATAGATATCTATGAAGAAAGCACTGTTGAGGCCTGCTCAAGCCTGTTCATAACATATCTGTTCGACAGGGACGACCCGCCCCGGGCGATCGGTCAGCGATAATCTGGTCGGTGGGTTGGTTCCCGCTTTTTCGGGCTATTCCAAAAAAGCTTCCGCCCTGTGCCGGGTCGTCCGATGCACTTTGCCTTGCCAGGTGTCGTTTTCGCGACCGGTTGCGGGGCAAAGTGCTGGCATGTTGCTGATGGATGGAAGAGCTGGTCCAGGCATTACGCAATCGCTGTGCCTTTTATGGACCGCCTTGGCCTGCTCTTTTCGAACCAAAAAGAGCAGGCATGACAGTGTACGTTTTAGCGCAAGGCGGCACGGAGCGGTCTAGTTTTCAGGCGAGGTTTCGGCGTGGGGCGGTGTGGTTTTCGGGTAAGTTCCCGTTCCGCTCTTGTATTTGCCGGGCTGGGTCGTATGGGACGGTGCCAGGGGCGCTTTTGTCGTCTCGCTCGAATCCGCGGGCTTGTTGTTGGGCGGCGGCTGGGTGCCGGGCTGTTCGTCAACGGTGCGGGGGTTGTTCCACAACTTGTCTGACGGTTCCACGCGCTTGCCGCTTTTATCCTGCGCGGCGGGCGGCGATTTGCCGACCTGCGATGCAGCGGAATTGGCCGTAGGGGCCGTATTGCTGCCAGCCTGCGCCAGGGCAAGTGCCGGTGTTGCGACAAGTGCCGTTCCCAGAAGGAGAGAATGGAATTTGAATGACATGATCTTCCTCTCTGTATCGTGTCATGAAAGCCTCCTCACAGAACGGGCGGGTTTTCCGAGGGTTCCCTTTTTCTTTTGCGGCCTTGCAGGCATGCCCTTGCAGGCGCGTGTTTTGCCTTCCAGTTTTGCTGCTCAACCGCCCGTTTTGGGGGCATGGTTTTCCAGCCAGGTCCGCACGACGTGCAGGTCGCGCACGATGGCCAGGGCTTTGGCGCGTACATCCTGCGTGGGTTCCAGCAGGTCGGGCACGACAATCACGCGAATACCTGCCGCATGGGCCGCCATGGCACCCGAATGGGAATCTTCCAGCGCCAGGCAATAAGGCGGTTCCACGCCAATGGTTCGGGCGGCTTTCAGGTAAGGTTCGGGGTTGGGTTTGCCACGGCTGACATCGTCGCGGGTGATAATGGCGTCAAAGCGTGTGTCCAGGCCTACAAGGCGCAGATGGTGCTCGGCCCGGTACCGGCTGGATGATGTGGCAATGGCGCGCGGCAGGCCCAGCCGGTCCAGCAGGTCGAGCAGGGGCAGCACGCCGTCCTTCAGCGCCAGCCGTCCGGTATCGACATAGCCGCGCAGGCGCACTTCCTGCTGTTCGAAAAAGCGTTCGAGCGGAAAATCCGCCCCATAGGTGTCGCGCACCAGCTTGCGGCATCCATCGGCCGGAACGCCGATCATGCGGCGGCAGAATGCCATGGGCACATCATGCCCCATGTCGCGCCCGGCATCGACCAGGGCTTCCATGGCCAGTGTTTCGCTGTCCAGCAGCAGCCCGTCCATGTCGAATACAACGCCGTGGACCGGTGGTGCGTCCTTTTGCGCCAGAAGGGCCAGTTCGGGGGAAAATACGGTCTGATCGGTCATGCTTCTTTGTGTCCTGTTTCCTGTCCTGGGTTTAGGCGGCCAACCTGCGCAAAAATGCGGGAACATTATCCTGCGAAAGCTGGTGCAGCATGCTTGCGACAGCGTGAACCTGCCTGTCATGGTCGGGCAGTTTGGGCCCGAACACGTCCTGCATGGCCAGGAAGGCGCTGGCCTGTGCGTGGTGGTCGCCCCGCGTGGCGGCGCAGGCGCGTTGCAGGGTTTCAAGGCGCGGGTCTGTCAGCGTCATGCCGGCCCCCTGTTCATGCAGGGCGCAGCAGCGGATCCATGCGGCGATCAGTAGTGTAGCCCCCGGCGCGGGCCGCCCTGCCAGCAGGTTGGCGCGCATGGGGGCCATGACCCGATCCGTCATCTTGACCGAACCGTTGCGGCCGATCCGCGCGGCTTCATGCACGATGGAGGGGTTGCGAAAACGCTCCATCAGGCTTTGCGTATAAGTATCCAGCTCATCGGGGGACAGCGCGACCCCGGCGGATTGTTCGTCGCGTATGAAGCGGGTTGTCAGCCGTGCCAGTGCCGGGTCGTTCATGGCGGCGGCCACGGTGTCCAGCCCGGCCAGTGCGCCCACATAGCCCAGCAGCATGTGGCTGCCATTGAGCATTTGCAGCTTGGCGCGCTCGAACACGCTTACATCCGATACGAAACGCGTGCCCGCATGGGCTTCCCACATGGGGCGGGGGCCGTCGAACGGGCCGATGATCCACTGGAACCACGGTTCGGCCGAAACCGGAACCTTGTCTTCCAGCCCGCCGAGCAGGTGCTTTGCGTCCGCCCTGTCCTGCGCTGTGGTGGTGGGGGCAATACGGTCGACCATGGTATTGGGAAACTGCACGTTGCGTTCTATCCATTCCGCAAGCGCATCCTGCCCCTGCAATGCCGCGAAATCGAGCACGGTCTGGCGCAGGGTGGCGCCGTTTTCGGTCACGTTGTCGCAACTCAGGATAACCGGTGGCGCCCCGCCCCGTTCGCGCACACGCGCAAGGCCCGCGGTCAGGATGCCGACAGCCGTGCGCGGTCGCGTGGCTGCCAGATCGGCGCGGATGGCGTCGGCCTGCGGGTTCAGCCTGCCTGCGGGTGTCAGGTGGTAGCCGCTGGCGGTCACGGTCAGCGTGACGATACGGGTCTGGGGCATGGCCATTCGTTCGGGCAGGCCCAGCGCGTCATCCCCCGCAAAGATGCTTTCATGAATGGAGCCGATGACCGAGGCGGACGACCCCTGGGGTTTTCGCGTCAGCAGGGTGTAAAGGTTATCCTGTGCCCGCAGGTGACGGGCCAGGCCCGGGCGGCGCATTGTCGCGGCCGTAATGCCCCATTTCAGTCCTGTCTCGCCTTCGGCGTTGATAGCGGCCTGCGTTGCCACGGCCTGATGCGCGCGGTGAAAGTTACCGCACCCAAGATGGACAATTCCTGTGCTCAGCATCGCCGGATCGAAAGCCGGGCGACGGACAGGATCAGGCAGGCAGGATAGGGCGGCATGGTTAAGGAACATGGCGCGATATCTCCTGTAAGTTATTGCACGATGAAGCTGCGTTCTCCGTCAGTAAATATTCATACATCGAAACTATATATACATAAACTTATCGAATAAGTAAACCGGAAATGACTCATTCTATCATTCAATAGGATGTCTTTGATATCATGTATGTTTTTGAAAGAATCACGATTGTTTTCTTTTTCGAAAAATTTCCCCAAATATTTTCGGAATACTTGATGTATCGGCGCGGGACGATGCGGGGCCCTTCCGCCGCGGGCCGGCACCGCAGGACCATAAAAACGCGACCTTGGGGGGACTTGCGCGTTATGGCGAAGGGAACGCCGTATTTTCGCCACCTGATATGGGCTATGTTCGGTGTGTTCAATGGTTGGCACTGGCCAGCTATATTTGATGGAGGTCTCGCGTGAGAACGAGAGCAATTGCATTGGCCATGGTTGCGTGCCTCGGTGCGGCACCTTTGACAGCCGCCCTGGCGGACGATCGCGGGGGGCCGGGAGGCCGCGGGGGGCCAGGCGGCCCCGGCGGGCATGGTGGCCCCGGCTATGGCGGCCCCGGTCGTGGCGGTTACAGGGGTGGTCCCGGCTACGGTGGCCCGGGCTGGAGAGGTGGCCCACCCATGCGGTGGCAGCGCGGCCAGCGTTACTGGGGCGGCGATCCGTGGATTGACAACTGGCGCGCCTATCCCGGCCTGTATGCGCCGCCTTATGGCTACAGGTGGGTGCGCTCGGGCGATCAGTTCCTGCTGACGGCCGTGGCGACCGGCATGATCTCGGCCATTATTGCCGGATCCATGCGCTAGGCTGGCCTGCCCTGCGGCACGAAGAACGGGTGGCCCGAAAGGGCTGCCCGTTTTTTTTATACCCGTTTTTATACCCGCTGGCCTGCATGCCCCAATCTGTTCGTTTCGGGTCTGGTGGTTTATACAGTCGCCACAAGCAAGGAAGGGGACGAGGGAATGGACGTCAGAGCAGCGGTAGCGTTTGAGGCAGGGAAGCCGTTGGAGATTGAGACGGTGCAGCTTGAAGGCCCGCGTGGGAGCGAGGTTCTTGTTGAGATCAAGGCGACGGGCCTTTGCCACACGGACAAGTATACGCTCTCGGGCGCGGACCCTGAGGGGCTGTTTCCTGCCATTCTGGGGCATGAAGGGGCGGGTGTGGTTGTCGAGGTGGGGCCGGATGTGCGGCACCTCAAGCCCGGCGATCATGTGATTCCGCTGTATACGCCCGAGTGCCGGGAGTGCAAATCGTGCCTGTCGCGCAAGACGAACCTGTGCACGGCCATCCGTGCCACGCAGGGCAAGGGGCTGATGCCCGACGGCACGTCGCGCTTTTCGTTCAAGGGCCAGCCGATCCACCATTACATGGGCTGTTCGACCTTTGCGAACTACACGGTGCTGCCCGAAATTGCGCTGGCCAAGATCCGGCCCGACGCGCCGTTCGACAAGGTGTGCTACATCGGCTGCGGCGTGACGACGGGGATCGGTGCGGTGCTGTTCACCGCGAAGGTCGAACCTGGTTCGACGGTGGTGGTGTTCGGCCTTGGCGGGATCGGCCTGAACGTGATCCAGGGTGCCAGGATGGTTGGGGCCGACAAGATCATCGGCGTGGACATCAACCCCGGGCGTGAGGCGATGGCGCGGCAGTTCGGGATGACGGATTTCGTGAACCCGCGCGACCTTGGCCCGAACGGGGATATCGTGGGCCATCTTGTGGAACTGACCGGAGGTGGCGCGGACTACACGTTCGAATGCGTGGGCAACCCGACGCTGATGCGCCAGGCGCTGGAATGCGCGCATCGCGGCTGGGGTGTCTCGACGATCATCGGTGTTGCCTCTGCGGGGCAGGAGATCAGCACGCGTCCGTTCCAGCTGGTGACGGGTCGGCGCTGGATCGGCTCTGCCTTCGGTGGGGCGCGGGGCCGGACGGATGTTCCCAAGATTGTGGACTGGTATATGGAGAACCGGATCAACATCGATGACCTGATCACGCACACGCTGCCGCTGGAGCGGATCAATGAAGGGTTCGACATGATGGCGCGCGGGGAGAGCATTCGCACCGTCGTCGAATACTGACCCCACCACCCCGGCCCCCCGGCACAGGGGGCCGGGTGCGTGAAGCCCGGCCCGGTCCCGCCCGTCCCTACAGCAGGGCGAGCACCGTATCCGCCGGGCGGCAGGCCTTTACCCCCTTGGGGGTGACGACCACAGGACGGTTCAGCAGGGCAGGGTGGGCGGCGATGGCGTCCAGGATCTGCGTATCCGTCACGTCGGGCTTGTCCAGCCCCAGCTCGGCGCAGAGCTTTTCTTTCGTGCGCAGCAGGTCGCGCGCCCCCAACGGATCTTTGCGCGCCAGTTCCGCCAGCGTATCCCTGCTCGGGGGTGTTTTCAGATACAGGATAATATTCGGTTCGATACCGGCGTTGCGTACAAGTTCCAGCACCGAGCGGGACGTGCCGCAGGCGGGATTATGGTAGACTGTAACACTCATGCGTATACCCTTTGTAAAATGACAGCAGTGTTACATTTTGCCTCCTTCTGTCAAAAGTCCGCGCCGCAACCCGCCTTGGGGAGGCGCGTTACCCGGGGCCTGTTCGGCAATGGCGCGGGCCGGACCGAAGGGGCGCGCAGGCCGCAATGAAAGCAGGGGCGCATGGGCAGGTTTTTTAACATGCGGCTGAAATGGCCCGCAGGCCTGCGCAAGGACATGCTGGCGGGTTTTTCCCTTGCCTCCATGAACATCGCGCAGGTCATGGGCTATGCGCGCATCGCCGGAATGCCTGCGATCAGCGGGCTTTATACCGTTCTGCTGCCGCTGGTGGCCTTTGCGATATTCGGGTCTTCGCGCCATCTGGTGGTGGCGGCGGATTCCGCTACGGCGGCTATTTTTTCCTCCGGCCTGGCAGGCATGGCCCCGGCGGGCA
Organism: Acetobacter garciniae; assembly: GCF_017377735.1. Taxonomy (GTDB): domain Bacteria; phylum Pseudomonadota; class Alphaproteobacteria; order Acetobacterales; family Acetobacteraceae; genus Acetobacter; species Acetobacter garciniae. The sequence continues at coordinate 799,982 of NZ_JAFVMH010000002.1, forward strand.
GTGCGCCCTACATGGCGCTGGTCAGTGTCGTGGCCTTGCTGAATGCGTGCTTCCTGCTGGTGGCGCGGTTGTGCCGGCTGGGTTTCCTGGCCGATTTTCTTTCCCGCACGGTGCTGGTGGGCTTTCTGGCCGGGGTGGGCGTGCAGGTCAGTATCAGCATGGTGTTCGACATGCTGGGTCTTGTTTCCAATTCGCGTAATGGCGCGCTGCAACTGTTCGAACTCGGCCATCTCTGGCCCCATGCCCATGGGCTGACACTGGTGCTGTCTGTCGCGGCCTGCGTGGTGCTGCTGGCGGGGCAGAAGCTGCTGCCGCACTGGCCGGTGGCCCTGCTGGTGGCGGCAACGGGCATTGCCCTTGGCTGGGGCTATGCGCTGCCCGCCCATGGCGTTGCGGTTCTGGGGCCGGTGCAGGGGGGGCTGCCATCCCTGCGGGTGCCGCTTGTGGGCTGGGACACGCTTTTGGCACTCCTGCCCGTTTCGGCTTCGTGCGTGTTCGTCATTATCGCCCAAAGTGCCGCGACATCGCGCGCCTATGCCTATCGTTTTGGGGAAAGCGTTGATGAGAACAAGGATATTCTGGGCCTGAGTGCCGCCAACGCCGCAGCGGGGCTGAGCGGCACCTTCACCGTCAATGGCAGCCCCACCCAGACCGCCATGGCGGTGCAGTCAGGGGCCACAAGCCAGCGCGCGCAGCTTGTCTTTGCGGCGATCACCCTGTGCGTGCTGCTGTTCCTGACCGGGCCCTTGCAATACCTGCCGCGCTGTATCCTGGCCTCCGTCGTGTTCTGCGTGGCTGTGGGCATGGTGGATGTGGCGGGCCTCATGCGCATCCGGCGCGAAAGCCCCGGGGAATGCACGCTGGCCCTGGTCACGGCGGCAACGGTGGTCAGTATCGGGGTGGAGCAGGGCATTTTCATTGCCATTGCGCTGTCCCTGTTCCGGCATGTGCGCCACAGCTACAAGCCGCATACCCTGGTGCTGCGGCCCGATGCCGCCACAGGTGCGATGGAGGCCGAACCCGTGCGCGCGGGCATGCAGACAGAACCGGGGCTGGTGATCTACCGTTTCTGCGCCGATCTGTTCTATGCCAACTGCACGCTTTTTGCGGAAGATATCACCCTGCTTGTCAATTCGGCCCCGCAGCCGGTGCATTGCCTGGTGGTGGATTGCAGCGCCATTACCGATATCGACTATTCCGCCGCCGCCGTCGTGCGCGATGTGCTGGCCCGGTTGCAGGCGCGACAGGTGCATGTCTTTTTCGGGCGGGTGGCACCTTATGCGCTGGCGGATATGGAACGCCACCGCATTGCCCTGGTCCTGGGGCGGCAGAATATCTATGCGCAACTGCATGTAGCCATCGCCGCCGCCCGCGCCGCTTATGCGCAAAGACCGCCCACGGCGTAAGGGGCCCCATATTCGCATCCTGACCCGTCGGGGCTTGACGGGCGATCCGCAACGCCGAAGGCGCCGCCTCGCGAAAACGGATAAAGGTTTTTGGTGAAGCTTTTTTCAAAAAGCTTCAGAGACTGCCACCTTTAAAAAAAGGCTCATGTGTCCCGCCCTGTCAGATATGGCGCAGCCCTTGCCAGATCATGTAGAGGGCCACGGCAAAAATCACCCCCGCGAACAGGGTTGTCAGCCGCCCCCGGCTCCCGGCCATGGCGCGGGCGGTGCGGGTGCCGCCAATGCTGCCTGCGGCCCCGCCGGCTACGAACAGGGCGGCCAGTTCCCAGTCCACATAGCCCGAGGCCATATAGCTGAGCGCCGTGCTGAACCCGAAGGCCGAGACCGCGACCAGTGACGTGCCCACGGCGTTGAGTATGGGCATGCCGGTCGAAGCCATAAGCCCCGGCACGATCAGGAACCCCCCGCCAATGCCGAAAAAGCCCGAGAGCATGCCCGTTCCGAACCCGTAGCGCATGACCCGGGCCGCGTTATGGCGGTTCAGATCGGCGCCGGGGGTGCCAGCACTGTTGCGGCCACGCAGCATCAGGATGCCCACCCCGATCATGAGGACTGCGAACAGCAGCAAAAGGCGCTTGCCATCCACCGCCTTGCCCAGGCTTGCCCCTATGAACGCCCCCAGCACGCCGCAGGGCGCGAAAACCCCCGCACAGCGCCATTTGACCGTATGCGTGCTGGCGTGCTGGGCCAGGCCGAACAGGGCGTTGATCGCCACGGCCAGCGCGCTGGTGCCAATGGCCATATGGGGGTTGGAGACACCCACCACGTAAACCATGAGCGGCACCGCCAGGATGGACCCGCCCCCGCCGATCAGCCCCAGCGTGAAACCGACAAGTGCCCCCGAGAACAGTTCAAGGCCGATATGAAGCAGGGAAGGGGCAGACAGGACCAAGGGGGAACCACGCGGATAAGGACGAAGCAGGCGGGAGCGAAAAAGGCAGGACAGGATCAGAGCGTATTGATGGGGATCTTGATATAGCTGACGCCGTTTTCCTCCGCCTCGGGCAGGTGGCCCGCGCGCATGTTGACCTGCACCGAAGGCATGATGAGGTTGGGCAGCGACAGCCCGGCATCCCGCTTGGTGCGCATGTCCACGAACGCATCTTCGCTGATACCGTCATGGACATGGACATTGGCCGCGCGTTCGGCGCCGATCGTGGTCTCCCACGCATAGCTGTCCCGGCCGGGGGCCTTGTAGTCATGGCACAGGAACAGCCGTGTCGCGGGCGGCAGGCTGAGCAGGCGGCGGATGGAGCGGTAGAGCATGCGGGCACTGCCGCCGGGAAAATCCGCCCGGGCGGTGCCGTAATCGGGCATGAACAGCGTATCGCCTATAAAGGCGGCATCCCCGATGACAAAGGCCATGTCGGCGGGGGTATGGCCGGGCACGTGCAGGGCCGTGGCCCTGAGCGTGCCCAGGCTGAACTGTTCGCCGTCGGTAAACAGGTGGTCGAACTGCGAACCGTCGCGTGTGAAATGCGTGCCCGCATTGAAAATGGTGCCGAAGGTCTGCTGCACCTGCACGATATCGGCACCAATGCCGATCTGCCCGCCAAGCTGGCTTTTCAGCCACGGTGCCGCGGACAGGTGATCGGCATGGGCGTGGGTTTCAAGCTGCCAGATGACATCGAGCCTGTTCTCGCGCACATAATCCACGATCTTCTGCGCGGATGCATAGGACGTGCGGCCCGATGCGGGGTCGTAATCCATGACGCTGTCGATAATGGCGGCGGCACGGGTTGCGGGGTCATGCACGACATGCGTTGCGGTGAAGGTTTTCTCGTCAAAGAAACTGTGCACGCAGGGGCGGCCTGCCGGATTGTCCAACATGTCCAGGACCTGGCGTGTGGCGGCGGCGATGGCAGGATCCGGCATGCGGACCTCCTATAATTTATCACTTTCAGTAAGCATGTATATTTATTTTCATTAAATGTGAAACTGTCTTGTGTCAAGACTTCGTCCTCGCGTAAAGAAACTTCATGACTGATCACGTGCCCGACCCATGTTCCGCCATGCCGGTGCCCGCATCCCTCAAGATCGGAGATGCCGCACCCGATTTCGTGGCCCGCACCACGCGCGGCCCACTGACGCTCAGCGCCCTGCGCGGGCAATGGGTGCTGCTGTTTTCGCACCCGGCGGATTTTACCCCCGTCTGCACCAGCGAATTCATAGCTTTCGCCAAGGCCGCCCCCGCCTTTGCGGCCATGGGCTGCGCGCTGGTCGGGCTTTCGGTCGACAGCCTGCCCGCCCATCTGGCCTGGGTGGATGCCATTCGCCAGCGCTTTGGCGTGACCATTCCCTTCCCCATTGTCGAAGACCCGTCCCTGGCCATCGCGCGGGCCTATGGCATGCTGGACATGACGGCGCGCGGCAGTGCCACGGTCAGGGCCGCCTATGTCATCGATCCGCAAGGGCTGATCCAGGCCATTGTCTGGTACCCCATGACCGTCGGCCGGTCGGTGGCCGAACTGCTGCGCCTGCTGGGAGCTTTGCAGCGGGTCGAGAAGGGGGATGCGCTCGCCCCCGAAGGCTGGCAGCCCGGCGCCCCCGTGGCCGTGCCCGCCTGCCAGATGCAGGACGCGGTGACGGCGGCCGGCCCCGACTGGTTCATGACCCTGCAACCGGACGCAGCGGAATGAGCGATCTGAGTGTGGAGGACGCCCGCCAGATCGTCGAGCGCATGAAGCTGTTTGCCCAGCCGCAGCGCCTGCTTATCCTGGACGCGCTGCTCAGCCATGGTCCGCTTTCCGTGGGGGAGCTTGAAAGCCGCACGGGTATTGGCCAGCCAACGCTCAGCCAGCAGCTTGGCACGCTCCGCCGGGCCGATATCGTCATGCCCCGGCGGGATTCGCGCACCATCTACTACAGCCTTGCCAGCCCGGATGACGCCTTGCGCGCCCGCGCGCTGATCGGCCTGTTGCACGGTGGCCAGTCCGCACGGGCTGCCTTGCAGGCCCTGGCGCAGCACGATACGGACGACGATAAGCCCCCCCGCCCGGCCGCGGCGCAGAATGGTGCCCCAGGCCCGACAGCACAGCCCCCCACGCCCTTCCCCTATGCGGAAGGGGGAGCGCAGTTCGCCCTTGTTCCCGCCCTTATGCGGCGGCGGGGCTGAACGGTTCGTGGCATGACACTCCAGCAGCCGCATGGGGGCGCAGGCGGTGATGTGTGCCGTTGCAAATGGGCGCAGGCTAACGCGCAGTTGCGCGCCTATCACGATACGGAATGGGGCCAGCCGGTCAGGGACAGCCGCCAGTTGTGGGAAATGCTGGTGCTCGAGACCTTTCAGGCCGGCCTGTCCTGGAACACGGTCCTGCAAAAGCGCGAGAATTTCAAAAAGGCTTTCGCAGGGTTTATTCCGCAGAAAGTCGCGTTGTTGACGCCGGAGGATGAAGCCCGTCTGGCGCAGGACGGGGGGATCATCCGTTCGAAAAGCAAGATTGCCGCCACCATTGCCAATGCCAGGGCCTGGCTTGCCATGCACGAAGCGGGCGAGGATTTTGCCGATTTCGCCTGGGGCATGGTGCCCGGCGCGCCCATCAGGAACCGCAGCGGGCAGGTGCTGAGCCAGTCCGCCCAGTCCCGGGCCTTGTCCGCTGCGCTCAAGCAACGGGGTTTTCGCTTTGTCGGCCCGGTTATCGTGTATGCATGGATGCAGGCCGTGGGCATGGTGGACGACCACGAGCCCACCTGTTTTCGCTATCAGCCGTAACAGTTGCACAAGAACTCTGTTTTTCAGAAATTGCCGACGGGGCCCGATGTTTGTGCAGGTCCCTTCAGGGGCAGAGCAGAAGGCTGGCGCGCTGGCGGCACACGGGCGGGGCGCGCGGTGCGAAAGATCGGGGCCACCTCTGGCACGCCGGGCGGTGCTGTCATAAGCTGGGCATGACAGGAGCATGCGGCCCCGCTGCCGAAATCGTGCGGGCCGGGAGGGGATATGACACAGAACGTTATTCAGCAGCGCGTTACCCTGGCCCGGCAGGGGGCGCATCCGCAGGTGATCGGCCGCATGCCCTCGGGCTGGCTGTTCATGGCCGACACGCAGCCGGTGGCTGGGTACTGCATTTTAATGGCCGATCCCATCGTGCCCAGCATCAACGATCTGGGCGGGCAGGACAGGGCGGCCTATCTGGCGGATGTCGTGCGGGTGGGCGATGCCCTGCTGGAGGCAACGCAGGCAGCGCGCATCAATTACGAGACATGGTGCAACCAGGAACCCTCCCTGCACACGCATATCGTGCCCCGTTACAGCACGGAGGCCGATGCCCAGCGTATCAGGCCCCTCTGCGTCGCCTATGACGTGGCCCAAGCCCGCCCGTTCGATACGGCGGTGGATGGCCCGCTCATGCAGGCATTGCGCACCATTCTGGGAATTGCCCCGGCCTTGCCGGCCCATGCAGGGCAGGAGATCTGATCGTGGCTGCTGTTCTGTACGGAATCAAATCCTGCGACACCATGCGCAAGGCGCGCCAGTGGCTGGACAGCCACGGCATTGCCTATACCTTCCATGACTACAAGACCCAGGGCGTGCCCCCCGCACAGCTCAAGGACTGGGTGGCCGATGTGGGGTGGGAAAAACTGCTCAACCGCGCGGGCACGACCTTTCGCGGCCTGGCGGAGGCAGACAGGCAGGGGCTGGACCAGACGCGCGCCATGGCCCTGATGCTCGCCCATCCCTCCCTGATCAAACGGCCCGTTCTGGTGCGTGAAGGCAAGGTGACATTGGGCTTCAAGCCCGAAATTTATGCGGCCCTGTTCGGCGTGCAATAAGCGCGAAACAGGTGGGAACACAGGTGCTGCATGAGCAGCCAGATGGTCCGTGCCAGTCTACAGGGCAGGCTTAATCCCTGCCCGCTGCGCCGGGGGTGAGTTCGGGGGCAGCAAGCGTGATGAACGCCTCTGCCAGCTTGCTTCCATCGGTGGCAAGCCAGATACGGGTCAGGGGCAGCGGCGGCATGTTGTATTTTGCCGGAATTCTGACCAGTTCCTGATCCGCAAGCGATTTTGGCAGGGCGGCCACCGCAAGATCGGCACGCAGGGCTGCGATCTGGCCCGCCGACGTGTCGGAGGAATACGCGACACGATAGGGGTGCCCTGCCGCCTGTAGCGCTTTCAGCGCCGCATCGCGCCACGCACAGCCGATTTCCGCAATGGCCAGGGGAAGGGGATCGCGCTCGACGGCGTGGCCGGATGCGCGCATCAGCCATATGAGCGGTTCGGAAAATAGTTCCCGCGCATGGGCGAAAGGCTTGTCCGTTTCGTTGAACAGGGCCAGGCCGATCTCGCCTTGCGCGAACATGCGCTGGACGGCGGCACTGGTATCCAGCCGCACATCCACGACAATGCCGGGGTGAATCTCTGCCAGCCGCCGGAGCATGCCGGGCACCAGCGACGTGCCCAGATCGGGCGGGGCCGCCAGCCGCAGGCGCCCCTTCAGCGGTGAAGTCCGGAATACCGCCATGGCCTCATCGTTGATGTCGATGAGACGCCTTGCAAAGGCAAGCAGAACCTCTCCATGTTCCGTCAGGCTGATACGACGCGCATCGCGCAGCAGGAGTTGCGTTGCAAGCAGTTCCTCCAGCTTGCCGACCTGAAGGCTGACAGCCGAAGGGGAGCGGTGAACGCGCGTGGCAGCCCGCCTGAACGATCCCATATCGCAGATTGCAACGAACGACCGAAGCGCATCCAGATTGAAGGTCCGGTTGGTTCGCAGAAGGTCGTCGTATGAACCTGGTGTTGAGTTTTCCTGATCCATAAGTCGTGATCGTATCGTTTTTATGAACGCATGGCCACAGCTAATCTGGCGGGGAAAATCAGCAAGGAGTGTTTCATGGCCTTTTCCTTCCCTCCTGTTTTACGGGGCCTTGTTTATGCCGCCATAGCCATCGGCGTCTGGTCGGGATCGCTGGTCATGCTGCGGTTCGGGGTGACGACAGGCCTGAATGCCTATGACCTGACTGCGCTCCGGTTCGGGACGGCGGCGCTCATCCTCGCACCTGTCGTCATCCGGCGCGGCTTTGCCTTCGGCCAGCTTGGGCCAGCCGGTGTGCTGGGCATGGTGCTGGGTTTCGGTGCGCCGTATGTCCTGCTGATCTCGCTCGCCCTTGAAACCGCTTCGGCATCCGCTGCGGGTTCGCTCAATCCCGGCGTGATGGCGATTGTCTCGTTGATCCTGGGCGCTGTCGTTTTCGGTGACCGGATCGGCCCGTTGGCCGTCGCAGGGGCTGCACTGGTTCTTGCCGGTGCCTGCCTTTTTGCGGGGCTGGCAGAAAAGCTTGCCATTGGCCACCTGATCCTGATCGGCACCGGTATCATGTGGGCGGCCTATGCGGTCGTCGTGCGCCGCTATGGAATTTCTGCCCTGCACGCAACAGCCATTGTCGCGGTCGGTTCGGCGATCGTCTACCTGCCGGTCTACGTCATGGCCCTTCCCAAGCGTATTCCGGGGGCGCCGGCCTTCGATTTGCTGATGCAGGCAGGTTTTCAGGGCGTACTGGTCAGTGTTCTTGCCGTCTTCGCCTTCAATCGCTCGGCCGAACTTCTGGGGCCGATTGCGGGCGCGACATTGCCGGCCCTCGTTCCGTTGGTGACGCTCATGATCGGAGCGCTCACGCTTCATGAACAGGCGGGCGGTGCCGAATATTTTTCAGCGGTTCTGGTGGGGCTGGGTGTTGCGGGGGTGCTTGTGTCCCGCGTCCTGGCGCGCGGCAGGCCGAAAACAGTGCCTGACAGATGCGGCGCGGCCACCCCGTAGGGGGGCTGTCCGTAGCATTGTGGTGCGGAAGTGCGCAGGCCTTCTCGCACCACCATGCGGCAACGCGTGATCGGGGGGCGGTGCTCAGTCCTGTTCGGGGGCCGAGGCGGAGTTGAGCTGGATGTATTTTTCGATGCCGATCTGCTTGATAAGGTCGAACTGGCGGTCAAGGAAGTCTTCGTGTTCTTCCTCGTTGGTCAGGATTTTCAGCAGCAGATCGCGGGAAACGAAATCGCGCACGCTTTCGCAATAGGCAATGCCTTCGCGCAGGTCGGCCAGGGCCTTTTCTTCCAGCTTCAGGTCGCATTCGAGAATTTCGCGCACGTCCTGGCCGATCAGGATGGTGTTCAGCCGCTGCACGTTGGGCAGGCCGCCAAGGTAGAGAATACGCTCGATCAGCCAGTCGGCATGGCGCATTTCTTCAATGGATTCTTCGTATTCCTTCTTGCCCAGCAGGGTCACGCCCCAGTGGCGCAGCGTGCGGGCATGCAGAAAATACTGGTTAATGGCCGTCAGTTCGTTGGTGAGCTGAAGGTTGAGATATTCAATGACTTTGGGGTCTTTGACCATGGCGGGTACTCGCTGTTTTAAAATTTCAGGCTGAGTACTGTGTAATGGCTGCGGCAGGAGCGTGCAAATAAAAAGAAAAGGAAAAACAGAAGATTTACACAGGATCTGCCATGTTTTGCGTGCAGCGCAGAGTGTAGTTACGACGGGTTCTTAACACCGGCAGGTGGTGTTGGGGCTGCAGGGGGTCCGGCGGGCTGGATATATTCCCCACCTATGCGCGTAATATTGCTTTTATCCGTCTCCCCCCTGGTTGTTTCCACCTGGGGTGGGAGCGCGCCCTTCTCATGGGCAAGCTGTTCAAGCAGGATACGCCTGACCTCGGCTATGGTGATGGGGTTGGCCTGGGTGGAATGGTCGGAATGGCGCACCACCAGTTCGGATCGTGCGCCCGCGATATGTGCGCTGCGATAGGTCACGACGCCATCATCCGCCGTGGCAAGCGGGCCATCGCCCAGAACGGGAATGATCGAATGCACACCGATTTCGGGCACCACGGTCGTGCTGGCCAAAGCGCGTATGAAAGCGCTGTGGGGGGACATGCCATACACGCTGCCCATGTGGCTTGGCCGGATATTAAGGGCGGATGCCCCGCCATTGCCCTTTAAAAGCTGTTCCGTCACCTCCGTTACCGCAAGTGGGAAGCTGACCATGCGCCCGATCAACTGGGCAATGGACAAGGCCGCCAGGTAGCTGCCGTGCTGCGGGGTGGCAATGAACACCACACTGCGGATTTCCGGCATGGGGGTGGGGAACAGGGTTTTGCGCAGCATGGTGCGCGCCGAATCCGACAGGTTCAGGCTGTCCAGCGGGCGACGGGTCAGCCCGTTCCACAACCTGTCATGGGGGTCTATGCTCAGCATCTTGGCCAGCAGGCCGCCCTGGCTATGCCCGATCAGCGTAATATGGCCAAGGGCGGGGTCCGCGCGGGTGCCACCCAGCCCGTCCAGCGCCTTGCGCAGGGCTTCGCGCAGTTGCAGCGCCGAATAGGGAATGGGGTTGCCCGTGGCGTAGGAAAAAAGCCAGAACTCAAAATTCCTTTGTATGTCGGGATCTTCGAGCAGGTCGTTGATCATGTCCGCCCAGCGCCCGGGGCTTGAGGCCGTGCCATGCACAAGGACGACGGGCCTGCGTCCGTACCGGTGGGGTTCGATGCTGTAGAGCTGCGGCGTGCGGCCGTTATCGAAAAAGCTCCCGTCCAGAAAACCCTCATATTCGCTCGACCAGTCGGCGGCCTGGTTCAGGCTGAGCGCCTGTGCGGTCGTCTGGTCGTATTGCAAAGGCGGGGTGGCAGGTGTTGCCATGGCCGTATTCGTGCCCGTGGTCTCGCCCATGCCGGGGGGTGCGTCGAGTACGCTGAGAACCAGCGAACCGCTGATATGGTCCGACAGTACCTGCCTGCGCGGATCGGGTATGGCCATGAGCAGGTTGACCGGCACGCGCAATTTGTCCGTCATCCCTATGGCGGGTGGCTGCCCGCTGGCGCGAATGGGCACGGCCGCAAGGGGCTCCCCCAGCCCGGGCTTGCTGTAATTGTTCTTGATACCCGAAGCCACAAGCCGGGCCGTGGGCTGGAAGTCTGTCAGCCTGTAGCCGTGCCAGAGCAGTTGCGTGGGGTCGGCGCGCAGGTCCAGCGTGCCGAAAGGCAGGGTCCAGCGCTGGCTTTGCGGGTCCACGGGGGTTCCCAGCGCTTCCGTCAGGCCCAGCATGTAGATATCGCCCGCCTGGCGGATATGGATGTCATACCGGCTGGGCTGGTCCTGCGGCGGTGCGTCGGGGGCCAGGTAGGCATAGGCGTACAGGGCCGCGGCCAGGAAGGCGGCGCGGTCATGGTGTTTGCGGGCCAGGTGATAGTTCAGTTCCGCCAGGGCAAAAAGCTGGTCGGGCAGATCGGGTGTGTAGAACTGCGCCTGTGTGCTCGCACGCAGGGTGGCAATGGCGTGGGCGGGGTGATCGGCCCAGTCCTGCCACAGGTTCTGGCGTTCCAGCACGATCCGCGTGGTGGTGCTGAAATGGCGCCCGTCCAGCGCGCTTTCGCTGCGCTGCCTGTAAGCCTCGGTCAGGCTCAGATGCTGGACCGAAACGGGGAGCGAGCAGCCCGCCCCCAGCAGGCAGGTCGCAAGTGCCAGGGAGCGGAACACGGGGCGGCTTCGGATATGGCCCGGAGTGTGACCTGCGGTATGGCCCCGGGGGCGGAATACTCGGTGCTGCGCGGTCGCGTTACGCCAGCGCATCAGCGGGCAACCGGCAGTACGCGGTGGCGGATGACCTCGCCAATAATGATCAGGGCCGGGCTGCGCACGTTCCGGCTTGCGGCCAGGTCTGCCAGCGTGGCCAGGCTGCCCACCACCACGCGCTGGTCGGGCATGGTGCCGTGTTCGATCAGGGCGGCGGGCCAGTCCGGCGGCAGGCCGTGTTCCACCAGCCGGGCGCACAGTTCGGGCAGCGCCGACAGCCCCATGTAAATGACAACGGTCTGGTTGTGCAGGGCAATGCTCTGCCAGTCCAGCTCGATGCTGCCATCCGCCTTGGCATGGCCGGTCATGAACAGGCAGGACTGTGCGCAGTCCCGATGCGTGAGCGGAATACCCGCATAAGCCGCGCAGCCATTGGCGGCGGAAACCCCGGGGATGATACGAAAGCCGATCCCCGCTTGCGCCAGGGTTTCGATTTCTTCCCCCCCGCGCCCGAAAATGAACGGGTCGCCCCCCTTCAGGCGCAGCACGCGCTGCCCCGCCATGGCGCGGCGGACCAGTTCGGCGTTTATGTCTGCCTGCGGCAGGGTGTGGCGGCTGCGGCTCTTGCCCACGAAAACGCGCTCGGCGTCGCGGCGGGCATAGTTCAGGATTTCCGGGGCGACCAGGTTGTCGTACAGAATGGCGTCGGCATCCTGCAGCAGGCGCAGGGCCGCAAGCGTCAGCAGGTCGGGGTCTCCCGGCCCGGCACCCACCAGCCAGACCTCGCCACGCGTCGTGTTGTGTTCGAGCAGGCTGTCCAGTTCATGGCGGGCGGCGGCAACCTGGCCCCGCATGCCCAACTGTCCGCCAGCCCCGTCCAAAAACCGTTCCCACAGGCGGCGGCGCTGGCCGGGGTCGGGCATTCTGTCGCGCAGCCAGCCGCGCTGTGCCTGCATGAAATCCGCCAGCCGGTTCAGCCCGGCGGGCAGCGCCTGTTCGATCCGCGCGCGCAGCCGCCGCGCAAGGACCGGGGCCGCCCCCCCTGTGGACACCGCGACCTGCACCCGCCCCCGGGTGATGAGTGCGGGGGTAATGAAGCTGGACACCGCCGGATCATCCACCGCGCAGACGGGAATGTTGTACGCCTGGCAACGTGCGGCCAGCGCCCCGTTCAGGGCTGCGTCATCCGTGGCCAGATAGACCAGCCGGTATTGCGCACCCGGCCAGGCCTCGGCATCCTCTGTCGTGGCGTCATGGGGGGCATGGGTTATGGCCCCTTCTTGCGCGAGGTCGCGCAGTTCGGGGCATAATTGGGCCGAAATGACATGCACCCGCGCACCCGTCGGCAGCAGCAGGCGCACCTTGTTGGCCGCGACCTGCCCACCGCCGACCACAAGGGCCCGCGCCCCTTCCATGCGGAGCATGATGGGAAACCAGTCTGTCCTGTCTGCTGTCGGCTGCATGGCACTGTGCAAGCAGGCTTTGCGGGCGGATGCAAGGGGAAATCCCGCACCATGCGGGCGGACACGGCCCGGCGTGTCAAAGGGCACGCGGAATTGGGTGTTCCCTTTGGCTGACATCTGCGCGTAACATTCCCCCATGGGGCGCTTGCGGTGCGCGTATGGGACGTTCATGGGGGGCGTTCATCGGGCCGTTGCGGGCGGCATGTCGGGCCTTGGGGCCCCGGGGCTGCGGCCGGTCCGCCCCATGGCGCAATGGCGAACAGGGTGTGGGAAATGGCATATCGTCACACGCTAGGGGGGGAAAGCTACTGCTTTGCCACTCTCAAGGATCTGCTGGCGGCGGCCTCCCCCGCCAGATCGGGCGACCAACTGGCGGGGCTTGCCGCACAGTCCGACGCCCAGCGCGTGGCCGCGCGGCATGCGCTGGCCAACCTGCCGCTGGCGGCTTTTCTCCAGGCCGAACTGGTGCCGTATGAACACGATGACGTCACGCGCCTGATTGTCGATACCCATGACAGCATCGCCTTCGCGCCCGTAGCCCATATGACAGTGGGCCAGTTCCGCGACTGGCTGCTTTCCCACACGGCGGACGGCCCGGCCCTTGCGGCGCTCGCCCCCGGCCTGACCCCCGAAATGGTGGCGGCGGTCAGCAAGATCATGCGCAACCAGGACCTGATGGCCGTGGCGCGCAAGATCCGTGTCATTACCCGCTTTCGCAACACCATCGGGCTTGAAGGCTGCCTGGCCTCGCGCTTGCAACCCAACCACCCCACGGACGATCTCAAGGGCATTGCGGCTTCGACCCTGGACGGGTTGCTGTGCGGCATGGGCGATGCGGTGATCGGCATCAACCCCGCCACGGACAGTGTCGCCAACGGGCTGGAACTGCTGGACATGCTCGACCACGCGCGCCAGCAATACGACATTCCCACCCAGACCTGCGTGCTCACCCACGTCACCAACACGATCGAGATCATGAACCGGGGTGGTGCGGTGGACCTGGTCTTTCAGTCCATTGCCGGAACCCAGAAAGCCAATGAAGGCTTTGGCGTCAGCCTGTCCATCCTGCGTGAAGCGCATGAGGCGGCCCTTGCCCTGGGGCGCGGAACATTGGGCCAGAACGTCATGTATTTCGAAACCGGGCAGGGGGCGGCCCTTTCGGCCAACGCCCATCACGGCATGGACCAGCAGACGGTGGAAACACGGGCCTATGCCGTCGCACGCGCCTTCGACCCCCTGCTGGTCAATACGGTGGTCGGCTTTATCGGGCCGGAATACCTGTATGACGGCAAGCAGATCATGCGCGCAGCCCTGGAAGACCATTTCTGCGCCAAGCTGCTGGGCGTGCCCATGGGGTGCGATGTCTGCTACACCAACCATGCCGAAGCGGATCAGGACGACATGGATACGCTCATGGTGCTGCTGGGCGCGGCGGGGGTGACCTTCCTGATCGGCGTGCCCGGGGCCGATGACGTGATGCTGAATTACCAGAGCCTGTCCTTTCACGATATCCTGACCCTGCGCAGCCTGCTTGGCCTGCGCCCCGCCCCGGAATTTGCCGCCTGGCTGGACCGCATGGGCCTGTACGATACAAGCCGCGAACGCATGCGGGCCATCGCCCCGGCCCAGACGCGCCTGGCCGCCATGGCGGGCGTGGCATGACGCACCCCCCGCATTCTCCCGCCCCCCACACCCCGCCCGCCGGGCCGGGCGTGCGCAAGGCCGACATTTCCCAGTCCGGTGACCGGCAGCCTGACAAGGGGGCTGCGGCTGCCGTGCTGGATGCCGATCGGCCCGATGGGAGGCCCGTCGGCCAGGGACCGGGCGAGGGCGGGGCAATCGAAGGTAATCCGGTGGAAGGCAGCGCGGTCGGGGGGACGCCACTCGGGGCTGCTCCACTCGGGGCTGCTCCACTCGGGGTTGCTCCAGTCGGGGCTGACGCGGCGGGCGGTGCCGCAGTTGATGACTGGCAGCCCCTGCGGCGGTTCACGCGCGCGCGGATCGGGCTTGGGCGCAGCGGCAATGCGCTGAAAACGCCCGATGTGCTGGCGTTTCAGGCAGCCCATGCCCAGGCGCGCGATGCGGTGCACACGCCGCTGGACGTGCAGGCCATGGCAGGCCAGGCCAATGCGCTGGCGGGGGTCTTGCCATGCTTGTGCGTGTGCAGCCGGGCGGGCGACCGCGCCACTTACCTCAGGCGGCCGGACCTGGGGCGCAGGCTGTCGGACGAATCCCTGTCTGTCCTGCAAAAGGGGGCGTGGGATGTCGTGTTCGTAGCGGCGGACGGGTTGTCGTCCATTGCCACACAGCACAACGCCGTGCCCTTGTTCGAGGCCATGCGCGCCCGGCTGGCGGGCTGGCGCATCGCCCCGCTGGTCATTGCCACACAGGCCCGCGTGGCCCTGGGCGACGACATTGCCCAGGCACTGGGTGCGGCCATGGTGGTTGTCATGATCGGTGAACGCCCGGGGCTGAGTGTTGCCGACAGCCTGGGTGTCTACCTGACATACGCACCTTATGTCGGCTGCCCCGATTCGGCACGGAACTGCCTGTCCAATATCCACCCGCACGGCCTGCCGGTGCCGGTGGCGGCCGACAAGCTCGCCTGGCTCATGCGTGAGGCCCGCCAGCTCAGGCTTACGGGCGTGGGGCTGAAGGACGCGGCCCCAGCCAGCGCTACTCTTGAAGGCCCGGCCACCCCCTGACGGGCGGCAGCTTTTCCACCGCCTTGGCCCCCGGAGCGGCTCTCCACGCGGTTCGCCGGGTGGGGCAGTGAACGTATTGAACGTCAGGCGGATGGCTTGGCGGGTCTTTTCGCCCCCGGGTGCCTGTTGGCGCGCAGGGGCATGGTTTCGTCGTCAAAACATGTTTGCGCGTCGGTCTGAATAAAATGGCCCTGTGTTGCAGGCGGGGGTGGCCTGCCCGTGGCACAGGGCACGCAACGCGCTGCCGGCATCGGGGCGTGCCCCCCTTTTGCCATAGGTTCCGTGCGGTATTTTAAGGAATGCCGCGTGTTCTCACGCACTGGTTTTGGCGTGTCCGTTCCATACATGAAGATTGTCTGTTTTATACACGCCGCCGCGCAGATTGTGTCGCATAGGTTGAGGTATGGTTACGCAGCATGTGGGATGAACATGCAAAAATTTTCAGCATTTTCTCTAGTCCGTCAGGCTCTTGGAGCAAACCAGGGGTGGAAACCGCAATGGCGGTCCGTCAAGCCGAAGGCTGCCTACGATATCATTATCGTAGGCGGTGGTGGCCACGGGCTGGGTGCGGCCTATTACCTGGCCAAGCAGCATGGTCTGCGCAACATCGCCGTGGTGGAGCGGGGCTGGCTTGCAGGCGGTAATACCGCGCGCAACACCACCATCATCCGTTCGAACTACCTGTTCGACGAAAGCTCCAGCTATTACGAGCATTCGCTCAAGCTGTGGGAAGGGCTGTCGCAGGAACTGAACTACAACGTCATGTTCAGCCAGCGCGGATGCCTGATGATCGCGCACACCGTGCATGACGTGCAGGTGTTCAAGCGCCACGTGCATGCCAACCGGCTGAACGGCATCGACAACGAATGGCTGACCCCGCAGGAAGTCAAGGAATTCTGTCCGCCGCTGAACATCTCGCCCAATATCCGCTACCCCATCATGGGTGGTTCGTTGCAGCGGCGTGCGGGCACCGCCCGGCATGACGCCGTGGCCTGGGGCTTTGCCCGCGCGGCCAGCGACATGGGCGTGGACATTATCGAGAACTGCGAGGTCATCGGCATCAACCGTGCGCCCACGGGCGAGGTCACGGGGGTCGAGACCACACTGGGCACGATCAAGGCCAAGAAGGTCGCTGTTTCCGCCGCCGGGCACAGTTCCGTGGTGCTGGGCATGGCGGGTATCCGCCTGCCGCTGCAAAGCAACCCGCTCCAGGCGCTGGTGTCCGAACCGGTCAAGCCGGCGTTCCCCACCATTGTCATGTCCAACACCATTCACGCCTATATCAGCCAGTCCGACAAGGGCGAGATGGTCATTGGCGCGGGCACGGACAGCTATGTGTCCTACACCCAGCGTGGCGGGCTGCATATTCCGGCCCACACGCTCGAAGCCATCAACGAACTGTGCCCCATGTTCCGCCGCCTGCGCATGATGCGTTCGTGGGGCGGAATCACCGATAACACGCCCGATCGCTCGCCCATTACGGCCAAGACATCCGTGCCAGGCCTGTATGTGAACTGCGGCTGGGGCACGGGCGGGTTCAAGGCGACGCCGGGGGCCGCCAACCTGTTCGCCTGGACCATCGCCAAGAACGAGCCGCATCCCATCAACGCGCCGTTCACCATCGAGCGCTTCCGTGAAGGTGCGCTGATCGACGAAGCAGCGGCTGCTGCGGTTGCCCATTAAGCGGGGTTTTACATGCTCTTGATCAAATGCCCCTATTGCGGGGAGCGCGCGGAAGTCGAATTCGCAAACGGGGGGGAGGCGCATATCGCCCGCCCCGCCGACCCCTCCACCCTGAGTGACGAGGAATGGGCGCAGTATCTGTATATGCGTGACAACCCCAAGGGGCTGATTGCCGAACGCTGGCGGCATGCGCATGGCTGCGGGCGTTTTTTCAACGCCATTCGCGACACGCGGACCGACCGTTTTGTCACGACCTATGAAATGGGCCAGCCAAGGCCGGTTGTAACGCCTGAACAGGCGGCGGAGGCAGCGCGATGACACAGACATGCCGTATCCCCGGCCGTGGGCGGGTCGATGTTTCCAAGTCCGTCACATTCACGTTCGACGGCCGTTCCTATTCGGGTTACGCGGGTGACACGCTGGCCTCAGCCCTACTGGCGCATGGTCGCCACCTCATGGGCCGGTCCTACAAGTACCACCGCCCGCGCGGCCCGATTTCCGCCGGGTCGGATGAACCCAACGCGCTGGTTGGCGTAGGGGCCGGTCCTGCGCTGCATACGCCCAACATGCGCGCAACGCAGATCGAAATCCATCAGGGTCTTGTGGCTGTCAGCCAGAACCGCGCGCCCTGCCTGGAATTCGACCTGGGTGCGGTCAACAACCTGTTCTCCCCCTTGCTGGGGGCGGGCTTCTACTACAAGACCTTCATGTGGCCCAAGGGGTTCTGGGACAAGGTCTATGAACCCATCATCCGCCACGCGGCCGGTCTGGGTGTGTCTGCGACCGAGCCCGACCCTGATCACTATGCCTTCCGGTACGAACATTGCGACGTGCTGGTGGCCGGTGGCGGCCCCGCGGGGCTGAGTGCGGCCCTTGCGGCCGGGCGCACCGGTGCGCGGGTGATCCTGGTCGATGAAACGGCGGAATTCGGCGGCTCCCTGCTGTCCGACCGGCGCGTGCTGATCGATGGCAAGACCGGGCCCGACTGGGTTGCGGACGTGCTGGCCGAACTGGCCACCCTGCCGAATGTGCGGGTCATGAACCGCTGCACCGCCTTCAATTACGGCCCCCATAACATGGTGGCCCTGTGCCAGCGCCTGACCGACCACCTGATGATCGGCGCCCCCGGCCGCCCGCGTGAGCGGCTGTGGCAGGTCCGTGCGAAGGAAGTGGTGCTGGCCCAGGGTGCGCTGGAACGCCCCATGGTGTTCGAAGGCAATGACCGTCCCGGCGTCATGCTGGCCAGTGCGGCGCGCACCTATCTGAACCGCTATGGCGTGCTGTGCGGCCGCAAGGTCGTGATCATGGCGGCCAATGACAGCGCGTATCGCGTCGCCCTCGACCTGCTGGATGCCGGGGCCCGCGTTGTCGCCGTGGCCGATGTGCGGCCCGTGGTCGAAAGCGAACTGGCGCGCCAGTGCCAGCAGATGGGGATCAAGGTCTATCCGTCCTCGGTCATCCAGCGCGTGCATGGTGGCCAGCGTGTCGATGGTGTCGAGCTTGCTCCCGTCCTGCCGGGCGGGGATGTCGGGCGTGGCCGCCATGTGTCCGCCGACCTGGTGCTGATGGCGGGCGGGTATACGCCCAGCGTGCACCTGTTCTCGCAATCGCGCGGGAAGCTGCGGTTCGATGACCGGGTGGGAGCCTACGTGCCCGGCGAATCCGCCGAGCGCGAACGCTCCGCCGGTGCGTGCCGGGGTGTCTACCAGCTTGAGGACGTTCTGGCCGATGGTGTGCAGGCTGGCCTGGCGGCCGCTGCAGCGAGCACCGGCCAGAAGGGCGAGGCCCCGCAATGGAGCGTTAGCGGGCAGGACAAGGCCGATGTGGCGGGCTTCGCCGGGGCGCTGCCGCGCCGTGGCAAGGACCTGCACAGCATGTCCTTCGTCGATTTCCAGCATGACGTGACCGCCAAGGACATCCGCCTGGCCGTGCGTGAGGGCTTCCGCTCCATCGAGCATATCAAGCGCTACACCACGACCGGCATGGCCACCGACCAGGGCAAGCTGTCCAACGTGAACGCGCTGGGCATTGCCGCCTATGCGCTGGGTGCGCCGGTCGAACAGGTGGGGCTGACGACGTTCCGCCCGCCCTTCACCCCGGTGACATTCGGCACGTTCTCCGGCCATGCGCGCGGCGACCTGTTCGATCCCGACCGCCGCACCTCGATCGACGCCTGGGCGCGCGACCAGGGCGCCGTGTTCGAGGATGTCTCGCTCTGGCGGCGTGCGCGCTACTTCCCCCGCAATGGGGAGGATATGGAGGCCGCAGTCCGGCGTGAATGCCTGGCCATGCGGGCGGGGGTGGGTATTTTCGATGCCTCGACCCTGGGCAAGATCGAGGTCGTGGGCCCCGATGCCGCGACCTTCATGAACCGGATGTACGTCAACGCCTGGACCAAGCTTGGCGTGGGCCGCTGCCGCTATGGCCTGCTGTGCCGCGAAAACGGCTTTGTCTACGATGACGGCGTTGTGGGCCGTATCGCCGATGACCGCTTCCACGTCACGACCACGACCGGTGGGGCTTCGGGCGTGCTGGCCATGATGGAGGATTACCTCCAGACCGAATGGCCCGATCTGGACGTGTGGCTGACCTCGACCTCCGAACAGTGGTCTGTCATTGCCGTGCAGGGCCCCAAGGCGCGCGAAGTGCTGGCACCCCTGGTGGACGGGCCGGATATTTCGGCCCAGGCCATGCCGCATATGAGCGTGGTGGAAGGGACGATCCAGGGGGCGCCGATGCGGCTGTTCCGTGTCAGCTTCTCGGGCGAGCTGGGGTTCGAGGTCAACGTGCCCGCGACCGAGGGCCGCCGGATCTGGGATGCCATCTGGGCGGCCGGGCAACCTTTCGGCATGACGCCCTACGGCACCGAGACCATGCATGTGCTGCGCGCGGAAAAAGGCTACATCATCGTCGGCCAGGAAACGGACGGCACCGCCACACCGGACGATGTCGGCTGCGGCTGGGCGATCGGCAAGGCCAAGAAGGACTTTGTGGGCAAGCGCTCCTTCGCCCTTCCTGCCTTGCAGGCTCCCGACCGGCTCCAGCTTGTGGGCCTGCTGACACAGGCCCCCGATATCGTGCTGGAAGAAGGCGCGCAACTGGTGGGCGACCCGCAGGAACCCATACCCATGCACAAGCTGGGTCATGTCACGTCGTCCTATTTCAGCGCGACACTGGGGCGTTCCATTGCATTGGGCATGGTTTCCGGCGGCAGGGCCCGCAAGGGGGAAGTGCTTTACGTGCCGATGGAAGATCGCGTCATTCCCGTAAAGTTGGTTGATCCCGTCTTTTATGACGCGGAAGGAGTGCGTCTGAATGGCTGAAAGCAATATGGCCACGCTGGCCGGGTTCTCGATGCAGGGCGGTCCCGCCCTGGCCCGCTGGACGTTCCAGGGGCGCGAGGCCGCACAGGCCGCGGCGTGCAAGGCGGTGGGCTGTGCGGTGCCCGAACTGTTGCGCGCCGTGACACAGGATGGTGTCAGCGCGCTGCGCCTTGGCCCGTATGAAATCCTGTTCCTGGTCGAACCCGAAGCCCGCGCCAGGGCCGAAGCCGCCTGGACCAAGGCCCTGGCAGGTATTCCGTGCAGCCTGGTGGAGGTTTCGGCCCGCCAGGACTCGCTGGTGCTGGGCGGGGATCGGCTGGAGGATATCCTGCCCTGCCTGAGCCCGCTGGACTTCGCGCTTGAGGCATTTCCCATCGGCATGGCCACGCGCACGCTGCTGGACAAGGCCGATGGCGTGATCTGGCGCAAGGGTGAGCAGGACTTCCATGTCGAAGTCTGGAGATCGTTCCTGCCCTATGCCGCCAGCATGTTGAAAAACGCCGCACACGATACACAGTTTTAAGAAAATGACCGCCCTGCCTGCTGGCGGGGCGGTTGACATGGACACCGAGCCGGAAAAGGCTTGGCTGCCAGTGTCCGCAGGCGGCGGTGTGTTCAGTTTTTTCCAGTTCGGATAAAAAACCATGGTCAGCCTGTTTGATCTGTTCAAGATCGGTGTGGGGCCGTCTTCGTCCCATACCGTCGGTCCCATGCGCGCGGCGGGGGATTTTGCAGCCTCGCTGGCGGGGCTGGGCGATGTCGAGACGGTGCGTGTCGTGCTGTACGGCTCCCTTGCGTGGACAGGCAAGGGCCATGCAACGGACCGGGCCGTGCTGCTTGGCCTGTCGGGCATGCGGCCCGACACGGTGGACCCCGCCCAGGCCGATGCGTGCGTGGCGCGCATTACGGATGAACACCGCCTGTGCCTGAACGGGACCGATATCGCATTCGACCCTGCGCGCGATATCGTATTCGATTACGAAACGCCGGCCCCGTTCCACCCCAACACCATGCAGTTCGAAGCCTACGGCCCCGGCGGCACCTCCGCCGATGCGTTGCTGAGCCGCCAGCGCCTGTGCTCGGTGGGTGGCGGGTTTGTCGTGCCCGAGGAACAGCTTGCCCATCAGGTCGCCCCGGAAGAACCGCAGGTGCCCTTCGTCTTTACATCGGGCCGCGCACTTCTGGACCTGACACGCAGGACCGGGCTGAGCATTGCCGAGATCGTCCTGGCCAATGAAAGTGCGCTGCGCCCCGTGGCGGAGGTAAACGCCTATATCGCACGGATTATCGATGTGATGATGCGTGCGGTCGATCGCGGCATGGAGCAGGAAGGCGTGCTGCCCGGCCGCCTGGCGGTGAAGCGGCGCGCGCCGGGCCTGCACCGCAGGCTGGAGGCGGACCGTTTTCGCAACCTGCGCACCGCGCACGAAATCATGGATTGGGTCAGCCTGTTCGCCATTGCGGTGAACGAGGAAAATGCCGCAGGCGGTCGCCTGGTCACGGCCCCCACCAATGGGGCCGCAGGCGTGCTGCCCGCCGTACTGCGCTATTACCGCACCTTCTGCCCCGATGCGACGGCCGAAGGGGAACGGCGCTTTATCCTGACCGCCACCGCCATTGGCGGGCTGTTCAAGCGCAATGCCTCCATTTCCGGTGCCGAGGTGGGCTGCCAGGGCGAAGTCGGAGTCGCATGCTCCATGGCGGCCGCGGGCCTGGCGGCCGCATTGGGGGGCGGGCCGGAGCAGATCGAAAACGCCGCCGAGATCGGCATGGAGCATCACCTGGGCATGACCTGCGACCCGGTTGGCGGGCTGGTGCAGATTCCCTGCATCGAACGCAACGCCTTTGGCGCGGTCAAGGCCATCAACGCCGCGTCTCTGGCCATGCGCGGCGACGGGTCGCACCATGTCTCGCTCGACCAGGTGATCGCCACCATGAAGGAAACCGGGGCGGATATGAGCAGTCGCTACAAGGAAACCTCCCAGGGTGGGCTGGCCGTCTGTTTTCCCGAGTGCTGAGGGCGACAAAAAAGTCCGGCTCAGGAAGGTTTATGTCGTAATTCCGCAAATTATCGCTCAGTGTTTGGTACAGTATCAAAACAACGGCAGGCAGGTGCAGGCCGACTGGCGAAGGTTTGAAAACATGACCGCAGATCAGGATAAATCCATAAAAAGCCTTGTTGAACAGCGCATTCCGGGCAAGTCGCTGGATGCCGCGTTCTATACCAGCGACGATATTTTCAAGCTGGATATGCGCGAAATTTTCGGCAGGCACTGGATTTTCGTCGCCGTCGAACCTGAAGTCGCCGAACCGGGTGACGCGCTTGTGGTCAATGTCGGGCTGTCCTCGGTCATTCTCGTGCGTGACGACAATGGCGATATCCGGGCGTTCCACAATGTCTGCCGCCATCGGGGCGCGCGCATGATCCCCGAAGGGGCGACGATGATCGGCAACATCGTCTGTCCGTACCATTCCTGGACCTACGGGCTGGATGGCAAGCTCAAGTTCTATGAACATATGGGGGCGGAATTCAAGCCCGGCTGCAACAGTCTCAAGCCCGTGGCGCTCCGCTCCATCGGCGGCCTGCTGTTCATCTGCCTGTCGGACAACCCGCCGACCGATATCGACGACATGGCCCGCGTCATGGAGCCCTATCTGGCCCCCCACAACCTGCGTGAAGCCCGGATCGCCCACCAGGCCGACCTGATCGAGGAAGGGAACTGGAAGCTCACCATGGAGAACAACCGCGAGTGCTATCACTGCGGGCCCAACCATCCCGAGCTGACCATTCCCCTGTTCGCCTACGGGTTCGGCTTTTCGCCCACGGAACTGGACGAACAGGGCCGTGCCGAAGCCCAGCGCTATACCGACCTGGTCGATGCGTCCTGTTCGCGGTGGGAAGGGGCGGGCGTTCCCTCGCGTGAGGTGGACGAGCTGACCGGCCGCCCCACCGGCTTTCGTACCCAGCGCCTGCCGATCGACCAGAGTGGCGAAAGCTACACCATGGACACGCGCGCGGCGTGCCGCATTCCCGTGGGCGCGGTGCAGGACAAGGCCCTGGGTGCGCTGTCCTTCTGGACGCAGCCCAATTCGTGGCACCATTTCATGGGCGATCACATCATCACCTTCACGGCCCTGCCGCTCAGCGCCAATCGCACGCTGGTGCGTACCACATGGCTGGTCCACAAGGACGCGGTGGAAGGGGTCGATTACGATCTCGAACGGCTGACGGAAGTCTGGAAGGCCACCAACCAGCAGGATGCCGACCTGGTCGCCATCGCCCAGCAGGGTGCGGAAGATCCGGCCTACGAACCCGGCTTCTATTCGCCCTACACCGAAGGACTGGTTGAGAAATTTGCCGCCTGGTACATCGAGCGGCTGAAGGACTCCCTTGCATGACGGACAAGTTCCCCGCCCCCCTGGATGCGCCGGTATGGAACCCCGAAACTGACGAGGTCCTGCACTGCCGCGCGGTTATCCAGGAAACGCACGATGTCAGGACCTTCGTGTTCACGGCCCCCGAACCCAGGCGCTTCCTGTTCCGGCCGGGCCAGTTCCTGACATTCGTGCTGCCTGTGGGGGGTGAGGACATCAACCGCTGCTACACGGTCTCGTCCTCCCCGTCGCGGCCGTATAGTGTGGCCATTACGGTCAAGCGCGTGCCCGGCGGGGTCATTTCCAACTGGCTGCACGACACCATGCGTGAAGGCATGGATGTGCGCGCCCTTGGCCCCATGGGCGATTTTTCGTGCGACCTTTCGCCCGCCCGCAAGTTCCTGTTTTTGTCGGCGGGCAGCGGCATTACGCCCATGATGTCCATGTCCCGCTTCCTGCTCGATACGCAAAGCGGGCGAGATATCGCCTTCGTGCATAGTGCGCGCAGCCCGGCGGACCTGATCTTCCGCACCGAACTGGCGGCCATGGAGCAGGCTTCCGGCCTGTTCCGCACGACCTATGTCTGCGAAGGCGACGCGCCGTTTGAAAAATGGCCCGGTCATAAAGGGCGTTTGAATATTGCCGTACTCGGGCAGGCGACCCCCGACTTCATGGAGCGCGAGGTGTATGTCTGCGGCCCCGCACCCTATATGCAGGCCGTAAAGGCCATGCTGGCCGATGCCGGGTTCGACATGCGCCGCTACCATGAGGAAAGCTTCGATTTCGGCACGCTGCTCGAACAGGAGCCCGAGGTGGCGGAGGTCACGCAGGAGCTTGAGGACGCGGCGTATACCATTAGCTTCACCAAGAGCCGGCGTGAAATCGCCTGTCCTTCGGGCACACCCGTGCTGGCCGCGGCAAGGGCTGCGGGCATGCGCCTGCCCGCGTCCTGTGCCAAGGGCATGTGCGGCACCTGCAAGTGCAAGCTGGTCTCGGGCGAGGTGGACATGCAGCACCAGGGCGGGATCCGCCAGCGCGAGATCGACCAGGGTTTCATTCTGCTGTGCTGTTCGCGGCCGTTGAGCGACCTTGTGGTAGAGCGCTAGGCCATGGGGCGCGACCTGCATCTGGCCAGTCTCAAGCGTTTTGGCTTCCTCACGCTTGAGAACTATTCCATGATCGCCGTCAGCAATGCGGTGGAAGGCCTGCGCATGGCCAACCAGCTTGGTCAGGCGCATGCCTATACATGGGATATCCTGACGCTGGATGGGGAACCCGCGCGCGCCAGCAACGGCCTTTGCCTGCATCCTACGCTCAAGGCCGCGGCCCAGCGCTACGATATCATTTTCGTCTGCGGCGGGCTGAACGTGCGCGCCTCCACCTCCGAGGCGCTGCGCAGCTTCCTGCGTGCGCAGGCGCGCGACAATGTCTCGCTCGGTGCGCTGTGCACGGGCACGTTCGCCCTGGCCGATGCGGGGCTGCTGCGCGGGTATCGCTGCGCCATCCATTGGGAAAACCTTTCCAGCATTCAGGAAGAATTCCCAGAAATCGATGTTTCGGGCGACATGTTCGTGATCGATCGCAACCGGCTGACCTGCACGGGCGGGTCCGTGCCGCTGGACCTGGTGCTCAAGATTGTCGAGGCGCGTTTCGGCATGGCGCTGGCCCGCGCGGTGGCCGCCCAGTTCATTCTCGAACGCAACCGCCTGGGTGAGGAAAGCCAGCCCGCGACAAACCTTGCGGGCATGCCGCTGGCCCTGCGCAAGGCCGTGCGCATGATCGAAACCCAGATGGACCGCCCGCTCAAGGTTTCCACCCTGGCCCGCGAACTGGGTTTTTCCACCCGCCATCTCGAACGGATCTTTCGCAGCCACACCAACACGACCCCCGCGGGCTACCTGGCCGCCGCCCGGCTGGAAAAGGCACGGCGGCTGCTCCAGCAGACCTGCCTGCCGGTGACCGATGTCGCCATGGCCTGCGGCTTTACCTCCTCGGCGCATTTCAGCACGGCCTATCGCGGGCGGTACGGCTACCCCCCGCGTGAAGAGCGGCGGCAGATGGGCCAGGCGACTATCCAGTCCTGAAGGAAACAGGGAACATGACCAGCAGTGCGGACGTTCTTCTGCGTCCTTTGCGTATCAAGAACCTGGTGATCCGCAACCGGATCATGAGCACCAGCCACGCGCCGGGCTATGCGGAAGGCGGCATGCCCAAGGACCGCTACCAGCTTTATCATGCCGAAAAGGCCAAGGGCGGGATCGGGCTGACCATGTTCGGGGGCTCGTCCTCGGTGGATTGCGACAGCCCGGCCACGCCGTGGAGCCAGATCGCCGTCTCCGACGATGCCATCATCCCCTATTTCCGGCAGTTCTCGGACCGGGTGCATGCCCATGGCGCCAAGCTGATGATCCAGTTGACCCATATGGGCCGCCGCACCCGCTGGGATACGGATGCCTGGCTGCCGGTCGTGGCCCCTTCGGTCATGCGCGAACCCGCTTCGCGCTCGGTCCCCAAGGAACTGGAGATCGAGGATATCCGCCGCATTGTCCGCTCCTTCGCGGATGCCGCCCGCCGCTGCAAGGAAGGCGGGCTGGACGGGCTGGAACTGTCGGGCGCACATGGGCACCTGCTCGACCAGTTCTGGAGCCCGTCGGTCAACCACCGGACCGACGCCTATGGCGGATCGCTCGAGAACCGCATGCGTTTCGGGATCGAGGCATTCACCGCCGTGCGCGAAGCGGTGGGGGATGATTATGTGGTCGGTATCCGCATGTCGGGGGATGAACTGCTCAAGAACGGCGTCACGCATGAGGATGCCGTGGCGATCGCCACCGAATATGCGCGGCGCGGGCTGATCGATTTCGTCAACGTGCTGGGCGGCCAGGCGCGGGATGATATGTCCCACGCCATCAGCCTGCCCAACATGTCCTTTCCCGTCGCCCCGTTCCTGCACCTGGCCAGCGGCATCCGGCGTGAGGTGGATATTCCCGTCTTCCACGCCCAGCGGATCATGGACCTGGCGACAGCAGCGCGCGCCGTGGCCGAAGGGCATGTGGACATGGTCGCCATGACCCGCGCCCATATTGCCGACCCGCATATTGCCAACAAGCTGGCCGCGGGGCGTGAGGACGATATCCGCCAGTGCGTAGGGGCGGGCTACTGCATCGACCGCATTTATGTCGGTGGCGATGCACTTTGCCTGCAAAATGCCGCCACCGGGCGCGAGCAGACCATGCCGCATGACGTGCCCCCCGCCCAGACGAAGCGGCGGGTCGTGGTGGTGGGGGCGGGCGTTGCCGGGCTGGAGGCCGCGCGTGTCTGCGCCCTGCGCGGGCATGAGGTCATACTGCTTGAAAAGGCGGACCGCACGGGCGGGCAGGTCAACATCGCCGCCAAGGCCGGCTGGCGTGAAGCCCTGTCGGGCATCGTGCGCTGGCTGGATGGGCAGGTGCGCAAGCTCGGCGTGGATCTACGCCTGAACACCCAGGCCGATGCCGCCATGGTCACGGCGCTGGCCCCCGATATCGTGGTGGTGGCCACGGGCGGCAAGGCCAATCCGGGCGACTGGCCGGGCCATGACCTGACCTGTACCGCGCGTGACGTGCTGGAAGGCAATGCCTCGCCCGAAGGCAGCGTGCTGCTTTATGATGAAATGGGCCAGCACAATGCCGCCTCGGTCGCTGAACTTCTGGCAACACGGGGCTGCCAGGTCGAAATGGTAACCGCCGATCGCCTGATCGCCCAGGATGTCGGCACCACCAACCAGCCCGTGCATCTGCGCGAGCTTTATCGCCTTGGTGTCATTCTCACCCCCAATCTGGAACTTTGCGAACTCTACCGCGAGGAAAACCGCGTGGTGGCCGTCCTGCGCAACACCATGACCGGAGAGGAGGAAGAACGCCTGATCGACAACGTGGTGGTGGAATGCGGCAACCTTCCGCTCGAAGCCGTGTATTTCGATCTCAAGCCCGCCTCCGTCAACCATGGGGTGACGGACCTGCCATCGCTTCTCGCAGGCAGGCCGCAACCCGGCCTGGCGGAAAAACCGGCGGGTGCTTATGCGCTGTTCCGCATCGGGGATGCGGTGGCCGGGCGGAACATCCATGCCGCCATTTATGACGCCTTGCGGCTGTGCAAGGATTTTTAAGGCATGATCGGTATTGCCGCGGGGCTGGTATGGCTGCTGTGCTGCGCTGCGGTGCTGGCGGCAAGCCGCTATGTCACGCGCTGGCGGCAGGGGCGTGCAACCCGCATTGACTGGCGCGCCGGGCTTGCGGCCCTGCCACGGCGTTACCTGCATGACGTGCATGACGTGGTGGAACGGCGGCCCGGCACCGGGCGCATGCATGCGCTGACGGCGGGCGGGTTGCTGGCAAGCCTCGGGCTGGTCCTGCTCACCTCCCTGCCATTCATGCGCGCAAGCCGCATCGTCTGGGCCGGTATCGCATTCTTCGCGGTTCTGGGGCTGGTCGGGTCCGTTCTGGTGTGGCTGCGGCGCTGGCCGCGCAAGCCGGGCTGGCTTTCAGGCGGGGCGTTCTACGCCCTTGCCCCGGCACTGGCGTGCTGCACAGGCGGGCTGAGCCTGCTGGCTACGTGGTCGGCCGTTTACGGACCGGAGCAGGTCGGGGAGGTTATCTGGGTGGGGCGCGCCCTTATGGCCCTGGGCGGGGCCGGGCTTGTCTGGCTGCTGGCAGCAGGCCCCATGAAACACGCTTTCGCGGGGTCCACCTGGCTTGTCGCACATACGCGACCCGGCCGGTTCGGCGGCGGGCGTGATACCGCGCTGCGCCCGCTCGACCTGAACGCCCCCGTGCTGGGCAGCATCAGCCCTGCGGATTTTTCGTGGAATGTCCTGGCCAGTTTCGATGCCTGCATCCAGTGCGGCCGGTGCGAGCAGGCTTGCCCCGCTTTTGCCGCAGGCCAGCGCCTGAACCCCAAGGCATTGGTGCAGGGGCTGGTCCATGCCATGGGCGAGGCATCCCCCTATACGGGATCGCCCGCGCCACTGGCCCCTGCCGTCAGCGGTGCGTGCGGGATGCATCACCCCATTGTCGGGGTCGATGCATCCATCCATCCCGACACGCTGTGGGCCTGCACCACCTGCCGCGCCTGCGTGCAGGAATGCCCGATGATGATCGAGCATGTCGATGCCATTGTCGATATGCGCCGGGGCCAGACGCTCATGCACGGGGCCGTACGCCCGGGTGCGGCCAAGGCGCTGCGGACCCTGCGCGACAAGGGCAACCTGGCCGGTCGCCCCCCTGCCGAACGGGCGGACAGCCTGGCCATGCTGGACGTGCCAATTCTGGCGGAAGGGGATGAAACCGATATCCTGCTCTGGCTGGGGGATGGGGCGTTCGAGCGGCGCTACGGGCAGAGCCTGCAAGCCCTGGTGAAGTTGATGCAGCGCGCGGGCCTGCGCTTTGCCATTCTGGGCGAGGCGGAAACCGATTGCGGCGATCTGGCCCGCCGTCTGGGGGATGAGGCGACATTCCAGGTGCTGGCGCAGGATGTGCTGGCAACGCTGGCCCGCCGCCGCTTCAGCCGTATCGTCACGGCCGATCCGCATGCCTTTCATGCTTTGGCCAATGAATATCCCGCACTGGGCGGGCGTTGGCGCGTGCAGCACCATACGACCCTGCTGGACGAACTGGTGCAGGCTGGGCAGTTGCGGCTCACCCCGCGTGCGACGGGCCCGGTGGCCTGGCACGACCCTTGCTACCTGGCTCGCTATAATGGCCAGGTGGAAGCCCCCCGTCGCCTGCTCAAGGCCGCGTGCCAGAATGTGGTGGAAATGGAACGTCACGGCCTGCGCGCCATGTGCTGCGGCGGCGGCGGCGGTAACCCGGTCAGCGATGTGGATGCGCAGGAGCGTATTCCCGACCTGCGCATGGCCCAGGCGCGCGATGTGGGTGCGGCACTTGTGGCGGTTGGCTGCCCCGGCTGTACGGCCATGCTCGAAGGTGTCGTGGGCGAACGGCCCGAAGTGCGTGATATCGCCGAACTGGTGCTCGATGCGGTGGTGGCGGCATGACACAGCGCACGCGCAGGAACCCGTTTGAAGACCGCGCCCGCCGACGTATCGCAGGGTCTGGCCGTCCGCGCTTCACGCTTCGGCCCATGGCGGCGGTGGCCGAGGTGCAGCGGCGCCGCAATCCGCGTGCCGAACTGGCGCGGATCACGGTTGAAGGCCCAGCTGGGCGGCCCCGCCTTGTGCGCGGCGGGCAGGGGGGCTCGACTGCTCTACGGTCCCCGGCACAACGCGTGGCCCAGCGGATCAGAGTCGAAACACCGGCCATGCTGGTGCTGGCCGTCCCCGATCTGGCGGAAGGACGGCTGTCGCGGTTCGACCGGCAGATACTTGGTGCCGCACGGCTGATCGCCGATACCGCGCAAGGCGGTGTTTGCGTGCTGTGCCCGCCGGGCCTGGACGAGCAGGCCCAGACCATGCTGGGCGACGCCGGGGCCGACCGGCTTTGCATCCTGCCCACCGACCCGGCCGACCCCGAACGCTTTGCCAGCGATATCGTGGCCTGGGTGAAGCAGAGTGGTGCGGCCCATCTGCTCCTGCCCGAAAGCCCCGATGGCGCCGATCTGGCCCGCCGCGTGGTGGCCGAGGGCGCTTTCGATTTCCTGGGGGGTATCCAGGCGTTTTCAACCCGCAATGTCATTGCCCCCTGCCGGGCCAGCCGCCGCGAACGGGTGCTGACGACCCTGCCCATCGTCATGACGCTGGAAGAAGACAGGGCAGCCCCTTACGCAGGCGTGGCCCACGATATCTGCCAGGTCGACCATGTGGCCGATACCGGGGCCGTCGGGCGTGTCAGGCTTGGGGCCGCCATGGCTGCGGACCCGGCCAGCCTGCCACTGGCCGAAGCGCCCTTTGTGGCTGCGGCGGGGAATGGTGTTACCGATTTCACGGCCTTTGCCGCCATGGTGCGGGCCCTGGGTGCCACGCCGGGGGCCAGCCGCGTGGTGTGCGATGCAGGGCTGATGCCGCGCGCCACACAGGTTGGCGCGTCCGGCACGGTGCTGGATGCGGTTTGCTACCTGGCCATGGGCATTTCGGGCGCCCCCCAGCATTTGCAGGGGATCGGGCGGGTGGAACATATTGTCGCGGTCAATACCGACCTGCACGCAGCCATGATCGGCCGGGCGGGGCTGGCCATTATTGCCGATGCGCAGGAGGTCATGCCCGCTTTGACAGACCTTCTGAACCAGAAAGGCTCGAACGCATGAAGGTCGCGGTCGCGCTTTCCGCCGGAGTGGACCCGATTTCCGGCCGGGCTGCACCGGTTCCGTCCGAAATCCATGCCATCGGCCTGGCCCATCAGATCTGCGAAAGCGTGATCGGCGTGCATGTCAGCGTGCATGCGGGGGCCGATACCACCGTCCTGCGCGATTACGCGGCTTACGGTCTGAACCAGATAATCGTGCTGGAAGGGGCGGATGTCTGCGCCACCTTGTCGGCCTGGCTGCATGCCCATCCCGATATCGCGGTGCTGCTGACCGGCCAGCAGGCCTGCGGTGGGCAGGATAGCGGGCTGGTGCCCTTTCTGGTCGCACGCAGGCTTGGCTGGGCCATGGTGTCCGATGTAGCACAGGTGCTCCAAGCCTCGGCCGGGGATCGGACGCTGGATGTGCTTCAGGCCCGGCCGCGTGGCGTGCGCAGGCCGGCGGCCCTGCCCATGCCCTGCGTGCTGGGGGCCAGTGCCCGCACGGGCCCCGTGCCCGATGCCGTCTATGCGCAGGCGCGGGCCACCCCGATCGTGCGCGAACTGGCCGCGACCGAGGCCGGGCACGGTCACGAAGCGGGGGGGGAGGAACGCCCATGGCGTGCGCGCCCCAAACTGTTATCGGGGCAGCCCCAGGGGGCAGCTCCGGCGGGGGGAGGGAGCGGCAAGGTGCTTGTCGGCCCGCCCGCGGCGCAGGCCGCCCGCGAAATTGTCGATTATCTGCGCGCCATAGGGCTGGACCTGTAGGCCGGCCCGGCGGACGCATTACGTATAGGAAAAGGGACGAGGGAATGGACGTCAGAGCAGCGGTAGCATTTGAGGCAGGGAAGCCGTTGGAGATTGAGACGGTGCAGCTTGAAGGCCCGCGTGGGAGCGAGGTTCTTGTTGAGATCAAGGCGACGGGCCTTTGCCACACGGACAAGTATACGCTCTCGGGCGCGGACCCTGAGGGGCTGTTTCCTGCCATTCTGGGGCATGAAGGGGCGGGTGTGGTTGTCGAGGTGGGGCCGGATGTGCGGCACCTCAAGCCCGGCGATCATGTGATTCCGCTGTATACGCCCGAGTGCCGGGAGTGCAAATCGTGCCTGTCGCGCAAGACGAACCTGTGCACGGCCATCCGTGCCACGCAGGGCAAGGGGCTGATGCCCGACGGCACGTCGCGCTTTTCGTTCAAGGGCCAGCCGATCCACCATTACATGGGCTGTTCGACCTTTGCGAACTACACGGTGCTGCCCGAAATTGCGCTGGCCAAGATCCGGCCCGACGCGCCGTTCGACAAGGTGTGCTACATCGGCTGCGGCGTGACGACGGGGATCGGTGCGGTGCTGTTCACCGCGAAGGTCGAACCTGGTTCGACGGTGGTGGTGTTCGGCCTTGGCGGGATCGGCCTGAACGTGATCCAGGGTGCCAGGATGGTTGGGGCCGACAAGATCATCGGCGTGGACATCAACCCCGGGCGTGAGGCGATGGCGCGGCAGTTCGGGATGACGGATTTCGTGAACCCGCGCGACCTTGGCCCGAACGGGGATATCGTGGGCCATCTTGTGGAACTGACCGGAGGTGGCGCGGACTACACGTTCGAATGCGTGGGCAACCCGACGCTGATGCGCCAGGCGCTGGAATGCGCGCATCGCGGCTGGGGTGTCTCGACGATCATCGGTGTTGCCTCTGCGGGGCAGGAGATCAGCACGCGTCCGTTCCAGCTGGTGACGGGTCGGCGCTGGATCGGCTCTGCCTTCGGTGGGGCGCGGGGCCGGACGGATGTTCCCAAGATTGTGGACTGGTATATGGAGAACCGGATCAACATCGATGACCTGATCACGCACACGCTGCCGCTGGAGCGGATCAATGAAGGGTTCGACATGATGGCGCGCGGGGAGAGCATTCGCACCGTCGTCGAATACTGACCCCACCACCCCGGCCCCCCGGCACAGGGGGCCGGGTGCGTGAAGCCCGGCCCGGTCCCGCCCGTCCCTACAGCAGGGCGAGCACCGTATCCGCCGGGCGGCAGGCCTTAAGGCGGGGCGCCTGCCCCTGGCCGCGCGCCATTCTGTTCCCGGCCTGCATGTTGCGGAGTGTTCCTGAAAATAAACGTCGCGTAGCCGTAACAGCCAAGCCGCGGGTCTGCGGTATGACAAGAAAGACTGTTCCGAAAAAAATTGTTTCTGCCCTGCCAGGAGAACGGACATTGGATAAGCCGGTAGATG